>NZ_CP060495.1:85000-2535000 GCF_014334095.1 Novosphingopyxis iocasae
TTTAAAGAAAGCGTAACAGCTCACTGGTCTAAATAAGGGTTCCTGCGGCGAAAATGTATCGGGGCTCAAGACGTGCACCGAAGCTTAGGGTTCGAAGTTTACTTCGAGCGGTAGCGGAGCGTTCCGTAGGCTGATGAAGCTCTCTGGTAATGGAGGGTGGAGGTATCGGAAGTGCGAATGCTGACATGAGTAGCGATAAACAGTGTGAGATGCACTGTCGCCGAAAGACCAAGGGTTCCTGCTTAAAGCTAATCTGAGCAGGGTTAGCCGGTCCCTAAGACGAGCCCGAAGGGGGTAGTCGATGGGAATCACGTAAATATTCGTGAGCCTGGTGGTGTGTGACGGATGGCGTAAATTGTTCGGACTTATTGGATTGTCCGGGCGGTGAAGTTGTCCCAGGAAATAGCCCCACCGTATAGACCGTACCCGAAACCGACACAGGTGGTCAGGTAGAGTATACCAAGGCGCTTGAGAGAAGTATCCTGAAGGAACTCGGCAAATTGCCTCCGTACCTTCGGAAGAAGGAGGCCCCGGCTATGCGCAAGCACTGTCGGGGGGCACAGGCCAGGGGGTAGCGACTGTTTAGCAAAAACACAGGGCTCTGCTAAGTCGGCTTCAAGACGACGTATAGGGTCTGACGCCTGCCCGGTGCTGGAAGGTTAAGAGGAGGAGTGCAAGCTCCGAATTGAAGCCCCAGTAAACGGCGGCCGTAACTATAACGGTCCTAAGGTAGCGAAATTCCTTGTCGGGTAAGTTCCGACCTGCACGAATGGCGTAACGACTTCCCCACTGTCTCCAGGATATGCTCAGCGAAATTGAATTCTCCGTGAAGATGCGGAGTACCCGCGGTTAGACGGAAAGACCCCGTGCACCTTTACTGCAGCTTCAGAGTGGCATTAGGAAAGAACTGTGTAGCATAGGTGGGAGGCTTTGAAACTTGGGCGCCAGTCCGAGTGGAGCCATAGGTGAAATACCACCCTGTGCTTTTCTGATGTCTAACCACGCGCCGTTATCCGGCGCTGGGACCCTCTGTGGCGGGTAGTTTGACTGGGGCGGTCGCCTCCTAAAGAGTAACGGAGGCGCGCGATGGTAGGCTCAGGACGGTTGGAAACCGTCTGTTAGAGTGCAATGGCATAAGCCTGCCTGACTGCGAGACTGACGAGTCGAGCAGAGACGAAAGTCGGTCATAGTGATCCGGTGGTCCCTCGTGGAAGGGCCATCGCTCAACGGATAAAAGGTACGCCGGGGATAACAGGCTGATGATTCCCAAGAGCTCATATCGACGGAATCGTTTGGCACCTCGATGTCGGCTCATCACATCCTGGGGCTGGAGCAGGTCCCAAGGGTTTGGCTGTTCGCCAATTAAAGTGGTACGTGAGCTGGGTTCAGAACGTCGCGAGACAGTTTGGTCCCTATCTGCCGTGGGCGTCGAAATTTGAGAGGAGTTGACCCTAGTACGAGAGGACCGGGTTGAACATACCTCTGGTGTACCTGTCATCGCGCCAGCGGTGCAGCAGGGTAGCTATGTATGGACGGGATAACCGCTGAAAGCATCTAAGCGGGAAGCCTCCCTCAAGATTAGATTTCATAGAGTCGTCGTAGACCACGACGTTGATAGGCTGGGTGTGGAAGTGCAGTAATGCATGGAGCTAACCAGTCCTAATTACTCAATTCGCGCTTGAAGAGTCCCACCATCAACGACAGTGCGGATCAGCAATGATCCTCGCACCGTCCGGTGGACGAACTTCAGCCCGATACGCCTGATAGAACAGTGTAAACGTGCATCGATTAAACCCCTTATGCGCCGGCTTCATTGCTTGGTGACCATAGCGTCTGTGACCCACCCGATCCCATCCCGAACTCGGACGTGAAACCAGACAGCGCCGATGGTACTGTTGCTTAAGCACCGGAAGAGTAGGTCGTCGCCAGGCATTGCAGCCGGCGCTTAAGGGAAAACCCATTCATAATGTTGAGACCCCTTCATTGGGGAGCCAACGAAGCCGCAAGGCTTCGCAAGGCCGAATGGCCGCCCGCAGCGCCGAAGGCGCGAGGAAAGCCAAGTGGACGGATGTCCATGCCGGCGCTTGAGGCACACACAAAGTGTCGCGGGATGGAGCAGTCCGGTAGCTCGTCAGGCTCATAACCTGAAGGTCGTAGGTTCAAATCCTACTCCCGCAACCAAACTCAACACACCGGCGGTCTTGCGACTGGCCGGTTTTTTTGTGCCCGGAATCCGCAGCCTTAAAGCCGCGCCCGATCAGAGCGCCAGCTTGTATCCAAGATGCGACGCCGCAAACCCAAGACGATCGTAAAAACGATGCGCCTCGGTCCGACGCCGATCTGTCGTCAACTGAACGATCGAGCAGCCTTGCGCGCGGCACTCCTCGATCGCCCAACGGATCATCGCCTCCCCGATCCCACGACCGCGCCGATCCGACGCTACACGAACCGCCTCGATCTGACCACGCGTCGCACCGTTCTGAATGAGACCAGCTAGAAAGCTGAGCTGGAGCGTGCCCACCAGAGTGCCGTCCTCCTCCTCGACGACGCACAGAAACTGGTTCGGGTCCGCATCGATCCGCGCGAAGGCCGCTTCGTAGCGCGCAAAGCCCGCGGTCCGATAATCCTCGCGTAAGGCGCCTAGAAAATCGTCCGCCAGCATCTCAATGATCGCAGGAATGTCCGCGAGTGTGGCGGCGCGAAAGTGTAGCGGCATCGGAATGGTCCTCGAGGATGAATGGAGACAGCGCGCGAAACCGGGAAGAGTTGCTAGTCAGGGAGCGAAGGTCCTGGCCGAGCTTTAAGCCTAACGTGGACATGCTACCTTCTGACCTCGCGTCGCTTGCAAGTCGCGCCGGCGGTCAAAGCATTCCGAGATTTTCGAGCCACTGCTTTACTTGCTCGGGCCACTCTTTCGTAATCGGATCGCCCGTTGGCCGCATTCCGAATGCGTGCCCGCCTTTGGCGTAGAGCCGCATATCCACCGGTACGCCTGCATCGTTCAACGCCAGAGCGTAGGCCATCGGCTGCCGGATGTCGTCCACGGGGTCGTTCATCGCATGAATAATCAGCGTCGGAGGTGCCTCAGGGTTGATCTTTACCCAGGGTTTCAGTTCGAGACTATTCTTGCCCTTGCTGTTGTCCCACATGCGGGCCGTATATGCGATGATCGCAAAATCGGGCCGCGGAGACGCCTCATCGGCGGCGTCGCCGGGCGGGTAGGTGCGCGTGTAGGTGTTGCTCATGTTTGCCGCCAGATACGCGCCAGCGGAAAATCCGATCACGCCGATCTTGTGCGGATCGATCCCGTAGGCCGCGGCATTCTGACGTAGCAAGCCCATGGCACGCTGAGCGTCTTCGAGGCCCAACAACACCTCGGGCCGCTGTTGCTTTCCATCGATCTTCGGCCAGACTTGCGGCGTGCGGTATTTCAGCAGGACGCAGGTAATGCCTTGCTGCACCACCCAGTCGCAAATCTCGGTGCCCTCAAGATCCATGGCGACAGCGTAAAAGCCGCCGCCCGGCAAAACCATCATCGTGGTTCCAGTGTTGCGGCCTTCGGGTGTGTAGATCGTCATTGTAGGCCGGGTGATATAGCTGGCCCAGTGCCACATTCTTCCGCCGACCAAGGGAGAGCCGTTGCCGGTTGCCTCGGGATGGTCGCCGCTGTCGGGTTTTGCGAGAGGAATATCTTCAGGCCAGAGCGGCACCTGCGTTCCGCCGGCAGTCGGCTGCCAAATACCCTCGCGCTCCACCTTCGGCACCTCGATCCTTAGAGGCGAGCTGTCGGCATCCGCAGTCTGAGCGGCGACCGATCCGGTTGCGCTGAACAGGAGGAGAAACGTCATGGCCAGCCGCGACAACATAAAATCTTCCCCCGATGGATCGACAATGGTGCCCATCCTAGTGCCAGCACGGCCAACAGGCTATCAGTCGTCAGCTAGCTTTCTCAGCAGCTCCATTCCAGCGAGGTAGCGCGACTAGAGTGAGCGGACCGGCGGGATGTGCCGACCGTGCCGTTGGTTCGATTACCGGGCAGAGCTTAGTTGTTGGAAAGAGGAGCAGATGTGGTGTGGGTGGCGTAGAATAGGCATCACCCCTGCTGGCCGCGCGACAATCTGCGTGCCAGCTTCTTCGTGTCGACGAAGCCGACGGCGAGCCCGGCGATCACCATGCCGGATGCGATAAGCTTCCACATCGGCAACGGCTCGCCGAGCAGGATCACCGAGGCGCCGATGCCGAAGACGGGGACCAGCAACGCGAAGGGGGCAATTGTCGCGGCGGGGTAGCGCGCGAGGAGGGTCGCCCAGACGCCGTAGCCGAACAGCGTGTTGCCCACCGCCTGCCAGGCGATTGCCGCCCAAGCGCTGATGCCCGCCGCCTGCACCGCTGCAATGACCGTGCCCGGCCCTTCGGCCATCAGCGCCAGGATCAGCAGCACCGGCGCGGGGGCGAGGCTGCTCCAGACGATATAGCCCAGCATGTCGGCATCGCCCTTGCGCCGCGCGACCATATTGCCCGCCGCCCAGCTCGCCGCGGCGAACAGCACGAGGAGCAGGCCCAAAATGGTGGTGTCGCCTTCGATATGCAGCGCGATCAAACCGATGCCTCCGGCGGCGAGCAGGAGCGCGACAATCTGCATCGCCTTCAGCCGCTCGCCGGTCAGCCAGACCGACAGTCCGATGGTGATGAACACCTGCATCTGTACAACGAGCGAGGCGAGGCCGGGCGTGATCTGCCCGTCCATCGCGATGAACAGCACGCCGAACTGGCCGACGCCGATCAACAGGCCGTAGAGGATCAGCTGCGCCCAGGGCACTGGCGGGCGCTTCACGAAGAAAGCGGCGGGCGCGAAGGCGAGGGTGAAGCGCAGGGCGGCGAACAGCAAGGGAGGCAGCACCGCCAGCGCTTCGTGAATCACCACGAAATTCGTGCCCCATACGGCCATCACCGCAACGGCAAGCAGAATATCGCGAAGGCGCATAGGTGGGGACTTTCCGGTGGGGGGAGCGCGCCCGTTCATCCGGGCGTCGGCATATTCGCTGATAGCGGGATCGGCGCGCGCGGCGCGGCGTTCCTGTATCGGGGACTGCATAGGCTAAGGGGGGCGCGAAAGGAATGACGATGCGCCGAGCGATCTTTGTCTCACTACTGATGGCGGCGGCGCTGTCCGCCCCGGCGTCTGCGCAGGACGAGGTGCTGCCCGACGGCACCGTGGTGCGGGCGATCCCCGTCGCGGTGTACGGCAATGATGCCTGCCCGAAGGGGGAGGATGACGAGATCGTCGTGTGCGCGCATCATCCGGAATCGGAGCGCTATCGCATTCCCGAAGGCGTGCGCGAGCAACATCTGGATGCAACCGACCGCAGCTGGACCGACAAGGTGGAGGGGATGGAGGATTCGCTGCGCTACACCATCCCGGGCAGCTGCAGCGCGGTGGGCACCGGCGGCCAGTTCGGCTGCACCGCGGCGATGCTGCGGCAATGGTTCGCGGAGCGGCGGCAACCGCAGGCCCAGTAAAGCGCGGATCGCTCAGCGGGGCTCAGGCCAGGATATCGGCCAGGCCCGGCACGAAGATGCGCCGCCCGCCGCCGAATTCCGTGCGCACCACGATGTGGCCGGTTTTTTCGAAATGTTCGAGCAGGCGGCGGATGCGGCCCGGCGAGCTGCTGCCGTAGACACGGGCCAGCTCGTCCTCATCCGGCGAGTCCAGTCCCTCGGCAGCGGCGCGCGCGATGACGAGGAAAGGGGCGAGCACATCGTCCGACAAATCGCCCGCCAGCTGCAGGATGGTGGCGCGGGTGGCCGCGTCCAGCCGGTCCAGATCGGCGCTGGCGATGGAGAAGCGGCGGCGGAATTCGTTCAGATCCGGCGGCACGAGGCCGATTTTCTGCTGGCGCACGCGCGTCGCGAAATCCTGATAGAGCCGGCTCGGCGAGCGGAAGGTGGCGTTCGCCTCGCGCGCCATTGCGGTGAGGACGGCGTCCATCGCGTCGCGGGCATCGGCGGAGGATTCCAGCGTCTGCGGCGGATCGGGCGCGCGGGCGAACTCGGCGATGTCGCTGACCAGCTCTTCGGCGGGGCGCGGCGGCGGAGGAGGGGGCGGCGGCGGCGTGGCGGCGGCCAGTTCCTCGTGCAGCAGCGCCTCCATATCCTCCGCCTTCACCTCCGGCAGGGGGAGCAGGCCGGACGCGGCGGTGCGCGGGCCGGATTGCACCGGCCCGATCTTTACCGCCACGGGGCGTCGGCTGATCGCGGGGCCGAGGCCCAGGAAGTGCCCGCGCTCCAGATCGCGGATGCGCTCGGCCTGTCGCCGCTCCATGCCGAGCAGATCGGCGGCGCGCGCCATGTCGATATCCAGGAAGGTGCGGCCCATCAGGAAGTTGGAAGCTTCCGCCGCGACGTTCTTGGCTAGCTTCGCCAGTCGCTGCGTGGCAACGATGCCGGCCAGCCCGCGCTTGCGTCCGCGGCACATCAGATTGGTCATCGCCGACAGGGTGAGGCGGCGGGTGTCCTCGCTGATTTCCCCGGCGACGGCGGGGGCGAACAGCTGCGCCTCGTCCACCACCACCAGCGCGGGGAACCAATGTTCGCGCGGCGCATCGAACAGCGCGTTCAGGAACTGCGCGGCGCACCGGATCTGCTGTTCCACCTCTAGCCCCTCCAGCGCGAGCACGACGGAGGCGCGGTGAGCGCGGATGCGCGCACCGAGCGCCTCGATCTCGGCAGGCGCATAGCTGGCGCCGTCGATCAGGACATGGCCGAAATGATCGGCGAGCGACACGAAATCGCCCTCCGGATCGATCACCACCTGCTGCACCAGCTTGGCGCTTTCCTCTAGCAGGCGGCGCAGGAGGTGCGATTTGCCCGATCCGCTATTGCCCTGCACGAGCAGGCGGCTTGCCAGCAGTTCCTCGATATCGATCGGAACGGCCGCGCCGGATGCCTCATGGCCTATGACGATATCGTGGCTCATCGCGGATCACGCTACCGCCTGTGCGCGCCGCCCCCAAGACCCGCGGCGAAATGGGTGGGGGAAAAGCCTGTGGATAGCGGCGCGGTTCAGCGCTTCAGCGCGGCTTCCACCTGCGGGGCCACCTTGTCCGCGATCAGCTTTGCGCCCGCCGGATTGGGATGGATGCCGTCGCCCAGCATCAGATTGCCCTTGCCGAGCACGCCGTCGAGGATGAACGGATAGAGCGGCGCGTCATATTTCGCGGCGAGATCTGGGTAGATACTCTCGAACTTGGTGCGATAGTCCGGGCCCAGATTGGGCGGGGCGAGCATGCCGGTGAGCATTACGGGAATGCCGCGCTTTTTCAGCTCCTCCATGATCGCGGTCATGTTTTCGCGCGTTTGCTGCGGATCGATGCCGCGCAGCATATCGTTGCCGCCAAGGCCGACGAGTACGAGATCGGGCTTGCGGACCAGCCCGTCGAGCGTGAAGGCCAGGCGCTGCAAACCCGCCGCCGTGGTATCGCCGGAAACGCCTGCATTCACCACCCGCGCCGGCACGCCGTCCGCATCCAGCGCGGCCTCCAACTGCGGCGCAAAGCCTTGGCCGGGATCGAGTTGATAACCCGCATAGAGGCTGTCCCCGAAGGCCACGACCAGCTTTTCGTCCGCCGCGGGCGCGCTCGCGTCGGCTTCGGGCGTTGCCTCCGCGCTGCTCTGCACCGGCGCGGTGGCCGTGTCGCTTTCGGAGGAACAGGCGGCAAGCGGCTGGAAAAGCAGCGCCGCCGCCACATATAGAACGGACCGAAATCGCAAAGGTCGAATCTCCCACATGTCGCAATCCTCTATCGTCGTCGGCGCCCGCAATGTCACGCTGTCGCTGGGCGATGCCGCCGCGCGCGTCGATATCCTTCACGGTATCGATCTCGAGGTGCGCCAGGGCGACAGCGTTGCGCTGCTGGGGCCCTCGGGCTCGGGCAAAAGTTCGCTGATGGCGATCCTGGCGGGGCTGGAACAGGCCAGCGGCGGGGAGGTGCGCGTGGCGGGCGCGGATTTCACCGCGCTGGACGAGGACGCGCTGGCGCTGGTGCGGCGCGAACGGCTGGGCATCGTGCTACAGAGCTTCCATCTGCTGCCCACCATGACGGCGGAGGAGAATGTCGCCGTGCCGCTGGAACTGGCAGGGGCCCCGGACGCGTTCGAACGCGCGCGAGCGGAGCTGGAAGCGGTCGGCCTCGGCCACCGGCTCACCCATTATCCCGCCCAGCTTTCGGGCGGCGAGCAGCAGCGCGTGGCCATCGCCCGCGCCGTCGCGCCGCGGCCCTCGATCATCTTCGCCGACGAACCGACCGGCAATCTGGACCGCACGACCGGCGAGGGCATCGTCGAGCTCTTGTTCGAACGGCGCGCCGAAGCGGGCGCCACGCTGATCATCATCACCCATGACGAAAGCCTGGCGGAACGCTGCGAGCGGGTGCTGGAAATGCAGGACGGCCGGATCGTCTCGGACCGGCGGGCATGAAGGCGCTGAACTGGTCCGCCGCCTGGCGGCTGGCGCGGCGCGACCTCAGCGCCAGCCTGCGTGGCCTGCGCCTACTATTCCTCTGCCTGTTCCTGGGCGTCGCGACCCTGGCGGCGATCGGCAGCCTGACCGCCTCGATCACCGGGGCACTGACCGATCAGGGCCGCGAACTGCTCGGCGGCGATGTCGAAGTGGAGATGAGCCAGCGCACCGCCAATGACGAGGAGCGCTCGGCGTTCGCGCAGGCCGGGACGGTCAGCGAGACGGTGCGGATGCGCGCCATGGCCCGCGCGCCCGAAGGCGGCGAATCCGTGCTGACCGAGTTCAAGGGCGTCGATGGTCGCTATCCGCTCTACGGCACGCTGACGCTGGCCGACGGCAGCGCCGCACCCGCGCTTGGCGACGACAAAATCCTGATCGACCAGACGCTTGCCGACCGCCTGAACCTGCGTCCGGGATCGCGCCTGCGCTATGGTGAGGCCGATTATACCGTGCGCGGCATCATCGGGGAGGAGCCGGACCGGGTGGGCGAGGGCTTTACGCTCGGCCCCGTCGCGATCGGCTCGCTTGCCGGGCTGCAGCGCGCCGAGCTGATCCAGCCGGGCAGCATGTATGAAAGCAAATATCGCATCCGGACGCGCCCCGGCCTCGCGCCCGATGCGGTGACGGAGCGCATCGAAAGCGCCTTTCCGTCCGCAGGCCTCGACTTCCGCACGCGGGACCGCGCCTCGCCCGGTGCCTTTCGCTTCTTCGAACGGATGGGTCAGTTTCTGGAGCTGATCGGTCTCACCGCGCTCATCATCGCAGGAATCGGCGTGGGCAATGGCGTCGCATCCTATCTCGGCGGCAAGCGGCCCGGCATCGCGACGCTGAAGGTGCTCGGTGCGCGTTCCGGCGATATCGCCCGTATTTACGGCCTTCAGGTTGGCGCGGTGGCGGCGGGCGCGATCCTGCTCGGCCTGATCGTCGGCGCGGCGCTGGTGCCGCTGCTGGCCTGGATGATCGGCGATCTGCTGCCGGTGCGGCCCGAACTGGGGCTGTTCGCACTGCCGCTCGCCAAGGCGGCGATCTTCGGCGCGCTCATCGCAATTGTCTTCACGCTGCCGCCACTGGCGCGCGCGCGGCTGCTGCCCGCCGCCTCGCTGTTTCGCGGCGTGGTGGAGCGCGGGCGCGGCGGCTGGCGCCCCGGTAACTGGTTGGCGCGCTGGCCGGTCCTGCTCGCCGTCATCGCCATCGCCGCGCTGGCAGTCGGTACGGCGCGCGATCCGCTGTTCGCCGCCTCGGTGCTGGGCGCGAGCGCGCTTGTCCTCGCCATCCTGCTCGCTATCGGCTGGGCTATCGCCAAGATCGCCGCGCGCGTGCCGCGTCCGCGCAATCCGCTGTGGCGGCTGGCGCTCACCAACCTTCATCGGCCCGGATCGCAGACGCCCGCGCTGGTCGTGGCGCTGGGTCTTGCGCTCACGCTGTTCGTCACGCTGGCGGCGATCCAGACCAGTTTGAACAACGAGATTGCGTCCGTGGTGCCCGAGCGTGCGCCGGACTATTTCGTGCTCGACGTGCCGGTGGATCAGGAAAGCCGGTTTCGGCAGATCGTGGACGAGTACGCGCCGAATGCCGATCTCAACATCGTGCCCACGCTGCGCGGTTCGATCACTGCCTACAAGGGCATCCGCGTCGCCGATCTGAAGGAGATACCGGAAGGTGCCTGGTTCCTGCGCAGCGAGCGGGGCCTAACCTATTCCGATGTTCTGCCGGAAGGCAGCAATCTGACGTCCGGGCAGTGGTGGCCGAAGGATTATAGCGGGCCGCCTTTGATCTCGCTCGACGAAGAGGCGGCGAAGACGCTCGGCCTGAAGCTGGGCGATCCGATCACAGTCTCGATTCTGGGGCGGGAGATTACGTTCAAGCTCGCCTCCACCCGCAAGGTGAATTGGGACACGATGGGCTTCAACTATGTGATGGTGGTGACGCCCGATACGCTGAAGGCCGCGCCGCATAATGTGGCGGCGACCATCGCGGCGGACCGCACCGACGGGCTGCAGCGCGCGCTGGTGGAGGCCTTTCCGTCGTCGTCGATCATTCCGGTGGGCGAGGTGGTGGGGCAGATCACCACGTTGATGCGCCAGATGGCAAATGCCATTCTGGCTGCGGCTTCGGTGGCGATCCTGGCCGGTATCGCGGTGCTGGTGGGCGCCATCGCCGCCTCCCGCCAGGCGCGCAGCTATGACAGCGTGATCCTGAAGACGCTGGGCGCCACGCGGCGCCAAGTGCTGAGCGCGCAAGGGTTGGAATATGCGATGCTGGCCTTGGCGCTGGCGCTGCTGGCGCTGGCGCTGGGCGGGCTGGGTGCCTGGGTGGTGATCGTGCAGCTGTTCGAATTCAGCTGGCGACCGGACTGGGGCACGGTGATCGCCGTGCTCGGCGGCGGCGCGCTGCTGACGCTCGGCATCGGGCTGGCGGGATCGGTCCCGCTAATGCGCGTGCGCCCGGCGCGTGCGCTGCGGGCGTTGTGAGGGGGATGGGGCTCGCCGTAGCACTCCGTCATTGCGAGCGAAGAGCGCGCCTCATAGCCCCTCGTCATTGCGAGGCGCCCGAAGGGCAACGAAGCAATCCAGGGCGGATACGGCGCTGCAACGGCCCTGGATTGCTTCGGCCTGCGGCCTCGCAATGACGATGCGGCGAGAAGGCCCGCAAAGCGCTGTCCTACACCCGCTGTTTCGGTTATGTTCGCGCTCATGACCATCGCGGATCACCTTCGGCCCACGTCAACTGTTCATAACGGCGGTCGGAAAGCTGAACGATTTTCCGCCGCAGGACAGTGTGAAGTGTGTGAAGCTGGATTCCTCGCATGACGCCGCGGCTCCCTTCGCTGCGTGGCGCGATCGCGGAGGAGGTGCGCAGCCTGTTCCGCGAGGAGGGGGACGATGCCTCGGTCTATGAAGGCGAGGGGCTGTTCCCGCAAGGCGCGGTGATCCGCGACGTGCATGGCGATGTGATGACCATGATGATCGGGGGCATCGCGGGGCTGTTCCTGCAGATGCTCCATCCGCTGGCGCTCGCCGGCGTGTGGGACCATAGCGATTTCCGGCGCGACATGCAGGGGCGGCTGCGGCGCACCGCGCGCTTCATCGCCACCACCACCTACGGCAACCGTGCACAGGCCGAGGCCGCGATCGACCAAGTCCGGCGCATCCACGGCTATGTCACCGGCACGCTGCCGGACGGCACGCCCTATCGCGCCGACGATCCGCGCCTGCTCGGGTGGGTGCACATCACCGAGGCGGTGAGCTTCCTCGGCGCCTGGATGCGCTACCGTGAACCGATGATGAGCCGCGCGCGGCAGGACGCCTATTTCGCGCAGATCGCGCGGATCAACACGCGGCTGGGCGGGGTGGACCTGCCGACCGACCGGCGCGGCGCAATGACCTATCTGAACGGCTTTCGCGCCGAGCTGCTGGTGGATGAGCGCACCGAGGCGGCGAAGCGCGCGCTGCTCGATTACCGGCCGGAGCGGGCGAGCCTCGCGCCGATGCAATCGCTCAGCGTGCAGGCGGGGATCGATCTGTTGCCCGGCTGGGCGCGGCGGATGCACGGGCTTTCGGTCCCACCGCTCACGCGGCCGCTGCTGCGCACCGGCGCGTTCGGGCTCACCCACACGCTTCGCTGGGCTCTCGCTGCGCCATGATCCGCGGGCGTGGCGCTTATGTCGCAGATAGGGACGCATTCGACGCGGCGCGGTCGAACCGGCGGAACAAGCAGTCGTCTGGGGCGCTTGTCCAGTCCAGTGACCCGCAGGTTTTCCCCCATTCAGTCGCCTCAGGCGCACACCGCTTTCCCCGATGAAAGTGGCGCGCTGAACGCACGCCTGCTGCGCGGCGTGATGGACGAGGCGCTGGGCTTCTCCGCGCTGTGCGATGCCGAGGGCCGCATCCTGACGGTCGACCGCAAGTCGCTCGAGCTCGGCGGCCTTACGCTCGAAGAAGCGCGCGGTCAGTACTACTGGGAGGGGCCCTGGTGGGCGCATGACGAGGCGGCGCGCACCTGGATCCACGAGGCCTGCCGTGCCGCAGTGCAAGGCGAGACTCGCGGGAGGGAGCTGCACGCGCAGCTCGGTGATGGCAGCCAGCTATGGATCGACTTCCAGGTCAAGCCGCTGCGCGACGCGGATGGCGTCATCCGCCACATCGTGCCCAGCGGTATCGACAGCAGCGTGGTGCTGGAGCACCGGGCGCGGATCGACACCCTGCTCGGCGAGGTCAACCACCGCACCAAGAACCTGCTGGCCATCGTCCAATCGGTCGCCCGCCACATCGCCGCGCACACCGCGCCGGAGGACGTCGCGATGGAGATCGCGCGGCGCATCGGATCGCTCTCGGCTACGCAGGATCTGTTCATCGCGACGAACTGGGGCGGGGTCGATCTCGCCAAGCTGGCGCATGTCCAGCTGGTCGAGTTCGGCGATCTGCCCGAAGAGCTGATCCAAATCGACGGCGAGCGGGTGGAACTGAGCCCGCAGACGGCGCAGACGCTGGGGCTGGCCCTGTTCGAACTGGGATGCGGGGGCGCGGCGCGGCTGAACGCCGAAGACGTGCCGCGGCGGTTCGGCCTAAACTGGCGGATCGAATGTGATCAGTTCCACCTTCGCTGGACGGAGGTCGACGGCGAGATGGAACCGCGTCCAGCGCTCAACCCGTTCAGCGCGTTGGTGCTCGATCAGATGACGCCCGCCGCGCTTTACGGCTCCACCGCATGGGAATCGGGTGAAGGACAGCGCGCTTGGGCGCTCGATTGCCCGCTTTCGAAGATTACTGTTCCCGTTCTGGACTGATTAGGCTATAGTTCGGCTCGGAATGCCGAAAGGAGGTCGGCCGTCGCTATGCGTGTAATGATTATCGACGACGAGCCGTTGATCGCAGCGGATATCGAGATGACGCTCCTTGGCGCCGGCTATCAGGTGGCGGCCAACGCCCAGCATCTTTCGACCGCGCTCGAGGCTCTGGAACAGCATGAGGCCGATTTCGCGATTCTCGACGCCAATCTTGGCGGGGAAAGCGCAGAGCCGATTGCCAATGATCTGCATCGGCGTGGTATCCCGTTTCTCATTCTGACGGGATACACGCGGGATCAGATCGGGCCGTGGGCTAGGGATAGCGTGGTTGTCGGCAAACCGGTGACGTCCGAGATGCTGCTTGCGCACATGCCGCCGAAAGCCGTGCTGAACTGAAGGTATTCGAAGGCCCGGGTAAGTATCGCTGAGCCTTCCTAATTTTCGCAGCTTATGTAATCGCCGTGTCAAAAGATCGGCAACTGTAATCGTCATAATCGCGGCCTAGTCGGACCGATCCGCACCGGATTGGTGCGAGGCTATTTGCCGAACGGCGCGAGATGCTGCCGATAGAATTGCTCGGCCGGACCGTAGGTGCCGTCGCAGATTTCAATCAGCTTGTGGCGATTCAGCATTTCGATCTGGCCACGGTACAGTTTGATCGCGCCGGTTTCCTCCAACTGATGCACGGTGTTAGTCACCGTGGGTCGGTAGGAGGATATCATCTGGGCGATCTCCTCATGCGTTATGCGGATGAAATCGCCGAAGGTGCGATCGTGACACATTAGCAGCCATCGACAAATGCGTTCTTCAACGCCCTGCTGGTCCATACAGGCGATCGTCGTGTTTTTCTCGACGAGCTGGAAATACAGATAATCCAAGAGCATACGCTCAAGTTTTGACTGGCCTGCGACCCATTCTCGGAATGCCGTGACATCGACTACATTGGCTTCCAGGTCGCCCAACTGAGGCAAAACCACGTAACCCCGCGGTGGATGCATATCTAATACAAGGCCCAAGGGGAAAAGACCTTCGAAGCCGCACATGCTGACCTCCGACGTGCGGCCTGTCCGGGGGGATAGCAGCAGTGTAGCTGCCACGCCCTTTTCAATGATGAATGCGTGTTCGCCGTACAGAAGTTCGTCTGGGATGCGCGCCCCTGCCTTGAACGACATTTGCTTCGCGACCGGCAACGGCCTGCCGTCCGATGCCTCGATCATCAGGCGCACCAGTAGATTGGATGTTTGCATACCGAGAACCCCTTGGATCGGGAGTTGTAGATGCCCTTTCGAAATTCGGTCAATGTACTGCAACATACGCTAAAAGCATTTTGTCGAACACCGATAGGTTGCGAACAAACAAAGAAACTATTGACAGATTGTTTCTATATTTTTTCTGCTGCCGCCGTAGAAACGGTAATCTACTGAGCTTTAACGGAAAAAATCTGGAGTGAGGGCGGTTTGTAGATGACCTAATTTATGATTGGTCGCGCCGGAAATTTTAACGGTCGTCTGTCTGAGAGACTTTGTCGGCTAAATGCTTGATCAACTTGTCGGATTTTCGTGCAGGCAACCTGCACTTCGCGCGAGATTAGGTAGGCAGGGATATAACTCGATAAAAAATGGAATTGGGGGAACAATTCTAATGGATATTTCGCATCGGTTCGCGAGGCCTGTCGGTAAGACAGCTCGATCTTCCGCAAGCTTTCCATCGGTAAGGGATCCACTGATGGCGCGGTTTCAGCGCACGAGGGCGCTGATACGCACCTTCCAGTTCGATCCGTGCGCGCAGCCAAATTGGGCGCCGGACGATATCCTCTTCCAGCTTGAAAAACGCATCGAAACCGTTGCCCGCAATCGTACCGAGCCGGAGGGCGAACATGACCAGCGCTCCGGGATCGAACTGATGGCCGCGCGCGTGATGGAGTTTACGCGGCGTCTTTCCACGGACCGCGGAACTGCCGAACGGGCCACGGAGGGCATTGAGGCAGCTTATTTGCTCGGCATGATCGCGATGGTCGAAGAACTGCAGGACCTTCTGGCGAATTAAGCCTCTTCCGGCAGAGGGCGGTTCAGCAGTTCTTCCCAGCTTTTCAGTTCCTTCTTGGACGGGTTGCCCAGGATTTCGAGCGCATGGCGCAGGCGTTCGCGCACGATGTCGCGGCCGAGATGCACGGTTGCCTCGAACAGCGGAACCGAGGTCGGGCTGCCGGTGATGGCGATGAAAAAGGCACGGACCATGAACTTGAACTTCAGGTCCAGCCGGGTTGCCGTGTCGCGCAATACGCCCTCGACCGAAGGCTTGTCCCATTCGGCCAGCTTGTCGAACTGCCACAGGGCAAGTTGGTAAGCCTGGCGCTGCTGCTCGGCCTCGATCTTCACGTCGCGCAGTTTGGCGTCGTCCATGTCGAGGCGGTTCTGGAAGAACATCGCCACCAGTCCGCCCAGATCGCCCAGCTTCTCGACACGGCTTTGCGCCATTTCAGCGATGGGCAGCAGATACTCCTCGTTGAGCGCCCATTCGCGCACGCGACTAAGGAATTGTGGCGCATCCATCGTTTCGCGCAAATAACGGGCATTGAGCCAGTCCAGCTTGCCGACATCGAACACCGGCCCGCCCAGCGAAATGTTGGTGAGTGCGAAATCCTCCCGCAGTTCGGCGAGCGACGTCATCTCGTCGCCCTCGGAAGCCGATTTTGCGGCGAGGCCCAGGAAGTTGATGAGCGCTTCCGGAAGATAGCCGGCGCGCTGGAAAAACAGAATGCTGGTCGGGTTCTTGCGCTTGGACAGCTTGGACTTGTCCGCGTTGCGCAGCAGCGGGAGGTGCGCCCACTTTGGCGGTTGCCAGCCGAAATATCGGTACAGAAGCTCGTGCTTGGGCACCGAGCTGATCCATTCCTCGCCGCGGATCACATGCGTGATGCCCATCGCGTGATCGTCGACCACATTGGCCATGTGATAGGTCGGGAAACCGTCCGACTTCATCAGGATCTGCATGTCGACCTTCGACCATTCGATGCTGATCGGATCGTCGCGCAGTTCGTCCTTGAACGTGCACACGCCCTCGCTCGGCACTTTCATGCGCAGGACGAAGCTGCCGTCCGGGCTCTCCGCCTTGGCCTGCGCGCGGCCTTCTTCGGTGAGGCAGCGGCCGTCATAGCGCGGCGGTTCGCCCGCTTTCATCTGCTGCTTGCGCATCGCATCGAGCCGCTGCGCCGTGCAATAGCATTTGAAGGCGTGGCCGTCGGCCTCGAGCTTTGCAGCATGCTCCTGATAGAGCGCGGTGCGTTCGGACTGGCGATAGGGGCCGTGGGGGCCGCCGACATCGGGGCCTTCGTCCCAGCCCAGGCCGAGCCAGCGCAGCGCCTCCAGGATCATCCGTTCCGATTGCGGCGTCGAGCGTACCTGATCGGTATCTTCCACGCGCAGTATGAACTGCCCGCCATGTTTCTTGGCGAACAGCCAGTTCATGAGCGCGATATAGGCGGTTCCGACATGCGGATCGCCGGTCGGCGAAGGCGCGACGCGGGTGCGGACGGTGGTCATGGGAAAGAGCTTTCGGTGCTGCGTTCAGGTGCAGGAAGGGCGATGTTCGAGCGCGCTCCTACCAGCGTGGCGGCAAAGCGCCAAGATCAGACCTTCAGCGGCTCCAGCGCAAACAGCTTGCCCGCCGCATATTTCTCGTCGTTCGGATTGTAGGTGGTGGCGGGCAGGAAGCTCTGTTCATGGACCGCGAGATCCTTAAGCCCGTCGATCTTGTAGGTGCCCATCTTGTATTCGCGCGGCGGTTTGCCATCGCGTTCCAGCGCGACCGCGTCGACGAAGAGATCGTCATGCCGGGTCCACAGCACATGGGGGGCCAGCTTGACGTTCTGCTTGTTGTACGTCGCCGTGATGCACTTCTGGCGGGCGATGGCTTCTAGGACGATCTGGTTCGGTTCCATGGTGTAAGAATGATGAGGCGGGCAGGTGGTTGCAAGCAATTTTGTGCGCTGCACCATCATTGCGCCGGGACGGGACGGAATCCGTTTCGATTGACTTTTTGCGCCGCAGCATCCATGTGGGCTTGAGCGAGGGCGGCAGGGCTGCTTTTGGATGCGCGCAGCGTGTGGGCCGGAAATTTCCGGCATCGGCCGTATCCTTCATCGCAAACTTTTTCACGGCAGCCTGATCACGCGGGTCGCTTTCTTTAGCGATCCGGCCGCATGCGCGGCGCGATCATCCGTACCCGCAGGTCTTGCGGCGAACCGGATGAGGCGCTTCCAGGCAGCCGCCTTATTTCGAAAGATTTCATGACCAATTTTTCCGATTTCGCGCTCGGCGCGACCTTTCAGAACACCCTTAAGAGCGAAGGCTATGAAGAGCCGACGCCGATCCAGCAGCAGGCAATTCCGCTGGCGCTGGAAGGCCGGGACATCCTGGGCATCGCGCAGACCGGCACGGGCAAGACGGCGGCCTTCTCGCTGCCCTCGCTTCACCGCCTGAACGAAAAGAAGCTCGGCACCGGGCGCAACCAGTGCCGCATGCTGGTGCTCGCGCCGACGCGGGAGTTGGCGAAGCAAATCGCCGACAGCATGGTCACTTATGGCCGCGGCACGGGGCTGTATGTCACCACCGCGTTCGGCGGCGTGCCGATCAATCGGCAGAAGCGCGCGCTGGCCAAGGGCGTGGATGTGCTGGTAGCAACGCCGGGCCGTCTTCTCGACCTGTACGACCAGAATTCGCTCGACCTTTCGATGGTCGAGATTCTGGTGCTGGACGAGGCCGACCAGATGCTGGACCTCGGCTTCATGCAGCCGCTGAAGCGCATCGTGAAGCTGCTGCCGTACAAGCGCCAGAGCCTATTTTTCTCGGCCACCATGCCGAAGACCATTGCCGAGCTAAGCCAGCAATTCCTGCGCGATCCTGCCAAGGTCTCCGTCGCGCCGCAGTCGACCACCGCCGAAAAGGTGGACCAATATGGCCTGTTCGTGCGCAGCGAAGACAAGCCGCAGATCCTGGCGAGCCTCCTGCGCAGCGAAGACCCGGACCGCGTGCTCGTGTTCACGCGTACCAAGCATGGCGCGGATCGGCTGGTGAAGCATCTGGAGCGCGTGGGTATCGATGCCGTCGCGATCCACGGTAACAAGAGCCAGCCGCAGCGCGAAAAGGCGCTGAACGCCTTCCGCCGCGGCGGCGTCTCCGTGCTGGTCGCGACCGATATCGCCGCGCGCGGTATCGACGTTTCGGGCGTTTCCCACGTGTTCAACTACGAACTGCCGAACGTGCCGGAGCAATATGTGCATCGCATCGGCCGGACGGCGCGCGCGGATGCCAGCGGCACCGCGATCGCGCTGGTGGGGCCGGAAGAACGCCAGTGGCTGCGCGATATTGAGCGCACCATCAAGATGAAGCTGGAAATCGCTCCGCTCCCCAAGGGCTTCGACAAGCCCGAGATTGAGGAGCTTCCCCCGCCGCAGATGGGCGGCCAGCGCCAGCAGCGCTTCAAACCGCGTCCTGCGGGTGCGAAGGGTAAGCCGGCCGGTCGCGACGGAGCGCGCAAGCCCTCCGGCGATCGTCGTGGCGGCGAGGGCAAGGGTGGCCAGCGCGCCGGTGGCCAGAACCGCGGCCCGTCCGCCGGCAAGCCCGGCGGCGGTAACCGACGTCGCCGTACGAACCGCGGCGGCGGTGGCGGTGGCGGCGGACGCCCTCAGGGCTAAGTCTCGTTGCGAGTTGCGGGCGCTTGTTCTGACTGGAAAGTCGCAAGGGTCCGTATACGGGGTAGGGCTTTCACCTTCCCGCTACGGCTTCTTGCTGGAGTCTTTCGCAACTAAAACTGATCGACGATTGGAAAGAGCCGCCGCACCTTAGTGCGGCGGCTTTTGTGTAGAACAGCGCTAACCTCTCCTGCCGGAGAGAGCGGCGCGGGGATCAGGCTTGGGTCAGCGCGCGTTCGCCGCGCCGCGCGGTGAGGTTTTGCGAACCGGTGATCGTGCTGGAGCGCTCAGCGATATCGCTCACGAAATTCCAGTCGCAGCTGGCGGCCGTTGGCGTCAGTTCCACCGTCATATAGCCGCGTTTGCCGAAATTGGCCCATTTGAGCATCGGATTGGTTTCGCGGATCGCAGCCTCCAGCGTCGCTACGGGCACGGTGGAGAAATAGCTCTCCATGCCGGGCGAGGTGACGCTGTGGCCGGCAAATTCCACGCCCACCGGGCCGCCGTCCTCGGTCAGATCGAACGCCCAGCCATTATGGCTGTCGCCCGATAGCACCACCAGATCGGCGTCCGCGTCCTGCGCCGCCTTGAACGCCCGGCTGCGCGCGGCGGGATAGCCGTCCCAACTGTCGAAATTGAAGGGCAGGCCCGCCTTGCTCGCCAGCGCGCCGACGGCGGAGCGCTGCTTCACATAGTCCGGTGCGCTTTCCGGAATCCAATCCAGCGTCTGCTGCGGCATCAGCAAGGTGCCCATGACCGTCTGCTGCGCCCAGACCTGCCATTTCTCCCCCGCGCCGACCGAGCGCTTGAGCTGATCCGCGAACCAGCCCTCCTGATCCAGCCCCAGCATGGTGTGTGCGGGATCGCGATAGGTCTGCTCGCGAAATTCCACGAGCGCGGCCTCGATATTGCCCTTGCCCTGCAGCACTTCGGACAGATCGAACTGCTTGGCCCGCGCGTGCAGGCGGCTTTCGGTCAGCAAGATGGTGGCAAGATCACCCACGCGATAGCTTTTCCACTGGTCCTCGGTGTCCGGCAGATCGTGCACCGGCATCCATTCGCGGTAGGTGCGCCGCGCGATGCGCTTGCGCATCTCGTAATCGCCCTCGTTCGGCTGATGGTTCTGCGCGCCATGTTCCCAGGCATCGTTGGCAATCTCATGATCGTCCCACTGCGCCAGCATCGGCCATAGCTGGTGGACCCGCTGCAGATCCGGATCGGCGCGGTAGCTTTGATAGCGCAGGCGATAATCGGTGAGCGTCAGGATTTCGTGATCCGGCTGCACCGCGCGGCCCGGCAGCGCGACATCGGGATAGGTGCCGGGGCCATATTCGTAAAAATAATCGCCCAGATGCATGATGATATCCAGGTCGTCGCGCGCCGCGGCGGCGGCATAGGCGTTGAAATAGCCGAAAGGCATGTTGGAGCAGCTGAACACGCCCATGCGCCATTTATCGGTCTCGCCATCGGGCAATGTGCGTGTGCGCCCTTGCGGCGAGGCGCTGCCGTCGGGGGCAACGAAGCGATAATAATACCATCGGCCGGGCTGCAGGCCGTCGACCACCAGCTTGGCGCAATAGTCCCGTGTCGAAGAGGCGGTGGTCGAACCGCCGCCGACCACCTTACCCGTGGCCGGATCGGTGACTTCCACGGTCAGGCGCGTATCACTGCTGCCGACATAGCGCGTCCAGAGCAACACCGAATCCTGGCTCGGCTCGCCCGACGCTACGCCGTGGGAGAAGCCGGTGGCGGACTGGAAGGCGAAGGCGGCACCGGGAATGGTCAGCGCGCCGATGCCGAAGGTGCCTGCCTGCAACAACAGGCGCCGATCGATCTGGAGGGTCATGCGAAATCCTTCTGTGTCTGGCGTGCGCACCTCATGCACGCGCTCCGTGACCGCAGCATGACCTATCCCGCAAGCCCGAGGCCGAGAAGCAGGAAGGTGAAGATAAGGCCGATCACTGGGATAAGGGAAAGTAGGACAGCGAGACGCAGCAACGTGGAAAGCCGCGAAAACCCGTAAGCGTGGCGCAGCTGGCGGTAGAGATGGATTGGCGGGAATATCAGGCCGATGGGTATCAGTAGACCCGAAGAAACGCCCGCTTTGCCGAGCAGCGTCAGCGCCAGGAACAGGAGCACCATGAAACTGAGCGAGTAGGTCGTAAAGACGGCGTGATCGTAGAAGCGCACGCTTTTGGCGCCGATCGTCACCAGCCATATGAAGGGCAGAGACAGCGGGATCAGCAGCCAGGCGAATTTATAGCCGTTCGACTGCATCTTATATTGGATCAGCCCCGGATTGGCCTGAAATTTGTGGACTGCCTTCTCAAGGATATGATCCAGAAAAGGGCTGCCGGTGTTGATCGCGTCGGTTCCGCTTTGGCCGACCCTCTCATCTACGCCGATCATCTCCGGATAAGGCATCGGCTCCTGACGTAGCATGGCAATGCCATTGCGGGCCGCCATCTCCTCACGCAGCGCCTCTTCCAACCCCGCGCGTCCGGTATCGCCGGGTGGGAGCGCTTTCAGTGCCGCCGAGTCTTTCTGGATCTTCTGATCGAGCTGTTCCGATTCCCGTTGATAGGCGGCATCGGTTTCCGGGCTCTGCATGTTTTCGAACGGGCCGCCGGTGAAGCTGAAGATCACGAACATCAGAAAGATCGCGAACAGGAACAGAGCCATCGGGGAGATGAAGCGTTTGCGTTCGCCGTCGATATATCTGCGGGTCAGTTCGCCCGGGCGCCAGACGAGCAGCGGCGCGCTGTGCCAGAAAGCACCTTCGAAATGCAGCACGCCATGGAGGAAATCATGACCGAGCGCGGACAGTGTGCGGTGGACATGCGCGTGCTGCCCGCAGGCATGGCAGTGCGATCCGATGAGCGCTGTGCCGCAATTGAGGCAGGCGGTTTCCGCCGTGTGCCCATCTTCGGACAGGTCCGTCTGTCTTTCGTCGTTCACCCCGAAGTGCCCCCATTGCCCTGCCTCTGCGGGATTATCAGCCCCGCCGGGTCAGGGCAATGTGATGGCCGTTTGCTATCAGAAGCGAGCGGCGAGCTGGATCCCGTACAGACGCGGTTCGCCGGCAATATAGGTGGTGGTGCCGAAGGAGCCGCCGGTATTGCCGGCATCGATAAGATATTCCTTATCGAGCAGATTGCGCGCAAAACCGCTGATCTCATAGCGGCCGTCGTCGAACGTCACGCCGCCGCGCAGATTGACGAGGACATAGCCGTCCTGGCTGGTGGAGGGATCGTTCGGCACCTCGAAGAACACGCGGCTCTGATAGGTGGCGGTGGGCGTGAAGAAAATCGCCGTGCCGCCGCCCAGGTCCGCGTTGAATTCGATCCCGCCCGAGGCGCTATGTTCGGGCGTCAGACGGAAACGGCTGTCCTGGAAGGAGAACTGGCTGGCCGTACCCTCCGCCGGCTCGCCGATCTTGGCGTCGATATAGGCGTAGTTGGCGAACAGACGCAGCGCGCGCGACACGCGGTAGCTGGTTTCCACCTCAATGCCGAAATTTGTTGCCTGACCGGCATTGACCGGAATGACGGTGCCGGCCGGAATGGGGTTGCCATTCTGATCCACCGTATCCTGCTGGGTAATGAGGCTGGTCTGGAAGTTGCTGTAATCCTGATAGAAGGCGCCGATCGAGCCGGTGAACCCGCCGAAGCTGCCCTTGATCCCGCCTTCATAGTTCCAGACCGTTTCCGCATCCACGATGGTCAGGCTGGGCTGCGGACCGGTCTCTCCGGCGCGCGGGCCGCGCGCGGTGAGGTTCAGCACCGGCGAGCGGCGCCCCTTGGAGATGGTGGCGTAAACGTTCACGTCCCGCGTGACGCGGTAAAGCGCGTTGAAGCGCGGCAGGAAGGCGTCGAAATCGTCGCTCGCCCGGAATGTCTGCCCGGCGGTGTCCACCGCGCCGAGTAGCGACACGCCCGGTACGCCGAGGCCAGCAAATACCTGGCTACCCGGCTGGCGAGAGAAGTAGGTCGATTGGCGTTCCTCGTAGAGATAGCGCAGCCCCGCCGTCAGCTCGAGTAGACCGAAGATCGCCGTGCCGTCTGCAAAGACCGAGTAGCTCGTGTTCTTGCCGCCATTTTCGAAGACGCTGGAATAGGGAATGATGCTGGCCGCCCCGCGCGTCAGAATAGCGCTGGCATTGGGCGCGGTGTAGCCGGCGGGCGCGCTGTAGCATGGATTGGCGCCGCCCTGTGCGCCAGAGAGTACGGCCTGAACCGGTGCGAAGGCGGGGAAGGGCGCGCAGGCGATATACGTGCCTTCATCGGTAGAGAAGGGCACCCCTTGCGTGCCTTCTTCATGGAAGATGTTGAAACCCGCAAAACCGCGGAAGCGGTCGCTGTCATAGCTGATGCGGGTCTCGTGGCTCATCTGCTGGCCCTTCGCGTCCTCTGCGAATTCCAGGAAGAACAGGCCGGAACCGTCCGCATCGAACACTTCCAGGCTATCGAACTTGCGATAGCCGGTGATCGAATCGAGCTGCCAGGCATCGCCGATCGGGAATTCGATGCTGAGATTGGCGTCGTAGACCTCGCGGTTCAGCCCGAGTTTGGGCAGGCCGAGAACGCTTTCGCTGAACGGCGATCCGCCGAGTTCCGCGAAACTGTAGGGGCTGGTGTCGCCGCCAGTGGGCGGCAGCGTGCCGGATTTGAATGCGGTGCCGGGATTGCGCTGCTGTTCGTAGGTGGCGATGAAATCGATATGCCCGCCCGCGGCAGGATTGACGCGGATCGATCCGCGCAAGCCGAACTGATTCACCCCGTTCAGATCGTCCTGCTCGATGCCGACCTGATTGCCGCTGACCGTGCCCGGCTGGCCGCCGATATTGCGCACATAGCCGTCGCGATATTTGTAGACGGCGGCGAGGCGCCCGGAAATGAACTCGGTGCCGCCGTTTACCACGGCATTGGCCTGCACCGCGTTGAAATTGCCGTAGCTGACCGAGGCGGAGGCGCTTTCTTCCGGCGTGGGACGATTGGTGATGACGCTGATCGCGCCAATCGTCGAGGCGGTGCCGAACAGCGTCGCCTGCGGGCCCTTCACCACCTCGATCCGTTCAATATCGAACAGATCGAAATAGGAGCCGCGCGAACGGGAGACGTCGACGCCATTATAGTAGATGGAAACGCGCGGCGCGATCTGCGCGCTCCCGGAATCCGATGTAATGCCGCGGATCACGAAGCCGGGATTGTTGGGACTCTGCTCTTGCACGATCAGGCCGGGAATATAGGCGGCGACCTCATCGAACTCATCGACGCCGATTTCCTTGAGAGCCTCTCCGCTCAGCGCGCTCACGGTGAGCGGCACATCGCTGATCGACTCTGCGCGTTTTTGCGCGGTGACGACGATCTCCGAATCGATCGCGGCGCTTTCTGCACCGTCGGCAGCAGGATCGGCTGCCTGAGCCTGCGCAGCGGCCGAGCCGAAGGCGGCGAGCGAAATGGCGATGGCGGCGTGGGATGTAAAACGCATGGAAGAGGGCCCTCTGTTGGCGGTTATTGTGCGCACGCCAGTGAGGATGCGGTGTTACGCGGCGGCGTAGGTCCTGTGTCGCGGCGAAGTCGGGCCAGTGAAAATTTCGTGATGTTGCCTGAAACCAACATTTTGGCAGGCGACGGGCGGCTTTTGCCGGGCTAGACCCGTAAGGTACGCACGGTCCTGGGACCGGGTGATTTTATCGGAGCGTTCATTTTTGGCCCATCTGCGATCGATCGGCACCGCCGTTCCGGACACCGTGCTGCTGCAAAGCGAGGTGCTTTCGATCATCGAGGCCGGACGCGGCATGCCGATGCCGGGGCGCATGCAAGCGATTTTGGTCAATACGGGGATCGAGCAGCGCCGCATCGCCCGTCCGGTTGATTTCTACATGCGCCCGCGTAGCTGGCCGGAACGCGCCGCGACCTATGAAGAGGTGGGCAAGGACCTGTTTCGCCGCGCGGCTGGCAAGGCGCTGGATGATGCGGGGTTGGTCCCTGCGGATATCGATACCATCGTCTTCATCTCAACAACGGGCACGCTGACGCCTAGCCTGCCGAGCCGCATGGTGGAACTGATGGGCTTCGATCAGGACACGCGCACGGTGCCGCTGTTCGGTTATGGTTGTGCGGGCGGCGTGCTTGGCCTCTCCGTTGCCGCCGATCTGACGCCGCCGGGCAAGACCACGCTGTTCGTGGCGATGGAGCTGTGCAGCCTGGCTTATGATCATCAGCGCATGGACAAGAAGGACGTGGTGGCCGCCGCGCTGTTCGCGGATGGCTGCGCCGCAGCCGTGGTAACCGGGGAGGGGCAGGGCCCTCGCTTCGGTCGCTTCGTCCAGCGCGTTTGGCCGGACAGCATCGATATGATGGGGTGGGAGATCGGCGACACCGGCTTCGATCTGGTGCTGGCGAAGAACATCCCGGCGTTCGTCGCCCAGGAATTTGCGCCTCTGTGCGATGCCTATCTGGCCGACGAAGGATTGACCCTGGACGCGTTGGCGGAGCCCGCCTGCCATCCGGGCGGGGGCAGGGTGGTCGATGCGCTGGCCGACTATTTCGCACCCGCCGCCGCGCCGGTTGAGGAGCGCCTGCCGGCAACACGCGCGGTGCTGCGGGAATATGGCAATATGTCCTCTCCCACGGTGCTGTTTGTGCTGGACCGCTTAATGGCGCAGCGACAGTCGAAGCCGCTTCTGCTAACCGCACTCGGCCCCGGCTTTACCGGTGCGATCGGAGTGCTGAGACCATGACGCCCATCGTCGAATGGCCCGCCTGGGCGGTGCTGCTGATTGCCTATGTCTTCCTGCAGCGGATTGCCGAGCTTGCGATCGCGCAGCGCAACACGCGGGCGCTGATTAAAGAGGGCGCGCACGAGTTCGGGCGCAAAGGCTATCGGCTTTTCATTGCGCTCCACAGTGCGTGGCTGATTTCCATCGTCATCTTTGCCGTGCCGAACCCGCGGCCCGATTTGTTGTTGCTGCTGCTATTCGCGCTGACCCAGGCGCTGCGTTACTGGGCGCTGTTCACGCTGGGGCGTTACTGGACCACCCGGCTCATCAGCTCGCCCAACTTTCCGCGCATCCGAAAGGGCCCGTACCGGTTCTTCCCGCACCCCAACTATCTGGTGGTGGTGGCGGAGATCGCGCTGGTGCCTTTGATCATGAATGAGGAGACGGTGGCGATCGTCTTCACCTTTCTGAACGCGGCTCTGCTTGTCTGGCGAATCCGGATGGAAAACCGGGTGCTGGGGCACCGGCGCGCCGACTGATCGTATGCGTTCGTAGGGCGGCCGCAGCGCTGTCCGATGCCTCGCGAACAGGCGTTGACCTTTGCCGTGCAAGCTTCTAAAGGCCGCGCTTCCGTTTGGCGACCGCTCTGCCGGTCCCTATACGGGAACCCAAGCCAGTAACAGGCTGAAACAAGCGCGCATGGGGCGGGCGGATCAACGGGCTGGCCCCGCCGTCACCACACGCTGCCATGCGTTCTAGTAACCGCCGCCGGGGTTCGGGAGAAACGGTTTTCCGTTCCGATGCCTGGCAAGACATAGATACAAGGTGAAGCATTTATGCCGACTATCAACCAGCTGATCCGCAAGGGTCGCGTTCCGCAGAAGGCCAAGAGCAAGGTCCCTGCGATGGAGCAGAACCCGCAGAAGCGCGGCGTTTGCACCCGCGTCTATACGACGACGCCGAAGAAGCCGAACTCGGCTCTGCGTAAGGTGGCCAAGGTTCGCCTGACCAACCAGCGCGAAGTCATCTCCTACATCCCGGGCGAAGGCCATAACCTGCAGGAGCACAGCGTTGTGCTGATCCGCGGCGGCCGTGTGCGCGACCTTCCCGGCGTTCGTTACCACGTCCTTCGCGGCGTGCTCGATACGCAGGGCGTCAAGGATCGCAAGCAGAGCCGTTCGAAGTACGGCGCGAAGCGTCCTAAGTAAGAACCGGGTTCAGGAGATAAGATATGTCACGTCGTCGTCGCCCCGAAAAGCGCGAGATCCTTCCCGACCCTAAGTTCGGTGATGTGGTCCTTTCCAAATTCATGAACAACCTGATGTATGACGGCAAGAAATCTGCCGCCGAGCGCATCGTTTATGGTGCTCTCGACACGGTCGAGGCACGCGCCAAGGCCGATCCGATCCAGCTGTTCCATGATGCGCTCAACAACATCAAGCCGGGCATCGAGGTCCGCAGCCGCCGCGTCGGCGGTGCGACCTATCAGGTGCCGGTCGAGGTTCGCCCCGAGCGCGCCCAGGCTCTTGCCATTCGCTGGCTGATCTCGGCTGCGCGCGGCCGCGGTGAGACCACCATGGCTGCCCGCCTGTCGAGCGAGCTGATGGATGCTGCCAACAACCGTGGTAACGCTGTGAAGAAGCGTGAAGACACGCACCGGATGGCCGAAGCCAACCGCGCCTTCTCGCACTATCGCTGGTAAGCGCTCGATCATCTGAATGACGGGAAGAGGGGCTGGCAAACACCGGCCCCTCTTCCTATATCGCCCCCGAAAATCCGGTTCTCCGAATCGGACCTGTAATCTTACATCCCCTGGAGTAGCCATCATGGCCCGCGATTATCCGCTCGAAAAATACCGCAATATCGGCATCATGGCGCATATCGACGCCGGTAAGACCACGACGACCGAGCGGATCCTGTTCTACACCGGTAAGTCCTACAAGATCGGCGAAGTCCATGACGGCGCCGCCACGATGGACTGGATGGAGCAGGAGCAGGAGCGCGGCATCACGATCACGTCCGCCGCGACGACCTGTTTCTGGAACGATCACCGCATCAACATCATCGACACCCCCGGCCACGTGGACTTCACCATCGAGGTGGAGCGTAGCCTCCGCGTGCTCGACGGCGCGGTTGCATGCTTCGACGGCGTGGCCGGCGTGGAGCCGCAGTCCGAGACGGTGTGGCGCCAGGCGGACAAGTACAAGGTGCCGCGGATGTGCTTCATCAACAAGCTCGACCGCACCGGTGCCAACTTCGAATTCTGCGTGCAGTCGATCATCGATCGTCTGGGCGCGACCCCGGCCGTTCTCTATCTGCCGATCGGCATCGAGAGCGACCTTCAGGGGCTCGTGGACCTCGTTCACAATCGCGGCATCATCTGGGAATCGGAAGGCCTCGGCGCCGAATTCAACTATGTCGATATCCCGGACGACCTGAAGGACAAGGCTGCCGAATATCGCGAGAAGCTGATCGAGCTCGCCGTCGAGCAGGACGACGAGGCGATGGAAGCCTATCTGGAAGGCAATGAGCCCGACGTCGACACGCTGAAGAAGCTGATCCGCAAGGGTACGCTCGAGCAGGCGTTCGTTCCGGTGCTCTGTGGCTCCGCGTTCAAGAACAAGGGCGTTCAGCCGCTGCTCGACGCCGTGGTCGACTATCTGCCGAGCCCGCTCGACGTTCCGGCGATTAAGGGCGTGCTGCCCGACAGCGATCAGGAAGACAGCCGTCCGTCCAGCGACGAAGCGCCGTTCAGCGCCCTCGCGTTCAAGATCATGAACGATCCGTTTGTGGGCACGCTGACTTTTGCGCGCATCTATTCCGGCGTCTTGGAGAAGGGCACCGTCCTGAACTCCGTGAAGGACAAGAAGGAAAAGATCGGCCGCATGCTGCTGATGCATGCCAACAACCGCGAAGACATCGAGGCGGCCTATGCCGGCGACATCGTTGCTATCGCGGGCCTCAAGGAGACGACGACGGGCGATACGCTTTGCGCATCGAACAAGCCGATCATCCTGGAGCGCATGGAGTTCCCCGATCCCGTGATCGAGCTGTCGGTGGAGCCGAAGACCAAGGCCGACCAGGAAAAGATGGGCGTCGCGCTCAATCGTCTGGCCGCCGAGGATCCGTCCTTCCGCGTTTCGACCGATCACGAATCGGGCCAGACGATCATCAAGGGCATGGGCGAGCTTCACCTCGACATCCTCGTCGATCGCATGAAGCGCGAATTCAAGGTAGAAGCGAACGTCGGTGCGCCGCAGGTGGCCTATCGCGAATCGTTGAAGCGTGAAGTCGAGGTCGATTACACCCACAAGAAGCAGTCGGGTGGTTCGGGCCAGTTCGGCCGCGTGAAGGTTGTGGTCAGCCCCGGTGAGCGCGGCCAGGGCATCAACTTCATGGACGAGACCAAGGGTGGTGTGATTCCGAAGGAATATATCCCGTCGGTCGAAAAGGGCATGCGTGAGACGGCTGAGACCGGATCGCTGATCGGCTTCCCGATCATCGACTTCGACATCCGCCTGATCGATGGTCAGACCCATGACGTCGACTCCTCGGCGCTGGCGTTCGAGATCACGGGCCGTGCGGCGATGCGCGAAGTGGCGCAGAAGGCCGGCATCAAGCTGCTCGAGCCGGTCATGAAGGTGGAGGTCATCACCCCGGAAGAGTATCTGGGCGACGTGATCGGCGATTTGAACTCCCGCCGTGGCCAGATTCAGGGTACCGACACGCGCGGTATCGCGCAGGCGGTTGACGCGATCGTGCCGCTTGCCAACATGTTTGGTTATGTGAACCAGCTCCGCTCGTTCACTCAGGGACGTGCGCAGTACACGATGCAGTTCTCGCACTATGAAGAGGTGCCGCAGAATGTGGCCGACGAAGTGAAAGAGAAGCTGGCCTAAGCGCACAGGATCGGCTATCGGGCACGCTTTCGCGCCTGATAGTCCGTTCATCAGGCGGCGCACAGCCGAGTATAGATGGTTGACTTGGGGCCGAAGCGACGCCAATGCGCGGCGCTTCGGAGCCCGGCAAACGACATTGCAGAAGAAGGTAGGGTAAAATGGCAAAAGCAAAATTCGAGCGGAACAAGCCGCACGTAAACGTTGGTACCATCGGTCACGTCGACCATGGCAAGACCACGCTGACCGCAGCGATCACCAAGGTGATGGCTGAAGTCCATGGCGGCGCCGCCGTCGACTTCGCCAACATCGACAAGGCTCCTGAAGAGCGCGAGCGCGGCATCACCATTTCGACCGCGCACGTCGAGTATGAAACCGCCGAGCGTCACTATGCGCACGTCGATTGCCCGGGCCACGCCGACTATGTGAAGAACATGATCACCGGCGCCGCGCAGATGGACGGTGCTATCCTCGTCGTGAACGCCGCCGACGGCCCCATGCCGCAGACCCGCGAGCACATCCTGCTCGCCCGTCAGGTCGGCGTGCCGGCTCTGGTCGTGTTCATGAACAAGGTTGACCAGGTTGACGACGAAGAGCTCCTCGAGCTCGTCGAGCTGGAAATCCGCGAGCTTCTCAGCTCGTACGACTTCCCGGGTGACGATATTCCGATCGTTGCTGGTTCGGCTCTCGCCGCCCTCGAAGGCCGCGACGACAACATCGGCAAGGAAAAGATCATTGCCCTGATGGACGCCGTCGACAGCTACATCCCGAAGCCGGATCGCCCCGTCGACCGCGACTTCCTGATGCCGATCGAAGACGTGTTCTCGATCTCGGGCCGTGGTACGGTTGTGACCGGCCGCGTCGAGACCGGCGTTGTGAACGTCGGCGACGAAGTCGAGATCGTTGGTATCAAGGACACCACCAAGACGACCGTGACCGGCGTCGAAATGTTCCGCAAGCTGCTTGATCGCGGTGAAGCGGGCGACAACATCGGTGCGCTGCTTCGTGGCACCGCGCGTGACGACGTCGAGCGCGGCCAGGTTCTGGCCAAGCCCGGTTCAATCACGCCGCACACCGAGTTCGACGCAGAAGTGTACGTGCTGTCGAAGGACGAGGGTGGCCGTCACACGCCGTTCTTCGCCAACTATCGTCCGCAGTTCTACTTCCGCACCACCGACGTGACCGGCGAAGTGATCCTCCCCGAGGGCACCGAGATGGTCATGCCCGGCGACAACGTGACGATCGGCGTGAAGCTGATTGCTCCGATCGCCATGGACGAAGGTCTGCGCTTCGCTATCCGCGAAGGTGGCCGCACCGTCGGTGCAGGGGTTGTCAGCACCATCAAGGTCTAATATAGACCCCTCAGCCGCCCGGGTCGTTGATTCGGGCGGCTCTACATTTTGAAGCCGCCCCGGCGTTTCCTGCGGGATTTCTGGGGCGGTTTGTTTTTGGCTCTTTCGCATCGGTAGTGTTTGGACGTTATGGAAACGCAGAATATTCGCATTCGCCTCAAGGCCTTTGATCACCGCGTGCTCGATCAGGCGACCGGGGATATCGCCGATACTGCACGGCGCACCGGCGCCCTTATCCGTGGCCCCATTCCGCTGCCGACGCGTATCGAGAAGTTCACCGTGAACCGCGGTCCGCATGTCGACAAGAAGTCGCGCGAGCAGTTCGAGGTGCGTACATACAAGCGGCTGCTCGACATCGTGCAGCCCACGCCGCAGACGGTCGATGCGCTGATGAAGCTCGATCTCGCCGCCGGCGTGAACGTTGAAATCAAGCTGGCTTAATTGCCGGCTATGCTCCGGACTTGCTCCGGGGCTGCGATCGCGGAGCCATCTGGTTCCGTCGGTTCGAGGGATACCTCCGGCGCCGCCTTCGGGCATAGCCGGGCAAGCGTCCCCCGTCTCGCTTCGCCAAGGTCGTTAGGCCTGGTGCTGCACTCAGCCCGGACGGGGCGACGTTACGAACATCTGGGCTGAAACGAGCTTCGTCGAATTGTCGGCGGGGCTCGCACGCCTTTCGGGAATGGTCCCGTCAGGCCTCTGTTGAAGGAGTGTTTGATCATGCGCACTGGCGTGATCGCGAAAAAGATGGGGATGACCCGCCTCTTCCAGGAGGACGGCCAGCACGTGCCGGTCACCGTCTTGTCGCTAGAAAATTGTCAGGTCGTCGGCGAGCGCCGCGAAGAGCGTGATGGCTATTTTGCCGTCGCTCTCGGCGCGGGTGAGCGCAAGGCGAAGAACGTCAACAAGCCGCAGCGCGAAGCGTTTGCAAAGGCTGAAGTGACTCCCAAGGCGCGCGTCGTGGAATTCCGCGTCGACAGCGAAGAGGGTCTGCTTCCCGTTGGCGCCACCGTCACCGCCGACCATTTCGTCGCCGGTCAGATGGTCGATATTCAGGGCCGTACGCAGGGTAAGGGCTTTGCCGGTGCCATGAAGCGTCACGGTTTCGGCGGTTTGCGCGCAACGCACGGCGTTTCGCTCAGCCACCGTTCGCATGGTTCGACGGGTAACCGTCAGGATCCGGGCAAGGTCTTCAAGAACAAGAAGATGGCCGGTCACATGGGTGATCGCGTTCGGACCCAACAGAACCTCGAAATCGTCCGCACCGACAGCGATCGCGGTCTGATCTTCGTGCGCGGCTCGGTGCCCGGTTCCAAGGGTGCTTGGCTGATCGTCAAGGACTCGGTGAAGGTGCCGATGCCGGAAGGTCTGCCGTTCCCCGGTGCCATGCGCCGCAACGCGGACCAGTTCTCGCACGAGAGTGCCGATGCCGGCATGATTGAGAGCGCTGCCGAGCATGAGCGTCAGGCGGGTCCGTCTGACGAGGAAATCGCGGCGGCCGCCGCCGAGCTGGAGCGCAGTCAGGAGCTGCAGGCCGAAGCGCAGGCGAATGCCGAGAAGGTAGAAAACCAGCCCACCGACAGCGACAAGCCTGTCGATGGCGAAGAGAAGGAGGGCTAAGCCGTGAAGCTGAAGGTTCAGACCCTCGACGGCAAGAAAGCCGGCAACGACATCGAGCTTTCCGACGACGTGTTCGGGCTCGAGCCGCGTGCCGATATCCTGCACCGCGTCGTCACCTGGCAGCGTGAGAAGGCGCGCGGCACCGCCCGCCCGACCCGTGAGCGCAGCGACGTCGCCCGCACCGGCAAGAAGTTCGGTCGCCAGAAGGGCGGCGGTACGGCTCGTCACGGTGACCGCGCTGCCCCGATCTTCATCGGCGGCGGTAAGGCTCACGGTGCGCGCAAGCGTGACTTCGACCCGCAGCTCAACAAGAAGGTCCGTGCACTCGGCCTCAAAATGGCGCTGAGCGACAAGGCCAAAAGCGACAGCATCATCATTCTCGACACGCTCGAGATGAAGGATGCCAAGACCAAGGCGCTGAAGGATCAGGCCGCTGGCCTCGGCTTCGGCAAGCGCGTTCTGGTGATCGACGGCGAAAGCGTCGATGCGGGCTTCAAGAAGGCTTCGGCCAATCTGTTCGGCATCAATGTGATGCCTGCGGTCGGCGCCAATGTTTACGATATCCTTAGGGCCGAGACGCTGGTGCTGACCCGCGCCGCGGTCGAGAAGCTGGAGGCGCGTTTCAATGGCTAAGGCGAAAGCGAAAGGCGATATCGATACGCGTCATTACGACGTGATCGTGGCGCCCCACATCACCGAGAAGTCGACGCTTCTTTCCGAGAACAATGCGGTGGTCTTCAAGGTCGCCGGCACGTCCACCAAGCCGCAGATCAAGGCGGCGGTGGAAGCGCTGTTCGACGTGAAGGTCGAGCGCGTGAACACGATGGTCCAGAAGGGCAAGACCAAGCGCTGGAAAGGCCAGCCTTACCGCCGTTCGGACGTCAAGAAGGCCGTCGTTACCCTGGCTGAAGGCCAGAGCATCGACGTGACCACGGGAGTCTGAGATGGCGTTGAAGAGCTATAAACCGACCAGTCCGGCCCGCCGCGGCCTGGTGCTTGTCGACCGGAAGGGCCTGCACAAGGGCGGTCCGGTCAAGGCACTGACCGAAGGCAAGCGCAAGACCGGCGGCCGCAACAACAAGGGCCATGTCACCTCGCGCGGCATCGGCGGCGGTCACAAGCAGAAGTATCGCGTGATCGACTTCAGGCGTCGCAAATGGGACGTGGAAGCAACGGTCGAGCGTCTGGAATATGACCCCAACCGTTCGGCCTTCATCGCACTGGTGACTTACACGGACGGTGAGCAGGCTTACATCATCGCGCCGCAGCGTCTCAACGTCGGCGACAAGATCGTCGCTGGTGAGAAGACCGATACCAAGCCGGGCAACGCCATGTTGCTCAGCCAGATGCCGGTCGGCACGATCTGCCACAATATCGAGATGAAGCCGGGCAAGGGCGGCCAGATCGCTCGCAGCGCGGGCACGTACGCCCAGCTGGTCGGCCGCGATCGCGGTATGGTCATCATGCGGCTCAACTCGGGCGAGCAGCGCTACCTGCACGGCAATTGCATGGGCACGGTCGGCGCGGTTTCGAACCCCGACAACTCGAACACGACGCTGGCAAAAGCCGGTCGCAACCGCTGGCGCGGCAAGCGTCCGCTGACCCGCGGTGTTGCCAAGAACCCGGTCGATCACCCGCACGGCGGTGGTGAAGGCCGGACCTCGGGCGGCCGTCATCCGGTTACCCCGTGGGGCAAGCCGACCAAGGGCATGCGTACGCGTGACCGCAAGAAGGCGTCGAACAAGATGATCATCCGTTCGCGTCACGCGAAGAAGAAGAGGTAATCCATGGCACGCTCCGTATGGAAAGGCCCGTTCGTCGATCTCTACCTTCTGAAGAAGGCGGAAGACGCGCAGGAAAAATCCAGCCGCGCACCGATCAAGACCTGGTCGCGCCGCTCCACCATCTTGCCGCAGTTCGTCGGCCTGACCTTCACCGTTTATAACGGCCAGAAGTTCATCCCTGTGTCCGTTAATGAGGACATGGTTGGCCACAAGCTGGGCGAATTCGCGCCGACGCGGACCTTCCACGGTCACGGCGCCGACAAGAAGGGCAAGCGCTGATGGGACAGGCAAAGAACCCCCGCCGCGTGGAAGAGAACGAAGCACTGGCCGTCGGCACGATGGTCAAGGGCTCCGCGCAGAAGCTCAACCTGGTCGCTGGCCTGATCCGCGGCCGCAAGGTCGAGGACGCGATGAACGTGCTGCAGTTCTCCAAGAAGGCGATGGCCGAAGACGTGCGCAAGGTGCTCGCTTCTGCCATTGCGAACGCGGAGAACAATCACAATCTGGATGTCGACGCGCTGGTCGTGTCGGAAGCCAGCGTGGGCAAATCGATCCGCATGAAGCGCTTCCGCGCCCGTGCTCGTGGCCGCGCCAGCCAGATCATCAAGCCGTTCAGCCGCATCCGCATCGTGGTGCGCGAGCAGGAAGAGGAGGCCTAAGCGATGGGTCATAAGAGCAATCCGATCGGCCTTCGCCTCCAGATCAACCGGACCTGGGACAGCCGCTGGTTCGCCGAAGGCCATGACTATGGCCGTCTGTTGATGGAGGATCTCAAGATCCGTCAGCATATCATGGCAACCGTGCCGCAGGCCGCGATCAGCAAGGTCGTGATCGAGCGTCCGGCCAAGCTGTGCCGCGTGTCCGTCTATGCCGCACGCCCCGGCGTGATCATCGGCAAGAAGGGTGCGGACATCGAGAAGCTGCGCCGTGCGCTCAGCGCGATGACGGAAAGCGACGTGTCGCTGAACATCGTCGAAATCCGCAAGCCGGAAGTTGATTCCAAGCTCGTTGCGCAGGGCGTCGCCGATCAGCTGATCCGCCGTATCGCCTTCCGCCGCGCCATGAAGCGCGCCGTGCAGTCCGCGCTGCGTCTGGGTGCTGAAGGCATCAAGATCGTGTGTGCCGGTCGTCTCGGCGGTGCCGAGATCGCGCGTACCGAGTGGTACCGCGAAGGCCGCGTGCCGCTGCACACGCTGCGTGCGAACGTGGATTATGCCGAAGCCGAGGCGCTGACCGCCTATGGCATTATCGGCATCAAGGTTTGGATCTTCAAGGGCGAGATCATGGCCCATGATCCGATGGCGACCGACCGGCTGATGATGGAGGCACAGACCTCCGGCGTCCGTCCGGCCCGCTGATCGCCAGCGTTAAAGGATAAGGTAGAGCGACATGCTGCAACCGAAGAAGATGAAGTATCGCAAGGCCTTTAAGGGCCGGATCAAGGGTAAGGCGCCGGGTGGCACTACCCTGAATTTCGGCTCCTATGGTCTGAAGGCGATGGAGCCCGAGCGGATCACCGCGCGCCAGATCGAAGCGGCTCGCCGTGCGATCACGCGTCACATCAAGCGTCAGGGTCGCCTCTGGATCCGCGTCTTCCCGGACGTGCCGGTTTCCAAGAAGCCTGCCGAAGTCCGTCAGGGTAAGGGTAAGGGTTCGGTGGAATATTGGGCGGCGCGCGTGAAGCCCGGCCGTATCCTGTTCGAACTGGACGGCGTTGCCGGTCCGCTCGCCGCTGAAGCGTTCGAGCGTGCCGCGATGAAGCTGCCGATCAAGACCAAGGTCGTGGCCCGTCTGGGCGACGAATCGCACCTGAAAGGCTGAACATGAGCAAGCAAGTGGAAGATTTTCGCGCCAAGAGCGACGACGAGCTCCAGACCGAGCTCGGTCAGCTGAAGAAGGAGCAGTTCAACCTGCGCTTCCAGAACGCGACCGGCCAGATGGAAAAGCCCGCGCGTGTGCGCGAAGTGCGCCGCTCGATCGCGCGCATCAAGACGCTGCAGACCGAGCGGACGGCCAAGGCCGCGTCCGACAAGAGCGCCTGAGGAAGGATAGAAGAACATGCCCAAGCGCGTACTCACCGGCACCATCGTGTCGGACAAGATGGACAAGACGGTGGTCGTTCTCGTTGAGCGGAAGGTGAAGCACCCGCTCTACGGCAAGATCATTCGTCGTTCGAAGAAGTACTCCGCCCATGACGAGGACAACAAGTTCCGCACGGGTGAGGTGGTTCGCATCGAAGAGACGAAGCCCGTCTCCAAGAACAAGACCTGGCGCGTTGTCGAGCAGGTTGGCGGCCGCGCCGAGGCCGATGCGCCGGCGGCAGTGAGCGAAGTCGTCGAGCCGGCGGAAGCCTGAGTTCGATTGTCACGTAAGTAGGAACCACCGGGCTTAGTCCCGGCAGGCCCAGAAGAAGGAATCGGATCCATGATCCAGATGCAATCCACTCTAGACGTCGCGGACAACAGCGGCGCCAAGCGCGTCCAGTGCATCAAGGTGCTGGGCGGGTCGAAGCGTCGTACCGCGAGCGTCGGCGACATCATCGTTGTGTCGGTGAAGGAAGCGCAGCCCCGCGGCCGCGTGAAGAAGGGCGACGTTCACCGTGCCGTCATCGTGCGCACCCGCAAGGACGTGCGCCGTCCCGACGGTTCGGTCATCCGCTTCGACGGCAACGCCGCCGTGCTCGTCAACAACAACCAGGAGCCGATCGGTACGCGTATCTTCGGCCCGGTGGTTCGCGAGCTGCGCGCCAAGCGCCACATGAAGATCATTTCGCTGGCTCCGGAGGTACTCTGACCATGGGAATGGCCAAGATCAAAAAGGGCGACAAGGTCGTCGTACTCGCCGGCAAGGACAAGGGTCGCACCGGTGAAGTGACGCAGGTGATGCCGAAGGACGGCAAGCTGCTCGTCGACGGCATCAACGTGCATGCCCGTCACCGCAAGCCGACTCAGGAAAACCCGCAGGGCGGCATCGACCGCAAGCCGGCTCCGCTGCACATGTCGAACGTTGCGCTCGCCGATCCCAAGGATGGCAAGCCGACCCGCGTTCGTTTCGAGGAAAAAGACGGTAAGCGCGTTCGCGTCGCCGTGAAGTCCGGGGAGACTATCGATGGCTGATTATACGCCGCGCCTCCGCAAGAAGTATGACGAGGAAATCGTCAAGGCGATGACCGAGAAGTTCGGTTACGCCAATCGCTTCGCCGTGCCCGCGATCGAGAAGATCACGATCAATATGGGTGTTGGCGAGGGTTCGCAGGACAAGAAGAAGGTCCAGAGCGCTCTCGAGGAAATGCAGCTGATCGCCGGCCAGAAGCCGGTGATCACCATGGCGAAGAAGTCGATCGCGCAGTTCAAGCTGCGTGAAGGCATGCCGATCGGTGTGAAGGTTACCCTTCGCCGTGAGCGCATGTTCGAGTTTCTCGATCGTCTGATTACCATCGCGATGCCCCGCATCCGCGACTTCCGGGGCCTAAACCCGAAAAGCTTCGACGGCCGTGGCAACTTCGCCATGGGTCTGAAGGAGCAGATCGTGTTCCCCGAGATCAGCTATGATGCGATCGATCAGGTGCGCGGAATGGACATCATCGTGACGACGTCGGCCAAGACCGATGACGAAGCACGTGAGATGCTGAAGCTGTTCGGCTTCCCGTTCCCCCAGGATGAAAACCAGGAGAAGGAGGCAGCCTGAACAAGGCGCCTCTTTTCCCGAAGAAAGGAAGAGAACTTAAGTCATGGCGAAACTGAGTTCCATCAATAAGAACGAGCGTCGCAAGAAGCTGGTGAAGAAGTATTCCGGCCAGTACGCGAAGCTTAAAGCGCAGGCGAATGACCAGTCTCTCGACGAGAGCGAGCGTCTGATCGCGCGTCTCAAGATGGCGGAAATTCCGCGCAACGGCAATCCGACCCGCGTGCGCAACCGCTGCGAGACTACCGGCCGTCCGCGCGCTTATTACCGCAAGTTTCGGCTCTGCCGTATTCAGCTGCGCGATCTGGCCAATAAGGGCCTGATCCCCGGCGTGACCAAGTCGAGCTGGTAAGGATTTAAATCATGGCATTGACCGATCCCCTGGGCGATATGCTCACCCGTATCCGCAACGGCCAGCAGGCGAAGATGGACAGCGTGATCTCACCGTCCTCCAAGCTGCGCCAGCGTGTGCTCGACGTACTCCAGCGCGAAGGCTATATTCGTGGCTACACTGCCGAAAACATCGGCCGTCGCAGCCAGCACGAAGGCATTCGCATCGAGCTGAAATATTTTGAGGGCCAGCCCGCGATCCAGCATGTCGCGCGTGTCTCCAAGCCCGGCCGCCGCGTTTATTCCGGCAGCCAGGATCTGCCGCGGGTCCGCAACGGCCTCGGTATCACCATTGTCTCGACGCCCAAGGGTGTTCTGTCCGACGCGGAAGCGCGCGAGCAGAATGTCGGCGGCGAGGTTCTCGCGGAGGTATTCTGATGAGCCGCATTGGTAAAAGGCCGGTCGCACTGCCTTCGGGCGTGACGGCGAAGATGGACGGGGGCCAGCTTTCGGTCAAAGGACCGAAAGGCGAGCTGTCCATGCCCACGCTCGATCTGGTGACATACGACCTCAACGATAATGAAGTCTCGATCACACCGGTGAACCAGACGAAGCGTGCGCGCTCCTTCTGGGGCATGCAGCGCACGCAGGTGCAGAACCTGGTCGACGGCGTCACCGAGGGTTTCATCAAGGTGCTCGAGATCAGCGGCGTTGGTTACCGCGCGAACGTTCAGGGCAAGACCCTGAAGCTGCAGCTCGGCTTCAGCCACGACGTCGATTTCGCCATCCCTGATGGCATCGACATCAAGACGCCGGATCAGACCACGGTCGAGATTTCCGGTATCGACAAGCAGAAGGTCGGTCAGGTTGCCGCCGAGATCCGCCGCTGGCGCAAGCCGGAGCCTTACAAGGGCAAGGGCGTGAAGTATCGCGGCGAGTATATCTTCCGCAAGGAAGGGAAGAAGAAGTAAGCCATGGCGAAAATGTCTCTTTTCCAACGCCGCCGGGCCCGCGTCCGTGCGAAGCTCCGCAAGCAGGGCCTTTCGCGTCCGCGCCTTTCGATCCACCGTACCGGCCAGCATATCTATGCTCAGGTCATCGACGACAAGGAAGGCAAGACCATCGCGTCCGCTTCCTCACTCGATAAGGGTGCGAAGAACAAGAACGCCGCCACCTCCGAAGGCGCTGCCGAAGTCGGCAAGCGCGTGGCCGAGGCTGCGAAGAAGGCGGGCGTGACGAATGTCGTGTTCGATCGCGGCGGCTTCCTCTTTCATGGCCGGGTCAAGGCGCTGGCGGATGCCGCGCGCGAAGGCGGACTGGAGTTTTAATGATGGCTGACGAAAACCAGAACGAAGGCGCAGCCAAGCCCGGCACGACCGGCGAAGGCAATCAGCCCGAGGCGATCCTGGATCCCAAGGCGAACCAGCAGACGATCGAGAACACCCGCAACGACACCGGGCGCCAGGGCGCGCGTGGCCGTGGCCGCGGTGGTCCCGGCGGCGGACGCGACAATCGCGGCGGCCGTGGTGGACGCGACGATCGCCGTGGCGGTCGCGGTGGACGCAATCAGGAAGAGCAGGGCGAAGAGCTGATCGAAAAGCTCGTCCACATCAACCGCGTCTCCAAGACCGTGAAGGGTGGTAAGCGCTTCGGTTTCGCCGCTCTCGTGGTGGTCGGTGACGGCCAGGGCCGCGTCGGCTTCGGCCATGGCAAGGCTCGCGAAGTTCCGGAAGCCATCAACAAGGCGACCGCTTCGGCGAAGAAGGCCATGGTTCGCGTTCCCCTGAAGGAAGGCCGCACGCTGCATCATGACGGCAATGGTCGTTTCGGCGCCGGCAAGGTGACGATCCGTACGGCACCCGCCGGTACCGGCATCATCGCAGGTGGCCCGATGCGCGCCATCTTCGAAAGTCTCGGCGTGGCCGATGTGGTGACCAAGTCGGTCGGCACGTCCAACCCCTACAACATGATCCGCGCCACCTTCGAGGCGCTGACCGATCAGACCAGTCCCAAGGCGGTTGCGGCTCGCCGCGGCAAGAAGGTGGTAGACCTGCTCGGACGCGGCGGAGCGGACCAGCAGACGGCCGAGGCGGAAGCCGCGGCGGTCACGGAGTAAGAAACGATGGCTAAGAACGAAAACGCCACGATCAAGGTGCGCCAGACCGGATCGCCGATCCGCCGCCCGAAGCAGCAGCGCCAAACGCTCGCCGGCCTCGGCCTCGGCAAGATCGGCCGCACGGTCGAACTGAAAGACACCCCCGAGGTGCGCGGCATGATCGCCAAGCTTCCCCACATGGTGGAAGTGGTAGAATAACTTGATTTCCCCTCTCGCTTGCGAGAGGGGAGCAAGAATGGGACGGTCGATCGAAGCTTTGCGCTTCGGCGTCGATCCCGATAGCGCCCCTTCCGCTCGCGGGAGGGGATATCTTTTTCAGCGCGAACAAAGCGAAAGCGAGTGCGAATTATGAAACTGAACGATCTCCGCGACAATGACGGTGCCCGCAAATCCAAGATGCGCGTGGGACGCGGCATCGGATCTGGCAAGGGCAAGACCTCCGGCCGGGGCCAGAAGGGCCAGAAGAGCCGTTCGGGCGTCGCCATCAAGGGCTTCGAGGGCGGCCAGATGCCGCTCCACATGCGCCTGCCGAAGCGCGGCTTCAACAACCCGTTCGGCAAGGACTATGCGGAGGTCAATCTCGGCATGGTGCAGAAGTTCATCGACGCCAAGAAGCTCGACGCCGGCAAGGACATCGACCACGCAGCGCTGAAGGCCGCCGGTCTCGCGCGCGGCGGCAAGCACGGTGTGCGCCTCCTCGCCAAGGGTGAGCTGACCACGAAGGCCAAGTTCGTCGTGGCCGGCGCGTCCAAGGGCGCGATCGAAGCGGTCGAAAAGGCCGGTGGTTCGGTCCAGGTGATCGAGCGCAAAGTGAACGCGGACGGCGAGGCCAAAAAGGCCAAGAGCGACGCGAAGAAGGCCGCCAAGGCCAAGAAGTAAGCAAATTCAGGGGCTCCGGCCCTGCTGAACGGTGATGCGTATGCACATTGTCGGCAGGCCCGGGGCCCTTTGCTATTCGGTTGCCGCCGGCCCGGCTTCACGCTGCCCTTGCCAGCGCCCCCGCATGCTCCGATATAGCGCCCCATCGGGAGTAGGCCTCATCCGCGCCGGGAGTCGCGGTCAGGCAACGAAAAGGTAGGATCGCATGGCTTCCAGAGCCGAACAAATGGCCGCCAACATCAGCCTGTCGAAATTCGGCAAGGCGACCGAGCTGAAACAGCGGCTCTGGTTTACGCTCGGCGCCCTCATCGTTTTCCGTCTGCTCAGCTTCGTTCCGCTGCCCGGCATTGATCCGGTGGCGTTGAACGCGCTCTATGCGAACAACGCACAGGGCGGCGTGCTCGACATCTTCAACACCTTCTCCGGCGGTTCGCTGCAGCGCATGAGTCTCATCGCGCTGGGCGTCATGCCGTACATCACCGCCTCGATCGTGGTGCAGCTGGCCGCGGCGCTTTCGCCCACGCTCGCTGCAATCAAGAAGGAAGGTGAGGCGGGCCGCAAGAAGCTGAACCAGTACACCCGCTACGGTACCGTCTTCCTCACCGCCATTCAGGGCTACTTCCTGGCCGCGGGTCTTGAGACGCTGGCGGCGTCTTCGGGACTTCAGGCCGTGGTGGAGCCAGGCATCATGTTCCGCGTCGTGGCGGTCATTAGCCTTGTCGGCGGCACGATGTTCCTGATGTGGCTGGGCGAACAAATCACCAGCCGCGGCATCGGCAACGGCATCTCGCTGATCATCATGGCGGGCATTATTGCCCAGATCCCGAAGCTGATCGGTCAGCTGACCGCCGGCCTTGCCGAAGGCAGCCTGGGCGCGGGCACCGTGCTGATGTTCGTCGGCATGTTCGTCGTCCTGATCCTGCTCATCTGCTTCATGGAGCGCGGCCAGCGCCGGGTGCTGATCCAGTATCCCAAGCGCGCCACGCAGCGCGGAATGATGCAGGCGGATCGCAGCCATCTGCCGCTGAAGGTGAACACCGCGGGCGTGATCCCGCCGATCTTCGCCAGCTCACTGCTGCTGATGCCGGTGACGATCTCGAACTTTGCCGGCCGCAACCTTAGCCCGGACACCACCTTCGGCAGCGCCATCATCACGGTGAATCAGTATTTGGCCCATGGTCAGCCGCTCTATCTGCTGCTCTACGGCCTTGGCATCGTCTTCTTCTGCTTCTTCTACACCGCCGTCGTCTTCAATCCGGAAGAGACCGCGGACAATCTGAAAAAGCAGGGCGGTTTCATTCCGGGCATCCGCCCCGGCAAGAACACGCAGGACTATCTGGATTATGTGCTGACGCGCATCACCGTGCTCGGCTCTGCATATCTGGCTCTGGTCTGCCTGTTGCCGGAATATGTGATCGGCGCGACGGGCCAGACGCAGTTCTTCGTGATCGGCGGCACCAGCCTGCTGATCGTCGTGAACGTGACGATCGACACGGTCAGCCAGATTCAGAGCCATCTGATCGCGCATCAATATGGCGACCTTATCAAAAAGGCGAAGTTGAAGGGCGGGCGCTCCCGCTTATAAGGGAGGCCGAGAGGGGATTCGGCGGCGCTTTTGCGCTGCCGCTCCGCGACGTTGAAACGCGCCGGAACGGGGATTTATCATGGCCAAGGACATCATTCTCTTGGGGCCTCCGGGCGCCGGCAAGGGGACGCAGGCACATCTTCTGGAAGCAAACCATGCGATGGTTCAGCTATCGACGGGGGACATGCTTCGGGCCGCAGTAAAATCGGGCAGCGATCTGGGCAAAAAAGTCCAGGCTGTGATGGACGCGGGTGAACTGGTTTCGGACGATCTGGTTTCGGCGCTTATCGATGACCGGCTCAACCAGATCGGCCCCGATGCGGGCGCGATCTTCGATGGCTATCCGCGCACCGAGCCGCAGGCCCATTCACTCGACGAACTGCTCGAAGCGCGCGGCCGCAAGCTGGATCATGTGATCGAGCTGGAAGTGGACGAAGACGCGCTGGTCGATCGCATCACCGGGCGGTTCACCTGCGCCGTCTGCGGTGAAGGCTATCATGACCGTTATAAGCTGCCAAAGGTGGAAAACACCTGCGACGAGTGCGGTAGCCATGAGTTCAAGCGTCGGCCCGACGACAATGAAGAGACCGTGCGCAAGCGCATGGCCGAATATCGCGCCAAAACCGCGCCGATCCTGCCGATCTATGAAAAGCGGGGCATCGTCTCGCGCATTGACGGCATGGGCGGCATCGAAGAGGTGCGCGCTGCGATCGAGAAAGTGCTCGCCGACTGAGCAAGCAGCGCTGCCCGGCTTCGACTGGCGCAGCTCGAGCGGATGTAATGGCTTGTGGGCCGCCGGGGCGGCGCTAAACTCGCCGACATGAAAAAGCTCTTCGCATCCGCCGCTCTGGCGCTCGCCGCCGCCGCATCTGCCACGCCCGCCGCCGCTGAGGTGGACTCCACCTCGCCCCAGGGTTTCGCGATCAAGCACCAGGCGCAGGTGAAGGCCTCTCCCGATGAAGTGTGGGAGGCGCTCGGCGCGCCCAATCGCTGGTGGGATTCGCGGCACAGCTTCACAGGCGATGCCGATAACTTCTTCATGGATATGCAGGCGGGCGGCTGTTTTTGCGAGCGTATCCGCGTCACCAAGGACGGCAAGCTCGAAAATCGCGGCAGTGTAGAGCATATGCGCGTGGTTTATGCCGAGCCGGGCAAGGTGCTGCGCATGGTGGGCGCGCTCGGCCCGCTCCAGTCCGAAGGGGTGGCGGCGACGCTCTCCGTCGGCCTGAAGCCGGTGGACGGCGGCACGCGGATCACCTTCGAATATGTGGTGGGCGGCTATATGCGCTATCCGATCGACGAGATCGCGCCCGCGGTCGATGGTGTCATCGGGCAGCAGCTCGCCCGGCTAGCAAAGCTGCTGGGCGGCGGTGCTTCGTCATCGGGAGAGAAGAAAGCAGGGCCGGCTGAAAAGCCCGCTGGGACTGACGAGAAGAAAGCGCTCGACGACGAGGAGTGATCGGGCGCGGAGCGGAACCGAAGAGCGCTGAAGCCGGTTGGATTTCCGTAGGAAACCAAAGCCGGAAAAGAGGCCTCCCATCTCTAGCAAATGCCCCAGCATCGAAGACTTCATGCAGAGCGTGAAGGATCGCAATCCAAACCAACCCGAGTTCGTTCAGGCCGTCCAGGAAGTCGCCGAAGACATCTATGGCTGGGTCGAGGATCGCGACGACTATCACGAAGCGCAGATTTTGCAGCGGATCACCGAGCCCGACCGGATCACCAGCTTCCGCGTGGTTTGGGAGGATGACGATAACGATATCCGCGTGCAACGGGGATGGCGGGTGCAGAACAACAATGCGATCGGCCCATATAAAGGCGGGCTGCGCTTCTCGCCGGGCGTGAACGAAAGCGTTCTGAAATTCCTCGCCTTCGAACAGACGTTCAAGAACTCGCTCACTGGCCTGCCAATGGGCGGCGGCAAGGGCGGATCGGATTTCGATCCGCATGGCAAAAGCGATGCGGAGGTCATGCGCTTCTGCCAGAGCTTCATGACCGAACTCTATCGCCATATCGGCCCGCAGGTGGATGTGCCCGCAGGCGACATAGGCGTCGGGCCGCGGGAGATCGGCTATCTCTTCGGCCAATACAAGCGGATCACCGGGCGCTGGGAAGGTGTGCTGACCGGCAAGGAGCTTTCCTATGGCGGAAGCCAGATGCGGCCCGAGGCGACGGGTTTCGGCGCGGTCTACTTCCTGCGCGAAATGATGAAGGCCGAGGATGAGGAACTGGAGGGCAAGACGGCGATCATTTCGGGGAGCGGCAATGTGGCGCTCTATGCTGCGCAGAAGCTGCTCGATTGTGATGCCAAGGTGCTGACGCTTTCGGACAGCGACGGTACGATCGAGATCAAGGACGGGCTGAACCGCGACCAGCTGGAATGGATCCAGGAACTGAAATTCGAGCGGCGCGGGCGCATCAGCGAGGCGGCCGACGAATTTGACGGCATCGAATATCATGACGGGAAGACGCCTTGGTCCGTGGAAGCGGACGTCGCGATGCCCTGCGCCACGCAGAACGAGATCGACAAGGACGCGGCCAAGGAGCTGTGCGGCAATGATGTGCGTTTCGTCGTGGAGGGCGCGACCATGCCCACCACCGCCGACGCGATGGAGCTGCTGCGTGGCGAAGGCGTCGTCCTGGCCCCTGCCAAGGCGGCGAATGCAGGCGGTGTTGCCGTTTCGGGGCTCGAGATGAGCCAGAATGCGGAGCGCATGAGCTGGGAGCGCGAGCGGCTCGATTCGCTGCTCACCGACATAATGGCCGATATTCATCATAAGTGCCGCACGGCGGGGAAGGGCGATGACGGCAGCATCGATTATCGCCGCGGTGCCAATATCGCCGGTTTCGAAAAGGTAGCCGACGCCATGCTCGCTTACGGCGTACTGTGAAGGGCGAATGGGAACTGCCCGAACGGGTGCGCGAGCCGCGCGCCAAGATGGCAGAGCCGATCGAAATCGGGTGGGCCGAGCTGGTCCAGCTTCCCGATCTGGGCCTTGAGCATGTGCGCGCAAAGATCGACACCGGCGCGGCAACGTCTTCGATCCATGCGACGCGACTTAACCCGATCGAGACCGATGAGGGACTGCTGGTCGAGTTCTGGTCGCGCGTGCATCAGGATGAGCCGGAGCGGATGTTCACCGCGCCCGCCGTCGCGCGCCGAAAGATCAAATCCTCCAATGGAGAGGTGCAGCTGCGCTATGTGATCGAGACGCGCATGCGCATCGGTGAATTTGCATGGACCGGACACTTAACTCTCGCCAATAGGCGGGCCATGGCCTTTCCGATTCTCATCGGGCGACGGGCGTTGGCGCGGGGCTTCCTGGTCAACTGCTCCCGGCGCTGGATGCTCGGACGCCCCGAGGAGAGAGATTCATGAAAATTGCGATGCTGGCGCGTAACGCCAACCTCTATTCGCACAAGCGCCTGGTCGAGGCGGCGAAAGAGCGCGGGCACGAAATCGACATTTTGAACACCCTGCGCGTGACGATGGACATCGTCTCGCACCGCCCCGGCGCCCGCCACAATGGCGAAAAACTGGTTGGCTATGACGCGGTGATCCCGCGCATCGGCGCGTCGATCACCCAATATGGCCTGGCCGTGCTGCGCCAGTTTGAAATGATGGGCGTCTGGCCGCTCAACGAAAGCGTCGCCATCGGCCGCAGCCGGGACAAGCTGCGCTCGATGCAGATATTCGCCAAACACGGCCTGGGGTTGCCCGTCACTGCCTTCGCGCACGATCCGAAGCAGACCGACGAAGTTCTGAAGATGGTGGGCGGCGCGCCCGTCGTCATCAAGCTGCTCGAAGGCACGCAAGGCATTGGTGTGGTGCTGGGCGAGACGGAGAAGTCCGCCAAATCGGTGATCGAGGCGTTCCGCGGCGCCAATGTGAACATCCTGGTGCAGGAATTTATCAAGGAAGCCGGCTCCAGCGACATCCGCATCTTCGTGATCGGCGGGAAGGTGGTCGCCTCCATGATGCGTACCGGCGCAGAGGGCGATTTCCGCTCCAACCTCCACCGCGGCGGCACGGCCAAATCGATCAAGATCACGCCCGAAGAACGCTCCACCGCAGTGCGCGCGGCCAAAGTAATGGGGCTGAACGTTGCGGGCGTCGATATCCTGCGGTCCAATCACGGACCGGTGATCATGGAAGTGAACAGCTCGCCTGGTCTTGAGGGCATCGAGAACGCCAGCGGCATCGATGTCGCATCGCGGATCATCGAATTCATGGAAACGCACATGGCCAGCGGGAAGACCAAGACCAAGGGCAAGGGCTGAAGGGTCGGGCGTCGCAATTGTGGGCCTGGCGGTTCCGCACCGCTTGACAGGCGCTGGACAGGGTCCTACATCGCCACGCATCCGGACAACGGAAGTCACCAGCAGCGCCACGTGCGCCGCTGGCTTTCGTGCGTTCGGTTTCACGCGATGAGATAGGGTGCCCGTCCGGGCCCTCCCTGTGGAGCAGGAGTTTACGAATACATGGCACGTATCGCCGGGGTCAACATCCCCACCAACAAGCGCGTTATCATTGCGCTTACCTACATCACCGGAATCGGCCGCACCAAGGCCGTCGAGATCGCCGACAAGCTTGGCATCGACCATAGCCGCCGCGTTCAGGACCTGACCGACGCCGAAGTTCTGCAGATCCGCGAAACGATCGACGCAGAGCACACCGTCGAGGGCGACCTTCGCCGCGAGACCGCGATGAACATCAAGCGCCTGATGGACCTCGCGTCCTATCGCGGCCTTCGTCATCGCCGTGGTCTTCCGGTTCGTGGTCAGCGCACGCACACCAATGCGCGCACCCGTAAGGGCAAGGCCAAGCCGATCGCCGGTAAGAAAAAGTAAGAATTCAGTCCGGGGGACTGAATTCTCTTTTTTGCCGCGCGAAGCTTTCTCGCTCATCGCGCGGTCTTTCCGGGAATATCATGCATCCCCCTTCAAGATTTGAAGGAAGAGTAGAATGGCACGTGAACCGCAGCGTATTCGCAAGCGCGAACGCAAAAACATTTCCGCCGGCGTCGCCCATGTGAACGCCAGCTTCAATAACACGATGATCACCATCACCGACGCGCAGGGCAATGCGATCAGCTGGTCCAGCGGGGGCATGATGGGCTTCAAGGGCAGCCGCAAGTCGACACCTTACGCCGCGCAGGTTGCGGCCGAGGACGCAGGCAAGAAGGCCGCCGATCACGGCGTCCGTACGCTCGAAGTCGAAGTGAAGGGTCCGGGTTCGGGCCGCGAATCGGCTCTGCGCGCATTGCAGGCGGTGGGTTTCACCATCACCTCGATCCGCGACGTGACCCCGATCCCGCATAACGGTGTGCGCCCGTCCAAGCGCCGGAGGGTCTAACCCCCTCACGGGTCCGGACGCCGCATCCTGCAGGGGCGGCTGTCCGGATCGCCGGCCGGGGGCGGACGGCGCTGCTCATTTCCCGCCCCGCGCATATTCACATGAGGGTCCTCTTTGCTCCCGGGGCCCGAACATTAGGGGAATTCCATGGCTGTCAATATGAAGAACTGGCAGGAACTCAAGAAGCCCAGCAACCTGGACCTGAAGTCCACTGGCGATATCAAGCGCAAGGCGACCCTGGTTGCCGAGCCGCTCGAGCGCGGGTTCGGTCTGACGCTGGGTAACGCGCTGCGTCGCGTGCTTCTTTCCTCGCTCCAGGGCGCGGCCATCACCTCGATCAAGATCGAGAACGTGCTGCACGAATTCTCTTCGCTCGCCGGCGTGCGCGAGGATGTGACGGACATCGTCCTGAACGTGAAGCAGATCGCGCTGAAGATGGAAGGCGAAGGCCCCAAGCGCCTGCAGCTTTCCAAGACCGGTCCCGGCGAAGTGAAGGCCGGTGACATTGCCGTGTCCGGCGACATCGAAGTGATGAACAAAGATCTGGTGATCTGCCATCTCGACGAAGACGCGACGCTGAACATGGAGCTGACCGCGGACACCGGCAAAGGCTATGTCCCCGCCGTTGCCAACCGTCCGGCCGATGCCCCGATCGGCCTGATCCCCGTGGACAGCCTCTATTCGCCCGTTCGTCAGGTGGCGTACAAGGTCGAGAACGCTCGCGTCGGCCAGGAGCTGGACTTCGACAAGCTGAGCCTGACCGTCGAGACCGACGGCACGGTGACGCCCGAGGACGCGGTGGCCTATGCCGCACGCATCCTGCAGGACCAGCTGCAGATCTTCGTCCACTTCGAAGAGTCGATGACGCAGTCCAGCGCCCCGGTCGGCCAGGCCGCTTCGCCGATGGGTGAGGAGTCCGATGCCAATCAACTCAACCGCTACCTTCTCAAGAAGGTCGACGAGCTGGAACTGTCGGTCCGCAGCGCCAACTGCCTCAAGAACGACAACATCATCTATATCGGCGATCTGGTTCAAAAGACCGAAGCCGAGATGCTGCGCACGCCGAACTTCGGCCGCAAGTCCTTGAACGAGATCAAGGAAGTGCTGTCCAGCATGGGCCTGCGCCTCGGGATGGACATCCCCGGCTGGCCGCCGGAGAACATTGAAGAGATGGCCAAGAAGCTCGAGCAGGAACTGCTGGGCTAAGCGTCAGGATTAGCCGAAGCCCTGAGCTTGTCGAAGGGCGTTTCTCGATTAGGAGAAACGTCCTTCGCTAGGCTCGGGACTTCGGTTCAGGGATAGGGCGGCCTCCCGAAGCGCCGCCGGGACTGAGGTACCTCATACGGCCTCCTTACGAACGAAAAGGAATATCGCATGCGTCATAAAATGGGTGGTCGTAAGCTTCAGCGGACCAGCTCGCACCGTGCAGCCCTGCTGCGCAACATGTCGGCCGCGCTGATCAAGCATGAGCAGATCGTCACCACTTTGCCCAAGGCGAAAGAACTGCGCCCCTATATCGAAAAGCTGGTGACCCTGGCGAAGAAGGGTGGTCTTTCGAACCGCCGCCTCGCGCAGAGCCGCTTGATGGACGAAACGCAGCTCACCAAGCTGTTCGACACGCTGGCCGATCGCTATTCGAGCCGTAACGGCGGTTACACCCGCATCGTCAAGGCCGGCTTCCGCAAGTCGGACATGGCGCCGATGGCGGTGATCGAATTCATCGACCGTGACGAACAGGCACGCGGGCAGGACAGCGGCCCCGTGATGACGGAAGAAGATTTCGAGGAAGCCTGACAGCTCTCGTTCATCTGACATCATTAGAACAAGCATTGGGTCATGGCGCCGACGGGCGTCATGGCCTTTTTGCTGTCTGCTGCGTTGCTCTATCAGCAACCCACTTTTATGTTCAGGCTTCTCGCTTAGTTTATGAACAGATGCTGCCGTACAGGTTCAGAACGGGGTCACAACGACCGCGTTATAACCATAGGCACAGTGGGGAAGACGAATAGGAGCACGACCATGAAAAATCTGAAGAAGGCATTCATTGGCTCGGCCGTCGGTGCGGCCGTGCTTGTTTCCGCCGCGGCCCCGGCCAACGCGCAATATTACCGCGACCGTGATCGCGGCGGCGTGAGCGCTGGAGAAGTGATCGCCGGTGTGGCGATCCTCGGCGGCCTTGCTGCTGTAATCGCAGCGGCAAGCGACAACGACGATCGTTATGATCGCCGCTATAACGATCCGCGCTATCGCACCAATGGCTATCCGACCGGCGGCTATTACAATGATGGCTATAATAACGGCTATTATCGGGGCAGCAGTCGTTACAATCAGGGCCAGCAGGTGATCCAGCAATGCATCCAGGCCGCTCAATATGAGGGCCGCCGTTACGGCAGCGACGTCCGCGTGACGCAGATCGACGATGTCGATCGTATCCGCCGCGGTGTTCGAGTTCGCGGAGACATTGTGGTGAACGAGTATGATCGCCGCGGCAATCGCTGGGGCAATCGCTATCGCAACAACTACGATCGTGGCAGCTTCACCTGCACCGTCCAGCGTGGCCGCGTCGTCGATGTGAATATCCGCGGGATCTGATCGGCCTTTCCAAGCCGATAAAAGAAAAGGCCCGGTCGAGAGACCGGGCCTTTCCGTTTTTCAGCGCCTAAGCGGCAGAGCGCTTAGTTAAAGCGCTCCTTCTTTTCCGCCTTTTCGCGGAGCAGCTTGGAGATCTTGAAGTCGAACTTGTCTTCATGCTTTTCCAGGCCCGCAAGGATCTTCTTGGCACCCTCCAGGTCCGCCCAGAACATCGGACCGCCGCGATAGACCGGCCAGCCATAGCCGTAGATCCACACCACATCGATGTCGCTCGCGCGCTGGGCGATGCCTTCTTCGAGGATCAGCGCACCTTCGTTCACCATCGGATAGAGCGTGCGCTCGATAATTTCATCGTCGCTGATCTCGCGCACCTCTGTGCCCGCCTTCGTCCGGAAATCCTCGATGATTTCGGCCACGCGCGGGGAAGGGGAGGGACGGCGCTTCTCGTCATAATCGTAGAAGCCCGCGCCCTTCTTCTGGCCCCAGCGATCCTCGGCGCACAGTGCGTCGCGGATCGATTCGATGCGGTTCGGATCACGGTGCCAGCCGATGTCCACGCCCGCCAGATCGCTCATCTGGAACGGGCCCATCGGCATGCCGAAATCGGTATGCACCTTGTCGATCTGGGCCGGAGTGGCGCCTTCCAGCAGCAGCTTCTGCGCCTCGACCTGGCGCGGCTTCAGCATACGATTGCCGATGAAGCCGTCGCAGACGCCTGCGACCACCGCAACTTTGCGGATTTTCTTGGCGAGATCCATCACCGTGGCGAGCACGTCTTTCTCGGTCTTATCGCCGCGCACGACCTCCAGCAGCTTCATGACATTGGCGGGCGAGAAGAAGTGCATGCCCACGACATCGCCGGGACGGTTGGTCGCGCTCGCGATCTCGTTGATATCGAGATAGCTGGTGTTGGACGCCAGGATCGCGCCCTCCTTGGCCAGCTTGTCGAGATTGGTGAAGATCTCCTTCTTCACGTCCATATTCTCGAACACCGCCTCGATGATGAGGTCGCAATCGGCCAGATCGCCCTGATCGAGCGAGCCGGTAAGCTGTCCCATCCACTGTTCGACCTGTTCATTGGTAAACCGGCCCTTGGAGGCGCTGTTTTCGTAATTCTTGCGGATCACGCCCACGCCGCGGTCGAGCGCTTCCTGCTTCATCTCGACGATGGTGACCGGATAGCCGGCCTGGAGGAAGTTCATCGAAATGCCGCCGCCCATGGTGCCGGCGCCGATGACGCCGACCTTCTTGACGTCGCGCAGCTGGATGTCGCTCGGCACGTCGTCGATTTTCGATGCCTTTCGCTCGGCGAAGAACAGGTGGCGCATGGCGGCGGACTGGCTGCCGAACATCAGCTTGCCGAACTGTTCGCGCTCGAACGCGATGCCTTCCTTGAACGGCATGGTCGTGGCCGCCTCGACGCATTTGATGTTCGCTTCAGGCGCGTCGAAACCCTTGAACTTGCGCGCATTGGCTTCACGGAATTTGTCGAACACGCCGTCCTCGGCGCTCGCTTCCATCTCGCTGACGCGTGGAATGGGACGAGCATCCTTGATCTCGTTGGCGAAGGCGATGGCGTCTTCGCGCAAGGACTCTTCGCCCGCCATGCGGTCGATCAGGCCCGCCTCATGCGCTTTCTTTGCAGAGATGGGATCGCCTTTGGCGGTCATCTCCAGCGCCAGCTCCACCGTCGCCACGCGCGGTAGACGCTGCGTGCCGCCGGCACCCGGCAACAGGCCGAGCTTCACCTCGGGCGTGCCGATCTTGGCGCTGGGCACGGCGATCCGGTAATGACAGCCGAGCGCGGTCTCGCAGCCCCCGCCAAGCGCAGTGCCGTGGATCGCGGCGACGATCGGCTTGCCGAACGCTTCCATGCGCTCGATCACTGCGGGCAGAAGCGGCTCGACCGGGGGCTTGCCGAATTCGGTGATGTCCGCGCCCGCAAAGAAGGTGCGGCCCTCGCAGCGCAGGACCAGCGCCTTGATGCTATCATCGCCCTCGGCCTCGTCCAGTGCGGCGCTGAGGCCGGTGCGGACCGCCGCGCCGAGCGCGTTCACAGGCGGATTGTTCGAGGTGACGACCAGGATGTCGCCTTCGCGGGTGGTGGAGATGGGGGAGTCGGTCATATTTTTCTTTCTCTGCTTCCGTGGCCCTTTGAGCTTGTCGAAGGGCGCGTTGCGGTGAGGGACAGGCGGGCTTCGACAAGCTCAGCCCTGCGGTGTGTGGTATGAAACGCTACTCCAGGGCAGCGTAGATCATCGTCTTGAGTTCCCGGCGAACGGGATAAGTCGAGCTGGGCATCAGCTGCGTCATGAAGATCATGAACAGCTCTTCTGCCGGATCCACGAAGAACGCCGTGGAAAACATGCCGCCCCAGTAGAAATCGCCTGCCGAGCCGGGGGTGAGCGTCTTGTGCGGTTCCATCGTAGTGGCAAAGCCCAAACCGAAACCGATGCCCGCATTGTCCGCTTCGGAGAACAGGCTGATCGACAGCTCGGTCAGGTCCTTGCCCCCGGGCAGATGGTTCGCGGTCATCAAGTCCAGCGTCTTGCGGCCGATCACCCGCGCACCCTCATATTCACCCTGGCCGAGCAGCATGCGACAGAAGCGCTCATAATCGCCCATGGTGGAGGCCAGGCCGCCGCCGCCCGAAGGCATGGCGCGTGGGCGCGCCCAGCGGCTGGTTGGGCCGCCCGGATCGAACAGTTTCTTCGTCTCGGCGGAGTGGAAATAGTAAGCGTCGGCCAGCCGGTCCGCCTTATCCGGCGGCACTTGGAAGAAAGTGTCTTCCATGCCCAACGGATCGAGAATGTTTTCCTTCAGATACTCGTCGAAGGGCTGGTCCGCGATGCGCTGGATCAGGCCGCCGAGCACATCGGTGGACACGGAGTAATTCCACGCCTCGCCCGGATCGAACAGCAGCGGATAATCGGCCAGCTTCTTGAGGAAGGTTTCCAGATCATATTGCGCGTTGAAGCTGTCGAGCTGCTCGCGCCGATAGGCGGCGTCGACGGGTGTGCGCTCCTGAAAGCCGTAGGTGAGGCCGGAGGTATGGCGCAGCAGATCGAGCATCTGCATCGGCCGCTTGGGGCGGCGCTTTTGGAACGGTGCTTCGCCGCCGCCCGCCACGAACACGCCCATATCCTTCCATTCCGGAATGACATCATGGACGTAATTGCTCAGCGCGACCTTGCCCTGTTCCACCAATTGCATGAACGCAATCGAGGTGAGCGGCTTGGTCATCGAGGCGATGCGGTAGATCGTGTCTTCCGCCAGCGGCTGTCCCTCGCGCGCATCGCCCTGCAGCGACTGATAGGACGGGCCGTCCTTCAGGCCGACGAGGACGCCCGCATGGGGCAGCTTGCCGGTATCGAGATATTTTTGCTTCAGGAACGGCGCGATGCGTTCCAGACGGCTCTGATCGAAGCGGTCGCTCATGCCTTCGCTCCGGCACGCTGGGCGAACATCCACGCCGCCTGCGCCAGGAATGGCATTCGCTCAGCGGTCTGCTTCGCGTGCGCGCTGGACGCGGTGCCGTCGATGATGCGCTTCTTGATGCCCTGCACGATGCCCGCAAGACGGAACATGTTGAACGCGAAATACCAGTTCAGGTCCTCGATTTTTTCCCGTCCGGTGCGCTCGGCATAGCGATCGAGCATGGCGCGCATGTTCGGAATGCCCAGCGCGTCGAGGTCCAGGCCCGCCAGCCCCGCGCGCCCTTCCGTCGGCGTCTCCCAGTTCATCAGCAGATAGGCGACATCCGCCATCGGATCGCCCAGCGTCGACAGCTCCCAATCCAACACCGCGGCAATGCGCGGATCGTCCGGAGCATAGATTACGTTGTCGATACGGTAATCGCCATGAACGATACTGGTCCGCTCCTGGCTCGGCAGGGTGGCGGGCAGCCATTCGATCAGCCGCTCCATCTCCGGCATTTCCTCGGTTTCGCTGGCCCGGTACTGCTTGGTCCAGCGTCCGACCTGGCGTTCGAAATAATTGCCGGGCTTGCCGTACTCGCCAAGGCCCGCCGCTTCGTGATCGGTCTGGTGCAGATCGGCCAGCGTATCGATCAGCGCATGGTAGATTTCGGTGCGCTGCGCCGGCTCCATATCGGGCAGGCTGCCGTCCCAGAGCGAGCGGCCCTTCACCATCTCCATGATGTAGAACATCGATCCGATGACGCTCTCATCCTCGCATAGCCCATAAGGCCGCGCGACGGGAAAGCCGGTGGGGTGCAGGCCGCTGATGACGCGATATTCGCGGTCCACCGCATGCGCGCTCGGCAGTAGCTCGCCGAAGGGCTTGCGGCGCAGAACGTAGGAACGCCCCGGCGTGTCGATGCGATAGGTGGGGTTCGACTGCCCGCCTTTGAACTTGGACAGGTCGATCGGCCCTTCGAACCCTTCGACACGGTCCTGCATCCAGCCTGTGAGGGCGGCTTCGTCGAGCCGGTCCTTCTCCGGCACGGCCATGGTGCCGATATTGTCTGCTGCGGGTGCTTCGCTCATTCGCCTGTCTCCGCCCAAGTCATTCGAACCGGATAACGGAGCGCACGGCATCGCCCTTGCGCAGCGCATCCAGCGCGTCGTTGATGTCTTCGAGCCGGATTTCCTCGGCCACCATCAAGTCGAGCTCCAACTGCCCGTTCAGATAGAATTGCACGAGGCGCGGCAGGTCGATCGGCGGTACGCAGCCGCCGAGCAGCGAGCCTTGCAGCTTCTTGCCAGACAGGAAGGTGGGGCCGGGGATCGAAACCGATTTGCCCGGCGCGATCATGCCGAGGATGGTGGCCGTGCCGCCGCGCTTCACGATGTTCCACGCCATTTCCGCGGTGGCCGGCTGGCCGACGCATTCGATGGCATAATCGAAGCCGCCGCCGCTCATCTTAAGCAGCGACTTGGTGGCGTTTTCCTCCATCGGATCGAACGCGTCCGTCGCGCCCGATTGCAGCGCCAGATCGCGCTTGGAGGCGACCGGATCGATTGCGACGATGCGGCCCGCGCCCGCGATCTTGGCGGCGTTGATGGCGCTGAGGCCGATGCCGCCGCAGCCGATAATGGCCACCGTTTCGCCCGGCTTCACATGGCTATCGTTGAACACTGCGCCCGCGCCGGTCAGCACGGCGCAGCCCAAAAGCGCGGCCTTTTCCAGCGGCATCTCCTTGTCGATGGCAACGCAGGCATTTTCGTGCACCAGCATCTGTTCGGCATAGGCCGAGAGGTTGATGAACTGCGCCAGCGGCTCGCCGTCCAGCGAGAGCCGGGGCGGTGCATCGTCCGGGCGGCGGATCGCGGGGCTGGTGCACAAGGTGTAGTGGCCCGTCAGGCACAGATCGCACTGGCCGCAAAAGACGGTGAAGAAGGTGACGACATGATCGCCCGGCTTCACCGTCGTGACTTCGCTGCCGACCTTTTCCACCACGCCGGCCGCTTCATGGCCGAGCACGGTGGGCAGCGGGTGCGGGAAGGCCCCGTCGGCGAAGTGCAGATCGGACCGGCAGACGCCGCAGGCGACGGTACGGATCAGAACCTCATGCGGCATGGGATCGTCGACGGTGACGTCCACGATTTCCAGCGGCGCATTGGGTTTGGTGAGGAGGGCTGCTTTCATGAGTAAACCTTCAAAATACTACGTCATTGCGAGGCCGCAGGCCGAAGCAATCCAGAGCAGTGACAGCGCTGCATTTGCTCTGAATTGCTTCGTCGCCTTCGGCTCCTCGCAATGACGATGGTGCTAGTTCGCGCGGATCAGCTCGAATGGCCCATCAGGCCGGCGGCGGGCTGGGCGCGGGCAGCCTTGGCGGCCTGCACCGCTTCCTTGCCGCCATATTTGCCGAGCTCGATGCGGGCGATCGCGCGGTTGTGGACCTCGTCCGGGCCGTCGGCGAGGCGCAGGGTGCGCTGGCCGGCATAGGCCTTGGCGAGACCGAAATCGTCGGACACGCCTGCACCGCCATGTGCCTGAATCGCGTCGTCGATGATGCGCAGCGCCATGTTCGGCCCCTGCACCTTGATCATCGCGATCTCGGCCTGGGCGGCCTTGTTGCCGGCCTTGTCCATCATGTCCGCGGCCTTCAGGCAGAGCAGGCGGCTCATGTCGATATCGATCCGCGCGCGGGCCACGCGCTCTTCCCACACGCTATGTTCGGCAATCAGCTTGCCGAACGCCGTGCGGTTCAGCAGGCGCTTGCACATCTTTTCCAGCGCTTCCTCGGCAACGCCGATAGTGCGCATGCAGTGGTGGATACGGCCCGGCCCAAGACGGCCTTGCGCGATTTCGAACCCGCGGCCTTCGCCCAGGATGATGTTGGATGCGGGCACGCGCACATCCTTGAGCGCGATTTCCATATGGCCATGCGGCGCATCGTCATAACCGAAGACCGGCAGGAAGCGCTCGATCGTAACACCGTCCGCATCGAGCGGCACCAGAATCTGGGATTGCTGCGAGTGGCGGCTGGCGTCGGGATCGGTCTTGCCCATCAGGATCGCGATCTTGCAGCGCGGATCGCCCGCGCCAGAGCTCCACCATTTGCGGCCGTTGATGACGTAATCGTCGCCGTCGCGTTCGATCCGGCATTCGATATTGGTGGCATCCGAACTGGCCACGCCCGGTTCGGTCATCAGAAAGGCGGAGCGGATCTCGCCGTTCATCAGCGGGGTGAGCCAGCGATCCTTCTGCTCGCGCGTGCCGTAGCGGTGGAACACTTCCATATTGCCGGTGTCCGGCGCGGAGCAGTTGAATACCTCGGACGCAAACCCGATGCGGCCCATCTCCTCGGCGCACAGCGCATATTCCAGATTGCTGAGGCCGGGGCCTTCGAATTCAAAGCTGTCGTCGACATGCTGCTGGCCCGAATTGGGCGGCATGAAGAGGTTCCAGAGGCCTTGGCCCTTGGCCTTTTCTTTCAGCTTCTCGATGGTCTGGATGACCTTCCACCGGTCGCCGTCCGCCATCTCCGCTTCCACATCGGGAATTGCGGGACGCACATTGTCCTCGATGAAGTTGCGGATGCGGTCGCGCCAGTGGCTCTGGCGTTCGGTCAGGTCAAAATCCATGGAAGATCATCCTCTCGTGATTCGGGGAATGTGTGATGTTTGCGGGCAAATTGGCAGATGGCGCGGTGCTTTTCCAGCATTGAGTATGGCGATGCGATCATTGTACCGCGTCCGCCACGGCGGCAAGGCCGTCCTCGTCCGGCTCCTCACGGCCCGATAGCGGATAGCGCAAATAGGCAAGGGCCGAGAGCGCCCCCAGGACCGCGACCGACAGGCCGTAAACCAGGATCAGCCGCCCCAGCACATCGTCCGGCACGGTGCCGGGCGCTGCCTTTTCCGGAAAGCCGACGGCACCCAGGATCATGCCGGACAGAAAAATGCCCAGGCCGGTCACCGATTTCTGCACGAAGAAGAAGCCGGCATAGAAAAGCCCCTCGGTTTGCCTGCCGGTGCTGCGCGCGGCATGATCGGTGACGTCGGCCACCATCGATGCCGTGAGGATCAGCGAGGAGATGAAGGCCGCATTGCCGATACCAATTATGCTGAGGATGACCGGCAGCAGCAGCGGCGAATCATTGGCTGGCGCGATCCCGAAATAGCGCAGCCAATAGGCGCCGCTGCCGAAAATGACCGCCACGATGGCGCAGGCGGCGGCACCGCGTTGCTTGGGTGTGCGCTTGGCGATCGGCGCGATCACGGCAAAGGCCACACAGGCGCTGGCGAACAGCACCAGCGCGTAGAAAAGGAACTGGGGGGCGGAGAAATTCCATATGAACTTGAGCAGATAATTGCTCAGCGCGAAGGTGATCCCCTGCGCGGCATATCCGAACAGAGCGGCGACCATCACCACCATGAACGGCTTGTAGCGCAGGGTCGCGAGAATATCGCGCACGCTTTCCGCGGTGTCGGGGCGGCCGGGCACGGGGCGGGCGAGGCGCTTATGCGTGCCGATGGCTGAGACGAGGACCGATACGAACATGATCAATGCGCCCACCAAGGCGTAGCGCGGATAACCGGCCGGGTTCAGCAATCCGTCCGGATATCCGGGAGTAGGGACCAGGATCACCCCATAAGCCAGCGCCAGCATCAGCAGGCCACCGACCCACCCGAACAGGAAGCGGTACCGCACCACCAGCGTACGCTCGGTATAGTCGCTCGTCAGTTCCGGCGTCAGCGCCAGCGAGGGCACCTCGTTGGCCGAGAGCGAGGCGCGTACCAGAAGCCCGAAGGTGAACAGATAGCCCAGCGTCGCGCCGGTGCTCGCTTCTGGTGGATTCCATAGCAAAAGCCAGGTGATGGCGATCGGCAAGGCGGAGCCGTAAAGCCATGGGTGGCGCCGGCCCCATTTGGTGCGCGTGCGGTCCGAAAGATTGCCGATCACCGGATCGATGAACGCATCCACGATCAGCGCCAGGCCAATTACCAGCCCCACCGCCTCCGCAGGCAATCCCACGATCTGATTGTAGAACAGCAGCAGGAAGACGGAGAAGCCGTTGTCCTTGATGCCGTAGGCGACCGCGCCGAATCCGTAGGCCAGCTTGGTGCCCATCGGCACCCTTGTCTTGGGCGCGATATGAACTGCCTGCGCCATGATACCCTCTCCCGTTCGCGGCGTTCCGCCTTGGCACCGCACCTTAGAGGCCGTCCGCCGCGCGTCAACGGCGTTACGCCATACCCTTTTTTCGAAAAGACGAAACGAGCCCTTGCGCAGACGGCCCGAATTTGGTGCAATTGCGGCCAAGCCGCCCGCGGCGCATGGGATGCCGCATGCAGGAGAAAGAGAAACGATGAGCGACCTGGAAAGATTCCGCGCCGAAACGCGCGCCTGGCTGGAAGAAAACTGCCCGCCGGAAATGCGCCAGCCGATGAAGGACGAAAAGGATGCCTGCTGGGGCGGGCGCAATTGGACCTTCAAGAACGAAGCGCAGAAGCAATGGCTTGAGGCGATGGCGGGGCGCGGCTGGACCGTGCCGGACTGGCCCAAGGAATATGGCGGCGGCGGGCTTTCCGCGGCCGAAACCAAGATCCTGCGGCAAGAAATGGCGCGGATCAACGCGCGCAACCCGCTGAACAGCTTCGGCATCTCCATGCTGGGGCCCGCCATGCTGCACTTTGGCACGGAAGAGCAGAAGCGCCATTATCTGCCGCCCATCGCGCGCGGCGAGATTCGCTGGTGCCAGGGCTATTCGGAGCCGGGCAGCGGATCGGACCTCGTGTCCCTCCAGACCTATGGCGAAGACAAGGGCGATCACTGGGTGGTGAACGGCCAGAAGATCTGGACCAGCTATGCCGATCAGGCGGACTGGATTTTCTGCCTGGTGCGCACCGACAAGGAGAACAAATATCAAGGCATCAGCTTCCTGCTGTTCGACATGGAATCGGACGGCGTCTCGACCAAGCCGATCAAGCTGATCAGCGGCAACAGTCCGTTTTGCGAGACCTTCTTCGACGATGTGAAGGTGCCCAAGGACCAGATCGTGGGTGAGGTGAACCGCGGCTGGGATGTCGCCAAATATCTGCTGGGCCATGAGCGCGAGATGATCTCCGGCACCGGCGGCGGAGACCGGGCTGGCTCGCTCGGCGCGGCGCTGGTGGATACCGTCGGCAAGGACGATAGCGGCCGGCTCGACGATCCGATGCTGCGCGCAGAACTGGCACGCTTCGATGTCGATGCGCTGGCCTTCACCGCGATGTCCGAGCGCTTCGTCGATGAGATGAAGGCCGGCAAGGGGCATCCCGCGCAGCCGAACATGCTGAAATATGCGGGCACCGAACTGAACAAGCGCCGCCATGCCCTGGTCATGGAAGCGGGCGGATCGGACGCGCTGGAATGGGAAAGCGAGCGCTCCAGCGAGGGCGTGCGCCCGCGGGCCTGGCTGCGCACCAAGGCCAACAGCATCGAAGGCGGCACGAGCGAGATCATGCTGAACGTGGTCGCCAAGCGCATTCTGGAGCTGCCAGGAGCATAGGCGCTTTCCCTTCGGCTCCACGTCATCGCGAGGAGCCCAACGCGAGTAACCCGCTCCTGAGCGACTTCTGCAAGCAGTCAGTCGGGCAATTCAGAGCGAGCGCAGCACGGCAACTGCCCTGGATTGCTTCGCTTCGCTCGCAATGACGACATTTTATGAGGACACCCAATGCCACTTTATCTCAATGAAGATCAGGCGATGCTGCAGGACAGCGCGCGCCCGTTCATGGCCGAGCAGGCCCCCGTCGCCCATCTGCGCAAGTTCCGCGACATGGATTGCAAGGACGGTTTCAGCCACGATCTGTGGAAGCAGTTCGGTGAAATGGGTTTCACCGGCATATTGGCGAGCGAAGACGATGGCGGTCTCGGCATGGGCCATGTCGAGGCAGGTGTCGTGCTGGAGGAGATTGGCCGCAATCTGACGCCGTCGCCCTTCCTCACCACGTCGGTTGCGGGCGTGACCGCGCTGAACGAGGCCGCCGCGTCGCTGCGCGAGAAATATCTGCCCGGCATCATCGGCGGTGAAACGGTGCTGGCGCTGGCGATCGATGAAAGCGCCAAGCACCGGCCCGAGCGGATCGCGATGAAGGCGGAGCGGTCCGGCAACGGCTTCAAGCTGAGCGGCAAGAAGCAGTTCGTGGTGCAGGGCGGCAGCGCCGATGCACTGATTGTCGCCGCGCGCACCGGCGGCTCGGCGGGTGAAACCGACGGGTTGACGCTGTTCGCGGTCGACAAGAATGCGGCGAACATGAGCATGGAAAGCGCGCGCCTGCTCGACAGCGCGATGGCCGCGCATATCGAGTTCGACGGCGTCGAGGTGACCGCGGATGCAGTGGTCGGCGAGGTCGATCAGGGCTGGAGCGTGCTGAAGAAAGTGCTCGCCGCCACCCGCGTCGGTTCGGCGTCGGAGATGATCGGCGTTGGTTCGGGCGCGATGGACATGACGGTGGACTATCTGAAGGAGCGCAAGCAGTTCGGCCGTCTGATCGGCGAATTCCAGGCGCTTCAGCACCGTGCGGCGCATCTCTATAGCGAGATGGAAATCGCGCGTGCTGCGGTGCTCAAGGCGCAGCAATTGCTCGACGAAGGCTCGGACGATGCCGAGCTTTGGGTCTCCATCGCCAAGGCTAAGGCCGGCGCCACCAGCGACCTTGCCGTGCGCGAAGGCGTGCAGATGCATGGCGGCATGGGCATGACCGATGAATATGACATCGGCCTCTATATGAAACGCGACCGCGCGCTCGCCGAATTCCTGGGCGATGCGAACTACCACGCCAACCGCGTCGCGGAGATGAGCGGCTATTGAGGCACCGCCGCGACCACATCCGCAGCCCTGAGTTTTTCGAAGGGCGTTTCTCGATCGGGAGCCGTCCTTCGACAGGCTCAGGACTTACGGATTAAGACATGGCATTGGACCAAGACACTTACGACCAGCTGATCGATACGATCACCCGCTTCGTGACCGAGCGACTGCGCCCGCTCGAGGGGCAGGTTGCGGAAACAGACGAGATTCCGGACGATCTGATCGAAGAGATGAAGGAGCTCGGGCTGTTCGGGCTTTCGATTCCCGAAGAGTTTGGCGGCCTCGGCCTCAACATGACCGAAGAGATCGGCATTGCCATCGCGATGGGGCACACCTCGCCGGCCATGCGTTCAACCTTCGGCACCAATATCGGCATCGGCAGCCAGGGTCTCGTCATGGCCGGTACGGACGAGCAGAAAGCGAAGTGGCTACCGAAGATCGCGAGCGGTGAGATCATCACCAGTTTCGCGCTCACCGAGCCCAGCGCCGGATCGGACGCCGCTTCGGTCAAGACCAAGGCGGATTATGACGAGGCGAAGGGCGTCTATCGCCTGAACGGATCGAAGCGCTACATCACCAATGCCGACAAGGCGGATCTGTTCACGGTCATGGCCCGGACGGGCGGGGAGGGCGCGCGGGGCGTCACCGCTTTCCTGGTGCCCCGCGATCTGCCGGGTCTCAGCGTCGGGCAGCCCGAGCGCAAGATGGGCCAGCAGGGCGCGCATGTCTGCGACGTCAATTTCGACGATGTCGAAGTGCCCGCCGAAAATCGCCTCGGCGCGGAAGGTGAAGGCTTCAAGGTGGCGATGCGGGTGCTCGATCGCGGACGCCTCCATATCAGCGGCGTCTGCGTCGGCGCGGCCGAGCGGCTGATCGAAGACATGGTCGGCTATGCCGGCGAGCGCGAACAGTTCGGCAAGCCTTTGAGCGACTTCCAGATGATCCAGGCGCAGATTGCCGACAGCAAGGCCGAATGCATGGCGGCGCGCGCGCTGGTCGAGCAGACGGCGAAGAAGCGCGATGCGGGCGAGAACATCACGATGGACTGCGCGGCGACCAAATTGATCGCCAGCGAAATGGTGGGCCGCGTCGCCGACCGTGCGGTGCAGGTCTATGGCGGCGCGGGCTATATCGCCGATTACGGCGTCGAGCGTTTCTACCGCGACGTACGCCTGTTCCGTATCTACGAAGGCACCAGCGAAATTCAGCGCAGCATCATCGCACGCGAAGTGATGAAGGCGGGGGGCTAGGCCTGTCGCCGCATAAAAGTCATCGTCATTGCGAGGAGCGCAGCGACGAAGCAATCCAGAGCCGTTGCAGCGCTGCGATTGCTCTGGATCGCCGCGTCGCCCTTCGGGCTCGTCGCGATGACATAACCCAATAGGAGAGACCCAATGGACACACCGAAACTATTCTCGCTCGAAGGCCGTACGGCGCTCGTCACCGGCGGATCGCGCGGCATCGGTCGCATGATCGTGGAAGGCCTGCTCGGCGCGGGCTGCGCAAAAGTCTATATCAGCGCGCGCAAGGCCGATCAGCTTGCCGAGGCGTCGGAAGCGCTGGGCGACAAGGTGGTCGCCATTCAGGGCGACGTTAGCACCGTCGATGGCTGTCGCGCGCTCGCCAAAGAGTTGTCGGAGCGTGAGGACAAGCTCGACATTCTGGTGAACAATGCCGGGGCCGCCTGGGGTGCGCCGTTCGAGGAGTTCCCGGAAGAGGGCTGGGACAAGGCGATGGACGTGAACGTGAAGGGCCCGTTCTACCTCACACAGGCGCTTTACGGGCTACTGAAAGCAGCAGGGTCCGCGGACCAGCCGGCCAAGGTCATCAACATCGGATCGATCGACGGGCGCAAGCTGAACCCATGGGAAACCTACAGCTATCATGCTTCCAAGGCGGCGATCCTGCATCTGACCAAGCGCATGGCCGCGCGTCTGATCCGCGACGATATTGTGGTGACGGCGATCGCCCCCGGCGCCTTCCAGTCGGACATGAACAAGGCCGCGCGAGATCATGGCGATGCGGTGGCCAAGAACATTCCGTCCAAACGCATCGGATCGGCTGAGGATATGGCGGGTGCCGCGGTGTTCCTGGCGAGCCGGGCGGGCGATTATGTTGTCGGGTCCACCCTTACCGTGGACGGCGGCATCGTTGACGCGGGGCTTCCGGGTAACAGCATCGACGCGGGTTGAACGACAAAGCGGGGCGGGCACGGAACGGCTTCGCCCCGCCTTCCGTTGTCGGATGGAAGAAAGGAATTCCATCATGGCAGACGAAGATCCGAACATGACCGAGGAGCTGGAAGGCTTCGACGAAACACAGCGGGCCGAAATTCTTGAGACCGAGGGGCGCAATCCCAAGCGCGGCGCGATCGTCGATGATCTCACGCCCGATCGGGGGCAGTCGATCACAGAGGGCGAAGCGCGCGAGGAAGAACTTCACGCAATCGCCGACACGCCCGACCAGCGTATTGTGGATGCGCTTGACGACGAAAACGCTGGGGAGGGCCGGTCATGAGCGGCGGCGGCTACGGCAATCACGACAAGGACGGCAAGCCGTCTGCACCCGAAGGCCCGGTTCACAGCGACAAGCCGAACAAGCCACAGGGCAATGACGGAGCGAGCGACACACAGTCGCAAACCAGCCCGGATGCCTACCCCGACAGCGACGGTGGAAAGCCCGATTATGGCAGCCCGAACCGCAAGAAGGACGATTGATTGCATCGACAGCTTGCAGTTTTGGCAAGCAATGATCGCATGACTGCAATTGTATTTGTTGCGTGACGGCGTAATTAAGCTTCAACGCCGGCCACGGTGCTGGCGATCCTTCGTGCGGGGGCTTTCCTCTCCTCCTCCCCCCGTTCCCGCCGAAGTGATTAGGAGACGGTCCCTGAGCTTGCCGCTCGGGGGCCGTTTCTTTTTGAGGCCGCTGCCGATGGACTGCTGCCATCCAGGTGGGATGCGGGGCACTGCAGCGTCGGATCTCGACGCAAAAAAAGGCGCGCCGTTACAGCGCGCCTTTGTTTTTTACGTTCTGCCGGGTTCAGCCGACGGCGAATTCGCTGTTCAGCGTATGCTCCAGAGTGATTTCGCAATCGAGCAGCTTGGACAGCGGGCAATTTTCCTTTGCGCCTTTCGCGATTTTCGCGAATTCCTCTTCCTCGATATTGGCGATCTGAGCCGTCAGCGTCAGTTCGGACTTGGAGACCTTGAAGCCATCGCCGTCCTTTTCCAACGTAACGACCGATTTGGTATCAAGCACGCCGTCCTCATAGCCCGCATCGTTGAGTGCGAAAGAAAGGGCCATGGTGAAGCAGCTGGCATGCGCACCGGCAATCAGCTCTTCGGGATTGGTGCCCGGAGCATCTTCGAAACGGGTGTTGAAACCATAGGGTTGATTTTCAAGCGCGCCGGACTGGGTGGACACGTGGCCCTTGCCGTCCTTGCCGAGACCTTCGTAACGGGCGGTGCCCCAATTGGTAGTTGCCATGATGAATGTTCCTTTTTGCAAAATTGCGGAAATGTAGCAGTTCGCAAAAGGGCCAGTTCAGCCGTAGCTGAACCAGGCAATGAGCAGAGCCAAGGCCGAAGGTGGAGCGCTCAGCGTCAGAAAGCGGGTGGTCATCCGGCCTATCGTCATCGCGCCCATCCTGTCCTAGCGAAATGCAGGGTTCGGATGGCAAACCGATGATGGGGCGAAGCGGTTCCGCGCGTTTGTCGAACCGTGGTCGATCGTGACGGGCGCGCTACAGTCCGTCGGAGGGGCGGGCGCTTTCGCGATTCGGCGCAGCGGATGCGGCGTTGCTAGACGGCGAATTCTTGCGCGCTGCGATATCCATGATGCGCCGCTCGGTCTCGGCAACGGGGTCCGGCTGCGTTCTCACCGGTTCAGGCTCCGAAGGCGTCTCAGCATAGCGAGGCCGCTCGGTACGGATATAGCCGGGCAGCAGGTTTTTTGGGCCGTCGGCATTCTCGCCAGTTGTCGCAGGCTTGGGTTTCGGTTTCGCTTTCGCCCGTGCGGGTGGATCGATGAAGGCGTAATCATCCAGATCCCCACCCGCGGACTCGCCGTAATAATCGTCGATCGATTCAAACCGGATGCGATGATCCGGCCGGGCGGCTTCATAGGGTTCGATCTTGCGCGCGCCGCTCACCGTAGGGTTGGCGATACGCTTTTCGCCGGGCTGATAAGGGGCATAGCGCGTGTCGACCGCATAATCTTCCTGCCGATAGACATCACGGCCCAGGGCATAGCGTTCGGTCGCCGTCCGATCGTCTCGGTAGCTGCGCGAGGCGAATGGACCTCCCAGAAGCTCGGCACCGAGCAGCCCTGCCAACATGGCGAAGACCAGAAGGCCGCTGATAATGGCGATACGCTTGGCCATGACGCCCTAAGTCTATCCGTTATAGCTTAACGGATAAAGACCTGCGCGACCGAAGGGTTTCCAGCGCCGATCAAGCCTTGACGATATCCTTCACAGTGCCGGCAAATTCCTCGAAATCGCGCGCTTCGGTGAAATCCTTGTAGACCGAGGCGAAGCGAATATAGGCCACACTGTCGAGCTGGCGCAGCCCATCCATCACCATCTGGCCGATCTTCTGCGAGGCGACTTCGCTATCCCCGCTGGTTTCCAGCTGGCGCTGAATTCCGGAGACGAGCTGATCGATCCGCTCCTGCGCCACGCTGCGTTTGCGGCAGGCGAGGGCGATCGATTTTTCCAGCTTGGACCGGTCGAAGCTTTCGCGCCGCCCTTCGCTCTTTACGATGGTGACTTCGCGCAGGTGAATGCGTTCGAACGTGGTGAAGCGCGCGCCGCAGCTCTCGCACTGCCGCCGCCGCCGGATCGCCGCCCCATCCTCGCTGGGGCGGCTGTCCTTCACCTGGCTGTTGTCATGGGCGCAGAACGGGCAGCGCATATTCCGAAAGCTTTCTTCTCAGCCCGAACGGTGTTTGGGAAGTTACTGTTCGCCGTAGATCGGGAAGCGATCGCACAGCGCCTCGACGCGGCGCTTCACGTCTGCTTCCACCGCGGGATCGCCTTCCTCGCCCTTGGCTTTCAGGCCATCGAGCACATCCGCGACCATATCGCCGATCTCCTGGAACTCCGCTTTTCCGAACCCGCGGGTCGTGCCGGCGGGCGAGCCCACGCGGATGCCGCTGGTCTTGGTCGGCGGCAGCGGATCGAAGGGGATGCCGTTCTTGTTGCAGGTGATGGAGGCGCGCTCCAGCGCCTCGTCCGCATCCTTGCCGGTCACGCCGAGCGGGCGCAGGTCGATGAGCGCGAGATGCGTGTCGGTACCCCCCGAGACGATGTCGGCTCCGCGATCCTTCAGGCGCTGGGCGAGGGCCTGCGCATTCTCGATTACCGCGGCGGAATAGCTACGGAATTCGGGCTGCAGCGCCTCGCCGAACGCCACCGCCTTGGCTGCGATCACATGCATCAGCGGGCCGCCCTGCAGGCCGGGGAACACCGCGCTGTTGAACTTCTTGCCCAGCGCCTCGTCGTTCGAAAGGATCATGCCGCCACGCGGACCGCGCAGCGTCTTATGCGTGGTGGTGGTGACCACATGCGCGTGCGGCAGCGGGGAGGGGTGCAGGCCGGTGGCGACCAGCCCGGCGAAATGCGCCATGTCCACCTGGAAATAGGCGCCCACTTCGTCCGCGATCGCGCGGAAGCGCTTGAAATCGATATGGCGCGGATAGGCCGACCCGCCCGCAATGATGAGCTTCGGCTTATGCTCCTTCGCCAGCCGCTCGACCTCATCATAATCGATCAGGTGATCGTCCTCGCGCACGCCATATTGCACGGCGTTGAACCATTTGCCAGACATGGCAGGCGCGGCGCCATGGGTAAGGTGCCCGCCGGCATCCAGGCTCATGCCAAGGATGGTATCGCCCGGCTGCACGAGAGCGAGCAGCACTGCGCCGTTGGCCTGCGCGCCTGAATGGGGCTGCACGTTCACATAGGCGCAGTCGAACAGCATCTTTGCGCGGTCCATCGCCAGCTTTTCAACCGAATCGGACGGCGCACAGCCCTGATAATAGCGCTTGCCGGGATAGCCTTCGGCATATTTGTTGGTGAAGACGGACCCTTGCGCTTCCAGCACCGCCTCGCTGACGATGTTTTCGGAGGCGATCAGTTCGATCTGCTTCTTCTGACGGCGGAGTTCTGCGGAAACCGCCTCGGCCACCGCATGATCGGCGCGCACGAGCGGGGTCGAGAAAAAGCCGGTGCGACGGACGTCGCGTTCGATCACAGTGCTCATGATGCGGTCTCCTGATGCGGGGGATTGGTCAGCTTGTCGACACGGCGCTGGTGCCGATCGCCAAGGAAATCGGTGGATAGGAAGGCGGTGAGGCAAGCCTTGGCTTGCTCGATGCCGATCAGGCGCGCGCCCATGGCAATGACGTTCGCATCATTGTGCGAACGCGACAGTTCGGCTGACAGCGGTTCGGAGACGAGCGCGCTGCGGCAGCCGGGGTTGCGGTTGACAGCGATCGAGATGCCGATACCCGATCCGCACAGCGCCACGCCGCGCTCCGCTGCTCCGGACGCCACCGCCTCGGCCAGCTTGTAGCCATAGTCAGGATAATCGACGCTGCTTGTGTCCATCGGCCCCAGATCGTCCACCTCATGCCCGGCCTCGCGCATCATATCGGCGAGCGCGGCCTTCATCTCGATGGCGGCATGGTCGGACGCGATGGCGATACGCATGGGCGGCTCCTGCTGTGGGGACTCGCCCGCTCCTCTAGCGATGGGGGCGGCCCGCGCCAACCCGGATGTGGCGTGCAGGGATCAAGCGCGCTAGAGCCGAGCCATGGGAAATATCGTCTTATCGCTTCTGATGATCGCCGGAATTGCGCTGCTGGCCGGTGCCTGGATGCTGCACAAGCGCGGCGGCGAGCGGCGGCGCATCATCCTGATGGTGATCGCCGCGCTCGTGATGTTCGGCAATGTCGCGATCTGGGCGATCCCCACCGGCAGCGGAGAATCGCTGGCGGGCGAGGCGGATACCCTGGATCGCAGTCCACAGCCCTGAGCATGTCTCCGTAGCCCTGAACTCGTCGAAGGGCGCCTATCCTGCAAATTCTGAGCTCAATCGAAAAACGTCCTCCGACAGGCTCAGGACTTACGGCATTAGTCGAAGTGTCAGACCCTCACTTGATCGGTGAGTTCGGATCCAGCCGCATGTCGAGATAATTGTCGACCGACGCCATCAGCGCTTCCTGTTCGCCATCGTAAAGGAAGTTGGCGCGCGGAATTTCGTCATGATGGATCGTGATGTGCTTTTGCGTGCGTAGCTTGTCGACCAGCTTCTGCACGCCGCTGGGGGTCACGATATCGTCTTCCTTGCCCTGAATGATGATGCCCGAGCTGGGGCAGGGGGCCAGGAAGCTGAAATCATACATATTGGCGGGCGGGCTGATCGAGATGAAACCGCGGATTTCCGGGCGGCGCATCAAGAGTTGCATGCCGATCCACGCGCCGAAGCTGTGGCCCGCGATCCAGGTGGTCTGCGCTTCTTCATGGAAGCTCTGCACCCAGTCCAGCGCGGCGGCGGCATCGGACAGTTCGCCGATGCCATTGTCGAATTCACCCTGGCTGCGCCCGACGCCGCGGAAGTTGAAGCGAAGGGTGAGGAACCCGCGCTGCTTGAACGTCTTGAACAGGTTCTGGGTGATACGCTCGTTCATCGTCCTGCCCGCTTTGGGGTGAGAATGAAGGATCATGGCGACAGGCGCGCGCGGGCGCGGGGCGGGGGAAAGACGACCCTCGAGCCGACCTTCAGGTCCGGGAATAATAACTTCGGGCATGGGAGAAACAGTCCGCTAACATGAGGGCGGCACGTCCGGACGGACGGCGCGGCAATTGACTGGCTATATAGAAAAAGCCACGCGAACTGCAATAATGATGGACATCGAGATGACCGAAGCGCCGCTTTATCTGGATCATGCCGCGACCACGCCGGTGCTGCCGGCGGTGCGCGCGGCGATGGCGGAGGCGATGGAGCAGTGGGCAAATCCCAGCTCGCCCCATGCGCCGGGCCGCGCTGCCGGGCGCATGCTGGAAGATGCGCGCGCGCGCATCGCCGCCGCACTCGGCTGGGACGGCGAAGTGATTCTGACCAGCGGGGCCAGCGAAGCGATCGGTATCGCGCTTGGCCGCGCGGCCCTGCCGGTCCACGCCATCGGCGCGACCGAACATGACGCGGTGCTGCGCGCCGCCGCCCAGGCGGACCTGCTGCCGGTGGGCGCGGACGGAATCGTCGATTTCGATCATTTAAGCGAATATCTGGCGCATCGGCCCAATGGCATCATCGCGTTGCAGCAGGCGAACAACGAAACCGGCGTCATCCAGCCGCTGGACGATGTGGCGCAGATCGCGCGCCTCAACGAGTGCAGGCTGTTTGCGGACTGCTCGCAGAGCGCGGGCAAGCTGCCGCTGCCGGACGCGGACCTGATCGCGGTGTCTGCCCACAAATTGGGCGGACCGCCGGGCATCGGCGCGCTGCTTTTGCGCGATCTCTCTCTGCTCACGCCCAGCGGCGGGCAGGAAAAGGGCTATCGCGGCGGGACTCAGAATCTGCCCGCTGCGGTGGGGTTCGCGGTAGCGCTGGAGCAGGATTTCGGTTGGTTGGAAGAGGCGGTCCGCCTCCGCGCGATGCTCGATAGCGAGATCGCAGGAGCGGGCGGCGAAGTGGTTGCGGCGGACAGCGCCCGGCTGCCGACCATCGCGAGCTATCGCATGCCCGGCAAATCGAGCCAGGCGCAGCTGGTACGCTTCGACATGGCGGGCATCGCGGTTTCGGCCGGCAGCGCCTGCTCTTCGGGAACGATCAAGCCAAGCCATGTGCTTACGGCGATGGGCTGGGATGCGCAGGCCGCGGGCGAGGTGGTGCGCGTCAGCTTCGGCCCTCAGACGAGCGAGGCTGATGTCCAGCGCTTCGTGAGAGCGTGGAGAACGATTGCGGCGTGATGCAGAAACCTTGCCCCAAGACCGTAAGTCCTAAGCTTGTCGAAGGACGTTTCTCGCAGGCAGCGCGGGGCGAATTCGAGAGGCGCCCTTCGACAGGCTCAGGGCTACGGGCTGTGTCTGGGGCCCGATTATGACCGATCCGATCTACCTCGATTATCAGGCGACGACGCCGATGGCGCCGGAAGCCGCTGAGGCCATGCGTCGCTGGATCGATGCCGGTTTCTACAATCCGCACAGCGCGCATCGCGGCGGATGGCAGGCAGCGGCGGCGGTGGAGGTCGCGCGCGGCCAGGTCGCGGCGCTGATGCCGGACGGCGGGCGCATGGTCTTCACCAGCGGGGCGACCGAGGCGATCAACATGGCACTGATCGGCGCGATGCGCGCCGCGCCGCCCGGACGCCGCAAGCTGGTGACCATCGCGACGGAACATGCCGCGGTGCGCGACACCGCTTACTGGCTGGAGCGGGAAGGCCATGAATTGGCTCTGTTGCCGGTCGATGAGGAAGGGATTGTTGACCGCGACGCCGCCTATGACGCGATCGACGAAAAGACAGCGATCGTCGCCGTGATGGCGGTGAATAATGAGATCGGCGTGACCCAGCCACTCGATGAACTGGCGGCCCTGGCGCATGATGCGGGCGCGCTGTTCTGTTGCGATGCGGTGCAGGGATATGGGCGTGTGCCGTTGCCCGACGGCGCGGACATGATCGCGGTCAGCGCGCACAAGGTGCATGGGCCGAAGGGTATCGGCGCACTGTGGCTGCGCGAGGGAGTGGAGATTCCGCCGCTTCTGCACGGCGGCGGTCAGGAGCAGGGGCTGCGCTCCGGCACGCTGTCACCGGCTTTGTGCGCGGGCTTCGGCGCGGCGGCAAAGCTGATGCGCGAACGGGCGGAAGAGGACGCGGCGCATGTCCAAGCGCTCTGGGAAACCGCGCGAGAAGCCTTCTCGGGGTGGGCGATCAACGGGTCGGCGACGCGACGCTATCACGGCAATCTAAATATCCGCGTGGACGGACTGGATGTCGCGCGGCTGATGTCGGACGTGCGCGGCGTGCTCTTTTCCGCCGGATCGGCCTGCGCCAGTGGTTCGGGCCGTCCGAGCCATGTGCTGGCGGCTTTGGGTCTTGCCGATGCGCAGATCAAAAGCTCCATCCGCCTCGGTTTCGGTCGGTATAGCACTCGGGAAGAACTGAAAGCCGCAGCGGACTTGATCAACCGCGCCGCCGAGGCGCAATAGGGGCCCCATGGTGAAAGTGACTTTTCTTTCGAGCGACGGCGAAACCCAGAATGACGTTGAGGGCGCTCCCGGCGACAATCTGCTGCGATTGGGGCAAGCGAATGGCCAGCCGCTGGAAGGTACCTGCGAGGGGCAGATGGCCTGTTCGACCTGCCACGTCATCGTCGACGCGGACTGGTTCGATCGCCTGCCGCCCGCCAGCGAAGAAGAAGAGGACATGCTCGATCTTGCAGCGGGAGCCCGCCGCACCAGCCGCCTCAGTTGCCAGATCGATCTGACCGAGGAGCTGGACGGCCTCATCGTCCGCATCCCCGCCGAAAGCCGCAACATGCAGGGCGTCTGACGGAGCTTCTGATGCCGCCACGCGGCAGGCCGCGCAGCCGGTGGAGTGCCGGACGTCGACGAGCTTAACATTCTAAGAGTCGTCCCGAAATAACTGGGGTTATCGCGAACCTTGATATCATGGCTATGTTTCGCCATATGCTCGCACGGGAGTCGGGCGGACGTGGCATTCGCCAACCCGGTCAGGTCCTGACGGAAGCAGCCGTAACGATATTCGCTGCGGGTCGTCCGGCTCCTACTTTCCGCATTTTTCTGATCGATGGCTGCGCCATTCTGCTGCGAGCGCAATAGCGCACTCGCCATTCGACAGCGCTGGCGCACCTCCCTACATTGGCCCCGATGCCTGATTCCGAAGACTTCGAACTGACACCGCGCGAACCCGAGATGCCGGAGGATGCGCTCGGCCTCGGTCTGGCCGAGCCGGCAAAGCCCGCACCCGCGGCGCCCGCGCCGGTGGAGGCGGACCCCGCTTACCGTGTGCTTGCGCGCAAATATCGCCCGCAGAGCTTCGATGCGCTCATCGGTCAGGACGCGATGGTCCAGACGTTGGCGAACGCGATCAAGCGCGACCGGCTGGCCCACGCCTTTTTGATGACCGGCGTGCGCGGGGTGGGCAAGACCTCCACCGCGCGGTTGATCGCCAAGGCGCTGAATTGCATCGGCCCTGACGGGGAGGGCGGCCCGACGATCCACCCCTGCGGGGTCTGCGAGCCGTGCCGCGCCATCGCCGAGGGGCGCCATATCGACGTGATCGAGATGGACGCCGCCAGCCATACCGGCGTCGACGACGTGCGCGAGATCATCGAGGCGGTGCGCTACGCCGCGGTCTCCGCGCGCTACAAGATCTACATCATCGACGAAGTTCACATGCTGTCCAAGAACGCGTTCAACGCGCTTCTGAAGACGCTTGAGGAGCCGCCTGCGCATGTGAAATTCCTGTTCGCGACCACCGAGGTGCAGAAGGTGCCGGTGACGGTGCTGTCGCGCTGCCAGCGCTTCGATCTGAAGCGCATTCCGGCAGATCTTCTGGCGCGTCATTTTGCGCAAATCGCGACCATGGAAGGCGCGCAGGCCGAGCCGGAGGCGATCACGCTGGTCGCCCACGCCGCCGAAGGATCGGTTCGCGACGGCCTCTCCATTCTCGATCAGGCCATCGCCCATGCCGACATGGAAGGCGACGGTACGGTGACCGCGGCACAGGTGCGCGATATGCTGGGCCTCAGCGATCGCGGCGCAATTCGGCGGCTGCTCGGGCTGCTGCTGGGCGGTGACGTTCCCGCCATGCTCGCTGCCGTGAAGGAACAGCACAGCCTGGGCGTCGAGCCGCTGGCGATCCTGTCCGGACTGCTTTCGGAGATTCACAGCGTCACGCTGACCAAGGCGGGCGGCGCGCCCGATCCGGCTCTGTCCGATGAGGCGCGCGCGGCGCTGTCCGGTTGGGCGGAAAAACTCTCTTTTCCCGTGCTGCACAGGCTGTGGCAGCTTTTGCTGAAAGGGCATGACGAGGTGCGCGGCGCGGCCATGCCGATGCAGGCCTGCGAGATGGCGCTCCTGCGCATCATGCACGCCGCGACGCTGCCCGATCCGGGCGAACTGGCGCGGATGATCGCGCAGGGCGGCGCGGATCAGCCCACCGCTGTCAGTGCATCCGCACCCGAAGGGCCGCCGGCAGATGCTCCGGCTGCGGCGGCGTCCGTCATTCCGAGCGATTTTGCCTCGCTGATCGACCTCGTCGAGACCGAGCGTCCGCTGGTTGCTGCGATCATGAGCGACGCGATGCGTCTCGTCCGCTACGCGCCCCCGGAACTGATCTATCAGGCCGCGGGCCGCCTGCCCTCGGGCTTCGAGAACGACGTTCGCGATGTGCTCTACAAATTGACCGGTGAACGCTGGACGGTTGAAGAAGGGGAGGGCGAGGCCCAACTCACCGCGCGCGAGGTCGAAGAGAAACGGGCCGAGGAGGAGCGTGCAGCCCTGCTGGCGTCCCCCTTGGTCAAAGCCGCGCTGGAAGCCTTTCCGGACGCGAGAATTTTGGAAGACGGAGCGGACAGTGATCCGCAGCAACGGAGCGCAAGCGCATGAAAGACATGGAATCGATGATCAAGGCCGCTCAGGAGGCGGCGCAGAACATCCAGAAACAGATGGAAGAATCGCAGGGCAAGCTCGAGAACATCGAGGTTGAGGGCGTTGCCGGCGGCGGTCTCGTCAAGGTCCGCGCCACCGCCAAGGGATCGATCCGCGGTGTTTCCATCGACGACAGCCTGATGCAGCCGGGCGAAAAGCAGATGCTCGAAGATCTGGTCGCCGCTGCCATCAACGACGCGCGCGACAAGGCGGATGCCGCTGCGCAAAAGGAAATGGGCGACATGACCGCGGGTCTGCCGCTTCCCCCGGGCTTCAAGCTGCCGTTCTGACGCGCGGTTGAAGGGCAGGGCGCTGCCCACCATATATCAGGGGTAACGCCGCGTGGGAGTTCGCGGCGTGTTGGAGTATTTATGAGCCAGTCTTTGCCGCTGTTGCCGCTGCGCGACATCGTTGTTTTTCCCGGCATGATCGTGCCGTTGTTCGTCGGCCGCGACAAATCCGTCGTCGCGCTGGAAAAGGCGATGGAGAAGGACAAGGAAATCGTCCTCATCGCCCAGCTGGATCCTTCGGAGAACGATCCGGGCAGAGAAGATTTGTATGAAATGGGCGTCACGGCCACCATCATGCAGCTTCTGAAGCTGCCCGACGGTACGGTGCGTGTGCTTGTCGAGGGCAAGCAGCGCGTGACGCTTGAGTCGATGGAAGAGCGCGACGGATATTGCGCGGTCGAGATCGGCTTTCCCGAAGAGCCTGCCGTGGAAGGCAAGGAAATCGATGCGCTGATGCGCTCGGTGCTCGACCAGTTCGAAAATTATTCCAAGCTCAACCGCAAGCTTCCGGCGGAAACCGCGGTGCAGCTGAGCGAGATCGAGGATGCTTCGGCGCTGGCCGATGCGATTGCGGCAAATATCAACATCAAGGTTGCCGACAAGCAGTCTCTGCTGGTCGAGGCTGACCCGGCCAAGCGGCTGGAGATGGCGTTTGCCTTCATGGAGGGCGAGCTTGGCGTGCTCCAGGTCGAAAAGAAGATCCGTGGCCGCGTGAAGCGCCAGATGGAGAAGACGCAGCGCGAATATTATCTGAACGAGCAGCTGAAGGCGATCCAGCGGGAGCTGGGGTCTGAAGACGGCGAAGATGGCGATGAAATCGCCGAGCTGACCTCGAAGATCGAGAAGCTGAAGCTTTCCAAGGAAGCCAAGGCGAAGGCGCAGTCCGAGCTTAAAAAGCTGAAGGGCATGCAGCCGATGAGCGCCGAGGCCACGGTCGTGCGCAACTATCTCGACACGCTGCTCGGCCTGCCTTGGGGCAAGAAATCGCGTCTTAAGAAGGACATCGCGCAGGCGCAGGAGGTGCTCGATGACGATCACTATGCGCTGGAAAAGGTGAAGGACCGGATCGTCGAATATCTCGCGGTTCAGGCGCGCACCAACAAGCTGAAGGGGCCGATCCTGTGTCTCGTCGGTCCTCCGGGCGTCGGCAAGACTTCGCTGGGGCGCTCCATCGCCAAGGCTTGCGGACGCGAATTCGTGCGCCAGTCCCTGGGCGGCGTACGCGACGAGGCCGAAATCCGCGGTCATCGGCGCACCTATATCGGCAGCCTGCCCGGCAAGGTGGTCTCCAACCTCAAAAAGGCGGGCACGATGAACCCGCTGTTCCTGCTGGATGAGATCGACAAGCTGGGCCAGGATTTCCGCGGCGATCCCGCTTCGGCGCTGCTCGAAGTGCTCGATCCCGAACAGAACGGAAAGTTCAACGATCACTATCTGGAGATCGACGTCGATCTTTCGGATGTGATGTTCGTGACCACCGCGAACAGTATGAACCTGCCGCAGCCGCTGCTCGACCGGATGGAGATCATCCGCCTCGAAGGCTATACCGAGGATGAAAAGGTCGAGATCGCCAAGCGGCACCTGATCGACAAGCAGCGCGAGGCGCATGGCCTGACCGAGGCCGAGTTCACGCTGACCGAAGAGGCGTTGCGCGACCTTATCCGCTATTACACCCGCGAAGCCGGCGTGCGTACGCTGGAGCGGGAGATTGCCAGACTGCAACGCAAGGCGCTGCGCGGAATTCTCGAGAAGAAATATGAGAGCATCACGGTAACGCCGGACAATCTCTCCGACTTCGCGGGTGTGCGGAAATATCGCCATGGCATCGGTGAGAAGGAAAATCAGATCGGTGCGGTGACCGGTTTGGCCTGGACCGAAGTGGGCGGCCAATTGCTTTCGATCGAGGCGATCACCGCGGCCGGCAAGGGTCAGATCAAATCGACGGGCAAGCTTGGCGATGTGATGAACGAATCCATCGCAGCCGCGCTCAGCTTCGTGAAGGCGCGCGCGCCGAGCTATGGTATCAAGCCCAGCATTTTCGCGCGCAAGGACGTGCATATCCATCTGCCCGAAGGTGCGGTGCCGAAGGACGGCCCGTCGGCCGGTGTCGGCATGGTGACCGCGATGATTTCCACGCTGACCGGCATTCCGGTGCGACGCGAGGTTGCGATGACTGGCGAGGTGACGCTGCGCGGCCGGGTGCTGCCGATCGGCGGGCTGAAGGAGAAGCTTCTCGCTGCGCTTCGCGGCGGCATCACCAAGGTGCTGATCCCTGAGGAGAATGAGAAAGACCTCGCCGACATCCCCGACAACATCAAGGAAGGGCTGGAAATCGTGCCCGTCTCTCATGTCGACGAGGTGCTGGCGCATGCTTTGACCGAGAAGCTTGAGCCGATCGACTGGACGGAGGCGGACGAGCTTGCCGCACTGTCGCCTTCTATCGTTCAAGGCGAGCAGGGGTTGCCGCTGACCCATTAGTGGCCGGTCGGTATTCCAGCTTACTTATGTTGTATGAGGTGCCTTGGTGCCGCGACTTTTGTTGCGGCACTGCACCAAAAAGCCCGGAAAAGCGGGATTTTCCTTTGACACTCCCGCGTCGCTGCTCCTAACTCCAGCCCACGGCCAAGCCGAGATTCCCGTTGGTAGGAATCAGAGAGTAGTTAGAAGAGGGGCTTCAGATAATGAACAAGCAGGATCTTGTGAACCAGGTGGCAGACAGCAGCGGTCTTAGCAAATCCGATGCGAGCAAGGCGGTTGAATCGGTGTTCGACACCATCACCTCCACGCTGAAGAGCGGCGGCGACGTCCGCCTCGTCGGGTTCGGCACCTTCTCGGTTTCGCAGCGCAAGGCCTCGACCGGCCGCAATCCGCGTACGGGCGAGCCGATGACAATTCCGGCGTCGACGCAGCCTAAGTTCAAGGCTGGCAAGGCGCTGAAAGACGCGGTCAACTGAACTAAGGCGAGGGCTTTCACGCCCTGGCGATATTAAGGATCAGCCTGGATTTGCGGGCTGGTGAGAGAGGGTGGCCATTTGGCCGCCCTTTTTTGTCTTCGTTCGATGAGATGACGCCGAGCGTCGTCGTTTCCCGAGGTGGCAAAATGAAAATGGCGACGATCGCAAAAGAGCAATCGCCGCCAACGCTTATCTTACCTACAGGCCCGGCATTTAGCCGGGATCGGCCTTAGTTCACGACATCCATTTCCTCGACCAGGTTCGTGGCACCGTCGACCAAGGACATCACCCAGAGCATGTAGCGGGAATCGACATGGATCGTTCGCGTGGTGCGGGGATCGAAATCCCAGTCCGAGTTGACGCTTTCGAACGTGCCATCGAACAGCAGGCCGACTAGTTCGCCGCGCGCGTTCATCGTGGCAGAGCCCGAATTGCCGCCCGTGGAATCGAGATCCGAGAGGAAGTTCACGGGCACCGAATCGATGCTTTCCAGCTCATAGGGGCCGTAATTCTCGGCGCGGATCAGCTCCAACTCGCGCTCGGGCGCGTTGAACGGTTCTTCGCCGGTGTTCTTCGCTACAATGCCTTCCAGCGTCGTGAACGGCGTATAGACCAACCCGTCCTTGGGCGAGCCGCCCAGCACCGTACCATAGGTAACGCGCAGGGTGCTGTTGGCATCGGGATAGGTGATCTTGCCGTTCTCACGCTGCCAGGCGATGATCGCGTCCATATAAGCGGGGCGCAGCGCGAGGCCGCGGCCCGCGCGGTCCTTGGACTCCGCTTCCTGCTCGCGGTCATGCGGGTAAAGCGCGACGGCAAGCTGCAGGAATGGATCCTTGCTCGCCTCGATCTGCGCAACGCTGGCATCCATCAGCGCCAGACGCTGCTCGGTCTCGTCCAGCGTGCTGTTGGCGTAATAGGCGTCCAGCTTCCGGCTCAGTTGCGCGTCGGTCATGTTCGGGGTGAGGCCCAGGGCCTTGTCGAACGCCGCGACGTGCTGCGCCTGCGGCTGCTGGATATAGTCCTTGAGGAACATCATCCATTCGGCCTTGTCGACCGCCGGGTCATAGCGCCTATCAAGCGCCTGCAGACCTTGCTTGAAGAAGGTCATGTCGCGTTCCTGATAGCCGGATTCACGCTCCGCGTTCGGTTTCTCCTTTTCCTTGGCAAGCCGGTAAAGCCGCTCCGCCGTGCCAAGAAGCTGGGAATTGGTCGCAAAATTGTACCAGAAGTCCTGACGCGCGGCGGCTGCAGATTCGGCCGTCAACGCATCGAGCGCTGTAAGGTCAGCGGCATAATGCGCACGCGACGGATCAGCAGCGATCCAGGCGTTCAGCGCGTCCTCCCGCTCACGGCGGCGCTGGACGAGGCCTACGCTGCGCGCACCGGCAATCTGGCCGCGCAGGTTCTTCTCGTAATTGTTGAGACCGGCGAGCCGCGCTTCGTATTTCACGCGGGCGTCCGAACCGTCTGGCGCCGCGCTCTCGATCGTGTCGATCCAGTTGTTCAGCAGCGTGACATAGGTCGGATACTGCCAGTCGAAGGTGTTCTCTACCTCGGCGAGGCGCGCATAGCGGCTGGTTGAGCCCGGATAGCCCGCGGCCATCACGAAATCGCCTTCCTTGAGGCCGCCGGCGCTCACCTTCAGATGATGCTCGGGCTTATAGGGCACATTCGTTTCGGCATAGTCGGCGGCCGAACCGTCGGGCGCGACATAGGCACGGTAAAAACCGAAATCGCCGGTGTGGCGCGGCCACTGCCAGTTATCGACATCGCCGCCATATTTGCCGATCGAATCGCCCGGCGCGTAGACGAGGCGCACGTCGCGAATTTCGAGGCGCTTGATGAGCTTGTACTGGTCGCCGCCGTAAAAGCTGGCGACCTGGCAGCGGTAGCCGGGTGTCTGCTCGCATTCGGCGACCAGATCCTTCATGCGCTGGTCAACCAGCGCATAGCGCTCTCCGCCAGAAAGATTTTCCGTGCCCTTGGTCACAGGCTCAGTAACGTCCGTCAACTCGGTGGTGACATAGATGCGGCTGCCGGGCGCGGCGGGCACTTCCGCATCCATCGTTTTGGCGAGGAAGCCGTCTTCCAGATAGTTCTGCTCCGCAGTGGAGTTATACTGCACCGATCCGCGCACACAGTGGTGATTGGAGACCACAAGACCTTGCGGAGAAACGAAGCTGGCCGAGCAACCGCCCAGCGATACGATCGCGCCCATCGGGAAGCCGGTGAGGTCGGCGAGTTCGTCCGCGTCCAGCTTGAGGCCGGTTTCCTTCAGATCATCTGCGATTTCGGGCAGCTGATCGGGCGTGAACATGCCCTCCTTGGCGGCGGCTGGCATGGCCGCGAGGCTGCTGCCGAGCAACAACGCTGCGGCGAACATCTTGGTTGGTTTCATAAGAGCTCCCTCTCCCTATCGGGTGGCGAATGAATTGGATCGCCAAGGGGATAGCTGGAACGCCGCAGGGCGCAAGGCCGCAACGGCGCGGAGCGCCGCGGTCGCATCATCCAATCATTTCGTAGCGCCCGTCCGGCACCCGCATTGCGCAAGAATGATATATTATTTCATGTCTCGCGCGGCCCCTCGCTACGCCGCGGCGAGTCCCGGATCCACCCCGGTCATTTCAATCGAGACATCCCAGAGCTGCCGAGCCGTTTGATTGTCGCGGGCCCGCTTGGTCGGTTTCGCCTTGCCGGCCTTGCCGCGCATCTCGAGCGGGCCGGTGGGGCCATAATAGTCGCCTCCGCTCACATGGCGCTCAGTTGCCGCCATCAGCGTGGGCCAGGCACCCTGTTCGGCGCTGTTGAAGACGCCGCCGACGACCGTGCCGAAAGCTTTCTGAAGAAAATTGGGCATGTGGCGCGTCAGTTCGGTATCGGCGACACCCGGATGAGCGGCAACCGAGATGGTGCGCCGCCCCGCTGCCGCCAGCCGCCGGTCGAGCTCCAGCGCGAACATCAGATCGGCAAGCTTGGACTGGCCGTAGCGTTTCCAGGAATCGTACCGCCGCTCCGCGTTCAGATCGTCGAAATTGATCCGCCCGCGCCGGTGGGCGATGCTGGAGGTGGTAACGACGCGGCCGCCATGGCGTTGTTCGAGCTTGTCCAGCAGCAGACCGGTCAGCGCGAACGGCGCGAGGTAATTCACCCCGAATTGCGATTCAAAGCCGTCCTCCGTCCGCGAAAGCGGCGTGTTCATGATGCCGGCATTGTTGATCAGAAGATCGAGCCGCGGTTCTTCTTTCACCTTGTCCGCTGCCGCACGCACGCTGGCGAGGCTGGCCTGATCGAGCGGGACGTAGACCAGATCGGCCATGGGATAGGCCGCCTTGATCTTTCGCATCGCCTGGCGCGCGCGCTCCTCTGACCGGCAGCCCATCAGCACGCGGGCATGTTTGGTGGCCAGCACGCGTGCGACGTGGAAGCCGATGCCGGAGTTGGCACCCGTCACGAATGCGGTCTTCCCGCTCTGGTCGGGCACTTGGGTTTCTGTAAATCCGCTCATGCGTTTGGCTCCGGGTCTGTTCCTTGCCCGGACAGCGCGCAGCGGCGGATAAGGTTTCAGCCGGTCCGCTGCGCTCCGGCAGCGCGCACGGCCTCGATCGTGGGATAACCGTTCACCGCCATCAGCAGATCTGCCTCGGCCAGGATGCAGCGCAGGACATGTTCCGCGCCCTCTGCACCGCCCAGCGCCAGCCCGTAATAATAGGGACGCCCGACGCCCACGGCCGTCGCGCCCAGCGCCAGCGCCTTCACCACATCGGTGCCCGATCGGATGCCGCTGTCAAACAGCACGGGCGTATCGCCGCTCGCCGCGACCACGTCGGGCAGCATGTCGATTGCCGCGATGCCGCCATTGGCCTGCCGCCCGCCATGGTTGGAGCAGTAGATGCCGTCCGCGCCCTCGTCGATCGCGCGGCGCGCGTCGTCGCCATGGCCAATGCCCTTGAGTACGATCGGCAGCTTGGTGAGCGAGCGCAGCCACTTCATATCGTCCCAGGTCAGCACCTTGCCGAAGGTGGCGGCCCAAGTGGTGATCGCGGTGCGCGGATCTTCCTCCGGCGGCTTGGCGAGGCGCGAGCGAAAGACCGGATCGGTGAAGTAATTTTGCAGGACGTGGCCACGCAGCTGCGGGAAGTTGGACGCGTTCAAATCGCGCGGGCGCCATCCGGTCACCCAGGTATCGAGCGTCACCTGGATCGCGCTATATCCTGCCTTCTCGGCGCGGCTGACGAGGCTGGCGGCCAGCTCCTCATCCTTGGGCGTGTAGAGCTGGAAGAAGGACGGCGTGTCGCCGCAGGCCTTGGCGATGTCTTCCAGCGGATCGTTGGCGAGGGTAGAGCTGCTGAACGGCACGCCGGTTGCCGCGGACGCGCGTGCGGCGGCAAGATCACCATGCTCATCCTGCGTGGCGATGCCGTTGACGCCGATCGGTGCCATGAACAGAGGGGAGGGGAGCGTCTTGCCGAACAGCTCGATCGACAGATCGCGCTGGCGGCAATCCACCATCATGCGCGGCACCATGCCCCAATGGTCGAACGCGCTGCGATTGCGTTCCTGCGTCAGCTCGTCCCCGCAGCCGCCCTGCACATAGTTCAGGACATGCGGGGGCATGGCCTGTTCGGCGCGGGCTTTCAACGTGGCGTAATCGACCGGATATTTCGGCACCACGCCGCCAAGCCCGGCAAAATAAATTGCGTTTTGCAGGTCACCATAATGGGGCATCCGGGCTCTCCTCTCTTCATGGCGTCACTGCGAGGCGCCGAAGGCGACGAAGCAATCCACAGCGGGTACAGCGCTACCGGACACTGGATTGCTTCGCTTCGCTCGCAATGACGTTGTTTCCTACTTTCTCGCGTCGGCACTGGCCTCGCGAATCTTCTTGAACTCCGATCCGTCCTTCCAGCCGGGCCAGCGGTCCGACTGGGCAAGATCTTCGCCGATCGCGTACATCACTTCGATATCCTGCACCGCACCGGCGAGGTTCCAAGCGTCCGACACCGCGTCGCAGGCCTGATGGTAGCAGCGACCGGTATAGTCATCGACCCAGGCTTGCCCCGCTTCCTTGCCGCCCTCCACCAGATCGCTCGCGCCCGAAATGCCCATGATGAGCAGCACCGGCACGCCGCGCTTGGCGAGCGAGAAATGGTCCGCGCGGTAGAACAGGCCGCGTTCGGGGAGGCTTTCGGGCGTCACCGTGCGCCCCTGTTCGGCCGCGAATTTCGCCAGATCGTCCTCCAGCGTGCCCTGACCCTTGCCGACCAGGATGACGTCCTTCGCCTTGCCCGCCGTCTGCAGGATATCGAGCGTCAGGTTCGCGACCGTCTTTTCGATCGGATAGATCGGATCATTGGCGTAGGTTTCGGATCCGAGAAGGCCGCGCTCCTCCGCGCTCCAGGCGGCGAACACTACGCTGCGCTCGGGCGGGGTGTCCGCCTTCATCAGCCGCGCGATTTCCATCATCCCGGCAATGCCCAGCGCATCATCATTGGCGCCCGCGCGGTAGATGCGGCCCTGTTCGTCGGGCGCGCCCTTGCCGTAAGCATCCCAGTGCGCGCCGTACATGATGACCTCATCGGGCCGCTGCGTGCCCGGAATCTTGGCCAGCACATTCTGGCTCTGCACGGTTTCCTGTTTGACCGGAAAGCGCGCCGTCAGCGTGGCATCCATCGGCACCGGCTTGAACGCGGCGGTGCGCGCCTGTTTGCGCAACTTGGCAAGATCGAGCCCGGCTTCGGAAAAAAGCTTCTGCGCCGCCTCGCCGGAAATCCAGCCCTGAAGCGCCAGGCTGGTCACATCATCGGGCTTGCGCACGATGTCGTAATTCTCGCCGCCGGGACTCTCGACGACGTTCCAGCCATAGCCCGCCGCCTCGGTCTCGTGCACGATCAGCGCGCCGACCGCGCCGCGCCGGGCCGCCTCCTCGAACTTGTAGGTCCAGCGACCATAATAGGTCATCGTGCGGCCCTTGAACTTGCCGGCCACCGGCTCGCCGGCCTGTGCGGCGAAGTCGGGATCGTTGACGAGGAAGACGGCCACCTTGCCCTTCAGATCCTGCCCTTTGAAATCATCCCACTGCCGCTCGGGCGCATCGACGCCGTAGCCGACGAACACCATCGGCGCGCCGTCGATTGCGGCCATATCCTTCGGCTGAAGCGTGGAGACGTAGATGTCTTTCGGAAAGGTCCAATCGGTCGTCTTGCCCTTCACGTCCACCGACAGAGCTTCCGGCGTGCCGAGCTGCGTGTGAAGCAGCGGCACCGGCTGGGTCCAGCTCCCGTCCACGCCGCCCGGCTCCAGACCCAGCGCCTGAAAGCGGCCGATCAGATAGCCGATCGTCTTGTCCTCGCCCGGCGTACCCGGCGCGCGGCCTTCGAACTGATCGGACGCGAGCGTGCCTGCAATCTCGGTCAGGTTCGCCGCGCTGACTTCGTTCGGATCGGCAGTCTGCGCCAGCGCCGGGGCGGTGGCGGCGCTTGCCAGAAGGGCGATGGTGCAGGCGATGGCTCTCATAAGGGCGCTCCGATGAGGGATAGCAGAAGGGGCCACCTTAAGGCGCGGCGCGGGCGTTTGGCCACCGTCAATCGGCAGCTTTTGCCGGGGAGCAACGCGACGGACCGTGCGTTTGCGGAAATAACCTACAGAAGGCCACCGATCGATGCCTCTCTCTTCTCTCCCTGCGCTCATCCGGCACGGTGTGCCATGCTGAAGAAAATCGCTATCGGCTTTGCCGCTTTGATCGGCCTGCTGCTGATCGGCGGCGGTGCTTACGTCACCTATCTAGGCTATTTCTCGGATGATCCTTTCACGGTGATGCGCCCTCCCGAAGGGGCTCAGAAACCGGATTATGCGATCGCTTTCATGTCGGGCGACATGGGCTTCAACGCCGGAATGGGGCCGCAAATTGCCAGACGCTTCGTCAATGACGGCGTGCCGGTGCTGGGCTTCAATTCGCTCAGTTGGTTCCGCCATCGCCGCACGCCGGAAGAAGTGAATGCGATGGTGCAGTATATCACCAGGCGCACGATGCGCGATTTCGGTGTGGAGAAAGTCGTCCTGATCGGGCAGTCTTTCGGGGCCGATGCGCTGCATCTGGGCCTTCCCGCCATGCCGCGAGCGCTGCGCAAGCATGTCGCGTTCGTCGGGTTGGTGGTGCCCACGGACACGGTGTTCCTGAAGGCATCGCCAGCGGAAATCTTCAACTGGTCTCCGCCCGATCTGCCCGCCGCGCCCAGCGCGCGGGAACTGACCTGGGTGCCCGGGGTCTGCATCCATGGCGAGACCGAGGATCATTCGCTCTGCAGCGTCATGACGCAGCCCAACATCGCGCATGTCTCTCTACCAGGCGGGCATTATCTCGATAAGGATTCCAAAGCCGTTTACCGCGCGCTGAGCAATGCGATCGCGCAGCGGGCGCGGGGACTGTGAGCGGAGGTCCGCGCGGCCTTGGCGGCCATGGCGCGTTCAAATTGTTTCTCATCGGTTGGGCCCTGTTCGGCGCGGGCGCAGGACTGCTGCTCGATCCGGTGGAGGCGGGCCTCGTGTCCTTCTGTGCTGCCACGCTGCTTTTTTACGGATATCTCATGAGGCAGGTGCGCGGCTCCGCTGTCGAGGACATTCGCCGCCGCGCCGAACAGAATGATGCCGGGGCACTTCTGTTTTTGGTGATTATGGCGCTCGTCATGCTGGTCGTGCTCGGCGCGATCACGGCGGAAATTACCGGCTCCAAGGGCGGGCTCGCCCGCACCCTGATCGGCGCGATCGCGCTGGTCGATGCCTGGATCTTCGCGAACATGGCGATGACGCTGCATTATGCGAACCTCTATTACGGATCGCAGAACGGAGAGGACCGCGGCGGGCTGGAATTTCCGCATGAGAAGCAGCCGGGCTATTGGGAATTTGCTTATTACGCGTTCACCATCGGCATGACGTTTCAAACCAGCGACGTCGATACCACCACCGGCGCGATGCGGCGTCTGACGCTGTTCCACGCGCTGGGCGCATTTCTGTTCAACGTCGGTGCGATTGCGCTCACCGTGAACATTCTGGCAGGCAGCGGATAGCGTTCAGGCCTTGCCGGAAACGAGCAGCGTCGTGTCGATCAGCGCCTGAGCCATCCCGATCCCGCGCGGTGCGGCCATGTAGCGCGATCGCCAGACCGGCCGGAATTTCTCCTTATAGGCGCGCAGACCTTCATAGCCGTAGAGCACCTCGCCATGCCGATAGAGCAGTCCGGCCGCGCGCGCCCAGAGGGGGGCGAGGCGGCGATTCTCGATGCCGGACAATGGCGCCATACCCAGGTTGAACCAGCAATACCCTTGCGCCTGTCCCCAAAGGAACATTTCGGTGAACAGATAGTCCATCGTGCCGCTGCGCGCCTCCGGCGCATGGCGCATAAGATCGATCGACAGCTCCTCGCGCCCCGGCAGCGTCCAGAGATTGGCGAAGGCGGTAATTTGGCCTTGCGGATCGCGAACGATCGCGACGGGCCCGCCCAGAATATAGTCCCGGTCCATCCGGCCCAGGCTGAAGCGCTTCTCCTTCTGCTTCTTGTCGGCGAGCCAGGCGTCCGAAACCGCAGTCAGCGCGTCATATTCCGCCTCCAGCCGCTCGCCCTCCAGCACCTCGAAGCGCAGACCCTCGCGCTCCATCCGGCCGTGCGTGTTGCGCAGGCTCTTGCGCGCGCCGCCCTGCAAGGTGAACGCGCCCAGATCGATGCGCGCTTCCTCGCCCAGTTTCATGAGGCCCAGCCCCAAATCGATGGCGTGCGGCAGTGCCTCGGCGGATAGTTGATAGAAGACGGCGCGGCCCTGTTCGCGGTCCGCGGTTTCGCGCAGACGCCACATCAGCGAGCTCCAGCGTTCCGCCGGGCCGACGGGATCGCCCATCGCGATCCAGCTGCGTCCTTGCACCTGATACATCAGGAAGGCGGTGCCATCGTCGCTGATGAGGAAGCGTTTGTCTCCGGTTCGGGCGAGATGCGCTTCCGCATTGCCGGTCACCGCAAGCGCCCCGGTCCAGACGTCCTCCGGCAATTGATCGACCGACTGTCGAATATGATGCGGTGCGGCAAGCCGCCAGATCGCGATGCCTACCGCCACCAATGCGGCGAGGACCAGCGCGCGTACGAAACGCGGCACATCTCCGCCGCGGCCCAGTTCCCACCAGTAATCCCCATTATAGGCTGCATTTTTATAGGCGAACATGCCGAGCCATGCGCTGAGCAGGACCACCACGATCACGGCCGCCAGCCAGCGGCGCGACAGTGGTTCGGCCGAAAAGGCGGTGCGGCGGTAAAAGGCCGGGCCTGTCCAGCGCAGGAGGCCGAACACGATCAGCAGCGTTGCAGCTTCCTCATAATCGATGCCGCGCATCAGCGCGAAGAGCGCACCGGCAAGCAGCAACAGGCTGGCCGCGTGCCGCGCCGCATCGAGCCGCCGGTACAGACCATAGCCGACGAAAAGGAGCAGCGTACCGATCAGGCTGGCAACCAGGTGCGAAAAGTTCACCACCAGCATCGGCAGCACTTCGCGCACCGTGCGCAGACGATCAGGCAGGGTGGGCAGCGATCCGCTCAGCAGAAGGATGGCCCCGGCGGCAAAAACCAGCGATCCCATTGCGAACGGCGCGATCGAGGTGGCGACAAAGCGCGATCCGCGCGCCACCTGCCCCAGATGGCGGTGGAGCCGTGCGCCCTCGCTCGCCGCGAGAGTGCCGAGCGCGAGCAGGAACGGCAGGACATAATAGATCAGGCGATAGGCGATAAGGCCGGACAGCAGGCCGGATTTGTCGATCTGCGGCAGCGCGACCAGGATCACCGTTTCGAACACGCCCAGGCCGCCGGGCGCGTGGGTCAGCACCGCGACGATCAGCGCGATGACATAGGCCGTCAGAAGCGTCGGATAGCTCTCCCAGCCAAGGCCCGGCACCAGCACGAACAGCACCGCCGCAGAACAGCCGATGTCGATGGCGGCGGTAGCGAGCTGGGCCATGCCGATGCCGGGGCTGGGCAACGGCAAGGATAGCGGACCGAGTTTTACCTGGCGCAGGCCCCGGAACGACAGGATTACGGCGATGGCGAGCCCGCCAAGGATCGCGGCGGCAATGGCGATTTGCGTCCAGTCCGGCACATTGAAACCGCCCAGCGAAAGCGCACCGGGCCGGACCAGCAGGACCATCGCGAAAACGGAAAAAATGCCCGTCCAGAAGGTGAGCGCGGCAATCGCGATTACGCGGGCTACGTCTTCGGGCGATATGCCGGCCGCACCGTAAATGCGCATGCGGACAGATCCGCCGGTCAGCAGCGAAAGGCCGAGCATATTGCCCACGGCATAGCTCATCGCGCCGCCCTTCGCCGCGAGGGGATAGGGCTGCGGACGGCCGATCGTACGCAGTGCCAGAAAATCGTAGAGCGTCAGGCAGGTGAAGCTGCCCGCGGTGAACAGCAAGGCCAGGAGGATGTGGACAGGCGGAATGGATCGCAGCTGCCGCCGCAAGTCGGAGACGTGGATTTCCTTCGAAAGCGCGTGCACCGCCAGGAGGCCGAGTGAGGTCACGACAATCATGACCAGCAGGCTGAGCGGCGTCTTGTATCGCGTCAGGAACGCCCGGGCGCGGTTTATCGCGCTGTCGGCGGTGTCGGTCACCTCGTCCATGCGAACACCCTACCGCCTTTGCCCAGTTCCGATTCCCCGCCGCTCTTAGCGCGACGAGGGCAACAGGCGAAGCCTGTCCGCGTCAGGAAGTCAGGCGGGCTCGACCTCGACGGTCTGCGCGTTCATGTGCGCCTGGCCGTAGGCGGTAAGGAAGGAGACGTCGGCGGCGTCCCGGCCCACGCCGATCTTGGCCATGCCGCCTTCCTCGGCCATGCGCGTGGCATCGACAAGGTGCCAGCTGCCGCCGAGGAAAACCTCCGCCACCGCATGAAAATCCTGCGGCTCGACACCGAGCGCGTAGACCGCGGCGACGCGTGCGGGGATCGCCGCGGCGCGCGCCAGGGTGACCATTACATGCGCATAATCGCGGCACACACCCTCACGCTTCACGAAGCTTTCCAGCGCGGTGGTATCCGGCCCGCTGGAACCGGGAACATAGGAAAAGCGGTCCGCAATCCAGTCCAGCATCGCCGCCACCTTGGCGCCGCCCTGCAGGTCGCCGAACTCGGCCTCGACGAAGCTTTGAAACTGGTCTGACGGGCAGAAGCGGGAGGGCCAGAGATATTCGATCGTCTCGCCCGGCAACTGGTGCGGCGGGACGGCGGGCAGGGTGGATACATCCGCTAGAACCCGGTCGATCCGCACGACGGCGTTGTAATCGATCACGACATTGCCCGACGTGCGCAGCCAGAGCCGCTCGCCAATGTCATTATGGGCTGGAACGCGGGCGAAATGCTCCAGCTTGGGCGGCAGCGCGATATGCGCCTGCTCGACAAACTGTTCCGGGATCATCGCCGCCTCCAGTTGCAGCAGAAGATCGGTGGGAGCTTCGAAATTGTAATCGAGCTGTGAATGGATGCGAATTCTCATGGAGGCTTGAACGGTCGCCGGGCCGCTTTGGCTCCTTATTGTCAGATCAGACCTTCGCCATCGTCTCCAGCGCGTCGGCAAGCGCTTCCGGAGCGGAATAGAAGGGCGAATGGTCGCTCTCCAGCGTCACCACGGGATCGCACGGTAAAGCGGCCTGCATCGCGCGCTGCAGGTCGAGCGGCACGGCATGGTCGTCGCTGCATTCGATATAGCCGCGCGGTACGCTGCCGTAGCGCTCCTGGCTGAGCGCGGCGGGCGTGGCGAAGCTCGACTGCGGTTCGGGCACGAGCCGGTCGACCGAGGCGGCGGCATCCTGCGCGCCGCAGGCATTGTAGAACAACGGTACGGCCAGTCCGCGCTTCACGGTTACGAAGCCTTCCATGGCGGCGGGTTCCAGCACGTCCGGTGTCACCCCGCGATCGATCGTGCCGGCGGTCCGGCCGATGGACGCGCCGTCCGGCAACAGGAAGGCGGCAAGATAGACCAGCCGGGCGATCTTGTCCGGCGCGCGCTCCGCTACCTCGCTGATGATGAGGCCGGAGCGGCTGTGGCCGACCAGGATTACGGGCTCGTCCTGCCTCTCGATCAACTCGGCGATGTCATCTGCCCATGCGGCGATCGTCATCGCATCGGCCATTTGCGGCTGCCCGCGCGCCATGCCGGCGAGATCCGGGGTCAGTACGGTGTGACCGCGTGCCTCGAGCAGTGGGGCCAGCGTCTCCCAGCACCAGGCGGAATGCCATGCCCCAGCGAGAAGGACGAAGCGCGCCATGTCAGCGTCCCCCCGGCGACTGGCAGGTGCGGATAGGGCGGGCTGGGGTGAAACTGTCCATAGCTACGCGGCCTAGACCAAGCGGGCCGCCGCCGCCACTCCAGACAACGTTACCGATTGATTAACCATTTTTTGGCATGGGTGGCGACCATGAACCGCTCTGTCCCGTCTCTGCGCGGCGGCCACGGCCGCTTCACCTTCATTCTGTCGCTCGCGGCGCTGGTGCTGGTTTATGCCGTTGTCGGTTATCAGGGCATCCAGCTGACCTATCTGGATGGCCGCATCGCCGCCGTGTGGCTGCCCAATGCGATCCTGCTGGCGCTGATGCTGCGGGTGAGTCAGGCGCAGGCCGCATTTTATCTGCTGGCCGGTTTCCTCACCAACATTGCGATCAATCTGGCCGTGGGCGACTTGCCGATTACCGCGCTGGCGCTGGCATTGGGCAATGTGGCGGAGGTGATCGTCGCCGGGGCGCTGATGCAGCGCCTGTGTGGCAGCAGGCCCGATATCGGGGTCGCCAGAAATCTCAATACCATGTTGCTGGTGGCTGCCGCGGTCCCGGCTCTTTCCTGCGTTCTGCCGGGCGTAGCGATGGCAGGAGCCGGCGCGGGATTTTCGGTTTCCAGCGCGTTCAAATGGTATAGCGCCCACGCGCTGGCGATGGCGACGTTGGCGCCCACGGTTATGATCTTCATCGATAGCTGGCGCGCGCGTCGCCGTCCGCTCCCCGGTGAAGTTCGAAAGTGGATCTGGCTTGTCCTGGGCACATTGCTGTCCACTGCCGCGATCTTCGGCCAGTCGCGCTATCCCTTCCTGTTTCTGGCAGCGCCGATCGTGCTGGTGGCTGCGTTTCGAACAGGCATGCTGGGCACGGCGGTCTCGATCCTTATCGTTTCGATCGTGGCGACAGCGGCAACGCTGCTCGGCAGCGGACCGGTCACGCTGGTGAAGGACGATCTGGCCTATGAATTCGCAACCCTCCAACTTTTCCTGGCAACCTGCTTCGTAATCGGACTGCCGGTGGCGAGTGTCCTGCGCGGCCGGGCGGTGATCGCGCAACAGCTCACCGAAAGCCGGGATTTGTTCGATCAGGTGCTGGAGAATGTGGGTGAGGTGGTGTTCAAGACCGATGCCCAAGGCCGCTGGGTTTTTCTCAACAGCGCTTGGGAAGAAATGACCGGATATTCGGTTAAGGAAAGCCTCGGCTGGAAAACCTCAGCCCTGTTGGTCGATGAGGATAAGGAGGCGGCCAAGCCAATCTACACCAAGATTTATACCGGAGAGATCGAGCACATCACCCTTCCGCAGCGCTTTTGCGACCGGAGTGGGGAGATGCATCATATCGAGCTGGTCGTGCGCCGCCAGGTTGACGGTCATGGCGCGTTTGCGGGAACGATCGGCAGTATTCGCGATGTCACCGCGCGGGTGCTTCAGGAGCGTGCCCTTCAGCAAAGCGAGAGCCGCTTCGAGGAACTCGCCAAGATTGCGCCTGTCGGTATCTTCCGCACCGACGCGGACGGTCAGTGCAACTATGTGAACGAGGCCTGGAAAGAAATTACCGGTCTGGAAGACGGCCAGTGGGAGGGCGAGGGCTGGGCGAACGCCATTCATCCGGATGATGTCGAACGGGTCTTCGCCGACTGGGGTACCGCGGTGGCCGAGGAAAGGGATTATGAAGGCGACTTCCGTTGGGTACATTCAGACGGCAGCGTCGCCTGGACCACGGCGCTCGGGCGCCCTGACCGTGCCGTCGATGGCGAGGTGGAAGGCTTTATCGGCGTGTGCATCGACTTCACGGAGCGCAGGCAGGCAGAAGCGGAACTCAAACAGCGCGAGCAGGAGCTGAAAACGCTCGCCGACAACGCGACGGACGCGGTAATGCGCCTCACGCTCGGCGGCATCTGCACTTATGCTTCCCCGTCCAGCGGCGATCTGCTGGGCTTGCCGAGGCACTATCTCATCGGCCAGAATATGTTGACGGGCTTTCATCCGGACGATCATGACGCGGTAATATCCGCGTTTCATGACCTTGCTGCCGGTAACAAGGATGATCTGATCCTGGCCTATCGGGCGCGCAGCCTTCGCGACGAGGACCGATGGATATGGGTGGAGGCAAATTGCGGTCTCGTTCGCGATTCCGAAACGAACGCGCCCAGCGAAATCGTGGTTTCGATCCGCGATATCAGCCACACCAAGTCTCTGGAAGCGGACCTTCGCGAAGCCCGCGCGCGGGCTGAGCAGGCGGCGCGCGCAAAAAGCGAATTCCTTGCCAATATGAGCCATGAAATTCGTACCCCTATGAACGGGGTGATCGGATTTACCGAGTTGGTGCTTGCCGGAGAGCTGAACGACCAGCAGCGCAGCAATATCGAACTGATCGCCGAATCGGGGCGCGCGATGATGCGGTTGCTCAACGATATTCTGGACATGGCGAAGATCGAGGCAGGTCAGATGACGGTTGTCGAAGAATCGCTGAAGATCCGGCACAAGCTGAAATCGGTCACCGGGTTGATGGAAGGCATTGCCACCTCGAAGGGCGTGAAACTCGTGACGGAAATCGATCCCGATGTGCCGGAATGGGTGCTGGGCGATAAGCTGCGGCTCCGGCAGATTATCTTCAATCTCGTCGGCAATGCCGTAAAATTTACCGACGAGGGAGAGGTGCGTCTCCACGCGTCCGTCTGTCAGGGTCTAGGCGGAAAGCTGTTGCAGATATCGGTGCAGGACAGCGGCATCGGCATCGAATCCGACCGGCTGGGACAGATATTCGATCAGTTTGCCCAGGCCGATTCCGGTATCGCGCGGAAGTTCGGTGGAACGGGGCTTGGCCTTGCAATCAGCAACCAGCTTGCACGCATGATGGGCGGGCGGATTGCCGTCCGGAGCAAGATCGGGGAAGGCTCCACCTTCATGCTGGAAATTCCGTTGCTCAAGGCCGAAGCGCCGCAGGAGATCGGCACCGGTGCGGCTTCGGATTCGCCCAGCGCCCCGGTCCCGGTCCATATCGGCCGCGTGCTCGTGGCCGAGGATCACGACATCAACCAGGAACTGGTGCGCCAGATGGCGCAGAGCCTGGGCATCGACATCGTCATTGCCGAAGACGGGCAGGAAGCGGTCGAGAAGGTGGAGGCGGCTGCGGCGGCCGGTGAACCCTTCGCCATGATCATGATGGACATGCAAATGCCGCGTTTGGACGGCATTTCGGCCACGAAGCTACTGCGTAAAAAGGGTTATGACGCGAAGCAGCTGCCGATCGTCGCGCTCACCGCCAACGCTTTTGCGGAAGATATCGAAAACTGCCGGCGTGCGGGCATGCAGGGGCACCTCGCCAAACCGCTGCATCCGCGCGATTTTCTTGCCTCGGTGCGCCGCTGGGGTGCGGGCGCGGTGCCCTCCGCAACTCCACCAAAGCCGGCCAAGTCGCCGCGACCATCGCTCAAGGATCGCTATGCCGAACGCAAGGCGCAGGCGCTCGAGATGTTCTCCAAGGCGCTGCGCGAAAACCGGTTCGAAGACGCCGGGATCGAAGATCTTGCCGGTGAGCTCCACAAGATTGCCGGTACGGCCGGATTTTTCGGCGAGGACGATCTGGGCAACCGCGCGCGCGAAATCGAGCTTGCACTGAAAGAAGGGGCGGCCGAGGGTCGCGCAGCGCTCATGGAGGAAGCCGTCACCTTGCTGCGGCAAGCTGCGTAACACTCCGGATCTTCGGCCGTTGTGAAAGTGCAATGATTTTCTAACCTGTTTATGTTAGCAGGATTGCGAAAACGAGGGGGAATTGAGACTTTGGCCGGGTTGGCATTCTTTCAACCGAAGCGAAATCGTGCTGCTGAGGAAAAACCTCGGCCCGGCGGCGGCTTTGCGGTGCTGAAGTTCCTCACCGATCATGGACTGAGCGACTCCCCGGAAAATTACGCGACGATCCACGAATATCTTGCCGCCCCCGACAAGCTGTTGGCCAAGGCCGTCGATGCGTTGTTGATGAGCGGGGTGCAATTGACCGACGCTGGCATTCTTGAGCTTCGCGCGTCGCTCGAACCGGCGGATGGAAATAGTGCCGATGGGGGCCAGCATGAGCGCCTAGAGCTGCGGCAACAGGCGCGTCACTTGGCCGAACTGACGGCGCGCGCGGCCAGTGCCAACGAACAGTTCGGCAAAGGCCTCACCTCCGATCTGGGCGGTCTGTACCAAGCGCCTGAACCGCTGATCAGCCAGGTGCGCGACATGATCGACCGTACGGAGGCGACCGAGAGACAGCTCGCCTCCGCGCTCGCCCAAATTCAAGCGCTGCGTCAGGAAGTTGAGGCGGAGCGCGGCAATGCCGGGCGCGATGCGCTCACGGGACTGCTGAATCGCCGCGGGATCGAGGCTCAGCTCGCAGCCGCTGAGGCGGGCGATACGATTGTGATGATCGATCTCGATCACTTCAAGCAACTGAATGATGGCCACGGCCATGCGGTCGGCGACAGGATCCTGAAAGTCGTTGCGTCATCGCTCAGCGATTGTCTGGAATCTCATGAAATCGCGCGTTGGGGCGGCGAGGAATTTCTCGCACTGCTTTCTGGCACAGGTTCCAAAGCTGCCAAGGCGCTGATCGAAGAAGCGGCCGAGGCCTTGAGGGAGCGCCACTTCCGATCGCGCGACAGCGGTAAACGGATTGGGAAGGTAACTTTTTCCGCAGGCCTAGCCGTTATCGGAAAGGGCGGCGTGGAAGACGCGATCGCGCGCGCTGACGCGGCGCTCTATGAAGCGAAGGATGCGGGCCGCGACCAGATTGTGGTGGCCAAGGTCAGCAAATAAGACCGTTCGGCTGCGTCGCTCAGCTCGCTATTGTATCGACAGGTGCCGGCGGCTCCATGATCAGCGTCCGCCCTTCCACGCGCCAGCTTTTGAGCTGCGACAAAAAGTTCATGCCCAGAATATCGACGCCGAGCGAGGGCGAGACCACCACCTTCAGATCGCGCGCCTCGATGCCGCCCAGCTCCAGTTGCCGGATAGTGCCGGTTTCGGCCTGAACGGTTCCGTTGGCGGTGCGGATCATCGTCGGCAGCAGATTTCCGCCGCGCTCCACTCCGGCCGCTGCCGCGGTTTCGCCGCTAAGCGCCGTAACCGTCGCGCCGCTGTCGATCAGCATCCGCCGCTCGACGCCGTCGATCACCGCATCGGCCCAGAAATGCCCATCCGACGCCATCCGGATGCGCACCTCGTCTCCGGTCACTTCCTGCCGGTCCAGCCCCAGCGTCTGAGTCACGCGCGATAGCGCAGGATCATAGGGTGCCTGCTGCAACACAATGAAAACAGCCAAGGCCAGCAGCCCCAGTGAAAAAAGCGCGCGAAACGCCCGTCCGACGAACGGAAGGCGAAACAGCAGCATCAGCACCAGCGCGATGCCCAGCGCGTAGAGCGCCAATTGCTGCCATTGAGGATCCGCCGCGATGTTCATCGCCGCAAGATAGGAACGCCGCCCGCCTGCTGCCAGCTATCCGGCCGTGGATCATTCGCTTGCGGACACGTGTTAAAGCGTTGCGACGTTTGCGGTGCAGCTTTGTACTCAAGTAATGACCCGACGGCGCGACCGTACCGCGATGTGGCGCGCCCTGCAGGATTCGAACCTGCGGCCTCAAGATTAGAAGTCTCGTGCTCTATCCAACTGAGCTAAGGGCGCGTTGCGGGCACGAACTATCCGCTTTGCGCGCGGTTTGAAAGAGCGGTAAGCGGGGCGCATGGACGGGCAGGGCAACAAAAGCGGGGCGGAGGCCGCGCCGCGGCGCATGGCGGCAGGCGAGCTGGGGGCGCGGCCTCTGCGTTATTTCGATTTCGTGATGGCCGCCTTCGTCACCATCCTCCTGCTCTCCAACGTGATCGGCGCGGCGAAGCCCACCTATGTCACGCTGTTCGGCGAGCAGTGGGTGTATGGCGCGGGCATCCTGTTCTTCCCTATCGGCTATGTGATCGGCGACGTGCTGACCGAGGTGTACGGCTATGCCCGCGCGCGGCGCGTGATCTGGGCAGGCTTTGCCGCGGTGCTGTTCATGGCGTTCATGAGCTGGGTCGTCGTGGCCCTGCCGCCCGCGGACGGATGGGACGGGCAGGCGGCCTATGAACAGGTGTTCGGGCAGGTGCCGCGCATCGTGTTCGCCTCCATCGCGGCATTCTGGGCGGGCGAGTTCGTGAACAGTTTCGTTATGGCCAAGATGAAGCTGCTGACGGACGGGCGCTGGCTGTGGACGCGCACCATCGGCTCCACCGTTGCGGGGCAGGGGATGGACAGCCTGATCTTCTATCCGCTCGCCTTTCTGGGCGTGTGGGAGACGGCGCAGGTGGTGACAGTTATGATCACCAACTGGCTGTTGAAGGTGAGCTGGGAGGCGGCGCTGACGCCCGTTACCTACGCCGTGGTCGGATTTCTGAAGCGGCGCGAGGGGCTCGACCTCTATGACGAGGGCACGAATTTCACGCCGTTCCGCGCGCGGCTGTAGCCCGCTATTTTTTCCGCGCCATTTGACGCCTGTCAAAGCGTCTCGCCGCGCGGCGCGGCACAACGTCTCCATCACCCGGAAGGAGACCGACCATGAGCGTCCACAAACCCATTTCCGTCCTCGCCGACGAAGGCGTAAAGGTTGCGCGGGCCGTACCCGCGAAAGCAGTGCCGCAGCGCGCCGAGCGTGCCTGGGAATTGCCGCCCGCTTTGCATTGGGCGTTCGCGGGCAGCTTCGGCGTCTATCTGCTGATCATGGGTTCGGCGGCGGCCGATCCGAAGCTGATGGTGCCCTTCGCCGTGTTTTTCGTCACGATCGGCATGTTCTTCGCCGTGCCCGCGGTGATCGGCCGCACGATGCCCCGGCAGGAAGGGCGCTTCCAGAGCTGGGCGCAGTTCAAGCGCGAGAAGCTGGCGACCTATAGCGGCGATCTGTCGGGCAAAGCCGTGATCGTCCAGATGATGACACTGCCTGTGGTGATCCTTGGCTGGGCGCTGTTCATCAAATGCTACTGGGCGTTTCTCGGCCAGTAAAGGGCGTCGGGCCGCTGATCAATTCAACCCAGCAGGGCCGCCGGATCGAGTATCTTGATCCGGCGGTTTCCGTCACGCGCGATCAGCCCGTCTGCTTCCAGTGCGCCGAACTGGCGGCTCAGCGTCTCGATCGTGGTGCCGAGCAGTGCGGCGAGATCGGCGCGGTCGAGCTCCAGATCGATCATCGGCTGCTCTGTGACGCCTGGCGTGCACTGGCCGCGCAGCGACAGCGCCAGGAATCCGCGCAGCCGGTCCTTCATGGATCGGCGGCCGATCAGTTCCACCAGCGCGCGGCTTTCCTCCAGCGCGTCCATGGTGCGGGATAGAATCTGCTGCATCAGTTGCGGACGGTCCGCCAGCACGCGCTCGAAATCACGGCGGGGGAAGATGCAGAGCTTGGCCTCGGTCAGCGCCGTGGCGGTGGTGTCGGTCTGGGTGGAGAAAAGGCGCCCGAGAAAGCCGGAGGGGTGGATGATCCCGAACAGGCGTTCGGTACCGTCCTCGTCCAGCCGGGAGAGCTTCAGGCTACCGGAGATCAGCGTGGCGCAGGCGATGGCATCGTCGCCTGCATCGAACAATCGCTCGCCCGCGGCCAAAATGCGGTGGCGCCCGATGCCGGACAGAGCGAGCTTTTCCTGCGGGCTGAGCACCGCACACACCGCGCTGTCGCCCACCGGGCAATCGGCGCAGGCCAGCCGCCCGGCCGGATCGGGGTTCAGGCCAGCGTGCGAACCAGACATGCAAACATCGCGCGCCCATCGGTGCCGCCATGGACGGGATCGATCGCGCGTTCCGGGTGCGGCATCATGCCCAGCACATTGCCGCCCTCGTTAAGGATCCCGGCGATGGAGCGGGACGATCCGTTGACATTGTCGGTGTAGCGGAACGCCACCCGGCCTTCGCCTTCCAACCGATCGAGCGTCTCATCATCGGCGAAATAATTGCCGTCATGATGGGCGACGGGAATGGTGATCGTCGTGCCCGCATCATAGCCGCGGGTGAACACGCTGTCCGCATTTTCGACCTTGAGCAGCGCATCGCGGCAGACGAAATCGATGCCGCTGTTGCGCATCAAGGCGCCGGGCAAGAGGCCCGCTTCGGTGAGGATCTGGAAACCATTGCACACGCCCAGCACCGGCACGCCGCGTCCTGCCGCCGCGACCACCGCCTGCATGACGGGCGAGCGCGCGGCCATCGCGCCGGAACGCAGATAGTCGCCATAGGAAAAGCCACCGGGAACCGCGACCAGGTCCAGACCGTCCGGCAGGTCGCTTTCCGCGTGCCAGACATGAGAGACATCGGCGCCGCACACGTCGCGGATCGCCACGAGCATGTCCCGGTCGCAATTGGAGCCGGGAAACTGGACGACGGCAGCCTTCACGCCTTGGCACCCTCGACATGTTCGATCCGGTAATTTTCGATCACCGTATTGGCGAGCAGCTTGCGGCACATCGCGTCGATATCCTCATCGCTGGTGCCGTCCGCCAGGTCGAGCTCGATCATCCGGCCCGCGCGGACATCTTCCACGCCGTCGAAACCGAGGCCGGCAAGTGCATGATGGATGGCCTTGCCCTGCGGATCCAGCACGCCGGGCTTCAGGGTGACGAACACGCGTGCTTTCATGGGGGCAGGCCTTTTGCGGATAAGGGGACTCGGCGCTTCCCTACAGAGGGCGGGGGATGCGTGGCAAGGGGCGCGTTTGCTCCATGCCGATCACGCTTGCGCGTGCTCTAGTGGCAATGGTGTCTGCCGACAGATGGCCGGAAGTAAGCCACCAAGAGCGTACGTCATTGCGAGCCGAAGGCGAAGCAATCCAGAGCAGGCGCAGCACCATATCTGCCCTGGATTGCCGCGTCGCTTCGCTCCTCGCAATGACGAGCTTTCTATTGCGTGCCCGCCGCCCCGCCGTCCGCGCCCAGCTTGGAGCTGACGATGCGGATCGGCAGCATTTTATTCGGCGTCAAATAGGTTTGCGCGAACTGCTGGATTTCCGCGGGCGTCACTGCCTTCACCTGGTCCAGCTGCTCGCGCACCCGCTCCAGACGATCCGCACGGCTCTGCGCTTCGGAGGCAACGCCGAGCCAGAAGCCGTTTTCGCGGCGCGACTTTTCGATGCTCTCGATCACCGGCGCACGGGCGCGCAGCAGCAGATCGTCGTCGATCGGCTCGGCGCGCAGTTTTGCCAGCACTTCGCCGATCGCGGTCTGCGCTTCGTCCAACCGGTCCGGCGAGAGCGTGGCGGCCACGCTGAACGTGCCGAAGTCCTTGTACACGTCCGACATGCTGGAGCTAACCTGCGCCCCGTAGGTGGCACCCAACTCCTCGCGCAGCTTGTCGCGCATCAGGATATCGATGGCGCGGGCGGCGACGCTGCCGACGATCTCCCGCTTGTAATCGCTGTCGTCAGTCGTCTTCCAGAAATCGAGCAGCATGGCCTGATCCGCCGGGCCTTCATGCGTCAGCGTGCGCGGGGAAAGATCCTGCGCGAAGCTGGCCTGCCGCGCGGCGCTGTAATCGGGGGCCTTCAGCTCACGCTTGGGCAGCGCGCCGAAGCTCTGCGCGACCGCGGCGATCGCCTTATCCTCATCGACATCGCCGACGATGGCGATCTCGATCGGTGCGGAGCTGGCGAGCGGCTCGATCACCTGCTTTGCTTCGGCGAGATTGCGCTGGAGCAGCACGTCCTGATCCGGAATGCCGAAGCGCGCATCGTTGTTCGCGACGATTTTCGGCACCACCAGCCCGGCAATACCCTGCGGCTGGGAGCGGACCTGCCCCATGAACACGGGCACGATATTGGTCCACTGCGTATCGCCCTCGGGCCGATATCCGGCATCCAGCAGGAAGGCGGCGGACAGCTTCATCTGCAGATCGAGATCGGCGGGCGTAGTCGATCCGCTGGAAACCAGCGCATCGTCGGCGACCTGAAGACCCATGCCGACATTTTTACCCGCGAGGATTTCCTGAAGATCCGGCTGGCTGTGCGCCTCCAGACCGGCGGCGGGCCAGATCGAGGAGACAAAGGTGCCGAGCCCGGCCTCGTCTGCCGGAAAGGCGAGCTGGCCGCCCGCCACGCGCACGCTGTAGCGCACCCGGTTCTGTTCGAAATCGGTCTTTTTAAAGTTCAGGAGCACATTGTTGGCAAAGCGCACCTGGCGGATGCCAAGGTCTTCGATCAGCGTGTCGGACACCACCTTTCCGGGCGTGCCCCAATCGTCATAGGCGAAGGCGGCTGCGGCCTTGTCGTCGGGCGGGGTAAGCTCGGCACGCTGGGCAGACTGATAGACATCCAGCACCGCCTGTTCACTTTGCGTCAGCGGCTTTTTGCTGGTCACCCGGACGAGGTCGGCGCTGCCGTCCCACAGCGCGTTGAAGCGGGCATTCACCGCTTCCAGCGTCAGCTGCGGCCTCACCTGCTCGAAAAGTTGCAGGCGATAAGCGGGTGTGGTGACGAAGCTGTCGTCATCCAGCGTGGAGAGAATGGCGTTGGCAAGGGCCGGGCTGCGGCGCGTATCGGCCTGCTGCGCCGCGGTCTTGAAGTTCGTTTCCATATTGGCGAGCTGCACGTCGAGCTCCGCCTGGGTGAAGCCATATTGCTCGGCACGGCGCACTTCCTGCTCTGCGGTGGTGAGCGCGCTTGCCCACTCACCGTCCTTCGCAGTGAGCGCGACCGAGGTGCCGAGCGCCGCGTCACGAAGATCGTTGGTGCTCATGCCGCCGCCCACGATGACGCTGTCGGGCTGCGAAGCAATGCGCTCGATCCGGCGGTTGAACGCGCCGATGGCGAGCGCGTCGATGAGAGATTTGGTGCGCTCGGCCTGCGTATCCGCAGGGCTTTCCCAAGGGCGGAAATTGCTGATCGAGGCGGAATAGGGAACGTCCGGGTCGGTGAACACCTCGACTTCGGTCGCACGGTTCAGATCGACCGATCCGAAGTTTAGCGGCGCGCCCGCGGGGCCTTCACCTTGCCAGTCGCCGAACCGTTCGCGGATTTCCGCTTCCATCGCCTGCACGTCGAAATCGCCGACTACGACCAGCGTGGTGTTTTCGGGGCGATAATAGCGCTGCCACAGCGCTTTCAGCCGCGATGCTGGCGCGTTCTCCAGCACATCGGTGGTCCCGATCGGCAGACGGCTGGCATAGGGCGCGTCGGGCGCGATGAAAGCCAGCTGATCCTTCACATTGCGCAGTCCCACGCTGTCGCGCGCGCGCATTTCGCCCATGATGACGCCGCGCTCACGGTCCACCGCGCCCGGATCGAAGGTGAGATTGCCCGCCACTTCGCGCATCAGCATCATGGCGATGTCCACGGTTTTCTCGTCGGTCTTGGGCAGATCGAGCTTGTAGACGGTCTGTTCGAACCCGGTCGACGCGTTGGTGTCCGCACCGAAAGCCAGGCCGTTACGCTCCAGAATGGAGACCATCTCGCCCTCGGGCACATTTTTCGATCCGTTGAACGCCATATGCTCGATGAAGTGCGCAAGGCCCTGCTCCTCATCGGTCTCGGCGATCGAGCCGAAGTCGATCGCCATGCGGATCGAGGCGCTGTCCTTGGGCGTGTCGTTCTGCTGAATGGCGTATTTCATGCCGTTGGGCAGCACGCCGAAGGTGATCGACGGATCGGGCGTCACATCGGTCAGCGGCACGCCCCAACCGGTCGCGCCGTCCTGGCCTACGAATACCTTGTCCTCGGCGCCCGGCTGCTGCTGCGTGGTGGGGGCGGCGGGCTCTGCGGTCTGGGCCGCGATCGGCTGCGCGGCAAGCAGGGCGAGCGGCAGCAGCGCACCTGAACGAAGAAGGCGCGATTTTACGGTGGATGTCATGGTGATACTAAGCCTTTTGCCGAAACAAGGTCATTCGGCGCCGGGCTATAGTATCACTTCGTCCACCTCAAGCTGAACGGCGGCGGAGCATCGACGAACGGCAGGGGGCGTTCGATCAAAGCGGATAAAGAACTATGCCGGTTCAGTGGCGCGTCTTGTTGCGGTGTTTTTCCATGTCGAGCACGGTGTTGCCGTTTTCTTCTGGTAGCAGGCCCAGGCGGCGAGCGACTTCCTGATAGGCTTCCACTTCGCCGCCAAGGTCCCGGCGGAAGCGGTCCTTGTCCAGCTTTTCGCCGCTTTCCATGTCCCACAGACGGCAGCCGTCCGGGCTGATTTCGTCGGCCAGGATGATACGGCTGAAATCGCCGTCCCACAGCCGCCCGAACTCCAGCTTGAAGTCGACGAGCTTGATGCCGATGCCCGCGAACATGCCGCTCATGAAATCGTTGATGCGGATGGCGAGGCCGGAGATATCGCGCATTTCCTCATCGCTCGCCCAGTTGAAGCAGGCGATATGTTCTTCCGCCACCAGCGGATCGCCCAGCGCATCGTCCTTGTAGCAATATTCCAGCAGCGTGTGTGGCAAGGGCGTGCCTTCCTCGATACCGAGGCGCTTGGACAGCGAACCGGCGGCGACATTGCGCACGATCACCTCGATCGGCACGATCTCCACCTGACGCACCAGCTGCTCGCGCATATTGAGGCGGCGGATGAAGTGCGTCGGGATGCCGATATTGCCCAGCTGCGTCATCACATGCTCGGACACGCGGTTGTTGATCACGCCCTTGCCGTTGATCGTGCCCTTTTTCTGGGCGTTGAAGGCTGTCGCGTCATCCTTGAAATACTGGATGATCGTGCCGGGCTCGGGGCCCTCGTACAGGATCTTGGCCTTGCCTTCGTAAATCTTGCGGCGGCGGGACATGGGCGGCTCCGACGGTGAAACAGATAAGCCCCGAATCCGCATCGGACCGGGGCGATGGGCAAGGTCATAGCGCCGTTCCCCGATGCAGGCAATTCACCATCGGCGCTTGCACCTTTCCCGGCTTGTGGGAACGCAATTGCAGGAATACCGTTCGTTCGGTCAACAAGATGGAAGCAGGGCAGAAGACCCTGACTTTCGCGTACCCTCGAGAGGATCATCATGAACATTACGAAGCCCTTTTTGCTGGCGGCCACCGCCTTTACCGCGGTGACGGCAGCTGCTCCGTCATACGCCCAGAGCGCCGGTGACACGGCGGATGTCAGGGACGGCGATACCGCCGCCAGCCGCGTCATCGTGTTTGGCGACAGCCTGTCGGACGGTGGCTTCTTCGCCGCTCTCGGCGCGGCCGCGCCCGGCGGCGGCAGCTTCACCACCAATCCTGATCCGGTGGCGCCGGAGGTGTTTTCCAGCCAGCTCGGTCTGACGCTCGATCCGGTCTACGGCAAGAACGGCACCAATTACGCCGTGGGCGGCGCGCGCGTGACTGCGCCTAATGGGTTCGCACCGTCGATCACGACGCAGATCGACCGCTATCTGGCCTCCGGCAGCTTTCGGCCGGGCGACGTCGTCTACATTCAGGGCGGCGGCAATGACTATTTCGCGTTTCTGGCGGGCGGCGGCGCCAATCCCGCGATCCTGACGAACGCTGCGGACGCGCTGGCGGCGCAAGTCGCGCGGCTGGAGCAGGCAGGCGCGCCCACCATCATCACCATGTCGGTTCAGTCCGGCGGCGCCGCGCCGCTGCAGGCCTATAATGCGCGCTACAAGGCGCAGCTCGCCGCGCAGGGCAGCAACGTCCTCTATTTCGATACCGACAAGCTGTTCAACGAACTGGTCGTCGATGCAGCCTCCTTCGGCATCACCAATGTGACGGGACAGGCCTGTACCACCGCCAGCTCGCTCAACTGCACGCGCAACACGCTGGTCAGTCCAAACGCGAACAACACCTATATTCTGGCCGACTCCGTCCATCCTGCGGGCATTTCGCAGCGGGTGCAGGGGCAGGCGATCGCCAGCCTCTACAAGGCGCCGGAGCAGATCGGCATCCTCGCGCTGTCCCAGCAGGCCACCTTGCGCCGTCACCGCGCCGCGTTCGAGAATGAACAGCGCAACGGCCTGGGCCAGGACGGGATCGCGCTGTTCGGGGGCATCGGTTACGGCTATTTCGATCGCGACAGCTCGCGCACCCGCATCGGCGGCAGCGAGCAGTCGGTCACCGGCACGCTGGGCGTGGACATCGGCATGGGCGAACGGCTCGGCCTCGGCATCGTCGGCGGCTATTCGGACGGCGACGGGCAGTTCGACGCCGGACAGGGCAGTTTCGACAGCGAAACCTGGATGATCAGCGGCTATGGCCGTGCGGCCATCGGTCCGGCCAAGCTGATCGCGGATGTCACTTATGGTCAGGGCAATCTCGATACGGTGCGCAGCGTGCGCCTCGGCCCGGCTTTGCGCCAGCATTCCGGCTCCACCGATAGCGATCTGTTTTCCGCCAGCGGCGCGCTGCGTATCGATCTGGTGAACGGTCCGCTGCTGAACTTCGGGCCGGAAGCGGGCGTGTCTTACGAAAAGATCGATATCGACGGGTTCAGCGAGGGCGATACGCTCAGCACACAGGCCAGTTTCGGTTCGCAGGAGCTGGAGAGCCTGACCGGTCGCTTCGGTCTCGTCGCATCGGGCAGCATGATCGGCGGCACGGGCTTCTTCGTGCGCGGCTCCTATGTGCACGAATTCGATGACGATCCGCGCAGCTTTTCGATCACCCCGGCAGGCGCTCCGGTCAGCTGGTCCGGCGACCTGGGCCGTCTGCCTCGCGATTATGCCTCGGTGGGCATGGGCGTAAACGGACGGATCGGTCCGGTCGGCGTGCGTGCGCAGGCTGGCGGCGAATTCGGCCGGGGCGATCTGGATGCGGTGAACGCGTCCGCCGGGCTCTATCTGCCCTTCTGACGCCGCCCTTCGGCAAAACTCAGGTGACGCGGCCCCGCTCGGCGAAACGTGGGTCGCGCCAGCTCTCTTCCGCCAGGATCTTTGCCATCGCCGCGACCGCGCGCACGATATCCTCGTGGCGCAGATAGAGCGGTGTGAGGCCGAAGCGGATGATGTCGGGGGCGCGGAAATCGCCGATGATGCCGCGCGCGATAAGTGCCTGGGTCAGCTCATAGGCATGGTCGAAGCGGAAGCTGATATGGCTGCCGCGCCGGTCCGGATCGGTCGGTGAAACGCAGGTCAGCTGCCCGCAATAACGCTCCGCCAGCCGCGCAAACAGATCGAACAGCTGCACGGATTTCGCCCAGACCGCGTCCATCTCCACGCCGTCGAAACTGGCGATGCCGCCCTCCAGCGCGTCCATCGCCAGCATCGGCGGCGTGCCTGCCTGAAAGCGCATGATGCCCGGTGCAGGCTCGTAAGCGTCCTCGAACGCGAAGGGGCGCGCATGGCCGAACCAGCCGCGCAAGGGACTGACGAGCCGGTCCTGCAGGCTTTCGGCGACGTAGAGAAAGGCCGGCGCGCCCGGCCCGCCGTTCAGATATTTATAGCCACAGCCCACCGCCAGCTCCGCGCCGCAACCGTTCAGGTCCAGCGGCACTGCGCCCACCGAATGGCTAAGATCCCACAGCACCCGCGCTCCGGCGTCGCGCGCCCGCGCCGTCAGGGCGGCCATATCGAACCGCTCGGCGGTCTTGTAGTGGATATGGGTGAGCAGCGCGATGTTGGTGTCCCCGCCGATCGCGCCTTCGATCGCGCTGCGCTCCACCACATCGAGGCGCTGGTCGGGCAACAGCTCGGCCGCGCCGCTCGCGATGTGCAGATCGGTGTGGAAATTGCCCGCCTCGGACAGGATCTGCGGACGATCCGGCGAAAGCTGCGCCGCGGCGACCAGCAGCTTGAAGATATTGACCGAGACCGAGTCCGCGATCAGCACCTCATGCGGTTTCGCGCCGATCAGCCGCGCGATCTTGCCGCCGATCCGCTCCGGCGCGCCGATCCAATCGGCATCATTCCAGCTGCGGATCAGGCCGTCGCCCCATTGCTTTTCGAGCATGTCCTTCTGCCGCGCGACGGTGGCGCGGGGCAGGGGGCCGAGCGAATTGCCGTCGAGATAGATGACGCCGTCCGGCAGGTGAAAGCGATCGCGCAAAAGCGCGAGCGGATCGGCGGCGTCGAGGGCGTGGGCGTGATCGAAATCGATGGTCATTTGCGGCCCAGCGCCTTTTCGATTTCGTCGACCGCTACGCCCCATGCCGCGGTTTCGGGCGATACCAACTCCACATGGCCGCTATCGGGCACGAAGCGTACGCGCACATCGTCTCCCTTGGCGCGCATGGCGGCTTCATATCGGGTTGCGTAATCGGTGGGGATGATCCGGTCGTTCAGGCCGTTCACCAGCACCTGCCGCGCGCCCAGCGGGGCGAGTTCGGGGACCGAGGTTTCCGCATATTTGCCGCCGCCCGAAATTCTGTCGATCACTTCGGTTCCGCAGCCCGAACCCGGCGGGGTGGCGGCGAGCTTCAGGTCCGGCAAGCCGCCCTGGCTGATGATGGTGTCGGGGATCACCGGATCGGAGACGCGTAGAGGCGATCCTTCCGGCAGCTTGCCTTGGCCTGCGAGCCACAGCGCCAGATGGCCGCCCGCCGAATGGCCGATGGCGACGAGCGGATCGATATCGAGCTTCAGCCGCGCCGCATTGTCGCGCAGCGCCTTGGCCGCATTGGCCACGTCGAGATAGGTGCCGGGATAGCCGCCGCCTTCGCGGTCCACGCCGCGATAGTCGATATTCCACACCGCGATGCCGCGCTGTCGGAGATCGTCCGCGATCCAGGCCATCAGCGTGCGGTCCGCAATGTCGGTCTGCCAGCAGCCGCCGTGGATCATCAGCACGGTGGGGAAGGGGCCATCGCCCTCGGGACGCCACAGGTCCGCGACCTGCAGGGGATCGCTGCCATAGCTGATGGTCTCGTCCGGCACCGGGCGGGTGCGGTTCGTCAGATCGTCCCACGTCATCAGCTTCGGCGCGGCGGCTTCGGCGGCTGGCGTGGCGGGAGGCTCGGACGGAGTGCAGGCGGTCATGGCGATGCTCGCGGCGGCGATGAGGAGAGTGCGCATGTGGGCGTTGTAGCCTCGGACATTCGTCATTGCGAGGAGCGAAGCGACGCGGCAATCCAGAGCGATTACAGAGCCATTTGATCGATCCAAAGCGCCGCGGGACCCTGGATTGCTTCGCTGCGCTCGCAATGACGTAGTCTGAACGGAACAGCGGGCGGTTCTTACTCCCCCGGCACGTCCAGCAGCAGCTTGTCCTCGGCGTTCTTCACGTCATGCGCCTGCATCAGCTTGTTCACATAGGTTTCGCGCCACCACACGACGTCGGTCTCGCCGATTTCGTGCATCATGATCTTCCAGCGCCGCTGGCGCTCCTCCAGCGGCATGGTGAGCGCCTGTTCGATGGCGTCGGCCATTTCCTCATCCGCATAGGGATTGATCAGGATCGCTTCGGTAAGCTGCTGAGCCGCCCCGGCAAAGCGGGAGAGGATAAGGACGCCGGGGTCCTTGGGATCCTGCGCCGCGACATATTCCTTGGCGACCAGGTTCATGCCGTCGCGCAAGGGTGTTACCAGCCCCACCTTCGCCGCGCGGTAGATGCCGGCCAGCTTGTCGCGCGGATAGCCCTTGTTGACGTAACGGATGGGCGTCCAATCGACATGCGCGAAGCGGCCGTTGATGCGGCCCGATTCCGCCTCCAGCGAAGCACGGATTTCCTGATAGCTCTTCACTTCGCTGCGCGAGGGCGGGGCGATCTGCACCATCACTACCTGGGTCTGCATCTCCGGATGCTCGGTCAGATAGCGCTCGAACCCCTTGAAGCGCTCCTCCAACCCCTTGGAATAGTCCAGCCGATCGACGCCGATGATCAGCGCGCGGCTGTCCTGCACGCTGGCCCGCATCGTCGCCTCGGCTTCCTTGGCGACGTCCGAGTTCACCGCATCCAGAAATTCGTCATAATCGATGCCGATCGGGCAGGCGAAGGCCTTGATCGTGCGCGTGCCGACGGTGATGTCGTCTCCGTCGATCGTGCCGCCCATCTCCTTCTCGCAATAATGGCGGAAGCTTTCGAGCCACTCGGCGGTCTGGAAACCGATCACGTCATAGGCGAACAGCGATTGCACCAGCCGCTGATGATGCGGCAGCGCGACGAGCAGCCGCGTGGGAGGCCAGGGCGTATGGAGGAAGAAGCCCATACGGTTCTTCACCCCTTGCCGGCGCAGGTCCCAGGCCAGCGGGATCAGGTGATAGTCATGCACCCAGACGGCATCGTCCGGCTCCACCAGCGGCTGCATGGTCTCGGCAAAGCGCTTGTTGACGCGTTCATAGCCCGAACCGAAGCTGCGCACATATTCGGCCAGGTCCATGCGATAATGGAACAGCGGCCACAAAGTGCGGTTGGCGTAGCCGTTATAATATTCGTCGATGTCCTGTTCTTCCAGGTCCACCGTCGCGGTGCGCACGCCGTCATATTCGTCCATCCGGATATGGCCGGTGAACCGGTCCGTGCTTTCGCCGGACCAGCCGAACCAGATGCCCTTATGCTCGCGCAGCGCGGCTGACAGCGCGACGGCCAAGCCGCCCTGCGCGCCATCGGGGCCGGGTTTCTGGACGCGGTTCGAGACGATTATCAGGCGGCTCATCGATATTCGCTCCAGGGTTTGCTGAGCAGGACGGCGCAGTTGATGATGCCGACGAGCGAATAGGTTTGCGGGTAATTGCCCCAGAGCTCGCCCGACACCGGGTCGATATCCTCCGATAGCAGACCGGCCGGCGTGCGACGACCCAGCATGTCGGCAAACAAATGTTTGGCCTCTTCCTCGCGGCCCGACTGGGCGAGCGCTTCGATCAGCCAGAAAGTGCATACGGTGAAGGCGGTTTCGGGCATGCCGAAATCATCCTCGCTATCGTAACGCAGCATATGGTCGCCGCGCCGCAGCGCCTTTTCCAGTGCGGTCAGCGTACTCTGGAACCGCTCATCACTGCCGTCCAGGAAGCGCAGGTCCAGCAGCTGCAGCAGGCTGGCATCGCGCATGTCGCCCTGGAAAGTCGCGGAGATGGCGCGGCTATCTTCACGCCAGGCAGCCTTCAGAATATGCGCCTTCATGCTATCGGCCCGCTCACGCCAATGGTCGGCGCGGTCGGGCAGGCCCAGTTCGCGCGCGGCATTCGCCAGCCGGTCGCACGCCGCCCAACACATCACTGCACTATAGGTGTGGACGTGCGATTTGGTGCGCAGCTCCCACAGCCCGGCATCCGGCTGGTCATAAAGCTCGAACGCGCGATCGCCCACCTTTTCGAGGGATTCAAAATCCTCGATGCCTGACATGCGCATCAGCCGCCGGTCGATGAACGCCTGGACAGAGCTGAGCACGATCTGGCCATAGGCGTCATGCTGGTTCTGGCTGTAAGCGGCGTTGCCCACGCGCACCGGACCCATACCGCGATAGCCGGACAGGCCGTCCGCCTCGCCCTCCTCCAGCCGGGCATTGCCGCGCACGTCGTAGAGCGGTTGGACGTTGCCCCCCTCGCTCGCGTCCACGATATTACGCAGATATTCGAGATAGGATTCCAGCACGTCCAGCGCGCCGATCCGGTTCAGCGCCTCGACCGTGTAATAGGCGTCGCGAACCCAGCAATAGCGATAGTCCCAATTACGGCCACTGTCCGCATGTTCGGGGATCGAGGTGGTGAGCGCGGCCACGATCGCCCCGGTATCTTCATGCTGACACAGTTTCAGCGTGATGGCGGCGCGGATCACCGCTTCCTGATATTCGGGCGGGGTGGCGAGGCCGCGCACCCAGCCGCGCCATTCGTTTAGCGTGTCATCGAGCATCTTTTCCAGCTCCGGCTCGATCGCGGTGGAAAAGCTCTCGTCCGGTCCCAGGAAGAAATAAAGGTCGCGCTCCACGCGGAACGGGTTTTCCTGATTGACGAGGCCGATCGGCGCGTTGGTGGACAGGCGCATCGGCATCGCCTCGATGTCGTAGCTGATATGGTTGGAGCCATAGCTGCGGGCCACCTTGTCGAGCGTCCAGCCCGATGCGGGGCGCAGGCGCACGCGGATGCGCGGGCTTCCGGTGACGGCGCGCACGATGCGTACGAAAGCATTGGGACGATAGGTCCGGCCCGATCGGCGATAGCGCGGGGCGAAATCGATAATGTCGATCGCGCTGCCCGACGCATCGATCTTGCGCGTGATCAGCACCGGCGCGTTGCGCATGTAGCGCTGCGATATGCTCGTGCAGTTTTCCAGGTCGATCGCCCAGAAACCGCCCGCCTTTTCCTCGTCATCGAAGGGGGTATTGTCCACCAGCGCAGGAAAGATGGGATCGCCGTCGACGCGCGGAATACACGCCCAGACGAAGCGGGCATTGTCGTCCACCAGCGCGCTGGCCTGGCAATTGCCGATCGGCCAGAGGTTCAGGTTGCGCTTGTCGCTGGGCGCGTTGCTCACTGCGGAATTCCTTGTTCGAGCCAGTGGTGAACGGCGGCAACGTCCGCCAGACGATATTGTGCCGCGGTTTCGCGTTCCTCGCCGATCAGAATGCCGTGGCCGCCCAGATCGCGGACCGCTTCGAACCCATCCTCATCGGTCACGTCGTCGCCTAGGAAAACGGGCGCACCGCCGCCGAACGGATCGCGCTGCATCAAGGCGCGGATGGCGCTGCCCTTATGGTCGTCGCCCGCGCGCAGCTCGGCCATCATCTTGCCGTCCTGCAGGTGGAGGCCGTGCATCTGTGCCAGCTCGCCCGCAACCCGGCGGCAGTCGGCCTCCCGTTCCGGCGCGCGGCGATAATGCAGGCACACGCCCAGCGGCTTGCGCTCGACCAGCAGGCCATCGTCGGTGGCGGCAATCGCGTCGAACGCGCGGCCCGCGACGATGAGAGTTTCCGGCGCTTCGGGCCGGTCGATGGTGCCGGGCTCCAGGCTGATTTCGCTGCCGTGGCTGCCCGCAATCGGCACCGTGGCCAACCCGAAGCGCCCGCGCAGCGTATCCACATCGCGCCCGCTGACGATCGCCATCCGCCCGTCCAGCATGTCGCCGAGCCGTTCCAGCAACGGATGCAGTCCATCGGGCACCTCCACCGCCTCCGGCCGGTCGGCCAGCGTCACCAAGGTGCCGTCGAAATCCAGAAACAAGCTCGCGCCGACCAACAGGTCGCGCGGCGGGGCGGGCAGGGGGGAAGGGCCGGTCACACCGACACTCTATGGCTTTTGCTGCACTGCGCAAGGACAGCCGATCCGACGGGTGCAATTGGGCAGTTTGGGTAGGTCCGTTTCCGAGCAAACACGGAGCGGGTTGTGACTGTGAGCCTCGCATTCTTCTGCCACAGTGATGCCGCCGTTTTCTGGATAGCGGCCAAAGGAGGACGAGATCATGAAGTTGAAGTCGAAAATGGCGAAGCTTATGCTGGCTGCGGTCGGTATTACGGCGGCCAGCGCCGTCTACGCCGCAGGTCCATACACGGACTATTACAAGAAAACGACCTACTATTCCGACGCCAGTTACCAGACCGTGGTCGGCGAGCGGGTTTTGACTTGCATGTCGATTTGGGAAGAATGGGGCGAGGTGACAGATTTCAGGAAAGGCAAAATCGGTAATTGCCCACCGCTCTAAGGACTGGTTGTGCGGTCCGGCCTGCTTTGCCGGACCGCGTTTTTCCAGTGCGCTACTGCGTCACCTGCTTCAGAAAAGCCATCACCTCGGCGCGGTTAGCTTCGGCGCCTTTCGGGTTTTCGGCGGCGATCAGGGTGGAGGAGCCGTGGGTGCCGTGTTGCGGTACCACCGGTTCGTTCGTCTCCCGCGGGACGGCGGAGAGAATCGCCATGGCGGCATTGGCCTCGTTCCGGTCGGCGGCCATGGTGAAGATGGGAATGGAGACTTTGCTCGCGGCGCTTCGGACCGCTTGCTTATCCTTCAGATATTCGCCCGGTGAAAAGGCGAGCAGCGCGGCGATCTCTCCGGGGTGCTGCGCGGCAAGGAGGAAGGCGAGGGCGGCGGAATAGCTGCTGCCCCAGACGATCACCGGCTCCCCCTTGGTACGCGCCCAGGCCAGCGCGGCGTCCATGTCCGCCAGCGCCGCCTCGTAATCGGGCGCGCTGCCGCCGATCCCCGCCACCGTCTCGTTCGTTCCGCCGAACATGTCGCCGCCCGAGCGCTGATCAATCGCCAGGGCGTTGTAGCCCGCCTTGGCAAGCATTGGCGCGATGGTGGCATATTCCGCCTTGTTGGCCCCGGCCTGATGAAACAGCAGGATGGTCGCCGCTGGCTCCTTGGCCGGATACCAGGCGCCATGAACGGTGACGCCATCGGACGCTTCGAACTGCACGGGCTGCGCTTCGCCTGGCGCGAGAGCGGCGACGGTCGGATCGCCGCTGGCCGGGGTGGCGTTGGCATTCTCACCCACGGGCCCGCCGTCGGAGCCGCAGGCGGCAAGGATCAACGGGAACGCCAGCAGCGCGGACGAGGTGCGAACGAAGGGAAACGGCATCGGGTATCCTCGGCTTGTGTTTCCGCCATCGGGTGCGCGGGCGGCATTACAGCAGGAACGTCTGGGCCGAGGCTATGGCTTCGCCTGTGCTTTTCGGGCGGACGGAGGGACCGGGGAAACGGGCCATGCGACGATATGGGCATAGGAAAGGGCGCGGGCGGCAAACGTCCTGACAGGGGCGTGGCGGTGTTGCGAGCAATGTCGAGAAGCGTTCGCAATTCGGAATTGCTAGTGATTATCACTTTTAAGTAACTGAAATTATTTGACTTTTTTAACTTGGCCAGCTACGAGCCCATCATATCGACGAGACCGACGGACAAGGAGCACAAACCATGAATTGCCAGAACTGCAAATTCTTCCAGACCAGCCAGAGCGAATGCCGCCGCTATGCCCCGTCGCCCGAGGGTGACAAGAAGGCGCATTGGCCGACCGTTTCGTCCGACGATTGGTGCGGCGAGTTCGTGAAGAGCGAAGGCGAGCGTAAGGCCGCCTGATCGAACCGGGCCGCGCGGATCGCAGCGGCCGGATCGAACATCCAATCGCATGAGGGCCTGGCCCCATGCAAAGAACAAGGGAAGCGGCTTCGGCCGCTTTCTTTTTGCCTGGAGTTTGCGGCTTCTCGGGCTGGCCATCGGCAGTGCCCCTAAGCTCTAGAGCAAAGAACCGCGATTGCCTCTTGACGAAGCTTCTCTTGCGTATCATTCTCAATAGCAGAGACGCAATCGAGGAGCCGTCATGATCGATCATTTCCGCGCCCGCTGGTTTGGTGAAGACGAACGTGCGCTGGGCCGCTCGGCCGATGCCCTGATGAACAGTCCCGGCCGTGCGCAGGGGCGCGTTGCCGACTGGTCGCTCTGCCGCATGGCTGCCGTTCTCCAGCGCGGCGCGCGCCGCCCGCTCGACATCGCCCCCGTCGGCACGGCGCAGCTGACCGCCAACGAGCGTTCGCTGCTCGCCATTCTGGATGCGCTGTCCGAAGGCGACGATGCGCTGGCTGCCCGCCACGCCGAATGGCTGGTCGCGCCGTCGTCGCTGCGCGCGTTCCTCAGCGCCACCGCGCCGCTGGCCGATATCTATCCGAAGCTGTCTAGCGCCGCCTGAGGCGCGGCTATTCCCGCTCCGCAATCTCCATCGCCTCTGCGGGGAAGGGCTGGGCGAGGGCTTGCGCCTCGCCGCCCTCCATCCACGCCGCATAGCGGTCCGGCCCAAGGATCACCGGCATGGATTTGGGATGGACGGGCCGCACCAGTTCGTTCGGTTCAGTCGTCAGAAAGGCGAAACGCGCACCTTCCGCGCCGCCGCGCACCAGCCCGGCAAAAGCGAACAGAGGGCTTTCCTTCAGCCCGAACCACACCTTGCGCTTCGATCCCGCCTCGCCCTCCCATTCGCAAAAGGCGGTGACGGGCACGAGGCAGCGGTTGCCCGGACCCGCCAGCAGATTGCGCCAATATCCGCTGTCCAGATTGCGCACATTGGTGATCGGCCGCATTCCCTCGCGCCAGCCGGGCAGACCCCATTGCGCCTCGATCAGCGCGGCGCGATTGTCCTGCGAGACGATCAGAGGCGCGGACCGGTCTGGATAGATCGCATCGAAAGCGGGCAGATTGGCCCGCGCCTCGGCCAGACCGAATAGCGCCGCCATCTCGCTGATCCCGCTGCGCATGCGATAGAGATTGCACATGGCGGAGAGATTAGAGCGCGCAGACCAGGGCGGCAAGGCGGGTGCGGATTGCATTAACCTCAGCCCCGAAGATTGTCCGCGCGCTCAGCCCGCGCTGAAAACGAGTTGGCCGTCCGCGCCCGCCGTCACCTCGCCGCCTACGTCGATGGCACTGCGCTCCATCGACGTCAGCAGCGCCAGCGTCGCGCCGTCCTCGGCCGGAACGCGCGCCATCAGGCGCTGGCCCTCCGGCGTGCGCGCGATGACGACGCCCTGTAACGGCGCGCCGTCCCGCGCAAAGGGCACGGTGTAGGTCTCAATGACGGCGGGCCCGCAATAGTCCTCGATCAGTTCGGGCACCGCGCCGCGCGCCGCCTCCGCCGCGGCCTGCACGCTATACTCCGCGTCCAGCGTGGTGCCGGGCCGCGCAGAGCCCAGGATCAGCGCATGATGCTTGGTGAGATATCCGCCCTGACCGTAGAGCAGGCCCAACCCCCCGGCATCGCCCTCACGCAAGCGGCGGACCATCGCCGCGGCGGCATGGGTCATATAATTGTTCAGCGGCCCGCCGAAAAAGGTGAGCCCGCCGGTTACCGTGGGGCTGGTGCTCTCGGGATCGAGCCCCAGCGTGCGCAGCGCCATCTTCGGCACCACGGGGAAGCAGCTGTAGAGCTCCAGATGGTCGAGGCGCTCCACGCCGCCCGCGATCGCGCGCGCCCGGTCCAGCACGGCGGCCTGCGCGGTGGCATGGGCATAGCTGTCGCGCGTCAGATAATCCTCGCTCTCCTCAGCGCTGGCCCCGCCGTGCAGATAGACCATCCGGTCCGCCGGAATGCCGCATTCTCTCGCCTTTCGCTCGCTCATCACGATCAGGGCGGCGGCCTGATTGACGATCGGATTGGCCGTCATCAGCTTGGGGTAGGGCCAGCAGATCATGCGATTGCCGGGCGCTATCTGCCCGATCTGCTGGCTGTCCGGCGCGCTGTCGATCCAGGCATGGGGTTTGTGCGCGGCGGCCGCGGCATAAGCGGCCCACAGATCGGCTGAGCGCCCATGCGCCTGCGCAGGGCTTTGCCCCCAGGCGGCTTGCGTCGCCATTTCGTAGAAGGGGTAGATGCGCGCCGGGTCCAGCATGTCGAGCAGATGGGCGGGACGCGCGGTCCGGTAACTGCTGCCGGGAAAGCGCACCGTTTCTTCGCGCGGCGGCGGCGAGGTCCAATCCAGCTCCACGCCTTCCTTCTGCGCCAGCCGCCGGCTGCTCATCGCTTCGCCGCCCAGGATCAGCGCCGCCTCGATCCGGCCGCTTTCGATGGCGATGGCGGCATCGTGGATCAGCCGCATCGGCGTTTCGCCGCCCATGCTGGCATTGGTGGCGCGCCCCGGCGCGATGCCCAGCCGCCCGCACAGCTTCCGCGCGGGATCGCGATAGCGCCAGCTGATCAGCCCGATCAGATCGAGCATATCGACCTTACCGAGCACGCCCGGCGCCCCCGCATCCTCCGCCGCCGCCCGCGCAGCCCGCGCCATCAATTCCAGAGGCTCCAACGCGTCGGCTGCTCTCCGCGGCCGATCGGACCATTCGCCCACCCCCACGATCACCGCATGATCCACCATCCGCCCGCGCTCCTCTCCGCCGATGACGGCAAGATTGGCGGGGGTGCGGGGGCAAGTCCAGCGTTCAGCATGGCGCGACGTGGTCTTCGACCAGCCATCTGCCAATTGTTAAAGAAGCGCTTCAGCAGGGTCTGGCGATCCGTTTCCAGAAGGCGTTCGGTATTTCGGCGACAACCTTGCTGTGTATGCAGTCGGCCTATGATCTGGCGAAAGCCGAGGCGGTTGCGGACGCGATCAACGTGAAGCGCGTGCCGGAACCGATGTAGGTGTGTTTACTCCGCCAGCATCGATTGCAGGCGGTCGATGATCGCCGCTTTATGCTTGTAGATTTCGACGACATTCTGGACGGGATGCTTGGTTTCCACCTTGTCCTCATCGAAAGTGCCGACATAGCGCGCGGTCTCGGAATTGAACCACATGCGGGCGAGCGGCTTGCGGTTGTTGTCGTCCAGCAGGATCGCACAATAGGATTTGGCATCGCGCATGTGGATGCGTGACGGGTCCACGATGTCCGAACAGATGGCGCGAACCAGTTGAAAGCCTTCCAGTTCGTCGGGCGTCGTTTCGATTTCGGAGCTGCTGGCCGGTTCTTCGTCGCTCCCTTCGTCGATTGCGGATGAGAGGCGATCGTTCAGCCGATCCCGCAGGATCGCCCGAAACGCATTGGGAATGTGCCGCGAAATGGCCGACTTGGAACCTGGTGTCAGGCGTCCATCGACGACTTTCGAAGCAATCAGCCTTACGAAATCGGCGGACGGTTCGGTCAATTCCGCTTCGAGAGCTTTAATGACGGCGCCTTCCATCTGGAGGGATTCCGCTGTCTCGACGATCGCATCGACGTCGAACCCGACCTTCTGGAATTTCGCCAAATTGCGGTAATCGGTCTTGCGCAGTTTGCAGAGATCGAACTCGTAAAACGGCTTCTGATCCATCCGGTTGGAGGCTTCCAGATCGGAATAGAATTTGAACTGCGCGCCGTTGGTCAGGATGGCGAACTTGGCGTCGGTTACGCTGAAATATCGATAGAGCTGCGACGCGTGCTTGAGGGATAGCTCCTGATTGACCGGCTTGCACTCGATCAGCATGGCGATCTCGCCTTCCACGCAGATCGCGTAATCAACCTTTTCGCCCTTTTTGGTGCCGACATCGGCCGTAAATTCTGGAATCACTTCCGCGGGATTGAATACATCGTAACCCAGCGCCTGCAAAAACGGCATGACCAGTGCGTTCTTGGCGGCCTCTTCGGTCGCAAGCGCTTCGCGATGCGTCCGTGCTTTCTCGGACAGTGCTTCCAGCCGCGATTCCAGTTCCATATCTGATCTCCCCCTTCGATTTGCTTTGGATAAAAGACGGTTGTGTCGAAGGCAATCACATCCATGCAGGTAGTTGAGAGCAGGGCATCAAGTAACGCTGTCCTACACTGTGCCCTTTCCAGTATAGCAAAGCCTGCTCTTTCTACTGTCGATCCAGCGTCTTTGTACGCCGTTTTTCGCCCCCGCGGGTTTTCCGCTCTGGACAGTGTGAAGCGGTGTGAAGCTGGCCCCTCGCGGGCGGTTTCCACAGCTTTCGCCGTTCGCGGTCTGTCCCTTCGGCTCCCACGCTGCTATCGCGCGGCGCCATGAGCGAGGACAGCACGACCGAGAGCCCCAAGGACGAGTTCGACCAGATCGTCGACGCGCCGTTCGATGCCGCGCTGTCGGAGCGCTATCTGGTCTATGCCATGTCCACCATCACCGCGCGCTCGCTGCCCGATCTGCGCGATGGGCTGAAGCCGGTGCACCGCCGCCTCCTTTGGGCGATGCGGCTGCTGCGGCTCGATCCGGCGCAGGGGTACAAGAAGTGCGCGCGCGTGGTGGGCGATGTCATCGGCAAGTACCACCCGCATGGCGACCAGTCGGTCTATGACGCGATGGTGCGGCTCGCCCAGACCTTCTCGCTGCGCTATCCGCTCGTCGACGGGCAGGGCAATTTCGGCAATATCGACGGCGATAACGCCGCGGCGTACCGGTACACCGAGGCGCGGCTGACCAAGACGGCCATGCAGCTGATGGCCGGCCTGAACGAGAACGGCACCGACTTCCGGCCCACCTACAATGGGGAGGATGAGGAGCCGGAGGTGATGCCCGGCCTGTTCCCCAACCTGCTGGCTAACGGCGCGGCGGGCATCGCGGTAGGCATGGCGACGTCCATCCCCAGCCACAACGTCCACGAGATCATCGACGCCGCGACGCTGCTGATCGATCAGCCGGATGCGAGCCATGCGCAGCTGATGGAGATCGTGAAGGGCCCCGACTTCGCGACCGGTGGCGTGCTGGTAGACAGCGCGGCGAGCATCGCGGCGGCATACGAGACGGGCCGCGGCTCCTTCCGCGTGCGCGCACGCTTCGAGATCGAGAAGCTGGAGCGCGGCGCCTGGCAGGCGGTGGTGACCGAGATCCCCTATCAGGTGCAGAAGGGCAAGCTGATCGAGGGGATCGCGAACCTGATCGCGGACCGCAAGCTGCCGATCCTGGCTGATGTGCGCGACGAGAGCGACGAGGCGATCCGCATTGTGCTGGAGCCCAAGAACCGCACGGTCGATCCGGACCAGCTGATGAACGCGCTGTTCCGCCTGACCGATCTGGAGAACCGCTTCTCGCTCAACATGAACGTGCTCGATGCCAACCACACCCCGATGGTGATGGGGCTGGGCGAGGTGCTGCGGCACTGGCTGGCGCATCAGATCGAGGTGCTGGTGCGCCGATCGCGCCACCGGCTGGAGCAGATCGACGCGCGGCTGGAGCTCCTGGAAGGCTACATCATCGCCTTCCTGAACCTGGACCGGGTGATCGAGATCATCCGCACCGAGGATGAGCCCAAGGCGGTGATGATGGAGGAGTTCCAGCTCTCCGACCGGCAGGCCGAGGCGATCCTCAACATGCGGCTGCGCAGCTTGCGCAAGCTGGAGGAGATGGAGCTGAAGCGCGAGCGGGACCAGCTCGCCAAGGAGCGCGAGGGGCTGGTGAAGCTGATCGACAGCCCGGCGCGCCAGCGCACGCGGCTGAAGAAGGACCTGGCCGAGCTGCGAAAGGACTATGCCGAGGATACCGCGCTGGGTGCACGGCGCACGGGGCTGGAGGAGGCCGCGGCGACGGTCGAAGTGCCGCTCGAAGCCATGATCGAGCGCGAACCGCTGACGGTGATTGTCTCCCGGCGGGGCTGGATCCGGGCGATGAAGGGTCATGGCAACGACGTGTCCGGCGTCAAGTTCAAGGAAGGCGATGAGCTTGCCTTCGCCTTCGAGGCGCAGACGACGGACAAGCTGCTCGTCGCCACGGCCAGCGGGCGCTTCTACACGCTGGGCGCGGACAAGCTGCCCGGCGCTCGCGGCTTCGGCGAGCCGATCGGATCGATGGTGGACATCGACGGCGGAAACGCGATCGTGAAGGTGCTGGCGGCGCGGCAAGGCGGACGACTGCTGCTCGCCGCGTCGGGTGGGCGCGGCTTTGTAGCCAATATGGACGATCTGATCGCCGAGACCCGCAAGGGCCGCCAGGTGGTCAACCCCAAGGGCAAGGCGGTGCTGAGCGTGGTGCGCGAGATCGATGCGAGCCACGATCAGGTCGCCGCGGTGGGCGAGAACCGCAAGCTCGTCGTCTTCGCGCTGTCCGAGATGCCGGAGATGACGCGGGGGCAGGGCGTGATGCTGCAGCGCTACAAGGATGGCGGCTTGTCCGATGCCACCACCTTCCGGTTGGAGGACGGCCTTAGCTGGACGATGGGCGGCGAGACCGAACGCACGCGCACCGTGGACAAGGACGATCTGCTGCCCTGGCGCGTGGCACGCGGTGCTGCCGGCCGGCTGCCTCCCAACGGCTTCCCCAAGGACAATCGCTTCGATTGAAGGGAGCGGCCAACGATGAAAGAATTCAGAGCTGCTCCGCCACCAGCGCATCGAGGCGGTCCGCATCGGGGAAGCCTTCCTCGATCCAGCGGGCTTCGATCGCGCGGAGCCGCTGCCCCAGCTCGGGGCCGGGGTTGAGGCCGCGGGCGATGAGATCGGCTCCCTTCAGCGGGAAGCGTGGCGGGGTCCAGCCGTCCAGCGCTGCCAGCCGCTCGTCAAGCTCGGCATCGTCGGCATAGAGCAGCGCTGCGTCGCGGGCGGCATCGAGGCCGTGATCGTAGGCGGCGCGGCGCGAATCGGCGGCGCCGCGCGCCGCAATCGCGCTCTGTAGCGCAGCGCGCTGGCGCTTCGACAGCTTAAGTCGAGCCGCGACCGTGGCTGCGACCTCCGGATCGGCGGGTAGCAGCGCGAGCAGGCGGCGCATGGGATCCGGGGCAATGCCGTACTCATGCTCGCGCGCCACCAGACGATCGAACGGCGCGGGACCCTCTACCTCCGGCAGGATCGGCGCGAAGATGCCGCCCTGCGCCATCGCGTTCACTGCGAAGCGGGGATCGTCCAGCGATAGCAGCTTGGTGAGCTCGTCCGCGATCCGTTCGCGCGACAGGCCCTTCAGGCTGTTCGCACCGGCTTTGCATGCCGCATAGGCCTCTGCGTCCAGTTCGCTGCGCCCGAAGCGCGCGAGGAAGCGGAAGTAGCGCAGGATGCGCAGATGATCCTCCGCGATCCGCCGGTCCGCATCGCCGATGAAGCGCAGACGCTGCGCATCGAGATCGTCCAGTCCGCCGAAATAGTCGCTGATCGCGCCGTTTTGCGGATCGGCATAGAGCGCGTTGATCGTGAAATCCCGCCGGGCCGCGTCCTCGCGCCAATCGGTCGAGAAGGCGACGGTCGCGCGGCGGCCATCGGTGGAAACATCGCGCCGCAGGGTGGTCACTTCGAACGGACGATTATCGGCTACCGCGGTGACGGTGCCGTGGTCGATGCCCGTCGGCACCGCCTTCAGGCCAGCCGCTTTCAACCGCTGCATTACGTCTTCGGGCAGCAGCGGCGTGGCGAGATCGATGTCCTTCACCTCGCGGCCCAACAGGCTGTCGCGCACGGCGCCGCCGACGATGCGCGGGCGTTCCTCTCCGTCGCTCAACGCATCGACCACCGCGAGCAAAGCAGGATCGCGCCGCCAGGGGGCATCAGGAAGATTACGCATGTTCGTTCAAGGCGCGCGATAGATTGGCGATGATACCGGCGGTGACGCCCCAGATGCGGCGGCCCTGCCAGTCCATATCGTAATAGGTACGCGGGACCCCGCGCCAGATGCCGGTCTTGCGCTCAGCATTCGCTGGGTCCAGCAGCCAGGCGAGCGGCACCTCGAACCAGTCCGCCACCTCGTCAGCGCACGGCACGAGATCGAGATCGGCGGGGACGAGGCCGATCACCGGTACGATGCGAAAGCCGCTGCCCGAATGATAGGCCGGGGCGGTGCCGATCACGTCGACTTGGCGAGCCGGAATGGCGAGCTCTTCCTCAGCCTCGCGCAAGGCAGCAACAATCGGATCGCCGCCATCTTCGGGCTCCAGCTTGCCGCCGGGAAAGGCGACCTGTCCAGCGTGGCTGCGCAGCCATTTGGGCCGCTGGGTCAGGATCACGCCGGGCTCCTCCCGCCGCGTCACCGGCACGAGCACCGCGGCTTCGCGGTAGCCGCCCTCGGGCGCGCCGAAATCCGCCTCATCTTCATGCGCCGTTTCAGTCCCGAGCGCGCGTTTCAGCATTGCTGCAAGGCTCATGCGGCAGCCGTCAACGGAAAGAACTGACCGTTGCTCCATATGCCGGGGCGGTCCGGGTTCTGCGCCAGCGCCATTTCAGCCAGTTCGTAATAGACCGAACGGCCAATGCGCGCTTCCAGGCCGTGGCGGACGTGAAGGTATAGGCGCGGATCGTTGGAGGTGCCGCCAATGCGGATAGCATGGCCCGGCCCCGCCACCACGATGTCATCGGTATTCAGGCGAAAGCCGAGGCTGGCTGCTTCACCTTCGCCGTCAGCGCGCAGCTCGACTGCCTGGAAGGGCGCATCCTCCACCTCGATCCACTGCTTTTCATAAGGCAGTACCAACGCGAACCGCCCGTCCGCTTCCTTGCGCAACAGGCGTGAGAAAGCGCGAACCATGGCTGGCCGGCCGATCAGCCCGCCGTCATGATACCAGCGGCCTTCGGCATCGATCCGCATCAGGCTATCGGAAGAGGCATCGGGATGCCAGTCCTGAACCGGCGGCAGGCCTTCGCCGTCGGCAAGCCGGGCGATATCCTGCGGGCTCAGGCTGGCAAGGTCGGGCGCTTCATAGGGCATGGCGTCCAGATAGAGCGCCACAAGCCGCTTGCCAATGCAGCGGCGGTGGCGGACAAGCGCGCGGACCGGTGCAACCGCTGCCCCGTAAGCGGCGTTTAGTGTTGGAACAGGGACGAACAGAGGGGACAGGGCCGATGGCCGACGATTTCAACGATCCGAACACGACGGAGCATGTGGCGACCGCCACCGCTGACACGAGTGCAGGTGACACGGGCACAGCCGGCCATGACAAGCCGATGCTGATCAAGCGCGATCCTTTTGGTCTGATCGTGTTGATTCTGGGCGCGGGCGCGGGGCTTTGGGGCCTGCTCGCCTCATTCGGTCCGGGTTGGGGCTTTTGGGATTACACTGTCGGTCTCACCTGGATTCGCTACGCCTTCTTCCTGGCGCTGTTTACGCTTGTGCTCGCTATCGGCGTTTTCATCTGGAGACGCCGAAAGGGAATGCGCACCAAGATGCCGCGCCTGCTGATCGGCGCGGTCAGCGCGGCGATCTTTGCCGGCTATATCGGCTATCAGCTCAGCGTGGCGATGTCGGTGCCGGCAATCCACGATATCTCCACCGATCTCGCCGATCCGCCGCAGTTCACCACGCTGACGCTGCGCGCCGACAATTGGGATGCGATTCCCGGCGCGGACGACAAGGATATGCGCGGGCTTTCGCCCCGTCAGCGCTGGGCATTGCTCCACCAGAAAGCCTATCCCGATATCCGTTCGGTCCGCATCGATATGCCGGTGCCCCAGGTGATCGAGGCGGCAGAGCGGCTCGCCACGGATCGCGGCTGGGACATCGTGGCCGCCGATCCCGCGCGCGGTCATATGGAAGCCGTCGCGACGGTGTCCGCCTTCCGTTTCAAGGACGATGTCGTGCTTCGCGTGCGGCCCGCCGGGGCGGGGCAGGGATCGATTATCGACATGCGCTCGGTCAGCGAGGTCGGTCAGAGCGATCTGGGTGTGAATGCCGAGCGCGTGCGCAGTTTCCTGTCGGATCTTTCGGGCACCACGACCGCTGCCAGCCGCTGAACCGATGCTGCGGACCGCGAAAGCCATCGTCCGCAGTCTCGTCGTCCTGGCCATTTTGGCGGCGCTCGCCGTGGCCGGTTTCGTTTTCGTGCGGGATCGGCCGCAAGATGTTCCTTGGACACCCCTTGATCTCGGGCAGCCGATCGGTGCCTTTACTCGCCAGAAACTCGTGGCTCTCGGCGAAGACTTCCCGCGATGCCGTGCGCTGCTTGACCGTGCGGGTGTCGATTATGCGGTCAAGCCGCCGCGCGGAGAGGGGAAGTGCGTTCAGGAGGACGGCCTGATCCCGGAACCCGGCGGCGCCACCACGGTGCGGTTGCGCCCGGCTTCCGTCGCGCCGAGCTGCCCTGTGGTGAGTGCGCTCGCCATATGGGAATGGCAGGTGGTGCAGCCCGCCGCGCGCAAATATCTCGGATTGCCGATTGCCGACATCGGGCACTACGGTTCCTATAGCTGCCGCCGGATGTATGGCGCGTCGGAGGGCAAATGGAGCGAGCACGCAACCGGCAACGCGATCGATATCGCCAGCTTCACAACCGAGGATGGGAAGACGGTGAGCGTCCTAGATGACTGGAACGGCGGCACGGAGGATCAACAGGCTTTCCTGCGCGCGGTGCGTGATGGCGCGTGCGATCTGTTCGCAACCGTGCTCTCGCCCGATTACAACAGTGCGCACGCGAACCATTTCCATTTCGATCAGGCGAACCGCGGCGGCATGGGGTGGGGTGCCTGCCGTTGAGAGGCCGAACAATACCGCGCGCTATTGCTTGTCACCGCGCAGGTGCACGGCTATTGGAGGCGGCGTTGCGGGCGTGATGTAGTGGTAGCCTGTCAGCTTCCCATGCTGATCGTGCGGGTTCGATTCCCGCCGCCCGCTCCAGCTTCTTCCGACAGTTTCATACGCTCCTCAGCTCTCGCCATGCCCGTGATCGATCGGCGTCAGCTTGATCAGCCGTCCGTTAGATCCGTCTTCGAGCACCCAGACCGCACCCTGCGGACCCTGTGCGAGCGCGCGGACACGGAAACCCATGTCCCACTGGTCCGCCTTCGACACATCCTGATCGTCCACCTTCAGCCGGATCAGCGTTTCACCCGATAGCCCGCCCAGTAACAGCGAGTCCTGCCATTCCGGAAACAGGCTGCCGGTGTAGTAGATCAGGTTTGCGGGCGAGATGGACGGTGTCCAGAATGCTTCCGGCGGTTCATAGCCATCGCCGGGCTTGTGATCTGGGATGTTCGATCCATCATAATTGATGCCGTTCGACGCATTGGGCCAACCGTAATTCTTGCCGCGCTTGATAAGGTTGACCTCATCGCCGCCCTTGGGGCCCATCTCGCTCTCCCAGAGATTGCCGTTGGGCGCAAAGGCTAGGCCCAGGATATTGCGGTGGCCGTAGGACCATATCTGTGCGGACACGCCGCCACGTTCGGCGAAGGGATTGTCTGCCGGCACGGTGCCGTCGGGGTTCAGGCGAAGCACCGAACCAAGATTGTTGGACAGGTCCTGGGCCGGATCCTTCTTCTGGCGCTCACCGGACGAGACGAACATATATTGGCCGTCGGGCGAAAAGGCGATGCGGTGCGAATAATGGCCGCGACCCGTAACCTTCGGATCCTGCCGCCAGATCACGCTCAGCCCGTCCAGCGAACAGGCGAGCGGCTGCGTGCAATTCAGCCGGCCGCGACCGACAACCGCACCGCGGGTATCGCCTTTGCCGGCCTCGATCCAGCTGAGATAGATCATCTTGTCGGCCCGGAAGTTCGGCCCGGTCACGACATCGCCAAGGCCGCCCTGGCCGCCATAATCCACGGTGGGCGCGCCGCTGACGGTCCCGATCTTGCCGGTAAGCACGTCGACGATTTTCAATACGCCCCGTTTCTCGGTCACCAGCAGACGATCATCGGGCAAAAAGCTCATCGCCCAGGGTTCATCGAACTTCGCGACCTCGGTTTCCTCGAACGGGCGTCCCATGCTCTGGCTATTCAGCGGGTCTGCGCTTTGCGTGGCGCTATCGTTCGCCACAGCCTTGTCGTTCGATCCGTTGCAGCCAGCGAGCGACAGGGCGAGCGTGAAGGGAAGGGCGGCGCCAATCATGGAAATTTTCATCGGTATACCCTGGTCTGTTCGAAGGCTTGGATAAAGCCCGTGGAGTAGGAGACACTAACGCCCCGCGCGCTTTCGCGGTTGCATCGCGCCCGGCACCGATCTATATCCTTGTCCGTTCCCGACATTGCGAAGACGATTGCGGGGCCGCCTCTCCCGGAGAGCGCGGCGGCGACCGGCTTTGCCTGTTCGAACGGAACCATGGAATTATTAGGAGCCGCATGCCCGATCTCGAAGCCCTGACTGCCCTCATCGCCCCCGAAGCCGAAGCTCTGGGATTCGATCTGGTGCGCGTTGCCTGGCTCGGCGGGGACGAACGCACGCTGCAGGTGATGGCCGAACGGCCCGATACGCGCCAGCTCGGCATCGACGATTGCGCCGATCTCTCGCGCCGCCTGTCGGAAAAGTTCGATGCGCTGGAAGAGCAGGGCAAGGACCCGATCGACGGGGCTTACCGGCTCGAGGTAAGCTCGCCCGGGATCGACCGGCCGCTCACCCGCCTCAAGGATTTTTCCGATTGGGCGGGGCATGAGGCGCGGGTGAATCTCACCGTCGGCGTCGATGGCCGCAAACAGCTGCGCGGCGATCTGATCGGCGTGGAAGACGGCATGGTGGCGATCGAGGACCGCAAGTCCGGAAAGCTGCTGTTCGATCCCGCCCATCTGCATTCGGCCAAGCTGATCCTGACGGATCGGCTGATCGATGCGACGCAGCCGATCGAAACGGACGGCGCGGACGAGATCGTAGAGATCGAGGACGAGAGCGAAAACTGAGTTTATAATCCGTGCGCCGATGCGCGCGGGATGATAGAACGAATAGAAAGTCGAAGAGAGAAGACCATGGCCAGCCCGATTTCCGCCAACAAGGCAGAACTGCTCGCGATCGCCAATTCGGTGGCGCAGGAGAAGATGATCGACAAGGCGATCGTCGTCGAAGCGCTCGAGGAAGCGATCCAGCGCGCCGCGCGCTCGCGTTACGGCGCCGAGAACGACATTCGCGCCAAGCTGGATACCAACACCGGCGATCTGCAGCTGTGGCGCGTCGTTGAGGTGGTCGAGGATGTCGAGGACTATTTCAAGGAAGTCGACCTGAAGCAGGCCCAGAAGCTGCAGAAGGATGCCAGCGTCGGCGATTTCATCGTCGATCCGCTGCCGCCGGTCGATCTTGGCCGCATCGATGCGCAGTCGGCCAAGCAGGTGATCTTCCAGAAGGTCCGCGATGCCGAGCGCGAGCGGCAGTATGAAGAGTTCAAGGACCGCGCGGGCGAGATCATTACCGGCGTCGTGAAGTCCGTCGAGTTTGGCCATATCGTGGTCGATCTCGGCCGCGCAGAGGGCGTCATCCGCCGCGATCAGCAGATCCCGCGCGAAATGGTGCGCACCGGCGATCGCATCCGTTCGCTGATCCTGAAGGTGCAGCGCGAAAATCGCGGGCCGCAGATCCTGCTCAGCCGCGCGCATCCCGACTTCATGAAGAAGCTGTTCGCGCAGGAAGTGCCGGAAATCTACGACGGCATCATCGAGATCAAGGCCGCCGCGCGCGATCCGGGCAGCCGCGCCAAGATCGGCGTGATCAGCTATGACGGATCGATCGATCCGGTCGGTGCCTGCGTGGGCATGAAGGGCAGCCGCGTGCAGGCCGTCGTGCAGGAAATGCAGGGCGAAAAGATCGACATCATCCCCTGGTCCGAAGACACCGCGACCTTCGTAGTCAATGCGCTGCAGCCGGCCACGGTCAGCCGCGTGGTGATCGACGAGGAAGAGACCCGTATCGAGGTCGTTGTGCCTGACGATCAGCTGTCGCTCGCCATCGGCCGCCGCGGCCAGAATGTTCGTCTCGCCAGCCAGCTGACCGGCCACGGCATCGACATCATGACCGAGGAAGAAAGCTCGGAGAAGCGGCAGAAGGAATTCGCCGAACGCACCGAGATGTTCCAGGAAGAGCTGGACGTCGACGAAACGCTCTCGCAGCTGCTGGTGGCCGAAGGCTTCAGCGAGCTGGAAGAAGTGGCCTATGTCGCGTTGGAAGAAATTTCCGGCATTGAAGGCTTCGACGAAGAGCTGGCCGAGGAGCTGCAGAGCCGCGCGCTGGAAGCGCTGGAGCGCCGCGAGGAAACCGCACGCGCCGAACGCCGCGAACTGGGCGTCGAGGACGATCTGGCCGAACTGCCGATCCTGACCGAAGGCATGCTGGTGACGCTGGGCAAGGCGGGCATCAAGACGCTCGACGATCTGGCGGATCTCGCAACCGACGAGCTGATCTTCAAGCCGCGCCAGGAACCGCGCCGTTCCAACAGCGATCGCCGCCGCACTGAGGTGAAGCCGGGCATCCTCGCCAGCTACAGCCTCACCGAAGAGCAGGGCAATGAGATCATCATGGCCGCCCGTGCCCATTGGTTCGAGGATGAAGATGAGGGTGTGGCCGCAAACGCCGCGCCCGCAGAAGAAGCGGAGGCCGCCGATGCGGAAGCCTCCCAATGATACGGGCGACGAACGCCTAGATACCGAAGGCACGGGCAAAGGGCGGGGCACGCATGTTCCTGTCCGCCGCTGCATCCTTTCGGGCGATCGCGCGCCGCAGCATCTGCTGATCCGGCTCGCGGTTTCGCCCGATGGGGAGCTTGCGCCCGATATTCACGCCAAGGCCCCGGGTCGCGGCGCGTGGATCGGCGTGTCCCGCGCCGAGCTGGAGCAAGCGATCGAAAAGGGCCGCATGAAGGGTGCGCTCGCCCGCGCCTTCAAAACTGGCGGTATTACAGTGCCGGACAATCTGCCCGAGTGGATCGATACGCAGCTGCGCCAGGCGACGCTCGATCGGCTCGGCCTGGAGGCGCGTGCGTCCAACCTGCTGACGGGCTCCGAAAAGATTGCCGAGCGCGCGCGCGGCGGGCTTGTCTCTTTGTTGCTCCATAGCTCGGACGCAAAGCCCGACGGAAAGCGCAAGCTGGACCAGGCCTGGCGCGTGGGAATGGACCGTGAGGGAAGCGGTGAAGGCGGAATCGCCTTGCCGGTGGACCGAGAGGCCCTATCTATGGCATTGGGGCGTGAAAATGCGGTCCATGCCGCGATTTTGGGGGAGAAGGCCGCAGCACGCGTCCTGCAACATCTCGCCCGCTGGCTAAATTATACCGGATGCAGTATCGGTGCCGGCCCCGTTGCCGGGACGGACGATGCTGTGACAGATGACGAAGACCTTAGGAAGACTGCTGTTCGATGAGTGAAGAAACCCAAGACAAGCCGAAACTGAGCCGCAAGCCGCTGACCCTGAAGAGGTCGGTCGATGCGGGCCAGGTCGAACAGCGCTTCAGCCATGGCCGGACCCATAAGGTCGAGGTTGAGGTCAAGCGCAAGAAGCTGGTTGGCAAGCCCGGCCAGGCTGCCGCTGCCGACAAGGCGAAGGAAGAGGCGCTCAATCCGCCGCCCCCGCCGCCGCCCGCCCCCGCTGCGCCCAAGGCTGCTCCGAAGCCCGCGCCGACTCCGGCCCCTGCGCCGCGTCCGGCTCCGATGGACAATCTGACCCGTCAGGAACGGCAGGCAAAGCTGCTGCGCGAGGCCGAGGAAGCCCGCCTTGCGCAGGCCGAAGAAGCCCGCCGTCGCGAGGAAGAGGCTAAGGCCAAGGCGCTGGAAGAAGAACGCCGCCGCGCCGAGGAAAACCGCCTCGCCGAGGAAAAGGCTGCCGCCGAGCCGGCGCCTGCGCCCGAACCGGAGCAGAAAGCGCCGGAAGCCGCTGCGCAGCCTGAGGCCGCGCAGGCCGAAGAAGCGCCCGCCGCCGAAGCGAAGCCCGCTGTGATCAAAACTACCAGCGACGCCCCGCCGCCGCGCCGGTTCACCCCGGTCGAACGCCCTGAGCGCGCGCCGCGTGTCGAGAAAGAAAAGAAGCCTGCGCGCGGTGCCAAGACCCCGCAGGACGATCGTCGCCGTTCGGGCAAGCTGTCGGTCAAGACGGCGCTCAACGAGGACGATGGTGCCCGTGCCCGTTCGCTCGCCGCGCTGAAGCGTGCCCGCGAGAAGGAAAAGCGTGCCCAGATGACGGGCCGCAAGCGCGAGGCGCAGCCCAAGCAGAGCCGCGAAGTCGTGGTGCCGGAAGCGATCACCGTGCAGGAGCTCGCCAACCGTATGGCCGAAAAGGGCGCGGATCTGGTGAAGGCGCTGTTCACGATGGACCTGATGGTGACGGTCAATCAGACCATCGATCAGGATACCGCAGAATTGCTGGTCGAAGAGTTCGGCCACAAGATCAAGCGCGTGTCCGAATCCGATGTCGAGATCGACACCGAAACCGATATCGATCCGGAAGAGACGCTGAAGCCGCGTTCGCCGGTCGTCACGGTCATGGGGCATGTCGATCACGGCAAGACCAGTCTGCTCGACGCCATTCGCGGCGCGAGCGTCGCATCCGGCGAGGCCGGTGGCATCACGCAGCACATCGGCGCCTATCAGGTGAAGACCAAGGGCGGTGACGTGATCACCTTCCTCGATACGCCGGGCCATGAAGCGTTCACCGAAATGCGTGCCCGCGGCGCGAACGTCACCGACATCGTGATCCTGGTGGTCGCGGCGGATGACGGGCTGATGCCGCAGACGATCGAGGCGATCAATCACGCGAAGTCGGCGGATGTGCCGATGATCGTGGCGATCAACAAGGTCGATAAGGAAGGCGCCAACCCCCAGAAGGTGCGCGAGCGCCTGCTGGAGCATGAGGTGATCGTCGAAGATATGGGCGGCGAAGTGCAGGACGTCGAAGTGTCTGCGCTGAAGAAGACCGGTCTCGACGATCTGCTCGAGAAGCTGGCGCTTCAGGCCGAACTGCTCGAACTGAAGGCCCGTCCGGACCGCGATGCCGAAGGCGTGGTGGTGGAAGCCAAGCTCGACAAGGGTCGCGGCGCCGTTGCCACCGTGCTGGTGAAGCGCGGAACGCTGAAGCGTGGCGATACCTTCGTGGTCGGCGGCGAGAGCGGCAAAGTCCGTGCGCTGATCAACGATCAGGGCAAGCAGGTGAAGGAAGCCGGTCCGTCCGTGCCCGTCGAGGTGCTCGGCCTGTCCGGTGTGCCCAATGCGGGCGACATGCTTACCGTGGTCGAGAACGAGCAGCGTGCGCGTGAAGTCGCCACCTATCGTTCCGAACAGGCCCGCAAGCAGCGCACCACGCAGGCGCCGACATCGCTGGAGAACATGTTCTCGGCCATGGGCGCTGACGCCGCGATCGAATATCCGGTGGTAGTGAAGGCGGACGTGCAGGGCACCGCGCAGGCGATCGTCCAGGCGCTCAACAAGATCTCCACCGACGACATCAAGGTGCGCATCCTGCATCAGGGCGTCGGCGGGATTACGGAGAGCGACGTGACGCTGGCGGCCGCATCGGGCGCGCCGATCATCGGCTTCCACGTGCGTCCCAACGCCAAGGCACGTCAGATTGCCGAGCGTGAGAAGATCCGGTTCAAATATTTCGACGTGATCTACGATCTCACCGACGATATCCGTAAGGAAATGGCCGGCGAGCTGGGTCCGGAGATCATCGAAACCGTGGTCGGCCGCGCCGAGGTGAAGGAAGTCTTCCCTGCGGGCAAGCGCGACAAGGCGGCAGGTCTGCTAGTCACCGACGGCTTCCTCAAAAAGGGTCTGCGCTCGCGCCTCACGCGCAACGATGTCATCGTGTCGAAGACCGTCATCGCCTCGCTCCGTCGCTTCAAGGACGATGTCGCGGAGGTCCGTGCGGGTCTCGAATGCGGCGTGGTGCTGGAAGACACCAACGACATCAAACCGGGCGACACGCTCGAGGTGTTCGAGGTCGAAGAGCGCGAACGCACGCTGTAAGGAGTTAGCGGGTCCTGATCCGGTCGGCGGAGGCCTCAGTATCTCATTGAGGTTTGGCGGGTTCGATCCCCGCCCATGGGCTCCAATCAACGATGGCCAAATATAACGACACCAGTCCCGAAGGTCGCTCGATCCGCACGTTGCGGGTCGGCGAGCAGGTGCGTCACATTCTGAGCGAGCTGTTGCAGCGCGGCGATGTGCACGATCCCCGGCTGGACGGTCTCACCATCTCGATTACCGAGGTGCGCATGTCGCCCGATTTGCGCCACGCCACCGTGTTCTTCAAACCGCTGCTCGGCCAGCATGAGGAAGACGTGCACAAGGCGCTGCGCGAACATGCGGGCTATCTCAAGGGCGAAGTCGCCAAGCGCGTGCGCATGAAATATGCTGCGGACCTGAAATTCCTGCCGGACGAAAGCTTCGACGAGGGCGATCATATCGACTCGCTGCTGCGCGATCCCAAGGTAGCGCAAGATCTGGACGAGGACGAACCTTCCGAAGATTGAAGGTCCCTTCGCGGACGGCGCGAATTGCGATAGGCCAGCGTCCTATGGCCAAGCTTTATTTCTACTACGCCTCCATGAACGCGGGCAAATCCACCACGTTGCTGCAGACTGCGTTCAATTATCAGGAGCGCGGCATGGCGGTGATGCTGTGGACGGCGGCGATCGACGACCGGCCGGGCTTCGGCGCAATCAGCAGCCGGATCGGGCTTTCCAGCGATGCGCATCGCTTCCATGCGGGCACCGATCTGTACGATGCGGTGATGCGTCAGCACGGAGAGGAGCGGATTGCCTGCCTCCTGATCGACGAGGCACAGTTCCTGACGGGAGATCAGGTGTTTCAATGCGCGCGGCTGGCGGACGAGGAGAATATTCCCGTGCTCTGTTACGGCCTGCGCACCGATTTCCAGGCGCAGCTGTTTCCCGGCGCGGCCGCGCTGCTCGGCATTGCCGATGCGCTTATTGAGCTCAAAGCCGTGTGCGAATGCGGGCGCAAGGCGACGATGAACCTGCGCGTGGATGCCGCCGGCAAGGCGGTTCGCGAGGGCGCGCAGACCGAAATCGGCGGTGAGGAGCGCTATGTCGCGCTGTGCCGTCGTCATTTCATGGAGCGGCTGCGGGAGGTCGTCAGCGCCGGTTCAGCGGTGGTGGGCTAGAGGCCTTTCATGTTCATCCGTTCGATCCCGCTCATCCTTTGCGCCGCGCTGGCTTTTGCGGCGCCGCTTGCCGCTCAGTCGCTTCCGGGCGTTTCCGACGAGGAGACGGTTATCGACGCCGGAGCGCGCGGCCTCTCGCAAGTGCTGTTCGGCAAGGGCGACATCATGTTCGTGCGAAACAACAATCGCTGGTTTCGCGTGGCGCTCAACGATGGGTGCACCAAGGGTAATTTCAGTCGGCAGGACCCGGTCTCGTTCGACTCGCTGCCGAACAACCGCATCGACAAACTGACGGTCGTACGCTTTCCGCGCACGAGCCGCAGTTGCAGCATCGAAAGCATCCGCGCGAGCGAGGCACCGCCGATGATCGACAGCAAGTCGCGCGTGCCGATCGATTGATCCTCCGCGCCCCCTCGCCTAGGCGGGCGATGTGAATGGCTGGCTGATCCTCGATAAACCCCTGGGACTGGGTTCTACGCAAGGCGTGAGCGCGGTGAAACGCGCGCTGAGGGCAGGGGGCTACGCCAAGTGCAAGGTGGGCCACGGAGGCACGCTTGATCCGCTGGCGACCGGCGTGCTGCCGATCGCGCTGGGCGAGGCGACAAAGCTGGCCGGACGCATGCTCGATGCGAGCAAGGTCTACGCCTTCACCATCGGCTTCGGCACCGAAACCGAAACGCTGGATGCGGAAGGGGAGGTGAGCGCAACCAGCGAGGTGCGCCCCGCTTTTGCCGACATCGAGGCGGTGCTGCCGCGGTTCACCGGGCCGATCGAACAGATCCCGCCGAAATATTCCGCGCTAAAGATCGATGGTAAGCGAGCCTATGATCTGGCCCGTGCCGGTGTCGAGGTGGAGATGAAGACGCGGCGCGTGACCATCGAATCTTTGACCGTAAGTCCTGAGCCTGCCGAAGGACGTCTTTCGGACGAGAACTGGGCTTCGACAAACTCAGCACGCACGGGAATGAGCGGTGACGAGGGCGCGCCACTCGATTCCATCACGCTCATCGCTCACGTTTCCAAGGGCACCTATATCCGCTCGCTCGCCCGCGATATCGCGCGCGCCCTTGATACGGTGGGCCACGTCACCATGTTAAGGAGGTTGCGCGCAGGTCCCTTCGCGCTGGATTCCGCGATTTCGCTGGACAGGGTGGCCGAACTCGGCCAAGGGGCCGCGCTTGAGGAAGCACTCTTGCCGATCGAGGCGGGGCTGGACGACATCCCGGCTCTCACCCTCACCCCCGGAGAGGCAGAGGCGGTCCGCCAGGGCCGTTCTCTATCCGGGATCGCCGCAGACGACGGTTTGACATGGGCGCGGGCGCCGGATGGCATTCCCGTTGCGCTGGTACAGATCGAAGGCGGAGAGCTCCGCATCGTCCGCGGTTTCAATCTATGATGTTCGAAGGAAGAAAATACACATGTCGATCTCTGCAGAACGCAAGCAGGAAGTCATCAAGGACAATGCCCGCGAAAAGGGCGACACCGGTTCCCCCGAAGTGCAGATCGCGATCCTGACGGAGCGCATCAACAATCTGACCGATCACTTCAAGAGCAACCACAAGGACAACCATTCGCGTCGCGGCCTTCTGGCCATGGTCAACAAGCGTCGCAGCCTGCTGGACTATCTCCGCAAGAAGGACGACCAGCGCTACGCCGATCTGATCAAGAAGCTCGGTCTGCGTAAGTAAGACGACAAGACGGCTCCGCGATGCGGGGCCGTTTTCGTTTAATCCCGAACGAATGGGATGAACGGGGCTCTCCGCAATGAGGCGGATGGCCAAATAGGGGCGTATCAAGGCCCCGATCCGATCCGTACCGGACCCGTGCGGAACAAGAGGCCCCTTCGCGCAATAGGGCGGAAGGGTTCATAAGGAAAATTTATGTTCGATACGAAAAAAGTAGAGCTGGAATGGGGCGGAAAGACCCTCACTCTGGAAACCGGCCGCATCGCCCGTCAGGCAGACGGCGCCGTGCTGGCAACTTACGGCGATACCGTGGTGCTGTGCGCCGTGACCGCCGCCAAGTCGGTGCGCGAAGGACAGGACTTCTTCCCGCTCACCGTCCACTATCAGGAAAAGTTCTCGGCCGCCGGTCGCATCCCGGGCGGCTTCTTCAAGCGCGAAGGCCGCGCCACGGAAAAGGAGACGCTGACCAGCCGTCTCATCGACCGTCCGGTGCGCCCGCTGTTCCCCGAAGGTTTCTACAACGAAATCAACGTGATCTGTCAGGTCCTGTCTTATGATGGCGAGACCGAGCCCGATATCCTGGCGATGATCGCTTCCTCGGCTGCGCTGACCATTTCCGGCGTGCCTTTCATGGGCCCGATCGGCGGCGCGCGCGTCGGCTATCAGGACGGCGAATATCAGCTGAACCCCAGCATCGCTTCCACCAAGGAAGAAGGCGAGCTGGACCTCGTCGTCGCCGCCACCGGCGATGCCGTGATGATGGTGGAATCCGAAGCCAAGGAGCTTTCGGAAGACATCATGCTTGGTGCCGTCATGTTCGCGCATGAGAACATCAAGCCGGTCATCAACGCGATCATCGATCTGGCCGAGAAGGCCGCGAAGGAGCCCTGGGAGCTGAAGAGCACCGATGGCAATGACGCGATCAAGGAAGAGCTGCGCGGCATCGTCGGCGATGACATCGCCGCTGCCTACAAGCTGACCGACAAGTCGGAGCGCTCCGCCGCCCTCAATACGGCGCGCGACAAGGCGAAGGCGCATTATGCGGAGGCCGATGGCCAGACGCAGATGACCGCCGGCAAGATGGTCAAGAAGCTGGAAGCCGAGATCGTTCGCGGCGCCATCCTGAAGGACGGCAGCCGTATCGACGGCCGCAAGACCACCGAGATCCGTCCGATCGAGGCGATGGTGCACTTCCTGCCCCGCGCGCATGGTTCGGCGCTGTTCACCCGCGGTGAAACGCAGGCGATCTGCACCACCACGCTGGGCACCAAGGATGCCGAGCAGATGATCGACGGTCTGGAAGGGCTCAGCTACGAGCGCTTCATGCTGCACTATAACTTCCCGCCCTATTCGGTCGGCGAAGTCGGCCGCTTCGGCTTCACCAGCCGCCGCGAGACCGGCCACGGCAAGCTCGCCTGGCGCGCGCTGCACCCGGTGCTGCCGAGCATGGACGAGTTCCCCTATACGATCCGCGTCCTCTCGGACATCACCGAGTCCAACGGTTCGTCCTCGATGGCGACCGTGTGCGGCGGCTCGCTGGCCATGATGGACGCGGGCGTGCCGCTGAAGCGCCCCGTTTCCGGCATCGCCATGGGCCTCATCCTGGAAGGCGAGGACTTCACCGTCCTGTCCGACATTCTGGGTGACGAGGACCATCTGGGCGACATGGACTTCAAGGTGGCCGGTACGGAAGAGGGCATCACCTCGCTCCAGATGGACATCAAGGTCGCCGGGATCACCGAGGAGATTATGAAGACCGCCCTCGCGCAGGCGAAGGACGGCCGTGCCCACATCCTCGGCAAGATGAACGAAGCGCTTGGCGGCACCCGTCAGGAACTGTCCGATTACGCTCCGCGGATCGAGACGATGCAGATCGACAAGACCAAGATCCGCGACGTCATCGGTACCGGCGGCAAGGTGATCCGCGAGATCGTTGCCGAGACGGGCGCGAAGGTCGACATCGACGATGACGGCGTGATCAAGATCTCGTCTTCCGACATCAGCCAGATCGAAGCCGCGAAGAAGTGGATCGAAGGCATCGTAGAGGAAGCCGAAGTCGGCAAGATCTACACCGGCAAAGTCGTCAACCTCGTTGATTTCGGTGCGTTCGTGAACTTCATGGGCGGCAAGGACGGTCTTGTCCACGTCTCCGAGATCAAGAACGAGCGCGTGGAAAAGGTCTCCGACGAGCTGTCCGAAGGCCAGGAAGTCAAGGTCAAGGTGCTCGAGATCGATCAGCGCGGCAAGGTTCGCCTGTCGATGCGCGTCGTCGATCAGGAAACCGGCGAAGAGCTGGAAGATACCCGTCCGGCGCGCGAACCGCGCGGCGATCGCGGTGATCGCAAGCCGCGCGGAGACCGTGACGGCGGCGGACGCGGCGAAGGTGGTCGCGGCCGGGGCCGGGGACGCGGTCGCGGTGGACGCGACGGCGGCAAGGACGATGGTGACAAGGGTGATGCCGCTGGCCTGCCCGACTTCATCACCAACGACTGATCGTCGTCCGATCATGAAGTAACGAAGGGGTGCCGGAGCGATCCGGCGCCCTTTTCTTTTGGCCGCAAGCGAGCGCGTGGCGCTTCATCCGCGCTATACCCTTAATCCGCGATACAGGCGCGCGCGCTTACGGCTTGGCGCGGGAAGCTCGGCAGGCTAGGGAACAGCGCCATGACACGCATCATTCTTCGTACCGGCGCGATCGCGCTTTCGACCGTTCTTCTGGCTGGTTGCTCTACGTTGGGCATCGGCGGGAACAAGACGGGCGCGGACACCGCTTATGTCGCGCGCGATGTGGGCACGCTTTACAACGCCGCGAAGGACCGGCTCGACAAGCGCCAGTACAAGGTTGCCGCCGCCCTGTTCGATGAGGTGGAGCGCCAGCATCCCTATTCGCCCTGGGCCCGCCGCGCGCAGCTGATGAGCGCGTTCAGCTATTATATGGATGCCGACTATCCCAAAGCGATCGAGAGCGCGCAGCGCTTCCTTGCTATCCATCCGGGCAACAAGGACGCGGCCTATGCTTATTATCTGATCGGCGTCAGCCACTATGAGCAGATTGCCGATGTCCGCCGCGACCAGAGCACGACCGAGCAGGCGCTCGCCGCGTTGGGCGAAGTGCAACGCCGCTATCCGAACACGCGCTACGCCGCCGATGCCGCGCTGAAGATCGACCTCGTGAACGACCACCTGGCCGGCAAGGAAATGGAGATCGGCCGCTTCTACGAGCGCCGCAACCAGTGGCTTGCCGCCACGCTGCGCTTCCGTGAGGTCGTCGATAATTATCAGACCACCACGCACGCGCCCGAGGCGCTGTACCGCCTGGTCGAATCCTATCTGTCGCTCGGTATTCCGGAAGAGGCCAAGAAGGCCGCCGCCGTGCTCGGCGCGAACTATCCGGGCAGCAAATGGTATAGCCGGGCTTATGATCTAATGCAGGACAAGGCGCCCAATTACGTCTGATCGGAACGGGAATGCGGACGGATCGCACAGCATTCGTTCGCCTTCTATTCCCCTTCCGCCGCTAAGCCGTTAGAGGCGGGCTTATGCTCACCGGGCTTTCCATCCGCGACGTCGTGCTGATCGAGGCACTCGACCTGGAGTTCGCAGGCGGCCTTAGTGTGCTCACCGGAGAGACCGGTGCAGGCAAATCCATCCTGCTCGATTCGCTGGGCCTCGCGCTCGGTGCCCGTGCCGACAGCGGCTTGGTGCGTCAGGGGGCCGAACGCGCCAAGGTCACTGCCAGCTTCGCCGCCCCGGAAACCGGATCGCCGCTCGCCCTGCTGCTGGCAGAGAACGAGATCGAGCATGAGCCGGGCGAACCGCTGGTCATCCGCCGCACAGTCAAAGCCGACGGCGGCAGCCGTGCGCATCTCGCCGATCAGCCCGTCAGCGCCGCGCTCCTGCGCGAGGTCGGGCGTTATCTCGTCGAAATCCACGGCCAGCATGACGATCGCGGCCTCTTGAACCCCAAGGGACATCGCGAACTGCTGGACGCTTTCGGGCGCTGCGATGGCGGCGCGGTTGCCGCGGCCTGGCGGGATTGGCGTGTTGCACGCGACCGGCTGGAGCAGGCGCGCGCCGAACGCGACGAGGCCGAGCGGGACCGTGAGTGGCTCGACCATGCCGTGGGGGAGCTGGAAGCGCTCGCGCCCGAAGCGGGCGAGGAACAATCCCTCGCCGAAGAACGCGCCTCGATGCAGGCGGGCGAGCGGATTGCCGAGGATCTGGACGCGATCCGTGCCGTGTTCGAGGGATCGGACGGCGGCATGGCCCAGCTGCGCGGCGCCGCGCGGCGGCTCGACCGGGTCGCGGAGGGCCACGCGCTGCTCGGCGAAGCGCTGGAATCGCTCGACCGTGCCCTGGCCGAGGCTACCGAGGCGGAAGACAAGTTGAACGATGCGGCCGAGGCGCTGGCGTTCGATCCTGCGCGGCTGGACGCGGTGGAGACGCGGCTGTTCGATCTGCGCGCCATCGCCCGCAAGCATCAGGTGGAGCCGGATGCGCTGCCCGCGCTGCTGGAACAACTGGCCGCCCGGTTAGACGCGCTGGAAGGCGGCGCGGACAGCATCGCGAAGCTGGAGGCGGCGGAGGCGGCCGCGGCGGCTACCTATTCGGAAGCTGCCGACGCGCTGAGCGCCCAGCGCCGCGAGGCGGGCGAGCGGCTCGATGCCGCGGTGGCGGGCGAGCTTGCGCCGCTGAAGCTTGATGCCGCGCGTTTCCGAACTTCGGTCGAGGAACTGCCGGAAGAGCAATGGGGCGGGCGCGGCAAGGACCGCATCGAATTTCTCATCAGCACCAATCCCGGCGCGCCCTTCGCGCCGCTCGCCAAGATCGCTTCCGGCGGCGAGCTGTCGCGCTTCATCCTGGCTTTGAAGGTGGCGCTCGCCGAAGAGGGCGGGGCGGAGACGATCATTTTCGACGAAATCGACCGCGGCGTTGGCGGCGCGGTGGCCTCCGCGATCGGCGAACGCCTGAGCCGCCTGTCCGCCAGCCGCCAGCTCCTCGCCGTCACCCACAGCCCGCAGGTCGCGGCCACCGGCACGCACCATTTCTTCATCGCCAAATCGTCCGACGGCACCGTGACGCGTACGGGCGTGCACCAGCTGGACAGTGCTGAACGCCGCCAGGAAATCGCCCGCATGCTCTCCGGCACCGAAGTGACGGACGAGGCGAGGGCGCAGGCGGATCGATTGCTGGAAGTCTAGTCCGACAGCGGCAATTTTCCTGTCCTATCGGCAAGTGTATCGGCTAATCTTGGCGGCATGACCTTCGCTATTTTTTCGCGCGCCCCTACCCAGCATTCGCTATCGCTTGCGGAAGCCAAAGGGCCCCCCCCGTATGCGGACCCTTGCGACCTTTCAGCAAGATTGTTGCGCGATGGCGCCAAGTCGAATGGGGCGGAGGCATGAGCAATCTGCCCGAATCGGAAGCCGAGGCCGCCAATGAGCTGATGCGGCTGGCGAAGGAGATCGCGAAGCATAACCGGCTCTATCATGCCGAGGATGCGCCGGAGATTTCGGACGCGGACTATGACGCACTGGTGAAGCGCAACAACGCGATCGAGGCGGCGTTTCCGAATCTGGTGCGCCCGGATAGCCCGAACGCACAGGTTGGTGCCGCGGTGGCGGGATCTCCGCTCAGCAAAGTGCGGCACGAGGTTCGGCTCTATTCGCTCGACAATGGATTTTCCGATGAAGACATTGCCGATTTCGTGGCCCGCGTGCGTCGGTTTCTCAGCCTATCGGAAGACGAGCCGCTCTGCCTGACGGCGGAGGACAAGATCGACGGGCTGTCGCTCTCGATCCGTTATGAAGACCGCAAGCTCGTCCGCGCCGCCACGCGGGGGGACGGGCAGGTGGGCGAGGATGTGACGCCCAATGCGCTGACGATTGCGGACATTCCGCAGGCGCTCCCAGACGATGCGCCCGAATTGTTCGAGGTGCGCGGCGAAGTTTACATGTCCAAGGCCGCCTTTGCCGACCTCAACGCCGCGCAGGAAGCGGCGGGCGAGAAGATCTTCGCCAACCCGCGCAACGCCGCCGCCGGATCGCTGCGGCAGAAGGATGCGCGGGTTACCGAGGCGCGGCCGCTGCGCTTTCTGGCCCATGGCTGGGGCGATCACAGCGCGGTGTCCGGCGATACGCAGACCGATGTGATGCGTGCGATCGAAGGCTGGGGCTTCCCGCTCTCCGATCATCTCAAACGCTTCGACGATGTCTCGGAGCTTCTCGAACATTATCGCAGCATCGAAGCGCAACGCGCTGATATGCCTTATGATATCGACGGCGTGGTCTACAAGGTAGACCGGCTGGACTGGCAGCAACGTCTGGGCTTCGTCGCCAAAGCGCCACGCTGGGCCATCGCGCACAAATTTCCCGCCGAGAAGGCGGAAACGACGCTGGAGGCGATCGACATCCAGGTCGGGCGCACCGGCAAGCTGACACCGGTCGGGCGGTTGATGCCGGTGACGGTGGGCGGCGTGGTCGTCTCCAATGTCACCTTGCACAATCGCGACGAGATCGAGCGGCTGGGCGTGCGCCCCGGCGACCGCGTGCGCATCCAGCGCGCCGGTGACGTGATCCCGCAGGTTGTCGAGAACCTGACGCGTAATGAAGATCGTCCGGCCTTTCACTTTCCCGAGACCTGCCCGGAATGTGGGTCCGAGGCGGTGGCCGAAGAGGGCGAGGTCGATGTGCGCTGCACCGGCGGGCTGATCTGCCCGGCCCAGCGTTACCAGCGCCTCATCCACTTCGTCTCGCGCGGCGCGCTCGACATCGATGGGCTGGGCGAAAAGAGTATCGCCGAGTTTCTGGACGCTGGGCTGATCCACAGCCCCGCGGACATCTTCCGCCTGCGCAAACATCGCGACGACATATTGGCGCGGGAGGGGTGGCAGGAGAAATCGGTCGACAATCTGCTCGCCGCGATCGAGGCGAAGCGGAAGCCCGATGCTGCGCGGCTGCTATTCGGTCTCGGCATCCGCCATGTCGGCTCGGTCACCGCGCGCGACCTGCTGAAAGGTCTCGGGAAGCTCGAAAGACTGCCGGGTAAGGCGCTGGAAATATATGACTATCGTGAGGCCAACCCCCAGATGGAGGCCGAGAGCGACGGCAAGTTCAAGTCGCGCATGGATGAAAAGGTGAAGAGCATTTTGGAGGTGCAGACAGACGGAATCGGGGTCGCCGTCGGCTTCGCGCTCGCCGACTTCTTCCATGAGAAGCACAATCGCGAGGCGTGGGATGATCTGATGGGGGAAGTCGATCCCGAACCCTTCGTCGTCGAGACGCGCGAAAGCGAGGTTGCGGGCAAGACGGTGGTGTTCACCGGCAAGCTGGAGACGATGAGCCGCGACGAAGCCAAAGCGCAGGCCGAGCGGCTCGGCGCGAAGGCGGCAGGCTCGGTCAGCGCCAAGACCGATCTGCTGGTGGCCGGGCCGGGCGCGGGATCGAAGATGAAGAAGGCGCAGGAGCTGGGCATCGAGGTGATCGACGAGGCGGGTTGGGCGGCGATCGTCGAGCGGGCGGGGTGAAGGTTCTGTAAAGTTCGACTGTTCGTTCGGCCTGAGCTAGTCGAAGGGCAGCTCTTCCTCCGTTGAAGATGGTAAAAAACAACACGGTGCTTCGGCAAGCTCAGCACGAACGGAGGGCGAGCTTCAGTCTTTCGGCGGAAACCAGCGCATGACGCCGCCCGCGATCGGCGTCCAGATGCCCACCCGAACGCCCGCCTCTCGCAGCATGCGGCCGGTCCAGCTGTTGCAGCTATTGAGCGCGCTGTAGCGCCCATGCGCGGCGTAGAAGGCGTCGGCGGGGCCATAACCGAAACTGGGGACCGCGCGGCCGTCCGGACCGGTTTCGAACTGCGCGCGGACCGCGGCGGCGAGACGAAAATATTGCTCGTCGGTTAGCGTCACGCGGCGGCGATAAGGCTGCGGACCCGGCCGATATAGGAAATCGACATGCATCAGCGTCTCGTCCGATCCCGTGGCTGCGTTCCAGGCGATGGCGGGGGTCAAGTCCGCCCAGGTCTCCGTCTCCCGGTAGAAGCGCGCCTCGCCCCAGGCGATCAGGACATGGTTGCTGTAATAGCGCGGATCGCGAATGTCGGAGGGGCGCAGCAGATCGCGCCAGTCGGCGATGTCGTTTGCCATCGGCATGACGATGCCGGTGTGGACGCCGTTCGTCTCCACCCAGATGGTGATGCCGTTTTCGGGCTCCCGCCAGCCTGGATTGGCGGCGACGAGCGATCCGGCCAGCGCGGCAGCGAAATAGAGACCGATCGCGAGCAGCAGCCAGCCGATCAGCGCCCTGATCACACGCCCGGGAGCCGAACGCGTGCCTGTTTCGTTTTTCGGGCTCATCATGCTAGGATCGCCGCATGAACGCAGAAAGTCACGTCTTCGAAACGCCGCCCGAGGGCGCCGCGCCCGATTGGACCATTCCGCAGGGCTGGGATGCCTATACGGCGGAAGAGCATGCCACCTGGGACAAGCTGTTCGCTCGCCAGCGCGAAATGCTGCCGGGGCGCGCCTCGGCCGAGTTCCTGAAAGGGCTCGACGTGCTGCAACTTTCGAAGCCGGGCATTCCCGATTTCGACGAGCTCAACGAGCGGCTGATGAACGCCACGGGCTGGAAAGTGGTGGCGGTGCCGGGCTTGGTCCCGGACGATGTGTTCTTCGATCATCTCGCCAATCGCCGCTTCGTTTCGGGTAATTTCATTCGCCGGCCGGATCAGCTCGATTATCTGCAAGAGCCGGATATCTTTCATGACGTGTTCGGGCATGTCCCGATGCTCGCCGATCCCACCTTTGCGGATTATATGGCGGCCTATGGTCGGGGCGGGAAGCGCGCGCTGGAACTGGGCGCGCTGGAGAAGCTGGCGCGGCTCTATTGGTACACGGTGGAGTTCGGGCTGGTGCGCGAAGATGACGGCCTTCGCATTTACGGTGCCGGCATCGTCTCCAGCTATGGCGAGAGCGAGTTCGCGCTGGACAGCGACAGTCCCAATCGCATCGGTTTCGATTTGGAGCGGGTGATGCGGACCAAATATCGCATCGACGATTATCAGCAGAATTATTTCGTGATCGATAGCTTCGAGAGCTTGCTGCAAACCACCGTCGAGACCGATTTCGCGCCGGTGTACGAACGGTTGGCCGACAAACCGACGATCGAGGTGGCCGAGTTGGTGGAGGGCGACGACGTGCTCACCGACGGCACGCAGTCCTACGCGATGGCGAAGGAGCTGGAAGCCGCGCGCGACGCCTGATCTACCACTCGCCGGTGCCGGTTGGTGCCTCCCGCGCGCCGCGGGCCTTGCGGCGGAAACCGTGGCGACGGCGTTTTTTCAGAACGAGCGTGGGCCAGTTTTCACGCTCGCGTCGTTCCGCCAGCCTGTAGCCCTGACGGCGATAGGCGGCGGCCACGCGCTCCGCCTGATCGCTCATCAGTCCGGCGAGGACCAGCGTGCCGCCTTCCGCCTGGATCGCGGCGAGATCGGGGGCGAGCGCGATCAGCGGCCCGGCGAGAATGTTGGCAATCACAAGGTCGTAAGGCGCACGCCGCCGGATCAGCGGATGATCGGCGCCCGGCGCGGTAAGCAGCGTCATGTCGCCGGTAGCGCGGCCGGTGGCAATGCCGTTAAGTTCAGCGAATTCGGCAGCAAGTTCGACCGCGACCGGATCGATATCGCTCGCCACGATCCGCGCGCGCGGCCAGAGATGCGCGGCGGCGAAAGCGAGCAGGCCCGTGCCGGTTCCGATATCGGCGACACGCGAAAAACGTGAGCCGGAGCTGCGCAGATCGTCGAGTGCGGACAGGCAGCCGAAGGTGGTCGGGTGATGCCCGGTGCCAAAGGCACGGCTGGCGTCGATACGAAGGTCGATCAGCGAAGGATCGTCCGGCGGCGCCTCACCGCTCAAGCGCACATAGAAGCGCCCCACGGTGAACGGGTCGAGGCCGGACTGGCTGGCGGTGACCCAGTCTTCATCGCCCAGCTGTTCGATCTCGGCCTCGGCATCTGCTGCGCTAGGGATCAGCGCGCGGATCGCATCGGCGGCGTGCGCGCTCGGCTCTTCCTCGAAATAGGCCTCCACGATCCACTCGCTGCTGTCTTCCGCGCGCTCGCGCGTCACCAGCACCGGTGAGGGATCGACATCGAGGAACGCCGCGACATCGCCCTCGAGCGCTTCCGCTTCGGCGCGGGTGCAGGGCAGGGATAGCTTGTAACTGGCCATGATCGGATCAGCGAACGAAGCTTGCGCCGTTCGCGTCGATGACCGCGCCGGTCATGGACGGGGGCGCGTCGACAGCGCAGAATTTCACGATGTCGGCAATTTCTGAGGTTTCGGCGACGCGGCCGAGCGGAATGTCTTTCAAAAGCTCCGGCCCGCCGCGACTGGCGAGATAGTCCTCGGCCATGCCGGTCATGGTGAAACCGGGGCAGACGGAAAAGGCCAGAATTCCATCGGTACCATAGCCCCGCGCGATCGACTTGGTCATCGCCACCATTCCGGCCTTGGACGCGGCATAATGCCAGTGGGCGGGGCTGTCGCCGCGATAGGCCGCGCGGCTGGCGACATTGACGATGCGCCCGCCACGCCCGGTTTCCTGCCAATGGCGAACGGCATAGCGGCACAGCTCCGCAGACGCGGTGAGGTTGATCCGCATGGTCTGCTCCCATCCGTCGAGCCATTCAATGTCAGAACGATCGATCGGATTGGCTTCAAAGATACCGGCGTTGTTAACGAGGACGTCGATGCGCCCGTCCAGCCTCTCCAGCGCAGCGTTCCAAAGAGCCTCGGCGGCGCCGGGCAGGGAAAGGTCTGCGCCGATCAGGTTGCCGCGCGCGCTGCTGGCGTGACCGACGATGCGCGTGCCTGCGATATCGAGTATTTCGAAGATCGCTTTGCCGATGCCGCGGCTCGCGCCGGTGAGAAGGATATGTGACTGCTTTTCCATGTCCGCCACTTAGGCGGGCCGGACGAGAAGGAAAAGGGCGCGGCGGATTTAGGCCGCAGCGTTGTCCCGCGCGGTTCAGCCCTGTGCGAACCGCATCACGAAATCGTCGGCGGCCCCATCGAGCTGCGAAAGGTGGCGATCCATTTCGGAGAACGCCTGGCTCACCCGGTCGATTTCATCCGTCACATTTTCGCTGTCCCGGCGGATCGAAGCGATGGTGCTGGACATCGAATCGGCGGCCAGCGCGGTCTCGTCGACGGCGCTGGTGATCATAGTCACCGTCTGCGCCTGCATTTCCATGGCCTGACGGATGCGCTCTGCCGAGGATTTTACCTCGCCGACCGTTGAGCGGATCGAACCGTTCATTTCGACGGTGCGCGAGGTGGCGGTCTGGATAGCGCTGATTTTCTTGTCGATCTCATCGGTGGCCTTGGCAGTCTGGTTGGCCAGGCTCTTCACCTCTTGCGCCACTACCGCGAAACCGCGTCCAGCCTCGCCAGCACGCGCTGCCTCGATGGTGGCGTTGAGCGCAAGGAGATTGGTCTGCCCGGCAATATCGCGGATCAGGCCAAGGATCGATTCGATCGATTGTGTATGTGCCGAAAGCTCGGCACTGACATTGACCGCATCTTCGGATTGCTGGGCAGCGCGCGAGGTAATCTCCACGGATTGTTCCACCTCTTCGCGCGCCTCTTCGATCGCCCGGATCAGGCCGGCGGCGGTCTGTGCCGCTTCGCGCATCGCGACGGCAGACTGTTCGGACGCGGCAGCTACCTCGGACGATTTACCGAGCATGGAATGGGCCGAGTTCTTCGCTTGGGAAGCGGTGCCGATCACATTCTTGCTGTGATCACCTGCCTGCCGCACGGTCGATTCGACCTGTTCCCGGAACAGGGACAGCATTCGGGCCTGTTCGTTGCTTTGTTCGATCGTCAGCGCGGCGTGGCCGAAGCTCGCAACGACTTCGAATTCCATACTGCTTAATAGGTAAAGCGTATAGGCCGCGCGGGAGAACCGATCGATGTCTCCCCCACAGCCATTTTTTACGATGTCGAGCACGCAGCGGTGGGCTGCCGTCATTCCGGCGGAAATTCTTGCCGGATCGATGGAACTACTGACAGCCTGGACTACGTATTGCCGCAGAAAGCCAATCCAAACGGGTTCGAATGGACCGCTATATTTTGACGTGATGTGGCCAACGATATGGGAGATCAGCTCGTCCTTCCGCTCCTCTGAAAGCCCGGCTGCTACCGGATTGTCGAGCCGAAATTCTTCCCAGAACGCTGCGGCGGCGGCGCGTTCGTGCCCTTGAATCAGGCTCCAGATATCCTTCGCGTCCTCAGCAAGCCGGGCGTCCGATCCCAGCCTCACCAATCTGGAAACCAAAGAATTCTGCAGCTCGTCGAGATGAACATTACCGGTGTTATTCAACAATTTTCAATCCTTCGGAGCAGCCGGCCGATCGCTCGGCATTCGCGTGATGCTGCCATATCTCTATATTGGTAAACATGCCGCTAACGGTGCCAAAACCGCGCGCGCCAGGTTGCATCGGCCTGCGGTTCGGCTAGAAGGCGGGCCAAATTACAGCTTGTCTCTTGAAGGAGCCTTTATGGCCGGGGCCAATCGTCCGCTCTCTCCGCATCTACAGATTTGGAAATGGGGACCGCACATGGCGGCCTCGATCGCGCATCGCGCGACGGGGACCATCCTCGCGCTCGTCGGCATTCCCACCCTGGTATGGTGGCTGCTGGCTGCCTCGTCCGGTCCGGAAGCCTATCAGACCTTCAGCACCTGGGTGATCGACGCGGGCGATGCCGGCGGCCTGGCCGCGGTCACCACATTCCTGTTCAAGCTGGCGGCGATCCTGGTTGCCTGGGCGTTCTTTCAGCACATGCTTTCGGGCCTGCGCCATCTGGTGATGGATCTGGGCGCGGGATATGAGCTGAAGGCGAACCGCACCGCCGCGATCCTGACATTTGTAGGATCGATCCTTCTGACATTGTTGCTCATCGTATTCGTTGCGATGCGCGGGCTGGGGAGCTGAACCATGGGAAATGGTACCGAACTTGGCCGGGTCCGCGGACTCGGCTCCGCCAAAGAAGGCGCGCATCACTGGATCGGCCAGCGCCTTACCGCGCTTGCCAACCTGCTTCTTCTGCTCTGGTTTGTGGGATCGCTGCTGGCGCTTCCTTCGCTAGGCTATCAGACGGTGGCGACCTGGCTATCCTCCCCGCTGGTCGCAGTGCCGATGATCCTTCTGGTCGTCAGCACCTGCTGGCACCTGCGCCTAGGCCTGCAGGTCTTCATCGAGGATTATGCGCATGAGCCGAGCGCCAAGCTGCCGCTCCTCATCATCCTCAACTTCTACGCGATCGCTGCTGCCGCGCTCGGCACCTTCGCCGTCCTGAAACTAGCCTTTACCGGAGCCGCCGCATAATGGCCGACGACCAGACGACCACCCAGCCTGCCTATCAGATCATCGACCACAGCTATGACGCGGTGGTGGTCGGCGCCGGCGGATCGGGCCTGCGCGCCACCATGGGCAGCGCCGAAGCGGGGCTTCGTACCGCCTGCATCACCAAGGTTTTTCCCACCCGCTCGCACACCGTGGCGGCGCAGGGGGGCATTGCCGCCAGCCTCGGCAATATGGGGCCGGACCACTGGACCTGGCACATGTACGATACCGTGAAGGGGTCGGACTGGCTGGGCGATCAGGACGCGATCGAATATCTGTGCCGCGAGGCGCCGGCCGCAGTGTACGAGCTGGAACATGCCGGCGTGCCGTTCAGCCGCACCGACGAGGGCAAGATCTATCAGCGCCCCTTCGGCGGCCACATGCAGAATATGGGCGCAGGCCCGCCCGTGCAGCGCACCTGCGCCGCGGCGGACCGTACCGGCCACGCCATGCTTCATGCGCTCTACCAGCAGAGCCTGAAATATGATGCGGACTTCTTCATCGAATATTTCGCGATCGACCTGATCATGGAAAATGGTGAGTGCCGCGGCGTCATCGCGCTGTGCCTCGAGGATGGATCGATCCACCGCTTCCGCAGCCATGCCGTGGTGTTGGCGACGGGCGGTTGCGGCCGTGTGTTCCAGAGCGCGACGAGCGCGCACACCTGCACCGGCGATGGCGGCGGCATGGTTATGCGCGCCGGCCTGCCGCTGCAGGACATGGAATTCGTTCAGTTCCACCCCACCGGGATTTACGGCGCGGGGGTGCTCATTACCGAAGGCGCGCGCGGCGAGGGTGGATATCTCACCAATTCCGAGGGCGAGCGCTTCATGGAGCGTTACGCGCCGAGCGCGAAGGACTTGGCCAGCCGCGACGTCGTGTCGCGCTCCATGGCGATGGAAATTCGCGAAGGCCGCGGCGTCGGCAAGGAAGCGGACCACATCTTCCTGCATCTCGATCATATCGATCCCGCCATTCTGGCCGAGCGTCTTCCTGGCATCACCGAGACTGGCAAGATCTTCGCCGGGGTGGACCTGACCAAGAAGCCGCTGCCGGTGGTACCGACCGTGCACTATAATATGGGCGGTATCCCCACCAATTATCACGGCGAGGTGCTGAACCCGACGGCCGACAACCCCGATCAGGTCGTGAAGGGCCTGTATGCGGCAGGCGAGGCGGGCTGCGTGTCGGTCCATGGTGCCAACCGTCTCGGCTCCAACAGCCTGATCGATCTCGTGGTGTTCGGCCGCGCGATCGGCAAGCGTCTTGCCGCGACGATCGAGCTGGGTTCTTCGCACAAGCCGCTGCCCAAGGGTTCGGAAGAGTTCGCGCTGGAGCGTCTGGACCATTTCCGCCACGCCAAGGGCGGTTCGCCCACCGCCGACGTTCGCCGCGACATGCAGAAGACCATGCAAACGCACTGCGCCGTGTTCCGCGATACCGAGCTTCTGAACGAGGGGCTCGGCCAGATGGCCAAGGTCAACGCGCGGATGCAGGACATCCACGTGTCGGATCGCTCGCTCATCTGGAACACCGACCTCGTTGAGACGATGGAGCTCGACAATCTGATGGCGCAGGCGATGGTGACCATCAAGAGCGCCGCGAACCGCAAGGAAAGCCGCGGCGCGCATAGCCATGAGGACTATCCGGATCGCAACGATGCGGAATGGATGAAGCACACCGTCAGCTGGTATGACGGCTGGGGCGGCAAGCCCAACGGCGCTAACGAAGGCGTCCGCCTCGATTACCGACCGGTCCACGAATACACGCTGACCGACGAGATCGATTATATCGAACCGAAGAAGCGGGTATATTGAAACAACAAGCTGCCGGGCCCGATGGTCCGGCAGTTTTTATTTGCAATAGGTCGGTCCGCCGTCGTTCAGGCGGCGACACTCTCTTGATCGGCCAAGGCGCTGGCAGCGATCGACAGGCTCTTCTTGCGCGCTTCATGATCGAAGATCGAGCTGGTGAGGATCAGTTCGTCCGCCTGCGTGCGATCGATGAACTTCGCCATCTTGTCGCCTACCTGTTCGCCGGTGCCGGTTGCGGTGGCGGCGAGTACGCCGTCGAGCATCTGGCGATACTGCGGGGGCAGGCTGTCGCGATAGCCCGCGACTGGCGGCTTCAGGCGGCCTGGATTGCCGCTGCGTAGCGCCACGAAGCTTTGCTGCATGGAGCTTGCCAGCAGCTCCGCCTCATCCTCACTGTCGGCGGCGAAGACGTTGAAGCCGCACATGGCATAGGGCTTGTCGAGCACGGCGGAAGGCTCGAACCGGTGGCGATAGATTTCGAGTGCTTCGTCCAGCGCGGCCGGCGCGAAGTGACTGGCAAAGGCATAAGGCAGGCCCAGCGCGGCGGCGAGCTGCGCGCCGAACAGGCTGGAGCCGAGAATGTAGATCTGCACATCGGCACCTGCGCCCGGCGTGGCGCGAATGCCCGTCTGGCCGTCATCGGCGAAATAGCTTTGAAGCTCCAGCACATCGCGGGGGAAGGCGTTGGGATCGCTGTCCAGTGTGCGGCGCAGCGCGGCGGCAACCCGTCCGTCCGATCCCGGCGCGCGGCCCAGGCCCAGGTCGATCCGGCCCGGATAAAGGGCATCGAGGGTTCCGAACTGCTCGGCAATTATCATCGGCGCGTGGTTGGGCAGCATGATGCCGCCCGCGCCCACGCGGATGGTGTTGGTAGCGGCGGCGACATGGCCCAGGACGATGCTGGTCGCGGCGCTCGCGATACCTTCCATGCCGTGATGTTCGGCCACCCAGTAGCGGGTGAAGCCAAGCCTTTCGGCATGGGCTGCAAGGTCGGCCGCATTGGCCAGCGACTGCGAAACGCTGCCGCCCTCGGTGACGGGGACGAGATCGAGTAGGGAGAGTTTTGTCATGCCCCTGATGTGAGAAGCGCAGCGATTGATTGCAACGCCATCCGGAACCGGCTTGCGCGCGCCCCGTTGCGCCCGCCATGACCGATACCCAGCAATATCCGCTTCTCGCCAATCCCCATGTCCGGCTGACGGGGGCTGTCGATCAGAACATGTACAATCAGTTCCGCAACGCGCTGGAAAATGCGCCTGTCGATGGCAGCATCGTGATCGCGCTGACCACGCTGGGCGGCGATCCGGAAGTGGCGCGCACCATGGGCGATGATATTCGCATGCTGCGCGAATATGACGGGCGCGAACTCCTTTTCCTCGGTCGACAGGCGGTCTATTCCGCGGGGGCCACGTTCATGAGCTATTTCCCGCGCGAACATCGTTTCCTGACGCGCCAAACGCGCCTGATGGTTCACGAGCGGCAGATGAACGCTAGCGTCAATCTGAACGGACCTCTCCGCATGTGTATCGCGCAGCTGAAGGCCAAGCTGCACGAGATCGAACATTCGATCGAGATCGAGGAAGAGGGCTTTCGCGCACTCGCCGAGCAGTCCGACGTCAGTTTCGAGGATATCCGCGAAAAGGCGCCGGAAAACTGGTATATCGAAGCACAGGAAGCCAAACGGCTGGGGCTGGTGCTCGACATTGTCTGATCGTCAGCGTCGGCGCAGCTGATCGCGGCCCAGCTCGTCGATTCCGCTCACGCCCATCAGGCGCATGTCGCGTTCGATTTCGTCGCGCAGCTTGCCGAGGATGCGCTCGACGCCCGGCTGGCCGGCGGCGGCCAGCGCGTAGAGATAGAGCCGTCCGCCCGAGCAGGCATTGGCGCCTGCTGCGATGGCTTTCAGCACATGGGTGCCGCGCCGCACGCCGCCATCGCAGATGATCTCGATCTGCCCGCCCACCGCATCGGCAATTTCGGCGATCTGATCAAATGGTGAACGGCTGCCGTCGAGCTGCCGCCCGCCATGGTTGGACACCATGATCGCATCCGCGCCCATCGCCACGGCCCGCTTGGCATCGGCGACCGACATGATGCCTTTCAGGCAGAAGGTGCCGCCCCATTCGTCGCGGATTTTCTCCGCGGCGCGCCAGTCCATCGTCCGGTCCAGCATGGTGTTGAAATAGTCGGCGACTGAGACGGCGACATTGCTGCCCGCGTCCACATGCGTATCGAGATTGGGCAGATGGAATTTCTCGCGGAAGAGATAGTTCATCGTCCAGCCGGGATGCGCGGCGAAGCTGACCGCGCTGCGCGGCGTCAGCTTGGGCGGGGAGGTGAAGCCGGTGCGCAGGCAGCGCTCCCGATTGCCGGCGACGATGGTGTCCACGGTCAGCGCCAGCGCATCGAACTTCGCCGCCTTGCAGCGCTCGATCATGGATCGGTTCAGCCCCTCGTCCTTGTGAACATAGAGCTGAAACAGTTTCGGCGTGGAAACGAGGGCGCCGATTTCCTCGATGCTCACCGTGGCGAGCGAGCTGATCCCGAACCAGGTGCCGAACTTTTCCGCGGCGCGGGCGACGGCGCGCTCGCCTTCCCAATGGAACAGGCGCTGCAAGGCAGCGGGCGAGAGGAACAGCGGCATCTCGATGCGCCGGCCCATCAAAGTGATCCCCATGTCGATCGCTTCGCTGCCCGCGAGGACATTGGGGACAAGGTCCACATCGTCGAAGGCGGCGGTGTTGCGCGCCTTGGTGCCCTCATCGTCCGCCGCGCCGTCGATATAATGGAAGACGGGATAGGGCAGGCGGCGTTTGGCGAGCCGCCGGAAGTCCGCGACATTATGGCAATCGGATAGCTTCATGATGTTGCCTCGCTATCCGATCGCGCCGGGCGACGACAATGCCGTCAAAGCGTCCGCGCGGCAAAGGTATCGCACTCTTGCGGATCGCCGGACTGGAGGCCGCGCTGCAACCAGCGCATGCGTTGTTCGCTGGTGCCGTGCGTGAACATGCTCTCCACCGGACGGCGGCCCGCTTCCTTCATCAACGTGTCGTCTCCAATGGCGTGCGCGGCGGTCATGCCTTCCTCGATATCGCCCGGCTCCAGCCGGTCGCGGTTCTGGCCCGCCCATACGCCGGCATAGCAATCGGCCTGCAGCTCCATGCGCACCTGCAGCGCATTGCCTTCCTCCTGGCTCGCCCGAGCCTGACGCTGGCGCACCTCGTCGGCAACGCCGGTCAGCTTCTGAATGTGATGGCCCATTTCATGCGCAATGACATAGCGACGCGCGAAGTCTCCGCCTGCACCCATTTGCTGGTCGAGCTGACGAAAGAAATCCGTGTCGAGATAGATACCTTGATCGGTGGGGCAATAGAACGGTCCCATGGCGGACTGCGCGGCGCCGCAACCGGACTGGCCGCGCTGCGAGTAGAAGACCAGCGTCGGTTGGCGGAAGCCGGGCAGAACCTGTTCCCATGTGTTGTCGAGCGACGACAATGTATTGCAGGCCTCTTTGCTGACGGCATCGATATTGCAGGAGCTTTCCAGAGAAGTGCCGCCCCGCTGCGCGCTGCCTGCCGAGCCGCCACCACCGCCGCCCAATTGCAGCCCGCCGCTCGAAAAGATGAAGAAGCCGACAATGGCGATCAGCACGATCGTACCGCAGCCCAGTTTGCGACCCATAAGCAGCGGTAGAAGGCCGAGCAGGCCGCCCAAGCCACCGCCGCCCCCGAAACTCTGTCCGCGCTGGTCACTGACCTGAATGTCGTTGTCGTAATCATCGAGACGCATGACAGAAATCCTTGGGCAGAGGGCCGGATGAAGAAGGCTAGCAGATTGTTTCGCGGTGGGAACCATCACACGCCGCCACCGGTTCCTCTATCAAAGGTTTGAAGGTTGGACATGGCGGATATCGAAGCGCACACGGAACGCAGCAAACGCAGCGCCGGGCCGGCGATGCCGCTGCCCGACCAGACGGTATTGCTGCTTCAAGGCGGCGGCGCCTTAGGCAGTTTTCAGGCCGGTGTGTTTCAGGGGTTGAGCGAGCTTTCCATTCCGCTCACCTGCGTTGCGGGCATCTCCATCGGGGCCGTCAACGCCGCGTTGATCGCGGGCAACCCGCCGGAAAAGCGCCTCGAAGCGCTCACTACATTCTGGAACATGGTGTCCGGCGGGATGCCGAATTTCGTGCTGCCCGAAGACAATCGGGTGCGCGAAGGCGCGCACATCGCCGCAGCCGCGACTGTGGCCAGCTTCGGTGTACCGGGCTTCTTCCGCCCGCACTGGGTGCCGCCGGGCTGGTCCCCGGCGGGCAGCGAAGCTTCCATCAGCTATTATGACAGCGCCCCGCTTGCCGAAACGCTCGACAAGCTTGTCGACTGGGATCTGTTGAACGACGGGCCGATGCGCGTCGCTGTGGGCGCGGTGGATATCGAAACCGGCAATTTCCAGTATTTCGATACGCGGAGCGATGATGATCCGGTCCGCATCGATGCGCGGCACATCATGGCGTCCGGCGCGCTGCCGCCGGGCCTGCCGCCGGTGGAGATCGACGGGCGGCATTATTGGGACGGCGGCCTCGTCTCCAACACACCGCTCGGGTACATTCTGGACACGCAGGGCAATGAAGATACGCTGATCTTCCAGGTCGATCTGTTCCCGGCCCGCGGCCAGTTGCCGCGCCGCATGACCGATGTCTGGGCGCGCGAAAAGGATATCCGCTTTTCCAGCCGGACCCGCGCGGTGACCGACCAGTATCTGCGCCTGCGCCAGGACCATGAAGCGATGCGCAAGCTGCTAGACCGACTGCCCGAGGATATGCAGGACGAGCCGGAGGTGAAGGCGCTGCGCGAACGCGTGGCCGAGAGCGCGGTCAATGTCGTTCAGCTCGTCTATCGGACGCGTGCCTGGGAAACCGGCGCAAAGGATTTCGAATTTTCGCGCAGCACCATGCTCGATCACTGGCACCAGGGCCATGACGCCCTGTGCCGATCGATCGATAAGGGGGACATCCTGGCGCACAATATCGCGGACGGCAAAACCGACGCGTTCGATCTGGTGGATTGAGCGGATGCGGGCGTTCTTTCCGCATGTCCCGCAATTTGAGTCATAAAAGAAGAAAGGAAATCTCTCCCATGTTCCTCAAAGGCAAAACCGCTCTCGTCACCGGTTCTACCAGTGGTATCGGCCTCGCTTATGCCAAGGCGCTGGCTGCGGAAGGCGCGAATATCGTCATCAACGGCTTCGGCGATGCCGATGAGATCGAGGCGGAGCGCAAGGCGCTGGAAACGCTGAACGGTGCGAAGGCGATCTATTCCGACGCGGATCTAACCAAGCCGGAGAAGATCGAGGAGATGATGAAGCAGGCGGCCGACGAATTCGGCGGCATCGATATCCTCATCAACAATGCCGGTACGCAGCATGTCGATCCGGTCGAGGAGTTTCCGGTCGAAAAATGGGATCTGATCATCGCGCTCAATCTCAGCGCGGCGTTTCACACCACGCGCCTCGCCGTGCCTTATATGAAGGAGAAGGGCTGGGGCCGTATCATCGCCACCGCGAGTGCGCACAGCAAGGCGGCCTCTCCGTTCAAGACGGCCTATGTCACCGCCAAGCACGGCATTGCCGGTTTCACCAAGACGATCGCGCTGGAATTGGCCCAGCACGGCGTGACGGCAAACGCGATCAGCCCCGGCTATGTCTGGACGCCGCTGGTCGAGAACCAGATTCCCGATACGATGAAGGCGCGCAACATGAGCCGCGAGGACGTGATCGAAAAGGTGCTGCTCGAAGGCCAGCCGACCAAGGAGTTCGTCACCCCCGAACAGGTCGCCGCGATCGCGCTGTTCCTGTGCCGGGACGAAGCCGCGCAGGTGACCGGCGCCAACTGGTCCGTCGACGGCGGCTGGACGGCGGAGTAATCGATATCAATCGATCCGATCACTCTGTCTGACAAAGCCATATCGTTTCATTCGATCAATGGCGCGACCTATAAAGGATCATAACTGAGCGAAAAGCAGAGAGGAATATTCCCATGGATATGAAGACAGGCGAGATGAGCGGCGGCGGATGCCCCTTTCACGGTGATGGCGGTGTTCGCGGGTTGCTGGGACGGCAGAACCGCGATTGGTGGCCGGACGCGCTGCAGCTGGAAATCCTGCATCAGGGCGGCAAGTCGCCCGATCCGATGGGTGAAGACTTCGATTATGTCGAAGCTTTCAAGCAGCTCGATTATGATGCGCTGAAGAAGGACCTTCATGCACTGATGACCGACAGCCAGCCCTGGTGGCCGGCGGATTACGGCCATTATGGTCCGTTCTTCATCCGCATGGCTTGGCACGCTGCGGGCACTTATCGCACCGCGGACGGCCGCGGCGGCTCCAATAGCGGTCAGCAGCGCTTTGCGCCGCTCAACAGCTGGCCGGACAACGCCAATCTGGACAAGGCGCGGCGCCTGCTGTGGCCGATCAAGCAGAAGTATGGCAAGCATATCAGCTGGGCCGATCTGCTGATCCTGACCGGCAATGTCGCGATCGAATCCATGGGCGGCCCGGTGTTCGGCTTCGGCGGCGGCCGCAAGGACGTGTTCGAGCCCGAGACGGACGTCTATTGGGGCACCGAAGAAGAGTGGGTGAACACGGGCGCCGAAACGCGCATCCAGCCCGACAAGGAAATGGCGCTGGAAGACCCGCTCGCGGCGATCCAGATGGGCCTCATCTACGTCAATCCCGAAGGCCCGGGCGGTGAGCCCGATCCGATGGGCTCTGCCCGCGATATCCGCGAAACCTTTGCGCGCATGGCGATGAACGATGAGGAAACCGTCGCGCTGACCGCCGGCGGTCATACGTTCGGCAAGTGTCATGGCGCGGGCGATGCCAGCCTGGTCGGCGCGGAGCCGGAGGGTGCGGACGTCGCCTTCCAGGGCCTCGGCTGGACCAGCGGGTTCGAGAGCGGCATGGGCGAGCACACCATTACCTCCGGCCTCGAAGGTGCATGGACGCCGACGCCGATCCAGTGGGACATGGGCTATTTCGACAATCTGCTCGATCACGAATATGAACTGGTGAAGAGCCCCGCAGGTGCGCAGCAGTGGCAGCCCAAGGGCAATCCGGAAGAAACGCAGGCCCCCGATGCCCATCGCGAGGGCAAGAAGGTGCCGACGATGATGACCACCGCCGACATGGCGATGAAGGTCGATCCGGAATATCGCAAGATCATGGAGAAATTTCGGGCCGATCCGGACTATTTCGCAGATGCCTTTGCCCGCGCATGGTTCAAGCTGACCCACCGCGATATGGGGCCGAAGGTCCGCTATCATGGGCCGGAAGTGCCGTCGGAAGATCTGATCTGGCAGGATCCGATTCCCGCCAGCAGCACGCCCGCGGACGGCGATGTCTCGGACTTCAAGTCGAAGATCCTGGACAGTGGCCTTTCGGTATCCGAACTCGTTCGCGCCGCTTGGGCGTCCGCGTCCACCTATCGCAAGTCGGACCATCGCGGCGGTGCCAATGGTGCCCGCGTCCGGCTGGCTCCGCAGAAGGACTGGGCGGTCAACGATCCGAGCGAGCTTTCGAACACGCTCGCCAAGATCGACGAGCTGCGCGGCAGCCTTTCCATGGCCGATGCCATCGTGCTGGCGGGCACCGCGGCGGTCGAGAAGGCGGCGAAGGATGCCGGTTTCGACGTCAGCGTGCCGTTCCACGGCGGCCGCGGCGATGCGACCGACGAGCAGACCGATGCCGAAAGCTTCGAGCCGCTCGAGCCCAAGGCGGACGGTTTCCGCAACTATCTGTCGACCAAGATGAGCGTGAAGACCGAAGAGTTGATGCTCGATCGGGCCCAGCTGCTCGGTCTGTCGGCGCCGGAAATGACGGTGCTGATCGGCGGCCTGCGCGTGCTGGGTGCGAACCAGGGCGGCAGCAAGCACGGCGTGTTCACGGACCGTGTGGGCCAGCTGACCAACGACTTCTTCGTCAACCTGCTCGACATGAAGACTGCCTGGAAGGTGGTCGACGAGAGCGGCGATGAGGAGTTCATCGGCTCCGACCGCGAGACGGACGAGGAAAAGTGGCGCGCCACGCGCACCGATCTGATCTTCGGTTCGAACTCGCAGCTGCGCGCGATCGCGGAAGTCTATGCCGAAAACGGCAACGAACAGAAGTTCGTGAATGACTTCATCAAGGCCTGGACCAAGGTGATGAACGCGGATCGGTTCGATCTGAACTGATCGCCGGAGATTTCCCTCAGACTGGCCCGCTCCCTACATTGGGGGGCGGGCCTTTTTGCGGAGGAGCTAGAGCCCCTCGATGGTCAGATAGACCACGGCCTGAGTGAGCAGAACATAGGCGATCTCCCCGAAAGACATCGGTCCGGTGATCCCGGCGGTGTGGCGACCCTCCAGATCGGCATAGTTGTAATTCAGGATGCAGTTGCAGCTGAAACTGGGCGGGCGGTCCATCTTCGCCACCTTTTCCTCGAACAGCGCCGGATAATCGCCGATCGGCTTGGCGAAGCGATAGGTAATGCCAGGGAAGACAGGCGCGAAGAATTCCAGCGTGCCCTCTTCTTTGATGATCCGCGCGGTCGCGACGTTGATCTTCGCGCCGTTATAGTCCGCGACCAGCGGCAGGCGCGTATCGATGCCATGCTCTTCGATATAGTCGATCAGGCGGCGTTTCTGCCCGTTGATCCGGGCCTCCCCGGCAGTGAAGCCGAGCGTGTCGAAATGGATCGCATCGCCATCCCCCTGTTCGAACAGATTGACGGTGTCCACCGCAGCCCATGCGTGATCCGGCAAAGCGATGTGCATCACCGCCGCATGCGTATCGGATTTCGTGCCGCTTGCGCCGTCATAGACCTTTGCGGTGTCCAGTCCGACGCGGTCCAGCGTGGTTCCGGCGACCCAACCCACCACCGGACGATCGAACAGGCCGGGCCAGGTCTGACCATGCAAGGCGAACATCCCATGCACGTCGCTCTGTGAAGGAAGGTAGAGCAGGGTGAAGCCGTTGTCCGGCCCCGATTGCGCGAAGGAAGGCAGGGCCTCGCCGTCCATCAGTTCTTGCCGATGGACGCGCGCCTGCTCTGGCAGGCGGGTCACGAAAATGCGTTCGTGATCCTCCACGCCGCCTTGTTCGGCGCTCATGAAATAGGGGATGGTCCCCGCGATCCAGTTGCCGCGCGGTAGCTGATCGAGCAGCGCTTCTTCAGCCGCCAGGAGCAGCGTGGCCCCGCTTTCGATCATGCGCGCGACCGCCTCCACGCCGAACAGCGATCGATCGGCTTTCAAGGCGTTCATGCGCGTTCTCCGTGGAAGATGGCCTGGTAATCGGCTGCGGCAAAGCGGATGTTCTTGGTGAAAAACTGGTGGAGCTCGGCCGCCAGATCGTCGATCGAGGCTTCATCCTGCTGATAATCGCTGCGCAGGCGGATCATCAGGATCCGCAAAGCAAGGCATTCATATTTGGGCATCAGGTCACCGCGGATGAGCTGTCTCCAGCGATCATCCGTCGGAGAAACAATGGTGATTGTTGCGCAATCCATCTCGGCTTCCTCTCTTGCTGGGCCCCTTAGCCCAGGATCCCTAACGAAAGATGCTGCCTCAGCTCGGCGTGGACCGATCGACCTTGGGTCCAGGCTTCGGCGGATCAATTTGCGGCGGCGGGGCGCTATCGCCTCTCGCAGCACTTGCTGCCGGTGGTGGGGGCGGGGGGCCCATCACGGGGCCGGGTGCAGGGGAGGGTGAGGGCGCCAGCGCTGGCGCAGGGCTTAGCTGGCTTCCGATCGGTGAGCCGTCGATGCCGGTCGGTTCGCCGAACGTGCCATTGTTGTTCATCGTGAAATCGGTCGGCATTTCGGCTGTCATGCGAACCGTGGGCTGAGCGGGCGCGGCGGCTGGAGCGGGCGCAGCACTCGTTACGGCAGGGGCCGGATCTGGTGCCGCCTCCTCGCCCGATGGCAAGACCAGCGCTACGATCATCGCAAATCCGATCACTCCGCCAAGCAGTTTGATATTTCGGTTCATGCGCGTCTGCTTAACGCGCTCCGCTTAAGGATCGGTTGAGGTCTGCAAGCCGGGGGACTGGTGGCGGTCGTTTCACCTGCGGAACCTTTATGCTGATTCGTCAGTTTGGCAGGCTGGATTAATGGTCGAGAGGGTTTCGATTATGACTACCGAAGAACGTCGTACCGAGCGGTTTGAAGACGGTTCCACCCACACCACCACCGTGATCGAGCGTGACGGGGCCGAGCCGCGACGCGGCGGTGGCAGCGGCATCCTCATCGGAGCGATCTTGCTTATCGCGCTGGTCGTGGGCGGTTATTTCCTGATGCAGATGAGCAATAGCGAAACCGCCAAGAATGATGCCATCAGCTCGGCCGCCAGCGATGTGAGCGATGCGGCCAAGAATGTCGGCGATGCCGCCAAGGACGCGGCAGACAATCTCAACAATTAAAATTGCCCTGGGGCGGGTTCTTTGCCCGCCCCAACAGCTGTCGGAATGCGTGACAGACCTGTAAAGTTAACCGACATTTCACGCCTGCGCCTGTAGGGTGCACGAACCATAAAAGGGTTCGTCGCTTTCCGTGATCAGGCTGTTCAAACATTATGTGCCCCATGCAGTCCTGTTCCTGGGGCTGATCGATTTTCTGCTGCTGATCGCCGCGGCGGAGGTCGGCTGGATGATCCGTGCACAGCAGATCGGCATGGAACTGAGCCATATCGGCGACCGGGTCGATTCGCTTATCAGCTTCGGCGTGGCGCTGGAACTCGCGGCGGTTTCGGTCGGCGTATACAGTCCGCAGGCGCTGCAATCTGTCCGCTTCGCCACCGCACGCTGGCTAGTCGCGGTATCACTCGGCATCATTCTTCTGGCGCTGCTCGCCTTTGCCTTTCCGGGCATCACATTGTGGCGATCGATCTCGCTCTACGCGATGGTCATTTCCTTCCTCTTCATATTTGTCAGCCGCGTCGCGCTCGGTAGTCTTATCGGCGGAGAGGCGTTCAAGCGGCGCATGATCGTGCTGGGTGCGGGCAAACGCGCAGACCGTATCCGCATGCTGGAAGAGCGGCCCGGAAGCGGCTTCACCGTCGTCAGCTATATCGCGATGAGCGAGGGCGAGCAGATCGTGGAGGAGGCCATCGCCCGCGGCGCGATCCGCAACCTCAAGAAATTCGTGGTCCGCATGAACGCGAGCGAAGTGGTGCTGGCGCTGGAGGAGCGCCGCAACGCGCTGCCGCTCGACGATCTGCTGCGTATCAAGACCACCGGCGTGCATGTGAATGACCTCTCCACCTTTCTGGAGCGCGAGACCGGGCGCGTCGATCTCGACAGTGTAAACCCCAGCTGGCTCATCTTCTCCGACGGTTTCTCTGCAGGGCGGCGCATTTCCACAATCGCCAAGCGCTGTTTTGACATGCTGGCGAGCGGTCTTTTGCTGCTGCTGACCGGGCCGATCATCTTGTTCTTCGCGCTGCTCGTGAAACTGGAAAGCAAGGGGCCTGCGTTTTTCCGTCAGACGCGTGTCGGCCGTTTTGGAGAGGACTTCCAGATCCTGAAACTCCGCTCGATGCGGACCGATGCCGAAGCGGGCGGTAAAGCCATCTGGGCCAGCGAGAACGATCCGCGCATCACCCGCGTAGGCCGCTTCATCCGCAAGGTCCGGATCGACGAACTTCCCCAGGCCTGGAGCGTGCTGAAAGGTGAAATGAGCTTCGTCGGTCCACGGCCCGAGCGCCCCGAATTTGTCTCCGATCTGGAGAAGGAGATGCCTTATTATGCGGAGCGCCACATGGTGAAGCCCGGCATCACCGGCTGGGCGCAGATCAACTATCCTTATGGCGCCAGCGTGGAAGATGCGCGGCACAAGCTGGAATATGATCTTTATTACGCCAAGAATTACACGCCCTTCCTCGATCTGTTGATCCTGTTGCAGACGCTGCGGGTGGTGCTCTGGCCGGACGGTGCGCGATGAGGATGCCGTCGCGCCCATCGCCGCGATGAACGATTTCGGTTTCTGGAGCGCTGGTCTCTGCGCCTTTGCCTTTTTCGCGCTGGCGATCTGGCTGGTGCGCCGTACCGCCATCAGGCGCACCGCGGACAAGACGCTGGTTGCAGCGCTTCTGCTGACGGCGGCATGGGGCGTGGCGGCGGCGCTGGCCGGCCCTGCATCGGTCACCGCATCGCTTGCAGAAACGCTGCGCAATGCGGGCTGGCTGGCCTTTCTCTACGCCATCTTCCGCCGCACCGGCAAAGGCCCCGCCACGGTGGGAGCGCTGATGGGCGTGCTGCTCTACATCCTGATGGGCCTCGGTATCTGGGACGCGCTACGTGATGAGCCTATCGGCCCGGTTGAGGCATCGCTGCGCATGCTGTTCGCGATCGGCGCGCTGGTGCTGGTCCACAACCTCTATCATCTGGCGGAGGCGCGGCGGCAGGAGGGCATGGCGCTGGCGCTGGCCACGCTTGCGGCGATGTGGACCTATGATCTGGGGCTGTATTTCTTCGCAGTGCTGCCCGATTACGGCCCGGGCCTGTTGCTGCCTGCGCGCGGTATAGCGATTGCGCTGATGGCACCGGTGCTGGCGCTCGCACTGCGCGACAGCCGGCGATGGCGCTTTGCCCTATCGCACCAGGCCGCCTTTCGCTTTGCATCGATCGGGCTGATCGCGCTTTATCTCGGGGTTGTCGTGATCGTGGCCCTTGCGGTCGATCGCAGTTCGGGCGCCGCGGCGGCGGTGATGCTGTTCCTGCTCTCGCTGGCGGCGCTGCCCTCCATCCCGTCGGATCGCTTGCGCGCAACGCTGAAAGTGGTGCTGGCCAAGCATTTTTTCCGCCACCGTTATGATTATCGCGAGCAGTGGGTGCGGTTCGCCGACACCGTGGGCAGGCCGGACGGAGAAGGCATGACCCTCGGCGCGCGGGTCGCCAAGGCGCTGGCCGACGTGCTGGGCGCATCGGGCGGGATGGTTTTACTGCGTACCGGCACGGCCTCGTTCCGCATCGGCGGGCGTTGGAAATGCGAAGAGGAAATAACCGGGTCCTGGGCGGAAGACGCGCTCGATCTGTTCGAACAGCGCGGGTTTATCGCCGATTGCGATGCGATCCGCGATGGCAGTGATGCGCTGTTTCCCGCCAGCTGGTTGCCGCCTGGCCTGTCGGGGTCGGTATGGCTCTTCGCGATCGTGCCGCTCGTTCATCTCGATCGGCTGGTCGGGCTCGCTCTGCTCGGGCGGCCACCGATCGCGCGTTCGCTGGATTGGGAGGATTTCGATATTCTGCGCGTCGCAGGCCGTCAGGCGGCGAGCTATCTGGCTGAAGCGGAGGGGCAGGCGCGGCTGGTCGAGGCGCGCCAGTTCGAGGAGTTCAACCGCCGCTTCGCCTTCGTCATGCACGATATCAAGAATGTGGTCAGCCAGCTTGCGCTGTTGGCCCGCAATGCCGAGCGACATGCGGAAAACCCGGATTTTCGCGCGGATATGATCGCGACGCTGAAGGGCTCCTCCGCCAAGATGCAGGAACTGCTCGCGCGCCTGGACGGCAAGGGCGCGCTCGCCCCGGCGGCGCGGCGGCCCGTGCTGCTGAGCGATGTGGTGCGTGACGTCGTGCCGGCCGCGGGCGGGCGCAATCCGGTGGAGTTGGACGAGGTCGAGCGCGGTCTTGCTGTTTCGGCCGATCCCGATCGGCTGCGCACGATCCTTATTCACCTTCTTACCAATGCAGTCGAGGCGAGCCGCCCCGGCGCGCCGATCCGCTTTTGCAGCCGCAGTGATGGCGAAACCGTGCGGCTCGATCTGATCGATCAGGGATGCGGGATGGATGAGGCATTCCTGGCCGACTCCCTGTTCCGTCCCTTCCAGTCCAGCAAGCAGGACGGTTTTGGCATCGGCGTCTATGAGGCGCGCACGCTGGCCCGCGCCATGGGCGGCGATGTCACTGCCACCAGCCGCGCTGGCGAGGGATCGGTCTTCACCGTTAGCCTGCCCGCCGCGCCGGGCCAAATCCGAAAGGAAGCCGCGTAATGGCCGAAACGAAACCCAAGCTGCTCGTGATCGAGGATGACGAGGGTCTCCAGCGGCAGCTGAAATGGGCCTATGAGGATTGGGACGTGCTGGCCGCGGGCAACCGCGCCGAAGCGATTGCACTGCTGCGCTCCGAAGAGCCGCCCGTGGCGACGCTGGACCTGGGCCTGCCGCCCGATCCGGACGGCACCAGCGAAGGTTTCGCGACGCTGGCCGAAATGCTGCGACTGAAGCCCGATCTCAAGGTGGTCGTCGCCTCCGGCCATGGCCGCCGCGAAAGCGCGCAGTCCGCCATCGCGGGCGGGGCGTGGGACTTCTATCAGAAGCCCGTCGATATCGAGGAGCTGCAGCTGATCGTGGCCCGCGCCTTTCATGTCGGCGCGCTGGAGCGCGAAAATCGCCGGTTGAGCGAAGCCGGACCGCAAGGCGCGGGAGCGTTTTCCAGCATCATCACCGCCGCGCCCGAAATGGCCAAGACGTTGCGCACGCTGGAGCGCGTGGCGGCGACGCAGGTGTCCGTCATGCTGCAAGGTGCCAGCGGAACGGGCAAGGAACTGCTCGCCAAAGGCGTTCATGCCGCGAGCGACCGTGCGGATGGACCGTTTGTCGCGATCAACTGCGCCGCGATCCCCGAAACACTGCTCGAGGCGGAATTGTTCGGCCATGAAAAGGGGGCGTTTACCGGGGCACTGAAGACGGTCGAGGGTAAGATCGAGCTGGCCGAGGGCGGAACGCTGTTCCTGGACGAGGTCGGCGATATTCCGCTGCCGCTGCAGGTAAAACTGCTCCGGTTCGTGCAGGAGCGGGTGATCGAGCGGGTCGGCGGACGCCGCGCGATCCCGGTCGATGTGCGCATCCTCACCGCCACGCACCGCGACCTGGCGGCGATGATCGCGGAGGAGACGTTCCGCGAGGACCTTTATTACCGCCTCGCCGAGATCGTGGTGCCGATCCCCGCTCTGTCCGAGCGGACCGGCGACGCTGCGCTGCTCGCGAAGCATTTCCTTGGCCGGTTCGCCGCCGAGATGAACGCGCGCGTCAGCGGCTTTGCGCCCGATGCCATCGCCGCGCTGGAGGCGCATGGCTGGCCGGGCAATGTTCGTGAGCTGGAAAACCGCATGAAACGCGCGGTCATCATGGCGGATGGCAAGAACATCCGCGCCGCCGATCTCGATCTCGATGCGCCGGACGATGATGACGACCGGGAGGCGATCAATCTGAAAGCCGTGCGAGAGATTGCCGACCGCAAGGCGATACGCCGCGCCATCGCCCGCACCGGCGGCAATATTTCCGGCGCGGCGAAGCTGCTCGGCATCAGCCGTCCCACGCTTTATGATCTGCTGAAGCAATATGAATTGCAGACCTGAGCGGAGGGTTCTTCGACGCTGGGCCACGGCACTATGCGCTGCATCGCTGCTGGCGATCGGTTTGCCGTTGGCGGCGCAGGATGAAAACTCACCCGCGCAAAACTCTCTGGCTGCGGCAGAACGCTTCGCTGCCGCGCAGAATGATCGCGCGGCGCGGGTGGAACTGCTCAACGCGGTGCAGAAAGATCCGGACTGGGCACCCGCGCGCGTCGCGCTTGCCGAAATAAGCCTGCGTCTGGCGGACCCGGACAGCGCCGATGCCGCCTTGCGCAAGGCGATCGATCTTGGCGCCAGCCCCGCACAGCTCCGGCATTTGCTGGGCGAGACCTATCGGCAGCAGCGCCGCTATGATGAGGCGCTCAGTCAGCTGGAAGCCGCCGACATCGCGCCTGAACATCGCGCGGAGGCGGCCCGCTACGCCGGTCGCACCTATCAGGACCTTGGGAATGCAGACTCGGCGCGTGCCGCGTTCGACCGGGCTCTGGCGCTGGGCGATCCGGGCGCCGAATTGTGGACCGATATCGGCCGCTTCCGGCTGGCGCGGCGCGACATAGCGGGGGCGGCGGATGCGGCGGAGCGCGCGGTTGCCATCGATGGCCGTAATGCCGGTGCGCTGGGCCTGTGCGGTGAAACCGTGCGCGCGCAGTTCGGTCTGGCCGCAGCGCTGCCCTGGTTCGAGCAGGGGCTGCGCGCAAGTCCGGACGATATCGCGCTGCTGGAAGCTTATGGCGCGACGCTCGGCGATCTGGGTCGGCACCGGGAGATGCTGGCCGTGGCGCGCCGTATCGTGGCGCTGCAGCCGGGCAATCCGAACGGCTATTTCATGCAGGCGGTGATCGCGGCGCGCGCGCATGAATTTGGGCTTGCGAAGCGCCTGATCGGTCTGACCGACGGGCAGATGAACACCGTCCCGGCGATGCTGCTGCTGAGCGGCAGCGTGGAATATGGCCTCGAAAACGATCTGCTGGCCGCAGAATATTGGGGGCGACTGGCCGAGATGCAGCCACTCAATCGAACCGCGGCAGCGCTGGCGGCGCGCGCGCTCTATCGCGCCGGCGATGCGGCCGGGGCGGCGCAGATGCTGCCCGTCGATGCTGCGAGCGATACGGGCAGCTATGGCGAATGGGTGCTCGCGCGCAGCTTCGAAGCGCTTGGGAATCGCGATGCGGCAATGGCAATGCTGAACCGCGCGCAGGTGCCGGGTTCGGGCGCGGCGGTACTGCCAGGATCCGGCGCAGGACCGGCGGCGGATGTCAGAGCACGGATCGCCGCAGGCGACTTTGCTGGCGCACGATCGGTTGCCCAGACACTCGCCGAGCGCAACCCGGGGGTGGCGGACGCGCAGATCCTGCTGGGCGATGTGTTGGCGGAGCAAGGCGATGCGCGCGGCGCGATGGCCGCTTATGGCCGCGCCGCCGCGCTGGATTTCAGCCCATCGCTGATGCAGCGCATGGTAGCCATGGCCCGCGCCGTGGGGGACGAAGACGCCGCGCTGGGGGTGCTCGTGCGCTTCCTGCAAGCAAATCCCGCCAGCCTTCCGGCGCGCCGCCTTCTGGCAGAGACCTATCTGGCGGCAGGCGCAAACGAAGCTGCCGCTGCGCTCTATCGCGATCTGATTGCCGTGATCGGCCCCAATGATGCCATGCTGCACGCGGGATATGCGCGTGCCTTATCGGGCGCAGGGCGAGCGGACGCGGCGCTGGACCAGGCCCGCCGAGCCTATCGCGTGCAGCCGGGCAATCCCGAAGTCGTACACATCTACGGCTATGTGGCGCTGCAGGCGGGCGAGCACGAGGAAGCGCGCGAGATTCTGAAAAAAGCGGTGGCGATGTTGCCGGACAATCCGCTCGCCCGCCGCCATCTGACAATGGCCGAAGCGGCGCTGCGCAAGGACTAGGCGTTCTCGCTGAGGTCCGCAAAATCGATGTCGAGCAGGTCCATCTGCGCTTTCACCGGCGGCCAGGTTTCGCTGAGAAACCGTGCCCGCTCGATCTGCCGCAGCTTTTCGCGCGCGCCATCCGCCACGAACAAGCCGATCCCGCGCTTCACCTCGACCAGATCCTGGTCCTGAAACGTCTGATAAGCCTTGGCGACAGTCAGCGGATTGGCGCCCTGGTCCGCGGCGAAGCTGCGCACGGAGGGAAGGGCATCGCCGTCCCGGTAAGTACCATCGAGAATTGATGCGGCAATCACATCGCGCAGGCGAAGATAGACGGGTTTCTGGGAATCGGGCATGACTGGATCAGTGCCATAAGACAGTAGGGCGGGTCAAGGGCGCGGGTGATGCAGCCCGCGCATTACAGCGGTCTATTAGAAGCCCGAATCGCCGTCCGTTCGGGCTGAACCTGTCGAAGCCCCGCCCTTTCTTCTCCATCGCGCGCCGAGAAGAACAGTATTTCGACAGGCTCAGTACGAACGGTGCTGTTGTTCAAAAGGGGCTTATCCCTCCCAGACGCTCACCACATCGTCCAATGCGGGCCGCGGCCGTTCTTCCATTTCCGTGCCGGGCGACCCCAAGAACAGGATTCCCGCGATCTTTCCGCCCTGGGGCGCGAAGACTTCGGTCACCAGCGGATCGGTGCTCGCCCAGCCGGTGATCCAGCCGCTGACATAGCCACTGGCATTGGCGGCGTGGCACAGGTTCATCACCGCCGCGCCGCAGCTCAGTTCCTGTTCCCAGCGGGGGATTTTAGCACTTTCGACCGGCGCGAAGCTGGCGACCATGATCGCTGCGTCGTAATCGGCCATCTGGCAAGCCGCCTCCACGGAGGCATCGCGCGCGTCCGGATTGGCGGTGCGGAAGGCGCGGTCCAACAGCGCGCGGAAGGCGGGGCGAGCCTCGTCCGGCACGATCGTAAAGCGCCACGGTGCCAGCTTGCCGTGATCGGGCGAGCGCGCGGCGATCGCTGCAAATTCGCGCATTTCGGCAGTGTCCGGACGCTTGCCCGCCATCTCGCGTGGCTTGGCCGAGCGGCGCGTGGTCAAGTATTTGAGCGGGCTGGAAAGATCGTTGAAGGTCATGGGCCCAAGGTGGGCGCGCGGTAACGTTTCGGCAACAATGTTCTTCACAGCCGCAATTTTTGCGTTAGGTTGCGCCGCCATATGGCCCGCGCGCAGACGGGTGTGTTTGATTGGAAGAGGGGTTCGGAGTGGGTTTCAAAGCTGTCGGATTGTGGAACGAGAGTGACTGGATCGCGGCATGCGGTTCCCTCGCTCTGATCGTTTTTCTGGCGATTGGCGCGTACGCCGTCACACAACCCAAGAAGGAATTTGCAGGCCATCCAAAGGGTCTGTACGTTCTCTTCTTCGCCGAAATGTGGGAGCGTTTCTCCTATTACGGCATGCGGGCGCTGCTGACGCTCTATCTCGTCAAGCACTGGCTTTACTCAGATGGGCAGGCGACCATTATCTATGGCGCCTATACCAGCCTGGTTTACATCACCCCCGTCCTCGGCGGCTGGCTGGCCGACCGTTATCTCGGGCAGCGCAAGGCGGTGCTTTTCGGCGCGGTACTGCTTACGATCGGCCATTTCTTCATGGCCTTCGAAGGCGATGCGGGCGCAGGCTATCAGAACAATCCCGCGATCAACGTCTTCTGGCTGGCGCTGGCCTTCATCATCGTCGGCTCGGGCTTCCTGAAAGCCAACATCTCGGTGATCGTCGGGCAGCTTTATCCGCGCACCGACATCCGCCGCGATGGCGCCTACACCATTTTCTACATGGGCATTAATGTCGGCGCCGCGATCGGCACGATCATCGCGGGTTATCTCGGCGAGACGATCGGCTGGTCCTACGGCTTTGGTGCTGCAGGCATCGGCATGCTGCTGGGCCTGATCGTGTTCGTGATCGGCAAGCCGCTTCTGCTGGGCAATGGCGAACCGCCCGTGCCTTCGCGTCTGAAGTCGAAGGTCGTGGGCTTGAACCTGGAATGGTTCCTGTACCTCGCCGGTTTCGTCGGTGTCGCGATCATCTGGGCGCTGATCCAGTTCCAGGACGCCGTGGGTTGGATCTTGCTGGTCTCCGGGATCATGCTGCTGGCCTATGTGCTTCAGCAGGCACTGTATCATCTCAAGGACGAGAACGGGCAGGTCAGCAATGGCTCCACCCGTTCGCTATTCTATGCGGGCTTCGGCGTGCTACTGGCGATGGCCGCCTGGATGATTATCCAGGAGGGCACGGATACGGTTGCGGGCATTGCGGCCGTCGTTGGTCTTGGTCTGGTTGCAGCGGCTTGCATCGGTGAGGCGCGCAAGTCGACGAACCATGCTCGTGACCGGGTGTTTGCGATGATTTTCTTCATCCTGCTGATGCCGGTCTTTTGGGGCCTGTTCGAACAGGCGGGCGGTTCGGTGAACCTGTTCACCGATCGCTATGTCGATCGTGCGGGTGTGCCGACGTCGCTGTTCCAGTCGATCAACCCGATCTACATCATCCTGCTCGGCCCGGTCTTCGCTGCGCTTTGGCAGTGGCTGGGACGGCGCGGCTGGGAGCCGGCAACCCCGGCCAAGATGGGCCTGGGTATCATTCAGATGGGTCTGGCTTTCGTGGTGCTGGTGCTGGGCGCCAATGCCGCGGGCAGCGCGCTGGTGCCGGTGGTATTCATCTTCCTGTTCTATCTGCTTTCGACGACGGGGGAGCTCAGCCTGTCGCCGGTTGGCTTGTCGGCCATGAACCGTCTGTCGGTTCGTCATATGGCCAGCCTGATGATGGCGGCCTTCTTCTTCGGTACGGCGGGCGGCAACTACGTCGCGGGCTTCCTTGGCTCGATCATGGGTGAGGGCGAAGGCGGCGAGATCACGCGTGAGGGCGCGCTCGGCCTGTACTGGACGATGGGACTGACGGCGATTGGCATCGGTGTCGTTGTGGTGCTGGTCAATCCGCTGGTGAAGAAGCTGATGCATCTCGACACGCTGCGTGACGATGATGTCGGCGATGATTTGGAAGGTCAGGGTGAAGCCGGAGAGCCGCAGGCCGCCGGTATCCATCCGACCACACGCGACTGATAAGGGGTAAGCAGGGGTGAAAAATTGGGGGCTCGCGGGCACGTTGCTGCTCGCTCTGGGGGGCTGCGCCGCGGCCGGTAACGGTCCGGCAACGGCATCGGGCACAAGCGCGGAGCAGCGGCCCACCGCGCTTGCCGAAGGGGAGGCGCCCTTCGCCTCCACCTACCGCGCATACCCGTCCTCGCCGACAGTGGTGCGAAACGTCACGCTATTCGACGGTGAGGGCGCGCGGATCGACAACGCCTCCATCGTCATGAGCGGCGGAGAGATCGTTGGCGTCGGCGCAGGCGATATGGCCGCGCCTGCCGGGGCGATCGAGATCGACGGGACGGGCAAGTTCGTGACGCCGGGCATCATCGACGTGCACAGCCATCTTGGCGTCTATCCTAGTCCTAGCGTCGAAGCGCATTCGGACGGGAACGAAGCCACCGATCCGCTTACCCCCGATGTTTGGGCCGAACATAGCGTCTGGCCGCAGGACCCCGGTTTCAGCCGGGCCATGGCCAATGGTGGCATCACCTCGCTGCAGATCCTGCCCGGTTCGGCGAACCTGGTCGGCGGGCGTTCGGTGACGCTGAAAAACGTCTATTCGCGCACCGTGCAGGGCATGAAGTTCCCGGGCGCGCCCTATGGCTTCAAGATGGCCTGCGGGGAAAACCCCAAGCGCGTCTACGGCAGCCGCGGTCGCAAGCCCTCTACCCGCATGGGCAATCTGGCGGTGGACCGGCAGATGTGGGCCGATGCGCGCGGATACCGTGCGAACAAGGATCATAAATATGATCTCGCCAAGGAAACGCTGACCGGCGTTCTCGACGGCGAGATCTTGGTGCACAACCATTGCTACCGCGCCGATGAGATGGCGCAGGTGATCGATATGGCCAAGGAAGCGGGCTACAAGGTCACCGCCTTCCATCACGCGGTCGAAAGCTACAAGATCGCCGATATTCTGCGCGATAACGACATTTGCTCCGCGGTCTGGGCGGATTGGTGGGGCTTCAAGATGGAAGCCTATGACGCGATTCCCGAGAACGCGGCGCTGCTGCAGAATTCGAACGCCTGCGTCATCATCCACTCGGATGATGAAAACGGCATCCAGCGCCTGAACCAGGAAGCAGCCAAGGCGCTTGCCGATGGACGGCGCATGGGTATCGACATATCGGACGCCACCGCGATCCGCTGGCTCACCTACAACGCTGCCAAGGCGCTGGGCATCGAGGAGATGACCGGCAGTCTGAAGCCCGGCAAGATGGCCGATGTAGTGCTGTGGAACGGCAACCCCCTCAGCGTCTATTCGCGTCCGGAAAAGGTGTGGGTCGACGGCGCGCTCCTCTACGATGCGGACGATCCATCGCGCCGTCCGGTGAGCGATTTCGAACTCGGTCAGCCCGGATCGGGAGACGTGAAATGAGCCGCCCGTTCATGGCCAAAGCCGCCGCGATCGCCGCTGCTTTGCTCGCCACAGCGTCGCCGCTTGCCGCCCAGACCTATGCCATCACCAACGCGAAGATGGTGGCTGGAGACGGCAGCGCGCCGGTCGACGGTGCCACTGTGGTGATCCGCGACGGGCGCATCGTGGCGGCCGGCACCGGCGTCGCCGTGCCCGCAGGCGCGGAGACGATCGATGCGGGCGGCAAATATGTGACGCCGGGCCTGTTCGCAGGATTCAGCCGCGTCGGCCTGTCGGAGGTGGATGCGGTCTCTTCCACCAACGATACCCGCGCCAATGATTCGCCGTTCAACGCCTCGATCGACGTTGCGCCGGCGATCAACCCGACGAGCACCGCTTTCGGTGTCAGCCGCGCCGCCGGGGTCACCCGAGCGGTCGTCTCGCCCGCCAGCGCCACCAGCATCTTTGCCGGACAGGGCGCGCTCGTGGACCTGGGCGACGATTATGACGCGGTCACCGTGCCGCGCGCCTTCCAGTTCGCCGAGATGGGCGAGGCCGGTGCGCGCGAGGCCGGCGGCAGCCGCGCAGCGACGCATGCGCTGTTCCGCAACGCGCTGCGCGAGGCGCGCGATTTCGGTAACCGCGCGAACATTCGTGGCGGCGGCAGCGCCCCTGTGGAAGGACAATCGCTGTCCAGCGTCTCGCCTGACCTGCGCATGCTGGAAAGCAATGCCGAGCGGCCGCAGGACGTACTGCTCACCCGCTTCGATGCCGCCGCACTGGTGCCGGTGGTGCGCGGCACCCAGCCGCTGCTGGTGCATGTCGAAAGCGCCAACGATATCCTGCGAGTGCTGGACCTGAAGCGCGAATTTGCGAACCTGAAGCTCGTGCTCGTGGGCGCGAGCGAAGGCTGGCGCGTGGCGGATCGCATCGCCGCATCGGGCGTGCCCGTTATCGCCTCGGCGCTCAATGATCTGCCCGCTTCGTTCGAGAAGCTGGCGGCCACGCAGTCCAATGTCGGGCGGATGCGCGATGCCGGCGTGAAAGTAGCGATCGGCATGATCGATGATGAGGATGCGCATCAGCTGCGCTACGCCCCGCAATATGCGGGCAACCTCGTCGGCCTGCAAAAGGTGCCGGGCGCCACGGGCCTGACCTGGGATGAAGCGTTCGCGGCCATCAGCGGCGATGTTGCCGACATTATGGGCGTGGGCGACCGCATGGGCCATCTGCGTGCTGGTGCTGCGGGCGATGTCGTCCTGTGGTCCGGCGATCCGCTGGAGCTGAGTTCGACGCCCGAGCGCGTCTGGATCGACGGCGTCGAACAGTCGCTCGACAACCGTCAGGCGCGTCTGCGCGAACGCTATCGCAACCCGCAGGAAGGCGTGTTGCCCAAGGCTTACGACCACTGATCGAAGGATAAATGCGATGAGGAGACTGATACAATGACCACGCTCCTCATCGCCGCCATCGCCTTCGTCGGCACCCATTTCCTGATGAGCCATCCGCTGCGCGCACCGATGGTGCGGCTGCTCGGCAATTTCTTCTTCCTCGGCGCTTATTCGGCGGTCTCGATCGTCACACTGATCTGGATGATCCAGGCCTATAATGCCGTGCCGCCGGGCGAGGCGGCGTGGGCGGCGGGCGATCCGCTGTGGGCCGCTGCCACCGTGCTGATGTGGTTCGGATCGGTTCTGTTCGTCGGATCGCTGCTCGGCAATCCGGCTTTCCCTTATGTGATTGCAGGCGAGGCAGGGGGGCGGGGGCCCAAGGGCGTCTTCGCCATCACGCGCCACCCGATGATGTGGGGCATCGCTTTGTGGGGGATCGTCCACATCCTGATCGCGCCGCGGCCCGCGAACTTCGTGCTGAACGGCGCCATCATTGTCCTCGCACTTGTTGGCGCGGCGCTGCAGGACGGGAAGAAGAAGCGGCTGCTGGGCGATGCCTGGCGCAGCTGGGTCGCACGCACCAGCTACTTCCCCTTTGCGCGTGGTTTCGCGATGCCGGGCGCCACCGCACTGATCGGCGGCACGCTGCTGTGGCTGCTGGCGATGTACGGCCACCGCTGGTTCGGGATCATGGGCGCGGGGGTTTTTCGGTGGCTGTGAGGTTGCGCATCGACCGTTTCCGCAAGCCCTGAGCCTGTCGAAGGGCGGTTTTTTTTGAAGCGCCCGGGTGCACCCAATGCCGTAGTCCTGAGCCTGTCGGAGGACGCTTCTCCGGCACGGTCGCGCTATCCGGGCAGACGCCCTTCGACAGGCTCAGGGCTCACGCATTTTTTGGGTGAGCGTTACCGCCGCACCATGCTCATCATCCGCTCGCCATAGCGCGGGCCGGCGGTGCCGCCGACAGGGGCGGCGGCGTCGAGGTCGTCCAGATCCTCGCGCGTCAGCTTGAGGTCCGCGGCGGCCATCGAATCCTCCAGCGTGGCGCGGCGCTTCGATCCCGGGATCGGAACGATGAAATCGCCTTGGTGCAGCAGCCATGCAAGCGCGACCTGCGCGGCGGAGCGCTTGTGGCGGCGGGCCACCGTTTCGACGACTTCGACCATTTCCAGGTTCTTCTGGAAATTCTCGCCCTGATAGCGCGGATCGTTGCGGCGATAATCGCCCTCCGGCAAATCCTCGAACCGCTTGATCTGGCCCGTCAGGAAACGACGGCCGAGCGGGCTGTAGGGCACGAAACCGATGCCAAGATCTTGCACCAGCGGCAGGATTTCGTCCTCGATCGTGCGCTCCCACAGCGAATATTCGCTCTGCAGCGCCGTAATCGGATGCGTGGCGTGCGCGCGGCGAATGGTGTCCGCGCCCGCTTCGGACAGGCCGAGATGGCGAACCTTGCCCTCTTCGATCAGCCGCGCCATCGCGCCCACCGTATCCTCGATCGGCACATTGGGATCGACGCGGTGCTGATAAAACAGGTCGATCGTCTCGATACCGAGGCGCTTCAGGCAGCCTTCGCACGCGGCGCGCACATTTTCGGGGCGGCTATCGGTGCCCTTGGTCTCACCGTCCTGAATATCGAACCCGAATTTGGTGGCGATCACCAGCCGCTCGCGCCGCCCCCGGATTGCCTCGCCCAGCAGTTCTTCGTTCTTGTAGGGACCGTAGACTTCCGCCGTGTCGAAGAAGGTGACCCCAAGCTCGATCGCGCGGTCGATCGTGGCGAAGCTCTCCTTGCGGTCCGCCTCGCCATACATATTCCGCCCCACGCCCGCCATCGGCATGCAGCCGAGGCCGAGGGAGGACACCTCAAGCGGGTTGTTCTGCGGTCCGAGCGTGCGCGTCTTCATGATGCTGTCCTTTCCTGCGCGCGAGATAGCCTTTCACCTCACGCCTGATTTCCGGTGCGAACAGATACAACGCAAGAATGTTCGGAAGGGCCATCAGAATGAAGGCGCTGTCGATCAGCTTCACCACTTGCCCCAGGTCCAGCACCGCGCCGACGGGCAGTGCGGCGATGTAGATGAACTTGTAGATGCGCCGCGCTGCGGCGGAATGGCCGAACAGATATCCCCAGGCCTGCTGCCCGTAGAAACCCCAGGAGCAGAGCGTGGAATAGCCGAACAGGAACACCGCGACCGCGAGCAGATACACCAGCCAGGGCGCGACGGTGGCAAAGGCGGCGACGGTCACCTGGATGCCCTCCAGATCCTGCGTGTAGGTGCCCGCCACCACCATGGCGAGCGCGCCGAGCGAGCAGATGACGACCGTGTCGATAAACGGTTCGATCAGCGCCACCAGCCCTTCGGACGCAGGCTCCTTCGTGCGGGCCTGTGCGTGCGCCATCACCGCGCTGCCGATGCCGGCCTCCGACGAATACACCGCGCGGCGCATGCCGATGACGAATGCGCCGATGGCGCCGCCTGCCGCGGCCTGCCCGGTAAAGGCATCGCCGACGATCAGCGCCAGCGCTTCGGGAATCCGCTCATATCCCATGATCAGGATCGCGAAGACGCCGAGCAGATAGACGCCGCCCATGGCCGGCACCACGAGCGATGTGACGCGGCTCAGCCAGCCTACGCCGCCCGCCACCACCAGGCCCACCATCGCGGCCATGATAATGCCGTAGATCCAGGCGTTGCCGTCGGTCTGCGCGAAACCGAAGACGTCGGCCACCGCCACAAAGCTCTGGTTCACCTGAATGAGCGGGATCGCGCCCATCAGCGCGCAGACCGCGTAGACGCCGCCCATGATGAGGCCGGTCTTGCCCCAGCCGCGGCCCTTCAGCCCGTTTTTCATCGAATACATCGGCCCGCCGCGCACCTCTCCGTTTGCATCCACCTCGCGGTAGATGAGGCCCAGCGTCACTTCGGCGCATTTCAGCGTCATGGCGAACCAGCCGATGCAGAACATCCAGAACACCGCGCCGGGGCCGCCCACCGTCAGCGCGATGGCGACGCCCGCGATATTGCCGAGGCCTACGGTGGCGGACAGAGCGGTGGTGAGCGCGGAGAACTGGCTGATCTGTCCGGGCTCGTCCGGCGCGCCCAGCCGTCCCCGGATGATCGCGAACCCGGTGCCCAGGTGCCGCAGGTTCACGAAGCCGAGATAGGCGGTGAAGAACAGCATCGGCACCGCCAGCCACAGCACCACGATCTCGATCGAGATGCCGAAGAGCGAAACCTGCGTGAATACGATGTCCGACAGGCCATTGATGCCCTGATTGAGATATTGGATCATGCGCTGTCTTCGGCTCCCTGCTGAACCGGTGGTGATAGGCGCGGTTGCGCCCAAGTCCAAGCAGCGCTGCTTGAGGGCGGGTAAAGCTGGGGTTGGGCACGCCCTCTCGCAATTCCGGCGGCGCGAGGGTAAGAGCGGCGCCGACCAGCCAAGGGAGAGTTTATGCCAGGCAGTTATTTCGGCACCGACGGCATTCGTGGCCGCGCCAACAGCGCGCCGATGACGCCGGAAATCGCGATGAAGGTGGGCCAGGCCGCTGGCACCCACTTCTTGCGCGGGGACCACAAGCACCGCGTGGTGATCGGCAAGGACACGCGCCTGTCCGGCTATATGATGGAAAACGCGCTCGTCGCGGGATTTACCAGCGTAGGCATGAACGTGGTGCAGTTCGGGCCGATCCCGACGCCCGCCGTCGCCATGCTGACGCAGGCGATGCGCGCGGATCTGGGCGTGATGATCTCCGCCAGTCACAACCCCTATGTCGATAACGGCATCAAGCTTTTCGGTCCCGACGGCTTCAAGCTTTCGGACGAGGATGAGGCCGCGATCGAGGCGCTGCTGGCCAGCAGCGACATTCCGCTGGCCGATGCCGGAGAGATCGGCCGTGCCCGCCGTGTGGAGGATGCGCGCGGTCGCTATATCCATGCCGTCAAAGCTTCGCTGCCGGCGGACGTGCGCCTGGACGGGCTGCACATCGTCGTCGATTGTGCGCATGGCGCGGCCTATCAGGTGGCTCCGTCAGCCTTCTGGGAACTTGGCGCGAAGGTCACCACCATCGGTGTCGATCCGAATGGCAAGAACATCAACGATGCCTGCGGCTCCACCCATATCGAGACGCTGCAGAGCACGGTGGTTGCCGCCGGGGCGGACATCGGCATCGCGCTGGACGGTGATGCGGACCGGCTGATCGTGGTCGACGAGAAGGGCCAGCAGGTCGATGGCGACCAGATTATGGCGCTGATCGGCCGCAGCTGGAGCCGCAACGGCCTGCTGCGCGGGGACGGCATCGTCGCCACGGTGATGAGCAATCTGGGCCTTGAACGCTTCCTTGAGAGCGAGGGGCTGGAGCTGCACCGTGCCAAGGTGGGCGATCGCCATGTGCTGGAAATGATGCGGCGCAAGGGCATGAATGTGGGCGGCGAACAGTCCGGCCATATGATCATGCTCGATCATGCGACGACGGGCGACGGCACCATCGCCGCGCTGCAGGTGCTGGCCGAACTGGTGAACAGCGGCAAACCGGCGAGCGAGCTGCTGCACCTGTTCGAACGGGTGCCCCAGCTCCTCAAGAATGTCCGCTACGGCGCGGACGCGAAGCCGCTGGAGGACAAGGCCGTGCAGCAATGCATCGCCGATGCCGAGGGCGAGCTGAGCGGCAAGGGCCGCCTCGTCATCCGCAAGTCCGGCACCGAACCGTTGATCCGCGTGATGGCCGAGGGCGACGACGAAGCGCAGGTCGAAGCGGTGGTGGACCGCATCTGCGAGGCGGTGCAGGCCGCAGCGTGAAGGATATTCATGGCCCCAGTCGGCCCGCACGCATCCTCATCATCGCCGGATCGGACAGTTCGGGCGGCGCGGGCATTCAGGCGGATATCAAGACCGTCACCATGCTTGGCGGCCACGCGATGACGGCGATCACCGCGATCACCGCGCAGAATTCGCGCGGCGTTCACGGCGTGCACCCCGTGCCGACGCAAATGGTGCTCGATCAGATCGAGGCCTGCGTGAGTGATATCGGTGTGGACGCGGTGAAGATCGGTATGATCGGCAGCGCGGAAACGGCGCAGGCGGTGGCGGAGATGCTAACCGGCTTAGGCGAAAGCATTTCCATTGTTCTGGATCCCGTCATGGTTGCCAGCAGCGGCTCGGTGCTCGCCGACGAGGCCACTATTGCCGCGTTCGGATCGTTGATGAACGTCGCCACCGTGGTGACGCCGAACCTGCCAGAACTGGCCGCGTTGGGCGGTGAGGACGCGATTTTGGCCCATGGCACCGCTCTCCTGGTAAAGGGCGGGCATGCCGAGGGCGCCGAGATCACCGATCGGCTGATCGCGGCGGATGGCACCGAAACCCGCTGGACCGATGCGCGCATCGATACGCCGCATGATCACGGCACCGGCTGCACGCTCGCCAGCGCCATTGCCGCCGGGCTGGGGGAGGGCAAAGCGCTGCCCGATGCGATCGCCCGAGCCCGCGCCTTCGTGCGCGCAAGCCTTCGCGCCGCGCCCGACTTTGTCGCCGATAACGGGCCGATGGGGCAGCAGGCGGTGAAAGTAGAAGAGCTTTGAATGACCCTTCTTCCATTGCCCCCGCTTCCGTAGCAGGCGTGGACGAGGCCGGGCGCGGACCGCTCGCCGGCCCGGTGGTGGCCGCCGCCGTTATCCTGTGCGGCAAGGAAATCCGCGGCCTTGCCGATAGCAAGGTGCTGAGCGCAGCCCGGCGCGCGCAGCTCGCTTCGCGCATCCAGGAGCGCTGTCATTGGGGCATCGGCATCGCCAGCGTGGAGGAGATCGACGCGCTCAACATTTTCCAGGCGACCATGCTCGCCATGGCCCGCGCGATCGAGGCGATGTGCGAACGGCATGGCTGCGATCCGGCGGAAGTGCTGGTGGACGGCAATCTTACCCCCGCAGGGCGCCGCGCGGAATGGCGCTGGCCCGCCCGCGCCGTGGTGGGCGGGGACCGGCTGGAACGCTGCATCTCCGCCGCCTCGATCATCGCCAAGGAGCATCGCGATGCGCTGATGTGTGAGGCTGCCGAAAGCTGGCCGCATTATGCCTGGGACCGGAACAAGGGTTACGGCACCGCCGCGCATCTCGCGGCCCTGCGCGAACATGGCCCCAGCCCGCTGCACCGCCGCAGTTTTGCTCCGGTGGCGCAGCTTCTGCTGATCTAAACCCCCTCCCCCTTGAGGGGGGGAGGAGCGAGACTTGGCAGCTTGCTGCCTAGTCGCAGCGGTGAGGGCGGGGCGGATGCGCGTTAACGTCGGCGCCGCTGGGCTCCACCCTCATCCAACGTGGCCTAACCAGCAAGCTGGTAAGGCTCCGTATCCTTCTCCCCTCGAGGGAGAAGGTTTTAAGAACAGCCGAGTCTTTTTGGCCACACCCCATATCTATACCCACAAGCTATCCACAGGCCCCATATGTCGTGGGGGACTCATTTCGTTCCCGCTCCGTTAACCATCGTTTCACGCTTCCAGCGCAGGGTTAAGCCGCTTGACCTAGCGCGCCGTCGGACTCAGTCTGGGGGCCGAAACAGGGAAGGGAGATCGATGGGGGTCATCGAAACCATCGCGCGTGCGCCGTCACGCAAGAAGACGAATATCGCGCCGCCGGCAGTGCTGCCGCTGGGCGAAATTCTGCGCGGCGATTGTATCGAGGCGATGCGCGCGCTGCCCGATGCCTGCGTGGACATGGTGTTTGCCGATCCGCCCTATAACCTCCAACTCGGCGGCGATCTGCACCGTCCGGACGGCAGCCATGTCGATGCCGTGACGGATGACTGGGACAAGTTCGATACCTTCGCCGCCTATGACGCCTTCACGCGCGCCTGGCTGGCCGAGGCACGCCGCATCCTGAAGCCGTCCGGATCGCTCTGGGTGATCGGCAGCTATCACAACATCTTCCGGGTGGGCGCGGCGGTGCAGGATCTGGGCTACTGGATCCTGAACGATATCGTCTGGCGCAAGTCCAATCCCATGCCCAATTTCCGCGGCACCCGCTTCACCAACGCGCATGAGACGCTGATCTGGGCCGCGCATTCGGAGAAGGCGAAATACACCTTCAACTACCGCGCGATGAAGACGCTGAATGATGAGCTTCAGATGCGCAGCGATTGGAGCTTCCCGATCTGCGGCGGGCAGGAGCGGCTCAAGAAGGACGGGCACAAGGCACACCCGACGCAAAAGCCCGAAGCGCTGCTCTATCGCCTGCTGCTGGCCACCACCAACCCCGGCGACATCGTGCTCGATCCCTTCTTCGGCACCGGCACCACCGGCGCGGTCGCCAAGCGGCTTGGTCGCCAGTGGATCGGCATCGAGCGGGAGGACGGCTATTGCGAAGTCGCGCTGGAGCGTATCGAGGCGGCGCTGCCACTGGATGAAAGCGCGCTCAAAACCATGCAGAGCCCGCGCCAGCAACCCAAGGTGCCCTTCGGCACGCTGGTGGAAACCGGCTATCTCGCGCCCGGCGCGAAGCTGTGGTGCAAGAAGCGCAAACTCACCGCCACGGTGCGCGCGGACGGATCGCTGGAGAATGCGGGCGAAACCGCCAGCCTGCACAAAATGGGCGCGGTGTTGCAAGGCGCGCCGAGCTGCAATGGCTGGACCTTCTGGCATTACGAGGCCGAAGACGGCGCGCTGAAACCGGTCGACGCCCTGCGCCAGACCTATTTGCTGGCAACGGAGGCGTAACTCCCCTCCAGCTTGCGGGAGGGGCCGGGGGTGGGCCGTGGGCTACCCCCGTCAATGCGAGGAGCGTAGCGACGCGGCAATCCAGTGCGGACGCAGCGCTACAATAGCCCTGGATTGCTTCGCCTTCGGCTCGCAATGACGTAGAGCGCAACCAGAACCTGCATTCCCAAAGGCCGCCCATGACCCTCTATCTTCGCCCCACCGCCTTCATCGACAGCCCGCAGCGCCATGACGGGGCGGGGGAGCGGCTGGCGGGCACGATGCTGTGGTTCGGCGCGGTCGAATGGATCGAGGACGGCACGCGCCGCATGGTCGCCGCCGCCGATGTACCGGCGCAGATCGATGCGCTTACCGGCGACGCACAAGCCCGCGCGCGCACCATTTGGCGAAACCTCACCAGCCCGCGCGCGGCGCTGACGTTGGGTGAGCGCGTGCTGCGGCTCGATCAGCCGCATGTCATGGGCATCCTCAACATGACGCCCGACAGCTTTTCCGATGGCGGGCGCTTCACCGACGATCCCGCCGCCGCGGCGGAAGCGGGGGTGGCCATGGCGCAAGCCGGAGCTTCGCTGGTCGATGTCGGCGGGGAATCCACCCGCCCCGGCGCGCCCACCGTGTGGGAAGGCGACGAGATCGAACGTGTCCGCCCGGTGATCGAGCGACTCGCGCGCTCCGGCACGCCGGTGTCGATCGACACGCGCAAGGCCGCAGTGATGGAAGCCGCGCTCGCCGCCGGTGCGCATCTGATCAACGATGTGTCCGCGCTGCTGCACGATCCGCGCGCGCTGGAGGTGGCGAGGGCGAGCGAGGTACCGATCTGCATCATGCACGCGCCCAGCCAAGGGGCGAACCCGCATGAGGGTGCGGCCTATGTCGACGCGGCGCTGGACGTATATGACTGGCTGGAGCGCCGCATCGCCGCGCTGGTGGAGGCGGGGATCGACCGTGCACGCCTCATTATCGATCCGGGGCTGGGCTTCGGCAAATCGGTGGCGGACAACGCCGCGATCCTGAACAATCTGACGCTTTATCACGGCCTTGGCTGCCCGCTGTTGGTGGGCGCCAGCCGCAAGCGCATGATCGGCGCGCTGTCCAACGAAGCGCCCGCGGACCAGCGCCTCGGCGGATCGCTGTTCCTGGCGACGAAGGCGATCGAGGCCGGCGCGCAGATCGTGCGCGTCCACGACGTGCCCGAAACGGTGCAGGCCGCCCGCGTCTGGCGGGGCCTGCGCGACGCAGCCCTCACCGCGCGGGCGTAAGGCGGGTCAGCCTGCCTTCTTCATGAACGCCGCCTCGATCTGCAGGTCCACATTGTCGCCGACCATCGGAATGCCGTAGCCCAGGCCGAAATCGCTGCGCTTGATCGATCCGGTGCCGCTGAAGCCCAGCGCCTCGCCGCCGCCCATCTGCTCGGGCAACTGGCCCGCGCCGTAAAAGCGCGCGTTCAGCGTCACCGGCTTGGTGATGCCGTTCAGCGTCAGATTGCCGGTGATGGTCGCGCTCTGGCGCTCCACCTTCACATCGGTGGAAACGAAGCGGGCATCGGCCGGGTTCGCGCCGAAGAAATCCGGGTCGCCGCCGTCCTTGGCGGGCCGCAGCAGATGATCGGTCAGCCCCTGGCTCGCCGTCACCACCTTGGACACCGGAATGGTCACATCGACGGAGGCGGCGGACGGGTTCTTCGGATCGAACATAAGCATGCCCGTCACATCGCCGAAGATGCCGGTATAGGGCGAAATCCCCATATGATCGAGCGTCCACACCACCAGCGTATGCGCCGGGTCCGCCTCATAATGCCCGCCGCTGATGGCGGACACGTCCGGCGATCCGGGAGGGCCGGACGGCGCCTGCGCGGCGACGGCGGTGGTGGAAAGCAAAGCAAGGGCGACGGCATGGACAATGCGCATGGGGACGAAAGCTCCGGTTGATAATGCGCCGCGATAGTGGCGTGCTTGCGATGGTTAGGCAAGGGATCGCGCACGTCCCGCCGCCCCCGCCTCCTTCACCGGGAATGCGGCCTCACTGGGAATAGATGATCCGGATGCGCACCCAGGCGCCCACCATGCTCTGTCCGCCCACACGCGGGGGGCGCACGCGGAATTGCCAGGCGGCGGCGAGTACGGCCTGCATGATGTTCGATCGCGCGGGCGACTGGTCCAGCCCGGTGCAGTCCTCCACCCGGAAATTCGCCACCGTGCGGCACTCGATCGTCGCCCAGCCCGGCTCTGCCACGGTTGAGAGATAGCCCTTCAGTTCCGCATCGGTCGGCTCGCGGTACCAGGCGGCGGCGTAGAGCGGCTGGCCGTTCTTGCCGGTGCCCACCCGCTCGGTATCGCCGCGCCGCGGGCCGCCGACCGGCCCCATCATCGGCTTGGGCGCGGCCGAGGCGGAGGGCGCGGGCTTCGCCGGCATGTTGTTCAGATCCGCCGCCGCCATCTGGTTGGGCGATAGCGTGATCATCGCGGGCGCCTTCGTCACCTGCACCTGCGGCGGCGTGACCGCGGACGGCGGCGCGGCCTTGCTGGGCGGAACCGGAGGCGCGGGCTGGGCAGGGGCAGGCTCGCTGGGCGGGGGCGCGGCGTCGGGATCGGCCAGCGGCTCGTCCGCTGCGGTTTCGGGCGCGGGGCTCTGAGGCTCGGGCGCGGGCGGAGCGGCGATGTCGAGCACGGTGGTCATGTCCGCCACCTTGCGCTGCGGCTCCATGACGCGCGGCCCGAAGGTGAGCAGCGCCAGCACCAGCAGCCCCTCGATCAGCAGCGTGAGCGCGATGCCGCCCGCCCGCTCCCCGAACCGCCCGCGCAGTCGGTCCATCCAGGACGGCTCCGGCGGCATATCGAACGCGGCGCGGGTGGAGGCATGGGGGGAGGAAGACGCCGCATCGGCGAAGGACGCTTCACGGGTGGGCGGCGTTTCGGCGGGGAGGAACTGGGTCAAAGAGCCTCGATCAACAACAAACAACCGCGCCCCCACGCAGCAACATGGCGCGTGATAGGCGCGCGGGGATGCGGAGGCAATGGGGGGGGGGCGAGACAGCTAATGGGCCGGGTGCGGACCGTCCGCTGTTGGCCTCACATTCGGCAATATGGACATCTACGGGCCTATAAGTCGGTGCGAGGCGTTACCATTACATGACCATGCACTACACGCGCACGGGGCGCGGAAAACCCCTCCTCCTTGTCCACGGACTGGGGGCGACCTGCGGCTCGTGGGACACGATCTCGCCTGCGCTTTCTCAAGTCAGGGAGGTAATTGCCATAGACCTGCCCGGCCATGGACAAACACCCGAAGAGGCCGACAGCGGCACGTTTGACGGACTTGCGCGCAGTCTCGACGAATGGCTCGGCGCGGAGAATTTCACAGGTATTGATATGGTTGGCAGCTCGCTGGGAGCTCGCCTGGTGCTCGAGATGGCGCGGCGCGGCCAAGCGGGCGCGGTTGTCGCACTGGATCCGGGCGGCTTCTGGCAGGGGTGGGAGCGCACCTTCTTCAAGACGACCATAACGCCATCGGTTGCCCTGGTTCGCGCGCTACGACCAGCGCTTTCTGCCATCACCGGAAATGTCGCCGGCCGGACCGCGCTTTTGGCCCAGCTCTCTGCAACGCCGTGGGCGCTCGACGGGGCATTCGTCGCGCGCGAATTGAAGTCGTTGGCTGACACGCGCACCGTCAAGTCGCTTGTGAAGGACCTCGCCAACGGCGCGATGCAGGAGGGTCCTGCGAAAACGGCTGCGCCTGTTGTCATAGGCTGGGGACGCAAGGATCGGCTGTGTCTACCGCAGCAGGCGGATCGCGCGATCAAGGCTTTCCCTGAAGCGACGCTGCACTGGTTCGATCGTAGCGGGCACTTCCCGATGTGGGATCGGCCAGAGGAGACTGTCCGCGTGATATTGGATGCAACGAGCATCTAGGAATCGAAATAATACTGCCACTGGGTGATTAGCAAAACGAGGGCCTATGCAGCGGCTGGCCCCATTGCAAAATCCTTTGTTGGGTCGAAGGCAGACTGACTGGTATTGTCGACACCCGGTCGAGACCTGCCGTTGCGGCTTGCGCTCTGTAGCTCTGCAGGCGACGCAAAAGGCCGTCGCTTATCATTCAAATCATGCCGCCCGACCCAATCTCATATCCACTGCGGTGGGGCCCTGTCGATTGAAGCGAATCCTAAAATTGATCTCATCTCCGATCATTAGATCGTCGAATGTGTCTGCATCTGACATCGAGCGATGCCCGAATATATCGATCAGGTAGGCGGAGCTGCGCAGAAAAGCGTAGCCGGGCTTAATCGAGGTGATCCTTCCAGAATAGCGGTTAAGTCTGCGAGTGAAAACATTCTCCGTTCTTGGCGTCGACCGACGGAAATCCTCAGGAGCACCGTGATCGATCTCCGCAAACATCACCTCGCACGCAGGGATCTGTCCGCTAAAAAATAGCAGCTGAGCGAGGTCGAAGCGGTTCTCGTAATTCCGATCACCCCTAGAAAAACTCCTCCTTAGGTGATCCTCGATCACGCCTAGGTCAGGCGTTTCGGCATGCATAAGGTGTATGGCCATCGCATGATGCGCGGCCCTGTCGTCCGGGCTCCGACCCAAAGCCGCCTGGAGAACTTTGAGGGCGTCCGGAGATCGGCCTCGAGCATCATACATTCTCGCGACTCTTATCGCCGTGCCGGAACCTCGCGCTCCTGCCGCCAACGCCTGTTCGAGGGCGCGGAGCGCCTTGTCCTCTTCATCCACCTCATCACGGAATCGCGCTTCGACCTGATCGATGTCGGCGTCCTCAGGGAAGCTCTGCTGCGCACGGAGAATCGCGCCTTCGGCAGCCTTGACCTTCTCGGCATAGGCGACAGCGTCATGCGGGCTTCCGGTGGCATCGGCCTTAGCAGCCAAGTCAACGACTTCGTCAACCAGAAGTTTGCAGCGGCTCGATGTGGCAAATCGGTCATTTGCCGGCATGTCGTTGAGCCATTCGCGCGCTCGGCGACGAAGCGAATCCTTGAGAAGCTCTGACTCTTCAACATTGGCCCGCTTCCTGTCGATCTCCGCCAGTGTGTGAGTAATTGTCTTATTGCGCGGCTCTAGATCGTGAGCCTCTCCGGCAAGCCGGTAGGCCTCCGTCAAAGAACCCTCCCGATGGTGAGCTTCCAACAAAGCCCACTGCTGGTAGAGGAATGCCTGCTTAGGGGCCGCCGTGATCGCCGCCTGATAGACCTCTCTCGCCTGCTCGATCGAAGCGAAGGTCTCTGCAAGCGTCCTGCCCCGACAGATTTCCTCGAGCGCCCGCTTATCGACGGAATATCCTACATCGAGGTTTTCGACGATACGCTTCAACTGCGTAGCCTTGCTTTCGTCGTCAGGGCAGGTCTCCCTGAAGACGATAGCAGCCACGCGTGGATGGCGCGTTTTGTAGCAAAGGTCCCCCGAATAAGGGTCTCTGTCCACGCGAACGATGCTCCGCAATGGTTCGAGAAACTGCGACTGGAAGTCCTCAAACGCGATGCCTGAGATCCGGGAGATGATCCCGGCACGGACGTTTACGGAGAACTGATGCATAGTGGCGATATCGAGATAGAGCTGCTGCGCCTGGTCCGGGAAGATTCGCTGATGCTCTTCGAGAACGATCTTCTCAAAGGGCTTTCCGAGAGTGAGTTCGTGAAGGGCGACGAGCAGTTGCCTGTCCGCTCTGTTCTTGTCCATGAACGCCTTAACTTGATCGTCGCGTGAAAGCTTGCCGAGAAGTCCGAGGCACCCGTGCCGCTCCAGCAGATCGAGCAAGCCTTCCACTTCCGCCATCGACAGATTGCCAACTCTGAGGAACTCCGGCGGGAATTCGGCCTCCAGCGCACCGCAATAGCTGTTCCAATCCGCATCACGCTCGGCGCCGATCACGATAACCGGCAGAGAACGGGCACGAGCGCTTTTCAGAAAGGAGAGGACTTGGGGCACCCGGAAGCCGATCTGGTCGACGAACATATAGATGGGCTGGCGGGTCAACTCATACAGTTCCGCAAGGACGTCAAAATGCAGCGCGCCGCCCTCTACGAGCCACAAGGTGATAGCCCCCGAAGCGGTCGCGGCCTCGAACGCGGTTCTCTTCAGAGCAATCGTCTTCCCTGCACCCGCCGCACCACGAAGCATGATAAGCTTTGGTCCTGTAGGCTTCTCGTTTTCGAGCAGCGCCTTAAACAGGAGGTCATCCTCGACCTTACGACGTACATCGTAGCGATTCAGGATGCCACCCCAACCGGTATCATAGCCTTGGAAGAACTGCTCGGGCGATTGCTCCTCGGATGATATGTTCGCATGGATGTATCTGAGGTCCTTTGCGAATGCCCGTCTTAGGTTCTCGCTTTCCGGTTCATTGGTCTGAAAGTGCTTTCGGACCGGAAGGTCGGCCGTCTGCGCGGAATGGGCGAGCTGCCTGAAAAGCGGCGGGATTTCATCCGAGAGCGCTTGCATGAACTCGCCGAAGCGACATTTGATGATGCCGACGTTCTGCGTGCTCCAATAGTCTATATCGTAGTCCTCGGCATCCGGCGTCACCATAAACCATCGAGGGCGCTTATCGATTCCGATGTCGTAAATCAGATTCCTGAGGTGCGGATCGTCTAGCCGATACCCGACGAAAATCAGGGTCGATTCATGAGCATAATCAGCCACTCTGCCGAACAACCGCGTGCGATTGGCCTTATATCTCGAATAGCTTTCCTTTGTCAGGATGGGCGGAATGTCGCGATCATGGATGTAGTCAAGACATCCGTGCAGTTTCAGGTACGCCACAGGCCGCTCCGTTTCCTGCAGGCGCGCCTCGACTGGTTCATCATCCTTAACGAACCTTACGGGATTCTGCCGTGGAGCCTTTACATCGGCATAGGCGTGTTCGATCAAAAGGTCGTAGTTGGTAGTCGCGATCATCCGCCAATTGAAGTCCGCGAGAGCTCGATGCGCATCGCCTGGCTCGAACGGCGCAAGGATTTTCCGGACCTCCTCAAACACCAGTGATTGCCCGGCACCGTTGCGGATCGCCATCTCAGCGACGGTCATTAAGTCTCTGTTGGGTATCGGCTTGCCGAAAAATTGCTGCGCCAGAGCGTCACGCAGTTGGTCTGCGTTGGGTGGCCTAGCTCCGTGCGAATCGGTCGCCTCCTTGGAAGCTCCCGCTCCCAAGAAGGGAATGACGCGAGACCCCTTTACGGCTTCGATAAGTGGCAGCGGCAATTCAATTTTGGACATCTTGAGGACGATGGCACGCTGAGGGTCAGATGGGCAAGAAAACTTATTATTGCCTGGCAGCGAATATTGGGACGTTGGCGCTTCGTCAAAGTTCCCGCCATCGAACGATACGGTCCGACATCAACGCACGGCCATCGAAGGACTGGCAGCTTTTGAGGCGGGCGGCCCCCAGCGTGGATGACTGGAATTAGGGCGCAAAGCGGTCTGACGATTTAGACGTCCGCCCTCTTCCAATGTAGGAACAAAGGTGAAACAAGCGGGGCATGTCCCGTACGCCGCGCCGTCATCGTCTGCCGCATGCCGCCGCCCGCTCGCGCTCTTTGGGGGAGCGGGAAGCGGTGGTGGCGGCGCCGATCGCGTTCGATCCGGTGCCGATGGTGCGGCGGCGGGCGGGGGGTTGGTCGGCGGAACGGCAGCGTGCGTTCATCGCGGCGTTGCAGCGCGGGGCGAGTGTGACGCTGGCGGCGCGGTCCGTCGGGCTGTCGCGGCAATCGGCGCTGGCGCTGCGTTCGCGCCCCGGTGGAGAGGGGTTTGCCGAGGCCTGGGATGTGGCGATCGCCATGGCGCGCGGCGATGCGGAGGAGATTTTGCGCGACATCGCCGTGCACGGGCACCGCGTGCCGCTGGTCCATCGTGGGCGCAAGCTGGGGGAAATGCGGCGGTTTGATACGCGGCTGCTGCTGCGCTTGCTTGCGGCGTCGGATCGGGTGGCGGATCGCTCTGTGGATCGGGCGGCGGCGGCGTCTGCCGCTGCGGCTCCGGCGCTGGTTGGCCCGGACGGCAGCGAGGCGCTGAGCGCGTGGGAGCTCGGCATGTTGCGAACGGTTTTGCGCAAAAGCCGCGCGGGGCGACAAGCGTGACAGCTTTGGAGGGATCGTTGGCCGCGCTCAGGCGGCGGCGTTGTCGATGCCCCCAAGCGGCTGTCAGGCCGCGGCGTTGTCGATGCCCAGATCGGCCAGCTTGCGGTAGAGCGTGGAGCGGCCGATGCCGAGGCGGCGGGCGACCTCCGTCATGCGTCCGCGATAGTGGCCGATGGCCAGGCGTATGACGTCCGCCTCGATCGCGTCGAGCGGGCGAAGGTTGCCGTCCGCCTCGTACAGCGTCACGCCGATGCCGTCGGCATGCTGGGTCGGCGGCGCGGTGGCGACGCCGCTGGCGCGCACCGCCTCGGCAATCAGCGGGAACTCGGCGGCGGTGAGCGCATCGCCCTCGCACAGCACAGAGGCGCGGAAGAGCACGTCCTGCAGCTGGCGCACATTGCCGGGCCAGTCATATGCCCGCAGCAGGGCCAGCGCCTCGTCGGTGATGCCGAGGCTTCGGAGGCCCGGCTGGGTGGCGAGTCGGGCGAGGAAATGGCGGGCCAGCGCGCTGAGGTCTCCGGTGCGTTCGCGCAAGGGCGGGATGGCGAGCTGGACCACGTTGATGCGGTAGAACAGGTCTTCCCGGAAGGTGCCGGCGGCCAGCATCGGCTCCAGCGGCTCGTCCGCGGCGGTGATGAGGCGCACGTCGATACGGTAGCTGTGCGGGCTGCCGAGCGGCTGGATCTCGTTGTCGGTGACGAGGCGAACGAGCCGCACCTGCGTGGCGCTGGGCAGCTTGTCGATCTCGTCGATGAAGATGGTGCCGCCGTCCGCCTGCTGGAGGAGGCCGACGCGCCGGTCGAACGCGCCGGTGAAAGCGTTCTTCTCATGCCCGAACAGCACCGAATCGAGCAGGTTCTCGGCAATCGATCCGCAGGAGACCTTGAGCAGCGGCTGCTTGGCGCGCGGGGAGGCGGCGTGGATCGCGTCGGCCAGCGTCTCTTTGCCCACGCCGCCTTCGCCCTCGATGAAGACCGGCACGCGGCTGCGCGCGGCCTTGGCGGCGATGGCGAGCGCGGTGCGGAAGGCGGGGGCTGCGCCGATGATCTCCTCGAAGGCGAGTTCCTGCCCCAGTTTCTCGCTGAGCGGTTGCAGCTCGCCCGCTTGATTGGTGCTCTCCACCGCCTGATCGAGCGCGGTCATCAGCCGTTCGGGGGCGACGGGCTTGATCAGATAGTCGGACGCGCCCGCGCGCATGGCGGCGACGGCGCCCTCGGTGGAGCCTGAACTGGTGAGCAGCAGGATGGGTAGCGCGGGGCGTCGGGCCTTGAGTTCGGCGATCAGCTCTGCGCTGTCGGAGCCGGGCGCCCATTGATCGAGCAGGATCGCGTCCAGCATCATGCCGTCCTGTGTGCCCAGCATGGCGATCGCGGTCTCCGAATCGGGCGCGAACACGGTGCGCCATCCGGCACGCGACGCGATCGCGGCAACGAGGCGGCGCTGCGCCGGTTCGTCGTCCACAAGCATGAGCAGGCGCACGCGCCCCTCCTCGATGGCCTCGAAAGCCCTGTGCTGGTCCACACCCATAACCAAGGCTGGTAGAGCAAAGCGGTAAAGGCCCGATTAAGCAGGACCGGGAGGGATCGAAATGCAAGGGTGCTTGAGCCTTGCGGCGCTTCGCCCTAGGGAGGAAGAAACGCAACACCCCAGATCAAGAGGGCATATAATGGCTGGTGGCACCGAACATCCCAAGGTCGATATCAACAAGGCGTCGGAGAGCTATTCACGCTTCATCGGCATGACGAAGGTCGCCATGGCCGTTGTAGCCGTCGTCGTCGTCATCGTCATTCTGCTGATCAGCTGAGGCGAGGGCATGGGCTTCAAGATCGCCGTTCTGAAGGAAACCGCAAGCGGAGAACGGCGGGTCGCCGCCGTGCCGGAGACGGTCAAGAAGCTCTCAGCGCTGGGCGCCACCGTTGCGGTGGAACAGGGCGCGGGTGCGGGAGCGACGGTGAGCGATGAAGCCTATCGCGAAGCCGGGGCGGAAGTCGGCGATCGCGCCGCCGTCCTGAAGGACGCCGATCTGGTGTTTGCGGTGCAGGGGCCTGATGCCGCCGATCTGGCGGGCGCAAAAGACGGCGTGATGCTGGCCGCCGCACTCGATCCGTTCGGCAATCGCGATCGGATCGATGGTTATGCGAGCGCCGGTATCGATGCGCTGGCGATGGAGTTCATGCCGCGCATCACGCGCGCGCAGTCGATGGATATCCTGTCCTCTCAGTCGAACCTCAACGGCTACAAGGCGGTGCTGGATGCCGCGCATCATTATGGCCGCGCTTTTCCAATGATGATGACGGCAGCGGGCACGGTTTCTGCCGCGCGGGTTTTCGTGATGGGGGTCGGCGTTGCCGGACTGCAGGCGATTGCAACGGCCAAGCGTCTGGGCGCGCAGGTCAGCGCCACCGATGTGCGCTCGGCCACCAAAGAGCAGATCAAGTCGCTCGGTGCCAAGCCGATCTTCGTCGAATCGGTGGAGGGGATCGAGGGAGAAGGCTCCGGCGGCTACGCGACCGAGATGTCCGAGGAATATAAGAAGGCGCAGGCCGAACTTGTTTCCGATCACATCGCTAAGCAGGATATTGTTATCACCACCGCGCTCATACCGGGCCGCGCAGCGCCGCGCCTTATTAATGATGCGCAGATCGCAAGCATGCGAGCCGGCAGCGTGATCGTGGACCTTGCCGCAGAGCAGGGCGGCAATGTGGAAGGCGCGGTTGCCGGAGAGGCGGTGGAGCGTCACGGCGTCACCATTCTGGGCGCCAAAGACATGGCGTCGACGATGGCGGCAGATACTTCCGCATTGTTCGCACGCAATCTCTACAATTTCGTCAACGCCTTCTGGGCGGACGATACGGACGCACCCGTTTTCCCAGACGATGATGAACTGGTGAAGGGTGTGCGCGTTACCAAAGACGGCAAGGTTGTTAGCGAGCGACTACTCGCTGACTGAATGCGGGCCCATCTAGCTGTTACGTCGCGGCTAGGTAATTGATGCGGACCGAAAATATTTATTTTCAGCGGAGCCGTGCGGGGGTGGAGCGGCGTTATCCTGAGCGAGACTGAAACCAAAATCGCTCAGGAGATACTGATGAAAAAGACCATGGTTATTGCCGCAGCCGCACTCGCCGCCTCCCTCGCCGGTTGCCAGAATATGGGCATGATGGACGACGGCATGTCGACCACCGCCAGCGCGAGCGCCAACAGCACCGTGATGGTGGGCGGCGCTGCGATGTATCCCACCCGCAACATCATTCAGAACGCGGTCAACAGCAACGAGCACACCACGCTTGTCGCGGCTGTAAAAGCTGCCGGCCTTGTCGATACCCTGTCCGGCCCTGGTCCGTTCACGGTCTTCGCGCCGACCAACGCCGCATTTGATGCGCTTCCCGCCGGTACGGTGGATAACCTCCTGATGCCTTCGAACAAGGCGAAGCTACAGAAGGTGCTTACCTATCATGTGGTGCCAGGTCGCATTACCGCAGCCGATATTGCCGCAAAGATCCGCGCAGGCGGCGGCACCGCCACCTATACGACCGTCGAGGGTGAGCCGCTCACCTTCCGCATGAACGGCAACGAAATTGTCGCGACCGGTGTGGGCGGCGGAACAGCGACCGTCACGCAGCCCGACGTGATGCAGTCTAACGGCGTGATCCACGTTGTGAACGGCGTGGTACTCCCGCGCATGTAATTCCTTTTCCTTCGGGCGGTTGCCCCATCCCGCCCGCTGGTGAGCGCCTGGTCCATAGTGGATCGGGCGCTCTTTTTTATGAGCATGGTTCAGCCCGTTACGGGGGGTGCGTGGGGGGGAGCTGGCGGCCACGCCGACACATGCCGCTCGACAGCGCTGGCGCGCTTTGCAACAAGGCATGAAGGGAAAGCATTCAGCGGGGCAGTCATGGATTTTATTTCAATCCTCTCAATCTTCATATTAGCCTGTTTCGTAGGCTATTATGTCGTCTGGTCGGTTACGCCTGCACTGCATACGCCGCTCATGGCGGTGACGAATGCGATCTCCTCGGTCATTATCGTCGGCGCGCTCATCGCGAGCGCGGCCGCCGCGGTTCCGGGCGCGAAGTGGCTGGGCCTGGCCGCCGTCGTTCTCGCTAGCATCAATATCTTCGGCGGGTTTGCGGTTACCGAGCGTATGCTCGCCATGTACAAGAAGAAGGAGCGCAAATAATGAGCGCGCTTCTGGTTTCCGCATCCGCCGCGCATGGCTCCGTCAACCCATGGGTGGCGCTGGCCTATCTGGTCGCCGGGGTTTTCTTCATTCTGGCACTGCGCGGGTTGAGCTCGCCGGTCAGTGCGCGGTCGGGCAATCGCTATGGCATGGCGGGCATGGCCATCGCTGTCGTCACGACGCTTGCGACCCATTTTAACGCCGATATCTGGGAAATTGCGATCGCGATCGCGATCGGCGCGGTTATCGGCATCGTGACCGCGCGGCGGATCGCCATGACCGCGATGCCGCAGCTCGTGGCCGCCTTCCATAGCTTGGTCGGCCTTGCCGCCGTGCTCGTTGCGGGCGCTGCGTTTCTGAATCCGGCCAGTTTCGGAATTATTGGCGCAGACGGCGCCATTCTGTCCGTCAGCCGCATCGAAATGGCGCTGGGTGCGGCGATCGGCGCGATCACCTTCTCCGGCTCGGTTATAGCCTTCCTGAAGCTGAACGGCAATATGTCCGGATCGCCGATCCTGCTACCTGCGCGGCACGTCATCAATTTGGGCGTGCTGATCGGCATCATTGTGCTCGTTGGCCTCTATGCAGCGGCACCCGGTATGGGAGCGGGCGAGGGCTTCTATTTCCCCGTCATCGTCATCCTGGCGTTTGCCATCGGCTTCCTGCTGATCATCCCGATCGGCGGAGCGGACATGCCGGTCGTCGTTTCGATGCTGAACAGCTATTCCGGCTGGGCGGCCGCGGCGATGGGCTTCACGCTCGGCAACAGCGCGATGATCATCACCGGCGCGCTGGTTGGCTCCTCGGGCGCGATTCTCAGCTACATCATGTGCCGCGCGATGAACCGCAGCTTCATCAGCGTGATTGCGGGCGGGTTCGGTGCGGAAACCGGTGGAGACAGCGGGGGCGGCGAAAAGATCGACCGGCCGTGGAAACGCGGCAGCGCGGACGACGCCGCCTTCCTGATGAAACAGGCCGAGAACGTCATCATCGTGCCCGGCTACGGCATGGCCGTCGCACAGGCCCAGCATTCGCTGCGCGAAATGGCGGACATGCTGAAGGCCGAGGGGGTGAATGTGAAATACGCGATCCATCCCGTCGCCGGCCGCATGCCGGGGCATATGAACGTGCTGCTCGCTGAAGCGAACGTGCCTTATGACGAGGTGTTCGAGCTGGAGGATATCAACAGCGAATTTAGCCAGGCCGATGTCGCTTTCGTGATCGGCGCGAACGACGTTACCAATCCGGCTGCGAAGACCGACAAGACCTCGCCCATCTACGGCATGCCCGTGCTCGATGTGGAAAAAGCGAAGACCGTCCTGTTCATCAAGCGATCGATGGGCGGCGTGGGCTATGCAGGGGTGGACAACGAAGTCTTCTATCGCGACAACACGATGATGTTGCTCTCCGACGCGAAAAAAATGTGCGAGGAGATCGTGAAGGCGCTCGACTGAAGAAGCGGGCGTTCAGGGTTAGGATACACAGATCAGAATGCGTAAGATCGGTCTCATCGGCGGGATGAGCTGGGTTTCGACCGAGCTCTATTATCGTCGTATCAACACCAAGGTCCAACAGGCGCGCGGCCATGATTTCTCCGCGCCGATGGTCATTGAAAGTCTTGATTTCAATGGCTTGATCCGCACGACCGACAAGCCGGCTTGGTCGGAAGCGGCGGAGATTATTTCATCCGCCGCAAAGCGGGTGGAGCAGGCCGGGGCCACGGCCATCCTGATCGCGGCCAACAGCATGCACAAGGTGTATGACGAGGTGGTCGATGCCGTCTCGATCCCGGTGCTGCACATCGCCGATGCGGTGGGCGCCAGGATGAAGGCGGATGAAATCGCCAGCGCCGCGCTGATCGGCACGCGCAACGTGATGACCGAACCCTGGTATCGCCAGCGGCTGATCGAGCACGGCGTCTCCCTGCTTCCGCCGGATATGGACCGGGTCGAGGAGTTGGACCGGATCATCTATGATGAGCTGATGAAGGGCATTGTCCGCCGTGATGCCGAGCGGACGCTGAAGACGTTCATCACCAATATCGACAAGACCGGTGTCAAAGCAGTGGTGCTGGGCTGCACCGAGCTGGATCTAATCGTCGATGTGAACGCCAACATCCTGCCGATTTACGACAGCACGACGATCCACGCCGATGCTGGCGTGGAATGGATTCTCGGCGCCGACTGAACCGGATCGGGCAGGCGGCGCCGCGTAGATTTCCTTCCCCTTTGTAGGGGAGAGGAGAGTGTGGTTCAGCCTGCGCGGTTCCAGGTCTGAGTCTTGCAGAACGGCCCGATGCAACCCTTAACCTGAAGCTGGCCCGCCGACTTGCGCTGTAGCAGTGAACGGTAGGTCTTGCCGGTCTTCGGATCGTAGATTTCGCCGCGCCATTCGTCGCCGTCCTCGTTGAAACCCGTCAGCACCGGCAAGCCCATAAGCTTGCGCGAGCGCAGCGATTTGTCGGGATTGTGAATGTCGCGCTGGTCGACGCCGCGTGGTGGGGTCTTCAGAAACTTGACGATCTTACCGCACAGCTTCTGACCGCAAGGCGCGATTTCAACCACCGCAGCCTTGTCTTCGGTGACCCAGCGACCGGTGACCGGCTGCGCAGCGAATGCCGGCGCTGTGACGGCGACGAGGGCGGCGGCAGCGAAAGCCTTGATAGGTTTCACGGGCAAAATCTCCTAATGACTGTTTCCGCGATTATTGCGGATGCGCGATGTCTTAGGGCTGAACGGAGCGAACGGATAGCCGTTTCGCTCCGCCGCAGCATTTGCGCTTTTCCCTAATTCCGAAGCTTGGCAGCTGTCAGAGGCTGAAGGCGTCGGCGATCGAGCAAGCCGCCGGGCCCAGGATCACGATGAACAGCACCGGCAGAATGAACAGGATCAGCGGCACCGTCATGATCGCAGGAAGGCGCGCTGCCTTTTCCTCGGCGCGCATCATGCGCTCGTTGCGAAATTCGGCGGACAATACCCGCAGGGCCGAAGCGAGCGGGGTGCCGTATTTCTCGGTCTGGATCATGGTGGTGACCACGCCCCGGACCGCATCGAGATTGACGCGGTAGGCAAGGTTTTCGAATGCCATGCGCCGCTCGGTAAGGAAGCCGAGTTCGATCGCGGTCAGCGCAAATTCGTCGCCCAGTTCCGGATAACCCCGGCCCAGCTCACGCGCGACGCGGCCAAAGGCTGCATCGACCGTGAGGCCGGCTTCGGCGCAAATGACGAGCAGGTCGAGCGCGTCGGGCAGCCCCTTGCGGATCGCGTCGGAACGCTTGGTGATCGCGTTCTTCACGAAGATATCCGGTGCCTTATAGCTTCCGATAAGCGCGAAGGCGAACGTGCCGAAACGCTTCAGCTCGGACCAGTCGCCCAATCCACCGAAACCGTAAATGAACAGCGCCGCGCCGCCGCCGATCACGATGGGGAGGACCATACGCGCGAAAATGACGGCCACGGCGAGTTCCTTGGAACGCCAGCCGGCCTGAGCCAGCTTCTGCTGGACCTCTTTCAGCTGGCTGTCCTGCAGCACCTGGAGGCGCGAGAGAATCGCGCGCATCTGATCGGTCGTCTCGTTCTTTTTCACGAGCGAGGCGCGCTTCTTGGCGGTGGACGCCGTGATGCCTGCTTTCAGCTGCTCACGCCGTTCATTCAGCGCCTTGACGCGCTTTGCCATGGGATCGCTAACGGTGACGGCAGCGTAGATGGCCAGAAATACGGCAGCCGCCGCCACGCCCGCCAGAATGGTGGCGACGTAGAACACATCGATGCCGAGGAGCGTGGGGCCGCTATTGGGTTCCATGGATCGTCTGGCTCCTCAGATCTCGAAATTGACCATTTTGGCCATGATGAAGCCGCCGATCGACATCCAGATAAGGCCGCCCATACCGGCGATGATCAGCCGGTCTTCGCTGAAGAAGCCCGAAAGATATTCCGGGTTCATCCAGTAGACGATACCGAACACGAAAAAGGGCAGGGATCCCACAATGTAGGCGGACGCCTTGGATTCGGAGCTCATCGCCTTGATCTTCAGTTTCATCTGCGCGCGCTTGCGCAGCACATCGGCGAGATTGCCGAGCGTCTCCGCCAGATTGCCGCCGGTCTCACGCTGGATGGCCAGCGTGATGACGAAGAACTGAAACTCCGCCGTGCCGAGCCGTTCCGCCACTTCCTGCAATGCATCTTCCATCGCGTGCCCGATCTTGATCTTTTCCGTGACGCGCTTGAATTCCTCGCCCACCGGGCCGGGAACTTCCTTGGCGACAACTGCAAGGGTCTCGCCAATCGGAAGGCCTGATTTCAGGCCACGAACCAAAAGCTCGAGTGCATCGGGGAAGCGCGCGGTGAACTTGTTAATTCGCCGGGTAATCATCTTGCCGACCACCAGATGCGGCAGGCCGAAGCCGATGATGCCGCCTAGAAGAAGACTGAAGATCAGCGGCGCGCCCTTGGCCATCAGCCCCAGAAAAACGAACGCGAACAGGCCACCGCAAATGGCCAGATATTTCTGGACCGAGATGACCTTGCCGGTCTGTTGCAGTCGCAGGATCAGCTTTTCGGTCCGGCTGCCGCTTCTGGCATTGCGGGGCCGCTGGGCGGCAACCGCCTTGCGCATCTGCTTTTCGACCAGAGCAGCGTCGCTGTCGCTATGACGCAGCTTCACGGCGGTAAGCCGCCGGCTGCTGGCCTTGCTGACATTCGGCCCGGCGAACGCCATCACCACCATGCCGAGCATGATCACGATCGTCGCGATGAACATCAGCATTTGTACGTTCATCGGACAAACTCCGCTTGCGCGTTAGATGGGTGAAGGCCGTTCGCTGACATTGCTGCGGCGATCAGGCCTTCGCCTTGGCTTTCGAAGGCAGCAGGGATGAGAAGGAGAAGCTGCTCTTGCCAGACTTCTTCGATTTGCCTGCTTCGACACCATCGGTCTGCTCATCCTCTTCGGCCTGACCTACGATCATGTCGGCAATGCCCTTGATCGCAGCGGATGCCTTGCTGGATCGGACAGCCTCGACAATCGGCTTGCCCAGCTTGGACGCCTGCGCGGCCGACTTGGGATCGGCTGGTACCATGAAATCGATCTTGTGCTCGATCGAGGACTCGAAATCCTTGCGACTGATCTCCAGCGCGGAGCTCTGCACCTTGTTGGCCACCAGGATCGGGCGGCTCTGCGGCGCATTTGCCTTCAGCCAGGCGAGAAGGCGGATGGTGTCGCGCGCAGCCGCGAGCGACAGTTCGGTCACGATGACGTGCACCTGCAGATCGTGCACAAGATGCGGATAGTTGATCAGCATATTGCGCGGCAGATCGATCACGGTCGCCTCGAACGCTCCGCGGAACTCCTCCTGCAACTGGAAGAAGGCGGTGCCGTCGGTCATGATCGGATTGCTGATCGGTGCCTCGGCCGACAGCAGCGAAAGCTTGTCGTTTGCCTTGATCATAGCGCGTTCGATGAACAGCCCGTCGATACGGCTGGGATTATCGATCGCGTCCGTCAGCCCTCGGCCAGGCTCCAGATCGAGTGACAGCGCACCGGTGCCGAAATGAACATCCAAGTCGAGAAGTGCCGTGAGGCGGCCAAGACGGTCGCTCAAAAGCCAGGCGAGCGAAGTGGCAACGGTCGATGCGCCGACGCCGCCGCGTACGCCGATAACGGCGGTGCTGATGTGGCTACGGATACCTCCGTCGTCCTCGGCCCTCGGTGCGTTCATCATCGCCTGCGCCTGCGCAATGGAATCGCGCAGGGCATCGGGGCCGAATGGCTTCAGCAGATAGTCGTGCAGACCGCTCACCATCAGATCACGGTAAAGACGTACATCGTTGATCTGGCCGACCGCGATTACCATCGTGCCGGGCTCGCACACTTCTGCGAGGCCGTTGATATCGTTCAGCGGATCTCCGGACTCGGACAGGTCGACCAGAAGAATGTTGGGGCTGGCCGAAACGGAGAGCGACTGGATGGCGTTGCGCAGCCCGCCTTTGCTGACCTTTTCCGGTGCCCAGCCCATGTCGTCGCAGACGGAGCGGACGATGTCATAGGTGTTCACATCGCAAACATACGCCTCGAACGGATCACGCGAGCCGCCGGCTTTCCAGGGTGCGTTCATCAGTTGTCTCCCGTTTCGCCGCTGCGATAGGCCTCGACGGGGCGAACGGCACGGGTGCTGTCATGGCCGTGCGCATCCTGACCGCGGACCAGATCCTCGGGATCGGCGATCATCGCGGCGAGGTTGCTGTTCGTGGCGCAGCCATAATTGGTGTGATTGCCGCCGGTATAATTCGCCTCGCTCTTCTTGCTCCAGTCGGGGCAGGAGGGAACGGACGCACGCGACCGCGTAAGCACGACGCGCACCGTCCCCGGCACGACAGCACCTGCGGTTACCGGTGCGGTATCAACAACGGCCACGTCGTAGTTGGCGGCGATGTTCGAGACCTCAGTCGCGGTGCCGGCATCGGCGAAGCCGCCGCCATAATCGATCGCGATACGATCCCCATAGCCTGCGTCCAGGGCCGTCATCCATTCGCCCAGACGCTGACGTTCGCCCGGTGCCAGGCCGTTTGCGCCTGCGTTAAGGTCGATCGCGTAATTGGCGCGCGTCACCACTGGCTGGTGAACCGAATACATAGTGCGATTGACGTGGCTGCCGGTACAACCCGCCAGCGACAGGCCGATAGCGGCGATCATAAGCTTTGCTGAAATATGCATGGAAGCTGACCTTTCTGGCTGTCCGGGCGCGTTAATAGCTGAAGCCGGGAGCGGCGGTGTCGTTGCTGGCGCGCGCTTTGGAGTTGGCCGGTGCAGCATTGCCGATCGCCGGACCCGCAGGCTCTTCCGGCGCGATCGTTGGCATCGGGCGGGTTCCGCCGCTGACACCGTCGCTCTGCCGGTTCAGGAGCAGCCTCTGGGCATCGTTCGGGCTCTGATAGCCATCGGTCGGCAGCACGATCTCGTTATCCGAAACAGGCTCCACCAGATAGGGCGTGACGATGATCATCAGCTCGGTTTCATTGCGCCGCCAGCCGTTCGATTTGAATAGATTGCCGAGGATCGGGATGTCGCCCGCGCCAGGCATCTTCTCGACAGAACTGGTCGATGCGTTGCTCAGAAGGCCTGCGATCATGAAGCTCTGGCCGGAGCCAAGTTCCACGGTCGTTTCGGCACGCCGCGTGATCACCGCGGGAATCTCGGTTCCGCCGAAACGGACCGCGCCTACGCTGGAGATATCGGAGACTTCGGGGCGAACGCGCAGGGAGATGCGGCCATTGGCCAGCACTGTGGGCGTATATTGCAACTGCACGCCGTAATTGCGGAATTCGACCGTGGTGGCACCCAGGCCGTTTGCGATGGGGATTGGGAACTCACCGCCCGCCAGAAATTCCGCGGTTTCGCCGGAGACGGTCGTCAGATTAGGCTCCGCTAATGTCGAGATGAGACCTGCGGTTTCCGAAAGATCGAACGCGGCAGCCACGTCCAGACCGAACAGGCGCCCAGCGGCCTGAATCACGTTTGCGCCGCTTGGAATGTTGAACTTGTACTGCGTGCCGCTGGTCACGAACTGGCCGGTTGCCGGGTCGAAGGGCAGGCTGATGCTGCCCGGCGGCAGGCCGAATTGCGACGACGCGTCGAGCACCGGCAGGCCCTTGGTGGGCGTGCCCGAGATGTTCACAAAGTCACGGCCGCGGGCGACACCGAACAGAAAGCCGCCGCTCGTGTCGCGCGTGGCCAGGTTGCCGTTGATTTCCTTGGCGAGCGAACGGCTCACTTCGGCGATCCGCACGCGCAGGTTCACTTGCAGCGGCGTTTTGGTGCGTACTCGGCTGATTACCTTCGTGCTGTCGCCGACGAACGCCTGGACCAGGCGCTCGGCCTCGGCTGCGTCCTCGGGATTGGCGACGGTGCCGGTCAGCAAGGTCACGCCGTTCAAGCTGTTGGTCCGCAAATTGGCCTCGGGCATGGCCAATGTAAGCATCTGATCGATCGTCTCGATATTGCGGCCGGTGCGGATGATCGCGCTGTAAACGGTCTTGCCCGCACCATTGGTGGCGTAGAAGGTGGTCTCGCCCGGCGCTTTACCAAACAGGTAAATCTGCCGCGGGTTGGTCACCTGAACGTCGGCCACCGAGGGATCGGCGACGAAGACGTCGGTAATGCTGGAGGGCAAATTGATCTGCTCACCCCTGCCGACGGAAAGGGTAAGGGTGCGGCTGGGCCGATCGGTCTGCTGTGCAGCGGCCGGGGTGGCGGCGATCATCGCCGGGGCGATTGCCGTAGCCGCGGCCAGTGCGAACAGCGCGGCTCCCGGCTTGATGCGAAGAAACTTCTTCATGACCCTATCTCCGGTCGAACGTAACGGTGGTGGAGTTATTGCCCCGGGCGACGTTCACGACGGGCCCTTTGGCTTCCTCCTCTGCCTTTTCCTCGATCGCCTTTTTCTCAGGCGCGGTCTGCGGCGGGATGCTGCGGCGCTGGAAGCGCGAGACGTCTCCGCCGGTCGAATAGCTGGACTTGCCGTCGATCGGTCGCTGCGCGAGACTGCGCAGCACGCGCTCCTCTTCCTCGGGATCGCTGGTGGCGGGCACCTTGATCGCGCCCGAAGCGATCGCTTCTTCCAGATCGGCGGAGCTGTCGGCGAGCGAGCGTAGCGACAGGCTGATCGTGCCGATGGTTTGCGCCACGGTGATTTTTTCCGCGATGCGCGGCGTGGCTTCCAGCGTTACCAGTTGATAGCCGGTGGCAACGGTTTTGCCGCTTTCGTCCACCTGCGGCTCGGTACGCTGGTCGGTCGCCAGAACGCGCAGGTTGCGGATGATCGTTTCCGAAACCTTCAGCGGCTTGTTGGTCGAGTTCTCGACAGCAACGCCGTCTACATTCTGAGTCAGCACGAGATCGACCCGGTCTCCCGGAAAAACAAATCCTGCAACGCCGGTAAGGCCGGAAACCGGCACGGTAACGGCACGCATGCCAGGGCCGAGCGCGGCGGCAAGGAAGCCGCGATCGCCGGGGGAGACCAGCGCACCATGCGTCAGCGGTTCGCCCGCCGTAATGGCGTGGCGAACGACGGTGCCTTGCAATTTGGTGATATCGACGGCGCCCTCTACACCTTCGATGAAATAGGCATCGGTCACCATTTCAGCGGGCCAGGGCTGATAGCGAAGGCTGTCCGCGGTAATGATTGTACCTACGGGAAGGCCGCGTGTGGCGACCAGAACCTTGGGCCCTGTCGGCTGCGCCGCGGCCTGGGTTTCAGGAGCCGCGGAACCCATGAACAGGCTGCGCGCCATGAACGCGGCGATGGCGGCGATGAACAGCGCCCCCACGAGCAGAATGAGTTTTCTCTTGTCCATGACGCCTGTTGTCTCCCTGAAGGCCCCTTTTGGTCAGCGTGGATCAATCAGCCATATTGGTTAAAATATCGTTCACTGCAGATGATGAGCCCGGCGATAGCGATCGCCACGCCATAGGGTATCTGGGCAAATCCCTGACGCTTCGCGAAGCGATGCTCCATCCAGAAAACCACGGTTACAATCGCGCCCAGAATTGCGGTGTAGAAAAGCATCCGCGTCGTGGTGGTCCAATCGAACCAGAGCGCCATGGCGGTGAACAGCTTCACGTCCCCGCCGCCCATCGCGCGCAGATAGAAGAACAGCGAAAACAGCAGGAACACGATCACGCCGGTGATCAGGTGCAGCGCCATGTCCGGCCAGACGGGTTCTCCATTGGCGATCCACCATAATGGCGCGCCGATCGCGATCGGCAGCACGATCTTGTTGTAGATCTTTCGATCCTTGATGTCGGTATAGACAGTCACCAGCAGCAAGATTGCCAAGGCGGCGAGCAGCCCGTAAGCGAAGGGGTTCCCAGTCATAGCCCCCTCGTTAACCAGCATTGCTTGCCAAATGGTAACCATAGACCGCAGAGCCATTCCGGACGCCGCCACGGAGAGCCACTGGCAAGCCGAAGACGGCTGGTCGATCCGCCGGATCGACTGGCGCGCGGATGCGCCGAAAGGATCGATCCTGTTCCTTCCCGGACGCGGCGATATCTACGAGAAATATCTCGAGACATTGCACGGCTTCTGGACCGACGGTTGGAATGTCACCGCCAGCGACTGGCGCGGGCAGGCCGGTTCGGGACGTTTCTCCGAAGAACCCAATGTCGGCCATGTAGATGATTTCGCGACCTGGATCGCGGACCTGGCCTGGTTCTGGAAAATTTGGGCTACGCAGACGCCCGGACCGCATATTCTGATGGGCCATAGCATGGGCGGCCATCTGGTCCTGCGGGCGTTGGCGGAACGGGCCGTCGATCCCGACGCTGCAATTCTGAGTGCGCCGATGCTGGGTATTCACGCGGGCGGCGTTCCCTATTGGGTGGGCCATGCTTATGCGCGGCTGATGACGCGGATCGGCAATCCGGCGCGGGCGGCTTGGAAGGATAGCGAGAAGCCCGGTTCGCGTGCCAGCGAACGTCATAAACTGCTGACGCATGACAAGGCGCGCTATGATGATGAGCCGGGCTGGTGGGCGCTTCGTCCCGAATTGAAAATGGGGCCGGCGAGCTGGGGCTGGGTTGAACGGGCGATGGAATCCATCCGCGGGCTGGAGCGAACGGGCACGTTGGAAGCGATCGACACCCCGATGCTGATCGTGGCGACAACGGCGGATCAGCTGGTGGACACCCGGCGGATCATAACCGATGCAAAACGTCTGCCCAATGTCGAATTGGTGCTGTACGGCGGTGAGGCAGCGCACGAGCTTTTGCGTGAGGCCGATCCGGTGCGCGATCAGGTAATGGCAACCATCGGCGCGTTCCTGGAACGGCAGACGCAGTGAGCGATTTCGACATTGCGATCACTGGCGCCGGAATGGCGGGCGCCAGCCTTGCCGCCGCGCTCGCACCGCATCGCTCGGTCCTGCTGCTCGAGGGCGAGGACCAGCCGGGCTATCATAGCACCGGCAGGTCGGCCGCCTTCTGGGATGAGAGTTATGGTGGCCCAGGGGTGCAGCCGCTTACCAGCGCCTCTTTTCCCGCGCTTTCCGAGGGCGGGTTCCTGCGCCCGCGCGGCGCGCTGCATATCGCGCAAAGCGGTCACCAGCAGGACGTGGCCGCTATGTTGGATGCCTTTGCGGATAGCCCGGTGCGCATGGAAGAACTCGATCGCGGCGGGATCGAAGAGCGGGTGCCCGGCATCCGTGCGGGCTGGGATCATGGGGTGTGGGAGCCCGATTGCCGCGATATCGACGTGGGCAGCCTCCATGCGCATTATCTTTCGGCATCGGCGCGCGCAGGGGCCACGCTGCAGACCCGCGCATCGCTGCGTCAGGCCCGCTGGTCGGGCGGCGAGTGGCTCATCGAAACCGCGGCCGGCGCGTTTTCGGCGACGCTGCTGGTCAACGCGGCTGGCGCGTGGGCGGATGCCGTAGCCCTATCGAGCGGCGTGCGCCCTTGCGGCATTCGTCCTTTCCGCCGCTCGATCGCTCAGATCCGAACGCGCCCGGCGGCGAGCGCCGATCTTCCACTGATCCTTGGCCTCGACGGCAGTTTCTATTTCAAGCCGGACGCTGGCGGGCGTTTGTGGCTCAGTCCGCATGACGAGGTGCCGAGCGATCCCTGCGACGCTGCGCCTGAGGAAATCGCCGTCGCGACTGCCATTGCGCGGTTCGAAGAGGTGGTCGACTGGACGGTCGAGGCCGTGGAACGTCGCTGGGCGGGACTGCGCAGCTTCGCGCCCGATCGGCTGCCGGTCATCGGCCGCGCGCCGGACAATGATGCCTTTTTCTGGTTCGCCGGGCAGGGCGGTTTCGGCATACAGACCGCGCCGGCGGCGGCCGCGCTAGCCGCCTATCTTATTCTGGGATCGGGGAAAATGCCGGACGCAATAGAGCCGGCACGTTATTCGCCTGTGCGCTTCGCCTGATCAGTCTTCGGCATCGTAATCGGGCGGGGGCGGTCCGGCGGCCTGTTCCGCTGCATCGCTCGCCAGACGATCGACCCGCTCGTTCTCGGGATGGCCGGCATGGCCCTTCACCCACACCCATTCGATATGATGCTGCGCGCAAGCGTCGAGCAATGCGCGCCACAGATCCTCGTTACGGACCGGCTTCTTCTGGCTGTTCTTCCAACCGTTTTTTTGCCAGCCGATCACCCAGCGGGTGATCCCGTCGAGAACATATTTGCTATCGGTGGTCACAACGACATTGCACGGCTCGATGAGCAGCTTCAGCGCCTCGATCGCGGCGGTGAGCTCCATGCGGTTGTTGGTGGTGTTCGCCTCGCCGCCTGACAGTTCCTTCTCATGGCCCTTGAAGCGCAGCAGCGCTCCCCAGCCGCCAGGCCCCGGATTGCCCTTGCACGCGCCGTCGGTGAAAATTTCGACCGTCTTCATGCCGGGCGTTCTCCTGAATTGCTGTGATGCGCGAACGGGTTGCCGTGCTCCCCGTCCATCACGGCGCGATAAAAGTCCAGCCGCCGCAGGAAGGCAAGAGGGTCCTTCCGGGTTACCAGCGCGTCCGGCGGGGTCGCGATCCAGTCGTAAGCGCGGGTAAGCAGGAAGCGCAGGCATGCGCCGCGCGCCAGCAAGGGCAGCGTTTGTTCTTCAGCTTCTGTAAGCCCGAAACCGGCGCGATAGGCGCAAATCAGCGCCTGCGAGACATCCTCGTCGAAGCCCGTGCCGTCCGGCTTGAAGCACCAGGCCGCATGCGTGACCGCCAGATCGTAAGCGCGGATATCCGTGCAGGCGAAGTAGAAATCGATAATTCCGGTGACCGCGCCGTCCAGCATCAGGACATTATCGGGAAAAAGATCGGCATGGATCGGTGCCGCTTCGAGATGAGCCGGCCATTGCTCTTTAACCAGTTTCAGCTCCGCCTCGATCCGCGGCCCCAAATCGGGAGCGATCGCCCTGAGCCCGTCGCGGTCGCACCGGGCGGCGAGGGCCTGCCATCCTTCAGGCCCCAGGCTGTTGGGTCGCTGGCCGTCAAAGTCCGCCCAAGCGGCATGCATCTGCGCCAGCGCCGTTCCGACGCTCGCCGCCTGGTCTGCATTGGGCCGCTCCGGCGATATGCCGTTTAGGAACGCGATGAGGCATGCGGGACGACCGGCCACTTCCTGCACCACGCGGCCCTCTTGATCTCCGATGAACGCAGGGACGGGCAGGCCGCGCGCGGCGAGATGGCCGACGAGATCGATAAAATAAGGCAGATCGCTTTCATCCACCCTGTTCTCGTAGAGCGTCAGGATGAATTGCGCGCTGGTGGTCTCGACGAGATAATTGCTGTTTTCCACCCCCTCGGCAATACCCTTGCAGGCACGCGGCGCGCCGACGTCATAACGCGCCAGCAGCCGGGCGAGCGCATCCGGCGAAACCTGCGTATAGACCGCCAAGACGTCAGGCCGCTTCCAGGCTCCGCGGAAGCTTGAAGACCATCCGCTCCTTGGCGCTTTCGATCACTTCCTCCTGTACGTCGAACCGCTCTGAAAGCTTATCGACAAGTTCGCGAACAAGCAGCTCGGGGGCCGAAGCGCCCGCGGTCAGGCCAAGGGTGCCAACGCCATCCAGCCATGTGAAATCGATGTCATCGGCGCGCTGCACCAGCTTGGCGGGCGTTCCCTCGCGTTCGGCTACTTCCACCAGACGCACCGAATTGGAGCTATTGGTGGCCCCGATCACGAGCACGAGATCGCAGGATGAGGCAATTGCCTTGACGGCCTGCTGGCGGTTTGACGTCGCATAGCAGATATCCTCGCCGCGTGGCCCGACGATCGAGGGGAAGCGGCGCTGGAGGATGTCGGTGATCGCTTTGGTATCGTCCACGGAGAGCGTCGTCTGGGTCAGAAAAGCTAGATTGTCCGGCTCGGCAGGTTGCAGCGCTTCGGCATCCGCTTCCGTTTCAACCAGCGTCATGCACCCCTCCGGTACCTGACCGAAAGTGCCGATCACCTCCGGATGTCCGCGGTGGCCGATGAAGATGATATGCCGACCTGCATCGACCTGCCGCTCGGCCTGGCGATGCACCTTGGAAACGAGCGGGCAGGTGGCATCGATATAGTCGAGCCCGCGCTCGGCTGCCTTGTGAGGGACGGCCTTCGGAACGCCGTGAGCGGAAAAGACCACCGGAACGCCGTCCGGTACGTCATCGACCGTCTCGACGAAAACCGCGCCCTTTTCCTTCAATGTATCCACGACGTATTTGTTGTGGACGATCTCGTGACGGACATAGACCGGCCTGCCATAGATCTCGAGCGCACGCTCGACGATGGTGATGGCCCGGTCCACGCCGGCGCAGAAGCCGCGCGGCGCGGCGACAAGCAGGCGCAGCGGCAGGCGATCGGTGGTTTCGGGCATGGCGGGGATCCTCGGCTCATCGCAGGGCGTCCGGCCCGATGGGCCAGCACGGTTGCACCCTATATATTGCGGGGATAAGGCGGCGTGAACCCCGGAACGGCGCGAATCTTGTCCGCGCCGCCATGAAAGGATCGACCGTTGAAGAAATTCCTGTTCGCTGCCGCCGGCCTGGCTCTTGCGCTTGGCGGTTGCTCCAAAGAGGGCGATCTCGACCTTTCGAGCGGGGTTGGCGTCAATGTCGTACGCTCCGGCTGCCCCATCGTCGGCGTGCCCGAGGGGCTGGGCGATATCACCACTTTCCGCACCGCTGGATCGCAGAACTTTTCCGATCTGGACGTGGTGGCGGACATCACAAACGTGCGCGGAAGCTGCAATGAAAGCGGTGCGAAAATTTACAGCCAGGTGGATTTCGACGTGCAGGCGCGTCGCTACGACACCCGGCAGGCGCGCCAAGTGACGCTGCCCTATTTCTCCGTCATCACGCAGGGCGGTACCGCCGTCGTCGCTAAGCGCGTGGGTGAGGTAACGCTGAATTTTGCCGCTGGACAGGAACGCGCTTCGGCAAAAGCAAGCGCTGCCGGTTATATCGACCGCGCAGCTGCCACGCTGCCCGATGACATTCGCCGCCAGATTACGCGTGAGCGCAAGGCCGGCGATGCCGACGCGGCGCTCGATCCGCTGGCGCAGCCGGAAGTGCGCGCCGCAATCGCGCGGGCCACGTTCGAACATCTCGTCGGGTTCCAGCTGAGCCAGGATCAGCTGCGCTACAACGTCACGCGTTAAAGCCGCGCCGAGAGGGAATGGGTCTGCCATGGGGGGGAAGGTTTGGCCGGTAGGCGGGCGCACCGCGCTGCTGCTGTTTGCATTCGTCTGGATAAGCTGCGGCTATTTCGGTTCCTGGGCCTTTAATCCCAACAACACCACCCGCCTGTTCGCAGCGGTATCGCTCGTTGAAGAAGGCGATGCGACAATCGACCAATATGCGGAACTCGCATCGGATCATGCGAAGTTCGGCGATCATTATTACACCGACAAGGCGCCCGGCATGACGCTGATGGCGGTACCGGCAGTCTGGTTATTGGATCGGATCACGGATGACGAGGCGATGTTTCATTCGCCGAGCCTGGGGGACCGGGGCTTTGTTGATTATGTGGTGCTGCGCGTCTGGCTTTCCGCTTTTCTATCGTCAGGGCTGCTCGTCGCGCTTGGCGCTGTCGCACTCTATTGGACGGGCATTTCGCTGACGGGCAATCGCGGCGCTGCCATGTTCGGGGCGCTGTCCTATGCCGTTGCCACGCCCACCTGGGGCTGGGCCACCACCATATTTGGCCATGCCGCAGTGGGCGCGCTGCTGCTGATCGGTCTGGCGGGACTGCGCTATATTGCGGTGAGCGGCCCCGATCAGGGGGTAAGGCCCGGGCGGCTCTTCACGGCAGCGGCAATTGCCGCCTTCGCGCTCGGCTGGGCGCTGGTGGTCGAGCATCAGTCCGTTTTCGGCGTGCTGGCACTGCTGCTCTATGGCCTGTGGGAGGCGCGCAGACTTCCGGTCGCGCTCAGGCTTAAGCTGCTGGGCGTGGGCGTGGCCGCGGGTCTCGCCGCGTTGGCCCCGCTCGTCATCTACAACCTCATCGCCTTCGGGACGCCGTTCAAGGTAGGCTATGAGGGCGTGGAAGGGTTCGAAGGGATGCAGCAGGGTGTGATGGGGCTGACTTATCCCAAAGCCCATGTGATGTACGAAATCCTGTTCGGTGAGCGCCGCGGTATCCTCTGGCTTTCGCCTTTGCTCGTGCTCGCTCCGGTGGGTCTGTTCCGCATGATCGGCCGGGAGAATTTACGGGCCGCCGGCTGGCTGGCCATCGCGGGCACGGCCATCTATTTCCTGCTGAACGCAGCTTATGTGTACTGGACCGGTGGCAACAGCACCGGGCCCCGTCATGCAATGCCCGCCATGGCTTTTCTTGGGCTTGGCTTGACCGGATACTGGGCGCTGTGTCGCGGCCTCTTCTGGAAGACGCTGGGCGCAGCGCTGTTCGCCGTCAGCGCCATTATCGCCTCGATGATCGCCGCCGCCAATGTCACCGCTTATGAAGGCGAAACGCAGGCGCTGAAGGTGGAGGTCTGGCAGCGTTTCATCGAAGGCAATATCCGCACCGTGCCGATGGAGTGGTTCGACTGGGCCTGGATCCCATCGCTCACTCTCTATTGGGCGTTTGCGGGCGTTATGGCGCTGTTGATCTGGCTTTCGCTGCGCCGGGATGCCAAGGCGACCGCCTGAATTTTATCGCGAGTGAAGCCATGACGATTTTTGAAACCTATTCCGCACGCGTTGGCGAGGCGCTGGATGCGCTGAGCGCCGATGGCGTGATCCCGGCCGATCTGCCGCGCGACAAGTTGGCGGTGGAGCCGCCCCGCGATCCCTCGCACGGAGACCTCGCCTGCAATGCCGCGATGGTGCTGGCAAAGCCCGCTGGCATGAAGCCGCGCGATCTGGCTGAGAAGCTGGCGGAAAAATTGCGCGCCGCGGACGGCGTGGAATCGGTCGAGATCGCCGGCCCCGGTTTCCTCAACCTCCGCTTAAAAGATGGTGTCTGGCTCGGCGAGCTGCGCGAGATTGCCTCGCGCGGGGACGATTATGGGCGTTCCGCAGCGGGCAAGGGCGTTACCGTCAATATCGAATATGTTTCCGCGAACCCGACCGGGCCGATGCATATGGGGCATTGCCGCGGCGCCGTGGTGGGCGATGCGCTGGCATCCGTGCTCGAAGCGGCGGGCCATAAGGTCATCCGCGAATATTATGTGAACGATGCCGGCGGCCAGGTCGATACGCTCGCCCGCTCCGCGCATCTGCGCTACCGCGAGGCGCTGGGCGAGGATATCGGCGCCATTCCCGAAGGCCTCTATCCGGGCGATTATCTGATATCAACCGGCGAGCGGTTGGCGAAGGAATATGGCGACCGCTATGTCGTCGCGCCGGAGAGTGAATGGCTGGTGCTGTTCCGCAAGGAAGCCGTCGCCGACATGATGGAGATGATCCGCGCCGATCTCGCCTTGCTCGGCATCCATCACGATCTGTTCTCATCGGAAGCGGCGCTGCACGAAGAGGGTAAGGCGGATGCCGCCGAGGCAGACTTGCGCGCCCGCGGCCTCGTTTATGACGGCGTGCTCGAGCAGCCCAAGGGCAAGACGCTGGACGATTGGGAGCCGGTGGAGCTGCCCCTGTTCCGCTCCACCCAGTTCGGTGACGATCAGGATCGCCCGATCAAGAAATCTAACGGTGCCTGGACCTATTTCGGTGCCGATCTCGCTTATCATTACCAGAAGGCCCAGAGCGCCGATCAACTGATCGACATCTGGGGCGCGGACCATGCCGGCACCGTCAAGCGGATTAAGGCCGCCGTCGCCGCGCTGACCGACGGCAAGACTGCGTTCGACGTGAAGCTGGTGCAGATGGTCAAGCTGCTGCGCGGCGGTGAGCCGGTGAAGATGTCCAAGCGATCGGGCAGCTTCGTGACGCTGGCCGAGGTGGTGGAAGAAGTCGGCAAGGATGTTGTGCGCTTCACCATGCTCACACGCAAAGCCGATGCCCAGATGGATTTCGACTTCCAGCAGGTTGTCGAGGCGTCGAAAGACAATCCGGTCTTTTACGTGCAATATGCCCATGCCCGCATCTGCTCCACCTTGCGCAAGGCAGAGGCCGAGATGGGGGTGACGCCGTCCGACGCGCAGCTCGATCGGCTGGGCGAGGAAGAACAGGAGCTTATCAAGCTCGCCGCGCAATTCCCGCGCATTGTCGAAAGCGCGGCGGCAGCGCGCGAGCCGCATCGTATCGCCTTCTATCTCGGCGATCTGGCGGCGGCGTTCCACGCGTTCTGGAATCTCGGCAATGATCGTCCGGACAAGCGCATCATTATGACACAGGACGAAGAGACCACGGCGGCGAGGCTTTATCTTGCCGCGCAAATCGGGCAAATTATCCGCAACGGGCTGGCTCTCATGGGGGTGGAAGCCGCGACGAGCATGTGAGCTGGATGCCTCCCATGCCCGTATATCGGGGACGAAAATAATGACCGACGACGTAAGGCGCGATCTGGATCTGGGCGAGGACGACAGCCTCCCCTGGCTGGAGACGGCGGACGATTACGACAAGCCGGACGGTCCTTCCACCGGCAAGGTCGTGCTGCTCGTAGTCGCGGGCCTTGCGCTGATCGCGGTGATTTTCGGCGGTATTTTCGCCTATCATAACAATAGTCAGGAACAGAGCGGCAATGGCGAACTGATCGCCGCGCAGGAGGGCGACTACAAGGTCGCGCCCGAGGACCCTCAGGGCAAGCAGTTCGAAGGGGAGGGCGATGCCGCCTTCGCCGCGAGCGAGGGCAAATCGCGCGAGAGCAACGCCATGCCTGCCAAGCCCGCGCCTCCTGAGCCGAAGGCCACACCGGCCGCTGCCGCTTCATCTGCCGCTGCAGGCGCCAACGCACCGGCTTCGGGCGGGGTGCTGGTGCAGCTGGCCGCGCTGAACAGCGAGGCCGCGGCAGAGCAGCAGTGGAGCAAGCTGTCCGGCCAGTATGAATATCTGAAGGACATGCGCCACCGCGTCGTGAAGGCAGAGGTGGAGGGGCGCACGGTCTATCGCCTCAGTGCCGTTTCGTCCGACCGGGCCAATGCGAACACCTTGTGCAATCGCATCAAGAGCGATGGCGGCAGTTGCCTGATCGCAGGCTGAGCGGGCGGGGAAGTCCACGGCTTTCCCGCCGTCCATCCACAGAGTTTTCCACCGCCCGCTTGCTCGCGATTCCGGCGCGGTCTAAGCTTACTGCCTGATGAGGCGAACCAGGTTCAGGACGGCATGCTAGCGGCGATTTTCGGACTATCCGGGCTGGAACTGACCGACGCGGAGCGCGGCTTTTTTCGCGAGGCGGATCCTGCGGGTTACATCCTGTTTGGCCGGAATTTCGAAAGCAAGGATCAGGTCCGCGCGCTGACCGATGATCTGCGGGGCGCTGCATGGCCGCGATGATGTGCCGATCATGGTGGATCAGGAGGGCGGGCGCGTTCAGCGGATGAAGCCCCCGGTCTGGCCGCAATTTCCCGCGGGCGAGCGCTTTGCGGAGCTTTACCGGCTGGCCCCCATTTCCGCCATGCAGGCCGCGCTGTTGAACGCGGAGGCGATCGGGCGTTTCGCTGGCCGAAGTCGGCATCAATGTCGACTGCCTCCCGCTGCTCGATGTACGCGCGTCGGGCGCCCACGATGTCATTGGTGACCGGGCACTGGGCGAAGAGCCGATGCAAGTGGCGGCGCTGGGCCGCGCTGTGCTAAATGGACTGGCCGCCGCCGGGGTGGGCGGGATCGTAAAGCATATTCCCGGCCACGGCCGCGCCATGGCGGACAGCCACAAGTCGCTCCCCGTGGTAGACGCCAGCGTCGATGAACTGGAGCGCGACATCGCGCCGTTCGCCACGCTCTCGCACGCCACCATGGCGATGACCGCGCATATCGTCTTCACGGCGTGGGACGCAGCCCGGCCTGCCACGCTTTCGCCGACCGTGATCGAAGATGTCATTCGCGGCCGGATCGGCTTTGACGGGCTGCTGTTCAGCGATGATCTGGACATGGAAGCGCTTGACGGCAGCGTGCCGGAGCGCGCCGAGGCGGCGGTGGCGGCCGGGTGCGATATCGCGCTCAACTGCTGGGCGAAAATGGACGACATGACCGGCATTGCACAGCGCCTCGGTACGATGAAGCCCCAAACCAAGCGGCGTTACGAAGCTGCCTGTGCGGCCTTGGGCAACCCTGGCGGGCAGGGGCGGCTGGACGAACTCGTGGCCAAGCGCGACGAGCTGCTGGCGCTGGTGTGAGCGCGGACGCTCAAGACGGTTTCGAGGAAGCGGCCTATCGCGAACCGGAGCAGCTGACCCTCGACATCGATGGCTGGGAAGGGCCGCTCGACCTCTTGTTGTCGCTCGCGCGCGGGCAAAAGGTCGATCTGCGGCAGATATCTATTCTGGAGCTGGCTGAGCAATATCTCGCCTTTATAGACCGCTCGCGCTCCCTGAAGCTCGAACTTGCCGCGGATTACCTGGTGATGGCCGCCTGGCTTGCCTTCCTCAAATCGGCGCTGCTCCTGCCGAAGGAGGAGCAGGCGGACCCCAGCCCCGAAGAGCTGGCGCTGCGCCTGCAATTGCGGCTCGAACGTCTCAATGCGATGCGCGAAGCCGGTGCACGGTTGATGGCGCGGGACCGTGAGGGGCGCGATGTCTTTGCACGCGGAGCGCCCGAGGGGCTCCCGGGTCATCCATGAGCGCGCATGGGATTGCGATTATTTCACGCTGATCAACGCCTATGGTCAGTTACGCGCGCGCACCGAGCCGGCGCTCCACATCGTCAAGCGCCGCGCGGTGGTGACGCTGGAGGAGGCGATCGACAGGCTTTCGCGGTTGATCTCCCATGCCGTCGAATGGACGCGGATTGAGCATTTTCTGGCCAAGTCCGAAAATCCGGAGCTGCGCAAATCCTCGCTCGCATCCGGTTTCGTCGCTGCGCTGGAACTGGCCCGGCAAGGGCGCGTGGCGCTGGATCAGGAAGGCACATTTGCGCCGCTGCGGCTGCGGAAGCGGTCATGAGTGCTCTGGCCGACGACGTCCGCGCGGTGGAGGCCTGCCTGTTCGCGGCGGAGGACGCGATGACGGTGGAGCAAATTCGCGCTTATGTCGGCGAGGCAATCGACATCGGGGCGGCGCTAGCCGCGCTTGAAGACCATTATCGCGGGCGGGGAATCGAGCTGGTGAAGCGCGGGCGCGCCTGGCGCTTTCAGACCGCGCCCGATCTGGGCAGAATGCTGCGGCGCGAACGCACACAGCTGCGGCGCCTCAGCCGGGCAGGCGTCGAGACGCTCGCCATTATCGCTTATCATGAGCCGGTCAGCCGCGCGGAGATCGAATCCATTCGCGGAGTGCAGATATCGAAGGGCACGCTCGATGTGCTGATGGAAGCGGGTTGGGTGCGCCCGGCCGGACGACGCGAGGTGCCGGGGCGGCCGCTGATCTATGCAACGACGCCGGAATTCCTGGTCCACTTCGGGCTGGAAAGTCGGCGCGATCTGCCCGGAATCGACGAATTAAAGGCGGCAGGGCTGCTCGATCCGGTGGACGAAGTCTTTGATGCACTGGAGGAAGAGGCCGAGGCGCGCGCGGATGCCGTTAATGAATCGGACGTGCCAAATGAGGATTGGGTGGCAAGCGGCCGCGGGAACGTTTAGATAGCGGGGAAACAGGCCTTCGGAGATTCTGTAATGCAACCGAGTATCTGGCAACTTCTGATCGTCGCCGCACTGGTGCTCATCCTGTTCGGCCGCGGCCGCATTTCCGAGATGATGGGCGATGTCGGCAAGGGCATCAAGAGCTTCAAGAAAGGCATCACGGACGAGGATTCCGACCAGCGCGAGCGTGAACAAAGCCGCCGTGACCGTGCACCCGAGGAGCCCCGCCGGATAGAGGGTGCGCCGGCTGAGCCCCGTACGGATGCCGAGCGTGAGCGTGACCGGGATTATACCTCCAACTGATCGCGTCTGACGCGGCGGAGTATCGATGTTCGATCTCGGCATTTCCGAGATGGCGGTGATCGCGGTGATCGCCATCGTCGCCATTGGACCCAAGCAATTGCCGGATGCGCTGATGACCGCAGGCCGCTGGGTCGCGCGCATTCGCGGCGTGATGCGGCAAGTGCGCGAAGGCTTCGACGAAATGGTTCGCGAGGCCGAGCTAAAGGATCTCGAGAAAAAATGGGCGGACGAGAATGCCCGCATCATGCGCGAACACCCTGAAGGCGCGCTGACGCCGGAGCAGCAGCGCGGGGACGAGCCGCAGATGCGGCCCCTGCCGCCGCCCGAAGCGCCCGCAGCGACGTTCCCTCCGCCGGACGAGTCCGCGCCCGCACCTGCGGAGCCGGACCGCAAGGACGATAGCGCGTGAACGATATCGATGAGAGCACAGCGCCGCTGCTCGATCACCTTATCGAACTGCGTGGCCGCCTGATAAAGTGCATGATCGCGCTCGTGATCGGCTTCGCGATCGGCGCTTATTTCGCCGAAGATATCTTTGCGCTGCTTGTGCGGCCCCTGACGGATGCCTTTCCGCCGGGGCAAGGCAAGCTGATCTATACGAAGCTCTACGAAGCCTTTTTCGTTGAGATCAAGGTGGCGCTGTTCACGGCCTTCCTGCTCGCCTTCCCGGTGATCGCGCTGCAGCTATGGCGCTTTGTCGCACCCGGTCTTTACGCGCGCGAAAAGAAGGCTTTTCTGCCGTTTCTTTTCGCTTCACCGATACTGTTCATTGCAGGCGCGTCGCTGGCTTATTTCATGGTCATGCCGCTCGCATTTCAATTTTTCCTTGGATATGCGGGCAGTTCGGGCGGCCTCAATGTCGAGGCGCTTCCGGCGGTCGGCGATTATCTGGATTTGGTGATGCGCTTCGTGCTGGCCTTCGGAGTCGCGTTCCAGCTGCCGATCCTGCTACTGTTGTTGCACCGTGCGGGACTGGTAACCCGCGAACAGCTTATCGGCTTTCGCCGCTACATGCTGGTGATCAGCTTTCTGGTCGCGGCAATACTGACGCCGCCCGACATCATCTCGCAGTTCATGCTCGGGATCCCGCTCGTGCTTCTTTATGAAGGATCGCTGATCCTGATGCTGATTACGGACCGGAAGACGGCAAAAGAAAAGGCGACCGAAGACCTTCGATCGCCTCTATAAACCCGGATGGGCCTGGATGCGGAGCGATCAGTCGATCGCGTCTTCTCCAGCCTGACCGACCGAACGAATGTCTTCGCCTGCGCCCTTGACGGTGTTGCACCCGGCAACAAGGAAGGTCGCCGCAACGAGGCTCGCCAAAACAATTTTACGCATGTTAATCCTCCAAACGCTGGACAAAAATGAGGCCCGGATGGCTGGGTTGGGAGGAGCGCATCCGGGCCTTAATACAGAACAGCGGCAAAGGGGGGGAGGGAGTTCCGCTGCTCTGACCATCCAAACGGACGCTTGTCGAAAAGGGTTCCGAGAAAAATCTCGGCAAGCGAAAAAAATGACAAGTCATTGATTTCTAAAGTGACTTTTCGCCAATCTTTCTGAACCGATCATGCAGTGCGTTGTTTCTCCGCTGTTGCCCAGCCCATCGCCAATATCTAGAATGGGTCGATGGAAACGCTTCACACTACATTGGACCTTATCGGTAACACGCCGCTCGTGCGCCTCAAGGGGCCGAGCGAGGCGGCGGGCTGCGACATTTTCGGCAAATGCGAATTCACCAACCCTGGCGCGTCGGTGAAGGATCGTGCGGCGCTTTATATCGTGCGCGATGCCGAGGAGCGCGGGGCGCTGAAACCGGGCGGGACGATTGTGGAAGGTACGGCGGGCAATACCGGTATCGGCCTTGCGCTGGTCGCCAACGCTCTGGGCTATCGCACGATCATCGTGATGCCGGAGACGCAGAGCCGGGAAAAGATGGACACGCTGCGCGCGCTGGGGGCGGAGCTGATCACCGTGCCCGCCGCTCCATTCTCCAACCCTGGCCATTTCGTGCACACCTCCCGCCGGATCGCGGAAGAAACCGAAAATGCGATCTGGGCGAACCAGTTCGACAATATCGCCAATCGCCGCGCGCATATCGAGACGACCGCGGAAGAAATCTGGACGCAGATGGACGGGCGGGTCGACGGCTTCACCTGCGCGGCGGGCACGGGCGGCACCATCGCGGGCGTAGGCATGGGCCTGAAGCAGAAGAGCGAGGACGTCCAGATCGCGCTGACCGATCCGCACGGTGCGGCGCTGTACGAATATTTCGCGCATGGTGAGCTGAAATCCGAGGGCAGTTCGGTCGCCGAAGGGATTGGCCAGGGGCGGATCACGGCCAATCTCGAAGGCGCGCCGATCGACGATCAGTTTCGCATCTCCGACGAAGAGGGGATGGAGTGGGTTCGCCGCCTCCTCGCCGAAGAAGGCCTGTGCCTTGGGTTGTCGTCGGGCATCAATGTGGCCGGTGCTGTCGCGCTGGGTCGCAAGCTGGGTTCAGGCAAGCGGATCGCGACGATCCTTTGCGACACCGGTTTTCGCTATCTCTCCACGCTCTACAATCCGGAGTGGATGCGCTCCAAAAATCTCGAACCGATGCCCTGGCAGGTCGAGGCGACCCGGTGACCCAGCGGCGCGAGAATGTTCAGCGCTTGCAGATCGGCGTTCTCGGTCTGGTCGCGGTCATTCTGCTCGTCGGGCTGGCGGGGATCGCCAATGACCGCGCGAGCAACGAGGTGCCGGTGACCGAAGAGATCGCGGAAACCGGCTCTCCTGTTGCGGAGGCGGCCCCTAAAACCGAAGCGCCGAAGGAGCCGCTCGCTGAACTCGGGGCCGTTCCTGCGCCGGAGGAGACCTCCGTGGCCAAAGCGAAGTAGATTCGTGTCCATACGGTCGCTCGCCACGGCGTTTGGCGCGATTCTCATGCTGGCAGCGTGCGCCGCGGGAAAGCCGACAGGGCCGCGCAGCGATCTGATGCTGATGACCAGCCTGCCGCTACGCAGTGGAGAGGCGTCTATTCAGGAGCAACTGAGCGGAGGTGGTTCACCTGCACCTGCCTATGTCGATCTGCAGAGAAACTATGACATCCGGACGCTGGACGATCTGGACGTGTTGAAACCGGAGGGTGCCAGAAGTGCCCCCACCGGCATTCTGCTGCTCGCACAGCCAAGGGCGCTCGATCCGGCGGAACTGGTGGCGCTGGACGGTTGGCTGAGGGCAGGGGGCAAGGCGCTGATCCTCGCCGATCCCGCTTTGCATTGGGAGAGCCGCTATCCGATCGGCGATGCACGCCGGCCATTGTTCACCTCGCTTCTGTCTCCGCTTTTTTCCCATTGGGGCATAGAGCTGGTGATGCCGATGGACCGAACCGGTCAGGCACCGGCGCTGGACGTGCGGGGAGAGCGGATCGAGACCCGGTCGCCTGGGGCCTTTGCAGCGCTGGCGGATGTCCCCGACCCCGCGGCGAAATGCGCGATCGACGCCTCCAGGCTGATTGCCGACTGCGCTGTCGGCAAGGGCAGGGCGCTGCTGCTGGCGGACGCCGATGTACTGCAACCGGGCCTGTGGAGGCGCGAGGGTAATGGCGCGCTGATCACAGGGCTTCTCGCCGAACTCGGTGGTGCTGAGTGACGAGCCGGCATCTTGGGCGCGTTCTGGGAAATTCTGGGGCGACCGGGGATTCTGCGGGTGAAAATGTGGGTCTGATGCTGCAAATCCGGAACAGAAAAAGAACCTTCGGCCCATGCGACTGACGCCGAGAAAGTGAAAGCCTAGGATTTCCGCGCGCCCCCCGGACAATCCCATGGATATCCCCAAAATTCCCTTGTTGTCCCATGAAATCCCATGCTATGCCCGTGGGCAATCGGGGTGTCTGCTTTGCCGTTGCAAAGACCGACGTCGGAATTGCTGAATTCCGGCGCGGGACGCGTATTGCCCCGCGAAGAAAGGGGTTCGGCAAATCGTGGCAGGGGGGTTCGTATATGGCGGCTCGGGCCTGTCGACGATCGACGGCAAGGGCCGGTGCACGATCCCGTCCGAGCTGCGCTCGACCGTGGAAAGCAGCAGCGGCGGCAACGTCGTCTGCCTCGCCCGCCACCCTGAATTACCCTGCCTGATGGGCTTCGGCACCACCGAGCGGGACCGTCTTGCAACCGATCTGGACAAGCAATGGGACTATGCGCAGCAGCGCGGCGAACAGTTCGACCGGCAGGCCGCCGGCGGACCGATCGCGTCCTCGCTGATGGAAGTGGGCTTCGAGGCGAGTGGCCGCTTCGTCATGCCGCCGATGCTGCGCTTCTTCGGCAAGCTGGACGGCCAGGCCTTTTTTCACGGCAACATCACGAATTTTTACATCTGGAACCCGTCGATCCTCATGGAACAGCAGACGGGCTTCGAAATGCAGAAGGAAATCGCGGAATATTTCCTGAGCGAAGCCGAGAGGAAGCGCAAATGAGCGCGCCCGAGGCTCCTCACATTCCCGTCCTTCTCGAAGAGGTCGTCCACGCCGCCGCCATCACCCCTGGCGCGCGCATCGTGGACGGCACATTCGGCGCCGGCGGCTATAGCTCCGCCTTCCTGGCCCAGGGGGCGAACGTTTATGCGTTCGATCGCGACCCCTCGGCAATCGCGCAGGGCGCCGGACTGGCGGGCGGGAGCAAGGGGCGTCTGCGCCTCTTCCCCGCCCGCTTTTCAGACATGGCTTCCATATTGGCGGCCGAAGGCATCGAGGCGGTGGACGCCGTGGTGCTCGACATCGGTGTTTCCTCAATGCAGCTGGACGAGGCGGCGAGGGGCTTTTCCTTCCGCGCCGATGGTCCGCTCGACATGCGCATGGGGCAGGACGGCCCGAGCGCCGCCGACTTCCTGAATGAAGCGGATGAGGAAGAAATTGCCGACGTCATTTATCTCTATGGCGAAGAACGCCGCTCGCGCCGGATCGCCAAGGCCATTGTCGCCGCGCGTCCGCTGACGCGCACCGGTGAGCTGGCGGCGATCGTGCGCAAGGCGCTCGGCCACCGCGAAGGCATGCCGAAGGATCCGGCGACCCGCACTTTTCAGGCCATTCGCATCCATGTGAACGCGGAACTGGACGAGCTGCGCGAAGGCCTGGCCGCCGCGGAAAAGCTGCTGCGCCCCGGCGGCCGGCTGGTCGTGGTCAGTTTCCACAGTCTGGAGGACCGGATCGTAAAACAGTTCCTGCGCGTGCGCAGCGGGCAAGCGGGCGGTGGATCACGCCATCTGCCGCTCCAGGATAGCGGCCCGGCGCCCAGTTTCGCCCGTCCATCGAAGGCGATCCGTGCGGGCGAGGACGAGCTCGACCGAAATCCGCGCGCCCGTTCGGCGGTGCTGCGCTGGGCGGAGCGGACCGACGCTTCGCCGTGGCAGGAGCAGGCGGCATGACCATGGGTCTGAAGCGCATGCAGGGTCTTGGCTGGGTGGCGTTGGTCTTCCTCGTTGCCATCTCGCTCTATCCGCTGTCGCTGAAGGTCGGCGCGATGCACGCCAAGCTGGTGCGCGCGGACCATCAGATCGTCGAGGCCCGGCGTGAGATCAGCTATCTTCAGGCGGAAATCCGGGCGCGCGCCAGCCTCGATCAGCTCGAAAAGTGGAACGACCTTCTCTACGGTTACGACGCGCCGCGCCCCGGCCAATATGTCGACGGCGTGCGCGAACTGGCCGATTTCAGCGGCGAGGACCTTGGCCCCCAATCGCCCGTGATGGTGTCCGCCGCTTATGGCCTGGACGCCGCGCCGATCGGCACGGTCGGCAATGGCGGGCGCGTTTCGTCTGCGGAAGCCGATACGACGTCTGCTGCTCCGGTTGCCACGGCGGCGAATGACGGTGTCGTGGCCAAGGCGGGCAAGCCTGACGGATCGCCGGAAAATGCCGCGCCTAAGATGGCTGCCGCGGACCGCGCCAAGCGCGTGGCGCAGTTGGAAAACAGCCTGCTCGGCGCGTCCACCCTGCGCGATCTGCAAGCCCGCGCCGCTGCCGAGAAATCGAAACAATGACGGCGTTCGCCGCCACCAACCCCACGCGCATGCGGCTGGGCGAATATGGTGGCCATGTAGGCACGGCCACGTACCAGCGGCTGATGATCCTGGCGCTGATCTTCACCGCTGCGGTGCTTCTGATCGTTCTGCGTCTTGGCAGCTTCGCGATCTTCGAAAATCAGAAGAGCTACAGCGCGATTTCCTCCGCTTATGTGCCCGAGCGCGGTGACATCGTGGACCGCAATGGCATACCGCTGGCGCGCACGATCGCGGCTTATGCCATCTGGGTGAAGCCGGATGAAATTCGCGGCGACAAGCGGCAGCTCGCCAATCAGTTGCAGGCCATTTTCCCCGATGAGCCCGCCGGTGAATTCTACGCCAAGTTGACCGGCAAGCGCCCGACCTATCTGCGTCGCCGTGCCCTTCCGCGCGAAGTGAGCGAAGTGCATGCGCTGGGTGAGATCGGCATCGAATTCCCGCGTGAGCCAGAGCGTCTCTATCCCGAATATGATCTTGCGGCGCATGTACTGGGCTTCACCGACATGAGCGGTCATGGCCGCATGGGCATGGAGCGGGTGCTTGAGAAGCGGCTGACGGACCCCAATCTGCGAGGCGAGCCTGTAGCGCTTTCGATCGACAGCCGGGTGCAGGGCGCGCTGCGCAACGAACTGATGCGCGCGATGACAAGCACGCATGCGATCGGCGCAGCGGGTGTGGTGCTGGACGCGAACACGGGTGAGATTGTCGCGCTGAGTTCACTGCCAAGCTTCAATCCCAACAAGCTGGATGCCGAGGGAGTGAAGAACCAGGCCAATGGCGTCACGCAGAGCGTTTATGAACTGGGCTCCACGTTCAAACCGATCACGGTGGCCGCCGCGCTGGATGCCGGGACGGTGCGCGACCTCTCGCGGCGTTACGACGCCACTGCGCCGCTCAAGATCGCGGGCTTCAAGATCCATGACGATCACCCGATGGGCCGCTGGATCAACGTGCCCGAAGCGCTGGTCAACAGCTCCAACATCGTTACCGCGCGCATTGCAGACGATCTGGGGCGTGAGCGTATGGAAAAGACGCTGCGCAGCCTGGATTTCGACAAGCGTCCGGAAATCGAGATCGCCGAAAAGGGCCTTCCGATCTGGCCGAAGGATTGGGGCCGCCTCACCAACATGACCATCGGTTACGGCCACGGTATTGCGGTCACACCGCTGCACCTCGCCACCGCTTACGCCTCGCTCGTCAATGGCGGTATCTATCGTCCGAGCACCCTCTTGAAGGTGGACGCCGACAAGGAACCCAAGGGGCGGCGGGTATTCAGTGCGGCGACAAGTGCGCGGATGCGTCAGCTGCTGCGCATGATCGTGCTCGACGGCACCGGCCGCAACGCCGATGCCGAGGGCTTCCGTATCGGCGGCAAGACCGGATCGGCCGAGAAGCCGCGTGCGGGTGGTTATGCGCATAATTCGCTCGTCTCGACCTTTGCGGCGGCCTTCCCCATGGACAACCCGCAATATGTTGTGGTTGTGTCGCTGGACGAGCCGCAGGGCACCGCCGCTACCTCGTTCCAGCGCACCGCGGGCTGGGTTGCGGCGCCGATCGTCAAGCGGCTGGTGCCGCGCATCGGCCCGATGCTCGGCGTGCTGCCCGATACGGGCCGCGACGTGGATGTGAGCGAACTGATGCCGCTGCTTTGGCGCAACGGCGGGGATCATTGATGCGCCTTGGCGATATACTGCAAAACCTTACCGGCGAAGATGCCCTGAAGCCCATCACCGGCTTCGCGATAGACCACCGCCAGATTGCCCCCGGCAATATCTTTGGGGCCTTCCAGGGTGCCAAGTTCAATGCCGAAGAGGTGATCCCGCAGGCCATCGCCGCCGGCGCTGTCGCCGTGGTAGCGCGCGAGGGGGTGAACGTGGACGGTGCGCACCTGATCGCGGACGCGGTGCCGCGCCGCCGGTTCGCGCAGATTGCCGCGCAATTTTTCCGCCCATTCCCGCAGGCGACCGTCGCGGTCACCGGCACGAACGGAAAGACATCTACGGTTGAGCTGACGCGTCAGCTGTGGCGGCTTGCCGGGCATAATGCGGCTTCGATCGGCACGCTTGGCATCACTACGGGCTCAGAGAATGTCCGTACCGGCCTGACCTCGCCCGATATCGTCACCTTCCTCTCCAATATGGCCGGGCTGGCGCGCGAAGGCGTGAGCCACGCAGCGTTTGAGGCATCGAGCCACGGGCTGGACCAGTATCGCAGCGAAGGACTGCCGATCCGCGCCGCCGCTTTCACCAATTTGAGCCGCGATCACCTCGATTATCATGAAAGCATGGAGGCCTATTTCGAGGCGAAGATGCGTTTGTTCGACGAGGTGCTGGACGAAAACGGCACCGCCGTCATCTGGGCGGACGATGAATGGTCCGACGCGGTGTTCGACCGGGTAGCCAAGCGATCGCTGCGCCGCATCACGGTCGGGCGGCGCGGGGAGGGTTTACGGCTGATCGCCCAGACGCCCACGCAGCTTGGCCAGATGCTGGAAGTCGAGGCGCAGGGACGGCTCAAGAAAATCAACCTCCCGCTGATCGGTGCCTATCAGGCGAATAACGCGCTGACGGCTGCGGGTCTCGTCATCGCGACGGGCGGGGACTGGGATGATGTCAGCGAGCATCTCTCCCGCCTTCAGCCGGTGCGCGGCCGCTTGGAGCGCGCGGTGATCAGCCGAAGCGGCGCGCCTGTGTATATCGATTACGCCCATACGCCCGATGCGCTGGTGGCTGCCTGCGAAGCGCTGCGTGCGCATTGCAAGGGGCGGCTCATCACCGTTTTCGGTGCGGGCGGGGACCGCGACACCGGCAAGCGCGCCGAGATGGGCGCAGCCGCCGTAGGGTTGTCCGATGAAGTTATCGTGACTGACGACAATCCGCGCAGCGAAGATCCCGCTGCCATTCGCAAGGCGGTGCGCGGTGGCGCTCCCGATGCGCAGGAGATCGGCGATCGGCGCGAAGCCATTGCCGCCGCGATCGCGATGGCGAAGCCGGACGATATCGTCCTCGTCGCCGGCAAGGGGCATGAGCAGGGCCAGATCGTCGGCGATCAGGTGCTGCCCTTCGACGATGTGCAGGTGGCACGGGAGGTTTCCGCATGAGCGCGCTCTGGACCGCCGATGAGATCGCACAGGCTACCGGCGGAACTGTGCATGGCGAGTTTCAGGCGAACGGCGTCGCCTTCGATTCGCGCGAAGTGGGTCCGGGCGATCTATTCGTGGCGCTTTCCGGCGAAAGCACCGACGGCCACCGCTTCGTTGATGGCGCTTTCGCAAGCGGCGCCGCGGGCGCGATTACCGATCGCGCCGTCGATCATCCGCATGTTCTGGTAGGAGACACCGCTGAGGCGCTGCGCGCGCTGGCGCGGGCCTCGCGCGGTCGAACGGGCGCCAAGATCATCGGGGTCACCGGATCGGCAGGCAAGACCGGCACCAAGGAAATGCTGTTTCTCGGGCTCGATCGGGGCTCGCGCGGCCATGCGCACCGATCGCTCAAGAGCTACAACAACCATGTCGGTGTTCCGCTCAGCCTTGCGCGCATGCCGCGCGAGACCGCTTTCGGTGTTTTCGAGATGGGCATGAACCATGCCGGCGAACTGTCCGATCTGACGCGACTTGTACGTCCCGATGTCGCCATCGTCACAACCATCGCGCCTGCCCATGTCGAGTTTTTCCCGGATGAAGCGGCGATTGCCCGCGCGAAGTCCGAAATCTTCGAAGGCCTCGTGGAGGGCGGCACCGCCATCGTGCCGCGCGATAACCCGCATTACGAGTTGCTGCGCGATGCTGCACTGGAACATACCGATCGCGTGATCAGCTTCGGTTTCCACGAAGAGGCCGACGCGCGCGCCGTCGAGGCGCTGGACCGGCATGGCGGCTCGCTCGTAACCGCGCAGATCGGCGCGGCCATGCTGTGTTACCGAATTGCTCAGCCCGGACGCCATATCGTCGCCAATTCGCTTGCCGTGCTGGCGGCGGTCGACGCGGTGGTTGGCGATCTCGCCTCGGCGGGGCTGGCGCTCGCCGAACTGCCCGGCCTTGCCGGACGCGGGGCGCGGCACCTGATCGAACATGTCGGCGGGCCGCTTCTGCTGATCGATGAGAGCTACAATGCCAATCCCGCCTCGATGAAGGCGGCGATTGCCGGGCTCGCCGCCGCACCGCACAGCCGCCGCGTCGCGGTGCTCGGTGCGATGAAGGAACTGGGCGAGAAATCCGACGGCTATCACGCCGATATCGGGCCGCTGCTGGCGGATGCGAAGGTGGACGAGGCGATTTTCGTCGGCCCGGAATTCGAAAATCTGGTGGAAAAGCTGGGGAGCGGGCTTGAGGGTCCGGCCCGCTTCGCCCATTGCGGAACCGCGGACGAGGCGCTGGCCCTGCTCCGCGGGACAATCGAGGGCGGCGAAGCGGTGCTCGTCAAGGGCTCCAACTCCGTGGGGCTTTCGAAGCTGGTAAGCGCTCTCGTCGACGGAGAAGTTTGAGAATGTTCTACCTGCTCGCCGAATGGTTCGGGTTCGAAGGACCGTTCAACCTGCTGCGTTACCAGAGCGTCCGCTCCGGCGCGGCGGTGGCGACCGCCTTGTTTCTCGGCCTGATCATCGGTCCGCGCTTTATCCTCATGCTGCGCATGCGCCAGGGCAAGGGCCAGCCGATCCGCAGCGACGGCCCGCAGACGCATCTTGCCAAGGTCGGCACGCCGACGATGGGGGGGTTGCTTATTCTGATCTCGCTCGCCGTAGCGGTGCTGCTGTGGATGGACCCGCGCAACGTCTATGTCTGGGCCTGCCTGTTCGTCACATTCGGCTTCGCGATCATCGGGTTTCTCGATGATTTCGACAAGGTGTCGAAGTCCAGCCACAAAGGTGTTCCTGGCCGTATCCGCCTGCTTGCGGAGTTTGCCATTGCCGGCGTCGCCGCCTGGCTGATCACCGATCAGAACGGCACGCATCTCTATCTGCCCTTCCTCAGCGGCGTTTCGATCGATCTGGGCTGGTTCTACATCCTGTTCGCGATGTTCGTGATCGTGGGTGCGGGCAATGCGGTGAACCTCACCGATGGGCTCGATGGCCTTGCCACAATGCCGGTCGTTATCGCAGCGGTGACCTTCTTCATCATCGTGTACCTCGTCGGCAACGCAATCTACGCCAATTACCTCGGCATCCCGCATGTGCCTGGCGCTGGCGAACTGACCATCCTGTGCGGCGCGATCATCGGATCGGGGCTCGCCTTCCTCTGGTATAATGCGCCGCCAGCAGCCGTTTTCATGGGCGATACCGGCAGCCTCGCGCTCGGCGGAGCGCTAGGCGCGCTGGCCGTTTCCACCCATCACGAGATCGTGCTGGGTGTCGTCGGCGGGCTGTTCGTGATCGAGGCGCTGTCCGTCATCATCCAGGTTTTCTTCTTCAAGCGCACAGGCAAGCGCGTCTTCAAGATGGCGCCGATCCACCATCATTTCGAGCAGCTTGGCTGGGCCGAGCCGACCGTTGTGATCCGCTTCTGGATCGTCAGCCTCGTGCTCGCGCTCGCCGGTCTGTCCACGCTCAAGCTCAGATGATCGTCAGCCCCGCCTTCGCCGACAAGCATTATGCGCTGCTCGGCCTGGCTCGGTCCGGGCTGGCGACGCTGGATGCGCTGGTGGCCAGCGGTGCGAAGGTCACCGCTTGGGACGGCCAGCCCGAACCGCGCGCCCGCGCCGAGGGCAAGGCGGAAATCGCCGATCTGCTGGAGGCGGATCTGTCGCAGTTCGATGCGATCATCCTTTCGCCCGGTGTGCCGCTGAACAGCAGCCCGATCGCCGAAAGGGCCCGCGCTGCCAATTTGCCCATCATCGGCGATGTCGAGCTGTTCGCGCAGGCCCGCACCGCGCTGCCGCCGCACAAGGTCGTCGGCATCACCGGCACCAACGGCAAATCGACCACCACGGCGCTGATCGCTCATATCCTGAAGACCGCGGGCCGTCCCAGCCTGATGGCCGGCAATATCGGTCTGCCGATCCTCTCGCGCGATCCGCTGGAGCCGAATGAAGCGGGCGAGGGCGTCTATGTGCTGGAGCTGTCGAGCTATCAGATCGATCTGACGGAAAGCCTCGCCTGCGATATCGCGGTGCTGCTCAACATCACGCCCGATCATCTCGACCGCTACGAGAACTTTGAAGCCTATGCCGCGTCCAAGGCGCGGCTTTTCGAGATGCAGCATGGGAAGGGCGAGGCGGTGATCGGCATCGGCGATACGCCGTCTGCGCTGATCGCCCAGGGCCTCAAGCGTCCCTCGCGCCAGATCACCAAGATTGCACCGGGTGTGTGCATGGACCAATCCCGCTGGCCTTCGCTGCAGGGCCCGCACAATGCGCAGAACGCGCTCGCCGCCATCGCGGCCTGCGAGGCGCTCGGCGTGCCGCAGCAGTCGATCGACGCAGGGCTGGAAAGCTTTAGCGGTCTGCCGCACCGCCTGGAACGTCTCGGCACCTTCGGCGGGGTCGCTTTCGTGAACGACAGCAAGGCCACGAACCCCGCCTCCGCCGCCCCGGCGCTGGCTGCGTTCGAGCGTATCCGCTGGATCGTCGGCGGCCTGCCTAAGGACGACAATCTCGACGAATGCGCCCCCAATTTCAGCCATGTCGTCAAGGCCTATACCATCGGCGATGCCGGGCCCACCTATGCCCGCCAGCTCGCCGAGCATATGGAAGTGGACGAGAGCGAAATGCTGGCCACCGCCGTGCGCCGCGCCGTGCGCGATGCGCAGCCGGGCGATACCGTGCTGCTTTCGCCCGCCTGCGCCAGTTTCGATCAGTTCCGCGATTTCGAGGCGCGGGGCGAATGCTTCCGCGAGGCGGTGTCGATCTATGCCGGAGGCGCGCATGGCTGAACATGGTCCGCGCCATCTGGCCGGCGCGATCGCGGCGCGCGGGCGTGAAACGATGGAAAACCGGCTCGGCCGCGCCGACCGTTCGGCCATCGGCATCTGGTTCTGGGAGCTGGACCGCGTGCTGCTCGGCCTTATCGTGGTGCTCGTCGCCATCGGGCTGCTCGCGGTGGCCGCAGCGTCGCCCGCCACCGCGCAGCGCCTTTCGACCAGCAGCGTGACGCTTGATCCGCTATATTTCTTCTATCGCCAGTTGATGTGGGTCAGCGTTTCGGTCCCGATCATGCTGCTCGTTTCGATGCTGCCCAAGGACGAAGCGCGGCGGTTTGCGATCGTGTCCTTCGCGATCTTCCTTGCGCTTCTCATTCTGGTGCCCGTTTTCGGGAGCGAAGTGAACGGATCGAAGCGCTGGATCGGCCCCGGCTTTGCAAATGTCCAGCCGAGCGAGTTTTTGAAGCCCTTCTACGCGGTCACGATGGCCTGGATCCTCAGTTGGAAGGGTAAAGAACCGAATATTCCCGTGGTTCCGCTGTCGCTCGGCATCACCGGGCTGATTGCGGTGCTGCTGATGAACCAGCCGGACCTTGGCCAGACGATTATCTTCTGTGGCATCTGGTTCACGCTCATGCTGGTCGGCGGGCTGTCGGTGCGGTTGCTTGCGGCGCTGGTGATCGGCGGGATCGCGTTGATGCTCGCGGCCTATGTCTTTTATCCGGTGGCAACGCAGCGGATCGATACCTGGCTGTTCGGCGGAGAGACCAACAACCAGATTATGCTGGCCTACAAGACCATCACGGCAGGCGGGCTGATCGGCGTCGGCCCCGGGCTGGGATCGGCCAAATTCCATCTGCCCGAAGCGCATACCGACTATATTTTCTCGGTGATCGGGGAGGAGTTCGGCGTGCTCGCCTGCATCGTCATCGCGCTGACCTTCCTCGCCATCATCATCCGGGTGCTGGTGCGGCTGCTGGACGAAGAGGATCGGTTCACGATCCTGGCCGCGACCGGGCTCGTCGCGCAATTCGGCGGGCAGGCGCTGATCAACATGGCGGTGAACCTGCAGCTTTTCCCGTCCAAGGGCATGACGTTGCCGTTCATCAGCTATGGCGGCTCCTCGCTGATCGCGATCGGCATCGGCATGGGGCTGCTGCTGGCTTTTACGAAGCGAAACCCGTATCTTGACCGCTCCCGCTATATCATGAAGGGCGCTGGCGGATGAGCATCACCAAGCATTTCGTCCTCGCTGCCGGCGGTACCGGCGGCCACATGGTGCCCGCGCATGCGCTGGCGCAAGAGCTGGAACAGCGCGGCCACCGGGTGGCGCTGATCACCGACGCGCGCGGCGCCAAGATTCCCGGCATTTTCGAAGATGCCGAGGTGCATGTGCTGCCCGCCGGGCGCCTCACCAAAAACCCGATGAGCTGGCCCGGCGCGATGAAGGCGATCCTGCAGGGGCGGGCGATGGCGCGGCAGCTCTATTCCACTTTCCGCCCGACCAGCGTTGTCGGTTTCGGCGGCTATCCCGCCTTCCCGGCGCTGCTCGGCGCCTTCGCCGACGATATCCCCACCGTGATCCACGAACAGAATGCCGTGCTGGGCCGCGTCAACCGGCTTGCCGCGCGCAAGGTGAACGCGATCGCGACCAGCTATCCGGAGATCAAGCGCCTGCCGGACAGCCAGAAGGACAAGGTCCATCTGATCGGCAATCCGGTGCGGGAGGAAGTGCTGGCGATCCGCGAGGAGCCGTTCCCGCCCTTGTTCGAAGACGGCATCTTCCGCGTACTCGTGACCGGTGGCAGCCAGGGCGCGACGGTGCTGAGTGAAGTGGTGCCCAAGGCACTTGCCATGCTGCCGCCGCAGCTGCGCCGCCGCCTTCAGGTGACGCAGCAGTGCCGGGCAGAGGATATCGAGCGGGTGCGCGCCGCCTATGCGGAAAACGAAATTCCCGCCCAACTGGCCACTTATCTGCCCGATTTGCCCGAACGGCTTGGCTGGGCGCATCTCGTGATCGGGCGCGCGGGCGCCTCGACCATCGCGGAACTGACCGCCGCGGGTCGCCCGGCGATCCTGGTGCCATTGCCGATCGCAACCGATGATCACCAGACCTACAATGTGCGCGAGATGGTGGAGGCGGGCGGTGCTCGCTCGATCCAGCAGCCGCGTTTCACGGCCAAGGAAGTGGCGAAGCAAATCCAGAAGATGGCGCTGAAACCCGGCAGCCTGGAAAACGCCGCCAAGGCCGCGCGCAGCTGCGGCCGACCCAAGGCGGTGCAGGAGCTTGCCGATCTGGTCGAAAGCTTCGGCGGGGCTCCACTGGTCGAACCGATGACCGTAAAAGCCGCCGCTCCGGCACGCGGTAGCGCCGTCGCAGGGCCTGCTTTCGCGAAGGACGCCGGCTGATGCGCGAAGTTCCCAAGGATATCGGCACCGTCCATTTCGTCGGCATTGGCGGCATCGGCATGTCCGGCATTGCCGAGGTGATGAGCGATCTGGGCTATAGCGTGCAGGGCTCCGACATGGCCGAAGGCTCGACGGTGAAACGCCTGCGCTCAATCGGCATTCCGGTGTCGATCGGACATGAGCCTGAAAATGTCGCGAATGCCTCCGTCGTCGTTACGTCCACGGCGGTGAAGCGCGACAATCCGGAAGTGAAAGCCGCGCTCGATGCGCGCATCCCCGTGGTGCGCCGCGCGGAGATGCTGGCAGAGCTGATGCGGCTGAAATATTGCGTCGCGGTGGCCGGTACGCATGGCAAGACGACCACCACCTCGCTTGTAGCCTGTTTGCTCGATGCCGGCGGGATCGACCCGACGGTGATCAACGGCGGCATCATCAATCGCTACGGCTCCAACGCGCGCATCGGCAGCGGGGACTGGATGGTGGTGGAGGCCGATGAGAGCGACGGCAGCTTCCTGCGGCTCGATGGCACCTATTCCATCGTCACCAATATCGATCCCGAACATTTGGATCATTATGGCGATTTCGATGCGATCAAGGCGGCGTTCGTCGAGTTCATCGAGAATGTGCCGTTCTACGGCGCGGCGATCCTGTGCGTGGATCATGACGAAGTGCAGGCGCTGCTGCCCAAGATCCGTGACCGCCGCACGGTAACCTACGGCTTCAGCGCGCAGGCCGATGTGCGCGGTGAGAATGTGCGCCCCTATCCCGGCGGCAACCTGTTCGACATCGCGATCCGCGCGCGTGATGGATCGGTGCGACACATCGCCGATATCGATCTGCCGATGGCGGGGCGCCACAATGTGCAGAACGCGCTCGCCGCGATCGCCGTGGCGCTGCAAATGGGAATGGACGATGCGGCCATTGCCGCAGGGTTCAGCAATTTCGGCGGCGTGCGCAGGCGCTTCACCAAGGTGGGAACCGTGGAGATGGAGGGCGGCGACGTCATCGTGATCGATGATTACGGCCACCATCCTGTCGAGATCCGCGCTGTGCTCAATGCCGCGCGGGAGGGCGCTTCGGGCCGCGTCATCGCGGTGATGCAGCCGCATCGCTTCACCCGTCTGCGCGATCATATGGAGGCCTTCCAATCGAGCTTCAACGATGCAGATATGGTGATGGTCACGCCCGTCTACACCGCCAATGAAGCGCCGATCGAGGGGGTGGATTCCGCAGCGCTAGTCTCCGGCATCCGCGACCGCGGGCATCGCGATGCGCAGTTGGTGGAGGACGAAACCAAGCTGGCAGCGGAACTCAGCAAGGTCGTGCAGCCCAATGATATGATCGTGTGCCTGGGCGCGGGCGATATCACCGTTTGGGCGGCCGAACTGGCCGCTGCGATCTCCGACCGGTTGGAGCGCGCCGATGTTTGAGATGATGGAACTGGGCATCGAAATGCAGAAAGCGGTGCGCGAGGTGCAGCTGAAACAGCTCGATGCGGCAAGCGAAGCGCTGGACGCGATGCAGCGCGGTGCCGAGGAAACGATGCAGCGGCAGGCGCGGGCGTGGAACCGCTGGCGCCGCTTCTGGAGCGGGGGCGAATGAGCACCGCCAGCATGCCCCGCCTCGACGGCAAGCTGACCGAGAAGGGCAGCCTGGCCGATTTCATCTGGTTCCGTACCGGCGGCCCGGCCGACTGGCTGGCGCGTCCCGAAAGCGTGGAAGATCTGGCGCGCTTCCTGTCCGCGCTTGACCCGGAGGTGCCGGTGATGCCGGTGGGCGTCGGATCGAACCTGATCGTGCGCGATGGCGGTGTGCCCGGCGTGGTCGTGCGGCTTCCCAAGGCGATGGGGAAGATCGCGATCGAGGGCGAGACGCGAGTGCGTGCGGGCGCGGCGGCGATGGGCATCACCGTGGCCAGCGCGGCGCGCGATGCGGGGATTGCAGGCCTGGAATTTCTGCGCGGCATTCCCGGCACAGCGGGCGGCGCGGTGCGGATGAATGCGGGCGCCTATGGCCGCGAGTGCGCCGACATTCTGATCGAGGCCACCGTGGTGCGGCGCGACGGCACGGTCGAAGTGTGGCCTGCCGAGCGGTTCGAGTACAGCTATCGCCACAGCGCGTTGCCCGAGGGTGCGATCGTGGCCGAAGCGCTGTTCCAGGGCGTTCCCGGCGATCCCGAATCGATCGGTTCGGAGATGGACCGGATCGCCGAAGAACGCGAGGCATCGCAGCCTTTACGCAGTCGCACCGGCGGCTCCACCTTCAAGAACCCGCCCGGCGAAAAAGCCTGGGCGCTGGTCGATAAAGCGGGCTGCCGTGGCCTCATGATCGGCGATGCGCAGGTGAGCGAGAAGCACACCAATTTCCTCCTCAACACCGGCGAGGCGACAAGCGCGGACATCGAGGCGCTGGGCGAGGAGGTGCGCGCGCGCGTCAAGGCGGACAGCGGAATAGAGCTCGAATGGGAAATCCAGCGCGTGGGAAGGGCGACATGATCCGCCGTTGCGCTGATACCCCAACCGTCAGTCCTGAGCTTGTCGAAGGACGTTTCTCGAACGCAGAGCCGGGCTTCGACAAGCTCAGCCCTTACGGAATTGTGGGCCATCGCGGAATTTTGAATGTCTGATCGTAAACTCCACGTCGCCGTTTTGATGGGTGGTTGGTCCGCCGAACGTGAGGTGTCGCTGATGAGCGGCAAGGGCGTGGCGGACGCGCTGGAATCGCGCGGGCACACCGTCACGCGGATCGATATGGACCGCAATGTTGCCGCGGTGATTGCGGAGGTGCGGCCCGATGTCGTGTTCAACGCGCTACACGGCACGCCGGGCGAGGACGGGCGCGTGCAAGGCATGCTCGATCTGATGCAGGTCCCTTATACGCATAGTGGCATGACGACCTCCGTCATCGCGATCGACAAGCAGCTCACCAAGAACGAACTGCTGCCCCACGGCATTCCCATGCCGGAGGGCCGTATCGTCGATAGCGAAGGCCTGTATTCAGGAGATCCGTTCCCGCGGCCCTATGTGCTGAAGCCGGTGAACGAAGGCAGCTCGGTCGGTGTCGCCATCGTCCGCGAAGGCGGCAATTATGGCAATCCCATCGGCCGCGATATGAAGGGCCCGTGGCAGGAGTTCGATCAACTCCTCGCCGAACCGTTCATCAAGGGACGCGAGCTGACGACGGCAGTGGTCGGCGGGGAGCCGTTGATGGTGACCGAACTCGTCACATCCAGCGGCTTCTACGATTACGACGCGAAATATACCGAAGGCGTCACGCGCCACATCTGCCCCGCCGAAATCCCTCAGGATATTGCGGAGTATTGCAAGGAACTGGCGCTCAAGGCGCATCACATTCTCGGCTGCAAGGGTCCCTCGCGCTCCGACTTCCGGTGGGATGACGAGCTGGGCCGCGACGGTCTGTTCCTGCTGGAAGTGAACACTCAGCCCGGCATGACACCGCTCAGCCTAGTGCCTGAACAGGCCAAGGCTGCAGGTATCGACTATGCCGAGCTGGTGGAGCGCATCGTACGCGAGGCGCTGGAGCAGGCCGCATGACACGCGCCGCCACCAAGGCCAGCATCAAGCGCGGGTCCAGGCCGGTCAAGGCACGCAAGAAGCAGTCCAGCCGCAAGGTGAAGCGCGTTTCCGCGCTGGACCGGATGATCAAGCTGCTGCCCTTCACGCAGGAGCAAATGCAGCGCGCGCTCACATGGGCGATCGTGGCGCTGACCGCCATCGCGCTGATCGTGGCGGCCAATCTCAGCGGTTTCAGCGCACAGGTTTACCAGCAATATGCCCATATGGCGGCGAAGGCCGGGTTCGAGGTTAAGAATGTCGAGGTAAGCGGCATCCGCCGGGTCGACGAGCTCAAGGTGTATGACATCGTACTGGCGCAGAAGGACCGTGCGATGCCGCTGGTCGACGTCGGTGAGATCCGGCGCGATCTAATGCAGAATGGCTGGATTGGAGAGGCGCGGGTGTCGCGGCGTCTGCCGGATACGCTGGTGGTGGACCTTAGCGAACGCAGCCCTGCCGCTGTCTGGAAAAATGGCGATCGGCTGGCGCTTATCGACGCGCAGGGCCATGTGCTGGAGCCGATCGTGCCGGAGCACAAGCCAAACCTGCCGATGCTGATCGGTCCGGATGCCAATCTGAAAGCCGTCGCACTATCGAAGTTGCTCGATGCCGCGCCGGCTCTGAAACCCCAGATTGCCGGGGCCGAATGGATCGGCAACCGTCGCTGGAACCTTCAGTTCAAGACCGGTGAAACGCTGGCGCTGCCGGAGGGACGGGACGTTTCGGCCGGGGCGCTGGTGAAGTTCGCCAAGATGGACGGTAAGAACCGCCTGCTCGGCAGTCGCTTTACCTATTTCGATTTTCGCGACCCGACCAAGGGCTATATGCGGTTGAAGTCCGGCGATGATCTCTCCGAAGACGCGGTCACGGGCAAGGCGGGGCAGGGGGAAGCCTCCGGCGAAGGGGAGAATGGCTGATGCCAGCGCCTAAGGTGGAGCGGCTGATTACCGCGCTCGATATCGGATCTTCCAAGATTTCCGCCCTCATCGCCGGGGTGACCGAAGAAGGCAAACTCACCGTTCTCGGCACCGGCCAGCGCGAAAGCCGTGGTGTGAAGCGCGGATATGTCACCGACGTTCAGGCCGCCGAGCTCGCCGTGCGCACCGCGGTAGAACAGGCGGAGCGCATGGCCGGCATCAATATCGACCGTGTCCATGTTGCCTTCAGCGCAGGGGGGCTGACGAGCCGCGTCACGACCATGGAGGTCGATCTGTCCGGCCACCGCGTTGCGCAGGAGCATGTCGATTATCTGTTGGCGAGTGGCCAGCAGGGCATCGACCCGGAAGGCAAGTTGATCCTGCATGCGCAGCCCGCGCTTTACACGCTGGACGGAGTCGAGGGCATCCGCAATCCCAAGGGGCTGCACGCCGATCAGCTGAGCGTGGATATCCACGTTCTGCTCGGCGATCCGGCGCCGGTCCGCAATATCGACATGACGGTGCGCGCCGCGCATCTGGAAGTGGATGCGGTGGTGGCGGCGCCGATTGCCGCGGGCATGGCCTGCCTGACCGAGGAAGAGCGCGAACTGGGCGTTGCGCTGGTGGAGCTTGGTGCATCGGTCACCAACGTTGCGCTGTTTGCGGGCGGCATGCTGGTCGATCTCGCCACCATTCCCTTCGGCGCGGCCGACATTACCGACGATATTGCCAGCGCCTTTGGTATCCGCCGGATGCAGGCCGAGCGGATGAAATGTTTCCACGGCTCCGCGCTTACCAATCCGCGCGACAATCATGATGTGATCGATGTCGATCGCGGCCAGAACGAAGAGGAGCCAGCAGAGGGCGGGCGCGTCACCAAGGCGCAGCTGAACAGTGTCATCCGGCAGCGACTCGACCATCTGATCGGCGAGATACGCGGCGCCCTGAAGGATCTCGGCTTCTCCGGCCCGGTTGGACGTCAAGTGGTGCTGACCGGCGGCGGCGCTGAACTGAAGGGGATCGCAGACTACGCGCAGTCGGCGCTGGGGCGCACCGTGCGCATCGGCAAGCCTGCCGGACTTCGCGGCCTGCCGGAGGCGCATGCCGGCCCCGCCTTCGGAACGCTGGCGGGCCTTATCCTTTACGCAAAAAACGAGCCGCTGGATCTGCGCTCGCTAAGCACGATGACGCAGCAAAGCTATCGGCAGGCTTCGCCGGGTCTGGTCCAGCGTCTTGTCCACGCATTTCGAGCGAATTTCTGACCATATGTTGCCGCGCAGACCTTTATCCGCCTCGACAAGCTTAATAAGGGGATGCGAGCGCACGGCTTTTATGCCAAGTAACAGCAATGTCATGACAGGGCCGATCGGCCGAGGGGACCTTAAACGATGAGTATCAATATCGGACCGCCCTCCGTGGACGAATTGAAGCCGAAAATTGCCGTGATCGGCGTAGGCGGCGCAGGCGGCAATGCGATCGCGAACATGATCGCCGCCAATGTTGAAGGCGTCGATTTCGTCGTCGCCAATACCGACGCGCAGGCGCTGAACAGCTCGGTGGCCGAACATCGCATTCAGCTGGGCCCGGACATCACGCAGGGTCTTGGTGCCGGATCGCGCCCCGAAGTCGGCCGCGCTGCCGCCGAAGAGACGCTGGACCAGGTCAAGTCCGCGCTGGAAGGCGCGCATATGTGCTTCATCGCCGCCGGTATGGGCGGGGGCACCGGCACGGGCGCCGCACCGGTGATCGCGCAGGCCGCGCGTGAGATGAACATCCTGACCGTCGGCGTTGTCACCAAGCCCTTTACCTTCGAAGGCACGCGCCGCATGCGCTCGGCCGATGCGGGGATCGAGGAGCTGCAAAAGAATGTCGACACGCTGATCGTCATTCCGAACCAGAACCTGTTCCTGGTCGCCAACCCGAACACCACGTTCAAGGAAGCCTTCCTGCTGGCCGACGAAGTGCTGCAGCAGGGCGTACGCGGAATCACCGACCTCATGGTCATGCCCGGCCTCATCAACCTCGACTTTGCCGACGTTCGCTCGGTGATGCACGAGATGGGCAAGGCGATGATGGGCACCGGCGAAGCCGAGGGCGATGGCCGTGCGCTGGAAGCGGCGGAAAAGGCAATTGCCAACCCGCTGCTCGACGGTGTGTCGATGCAAGGTGCCAAGGGCGTCATCGTTTCCATCACGGGCGGCGAGGATATGCGCCTGATGGAAGTGGACGAGGCCGCGAACCACATTCGCGAGCTGGTCGATCCGGATGCGAACATCATCTGGGGTTCGGCATTCAACGAAAATCTGGACGGCAAAATTCGCGTGTCCGTGGTAGCCACCGGCATCGATAGCGAGGGCAGCAACGCCGCGCCGAGCCGCAGCTTCGCATTCCCGAACTCGCGTCCCGCCCAGGCGGCGGCTCCTGAACGGGTCGAGGCACCCGAACCTGCTGCCGAAGAACCTGCTCCGCGCAAGGACGTTTTTGCGGACGTACCGCAGCCGCAGGCAGAAGCGCCCGAGGCGGAAGAGCCGCTCGACCTGTCTTCCGATCAGCAGGCAGATGAGCCCGTGGCGGAAGAGCCCGCTCCTGCGCCCGAAGCCAAGCCGATCTTCGGCCGCCGCGAAGAGCCGAAGCCGGCAGAAGACACGCTCGAGCTGAGCGGTGGTACTGCACCGGAAGCCGAGAAGGACGAGGAAGCTGCGCGGAAGCCTGTGCTGCGTCCCGGTGGCAGCGATGCGCCTGCGCGTCCGGCACCGCGCATCGGAAGCGGTGGCGGCGGTACGCTATTCGAACGGATGTCCAACCTCTCGCGTGGTCTGGGCAAAGAAGAAGATTCGCAGGAATCGGACGGCGATGACGGTGATCCGCTGAATATTCCACGATTCCTGGGGCGCCAGAACAACCAGCGCTGATACCGAATGGTGGCGGAGGCAATCTGGGTTGCGGTTCAACCGGCGCCTCCGTCGCCTCGCCGCCTTGCGGGGCCGGATGATTTGCGTGCCGGCCCCGAACGCGCGATATAGCATCACATGAAAGCATTCTGGATTTCCGCGGCCATGGCTCTGCTCGCCGTGTCCGCTCCTGCCGCCGCGCAGGATTATGGTGATGATCAGGCGGCCGCCACCGAACTGCGTAATGCGATCGAGCGGCTGGCACGCTCGCCCACCGACGGCGATGCGCTTCTCGATGCGGGCAATGCCGCGCTGATCCTGCGCGATTATGATAGCGCGCTGCGTTTCTTTTCGCGGGCCGAGGCGATCCAGCCTTCGAGCGGGCGGGTGAAAGCCGGACTCGCTACTGCGCAGCTCTACAACGAAAACCCGGTGGAAGCGCTGAAGCTCTACGATCAGGCAATCGCACTCGGCATATCGGAACGCTCGATCGCGGCGGACCGTGGCCTGGCCATGGATCTTGTCGGCAACAACGCGCAGGCGCAGGCCGAATATGCGCTCGGGTCCACGGCGATTAGCACCGATAATCTGATCATTCGGCAGGCGGTATCGTTCGGCCTGTCCGGCGATCAGAAGCGCGCCGAGGCCTTGCTTAACCCGCTCTTGTCGCAGAACAACCCGCTCGCCTGGCGCGCGCGCGCCTTCATTTTGGCGTCCAATGGCGATGTGTCGGAAGCAACCCGGATCGTGCGCGGATTTCTCGATGCCCGCTCGACCGCGGCCATGCAGTCCTATCTCGAACGCATGCCGCAGCTTACCCGCGCGCAGCAGGCGGCGGTGATCCATTACGGGCATTTTCCCGCCGACGCGCAGGTGGGCCGGGACAGCGCGGCGGTGCGTGCAATCGCCTCCGCCAACAGCGCAGCGCGTCCCGGCGCGGCGACGCAGGATAGCGGGCTCATCCCGTCCGGTGAGCCATTGGGCCGACGCACCCGCACGCGCGCAGAGGCATCGGTCCCGGCTAAGCCCACGCGTGCGGAACGCCGCGCTGCCGCGCAGGCCCAGCGCGAGGCAGCGCGAACGGCCCGCGCTGCAACCGCGCCGCGCGAATTGCCGGCGGTTGCGACGCGCACGGCTGCGCCGGCGCAGCCCCGGACTGCCAATGCAGCGCCCGCGCCCAGCGAGCAATCGGCCGTTTCCGCGGAAACTTCCATGGCTGCGAAGACCAGCACGGCGGGCGAGCTTCCCGCAATTTCTCAGCCCGTCGCGACCAGCGCGGCGGCTGCGACGCAGCCTCCTGCCGCCGAGGTACAGACCGCGGCGGTTGGGCCTGGCTTCGAAGCGCTCGGTAATCCCGAAGGACTGGCCGAATGGAACGCCCAGCAGAGCGCTCCTGCTGCCGCGACTGCGCAGCCCACGGTTGTCGCATCTATCGACAGCAATGAACCGGCCGCCGCGTCGCAGTCCGCTGTCGCCGACACGGCAGGCAGCCGCGAAAGCCTGAACGCCATCGTTCGCGCCATCGATATTCCGGCACAGGAGCGGACGCGCAACGTCTTCGCAGAAGATCTTGCGCGCTTGGAGCAGTACAAGAATGCCAAGCCGCTCGGCCCCGCGCCGACCCAGAGCAAGGCGGCTGAACCGTCACCTTTTGCCAGCCTCAAAAAGATCCCGGAGGGCGCCAAGCCCCTGGACGCGGCGGACAAGAAGGCCGCCAACAAGGCGGAGAAACCGGCTGCCTCCTCGACCAAATCGGCAGAGAAGAAGCCGGCGGCGAAGGAAGAGCCTGCGCGCAACTGGGTGCAGATCGCCACGGGCGCTAGCGGCGCGATGAAAGGCGAATATCGCCGCCTGTCGCGCGGCAAGACCGAACTGTTCAAAGGGCAGAAGGGTTGGACGTCTCCGTTCAAGACACAGGAGCGCCTTCTCGTCGGACCATTTGATTCGATCGGCGCTGCACGCGACTGGCTGAAGAAATTTCAAGACGCCGGCGGCGACGGTTTTGCATGGAACAGCGGGGCGGGAACCGCCGTCACGCCGCTGCCCTGACGGTCATGACCGGGGCGAGCTATGCCAGCGATCCGGCGGCCAGCCGTGGGCGCCTTCATGCCGAAGAAGGCGGGCTGCTGCGCGGACCGCGCGATCCGTTCCAGCGAGACCGCGATCGGATCATCCACTCGATCGCCTTCCGCCGCCTGCGCCACAAGACACAGGTTTTCGTGTCGCCCGATGGCGATCATTTCCGCGTTCGGTTGACGCACAGCCTGGAGGTGGCGCAGATCGGGCGAACCATCGCCCGCGCGCTGGGGCTGAACGAAGATCTGACCGAGGCGCTCTGCCTTGCCCATGATATTGGCCATCCGCCTTTCGGCCATGCCGGGGAAGATGCGCTGCAGGCGGCGCTCGAAGGCCATGGCGGGTTCGATCACAACGCGCACACGATCCGCGTGCTAACCGAACTCGAATCGCCTTATCCGCGCTGGAACGGCCTCAATCTCGGTTGGGAGTTGCTGGAAGGGCTGGCCAAGCATAACGGCCCGGTGGCGCAGCCTAGCTGGGCGCTGGCGCAGGCGAATGCGGCTTTCGATCTTGAGCTGGATCGCTGGCCCTCGCTGGAAGCGCAAGTGGCGGCGATTGCGGACGATATCGCTTATGACAATCACGACATCGACGACGGCATCCGCGCGGGCATCCTGTCGGTCGAGCAGCTGACCGAACTGCCCTTCGTCGCGCAGCGCTGGGCCACCATTCAAAAGAAGTTCGCGGACGTTCCGGCCGATCGCCTCGTCTCCGAACTCGTTCGCCAGCAGATCGGTGCGATGGTGAACGACGTGATCGAGCGCGCCCGCGCCAATATCGCGGCTGAGCGGATCGAAAGCGTGGCCGATGTGCGCGGCGCGGACAGGGTGCTTGTGGAATTCTCCCCCGCAATGACCGAGCGGGAGCGGACGCTAAAGAAGTTCATGTACGCCAATCTCTACCATCACCGGACGCAATTGCGTGCGGCGGAGGCGGCGCGGCGCATCGTGGCCGATCTGTTCGCAGCATACCGTGCCGATCCGTCGCTGATGACGGGCGGCTGGGCGGAGAGCGTTCCGGCAGAGGAGCCGGCACGCAGCCGGCACATCGCCGATTATCTGGCGGGTATGACCGATCGCTTCGCCGAGACCCAGGCCCTGCGCATATATGGGGATAAGCCGCGCGGGGCCGATTGACTCCGCGCGCTGCATGCGTCACTCCGCGCTTGCTACCGCTTTCAGCGGACGTCGCTACGGGAGAGCACCGGCCATCACGGCCCGGTCACCGAAGGAGCAACCGCCCCGGAATCTCTCAGGTCAGTCGGACCGTAGCGATGGATCAGGCACTCTGGAAAGCGCGCGCTCCTTATGGAGCTCGCCACCGAAGGGGTAAGCGTGGACAGGCAAAGGCCGCCCGCGAAAGCTCTCAGGTTCCGTGACAGAGGGGGTAGGTGGATGCGCCGTCATCGGCGATCCGTCTGCATTCGACCCCTTGGAAGGAGCCGGCGATGAGTGAAGAACTGGACGATATCGAACAGCCCGAAGAGCCGCAGACGCTGCCGCTCGATGCCTGGCATCGCGCCGCGGGCGGGCGGATGGTGCCGTTCGCCGGTTATCACATGCCGGTGCAATATGAAGGGATCATGGCCGAACATCTGTGGACGCGTGAGCGCGCCGGATTGTTCGACGTCAGCCATATGGGGCAGGTGCTTCTGACCGGCGAGGACGTGGCGGGCGCGCTCGAAAAGCTGTTGCCCGGCGATCTGCACGGCCTGAAGGCGGGCCGCATGCGCTACTCGCTGCTGCTGGCCGAAGATGGCGGCATCCTGGACGATCTGATGGTCACCCGGCTGCCTTCCGCCGAGGCGTTCGGCGGCGAAGAGGGCGACAGCGAATCGAATGGCGGCGAGGCCTTTTACATCGTCGTCAACGGCGCGGTGAAATATGACGATATCGGCTTCATGCGCGAGCATCTGCCCGATGAGGTGACGATCAATCATCTGGAAGATCACGCGTTGCTGGCGCTGCAGGGCCCGGCTGCCGGCGAGGCGCTGGCGGAAATCCTGAGCGGCACCGATCAGCTGTATTTCATGCAAGCAGCTGCGTTCGACTGGGATAGCGTGCCGCTATGGATCAGCCGCTCGGGCTATACCGGCGAGGACGGGTTCGAAATCAGCCTGCCCGCGAGCGAAGCCGAGCGCTTCGCTTCGGCGCTGACGGCGCTGGACCAGGTGAAACCTGTCGGTCTCGGCGCGCGCGATTCGCTGCGGCTTGAGGCGGGTTTGCCGCTTTACGGCCACGACCTGACGCCCGAGACCACGCCGATGGCGGGCGATCTTGGTTTTGCGCTGTCCAAGCGGCGGCGCGAAGAAGGCGGCTTCCACGGCGCGGAACGGGTGCTTGGCGAGCATCGCGACGGCCCCGCCACCAAGCGCGTCGGAATTCGCGTCGAAGGGCGCCAGCCGGTGCGCGAGGGCGCCGAGGTGGTGGACGCAGACGGCGCGGTCGTCGGTCATGTAACCAGCGGCGGCCATGCCCCGACGCTCGGAACGCCGATCGCGATGGCTATGGTGCCCGCGGCGCTGGCGGAGCCGGAAACGCGCATCATTATTCGCCAGCGCGGCAAGGATTTCACGGGCACGGTTGCCAAAATGCCCTTCGTCCCCCAGCGCTATCGCCGACCATCGAAAGGGAGCTGAGATGAAACGTTACTTTACCGAAGATCATGAGTGGATCGCCGTCGAAGGCGACGAGGCGACGGTCGGCATCACCGATTATGCGCAGCAGCAGTTGGGCGATGTGGTGTTCGTCGAAGTGCCGGACAGCGGCGCGATGCTGAAAAAGGGCAATGACGCCGCCGTGGTCGAATCGGTAAAGGCGGCGTCCGATGTCTATGCGCCGGTGAGCTGCGAAGTGCTGGAAGGCAATGACGCGCTGGGCGATGAGCCGGGGCTCGTCAATTCGGACCCGGAGGGTGAGGGCTGGTTCTTCAAGCTGCGCTTGGAGAACAAGGACGAACTTGACGACTTGATGGATGAGGCTGCGTACAAGGAATATGTCGCAGGCCTCTAAAATTTAACGAAAACCGAAGTCCTGAGTTTGTCGACCGGCGTTTTTCGAACACGAGAGACGCCATTCGACAGGTTCGGGGCTCACGGGCTTTGGGAGCATTCATGCGCTATCTTCCGCAAACCGATCATGACCGCGAAGCCATGCTGGCCCGTATCGGCGCCAGCTCGATCGACGACTTGTTCGTTGACGTGCCCGAGGAGGCACGGCTCGACGGGCCGATCCAGGACCTGCCGATGCACGCCAGCGAAATGGCGGTGGAACGGCATATGTCACGGCTGGCGGCGCAGAACCTGGCGGCGGGCAGCGGCCCGTTCTTTCTGGGCGCAGGTGCCTATCGCCATCATGTTCCGGCCAGCGTCGATCATCTGATCCAGCGCGGCGAGTTACTGACGGCCTATACGCCCTATCAGCCCGAAATCGCGCAGGGCACGTTGCAGGTCCTGTTCGAATTTCAGACGCAGGTTGCTCGCCTGTTCGGCATGGATGTGGCCAACGCGTCGATGTACGACGGCTCGACCGCCTGCTGGGAAGCGATCACCATGGCGCGGCGCGTCACCAAGCGCGCCACTGCGCTGGTGAGCAGCGGCGTCCATCCGCATTATGTCTCGGTCGCCAAGACCATGGCGCGCTTTACCAAGGACAAGATCGTCTACCGTGCGCCGGAACTGCAAGCCCGAACCGACTGGGCCCAGTTGGCCGATCAGGTGGACGGCGACACCAATTGCGTGGTCGTGCAATATCCCGACATCCTCGGCCGGATCGAGGATATGCGTGCGCTCGCCAAGACCTGCGCGGAACACAAGGCGCTGCTGATCGCGGTCGTGACCGAGCCGGTCGCGATGGGCGCGGTCGTATCGCCCGGTGAAATGGGCGCCGACATCGTCGTCGGTGAGGGGCAGTCGATCGGCGTCGGCCTGCAATTCGGCGGTCCCTATGTCGGCCTGTTCGCCTGTAAGCAGAAATATGTGCGCCAGATGCCTGGACGCCTGTGCGGCGAGACGGTGGACGCTGACGGCAAGCGCGGCTTCGTGCTGACGCTGTCGACGCGCGAACAGCATATCCGCCGCGAGAAGGCGACGAGCAATATTTGCACGAATTCAGGGCTTTGCGCGCTGGCCTTCTCAATCCACATGACGTTACTGGGTGAAAAAGGCATCCGCCAGATCGCTGCGATCAATCATGAAAAGGCGGTGATCTGCGCCAACCGGCTTTCCAAGATCCCCGGCGTCCGTGTGGTCAACGATCTGTTTTTCAACGAGTTCGCTATCGAACTTCCCAAAGACTCGCGCGAAATCGTGCGCGATCTGGCAGATCAGGGCGTGCTGGCGGGCGTATCGCTGAGCCGCCTTTATGCGGATGAGCCGGGCCTCTCCAAAGGTCTGCTCGTCGCGGTCACCGAGATGGTGGACGAAGAGGATATCGAGGCGCTGGCCAAGGCGCTGGAAGGAGCACTGGCATGAGCATGAACAAGCAGGGCCGCCAGACGCAGCCGCGTGATAGCGCCGCCTCCGATCCGCATCCCACCGCCACCGGCAACCGTGCGTTGATGCTGGAAGAGCCGCTGATCTTCGAGATCGGCGACAGCGAGCGGACCGGCGTCGATTGGCCCGCCGATTGCTGGGGCGAATCGCGCCTCGGCGATCTGGCGCGCAAGGAGCCGTTCGATCTGCCCGGCCTCTCCGAGCCGGAGACGATCCGCCATTACACCCGGCTCAGCCGTCAGAATTACGGCATCGATCTGGGCCTGTTCCCGCTCGGCAGCTGCACGATGAAGCACAATCCGCGGCTGAACGAAAAGGTCGCCCGGCTGCCCGGTTTCGCGGATATCCATCCGCTGCAGCCGGTGGCCAGCGTGCAGGGCGCGCTCGGCGTTATTCACGAGCTTGCCGACTGGCTGAAGAAGCTGACCGGCATGCCCGCCGTCGCGATGAGCCCCAAAGCGGGCGCGCATGGCGAGCTGTGCGGCATTCTTGCGATCCGTGCAGCGCTCGAAAAGCGAGGCGATGCGCGCGAAGTGATCCTGGTGCCGGAGAGCGCGCACGGCACCAATCCCGCCACCGCCGCCTTCGCCGGCTATGCGGTGGAGGATATTCCGGCGACCGAGGACGGCCGCGTCGATTTCGATGCGCTAGTCGAAAGGCTCGGTCCGGATGTCGCGGGCGTCATGATTACCAACCCCAATACCTGCGGGCTGTTCGAGCGCGACATGAAGCGCATTTCGGATGCGGTCCACGAGGCCGGCGGTTTCGTCTATTGCGACGGCGCCAACTTCAACGCCATCGTCGGGCGCGTGCGTCCGGGCGATCTCGGCATCGACGCGATGCACATCAATCTGCACAAAACCTTCTCCACCCCCCATGGCGGCGGCGGCCCCGGTTCGGGCCCCGTGGTATTCTCCGAAGCGCTGGCGCCGTTCGCGCCGTTGCCCTTCGTCGAGCAGGCCAAGGACGGCAGCTTCCGCCTGGTCGAGGAAGAAACCGCCGAGGATCATCACGCCGATAGCTTCGGCCGGATGACGGCATTCCACGGCCAGATGGGCATGTTCACCCGCGCGCTTGCGTACATCATGAGCCACGGTGCGGATGGCCTGCGCCAGGTTTCCGAGGATGCGGTATTGAACGCCAACTATGTTCTGCGTTCGATGGAAGACATGCTCGAAGCGCCGTTCGCGAAGAGCGGCCCGTGCATGCACGAGGCCCTGTTCAGCGACAAGGGCGTGGCCGAGGGCTTCTCCACCGTCGACATCGCCAAGGCGCTGATCGACGAGGGTTTCCACCCGATGACCATGTATTTCCCGCTGGTGGTCCACGGCGCGATGCTGATCGAGCCGACCGAGACCGAGAGCAAGGCCGGGCTGGACGAGTTCCTCCATGCGCTCCGTTCGGTGGTGGAGCGGGCGAAGGCGGGCGACGAAAGCCTGCACGGCGCGCCCTATCACGCGCCGCGCCGCCGCCTCGACGAAACCATGGCGGCGCGCAAGCCCGTGCTGACCTATGAGAAGCCGGAAGGGGCAATCGCGGCGGAATGATATGAGCTGGGAGACGCTCTTCTCGCTCGCCAATATCCTCGCTCTGGGCGGCTGGGCGCTCCTCATTTTCGCGCCGCGCGCAGCGCTGACCTTTTCGGCGATCACCTATCTGGGCGTCGGTCTGCTCTGCCTGATCTACGTCGTCGGTCTGGGCGGCCTTTTGAGCGGTCTGATCGATCCGGGCGGTCCAAATGTGCCGCTGACCGACTATAGCGTCGCGGGGCTACAGGCGGCGATGTTCAAGAACCCGGGCGGCACGGTGATCGGTTGGACGCATTATCTCGCGTTCGATCTGTTCATCGGCATGTGGATTGCGCGCGACGCCGATGCGAAGGGCTTCGGCCGGATCTGGCAGGCGCCGATTCTGCTGCTCACCTTTCTGGCCGGCCCGCTGGGGCTGCTGATCTGGCTGGCGCTGCGTGAACCGGCCGCGCGCAGGGCCCAGCCGAGGCGCAAGAAATGAGCGGCCCGGAACCCTGGGTGCCCGAACCGGGCGAGGCGCAGGGCAAACAGCATGCGCCCGCCACGCTGCGCAACCGCGCCGCGATTGCCGAGGTGCTGGCCGAATGGCTACCGGAAACCGGCCGCGTGCTGGAAGTGGCCAGCGGATCGGGCGAGCATATCGTTTATTTCGCCAGCCATTTCCCTGCGCTCCGCTGGCAACCGAGCGACCCCCAGCCCGCGGCGCAGCGCTCGATCGCGGCCTGGACGGGCGAGGCGCGACTGGCGAATGTAGAGCCGCCGATCGCGCTCGATGCGCGCGCCGAGCATTGGGATGTCGCCCACATCGATGCCGTGCTTTGCATCAACATGGTCCATATCAGCCCATGGGAAGCGACCGAGGGCCTATTCGCGGGCGCCGCGCGGTGCTGCCGCCGGGCGCCCCCTTGATCCTCTACGGTCCGTTCCTGGAGACCGACGTCGAAACGGCCGACAGCAACCTGTCTTTCGGCGCCTCGCTCAAGGCTCGCGATCCGCGCTGGGGCTTGCGCGATCTGGGCGAGATCACCGCACTGGCGCAGCAGCACGGATTTGCGGCGCCCGACCGCCGTGCCATGCCCGCCAACAATCTGATGCTGCGGTTCGTGCGGGAAGCTTAGACCCCCGCGCGTTCGCGATCAGCGCACCGGCGGGCGAATTGCGGCGGCGCGGCGGGCGAGCCGGTGTTCGCGCCAGACGATATAAATCCCGCTCGCGATAATCAGCGGCGCACCGAACCAGGTGGCCGTGGCGGGAATTTCGGCAAACAGCCAATAGCCGTAGAGCGCGGACCAGATGAGGCCGGTATAATCCATCGGCAGCACGATCGCGACGGGCGCCATTCGCAGCGCACCGGTCAGGCAAAGTTGCCCGATCGCGCCGAGCAGGCCGATCCCGGCAATGATCGCCCAGGTCAGCGGATCGTGAACCGTCCCGATGAACAGCATGGCGATGCCCAGCGGGAGAAGCGATGTCAGGCTGAACCAGAACACGATGGTCAGCGTCGGCTCCGTCCGGCCGAGCTGTCGGATCTGGATCGTCACCGCCGCCGTCATCAGCGCGCCGAAAACGCCGGCTGCCACCCCCAGCACGGGCAACGCGCCGCCGCCGGGCTGCACCACGATTAACACGCCGATGAACCCGACGACCACCGCGCTCCAGCGGTGGCGGCCGGTCGGCTCTTTGAGCACCAGCGCGGCGAGAACGGTGGTAAGGATCGGCACGGCGAAGAAGATCGTCGTCGCCTCGGCCAGCGGCAGCAGCGTCATGGTCCAGAAATTCAGGCTCATGGCGGCGATACCGAGCAGCATGCGGACGCCATGGCCGAGCGGGCGGGCGGTGCGTAGACTTTCCCAGCGGCCGCTACGTGCCAGCAGAAGAAGGATCGCCGGCACCGCAAACAGCTGCCGATAGAACACGCTCTCGAAAATACTCACGCCGCGCGTCTGGGCCAGCTTCACCAGCGCCAGCATGGCAGAAATCGCGGCCATCGAGACTAAGCGCAGCGCCGCCCCGGCGATCGCGCGCTGTTCGGGCTGCTGGTCGGTGGGGGGTGGGGGCGCGTTCACGTCGCCGCCCTAGAGCAGGCTCGCCTTCGATCAAACCTTGAAACCGGCCGTGCCATCCGCATCTGTACCGCCGATGGAGCTATTCAGCTGGAACCCTTGGGCGCTGGTCGCCGCAATCGCGCTCGGTCTGTTACTGATTTCGATCGTGGGCGATCATCGGCGTCGGAAGCGCCGCGATTTCAACCGACCGGGCTTCATGCCCTGGCCGTTCATCACGGTGATGAGCGGGATCGTCTTCCTGTTCGGTACCGCGCTGGCAATCAAACTCGGCTGAAAGGAGTTGGAGCCGGTCTAGAGGCAGGCTTCCAGATAGGGCTGGTCGAACCCGAACTGCTTGGCCTTGTCCAGCGTATAGGGGCGAAGGCCCGAACTGGCATATTCGCCCACGATCATGCCTTCGGCATCCTCGTCCAGATAGTTGAACTTAAACAGATCCTGCGTGACGATGACGTCGCCTTCCATGCCGATCACCTCGGTGATCTGCGTGGTGCGGCGGCTGCCGTCGCGAAGGCGCTTCACCTGCACGATCAAATCGACCGATTCGGCGATCTGGCGGCTGATCGCCTCTTTCGGAATCTTGATGTCGCCCATCAGGATCATGTTCTCCATACGCGCCAGGCATTCGCGCGGGGAGTTGGCGTGGAGCGTACACATGGAGCCGTCATGGCCCGTGTTCATGGCGGCGAGCAGATCGAAGCACTCGCTGCCGCGAATTTCGCCCAGAATGATGCGATCGGGGCGCATACGCAGTGCGTTCTTGACGAGATCGCCAATGGTGATCGCGCCGTCGCCCTCCAGATTCGGCGGACGGGTTTCCAGCGGCAGCCAATGCGGCTGCTGCAGGCGAAGTTCGGCTGCGTCCTCGATCGTCAATACGCGCTCGCCCGGATCGATCATCTTGGACAGGGCGTTCAGCATCGTCGTCTTACCGGAGCCGGTACCGCCGGAAATCACCACGTTCATGCGGCTGGCGCCCGCGATCTTGAGCGCGGTGCACATCTTCTCGTTCATCGACCCGTAGCCCTTCAGCATATCGAGCGTGATCGGCTTTTCGGAGAATTTACGAATTGAGATGGCGGTGCCACGAAGGCTGAGCGGCGGCACGATGACGTTGACACGGCTGCCGTCCTTAAGGCGCGCGTCGGCCAGCGGCGTGGTCTGGTCAACGCGGCGGCCGACCTGGTTCACGATGCGCTGTGCGATCTGGAACAGATGCTCCTCATCGCGGAACTGCGTGGGGGCGAGGGTAAGCTTGCCCTTCTTTTCGATGTAGGTCTGGAACGGGCCGTTCACCATGATGTCCGAGACATCCGGATCGGACAGAAGCTCTTCCAGCGGACCGAAGCCCAGAAGCTCATCGACCAGCACTTTTTCCAGCGCGAACTGTTCGCGCCGGTTGAGGGTAAGCTTGAGTTCGGCCAGCACTTCCAGGATGATCGGCCGGAATTCCTCCGTCAGTTCTTCCTTGTTGAGCGTAGAGGCGGCTTCCGGATCGACGCGTTCAAGAAGGCGCGGCAGCACCTGTTCCTTGATGCGGTGAACGGACGCTTCGAAGCCTTCGCCCTGTTTGCCGGTTTCGGAAACCGAGGTGGCCCGCTCGGTGAGCCGGTTCATGGCATCCATCGATGCGGTAGGCGGCGAGGTGCCGATATCCAGCGAATCGAGCGGCGGAAACTGTTCCCCACCTACAGGGGGCGCAGGCGGCGGGGGCGGCGGGGCATCAGTCCCGCGCGGGTGCGGTGCGCCGCCGCTCATCGGCCTTGCTACGCCGAAGCTGGGTCGCCCGCCGGAGGGGCCGTTGCGTTTGCCGAAAGCGCTCATCGATCAATGCTCGGATATTGCGTCATGGATGACGGGAGCTAAGCGAAAAGGGTAAACAAATCCGAAAGCATATCGCGCTTTGCCAAGTCGATCCGCGCGTTCTAAAGCGCCGCGGTCATGACATCAGGATCATCCGGAAACCGCGACGATGCGCGCGCAGGCATGCTGTTCGCGCTCGTCGGATTCGCGAGTCTTTCGATCGGCGACGGGATAATCAAGTCGATCGCCGGCGAATGGCCGGGGACGGCAGTGGCCGCGCTGCGTTACAGCTTCGGTGCGATCGGTCTCGCGACAATTCTTTTCTTGAAGGAAGGGCGCGCAGGATTTCGACTGCCAATGTGGAAGGCGCAGGTCGCGCGCGGCTTCTTCGTCGCGATGGCAACGGTCTGCTTCTTCTCCGCCATCTTCCTCATGCCGCTGGCCGAAGCGACAGCAATTCAGTTCACCAGCCCCATGCTGACGGGCCTGCTTTCCGCCCTGTTGCTGAAGGAACGGGCTTCGAAACGGATCTGGATTGCCACTGTGGTGGCCTTTGCCGGCGTGCTGGTGGTGCTACGCCCCAATATCGCGCTGCTTGGCTGGGCGGCGCTGCTACCGCTCGGATCGGCCTTGGGCATGGCCTTCCTGATGATTTTTAACCGGAAGGTTTCAAACAGCGGTTCGGGTTTGTTGATGCAAGTGCTGGTGGCGGGGTTTGCCGCACCGTTCCTGATCCTGGCGGCCACCATCGGCCATTTCAGCGGCTTCGCGCCGCTGCAGGTCGGCTGGCCCGAAACGAGCGTGATCGCGCGCTGCGCCTTTGTCGCCGTGACGGCCAGCACCGCTCACTGGATCGTCTATACTGCGACCACCAAGGCTTCTGCGGCGACAATCGCGCCGATGGTGTATGTGCAGCTCATCATGGCGCTGGGCATCGGGATGATCTTCTACGGCGATTTTCCCGATGCGGTTTCGATCGCGGGATCGGCGCTTATCGTGGCGGCCGGCCTGTGGCTCTGGCGCCAACGCCAGATCAAGCCGCGCCGCGAAGTCCCGCCGATGGAAGGGACGCCGGATTAGCGTTGGGCGTCGATGAGATCGCGCCGGACATTCACCGCGTAGCGTCGGTTCGGTCGTCCGAAAGAGGCCGTGACGACATAATTGCGGTCGATGAGATCATCGAGCGCTTGGCGATTGATCTCATCGACCACGGGCGTGAACGCGGCTGACGAGGTAAGTATGATGCCGGGGCTACTGGCGATCACCTTGCGCATCTCAGCATGCGTATCGACGCCCACGGCATCGATTTCGGTCGCGTCGGTCAGGTGAAAGGGAAACAGGGTACGCCAAGGTGCGTGGGCTCCGGTTTCCAAATAGAGTATCATGGGCGCGTCGTCGATGTACAATGTTGCGCCGCGATCGGTGTAAGGTTTAATCTCCCTCGTCATTGCCGACACAAGTTCACGGCTTTCCGCCTTCGGCACGTTACGAAGATTGGCGATAAGCAGAGCCCAAACGATCAGCACGAGAAAGGCGATTGCGCCATATTTCGGCTGATCAAACAGCATGGCGAGGATGAGGCAGGCAGGGACGAGGACTGGCAGCGCGTAGTGATCAAAATAGTTTCCGATCAAAGCAAAGCCTAAAACTGCCGCGACCAGCCAGCCCGCCAGAAAGCCACGCATCATTTTTTTGTCGGGATGTCTCGTGAATATGGCTACCGCGGCAGGCAGACAGATCATCACAGGTAGCAGAACTAACGAAAGCAGTCGAAGATTGTTGGAGATCTCATAACCCGGCTGCGGCAGGCGGTCGAACACCGAAAAGAAGTTTGCGTACACGAAAGCGTCGAGATGTCCGATTGCTGCGTAAAAGATAAGTGCTGCGGCAGTAGGCGCTAGCGCGAGTGCAATCATGATGACGGCCAGCCTGGTAATCCGCACCTGTGACGTACCTTTCCGGTATATGGTCCAAATTATCGCGAGGCCGAAAAATACTCCTTCGATGACTGCGGTGTATTTGATTTGAAGGGTGAGGCCGCAGACAATCATTGCGCCAAAGGCCCAGCGAGAACTGCGCCCGAAGTGATGCTCTTCCGACGAGCGTATTGTCATCCAACCTGCAGCGGCTGTTAGCGCGTTGTAGAAAACAGGTGACTGACCACCAGAGCCACCGAGTGTTGCTAGCCACGCAACATAGACGATTGCGCCAGCCAGCGCAGCGGCGTGACCGACATAACGTCGCGAGATCAACAGGATGAACCAGCTGGTGGCGATTGCGAAAAGCGCGGCGACTAACTGATAGGCCACAACCGCATCGCCGCCTAGAAGGCGCATACCGGCGAATAGCAGGAAGAGGCCGATGGGTTTGCGATCCCAAACATCGACGTAGGGAATCTGTCCACTAAGAAGTCGATCACCAACGACGAGATAGAACTCCTCGTCGATGAATATATCGGGAAAGCCGATGTACGGAAAGCGCAGCAAAAGCACGAACAATGTGAGCACGCCAAATAGGCGCAGCTCATGCCAGTCAGTCGCTGCCAGCGGGCGCGGCTCCCGATAACCGGTCGCGGTCAGCATAGGCGTCCGCCCAAAACGGCAACCGGTTGAATAACAATGTTCGGCATGACCGCTGCACCCCCAATTGGGCACGGAAATGCGGCACTATGGATAAATTTCGGTTAAAATGCCGCATTGCGGCAGTGAAGGACTTATTCGCCCGCCTTCTCCGCAAGTACCGTCAGACCCTTGTCGTTCACTTCGGCAAAACCACCTTCGATGCGGATCTTTTCCGGGGCGGCGCCTTCGGATTTATAGATCGAGAGATCGCCGTCGCGGACTGTGGACATTAAGGGCGAGTGGCCGGCGAGGACGCCGAAATCGCCCTCGGCGCCGGGGACCACGACCATGTGCACATCGTCGGAGCGCACCAGCTTCTCAGGCGTCACGAGTTCGAAATGGAGGGTGCTGGCCATGGTTCAGTCTTCCGCGTGGTGGATTTAAGCGTCTGCCGGGCTGATATCGCCGCGCGGCTGCCCGTCCAAGTTAAAAAACAGGATGGCGGTGATCATGCCGCCGATGAAGTAGCCTGCCATCCAGAGAACGTCCGACCAGACATCGTGATAGCGAACCGTCTGCCCCGCCGCGAACTGCATGAAGGCGATGGCCACCATCGAGATCAGGAAGGGTATGAGCAGCCCGCGGCGTCCGCGCAGCATCAGCACCATCGATCCGAAATTTACTGCCACGAACGGAAAAGCGATGGCATAAAGCCACCAACCCGTGGATGGCTGGTTGAAGACCGCTGCCGCGAGATCGGCAAAGCCTGCATCGAACAATCGCCAGCTTTCGATCCGATAGTGGTGAATCTCGAAAGCGGAGATGAGCAGGAAGTCCGCAATCCCCAGCCAAAGCAGCCGTTTCAGCCAGATGTCGGCGCGCCGATCGTTTGTCGATGAGCGCGCCGCCATGAGCGATCAGGCCTCTTCGGCGAGCTTCTTGCCCTTTTCAATCGCCTCTTCGATGCCGCCGACCATGTAGAAGGCGCTTTCGGGCAGATGGTCATATTCGCCGTCGACCACCGCCTTGAAGCTCTTGATGGTATCTTCGAGCTGCACGAACTTGCCCGGGATGTTGGTGAACACCTCGGCCACGTGGAAGGGCTGCGAGAGGAAGCGCTGGATCTTGCGCGCGCGGGCCACCGTCAGCTTATCCTCTTCGGACAGTTCGTCCATGCCGAGGATGGCGATAATGTCCTGCAGGCTCTTATACTTCTGCAGCGTTTCCTGGACGGCGCGAGCGGTCTCGTAATGCTCCTGGCCCACGACGCGCGGTTCGAGCACGCGGCTGGTGGAATCGAGCGGATCGACCGCGGGATAGATACCGAGCTCGGAGATCGCGCGGTTGAGCACGGTCGTCGCGTCCAAGTGGGCGAAGGAGGTGGCCGGCGCCGGATCGGTCAAATCGTCCGCGGGCACGTAAATGGCCTGCACCGAGGTGATCGACCCCTTGTTGGTGGAGGTGATGCGCTCCTGCAGCTGGCCCATGTCGGTGGACAGGGTGGGCTGATAGCCCACGGCCGAGGGAATGCGGCCGAGCAGCGCCGACACTTCCGAACCAGCCTGGGTAAAGCGGAAGATGTTGTCGACGAAGAACAGCACGTCCTGACCTTCCTGATCGCGGAAATACTCCGCGATGGTCAGGCCGGAGAGTGCCACGCGGGCACGCGCGCCCGGGGGCTCGTTCATCTGGCCGTAGACCAGCGCCACTTTGGAGCCTTCGGAAATCGCTTCGCCCGCCTCGTTCTTGGCGATGACGTTGGCGTCGAGGAACTCGTGATAGAGATCGTTACCCTCGCGGGTACGCTCGCCAACGCCGGCGAACACGGAGGTGCCGCCATGGCCCTTCGCGATGTTGTTGATCAGCTCCTGAATGAGCACGGTCTTGCCGACGCCCGCGCCGCCGAACAGGCCGATCTTACCGCCCTTCGCATAAGGGGCGAGAAGGTCGATCACCTTGATGCCGGTGACCAGAATGTCGCTCTCGGTCGACTGGTCGATGAATTCCGGCGCTTCGGCGTGGATCGGCGCGGTGGCCTTCGCGTTGATCGGCCCGCGCTCGTCGATCGGCTCGCCGACGACGTTCATGATGCGGCCGAGCGTTTCCGGGCCGACGGGCATGCGGATCTGCGATCCCGTGTCGGTCACATTCTGGCCGCGTGTAAGGCCATCGGTGCCGTCCATGGCGATGCAGCGCACGGTGTTCTCACCGAGATGCTGGGCGACTTCGAGCACGAGGCGCTTGCCGTTGTTATCGGTTTCGAGCGCGTTCAGGATCTCCGGCAGTTCGTTGTCGAACTGCACGTCGACGACGGCGCCGATCACCTGGCTGATGCGGCCAACATTGTTGGTCGTCGCGGGTTTCTCTTGAAGCTGGGTAGCCATATCCGGTCCTATCTGCCTGGCGTTACAGCGCTTCTGCGCCAGAAATAATTTCAACGAGTTCGGTAGTGATCGCTGCCTGACGGCTGCGATTATACTGGATGGTGAGGTTGTCGATCAACTCGCCCGCATTACGCGTCGCATTGTCCATCGCGGTCATCGAGGCGCCCTGTTCGGAAGCCATGTTTTCCAGAAGCGCGGTGAAGATCTGCGTCGTCAGGTTCTTCGGCAGCAGATCGGCAAGGATCGCTTCCTCATCCGGCTCATATTCCACCGAAGCCGACGGAGCATTATCTGCGGCCTCCCGGGCGGCGGCGCTCTCGTCAATCTTCACCGGGATGATCTGCTGGCGGGTCGGCTCCTGCGTCAGCGCGGACCTGAACTTGGAATAGAACAGATGCGCGACGTCGAAGGTGCCGGCTTCCAACATATCGGTGAGGTCCTGCGAAATCTCACGCGCCTCGTCGAAGCCGGGTTCCTTCACCTCGGTCGTGTCGTAATATTTCTCGGTCTGGCCGGGGTGGAAGCGGTTGATCGCGCTGCGGCCCTTGCGACCGGCGAGATAGAAAATAACGGTCTTGCCGTCCTTTTCCAGCTGGCGAGCATAATTGCGCGCTTCCTTCACGATGTTCGCGTTGAACGCGCCCGCAAGACCGCGGTCGGATGTCAGGACAACCAGCAGGTGCACCTGATCCTTGCCCGTGCCGATAAGCAGCTTGGGCGAGCGGTTATTAGGCGTAATCCGCGAGGCGAGCGAGGAAACCACCGCCTCCATGCGCTCGGCATAGGGGCGTGCGGCCTCCGCCGCAGCCTGTGCCTTGCGCAGTTTCGCCGCGGCGACCATCTGCTTGGCCTTGGTGATCTTCTGGGTCGATTTGACCGAGGAGATGCGGCCTTTAAGTTCTTTGAGGCTTGCCATTTACCCTATCACCAATCCCGTAAATGCTGAGCTTGTCGAAGCATGACTCTCGTTGCAGAGGCGCCCTTCGACAGGCTCAGGGCTACGGTTCACGATCCTTAAGCGAAGCTCTTGCCAAAGCTGTCGAGCGCGTCCTTCAGCTTGCCCTTGACCTCATCACCGAGGTCCTTGGTCTCGCGGATAGTGTCCAGGATGTCCTGATGCTCGGCGCGCATGTAGCTGAGCAGCGAGCTTTCATAATAGGACACCTGATCCACATCGACGCTGTCGATATAGCCGTTGGTGCCGGCAAAGATCACCACCGTCTGCTCCTCGAAGGGGAGGGGGCTGAACTGCGGCTGCTTCAGCAGCTGCGTCAGGCGCGCGCCGCGGTTGAGGAGGCGCTGCGTCGAGGCATCGAGGTCCGAACCGAACTGCGCAAACGCTTCCATCTCGCGGTACTGGGCGAGCTCCAGCTTGATCGAGCCGGATACCTTTTTCATTGCCTTGGTCTGTGCGGCGCCGCCGACGCGGCTCACCGACAGGCCGACGTTGATGGCCGGACGGATGCCCTGATAGAACAGGTTCGTTTCAAGGAAGATCTGGCCGTCGGTGATCGAGATCACGTTGGTCGGGATGTAGGCGGACACGTCGCCGGCCTGCGTCTCGATGATCGGCAAAGCGGTGAGCGAACCGGCGCCATTGACCTCGTTCATCTTCGCCGCGCGCTCGAGAAGGCGGCTGTGGAGATAGAACACGTCGCCCGGATAGGCTTCGCGGCCCGGCGGGCGGCGCAGCAGCAGCGACATCTGGCGATAGGCGACGGCCTGCTTGGACAGATCGTCATACACGATCACGGCGTGCATGCCGTTGTCGCGGAAATATTCGCCCATCGTCACGCCGGTATAGGGCGCGAGATACTGCAGCGGGGCAGGCTCGGACGCGGTCGCGGCGACCACGATCGAATATTCCATCGCGCCATTCTCTTCGAGCTGGCGGACGATCTGCGCGACGGTGGAGCGCTTCTGGCCGATCGCGACGTAGATGCAGTAGAGCTTCTTGCTCTCGTCATCGCCCGCATTGGCGTGCTTCTGGTTGATGAAGGTGTCGATCGCGACGGCGGACTTGCCGGTCTGACGGTCACCGATAATCAGCTCACGCTGGCCGCGGCCGACGGGAACCAGCGCATCGATGGCCTTGAGGCCGGTCTGCACGGGCTCGTGCACCGACTTGCGCGGGATGATGCCAGGCGCCTTCTGTTCCACGCGCATGCGCTTTTCGGCCTGGATCGGGCCCTTGCCGTCGATCGGGTTGCCGAGGCCGTCGACCACGCGGCCGAGCAGGCCCTTGCCCACCGGAACGTCCACGATGGTGCCGGTCCGCTTGACCTGATCGCCTTCCTTGATGTGCGTATCGGACCCGAAGATCACGACGCCGACATTGTCGGCTTCAAGGTTCAGCGCCATGCCCTGGATATTACCGGGAAATTCCACCATCTCACCGGCCTGCACCTGGTCGAGGCCGTGAACGCGGGCGATACCGTCACCGACGGACAGCACGGTGCCCACTTCGGAGACTTCGGCTTCGTTACCGAAATTGGCGATCTGGTCCTTGATGACCTTCGAGATTTCTGCGGCGCGGATGTCCATGGATTTAGCCTTTTAGCCTTTCATCGCACTGGCGAGCGTGTTGAGACGGGTCTTGATACTGCTGTCGATCATGCGGCTGCCGATCTTGACGACCAGGCCGCCCAGAATCGACGGATCGATACGGGACTGAATGTTGACGTCGCGGCCGACGCGGGTGCGCAGCTGCTTGCGCAGCGCCTCCATCTGATCGTCGGTGAGCGCATGGGCGCTCACGACTTCGGCGGTCACTTCGCCGCGATGGGCGGCGACCAGCGTGTCGAAATCGCGTGCGACCTGCTTCAGCTTGGCAAGGCGGCGATTTTCCGACAGCACGCCGATAAAATTGCGCGTCAGCGGATCGACGCCGAGCTGATCGGCCACGGCAAGCGAGGCGCGCTCGGCCTGCTCGCGCGAAAATTCCGGGCTCGTCGTCACCGTCATGAACTCGGGAACCTCGTCGAGCGCCTGCTTGAGCGAGGCCAGAGAGCGCTCCACCGATTCGATCTGTCCGCGATCACGCGCCAGCTCGAACAGGGCGGTGGCGTAACGTCCTGCCAGGCTAGCCGAAATGCCGCTGGATGTCTCCACGCGCGAATGTCCTTCCACTTTAAGAATCTCCGCATGGTCATGAAAGACCATGGGGCACCGGGCCGGGGAGCCGGCCTGACGATCTTGGGGGCGCGGTTAGCATCGGCCTTCCCCCTTGGCAAGGTCAGGGGACGGCAATCGCGGCAAGGGATTACAATGCGATGGTCGAAAGATAGTGGAGCAGCGCCCCGGCTCCATGGTTCGAGCGCAAGTTTCGGGATGCCAAGCCATGGCGAACCCTTCACATTGCGTGCCATGACTTGCGGCGATTCGAACCTGGATGACGCAGCGGCCTGGGCGGCGGTGCAAAGGCGTGACCGGACGATGGACGGCCGTTTCGTCACCGGTGTGCATTCGACGGGAATATTTTGCCGCCCAAGCTGCGGCGCGAAAACCCCCGCGCGGCGCAATGTGCGCTTCTATGCGGATGGCACGGCGGCGCGCGAGGCCGGTTTGCGTCCGTGCAAACGATGCCTGCCGGATGACGTTGCGCGCGACGCGGCTGCCATTACGGCCGCGCTGGCGCAAATCCGGAGCGGGTGCGAATCGGTCTCACTCGCCGATCTTGCAGAAAGCACCGGCTATTCGCCCAGCCACTTTCAGCGCATTTTCAAGCGGCAGGTCGGGCTCTCCCCGGCAGCTTATGGCCGGGCGCTGCGGATGGAGCGGGCGCAGGATGCCTTGACGGCTTCGCGCAATGTGACCGGCGCGCTTTATGATGCGGGGTTCAACGCCCCGTCGCGATTCTACGAACAGGCCGGCGGGAGAATGGGCATGGCACCTTCGATCTGGAACGATGGCGGGCGCGGCGTGGCGCTGCGCTGGGCGGTGGTGGAGACTAGCCTCGGTGCCATGCTCGTCGCGGCGACCGACAAGGGCGTGTGCCGACTTTCCTTCGGTGAGGGACCAGAAGAGCTGGAACGGCGCTTCCCGAAAGCGGCGCTGGAGCAGGGCGGCGAGAGCTTCGTGGCGCTTCTGCAGAACGTCGTCGATGCAGTCGAGGAGCCGGGCGATTTCGCGCATATCCCGCTCGATGTGAAAGGCACTGCGTTTCAGGAGGCTTGCTGGGAGGCCCTGCGCGCCATTCCGCCCGGTGAGACGCGCAGCTATTCGGACATCGCCGCTGCGGCGGGCAATCCCAAGGCGCTGCGCGCCGCGGGGTCGGCGAATGCGAACAACCATGTCGCTGTCCTGATCCCCTGTCATCGCGTGATCCGCAGCGACGGATCGCTGGGCGGCTATGCTTATGGCCTGGACGTCAAACGCAAGCTGCTGGAGCGCGAACGCTCCTAACCCTCAGCCTTGCTACATTGGTAAACCAGCATTTCATTCGGTTGCGGCGGCAGCACCTGCTCGATCGCGCTCTGCATAGCGCGCAGCCGGGTCTGCGCGTCCGCGCCCGCATCGCAGCTCGGCACGTCATATTGCTGCCGCACCGAGCGCGCTTTGTTCATCGCGTCGAGCCCTAGAAGAAACCGTTCGACGCGATATTCGCCAGTCGCAGGATCGAAGCTGTTCTTCGAAACGCTGCTGTCGATATTGGGCACGAAGATACGGGTGTAGACGCTGCCGTCCTTGCCATATTGCGTGCGCCCGTTGACGCAGCCGTCCGCCTGCCAATCGAGCGGCACTTCGTTCCCGCCCGACACCGTCACCCGGCTTCGCTCGGGCTGCAAAGTGCACATCAGCTTGCCGTTTGGGGCGGCAGTAGAGCTAGTGGAGGCCTTCGGTGGCATGATCTTGGGCAGATCGATCCGGTCCTCGATGTCGCCCATGCTCGGCCGGGCGAGGTAGACCAGCACCGCGCCCAGCATCAGCGCTGCACCCGCCGCTGCGCCGCCAATGGCCGGATATTTCTGCCCGCGCGTAAAGAAGAGGCCGCCCGCGCCCGCGCCGATGACCGCCAGCGCCAGCAGCAGTCCGGCAATCGCCATTCCGTCCTCGCGCTCCGCGATCACTGACAGTTCCGCCTTGCGCCGCGCCGCTGCCTCGGCCTTGGCGCGCATTTCTGACGCCTGTCGCTCCTCGGCTGCGATCCGCGCCCGGACGGCCGCCTGGCGTTCTTCCTCGGCGGCGGTCAACTCGGCGACCGAGCGGCAGGGCGCGGCATTGGTCTGGAACTGGACGCCCGCCTTGCGCAGAAAGCCCATGATCTCGCGCGCCGAAACGGCGAAGAAAAACTCCGCATCATTGCCGTCGCTGACCGAGCCGAAGCTGTTGATGCCGATCACGCGCCCGCAGGCATCGACCAGCGGGCCGCCGCTATTGCCTGCCCCGATCGGTGCGGTGTGCAGGATGGTGTCGAACTGCTTGGCCGATCGCCCGCCCGATACGGTGCCGCGCGTTTTCACGGCGGCCTGCGGGCGGATAATATCTTCTACCTGCAGGCCCTGGGCCTGATCGACATTGCTGGGATAGCCGATGGCGATGGCGTCCATCCCATCGGACGGGGCGCCGGCATAGATGGTGTCCGGCGTCACCCGCGCTCCGTCCGCCAAGCGCAGCAGCGCCAGATCATTGCCCGGGCTGTAGGCGACCACCTTGGCCCCGTAACTCTTCGAACCCTCGGACGGCACAACGCCGATGACGATAGAGCCGTCACCCTGTGCAGGCTCCACCACATGCGCATTGGTCAGGATCAGATCGGGCGCCACCGCGACGCCTGATCCATGGCCGACATAAAAGACCTGCCCGCCATCGCGCGCCACCAGCACCACGCGCACCACACCGCGGCTGGCCGCCGTAATATCCGCCGGATCGGCGGCGGCGGGGGAGGGGGCAAGCGCAGCAAAGGCCAGCGCGATCAGAAGCAGGAATTGGCGCATGATGTCCTTCCGGGCGATGGGCGGCTTCCTATAGAATTGCGGGGGCTGCGCGCTCAAGAGCGGATGCTTCTCACAGAAAACTGTACGGATCGACGTCGACCGTGACGCGAACGCCGCGGGGCCAGTCTAGCTTGCCGAGCCATTCGCGCATCGCCTCTTGCAGCGGCGCGGAGCGGCGGGCGTGGACGAGGAGGCGCTGGCGGTGGCGGCCGCGTAGCATGGCGAGGGGCGCGGGGGCGGGGCCGTAGACGATGGCGTCTTCCATCTGCGGCGCGCTCGCCTTGATGATGCGCGCGGTTTCCGCCGCTTCGGCCTGATCCTCGGACGAGACGATGATTGCGGCGAGGCGACCGAAGGGCGGGGCCCCCGCCTGCCGCCGTGCCTCGGTCTCGGCATCGTAAAAGGCGTCGCGTTCGCCCGCGACCAGTGCCTCGATCACCGCGTGGCCGGGGCTGCGCGTCTGGATGACGACCTCGCCCGGCTTTTCGGCGCGGCCTGCCCGGCCTGCTACCTGCGCGATCTGCTGGAAGGTCCGCTCGGCGGCGCGCAGGTCTCCGCCTTCCAGGCCCAGATCGGCGTCTATCACGCCGACCAGCGTCAGATTGGGGAAGTGATATCCCTTCGTCACCAGCTGCGTGCCGACGATGATGTCGATCGCGCCCGCTTCCACGCGCGCCACGAATTCGGCGGCGTGGGCGGGGTTGGAGATGGTGTCCGACGTGGCGACCACCGTGCGCGCCTCGGGGAACAGCTTCTGCACTTCCTCGCAAATGCGCTCCACGCCGGGGCCGCAGGCGACGAGGCTGTCCGCTTCCCCGCATTCCGGGCATTTTTCGGGTATTTTCTCCAGATGCCCGCAATGGTGGCAGGCGAGGCGGCGCATCAGGCGATGCTCGACCATCCAGCTGGTGCAGTTGGGGCATTGGATGCGGTGCCCGCAATGGCGGCAGAGGGTGAGCGGCGCATAGCCGCGGCGGTTGAGGAACAGGAGAGACTGCTCGCCGCGTTCCAGCCGTTCCTCGATCGCACGGACCAGGCTCGGCGCGATCCAGTGGCCGCGCTCGGGCGGGTCTTCCAGCAGATCGAGCGCGTGAATATCCGGCATGCGCGCCGCGCCGTAGCGCGAGGGGATGACGAGCTGCTCGTAACGGCCGATTTCCGCCATGTGCCGCGATTCCAGCGCGGGTGTGGCCGAGGCCAAGACCACCGGCAGGCTTTCCATCAGGCCACGCATTACCGCGACGTCGCGCGCATGATAGCGCACGCCGTCTTCCTGCTTGAAGCTGGTCTCATGCGCCTCGTCCACGATGATGCAGGCGAGATCCGCGAAGGGCAGAAACAGAGCGGAGCGCGCGCCGACCACTACCTTGGCCTCACCGCTGGCGATCCCGCGCCAGGTTCGGCGGCGCTCGGTGGAGCGTAAGGAGCTGTGCCAGAGCGCAGGCTCGGCGCCGAAACGGGCGCGGAAACGTTTGAGAAAGGCTTGGGTGAGCGCGATTTCCGGCAGCAGGACGAGCGATTGGCGGCCCGAGCGCAGCGCCGCGGCCACGGCTTCGAAATAGACTTCCGTCTTGCCGGAGCCGGTGACGCCATCGAGCAGGATGGGGGCAAAGGCGCGGGTGTTCACGGCCTCGCGCAGACGCCGCGACGCGGCCTCCTGCTGCTCGGTCAAGTCGACCTGCGCGAAATCGGGATCGAGCGGGGGGAAGGGCGCATCGCCGCTTACTTCCACCGCCTCGAACGATCCCGCTTTTACGAGGCCGCGGATCACGGCATCGGTGACGCCCGCCTTGGCGGCGAGTTCGCGCACCAGGCCCTGTTCGCCTTCCAGCTTTTCCAGCGCCTGCTCCCGCTGCGCGGTCATGCGCGGCGGGGCGATGCCGGTGGCGCGATATTCGATCACGGTGCCGCCGGGGCCGAGCGCGCTGGAGCTGGGCAGGATCATGCGCAGCACCGCGGCGAGGGGCGCGAGATAATAGTCCGCCGTCCATTCGGCGAGGCGGCGCAATTCAGGCTTGATCGGCGGGGCGTCGAGGACGCCGAGGATGTTGCGCAGGCGGTTGTCGCCCACCTCCTCGACATCGAACTTCTCTTCCTCCCACACCACGCCGACGAGCTGGCGGGGGCCGAGCGGCACGGAGACGATCGAGCCGTGCTCGACATCCATCTCGCGCGGAATGCGGTAATCGAGCGGGCCGACGGCGGCCGTGCGCAGGAGGACGCGGGCGCGGTTCATGCGTGCTGCGCCATAATTATGGGAGGAGCGGTCTCGGAGGGCGATTTCGAAAGGTCACACATGGCGCGGGAACGGGGTCTCGCAATTTGGCCGAAGCGTGCCGCTTCATCGACGAACGGAGCGTCGGTTCGGGTCGGGGATCGGCTGGGCACGGGTTCAGTATAGGGTCGGCCGATCCGGTAGGACAGGGTGCCCTCAGAAAATCGTGAACAGGGCGATCGCCACAATGGTGCCGATGATCGGCACCAGCAGCGTCGTCATCGCCACCGCGGGATAGGCGCGGGCGTGCGTCTCGCCGCACACCGCGCGGATGGTGGTGACGACATAGCCATTGTGCGGCAGGCTATCGAGCGCGCCGCTGGCAATGGCGACGACGCGGTGGAGCTCGGCCGGATTGGCCCCCTCCGCCAGATAATGCGGTGCGATGAGCGGCAGCGCGATCGATTGGCCGCCGCTGGCGGAGCCGGTGAGCCCGGCGATGACGGTCACGGCGATGGCCGCGCCGATCAGCGGATCGCCAGGCAGCGACTGGACCGCGCCGAGCGCTTGCTGAAAGGCGGGGGTAAGCTGCGCCACCGTGCCGAAGCCCACCACCGCGCAGGTGTTGGTGATCGCCACCACCGCGCCCGTCGCCCCGATCGAGAAGGCGGTGGGCAGGCGCTCGCGCGATCGCAATCCGATTAGCGCGGCGACAATGATGCCGGAGCCGAGCGCGACCACTAGTGCCCATTTGCCAAGGCTTTCGGGGGGCAGGATATCGGAAAGAGCGCCGAGATATTCCGGATATTGAAAGATCAGGAAGACCGAGAAGACGGTGACGAGTGGCAGCAGCGCGGCCCACCAGCGCGGCAGCTCGGAAGGATCGCGCGTATCGTCGTCCACGCCTTTGCGCGGTTCGAAATGTTCGCCCTTCGCCACCGCGCGCGCGATCATGCGCGACAGCAGGAAATAGCCGAGGCTTGCCATCAGGATCGCGACGATCAGGCTGACGCCCGCGCCCGCCCAGGCGGTGGTGCCGAGATATTGCATCGGGATGAGGTTCTGGATTTCCGGGCTGCCCGCGCTGGTCATCGTAAAGGTGACCGATCCGAAGGCGAGCGCTCCGGGGATGAAGCGGTGCGGCAAATCGGCGCTGCGAAAAAGCTGCACGGCCAGCGGATAGACCGCGAAGGCGACGATAAAGACGCTGACGCCGCCATAGGTAAGGATGGCGGTGGCGAGGACCACGGCGGCGAGCGCGAAGCGGGGCCCCAGGGCTTTCGTGACGGCGTGCGCGATGCTGGCGGCGGCGCCGGTGCGGCCCATCACCTCCCCGAAGATCGCGCCGAGCAGGAAGATGAAAAACCAGTCCGCGAAGAAGCCGACGAAGCCGTCCATATAGCTGGTCGCGAAATTGGGTGCGCCCTCGGCGGCGAGCGGGGGCAGCCAAGCGATGCCCGACGTCAGCGCGACCACCGCGGCGGCGACGGGCCCGGCGATCAAAATATTCACGCCGCGGATCGTCATCCAGATGAGCAGCGCAAGGGCGCCGATGAGGCCGATGGCGCTGATCATGATAGACGTCTCCTCTCCTGGCGGACGCTCTGGCAGGGCGGGGAAGGTCGGTGCAACCGAAAATGCGAGCAACGGCGCTCTGCCATCACGCTCCGACCGATCGTTACGGAACCGACAGCCCGGACGTGGGTTCGCCAATCGTTACGCAATTTACCAACACGCCGGAGTATCGACTTATGTTCACCATCAAAAAAGCGCTTCTTCCCGCCGCCGTCGTCATGGCGATGCCGCTCGCGGGCTGTGCCGACAATTATCTCGCCGAGGGCGCGGGTGCAGGCGGCCTGCTGGGCGCCGGCGTTGCCGCCGCAACCGGCGGCGATATCGCCACCGGTGCAGCCGTGGGCGCCGCCGCCGGTGCCGCTGCCGGCTACTTCGTCGACAAGAACGACGGTTGTGACGGCTATGACCGCCGCGGTCGCCTCGACGACGATTGCTACGGCACTTACGGCTATCCGGCCCGCCGCCCCTACTGATCGGGCGAGCGAACCGACGCTTTTTAAAGGGGCGTGCTGCTACCCGCAGCGCGCCCTTTTCGATTCCGAAACGCGGCGGACGTCCGGTTCAGCCGCTGCGGAACGGCAGTATCCCGTCATATTGCGTCAACGGCGGGGCACCCGGCACCTTTTGTCCTGCGCGCAGCAGGAAGATGTGGCGCACGATCTCGGCCTGTTGTTCCAGGCCGTAGCGCTTCAGCGTCCAGCCCGGTTTCAGGCTGTAATCATAGCGGCAGAAGAGGTGGCGCTTGAGCGGCAAGCAGATGCCCTGCTGGTGCTGCCAGACATGCGTCATTTCATGGATGAAGAGGCCCTGCCGGTGTAGGGCGCTTTCGCAGAAATCGTCGCAGAACAGCGCCGCGCCGGGATGAAACCAGAGATGGCCGTCCGGCGCCATCGTCGTATTGCGGGGCTGAAATGGAAACCACTTGCGGTGATGGACGCGCACCGGATCATAGTCGATCGCATCGCCGAAGACCGAGCGGCAGAGCGCGCGCTCCCCATCCGTCAGCGGACGGCCGGAGGGATGGGGACCGAACAAGCCTTGCCGCTTATTGCGCCGCTGGGGTCTGCGTCTGCACCGGCCGCGGCGTGCCGTCCGGCGTCGGCAATGGCTGCGTGTCCGGCGTGGTGCTGCCCATGTCCATATTGCCGTGATCCATCGCATTCATTCCGCTGGCCGCCTTTCCGTCCATCTCCTGGATCGGCGCGGTTACCGCGATCCGCTCCCCATTGCCGAAGACGAAGGTGAAATCCATCTCGTGCAGGCGGCGGGCGGGCAGGTTCACGCCATAGACCATCACATGCTTGCCGCCGGGCTTGAATTCGACATCCGTCTTGGCGGGGATCGGCACGCGCAGGATAGGCTCCATCTTGGTGACGTTCGTCTGGGGATCGCGCACCGTTTCATGCATCGAAAGGCGCACCGCAGACGGGCTCAGCACGTCTTCCAGCGTGGTCGGTTCCGGCCCGCCGCTGACCGTGAAATAGAGCGCGCTGGGCGCCTGATCATTGGGGTTGAGCCGCACATAGGCATCGTTCACCGCGAGCACGGGCCCCTGTCCGCAGGAAGCGAGCGCCATCAGCGCGGCGAGGGGGGCAAAGGCGGTGACGGCGCGGCGCAGCATGGAAATATCCTTAGGGCAAATGGCATGTTTCGGGACGAGTGCGGTCCTCGCAAAACCTAATGGCGCGCCCGCCTTGTGCCAAGCGATTTGGCACCTATATCGCCCACATATTCGGATCGGTTCGATGCCGTAACGGGTCGGATCGAATGAAACCAACTGTCGAAGTTTTCGAGGGAAAGAAATGGCAAAAGTAATCGGTATTGACCTGGGCACGACGAATAGCTGCGTTGCTGTAATGGACGGCGGCAAGCCCAAGGTGATCGAGAATGCGGAAGGCGCGCGCACGACGCCGTCGATCGTGGCATTCGCCAAGGATAATGAACGTCTCGTCGGCCAGCCTGCCAAGCGCCAGGCCGTCACCAACCCGGACAAGACGCTGTTCGCGATCAAGCGCCTGATCGGCCGCCGGTTCGACGATCCGCTGACCAAGAAGGACATGGAGCTGGTCCCCTATGACATCGTCAAGGGTCCGAACGGCGATGCCTGGGTCGAAGCGGGCGGCGAAAAGTACAGCCCCAGCCAGGTGTCCGCCTTCATCCTGCAGAAGATGAAGGAAACTGCCGAGAGCTATCTGGGCGAAAAGGTGGAGCAGGCCGTCATCACCGTGCCCGCGTACTTCAACGACGCCCAGCGCCAGGCGACCAAGGACGCCGGCAAGATTGCAGGGCTGGAAGTTCTGCGCATCATCAACGAGCCGACTGCGGCCGCGCTGGCCTATGGCCTCGACAAGGAAGAGAACAAGACCATCGCGGTCTATGACCTTGGCGGCGGTACGTTCGACATTTCCATCCTGGAAGTCGGCGACGGCGTGTTCGAGGTGAAGTCGACGAACGGCGACACTTTCCTGGGCGGCGAAGACTTCGACTCCAAGGTCGTCGAATTTCTCGCGGACGAGTTCAAGAAGGCCGAAGGCATCGATCTTCGCGGCGACAAGCTGGCGCTGCAGCGCCTCAAGGAAGCCGCCGAGAAAGCCAAGATCGAGCTTTCCAGCGCGCAGACCACCGAAGTGAACCTGCCCTTCATCACCGCGGACCAGAACGGTCCGAAGCACCTCGTGAAGACGATTAGCCGTTCGGACCTCGAAAAGATGGTCGACGATCTGATCCAGCGCACGCTGGAGCCGTGCAAGAAGGCGCTGAAGGACGCCGGTGTCGACAAGGGCGGCATCGATGAAGTCGTGATGGTCGGCGGCATGACCCGCATGCCCAAGGTGCGCAAGGTGGTCGAAGATTTCTTCGGCAAGGAACCGCACACCGGCGTGAATCCGGACGAAGTCGTTGCCATGGGCGCGGCGATCCAGGCCGGCGTGCTGCAGGGGGATGTGAAGGACGTGCTCCTGCTCGACGTTACCCCGCTGTCGCTGGGCATCGAAACGCTGGGCGGCGTGTTCACCCGCATGATCGATCGCAACACCACGATCCCGACCAAGAAGAGCCAGGTCTATTCTACCGCCGATGACAATCAGAACGCGGTGACGATCCGGGTCTTCCAGGGTGAGCGTGAGATGGCGGCCGACAACAAGATGCTCGGCCAGTTCGATCTCGTCGGCATTCCGCCGGCACCGCGCGGCGTTCCGCAGATCGAGGTGACGTTCGATATCGACGCCAACGGCATCGTGAACGTGTCCGCCAAGGACAAGGGCACGGGCAAGGAACAGCAGATCAAGATCCAGGCATCGGGCGGTCTGTCCGACGCGGATATCGATCAGATGGTTCAGGACGCCGAGAAGTTCGCCGAAGAGGACAAGAAGCGCCGTGAAGGTGCCGAGGCGAAGAACAACGCCGAAAGCCTTGTCCACACCACCGAGAAGCAGCTCGAGGAAAATGGCGACAAGGTCGACGCTTCGCTGAAGAGCGAAATCGAAGGCCTGATTGCCGAGACCAAGACAGCGATCGAAGGCGGCGATCCGGATGCCATGAAGACCAAGTCCGAAGCGCTGGCGCAGGCCGCGATGAAGATGGGTCAGGCGATCTACGAGAAGCAGCAGGCCGAAGGCGGCGACGCGGCATCCGATGCCGGCGCGGCAACCGGTGAAGCAGCCGGCGGCGACGAAGATGTCGTCGACGCAGAATTCTCCGAGGTCGACGAAGACACGAAGGGCTGATCAGCAGCCCGATGACCAAGCACCGTAGTCCTGAGCTTGTCGAAGGACGCGTCTCGATCGAGAGACGCCCTTCGACAGGCTCAGGGCTTCGGCTATTTACGTTTACCGAATTTGAGGCTGGGGCCATTTCATGACCACCACCGTCGATTATTATGAGCGGCTCGGCGTCTCGAAGACTGCCGACGGCGCGACAATCAAGTCTGCCTATCGCAAGCTTGCCATGCAGCATCACCCCGATCGCAATCCGGGCGATGCGGAAGCAGAGGCGCGGTTCAAGGCGTGCAGCGAGGCCTATGAATGCCTGAAGGATCCGCAGAAGCGCGCGGCCTATGACCGCTATGGGCATGAGGCCTATACCAATGCCGCGCAGGGCGGCGGCGGACATGCCGGTGCGGGCGCGCAAGGGTTCGGCGATTTCGCCGATATTTTCGAAAGCATGTTCGGAGATGCCTTTGGTGGCGGCGGTGCGCGCGGACGGCGCGGGCCGGCGCGCGGCGCGGACCTTCGCTACGATATCGAGATCAGCCTGGAAGAAGCCTATCATGGCCACGAAACCCAGGTTCAGATCGAAGTTTCCGAACATTGCGAGGATTGCTCCGGCACGGGCGCAGCGCCCGGCACGGAAATGCGCGGCTGCAATCTGTGCAACGGGCACGGCAAGGTGCGCGCGCAGCAGGGCTTCTTCGTGGTCGAGCGGACCTGTCCCAATTGCCAGGGCCGCGGGCAGGTGATCGAAACGCCTTGCCGCAGTTGCCGAGGGGAAGGGCGCGTGGACGTTGCCAAAACGCTCGACGTGTCGATCCCGCCCGGCGTCGACAACGGCACGCGGATCCGCCTGTCTGGCAAGGGCGAGGCGGGGCCGAACGGCGCGGCGCATGGCGATCTTTATATCTTCGTCCATGTGCGCCAGCATGCGATCTTCCAGCGTGAGGGCACCACGCTATTCGCACGGGTGCCGGTCAGCTTTACGACCGCCGCGCTCGGCGGTTCGATCGATCTGCCCGGCCTCGATGGCGAACAACATTCGATCCGCATTCCCGACGGCATCCAGTCCGGCAAGCAGCTGCGCAAGCGCGGCGCGGGCATGCCGGTGCTGCAGGGCCGCGGGCACGGCGATCTGGTGGTAGAAATCGCGGTGGAAACGCCCACCAAGCTCTCCTCGCGCCAGAAGGAAATCCTGCGCGAATTTCGCGAGACCGAAACCGGCGAGGAATGCCCGGAATCGCAGGGCTTTTTCGGCAAACTTCGCACTATGTTCGCAGAGTGAAGGGCCTCTCCCCTTGGGAGAGGCTACGAGACTTGGCTGCGCAGCAGCCTAGTCGCAGTCGGTGAGGGCGATCTGCAGCTTGCCCTCACCTAGCTTCGCTACCTCTCCCGGTGGGAGAGGAAGCGATCAATCGATCCGCTCCAACTCCTCGCGCAGCGATGCGATCAACGGCTTGACGCTCGTCAGCCGCGCCTCCTCCTCGTCCAGCACAGCGGCGAAGGCCCGCTTTTTAAAGCCGCGAATTTCGTCGAAGCTCGGACGGTCGCCGACCGCGATCGAGCTCAGCACGATATCGATCATCCGTTCGGCGCTGTCCAGGCGACCCCATAGATAATCGTTCTCGCGGTAGGCGCGGCTGAAGAACGCACCGAACAGGTTGAACTCGATACCCTTCAGCTTGGCGCGGGTGCCGCCCTGGCGCAGTGTGGAGGAATCGTCTGGCGCGATGCGATCCACCTTGATCGGATCGAACTCACCGAGGCCTTCGCCTTCCAGCAGCGGCAAGGTGGCGATATCGAGCAGCGGAAAGCCCAGATAGGCGAGGAGCATGCTGCGCTGGGCTTCGGCCGGCAGCTTCTCCAGCCCGCGGATGAACAGCGTTTCGGCCTCTTCGTCCACCGCAGGAAGATCGCGCCGCCGCGCCAATTCGTCGAGCAGCGCGGCGGGGTCCTGCGCGGCGGCTTCCGCCACCTCCGCGAAATCGTCGCCCAGAAAATCGCTCGTTTCGCGGTCGAGATAGAGGGCGAGCCCGTCGAAAATGGCTTCTTCCATGGCGTCCAGCGCATCGCGTCCGGCAAGCGCAGGCATCTCTACCTCTTCGCTGAAGTGGCGCGCCAGATACCTTGCTCGCCGGATGCGGAAACGCAGATCGTGCGACCGGAAAAACGCGATCGCTTCCGGATTGGCATTCATTTTCTTGGCATCGGACATATGACCGAGCCCGCGCTGGTCGAGTTCGCGGTGCAAAGCGCGGCGCACGTCGGAGAAGAAGCTGACATCCGCATCCGGACAAGTGCGGCGCAGCGTTGCGACGATATCGTCGACGATGCCGTTCAATTTCAGATAGCCATAAGCGGCATAGCTATACCCGGCGGAATTGGCCGCCCGCTCCAGCGCCCTGTCGCGCCAGCTGGCGAGGCGTCGCGGAGTCGGGCGCGACAGGAAGAAGGTGCGTCCGAACATGGTTTCGACCGATCGTTCGATATCGGTGCGCAGGCTGCGCGCTATGGTGCGCATCCGCTCGATCCTGTCCGATCGGCGCTCGATCGCCTCCAAACTGTCGCGGATCGGCTGTTCGCGTGGAATGCTGGAGCTGGCACCCAGGATGGTGGTGAACCAGCCCGGCACGCCGCTGCGCGCGGCCTCCTTCGCCTCGTCGCGGACCTCGCCGGTCAGATATACATCGGGGATGGGGTCGATATAGACGAAGCGCCGGTCCACCTCGCGCCGGGCCGGACGGTTCCTCAGCGCGCTGGCCGCCTGCGCGAACGGGGCATTGGCGAGCACCGAACCGTCGACCAGCGGCGTATCCTCCGCCCGGCCCGCGGCGAACTGCTTGGGCAGGATGCGTTCCAGAAACGTGTCGCGCCCCTTCCACTCCATCTTCCGCTGCGCCAGCACGGTATCGATCTCGCGCGTCGTGAAGGCCGGGAAGGCACCGGGAAAGCTGGCGGTGGCGCGCGCGGCGAAGACCAGCTCGGCGGCGGGCCCCAAGCTCATGTCGCGGCCCTTGCGGCTATCGAACGAGATGGTGAGCCGGTGTTCGGTCTCGGTCACTTCATCCGGGCTGTTGATCTTCAGATTTTCGCGATGGCCGTAGAAATCGGTGACGGTAACGAACAGGTCGAGCGGCTGGCTCGCGGGCAGCAGGCGTGGGCCGGTGCTCGTCGCGCTCATCGCTGCATGGGCATCGAACAGAAGATGCGTGAACTCATGCCCGCCGAAGGGCGGCGCGAACCAGCGCGCGCGCACGAAGCGGGAGAGTTTGGCGGAAATCTCCGCGCGCGCCTCGGCCGAAACGGTCTTCTCGATCGCCGCGGCCTTCTTGCGCAACAAGCCCCAGGCCACCGGTTCGGCCCAGATCTTCGAGAAGCGGTTGACGGGCCGTGCGTCCTGCGAGAGCAGCCGGTCAACATCGGCCACCTCCAGCCACATATCGGTGAGCGGATCGAGCGAGCGGCCGGTGACGATCGCCTCTGCCAGAAAAATGCCGTTGATCCCGCCCGCGCTGGCCCCGGCGATGATGTCCGTCAGGATGCGCAGGCGCAGCCCCGCCTTTTCCTCGATCGCCAGCAGAAGATCGCGATAGACCCGCTCAACCCCTTCGGCCTCGTGCACCCCGTCGGTATGCGACCGGCTGGCGCGCAGGAGGCGCCAGACCTCCTTCAGACTGCCGTGCATGTAAATCGCCAGGCTGACCCCGCCGTAGCAGATGAGCGCCAGACGCAGTTCCTTCTCCCGCATGGACAAAGGATTAGGGAAAGCGGGGGAAGGGGGCAAGCGGGGAGAAGGTGAGGAAGGCTCAACCTCGTTATTGGATTGACACGGTGTCTCGGTCCGTCCATCGTTCTGCATATGTTCCAATGGGGGCGGTGGAATGATCGAAGGCAGTTGTTGTTGCGGTGCTGTGAGGTTCACGCTGGCTGGTGAGCCGTCGATGATGGGAACATGCCATTGCTCCCGGTGCCGTAAGTCGGGAGCATCGACATTCGTCTTTGTCAAACGGGCGGATTTTTCGCTGAGCGCGGGGCGCGACGCGATCTCGCTCTATGAGCCGGAGACAGGCTACCGATATCGCCGATGCTTTTGCGGGAAATGCGGAACGGCGCTGGGCGAAATTCTGTCCGAGGCGGAGAGCTTTCCGGTTAATGCGCAGACGTTCGACGACGATCCGCGGGTTCGAAATCGTTTCCATGAGTTCGTGGCCGACAAGCCGGATTGGTATGAGATTTGCGATGATGCCAAGCGGTTCGATGGCCATCCTGTGCAAAGCTGATTGGACCGTTTAGGCAGCCGCCATGGCCAAACCCAAGAAACGATATGTCTGCCAGGCCTGCGGCTCGGTTCAGCCGCGCTGGCAGGGGCAGTGCCCCGATTGCAAGGAATGGAACAGCCTCGTCGAGGAAGCGGGCGAGACGGTGTTCGCGCAAAAGCACGATCTGCAGCGCGGCGGGCGGCGGGTGGACCTGTCTCCGCTCGATAGCGATGTACCGCTGCCCGCGCGTGTCAGCACGGGGATCGCGGAATTCGATCTGGCGCTTGGCGGCGGGATCGTGGCCGGATCCGCGGTGCTTTTGGGCGGAGACCCCGGCATCGGCAAATCGACGCTGCTGCTGCAGGCGGCGGCGCGGCTCGCTTATTCCGGCCTTTCGGTCGCCTATATTTCCGGCGAGGAAGCGGCGGATCAGGTGCGCCTGCGCGCGCGGCGGCTGGGGCTTGGCAAGGCGCCGGTGCAGCTCGCCTCGGCCACCTCGGTGCGCGATATTCTGACGACGCTGGGCGAGGGCGAACCGCCCGCGCTGCTCATCATCGATTCGATCCAGACCATGCATTCGGATCTGATCGAAGGCGCGCCGGGCACGGTCAGTCAGGTTCGGGCCAGCGCGCAGGAGCTGATCCGCTTCGCCAAGACGCGCGGCACCGCGCTGTTCCTGGTCGGTCATGTCACCAAGGACGGCAATATCGCCGGCCCCCGCGTGCTCGAACATATGGTCGATTGCGTGCTGAGCTTCGAAGGGGAGCGCAGCCACCAGTACCGCATCCTGCGCGCCATCAAGAACCGCTTCGGCGGCACGGACGAGATCGGCGTTTTCGCGATGGAGGAAGAGGGCTTGAGCGAGGTCGCGAACCCCAGCGCGCTGTTTCTGACGGACCGCAGCGAGGCGCTGACCGGCGCCACCGTATTTCCGGCGCTGGAAGGCACACGGCCCGTGCTTGTCGAAATTCAGGCGCTCACCGTCCGCCTGTCGAGCGGCGCGACCCCGCGCCGGTCCGTGGTGGGATGGGACAGCGGGCGGCTCGCAATGATCCTGGCTGTGCTGGAAGCGCGCTGCGGCCTCAGCTTTTCCACCGCTGAGGTCTATCTTAATATCGCGGGCGGATACCGTATTTCCGATCCGGCAGCGGACCTTGCAGTGGCCGCGGCGCTAGTGTCCGCGCTGTCCGAGAGGCCATTGCCGGGTGGTGCGGTGCTGTTCGGCGAAGTCTCGCTTTCGGGTGAACTGCGCCCCGTCGCGCATGGGGCGCTGCGCCTGCGCGAGGCGGCAAAACTGGGTTTCGATGAGGCCATGGTGCCCGCTTCGCTCAAGGATAAGGGGCAGGGGCTGAAGCTTTCGGGCTTTGCAACCTTGGGCAAGCTGGTGGCGCATATGCTCGGCTAGGGAATCTGGCGCGCCGCGGCCTTTTCAGGGTTTGCGGCGCTTCCCCCGCTCCGTAAAATCGCCTAATCGGCACGCCATGACCGCTTTCGACATCATTGTGCTTGTGCTGCTCGGCGGCGGAGCCGTGCTGGGGTTCTTGCGGGGCTTCGTGCAGGAGGTGATCTCACTGATCGCCTGGGTCGCGATTATCTTCGCGGTGCGGTTCCTGCATGCACCGCTCACCGGTTATCTGATCGAACCGATCGGCACGGAGGCGGGCGCGGCGACGCTGGCGTTCGTAGTGCTCGTGATTGTCGTTTATGCGGGCGGCAAAGGGATTGCGCGCGCCATGGGCAAGCGTATGCGCAAATCGACGCTCGGCCCGGTCGACCGGGTGCTCGGCTTCGGTTTCGGCGCGGTGAAGGGTCTGATCCTGGCGGCCTTGATGTTCCTGCTCCTCATTTTCCTCTTCGAGACGTTCATGGGCGTCGGCGCCACGCGGCCCGATTGGCTCACCCGTTCGCGCACCTATCCGCTGATGAACGCCACCGGCGCAGCGCTGAGCGAATATGTGCCGCGGCCCACCCGCGACAGCGAGGTCCCGGAATGAGCGCGAGCGCTCTCTACAATCGCGATATCCTGCGCCTCGCCGCATCGCTGGAAGAGGGCGCGGCTCTGCCGCCGCCCGCCAGCCATGCGGAGCGTCGCTCGCCAACCTGCGGCAGCCGCGTGACGCTCTGGGTGAAGCGTGACGGGCAGGGACGCATCGAGCAGCTGAGCGCGGACATTGCCTCCTGCGCTTTGGGTCAAGCTTCGGCGGCGATGCTGCTGCGCGACGCGGCGGGCATGGACCGCGCCGCCGTCTCCGCCGCGCGCGATGCCTGGGCGGATCATCTGGCCGGCACGGGCGATGTTCCTGCGTTCGCCGATGCAGCGCTGCTGACGCCGGCGCGCGACTATCCCGCGCGGCACCCCGCCATCCTGCTTCCCTGGGACGCGCTGCTGGCGGCCCTCGATCAATCGGAAACCGCCGCATGAACGAACATCATATGGCCGGTGATGCCATGTTGAGCGGTGTCTTCCTGCTCGGCGCGGCGCTGGTCTTCGTCCTGCTTTTCCGCCGCCTCGGCCTTGGCGCCGTGCTCGGTTATCTGGTCGGCGGCATATTGATTGGGCCGCAGGTGCTCGGCCTCGTCGGCGATGCGAATACGATCCTGGGCTTTGCCGAAATCGGCATTATCCTCCTGCTATTCCTCGTCGGCCTTGAACTGTCGCCCAGCCGCCTCTGGCGCATGCGGCGGGATATCTTCGCACTGGGAGCGGCGCAGGTGGTGCTGTGCGGCCTTGCCCTGTTCGCGTTGATTCTGGCGCTCATGGGCTTCACCTGGCAGGCGGCGCTGGTGATCGGCCTGCCGCTCGGTCTCAGTTCCACCGCGCAGGTTTTGCCACTTTTGCAATCGCAAGGCCGCCTGAAGACAGAGTTCGGCCAGAAGAGCTTTTCCATCCTGCTGTTTCAGGATCTGTCGATCGTGCCCTTGCTCACGATCGTCGCCGCGCTGTCGCGCGCGCCGGTGGAAGCGGGAACGCCGCAGGGCTTCCAGTTGGTGCTGAATGCGGCGATCGGCATTGCGGTGCTGATTGCGGCGGGCAAATATGTGCTCAATCCGCTGCTGGCTTTGGTCGGGCGCGTATCGGAGCGCGAGTTGTTCGTGATCGTGGGATTGTTCGCGGTCTGCGCCAGCGCGGCTCTAATGGAATATCTGGGCCTGTCGCCCGCGCTCGGCGCGTTCATCGCGGGCGTGATGCTGGCCGAATCGCCTTACCGGCATGAGCTGGAGGCGGATGTCGATCCGTTCCGTTCCATCCTGCTCGGCCTGTTCTTCCTGGCCGTCGGTATGATGCTGGACTTGGGCGTCGTGGCCGCCAATCCGCTGCTGATCATCGGCCTCGCCGCCGCGCTCGTCGCGGTCAAGGCTGTCGTGATCTACACCCTCGCACGGCTGTTCGGGCTAGACAATTCGCCCGCCGTGATCATGGCGCTGCTGCTGAGCCAGGGCGGCGAATTCGGCTTCGTGCTGTTCAGCGCGGCGGAAGGGGCGCTGCTGATCGATCCAGCGGCATCCAGCCTGTTCGGCGCTGTCGTAACGCTGTCGATGGCGACGACGCCCTTTCTGATGCTGATCGCCGGTCGTCTCGCGCGGCGCCGGACCGAGAGCGAGGCGGAACTCGACGATCCCGAAGCCTCGCCCGTCACCTCGGTCATCGTCGTAGGCCATGGCCGCTTCGGGCAGACCACGTCGCAAATCATCCAGGCTTCGGGCCGGGAGGTGACGCTGATCGATATCAAGCCGGACGTCATCAACCTGTCGAACGAGTTCGGGCGTAAGGTGTTCTATGGAGACGGCACGCGCGTCGATCTGTTGCGGCGTGCGGGCGCGGCGGAAGCCAGCGCGATCCTGTTCTGCATGGACGACCGGGGGTTGGATGCCGATGCGCTGGTCCCGATTCAGGAGACCTTTCCGAAGACCAAGCTCTTCGTGCGCGCTTATGATCGGCGTCAATCATTGGCGCTGCAGCCCGCGAAGGGCGTCAAAATCCGGCGCGAAGTGCTCGAGTCGGCAATTTGCTTGGCCCGCGATACATTGGAGGCGCTGGACTGCGACGAAGCGAAGATCGAGCGCGTGGTCGACGAATATCGCCGCCGCGATCTGGAGCGGATGCGGCTGCAGCGCGAAGCCGGCGACCTGCATGCCGGATCGAGCATGAGCTTCGGCGGCGAAGACTCAGAGGATTTCGACCCGCTCGCCACCGAGTGAGCGGGGTTTTTAGAAGGCGCGCTCTTCGTCCAGAAACGCGGTGACGTCCGTCAGCTCGACGTCTTTTGCAAGCCAGGTCTTGCCGATTCCGCGCGCCAGCAGGAATGGCAGGGTGCCGCCGGCCATCTTCTTGTCGTGGCGCATGTGATCGACCAGCCGTGTACCGTCGCAGTGGACGCCCGCCTGGGCCAGCGTGACGGGAAGGCCGCTGGCCGAAAGCAGGGCGGCGGCGCGCTCGGCGTCCTCGGGGGGACATTTCTCCCGGCGAACCGAATAGCGAAAGGCGAGCGCCATGCCGCAGGCTACACCTTCGCCGTGAAACAGGCGGTCGGAGAAGCCGGTTTCGGCCTCCAGGGCATGGCCGAAGGTGTGGCCGAGATTGAGGAGTGCGCGCGTGCCCGTCATCTCGCGCTCGTCCGCGGCGACGATGCGCGCCTTGGACCGCACCGAACGCTCGATCGCCTCGGACCGCACCGCAAGGTCGCCGGCGAAGAAATCCGCCCGGTTCGCCTCGCACCAGGCAAAGAACTCGGGATCGTCGATCAGGCCATATTTCACCACCTCGGCCCAGCCCGCCGCAAGCTGGCGCTGCGGGAGGGTGGCGAGAAGTTCCGGATCGATCAGGACGAAGCCGGGCTGATGGAAGGCGCCGACGAGGTTCTTGCCTGCGCCGGTGTTGATCGCGGTTTTGCCGCCCACGCTGCTGTCCACCTGCGCAAGAAGCGTTGTCGGGATCTGCACAAAGCCGCAGCCGCGCTTGGCGATCGCGGCCGCAAAGCCGGTGAGATCACCCACGACCCCGCCGCCGAGCGCCAAGATATGATCGCCGCGCTCTACCCCCCGATCCAGTAGCCAGTCGGTCAGCTGCTCGAGCCAGTTCCAGCTCTTCGCTTGCTCGCCCTGCGGCACGATAAAGGCTTCCAGAACGATACCGGCATCGGAAAGCTGCTCCCGCAACGGCTCCAGCCAATGTGCGGCCACGCCCTCATCGGTGACGCCGAGCAGCCGGCCCGCGCGCGCAAATCCTCGCAAATGCTCCGCAATCTGCCCGAACGCACCCGGCGCGACCAGGATGTCATAAGGGGCACCGGCAAGATCGACGGGGACGCGGGTCATGAGGGAAGGGCTTTCAGGATGGCGTTGACCGTGCGCTCATGCGGGCCGTTGTCGCTGGCGATGCGCAGCGAAGCGCGGGCATAATGGGCACGGCGTTCGGCCATCAGTTCGGTCAGCACGGATTCGGGGTCGCGGTCTTTCAATAGGGGCCGGGTGTCGCGCCGCGCGACTCGTTCCACCAGCGTGGCGATGGGCGCATCGAGCCAGATGGAGATCGCCTGATTCAGGATCAGATCGCGCGTTTCTTCCTGGCAAAAAGCCCCGCCGCCGGTGGCGATGACGATTCGCTCCCGCTCGATCAGGCGCGCGATCACGCGCCGCTCGCCGTCCCGAAAATAGGGTTCGCCGAATTGAGCGAAGATTTCGGAGACGCTCATATTGGCCGCTTCCTCGATCTCCTCGTCGGCATCGGCGAAGGCATAGCCGATTCGGTTGGCGAGCCGCCGGCCGATGGTGGACTTGCCCACACCCATCATGCCGACCAGCACGATCGGGCGGCGATCCGTGGCCAGCGATCCACGGGCAAGGCCGGAGGGGAGAGAGGCGTTCTTCGAAAGCATTGCGGTTCCGGCTATAGATCGGCTAGGCGCACGGCAAAGCTTTTTGGGATCATTATGCAATATCGAAGCAGACGCGAACGCGCCGCCGGCCGCGCAAAACTCCTCGCAATCCTTGCGGTGCTGGTCGTGATCGGGATCCTGGTCTGGTTCTGGTCGATGGGCGGCGAGCAGCCGGTTACCACGATCACCGAACCGGTGACGCCCGCGCAGCCCGCCGGCTGATCCATGCGGAAAGCGGCGCTCTGGACGGCCCTGGTCACGGCGACCGGCATGGGCGCGATCGCGCTTTCGACGGTGCCTGCCGTCGGACAGCAACAGGGGCCGGAATCGCTGCTTCCGCCGGGCTTCGGATCACCTCCACCGCCGCCCGCGCCGACACCGGCAACACCCGCACCACCGGCCCCCAGCCGCCCGGCGCAGTCCGGCACACCGCTGCCGCCGCCACCTCCGGCTCCGCCGCCGCCATCCGCTCAACCTCTCGAGCCCGCGGCGCCCGCTCCCAGCCAGCCCGCACCTTCCGAAGATGAGGAAGTGGAGGACGCCGAAGAGCTGGTCATCAAGTTCGACGTTCCCCCGGCAGAGCGCCGCTCGCTCGGCCAGATCGGTTTCCTGACCGAGGCGGAAGGTGGCCTCGCCGCGAACGCCTTCGGCAATACCGGCGGTGTGTTCCTTGATGGGCTGGTGCGCCGCACGCGCGGACCGCTGCTGTCGCGCTGGGGCACGATCATGGCGCGCCGCGCGCTGATCAGCCGCACCGATACGCCGCGCAATGTAAACGGCGCGGACTGGGTGGCCTCACGCGCATGGCTGCTCCTGCGCATGGGCGAAACCGTGGGCGCCCGCACGCTGATCGAGCAGGTCGACAATGCCGATTATACCGATCGGCTCTATCAGGTGGCGATGCCGGTGTTCATGGCATCGGCCGATCCGGCGGGGCTCTGCCCGATCGCCGATTCGGCTGCGCAGGCGCTGAAGAGCAAGGAATGGCGCACGGCGCGCGCGATCTGCGCCGGGCTGGCGGGCGATCAGGGCCGCGCCAGCGCACTGCTGACGGAGGTTCGTCGTCGCGGCTGGGCGAGCGGTATCGACTATCTGCTGGCAACCAAGATTATCGGCGCGGGCTTCAACGGCCGCCGGGCGGTGACCATCCAGTGGGATGAGGTGCAGGGCCTCAATGCCTGGCGCTACGGCCTGGCCGTCGCCACGGGCGTGGAGCCGCCATCGACGATGTACAATGGCTATGGCCGCCAGGTGGCCGGTTGGCGTGTGCTTTCCGCCGCGCTGCCGTTGGCCTCGCGCATCCAGGCGTCCGATCACGCCGCCGCGCTCGGCACGCTCAGCAATGCCGCGATGGTCGATCTGTATTCGCAGGCCCTTGGCGATGATGAAGTGGGCGACGATGTGGCCGCGCGCGTTTCCCGTCTTGAGAGCGCCTATGCCGGGCGCACCGAGAAGACGCGGATGGACGCGCTGCGCGATATCTGGGGCCGGGGCGAAGGCGATGTCGGCTATTCGATGCTGGTGCTCACCGCCCGCGCTTCCGCGCTGATCCGGCCCACCGACGAATTGTCCGCGGATGCCGATCGGCTGATCGCCGCGATGATGACCGCCGGGCTGGATACGCAGGCGGTACGCTGGAGCGGGCAGGTGGGCGAGGGCAGCCTTGGCTGGGCGCTGCTTGCCGTCGGCGCGCCGCAATCGCCATTCGGCGTCGATGCCGGGGCGATCGAAAGCTTCGGTGGCAATTATAGCGAGAATGACGGCGCGAAGGCGAAGCTTCTGGCCGCCGGTCTGGCGGGGCTCGGGCGTCTTTCGCAGGCCGAACAGAATGACGTGGCCCAGCGGCTCGATATTCAGCTGAACGCCGCGAACAATTGGAGCCGCGCAATCGATGCGGCTGCGGTGCGGGGTGAGCCCGGCACGGTGGCGCTACTCGCCGCGGCGGGCCTGCAGGGTCCGGGTTGGAGCGTGATGCCCGCCTTCCAGCTTTATCATATCGTCGCGGCGCTGCGGCAGGTGGGGATGGAGGCCGAGGCGCGCATGATCGCCGCCGAAGCCGTAACCCGTGCCTGAGGCGTCGGACCGGCCGAGCAGCACAGGCGCAGACCGCCGATCGATCGACGCATTCCTTTCCATGCTGGCGGCGGAACGCGGACTCTCGCGCAACAGCATCGCCGCTTATGAAAGCGATCTCAGGCAGACGTCCGAACTGCTCGGCGGCGCGCTCGCTTTGGCCGACGAGGATGCGCTCGGCACGCTGGCCGGCGAATGGCGGGATCTTGCCGCCTCCACGGTGGCGCGCAAATGTGCGGCGCTGCGCCATTATTACGGTTTCCTTCTGGACGAGGGCCTGCGCGCCGACGACCCATCTAGCGCGCTGCCCCGGCCCGCCTTGCAGCGCCCGCTGCCGAAGCTGCTGAGCCTTGAGGAGATCGACCGGTTGTTCGCGCTTGCCGAAGAACGGGCGGAGGCACCGGGTGCGCCCGCCGCTGCGCTGCGTGATCTGGCGCTCCTGGAACTGCTCTACGGGTCGGGCCTGCGCGCCACGGAACTGGTATCGCTGCCGCGCCGGGCGGTGGTGAGCGATCAGCCCTTCCTGATCCTGAAGGGCAAGGGCGGTAAGGAGCGGCTGGTTCCGCTGTCGGACCGTGCACGGCTGGTGACGGCGCGCTGGCGGGAGTGCGTGGAGGAGGGGCAGCCCTGGCTCTTCCCGTCCTCTGCCGGGCATATCAGCCGCATCCGCCTGTTCCAGATCGTGCGTGCGCTGGCGGGCAAGGCAGGAATAGACCCTACGCGCGTAAGCCCCCATGTTCTGCGCCACGCCTTTGCAACCCACCTGCTGGCAGGCGGGGCGGACCTCCGGGCGTTGCAGACCATGCTCGGCCATGCCGACATCTCGACCACGCAGATTTACACCCATGTTGAAGCCAGCCGCCTCGTTGCGCTGGTGAATGAGCGTCATCCGCTTGCGCAGATGAGCCGGACGGGCCCTCAAGCGTCCTCGCCAGATTGACCATCCGCGCGCCAGCGACTAACCGCCAGCCATGACGAGCTATCTGGAATTCGAGAAACCGATCGCAGAACTGGAGACGCGGATCGCCGCGCTCCGCGACAGCGCGACCGACGGCGAGATCGACATCGACGCCGAAGTCGGCCGGCTTCAGGAGAAAGTCGATCGGCAATTGCGCAATGTTTACGGCAAGCTGACGCCTTGGCAGAAAACGATGGTCGCGCGCCATCCCGAGCGTCCGCATTTCAAGCACTATGTCGCCGGGCTCTTCGACGAGTTCGTGCCGCTGTCGGGCGACCGCGCTTTTGCCGACGATCAGGCGATCCAGGGCGGCTTCGCGCGCAAGGGAGACCGCCGCGTCGTCGTGATCGGCCACGAAAAGGGCGACGACACGCAGTCCCGCCTCAAGCACAATTTCGGCATGGGCAAGCCGGAGGGGTATCGCAAGGCGATCCGCCTGATGGACCTGGCCGACCGTTTCGGCCTGCCGGTCGTCACCCTGATCGACACCGCGGGCGCGTTTCCCGGCATTCAGGCCGAGGAGCGCGGCCAGGCTGAGGCGATCGCCCGTTCCACCGAGCGATGCCTGCGCCTTGGCGTGCCGATGGTCGCCGCGGTGATGGGTGAGGGCGGCTCGGGCGGCGCGGTGGCGCTGGCCGCCGCGGACCGCGTCCTCATGATGGAGCATGCGGTCTATTCGGTGATCTCGCCCGAAGGCTGCGCTTCCATCTTGTGGCGCACCGGCGACAAGGCGGACGAGGCCGCTGCGGCGATGCGCATCACGGCGGGCGATCTCAAGGAACTCGGCGTGGTCGACGAGGTGATCAAGGAGCCGCTGGGCGGCGCCCACCGCGACCATGAGGCAGCGATCGCGACGATCGGCAGTTCGATCTTCGGCGCGCTCGACATGCTGGACGGCACCAAGCCGTTCGACTTGCGTGAGCGCCGTCAGGAGAAATATCTGCGCATGGGAATGGTCTGACAGCAGGCCGTTTCGGCTAGGGAACGTTTTCCGCCGCCGCGCCGTTCACCTCCTCAATAACAACAGAGGAGGAAACGATGCGTTTTAATCGTGGAGTATTGGCGGCAGGTGTTGCCGCGCTCGGTTTGGCATCCTGTACCAGCGCCGGATATAACGATCCGCTCACCGCGGGGGAAACGTTCCAATCGAAGCCGGTGACGCCGCAGGCGCGCCAGCAGGGCCAGCAGGCCTATAGCGAAATCGTCAAGGAATTTGGCGGGCTCTACACGCAGGGCAACGAGGCGAATTATGTTGAGCGGGTCGGCCGCAAGATCGCCGTCCAATCCGGCCTCGCCAACAGCGAGAGCGCCTACACGATTTCGCTCCTGAATTCGCCGGTCAACAACGCCTTCGCGACGCCTGGCGGTTATGTCTACATCACGCGCCAGCTCGTCGCGCTCGCCAATGATGAGGCGGAGATGGCCGGCGTGCTGGGTCACGAAGTCGGCCATGTGGCCGCCGATCATTCCGGCCAGCGTCAGAGCGCGCAGACGAAAGCGGGCCTCTTCGGCGTCGCCGGTCAGATCCTTGGCGGCCTGCTGGGCGATCGGACGGGCCTTCTCGGCTCGCTCGGCGGCGCTATCCAGAACTATGCGCCCGCCGTCGCGCAGCTTTACACGCTCAGCTACTCGCGCGGACAGGAAGAGCAGGCGGATGACTTGGGCATTCGTTATCTTTCGAAGGCGGGATATGATCCCATGGCGCTATCGGACATGCTGGCCTCGCTTGCGATGCAGACGGCGGTGGATCAGCGTGCGTCCGGGCAAGACGGACGTTCAACGCCCGAATGGGCGAGCACGCACCCCGATCCGGCACGCCGCGTTGCGCGTGCCGCGCAGATCGCGCAGACCTATGCGCCCGGCGGTATCCGCAACCGCGCACAGCATCTGGCGACCATCGACGGCATTCTTTATGGCGACGATCCCAAAAACGGCGTGATCGAGGGCAACACCTTCCTGCATCCCGAGCTGGGGCTCCGCTTCTCCGTGCCGCAGGGCTACGGCATGACGAACGGCGCGCAGGCGGTGACCATTCAGGGCGGCACCGGGCAGGCGCAGTTCAGCATGGGCTCGTTCAACGGCAATTTGCAGAGCTATATTGGCGACGTGTTCCGCTCGGTAGCGGGCCAGACGCAGCTTCAGGTTGGGCAGCTTCAGCGGACGACCGTGAACGGTATTCCGGCGGCCTATCAGACCGCGCGGGCCAATACCCAGAATGGGCAGGTGGACGTCACTGTTTTCGCCTATGAATTTTCGGGCAGCCGCGCCTATCACTTCGTGACGCTGACGCCCGCCGGGCAGAACCCGTTCGGCACCATGTTCCAGAGCATGTCGCGCCTGAGCTCTGCAGAGGCGGCGCGGATCAAGCCGCGGCGGATCGATATCGTGACCGCGCAGAGCGGCGATACCGTGGCCAGTCTGGCACGGCGCATGGCCTATGACCGGCTGCAGACCGAGCGCTTCATGGCGCTGAACGGCCTGAGCGGCAATGCGGGCCTGCAGGCGGGGCAGCAGTACAAGATCGTCGTCTACTGATTTCAGCAAGACGGGAAATGTACAAAGAAAAGGGCGGCGGCACCATTCCGTGCCGCCGCCCTTTTAAATTCAAGCTGCGAACGCTTACTTGCTGTTGGCGTTGCTCAGCGAATTGTTCACCTTGTTGAAGGTGTTGGTGAGGTTGCCACCGAGCGCCGACATCGCGGCGATCGCGGCCACTGCGATCAGAGCTGCGATCAGGCCATATTCGATGGCGGTCGCACCGTCTTCATTTTCGAAAATCTGATAAAAGGTTTTCACGTCTGGTCTCCTTGCATTGCGCTTCATTCACCCCGTCGAACTGCCCCTGACGGCTAAGGTCCAACATCGGTCAGCCTATCGCTAAAGCTCTTAGAAAAGATTAACGGCGGCTTTTACTTCGTTGCGTCCACGACATTAGTGCTCACGGAGTTCCACATCTGAATGGTGGTTCCGCTCATCGACGAAAGCGCACCGATCATGGCAATCACTACAAGTGCCGCGATCAGTCCGTATTCGACGGCCGTGGCCCCGTCCTGCTCATGTAGAATACGATGGATCCATTGTTTCATCGATCGCATTCCCCATTTGCTGGATGTCGTCACGTGCGATGCTGCTTTTCGCCGATTGGCGTAAACAAGCTTTTAATTCGGAAGGTTAACGTGGCAATTTCCCCGACAGTGCTACCCGTCGTCGCAGCGACACTGATCGATGACGGCGGGCGCGTGCTTCTTCAGAAACGCCCGGAAAACCGCATGCATGGCGGACTTTGGGAGTTTCCCGGCGGCAAGGTGGAGCCATGTGAAAAGGCTGCCGACGCTTTGGCACGGGAGCTGGAAGAAGAACTGGGCATTACGCTTGATCCCGGCGCGATCGCTCCTGTTGGCTTTGCCGACGCACCGCTGGAGCCGCGCAATCTGATTCTGCTGCTCTACGCCTGCACCGCGTGGGAGGGCGCACCGCACCCGCGCGAAGAGGGCGCTGCAATCGGCTGGTTTGCGCCTGCGACCGTCGCGGAGCTCGATCTTGCGCCGGCGGATCGGCAGCTTCTACCCGCCCTGATCCGCTTTCTGGCCGCCAGAGCGTAGCGCGTCGGCCAGGGAAACGCTGGCGCTGCCCCTGCGCGCGGGCTTGGCCTGATCGGGGGAGGGGGCCCATCCGCTCAGCGAAATCAGCTCCAACCGCTCGGACAGTTTGCCGTCGGCCTCCGCCATGCCGGCCCATGCCTCGAACAGCCGCGCGAGGCCGGCCTTGCCGATGAAAGCGCGTGGCCCCGCCAGCGCATTGCCCGTGCCGGCCTCGCGCAGATCGTTGATCAGGCGCAGCGGATCGCCATAGCGCAGCGTCAACCGGTCGCCATCGGCCACCGGCATCGCGAAGCCTGCGCGCGACAGCAGGTCCCCGGCGGACCGCACGTCGATCTGCGGATGGATGTGCGCGGCGGTGCGGTCCCCATCGGCGGCGATCATACAGCGTTTGAGCGCCGGAAGGCTGCCCGCGCCGAACATGGTTCCCAGGAACAGGCCGTCGGGTTTCAGCGATCGGCGAACCTGTATAAGCGCGCCGGGCAGATCGTTCACGCTATCGAGCGTGCCTGCCGATATGATGAGATCGAAGCTTGCCGGTTCAAAGGGCAGCGCATCTTCGGTGCACAGCACTGCGCCATCGTGCGCTTCCGCCTCGCTCAGCGCTGCATATCTTATCGCAGCCTCGGCAGGGAGCGCCAGTTTCTCTCGAAACCGCGCGACGGGGCCGAGCAGCAGGATATCGCGAAACTCCCGCGACACCGCGGACAGGCGTTCACCCAGATCGTCCGCCATCCATTCTAGGAAGAGGGAGGGGGCACCGGCAGAGCGGCCACGCAGCGCGCGGCGGCGGCGGTAATCGAAAATATCGGGAGCGCTGGCCATGCCTTCCCTCTTGCCGTGATGCGTCCGTGGGGACAAGCTTCGCACCATGCTGGCTGTCCCGCAACCGCTGCGCCAGGCGCTTGATTTCGTGCTGCCGCCGCGCTGTCCCGGATGCGGCTGCGTCCCGGCCGATGCGGCGGCCTTTTGCCTTGATTGCTGGTGTCAGCTGAAGTTTCTGGCACCGCCCTGGTGCCACTGCTGCGGCCTGCCGTTCGAACATGAGGTGCCGGGCGAGCCATTATGCGGTGCCTGTCTGGCGGCTCCGCCCCGCTTCGATTTCCTGCGATCCGCCGTTGCCTATGGCGGCATTGCGACCGATCTGGTGCTGAAACTCAAATATTCGCGCGGACTGGGCGCGGCGACCATGATGGCGGGTCACATGGCGCGCCTTCTTCCCGATCCGCCCGGCGACATGCTTGTGACGCCGGTACCGCTGCACTGGAGTCGGCTGGCCGCGCGCACCTACAATCAGTCGGTCCTCATCGGCCGTGCGCTGGCAAGGCGTATCGACCGGCCCTTCCACCCCGATCTCATCCGGCGAAAGCGCCGTACGCCGCCCCTGCGCGGCCTGGGGGCGAAGGCCCGCGCACGGACGATCCAGGGCGCGTTCGGCATCACTGAGCGGCAACGCAGGGCGATCGAGGGGCGCGCGGTGCTGATCGTCGATGATGTGCATACCAGCGGCGCCACCAGCGCGGCCTGCGCTGCAATCCTTAAGCGCAGCGGAGCTTCCTGGGTGGGCGTGGTCACCTGGGCCCGGGTGCTGTGAACGAATTTCCTGCACCTTCGTGCGAAGTCTGCTAGGCTTGCAGCCATGAAAAGCGTTGAAATCTACACCAAGTTCACCTGCGGCTACTGCCACCGCGCCAAGGCTCTCCTGAACGACAAGGGCGTTGCTTTTGAGGAGCATGATATCTCCATGGGCGGTCCGCAGCGCGAGGAGATGATCCAGCGTGCGGGCGGGCGCACCACGGTGCCGCAGATCTTCATTGGCGGCGATCATATCGGCGGCAGCGATGATCTCGCCGCGCTGGAACGTGAGGGCAAGCTCGACGCACTTCTGGCGGACTGATGCGTCTCGCCTTGCTCCAGATGACGAGCGGCATTTCCGCCGCCGACAATGCTCGCGTGATCGCCGACGCGATGAACGAGGCGGCGGATGGCGGCGCGCAGGTGCTGCTGACACCGGAAATGACGCTGCTGCTCGATCGGGACAGGGAACGCGCGGATGTGCGCGCCGAGAATGACTATCCGGAGATCGCGAATTTGCGCGAAAAAGCGCGCGCACTCGGCATATGGCTGCATCTGGGTCTGCCGGTGGCAGAGGGTGGCAAACGCCGAAATCGTACCCTCGTGATCGCTCCCGATGGCACCATTGCGGCGCGATACGACAAGATTCATCTGTTCGACGTCGATCTTTCTACCGGCGAAAGCTGGCGCGAATCGCGCGTTTATGAAGGCGGGGAGGGACCGGTGCTGGCGCAGACGGCAAATGTGCCGACGGGCCTGTCGATCTGTTACGACATTCGCTTTCCCGCGCTGTACCGCGCGCTGGCCGAGGGTGGCGCGCAGTTGCTCACCATCCCGGCGGCCTTCACCGTGCCGACGGGCCGCGCGCATTGGCATGTGCTGGCCCGTGCCCGCGCAATCGAAACCGGATGCTTCGTCGCCGCGCCCGCGCAGGTCGCCCGGCACGAAGACGGCCGCGAAACCTTTGGCCACAGCTTGGTCGTCGACCCCTGGGGCCATGTGCTGCTGGATATGGAAGAGCGCTGCGGCGTAGGCTTTGCGGACATCGACCTCGCCGCCGTCGAACGCGCGCGCACGCAAGTGCCCGCGCTCGCCAATGCCCGCCCGATCGGCGAAGTCCGCGCAACTGCGCAGACGAATTGACCCCTTGCACGCCCGCCCGTAAAAGACCCGCCGGGCGCCCGTAGCTCAGTCGGATAGAGCATCAGATTCCTAATCTGGGGGCCACAGGTTCGAATCCTGTCGGGCGCACCACATTCGTGGCTTGGCGTACATTAGGTACGTGTTGTTCTTGCCCGCGACGGCCCGTTGCTGATAGGGCGCGCCGAACTTAACGATTTTAAATCAAACAGGAAATAACCCATGAAGAAATTCATCGCAGCCGCCTCCGTGACCGCGCTTATGGCGCTTGCCGCATGCAATGGTGCGAACGAAGAGCAGGCCGAGCAGCAGGATGATGTGACCGAAGCGCAGGGCGAAGTCATGGACGCGCAGGCGGGCGTTGCCGAAGCCAAGGCCGATCTGGCCGAGGAAAAGGCTGATATGGCGACCGATCAGGTCGGTGAAGCCCAGATGAACCAGACGTCTGACGCGATGGAGCAGAAGGCCGAGAAGCTGGAAGATACCGCGGACGGCATCTGATCGTCATCGGCTCAGAATGACCGGGTGATCCAGAGGATCGCCTTGAAAGGCCCGCAAGCTGTTTGCGGGCCTTTCTTTTTTCACTGAGGTGGTATGGCTGCCGCAGCGGGTCAGCGGCCTTTGAATTCCGGCTTGCGCTTCTGCATGAAGGCAACGGCGCCTTCACGAAAATCCTCGGTGTCCCCGCAGATTTTCTGCGCCTCGGCCTCTGCCGCCATGGCATCGGCGAGGGTCAAATCCTGCGCCTTGCGAACCAGCTTGCGGATCTGGCCCATCGCAACCGTCGGTCCGGCGGCAAGGCGTGATGCGAGCGCCTGGGCTTCCTCCAGCACCTGGCTGTCGTCCACGCATCGATTGATCATGCCCAGTTCCAGCGCGCGGACCGCTGCAATACGCTCGCCCAGCAGCATCGCTTCCATCGCGGCGGGGATGCCGATCGCTTTGGGAATGATCCAGGTCGCGCCGCCGTCCGGCACCAGCCCGATATTGACGAACGCTTGCAGGAAATAGGCCGATCGCCCGGCGACGATAAGATCGCCGGCAAGCGCCAGGCTGCACCCGATACCGGCGGCAGCGCCATTGACCGCGGTGACGACCGGGATATCCAGCTCGGCAAGGGCAAGCATGCCCGGATTGAAATGTTCCTGCAGCGAGCGGCGCGAGGCATCGCCCGGCGATCCGCCGTCGAAGGTCCGCCCGGCAAGATCCGCTCCGGCGCAAAAACCGCGCCCTTCGCCGGTGATGACGAGCGCGCGCGCACCGCCGGGAACAAGCTGGGTAAGCGCATCGCGAAATTCATCGAACGAAGCAGGCGTGACCGCGTTCAGCCGGTCCGGCCGGTTCAGCGTCAGGGTGGCGACGCCCTCCTCAATGACGAGCTTGATGGATTCATATTCCGGCATCGATCTCTCCTGGGCTTTGCTGCGCTTCCGCCCGGTCTGTGGAAAGGCGGGCCGGATTGCAAGAGCGCGCCGCCACGCCTCGCATGCCGCGGCGAATATGAACCGCAGCGCGATCCGTTTCTCCATTCTCGCGGCCGAGACCGCCGCCGGTCTTGTGCGTGACGCCCTCAGGCGCGCGGGTGGGCGTGCCGATAGATATCGAGCAGATGCGCCGCGTCGACCGCGGTGTAGATTTGCGTCGAACTCAGGCTGGCATGGCCGAGCAGTTCTTGCAGCGAGCGCAGGTCCGCGCCGCCCGCCAGCAGATGCGTCGCGAAGCTGTGACGCAGCGCGTGCGGGGTCAGCCGCTCGGACAGGCCAAGGCGACGGCGAGCCTGAAGCACCGCCTGGCGCATAGCCGAGGGTTTCATCGGCCCACCGCGCGGCCCGCGAAACAGCGCCTCGTCCCTGGCGGCGGGGAAGGGCGTGGTTTCGGCATAATGCGCGACTGCCTCGCGCACGGCAGGGAGCAGCGGCACGATCCGCGTTTTGCCACGCTTGCCGGTAACGCGCAGTGTCTCGCCGAGCGGAAGATCGCCGCCGGTGAGCGACAGCGCCTCCGATATGCGCAGGCCGCAGCCATAAAGAAGCAGCAGCACGGCCCAATCCCGTGCCGCGATCCATGGCTCGCGCGCCGCCTCCGCCATGTCGGTGCCCAGCGCCATGATGTCGTCCGGACTGGCCGGGCGCGGCACGGTGCGCGCCGCTTTGGGCGCGCGGATGCGGGGGAGGGCGGCCTGATCTCCGCCGCAATATTTCAGGAAGGCACGCACTGCCGAAAGTTCACGCGCGGCCGACCGATTGCCGATCCCGTCGCTACGGCGATCTGCAAGAAAGTTTCTGAGGTCCGGCGCAGAAAGCATTGCAATATCTTGCTTTGAAGCGCTGCCGCCCAGATGTTCCATCAGTCGCTCGGCCGTCGAAACATAGGCGCGCACGGTATGGACGGACCGGCGGCGGTCATCGCGCAGATAGGCGCCATATTCGCGGATGAGCGGATGAGGCATAACAGCATCCTTACCCCGGTTGTGACTGCATCGTAAGCCCTGAGCGAAGGGATGGCATCGCTCAGGCGGGGGCGGCCTCCGCTTCCACTGCGACCACTTCCGCCAGAATGGCATCCAGCAGCAGGCGGCCCGCTTCGGTCAGCGCCAGATGAGATTCCTCGTGCAAGAGCAGCCCGTGGCCCGCCAGACGATCGACCGCCTGGGCGTCTATCAGCGCATCTTCCGAAAAACCGAAGCGTGATGCCATGACGTCAAGCCGGACACCTTCCGTCAGCCTCAGCCCCATCAGCAAGGCCTCCACGGCCTGTTCGCCGCGTGAAAGCGCTGTTTCGGTGCGCAGGCCATGGCCGTTGCGCGCGACCGCACCGAGGTAGTTTTCCGGCTTGCGATGCCGTTCGGTGGCAAGATTCAGCCGCCGCCCGTGCGCGCCGGGGCCGATGCCGGCATAATCGTGATAGCGCCAATAGGTGAGGTTGTGGCGGCTTTCCTGTCCGGCGCGTGCGTGGTTGCTGGTTTCATAGGCCGGCAGACCGGCGGCTGCCGTGCGTTCCTGCGTCAGCGCATAGAAGTCGGCCGCCACGTCGTCGTCCATCGGCTCAAAGGCCCCGCGTCGCACATCGGTGGCAAAGCGCGTACCCGGTTCGATGGTGAGCTGGTAGAGCGATAGATGCCCGGTGCCCAGCGACAGCGCGCGGGCGAGCTGCGCTTCCCACTCATCAAGCGTCTGGCCGGGCAGGGCATAGATCAAATCGAAGCTGACGCGGCCGAACTGCGCCTGCGCCATATCCAGCGCGGCGAGCCCTTCCGCAGCGCCGTGTGCGCGGCCCAGAAACCGCAGCGCATCATCCTCGAAGCTCTGCAGGCCGAGCGAGACCCGGTTGACGCCCGCCGCCGCAAGATCGCTAAAGCGCGCCGCCTCCACCGAGCTGGGATTGGCCTCCAGCGTGATTTCGATATCGTCCGCGGGCGTCCAGTACGTGGTCGCCTGATCGATCAGCCGCGCAACCAGCGTCGGCGGCATCAGTGACGGCGTGCCGCCACCGAAGAAGATCGAGCCGAGTTCGCGCCCGGCCAGCAACGCGGCTTCGTGCGCCATATCGGCCAGCAGCGCTTCACCCATGGCGTCATCATCCATGTTCGCGCGGACATGGCTGTTGAAGTCGCAATAGGGGCATTTGCTGACGCAGAAGGGCCAGTGGATGTAGAGGGCGAGAGGGGACGTCACGGCGCCCCCATATCCGTTCGCCCGGCGGTTGTCGAAGCCTGACCGGTAGCGGTGCGTTCGCTTGCCGTTCAGCCAGGCTGTGCCCAGATCGGAGTCATGAAAGCTATTCTCCTCCCGCTCGCCCTGCTGCTCGGCGCCTGCTCCCCGCCTGTCGCCAGCATGCCGCAGAGCGAGGCACCGGCGGTAATAACCGAGCGGATGCCAGGTGGCCCGCCGCCAGCGCGTGGCGAACAGTTACTGCGTGACGTCATGCTGTCACGCCAGAACGCTGCACGCCGCGCGGTGGATGCGCCGCCGTTGGTCTGGAATGAGGCGCTGGTCGCGTCGGCGCGAAGCTATGCGCGCGAACTGGCGGCAAGCGGTCGTTTCGAACATGCCCGGCAAAGCGGCGTGCCGCAGGGCGAAAATTTGTGGATCGGGACGCGCGGCGCCTTTTCCTATCGCGAAATGGTTGATGCGTGGATTGCCGAGCGGGCCGATTATGTGCCCGGACCGGTGCCGCAGAACAGCCGCAACGGCAAACCGGTGGGCCATTACACGCAGATGATCTGGCGCAGCACGCGCGCTGTGGGCTGCGCGGTTGCCGCCAACCGGCAGAACGAAGTGCTGGTCTGCCGCTATTCGCCCGCGGGCAATGTGGTGGGACGGCGGCCCGATATGGGGTGATCGACGTCATCGACCGTAGGTACCAAGCCTATCGAAGCATGCTTCTCGATCGAGAGGCGCTTTCGACAAGCTCAGGGCTACGGGTTCGGCGGGAATCCCTCAGAAAACCGCGCCGACCAGCTTGGCAAAGGCATCGGCGCGGTGGTCGATCTCCTGCTTTTCCGCCGGGTCCATTTGACCGAAGGTGCGCGTTTCGCCGTCGATCATGAACACCGGATCATAGCCGAAACCACGGTCTCCGCGCGGGGGCCAGACGAGCGTGCCGGGCACCGAGCCCGCGAAGACCTCCTCATGCCCATCGGGCCAGACCAGCGCGAGCGTGCTGTGGAAGCTGGCCGAACGATCGACGTCCGGGCCGTGTTCGGCAAGTTTGCCCTCCACCTTGCCCATCGCCATGTACCAATCGCGGCCCGGCCCTCCCTCGAACCAGCTCTTTTCCGCCCAGTCGGCGGTGTAGACGCCGGGCGCATCGCCCAGCGCCTTCACGCACAGTCCGCTATCGTCCGCCAGCGCCACCGTGCCGGTGGCCGAAACCGCCGCACGCGCCTTGATCAGCGCGTTTTCCACAAAGCTCGTACCGGTCTCGTCCGGCTCTGGCAGGTTCAGCTGTCCGGCGGAAACCGGCGTCATGCCATAGGGGCCAAGCAGCGCGGTAATCTCGCGCAGCTTGCCCTCATTATGCGTGGCGATGATGAGATCGCCGGGGACGAGCTTACGATGGGCCAAGGCGGCTCTCCTTTCGGATCGATTATCCTTTGACGGCAGCCTCTTGTGCCTTGAAGATCTGATCGCATCCGAGCTTGGCAAGGCGCAGAAGACGCAGCAGGCCCTCCTCGTCATAGGTTGCGCCCTCGGCCGTGGCCTGTACCTCGGCGATGCGGCCGCCCTCGATCAGCACGAAATTGGCGTCGGCATCCGCGTTCGAATCCTCGGCATAATCGAGGTCCAGCACCGGCGTGCCCTGATAGATGCCGCAGCTAACCGCGGCGATCTTCGCCTCGATCGGGTCCTGCGCAATCAGGCCGCGCTTCAGCAGGCCGTCGACGGCAAGGCGCATCGCCACCCACGCGCCGGAGATCGACGCGGTGCGGGTGCCGCCATCGGCTTGGATCACATCGCAATCGAGCGTGATCTGATGCTCACCGAGCTTCTTCATGTCTACGACAGAGCGTAAGCTTCGTCCGATAAGGCGCTGAATTTCCTGCGTCCGTCCGGACTGCTTGCCCTTGGCCGCTTCGCGCATCCCGCGGGTATGCGTGGCGCGCGGGAGCATGGAATATTCGCCCGTCACCCAGCCTTCGCCCTTGCCGCGCATCCACGGCGGCAGCCGGTCTTCGACGCTGGCGGTGCACAGCACGCGGGTATCGCCGAAGCTGACGAGGCAGGAGCCTTCGGCATGTTTGGTGAAGCCGGTTTCGAAGCTGAGGGCACGCATTTCATCGGCGGCGCGGGAAGAGGGGCGCATGGGAATCTCCTGATTGGGTTGGGGCGGCTTTAGGGAAGGGGCGGCGCTGTTGCTAGAGCTGTGCGCAAAGTGCGACGTTCCGGATTTGGCGTCTCAGCTTTCATCGCCTATCTTGGCCAAATGAACACGCCGCCCATTTCCGAACTGACCGACCGCACGCGCGATATCTTCCGCAGCGTCGTCGAGGCCTATCTCGAAAGCGGGCAGCCGGTGGGATCGCGCACGATCAGCCGCGCCTCCGCGCTGGGCCTGTCGCCCGCCACGATCCGCAATGTGATGCAGGATCTGGAGGAGATCGGCCTGCTCGCCGCGCCGCATACCAGCGCCGGGCGGCTTCCGACCGACCTCGGCCTGCGCCTGTTCGTCGACGGCATGATGCAGGTGGCCGAACCTTCGGACGAGGAGCGCCAGGCGATCGAATCGCAGCTGAGCGGGTCCGGCCCGATCGAGCAGGCGCTGGCCTCTGCTACGGCGATGCTGTCCGGCCTGTCGAGCTGCGCGGGGATCGTACAGGTGCCCAAGCGCGAGCCGCGCTTGAAGCAGTTCGGTTTTGCGCGCCTGTCGGACACGCAGCTGATCGCGGTGCTGGTGGGCGAGGATGGCAGCGTGGAAAATCGGCTGGTCGAGCCGCCGCCGGGTGTAACCGACGCCACGCTGGCCGAGGCGTCCAACTATCTCACCAAACATCTGGCGGGCCTCACTCTGTCCGAAGCGCTGGAGCGGCTGGACGGGGATATCCGCAATCACAAGGCCGCGCTGGACCGCGCGAGCGCCGATCTGGTGCGCGAGGGGCTCGCTACCTGGAGCCTCGACGGGCGGGACCGGCCGGTGCTGATCGTGCGCGGACAGGCACGCTTGCTGGACGAAAGCAGCGCCGCCGATCTGGACCGGGTGCGCCAGTTGCTCGACGAGATCGAGAGCGAGGAAGAGATCGCCCGTCTGATCGACAGCGCGCGCGAGGCGGCGGCCACCAAGATCTTCATCGGATCGGAGAACAAGCTGTTCTCGCTCAGCGGCTCTTCCGTCATCGCCGCGCCCTATAAGGATAATGCAGGGCGGATCGTCGGAGTTGTCGGCGTTATTGGCCCCACGCGCTTGAACTACGCGCGCATCGTGCCCATGGTGGATTTCACCGCGCGGGCGCTCTCGCGCCTCGTCGATTGATCCTCGATCGAGCGTCCCCGCGCCACCTCAATTCAACCGAAAGAACCTGGAAACATGGCCGAAGACAAGCAGATGGACGAAGCTGCCGAGAAAGAACTGGAAGGCGTGCCGGAAGAGCTGCGCGAAGAAACCGCCGACGGCTCGCCCGAGCTACAGGAGCATGACCGGCTGGCCGAGCTGGAAAATCAGCTCGCCGAGGCCAAACAGAATGTGCTCTATGCTCAGGCCGAGACGCAGAACGTGCGTCGCCGCGCGGAAAAGGACGCGGCCGACGCGCGCAATTATGCCGCAACCGGCTTCGCCCGCGACGTGCTGTCGGTGAACGACAATCTGCAACGCGCGCTCGATGCGATCCCCAAGGAAATCCGCGACGAAGAGAAGTGGAAGGGCCTGATCACCGGCATCGAAGCCACTGGCCGAGAGCTGGAAAATGTGTTCGGCAAACACGGCATTACGCGCGTGGCCGCCAAGGGCCTGCCGCTCGACCCCAATGTCCATCAGGCGATGATGGAAATCCCGAGCGACGAGGCGGAGCCGGGCACCGTGGTGCAGGAAATCCAGGCCGGCTATATGATCAAGGACCGTCTGCTGCGCCCTGCGCTGGTGGGCGTGGCGAAGAAGCCGGACTGATCTTCCGACAGTTCATCCACTTGGTTCCTTCCCGCTCGATTGCGGCGGGAAGGAACCTAGGATCGCTTCCGCCCGTTGCCGCCGCGTAACGAACAGGAGCGTATGTCCATGTCAGTTCTTATCAGCCGCCTCGAAGGCCCCCTCCGCCGCCGCGCATTCATCGGCGGCGGCGTCATGACATCGGCGGCGCTGCTGCTGACCGGCTGCCAATCGCTGCCGGGTTTCAGCCTGAACGAGGCGGTGCGCCGGCTGCTGACGATCAGTTCGCAAAATGCGTTCGCGCAGCTGCTCCAGCCGGGCGGCTTTTACGACAACGAGCTGGACCGCATCCCGCTGCCCGCGCAATTCGGGGAGGGCGGTGCGATCCTGGGCGCGGTGCTGCGCAGCCCGGCCTTTCGCGATCGGCTGCAACGCCAGCTCAACATCGCCGCGGCGCAAGGGGCCGAGCGGGCGGCGCCGTTGGTGACGGACGCGATCCGCAATGCCAGCTTCGCCGATGCCACTGCGATCGTGCGTGGGGGCCCACGTGCGGCGACCGATTATCTGCGCGGCAATCTGGGCAATGCGCTGATTACCGCCATGGTGCCGGAAATCGGCGGCGCCTTGCGCCTCGCCCAGAACGATATCGTCGCGCAGGCGATCCGCGCGGTCAGCGGTGTCGACGTGCAGGGTATCGCCACCAGCGTCGGCCGGGCGGCGAACGATGTGATCTGGAACGCCATCGGACGCGAGGAAGCCGATATTCGCGCCAATCCGCGCGCCACGAACGATCCGCTGCTGATCGGCGTCTTCGGACTAAACGGCGCGCTGTAGCTCTTCGCTCGCCGCTCCGTCGGGATCAGAAATGATAGCCGGCCACGACCAGCGCGGTGTGGCTCATTTTGTCGTCGCCGGGGCGGAAGACCCACTGGTTGAAATAGTTCACATCCAGATTGAACCGGTCCGTCACCGGATAGCGCAGCCCGGCCGTGGTCCAGGCCTGATCGAAGCCGCTGGTCTGCCGATCATTGCTGTTGACCTTGTAGAAGATTTCTTCGCTCAGCACAGGCTTTAGCTTGGTATCGCCCAGTTCGGGCCCGACATATTGGACCATCTGGCGCAGGCGTACACCGACATCGTTGCTGCCGCTGGAAAACAGCCGCTCCTCCAGCCGGGTGCGAGAGGTTATGGCGCCGCCGGCCTTCAGCGGAAAATCGATCCACGCATCCTGATGCGGCCGGTTTTCGGCGATCGTGAAATCGCCGTCGCTATAATTCCAGAACTGGCCGTACCCGCCGCCCAGGCGGACATGCTCGGCAACATGCGTGAGTAACGTGCCGCGCAGCACATAAGCGCTGAGTCCCTCGGCATCTTCGTTCATGCGCAGACTGGTGTCGACGACAAGCTGGTTCTGCTCACCCAATGGGACGAACACGATACCGTTGAGCCACAGCTCGGCTTGATCTTCGGCGTGGACCGGGGTGGCGAAGGCAAGTGCGAAGGCGCACGGGACGAGAGCCGAAAGGCGAGGAAGGACTGGCATAATGGTGGGAGCAGCGTTTAGGGGGAAGCTATTGAATTATCCCTAACGCCCGCGAAAGGCCGCGCCCATGAAATTCTTCGTCGACACCGCCGACACGTCCGAAATCGCAGACCTCGCCGAAACCGGTCTGCTGGACGGCGTCACCACCAATCCCTCGCTGATCAAGAAGGCGGGCCGCGATTTCAAGGAAGTGGTGACCGAAATCTGCGGCCTCGTCGACGGCCCGGTCAGCGCCGAAGTCGTCGCCCTCGATCATGACACCATGATGCGCGAGGCCGAGGTGCTGCGGAAGATCGCCGACAATGTCTGCATCAAGGTGCCGCTCACCGTCGATGGGCTGAAGACCTGCAAGAAGCTGACCGAAGACGGCACAATGGTGAACGTTACGCTCTGCTTCTCGGCCAATCAGGCGCTGCTCGCCGCCAAGGCCGGTGCCAGCTTCATCTCGCCGTTCGTGGGCCGCCATGACGACAATGGTTTCGACGGCATGCGCCTGATCGACGATATCCGCCTGATCTACGATAATTACGCGTTCGACACCGAAATCCTGGTCGCCTCCATCCGCCACCCGATCCACCTCCTCGAAAGCGCGAAGATTGGCGCGGACGTTGCCACCATGCCGCCCGCCGTCATCCGCGGCCTGTTCAAGCATGTGCTGACCGACGCCGGGATCGAGGCGTTCCTGAAGGACTGGGAGGCCACCGGCCAGTCGATCGGCTGAGGTCCTGTCCCCGCCCGGATGGCAGGTCCGGGCGGGCCAGCCGATTCCGGCCAATCATAAAACCCGTCCACATCGCTTGCGGCGGCCTGTCCGCGGCGCTATCGTTCCCGCTCTGTTCGTGGGGAGAAAGCCGTGGATCCGATCATCACCGTTATTGCCGTCATCGCGGCGCTTATTCTGGGCGCCGGGCTCGGCTGGATGTTGGCGAAACGCGGGGGCGATGACGCCAAGGCGGCGGTCGAGCTGTTGCGGATGCAGCTGGAAAGCGTCACGCGCGAGCGGGACGAAGCCAAGGCGGAGATGGCCGCAGTGCGCGGCGAAATGCAGGGCCTGCGCGATCGTGCGGAGTATGACCGCAGCGAGCTGGCTTCGCTGAAATCGGGCCAGGAAGAGCGCAACCGTGCTTATGAAGCGCGGATCGCCGAACTGCGCGAGGTGAAGGAGCTGTCCGAAAAGGCGTTGGCCGCCGCGAACGAGGAAGCGCGCAAGGCACTGTCCGCGCAGTTCAGCGAGATCGGCGGCAAGCTGCTCGGCGAGGCGCAGAAGAACTTTCTGGAACGCGCCGATCAGCGCTTCCACCAGCAGGGCGAGCGCAACGAGGAGAAAATTCGCCAGTTGCTCGCCCCGGTCGGCGAACGCCTCAAAAGCTATGAGGAGCAGGTCGGCAAGATCGAGAAGGAGCGGACCGAGGCCTATGGCACTTTGACCGGCTTGATCGGCGAGATGAAGGAAGGCCAGCAGCGCGTACAGAGCGAGGCGGCCAAGATTGTTAACTCACTTCGGGCTGCCCCCAAAACAAGTGGTCGCTGGGGCGAGCAGCAGTTTGAGAATCTTCTTGAAGTCGCTGGCTTGAAAAAAGGCATCGATTTCAAACCCGAGGTCTCCGTGCAGGGCGAAGACGGCGTGTTGCGTCCGGATTACGTCATTATGCTTCCGGGTGATCAGCAATTGATTGTAGACATAAAGTGTCCGTTAGATGCGTACATGGAAGCTGTTGGGGAAGCTGATCCGCAAGTTCGACAAATGCAACTCAACCGCCATGCGGCAGCTATAAGAGGGCACGCAGCAGCTTTGGGTAAAAAAGCTTATTGGTCGCAGTTCGACAAAGCGCCAGACTATGTAGTCCTTTATGTTCCTGGCGATAATTTTCTGTCGGCGGCCTTAGAAGCCGATATGTCACTTTGGGAGGACGCAGCGCGGAACAGGGTGCTTGTGAGTGGGCCGGCTACCTTTTTCCCCTTAGCTCGCACTATCGCTAATATGTGGCGTCAGCAAAAACTGAACGATGACGCGCGGAAAATTGCCGATCACGCGAGAAAGCTATACGATGATCTCGCTCTTGCCGCCGAGCGCTACAACAAGCTTGGACGCAGTCTTACGACGGCAGTTCGCGATTACAATGAATTCTCCGCTCCATTTGGGCGGCTCGCGAAACGAGGAAGCGAACTCGAAGAGTTAGGCGTCGAACGTGGAAAGCGTAAGATAGAGCCTTCGAGCGAAGTCGCTAGTTTACCTAGCCCAGCTGAAATCGATGAATAGAATTCAGGGCGCTCCCACTACTCCCCTATTGAAATTGCAATTAAAAGACCGGCAAGAAGGAACTGGAAGTCGTGTGAGAGCTCGACGCGTTGGCGCGCTATGGCGATGTCGAGGAGGCGTAGGAGGAAGAAGCCGAAGCAACGGAGTGAGTTGCTTCGGAAATATCTGCGGTTCGGAAATGCAGGGCTTCGACAAGCTCAGCCCGGACGGATTGCGTTTAAGCTGAGCGCCGCGGTAGTCCGGCCCGAATGGGCGAGGGGATAGGTCTGCTCGAATGGAGCTGATGGCCCGCGCGTTCGCTCAGTAGAACGGGCTCAGCACCGCCACTCGGCCATCGGGCGCGCTCAGGATCATATTGCCATTGGGGGCATAGCGGATCGCGCCGAGACGGCGGGTGAGCTGGCCCACGGGCTGCGCCTGCGCGGCGTCGAGCAGGTCGAGAAACGCGCGCTCCTGCCCCATGACGGCGGGATCGCACGCCATGCGCGTGGTACGCGCGGGGCCGAAGCTCACCGCCATGCCGTCCACCACATAATCGGCGTTGATGCGATTACAGCCCACGCTGCCGCTGAACTGCTGCCCATCGAAGCTGATCACGGCATCGCGGCTTTCGACCGGCAGGCCGTTGACGCTGAGAAGCTGCCAGCGCGTTCCGGCCAGATCGCGCTGTCCGGCATGGGGCTGATCCACCGCCATTTCCGGGCGGCCGGCAAAGTCGCCGCCGCATCCGCGCAAGGTGCGCCCGCCTGGAAGGTCCACCATCACCGTGTCGGCATAGCGGCGGTCACTCATCCTATCGGAACAGCGGCTGTAGGTGACATCCACCGTCATGCCGTCGGCGACATAGCGCATGCCGTTGAAACTCGGCCTTCCAGGCGGCGTAGGCACGCTGATCTGCTCACCATTCGCCCCTTGGTAGCGGATCGACTGCGCATCCATGTCCAGGCTCCAAAACGGTTCTGTGCCCACGGCGCGATACGGAAAGGTGACGCCTTGGGCACGCGCCGGGCCGTCTTGCGCATAGCCGACATTGTCATAATCGCCGGGCGGATATGTGCCCGCCGGATTTTGCGGGTAACCGCCATATTCGCCGGAATAACGATCGCCATAGGGGTCGAGCGTTTGGCATCCGGCAAGGGCGAGCGCGGCGAGGGGGATCAGGGCAAGGGTTCGGGTCATGTCGCCAGAACGTTCCGCTATCGCAACCGTTCCGGTCATGCGCCAGTTGCGCGGACAGGCCCGCCGTTCAGGCGCGGCGAAGCTGGTTCAGCACCTCATAGGCCATCACCGCCGTCGCCACCGCGGCATTGAGGCTGTCCGCCTTGCCCATCATCGGCATGCGGACCAGGATGTCGCAAGCATCCTCATAAGCTTCCGGCAGGCCGCGCGCCTCATTGCCCGTCAGGATGAAGACGGGCGGGGCGTAAGCGGGGGCCTGATAATCGGTTTCGGTGCGCAGGCTGGTGCCGACGAGCTGGCCCGGCCCGGCGCGCAGCCAGTCGAGGAAATCGCCGCGGTTCGCGCGCGCGATTTTCTGCGTGAACAGCGCGCCCATGCTGGCGCGCACCGCCTCCACCGAAAAGGGATCGGTGCAATCGTCGAGGAGGATCAGCCCGCCTGCGCCCACCGCATCGCCGGTGCGCAGCATGGTGCCGAGATTGCCCGGATCGCGCATTTCCTGCGCCACCAGCCAGATCGGCGCGGCGGCGCGGTCGAGATCGTCCAGCGCTGTCGGCAAATCCGCGAAGACGCCGAGCACAGTTTGTGGATTGGACTTGCCGGAGAGTTTTTCCAATATGTCGACCGAGGTTTCGATCACCTCGCCGCCGCGCGCGAAAACCTCGCGCTCCAGTGCGGCGATCAGCGGATGTGGATCGGCCTTATCGGAAAGCACCAGCGTTTCGGGCAGATGCCCGGCCTCGCGCGCCTCGGTAAGGATGCGCAATCCTTCGGCCAGGAAACGCCCCTCGCGCCGCCGGTGCTTCTTGTCGCGCAGCGAGCGGATGAATTTGACGCGCGGGTTCGAAAACCCGGTGATGGTCTGACGCTCGGGCAAGGCTATTCGCCGAAGCCGTCCATCACCAGCCCGGCCAGCTTGTCGCACCAGAGCGCGGCGTCGGGCCCTTCGACCTGAATCGTGATCTCGCTGCCCTTGCCGGCGCCCAGCATCATCAGGCCCATGATCGATCCGCCCGGCACGCTATGGCCGTCCTTCACTACCTCGGCCGAAACAGCGTCCGGCAGCCGCGCGACCAGTCCGACGAACTTGGCGCTTGCGCGCGCATGAAGCCCCTTGTCGTTGACGATGGTGACGGTGCGGCTGGCGGTTTCGCTCATTTGTCGGAATCCAGCAGTTCGGAGGCGACGGAGATATATTTTCGGCCCGCCTCACGCGCCGCGCCCACCGCCTCGACAATGCCGAGGTTGCGCCGGGCGCTGTCGAGCCGGATCAGCATCGGCAGATTTACCCCCGCAATCACCTCCACCCGGCCTTTTTCAAGGAGAGAGATGGCAAGGTTGGACGGTGTGCCGCCGAACAGATCGGTCAGGATGATCGCGCCCTGACCGCTGTCGACATCGGCAACGGCATTGCCGATCTCCCTGCGGCGCACTTCCATATCGTCGTTCGGGCCGATGCAGATCGTGGCGATCTGCTCCTGCCGTCCGACGACATGCTGCATGGCGACGAGAAACTCGGTCGCCAGATTGCCATGCGTCACCAGAACCATGCCGATCATTCGGCGGTGCCCTTTTTTTGCGCTGTGCGACTCATGCCGGGGCCATTCCTCAAATTTTCCAGACTGTCCACCGGGCGCGAGCCGAGATCGCGATGTTCGATATTCGGCGAATAGCCTTCCTCGCGCAGCATTTCGGCAAAGGTGGCGGCGAAGCAGACCGAGCGGTGCCGCCCGCCAGTGCAGCCGAAACCGATGTTCACATAGGCTTTCGCTTCCGCCTGATAGCGGGGGAGCAGAAACAGTACGAGATCGCGGATCTTGGCAAAAGCGCTGTCGAAATCGCTATCGGCGCGCACATAATCGCACACCGCATCATCCAACCCGGTGAGCGGGCGCAGATCGTCCACCCAATGCGGATTGCGCAGGAAGCGCAGATCGAAAATCAGATCCGCATTGTGCGGTACGCCGCGCGAGAAGCCGAAGCTGGTCACGGTGATGGTGGTGCCGCGCGCATGGCCGGTGTCGAACCGTTCGCGCACCTGCGCCTTCAGATCGCTGACCGAAAGCTTGGAGGTGTCGATCACCATATCCGCCCAGCGGCGCAGCGGGGCCATGATGGAACGTTCCTGCGCGATGCCGTCGGCGGCAGGCCGGTCTTGCGCCAGCGGATGCGGGCGGCGCGTTTCGGAAAAGCGGCGTTCCAGTTCCCAGCCCTGGCAGTCGAGAAACAGCGTGGAGATGTCATCGCCGCGCTTGGAATGCAGTTTCTTCACCTGCTGGATCAGCTCTTCCGGAGTGAAGCCGCGCGTCCGGCTGTCGAAACCCAAAGCGAGCGGGGCATCGCCGCTCGGCAGCTTCAAAAGCTGGCCGACCAGCCGGATCGGCAAATTGTCGATGGTTTCCCAGCCGAGATCTTCCAGTTGGTTGAGCACGGTCGATTTGCCCGCGCCGGACAGACCGGTGACCAGCAATATCGTCTTGGGGGCGGCAGGATCGCTCATGAATAGCCCCGTTCTTTAGACCCGGCGTCGGCCCCGTCAACCATAGCCCCCTTGGCCACGCGCAGCGCCATCTCCGCCTTGATCGGCGCGCTCGCCTCCAGCGCGGCGAGGCGCATTGAGGGGATGGGGATGCCCAGCCAGCGGCGATGTTCGGGGCCGGGGAGGCGCTCTGGCACCGCATCGCACTGCACGGCGAGGCGAAAGGGTGCGGCGGCGACATGCGGCACGGTCACGATATCGAGCCCACGCACCTCCATGCGGCCCGCAAACTCTGCCGCGCCGGACAAGGTGATAGTCTCGCCGTGGCGTGCTAGCCGCACCCGATCGTCGGCGATCAGCAGCGCGCCGCGATCGATGAGGCGTAGCGCCAGATCGGATTTGCCGCAGCCCGGACGGCCCAGCAGCAGTATGCCTTCTGCTCCAATGGCGACCGCGGTGCCGTGCACCACCTTGCTGGACGAATTGCCCTCCATCATTCGGTCACTCCCGCGCGCGGCAGGCGGATTTCAAAACAGGCCCCTTCGCGATCGTCGATCCGGTCGACAGCGCGGATGCTGCCCTGATGGCCGTCGATGATGGTGCGTGCGATGGCCAGCCCGAGGCCGCTATGCTTGCCGAAGCTCTCGCTCGCCGGGCGGCGGCTGTGGAAGCGTTCAAACACCGCCTCGCGCTGGTCGGGGGGCACGCCCGGGCCTTCGTCCATCACGCGCACCAGCACCTCGCTTGCCGTTTTACTGACCAGAATTTCCACCTCGCCGCCATCTGGAGAGAAGGAAATGGCGTTGTCGATCAGATTCTCGAACACGCGCTCCAGCCGCACATCCTCCCCCATCACGCAGGCGATATCGCCGACCGGGGGCACGAAGCGCAGATAGACGGTGTCGCCGCCATTGGCCCTCTCCCGGCGGGAGGCGAGCAGCTGTTCGATCATCGCGGCGATATCGACCCGCTCGAACTTGGCGCGCGAAAGCTGCGAATCCACCCGGCTCGCTTCGCTGATGTCGCTGATCAGCCGGTCCAGCCGGCGCACGTCGCTGGAAGCGATGTCGAACAGCTTCGCGCGCAGTTCCTCATCCTCCACCATCTGCAGCGATTCCAGCGCGCTGCGCAGCGAGGCGAGGGGGTTTTTCACCTCATGCGCGACGTCCGCGGCAAAGGCTTCTGTCGCGTCGATTCGTTCGCGCAGCGCATTCGACATGTCCGAAACCGCACGCGCCAGCATGCCGATCTCGTCGCGGCGGGAGGGAAGGCGCGGGATCGACACCTCGCGCGCGAAACCGAGGCGCACCTTCACCGCGTTGCGCGCGAGCAGGCGCAGCGGCTTCACGATCGTGCGGGCAAGAAAAAGCGAAAGCCAGACGGAAATAAGAAGGACGAGAACCGAGAAGATCGCGATGGTCAACCGCTCCTCCCGAATGATGCCGCGGATATCGGCGGCGCGGCTGGTGAGCAGCAGCTTACCACCGCGGAAAGCGGCGCCGGCGCTCAGCACATAGGCGCCGTCCGGGCCTTGGCGGGCGATGCTGTGGAGGCCGTCGCCCTCTTTCAGTTCGGGCCAGCTCGATGCGATATCGGGCTGCGGATCGGCGTAATCGGGCGGCGCGGCGGTGCCGACCAGCGCGTCGGTGGCCCGGTCGACCTCGCGCGCAAAGGCGCGCCGGAACGGAATCGAGTCGATCTGCTCGACATCGTAATTGGGCGGGGCAAGGGCAAAGCTGTCCGCCGTTTTGCTGCCGTCCGGGCCGTAAAGCCGGATGCGACCGCCGAGCGCGAGGGCGCTGTCTACTAAGAAGGCGTCGCGCTGTGCGGACGGTAGCAGCGGCAGCGCGCGGGCGATGGCATTTGCCTCGCGCTGCAAGGCCTCGGTGCGAATCTGGACGAGCTGCGAACGGTAGCTGTCTAGAAAGAAAAGTCCGCCCGCCAGGAGCACGACCGCGAAAATATTGACGGCGAGGATGCGCGTGGTGAGCGACATCCGCCGGGACCAGCCGAGCGCAAGGCCTTCCGGCTCATTCGGTTGAGAAGCGATAACCCGCTCCGTATAACGTATCGATCGCCTCAAACGTGGAATCGACCTCGCGGAACTTGCGGCGCAGGCGTTTGATGTGGCTGTCGATCGTACGATCGTCGACATAGACGTCGTCCTGATAGGCGGCGTCCATCAGCTGGCTGCGCGTCTTGACCAGGCCCGGCCGCAAAGCCAGCGCCTGCAGGATCAGGAATTCCGTGACGGTCAGGCTGACGGCCTTGCCGTTCCAGCGCACCTCATGCCGCGCCTCGTCCATCGACAGGGGCCCGCGCTCCATCGGTGCGGCGGCCTGTTCGTCCTCGGGCGCTTCGGAAGCGCGCTTCATATAATCGACGCGGCGCAGGATCGCTTTGATCCGGGCAAGGAGAAGGCGCTGGCTGAACGGCTTGGTGATATAATCGTCCGCACCCATGGCAAGGCCCAGCGCCTCGTCCAGCTCGTCATCCTTACTGGTAAGGAAGATCACCGGGAATTCGTGCTTTTCGCGGATGCGGCGCAGCAGCTCCAGACCGTCCATGCCCGGCATCTTCACGTCGAGCACGGCAAGATCTGGCGGATTATCGGTCAGCGCGGCGAGGGCAGCCTGCGAATCGGAATAGAGCCTAGTGGTGTACCCTTCGGCCTGCATCGCGATGGAGACGGAGGTAAGTATGTTCTTGTCGTCATCGACAAGGGCGATGGTGCCGGCCATGTGTCCGCTGGTCCTTATTGCCTGCCGATGCGTCGTTTTTCGCGCGTTAAAACAGGGCGGCGCGGCCCGCAAGTCCGGCCTTTCCGCCATGTGCCCCGCCACCCCTCCGGCTAACGCTCTGAAGGGTGCGGTGCAGCAATGCATACGAATGCAAAGCCGCGATTGACGCGCTGGATCGGCTGATCTACCGGCATGTCATCTGAGAACATCACCACCGCATTCGTCGACGCCTCTTAATAGAAGGCAAGTCGGGTGCAGGCGGACTTTGCCCGTTTCATCCGTTTTGAAAGAATGCGTGCCCCATGTCCCAGTCCCCCAACCAGCAGCCCAATGTCTCGCTTTCCGAACAGGGCTTTTCCGTCTCTGCTTATTGTCACTGGAACTTGCAGCGCGCGGCGCTGGTCGAAGCGGCGGTCGCGGGCGGGGAAGGGCGCTTGGCGAAGGACGGTCCGCTGGTCGTGGAAACCGGCAAGCACACCGGCCGCTCGGCCAAGGACAAGTTCATCGTTCGCGACGCAGAGACCGAAGATAATATCTGGTGGGATAACAACGCTGCGATGAGCCCGGAGCATTTCGCCGCGCTGAAAGAAGACTTCCTGAGCGCGCTCGGCGAAAAGAAAACGCTCTATTGCCAGGATCTGTTCGGCGGATCGCAGCCCGAGCACCGCGTCGCCGTGCGCGTGATCAACGAGCTGGCCTGGCACAATCTGTTCATCCGCACGATGCTGTGCCGCCCGACCGAGGAGGAGCTGGCCGGTTTCAGCCCCGAATATACCGTGATCGATCTGCCCAGCTTCAAGGCCGATCCGGATCGCCACGGCACGCGCAGCGAAACCGTGATCGCGGTGAACTTCACCGAGAAGCTGATCTTGATCGGCGGCACGCGTTATGCTGGCGAGATGAAGAAGAGCGTCTTCGGCCTTCTGAACTATCTGCTGCCGGTAAAGGGCGTGATGCCGATGCATTGCAGCGCCAATATCGGCCCGGACGGTCACAGCGCGGTCTTCTTCGGCCTGTCCGGCACCGGCAAGACCACGCTGTCAGCCGATGCCAGCCGCACGCTGATCGGCGATGACGAACATGGCTGGTCCGACAGCGCCGTCTTCAACTTCGAAGGCGGCTGCTATGCCAAGATGATCCGCCTGAGCGAGGAAGCGGAGCCGGAAATCTATTCGACCACGCGCCGCTTCGGCACCGTGCTGGAAAATGTCGTGATGGACGACGAAACCCGCACGCTGGACCTGGACGATGCGAGCCTGGCGGAGAACAGCCGCGGCGCCTATCCGATCGATTTTATCCCGAACACCAGCGAGAACAATCTCGGTCCCGTGCCCGCGACGGTGATCATGCTGACGGCCGATGCATTCGGCGTGCTGCCCCCGATCGCGCGGCTGACGCCCGATCAGGCGATGTATCACTTCCTTTCGGGCTACACCGCCAAGGTGGCGGGCACCGAAATCGGCGTGACCGATCCGGAAGCGACCTTTTCCACCTGCTTCGGCGCACCGTTCATGCCGCGCCACCCCAGCGTCTATGGCAATCTGCTAAAGGAGCGGATCGCCAAGGGCGGGGTGCAATGCTGGTTGCTCAACACCGGCTGGACCGGTGGGAAGTACGGCACGGGTAAGCGCATGCCGATCAAGGAGACCCGCGCGCTCCTGAACGCTGCGCTGGACGGTTCGCTCAATGACGCCGAATTCCGCACCGACCCCAATTTCGGGTTCGACGTACCGGTATCGGTGCCGGGTGTGGATGATGCGATCCTCGATCCGCGCGAAACCTGGGACGACAAGGCTGCCTATGACGATCAGGCGGCCAAGCTGGTGAAGCTGTTCATCGACAATTTCGCGCCGTTCGAAAGCCATGTCGATCAGGGTGTGAAGGAAGCGGCACCCACCGCCGCCTGACAAGTTTGGAGAGGACCGCCGCGGACCGGGGCCAACCCCGGCCGCGGCACCGTTCTCTTCTAAACCCAACCTCCGCTCCATTCTGCTGCATTGCAGCATGACGCCTTAGCCATTAGCTAGGGCCGCCATGCTCGATATACCGCTCCCCGATTTCTTCGATGGGCTGCCGTTGGTTTGGCGGCATTTGATCGATGTTGCGATTGCCGCGCTGGTGGCGCTCGGCATCCACTTCAGCGTCTTCGCGCTGCTTCGCCGGCTGACGCATAAGTCCGAAAACCGGTCCGACAATATTGTGCTGCGCTATTTGCGCCTGCCCACGCGCTGGCTGTTCGTCGCGATTGCGGTGGGCATCGCGCGGCGCGGCTGGGGGCTCAGCGATCCCACCGTCGATCTATGGCACATGATCGAAGGGATGGCGCTGCCGCTGCTGATCGGCTGGCTTCTCATCGCCATCCTGCGCGCCTTGCGGGAGGTGGTGGAACTGCATGCCGACATCACGGTCGAGAACAATCTCAACGCGCGCCGCCGCCGTACCCGCACAGGGATATTGGTGCGCATCGGTATCTTCCTCATCATCCTCGTCACCGTCGCGATGATGCTGCTGAGCCTGCCCAGCGTGCGCAGCATCGGCGTCAGCCTGCTTGCGTCGGCGGGCCTCGCAGGTCTTGCGGTCGGCGCTGCCGCGCAGCCTGCGCTCAAGAACCTGATCGCGGGTATCCAGATGGCCTTTACCGAGCCGATCCGGATCGAGGATGCCGTGGTCGTCGCGGGCGAGTGGGGGTGGATCGAGGAGATCCGGCTCACTTATATCGTGGTCAAGGTGTGGGACGACCGGCGCCTGATCGTGCCGGTGTCGAAGTTTCTGGAGGAGCCGTTCCAGAACTGGACGCGGACCGGTGCCGGGCTGTTCGGCGCGATCTTTCTCTACCTCGATCCGGCGGCGGATATCGACCGGCTGCGCGCCTATTTCGAAAGCTTCATCGAGGATGAGCCGCTCTATGACGGGCGCGGCAATGTGTTGCAGGTGACCGATATGAAGGCGGACGCGATCGAGCTGCGCATCCTCGCCACGGCCAGTTCTTCACCGCGCACTTTCGATCTGCGCTGCGCGATCCGCGAGAAGATGCTCGCCTTCATCCGCGACGAAATGCCCGAGGCGTTCCCCCGGACCCGAGCATTGCTCGGGAGCGACGAAACGCCCCGGGTGTCGATGAGCCCGGCGGAGGGAGGCATACCGGGCTCATAAAACGTCAGGCCAAGGAAAGGCCGACGTCGACATTGCCGCGGGTGGCGTTCGAATAGGGGCAGATCTGGTGCGCCGCATCGATGAGCTTTTGTGCGTCCTCGCGCTCCAGCCCGGGTAGCGCCACTTCCAGATCGGCGGTGATGCCGAAGCCGCCTTCCGAGCGCGGGCCGATACCCACCTGCGCGGTCACCGACACGTCAGCTGGCACCTTCAGCTTCAGCTGCTGCCCGGCGACCTTCAGTGCGCCGATGAAGCATGCGGCGTAACCGGCCGCGAAAAGCTGCTCCGGATTGGTGCCGTCACCGCCCGCGCCGCCCAGTTCCTTGGGGCTCGAAAGGTTCACCGCCAGCTTGCCATCCTGCGATTTCGCCGTGCCGTCACGACCGCCGGTTGCGGTGGCCTGCGTGCGATATTTTACGTCGATGCTCATCATGCGCTCCTTCGTTTATCGCGATAACATTTAGGGTGGCCAGAAACCTCTGTCCAGAACTATTTGTCGCGATAAGGATTGCGCGCTAACAGAGAGCAAAGGAGGCGCTTCATGCCCGGACCATTACCGCTCGATCAGCAGCTCTGTTTCTCGCTTTATGCCACCTCGATGGCGATCAATCGCATTTACAAGCCGATGCTGGACAAGCTCGGCATCACCTATCCGCAGTTCCTTGTTCTACAGGCGCTGGCGGAGGAGGAGGATGGGCGCTCCATCGGTGCGATTGCAGAGCGGCTGGCGCTGGAGCCGAGCACGATCACCCCGCTGGCCAAGCGCCTGGAAGCCGCAGGACTGGTCAGCCGCACGCGCGATCCCAAAGACGAACGCCAAGTGCGCGTGCGGCTTACCGATCTAGGGCGTGAGCGGTGGGCGGAGACCGGCTGCCTCGCCCCCATGATCTACGAACGAGCGGGCATGTCCACGGACCGTCTCGTTGCGCTGAACGCGGAGGTAAAGGCGCTGCGTGATGCGCTGACAGGCAACGGGACCGCCTGAGGCGACCGGCGGTGTAGCGCTTGTCAGCGGCGGCTGCTTTTTATAGGCCCGCCGCGTCCGCACGCTGTTCGTGCGGTGGAGATGTTCGATGACCCCAGCCGCAATCGCATTCCTGTCCGTCAGCATGTCGACCGATGCCTTTGCCGCCGCTGTGGGCCGAGGCGCTTCGCACCGGCCGCCCTTGCTTTCCGCCATCAGATCCGGCGCGGTGTTCGGGGTGATAGAGGCGATCACGCCGGTCATCGGCTGGGCGCTGGGGATGGTCGCAGCGGGCTTCGTCGCTTCGGTCGACCACTGGATCGCCTTTGCGCTGCTCGCCGGCGTGGGCGGCCTGATGATATTTCACGCGGTACGCGGCGACGATGACGATGGGAAAGCGCTGCCGGCGAAGGCCGGACCGCTGGCGCTCATCGCCACCGCGATCGGCACCAGTATCGATGCCGCCGCGGTGGGCGTGAGCCTGGCCTTCATCGGCGCGAACATCTGGGTGATCGCCGCGGCCATCGGCTTCAGCACCTTCGTCTTCACCACTATCGGTATGCTGATCGGCGCAAAGGTGGGCGCGCGTTTCGGCCGGTTCGCGGAGATCGGCGGCGGCATCGTGCTGATCGCGATCGGATCGATTATCCTCGTCGAACATCTCGGCCTGATCGGCTGAGGCGTCAGCCGCCCGCGAGCGGTTTTTCCAGCACCGCGAATTCCAGCGGTGGGTCGGTTTCGGCAGGAAAGGGCTCGCGTTCGCCGGTTTGGCGATAGCCGCGCCGTTCGTACCAGGCGATCAGCTCGGGCCGGACGGTGATGACCCACATTGTCATCGTCCGCGCCCCGAAAAGGCGGGCTGCCTCCGCTTCGGCATGGGCCAGAATGCGGTGGCCAATTCCTCCCGCCTGCAACTGCGGATCGACCGTCAGCATGCCCAGATAGGCACCGTCGGCGCCGCGGCGGGAGATCAGCACCGTGCAGATCAGTTCCGCCCCGTCCCACGCCGTCAGCAGGCGATTGTCCGGATCGGCGATGATGTCTGCCAGCTCCGCCTCGCTGGTGCGCGGGGTTTGGATCAGGTCTGCCTCATGCGTCCAGCCCGCGCGGGCCGCGTCGCCGCGATAGGCCCGTTCGATCAGCCGGTGGACCTTCGCCAGATCGGTGGGCGCGGCGGGGCGGAAGGCAAGGGCGGAATCGTGCATAGCCGCCCCATGCGCGAACTGTGCCGGCTCGCCAAGTCCCGAGCGGTTCAGGCGGCCTGTTCCGTCCGGCTGGCACGCTGCGGTACAAAGAGAATCAGCGCCACGATCGCCGCAATCAAGACGCCGGAGGCGACCGCTCGGCTCAGCGCCAGCCCGCCATGCGAAACCGGCTTGTCGAGAAAATCGCCGACCACGGCGCCCAGCGGACGGGTGAGGATGAACGCGCTCCAGAACAGCAGCGCCTTGTCGATCCGCGTCCAGAAATGCGCCGCTGCGACCAGCACCAACAGTCCCCCGAAGATGGCGGCCGCGCCGAGATAGCCGAGCGAACCGTCCGCCACCCAGTCGCCGAGCGCAGTGCCCAGCGTTTGCGAAAAGGTGATGGTGATCCAGTAATAGAGCTCGGCGCGCGGCGTGTGGACCGATTCCACATCGATCCGCCCCAGGGCCTTGTACCAGACCGCCAGCGATCCGAGCACGCAGGCGAGGAGCAGCAGCGATCCGCCCGGATAGCCGATACCCAGCGAGCGCGTGGCGAAATCCGCCATGTTCGTGCCCGCGGTGGTCGAGGCGATGATCGTTGCCCAATAGAGGAAGGGATGGAAGGCGCGCGCCTTGATCTGGAACCAGACGAGGATCGCCAGCGTCACGGCAAAGATGCCGGTGCCCACCAGATAGCCGTTCAGGCCCGATTGCCCGGCGCTGGCCGTGGTTTCGCCCAGCCAGCTCATGCTGACCGTATCGCCCATCGTTTCGCCGAAGGTGGTGGCCAGGATCTTGATGATCCAGAACCCCAATGTGATGGCCGGCACCTTTGCCAATGCCTCGCGGGTTTCGCGGTCGGTCGAATTCATTGATCGGCTCCCATGGCGCGTCTATTCCTGGGGCACCAATGATGCGCGCACCGCGAATCGCCATAAGCAGCCGCTTATGCGGGCCTTTCTGGACCCCCGTTGACGCCGGGCGCGTCGCCGCTCCTCGTCAGGTCTCGGCGGCATGCGCGCTCGGCTGAGTGCACTGACTGGCTCCGGCCTCTTGCTCGCATTGCAGGCGGCGGCAGCGATCTATTTCATTACCGATGCCGTGCTCGATAGCATGACGGGAGAGGCCGGAGAGGCGGCGTGGCTGGCCTGGACGGAAATCCTCGTAGCCGTCGCGCTGGCGATCGGCATCGGGCTCAGCGCGCTCAACATCCGCCGCACTTTGCGGAAATCGCGGCGGCTGTCCGATGCGCTCGTGCTTGCCCGCGGCTCTTTTGCCGAATTGCTCGATGAGCGTTTCGCGCATTGGGGCTTGTCCGCGGCCGAGGCGGAAGTGGCGCTGTTCTCGCTGAAGGGCTGTTCGATTGGTGAAATCGCGTCCCTGCGAGGATCGGCACCGGGCACCGTCCGCTCCCAACTCAGCAAGGTTTACGCCAAGGCGGGCGTCGCGGACCGCGCGGGCCTCGCGACGTCATTCATCGAAGAGCTGATCGACGGCGCCGAAGCGGAGCGCGCCCGCTAGTCCAGCCGGATGCTGGTATCGAGGCCGAGCTCGGCGCGCATGGCGGTGACGCCGAGGCCGACGACGAGCAGATCGAGCAGCTGCTCCGCGCTCTGTCCGATTTCCAGCCGGTCGATCTCGATGAAGCCGGGGCGGCTGGAGCGGCGCTGGCGCATGACATAGCGCCCGCCCTGCGTGCGATAGAGCTGCACCGATCCGACATCGTGATAGTTGACGGACAGCAGCTTCTCCCCGGTGAAGACGAGGTCCAGGCCTCCGGGATTGTCGACGATATGGTCCCGGACTTCCCCGGGCGTGGTAGCGGTGTTCATAAATGTTCCTGATGCGTTGGTCCGATGGAGCGCCGCGCCGGTTCAGCAGCGGCTTGCGCTCCGTTCGGGATCGGCCGCCGCGGGGCGGGGCCGATGAGGGTTCGTGCGAAGATCGGGCGGCCGTTCGGGTGAACGGGCCGCAATGTGCGTCAGGCGAAGGGCGGGGCCCTACTGGGCGGCGGGAGCGCCGCGACTTGCGAGAGCGCCGGGCGCTGCTTTCGGGGGGCGGCCGATTTGTCGGCCGAGGCCGGCAGGACGGGGGTGCGCGACAGGCTGCCGCCTAGGATCGCGGCGCTGTTGCCGCCCGCCACCGGATCGGGCGCACGCTCGACGGTGTGGACCATCGCCACGTCGCTGGCGCGCGTGGGACCGAGCGACACGTCGATCGTGAAAGCGTTGAAGGCCGAGCCGCTGTCCCGGTCCGTCACCGATCCTTCGGGGATCAGCGAATGCGCGAAGATGCTCATGATGAGCACCAGCGCCGCCGCACGCAGCGACATCGCAGGGCCGAAGGGATTGCGGGCGGACATGAGCCGAAAGATAGCGGCGCGGGGCGCAAAAGTGAAGGCGGCCCCCAAAAACGAAACCCGCCCCCGCACGGTGGCGGGGGCGGGCGCTCCTCTCCAGAAGATGGGGCCTGGAAAAGAGAAGGGCGTTCGCGTCAGGCGGCGAACTGGTTCATGGTGTTGTCCTTGCCGCCCGCCTTCAGGGCCGCTTCGCCGGCGAAATACTCCTTGTGATCGTCGCCGATGTCCGAACCGGACATGTTCTGATGCTTCACGCAGGCGATGCCCTGACGGATTTCCTCGCGCTGGACGTTGAGGACGTAACCGAGCATCGCTTCCTCACCGAAATAGCGCTTGGACAGGTTGTCCGTGGAGAGCGCCGCGGTGTGATAGGTCGGCAAGGTGATGAGGTGGTGGAAGATGCCCGCCTCGCGCGCCGCGTCCTTCTGGAAGGTGCGGATGCGCTCGTCAGCTTCGGCGGCGAGATCGCTGCCGTCATAATCCACACTCATCAGCTTGGTACGATCGTAATCGCTCATATCCTTGCCGTCCGCTTCCCAGGCGTCGAAGACCTGCTGGCGGAAGTTCAGCGTCCAGTTGAAGCTGGGCGAGTTGTTGTAGACCAGCTTGGCATTGGGAATGACCTCGCGAATGCGGTTCACCATCCCGCCGATCTGGCCGATATGCGGCTTCTCGGTCTCGATCCAGAGCAGGTCCGCGCCGTTCTGCAGCGAGGTGATGCAGTCGAGGACGCAGCGGTCCTCGCCAGTGCCGGAACGGAACTGGAAGAGATTGGACGGCAGGCGCTTGGGCTTCACCAGCTTGCCTTCGCGGGCAATCAGGACGTCGCCATGGCCGACATTGGACGGATCGACCTCCTCGACATCGAGATAGCTGTTGTACTGATCGGCCAGATCGCCCTTCTCCTTGGTGAAGGCGATCTGCTTGGTCAGCCCGGCGCCGAGCGAGTCGGTGCGCGCAACGATGACGCCGTCGTCGACGCCCAGTTCCAGGAAGGCGTAGCGGACCGCGCGGATCTTCGCGAGGAAGTCCTCATGCGGCACGGTGACCTTGCCGTCCTGATGGCCGCACTGCTTTTCGTCCGACACCTGGTTTTCGATCTGGATCGCGCAGGCCCCGGCCTCGATCATCTTCTTGGCGAGCAGATAGGTCGCCTCGGCATTGCCGAAGCCGGCATCGATATCGGCGATGATCGGGACGACATGCGTCTGGAAGTTGTCGATCTTGTTCTGCAGATCGCGCTGCTTCACGTCGTCGCCCGCTGCATTGGCGGCATCGAGATCGCGGAACAGAAGGCCCAGTTCGCGCGCATCGGCCTGCTTCAGGAAGGTGTAGAGCTCCTCGATCAGCATGGGGACCGAGGTCTTCTCATGCATCGACTGATCGGGCAGGGGGCCGAACTCGCTGCGCAGCGCGGCGACCATCCAGCCGGACAGATAGAGATATTTGCCCTTGGTGCTGCCGAAATGCTTCTTGATCGAAATCAGCTGCTGCTGCCCGATGAAACCGTGCCATGCGCCCAGCGACTGGGTGTAGTTCGCGGGGTCCGTATCATAGGCGTCCATATCGGCGCGCATGATCCCGGCGGTGTACTTGGCGATGTCGAGGCCCGTGAGGAACCGGTTCTGCAGGCGCATGCGGGCGACGGCGGCGGCTTCGATATCGCCCCAGGGCGCACCGTTGCGTTCGATCAGCGTGCTCGCCTCGTCGATCTGCTTGTTATAGGTCATGTTGTAACTCCCATCTTGAATTGGTCTACAAGGTCTTCACAGACTTCCCATCCGGGGGACTCGCGCAAACGCCGGTAAACCGATGCCCTTTCTTTGCCGGAAGGCCGGGCGTGAGGTCAAAAGAATGTTGTAAAAATCGTGTGAACAGGTATGGAATGGGCGGGCAAGTCCTGTAAACCCGTAAAGAATTTACTTGTATGGCCGAAGAACCGTCGCTTCCCGATCGCAAGATTTTCGCCGGGCCGCGTCTGCGCCGGCTTCGCGGGCGGCTGGGCCTGGCGCAAAAGCGCATGGCCGAGGAGCTGGGTATCTCGGCCAGCTACCTGAATCTGATCGAGCGCAACCAGCGCCCGCTGACCGCGCCGTTCCTGCTGAAGCTCACCAGCACCTATAATGCCGATCTGCGCGAACTGATCGCCGAGCAGGACGAACAGATCGAGCGGGAGGTGGCCGAGGCGCTGGCATCGCCCGCGCTGGCCGGGCTCGATATCGGCAAGGCGGAGCTGCAGGAATTCGTCGCCGCGCAGCCCGGCATCGCGCAGGCGTTCATCCGCCTGCACCGCGCCAAGGATGCCGGGCCAGAGGACGGGCCCGCCCCGCGCGAGGGCGCCACGCCGCTGCGCGCGGTGTCTGAATTTATCGAGGGCTCGCGCAATCATTTTGCCGAGCTGGAGGAGCAGTGCGAGGCGCTGGCCGACGAATTGCGGCTCGGCGGCCCCCATTTCCTCAGCAGCGTGTCGGACCGTTTGCGCGTGAAATACGGCTTCACCGTGCGCATCCTGCCCGCGGAGGTGATGCCCCAGCTGCTTCGGCGCTTCGATATCCACAATCGCCAGGTGCAATTGTCCGAGGTGCTGGACAATGCCAGCCGCTCCTTTCAGGCCGCCTATCAGCTTGCCGCGTTCGAGCTGAAACCGGCAATCGACGCGATCGTGGCGCGCGCGGACATGCCGTCCAAACCGGCGCAGCGCCTGCTGCTGCAGAACCTCACCAATTATGCGGCGGGCGCCATGATGATGCCCTATCGGCGCTTTCACGAGGCGGCCGAGGCGACGGGCTATGACATCGCCTTGCTGGAGGCGCGCTTCGGCGCGGGCTTCGAGCAGGTGGCGCATCGCCTGACGACATTGCAGCGGCCCGGCGCGCGCGGCGTGCCCTTCTTCCTGATCCGCGTCGACCGGGCAGGCAATATTTCGAAGCGCTTTTCCGCGGGCAGTCACTCCTTCGCGCGCACCGGCGGCAGCTGTCCGCTGTGGAACCTGCACCGCGCGTTCGAGCGGCATGGCGAGATGCTGACGCAGCTGGTCGAGCTGGAAGACGGCACGCGGTTCCTGACGGTGGCGCGCACGGTGACCGCCTATCGCCAGCCCTTTGGCCAGAGCTCACCGGAATATGCCGTCGCCTTGGGCTGCGAGACGCGCCATGCCCACGGCCTTACCTATGCAGGGGGGCTCGATCTGGACGGTACTGCCATGCCTATCGGGCTGGGCTGCCGCGATTGCACGCGGATCGGCTGTCGCCAGCGCGCCGTGCCGCCTGCGCATCGCCGGATGATCGTGGACGAAACCCAGCGCGGCTGGAACGCCTTTCAGTTTCCGGAAAGCTGAGGGGCGGGGCAGGGAAAACGCCTGGTACGGAAAGATTGGCACACCGCAATTTCCCCACACGCTCGTCGCCCCGGCCCCCGAGCCGGGGCCCAGCTTTTTGATGTGAACGCGCGGTTTGAAGCTGGCCCCCGGATCAAGTCCGGGGTGACGAAAGATAAGGGAGTGGGGCTGTGCTGACCCGCCCCCTCAGCTCTCGATCAACTTTTGCGGCGTTTCCAGCACCAGGACGCCGCCATCGACATGCAGCACCCGCGCGGTTTCCCCCACGGCGAGATCGGGGCCGCGGGCGGGCCAGACGCTGTCACCCACCTTTACGCGCCCGCCATTGGCACTCACCGCATCGACGACGGTGACCGAGGTGCCGACCAGCCGGGCGGAGCGGTTGTTGAGATCGGGGTCGCTGCTCGCCACCGGATTGCGCTTGTAGATCTGGTTGCCGATCATGATCGAGGCGAGGAGGAACAGCGCGAATAGGCCGATCTGATAGACCGGGCCGAAATCGTACATCCAGGTGGCAACGCCCGTCAGCACCGCCGCGGCGCCGACGAATAGCAGATAGATGCCCGGCACGAGCATTTCGGCGACGACCAGCAGGACGCCGCCGATCATCCAGAGCAGATAGGGATCGATATCGTCCATCGGATCAGCGGCCGCGTTTTTCGTCGGCGGTGTTCAGGTCATTGCCGTCGCGGGTGCGCTCTGCCGCGAACGGGCTGGCGACGATCTGCGATGGCTTTTCCTTTGCCGTCGCCGCGTCGGCATGGCCGCCCAACGCTTCGCGAGCCAGCTCCCCGATGCCGCCGATTGTGCCGATCAGCTGCGTCGCTTCCACGGGGAACAGGATGGTCTTGGCGTTGGTGGAGGTAGCGAAGCCGGAAATGGCCTTCACATAATCCTGCGCCACGAAATAGTTGAGCGCCTGCGGGTTGCCGTCGCGGATCGCCTGGGAGACGACCTGCGTGGCCTTTGCTTCGGCCTCCGCCTCGCGCTCGCGCGCTTCGGAGTCGCGATAGGCGGCCTCGCGCCGGCCCTCGGCGGCCAGGATCTTGGATTCCTTTTCGCCCTCGGCCCGCAGAATGGCCGAAGCCCGGTCGCCCTCCGCGTCCAGGATCTGCGCGCGCTTGATCCGCTCCGCCTTCATCTGGCGGGCCATCGCCTCGACGATGTCGCTGGGCGGGCGGATGTCCTTGATCTCGACGCGCGTGATCTTGATGCCCCAGGGCGTGGTGGCATCGTCGACGACATGCAGCAGCCGCGCATTGATTTCGTCTCGCTTGGACAGCGTCTCGTCCAGATCCATCGATCCCATCACCGTGCGCAGGTTGGTGGTCGTGAGGTTCAGGATCGCATTGTAAAGGTCATGCACCTCATAGGCCGCCTTGGGCGCATCGAGCACCTGGAAGAACACCACGCCGTCGCACTGGATCATGGCGTTGTCCTTGGTGATGATCTCCTGACCCGGAATATCCAGCACCTGTTCCATCATGTTCACCTTGCGCCCCACGCCGTAGAAAAAGGGCGGCACGAAGACGAGGCCGGGGGTGGCGGTGGTGGTGTAGCGGCCGAAATGTTCGATCGTATAATGAAAGCCCTGATGGACGATTTTAACCCCCATCAAGCCATAGACCAGAACCAGAAGCGCGATGGCGCCGACGAGATAGATCACGAACAAAACCTCCCTTTGCGATGGCGTTGATTTTGCGCCATTGGAGGGGGAAGGGGAAGGATTATTCGACGAAGGACGCCCGTTCGATGACCGCTGTAGTGAAGCCGGATCTTGTTCATGTGCGTTCGGCGCTGTTCGTGCCGGGCGGGCGCGAAGGGGCGCTGGCCAAGGCGGCCTCGCTCCCGGCGGACATGATCGTGGTCGATCTGGAAGACGCCGTGGCGCCCGATGCCAAGCGCGATGCGCGGGCCGTGGCGGCGCAGGCGATCCGCAGCGGCTTCGGCGGCGGCAAACAGGTGGCGCTGCGCATCAATGCGGCGGACACCGAATGGCATCATGGCGATCTCGATCTGCTGGACGGCCTGCCGGTGGACTATGTCGTCCTGCCCAAGGTGAACGACGGCGCGGCGATCGACGCGCTGAACGGGCGGATCGCCGTGCCGCTGATCCCGATGATCGAAACGGCGGCGGCGATCTATGCCGCGCGCAAGATTGCGGCGATGGAGCCCGTGGCCGCGATGCTGGCGGGCACCAACGATCTGGCGCTCGACCTCGGTGTGCGCGCGGGGCCGAACCGGGAGGGGCTGGAGCTTGCCTTGCAGCAGATCGTGCTGGCGGGCGCGGCCGCGCGCAAGCCGGTGTTCGACGGCGTGTGCAATGTGCTGGACGATGCGGAGCTGCTGGAGCGCCAATGCCGCCAGGGCCGCGCTTATGGCTTTACCGGTAAGACCCTGATTCACCCGGCGCAGGTGGAGACCGCGAACCGCCTGTTCGCCCCCGATGAGGCGGAGCTGGAGCGCGCCCGCGCTCTGATCGACGCAGCCGATGGCGGCGCCGTGCGTTTCCGCGGCGAAATGATCGAGGATCTGCATGTGATCGAGGCGAAGAAGCTGCTGAAACGCGCCAGGGCGCAGCCCTGACGCCCATGATCCGGCGCGTTTGGCCTCTCCTCTGTCTCGCGATCGCCGCCCCGCTCTGTGCGGAGACGACGGCGGTCGAGCCCGCGCCGATCACGGCGGCGGAACTGCGCGCGCATGTCGCGGTGCTAGCCGCTGACGATTATGGCGGCCGCGCCCCCGATAGCGAGGGCGGGCGCAAGACGGTGCACTATATCGCCACGCAGTGGAACGAGGCCGGTTTGCAGCCGGGCGCGGACGCGGCGGACGGCGGGCCAAGCTGGTATCAGCCGGTATCGATGGTGACGCGCAGGCCGCTGTCGGGTAGCGCGCGATTCTTCACGCTGGACGGCAAGCCGGTGCCGATCGCCGATCGCTCCGTCCTGCTATCGGGCCGGGCGGACAGCGGTAAGCTGGACGGTGCGCGCTTGGTGTTCACCGGCTATGGCATTGCCGAGGGCGCGCCGCCGCCCGACCTTACGGGGCGCATCGCGCTGATGCTGGCGGGTCATGCCAGGGGCGAGACGCGCACCCTCGCCGAACGCGCCGCCACGCTGGCGCGGGCAGGGGCCGAGGGCGTGCTGCTGATCTTCGATGAGGACGACAGGGTTTCCTCCTTGCGCGGCACCTGGTTCCGCAAGGCGAGCGAGCTGGCCGATGACGATGCCCGCGCGCCCCGCTTTTATGGCGGCATCGGCGACGAGGCGGCGCGCAAGCTGTTCGCGGCGAGCGGGGACACGCTGGTCGAGGCGCGGCTGCGCGCGGACCAAAATCCGGGGTTGATCGAACCGCTCGCGCTCACCGCCGATCTGACGGCGCGCAGCCAAAACGAGCGCCTGTCGAGCTATAATGTCATCGGGAAGCTGCCCGGCCGCGATCCGAAGGCGGGCGCGGTGATGCTGCTCGGCCATTGGGATCATCTTGGCGTCTGCCGCCCCGAGGGCGCGCCACACCGCATCTGCAACGGCGCGGTCGACAATGCGAGCGGCATCGCCGTGCTGATCGAGGTGGCAGAGCGCCTCGCCAAGGCGCCCCCACTGGACCGCGACGTCTATTTCGTGGCGACGACGGGCGAGGAGATCGGCCTGCTCGGCGCCAAGGCCTTTGCCGAGCATCCGCCGGTGCCGCTGGATCGCATCGTCGCCGCGTTCAACCTCGACACCGTCGCGGTGGCCCCGGCGGGCGAGCCGGTTGCGATCATCGGACGTGGCAAGACGCCGATCGCCGCGGACGTGGGCAAGGTGGCGCGCGCCATCGGGCGGCAGGTGGACGCGGATGACGACGCCAACGCCTATATCAAACGCCAGGACGGCTGGATGCTGCTGCAAAAGGGCGTGCCGACCGTGATGGCCAACGGTGCCTTTTCGGACAGTGCGCGGCTGCAGGCCTTCCTCGGCGGTGCTTACCACACGCCGGACGACCGGTTGACCGACGACACGGATCTGTCCGGCGCGGCGGAGGATGCGGACCTGCACGTAGCGCTGGCCCGGTATTTCGCCGATGAGAGCAGCTATCCGGGGCCGGGCTAGCGTCCGACCAACGCCACCCCCTTCCTAACGTAACGTACCGCCGTTACATGGGCTGCCACGACTCGTTCCGGCAGGCAGCTTCTCCCATGACCAACATCCCCCTCGGCCTCACATTTGACGACGTGCTGCTGCAGCCCGCGGCATCCGATCTGGTGCCCAGCCAGGCCGACACGCGCACCCGCGTCACCAGCGGGATCGAACTGAACATCCCCGTGCTCAGCGCTGCGATGGACACGGTGACCGAGGCGAGCATGGCCATCGTCATGGCGCAGATGGGCGGCCTGGGCGTGCTGCACCGCAATCTCTCGATCGAGGAACAATGCGCCGCCGTGCGGCAGGTGAAGCGGTTTGAGAGCGGCATGGTGGTGAACCCCATCACCATCCATCCGGAGGCCACGCTGGCGCAGGCGCAGGCGATCATGGCCGAAAACCGCATTTCCGGTATTCCCGTGGTGGAAAAGGACGGCAAGCTCGCCGGCATCCTCACCAACCGCGACGTACGCTTCGCCGAAAACCCGCAGCAGCGCGTGGCCGAGCTGATGACCAGCGAGAACCTCGCCGTCGTGCCGGCGGGCGTGACGCAGGCCGAGGCCCGCCGCCAGCTCCACCAGCGCCGTATCGAGAAGCTGCTGGTGGTGGACGAAGACTATCGCTGCGTGGGCCTGATCACGGTGAAGGACATCGAAAAGGCGGTGATGAACCCGGAAGCCACCAAGGATTCCGGCGGCCGCCTGCGCGTCGCCGCGGCGACCACCGTAGGCGAAAAGGGCCTGGAACGCACCCGCGCGCTGGTCGAGGCAGGCTGCGACGTGGTGATCGTCGATACCGCGCACGGCCATTCGAAAATGGTGGGCGAGGCGGTGTCCGCCATCAAGGCCATGTCGAACGAAGTCCAGCTGATCGCCGGAAACGTGGCGACGGCGGAGGCCACGCGCGCGCTGATCGATGCAGGCGCGGACGGTGTAAAGGTGGGCATCGGCCCCGGCTCCATCTGCACCACCCGCGTGGTCGCAGGCGTCGGCGTGCCGCAGCTCACCGCCGTTATGCAGTCCGCCGAAGAGGCGCACAAGCACGGCGTGCCGATCATCGCCGACGGCGGCCTGCGCACGTCCGGAGACGTCGCCAAGGCGCTGGCCGCGGGCGCATCCTGCGTCATGGTCGGCTCGCTCCTTGCGGGCACCGAGGAAGCGCCGGGCGAGACGTTCCTGTATCAGGGCCGCAGCTACAAGAGCTATCGCGGCATGGGCTCGGTCGGCGCGATGGCGCGCGGCTCGGCCGACCGCTATTTCCAGCAGGACATAAAGGATCAGATGAAGCTGGTGCCCGAAGGCATCGAGGGTCAGGTGCCGTACAAGGGCAGCGCGCGCGATGTGGTCCACCAGCTCGTCGGCGGCGTGAAGGCGGCCATGGGTTACACCGGCAGCCGCACGATCGAGGATCTGCGGAGCGCGCAGATGGTGCGCATCACCAACGCCGGCCTGCAGGAAAGCCACGTCCACGACGTCGCGATCACGCGCGAAGCCCCGAACTACCCGACGCGGTGAACCGTTTTTCCTTCCCCCTGGATGGGGGAAGGATACGAAGCCTTGCGGGTTCACCCGCTAGGCGCAGTTGGATGAGGGTGGAGCCCAGCAAGGCAACGCCGACGCTGTCTAGGTAGATCGCTCGAATTCGAACGAAATGGCAGCTTCGCGTCAGTGGCGGCTAGTGGTTAGGTTTCAAGTAAAGACCTCATTTGCGAAATTCGCTCAGCAAAAAACGTTTCCTAAAAGCGGACGTTCAAACTCCCTGAGTTTCGGGCAGCCCAAAGTTGGCACGAATATCATGCAGGTAAGAAAACGGGTTGCCGCCTCGACTCTTGCGACCCACCAAATATGAACGCACTCCTACATCAGCGATTGTCAGTAATGCGCCAGCTCCGAGAAGCGCGCCGCCTGTAAGTCCGGTGAAAAAGTTTAACGCTCCGGCGGACGGCACGGATACCGTAAGTGCACGGAAGGCACCTTCCCATACAGTTTGAATAGAGTTGTTATCCAGTTCGCGTTTCAGTGCACGCAATTGCGGTTCCACCTTGTTGTCGTAAGTGGTTTGAGCTTTAGCAAGCAATGCTCGACCATCGCTCTCCTCGCAACATTCGGAAATTTCTGCAGAGAATTCCGACAGCTTCTGAGCCATCTCGATATACTGATCTTTTCGGTTCCGTCGGAATTTAATCAACGATTCAACCGGAACGGATGCATCGACGGTTAATCCCCGCATCGCGAGGCTGACAAGCGCTCCGGTCGCATTCTGTTTGGAATTCTCAATAACGTCGTCGAACAGAAATCGGAACGACAGGCCTTGTGAAGGCTCGCTCGACGTAAGTGGTGATAACTCAACTGCCTTGGCCAACCGAGAGGCCATCGCTGCCATGTAAGCGTCGGCAAATCGACCATCTACAAGCAGCCAATCGCCGTCTTCGTCTCTGTAATGCCTGTCGAACTCCAATGCCCGGCGCAAGGCGTAGGGCAACTTATTTGGGTGCATCCTTGCCATTTTGAAATCGTGTAAAAAGTGGCTGAGTTCAGGAGGGATCTTGTTTCTGTTGATCCAGCTTAAACCGAAGTGAAATACTAAACTCCGAAGTTCAGGGGACATTTTGTCAGATTGAAGTCCCATCATTTCAAACGCGCTATTTAATTCCCAGCTAAAGCCCTCTGATGCATCAATGGCTTCGCCTGCGGGATGATCTTTCTCGCGAAATGCCCTGAGAATCGGTGCATTTCGATTAGAAAGGCTCATTACCTTCTGACCTAAGTCATCGATAACGTCGGGATGCAGATCGCATCTGAGCGGTTTTAGATAGCCCTCGGCTTCACATATTTTAGTATCACTGTTCCGGTAAGGCTGTTCGATTGAGCTCGGCGCAATAGTTTGAATGTCGTCCCAGAATAAAATCGCTGAGCGCAGCCACGCTGGATCATCTATGTCGATGTGAGGAAAGTATAATGCCGATCCAAGCATAAGGAAGCCCCTCTCAAGTAGGCCAACATCACTAAATGTAATTTGCGTGGATGCAATGGCGGGTTTCTAGAGGCGCTTGCTAAATAGCCGACCTTCAGCCTCCCACCAAAGCTCAGCCAGTGATGCGGCTGCCGGTACGCGCCGGTAGCAGACAATTCCTTGCGCACCTTTTGAAAACTAACTTGAGAAGCCATCGCAACTTGATCACAAGTGGTATGACGAAAGCCCAACCGATCCTGCGCCATCGCAGCACTGCGCACGCTCTGGATTGCCGCGTCGCCTTAGGCTCCTCGCAATGACGGTGCGCGGGTTTGCATGGTTGACCACCCCTCAAACCCCTGTCCTACATTCATCGAAATCCGTATATCGGGCGCATGCATTCTGATCTGTCCTCTCGCAGCCGTTTCGCGCGGCCCGCCCTGTTCATCTCCGCTGATCGCAGCCTGAACGAATTTCCGCTCCTGGACAGTGTGAAGTGTGTGAAGCTGGAGCGCGCGGCATGACGCCGGCGGCGCGGGTTCAGTCGGCGATCGAGCTGCTCGATCAGGTGATCGTCGCGGCACGCGATGGCGGGCCGGCGGCGGATGTGATCGCCAAGGGGTTCTTCAAGGCGCGGCGGTACGCGGGGTCCAAGGATCGTCGCGCGGTGCGCGATCTGGCGTGGAATGCGATCCGCCGCTGGGGGGATCGGCCTGCGGACGGCCGCGCGGCGATAGTGGGGCTGGCCGCCGAACAGCCCGATCTCGCGCCGCTGTTCGACGGATCGCCGCACGGCCCCGCGCCGATCGGCCCGGGCGAGAAGCGCGCCGGGGGCCGCACCATCCCCGCCTGGCTGGTCGATCGCTTCGCAGAGCCCGTGCGCGGCGATCTCGATGCGCTGATGGCGCGCGCGCCGCTGGACCTGCGCGCCAACAGCCTGAAGGCGAGCCGCTATGCGCTGCTGGAAGAGCTGCCGGGTGCAGAAGCGCTCGCCCCTGCGCCCAACGCTATGCGGGTGCCCGAAGGCACCGACATCGTGGGCACCGATGCCTATGCGCAAGGCCGCGTCGAGGTGCAGGACCTCGGCAGCCAGCTGATCTGTCAGGCCAGCGGCGCTGCGCCCGGCATGACGGTGCTCGATCTGTGCGCGGGCGCGGGCGGCAAGACACTGGCGCTGGCCGCGATGATGCAGAACGAAGGCCGCCTGATCGCCGCCGATACCGATCGCCGCCGCCTGGGCCAGCTGCCCGAGCGGGCGGAACGGGCGGGCGTGACGATCGCCGAGCCGCTGCTGCTCGATCCGAACTGCGAGGCGGAGGCACTGGCGGAGTTGCGCGGCCAATGCGACCTGGTGATGGTGGACGCGCCCTGCTCGGGCACCGGCACCTGGCGGCGCAATCCGGAGACGCGCTGGCGGCTGACGACCAAGCGGCTGGAAGCGCTCACCAGCTTGCAGGCGCGGCTGCTCGATCTCGCCGCGGACATGGTCGCGCCCGGCGGGCGGCTGGTCTACGCCGTCTGCTCGCTGCTGGATGAGGAAGGCGAGGGGCAGGCCGCGCGCTTCCTGGCCGATCGGCCCGGCTGGCAGTCCGTTCCCTATAGCGGGGCCGGGCGCGCGCACGGGGCTGCGACGCTACTCGATCCCGCGCATGACGGCAGCGACGGGTTTACCTTCGCCATGTTCGGCCCGACATGATAGCATCCCCGCAACCGAACCCGCCCACCGGGCCAAACAGCATCTGGGACACCATCATGCGCTTCTCACCCGCCGCCATCGCCCTCTCGCTCGGCCTTGCCATGGTCTCCAGCGCGGGGCTCACCAAGCCTGAGCTGCCCGAGATCGATCCGCGCGCCATCGCGCTGGGTGAGCAGGCGGCCGCGGCCGGCGCTGCGGGGGACTATGACGGCGCGATCGGGCTGTACGAGACGGCGCTGACGGTCGATCCGGCCTACAAGGCGGCGTTCGTGGGGCTGGCCGATATCGCAAGGGTACAGGGGCTGGATGGCAAGGCGATCCGGCTCTACCGCGAAGCGCTCCAGCGCGATCCGAACGATCAGGCGGCGCTGGCGGGCGAGGGGCAGGCTTTGGCCGATCGCGGCGCGCTGGAGCGGGCGCGCGAGGATCTGGCGCGGCTGCGGCTGCTCTGCCAGGCGGACTGCGGGGCGGCGGACCGCCTGTCGATGGCGATTGAGGATGCTGCGCGCACGCCCGTTCGCTCGGCCGAGGCGGTGACGCCCGCGACGACGGTGGAAGAGGCGCAGCGCCGGGCCGAAGAGCAGCCCTGAGCGTGCCCGGTCAGAAATCGTAGACCAGGCTGGCGCGGCTCAGCGTGTTGAGGTCGACCGCGCCGACAGGCGGCTGGGTCTGATAGTCGAGCGTATAGGAGAAGCGCGCCTTCAGCGGCCCCAGGATGCTGGTGTCCAGCGCGGTGGTGGACGCAAAGGTGCTGTTTTGCGCGGCCACGAAGGTCTCGGCATGCTGGGTGAGCGTCACGCCCGTGGCGATGCGCCAGCGCCCGTCCAGCGCGGCAAGGCCGGTAAGCACCCGCTCGTTCGGTGCGGTGCGATAGTCGGTATAGCGATAGGCCGGGCCGCCCTTCAGCGCGATGCGCAGGCCGGGATCGTCCACGACCGTCCAGCCGAGGCCGCCGGAAATGGCGAAGCGCTGCGCGATGCCCTGCACCCGGTCCCGGTCATACTGGGCTTGGCCGAAGGCGAAGGCGTTGTCTTCGAACCGGAACTGACTCTCCAGCGCCGCGGTGATCCGCTCCCGCGTCACCACATCGTTGCTCTTCTGATAGTCGATCTGGCTGCGAAAAGCGTGCGTCCAGTCCGCGCCAAGCCGCTTCAGCTGCAGGCCGGCGTTGAGGCCCAGATCGTTGCTGCCGCCGGTGGAGCGGCTGAAGCCGAGCTGGCCCTGTCCCTCCCAGCGCTCCAGAAAGGTGGCGTTCTTAAGGTCCGCGATCTTGCGTTCGGCAACCTTGTCCTTCCAGCCGTGCACCAGCGCATCGATCTCGGCCGCCTCATCGGGCCGCGCCCGCTTGGCGTACTTCGCGACCGTATCGACCTCGCCCGCATTGCCGCTGTCGATTGCAGCCTCGAGCATGCCGCGCAGTGGCTCGCTGATCTGCGCCGCCGCAGGGCCTGCCAGCAGCAGCGCGGCCGGAATGGCGGCGGCAAGGATGGTCGTCTTGAGCATGATCGGTACGAGGTGGCCGGGTCAGATGAGCGGGCCGAACTCTTCCACGATGTCGCGATAGAGCTTTCGTTTGAACGGCACGATCAGCTGCGGCAGCTCTTCGGGATCGGCCCAGCGCCAGGCGCGAAACTCGGCGTGGCGGGTGGTAATGTCGATGTCTTCATCCTCGCCCTCGAAGCGCATAAGGAACCAGCGCTGTCGCTGTCCGCAATATTTGCCGCCCCAAATCTTGCCGAGAAGCTCGGGCGGCAGATCGTAGAACAGCTCTTCTTTAGAACTGGCGACGATGGTAACCTTGTCGGCCGGGACGCCCGTTTCCTCCTCAAGCTCACGCAATGCGGCGGCTTCGGCGTCCTCGCCTTTGTCGATCCCCCCCTGCGGCATCTGCCAGGCATCGCTGTCCGGGTTGTCGATCCGTTGGCCGACGAACACCTTGCCCGCCTTGTTGGCGAGCATGATGCCGGCGCAGGGCCGATAGGGAAGGGTGGTGGTCTCGCTCATTACTTGGCTCCAACCTCTTCGAGCGTTTCGTTCATGAGCACGAACATCTGATCGATGTCCTGCTGACTGGAAGGGATCATCTTGCGGATGCAGATGAAGCCGTGGATGTTGCCGTCCGCCGTCATCTCGCGAACCGACACGCGGGAATCGCGCAGCTTGGCGGCATAGGCCTTGCCCTGATCGCGCAGCGGATCGAGCCCGGCGGTGACGACCACCGTCGGCGGGGTGCCGGCAAGATCCTGATGCAGCACGTCATTACGCTCGTTTCCAGCCTCTGCGGCATAGTGCTTGCCGAACCACTCCATCGTCTCGGCGGTCAGCAGGAATCCTTCTGAGCATTCGCGGAAGCTTTCATATTCGCCCTGCGAATCGACCACTGGATAGATCGGGAACTGGGCCACAACCGGCACATCCGCGGGCTCCTTCTGAAGCGCGCGGGCGGTGACGATGGCAAGGTTGCCACCGGCGCTATCACCGCACGGCACCAGGCCGGTCGGCGTGAACGGCAGCGCGACCGGGTTCGAAGCGACCCAGCGCGCGGCTGCCTCGCAATCATCGGGCGCGGCGGGGAAGGGGTGCTCCGGCGCCAAGCGATAATCGACGGCCACCACCGGCAGATCGAGCGCTTTGGCAAGCGAGGTGCAAAAGGGATGGTGCGTATCGAGATTGCCGATAACGAAGCCACCGCCATGAAGGAACAGGATCACCGGGCTGTCGCCGCGATCTGCGCGGGCATCGTAATAGCGCAGCGGGATACGCCCGGCCGGGCCATCGCAATGCATATCGGTGATGACGGCGAGATCGACCGGCTCCAGATCGCCGAGCGGCGTCATCATGTTGAACGCCATGCGGGCCTCTGCGGGCGTGCCCTCATGAGCAGCTTTTCCGCCCATCTGCTCGAGCATCTCGAGGAATTTGCGCACATCGTCGCGGACATGGAGATCGGCCATGGAGCATCCTTCACTTTCGGTATGGGCCTTCACTGGCGGGGCATCGCTGCGCTGTCAAAATCAAATCGGCGAACCGATGGCTTGCCGGGGCACAGATTTTCTAATTTGCGCGATAGGGCTGCCTGTCCTACTTCGGCCCCCTACACGGAATAACGATATTGAATGAAAGGCCGCTCATGGCGACGGCAGTGGAAAAGACAAAACCGGCAGCGACGGCGGAACGCGTCGTCGTTCGCTTCGCGGGCGATAGCGGCGACGGTATGCAATTGACGGGCGGGCAGTTCACGCTGTCTTCCGCCATGGCCGGCAACGACTTTGCGACTTTCCCGGATTTCCCCGCCGAGATCCGCGCGCCGCAGGGCACGCTCTTCGGTGTTTCCGCCTTCCAGATCAATTTCGGATCGGCGGCCATCGAGACGGCGGGCGATCGTCCGGACGTATTGGTCGCCATGAACCCGGCCGCGCTCAAGACCAATGTCGGCAGCTTGCGCGAAGGCGGCCTGATCATCGCCGACACCGGCGAGTTCGGGAAGCGCAATCTCGACAAAGCGAAATATGAGGCGAACCCGCTCGAGGACGACAGCCTTGCGCCTTACGATGTTCTTGCGTTCGATATCAGCGCGCTGACGCTGGAAGCGGTGAAGCCCTTCGGGCTCGGCAATAAAGAGGCACTGCGCTGCAAGAATATGTGGACGCTGGGCCTGGCGCTCTGGATGTTCGACCGGGACCGCAAGCCGATCGTCGACTGGCTGAACGCCAAGTTCGCGAAGAAGCCCGACATCGCGGAGGCGAATATTGCCGCGCTCAACGCCGGCCATGCTTATGGCGAAACGGCGGAGATCAGCGGTCCGCTGAAGCAGCATCATGTCGATCCTGCGCCCGCCGAGCCCGGTCTTTATCGGACCGTCAACGGCGCGGAAGCGGTGGCACTTGGCTTGGTTGCGGGCGCGCAACTCGCCAGCCTGCCGATGTTCTTCGGCGGCTATCCGATCACTCCGGCCTCCGCGGTTCTTCACCACCTCTCGCGCCTCAAGGAATATGGCGTCACCACCTTCCAGGCCGAAGACGAGATCGCGGCGATCTGTTCGGCGATCGGCGCGAGCTATGCCGGGCAGCTGGGCGTTACCAGTTCGTCGGGCCCCGGCATCGCGCTGAAGGGCGAGGCGATGGGCTTGGCCATCATGACCGAGCTGCCGCTCGTCATCGTGAACTCACAGCGCGGCGGCCCGTCCACGGGTCTGCCGACGAAGACCGAGCAGTCCGATCTCTATCAGGCCGTGTTCGGCCGTAACGGCGATGCGCCGATGCCCGTCATCGCCGCGCGTTCGCCCGCTGATCTGTTCGATTGCGCGATCGAGTCGGTGCGGATCGCGGTGGAATATATGACGCCGGTGATGCTCCTGACCGATGGCTATATCGCCAATGCAGCAGAGCCCTGGAAAGTGCCGGATATGGACGGATATTCGCCGTTCGAGGTGAAGTTCCTGGAAGAGGCGCCCGAAGACGGTTTCCAGCCTTATGCGCGCGACGAGAAACTGGCGCGCCCTTGGGTCAAACCCGGAACGGCCGGGCTGATGCACCGCATTGGCGGCATCGAGAAGGCGGCCGGCAGCGGCCATATCGATTACAGCCCGGAAAACCATGCGCAGATGACGGCGATCCGCGCCGCCAAGGTGAACGGCGTCGCCGGTTCGATTCCCGATCAGGAAGTCACGCTGGGCGAGGCGGGCGGCAAGCTCGCCATCGTCGGCTGGGGCTCCACCTTCGGGCCGATCCATCAGGCGGTGCGCCGCATGCGCCGCGATGGCCATGACGTGTCCCACATCCATATGCGCTATATCTGGCCGATGCCCGCCAATCTGGGCGATCTCTTGCGCAGTTACGACAAGGTGATCGTGCCGGAGATGAACACCGGCCAGCTGAAGACGCTACTGCGCGATCAATATCTGATCGATGCGGAACCGCTCAACAAGGTAACCGGCCAGCCCTTTACGATCGCCGAGATCGAGATGGCGATCGAGGATGCGCTCTGATGCCAGGCCCATGGCCCGAAGACGATCCGAAGCCCAAACCCGTATTGCCGCTGCTCTTGATGCTGGCGGTGGTGATCTTCCTGCTGTGGAAGATCTATTACTCCTGAACGAGATATTTCCATGAACGAGATGACTTCGATCACGACCACGCTGAAGGACTGGGAGACCGACCAGGAGGTGCGCTGGTGCCCGGGGTGCGGCGATTATGCGATCCTGAAGGCCGTGCAGCGCACCATGCCGCAGATCGGCGCCGACCCAGCCAAGACCGTGTTCGTTTCCGGCATCGGCTGTTCGAGCCGCTTTCCCTATTATATGGAAACCTACGGCTTCCACACGATCCACGGGCGCGCGCCTGCGGTTGCGACGGGCGTGAAGCTGGCCAATCCGGAGCTCGACGTCTGGATCATCACTGGCGACGGGGATGGCCTGTCGATCGGCGGCAATCACATGATGCACCTGCTGCGCCGCAATCTCGATTGCCAGATCATGCTGTTCAACAACGAGATTTACGGCCTGACCAAGGGCCAATATTCGCCGACCAGCCGTGAAGGCACGACCACGCCGTCGACGCCTTTCGGATCGGTCGACCATCCCGCCGAACCGTGCAGCTTCGCGCTGGGTTCGGGCGCGCGGTTTATCGCGCGCGGTTATGATGTGTCGAAGGATTTGCCAGAGGTTCTGAAGGCCGCGCACCGGCATAAGGGCGCGGCGTTCATCGAGATTTTCCAGAATTGCATCGTCTACAACAAGGACGTGTTCGCGGACTTCACCGAAAAGAAGAATGCGGCAACCGGCCAGCTCTGGCTGACCGATGGCGAGCCGATGCTGTTCGACAAGGGGACCAAGGGCCTGAAGCTGAACGAGCAGTCGTTGAAGCTGGAAGTGGTCGATGTGATCGACGGGGACTGGCAGGCCGCCGGCGTGCGCGTGCACGACGTGACCAACCGCATGATGGCGCAGATGCTGGTCGAAATGCCCTTCGGCCCGTTCCCCAAGGCGCTGGGCGTGCTGTATGATGATCCGCGCGAAACCTTCGAAAGCGCGGTGGTCGAGCAGATCGAGGAGGCGAGCAAGGGCAAGACGCCCGATCTGCAGCGGCTGGTCAGCAAGGGCCAGACCTGGACGGTGACGGACCCCGGCCCCGACCTGTAAGGTCGGGCGCCTTCCGTGGATAATTTTACCCATTCGTTGACCGGTTGGGCGCTTGGGCAGGCCGGCCTCAAGCGCAGGACCGGCCTGGGCCTCGCGGCCCTGATCGTCAGCGCCAACCTGCCCGATATCGATATCCTATCGCAGCCGCTGTTTGGGTTGCCCTACATCCAGTATCATCGCGGCTTCACCCACGGCATCGGCGGCTATCTACTGTTGCCATTTCTCCTTGCGCTACTGCTCTGGCAGCTCGACCGATGGCAGAGCGGGCGCGGAGACTGGGATGTCGATGCGCGCTGGTGGCAGCAATGGGATCGTCGGCCACTTGGGCGCGATACGGTGCGCTTCGGCTGGCTCGTCGCACTCTGCTATATTGGCGGGATCAGCCATCCGCTGCTCGATTTCATGAACACCTACGGCATCCAGCTGCTCGCGCCGTTCGGCGATCGCTGGTTTCATGGCGACACGCTGTTCATCATCGATGTCTGGATATGGTCGATCCTCGGCTTTTCCATCTGGCTCTCGCGCAAGTGGGAGCGGGCGAGGCGACCCGAATGGCGCCGCCCCGCGTTGATTGGGCTTATCGCCGTTATTGCTTATGCCAGCTTCAACGGAGCGCTGTCTTTAAAGGCGGAGCGGGCCACGAAGACCCTGGCCGAGGGCCTCTATAATGTGGAGCCCGATTTCGTGATGGCACAGGAAGAGCCCGTGAAATTTTGGCGCCGGGAAATCATCTGGCGTCGTGGCACTACACTCGGCCGGGCATCCTATGATGCATGGTCCAATCGCATGCAGGCGGTGGGCCGGCTAATCGATACGCATATGGACGATCCTGCGGTGGCCCGTGCCGCCCGGCAGGATGATCGGTTGGCAGCCTTGCTCTATTGGTCGCTCGTCCCGGTCGCGACGATCAAGCGCAGCGGGAACCGCATATTGGTAACGGTGAACGATGCGCGTTTTGCAGGCGAACGCTCCGGTGGGCAGTTCAGCCGCACGGTCGAAATTCCGGCCGAATAAGTCCTGGCCGCGGCTCACTTCGTGCAAAAACTTGGACTTTTTCAAAAACTTGGAACGACGTCTAGGTGCACCCGTTCATCGGGCAGCAATTAATGGAAACCGGAGAAAACCACCCATGACCCGCACCATCGCCTATGCGCTTTCGCTGTCTGCCGCGGTCACCCTGGCCGCTTGTTCAGATGCGGAGCCGGAGCCCACCGAAGGAATTCTCGACGACGGCACCACCCCGGCGATGACCGAAGAAGCGGTCGTTACGCCGGTTGCGGTAGAGCTTAATCCCACCCAGCAAGCTGCACGCGATAAGGTCGACATGGCTGCGCTGGAAAAGGAAACCTCGCAATATATGAAGGAAGATCAGGACCGCATGGCCGCTTCCGGCAACAGCGGTTCGGGCAACACCATGAGCGGCGGTTCGATGAACAATTCGAGCGACAAAATGGCAGGTGGCTCATCTAATAGCGGCTCCAATATGAGCGGTTCTTCGAACAGCGGTTCGAATATGAGCGGCAGCAATATGGGCAGCTATAATGCCAGCAGCAATTTCTCCGATCTCGATCGTAACGACGACGGCAAGCTCTCTGTCGCCGAATATGCGGTTTGGGCAGTTGGTGCCGATCCGCGCTCGAAAAAGGCCAGCGCGAACGATCAGAACCGGCCCTATGTCGATGCCGATGCGTTGAATTCCGCTGCCGATGGTTTCTATTATTATGATCAGAACGGCGACACCTATTTGCAGGAGAACGAGTTCCAGTCCGCCAAGGCAGGATCGGTCGGTTCCGCAGCCGCCCCCAATGGCTGATCGAAACCACGATATGAAATGACAGGAGGCGGCGCTGCTATCGGCGTCGCCTTTTTCTGTACGGGAGACTGCCATGTCCGATCCGGTAATTCTCTGGCTGCGCCGCGATTTGCGCCTATCCGATCAGCCTGCGCTCCGTGCCGCGGCGAAGGCGGGGCCGGTGATTCCTGTCTATGTGCTCGATGACGAACGCGCGGGCGATCATGCCATGGGCGGGGCAAGCCGCTGGTGGTTGCATCATAGCCTTGCTTCGCTGGACGCGGACTTGCGCGACAAGGGCAGCCGGTTGATCCTGAGGCAGGGCGACTGCGTTTCCGCGCTCACTGCGATTGCTGCGCAGCATGGCGCACGGCAGATTCACGCGCTGCGCCATTACGAACCATGGTGGCTAGAGGCGGAGAGCGAGCTGGAAGCGCAGCTTGATGACGATTGCGAGCTGTGCCTGCATGACGGCAACTATTTGAAACCGCCGGGCAGCGTCACCACCAATTCAGGCGGCCCGTACAAGATCTACACCCCATTCTGGAAGGCGCTGCGGGAGGAAATGCCGCCCAAGGACGCCATTCGTGCGCCGCAGTCGATCGATGCGCCGAATGAATGGCCGGACAGCGATGATCTGAATGACTGGAAGCTTCTGCCGACCAGTCCGGACTGGGCGTCCGACTTCCAGGACATGTGGACGCCGGGGGAGGCTGCCGGCCGAACGCGCGTGAACAGCTTTCGCGACCAGTCCGCAGATTATGACGACCGCCGCAATTTGCCCTCCGAAGACGGCAGCTCTCGGCTTAGCCCGCACCTTCATTTTGGCGAGGTTTCGCCAAGCTATGTCTGGCACCGTATTCAGGACGCCGACGGCGATGCAACCGTGTACCTGAAGGAACTTGCTTGGCGGGACTATGCGCAGAATGTGATCATGCAGTTCCCCGATTATGGCCGTGAGGGCTATCGTAACCGTTTTGACGAACTGGAATGGCGCGATTTCCGCTCCTCAACGGTCCGCGACGAGTTTGACCGCTGGTGCCATGGACGCACTGGTTATCCGATCGTCGATGCCGGGATGCGGCAGCTGTGGAAACATGGATGGCTACACAACCGGGTGCGGATGATTTGCGCCAGCTTCCTGATTAAGCATCTGCTGATCGACTGGCGCGAGGGGGAGAAATGGTACTGGGACTGTCTGGTCGATGCCGATTACGGCAATAACGCGGTCAACTGGCAGTGGATCGCAGGTACCGGCGTAGACAGTAATATGTTCCCGCGCATCATGGCCCCGCTTACGCAATCCGAGAAATTCGACGCCGCGTCCTATATCCGCGATTACGTGCCCGAGCTTTCCGATGTGCCCGACGATGCGATCCATGATCCCGAAGAGGCAGGCTGCAGGCCGAAGGATTATCCGCAGAAGATCATCGGTCATAAAGAGGCCCGCGAACGAGCCCTGGCAGCTTATGAGAAGATCAAAAACTAGGCCGATTTGACCGGCCGGTGTGTCAGCGCTAACAATCGCAGCGTCAATTCAACGGAGCAGGTCCAGTGAACAAACGCTTCTGATCATCCGAAGCTTTTCGCCCCATGCGGGCATAAAACCGGCAAGCGCCCACGCGCTCGTCCGGTGTTCACAGGACCATTTTCCATGCAAAGATTGAAGGGCAAGATCTGTCTCGTAACCGGTGCCGCGCGCGGTATTGGAGAAGCCATTGCGCGCGCTTTCCATGATGAGGGCGCGCGCGTCATCGTGACCGATATCGATGAGGGCGCGGCGCGATCGCTTGCCGCCAAGCTCGATACGGAGTCCTTTCGCCTCGACGTAGCGGAGGAGGCCGATTGGGATGCGATCGCGCAGGTGCTGCCGGTGCTCGACGTGCTGGTGAACAATGCCGGGATCACCGGGTTCGAAGCCGGCCCTGCCGCGCACGATCCCGAGCATGCCACCCTTGCCGACTGGCGGGCGGTGCATGCCGTCAACAGCGACGGCACGTTCCTCGGTTGCCGCTATGCAATCCGCGCCATGCGCGCAGCCGGGGCAGGGTCGATCATCAACATTTCCTCGCGCTCCGGCCTGGTCGGCATTCCGGGCGCCGCGGCCTATGCCGCGTCCAAGGCGGCGGTTCGCAATCATACGAAGTCGGTGGCACTCTATTGTGCGCAGCAAAAGCTAGCGATCCGCTGCAACTCGATCCATCCGGCAGCTATTCTCACACCGATGTGGGAGCCGATGCTTGGCGACGGGCCCGAGCGCGAGGAGCGAATGGCCGCGCTCGTCGCCGATACGCCGTTGAAGCGCTTTGGCAGGCCGGAAGAGGTTGCCGCGCTAGCGGTGATGCTGGCCTCGGACGAGGCGGCCTATATGACGGGCGCGGAGCTGACCCTCGACGGCGGGCTGCTGGCGGGCTCCGCAGCGGCGCCCGGATAACGCTCGGCTGATTGCCATCCTGCGCGGCTTGCGGCATGGGCGATGGGATGAATGCTCCGGCGTCCAACAGGGCCAGGCACTTGACCCGGCAGCGTATCGCGCTCGGCGGCGGGGTGCTGTCGCGCCTTCTCGCGCCAAGCATGCACCGGGTGCTGGACCGGCTCGACATTGGCCTTGCCGAGGGTGGGATCGAGGCGACCTTGCCGGACGGCGAATTTCGCATTCTCGGCTGCCGTAAGCCCGGCCCGGTGGCGCAAGTGGATCTGGCAGATTGGCGCGCGCTGCTGCATCTGATCGCGGGCGGATCGGCTGGCTGGTATCGGGCCTGGGATCTCGGCCAATGGTCGAGCCCCGATCCAGTGGTGCTGTTCGATCTGTTCATGCGCAACCGGGTGCCGCTCGGTCAATCAGCGCGCTCGCGCGGGCCGTGGCGGTTGCTTGGCAAGCTGCGCCACTGGCTGCGCGACAACAGTCCGGCGAAGGCGCGCAGGAACATCGAATATCACTATGATCTCGGCAATGATTTCTACGAGCTGTGGCTCGACGATACGATGAGCTATTCGAGCGCATTGTTCGCCGATGCCCGTGCCGAGGGCGATGGCGAACCTCTGGAAAGCGCGCAGCGGCGCAAGATCGACGCGCTGCTTGATCGGCTGGCGTTGGAGGATGGATCACGCCTGTTGGAGATCGGCTGCGGCTGGGGCGGGCTCGCAGCGCGGGCCTGTGAACGGTTCGCGGTCGATTATCGCGGCATCACGCTTTCGGTCGAGCAACAACGCGCGGCCGAGGAGCGCACCGCGACATGTCCCGAGGCATCAAAACTAGCCTTCACGCTCACCGATTATCGCGATGTGCTGAAAGAAGAGGGCGCAGCCAGCTTCGATGCCATCGCCAGTGTGGAGATGGTGGAAGCGGTGGGGCAGAAATACTGGCCCGCTTATCTGGATAGTATCGCGGCAAATCTGAAGCCCGGTGGCCGCGCCGGTCTTCAGTATATCCGCATCGCCGACGATATCTTCGAATCCTACGCATCCAGCGCGGATTTTATCCAGACCTATATTTTCCCCGGCGGCATGCTGCTGTCCGAAAGCCGCTTCCGCGCACTGGCCGATGAACGCGGGCTCGCATGGGTCGATCAGCACGATATGGGGCTGGACTATGCGCGCACTCTGAAACTGTGGCGCGAACGGTTCGATGCTGCGGTGGAAGCGGGCCAGTTGCCGCTAGGCTTCGACGATCGATTCGTGCGGCTGTGGCGCTACTATCTGATGTATTGCGAAGGTGGATTCCGCGGCGGCGGGATCGATGTCGCGCAGGTCACGCTCATCAAGGAACGGCCATGAAACGATTTCTTCCCCTCGCCATGGCGCTTGCTGCGGCCGCCTGTTCGCCCGCGCCGGTTCCGGCACCGACCAAAGCTGCCGCAGAGACGACGCAGATGTCGCCGGACGAACTGGTCGAACTGCGCAAGGCAAGCGCACAGGTCTTGTTCTGGGACCAGGATACCCGTTCCGCCAATTTCCGGCGCATGGACGCTTTGTTCCCTGGCACCACCGCCGAGGCATCGCCGAGCCCGCGCGCACTGCCCAAGGGCGCGCCGTTGCCGTTCGACGAGGCGGCGATCGATGCGTTCATGAAGGATCAGAACGTCGCCGGGCTGATGATGATCCAGGACGGCAAGGTGCGCTTGGAGCGCTACGGCCTGGGCATGACGCCGGACGATCGCTGGACAAGCTTTTCGGTCGCCAAGAGCTTTACGTCCACACTGGTGGGCGCGGCGATCGCGGACGGCAAGATCGGTTCGCTGTCCGATCCCGTCACGCGCTACATCCCGGAGCTGAAGGGCAGCGGTTATGACGGCGTCACCGTCGAACAGCTCCTGACGATGACGTCGGGCGTGACGTGGAATGAGGACTATACCGATCCTACCAGCGACGTGGTGCGCCTGTTCAGCGATCCGGTGCCCGCAGGCGTCGATCCGACGGTCGCTTATATGCGTCAGCTCAAGCGCGCATATGCGCCGGGGCAGAAGTGGGAATATAAAACCGGCGAAACGAACCTGATCGGCGTGCTCGTGCGGCGCGCGACCGGTGAGCGGCTGAGCGATTACGCAAAGCGCAAGATCGTCGATCCGGCGGGCTTTGCCGGAGACCTGTTCTGGCAGATCGATACCGGCGGCGGCAATACCGGCGGATGCTGCATCATGCTGCGCTTGTCCGACTATGCGCGCATGGGCCTCTTTGCGCTGGAGGGCGGCAAGGGGCAGGTGCCTGCTGACTGGTTTGCCAAGGCCGGGACGAGTCATGCCGATATCGGCGTACCGGGCTTCGGTTATGGCTATCAGTGGTGGACCTATCCGGGCGGTGCTTATGGCGCGCAAGGCATATTCGGGCAGGGCATAACGATCATGCCCAAGCAGCGCATCGTGTTCGCGGTGGTCTCCAACTGGCCGGTCGCCTCCTCGCGCAAGCTCACGACCGAGCGGCTGCAGTTTTTCCAGAAGCTCGCCGAAGCCGCGCAATAGCGCCTTCGCCCCCGGAAGGAGTTTCCACCATGCATCTTAAGCTGATCTTCGCGTCACTGCTACTCGCCGGGCAGTCCGTGGCCGTTTCGGCCCAGTCGGAAGCCGCTGTTTCAGACACAGCGGCGCCTGCGCAGACGGTTCTGTTCGTCGGCAACAGCTTCACCTACGGCGCGCTGTCGCCGGTCTGGCATTATCGCGCTGACACGGTGACCGATCTGAACGGGGAGGGCGTTGGCGGGGTACCCGCGCTGTTCAAGCTGTTCACCGAAGAATTGGGCCTGAATTACGACGTCTATCTGGAAACTTCGCCGGGCAAGTCGCTCGAGTGGCACTGGCAGAACAAGGCACCGCTGCTGGACCGGGCGTGGGACCATGTGACGCTGCAGGATTACAGCACGCTCAATCCGGACAAGCCGGCCGATCCGGCGAACCTCATCACCTATTCCAAGAAGTTCGGTGCGATGTTCGAGGCGCGCAACCCGAAGGTCGATATCGGGCTGACGTCCACCTGGTCGCGTCCCGATCTTACCTATCGTCCGGGCAAGCCATGGACGGGGCGCTCAATCTACCAGATGGCGCTGGACGTGCGCCGTGGCTACGACGCAGCCAAAGCTGCGAACAAGGCGGTGGATCGCGTGAATCCGGTGGGCGAGGCGTTCAACTGCGCGATCGCGGCGGGTGTGGCCGATGCCAACCCCTATGACGGCACTTCCTTCGGTCAGATCGATCTGTGGACGTTCGATCATTATCACGGCAGCGCCTATGGCTATTATCTGGAGGCGCTGGTGCTGCTCGGTTCGATCACCGGCAAAGACCCACGCCTGCTCGGCGGCGAGGAAGAAGCCGCAAGCGAGCTCGGCCTGTCACCCGAAGTTGCCGTGAAGCTACAGGCCATCGCAGCGCGAACGCTGAACGGCTCGCCGTGCGACGCGCCGTTCGAGCAGCCGAGCTGAAGCGCTTTCCCGCTCAGCCCTCGGCCATCAGCATGAAGCTGCCGGACACGCCGTCCGCCTGAGCCGACGGGGCGATCCAGATACGGAACAGCCCCGGTTCCACCGTGGGGCCCAGCTGCTGTCCGACGAAATCCAGATCGGCGCGGCTGAGCTCGAAATTCACCGTCTTGCTCTCGCCCGGAGCCAGCTTCACCTTCTTGAACGCCTTCAGCTCGCGCACCGGCTGCGTGATGCTGGCCGCGGCATCGTGGATGTAGAGCTGGACCACCTCTTCGGCAGCGCGCTTGCCGCTGTTGGTGACGGTCGCCTCCATGGCGATCTTGCCATTCCAAGACATCCGGTCGGAACCCAGTTTCAGGTTCGAATAAGCGATATCACCGTAGGTGAGGCCGTGCCCGAAGGGGAATAGCGCCTTGTTGGGATATTTCCGGTAATGCGCCTTATAGGGCTGCAGCTCGCCTTCCGGATTGGGTCTGCCGGTGGTCTTGTGCGCATAATAATAAGGTTCCTGACCGGTCGCGAACGGAAAGCTGACCGGCAGGCGCGCCGAGGGGCTTTCATCCCCGAACAGGATATCGGCGGTGGCGGGGCCGCTCTCGCTTCCCAGGAACCAGGTGACCAGGATCGCGCGCGCATCGCGCACCGGCCCGTCGAGCACCATGGCGCGGCCGTTCTTCAGGATCACCACCACCGGCTTGCCGGTCGCCGCCACCGCATCGGCCAGTGCCAGCTGCGCATCGGGCACAGTGATGCTGACGCGCGATTGCGCCTCGCCCGACATGTTCGTGCTCTCACCAATGGCGAGGAGCACGACATCGGCGGCACTGGCTGCGGCGACGGCGGCAGGGATGCCGCCTTCGATCGGCTCGTCGACCTTGCAACCCTCGGTGACGCTTACCATCGACGAATCGTTCACCGCCGCGCGCACGCCGGTGGCGAGATCGACCGCATCGGCATCGGTGCCATAGACGTTCCACGGGCCGACGAGGTCATGTTGGCCGCTGGCGAAAGGCCCGATGATCGCAATGCGCTGCCCGCTTTTGGGTAGCGGCAGCAGGTCGCCATCATTCTTCAGCATGACGATCGAGCGCCTTCCGGCCTCGCGAGCCAGCGAAAGCATCTCTTTGGTACGAATGCGCGTTGTTTCGCGGCGCGGATCGATGCGGCGATAGGGATCGTCGAACAAACCGAGCTTGTGCTTCACCGCGAGCACGCGCCGCACGGATTCGTCTACCATCGCCATCGGAACCTCGCCTTCCTCGACCAGCGAGGGGAGGTGATCGATATAGAAACTGCTCTGCATGCTCATGTCGCAGCCCGCGAGGAAGGCCAGCTTCGTGGCATCGCGTGCATCGGCGGCAAAGCCGTGGGCGATCAGCTCTTCGTCGCCGGTATAGTCGGACACGACGAAGCCGGGGAACTTCCATTCGCCGCGCAGCACATCGGTGAGCAGCCAGTGATTGGCGGTGGCCGGCACGCCGGACAGTTCGTTGAACGAAGCCATCACGCTCAGCGCCCCGGCATCGAACGCGGCCTCGAACGGCGGGAAATAGACATCGCCCAGCGTGCGTTCGGATATGTCGACCGTGTTGTAATCGAGCCCCGCTTCGGCCGCGCCGTAAGCGGCGAAATGCTTGGCGCAAGCCAGGAGATTGCGATCGCCGGTCAGGTCGTCGCCCTGGAAACCGCGTACGCGGGCCGCGGCCATCAGCTCGCCCAGCAGCACATCCTCGCCGGACCCTTCGACGCCGCGGCCCCAGCGCGCGTCGCGTGCGATGTCGACCATCGGCGCAAAGGTCCAGTCGATGCCCGCGGCGGAGGCCTCGATCGCCGCCGCGCGCGCAGTGCGCCGCGCAAGCTCCGGCTCGAAGCTGGCGGATTCGCCAAGCGGCACTGGAAAGACGGTTCGGAAGCCGTGGATGACATCGGATGCGAAGATCAGCGGGATCTTGAGCCGTGAGCCCTCCATCACCGCCTTTTGCATCTGGCGCGCCATTTCCGCACCATTCCCGTTGAAGACGCCGGTTAGGCGGCCGGCCCGCGCCTGTTCGAGCTGCGCCTCGAAATTGCTGCTGGCGCCTGCCGGGTTCAGCGTGGTCGCCGCGCCGCCGGACCAGGCCGCGGCGAGCAGCGTGAGCTGACCCGCTTTCTCCTCCAGCGTCATCTGCCCGATCAGCCGCTCGATCGAGGCAGGAAGGGTAAGTGAGGGACCCGCCGACTGCGTCAGCGCACGCACGGGGCTTGCCAGCCAGGCCGTTGTTGCAGCCGCGCCCATCATCAACGCGCGCCGCGAAATCTGCAGATCGTTCATCCCGTCATATCCTCCCGTGAGTGCGTCCGTCGCTAGCAGCTAGCCTGGCGCAGCGCATCTATTGATCATGCGCGGCATTTGATGTAACCGGTTACATGAAGTCAAGAGAGACTCGGCAGCAGAGGCCGGGCCGCCGGACAAAATGGTTCGGCACAGGAGAGGTGAAGGGGCGATGTCCAGTCCGACGATCCGCGATGTTGCGCGCGAGGCTGCCGTTTCGGTCGCCTCCGTTTCGCGTGTGATCAACGGACACAGCAACGTCCGTCCCGAAATGCGTGCGAAGGTGGAAGCGGCAGCGCTCGCTTTGGGCTTCACGCCCCATGCCGGTGCTCGCAATCTCAGCCTGTCGCGAACCGGCAGTATCGGCGTGGTTCTTCCGGACTTGCATGGTGAGTTCTTTTCGGAACTCGTGCGCGGAATGGACGGTGCGGCATCGACGCGCGATTTTCAGCTGCTGCTGTCCAACGTCCATTCCGAACCGAGCCCGGCGGTCGCAGCGCTGCGCACCATGCGTGGGCGCGTCGATGGTCTGGTCGTCATGGCACCGCATATCGACCCGGAACTGCTGTTTGCGCAGCTGCCGTCATCGCTGCCAGTGCTTCTCCTGAACTGCGGCACAGACGAGCATGACCATGCCGAGCTGCGCATCGACAATCACGCCGGCGCGGTGGCGATGACGGAACATCTGATCGCGACCGGCCGCCGCCGCATCGCGCATCTCGCAGGCCCGCAGGACAACAGCGAAGCGCGTGAGCGACGCCGCGGTTATGAAGATGTGATGCGCGCCCATGATCTGGAGCCGCACGTCATGGCCGGCGACTTTCTGGAGACTTCGGGCACGCGCGCCGCCGAGCAGATTTTGGCGACCGAGCAGCGGCCCGATGCGCTGTTCGCGGCCAATGACGGCATGGCGATCGGCGCGCTGGTGGCTCTGCGGCGCGGCGGCCTGGCAGTGCCCGGCGATATCGCCGTGACCGGCTTTGACGATATTCCGCTGACGCGGCTCGTGTCGCCATCGGTCACCACCATGAGTGTCGACATCGCCGCGCTCGGCGCGCGCGCGATCGAACGGCTCTGCGCCATCATCGATGGCGGCGAGGATCAGCGCGTGGAGATGGCATCGCCCCGGCTTGTCATACGCGAAACGTGCTCAGGAGCGCCCGGCCCCGCTCCGTCAAACACCCAACATGGCCGGAACAGGGAAAAGTGAGCAAAATGACCAGCCTGACAAAAGCCACGCCTGCGCTGCGCGGTCGGATAACCCGTCTTGCAGCGCTTCTGGCCACCGCATCGGCCACCATCGCGATCGCGGCGCCAGCCTATGCGCAGGAGACTGCCTCGCTGCGCGGCACGATCACATCTACGCCGGATAATCCGCCGGTACAGGTAACGGCGGTCGACGTGAATACCGGCTATCGACGCACATCGGAGATTGATGCCAATGGCGGCTATAATTTCGCGTCGCTGCGTCCGGCCTTTTATCAGCTGGAAATCACGCTCGCCAACGGCACGCGCAAGACCGATACGTTTCAGCTTACCGTTGCCCAGAATGCCGGTCTCGACATCGATCTGACGACGGCTGCCACAGCAACGACGGAGCCCGTCCGCCCGCTCGACGGAGCGCCTACCGCTGAAGTTTCGGCTACTCAGGACGCCGCCACCGGCGGCAATGAGATCGTGGTGACGGCCAATCGTATCGTTTCGCTTCAGGGCGGTGAGGTCGGCACCGATATCAGCCAGCGGCTGATCGAGCAGTTGCCGCAGAACAACCGTAACTTCCTTGCTTTCGCGGACCTCGCACCGGGTGTGCAGTTCATCGAAGGTGCCACCTCCGGCCAATCGCGCATTCAGGGCGGGGCGCAGGACAGCCGCACGGTCAACGTCTTCATCGACGGTGTGAGCCAGAAGGATTTCGTCCTCAAAAACGGTATCACCGGCCAAGACAGCTCGGAAGGCAACCCGTTCCCGCAGCTCGCGGTCGGCGAATATCGCGTCATCAGCTCCAACTATCAGGCCGAATTCGATCAGGTCAGTTCCGTCGCGATCACCGCGGTGACAAAATCGGGCACCAACGAGTTCCACGGCGAAGGCTTTTTCGATTACACCGACCAGAATTTGCGTCAGAAATTTCCCACGGAAATTTTCAACAAACAGGACAAGGTCAAGACCAAGACGATGCAGTTCGGCGGCGCGCTGGGCGGACCCATCGTCAAGGATCTGATGCATTTCTTCGTCAGCTACGAAGGCAAGCGTATTCAGCGTCCGATCGACGTGTTCCCTGGCGGCGGCATCCAGCCTTCGGCACTGCCGCAGCAATATCAGGACGGTTTCGGCCTGTTCAATTCGGAGTTCAACGAGAACCTGTATTTCGGCAAGATCGATTTGGTCCCGACCAATAACGACCTGTTCGAGGTGACCGCAAAATATCGCGACGAAACCGGCCGTAGCGGCGGCGGCGGCGTTGCGGTTCAGGAAACGCAGACGCTCACCGAAGTGGACGAGCTGCGCCTGCTCGGTCGCTGGCAACATACGGCGGACAACTGGATCAACGATCTGCGCGTCAGCTATGCGGACGTTTCCTGGTCACCGCAGCCGCAGAACTTTGAAATCGGGCAGGTTTTTCGCGCAACCATTCAGGGCACTTCGGCCACCGGAGCCACCACGTTCAACCAGTTCGATCTGCTGCGTATCGGCGGCGGCACGAACTTTCAGGACAAGGGGCAGAAGGGCACCACGGTTCAGAACGATTTCACCTATACCGGCCTCGACAGTCACACGTTCAAGGTGGGGTTCAAGACGGCCTGGGTGACGTTGAACACGCTGCAGCAGAACTTCTTCAACCCGCTTTATACCTATGACGTCAATCTGTTCAGCCAGACCGGCTTCAACGATCAGATCCCTTACCGCGTTCAGTTCGGTGCGGCGTCAGGGCCGGGCAATTCGGTCGTGGAATCGGACAACTTCCAGCTAGGTGTCTATGCTCAGGACGAATGGCAGGTAACGTCCCGCCTCACGCTATTCCTCGGCCTGCGCTGGGATTATGAGCGGACGCCGGCGTTCCTGGATTTCGTGACGCCGCAGGAAAATATCAATGCCGTGTCGGCAGCGAATTATCCGAACCTTCAGAACGCCAATTACGATATCAACGATTATATTACCGATGGCACGCAGCGCAAAGCGTTCACGGGTGCATTCCAGCCACGCCTGGGCTTCGACTGGCAGTTCGACGACGCCGGACGCTTCACGCTGTTCGGCGGCTATGGTCGATCTTATGATCGCAACCAGTTCGATTTCCTTCAGCAGGAAATCAGCGTCGGCTCATTCCAGGTGCGCACGTTCAACTTTCAGGGCAACAATTCCATCCCGAACGCGAACTGCAACCCCAGCCCCACCTGTATCCCCTTCAAACCGATCTACCTGACGCCGGAAGGTCGTCAGCAGCTTGCCAACAGCTCGCCGGGGGGTGGCCGCGAACTGCGTTTCATCAATAATGATCTGAAGGTGCCGTATGCCGATCAGTTCAGTCTGGGCGTACGCGGGCGCTTCCAGGGCTTCAATCTGGAAGTCGGTTACAACCATGTCGAGAGCAAGGACGGCTTTGCCTATCTGCTCGGCAACCGGCGTACGGACGGTTCGTTCTTCTTCGACAACCCAGCCAGCACGACCGATACGCCATCTTCCCCCTTCGGCTTCACACCTCCTGGCTATGGTTCGATCCTGCTTGGCACCAATGGTCTGGAGACCACGTCGGACTCCGGCTATGTGAAGTTCACCAAGCGCTACACGCTGGTCTCCCCGTGGAGCCTGGACGCGACCTACACCTATACCGATGCGACCGAAAACCGGGCGTTCGGCGAGACCTTCTCGCTCGATTATCCGTCGATTGCGGATTATCCGGTGCTTCGTTCGTCCGGCGTGCCTCGGCATCGCATCGTCATGGCGGGCAGTGTGGACGTGCCGATCGGCGTGACGCTGTCGGGCAAGTTCACCTATCAGTCGCCCGTATACCTCAAGGGCTTCTTCTCAACGGCCGTGCCGTTCGAGCGGGATATCGTTGGGATCGAGGCCGAGCCGAACGGCGATCGCTGGGGCCGCCGCCAGTTCGATTTCGCGGTGACCAAATATATCAGCCTGCCCTTCCTCTATGATGGGGCAAAAGTCCGCCTGCGCGCGGACGTGATCAATGCTTTCAACGATCGCAATTACAGCAGCTTCAACGGCAGCGCGACGGACAATACCCGCACGCCCAACTCGCCCACCATCTTCGGTGAGCGCGTCGGCTATGGCGTCAGCAGCCCGCCGCGTACGTTGAAGCTGTCGGCTGGTTTCAGCTTCTGATCGCATCGAAGGGCCGGGCGGTTTCATACCGCCCGGCCCCTGTTTTTTTGAGTAAACGAGGTTCTTTCATGATCGACCGGCGCACGCTTCTTGGAACCGGCGGTGTTGCCCTAGCAGGCCTGCTGGGTGGTTGCGCACCGATGGCAGGCATCGCCGCTTCGCCTGCGGGCAAGGCCGGTCTGATCGACGATATTCAGGAGCGCACGTTCCGCTTTTTCTGGGAAACCACCGATCCCAAGACCGGTCTGGCGCCCGATCGCTGGCCGACGCCCAGCTTCGCCTCGATCGCCGCGGTGGGCTTCGCGCTCACCGCCTATCCGATCGGCGTGACGCGCGGCTGGATCAGCCGGGCGCAGGCGCGCGAACGCACGCTGGCGACGCTCGACTCCTTCGCCAATGCGCCGATGGGCGACGCGGAAACCGGCACGAGCGGTTACAAAGGCTTCTTCTACCACTTCCTGGACATGAAGACCGGGCACCGCTTCCGGAACAGCGAGCTATCGACCATCGATACCACGTTGCTGCTGGGCGGCGTGCTGTTCGCTGCGCAATGGTTCGACGGCAATCATCCGGACGAGGCGCGCATTCGTGCGCTGGCCGATCGGCTCTACAGCGCGGTGGAATGGACCGCCTTTGTCCCGAACGATCCGGTGGTGACAATGGGCTGGCGGCCCGAAAGCGGCTTCATCCCGAGCGACTGGAACCGCTACAATGAAAGCCTGCTGCTCTATGTGCTGGCGCTGGGATCGCCCACGCATGCCCTGCCGCCGGAAACCTGGGATCGCTGGACCAGCGCTTTCGAGGCGAACTGGACCACCGAGAACGGCCCGCCGCGCATCGATTTTCCGCCTTTGTTCGGGCACCAGTACAGCCATGTCTGGGTCGATTTTCGCGGCATCCAGGACCGCTTCATGCGCGCCAAAGGCATCGATTATTTCGAGAACAGCCGCCGGGCCACGCTGGCGCAGCAGCTTTACGCAATCGAAAATCCGGAAGGCTGGAGCGGCTATGGCGAAAACGTCTGGGGCCTCACCGCCTGCGACGGCCCAGGCCATTTCAAGCTGGTGGTGAACGGGCGCGAGCGGGAGTTTCGCGGTTATTCCGCGCGCGGGCCGTTCGAACGCGATGACGGCACCATCGCGCCCACCGCCGCGCTCGGCTCGATCGCCTTCGCGCCGGAGATCGTGGAACCGACCGCGCGCGCCATGGTCGATCGTTACGGCAGCGCGCTTTACCAGCGCTACGGCTTTCTCGACAGCTTCAACCCCACGCTGGAAGGCACGAACGCGCCGATCAGCAAGGGGCAGCTGGTGCCCGGCATCGGCTGGGTGGATAACGATTATCTCGGCATCGATCAGGGGCCGATCGTCTGCATGATCGAAAATCGCAAGAGCGGCCTGATCTGGGGGACGATGCGCAAGAGCCCCGCCATCCGCCGCGGCCTGATGCGCGCGGGCTTTACCGGCGGCTGGCTGGCTTGAGACGCCTCGCCCTCCTGCTTGCCTCCGCCGCGCTGATTGCGGCGACACCGGGGCCGCGCCTGCTCGACGGGTTCGAGACGCTGACGCCGTGGCAGGCATCGGCCTCCGATGGGGTGCAGGCGCGCATAGAAAGCGTGGCCGGATTGAGCGGCGAGGCGCTGGCGCTCGATTATGATTTCGGAGAGGTTGCGGGCTATGCCTATGCGCATCGCAAGCTGCCAATTTCCTTTCCGGACAATTTCGAGATCACGCTGAAGGTGCGCGGAACGGACGGCGCGAACGATTTGCAGATCAAGTTCGTCGATGCATCGGGCCAGAATGTTTGGTGGTATCGCCGGAACGATTTCACGCCGTCGGCCGACTGGCAGACCCTGCGCATCCGCAAACGCGATATCGGATTCGCCTGGGGGCCGACCGAGGACAAGAGCCTGCCCGATACCGCGTCAATGGAGCTGGTGATCGTGCGCGGGCGCGACGGCGGCGTGGGGCGGATCATGTTCGACGATCTCTTGCTGACGCCAAAGGCATCGGTCGCCGAGCCTGGTACGCCGGTGGCGAGCGATGCACGCGCCAGGGACGGCGATCCGGCGACGGGCTGGACGGGCCAAGGCGGGAAGGCGCTTACCGTCGATCTGGGGGGGCAGCGGCTGCTCGGCGGCGCGGTGCTCGACTGGGCATTGGGGCAGGGCGCGCCGAACTATAGCGTAGAACTGTCCGACGACGGTGAGACTTGGCGGACCGCTTACGTCACTACTGATGGGGATGGCGGGCGCGATCCCGTGCCGCTGCCAGATAGCGAAGCGGCTTGGCTGCGCGTCTTGCTGCCGGAAGGAGCCCCACGCGCGAAGCTGACCGAAATCGCGATCCAGCCCGTCGACTGGGCGCCCGATCTCAACGGGTTCATCGCCTCTCTCGCCAAGGACGCGCCGCGCGGCACCTTTCCCCGCGGTTTTACCGAGCAGCCTTATTGGACGCTGGTGGGCACCGATGGCGGCGCGAACAGCGGGCTGATCGACGAGGACGGCAGCATCGAGGTGGGCAAGGGGGCCTTTTCGATCATGCCCTATGTCGTCGCGGACGGTGAAACGAATGATTGGGCCGATGTCGCCGAAAGTCAGTCGCTTCTGGACGGCTATCTGCCGATGCCCGGCGTCACATGGCTGGGCGCGGACTGGCATCTCGAGACGCGGCTGGTGGCGGACGAGACGAGCCCGCGGCTGCTCGCGCGCTGGCGGCTGGTGAACGATGCGCGGGAGCGGCGGACGCTGAAGCTGGTGCTCGGCGTCCGGCCCTTTCAGGTGAACCCGCCCGCGCAATTCCTCAGCCAACAAGGCGGGATATCGAAGATTTCGGCGATCGACTGGCAGGACGGCCGACTGAGCGTGACCAACCAGCGCGACGATGGCGCGGATGTGCGTTTGCTGCTTCCGCTTGAGCAGCCGGACGCTGTCGCTACCGCTGCGTTCGATCAGGGTGCGCTCGGCAATCCGGCGGCGCTTCTTGGCGGTGCTTCCGTGCGTGATCCGCACGATCTCGCGTCCGCCATGTTGGTTTGGGAAGCCGATCTGGCGCCGGGCGGGGCGATCGATGTGCCGATGGCGATCCCTTTCGATGGCAACGCCGCGCCGATGAGCCGCGCCGCGTTCGATGCCTCCGTCGCCGCCACCGCGGCCATGTGGAAGGACAAGCTCGATCGCATCACGATCGTCGTGCCGCCGGCCAAGCAGCCGGTTGCCGATACGGTGCGCACGGCGCTCGCCCATGTGCTGATGAGCCGGGACGGGCCGCAGCTGAAGCCGGGCACGCGCTCTTACAATCGCAGCTGGATACGCGACGGCGCGATGATGGGGGACACGCTGCTGCGCCTCGGCGTCGTTAAGCCCGTGCGTGGATTCGCCGACTGGTATTCGACCAAGCTCTTCGACAATGGCAAGGTGCCGTGCTGCGTCGACTATCGCGGGCCCGATCCGGTGCCCGAGAACGACGCGCAGGGCGAGTTCATTCATCTGCTGGTGCAGCTCTACCGCTATACCGGGGATCGCGCGATGCTGGAACGCGCATGGCCGAAGATCGAGGCCGCGCTGGGCTATATGGAGCAGCAGCGCCAGTCCGAGCGGACGCCGGAAAACTTGATTGGCGATAATCGCGTGAAATATGGCCTGATGCCGCCTTCGATCAGCCATGAAGGGTACAGCTCCGCGCCGCAATACAGCCTGTGGGACGATTTCTGGGCGCTCACCGGATATAAGGATGCCGCTTACGCCGCGCGCGTGCTCGGCAAGCCGCAGGCTGCGACCATCGCGGCGCAGCGCGAGGAGTTCGCCGCCGACATCCAGAAGGCGATCAGCGCGGCGGCGGCGCGCTTCGACATCGATTTCATTCCCGGCGCGACCAGCCTGGGCGATTTCGACGCAACGTCCACCACCATGGCACTGGACCCCGCGGGCGAACTGGAGGCGCTGGACCCTAAGCTTCTTTCGCGCACATTCGACAAGCAGTGGGAGCGGGTGATGTTCCGGGACGATGCGGGCGCGGACTGGGCGGACTATACGCCCTACGAGCTTCGCAACGTCTCCGCTTTCGTGCGTCTCGGGCGGCGCGCGCAGGCCAATGCGCTGCTCGATTTCTACATGGACGATCGCCGTCCCGCCGCGTGGAACGGCTGGGCCGAGGTGGTGGGGCGGAACCCACGCGAAATCCGTTTCATCGGCGATATGCCGCATGCCTGGGTGGCAAGCGACTTCATCCGCGCGGCGCTGGACCTATTCGCCTATGAGCGTGGGCGCGACGGCGCGTTGGTGCTGGGCGGCGGCATGACGCGCGACTGGCTGGTAGGTAAGGGCGTGGACGTAAAGGGCCTGAACAGCAGCGTCGGCACGATCGACCTCGCGATGAAGCTGGACGGGGGGCGTCTGCTTGCCACTATCGGCGGAAGCGCGCGGCCCGCTGCCGGTTACATTCTTACCTGGCCGCTGGACGTTCCGCCCGGCCATACCACCGTGAACGGAAAGCCTGCCGCCTGGATCGATGGCGAACTGACGATCCAATCGACCGGCCAGCCGATCCGCATCATCGCCGATATGGGAGCCATCCAGTGATCCGCCCGCTATTGTCCCTGTTTGCGCTGTTGTTGGCGTGTGTCGTCATGGCCTCCACCGCTTTTGCCGCACCCGCCTGCACCATCGGGACGGCGGGGCAGACGCAGCGGATTTCTGTCGGGGAAACCGGTCGCTCGATGCTGATCCATATCCCGGCGGGCTTCGATCGCACCGATCCTGCGCCGCTCCTATTCCTCCTCCATGGCAGCACGGCGACCGGCGCCGCCATGCTGCGCGATTCCAGGCTGGAAGCCACCTCCGATGCGCATGGCTTCATCCTGGCCGCACCCGATGCGGGCATTCCGGCAGGCGAGGGATTCGTCTGGAACATTCCGGGCGTTCCCACCGTCACCGGCGATATTCCGGGGCCGGAGGATGCCGACGATGTCGCTTTCTTTCGCGCGGCGATCGACTGGCTGGCCGCCCAGCACTGCGCTGACCCCGCCCGTGTCTACGCCACTGGACTATCGGGCGGTGGGCGGATGACGAGCTGGCTCGGCTGCGTGGCCTCGGACAAATTTGCCGCCATTGCGCCCGTGGTCGGCCTGCGCGCGGGCAATCCGGATCCCGACGAGCCGCAGCGGCCCGATCCGAAGACCTGCCGTCCGGACAAGTCCATGCCGGTGATCGCGTTCGCCGGAGCAAAGGACAATACGAACCCCATCACCGGCGGCGGCACAGGCTATTGGCAATATGACATGCATGCCGCCGAGATGCGTTGGGCCGCGCTCAACCGCTGCCGCGCCGCGCCGGTCACGCTCTGGGTGGCGCCGGGCGTTTATGAGGAACGTTATTCCGATTGCAGGAACGGCGCGGATGTGGTCGGTCGGATCAGCGTGGACGGCGGCCATAGCTGGGTGGTGGACAATGACGAACTTTGGCGGTTCCTTTCCGCGCATCGACGTGGCAAATGAACGTTCACAATAATAAGTGAGAGGGAGCTTCAATGGCACTGGCACCGGACGTTTCGTCCAGCACCGATCCGCGCAAGAAGGAATTGCCGGGAGAACACATCCACGCGCCGGGCCTGCAGGGGTTCGTCTTCGCGCTGTTCCTGATCTTCGGTGGCATCACGTCCTTGAACGACGTGATCATCCCCAAGCTGAAAGAGCTGTTCACGCTCAACTATACGCAGGCGATGCTGGTGCAGTTCTGCTTTTTCACCGCCTATTTGGTGATCGGTATTCCCGGCGCGAAGCTGGTAAAGAAGATCGGTTATATGCGCGGCGCGGTGGCGGGTCTGCTCACCATGCTGGTGGGCTGTCTGCTGTTCATCCCCGCCTCTCAAACGGCAACCTATGCGCTGTTCCTCTTTGCGCTGTTCGTCCTCGCCAGCGGCGTCGTGATCGTGCAGGTGGTGGCGAACCCTCTCATCTCGCTGCTCGGCCCGCCAGAGACGGCACATAGCCGCCTTACCTTTGCGCAGGCGTTCAACTCGCTCGGCACCACAATCTTCCCGATCGCCGGTGCAGCGCTGATCCTGGGCAGCCTGGCCGATGTCAGCGCGGCCGATCTGACCGGCCCCGCGCTCGATGCCTATCGCAGTTCCGAAAGCCAGGCGATCGTCGGCGGCTATCTTGCCATCGCGGTCATGCTTGCCGTCGTCGCCTTCGTGGTCTGGATGTTCCGCAACAAGCTGAAGGGCGAAAAGCATGAAGCAAGCGCTGGGCTGGCAGGCTTCGATCTTCTGAAGCGCAAACGCTTCGGTTTCGGGGCGCTGTGCATCTTCCTTTATGTGGGCGCGGAGGTTTCGATCGGATCGCTGATCGTCAGCTATCTGGAGCAGCCCGGCGTGATGGCGTTGAGCCAGGAGAAGGCCGGTTCGCTGATCGCGCTTTACTGGGGCGGCGCGATGGTCGGGCGGTTCATCGGCTCGGCGATCCTGCGGGTACTGAGCCCGGGCAAAGTGCTGGCCTTCGTCGCGATTGGCGCGATCACGCTGCTCCTTATCTCGACCAACACGACTGGCGCGGTGTCAGGCTACAGCCTGCTTGCCATCGGTCTGATGAACTCGATCATGTTCCCGACGATCTTCAGCCTGGCCTGCGAAAAGCTGGGCAGCCGCGCGGCGGACGGTTCGGGCATCATCAACGTCGCCATCTTCGGCGGCGCGGTTGTGCCCCTGCTGACGGGCGTGGTCGCCGATACGCTCGGCAGTTTGTATATCGCGCTGGTGATCCCGGCGATCTGCTACGCAATCATTGCCTGCTTCGGCTGGTATGCGCGGCGGCCCGCGGTCGCCTGACGGTCAGAGACCAAATTTCATAAAAAAGGGGCGGCTTCCCATCATGGAAGCCGCCCCTTTTATATGCGCCGTAAAGGCGGCGTCGAATTACTGTGCTTCTGCGTCCGCGGGCGCGGTTTCGCCATCGACGGCGTCGCCCATCTGGCTGGCGGTGGTGGCCATGTCATTGCCCATTTCGGTAGCGCTGCTTTCCATGCTGGTGCTCATGTCGGAAACGCTATCCTGCAGGTCATTGCCCATGGCGTTGGCCTTGGCCGTCGCCTCTTCATCGGTGCCATTCTGGGCGCAGGCGCCAAGCGCGGGCAGGGCCGCCAGAAGGGCGACGGAGGCGGCGATTTTGGTGAAAGCTTTCATCATGGTCCCCATGTCTGTTCGGGTTCGAAGATGCGAAGGCTTAGCCGGGCGTAATCGAATTACAAGCGCCCCCGCGAAGGAGTGTTGAGCGGTATCAGCTCTCCACCCCGCGCACCTTCCCCCATTGCCGGGCGGCGGTGTATCCCAGATAACCCGTACCGAAGAGTGCGTAGAGCGGCTCCGGCAGGGCGGCGAGATAACCGGTCATTCCCTGACCGATCGCCTGAGCGGCTTCGGGCCGGACGGCGGCGATCAGGCCCATGGGGATTGCCCAGAGAAACAACAGATACATGACGTACAGAAAGCTCGGCCGCGCGCGACTTGTCCAGGGATCGGGCGACTGTGCTTCTGCAATGATCGCGGACATGCGCACGCGGATCGCTTCCAATTCCTGCCCGCCCTCAAGACGTAGAAGTTCAAGCTTTGCCTTTTCGCGTGCCTGCTTGTCGGGGATCAGCTTATCCAACAGGCTGGCGACGGGACCAATCAGCGTATCGAAACCGGGCATAACGAAATCCTCCGTGTGAAAGATTCGCTCTAACCTATATGGTACATTGTAGGACAGGATCATTTTTCTCGCCGCAATGGCGCGCAAAGGCATATCGATACTGGCTGGGGCCCACCCAATTTAAGCTTACTTCAAATTAACCAACGGCAGGCAGATAGCGGCAGATGACGACGCACTGGAACTCCGGCGAATTTCAAGCGCCCTCGCTTTGGGGGGAGACGGCGGAAGGGCTTGTCGCGCTGCTGCGTTCCGATGCGCTCGACGCGCTGATGGCGCTCGCCAAAGAAAGTTTTCAATGCCTTGCGGCCTCAGTCTCGATCCTCGGCGAGCGACAATGGTTTCTGTCGAGCGCTGGGCATGAGATGGTGAGCAACGGCCGCCAGGATTCGATTTGCACGCGCACTATTGCCGATAATAAACTTACAATCATTCCTGATCTGCGCGAAGATTCCGAGTTTCAAAAAAATCCGTTCGTCGCCGCCGAGGACGGTATTCGTTTCTACGCCGGCCTTCCGCTGGACCTTGAGACCGACTTCTACTCCGCTCCGGTTGAAGCCGCCTTCTGTCTGGTGGATGACAAACCGCGGGATTTAAGCGAGCAGGAAATCGAGCGCTTGCGGCAATTTTCGGCGATCGCTTCGAAAATGGTCGAAAGCAGTGTTCGCCTGGCTGGATCGCGCGGGCGTGCGGAGATGCAGGAAAAGCTCGTCGGCAATCTGGTGCGCAAGCAGGTGCAGTTTCGCCAGGCGGAACAGATGGCACAGATGGGCCACTGGCGGCTCGATCTGTCGACAGAACTTGTCCATTGGTCGGACGGCATCTTCGAGATCCATGACCTTCCCGTGGCCAATACCCCACAGTTGGAACTGGCCCTAAGTTTCTACACGCCCTCCTCACGCGCCAAATTGGAGGGGTTGATGGCCCGGGCGATCGAGGAGGGTCAACCTTATGAGGCCGATCTGGAGATCGTAACGCCCGAAGGGCATCATAAGCGCGTGCGCACGCGCGGTGAGGTAGAATATCAGGACGGCCAAGCGGTGGCATTGATCGGCGTATTCCGCGATGTGACCGACCGTTACGAACTCGAGCGAAAATTGCGCCGCGCCGCGCAGACCGACACGTTGACGGGGCTCGGCAACCGCGATGCCATGCGCGCCTTCGTCGCCAACCGATCGCAGGACGAAAAGCTTGCCGTCCTGCTGCTGGACCTGGACGGATTCAAGCAGGTGAACGATCGCCTCGGCCATCTTACCGGTGACGATGTGATCAAGGCGATGGCCACCACCCTGCGTGCCACGGTGCCGCCGCCGCACTTCGTGGGACGGTTCGGCGGCGACGAATTTGTGGTCATCCTGATGGAAGACGCGTTGACGATGCCCGCCGAGGATTTGTTCCGGCGCCTGGAACTGGCGATGGTGTACAATGTGGAAGGGCAGGATGATCGCGGCAACGTCACGCTGACCGTTTCGGCCAGTATCGGCATGCACCGCGCGGCGCCCGGCGACTCGCTTGAAGAAGCGCTCGCGGTGGCGGATGCGGCCTTGTACGCATCCAAGCGCCGCCGCAAGGCCAAGGCCGCCGCCGCATAATCGCGTCGACGCTCTGGCGCGCGCCCCGCCAAGGGCTTATCGCACTCGGGCAGTAGAGGTGCGGAGAGGCGGGTATCGCTATCAGCAGACAGTCTGACGCGGATGGACGCGCGCAATCGCTGCGCTTTCTGCTGCTTTATGCGCTGGCCAATGCCGGCCGCGCGGTGGCCTATGTCCCGCTGCTCACCATCCTCCTGCCACTTCGCGTCAATCTGCTGGCGGGTGAGGACAGTCTCGGCTGGTTGGCCGCGATCAGCTTCGGCGGCGCGATCGCGGCCAGCTTGTCCAATATCCTGTTCGGCTTTCTGAGCGATCGGACCGGCAATCGCACGCTCTGGATCGGCGCGGGCCTTGTCTGTTCCACCGCGCTTCTGCTGGCGATCGGTGCGGTTACGCAGCTAGCGGTGCTGATCGCCCTGGTGATGGCCTGGCAGGTGGTGCTCAACATGATGCTGGCGCCGCTCACCGCTTGGGCGGGGGACTGTGTGCCGGACCGGCAGAAGGGGCTCTTGGGCGGCCTGCTCTCGTTCACGCCAGCGCTCGGCGCGCTGACCGGGGCGTTGATCACGGTTCCGGGTTTTGCGGATGCTGAGGACCGGTTGTTGCTGGTTGCCGCAACGGTCATCATCGCCATCGCACCGGTTCTGTTGTTCGGTCGTCCACGCGCAATGCCGCAATTGATGGAAGACAGCCGAGCGGGGGAACAGCCAGCTGAGGCACAGGCTCCGCTGAAAAGACGGCCGGCGGTCGTGCGGATGTGGACCAGCCGGCTGCTGCTGCAGATCGCAGAAGCGGCACTGTTTGCCTTTCTCTATTTCTGGTTTCTGTCGATCGATTCGCGCATCGACGAAAATGTGCCAGCCACGCTGTTCACGATCGTGCTGTGCGTGGCGATCCCCGTAACCCTGATGGTCGGTCGCTGGTCGGACCGGCAGGACCGGCCAATCGTGCCACTGACCGTTGCCGCCGGATTTACGGTCGTCGGCCTGGCTGCGATGGCGTCCGCGGATGGGCTATACCCGGCCATGGCAGGCTATGCCCTGTTCGGGCTTTCCGCCTCCGTCTTTATGGCGTTGCATTCCAGCCAGACTCTGCGCGTCCTACCGCGCCCGCGCAATCGCGGCAGGGATCTGGGCATCTTCAACCTAGCCAACACGGTGCCGTCGCTGATTATGCCCTGGCTGACGCTGGCGCTGGTCCCGAGCTTCGGCTTTTCCGGCCTGTTCACTGTTCTTGCAGCGCTCGTCCTTGTGGCGGTGGCGCTGCTTGCCTCGATCCAGCGGCAGGCAGCGAGATTGGACTGAGCGATCGGACTGGCCCGGTTTTCAGTCGACCACCAGCACGACGAAGAGCAGCGCCGAGATGAAGCTGGCGAGCGTCGCGCCCAGAACCGGGATGAACGCACGCCAGCCAAGGCGCGCGATCAGATCGGTGCGTGAGCGTAGCGCAGTTGCCGTGACGGCGAGTACGAGAAGAACCTTGGCCGCCGATTCCGCGCCATTGGATGCGATCTCCGGCAGCGACACCGCGCTGTTCACAGCCACTGCGATCACGAAGCCGGTAACGAACCAAGGCGGCATCAGCCCGCGGATGGACAGTCTCTTGCCGGACGCCTTGCCTTCTTCACCCGGCTTACCGATCCAGAGAGAGACCAGGAGGACCACCGGCGCCAGCAGGGCCACGCGCGCCAGCTTCACGATGGTCGCCTCGGCACCGGCGGCGTTGGAATAGGAATAACCGCCGCCGATTGCCTGCGCGACGTCGTGAATGGACGCGCCGATCAGGAAGCCGGCTGCCCGGTCGCTGAGGCCGAGCTGCGCTGCCAAAATGGGGTAACTCGCCATTGCAAGCGCACTCGCCAGGGCGACGCCAACCAGGGTGAGGGCAAACTGCGCCTGCGGCAGCCGATCGCGCCCGATCACGCCGTAGAGCGCCAGCGCAGCGCTTGCGCCGCAAATCGCCGTCGCTCCGCCCGCGAGAATTCCTGCAAAACGAGACTGGCCGGAGAGACGTGCGCCCAGCATGCCACCCGAAAAGGCGAAGGCGGCGATGCAGAGCAGCGCCAGAAAAGGGACAAGGCCGATGCCTGCGATCTGCCCCAGCGTGACCTGAAATCCGATGAGAACGATGCCGATCCGCAGGCCTTCACGGCCGACCAGATCGAGCCCGCGATGCGTGCGCGGATCGACTGCCGCAAAGTTCAGCGCCAGACCCAATAAAAGCGCGATCAGGATGGTGGGCGGACCGTAATGATCGCTCATCCAGGCCGCTGCAATTGCGAGCGTGGCGCACAGAAGCAGGCCGGGAACGATATTCGTCAGAACCTTCCGCAAGGAGCGGGGTTCATCCCGCTCCGCCTCGGCCAGCTCCATTTCCCCATAAAGATCGCCGGCATAATAGCGGTGCCAGTCGGATCGATCCGATGGATCATTCTGGACGTGATCTGACACGTCGCCCCCTCCCTTGGTGGAATTCATCGCTGCTTCCTTCGCGACGGCTTGCTATTCTGTCCATCGTTGTCATACTGATAGTCAACCGACAAACGGGATGCAACCGCCGGAAACATGGCGGTGCCAAGGGAGGATGAGATGCAGGCTACGGGTGAAATCTTCGACACGCATGCCGCCGGCAGGAAAATTCGCATCCTGCTGGTGGGCCTGATTTTCTTCGCCACAGCGCTGAATTATGTCGACCGGCAGGTATTGGCCCTTTTGAAGCCGACGCTGGAGCTGGAGTTCGGGTGGAGCGATCAGGAATTCGCGCATCTCGGCTCGACCTTCCAATTGGCCGCGGCCATCGCGCTTTTGGGCGTCGGATGGTTTGTGGACCGGTTCGGCGTACGATTCGCTTACGGCTTCGCCGTCGTCATCTGGAGCGTCGCGGGAATGGCGCATGCACTTGCGGCCAGCGTGCAGCAATTCGTCGCGGCCCGGGTGGTCCTGGCAGCGGCGGAAGCGGTCAACACACCGGCTGCGATGAAGGCCGCCGCGGTGTACATCCCGCTGCGCGAACGGTCTCTTGCGATCGGCGCCATCAACACCGCGCCTAACCTCGGCGCGATCATAACACCGCTTCTGATCCCGCCCTTTGCCGTCGCCTTTGGATGGCGTGCGGCTTTCATCGTTACCGGCGCGCTGGGTTTTATCTGGCTGATTTTCTGGATTCCGGCGATGCGCAAGCTGAAGCCGGTGGCCAAGGTGCCGGAACGCGCGCCCGTCAACTGGGGCGCGCTGCTGAGTGATCGGCGCACCTGGGCGGTGGCGGGTGCCAAATTCCTGACCGACTGCGTCTGGTGGTTCGTGCTCTTCTGGATGCCCGATTTCTTCAACCGGGAATTCGGTATGGGGCAGGGGGAACTCGGCTGGCCGGTGGCGATCATCTTCACGCTGGCGGCGATCGGCGCGATCACATCGGGCGCGCTCTATCCCATCCTGCTGAGCCGCGGATTTTCGATCAACGGCGCGCGCAAGCTGTCCATGCTGGTGTTCGCGCTCGTGGTGCTGATCATGCCGTTCGCACTGATTACCGGAAGCCCTTGGCTGGCTGCGATCTTCATCGGGGCAGGACTGTTCGCCCATCAGGGCTTCTCGACCAATATCTTTGGCCTGACCACCGATGTCGTGCCCGCGATCCGCGTGGGCAGCGTGATTGCGGTGGGTGCCATCGCCGGAAATCTTTCGGGCACGGGCATGATCGAATTTGCCGGTTGGTCGCTGACGAACGGTCATGGCTATGCGCCGATGTTCGTGATTTGCGGAGGCGCTTATCTTGCGGCACTCGGTCTGGTGCAGCTGATTCTGCCCCGTCTCGAACTGGCCGACGAAGAGGTTTGAAGGGCAGGGCGGGCGCGCCGATAAAGGGGCGCGCCTCCCAGTAGGTTCTCAAATGCTTTGGGACGCGCTCGTCGCTGCCTGAGGTCCCGATAGAAAACGCCGGTTGGTCCCAGACCCGCCGGCTTTTCTGTCTTTAGGAGGCGGTACGGAGAGAGCGGGCCCGGCTCGAAACGCAACATTCGCTGGCAGTGGCTGGCTAAAATATCGCCGGGACCTCATCTACGGTTGAGGGTCTGCCCCTCGCCAAAGCTGTTTCCGTGGCCCGTGCGATCCTTGCTGGCAACCTTGGAACGAACGCTCGGGCGAGCGGCCTGCCGCGGCTCTGGCGCGCCTGCCTTTCAACCTTACAGTAGATGCAAAAAAGCCCCCGGCGTGAACCGGGGGCTTTCCGCTTGTCGCCTTGGGAGAGGCTAGGGGGTCAGTTGAAGCGGGCCCGCAGGCTGACGCCGAAATACCGGTCCGCGTCGCGCGGGATCTGGAGGCGGGACCCTGCGCCCACGTTCAGCAGCACATAGCTATCGTCCAGAATGTTGCGCGCATGGAAGGTCAGCCGATACTGGTCGGCCGGGTCCGAAAAGCCGATCGAGGCATTCCATAGGCCATAGGCATCGATCAGCCCTTGCTCGCCAAGATCGGAATATTGGCTGCTAGTGTGCCGGTAATTGGTGTTGAAATAACCGATGAAGCTGCCGAGGTCCGCTTCATAATCTGCGCCCAGCGTATAGGTGAACTCGGGCGCGAGCGGCAGCCGGGTGCCGTTGCGCGCGTCGGGCGCGTTGGTGAGCGGATTGGGATTGAACTTCCTTACCCGCGCATCGGCATAGGCCGCATTGGCATTCAAGGTCAGCCCGTCGACGGGCACGAAGAGCAAATCGGCTTCGAAACCCTGGCTTTTCACCGAACCGGCATTGGTCAGGTTGGTGATGATCGTGCCGTTCAGATTGACGAAGTTGTTCGCCTGGAAACCGTCATAGATCACCGAGAAGGCGGCGAGGTTGGCCTGCACCTTATTGTTCCAGAAGCGGGACTTCAGACCGATTTCATAGGCGTTGGATGTCTCTTCCGAAACCGGCACCGCATTGGCGGGTGCAGTGTGGTTGAAAAACACATTGTAGGCGGGGCCCTTATATCCGCGCGTATAACTGCCGTAGAGCAGGATATCATCGGTCGGCTCGAACGTGACGACCGCCTTGCCCGAGAGATTGCCGTTGTTCTGCGATCCGCTAGAGGTATTCGTCCCGTTGCCACCGGACGCGATTGTACCGCCTGCCGGATTGCCGCTCACGCCGGGGCCGGTTGCGGGGCGGCCCGTCCGCGCATCAACGCCGGGCGCGCGAATATGGGTGAAGGACAGCTCATCCCAGGTGTAGCGAAGCCCGCCGATCAAGCCGAGCGCATCGGTGATCTGCCAGGTTGCCTGACCGAAGATCGCATAGTTGCTGGAGTTGACGTCGCTGTTCGATGTGGCCGTAGGGTAGGCGGTGTTCACCGGATCGGACAGGTTGCATGGCCGCCCGCCGGTCAGCGGATCGATCGGCAGCGTCGATGTTGCACAGGTGATGTCCCTGCGGGTGAAATCCTGCGTGTTGTTCGAGTGCCAGAGGAAACCGCCGACCTGATAGAAGAACGGCGCCCGTGGGTCCGAAGCCACGCGTGCTTCGAACGACATCTGCTCGGTCGTCACCTCGCCGAAGTCGTGCAGCTGGAACTGCGAGACCAGGGGCCGCGGCGTGAAGTCGCCCTCGCGGATTTCCTCATTGGCCCAGTTGCGATAACCCGTCACCACGCTGAGCGTATGCTTGTCGTCCAGCTCGACATCGCCGGACAGCGTGAGGCTCCACTGCGTATCGAGCGTGCGGGTGATGAGGTTGTGGTTTACGAAACGCTGGTCTTCGCCAAGCGCCACGCCTTCGGGCAGGCCGAGCTCGGCATCGATCACCGGACCGGCGCTCACGCCGCGCACATCCGCGCAGCAATCGTCGTCCGCCTTGAAATAATCGGCGATGAACCGAAGATTGGCAATCTGGCCGCGATAATCGACGATGCCGCGCGCACCATAATGTTCGTAGCCGTTCACCTTTTCGTCGTAGAAGACGTTGGTGATGTTGCCGTCATAGGTACCGTAAAAGCCCGTTAGACGCGCGCTGAGATCGGGCGCCAGCGGGCCGGCCACGGTGCCCCGGAAGCGATATTCTTCGTCGGTATAGGCTTCCGCGCGCACCTCGCCCTCGAAAGTGTCGCTGCCGCCGCGCGAGACGATGTTGACGAGGCCGGCGGACGCGTTCTTGCCGAACAAAGTGCCCTGCGGACCGCGAAGCACTTCGAGCCGCTCCAGATCGACCAGATCCATGAACGCCTGCCCAGAGCGGGATAGCACGATGCCGTCCACGACGGTCGACACGCTCGGCTCGGCCGCGATGGAGAAGCTGATCGTGCCCACGCCGCGCATCACGATGGCGCTGTTGGCGCTGGTGGTGCCCTTGCGGAAGCTGACCGACGGCGCGATTACGGCCAGGTCTTCTATGCTGTCGACGCCTTTGGCCTGCAGCTGTTCGCCGGTGAAGGCGGAAATTGCGATGGGCACGTCCTGGACGTCTTGTTCCACCTTCTGCGCCGTGACGACGATGGTGTCGATGCCCGCGGGCGTTTCGATCACTTCCTCTTCCGCTTCCTGCGGATATTCGACGGCTTGGGCATAGGCAGTGCCGGAAAAGCTGAGGGCAATCGCGCTGGCGGTCCAGCGCAGAGCGCGCATACGAGTAAGGTATAAAGTCCCCATATCCATCTCCCATGTCATCACGCCGGGAAACGGAATGCGTTTGTCGCACTTCTCCACGCCCGGGCAGTCCCTTTTGATGCGAGACCGGATCATTTATGTCAAGCGTTGTCATAACGGGCTTGCCTAATGTAGTCGGAATAGGCACTATTCGTGTCAGGGAGTGGACTTTTGGACACAGAATTGCAGTTTCATGCCGTTCCGGACGGCTTCGAGATCCGCATTGGCGCGAAGATCGTGCTGCGACACAGGCGGGACTGTCCTGCGGTGGTCATCGCGCGCGGCAATCCCGACATCTCTATGTATCGCGGTAACTTCCGCATTGACGATGCGCCGTTCGATCCGATCGAGCCGACCGAGTTCGCGATGCAGAACGACTCGGTCGAGCTGCTTGTCGATGGCCAGTCTCATGTTCGGATATCCGTCTCCGGCAATAGCCTGACCATCGCGTCGCTCGATCCCGCCTTCGATCGCATCCATGTGCGCTTTTTCGCCGAACCCGAGGAATCCGTTTGGGGCGGGGGTGAGCAGATGAGCTATCTTGCGCTCAATGGACGGCGCTTCCCGATGTGGACCAGCGAGCCGGGCGTGGGCCGTGACAAGAGCACAGAATTGACGCGCCTGATGGATGAGGAAATGGCCGGGGGTGATTATTGGAACACCAATTATCCGCAGCCGACTTTCCTGACGTCACGCTGGCTTGCCGTGCATTGCGCCCAAAGCTGCTACAGTGTGCTCGATTTCAGCGACCCGGCGCATCATGCCGTTGAGCTTTGGCGCGGCTCGGCGCGGTTTGAGATTTTTGCGGCGGATGAGCCTCGCGCGCTGGTATCGCGTCTTTCTACTCGCTTTGGCCGCCAGCCACCGCTGCCTGACTGGGCGATCGGCGGCGCGATTGTCGGGCTGAAGGGTGGTGATCAAAGCTTCGAGCGGCTCGAGCAGTTTATCGATGCGGGCGCTGCGGTTTCCGGTTTGTGGTGTGAGGATTGGGCCGGCATCCGCGAGACGAGCTTTGGACGGCGTCTGTTCTGGGACTGGCAGCTGGGTAGGCGGAGCGAGGAGCGCTTCCCGGGCCTCAAGGAGCGGATCGCCAAGCTTGCCGCGCGCGACATCCGCTTTCTTGCCTATGTTAATCCCTATCTGTCCGTCGACGGAGAGCTGTTTGCAGAAGCGAAAGCGGGAGGCCATTTCTGTCTGTCCCTGGACAGCGACGAGCCGCATCTCGTCGATTTCGGCGAATTCGATTGCGGCGTTCTGGATTTCACGCGCGAGGAAACGAAAGCTTGGTTCGCCGAACGCATCATCGGCCGGGAGATGCTCGACAACGGTATCATGGGCTGGATGGCCGATTTCGGCGAGTATCTTCCTACCGATCTGCGTTTGGCCGACGGTTCTGACCCAATGGAAGCGCATAATCGCTACCCCGTGCTCTGGGGCGAGGTGAATGCGCGCGCGGTCGCCAGCCGCGGAAAGACCGGCGACGCGCTGTTCTTCATGCGCGCGGGCTTCAGCGGCATTCAGGCGCATTGCCCGCTGCTCTGGGCCGGCGATCAGTCGGTCGATTTCACGCGGCATGACGGAATCGGTACGGTCATCACCGCCGCGCTGTCGGCAGGGCTTGTCGGCAATGCCTACAGCCATTCCGATTGCGGCGGTTATACCTCGCTGCACGGCAATATCCGCAGTGAAGAGCTGATGCAGCGCTGGTGCGAGCTGGCCGCTTTCGCGCCGGTCATGCGCACGCATGAGGGCAATCGTCCGGACGACAATTTGCAATATGATTCCACGCCGGAACTGCTGCAATGCTTTGCACGCTGGAGTCGCATGCACGCCCATCTCGCCCCCTACGTCCGGAAATTGTGCCGCGAGGCGCAATCCACCGGCCTACCCGCGCAGCGCCCGCTGTTCCTGCATCATCCGGACGACCGGTCGCTCTATGATGTGCAGGACCAATATCTTTACGGGGAGGACCTGCTCGTAGCTCCCGTGATCGAAGAAGGGGTGGAAGCGCGAAGCGTCGTCTTTCCCGGAAGCACAGCGTGGATTTGCTGCTGGACCGGCGAAGAACATGCGCCCGGCACGCGGCAGGTCTCCGCACCGATTGGCCGGCCGCCGGTATTCTATCGCCGCGAAAGCCAGCATGCCGATCTGTTCGCAGACATGGCCGGGACGCTGACCGCATGAGCGAGCGGGCCAATATCAAGGACGTGGCCGAGCGGGCGGGTGTGGCGGTGAAGACGGTGAGCCGCGTGCTCAACGACCACCCTTATGTGCGCGACGAAACCCGCGCAAAGGTCGAACGGGCGATGAAGGAGCTGAACTTCCGCCCCAGTGTGGCCGCGCGGATCCTGTCGGGTGCGAAATCGAACCAGATCGCGCTGATCTACGACAATCACAGTCCCTATTACATGTTTCAGATCCAGTCCGGATGTTGGAATTTCTGCAAGGAAAACGGCATCCGTCTGCTCGCCCAGCCGGTGGACGTGGACGATCCGGCAGTGGGTCAGCAGGTGCGCGGGCTGATCACCGAAACCCAGGTCGACGGCATCGTGCTTTCGTCTCCGGTAACGGACTGCGAGGCGGTGCTGAACGTGCTCGACAAGCTCGACATTCCTTTCGTGCGTATTTCGCCCGGCACCAATCACGCGCTGACCAGCTCGGTCTTCATGGACGATGCGCAGGCGGCGGATGACATCACCACGCATCTCATCAACTACGGCCACCGCCGGATCGGCTTCATCAAGGGCCATCCGAACCATATGGCGAGCGAAGACCGGCTGTTCGGCTATCGCCGCGCGTTGGACCGGGCGGGGATCGCTTTCGAACCGAGCCTGATCGAAAATGGCGAGTTCGATGTGGAAAGCGGCATCGCCGCCGGACGCAAATTGCTGGGCCGCCGCGATCCGCCCACCGCTATCTTCGCTTCCAATGACGACATGGCCGCCGGTGTGCTGAGCGTGGCGCATGAGCGTGAGATCAAGGTGCCGGATCAGCTGTCCGTTGCCGGGTTCGACGATACGCCTCTGGCCCGCACTGTCTGGCCGCCGCTGACCAGTATCCATCAGCCGATGGCCGAACTGGCCCGCGCCGCGACCGAAATTCTGATTTCCGGGGGCGATATTACCCATCGGCGCCTTCCGCATGATCTGATCGAGCGCGGCTCCGTCGCGCCGCCTTTTTCAAAGGACCATGAATGACTGACCTGACCCCTCCCGCAGCCGAGCGGCATCTCGGCACCAGCGACATCGCCATCTCTCCCATCGCCTGGGGCATGTGGCGGCTGGCCGATAATGGCCGTAGCGCTGACGAAGCCGGGCGGCTGGTGCATGCCGCGCTCGACGCCGGTATCACGCTGCTGGATACCGCCGACATTTACGGTTTCGACGGGGAAGGCGGCTTCGGCGACGCCGAAAGCCTGCTCGGCGAGGTGCTTACGGCAGAGCCGGGACTGCGTGGCCGGATGGTGCTCGCCACCAAGGGCGGTATTCGCCCGCCTCTGCCTTATGATCAGTCGCCAGCCTATCTGGCCGAGGCGATCGATGCCTCGCTGCGCCGCCTGAAGGTGGAGACGATCGATCTGTATCAGATCCATCGCCCCGATATTCTCGCGCATCCCCAGGAAGTCGCCCGCGCGCTGGAGGATGCCGTGGCCTCCGGCAAGATCCGTGCGCTCGGCGTGTCGAATTTCACGCAAAGCCAGATCGAGGCGCTGGTCCATTTTCTGGATACCCCGCTCGTGACCACGCAGCCGGAGATCAGCCCGCTGCGGATCGATTGCTTTGAAAATGGCGAGCTTGATCAGGCGATGCGGCTGGGTTTGACGCCGATGGCCTGGTCTCCGCTGGGCGGCGGACGCCTGCTCAATGCTGAGAGCAAGCGCGACAAACAGGTCGTCGCTGCGCTGGATTCGGTCGCGAATGCGCAGGGCGTCAGCCGCGCGGTCGCCGCCTATAGCTGGCTGATGGCGCATCCCGCCGGGATTGTGCCGATCATCGGATCGCAAAGCGCGGAACGCATCGCCGAAGGTGCCGAAGCGCTCGGCGTCCGCTGGACGCGCCAGGATTGGTATGCGGTGCTCGTCGCCGCAAGAGGAGAGGATTTGCCATGACAAGCCAAGACAAGCGCCAGTGCGAGATCGCCTGGTTTTCCGCGCTGTGCGATGACGACTATGAATTTCTGGGCGTCCCCGATGCGCAGCTCGCCTCCAGCTGGGAGCATTGCCGCAATCTCGTGCTGCGCGCAGAAGAAGGCGGGTTCGATAATATCCTTCTGCCGTCGGGCTATCAGCTGGGCGTCGACACTACGATCTTCGCCGCCGCGGTCGCGCCCTATCTGGAGCGGATGAAGCTGCTCTGGGCAACGCGCATGGGGGAAGACTGGCCGCCGCAGCTTGCCCGCCGCATCGCCACGCTCGACCGTATTCTGGGCTGGAACGCGGACAAGACCGCGGGCCGCCTGAACGTCAACATCATCTCCTCCGACATGCCGGGGCAGAAGATGGAAAGCGAACCGCGTTACGCCCGCGGCACGGAGATCATGAAGATCGTGCGCACGCTGCTGAACGGCGAGCATCTCGATTTCAAAGGCGAGTTCTACCAGATGGAGCTTGAGCCGCCGCGGATCACCACGCTGTCAGGAAAATGTCCGCCCTTCTATTTCGGCGGACTGAGCCATCCGGCGCGCGAATGCGCGGCCGAGGCTTGCGACGTCTACCTGATGTGGCCCGACACCATGGACAAGGTGCGCGAGAACATCGCCGATCTGACCGAGCGCGCAGCGAAATATGGCCGCACCCTGAAATTCGGATACCGCGCCCATGTAATCGTGCGCGAGACCGAGGAGGAGGCGCGCGCCTATGCCGATCGGCTCCTGTCCAAGCTTGACGATGAGCAGGGCAGGGCAATCCGCGAAAAATCGCTCGATGCAAAGAATTACGGCGTCCAGCGCCAGCAGGAACTGCGCGGCGCGGCAGGCGGCGACGGCTTTGTCGAGGACAATCTCTGGACCGGTATCGGGCGGGCGCGCTCGGGCTGCGGCGCGGCGATTGTGGGCAATCCCGACCAGGTGCTGGCCAAGCTGCGCGCCTATCAGGATGAGGGGATCGAAGCGTTCATCCTGTCGGGCTATCCGCACGCAGCGGAAGCCGACCTTTTCGCGCGCCACGTTCTGCCTGAGATCGAACATGGTCCGTTGAAGTTCTAGGCCGGACCAGTTTCCACGATGCCTGAAGCCGCCCCGCAAACCGCTTTCGACGACGAGGACGTCTACGACATCATCGTCGTCGGTGGAGGCATCAACGGATGCGGGATCGCGCGCGATGCCGCCGGGCGCGGCGCGCGGGTATTGCTGCTCGAAGCGCGGGATCTGGCCAGCGGCACGTCTTCGGCCTCCTCCAAGCTGATCCACGGTGGCCTGCGCTATCTGGAACATCGCGAATTCGGACTGGTGCGCGAGGCTTTGAACGAGCGCGAGAGGCTGTGGGGCATCGCGCCGCACATCATCCGCCCGATGCGCTTCGTCCTGCCGCACGTAAAAGGCCTGCGTCCGCGCTGGCTCCTGCGCCTTGGGCTGTTCCTCTATGACCATATCGGCGGCCGCAAGAAGCTCGCCGCGACCGAGACGATCGATCTGCGCAATCATGAGGCCGGCGCGCCGCTCAAGGCCGAATTTTCCGACGCCTTCGTCTATTCGGATTGCTGGGCGGACGATGCGCGGCTCGTCGTCCTGAACGCGCGCGATGCTGCCGATCGCGGTGCGGATGTGCGCACACGCTGCCGCGTCACCGGGTTTCGCCGCGAGGAAGAGCTCTGGCGCGCCGACACCGAACAGGGCAGTTTTCGGGGCCGCATATTGGTGAACGCCGCTGGGCCGGGCGCGCTCGATCTGCTGGCGGCGGGCGGGGTGAACGAAAAGCGCGGCATGCGCCTCGTGCGCGGATCGCACATCGTGGTTCCGAGCCTGTTCGATCACGACTTTTCCTATTTTTTCCAGCTGCCGGACGGACGCATTTTCTTCGCCATTCCTTATGAGGACGATTTCACGCTGATCGGCACCACCGATGCGGATCACACCGGCAAGCTGGATCAGGTCGCCGCGAGCGAGGAAGAGATCGCCTATATCTGTGAGGGTGCGAACCGCTTCTTCGCGCGATCCATCGCTCCGTCCGATGTCGTGTGGAGCTATGCCGGCGTCCGCCCGCTGCTCGACAACGGCGCGGACAAGCCCGAAGCGGCAACGCGCGGCTACAGCCTGGAGCTTTCCGCCGAACAGGACGGCGCGCCGCTTCTCAATGTGTTCGGCGGCAAGCTGACCGTTTATCGCCACCTCGCGGAGGACGCCGTCAACCAGCTGGCCGAGCGGCTTTCCCTGCCCAACCCCAAACCCTGGACGGGAACCAAGCTCTTACCGGGCGGTGAGTTCGGGGCTGGAGAAATAGACCGCATTATCGGCGAGCTGGGTGCCCGCTATCCATTTCTGGATCCGTTCACCTGTCGGCGCATGGCACGGGCCTATGGCACCGATGCCTTTACTATCTTAGGGGAGGCGGCAAGGCTGCAGGATTGCGGCATCTATTTTGGCCACGGCCTGACCCAGCGCGAGGTAGACTATCTGGTGTCGCGAGAATGGGCACGCACGGTCGAAGATATCATCTGGCGGCGCACCAAGCTCGGTCTGCGTCTGACCGACAACGGCCGGGAAAAGCTACAAAACTATCTGGAAGAGCGGAGAGCAGCATGAGCGTTAAAATCGTGGCCATAGGGGGGACGGTGTCCAGTCCCAGCTCGACCGAAATGGCCCTGCGCGCCGCCACCCAGCCGGCGATCGAGGCGGGAGCTCACGTCGATGTCTTCGGCGGGGAATATCTTAGCGATCTGCCTTTTTATCGCGGGCCGGGCCATGCGAAGGACACCGGCCGGGAGATGGTGGAGGCCGTTCGCCAGTCCGACGCCCTGATCCTGGCCGCGCCGGGTTATCACGGCACGGTGTCGGGGCTCGTCAAAAACGCGCTCGATTATCTGGAGGATCTGGCTAAGGATTCGCGGCCCTATCTGCACGGTCGTTCAGTCGGTCTGATCGCCACCGCCTATGGTGACCAGGCATCGATGAGCACGCTGCTCACCATGCGCAGCATCGTGCATGCCCTTCGCGGCTGGCCGACGCCGATGGGTGCCACCGTGCGGACCTATCCCGGCCTGTTTTCGCCGGAAGGCGAGTGCCTGGACGATCGCGCCCGCATGCAGCTGCGGTTGGTGGGCGAGCAGTCCTTGAACGGTGCCATGTCCCTTCAGGGTTTTCCGGAGCAGATGTGATGGGCGATCTTCAAACAGCCCTGGACGCACTTGGCCGCGGAGACATCATCGTCATCACCGGCGACAGACTTCGCGGCGGCGATATCGACTTCTGCACGCCCGCCAGCACGATTACGCCGGACAAGATCAACTTCATGGCCCGCTATGGCCGCGGGCTGATCTGCCTTACGATGACATCGGAGCGCGCCGTCAGTCTCGGCATAGCGCTTATGAACCCGACGGCGCACAACCAGACCGGACGCCCGTTCGGAAATTCGATCGAAGCCACCGATGGCATCACGACCGGCATTTCCGCCGCGGACCGCGCGCGCACCGTGGAAATGGCCGTAAAGCCCGGCGCCACCGCCGGCGATCTGGTGAGCCCGGGCCATGTTTTCCCGCTGATCGCCCGAGCCGAGGGCACCAGCGTGCGCATGTCTGCCGTGGAAGGCTCCATCGAATTGTGCCGCCTAGCCGGGGTGGGCGATGCAGCGGTAATCTGCTCGATCATGCGAGACGACGGCGAAATGGCGCGGCTCAACGATATCGAGGAAATGATCGACGAGCACAGCCTCACGGTCGCGAATATCGGGGACCTCACAACCTAGGCCAAGATCAGACGATGGGCGGGGCGAGGCGCTGCCGGAGCTATTCCTCCAGCGGCCACGCCTCCGCGTCGGCATGCGTGGCTTCGGCAGAAGTGATGCCGTCATTAATGCGGTGCAGCGTGTCGATCAGAAGGCGGCTATGATCGCGCGTGGCTCTTATCGGCCATGCATGTCTCCAAAAATCGCTGCCATCGGCTGGTCGTCGATCGGTATGCGAAGCAAGACCGCGCCCATTCAGGAGACAGCTGCGCGTCCGCAAGCCTGGCGGGCGGGGAGCGTTCATGCTGTGAGGAGGCTCCGCGGCGCTGACGGGTCGCCGAAAAAATGGTCGGGACGATAGGATTCGAACCTACGACCCCCACACCCCCAGTGTGATGCGCTACCAGACTGCGCTACGTCCCGACCGAGCGGCGGCCTATAGGGCGGACGAAATGCTTGTGCAAGCCTTCCGCGTAGGATCTTGCATTGCCGTCGCGGCTTTTCGATCGGCGTTGCGCGGCGGGGCTTGGAGTGATAATCGCCCGCCCGATCCTATATGCGGCACGCGCGGTCGCCAAAAACCGCTGCCCGCTTATCTTTCCTAAAGGGAAATTCGATGACTTCCATGCTTGTCAACGCCCAGGCCGCTTCCGGCGGTGCCGGTGCGATCATGCAGATCCTGCCGCTCGTTCTGATTTTCATCGTGTTCTACTGGTTCCTGATCCGGCCCCAGCAGAAGCGCGCCAAAGAGCATGCCGCCAAGGTTGCCAGCGTGGTTCGCGGGGATGAAGTGGTCACCGGAGGCGGCCTGATGGGCAAAGTGACCAAGGTGTCCGAAGACCATGTCGAGATCGAACTGGCCAAGGGCATGACGGTGCGCGCGGTGAAGTCCACCTTGGCCGATGTGGTGCCGAAGAACCCGGGCAAGCCGGCGAACGACTGAGTCGCCGCCTTTCCGATCCCTTCGCGCGCCCACATCTGATCAGGCCACCCATCCATGCTCGAATTCACCCAACCCAAGCGTATCTTCATCACGCTGCTGCTGATCATAGGCGTCATTCTGGCGCTGCCCAGCCTGCTGCCCGCCAAAACGGTGGCCGCGCTTCCGGACTTTCTGCCCAAGCAGACCATCAATTTCGGGCTCGATCTGGCCGGTGGTAGCCATCTCTTGCTGGAGGCGGACCCTGTGCAGGTGCGCGAGCAGCAGTTGGAGAAGATGGAAGAGAATGTCCGCGCCGCGCTGAAGGATGCAAATGGCGTCGATTATGGTGAAATCTCGCGCACCGGCGGTCAGCTCAGCTTCACCGTGGCGGACCAGAGCCAGGTCGATGCCGCGCGCGAGGCGGTGCAGGGCCTCACCACCGGGGCAGGGCTGACCGGCCAGCGCGACTGGACGATCCGCGTGCTCGACGGAACGCGTTTCGTCATGACGCCGTCCGATGCGGGCATATCGCGCAATCTGAACGATGCGATGGACACCGCCACCGACGTGATCCGCCGCCGTATCGATGAACTGGGCACGCGCGAGCCCACGATCATCCGGCAGGGCGATGATCGCATCGTGGTGCAGGTACCGGGCCTCGACAATCCGCAGGCGCTGAAGAACCTGCTCGGCCAGACCGCCAAGCTCGAATTCAAGATGGTGGATTATCAGAACCCGCCGGAAGATACGCAGGCCGGCAAGGCACGCATTGGCAGCCAGGTCTTCCCGATGGACGATGGCAGCGGCTATGTCGCCGTGCGTCGCCTGGGCGGCATTTCGGGCGACAGCCTGACGGGCGCGCAGCAGAGCTACGACCAGGACAACCGCGCGGTCGTGACCATCCAGTTCGACACGACGGGCGGTCGGAAGTTCGCGCAGCTGACGCAGGCCAATGTGGGCAAGCAGTTCGCGATCATCCTGGATAACAAGGTGCTCAGCGCGCCCGTGATCCAGGAACCGATCCTGGGCGGCTCGTCGCAAATCTCCGGCAATTTCACGGTGGAGAGCGCCAACAACCTCGCCATCGCACTGCGCTCCGGCGCGCTGCCGATCGATCTGAAGATCGTGGAGGAACGCACCGTCGGCCCCGATCTGGGTGCTGATTCCATCCGCTCCGGCGGCATTGCCGCAGCGGTTGCGACCTTCGCCGTGCTCGCCTTCATGGCGCTGACCTATGGCCGTTTCGGGCTTTATGCCAACGCCGCGCTGATCATCAACCTGCTGCTGATCCTGGGGATCATGAGCCTGTTCGGCGCCACGTTGACGCTGCCGGGCATCGCGGGCTTCGTGCTCACAGTCGGATCGGCGGTGGACGCGAACGTGCTGATCAATGAGCGCATCCGCGAGGAGCAGCGAAGGGGCCGCCGCGTCATCCAGGCGATCGAGGTGGGCTACCGCGAGGCAAGCCGCGCTATTTTCGACGCGAACCTCACCAACGTCATCGCCGCGGTGCTGCTGTTCCTGTTCGGCAGCGGGCCGATCCGCGGCTTTGCCGTGGTGCTCGTTATCGGCATCGTCACCTCGGTGTTCACCGCCGTCACCGTCACGCGCATGTGGGTCGCCGGCTGGGTCCGCCGCAACCGCCCCACCGAACTGCACATCTGAGGATCGAAACCCATGCGACTGCTGAAACTCGTTCCGGACGATACCAATATCGACTTCATGAAGTGGCGCTACATCGCCACCGGCCTGTCCGTGCTGCTGATGATCATCTCGATCGTCCTGGTGGCGACGCGCGGGCTGAACTTCGGGGTCGATTTCGTGGGCGGCCAGATGATCCGCGTCACCTTCACCGAAACCGCGGAGGCCCCGGTTTCAGAGCTGCGCGATACGGTCGGCTCGCTCGGCTACGGATCGCCCTCGATCCAGCGCTTCGGCGCGCCCAACGAAGTCTCGATCCGCATGCGCCTGCCGCAGGAAGCGGAAGGCAAAACGGGCGCGGCCAACGCCATGACCAACGCCATCGTCGGCGCGATCCAGAAGGATTATCCCGGCGCGCGCGTGGACGGGGTGGACAGCGTGTCGGGCAAGGTATCGGACGAATTGTTCCAGAAGGGATCGATCGCACTGCTTGCCGCGATGGTCGCCATCGCGATCTACATCTGGGTGCGGTTCGAATGGCAATTCGGCGTTGGGGGGCTGGCTGCGCTGGCGCACGACGTGACGCTGACCTTCGGGTTCTTCGCGCTCACCCAGCTGGAGTTTGATCTCAACATCATCGCCGCGCTGCTGACCATCATCGGCTATTCGCTGAACGATACCATCGTGGTCTATGACCGAATCCGTGAGAACCTGAAGAAATACCGCAAGATGGAGATCGGGGAGCTGCTAAATCTCTCGGTCAACGAAACGCTGTCGCGCACGGTGATGACCAGCTTGACGATGGTGATCGTGCTGGTCGCGATGCTGCTGCTCGGCCCCGAAACCATCTTTGGCTTCACCGCGGCGATGACGCTGGGCATCGTGGTCGGCACCTACAGCTCCATCTATTGGGGCGCGCCGATCCTGGTGTGGTTGAAGGTCGGCCCGGACAGCTTCGTGCCGGTGGGCGACAAGCCCGGCGCCGTGCCGAAGGACCGCGAGGGTTATACCCGCTGATATGGTCGAGATGCGTCAGGAACAGGGCGCGGGGCCGCAGGTCACCGGCTTTTCGGGCACCGGCTTCAAGGTGCGCGATGCCGTCTTCCCGGACGGTGTGATCCTGACGCAGGAAGAGGCGCGCACCTGGACGCCGCCGGCGATCGATGCGCTGGCGATGGCCGATCTGGGTGATGCGCTGGAGAGCGAACCCAGGCCGGAGTTCTTGCTGCTCGGCACGGGCGCCAAGCTCGTTCAGCCGCCCGCCGCCTTTCGCCGCGCGATGGAAGAGCGCGGCATCGGGATCGAGGCAATGGACAGCCGCGCCGCCGCCCGCACGCTCGCGCTGCTGCGCGCCGAAGAACGCTGGGTCGTCGCGGCGCTGTACCCGCTGGGCTGAGTGCGGCTCATTCACTGCGTCCATAGCCCAGAGCTTGGAGCGTCTTGGCCGGACTAGCCATCTTCCGTTCGCCCTGAGCTTGTCGAAGGGCCGTTCTTCTCGCGATCTCGCACAAGGATGGAAAAACAGGACGGGGCTTCGACAAGCTCAGCCCGAGCGGGGTTGGCTTGTGAGGGTTCGGAAAAACCCCTCCAGTTCCTCGCCATTCCGGTCCCAGCTGAACCGCTCCACTGTCGCACGCACCGCTGCGCGATCCGGCTTGTCCGCCAGCAATTCGCGCACCGCATCGGCGATCGCGCCGGGCTCCTGCGCCGTCACGCGGCCCGCCACCGCACTCGACACCAGTTCACGCGCGCCGCCCGCTTCGCTCACCACCACCGGCGTGCCGCAGGCGAGTGCTTCGACCCAGGCATTGGCCAGCCCTTCGCTGTCGGAAGGCGAAACCAGCACGTCCGCCGCTGACAGCCATTCGGGCAGATCATCATGCGGCACCGCCCCGGCGAAATGCACCCGGTCCGCCACCCCGCGCGCCTGCGCCAGCGCGCGATAGGATGCTTCCCGCTCACCCTTGCCGATCAGCAGCAGCGTGACGCCGGGCAGCGCGGCCAGGGCCTCGATCACCAGATCCTGCCGCTTGCGCTCGATCAGCGCGCCGAGCGTGGCGATCACCGGCCCGTCGATGCCGAGCCGCGCCCTTAGGCCCGTGCCATCCACTGGCCGGAAACGCGTCTGATCGCAGCCGGTATAATGCACCGTGATGCCGTCAGAAGGCATGCCGAGCGCGGCCATATCCTCCTTCAGCGCCCCGCACACCGCCAGCATACCCGCCGCGCCCCGTGCCGCCGCCAGCACCGCCTCGCGTGATCCCTCGCGCCGGCCCCAAAGATGGATATCGGCCCCGCGCGCCTTCACCGTATAGGGCAGGTGCAAAGCGCCCGCGATCGCCTGCGCCGCGGGGCCGTCGGGATAGAAAAACTCCGCATCGATCAGATCGAATGGACGCTTTGCATGTAGGTCGCGCACCAGTGGCAGCACCGCGCGGGCGATGGCCGCAAGGTTGCGGTCCGGCAAGCCCGGCAGCAGACGGAAGCGCGGGCGATAAACGTCCAGGTCCCGCCACCGCTCATGCCGCGGCAATTCGCGCAATGCCCGGTAACGCGGATGGCGATCGAGCGGGAAGGGCGGCAGGCCGATGGGGTTCACCACCGTCACCTCCACGCCCTCCCGCGCGGCCAGCGCCGCCGTTTGCCGTTCGACGAACACACCGAAATTGGGCGCGGCGGCGTTGGGGAACAGCGTGGCGAGGGTGAGGATGCGGAGGGTCATAACGTGTTTTCTAAAACCTTCCTCAAGACGCTGTAATCTCGGTTTATGAAAATCAGTTAGCGGGCAACCCCGCTCTCCGTTCGCCCTGAGCTTGTCAAAGGGCCGTACTTCCCGCGATCTTTCTCAGGACTAGAGAAGCAGGACGGGGCTTCGACAAGCTCAGCCCGAACGGATCGGTAAAAGCGGCGCTGACCTACAATCCCCGCACCAGCTTCGTCGCCACGCCGATCCATGGCGGGTCGGCCACCACCTGTTGCCGCCCGCCTGCGCCAAGGGGGAGCAGGTGCAGCTTGCCGTCTTCGCGGCCGATCAGGCGGCCGAAGAGGAAGCGGCCGGCGGGGCGGGGCAGGAGGACGTCGCGATTGAGCGCGCGGCCATAAGATTCGGGCGCCAGCGTCTCGATCCAGATTTCGTCGCCCGCGCGATAATCGCCGATGCCGGTTTCCACCACCACCGCCTGGGTCGATCCGCCGGGTGCGGGCGGGGCCAGGGTGGCGGTTTGAGTCAGCGCGCGGGCACCTTCGGCGGTAAGGCGCGCGGCGACGGGAATGTCGGTACGATCGGGCAGCTCCACCAGCTCGCTGGATTCGACGCCGAGCGCGTCCGCAATCCGGTTGAGCCAGTCCAGCGACAGCGTGCGCGTGCCGGTTTCCAGCCGCCCGATGGTCTGCGCGGTGGTGGGCGGCGTACAGGCGCGGGCAACCTCGTCGAGCGTCAGCCCCTTGGCCTTGCGAACCTCACGGATGCGGTGAAGCATGAAAATAATCTCCTGTCCGGTTCCTTTTCCGCTGTCCTACATCGACGGACCCATGGCAAGCTCGAAATAGAACCAAATGGGAGAATGGCATGGCGAAGAAACAGCCGAAGCTACATGACGACCCGCGCCCGCTGGCCGAACGCGGTCTTCCGAGCGGGAGGCGGCTCGCTTCGGGGCGCCCCGCTCGCAGCGTGACCGTCAACCAGGCGGAGTCCCCGCTCGCCTGGCTACACGCCCGCGGGCATCTGACCGATCGGCAGTTCGATGCGGGCGAAAAGCTGCGCTTCGATTATGAACGCGCCTCGCTTGGACCCCGCGTCACGATGGGCTGGAACCCGGAGCCGCGCGGCAAGGGGCGGCGCGGGCCCGCCGATCATATGGAGCCGGGCGAACGCCAACTGGCCGCCAAGCAGCGCTTCGACGGCGCGCTGGCGGCGCTGAGCGGCGAACTGTCCGATATCGCCTGGCGAGTCATCTGCGACGGGCAGACCATGGCAGGCGCGGAGCGCGGCTTGGGCTGGCCGGCGCGATCAGGCAAGCTGGTGCTGCGCATCGCGCTCGACCGGTTGGCCGCGTTCTATCGGCTGCCGGGGTGAGTATCGACGTCATTGCGAGGAGCGAAGCGACGCGGCAATCTAGGGCCGTTGCAGTGCTGCATACGCTCTGGATTGCTTCGTTGCCCTTCGGGCGCCTCGCAATGACGGCATGCTTGGCGGGAACCGCTCGAAGCGCCCGCGCGCTTGGTTTGCACGAACCTCAAACGGAGCAACCCGATCATGAAACTCTATTATTCCCCCGGCGCCTGCAGCCTCGCCAGCCACATCGCCTTCGTCGAAAGCGGTGAAGATTATCAGAAGGAAAAGGTCGATCTTTCCGAACATAAGACCGAAAGCGGCAAGGATTTCTACGAGATCAGCCCGCGCGGTTATGTGCCCGCGATCGAGACCGAGGACGGTTTGCTGACCGAGAATCCGGCGGTCCTGACGCTGCTCGCCGATCGCTTCGGGACCGCGCCGGAGGGCCGCGATCGCTACAAGATGCTGGAATGGATCGGCTTCATCGGCACTGAAATCCACGGCGCCTACGGCCCGCTATTCGGCGGCGCGGAGGGCAGCGAAAAGGAAGCGGCCAAGCAGACCGTCGAAGAGAAGTTCAAGCTGGCCGAGAAACTGATGGACGGCGGCGACTGGCTGGTCGGTGACAAACCGACGCCGGCGGACAATTACCTCTTCGTTACAACGCTTTGGGCGGAGAAGTTCGGCGTGAATTTGCCGCGCACGCTGCAGGATTATCGCGCGCGTCACAAAGAGCGCCCGGCGGTGCAGCAGGCGATGAAGGAAGAGGGGCTCGGCTGAGGAGAAAAAGCCTCTCTGGACTGTGTGAAGCAGTGTGAAGCTAGCCGTCGAGCGCCTCGGCCTCGGCGGCCAGTTCCAGCCAGCGTTCCTCCGCCGCGTCCTTCTCGGCGCGCTTGGCGTCGAGCGCGTTGGTCAGCCGCTGGAACAGGCCCGGATCGCGCGTGTAGAGGTCCGGATCGGACAGCGCGGTCTCACCCGCCGCGATGTCGGCCTCCATCGTCTCGATCAGTCCGGGCAGCCGGTCGAGGTCGCGTTGGTCCTTGTAGCTGAGCTTGCGCGCCTTGGGCGGCGGCGGGGCAGGCGGCGGCGGGGCGGGCTTGGCGGCGGACGAAGGAGCGGTGCGCGGACGGCGCTTCGCCTCCCAGTCGGCATAGCCGCCGGCGACGATGTCCACATGGCCCGATCCGTCGAGGCCGAGCGTCAGGTTGACGGTGCGGTCCAGGAAGTCGCGGTCATGGCTCACGAGCAGCACGGTGCCCTCATAGTCGGCGATCACCTCCTGCAGGAGGTCGAGCGTTTCGAGGTCGAGGTCGTTGGTCGGCTCGTCGAGGACGAGGAGGTTGGAGGCCCGTGCGAACTCGCGGGCCAGCAGAAGGCGGCTCTTCTCCCCGCCCGACAGGATGCCGACCTTGGTCTCGATCACGCCCGGATCGAACAGGAAGTCCTTGAGGTAGCCCTGCACATGCTTGCGAACGCCGCGTACGTCGATCCAGTCGCTGCCGTCGGCCAGCACGTCGCGCACGCGCTTGTCCGGCTGCATCAGGCTGCGCTGCTGATCGATGACGACGCCGGAAAGCGTAGGGGACAGCGTGATGGAGCCCTCATCCGGTTCCAGCTCTCCGGTGAGCAGCTTGATCAGCGTGGTCTTGCCCGCGCCGTTCGATCCGACGATGCCGATCCGGTCGCCGCGCTGCACCCGCAAGCTGAAGTCGCGGATGATGGTGCGCGGCTCGTCGTCCGCGGCCTGGGCGAAGCGCTTGGTTACCCCTTCGGCGACGATCACCGACTTGGTGCGGCTGTCATCGGTGGCGATGGCGAGCTTGGCGGGACCGGTCGGCCCCAGCATTGCGGCACGCTGCGCGCGCATCTCGTAGAGCTTGGACAGCCGCCCCTGGTTGCGCTTTCGCCGTGCGGTGACGCCGCGTTCGAGCCAGTGCGCCTCCAGCTTCAGCTTGGCGTCCAGCTTGTCGGCAGCGCGCGCGTCTTCGGCGGCGATCTGCTCCATCCACGCCTCGTAACCGCCGAAGCCGACGTCCTTGCGCCGCAGCGCTCCGCGGTCGAGCCACAGCGTGGCGCGCGTCAGCCGCGTCAGGAAGGTCCGGTCATGGCTGATGACAAGGAAGGCGCCTTTGTAGCGGTTCAGCCAGTCCTCCAGCCACTCGATCGCGGCGAGATCGAGATGGTTGGTGGGCTCGTCAAGCAGCAGCAGATCGGGTTCGCTGCCCAGCGCACGGCAGAGCGCCGCACGGCGACGCTCGCCCCCGCTGGCGCTTGCTGCTTCGCGCGAGAGATCGATGCCCAGCTGGTCGGCGATGGCGAGCACGGCATGCTCGGGCGGCCCGTCGGCGCCGTGGACCGCGAAGTCGAGCAGCGTATCGAATGGCCGGAAGTCCGGGTTCTGCTCCAGGAAGACGACATTGGTGCCGGGCACGATGGTGCGCTTGCCACGGTCCGCCTCGATCCGGTCGTCGAGCAACTTCAGGAGCGTGGTCTTGCCCGCGCCGTTGCGGCCGATCAGTGCCAGCCGGTCGCGCGGGCCGACATGGATGTCGAGGTCCTGGAACAGCCAGCCGGCGCCTTGGACAAGGCCGAGGCCTTCATAGGAGAGGATAGGAGGTTCGGCCATGTTGCGCGCGGAGGTAGGCCGATCCCGGCGGCGCTTCAAGCTGGTCTTCCGCGTTCGGAGCGGCAATAGCGAAGGCCATGACCCCGCGCGAACTGATCGATACCGCGCCCATACCGGGCGGCGATGAGCTGAAACTCTATCGGCGCGGGGGCGATCATATCATCGTGCTCGATCGCAACGAGCTGATGAACAGCCGGATGAGCGGCAGTGAGGAGGCGCTGGCGAGCCTGGCGGCGGAGCGGCTGGCGGGGCGCAAGGGCCAGCGCTGGCTGATCGGCGGTTACGGCATGGGCTTTACGCTGCGCCGGGCGCTCGGGCTTGTGGAACAAGATGCGAAAGTCGATCTGGTCGAACTGGTCCCTCAGATCGTCGAATGGGCGCGCGGGCCGATGGCGGAGCTGACAGGCGCGTGCCTCGACGATACGCGCCTGTCCTTGCGCCTCGGCGATGTCGGCGAAACGATTCGTGGCGCGCAGGAATGCTATGATGCAATCTTGCTGGATGTCGACAACGGCCCCGACGGGCTGGTGCGTGCCGGCAATGATGGGCTGTATGGTGCGGCGGGGATCGCTGCCGCCCGGCGCGCGCTCAAGCCGGGAGGGTTGGTGGCCTATTGGTCCGCCGCGCCTGACCCGGCTTTCACCAAGCGGTTGAAGGCCAGCGGCCTTGCGGTGGAGGAGCAGATGGTACGCGCCAGAAGCAACGGCAAAGGTCCACGTCATACCATCTGGCTGGCGAGCCGTTCGAAGACACGGTGACGGCCTGAGCATGTCCGCGCAGCAAAGTAGCCGCGTATCGTTCAGACTTCTCCCGGAGCTGCTGGATTAACAGGCGACGCCTTGCCATTGCTGAAGGTCAGCAGCGCCCGGCTGGCCGCGGAAGACTGCGCCGAACGAAGGACATGCGCATATGATCGATCCCAAACATGTTATGACGGAACTGACGAGGAAGCTGCTCGGCGCGAACCCGGCTGACCCTGAAGAGCAGCGCGTGGTCGATCATATCGAACGCCGCGCCCCCATCAGCCGGGACGTTGGCGACTTGGCCGATGCGCAGGACAGCTTTTGGGATCGCCTGGCCGATTCCGTCGCGCGTATTGGCGGCTCCTGGCCGTTTATCGGCATGTTCTTCCTGTTCCTTCTGGCCTGGACCGGAACGAACAGCTTTCTTCTGGCCAAAGGCAGCGCCTTCGATCCCTATCCCTACATTTTCCTTAATCTCATGCTGTCGATGCTGGCCGCGATCCAGGCACCGATCATCATGATGAGCCAGAACCGGCAGGCCGAAAAGGACCGGATCGCCGCCGCCCATGATTATGAGGTGAACCTTCGATCAGAAATCGAGATCCTGGGCATGCAGGAAAAACTCGATCGCCTACGCGGCGAGCAGCACGAACGAATTTTCGAACGCCAAGAGTTGATTCTGAAACAGCTCGAGCGGATCGAGAAGCGGCTGCCGTAACCGAATGTGCGGCCAGTTCAGCCGCTATGACCGGGACTTGGGAAAGGTGGTGAGCCCTGCTGGGTTCGAACCAGCGACCTACTGATTAAAAGTCAGTTGCTCTACCGACTGAGCTAAGGGCCCCACCGCCGCGTCCCCTATAAAGTGCGCGGGGCCCGGTCAAGCGGCTTGGGGTGATTGTGGCGCAAGAGCAGCTGGCGGACCGACAGGCCAGTGGCCGGATCACGCCATTCATCCGCGATCTGGGCAGCCGGTTTCAGGACGAAAGAGCGGGTGCGGAAGTCTGGGTGAGGGATCGTGAGCGTAGTGTTCCGGTACGCACCGCCTGACCACAGAATAATGTCGAGGTCGATCACGCGCTCACCCCAGCGGCGGCCCCGTCGCCGGCCGAAATGCCGCTCGATGGCTTTCAGTTCGGCGAGCAGCCTGGGTGGATCAAGGTCGCAGCGCAGCAGGATCGCTGCGTTGGCGAAACGACGGCGCGAGGGGCCAAGGGGTTCGGTTTCGACGATATCCGACGCGCGCTCCAGCGATCCGAGGCGTTGAAGAGCCAGCATTGCCGCCCGCACATTGGCGCGCGGATCACCATGCTCGGCGCTCCTCCGGTTCGATCCGAGCGCGATGCAATAAAATTCAGCACCTTGAAAACCAGCGGATTGCAGCTGTCGGCTCACTTTCGCTCCTGCGTCGGTTCTGGAGGCTGGCATGGTGGCGGCGTGGGCGGTAGGCAAGTCTGCATGACACGAAACGCACCTGTCGATATCCCGCTTGCCGCGACTGAACCGGACCGCGACTGTCCGCTCTGCCCCCGGCTGGTGGCGCTACGCGAGGAACTGCGCGCCGAGCATCCGGACTGGTGGAATGCGCCGGTTCCGGCTTGGGGCGATCCTGCAGCATGGCTCGCCATCATTGGCCTAGCACCTGGAAAGCATGGTGCGAATCGCACCGGGAGACCGTTTACGGGCGATTATGCGGGTGACCTTCTGTTCGAGACGCTGGCAAAGATGGGACTAGCCCGCGGGAGCTATGGGTCTGCGGCGGATGACGGGTTCGAATTGGACGGGGCCATCATCATCAATGCGGTGAAATGTCTGCCGCCCCAGAACAAGCCGACTTCCGCGGAAATCAACCAATGCCGGCAATTTCTTTCCCGGCAGGAGGAAGAGCTGCCCAGGGCCCGCATATTCATCGCGCTCGGGCGGATCGCGCATGATAGCTTCGTGCGGCACTGTGGCGGGCGGCTGGCGGATTTCCCCTTTGGTCACAACCGCAGACATACGCTGCCTGACGGGCGCATCCTGATCGATAGTTATCACTGCTCGCGATACAATACGAATACCGGCAGGTTGACGCCCGAGATGTTTGAGGCGGTCTTTGAGCAGGCGGAGGACTTGCGCAGAACGTAAGGCATTGTGCGAAAGCGGGGCGGATCCGTGCGCGGTGCCAGCCTCTGTTTTTGCAGGTGAAACGACTAAGCCATTGAATCTTCACGATGGCGTCTGTTTTTTGGGCGAAGAAGCCGTGACAGTAATGAAACAATTCGACGCTTTTCGCTTGCAACTGGCCGACCACATAGCGAAGTTGCGCGCCGATCGAGCGGCGCATGCCGCGATCAACTAGGGAGATTAAAATGCGTAAATTGGTTCTGGCCACCGCTCTGCTGAGCTCGGCCACGTTGATCACTGCTTGCCAGAGCAAGGAAGCTGATGCCGTCGAAGACAACGCCGAGGCACAGGCCGACGCGATCGACGAGCAGGCCGACATGGCGACCAACGAAGCCACCGAAGATGCGCTCGAGAACAAGGCCGACAAGGTCGAGGAAATGGGCGAAGAAAAAGCGAACGCCATGGATGACAACGGCGAAATCGCTCCCAGCGAAACCGGCGTTGGCGACACGCAGAACTAAGCTGCAAAGCCAGTTTGAAGAGCGGCCTCGGAGCGATCCGGGGCCGTTTTTCTTTGGGCTTCGCTCGTGTAAGTCGCGTTCGGCCGGGTTGATCGTCCGAGCGCCTTACCGATCCTCACTAAGACGGCCGTAGAGATCAGGGCGGCGATCACGGAAGAAGCCCATGCCAGCGCGGTGCTTGGCGGCCAGCGCGAGATCGACCGTGCTCACCAGGATGCCGGTTTCCCCGCCATCGAAGCGCTCTACCAATTCGCCCCACTCATCCGTTATGAAGCTGTGGCCGTAGAAGGCTTGTCCGTCTTCCACGCCGATCCGGTTGGCGGCGATCACCGGCATGCAGTTGGACACCGAGTGCCCCTGCATTGCGCGCCGCCACATGTGGCGCGTATCGAGCGTCGCGTCATATGGTTCGGAGCCGATGGCGGTGGGATAGAACAGCAGCTGCGCGCCCATCAGCGCCATCGCCCGCGCGCATTCGGGATACCATTGGTCCCAACAGATGCCGACGCCGATGCGCGTACCGAACATATCCCACGTCTTGAAGCCGGTGTTGCCAGGGCGGAAATAGTATTTTTCCTCATAACCGGGACCGTCCGGGATATGCGATTTGCGGTAGACGCCCATCAGTTCGCCCTCCGGGCCGATCATGGCGAGGCTGTTATAATATTGCTGCCCGTCTTGTTCGAAAAAGCTGGTCGGGATCGCCACCTTCAGCGCGGCCGCCAGCTTCTGCATCGCGAGCACGCACGGATGCTCGTAAACGGGGCGAGCGGTGGCAAAGAGCGCCTCTTCTTCCACCTTGCAGAAATAGGGGCCTTCAAACAGTTCGGGCGGCAGGATCACCTGCGCGCCGCGGCCCGCGGCCTCTTCCACCAGATCGGAAACGGCGCCGATATTGGTTTCGATATCGGCATTCAGGGCGAGTTGCAGGGCGGCGACGGTCAGCTTGGTCATGGGCGCCTTATTTGCCGCCCTTTAGCGCGAAGTCCACACTCACCGTCACCGTGCTCGTCGTCGTACCAGGCTGCAACGGCACGGATGCCTGCTCGGCAACCGGTGAGGCAGGGCGCACAATCGGCGGCGGCGCATAGGGCATCGGCCCGTCCTGCAGCGCGCCGTCGCGGATCGCGAGCACCCGTGAGATCTTGAGGCCCGCCGCACCGGCATAAGCCTCCGCCCGCGCCCGCGCTGCCTTGTATGCGTTGGTATAGGCGCTCATGCTTGCCGCTTCTGGATCGGACAGGCGCAAATCAGGACCGGACAGAAGGTTCGCGCCTGCACCAGTGGCTGCCGTTACCACCTGGCTGGCCCGGGCAATATCGCGCACGCGTACTTCTACGCTGTTATTGGCTTCATACTGCCCTTCCTGCTTGCCGTAGCCGATGCGGCTTACGCTGATCGTTTGCGTCCGCAAGTCCTTGTCCACCACACCCTGAGCCTTCAGCGCGGCGATCAGCTTCTCCATAGCCTCCGTATTGGCTTGGTTCGCGGCGGCGGCGCTGGGGCGGATCGTCTGGATGCCTGCGGTGAAACGCGCTTCGTCCGGCTGATTTTCGGCGCGGCCGGTAGCCGAGACCGTCAGCAGCGTTTCGTCACGATCTACACCGCGCGCATCGGGCTCGCGCTCCGCGCAGGCCGATAGGCTGCCAAGCAGCGCAATCGCGGCGAGGGGTGCCAGCTTCCAACATTCCCGGCTGACCAAAGATTGAGATATTCGCCGCCGCGCTGCTGCAAGGACCTGAACCGGGCGATGCCCGTCAAAAGGTTTGGCTATTTTCATGATCGACCCGATCCTCAGAAACGCAGCGCAGAACGCACGCCGCAATTCAGCATGATACACGGTTTCATTGTCGTCAATCTGCGTCGCTCAAGCGGATCTTCAGCGCAAAACTTGCCGTCAGCTTTTCCTCTTCGGCCACGGACCCATTTTGCTGCGAAAACGTTACACTCGCGTCATCATCAAAAGGGGCGCACATGCGCAACCTTATTTCTCTTGCATCGTCCGGTTTCACCGCCACCGTCTCCAAGCGCGGAGCGCAGTTGCAGTCGCTGGTCGATGGGGAGGGGCGGGATCTCCTGTGGCATGGAGATCCTCGTTACTGGAAAGGCAGAGCGCCGATCTTGTTTCCGGTAATCGGCACACTCCACAATGGCGGCTATAAGCTGGACGGTCGGCATTATGACATGCCGAAACATGGATTCGCGCGCGACAGGCTGTTTGAGGTTGCGCAGCACCAGCCCGGTGCCGCCACCTTTACCTTGCGTGACGATGCAGAAACCCGCACTCTCTATCCCTTCTCCTTCGTGCTGGAAGTACACTTCGTCCTTCAAGACTCGGAGCTGTCGATTACCGCAACGGTGAGAAATACTGGGGCGGATGCCATGCCCTTCTCCTTCGGCTTTCACCCTGCTTTTCGCTGGCCGCTGCCTTTCGATGCGCCGCGCAGTGCCCACCGGATCCGTTTCGGAAAAGGGGAGACTGTCCCGTTGCGCCGCATCGATGCGGAAGGTTTTCTGCGTCCCGAATCACTACCAACCCCGATCGCTGATAGTATCCTGACCCCGGATGATCGCCAGTTCGAAGAGGATGCGATGATTTTCAGCGGCGTCGAAAGCCGCTTTGTACGCTACGGCGCGCCGGGCCAGCCAGCGTTGGATGTCGCCTTTCCGGACATGGATGTTCTCGGCATCTGGACAAAACCGGGTGCGCCGTTCCTGTGTATCGAGCCTTGGTCCGGAATTTCCGAGCCGCAGAATTGGGAAGGTGATTTTCGAGAGAAGCCGGGCAGCCAGTTGCTCGCGCCGGGAGCGGATCGCCGTTTTACAATGAGCATTGCCCAGCAGGACGATTTCGACGCCGACTGAACGTCAGGCGTCTGCGGCGTCGACCCGGTTCGGCAGAAAGCAACATGTTCAGGCCGCGGCAGGCAGCCAGATCGCTGGTTTTCGGGGTTTGACGGTCTGATAGATTGAAACGCGGTCGCGGCCCTGCTTCTTGCTGCGATAAAGAGCATCATCGGCCTCGGCCAGCACCTGCTGGACACTGGTTCCACTCCTAATTGGCGCGATGCCAAAGCTGGCGCTGACAGCGCCTGCTTCGGGCAGGTCGGAGCGCATAGCGATCCGGAATGCCATTCGCGCTGCCTCGGCGGAATGCAGGGCATCGCCCATGGTAGCGCCGGGCAAAAGCAGTGCAAATTCCTCTCCACCAATGCGGGCGGCAGGGCCGCGCTGGCTGGCCAGGATCTGCGAGAGGCGACAAATGACCTTGTCTCCGACTGGGTGCCCGAAATTGTCGTTGATCGATTTGAAATGATCGATGTCGCACAGGATAAGCACGCCATCCTGGCACGCTTCCAAATGATCGTTGAAGGCAGCGCGGTTGAGCAAGCCGGTAAGGTCGTCGCGCTCGGCGCGGCTGCGATAACTGGATACCATCCCGCCGACCACCTTGGCGATCAACAGCGCGACGGATATCGGGCCGAGGATTGCCCAGGCGGTCAGCATATCGCTGAGAAGCGCATCCTGCGTGGCCGTAGAGAAGTGGGAATGTCCGCCAAGGATCGGTGACAGGATCGGGACGCGCAGCAAGAGCATCAGCGCGACACAAATTTGTGTGACCACGATCGCGCCGTCGAGGATCGAGTTGCGCCGCTGCGCGATGCAGCGCGCGCCGTCGCACACCGCGATCACCGCCGCGATCTGAAAGGGCAGGGTCTGCCAGAAGGCGTCGGCCCCGGCTGCCAACATTGCCAGCGACAGGCCGGTCAATGCGGCAATCGCGCCGTTCAACCACCCGCACGACAGCCCGGCGTTCACCGTCGCACGCAGAGCCTGGGCGAAACACCAATGCGCAATCGGCACGGTAAAGGTGATTATGGCGACGATGACGGCGCCATAATCTATAATTTTCATCGCCTGCATTTCAGCGGCGCCGATCACCAGTGACGCGGCCAACCAAGCCAACGCCCAGCGACCTCGCATCACGGCGAAACATATGCAGGCGAGCACCGCGAGCGCGGCAATCAGCGCCGTCATGACATCAAAGAAACTAACCGTCAGGGCCAAAGGCCGCTCCCCATGAAACAGGCCCTTGGAGATAATCCCGACTGGTTAATATGATTTTATCGTAGGCGTCAGGGCCGCTTGCGGAAGAGCAAAGTCATGCGATCGCTTTCGCCGATCCCTTCATATTTCGCGCGATCCTGATCCTTCAGCGCGAGGCTAGGGGGCAGCGTCCAGACGCCGTTTTCCCAGTCCGCGCTATCCGCGGGATTGGCATTAGCCTCGCTTGTGCCGACCAGTTCGAAGCCTTGCGACTGGACGAAATCGACCACGTCCTCTTCGCGCAGATAGCCCTTAGTGCCGTTCGCATAGTCTGCGCTGGCATCGGGCTTGGCCCGGTGCTGGACGATTCCGAGCATGCCGCCCGGCTTCAGCACGCGGCGCCATTCGGCGAGTTCGCGGTCGGCGACGCCCCAGCGCATCAGATTGTGCATCATGCGGATGACGAGCACGCGGTCCACTGCGTCGTCGAGGCTTTCGGGAAGATCGCCGCCGACATAGGACGGGATACCTTCGGCGGAGAGGCCGGTGCGCTCCGCCAGTTTGCCCGGGAAAGCGGCGGCGACCGCAGCGGCGTTCTTGCGATAGCCCTCCGGCACGCCCTCGGCATCGGGAAGCTGCACTGCGATAAAGCGGCCCTTTTCCGCCAAATAGGGCGCCAGGATGTCGCTGTACCAGCCGCCGCCGGGGGCGTATTCCACCACGGTCATGTCGGGCTCGACATCGAAAAAGGCCAGCGTTTCAGCCGGGTGGCGATAGACGTCGCGCGCGCTGTCCTTGCTCCGCCATTCGCCGCGCAGCACCTGATCGAGCTGATCGCGCGCTTCGGCGGACATGGTGGGGGTGACGGCGTCCTGCGCCTGCGCCCCGGCAAGCGGGGTGGCGGCGAGCGCCGCGGCGATGATCCAGTTCTTCATGGGCTTTCCTCTCGGCTGTCCTTCTCCGCCCGAGGCTATAGCGCGGGAAGTTGCTGGCTGCAGCAGTGAAAGGAGCCGCCGCCGCGAATGACGCCCTGTGCGTCGACGCCCACGGCTTCGCGGTCCGGAAACAGCGCGCCGATCGCGCGGACCGCGGCATCGTCATTGGGGCGGCCATAGGTGGGGACGACCACGGCGGCATTGCCGATGTAGAAGTTCATGTAACTGGCGGGCACGATCTCCCCGTCCTGTTCGAACCGGCCGGGCGAGGGCAGGTTGGTCACCTCTACACCGAAAGCGCGGGCGCGGCGGGCGGCATCGGCATAGACGTCGCGGTTGGGATCGGAACTGCCCGCGGGCTCGGGAATGGCGAGCACGCCCGGCGCAACGAAGCGCGCGAGATTGTCGACATGTCCGTCGGTATGATCGTTCATAAGGCCTTGGCCGAGCCAGAGGAGGCGATCGATGCCGAGGTCGCTCGCCAGCCAGCGTTCGATATCCTCCTGCAGCACCCCAGCGTTGCGATTGGGATGGAGGAGGCACTGCGCGGTGGTGACGGCAAGGCCGGTGCCGTCCCCGTCGATCGCGCCGCCTTCGAGGATCCAGTCGTTCGCGTCGAACGGAAGGCCGGCGCGTTCGCTGAGCGTTTCGGGCACGATTTCGTCGCCCGCCATCACATATTTGCCGCCCCAGCCGTTGAAGCCGAAGCCGCGCGCGCGAAGGCTGGTTCCGTCGCTGACCACAATCGGCCCGGTATCGCGCAGCCAGATATCGCCGAAGGGGATGACGGAGACGTTCACGCCTGGGCCGACGAGCTTTTGCGCGGTTTCGGCATCGGCATCGCTGCGCGCGATCAGCTCCACCCGCTCGCCCTTGCCGCCCGCATGGACGGCATCGGCAAAGGCCGCGACGTTTCTCTGCGCTTCCGCCTGCCCTGCGGGCCATTCTTCCGGATTGCCGGGAAAGCCGATCCAGACGGCGTCATGCGGGGCCCATTCGGCCGGGGGGAGGAAGGTGGAGGTCATAGTCAGATTGGGTCTCTACTTACTGTTCGCACGCCCGAACGGCGCCGAGGGTCGTTATTTTCGCTGGTCCGCCGTCTCGTCGCGGGTGGCGCGGAATTCGTCTCCCGGAACCCAGTTCGGCCAGTCGCTCGTCATCGCCAGTTCGCGGCCGATGCGGTAATAGAGGCGCAGGTCCGCCATCACGCCCGCCCAGTTCCAGTTGGGATCATATTCGTCCTTGGGTCCGTGATAGCGGTTCTCGACATAATCGGTGGCCGCCGCGGCACCGGCTGCGCGGCCGCCGTTCACCAGATCCTCGCCGCCCTCGAAATAGACCATCGGCACGCCTTTCTTGGCGAGGCTGAAATGGTCCGATCGGTAGTAATAGCCCTTCTCCGGCGTCGGCTCCGCCTCGGGTGTGCGTCCTTCGGCCTGCGCGGCGGCGGCCAGATAGCGATCGAGGTCGCTCTTGCCCATGCCGATAACTGTGAGGTTTTTCGCCGGGCCTGCCATCGAGAAGGCGTCCATGTTCACGCCGCCCACCGTCTTCGCCAGCGGATAGATCGGGTGATCGGCATAATATTGCGAACCGAGCAGGCCCGATTCCTCGGCGGTGACGGCCAGAAAGACGATTGAGCGGTCCGGGCGACCGGCCTTCGCCTGCGCCTCGGCTAGCGCGACCAGTGCGGCGGTGCCGGTGGCGTTGTCGACCGCGCCGTTGCAGATATCGTCGCCGTCGGGCGCGGGCTTGCAGATGCCCAGATGGTCCCAATGCGCGGTGTAGAGCACATATTCGTCGGGCCGCGTGGCGCCGGGCAGGATGCCGACGATGTTGTTGGACAGGGTGCGCGTGATGTCGTTGTCGAAGGAGAGCGAGGCTCGCTCGCCTAGCGGCACGGCCTTGAAGCCCTTGCGCCGCGCCGCCTGCATCAGCTGGTCGAGATCCTTGCCCGCACTTGCCAAAATCTTCTCCGCGACGGGTTTCTGGATCCAGCCGTTCACCATCGTCTGGTCAGCCCCGCCATTGTCCGACTGAGCGAGATATTGAGGGCCGGTCCAGCTGGATTCGACGACGTTCCAGCCATATGCGGCGGGCGCGGTATCGTGGATGATCAGCGCTGCCGCCGCGCCCTGACGGGCAGCCTCCTCATATTTATAGGTCCAGCGGCCATAATAGGTCATCGCACGCCCGCCGAAGGGACCGTCCAGACTCTGCGTGCCGAAGTCCGGGTCGTTCACCAGGATCACCACCGTCTTGCCCTTCACATCGAGCCCGGCATAATCGTTCCAACCTCGCTCGGGCGCGTTGATGCCGTAGCCGACGAACACCAGTTCGCTGTCCTTCAGGTCGATGCGCGGCTTTTCCTGATAGGTGCCGGCCACGAAGTCGTTGCCGTGCTGGAAGCTCATCGCCTGACTGCCGCCAGTGATGGTAAGCGGCGAGAACTGTTTCGCGGTGATCTCCACCAGCGGCACTTCCTGGAACCAGCTGCCGTTGTTGCCAGGCTGCAGGCCCGCTTCCCGGAAGCGCTTCACCAGCAGCGCCTTAGTCTTTTCCTCGCCGATCGTGCCCGGCGCACGGCCCTGAAACTCGTCCGAGGCGAGCTGGCGCGTCACCTCCTTCATGGTCTGCTCGGACAGCTGCGGCGGTGCGATGGTGCCTGCATCCGCAACCTCCATATCGCCGCCCATCGGGGCGCGGCCGGTAAGCTGATCGAGGCTGGCGGTGGCGGCATCGGGCACATGGGTGCAGGCGGCAAGCGTCGTGACGGCGGCGGCGGCGAGCAGATGGGCTTTCATGGATTTCCTCTCGAGAGCGATAGCGCTTTGCGCCCAATCTGGCAGAGGGCGGGAAGGGGCGCAAGGCGCGCGCGCCGGGCTAAAGTCGTTCGGCACACCGCCGCACGCCGCCGGGCATTTGCTCAAACGAAAAAGGGCGGCCCAAGCGGACCGCCCTTTTTAAATTCGTCGGATCGAACCGATCAGCGCGAGTAGAACTCGACGACCAGGTTCGGTTCCATCTTCACGGGGTAGGGCACCTCGTCCAGCGTCGGGACGCGAACGAAGCTGACCTTGTCGTTGCCGCTGGCCGAGACATAGTCCGGCACGTCGCGCTCGGCGAGGCCCTGCGCTTCGATGACCAGTGCCATTTCCTTGGCCTTGTCACCCAGGCTGATCTCGTCACCGACGGCGATCTGACGGCTGGCGATGTTGCACTTCACGCCATTCACGCGGATGTGGCCGTGGCTAACGAGCTGACGGGCGGCGAAGATGGTGGGGGCGAACTTGGCGCGGTACACCACCATGTCGAGGCGACGCTCGAGCAGGCCGATCAGGTTCTGGCCGGTATCGCCCTTCATGTTGCTCGCCTCGGTATAGGCGCGCTTGAACTGCTTCTCGGTCACGTCGCCATAATAGCCCTTGAGCTTCTGCTTGGCGCGCAGCTGGATGCCGAAGTCGCTCAGCTTACCCTTGCGGCGCTGACCGTGCTGGCCGGGGCCATATTCGCGGCGGTTGACCGGGGACTTCGGACGGCCCCAGATGTTCTCGCCCATACGGCGATCGAGTTTATACTTCGAAGATTTGCGCTTCGACATGATGCATCTCCAATATGCTTTGACGTTGGTCCCGGTATCGCACCGCCCTGCCAGAAACAGAACGCGGCTGCCGCTTCACCGGGGTGCGGAGCCCATTGCGAAGGCGCGCGGATAGAGCGAGTGGACGGCAAAGTCAACCGGAGCGCGGTTTTCCGGTCTTGTGATGTAGGACTACGAAGAGCGACATCATCGCACGCTCTTGGCCTTCGTCCATATCAGTTCATCCGCGCTCCCTCGACATCGTCTTCGGCGCTGCTAGAGCAGCGCGCATGACTGAAACGCAAAGCACGATCGACCCTGCGGACTGCACCACTATGACGGAGGTACGCGAAGGCGTGGATGCGGTGGACCGCGCGCTGGTGGACCTACTCGTCCGGCGCTTCGGCTATATGGATGCCGCGGCTCGCATCAAGCCGGAGCGCGGCGCGGTACGAGACGAATCGCGCAAGGCGGCGGTCATCGACGCGGCAGCGGAGCGTGCGGAGGCTGCGGGTTTGCCCGAAGACGTGATCCGCGCGCTGTGGGATCAGCTGGTCGAAAGCTCGATCGCTTATGAATTGAAGCGTTTCGACGCGCGTTAATCGCTCTCGATCGGGCGTCGTTCCAACCGGCTGAGCACGCCGCGCATCGAGCGCACCTGGCCGCTGTTCCAGCCCGGCTGGGTCAGCAACGTGCGCAGCATCCGCCGCGTGGCGGGCGCGCGGTCGACCGGGTTGAAATAGCCGCGTTCCTCCAACAAGCCGTCGAGATGGGCGATCAGCCCTTCAAGCTCCTCCTGCGGTGCAGGGGGCTCGTCCTCCACGCGCGTGGGCTGCGCCAACGACGCGTCATGCTTGGACCATTCATAGGCCGTCAGGATCACCGCCTGCGCCAGGTTGAGCGATCCGAACTCCGGGTTGATCGGCACCGTCACGATCGCGCGGGCAAGCGCCAGATCCTCGGTCTCCAGACCGGAGCGCTCGGGGCCGAACAGGATCGCGCTGCCCCCGTTGGCGCCGATCCACTCCTTCGCCGCCGCCTCGGGCGTCAGCACGGGCTTGGTGACGCCGCGCTTGCGCACAGTGGTGGCATAGACATGCGCACAGTCACCAACCGCCTCGGCCACCGTGTCGAAAACTTGCGCGCGTTCCAGCACCACATCGGCCCCGCTCGCCGCCGGGCCGGCGGAGGGGTTCGGCCAGCCGTCGCGCGGCGCTACGAGGCGCATGTCGGTAAGGCCGAAGTTCAGCATGGCCCGCGCCGCCTTGCCGATATTCTCGCCCAGCTGTGGGCGGACGAGAACGATGGCAGGCGGCGCGGGGCGGTTCGGTCGAGGCGTATCGGTCATCGGCGCGCTATGGCGCAAAGCCGCCGATCAACCAACAACCATTGCGGCGGGCGTCACAGCTGCCCGCGGATCGCGCCGTTGGGATAGTCCGCGGTGTGCACGTTGACATAGTACATGGACGGATCGGCGATGATCGATGCCGCGACAGCCTTGTCCACCTTGAGGCACCCGCTTGAGGCACCATTGGTGGGCGCATCGAGCGTCAACACGGGCGGACCTGAAACACCGCGTGCGCCCTTGTGGATATGCGCCGCCGTTGGGCGGCTGATGTTCTGAACGGTCAGATCGTAGCAGACCTGATTGAGCGTGGCGTCCGCGGTGACTTTCGCGGTGCCGGTGCCGTCCGGATCGCCGGGGCCGGGCACTTCCTGCTGGCCGACGAGCGCGGTGTTGTAGCTCTCGCCCACCGTATCGGCCAGCGTGGCGCAGCCGCCAAGGGCCGTTGCTGCGCCCAGAATGCCGAGCGCCAGCGCGCCCTTTGTCGTGATCGTCATCTTGCTATCTCCCGCTTGGGTGGCCCGCATGGGGCCGGTGGTTACGGATCGGCAACGGCCCGCCCGCACCACCGGTTCCCGCGCGCCGCTCAGGCGTCTTCAGGCACACCCACCGCAAAGCCGTTCAGCGTCATCGAGACCATGCAGTAGAGCCCCACGAGATAGACCATCTCGTTCGCGCCATGCTGGCCGAACAGGCTCACCGCCTGGTCCCAGGCCGGGCGGGGCAGGGTGCCGCCGTTCACCAGCGCGAAGGCGACGTCATAGCCTGCGCTTTCCTCCTTGCTGAGATCGCCGGGCTTGATGCCGCTACACAGGCTGGCGAGCCGCGCATCGTCCATGCCCACCTTTTCGGCGACCGCGATGTGGGCGTAGAGCTCATATGCCGCATCGAAGTGCGCGCCGACGACCAGGATGACGACCTGCCGCACCGGTTCCGGCAGGCTGGCCTCCGCCGTCATCGCCTCGGTCAGGTCCCAGATCGCGCGGCCGATGCGCGGTTCGTGCAGCCAGGGGTTCCACGGGCCGATCAGCGCGCCCTCGTTCGGTCCGTCCTGCACCATCGTCTGGAAGGCGGCGAAGTCACTGGAGATACCCTTCTTCATGTCCTCATAGAGCGGCTTCTGCTCCTCGCTGAGCTGGGCCGGGGGGATGAGGGGCAGGCGTACATTGGTGTCGGTCATGGGGAGAGGCTCCTTTGGGTGGATGCCCGTCTTCAACGCGCGGGAGGCCCGGACGGCTCCCGCCCGCTTCACACGGCTTCACACTGTCCAGAGGCGCTTTTTCATGAGGCCCATCCTCGCCCGCCTCGGCAAGCACAGCACCATCCCCCGCATCCAGCCCGAAGGCGGCGCGGCGCTGCGCTTCGGCCCGCGCGAGGCGCTCGTCCGCCGCCTCCTCGTCGCCGATCGCTTCCAGCTCCTCCTCGCTTAGAGAACGGCTGTAATCCTCATCGCCGTAGCAGCCCTGTTCATAGCCGTCGAAGTCCGGCGGCGGGGGATAGTCGGTCCACCATTCCCCGTCCTGCTCCCAGATCAAATGCGGGTCCTCTTCCTCAGCACCCGCGCCAACGCCATTCCCTGCCGCAACCCCGGCCCCGGCGGAGCGCGCGTCCGCCTCGGGCGCCTCCAGCAGCGCGCCCGCATCCTCGCCCGCGCCGATCGCGTGCAGCAAATCGTCGAACCGCTCCGCGCCCAGCGCCGCCGCGCGGCTTTCCGCGCGCTTGTCGAGCCGCCCGAGCAGCGCCAGCAACAGCCGCCCGTCGAACCGCGTGCGCGTGTCGATCACCTCGCCATGATAGGACAGCTGTTCGACGATGCCGTTCAGCGCCTTGTCCTGCAGCACGTCCTCGGCCAGCTCGCGCGCCTGCACCAGCGCCCCTTCCCAGGCGAGCGCAAAGGCCCGGTCCCGCCGCCGAAGCTTATACGCCCCCTCCCGGCTCATCGAGACGAAGGCGGCGGCACTGCGCACATTCCCGCACCGTGCCAGCGCCTCCAGAAAGCCGCATTTGACCTGCGGCGTCCAGCCAGTGAGCCGCATGTCGCGCGGCGACGGCGCGGGGGCTAGTGCTGTGCCCGGCGCGGAGCCAGCAGCGCCCTGTGCCACGGGAAGGGTATGACGCGCCGCCGAGCCGCCGCCGCCCTCACATTCCGGCGCGCACGAAGCGTGCGGCAGCGGCGAGCCCGCGGCGGTGTCTGAGATGGCGGGAAATGACGACATGATCGGTCCTCCGAATCTTAGGGGACCAACCATATATTACGGGATGGGGTGTGTAGGACAGCACTAATGTGTTGGAATTAATCATGCGCTATGCGCTATCGCTTTGATGCTACTACTTACAGCATCTTTTATGATGTCTGCAGACTTGTAATGCAACTTGTCTAGCTCAGTATTATGGCACAAATATAGTATCTCGAGCATAATCTTAAACAGATTAGACATATTGGTTTCGCACTTAACCGAAACCTCGGGCGAGAATTCGAATATTGTAGAAAAGGGAACCCTCAGACTCATATATTCGTACGCCACTGAGTGAACGATTTTGCATAGTTCGCCGTATTTAGAATGCGTCGCACCAATCCTATGTACGACTGCGTCGATTTCACGTTGTTTAAAATGAGCTTTTGCGACTTCAAAGAGCTCCCACACGCTTTCAATCTCTGTAGTTTTCACCCCGCGAGCTATTAAAATAGCGCGAATAAAATTTTCTAACGAACTACGCAATAAAACTTGCGAGGCCTTGTAGGCACAAGTTATATACAAAAAATATGATGACGATATGTCTGATAAAAACTCGTCAAAATGACCCGAACTCTTTACATCATCTTTATTGTCAAAAACCAATTGCCAGACCAGGAGGGCATGAAAGCGGCGATATAGGCTAATGGAAGCCTGATCTAGTGGATCAATTCCGTGACATGGTAATGACAAATCTTTAACGAAAGACTTTATCTCTTCGAACGAATCATTTATTTTGGTCACCAATCTCCACCTGTTAAATTTTGAATCACCTCATTCCATCCGCGCCCTGATTTTCGTTCCTTCGCGATTTTTGACTTAGTTTCCCCACGCTCATCTAAAATCTTTTCCAGGGCGCTAGTTAAGCGGGAAACTTTTGAGGGGGATGCCTCATTTACATTGCAAACGATATGTCCAATCAGTTCATATTTCGATTTCTTTTGCCATCGAGGAATACGAATATCTAATATTGATAGTGCGAACTCAGCTATATCTTCGTTTGTCGGAAACAATTCCTCATCTACCAAAAAACTCGGTAAGCTACCCACCAGCATATGGGTGATATCTGACTTGCTGTTATTCCGGTACACGCTTGCTCTGCTGCGTGTAAATAACGCGAGATCTGCGCTTAATGACCCGAGCGCTCTAAAGTCTACATCGTCATATGAGGTCATTAGCCATGAGAACTCCTCCATAAAGCGCGAGAGCACTTTCGGGTCGTTACGCTTAGCAGGTCTTTTTTTTCTAAGTGGCTCAGAGGCCATCGTCGTCCACTCTCTCTAAAAGTTCGTTCGTTATTCCAGCAACAGCCCTCATAGCATCTTCTTGACCAGAATCGAGGATGAGACGCTGGTCGCCCTGATTTTTTGCAATTTTGGTTCGCTGAGGGAGAACGGTCTTAAACCGTTTCCCGCTCCATTTGGGGTCCGAATCGAGAAAGGATAGAGCCTCATAGTAAACGCTGGTTCGCGCATCCATCATCGTCAAAACCACCCCGACATTGACGATTTTGTGGCCATGGTTCTTAATAATTCGCCCGATCACTCCAGTTAGTAGGTCGATCCCAACTCGCGATAGTGGTTCGGGCCTGACCGGAATTAGATAGTAATCGCTGGCCAATATGGCGCTGGTCATAAATGTTGATGGGGTTGGTGGAGTATCTATTACTACATAGTCGTAGGCATCATTTCCTGCTAATGACTCCATGTACCTTTTTAGCCTTAGCTCGCGACCTGAGCCTGGAACCATATCAAGTCGGTATATTTCTAGATTGCCGGGCAAGATATCTAGTCTCGGTCCATAACTCCAAGCTTCAATATCCTCGATTTCAGGAGGTGATTTTTCACTAGTCCCACTAACAGGACTTATAACTGGAATAGCGCCATCGTTGAAAAGGTCGAATATCGTGTGACCGCCCTCTTCTCGTTTTGCTACATAATCATCACCGCTGAATAAACATTGAGTAGCATTAAACTGCGGGTCCACATCTATAATAAGAACTCTTTTATGGTGACGCTTTGCGAGCGCGTGCGCCACGTTCACGGCGAGCGTAGTTTTTCCTACGCCACCCTTCATATTAACAAATGCAATTACTTTCACTAAAGCTCTCCTCTCCCGAAAAGACCGTTTAGTAAAATAATCTAGCGCGACCGGTCAAGTCCTTAGACCGCAACAATGCTTTTAGGAACACCGGCTATATCATTGCGAAAGAAATAATGAAGGATGCAAGACTTGTTGCCAAGTGGTCACCGCCCGTTTCGGCAAGCAAGGTCCGTTCGTGGCCCGTCAATTGCGTATTTTGAGCCAAGGTAGCCTCATCAGCAAGCACCTCATGCATCTCCCAAACCCTGCCCAACCGGGATGCTGTTCGCCATCTAGCTAGCAGATCGGTCGGAGCGATCGGTTGCGGATACCCGCGCGGTTGCGACGCTGTTAGCTTTTTTGGGGCTTGCTGATCTCGGTCGCAGTCGCGCTGTGGACGGGGCGGGCATGATCGCGGGCACACCCGCCGCAAAGCCGCTTAGCGTCATCGAGACCATCGCTTAGAGGCCGAACAGATAGATCAGCTCGTTGGTGCCGTGCTGGCCGAACAGCTCCACCGCCTGATTCCAGGCCGGGCCGGGCAGGGAGCCACCGTTCGCCAGCGCAAGACGACGCTGTGGGCCGCGCTCTGTTCGCGCGTCAGGTCCGCAGGCTTGATTCCGCTGCACAGGCTAGCGAGCCCAGCGTCGGCCATCCCCTCGCGCTCGGCCACCGCAATATGGGTGTAGAGCTCGTAGGTAGTATCGTACCACTATTGCTGCGCAACGCCTTCGGCACCGCCATCTCTGGTAGGGAGAATTTACTTGCCCAGCATGTGCTCCAGATAGGCCCCGGTAAAGCTGCCTTCTTCCTTGGCGACCTGTTCGGGCGTGCCTTCGGCGACGACCTCGCCGCCGTTGACGCCGCCTAGGGGGCCCATGTCGATAATCCAGTCGGCGGTCTTGATGACGTCCAGATTGTGCTCGATCACCACCACGCTGTTGCCCTGTTCCACCAAGCGGTGGAGCACTTCGAGCAGTTTGCGCACATCCTCGAAATGCAGGCCGGTGGTCGGCTCGTCCAGGATATACAGCGTCTGCCCGGTGGAGCGGCGGGCGAGTTCCTTGGCGAGCTTCACGCGCTGCGCCTCGCCGCCCGAAAGCGTGGTCGCCTGCTGGCCCACCTTGATATAGCCCAGGCCCACTTCGTACAGCATCGCCATCCGGTCCCGGATCGGCGGCACGGCCTTGAAGAACTCGACCGCGTCTTCCACCGTCATGTCCAGCACATCGGCGATGGAGTGGCCCTTGAACTTCACCTCCAGCGTTTCGCGGTTGTAGCGTTTGCCGTTGCACACTTCGCACTCGACATAGACGTCCGGCAGGAAGTGCATCTCGATCTTGATGACGCCGTCGCCCTTGCACGCCTCGCACCGGCCGCCCTTGACGTTGAAGCTGAAGCGCCCCGGCGTATAGCCGCGCGCCTTGCTCTCCGGCAGGCCGGCGAACCAATCGCGGATCGTGGTGAACGCGCCGGTATAGGTGGCGGGGTTGGAGCGCGGGGTGCGGCCGATGGGGGACTGATCGATATCGATCACCTTGTCGCAATGCTGCAGGCCGGTGACCTTCTGGTGCGGCCCCGCGATCACGCGAGCGCCATTCAGCGTGCGCGCGACGGAGGCGTAGAGCGTGTCGATCGTGAAGCTGGACTTGCCCGATCCCGAAACGCCGGTGATGCAGGTGAACGTGCCCAGCGGGATGGAGGCGGTGACGTCCTTCAGATTGTTGGCGGTGGCGCCGTGGACGGTGAGCTTCTTGCCATTGCCCTTGCGGCGCTTGTCCGGAACCGCGATCTCGCGCTTGCCCGTCAGGTAATCGGCGGTGAGCGAGCCCTTGGCCTTCAGGATCTGCTTCAGCGTCCCCTCGGCCACCACCGCGCCGCCGTGGACGCCGGCGCCGGGGCCCATGTCCACGATATAATCGGCCGCGCGGATCGCGTCCTCGTCATGCTCCACCACGATGACGGTATTGCCGAGATCGCGCAGGCGTTTGAGCGTCTCCAGCAGGCGGTCGTTATCGCGCTGGTGCAGGCCGATCGAGGGTTCGTCCAGCACGTAGAGTACGCCGGAAAGGCCGCTGCCGATCTGGCTGGCGAGGCGGATGCGCTGGCTTTCCCCGCCCGACAGCGTGCCGGAGGTGCGGTCGAGGTTCAGATAGTCGAGGCCGACATTGTTGAGGAAGCCCAGCCGCTCGACGATCTCTTTCAGGATGGCCTTGGCTATCTGGTTCTGTTGGTCGGTCAGATACTCGGGCAGGCCTTCGAACCATGTGAGCGCGTCGACCACGCTGCGGCGCGTGCTGATCGAGATGTCCTCGCCCGCGATCTTCACCGCCAGCGGCTCGGGCCGCAGGCGCGCGCCGTGGCAAGTCTCACAGGGCTGCGCGGTCTGGAATTTGGACAATTCCTCGCGCATCCAGGCGCTCTCGGTCTGGATCAGGCGGCGCTGGAGATTGCCGATCACGCCCTCGAACGGCTTGTCGACGCTGTAGCTCTTGCGCCCGTCTTTGAAGGTGAGCTTCACCTTCTTGCCCTTGGTGCCGTGCAGGATCACCTGCTGCTGTTCATGGCTGAGATCCTGCCAGGGCGTCTCCAGATCGAAGTCGTATGCTTTGGCGAGGCTGCCGAGAACCTGCATATAATAAGGGCTGGGCGGGTTGGACTTCGCCCAGGGTACCACCGCGCCCTTTTTCAGCGTCAGCAGCTCATTGGGCACCACGAGCTGCGGATCGAACTCCTGTCGTTCGCCCAGCCCGTCGCAGGCCGGGCAGGCGCCTTGGGGGGCGTTGAAACTGAACAGGCGTGGCTCGATTTCCGGAATGGTGAAGCCGGAGACGGGGCAGGCGAACTTTTCGGAGAAGACGATGCGGTTGTCCGGCACGCCGGCACCCTTCATCGCGCCGCCCTTTGTCTGCGCTGCATCTTTATCTGCATCCGGGCTCGCGCTCTGCCCAAGAGCCTCCGCAACCGTGCCGTCCGCCAGATCGACATAGGCCAGCCCCTCGGCCAGCCGCAGTGCGGTTTCGAAGGAATCCGCCAGCCGCGTTTCTTGGCCCTCGCGTACCACCAGACGGTCGATCACCACCTCGATATCGTGCTTGTATTTCTTGTCGAGGCTCGGCGCGTCCTCGATATCGTAAAATTCGCCGTCCACGCGTACGCGGGTGAAGCCGGCCTTGCGCCATTCGGCCATTTCCTTGCGATATTCGCCCTTGCGCCCGCGCACCACGGGAGCGAGCAAATAGAAGCGGGTGCCATCCTTCAACGCCATCACGCGGTCGACCATCTGGCTGACCGTCTGCGCGGTGATCGGCTCGCCCGTCGCCGGGCTGTAGGGCACACCCACGCGCGCCCAGAGCAGGCGCATATAATCGTAGATTTCGGTTACCGTCGCGACGGTGGAGCGCGGGTTGCGGCTCGTGGTCTTCTGCTCGATCGAGATGGCGGGGGACAGACCCTCGATATGTTCGACATCCGGCTTCTGCATCATCTCCAGGAACTGGCGCGCATAAGCGGAAAGGCTCTCCACATAGCGCCGCTGCCCTTCGGCATAGATGGTGTCGAACGCCAGGCTGGATTTGCCAGAACCGGACAGGCCGGTGATGACGATCAGGCTGTCGCGCGGAAGATCGACGTCCACGCCCTTGAGATTATGCTCGCGCGCGCCGCGCACCTGAATTGTGGTAAGTGCCATGGGAGTTGCGTGTTCCGCTTATGTTCGCAAATGTCAACCGGCGGAGCGGGCGCCCGCGCCGATGATGAAGCGCGCAAGATGGGAACGCGTTCCGGTGATCGCTAGGGCGGGGATGCGCAAGTGGCGAAGCTGGCCGTAGGAGGAACCGGCTAATGCAGCAATCCGTTGCAGGCGACATGGCTCCAAAATCATTTTCCGCGCTTGCTGTTCTAATCCTCGCCGCCTGTTCGGGTGGCGATGGGGCCGGTGGTTCGGATGGGGCGACGAGCGTTGCGTCGCGGCAGGTTCCCGGACCGGTCGCCGCTTCTCCGAATGATCCGGCAAAGCCCGGCGGAGCGGGATTGCGGCCGATGGATCATCGCGTATCCTCGCCCGACACTCCGGTGGCCTTGCCGTCATCCGACCAAAATGACGACAGCCGGCAAACCGCGGTGACGGTTCCCGAGCGCTTTCGCGGCCTCTATGCGCCCGACCGTAAGGCCTGCGCAGGTGACAACAACTACAATCCCACCTTTCAGAATGTGAATGTGAAGGCGCACGAGGTTCGCTTTTTCGAAACCGGCGGGCCTATGACGCATATACGGATCGATGGAGACAAGGCCGCCATCACCTTGCAGGAGATAGTCGGCGACCGCGAGGCTGCTCGTGCGATCTTTCTAGCGCTGAACGGGGACGGCACTGCACGATATCGCTCGGTCCAGGGGCCGGTGCGGACAATGTTCCGTTGCGAGGCGCCCGATCCGCGCTAGACCGCCCTTTTTATCATGACGGGATCGCGATCATGCGGCACGGCCTTCTACTTCTGGCAATTCTGACGGCCTGCCAGCCCGCCGACACCGGGCCAGATCAATCCGCCGATGTCGATACGTCTGGCTCGCCCGATCCGGGTGGGCCGCCGATCGATGAGGCGACGAACGAAGCTGCCGAGGCCGAGCCGGAAGCGCAGCCCGTGCTGCCGGTGCCTTTCCTTGGTCGCTGGGCGCATGAGATTGATGATTGCGGCGGCCGGCCGGGGCTGGACCGGATCGTCATCGGCGCATCGGAGATCCAGTTTCCGGATGCCAATGCTGAGCCGCTTTCCGTGCTCCAACTGAGCGACAATGGCATCATCGTCGATCTGAGGATCACGGCCAGGGGCGGTGCCTCCACGCTGCGGCGGGACCGGCTGGTCGTCGATCCCGACGGCAATTCGATGGTCTATTCACGCGGCGGCGATGCACGGCGATACGATCGCTGCCCGGTGTAATATCTCAGCGGGCTGCGCGCATGGCTGGGTCTTTCCAGCTGCCGCTTGCCTGATATTCTGCCTTGATGCGGCTGTCGGGAAGACCCGTGGCGGCAAAGGCCTGTTCGCCGCCACGCGCCTTGGCGGCATCCGAATATTCGGGAGCGGCGAAGCTGCGGGGTTTCAGCGCTTGGGGATTAAGGGCGCTGCCATTGCCTGCGCTTGCCGAAGCAAGGCTGCGGGCCCGGAGTTCGGCTTGTTCCTTGGCGGCGGCAAACTGGCGTTCGTAATCGCGTTGCAGTTCGATCGGATCGGGCAGATCGCTTTCCGGCGTGGGCCGGGGCAGGCGAGTATGCGGGCCGGGCAGCGGTTCGCCGCCGGCATAGCGGCGCAGGAAGGCGCCCTCGGTGCCCGCCTGGCCGCGGAAGCGATAAAAACGGTGTGCGCCGATGGTGCCGATGAAATGCAGGCTTGGCGCCCAATAGGGATGCACCTCGGTGGTGTGATAATGTGTGGCGAGTCCGGCAGGGGCGAAGACCGATCCGTTCAGCGCCTTGGCTGCAACGGCGCGGGCGCGATTCCAGTAGAGCGGCACCCGGCCGCGCGCCATTGATCCGTCGCAGCTGTAGCTGAACTGGCAACCGGTCCAGCGCTCTGATCCCTGATAGACGACGCCGCAGACGGTGTCGGGATAGCTGGGATGCCGCACGCGGTTGAGGATGACCTGCGCCACCGCTTCCTGGCCTGCATCGGGCTCCAGCGCCGCTTCATAATAGATTGCGTCCGTCATGCACTGGAGGGCCCGGCTGTAATCGCTGGTGCCCGCCTTGATGGCGAAGGGCTTGGCGGCTCCGGCGGGCAGAACCGGCAGATCGCTGGCGGTGTCTTCGCTCTTGGCCGCGACGGCTTCCTGCCACTGTGCGGGGGAGGGAATGCTGTCCTCATCCATGAAAAAGAAGGCGGAGCCGGGAAAATTGGTTGCTGCCTTTTCCACATCGCCCAGCGGCGGTTGTGCCGGGGCGACCAGCGCCTGATCATCCGCGCTCATCTGCGCAAAGCCGGGCACGAAGGCGAGAAGCGAAAAGGCGATGAGCGCGATGATCAACTCGCGTGCGCCGATGGTGGGCTGGCGAGGCCCCGCGCCGGCTTTCGTCAGTCTGATTTTCGCTATGCGAATCACGCTTTTCCAACTCACCCAATGCTGCTGGATGTTTCTCTAGGCGGCAATTTCGCACCCCGCGCGGGCCATTTTGTTGCTGTGCCAGTGCGGGACGCAGCCAGTGGACCGCGTTAAGATACCGTCTTCAGGTAGATGCCTTTGATAAAATACCGCTTCCGTCGTCCGCGGCGCTTCAATCTGCGGGCATGGGTCGCTAGGGTCCTGCAAAACGCGCCGAACGGGAAAATTGAAGATGAAGACCAGGTTGTTGATCGCCTTGCCGCTGCTGACGGGCCTGGCGGCATGCAATTTTTCGAGCGAGGACAAGGGCGCGCAGCCTGCCGCCGATGAGCCGACCGCGGCGCAATCCCCCCGTGTGGAGGACAGCATGACCAAAATGGAGGCCGACAATCAGGCGCAGCGTTTCGCCCGTCTGGCGCTCGATTGCGTGAACAAGCAATATCCCAACAAGATCAGCCATGTCCTGAACGGTCCGAATGACGTGCAGTCACCGCAGCAGCTGCATCCGGCGTTCTTCGGCTGCTATGACTGGCACAGTTCGGTTCACGGCCACTGGCTGCTCGCGCGGCTGTGGGGGCAGGACAAGCTGGGCGCGATGGGGCCGGATGCGGAAGCCGCGCTGGAGCGCAGCCTGACGGCGGAGAATATCCAGGCCGAGGCCAAATATCTGATGGGCGAGGGGCGTAACAGCTTTGAACGGCCCTATGGCATGGCCTGGTTCCTGCAGCTCTATGCCGAGCTCGAGGAGATTGCGGCGCGCGGTGGCCCCAAGGGGGAAAAGGCCGCGCAGCTGGTCCAGAACCTGAAGCCGCTGGAATCCGTCATCCTCAACAAACTGAAGGACTGGCTGCCGAAGCTGGCCTATCCGATCCGTGAAGGCACGCATAATCAGACCGCGTTCGCCTTCAGCCTGATGCTCGATTACGCGCAGGAACATGGCGATGCGGGCCTTGCCAAGATGGTCAAGGACAAGGCGATCGAGTTCTACGGCGACGATGAGAACTGCCCGATCGGCTATGAACCGTCCGGCGAGGATTTCCTCTCGCCCTGCCTGGAAGAGGCGGACCTCATGCGCCGCGTGCTGCCGCGCGATAAATATCGCGTATGGCTGACCGCGTTTCTGCCGGGCATCCCGAGCGACGGTTCGACCGACTGGCTGGAAGTGGGCGAGGTGCGCGATCCCACCGACGGTAAGCTGGTGCATCTGGACGGGCTCAACCTCTCGCGCGCGTGGGCGTTGCGCGGCATCGCAAGCGCGCTGCCGCCGGGCGACACGCGCCGTGCGGCCCTGCTGGCGACGGCCAACAAGCATGCCGAGGCCGGCCTGAAGAATGTCAGCGGCAAGAATTACTCGGGCGGCCACTGGCTGGCGAGCTTCGCCACCTATCTCACCACCGGACGCGGCATTCGCGACGGGGCGACCGATGTGGAGAAAACCGGCTCGATCACGCCGGTCGACAAGGCACCGGCCGCGATGCCGAGCGGTAAGCTGGCGCCGGCCGCAAAGGGGAAGGCGCAGTAAGAGGAGCGGACGCTACCGCCTGCTGGCCGATCGCTTGCGCATCTTTCTGTGATAAAGAAAAGCTATCGCCGGGCGCGCTATGCCTGGGCGTGGGCATGATATAGATTGCAGCCAAGAGCGCGGGATGACGCGCGAAATAGGGAATGAACGATGACGACGCAGTGGAAACCGGACAGCTGGCGCGAGCATGAGGGCATCCAGATGCCCGATTATCGCGACGGCGCAGCACTCGCTGCGGTCGAAAGCTCGCTGGCCAGCTATCCCCCGCTCGTTTTCACCGGAGAGATCGATGCGCTGAAGGCCGATCTTGCGAAGGTGCAGGCGGGCGAGGCGTTCCTGCTGCAGGGCGGCGATTGCGCCGAAAGCTTTGCCGAATTCCACCCGGACAATATCCGCGACAGCTTTCGCGTCATCCTGCAAATGGCGGTGGTGCTCACCTATGCCAGCAAGCTGCCGGTGGTGAAGGTGGGGCGCATGGCCGGCCAGTTCGCCAAGCCGCGCTCCGCGCCGACGGAAGTGCAGGGCGATGCCGAACTGCCGAGCTATCGCGGCGATATCATCAACGCGATCGATTTCGAGCAAGGCGCGCGCGAGCCCGATCCGCAGCGCATGCTTTCCGCCTACAGCCAGGCGGCGGCGACGCTCAACCTGCTGCGCGCCTTTGCAGGCGGTGGCTATGCCAATTTGGCCAAGGTGCACCAGTGGACGCTCGACTTCATGGGCCAGGGCAAATGGGCCAAGGCTTATGGCGAAATGGCAGACCGGATCGATGAGGCGCTGGCCTTCATGGCCGCCTGCGGCATCGATCCCGATCGCATTCCGCAGCTGCAATCGACGCCCTTCTACACCAGCCATGAAGCGCTGCTGCTGCCCTATGAGCAGGCGCTGACCCGTGCCGATCAGCGAAGCGGCGCGCATTATGACACCAGCGCGCATTTCCTCTGGATCGGCGACCGGACCCGGTTCGAGGGCTCTGCCCATGTCGAATTCATGCGCGGCCTCTCCAACCCGATCGGCATGAAATGCGGGCCGAGCCTGGAGCCGGACGCGCTCATTCGCCTGCTAGACGTGCTCAATCCGGAGCGTGAGGCGGGGCGCATTACCCTCATCAGCCGGTTTGGTCACGATACGGTGACATCCGGCCTGCCGCCGCTCGTGCGCGCGGTGGAGCGCGAGGGGCATAAGGTGGTGTGGTCCTGCGATCCGATGCACGGCAATGTCGTCAAGAGCCCGAGCGGCCTGAAAACGCGGCCATTCGAGCGTATTCTCGGCGAAGTGCGCGGCTTCTTCGACGTTCACCGCGCGGAAGGCACGCATGCCGGCGGCATCCATATCGAGATGACCGGCCAGAACGTGACCGAATGCACGGGCGGCGCAGCCGAGGTGACCGATGCCATGCTGGCGGACCGTTACCGCACCCATTGCGATCCGCGCCTCAACGCCTCCCAATCGCTCGAACTCGCATTCCTGCTCGCAGAAATGCTGAACGAAGAGATGGCGGAGCGGCGCGCTGAGGCAGCCTGACCGGGCTGCCCGGGCGGCGACAGACGGCATTCGCTCGGAGTCTTGCGCGCTGTACGCGGCGCGCGTGATTTGCTATAGGTTCTTGCATCGCTAGGAGCGGCGCGCTTCGTTCTAAGGGATTGGCGCGCCGGGGGAATTTGATTTGGCTGAAACGCAGCGTCTGAAAGCGCTCTACGCGACCGGGCTGCTGGAGAGCGGGGCCGAGGAGCGGTTCGATCGGATCGCTCGATTGGCTGCCAACACGCTTGATGCCAAACTTGCCTTCGTGTCGCTGATCGATAGCGACACCCAGCATTTCAAGGCGCGGCACGGCACCGACATTGCGCAGACCAGCCGCGACATCGCCTTTTGCGATCACGCCATCCGCAACCCTAATGACATGATGATCGTGCCCGACGCGCGCGAAGACGAGAGGTTCGCGAGCAATCCGCTGGTCACCGGAGAAGCGGGACTGCGCTTTTATGCGGGGCAGCCGCTGGTGACGGGCGGCGGCCATGCCATCGGTACCTTGTGCGTACTTGATGACAAACCGCGCGCAGGCTTTGGCGAGCGGGAGCGTGCGATCCTGGCCGATCTTGCCGCCTGTGCGATAGTGGAGATAGAGCAGGGGCAGGCGATTGACGATCTGCAAGTCGTCAATGCGGAACTGAAGCACCGCATGGGCAACATGTACGCGCAGATCGCCTCGCTCGTGTCCCTGATCGGGAGGGATGCAAAGGACAAGGATGCGCTGATCCGCAAGCTGCAGGAAAAGATCAGCAGCTTCGGCGCGATGCAACAACTGCTGGCCGATCAGGAGTGGAAGAGCGTTCCGCTGACCGAACTGGTCCAGCGCGTTCTGGCGGGGTATCGCAGCGATCGGCCAAGCCATCGCATCACGGTGCAACAGGACGATGTCCTTCTGCTGTCTCCGCGCGGGGCCTTCATCGTGACGCTGATGATCGGCGAACTTGCGACCAATGCCATCAAGCATGGCGCACTGGGCGCAGATGTGGGCGAGGTGGACTTTACCTGGCACCGCACCGATGACGGGATGCAGGTGTTCGAATGGCGCGAACGGTTCGAACGCGGCGATCGACCCGTGGTCGAAGGGAAGGGCTTCGGCACCGATATTCTCCGCCGCATCGTGCCGATGGACATGCGCGGCACGGCCGACATGGAAATCACCGGCAACGGCATGTGGTACAGCGTCACGGCGCGGCCGGAGCGAATCGCCGACATCTGAGCAGCGCTATTCGCGCGCTTAAGGCATGGCCAACCTTCGAAGCGGGCTTTCCAACCGCTATGGCAATTGCGCAACAGAATGTCCGAAAATCGAGCGGGGCTGCGGCTTAGGCTTGTGTCGTGGTCGCTTCATGGCTAGTCGCAGGGAAACATACCGAACGCCTGAATCATGCAGGCGGCGGCTTTACGAAGGAGAGATGCCACCATGCAGACCCGCCCTTATGTTCGTTTGCGCCACGCGCTGACCGTTTCGACCGCTCTGGCAGGCCTCGCCTTGCCGGGTGCCGCTTTCGCTCAGGCTGCACAGACTGCGCCGGCGCAGGATACGGTCACGCAGCGCGCCGATGTTGCGCCGGACGATAACGGCGTTGCCGTAGCGCAGGCCGATGACGGCAGTGTTATCATCGTTCGCGCACAGGGCCGCAGCCAGTCGCTCAACGACGTTCCGATCGCGGTCAACGCCGTGTCGGGCGATCAGCTCGAAAAGTCCGGCGCCAGCGATATCCGCGAACTGAACCAGGTGGCGCCGTCTCTGCTGGTTTCCTCCACCGGTAACGAGGCGAACGGTTCGGCCCGTATTCGTGGTATCGGTACGGTGGGCGACAACCCCGGCCTTGAAAGCTCGGTCGCGGTGTTCGTCGACGGTGTGTATCGGTCACGTTCGGGCAATGCGCTCAGCGAACTCGGCCCGATCGACCGTATCGAAATCCTGCGCGGTCCGCAGGGTACGCTCGGTGGCCGTAACAGCTCGGCCGGTCTCATTTCGATCTATACCGCCCCGCCGGAATTCGATCTGAGCGGCTATGGTGCCTTCACCTACGGCAATTATGACGCGATCCGCGTAGAGGCAGGCCTCAACGTACCGTTCAGCGATACGCTGGCTGGCCGTGTCGATGGCGTCTATTTCAAGCGCGACGGCTTCTATAACGACGTCGTCAACGATACGCGCATCAACAACCGCGATCGGTATCTGGTTCGCGGCCAGCTCCTCTTCGAACCGAGCGAACTGCTCACCGCGCGCCTCGTCGCCGACTATTCGGAGAAGAACGAGGCTTGCTGCGCGGCAACCTTTGTGCAGACCGACTTTGCGCCGCTTGCGCGGATCAGCCCCGGCCTCAATTCCTTCGTGCGTCCTGTTCCGGGAAGCCCGCCGCTCACCAGCACGGCAAACCCGATCATTCCGGTGCTGCTCGGCCTGGGGCAGAACCCCGCCGCGCTCAACAACGGTACGTTCGATCGCGACATCTATGTGACGCCTGGACGCAGCTATGAAGGGCAGACCAAGGATTACGGCCTTTCGCTCGAGGTGAATTACGATCTCGGCAATGTCGAGATGACCTCGATCACGGGTTACCGCGAGTATAACAACTATCAGGGTTCGGACACCGACTATACGCAGGTCGATATCCTGTACCGCGCGCCCAACGAAAATGCCGGTGCCCGTCAGTTCCACACCTTTACGCAGGAACTGCGCTTCCAGGGTTCGCTGTTCGACAACAAGCTCGACTGGCTCGTCGGCGGCTTCTACGCCAATGAAGATCTGGTGGTGCGCGATAATCTGCGCTTCGGCACGCAATATGGTGCGTTTGCGCCGTGCCGTATCATCAACGCCATCAACCCGGCACTTGCGGCGCCCGGCAGCAACGCCTGCCTCAGCGCTGGCGGACGTGCGCTTCTCGCCGGCCAGGTTCCCGGGCGCCCCGCTGCCTTCGGTGCGGCAACACCGCTCCTCCTGGCGGGCCTCGATAATCTGGCGCGTGTGAACGATCTCGGCTCGACCGGTGATATCTACAAGCAGAACAGCGAAAGCTTCGCCGCGTTCACGCACAATATCATTCACGTCACCGACAAGCTCGATGTGACGCTGGGTCTGCGGTACACCAATGAAACGAAGCGTTTCGATGCGTTGATCGGCAACGACAACACCATCTGTCCGCAGAACCGCGCACTGCTTTCCGGCCTTCTGGGCGTGCCGTCTCTGGCAGGCCTGGCCGGTGGCATTATCTCGCTCACTTGTCAGGGCAACAGCACTTCCGAGCTTAACGGTGCGACGTTCAACGATCGCCGCAACGAAGAGGAACTGACCGGCACTGCCATCGTCAGCTACAAGCCGACGCAGGATCTGCTGCTCTACGGCAGCTATTCGCGCGGCTATAAGGCGGGCGGTTTCAACCTCGATCGTTCGGCGATCAGCGGCACCTTCTACTCGCCCGCGGATACGCTGGGCGCTAGCAACCTCTCCGTTGTTGTCGGGCCGAATGCGCTGGCTAACGCTTCCAACCTGCAGTTCGCGCAGGAAACCGTGAACGCCTTCGAAATCGGTGCGAAATACGGCACGCGGGAGTTCTCGCTTGGTATCGCAGCGTTCCGCCAGCAGTTCTCGAACTTCCAGCTGAACACGTACAACGGCTCGGTCTTCCTGGTGCAGAATATCAACGCCTGCAGCAGCGATCTGAACGGCGCGGATGAGGACGCCTTCGGCCTGACCGGAGCGTGCAGCCCGGACGATGTGAAGTTCGGTGTGCTGGCGCAGGGTGTCGAGCTGGAAAGCACGATCAACCCCAGCCAGTATCTGAACTTCACTGCCGGCCTGACCTATGCCGACACGCGGTATGAGGACAATCTGATCGGCAACGACAATGGCGCGCCGCTGGATCCGGCCCTCCGCCTGCTGCCCGGCGAGCGTCTGTCCAATGCCCCGGCCATCACCGCCACGGCCTCGGCGAGCTGGACTCCGCCGATCGGCAACAGCGGCTGGAGTGGCCTTGCCTATGCCAACGTCCGCACGGTGAGCGATTACAACACCGGTTCGGATCTGCTGTACGGCAAAGAGCAGGACAGCTTCACCGTCGTGAACGCCCGCATCGGTATCCGCGCCCCGGAAAACCGCTACTCGATCGAGCTGTGGGCGCAGAACCTGTTCAATACCGATTACACGCAGGTTGCTTTCAACACCCCGTTCGTGGCCTCCCAGCAGACTTTCTCGGCTTATCTCGCCGAGCCGCGGACCTACGGTGTCACGGTGCGCGGCAGCTTCTGATCCGCCACCCAATCGAAGGGTAAACAAGGCGCGCCCGGGCATCCGGGCGCGCTTTTTTTTGGGGCTCGGCAAGCGCCGTTAACGATTTCCGATCTATCGTCCCCGCCTGACACGGCTGCGCTGGCCCGATTGGCAGGATCGTGCCAAACTGTCATATTATCGGAATGGCCATCATGAGACTTGCCCGGTTCGCGCTTCAGATGCTGATTATCCTGCCGATCCTTTTCGGCGTGACATTCGCGCTGGTCAGCATGACGGGCGATGAAAGCGCCGAAGCGCAGACGCGCGCAGGTCGGGACCGGTTCATTCACGAGACCGCGGGCCAACCCGCACAGCGCCCGCGCCCCGCCAACCGCCAGATCAACGAGCAAGCCGCCGATGCCGGCGAGCAGCGTCAGCTTCAGGCGCCCGCGGCGAAGCCCGCCAAGGCCAAGCCGTCTGCTAACAAGGGCGAGTTTCAGCCCACCACCGTGCGCACATTGCCCGCGCCGCTGAAGTCCGGCGAATGGATCTGGGATGAAGGGCGCGCGCCTGCCGGTCCGCTACGTCTGGTCGTCGATATCGATAGCGAGCAGATCTACGCCTATCGCGGCGGATATGAGATTGGCCGCGCGACGATCATTTATGGAGCGGATCATAAACCCACGCCGCTCGGCACCTTTCCGATCCTGGAAAAGGACATCGATCACGTCTCGAACCTGTACGACGCGCCGATGCCCTATATGCTGCGGCTGACCTGGGACGGCGTCGCCGTACACAGCTCCGAAGTTGACAACCGCTATGCCACCCATGGTTGCGTGGGCGTGCCGGATGGATTTGCCGCCAAGCTATTTGCCAATGCGAAGCTTGGCGACATCGTCACCGTGACGAAGGGGTGGACGGAGCGCTGGGGGTAAACCCGGCGCCCGCCACTATTTCGTCCCGCCTCAGCGCGGCTCGTCCAGAAACGGGTAGTCGGTGTAGCCCGTCTCCGCACCGCCATAAAAGGTGTCCGGATCAGGCTCGTTCAGCGCCGCATCGCGCCGGTAACGCTCGGGCAGATCGGGGTTTGCGATGAACGGCCGCCCGAAGGTGACCGCGTCCGCGTTCCAGCCTTCGATTTCCCGAACCGCGCTGTCCGCATCATAGCCGCCATTGGCAATGTACACGCCGTCATATTGTTCGCGCAGCCGCCGGATCAGCGCATGCTGCTCGCTGTCTCCATCGCTGCCCGGAAAGGCCTCGACCACGTGAAGGTAGGCGAGGTCCCGCTCCGACAACATCTGGTAGACCGCGGAAAAAAGCTTTTCGGGATCGCTGTCCGTAATGTCGCTGGCCTGCCCAAGCGGGGACAGCCGCACGCCGATCCGCTCCTTCGGAAATTCGTTCACGACGGCGTCGAGCACATCTTCGAGCAGGCGCATGCGGTTCTCGATCGATCCGCCATATTTGTCATCGCGCCGATTGACGCCATCCTGCAAAAACTGATCGAGCAGATAGCCGTTGGCGGCGTGCACTTCGATCCCGTCGAACCCCGCGCGCGCCGCGCAATGGGCGGCGTTGCGATAATCCTCGATGGTCTGCGCTATGCCCTCTTCGTCCAGCGCGACCGGTTCGCTCACCTGTTCGAAGCCGTTGGCGGTGTAGGTCTGCGCGTCGGCCTGCACCGCGCTGGAGGAAACCGGCTGCTTGCCCTCCGGCAGCAGGGAGACATGGCTTATACGCCCCACATGCCAAAGCTGACAGAAGATGCGCCCGCCGCCCGCATGCACGGCATCCACGATCTTTTTCCAGCCCTCGACATGCTTGTCGGTGTAGATGCCGGGCGTATCGAGATACCCTTTGCCCATCGCACTGATCTGCGTGGCTTCGCTGAGGATCAGCCCGGCCGCCGCGCGCTGGCGATAATAGGTTTCGGCCCATTCCTTGGGCGTGCCGTCGCCATGAGACCGGTTGCGGGTGAGCGGCGCCATCAGCACGCGGTTGGGCAGGACAAGATCGCCCATGCGAAGCGGTTCGAACAGCAAGCTGCGGTCGGTCATCAAGAAGGCCTTTCGAATGTCAGGAGACTTGCCTGTCCAAACAGACGATGCGGTTTCCCGTTCCGCTGCGTTGCAGCGGGGCGCGGCATTTCCCCGGCGATTGCGCCGCAGCACCGGCGTTCCCATATCCGGTGCAGTAACAGGAGGCTGCGATGGCAGGTGGATGGGCGCGCGACGGCGCCGTACAGGATCAGATCGACGATACGGTGAGCGATGCCGTCGCCGAGGCGCGCTCGCGCATGCCCAAGGGCGAAAGCGCAGAATATTGCGATATGTGCGGGGAGGATATTCCGGAAAAGCGCCGCGTAGCGCTGCCCGGCGTGCGCACCTGCGTGGAGTGCCAGGCCAAACGCGACAAGGCGAGGGGGGCCAGTGGCTTCAATCGCCGCGGCAGCAAGGATAGCCAGCTGCGCTAGAGTGCTTCGGGAACATCCCGCCTTCACCCGCGTCTCGATCGCGCACAACTCTACGATCTCCATTCTGACCAGGTCGCCCGCTTTTTTCACCGAGAAGGGTAAGCTGCCATCCGTGTCGCGTAGCAAGTCGTCGGGCTTAAATTTTATCGAACCCACAGCGTCACGAAATAATCTAAAGCTGCCCTGCTGTAGGCGAAACCGGGTCTCCCAGAAAATGGCGTTGATAAAGGCGAACCCAAATCGTGTAAAAGAAAATGGCGAGTGGTCCTGCGAAGAACAGGCCGAAGGTGCCAAATGCATATCCGGCTCCCAGAATGAGAAAAATGTAGATTCCCGGCGGCACGGATACGAGCCGGCTGGTGAGCAGCGGCGTGATGATGTTCGCCTGCACAATCCGGGCAATCAAATAGGTGAGAATTACGCCCAGAAGAGATCCCTGCCCGGCGAACGCCAGCACAATCGCGGGGATCATTGCGAGAATCGGTCCCACATAAGGGATGAACTCGCTCAGCCCACCCAGAACACCCAGGGCGCTCGCGGCTGGCACTCCGGAGAGATGAAGTCCGATCGTAAAGATGATCCCCATGATCACCATCGATGCGGATTGGGTCAGCAACCAGTAGGAAAGGTTGTGGCTGAGATCTCTTGCCGTTCTCGCAGCTAGCGGCCGGGCAGGGCGTGGAAATAGCGCTATGAAAATATGGCGATAGCGGCGTGGCGCCGCCGCGAAAAATACCCCGCCCGCGATCACGATCAACAGATTGAAAAGGACTGTTACGCTGCCTTCGGCGATGGCGCGGGATTCATTCGTGATAAAAACGACGGTATTTTGAGATTGCAGCGAGTCCACTAAAATCTTGCCCATCGGATTTTGCGACAGGCTGCGGGACCAGCGTTCCCAAGCCTGGGGCACCTTCTGCCCCAGATCGCCAATCTGCGTCACTACCTCATGCCCGAACAACCAACCAAGACCCCCAAAAAAGGCAATCAGTAGGATCGTGGCCAGCAACACGCCCCATTTGTAAGCGAGGCCAATTCGCTGCCAGAGCTCATTCGCTGTGACGCTTAGGAGCAGGCCGACCAGCATGGCTCCGAAGACAAGCAGCAGTAGCTCGAATGTTCGGTAAATCAGCCAGGCCGCCGCGAAAAATAGCAGTACGAACAGAAGGATACGAACAGTGAGCGGTAGCGCGGAATTTGGGTTTTGGTTCTCCACCGGGCTCGTCTGCACGCTAATGGGTGTTTCGGCAATAACGGCAACGCCCCGTACCGTCAGATCGCCCGCAGACATCGTAGTCGGCAAGCTCGGGCTGCGAAAGGATAGGAACTAGATCGAGGGCTAGCGGCCAACGCGTTCATTCCGACGCTGTTGGCGCCTTTACGCGATCCGCTTAAGTCCCATGAGGCGAAAGAGCCGCATTCTTATGCAGCCAGGGGCATAAGCCAAATGCTATCAATTAATGAAAAATGGTGGACGCACTAGGGCTCGAACCTAGGACCCGCTGATTAAGAGTCAGCGGGCTTTGCAAAAGCAACGCTTAACAACCTGTAAAGCCTTCGCTTTTTGAGACCGGTTAGCAGAATATCGGCGCGGTTAGCACTCAGTGTTACTGCGAGAAAGATTACGTCTTTGGAAATGCGGGATAAATGGATCCGAAAGGTTCATTCCATAGCATAGCTGTCACTGACGAGGAGAGGATCATGCCGAAAAAGAAAAAACGCTGGGCGAGAATTCCGAGAGGGACTAGATGCGACGTTAAATCATGCAACAAATATGCCGTAGACATGCACCACACTATTGACAGACGCTCCTCGCATGGATCTCCGGGGCCGGGCGTCATGGCTATTCGAAATCAGTCCCAATTTCTGCAACCTCTTTGCCGAAGGCATCATCTAACTTTGGGGCACGAACTCCACGAAGCTACTGGAAAATGGCCTGTAGGATATGGATCGCAGAGTAATCCTTATATTATTTACTGACATTTTCGATGTTTGTTCAGATACAGTCTCGTAAGAGACTGGCTGATCGTTCCTAGTGTTTGCCCTGCTCGATCTTCGCGGCGGCCGCTTCCATCGCCGCTGCTGCCTGAGTCTTCCGCTCACGAGCGGTGGCATACTTCTCTGCCATCTGGACCGATGAATGCCCCGTAATGTCCGAAACGGTTGCGAGGGAGCACCCTGCCTCGAGGAGCCGACTCGCAGCTGCATACCTCAGGCCATGAAAGCTCAGCTCTGGAAATCCGAGACGGTCCAGTTCATCTCGAAGGTGACTGCTGAACACACGCACTGAATACGGAATTCCCTTCGGTTGCACCACGAGCCGATCGCAGTCCTCCGGGTCGTTCGCCGAGACGCGGCGCCGGATCAATTCGACCAGAGGACCGGTGGCCGGCACGTTGACGTAGTTTCCGGTCTTCTCTTGGAAGACGCTCACTTCACCACCGAAGGCGTTCGCCTTGGTCATCAGCATGCAGTCGATAAGTCTCTGGCCGGTTTGAAGACCGACGACCACGCCATCGCGAACCCGGGGCGATGCCTGTCGCAGAACGTGCGCGACCTGTGCCTCGGACCAGGGAACGTAGGATCCGACATCCTTCTTTCGCTGCAGCTTCTTGATTTTCTCAGCTGGGTTTGCATCCATGTGGTCGTGGTCGGTCGCCCAAGAGAACATGGCCGCGAGCACCGACTTGAACAGATCACCGGTTCGGAGACCGTTAATGGGCTCAGGCACCTTCCGCTTTGATACCGGACGACCGGCAGCGATCGCCGCCTCGTCGTTGGCCTTCCGCTTTGCGATCATTGCTTCACGATCCGCGACCGCACCAGCGATCACTTTCGTTCGCATTTGGCCGACGTTCTTTTCGTCAGCTTGGCGAAGGGCAGATCGCCGACAAGGGCATTTAAGCGACCGATCTCGCGCTTGTAGCTCGTCTTCGTCGACGGCTTGAGGCGGCTCCATTCGTCGGATGCCTGATACTGTTCCGTCAACCACCGGATTGACGTCTCGTCCTTCCGCTGGTCGGCAGCTGTCTTTTCCTCGACCGCTTCGGCCAGCAGGCGAGCATGCTCGCGATGAAACGCGGGTTCGCCCGGTAGACCGGGAATGCGGACGGATTTCGCCAGTGACGAATGCCGGAAATACCAGAGTTGTGTCCCGGTGTTCTTCTTCCGAACGACGAATGTGAAGGGCAGGGCGGACGGCATAGTCAGTTGCTCAGCCGCGCCGCGAATGGATCTTCATCATCGATACGTCCGCCAATGGCTTTCACACCGAATCGCGCCTCAATTGCCGCGTCGAGATCATCTCGAAGCCAGACCCGTGCGCCGCCGTCCTTCGCGCCAGGTGGATATTCGCCGGAGGCTACCCGTGCGAGGAAGGTCGATTCAGAGAGATCGCAGTAGTGAGCCGCAGCGCGGCATCGCATTTGGCGGGGAGGGAAAGCGAACATAGCCGATTTTGCCGCGCGCTTGACTTCCGACCGCACCAGTGTCGACCGTCGATCGCCTCGATGGTCTTCGCCAGCGCCATGCGATCCAGCGTCCGTGCTCCGTCGATAGGCCGGATCGACCTCGAGAAGGGCAGGGCGGCTGGACAGGTCGTGGTTGCCGCGCTCAGGATCGCCGCGGTGAATTGACCGGGTGGTTGGGACGCATACGCTCGGCCAAGACGGAACGACGCCGACGGCGCAATGGCGACCATTCGCGCCCATAGTGGCACCCGCCGAAGTCGAGAGATCATTTGAGAATCCGGATTTGCATGCGATCGAAGACATCGGTCGCGATGAAGCCGGCAGCGTGCAGTTGGATGAGATCATCATCGGTCAGATCCCGCCATTCTCCATGCTCGGATGCCCGCCGCACGAGGATACGCTTGCCTTGGACCACCATTGCTCATCGCTGATCTGAGCACACCCGTGGAGGCCCTTCCAGCTTTCGCGAAGTCCCAGAGGTATGGGCGATAGTTCGGTCGAAGCGTCATGCAGCTGGTCTTCCATTTTCGTCTCCAGAGTTGCTCCGGAAATCTGTTCTCTTTTTGATCCTGTCTGGCTTTTTCACGCCTGTCCACAGTTATTTGAATTATATTGTTTCGTTCGTTGTGGCAGGCTGTTGGCAGCAAATATTCACTTGTTTTGATAAAAGAAATGTCGAGTCATATGAGGCACGAATTCTGTTATTTGATGAATGCATCGGAAAATAGATCTCAAACGACCGCCTCATTTGACTGCGTTGTGGCCGAGGGCAGACGGCCAAAGGGTTTCGACAGAGTAATCCGACTAGAAAACTGCGCGGGCCACAAGATCGCATAGCCGGTTTCTCGTTGATCGCCGATCATGAGGCAGCCCCCGCCGCCTCGAGATCGTGTTTGAGATTTTCTATCCAGCAAACCGCTCGATCAAAGCCACTCCGCATCTCGGCTCGCCCGCCGGCCGGCGGGCTGGATTGCCAGCGGCGAGCATCTGCCAACCGGAAGGCGCGGGCATTTGGGCCACAGCTCGTCACGAACCATGGCTCATCCACAATCGACATCCAGAGGCGGAGCGGCGCGGTCCATCCTGTCCGTTTCACGCTCCACGTGGCGCGCATAACCGCGGGCATCGTTCCGGCTGGCCAGGAAACAAGCAGTAGGTCGCATCGCGCTTCGCGAATTAACGTCTGCGACCATCGCCGCGCGAACGGCAGGTCGGCACTTGTCGGAAGGAGTATGAGGTCTGACTCCGGCAAATGCATCGATTGGTGGAATGCCGGAAAGAGCACGGAGAGATTGGTTTGGAGCGGCAGCTGAGCCGCCCCGCAAAGCGTTTCGGCAAGGATCCGGGCGCGCGCGTCGGCGGCGCCCTTGAGGGTAACGTTGAACATGATTTTCCTTTGGGTTGGGTGACCAGCGGCATGACGCGCCGGTTGCAAGAAGCTAGACCGCAAGTTTGGTCAGAAGCGCGTCCACGACCAGGTTGCGACCGGCATCGCTTGAGAGCTGCGTGACATAGGAACCGAAGCCGCTCCAGGCCGTCAGTCGGCGCGGTCCCGGGATCACCAAATGGCAGTGGGGAGCGTTGGCGTTGGCCGCCTTTGCCGGCACATGCTGAACCATCAGGACCGCCACCTCGAAGCGATCGACGAGGTCGCGCGCGACCTGCCGCGCGACCTCGAATTGCGAATGAAGGCGATCCGGAGCGCACGTCAGCGTGACGTAGGTCGCGAGCCCTTTGGGATCGTTTGGCAGCTCCGCTTCAGCGCGTCCGATCAGCGTTTTAGGATCGCATAGCGCGTCGTCTGCATGAGCTGGCAACAGCACTTCAACGCGATGCGCGGTCGGGATCCACCCGGGCGTTCCGTCGGGTCTCAATTTGGCTTGCGCGAACGCGGTCAGCGAGTTGTCATGATCACGATGGCGAGCTCTAAGATTGCCATACATAACGCGCCAGCCAGGCACAGCTTCGGTGCCCGGCGCATCGCCGCGCAAGATCAACCAGCTGTGAGGATTGGACGCCGACCAAGCGATGTCCGGATTGACGGTGACGGGCTTCTTCCGGGCCATCAGACACGCTCCTCGTGAGGCATATCAATTGCTATCGACGACTGTGCTCGAAGAAGCCCGGACAGCATTTGGCCCCGCGTCGAGAATGGCTGGCCGAGCACGATTTCGCAGCCGTTCTCAGCGACGCGGATCGCGTGCCGAGCGCGCTCGCTAACGAGCCAGAAGACCCCTTCTTGAATCCAAGGATCGAGAGCTGTGAGGGTCAGAGTGTCGCACGGATGCGAAGCCAAAATCGCATCACAACAGATGCTGACCGAAGAATTGCCAGGTGCAACTTCACGCAACACCAGAACGTCGAGCGAGTAATCTTCCGCGATCGCTACGAGGCTCGCCATCGGCACGCATTGAGCAGCATCCGGATCGATCAACGCGGTCGCCCGATCGTCTTCGAACACTCCCTTCAATCCGATGGGTTCGAGGGTGACTTCGCGGGCTGTATCGCGGGCGTCGAGTGCGGTAAGAAGGCGGTCCGTGACGATGGCGCCCGCACTGCTTGGCGTGGTATTTCGAAAGAACATCTGGGCTTCCTTTTTTTGAGAGCCGCAACCGGTTGGCAGCGGCAAGCCCAGCGGGATTTTCCTTATCCTTTCCGGGCTCATTCAGCCCACTTCATCCTCACTTATCTCACTTCCTCGCGCGCACATGCGCTGGCCTTCCGGAGTGAGGACTTGTCCACACAGAGGACCTGAGGCGGGACGACCGCCGAACCATGGATAAAACGGGAGAAGAGTATGGGCACAGCGCGACTTCCGAACGGCGATCGGCCCGAGGTAGCCGAAGACTCGACCGATCCGATTTGTCCAGGAGCATGTAAAAGTGGGTTCCCCACTTTTACGGTATTGCGCCTACCAAAATTCCGTGGACCTTTCGGCTTGCTTGTCCACGCTCTTTTCCCGCCTCTTTCGGCGGGAGAACGAATTTGTCTACGTTTTCGGGGTCTTGCATACTGACGCCGATCGTGTGGACATTTCGGAGAAGCGCGCTGTGCGCGTGGCGTTCTCAACGCGGATTTTGGGTGTGCCTGTAATTTTGCGTGCGCGAGCTTTTGTCCACGCTGTTGTGCGCGCTCTCAGATGCCTGCCTTCGGACTTTTGAGTGACCCTTGTTGTTCGACGAAGAGAAGGAAAGTGGTGCGGAAGAGTTGATCGCAACGCGGTCCGAGCGTGGCCGAACTTCGTACCCTTATCTACATGTGCGAAGCAAATACGGTTGCCGTTCAGATGGCACCTTTGCGCCCTAATGTCGGCCGTTCGCCACCTATCGCGTCAAACTTAAAAGCGGACGCTGGATTAGGGCAGCACCATGCCCGTTCTATCGGACGGATCGATAAGTCGAATTGGGGTGCAAGATTGACCCGATCTGCCGCTTGGCCGCTGAGTTTAGAGCTTAAGAAGCGGACTAAGCGTCAGCTGAGACCCAATCGTTCAGGCCTCCATAGCCTCAATCGTAATGCGCGCAATGTCATCCGCAGCCAGCGGCACGATGCCGAGAGCCGCCTGCAATATGGTTCGCAATTTCGGCCACCCTTGCCCAGGTGCGGCGATGGCCGTGGCCAGTGGTTCGGTGGCACTCTCGGACGGGCCGAACACCTCCGGGAATTTCGTGAGCGCGGTCCACTGTCTAGAGGCGAGGTGGATGACATAGTGTTCGGCGAGCTGGCGACGATGGGGTTCCTTGAGATAATGGACCCACAGCGATTGCGCGACGAGCAGGGCGTCCGGTGCCAGACGCTCCAGCAGCGTCGCGGCGAGAGCGGAGATCGCGTGATGGGACCAATCGTTTGTTGGGCATTTGAGGACTGTGCCCCAGGCCTCAACCGTACCCTTAATGAATAGCCCCTCGAGGTGATCGATCAATTGCTCCACACGTCCGCCTTGCGGATGCGCCGCCGCGTCCGTTCGCCAGCGGGCAATGGGCAGTCGATCGAGTTGATCCGCGGCGGCCAGAGCAAACGTGGCGACGACCACATGTCCTACCAGAATTTCGTCGGCGCCCTCTGACCATTCCCGGGCCTTGCCATCGTCAATGCGCATGACGTCGCGATCATTCGCGGCGATTTGTTCCGCCAGCATGGCTAAGGCGTCGAGCATCCTGGTGCCGTCAATCACGATGTCACTGAAATCCAACGTCCGCCGAGCCAGCTCAAACAGCACCGGGCAACTCCCAGCACGAAACGACACGAACGGGCTGGCACGCAGGGCCGGGGCTTCCTGCAGAGACCCGTCGACCGATGCGCCGCAGGCAAGCTCGAGCCGGATCAGATCCAAGCGGAGAGTGTCGAGTGGTGGCGCAACAGGGGCATCGGTCACGAACGGGTCGAGGTTGCTGCACATGCCCACAAGCTTCGTCATCTCTTTGTCGGTGCGTTCACCCGCCATCCATCCTACCGCCGCGGACAGGACTCCGCCGCTGCGACGCTGGAGCGAAAGCAGGGGATCGCACTCATAATTAGTCTGCAGCGGCTCGAGTGCCGCGACGACCTGCCCGAACTCACGGAGTGCCTGGCCGCGATCACCCCCCATCAAACGCGTAAGGGCGGCGTCCATCTTAAGGCCGATGGTGAAGGTGGGACGCGAACCCTCCTCGATCAGCCCTCGGGCCTCATCGAAATAGTGCGCAGCCTCGGTCCATTCGCCGTTCCGCGCGGAGCCGATCGCAGCCGAGCGGTGGGCATAGGCGCAACCGATGTCATCTTCCTCGCGAGGCCATTTCGGGAGCGCTTTACGCCAGATCTCCCTGGCTTTCGGGAAGTCGCCAGCATCGCTCATTACCTTCGCAAAGGCACAGTTGTAGATCGGATCTGCTCCTACGACAGCGCCGAGATCACCCGCTTCGACAACGGCGCCTTGCGAGTCGCCCATATCCTCGTTGATCATTCTCAGCAGCACGGGCGCGATCGCTCTCGCCATGGACGCGGCGCCAACCTTGGCGCTAAAATCGAAGGCACTCCGGAGCTTCTGCCGGAAGGCGGGCCAGCCAACGGCCCCTGACTGATATTCCGACAACCACAGGCGTTCGATCAAAACCGACGCCATATCGTCAGGTGTGCCGATCGAGTTCAGCACGGCGCAGGCATCCTCCATCGATCTGCCGTCGAGCGCTGCAACTAGCGCTGTGAATTCGTCGATGTCTTGAATCTGCGAGAACAACCGGAGGCTGGCGAACTGCACATATGTGCCAGCCGGGACGCTGTCCTCGCCCTCAAGACCGGCTTCGGCGAGCCGTTCCGGAAAGGTCGCTTCAAGTGTCTTGGCGACGTCGAAGAATTCGAGCGATCGAGCGACGATGACCGCGACCGGATAGCGGACCTTCAGGATCGACAGGAATTGGCTGAGATAGAGGAAGCGGAAGAACTGCCGGGCATCGTCAATCGGGGCTGCGGCGAATTCCTCCTCGATCTTGAGCGCGATCCGCATCGCGGTGTCGGGGTCGGTCTCGGCGGCAATGCGGTATTGCAAGATTCGGAAGACGAAGACGTCGATCGCGCTCCTGAATGGCAGTGGGTTGCTCGCGTCGAGGCCAAGGCCGGTGTAGATTCCACACGTTTCGCCAACCGCAGCCCAAGTCTCGTCGCTCGCGGAGAACATCCCTTGCGAGACATAGACTAGTGGTCCGGCCGCGCCTGCGGTGTAGCAATGCAACAGGATGGACGAGATATCCCAAGGGCTGACGGTACGATCGAGGAGGTAGATCCAGGCGAGCTGCCCATGCATCGCTTTGGTCCAGTCCTGACCGCGCAGTTCGTCTGCCGCGCCGCGCGCCAGCGGTGATACACGATACTCACCATCCTCGGTTTTTTCAAGCCAAGGTCCAGCGATGATGTCGACCGCTGCGCCCGGCTCGGCGATGGCGTCCTGCAGCCTTCCAATCGATATCAGGCGCTTGAGCGACAGGCGTCCGGTCATCAGGCTCGCCCGCAAAAGTAGCTCGCGTGCGCCCTCGGGGAGCTCGGATATGAGCCGCCTGGCTTCGAATTTGATGGGGTCAAGATCGCTGGTCGCCCCAAGCATGTCCGAATGATCTGGCTGGGGAAAGTCGTTTGCCGCCAACGTGCGTACGCGTGCGCTGACCAGCTGCGGATGGCCCCGCGTCGAAACTTCCAGAAGTTTGGACCAGAGCTTGGCGCGGTCGTCCGGGCAACCGTTTTCTCGCAGAAACGCCTCGATTTCATCTGCATCGAAGGGCTGCATACGGAATTCGCGCGCAGGATCGAGCCGGACTGCCTGCGCCAATCGATCAGGCAATATGCGATCCGAGGTTATCAGCACCCGCCCGCCAAGCGCCTGTAGTGTGTGCCACAGCGCGCCGAGCGGCCCGGCGATCCCGCGGGGATCCGAGAGGGTATCCAGATCATCGACCACCAAGGTTCTGGCGGCCGTGCCCGCTCGCAACTGTTCGGTTGCTGCAACCAGCCGTGCCTTGGCCTCGCCGGGGCTCAGATCGCGAAGCGTCAGCCACAACGGCTCGTCACCGACGAGTGTGCTAGCGGCGGTCAGCGTCTTGCCCGAACCGGTCGATCCGTGGAGCAGAACCGTGCCGGTCGACAATCCCGCGCTCACGGCCTGTTCGCTCGCCACGCGTTGGAAATATTGCGGGGGCAGCGGCGGCGGACCTTCCAAGCCTATAGGTTGCGCCTGGACGGTCAGATCGCCCCTTTCTGAGGACAGGGCCGCTCGCATGAGATTAAGCAGATCCTGCTTGGGCACGTGGCAGCCGGTCGCGCCGGCGAAGATGCGCAAAAATTGCGCGCGATTGAGCGGAGCACCATCCTTCTGCTTCGCCGCGTCAAACGCGGCGGTGTAAAGCGCGTCGAACGCAAGTTCGGCATCTGCTGGCGCGATCGAACTGGCGGCACCATGCAGGACGAGCCGGTCCTTGATATTACGCACTAGCGCATCGCCGTCCTGTTGGCCGGCCATCCATTCGATTGGCTGGATCACCTTCGCGAACAGATCAGCCGGGCTGGCTTGGTCAAGCAACAGCTCCAGTGGCGCCGAGAGCTTGCCTTCATTGAGCAGGAACTGGGCAATTGAGGCGATATGCTCGTCGTTGGCCGGATCATAGGATGCGGCGCGAAGGCTGTTCCAGAGATCTAGCCCACCCCGACCGCTACCGAACGGTGAACCTTGCTCGACTCCAATACCGGAAGTGGTGACATAGCGATATCGGATCGCGATGCCGGAATTACGCGTCCGGTGCGTCCAGAAGTTGTTGATCGCGTCAACGACCGATGCCGTGCGCAAGGTGATACTGCCCGAGCCAGCGGTATCCTTGACCTGCTCGGTTAGCGCTTTGGAGCCCTCGACCCGATCGAGGTCTTCCGCGCCTTCTAGAAACAGGTGCTCGTCATCACCAAGGTCTAACCAAACCAGGATGCTGCGCAATATCTGGTAGATATAACCGCGAAATGTATCCTGCGCTTGCCGCGCGGGGTCGCTTACGAGACCGGCCATGGTGCCGACCGTCCGTGATTCCAATAGAAGATCGCAGCGCGAAACATATATGTTTCTATCCCAGCATCCGCCCTCCGCAAACAGGATTGCAAAACTTTACACCGTCGTTGCGCTCGCCGGACACTTAAAAGTGGAGGCTACTAGGGCTAGATGCCTTCCTTCTGGCGGTGGCCCTCTGAGACCCGCTGATCCTCCAACAAACAACAAACGTGGCGCCAGTTTAGACATCGTAGATCTTGTCCGGCCCAGCGCCGAGCGTGACGGGTAACTTGGCAAAAGTTTTCCCGAAAACTTACGTATCATGCAGTGCAGCCGAATGGCTCCAGAAGTTTCGGATGGGGCCGCGACCGGCTCGGCCATCGCGCGCGAAGACGCCGTGCCGCGGCACCAAGATCATCGCTCCTGTCGACACACCGTTCGATCAACCACGCGGCCGTCTGGCGATCGGCCGCTTTTGGACCGCGATCGCCAGGCGGTGCGTGCTGCGCCGCGTCTTTCCCGCTCAGCGCGTCACGCCAGCCAGCCTCGGCACCCGAGGAATCGACATTCGCGATGATGCGTTCGAACGATGCTGGCGCCAGCTGCCAGATCAGCCGGAGGAAAAGCAGCGGCTCGTCAAAGAAGGGCTGGTTACTGCTGCCAAGCTGCTCGCTTGCGACCGCCTCATGCGGGGCAATCAGGGGCTCGATCAGCGCGCCATGGTCGCCGGCGAGTTGAGCGATCACGGCGGCGCTCATCCTCCAATGGAAATGTCCGTGGGTTGCCACTCCGACCAGTTTGCCGGCATTGATTTGCTCCACGGCCGCCACCGGCGCAAGCATCGCTAAGCGCACCGACAGAATCGGCGTCTCTGCGAGGGAGTTTATCACCATCGACCGAATCGGGTCTTTGGCGACGTCAGCTTGGAAACAAACCTGAAGGAAGACCTCAATATCGTGGTCGAACCGTCTCCAGGCTTTACTGATTGTTTTCTCGATCCGCGCCCAGTCGATGTGAGCGAGCGTTGCTTCGAATTGCTTCTTTGAAACCTCGCGGGTGAAATTCAGTAGCCGCCAGGCTGACTGGAAGTCACGCCGTGTCATTGAAGAGACCTGTTCGGCAAGCGCTGCGGGATTCCAGCATTCCGCCAGCTTGCCTCCGATTTTGCGCATGCGAGCTGTTGGTCCGTTCTTTCCGACGTAGATACCAAGCGCGTCATCGAGCCGAAGCGCGTGCCAGACCATGTCATGAAGTTCGTGGAACTCTGGGAACGGCTGCGCCCTGAGCCGATCCGCAATAGCCGGAATGAGGGTCTCAATCAGATCGAGGCCGAAAGCTTCGTCATCCCAAGCAAACAATTGGCAAAATACACCCGCTGCCGACAGGTAGTGGTTGCGTGGCCAACTCCGCATCGCCGCTAGGCAGGCTTCTCGATCAACCGCGGCGAGATATCGCTCCTTCCACTTTTCGGGCCTGCACCTCGCGCTGTAGTAGAGCATGCTGGCGACTTCGCAGGCCAGGACCGCGTCAGCCTGGCTAACCGCAGCCGCGACCTTGAGGGGATCCGAGCGCGACACTATTGAGCGCGCCAAGTCCTCGTCCTTCATCGCGAACTGACCGAAAAGGTGTCCAATCCCGTAAGCCGTCCCGAGTGCAGGTTCACTATACCAGCGAGCGGCGGTCTCCTCGTATCCACGCGTGGCGGCGGTAATCCAGTCGTCGATGTAGCTTTGCATTTCCGACAAGAGCCAAGTTGCGCCGCGGCGATCGTCGGGCAATTCGGCAGACCAACAGCGCGCAATAAGCGCGGGCAGCAATTCCTTGTCGACGAGCTGCGCCCACTGCTTCGGGAAAGCCCCCATCAGGCGCATTTCAGTGAGCAGCGAAGACAGGCCTGCAAGGGGGTAAGTCGGCGCAGCGATGGCATGATTGATCATTGCGCCGATTGCATTACGGCCATGCTCGGTTTGTCCCTCGAGAATACGCCGTATGAGAACGCTGGCGAGTCGTTGATGCGGACAGCGTAAGTCGCCCAGTTCCAGCACGAGCCGGTGCGCAACCAGCCAATCAATCGCCTCTGCGCTGCGAACAATATCAACCCCGCCGACATCAAACAAAGGCTGTAGGGTGGCCGCGGTTGCGCGTGCATCGCGCGATGCTAATTGGTGGATGGCGATACCCGCTAGCACCAAGTCCGCGCCGACACTGCGTGCATCCTCGGCAGCTTGCGTGGCGCGGCGCCACCCGCCTCCGAGAATGAACATGAATTGCCATGGCCGACCCGCCTTCTCTGCCGCATTGAGGCGATGCCCGATCCACTCATCGCCCGGGCCGTCACGGACACGGTCATCCACGCGTTGCACGATCCGTTGCGTCTCAGCCATATCGGCGCGGAGCCCGCTAGCTATGACGGCGACCGCCTGCCCCGGATTAATCCTTATGCTGCCAGGCATTGCCGTCCGTTCATTCGATACGGTGTGCGCGCTCAGCAGCCATCGTCTGGATGAGGCTTGTTCTTCGGCCAAGCGTAGGAGGTCGGCATCGGTAAGGTGAGCGTCATCGACGATGTGGAGCGTCGGCTGATCGTCCAGCATCAACTGCAGCGAAGAAACCTCGGGATTCTTTAACCGAACAACATGCCAGCCTTGATCGTGCGCGCGTTTCGCGACCTGCAGAGCACATACCGACTTGCCGGCACCGGCAGTGGCTACCAAACGCGCACTGAAACCGGCCTCTAGCTCTCGCCACAAGCGTTCGACCTGTGGAAGCTCCGGACAAGCGCTGACGTCTGCGGGGCCAAGGGATTTTCCCATCAGCGCCGGACCTAGATCGCGCGCCTGATCGAACGTCTCGGGCAACCACTCAGTTGTGCGCGTTGTGGAGACCGAAGAGTGAAGAGCCGCCACTACCTGACCAGGCAGTTCTTTGAGCCGCTCAATGACCAACGGGAATTGCGGCCCCAATTCGGGGTAGAACTGTTCGATGATTGCCGGGTGCTGAGCCAGCAGCGATTGCAGCGAGTTCCAGCCGAGGAACCTTACAGGGAAATTCCCCACAGCGACTCGCTGGCTTGAAACTGTTAGGGCATGCCGTTGTAATGCCGCATCATCAGAAGCCGTGGTGGCAAACGTCCATTCGGCAAGCTTGGGCTCGAATTTTTCCGCCTTGTCCAGTTCCTTATCGAATTCCTTGATTGTCGGTTTGGCTTTGTAGTTTCTGTGCTTGCCTTTGCATTGAACGCCCAGCAATTCGGACGGCATCGAAGGCCGCCGTCCGTAGATATCGACACCGTGTTGCGCCTGCCCGGTGCGGCCGTGCCGAACGGCGGTCGGATCGTCCCAAATTTCCGAAAACAGAGACCGGCACAATTCCTCAAATTTGTCCCATGAGGCGGGTGGATTAATTTGCTGGTCCAGGAATTCCATGCTTCATTTGTAGCGGATCGTTCCACTCGTGGTAACTTTTGAATGAGAAGCGGCAATGTGGCTCGGTAGCAGCTGACGTCAGCTATCCACCGCTCCACAGTCCAGCCCGTTCGATGATCGGGGAGCATTCAGTGCGGATAAATCCTTGGGAGGTGACCACGGCAGCGCTACGTCTGTTGACACGGGCGGCACGCAGACCGCAACACCCGCTGCGGATGAATTCGACCGAAGGGCCATTTCAAGGCGTCCATCTACGATGGCCGATTGACCGAGACGCCCAACCTTTCGCGGTAAGGGTAGTGGAGCCGCGCGACCTCGTCCTTGGCGGCGACACGGGCGTGCTGAGCGAGGTTATGAGGGAGTTAATTAGCCCAGTCGCCCTGCCGCTCGACCGGTTCGACGATGCGACCGTTCCCCCGGTGCTGACCCGATACGACCTAGTGACCTTCCCGGAGGCCTTTGCCACGCCGAGTGCCGTTCTGGCCGTAGCGGAGGCAATTAGCCCGCTGGGTCCAAGCGGCTGCCTGCACTTCGGCCTTCGGCCGGATGAACCGTCCTCGGGTCACCTCTTCGATACAACCGCGGTCCGCTCGCTGGTGGAGCGGTTCACCCGGCTTACGGATTCCGCGCTCGGCGATTTGGACGGCTTCGTGCGATGGCTGGACGACCAGCCTCCTGACGGCTGGTTCAACATCGGCTGCGTGCTGGCTGTCGACGCAGACTCAAAGCTGCGGGTCTGTCTCCACCCCAAGCTGATTAGGTCGAAGTTTGAGGTCGATACGCTTCCCGAGCGCCACATGAGCGAGGCGAACCTGCTTTGCCTCGTGACCCTTCAGCCCCGAAACGCGCGCTTCGGAACCATTACTATGCAGCCGCTGATCTGCTCCGACGCGCTCAGCATCGGCAGCGACCGGGGACTGGCAACGCCGATCGCCGCCATAACGCGCCACGCGGACTGCATCCCGGACCCGCCCAACCACGTGGATGTCGTTTCAGTCGCGACGTGCACACCCCAGCCGGAAGGCAGACGGTTGGATGGCTCACGGTTTCGGGAATGGCACCTGCAGTTCCTCGACGCCTTCCGCGACGCGGCCGAGCATGGCGACTGCGCGAGGCACCACCTGTCGTCTTTCGTCCTCGCCAACTACACCGAGATCGGCAAGGGCCTAGGCGGCGGTTTGTCCGGAGCGTTCCTGCCGCTTCCTCCAGTGTTCAAGCGGATCATCCCAACGGTCTCGGTGTCCTGCTGGGGGCGTCACGCGAAAGAGCCGAAGCCTAACAACGCTTGGTCCGGTCCGGACGATGACGCGCTGACCTCCTGGTCTAGCCTTGGCTTCGTCGCTGGACTTGATCCATTCGCCGTCGATCCTGCCGCTACCGCGCGCATCTTCGCCTTCGATTTGCATCGGCTCCCAAGAGAGAGATCGCGGTGGCGATCCGAGGGCAGTATTGTATCGCTGCGAATTACCGAACTGCACACCGGTTCCGGCCGGATGAACGAGACCAACCCAGGAGTTCCCGCATGATCCAGCGGCCAACTGACATCCGTGTCGCCGAATTCCGGGCTCGGCCTATCCCATGGATCATCGTGCACCACCTACTCACCGCCGAACTCGTTCGCGAACTTGCAATCGCGATCGTCGACGTTGGAAGTTGTGGCCGGCTGGCGCTTGCAGACCTCGTAGACGAGCTGGCACCAGCCGGTGATTCGGCGCTCTCCTCTTGGTCAATTGTCACGCGTGGCACGTCGGACCCGCTTGCGGACTTCCTCACTCGCTACATTACTACAATGGTCTGGCGGGGCGACGACCCAGTTTCGCAGACGCACGAGAAGGTCGCAACGGAGGACGCGGCTTGGATCGGGGTCTTGGACGGCGCGTTTCGCCTCTCTTGCGCCGACCTCGGGTCGATAGGGCGGCTTGACGACGAGCGCCTATCGCCCGCATCGCTAGCCATGGCGCAAGCGCGGGCGGCGGCCGCAGATGAAAGCCACGTAGATATTGGGTTCTTAGACGCCGTGCGCAACATCAGTGAAGGAGGGGCACCTCTCCTCTCCGCGCTGCTGACTAAGCACTTCGGCGACCTGCTCGCCGATGCCGACCGGTGGGACCTAGCCAAGGCATGCTATCTCGACGCGGCCGCCCGGCTCTCCGACCCCAAAGAGGATTGGCGGGAAGCGACCGAAGCAGCAGCCGACGTAACTATCCAATGCGTCGCCATGGCCGAGTGGCACTTGAACGGCCCCGCAGCGGCCGCCGCGCTGCTCGAGCAGCTGGTATCACGGCGTTCTATCGATGCGGCGCCGCTGCCTGCGCTAAACGCCGGGTTCGAATTGATGAATGCCAGATTCGCCGAGGGCACCTTCTCGACTGTCTGGCCCGAGACCCGGTCCACGACTTACGCCGCACCGCTGCTCCTCAGCAGCCACCACCTCGACAATGCAGTCACCTACTCAGCAACTGGCAAATACAGGGACGCGCATCGCTGGTTTTGGGCCACACTGCGACGGCAGACGGCGCTTGGAGGGACAACGGAGAGCTGGACGACTAAGGGGCACTACGGAAGGTCCCTAATCGACGAGGTGCGATCGGGCCTCGGCGGCGACCTGCGACCCGACTCCTTCTTGCTAGGGGTCAGGCTGCTCGTCGAGAGCGGGCGGCGCGACCTCGCCGAGGGAACGGTGTGGGACGAACCCCTAATTGAGGCATACGTCGATCTCACCGTGATCGAGGCCCTACGTGCGATTGCCCAGCGTAGTCCTGGCACCGCGAGCGCCCGCTCTATGGTCGCGACCGTTCTGCGGCGCGAGTGGCTGATAGCGATGCCGCGCGACCGCGAGGAGTTGGCCCGTGAACTTCTAGCGGGCCTAACCGCGGCGGCGTGCGAGGGGGCGCATACGGGCGTATCCAACACCAACACGGGAGGGCTCGCGCTCAAGTCGCTCCGGCAGGTCGGTGCGCTACGTCCCGACTTCAGCAGCCTCATCGGCGACGAACTTGTCCGACTTATGGATGACGTTGTCGCCAACCGCGCAGCTATCACGATCTCAGAGGTGATCGAGACCGCAGCAGAGTTCTTGGCAGGCATGGATCCGTGGACTTCGCGGGTGCTCCTAGACCGGACGCTCGACGTCGTGGACCGGCTGCCGGACGACGCCTTCTGGCCCTTAACTCACGCGGCTCGCCGTCTTTTGGGGTCGGACGCCGCCGCGCGGATTTCTAGCAAGGACGCAGACTTCGGCCGAAGGCGATCGACCGCGCTAGTCAAACTCGCGCTGAACGCCAAGTCCGAGAACGCCTCGCTTCTCTATCTTATGGAGGAGGTAGATCCCACCGAAGTTGCCGCGCATGTTAATGCGGCCGGCATGGCCGGGATCATCGACGGTGTGCGCAAGCGCGCGCTTGAGACATCGTCGAGTGCCGCCACGGCCAACATTCATGCGCTGCTCGCCGCCCCGCGCATCGTAGGGGAGGAGGGCGTCATGGATGCTTTGACCGGTCTCAAAGAGATACTCTGTTCGGCAACACGCGAGCGGCCGTCGCCATCACTCTACAACGGCTACGAAGCGGTGCTCATGCTCGGGCGAAACGGCGATCGGATCGCCGCCGAACTGGGTGACCAGTCGGCATTCTTGGAACGCGCGCGCGGACTGCGCGAGACGCTTGCCGCACTCTGGCGCGCGGCAACGGCGCGACCGGCGCTTTTCGCCGACTTTGCGATCCCGCCCCGGACTCGCCCCAACCGTGTCACGGTCCACAATTGGACCTTCGCCACCCTCGAGTTCGTCCGATGGCTGGGAACACAGGACGCGCTGGAGGAACCCCTTGCGACCGCATTCGAAGAGGAGGCATTGCGTGAAGGCATGTCGACGGCACTAGCGATGCACTCGACTAGATCCGGCAGCATCGACGCCGATGTCGTGAGGACGGAGCGTGCGGACGCATTCTACGCCGCACTTGGAGAGAGGCTGGCGCGACTTGATTCTTTTGACGAGACGGAGGCCGGACTGGCCATCCGTATCCTTCTCGATCGCGCAATGGCGCTCGGCCCCCGCGGCGAGGACGCGGCGCTGCTGACCGCCGCGCGACGGCTCGACCAGCGCCTCGATCCGGACGACCCAGTGGTCTCCGCCTACGCCGCGAAGCTGCGGCAGGATCCGAAGCTAAGGCTCAGCCTGTCGCCTCTGCTGAATGGCGCGCTTGCTGACACGCCATTGTGACAGCTGGGCTGACCCTACGAACACGCCCGCAACGCATAGCTAGCTGGCGGCGAGAGACGCCACCTCTTCGTTGGCCCACCGCTCATCGACATAGAAGGTCTTGTCGATCTGGCGCCACCGGCACCGGAAATCGCAAGATATAATGAGTTGATCGGCGTCGCCGAAAATCCTCACCCCGCCGCAAGATGCTGGCTGTTCCAGTTGTCTGCTTTGGCCGACCACCAATCTGAAGCGGACAGTTTTTAGCTCGGCCCACGTTCTGCCGGTCTGCAGTGCGCCCTAATTTCTGTCATTGAACCTCCACCGCCGATTGCCTGAAAGCGGACGTTCCAGACTGGGGATAGGCATGTCAGTTGCGCGCCCCAAATCGGCATTCATGCAAGTTTGGACTGTGTTTGCAAGCGGACGCGATTAGTTCTTAATACTGACCAAATGCAACGGCAGTTCCAATCCTTACCGGTCCGCCATACACCGCCGTCTGCCGCAGCGTCCTACCCCTGAGCCACCGCGGCTACGCCAGCCTATCCAATATCAAAGTGGCCGCATCAATAGCGTTCATGGTGGGGATTTTCGTTCTGGAAAGGTTCCACCGTTCCAAAGTCGACTTGAATATGACGTCGAGCTACATCGACCTCGATCGATTCCATGCCTTCATCGGGGTCTTTTGGAACGGTGATCGCAAGTTCGAAGTCAACGCTCGTCTCCTTCGAAACGTCCTCAGACCCCAAACTGACATAGTCGCGATCTGGGCTATCACGGACCTCGAACCGAAAGCTCGCCTCGAAAGAGACCCGCGCCGCAACAAGGGTCGTGAAGGTGACGACGTCACTATCTACAGCAATTACGACCGGCGCTCCCGCTGCCTCCCAGTCGATACTTTGTAGCGTTGCCGAGAGCGGCTCGGTCTCGAATTCAACGCTGGACCAGCCGTCCGCGTAAAAGTCGACATCATCGAGCCTGTATTCTATTGCGCTCTCGATCTCTGCCGTGATTTCTTCGGTCTGCCCGGCCCTCAGTAGGTTTACCGCAGCCTCGGCGACCAAGCGACCGGATTCGTTGAAGAACGAGAGCGCTTGATTGAGGTCGGCGATGCAGACAAGGCGCTCAGATCCTGCACAGAAATTTGCCCAGCCTTTGTCGCCGCTCACGCAGAGGATCGACATCCCTTCACGCTGCGCATAGGCTTCGAGCGTCATGAGCGCGAAGGCGTCGGGAAATTCGCTCTTTTTTGCATCCTTGTTCTCGAAGGGAGTGAGGACGGAGAAATATCGATCGAGAATTTCGCCCGTGCGATCGTTCACCCCAAGCGCAGGGACGACCTCGCCGTTCACTGCATCCCTAAAGCTTTCAAATTGCTCATCTGCCGCAGCGCCTGAGTCGTCCTCAGCGCGATAACTTGCTATCGGCGCTACCTCGGCGGAATCGATCTTCCATCGCTTTCCGTGAGCCGAAAGGGCCTTCTTAAGCGCTCGCTGGGTTTCGGCGGCCTCCTTTGCGATATGACGTGTCACCTCGCGCACGATAATTTCCGAAAACAGTACGGCGACGGCGCTGCCGGTGAATTGATCGAGCCTCCGGAAGATCGCGAAGTCAAGATTACAGCCATACTTGTCGAATACATTGGTATCGATGGTAAGGGCCGAGATCGAGCCATCGGCGATTTTCGCCTTCACGTCATCGTCGGAGAGCTTGGGCATCGGGCTTATTCTGCTTCCACATTGCTAGGCAAATTATTCGTTATATCTGGAGGTCGCGGTTCGCATTGAACTTATTCGCCATCCTCTTCCTCCCCCGCTTGCAAGGCGTCTCCGCCCATCATTAGGCTAGACCAGTCGGGAAATGCGCCACGCGCGATGATCGCATTGAAGATGCGCGTGACAAGCGCATCAGCAGCATCGAGGTCTATGGTCGATCGTGACGACAACACGCCGGAATGCACCGCTTGTGACCGCGCTCCGTAGAGCGATTTCATGTCAGCGAAGATCGTCGCCCGCTCGGCAGGTGTCTGGCCGAGGAGCCATGCCGCACGGCCGCCAATCTTATACGCGATTTCGGTATTGCTAGGGCTGTGGTCATGCATCAGCACAATCTCGGCCGCCATGCCGAGCTCGAGCGCGCGATCTACCGGGTTGATCGCCAGACGGGAACGCCCAAGCCGATCGATCGCGCGCGCCATGCTTACGCCGCCGCGGAAGGTTGCGAGGAGATCATAGGCTCGCCCGACTGCAGTGCCCTTAACCGAAAAAGCGACCAAAGGCATCGCAGCGAACGGACGCCCAGCCTGATTGCCGTCTCCAGCGACGAACAGGCTCGCGCGATCGGGCTGCAGTAGCGAAAATGGTAGCTCGACCGGACCGGTGCTGGCGAGGAGGCAAGCCAGGCGCACTCGTTGGCGCACCTGATCACGGGCCGACGCCGCTGGTGTCGTCACGCTCTCGCCGAGCGAAGAGCCAGTGCGGAGCTCGAATGCGGGCTCGACGCAGTATCGAAGGCGAAGCACGCTCGTTCCTGACGGCACGGGCAGCATCTGGAAAGGGATGCGATGCATCAGGCCTTCGAAAGTGTCATCCGGCTCAGCGTCCAGTGTCACGCCGCCGCCCAAATCGACGCTAGCATCTAGTTGCACGCCGAGGATTGCGCTCAGTTCGAAATAGTGTCCAACATTTCTCGCGATCTCTTCGCCAAAGGCAGCAAGAATTGCCGCGGGTTCAAGCTTCTCGACCAGACGATCAATCGCCCAATCGCCGAACCGGCCCTGCGCTGTCGCTCCGCCGCCATCGCCAGTAAAAATCCAACTGTCGCTATAGGCGTCGAACGGCGAGACTTGCCGAAGGGCATCGCCAAGGGAATGACGTTTATCATCGCGCCACAAAGCATAGTGCTTGCCGCGATGAATTTCAGCCAGTTCGCGCGCAGCTTCTTCGAGCAGTTCTATTGCCTGAGTGTGCGTCAAATCCCCTCCCATCTTAATCAAAGATACGGTGTTGGCGAACACCGCTTTCACCCAATGGCGAAGATCATTACATCTCGCCGGGGGTGTGAACATGGTCGAACATGCGCAGGTAAACGAGCCGAATCTCTCGGAGCAAACGCTTTCGTCTGCACTTATTGGCGACGCCTGAGAAGCAGGAGGTTGGTATCACGCACAAGATGCCCGGTCGAATGGCAGTTTCGCTCGGTTCGGCGACTAAGCCCGGACAGTCCGAAACCGGCCCATTTTATGCCCCGTGCGCTATACGCACCATACCTGCTGACCAGAAATTCGAACTCCACATCTGAAAGCACACCATTGCCCCTAGGGGCCGGTCCATGATGCCGGATAACGTTCGATGCGTAATAGGCTAACGAGTGCGAAGCGCGTATTGAAAGGGCTTAAAGAAATATGTCCGCGTTGTCCGAGTCATGTCGATGGCTGGATTACCATGAAGACAGTTGCATCTTCAAGCACCAGGGTATGTCGACTAGACCCGGCCGAGCACTGGTGCACGGTAAAGGGCGGTCGCTCTTAGCGATCACCATTCGATGTCCTCGATGCTTTTCTTAAAGCGATGTGGCTGGGCCTCCATGGCGCGACGGAGCGTGGCACCGGGCGAGCAGTCGTAGTTCGAACGTGGCGCGCTGAGACGCAGCATAAGCAAGATCGACTGCCCTTCCGCACTGAGCCGCAGGTCAGTGATCGACCGGCCCTCACACGTGACGATCTGCTCCAGCTCCAGATACTGCAGGTAATCCTCAAGGTATGCGCGTGAACCGTCGAACGTCTTCTCGACCATCTTTTCCGGTTGACGGACGTGCAGTTCCTTGTCGAGCGCCTCAAGAACATGCCGCATCTTTTCGACCGGATCGCTCATGCGATCACACCGGCAACGTCCGAGGCGGAAGGTGTTGAAGAGTTCGCCTATGGTTTCGTGGTAATCGCCGCGCGGATCACGGAAGAGCCACGTTTTCGCGACCTTCTCGACCTGTGCCGGGCCGCTGCCGAGCATCTGCTCCAGTCCCCACGCCTTGTCAGGCTCCCCGGTCCACCACCATCGGCCGATCCTCGTGGATGGGACTCTCGCGTTTCGGCTTCGGCTTGATCCACCTTACCTGTTCGATCCAACTCGTCTTGATCATTTTTCATACTCCTTGAGATTACACTCCCGGAGATTTGATCTTACAGCAGCGGCATCTGCCTCTTTTCCCGCTCGCGCACTCGCGACGCGGCCGCCATTGCCTGTTGCGCGGCTCCTACCGCCCGGCGGTATTTGCTGGTCCTACGCCGCTCAGCGCGTTCGAAGCTCAGGGACACGTCGTCGAATCAGATAGAGGCGTATATCGCCGCCGCCATCGCGCGTAGCGTCTCGTCATGGGCCAGGGGGAGGGGCCGATTCGTCATACCATACGGGTAGAACATAACCGGAACGAATCGGCAAGCCGGCGGAGGCTAAAACGGCAGTCCGGGCTGGGTCGGCAGCGGTGTAACCGAGTGGACCTCGTGGACGACGTAGGCTGGCTTGCTGACCGCGAGGCCGTGCTCGTTCAGCCTCACAGTTTCGGTCATGCTGACCTCGAGAAATGTGTTCGGAGGCGCGGCGACGCGATTGGCTTGGAAGTCCGCGACCCATTTGGTAGCCTCGTCCGCGATTTCGGCATCGATGGCGCGCCTTTGGTAGAGCAGGGACCACTTAACGCCGCCCTCGTATTGAGGTGATTTGATGCGAACAGCGCCACGGATACTTGAGGCGCTCTCGGTCTGCTCTTCCTCTGGATCGTTCGGCGGCGCGGACCGTATATTCGCAACCTCGTCCTTCTCGATGCGCGTGACGGGTTGCTCGTGGTGAAGGAAGGTCAGATCCTCGTAGCCATCGCGTTCGAGTGGCTTGAGGACACCGCGCACGTTCTTCCGGACATCCTGGTCGACGAGCAGCTTGGCAGTCTCGGTCGGAACGACAAGGCTTTGAACATCGCCAGCGATATTGATGGTCGTTGTCCCGGTTTGATCGCCTGTCGTGAATGTGACCGCTGGTGGCGTATCGCCTTTGCCGTAGATGCGCTTAAGTAGTGCGAAGAGGCCGAGACTGGGAGCACCAGTGATGCCGATCCATTCGGCGATCTCTTTGGCCGTGGCGACGTCTTTCTGACCGAGCAGGGTGGCTGCTTGGTCGAGGACCGATTGCACGAGGCTGAGGTCGAGCTGGAAGCACTGCTACTCTACGTCGGCATCGACCATGACCCGGATAGCGACCGCATCGCCATTGAACTTGCGGTTCGCGATCTGGACGATCTCAGCCATCACGAGAAGGGCAGGCGCTAGATCTTGCACGTCCATTTCGTGCCCACGAGAGCGGGCCCGTCGTAGCGGATGCGGGTCCGCACGTGTTTCGTCAGATCGACCATCGCTACGGATCAGTCGGTTATCGGAGGTTCTGGAAGGATCGGCGGCGTCGAGTCCGCGAAGGTCAGCCAGTGGGCCCAGATCGCGTGCGTCCGCGCGTTTGTCAGACGGTCGACGCAGTCGCCGGCCATCGTGCGAGCGATCGATCCCGGATACCAGCTTGTGAAGACAGCGCCGCATTCGGCGTCCCGGTATTTGATCCAAGCACGCTGCGCATCACGGAGCTCGGTGCGCGCCTTCGCGTATTCTTCGCCCCGGTCTGCAAGGCGTTCCATGGCGGCGGAGTAGTAACGGTTCAGTTCGGCGTCCGAGCTGTCGGCCGGCGCGTCGGCCTGCCCGAGCGCAGCAGCGGCCATCGTCAGAGCGTGAAGCAGCATCGGTGATCCCCTCGTCGTTCCTATCGTTGAGTAGCAGCAGGCGAGGGCAACCGCTACTGGATCGTGGTGTCGCTCGGTCTTCCGAGAATGTGGGACGAAGTCTTCGTCTCGACGATATCACCGAACTGGAGCGGCGGAACCGGCATTGATCTGATCACCCCGATCCGGATGCGCGTTCCGTTATCCCAGCGACCGCGCTTGTCATCCCAAACCTCGGCGAGGATCACGGGCCATATGTCTCCCTTCTCGTCACGCAAGTTGCACAGGGACCAGCCCATCAGGCAGGCGTCGAAATCGGTTTTCTTCTCGTCATCTTCCATAGCGCCGAACGGGCGCGAAATGGTCCCGGCGGTTAGCACCGCCATGCCCCTCTCCTCGGAACGCATTGGAGCAATCAGCGCGACCGAGTGCTAACCGACATGCTCTACCAAGGTGACGAAATCACAGCTACATCAAGGGGAAGGGTGGTGGACGCACTTGGGCTCGAACCAAGGACCCGCTGATTAAGAGTCAGCTGCTCTACCAACTGAGCTATGCGTCCCCATGGCCGTGGCGCCTGTTGGGGCGCGCTTGGGAAGGGGGCATTTCGTTCATGGGCGGCCGATTGTCAAGCGCCTCGATGCACCTTTTCTGCAAAAAGTTTGCAGGGCTTCAGGCGAAGGCGCCGCCGCCTCGTCCGGGCTTGCGATCGACTGACATGATCAGGCCGATGCAGATCATGATGGTCAGCATGGAACTGCCGCCATGGCTCAGGAACGGCAGCGGAATGCCCACCACGGGGGCGAGACCCATCACCATCATCAGGTTGATCGCGACGTAGAAAAAGATGGTGGTCGTCAGCCCTGCGGCGACCAGCTTTCCGTAGCGCGTGTTGGCGCGCAACGCGACGGCGAAGCCCCAGCGGAACAGCAGCGCGAAGCCGATCAGGATGGCGATGCCGCCCATCAGGCCCCATTCCTCGCTCATCGTGGCGAACACGAAGTCGGTATGGCCTTCGGGCAGGTAGTTGAGGTGGCTCTGCGTGCCGTTGAGGAATCCCTTGCCCCATAGCCCGCCCGATCCGATCGCGATCTTGGACTGGCTGATATGATAGCCCGCGCCCAGCGGATCGGCCGAGGGATCGAGGAAGGTGGTAACGCGCCCGCGCTGATAATCGTGCAGCACGAAGAAGAAGGCGAGGGGGGCGATCACCGCGATCGCCGCGCCCGCGCCCACGAACAGTCGCATCGGCAGGCCGGCCATGAAAGCCACGGTGACGCCGCCCGCAACGATGGTGATGGTGGTGCCGAGATCGGGCTGAAGGAGCACGAGCGCGCTGGGCAAGCCCATCAGCACCAGCGGCGGCCAGATCGCATCGAAAGTGTAGAGCTTGCTGGGCGGCAACCGATCGAAGAACAGGGCGACCGCGAGGACGATCGTGGGTTTCATCAGCTCGGACGGTTGCAGCGTGATAACGCCCAGGTTCAGCCAGCGCTGGCTGCCGCCGCCGATCTGGCCGAGCAGCTCCACCAGAAGCAGCATGCCAAGCACCGCGCCGTAAATGGGAAAGGTCATGCGCTTCCAGAAATCGGGCGAGAAGCGTGAAATGACGATGGCGAGGCCGAGGGCGACCGTGAAGCGCACGAGATGCGGCGCAGCCCACGGCATCAGATGGCCGCCCGCCGCGCTGTAGAGCACCACGCCGCCGAAACCGGCGAGGCAGAACAGGGTCAGGATCAGCTTCCAGGGAAGCTCCGCAATCGGTGCGGGAACGATGCCGCCGGGGCGCGTGCTCATGTCGTCTGCTCCCCGTCCTTTGTGTCCGATTGCGCTTCACCGCTTTGGCGGGCGCGGAACAGGGCGAGATCGCGCGCCATGCGCTGTTCGATATCGCCGCCCCACTGCTTTTCCAGCGCGAGCAGCGAATCCATCGCCTTCTGACGGTCATAGAGATACAGCAGAACGTCGCGGGCCACCGGATAGGCCGCGCCGGATCCGCCGCCATGTTCGATCACCGTGGCGCAGGCATAGCGCGGGTTGTCGAACGGCGCGAAGGCGATGAAGAGGCCGTGGTCGCGATATTTCCAGATGGTGTTCTTGCCGTCGCCGCGCGACAGGCTGACGACCTGCGCGGTGCCGGTCTTGCCCGCCAGCTTGACATTGTCGAGCGGCAGGCGCGCACGGCCCGCGGTGCCGGGGCCGTTCACCACGTCCGACATGGCGTTGCGCACGCGCACGATATGGTCTTCGGGAAAGCCCAGGCTTTCGGGCGGCGGGGCCTGCTGATCCATAACGAGGTGCGGCATCAGCTTTTTGCCGGTAGCAAGCCGCGCGCACATCACCGCAAGCTGCAGCGGGTTGGCGAGATAATAGCCCTGGCCGATGCTGGCGTTCACCGTGTCATAGGTCTGCCAGGGCTTGCCGAACTTCTTCTCCTTCCAGCTTGGGCTGGGCACCGTGCCGTAGAACTGGCTGGTGACGGGCAGGGGGAATTCCTGCCCCATGCCGAGCTGGTCGACGAAGTTCGCGACCTTTTCGAAGCCGACCTTCTGGGCGAAGTGATAGAAATAGCTGTCGCAGCTCTGGTAGATGCCCTTGGCCATATCGACCACGCCGTGATTGCCCCAGCAGTGGAAGAAGCGGTTGCCGATGCGCCGTCCGCCGCCGCAGATGATGCTCTCGTCGGGATCGATGCCGTTCTCCATGAATGCCATGGCATGGCTGGGCTTCACGGTGGAGCCGGGCGGATAGAGGCCCTTCAGCGCCTTGTTGCGCAAGGGAACATGGTCGTCCGCCTGAAGCCACTTATATTCGCTCACACCGATGCCGTCGGAGAAGCTGTTGGGATCGAAGCTGGGCATTGACGCCATCGTCAGGATGCCGCCGGTTTCGCAGTCGATCACGACCACGCTGCCCGATTCCTGACCTAGGCGCCGCGCGGCATAGTGATGTAGATCCACGTCGAGCGCGAGTTGCACCGGCTTGCCCGGCACGTCGGAGCGAGTGGTGAGTTCCTGCACGATCTTGCCGCTGGCCGTCACCTCGACGCGCTTGGCGCCGGGCTTGCCCTTCAGATCCTGCTCGAAGGCCGATTCAAGCCCGTCCTTGCCGATCTTGAAGCCGGGCGTGATGAGCAAGGGGTCCTTGCTCTCGTCATATTCTTCCTTGGAGGCGGTGCCGACATAGCCGATCAGATGGCCGACCGCGGCGCCCGCGGGATAGCGGCGCGAGAAACCCTGGCGCGGCGACACGCCGGGCATGTCCGGCAAGCGCACCGAGACCGCGGCATAGCGCTCCCAATCGAGGCCGGAGGCGACCTGGACAGGCTGGAACCCGCTCTTTTCGTCCAGTTCCTTGTTGATCCGGGTCACTTCCTCACCGCTGAGGTTGAGGAGCGTCGCCAGTTCGCGCACGGTGCCTTCCCGGTTGGCGAGGCGCTCGGGGATAATGTCGACGCGGAAATCGGCGCGGTTATCGGCGATCGGCTTGCCATAGCGATCGATGAACCAGCCGCGGCGCGGAGGCAGCAGCGTCAGGTTCACGCGGTTGCTTTCGGAAAGCAGCTTGTAGCGCTCGTTTTCGGCCACGGAGATGTAGGTCATGCGCGCGGCCAAGGCGAGGCCCAGCACGCCTTGCACGCCGCCGACGAACATCGCCCGGCGGGTGAAGGTGAAGTCCTGCTGCGCGCTGTTGATCGTCTTGGGCGGTTTGGAGCGTTTGCTGGTGCTGCGGCGGCGCCTGCGGAAGGAAATCATGCCGACAAACGCCACCTGTCCAGCGCGGACACAATGCGCGCCACAATCGGAAAGCCGAAGATCGAAAGCAGAATTTGCGGCACCAGCGGCTCCAACCCGGCTGGCTTATACACCAGCCCCACTATCAGCATGCCCCCAATGATCGCGAATATAAGGCATAAAGCCGCAACAAGCCAGTCCTGCCAGTAATCGCGCCAGTTGGTGCGATCATTGATCAGGCTGAGCGCGATCACCACGACGGACCACAGGAACGCCGCGCTTCCGATCGGCTGGCCGGAGAACAGATCGTCGAACAGGCCGAGCGGAAAGCCGATCCAGATCGGCCACAGGCCGGGGCGCAGCTGGCGCCAGGCGATCAACATCATGAGGCCGAGCGGCGGGAGCAGCGGCAGCGCGGTAAGGATGGGCAGGGTGGTGACGAGCGAGGCGACCAGCACCGAGATGATCGGCACGGCATTCGCCTTCAGCGGCGAGGCGCGCCGGTTCAGCCTTGATCGGTAACGGCGGCGCTTGGCGACGGGATAGGCATTGGTGACGGTGGAACGGCGCATGGCGGCTTATTCGCCCGCCGCGTCATCCGCCGGCAGATCGGAGGCGGGGGCCTCCGGCGCCTTGGGCGGGGGCACGGGTATGAAGACGCGCTGCACCATCGCATAGCTGGTGTCGGCGGGCTGAGCGAAGGGCCGCGCTACCGCGCCGTCCGGCGTCAGGCGCAGCACCTGCGCCACCGGGATATCCGGCGCGTAGAGGCCGCCGTTTCCGCTCGTCACCAGCACATCACCCGCACGAAACGGGTTCTGCCCGGCGTTGATCGCGCGAATTTCGACATTGCCGTCGGCGAGGCCGGTGGAAAAAGCGGGCAGGCCGTCGCTTGCGCGGCGCACCGGCACGACATTCTCCGGATCGGTGATGAGCAGAATGGTCGCGGTGCCTGCGCTGGCATTCAGGATGCGGCCGACCAGCCCTTTGGGGCTGCGCACCGGCTGACCCGAGCGCACGCCGCGCCGCGTGCCGACCGATAGCGTCGCGAGGCGGCGCGTGGAGGAGGCGCTGGTGCTGATGAGGCGGCCTACTGCGACGCGTTCAGCGGTGTTCTGTACCAGGCCGAGCATCTGGTGCAGGCGTTCGATTTCGCGCTCCTGCGAGCGGGCCTTGATCAGTTCCGCGCGATAGGCATCCACCTGCCGCTGCAGTTCGGCATTTTTGCGTCCGGCGTTCACATAAGCGGCGATGGTGCTGCCGGCGCCGCCCACGGCGCGGCGGCCGCCGTCTACGCCCTCGGCCACCGGCGCCGTCGCCTCCCGCCCGATCGAACGGAGCGCGGCGAACCCGGTTGGGTCGATCAGCGAGATGGCAAGCAGCAGCAGTCCGCCCAGCGCACCGGCCACCGCCAGCACATAGCCGGCAAAGATGCCATATTGCGCCTTGCGGGAAAAACCCGGACGCCGGCTCGGCGGCGTGGCCATGTCGGTCGCTCCCCCCTGATGGACGGCGAATGGTGAACGGGCGGGCTCAGGCGGTCGTCAGAACCCCGCGGAAGATCGGATCTTCCATTGCGCGGCCGGTGCCGATCGCAACGCAGGTGAGCGGATCCTCGGCCACCGTCACGGGCAGGCCGGTCTCGTCGCGCAGCTGCTCGTCGAGGCCCGCCATCAGGGCGCCGCCGCCGGTGAGCACGATGCCCTGATCGACAATGTCGGCGGCCAGTTCCGGCGCGGTGTTTTCCAGCGCGATGCGCACGCCTTCCACGATCGTGCCGATCGGTTCTGACAGCGAATCGGCGATCTGGCCCTGATTGATGGCGATTTCCTTGGGCACGCCGTTCACAAGATCGCGGCCCTTGATGTGGATCGTCTGGCCGATGCCGTCGGCAGGGGCGCGGGCGATGCCATATTCCTTCTTGATCCGCTCCGCCGTGGCTTCGCCGATCAGCAGATTGTGGTGACGACGGACATAGGAGACGATCGCCTCGTCCATCTTGTCGCCGCCGGTGCGCACCGAGGTGGTATAGGCAAGGCCGCGCAGGGACAGCACGGCAACTTCGGTCGTGCCGCCGCCGATATCCACCACCATGGAGCCGATCGGTTCGGTCACCGGCATATCGGCGCCGATCGCAGCGGCCATCGGCTCTTCGATCAGGAACACTTCCGATGCGCCCGCATTGCTGGCGGCATCGCGGATCGCGCGGCGTTCAACGCTGGTGGAGCCCGACGGCACGCAAATCACGATTTCGGGATAGCTGAACATCCGGCGCTTGCCGTGCACCTTGTGGATGAAGTGCTTGATCATCTGCTCGGCGACATCGATGTCCGCGATCACGCCGTCGCGAAGCGGGCGGATCGCCTCGATCGAATCGGGCGTCTTGCCCATCATCATCTTGGCGTCGTCGCCCACGGCGCGCACCTTCTTGATGCCCTGCAGCGTCTCGATCGCCACCACCGAAGGCTCGTTCAGGACGATGCCCTGGCCGCGCACGTAGACCACCGTGTTCGCGGTGCCGAGGTCGATCGCCATGTCATGCGAGTTGAACTTGAAGAGACGAGAGAAAACCATGACTATTCCTGTGCCTTGGGTGGGGCGGGTCCCTGTTGGCAAATCCTATAGCGGGTTCGAGCCGCCGTTTCGGCAGCGAAACATCCTATCGCGCTATGGGGAGTCGCCTGATGCGTGCGCTTCGGCTAGATCGCCCCCCATGTCAATAAGAAGGCTTCCCGAATCCCTGGTCAATCGCATCGCCGCCGGAGAGGTGGTGGAAAGGCCCGCCAGCGCACTGAAGGAGATCGTCGAGAACGCGATCGACGCGGGCGCGCAAAGCATCGCGATCCGGCTGGGAAGCGGCGGTCTGGGCCTTATCGAAGTCACCGACGACGGCTGCGGCATGGTGCGTGCGGAGATGGAACTCGCGCTGGAACGGCACGCCACGTCCAAGCTGCCCGAGAGCCTGCTGGGCGAAACCGAAGCGCTGGAACTGGTTGAAACGCTCGGCTTTCGCGGCGAGGCGTTGCCGTCGATCGCCTCGGTCGCGCGGCTCACCATCGAGAGCCGCACGAAAGAGGGCGAGGGCTGGTCCCGCACGGTCGACCACGGCCTGCTGGCGGAGGAAGGCCCGGCGGCCATTCCGCCGGGCACGCGGGTGCGCGTGGAAGAGCTGTTCGCCAAGGTGCCCGCGCGGCGCAAATTCCTGCGCAGCGCGCGGTCCGAATATGCCGCCGCGCTGGATGCGGTAAAGCGCCTCGCCATGGCACGGCCGGAGATCGGTTTCACGCTGGACCATGACGGGCGGCGCACGCTCTCGGTGCAGCCGGGCATGACGGGGCCGGAACGGGTCGCCGCGCTCACCACGCCGGGGCTCGTCGAAAACAGCGTTGCGGTGGAGCTGGAGCGCGAAGGTGTGACGCTGGGCGGGGTCGCCAGCCTGCCGACCTTCAACCGCGGCGTGGCCGACCACCAATATCTGTTCGTCAACGGCCGCCCGGTTAAGGATCGGCTGCTGACCGGCGCGGTACGCGGCGCCTATGCCGAGATGCTTGCGCGCGATCGCCATGCCGTTCTGGCGCTGTTCCTCGACGTGCCGCCCGAAGCGGTCGATGTGAACGTCCACCCCGCCAAGACCGAGGTGCGCTTTCGCGAGCCGCAGATGATCCGCGGCATGATCGTCTCGGGGCTGCGGCGCGCGCTGGAGGAAGCAGGCTTCCGCTCGGTCAGCCGCCCCAGCCAGTCGAGCGAGCAGCTGTGGCAGCAGGAACCGGTGCGCGAGCCTGAACGGATGCTGTGGTCGCAGGATAGCGGGGCACCGTCACCCTCTGGTCTGCGGGAGGGGCTGGGGACGGGCCCGTCTACTGAATACGCCGTCGCTTCTAGCTTAGGCGACTATCCCATGCCCGGTGCCCCGAGCGGCCAAGAGGGCAGCAGCCTGCGCGAAGACCGCACCCCCTTCGCCCCCATGGGTCGCGCTGCGCCTGCAGCCGAAGCGGTGCCGCAGGCGGCCGAGCATCCGCTCGGCGTTGCGCGCGGGCAGGTCGCGAAGACCTATATCGTCGCCGAGGCGGAGGACGGGCTCGTCATCGTCGATCAGCATGCCGCGCATGAACGGCTGGTGCTCGAGCGCATGCGCGCCGCGGCGGGCGAGGGGGCGGTGCCTGCACAGCGCCTGCTGATGCCCGAGGTGATCGAGCTGGAAGAAACAGCTTGCGACCGGCTGGAAGCGCGCGCGGACGAACTCGCCGCGTTCGGGCTCGAGCTGGAGCGCTTCGGCGCGGGCGCCATGCTGGTGCGCAGCGTGCCGGCGATGCTGGGCGACGGCAACATCCTGGGACTCGTAGAAGACCTCGCCGACGAACTCGCCGCCTATGACGAGGCACTGAGCCTGAAAGAACGCATCGACCATGTCGCCGCCACCATGGCCTGCCACGGCTCCGTCCGCGCCGGCCGCGTGCTCAACGTGGCCGAAATGAACCAGTTATTGCGCGACATGGAAGCCACCCCCCGCTCCGGGCAGTGCAACCACGGCCGCCCGACCTGGGTGAAGCTGGGCCACAAGGACATCGAGAAGCTGTTCGGGCGGAAGTGATTCATTCGGGCGGCGCTTTCACGCTCGGCTTTCAATTCTGAATTTTTAGGGGCAGCTCGACTAATTTCGCCGAGGCGGCTTTGAGAGACTAGGCGATCAAGATGTCCTGCTAGACGTGAGTTCGTAATTGAGATCCATGTCCAGCGCGCGTTTTGTGATCTTCACAATCTCGTCGCTAGAATAACTGTTCGGCACGGCTAAAGTCGCTTCGACTCTTCCGTCTTCACGCTTGTGCATCAAAAGGTGTAACTTGGGCGGGTACTTAAGATTGTCTAGGTCAACAAAGCGACTGACGTTGCTGGGCGCACCCCACACCTTCAATTTTGTAGAAACCACAAAATTGCTAGAAGGCTGTTCTGTGCAGTTTGCTAACAAACTCGCCAACCCCAACGCCGCCAAAGCGAGAAATCTTTTATTCACGATCCTATCCCCCGATTCGATTTTGAGAACGTAGTGAAAAATAGCGCAACTACAAAACAAAAATCATCATTGCTGTTGAATATCCACCTATAAATGGATGAAAAGTAAAGATTCTCACCTCGACGAAAAAAAGCTGACTGTTGATCGCAAATACCATAAAGATCAGTATAATTAAAGAAGCAATAATCAAATGCAGACTTATTATGGGGAAAGTCTATAGTAAAGCAAATCACGTCACGCTTCATATAGTGATATCTATCAGACGTCCTCGCTTAGATGCTGTATGCATTGCCGCATGGTCACCCGTTTGAGGCGATGGAGAATTCTGATGGTTTTGTTTTCTCTCGCCTAACTGTCTTGAGAAGCTTTCGCCTAACCCCGTCATTTCTCCGTAAGCACAAGACGAAATTTTCTTCGGGTCGCTATCCGGGGAACCCCGCCAACACCGTCATTACCCGAAGGGGTAATCGACGGGTGGCTGTCGCTCATGTCAGGTACGGGCAAAGGTCGTGGTGCCGAGATACTGGATGAAGGAGAAACGGGATATGTCGCCGGAGGCCGTAGCCATCACCATTGCGGGATCGGTCGGCCTCAGCGGAAACGACCTGGCGGTCGGGTTGCTCGAACAGTCAAAAGACTGCGTCAAGCTGCTGAGCATCGACGGCCATCTGGATTTCATGAACTGCAACGGCCTCCTTGCTATGGAGATCGACGATACCGCCGATGTGATCGGCCGCCTCTGGTGGGACTTGTGGCCCGAGCCCTCGCGTCCTTTCGTCGAAGCACGGTTCCGTCTCGCTGCGCAAGGCGGGGAAGCCGAGTTCGCGGCGGACTGTCCCACGGCGAAGGGCGCGCTGCGGCGATAGTCCGTGAATCTGCGGCCGCTATGCGCTGCATCCGGACAGGTGGTTTCCGTCCTGTGCACATCGCGGGACGTAACCGGCTGAAGCTGCACGCCAGACGGCACGGAAAGCCACTTCCGAAAATCGATCCGGCGGCATCATCGGACCGCAATCGACGCGACCGGGGGCGCAATGCGCCGCAAGAGCATTGAATTGCAGCGTTACCGCACTTAGCGCATCGCCCCGTCGATCCATGCGAATCGAGGGAGATCCCTATGCACCTGCGCCTGTCCGTCGTCCTGAGCTTGACCGCCGCCCTGCCGCTCGCGCTGGCCGCCTGTTCGGGCAAGAGCGAGGAAGAGATCGCTAAGGAAAACAACACCTATCTTCCTGCCGATGCTCCGCCGACGGCGAAGGAGCGGCCGATCCTGCTCGATGCGCTGACCCAGGCCGATTATGAGGCGCGGCTTGGCAGCGGCCCGACCTGTCGTTTCACCAGCGCGGACGGGCGCGAGCTGTTCGTGGCTGCGGGGCCGGCAAATGGCGCTGCCAAGGGCAAGGGGCTGTTGAAGCTGGGCGGCGATTTCCGCACGCTGCAGGCCGATACGGCCGGGGGGATCGAGGCGATCCAGAATGGCGGTCGTTTCTCGGACGGCAATGTCATCGCGGTGATCGAGGCCGCCGGAGGTCAGGGCGATCTGACGGTGGCGATCGCCGACGGCAACGAGGCGCGCTTCGACGCCGGTCTGTGGGCCTGCGGCGCCTGAGCCGATTTAGCGCGCCATCGCGCCTTTAAAAACGGGCAGCAACGGGCTATCTCCGCCTGCATGAAAGCCTTTCTGTTTCTTGCCGCTGCGCCGATCCTTCTGGCATCTTGCGCCCGTACCGTTCCCGTAGACGAGTTCGAGCCGGATCGCAGCGTAGCCGAATTGGCGCAGACGACGTCCGGCCCATCGCTTGGTGCTTCGCCTTCTCAGGCGGAACCGGCGCAGAGCAGCCAGGCCGCGCTCAATCTGCAGGCCGTTACCGCCGCCGATTTCGGCGGAGCGATCGATCCCTTGCAGAGCTGTTCGTTCACCTCTGCGGCAGACGAACTGCTGCTGGTGGCAGCTTCCCCGGCGGGCGCGATGGAACGCCCGCGCGCGGTGGTGCGGCTGCCCGGCGGGGTCGTGCGCCTGGATGGGATGCGCGGCGGCGGCTATAATTACCTCACCGAAGGCCCGGCCTTCCAGAATCAGAAGGGCCTGACGATCACGATCGTGCGGGACGATACCGCCTCTGCCCCGGTCACGGTGCCGACTGACGCGGCCAATGGTGAGCCAGTGCCAGGTGCAGTGGAAGCGAATGCGCAGAGCTGGCCGGCAACGCTCACCGTCATTACCGAGCAGGCCGAGCAGCAATATCCGCAAGGTGTGTATACCTGCGGCATCTGATGGCTGCGCGGGAAAGCTGACGACCTGGAAGCTCTGCTTAGACCTGCGAGTGCGGGTCAGTCGTTCGCTTCCGGATCGCGCACGCGGATGAGGCCGTTCGCGACCATCGACAGAACCGGTTCGTCCTTTTGATTGAAGGTGGTCTGCCGCGTTTTCGTAATGCCCATTTCAGGGCGCGAGGCGGAGCGGCGCTTTTCGATCAGTTCGCTTTCCACCCGCAACACATCACCCGGGTAAACCGGGCGCAGCCAACGCAATTCGTCAATGCCGGGTGAGCCGAGCGAGGCCTGTGCCTCATCCTCCCAACTATCGACCATCATCCGCATGGTCATGGCGCAAGTGTGCCAGCCGCTGGCGGAAAGCTTGCCGAAATAGGTTTCGGCCGCCGCGGCATCGTCAAGATGAAAGGGCTGCGGATCATAGGCGGTGGCGAACTGCAGCACCTCCTCGCGCGTGACTTCGTAGCGACCGAATTTGCGCTGCGAACCGACGATCAGGTCTTCGTAAAATTGCATGGCCGCAATCTTCGGTCACGTCCCGGCAGATGGCAAGCGATTAAGACGCCTCACAGGAAGCGGTGAGGCCCGGCCGAACGCCCTTCCTCATGGCGCCCGCCGTTACTTGCGTGTCAGCGCCTTGGCCAGATTGTCGCCGCCGTCGCTTTTCAGCGGCTCGATACCGATCAGGCGGGCGAGCAGGGGATAGATATCGACATTGTCGAACGTGCCCTTGGCCTTCCCGGTGATGTCCGGGCCGCTGGCGGCGAACAGCGCAAGCATGTCGGGGTCCTGATTGTCATAGCCATGCGCGCCGCCCGAAACCGGGTAAGGCGGATCGCCTGCCAGGATCGTCCAGCCGGGCTCGGCAATGCAGATGATCGCTGCGACGCGCGGGTTCTTGCCGTAATCCAAGCGACCCGGCAGGTCCTTTTTGCGCCGGCAATCCATATGGTCGTGCGCCTTCAACAGCGCGTCATAGACAATGTCGTCGGTGCCCGCGGCAGGTTCGATCGCGGCATAGGGCCCGCCTTCGACCATGATGAAGCTGTCTAGCGGCAGCAGATCGGCAAGCTGAACCACCTTCGCCGGATCCACCGCGCGCATGCCATGATCGGCCACCACGACGATGTCCGCGTTCACGCCCATGGCGCGCAGCCCCTCGCGTAGATAGCCGATTTCAGCATCGACGTTCTGGATTGCCGCATTCACTTCCGCGCTGTCCGGGCCGTAACGGTGTCCGGCGGTGTCCACCGTATCGAAATACAGCGTTACGAAGCGCGGGCGGATATCAGCCGGACGCCGCATCCAATCGAGTACCGCGTTCACTCGCTGACGACCGGTTACCGCCTGATCGAAGCGCTGCCAGTCTTGCGGGCGCTGGTCATGGATCGCGACTTCGCTGCCGGGCCAGAACATCGTGGCGGTGCGCACACCCTGCTTTTCGGCGGTCACCCAGATCGGCTCGGCCTCGTCCCACCAGAAGGGGTCGAGCGACTGCTTGGGATCGCCCAGCGAGAACATCACGCCCGGGCGGCGCGGGTCGATCATCGAGTTGCCGACGATGCCGTTATTGTCGGGCCGCTTGCCGGTGACGAGCGTGTAGTGATTGGGGAAGGTCTTGGTGGGAAAGCTTGGCCGCATCGGCGCGCTGGTGCCCTCCACCGCGATGGCCGAGATGTTCGGGCTGATGCCGCGGTTCAGATAATCGGCGCGAAAACCATCGATGCCGATCAGGATGACAGGGGTGGGCGCATTCTGCGGCGGCGGCGCTTCCTGCGCGAAAGCCGGGGCGGCAACCAACGCCAGGATCAGCAGAACCAGTTTCTTCATGTTATGTTATACTCCGTCACCCGGGGCGGGCATCAGCCATCCAACCGCCTGTGGATTGTAGAGCCGAAATGTTACGGCTCTGCGCCGATCACACGTTGAATTTGAACAGCATCACATCGCCGTCCTGCACCAGATATTCCTTGCCCTCCTGGCGCAGGCGACCGTGCTCGCGTGCGCCGGCTTCCCCCTGATATTCGACATAATCGTCGAATGCGATGGTTTCGGCGCGGATGAAGCCGCGCTGGAAGTCGCTGTGGATTTCGCCCGCGGCTTCGGGGGCCTTGGCGCCCTTATGGACCGTCCAGGCGCGCGCTTCCTTGGGGCCGCAGGTGAAGAAGGTCTGCAGGTTCAAGAGCTCGTAACCCGCGCGGATGATGCGCGCGAGGCCAGTTTCCTCCAGCCCCATTTCGGAGAGAAATTCCATCTTCTCCTCCTGGCTCATACCGACAAGGTCCGCCTCGATCGCAGCGGAAACAATCACTGCCTCCGCGCCTTCGGCTTTCGCCTTTTCGAATACGCGCGCGCTATATTCATTGCCGTTCGCCGCGGCGTCTTCCTCGACATTGCAGACATAGAGCACGGGCTTCGCGGTGAGCAGCTGCGCCTGCGCGAATAGACGCGCCTCTTCCTCGTCCGCCGGTTCGGTGAGCCGTGCGGGCTTGCCGTCGCGCAGCAGATCGAGCGCCTTGGACAGCACCGCGGCGGTGGCCTTGGCTTCCTTGTCGCCGCTCGCGCCGCGCTTCTGCAGGTTCGGCACGCGCTTTTCGAGACTTTCGAGGTCCGCGAGCATCAGCTCGGTCTCCACCGTCTCGGCATCGGCGATGGGATCGACCTTGTTCTCGACATGCTGGATGTCGTCATTCTCGAAGCAGCGCAGCACATGGACGATCGCGTCCACCTCGCGAATATTGCCTAGGAACTGGTTGCCCAGACCCTCGCCGGTGGAGGCGCCGCGCACCAGGCCGGCAATGTCCACGAAGCTGAGCTGCGTCTCGATGATCTTCGCGCTGCCCGCGATGCCGGCGATCTTCTGCAACCGCGGATCGGGCACAGCGACCTGGCCGACATTCGGCTCGATCGTGCAGAAGGGATAATTGGCCGCCTGCGCCGCCTGCGTCTCCGTTAGCGCATTGAACAGCGTGGACTTGCCGACATTCGGCAGCCCGACGATCCCGCATTTGAAACCCATGAAATACTCGTCCTGATGTGATGCCAGCGCATCTAGCGCCGCAAGCGGCAGATTTCCAGTGGCGCGCGGGGGGCGATACCGCGTCTGCGCGCGCTGCCCGCTTGAAGGGATGGGGCGTCAGCTCTGCATCCGCAGCGCGACCTCATTCATGAAGCGGGCATCCTCGCCCTTCGCCAGCCATTCGGCTTCGGCGCCGATGGCACCGAGCATATCGGCAAGATCGTCCATTTCGGTCTTGGCGAAATTGCCAAGGACATGGCCGTTCACGCGTTCCTTGGAGCCCGGGTGGCCGATGCCGATGCGCACGCGGCGGAAGTCCGCGCCGATATGCGCGTCGATGGATCGCAGGCCATTATGGCCGGCATGGCCGCCGCCCGTTTTCACCTTCAGCTTGAATTCCTGAAGGTCCAGCTCGTCATGGAAGACGGTGACGTCGGCGGGCTCCAGATTATAGAAGCGCATCGCCTGGCCGACGCTCTGGCCGCTCTCGTTCATGAAGGTGGCGGGCTTCAGGCACAGGATTTTCTCGCTGCCGAAGCGCCCTTCGACCAGCCAGCCGGCAAATTTCTTCGACGGTGCGGGAAAATCATGCATTTCGGCGATGGCGTCCAGCGCCATGAAGCCGACATTGTGCCGGTGCAGCGCATAACGCGGGCCCGGATTGCCGAGGCCGACCCAGAGCTGCATGACGGATGCCTCCTGATTGAGTGCGTCTGATGAGAATGCGCGTCAGGGCGCGGTGGGATCCAGGCCCTGATCGAGCTGCTGGGTAAAGCCATCGACGGAACTGTAGACGGCGGTGCAATTGGTCAACTGCGCCTCACGTTCGGCCGGCGGCATAACGACCACCACCTGCTTTCCGCGGTTCAGCATGGCAAGCGCGCCTTGGGCGGGAAGCTGGCTGATGCGCCCTTGAAAGAAGGCGATCAGAATGTCGAGCTGGCGCAGGCGTTCGGCCTTCTGGGCCGGCGGGATGCGCTGATTGATCGCGATCGCCTGCGCCTGCGACGTCAGCAGGGCATAGCAGGAAAAATCGCTCTGTGCGGTTGGCTGCTGCTGCGCGGCAGCCGGGGCAAGCATGAAGGGGGCGGCAATGAGCGCCGCCCCGATCAACGTCTTGCGACAGCGTCCGATCATTCGGACGGCTTGTCTTCTTCTTCGCCTTGCTCGCCCATGACGGTCTCGGCATGCTGTTCGGTGACTTCGGTCTCGGTGACCTCGTCTTCACCGGATTCGCCTTCATCGCGCTTCAGCGCCGACGGAGCGACGATGGTGGCGATGGTGAAATCGCGGTCGGTGATCGCGCTTTCCGAGCCCTCGGGCAGCGTGACCGCCGAGATGTGGATCGAATCGCCGACTTCCAGGCCGGTGACGTCGATCTCGATCTCGCCGGGGATCTTGTCCGAGGCGCAAAGCAGTTCCAGCTCGTGACGCACGACGTTCAGAACGCCGCCGCGCTTCAGGCCGGGCGATGCTTCCTCGTTCACGAACACCACGGGGACGTTCACATCGATCTTCGCGTTCTTGTCGAGACGCAGGAAGTCGACATGCATTGGGCGATCGGTGACCGGATCGAAATGGACGTCCTTGGGCAGCGTGCGCTCGGTGGAGCCGTCCAGCGTCACTTCGACAACGCTGTTCATGAAGTGGCCGGTCATGAGGAGCTTGAACAGCTCCTTTTCGGACACGTGAATGGACGCGGCGTCCTTCTTGTTGCCATAGATCACGGCAGGAACGCGGCCTTCACGACGCAGTGCACGGGAGGCTCCCTTGCCCGCCCGCTCGCGCGCTTCGGCCGACAGGGTCAGCTGATCGCTCATTGTAATTCTCCAGTTGGTTGTCTCGTCCGGCACCCTCCAGGGATGAATATGCCGCACGAAGGCGCGCGCTATAGGGGGGAAGGGGGATAAAGGCAAGGCCGAGCCATTGGTAAGCGCAGCCCAGTGATTTGTGCTTGCCAAGCGGCAAACTTATTGCACCCGCACAACCTTATATCCCTTGGCCGCGAGAAACTCGCGCACATTGTCCGGACCCACCAGATGCCCGGCACCCACTGCGACGAACGGATGCTCGTTTTTCTTCAGCATTGCATCCAGCCGGTCCGCCCAGGCGCGGTTGCGCGCGACCAGCACCGCTTCGCGAATGCGCGGCGTGTCCATCATGCCGCCCTGCGAAGCCTTGATGAGCCCGGATTCATTGCCGCTCGCCCAGGCCTGGAGCAGCTTTTCGAATTCGGCGCGCGCGTCCGACGTATCCGACACCACATCCTTCAGCATCTGGCGCTGTTCGGTCTCCGGCAACGTATCGAAGGCGCCAAGTTGTTCTTCCATCGTCTCCAGCCCGCGAATCGGCTTGTCCGCCTTTTCGAAGCGCGCCTCGACCACGGTTTCCACGCCGTCCGCGCGGTCCAACCCCAGTTTTTCATGCTGGGCAGACGCCAGCGTCAACGCCGCGGCCCAGCTTTCCATGCCGTCCAGCATCATGCGGGCAAGACCGATGCCATCCTTCGCCTGTTCCAGCTCCGGTTTCAGATCGGCGGGCAGGCGTTCCTCGACCGGGGGCAGGTTGGGGGAGAAGGCGAGCGCCTTGAATGCGCCGGCCAGTTTCTGCGGATCATCCGCGCCCAGCACTTCGATCACCAGCGCATCGGAGCGGTCCATCGCCTGGTCCAGCGCCGGGCTCTGCCACTCCACGCCCTCGGGCAGCAAGTGGACCGTCCCGAAGAGATAGGCCTGAGGGGCGCCGTCCGCGCCTTCCACCGCCCAGAGCGCAGGCTTGGCGGAAGGGCTGACGTCATAGGTCGGCGCGGCGTCGGAGCAACCATAGAGCGCGACGAGCAAGAGCAGGGCGAGGAGGAAGCGCATGGACCAGACCTATGATGCGCTTCGCTTAAGCAAATGCAAAGGGGGCGCATCTTCGCTCAACTTTCCATCGCAATCACACGCGGCTGTCGTCGTCGTTCCTGCAGTTACTCCACCCGCACCGCGTTCAGCCCGTAACGTTTCAGCTGATCCTGCACGCTGTCGGCGCCCGCAAGGTGCCCTGAACCCACGGCAAGAAACACCGTGCCGGGCTGCTCCAGCCGATGGTCGATCCACTTGGCCCAGTTCTCGTTACGCTGGGTCAGCATCGCCTTGCGCAGCACCGGATCGTTCATGCCCTCGTTGAGGAGTTCGGCCAGCTTCTCCGGCTCGCCCGCGGCCCAGTCGGACACCATTTCATCCATCGCCTCGTCCGCATCGGGCAAGGTGTCGACGGTCTCGTTCAGCCATTTCACCTGGCTCGTCATCGGCAGGCTGTCGAGAAAGCCGAGCTGTTCCTCCATGGTCTCCAGCCCGATCATCGGCTTGTGCGCGGCCTTTGCCTTGGCCTGCAAAATGTTCTCGACACCGCTATTGGGATCGAACCCCGCCTTGGCAAAGCCCAGCAGCGACAGATTCATGGTCGCCAGCCACGGCTCGAAGCTGTCGAACGTGGGGTAGGGGATGCCGAAGCTGGTGAGCGCGGCCTCGTACTGGCTGCGGTCCTCACCCTCCAGCCGGTCACGCAGCTTTACGCCCGTCTGATCGGTGCCGAGCCGCTGGAACGTGGCCACGGTCGCTGCCTGATCGTCGCCGGGCAGCACTTCGAACACCGCGCTGTCGCTGGCATCCCAGGCGGCCTTCACCGGCCCGGCGAACCAGTCGATCCCCGGCTTCAGCATATGCACCGTGCCGAAAAGATAGATTTTGGTGTCGTCGTCCTCAACCAGCCACAAGGCCGGATCGGCCTGCACCGTCGTAGGCGCCGCCTCACCGGCGGCAGCCGCCACTGGCGCCGCCGCTTCCTGCGCCTGAGCGCCGCCGAAGCCGATCAGTCCAAGCCCCAGAGCACCGGCCAGAGCGGATTTGCGAAAATGGGCGAAGGTCATCGGAACAGCTCCTCGGTAAACGCTCGGCTCAACATAGGGAGAGCGTTCTCGCGTTTCGATATCCCCGGCCGACCCGATGCGATATTTCGCGCCTATGTGAGCGAGGCGGCTTCAGACAGCTCTCGTCCTGGGACTATCGCCTGCGCCGCCCGGCTTGACCGTTCCGGGGCCATCCGCCAAGGCGGGCGCCGTCATCTGTCTCGCGCGTGCGAAAGGAAAAACGTGGCCGCTACGCCGCCCGAAAAGCCGCTATGCTTTCAGGACATGATCCTGACGCTTCACAATTACTGGAGCGCGCAGGGCTGCCTGATCCTGCAGCCTTATGATCTGGAAATGGGCGCGGGGACTTTTCATACCGCGACCACGCTGCGCGCGCTGGGGCCGGACCCGTGGCGCGCCGCGTTCGTGCAGCCCTGCCGCCGCCCGACCGACGGGCGCTATGGCGAGAACCCCAACCGGCTTCAGCATTATTACCAGTATCAGGTGATCCTTAAGCCATCGCCGGAAAATCTGCAGCAGCTCTATGTAGACAGTCTGGTCGCGATCGGCATCGATCCGCTGCTCCATGACATCCGCTTCGTGGAGGATGACTGGGAAAGCCCCACGCTGGGCGCATGGGGCCTGGGCTGGGAAGTCTGGTGCGATGGGATGGAGGTGACGCAGTTCACCTATTTCCAGCAGATGGGCGGTTATGACTGCAAGCCCGTGTCCGGTGAGCTCACCTACGGGCTGGAGCGGCTGGCCATGTACATCCAGGGCGTCGACAGCGTCTACGATCTGGATTTCAACGGCCACGGCGTGACTTACGGCGATGTCTTCTTGGAGAATGAGAAGCAGATGAGTGCCTGGAACTTCGAACATGCCGATACCGAGGCGCTGTTCGATCTGTTCCGCAAGGCGACGGCGGAGAGCGAGAATTGCCTCAACGCCAAGCTGTCGATCCCGGCCTATGAGCAGGCGGTGAAGGCCAGCCATGTGTTCAACCTATTGCAGGCCCGCGGCGTCATCTCTGTCGCCGAACGCGCCGCCTATATGGGCCGCGTCCGCGATCTCGCGAAGGGCGCTTGCGAAGCGCATATCGAGCGGCACACGCCCGACTGGACGGCGCGCTATCCCGACTGGAGCGTGGCATGACCGATTTCCTGCTCGAACTGCGATCGGAAGAAATTCCGGCGCGCATGCAGAAGGGTGCGCGCGCGGAGCTGGAAAAGCTGTTCCGCGCCAAGCTGGGCGAGGCGGGGCTCACCGCATCCGCCATCACCGTCTATTCCACGCCGCGGCGTTTGGCCTTGATTGCGAAGGGTTTGGCGGACGAAACGCAGGCGGTTTCCGAAGAGCGCAAGGGCCCGCGCGCCGATGCGCCGGACAAGGCGATCGAGGGCTTTCTGCGCTCTACGGGTCTCACGCGCGATCAATTGGTCGAGCGCGAGGACAAGAAGGGCAACGCCGTCCTGTTCGCGGTGATCGAAACGCCCGGCCTCGCCACGCGCGACGTTCTGGCCGAGGCGATCCCGGCGATCGTCCGCGAATTCTCCTGGCCGAAATCCATGCGCTGGGGCGCTGCCTCGCAGAGCACCGAGTCCCTGCGCTGGGTGCGTCCGCTCTCCGGTATCGTCGCCTTGTTCGGCGAGCAGGTTGTCGAGTGTGAGGTGCACGGGGTGACGTCCGGCGCGGTGACGCTAGGACACCGTTTCCATCATCGCGGCGATATCACCATTGGTGACGCGGACGACTATGCGGTGAAGCTGCGCGCGGGCCATGTCATCGTCGATCACGAAGAGCGTGAGGCCATCGTGCGCGACGGTGCGACTAAGGCGGCTGCGGACGCAGGGCTTTCGTTGGTTGCGGACGAAGGGCTGGTGGTGGAAAATGCCGGCCTCACCGAATGGCCGGTGCCGCTGCTCGGCCGGTTCGACGCAGCCTTTCTGGATGTGCCGCAGGAGGTGATCCAGCTCACCGCGCGCGTGAACCAGAAATATTTCGTCTGCGAGGACGGGGAAGGTCACCTCGCCAACGCCTTCGTCTGCACCGCGAATATCGATGCGACGGACGGCGGCACGGCGCTGGTGGCAGGCAATGAAAAGGTGCTCGCCGCGCGGCTTTCGGACGCGAAATTCTTCTGGGATCTGGACCGCAAGACGCCGCTCGCGGTGCATGCCGAGAAGCTGAAAGACATCGTCTTCCACGAGAAGCTGGGCACCGTCGCCGACAAGGTGGACCGCGTGGCCAAGCTCGCCCGCTGGCTGGTGGAAGAGGGGATTGTCGGGGATGGCAAGCCTGAAATCGCTGATCTGGCACAGAAGGCTGCCGAGCTGTGCAAGGCCGATCTGGTCACCGAGATGGTCGGCGAATTCCCCGAACTTCAGGGCCTTATGGGCGGTTATTATGCCGCCGCCGAGGGTCTGGGCCCGCGCGTCGCCGCCGCGATCCGCGATCATTACAAGCCGGTGGGGCAGGGTGACGATGTGCCCACCGCGCCGGTGACGGTGGCGGTGAGCCTGGCGGACAAGCTGGATACGCTGATTGCTTTTTTCCTTATCGAAGAGAGGCCGAGCGGGTCGCGAGATCCATTCGCGCTGCGAAGGGCCACGCTTTCTATCATAGCTCTGGTGATTAGGTCCGGTCTGAAGCTACCGATAGAGCGTGTTTGCCACGTCATGACCGCTGTACTCCTAAGTGACCGTTATGTGATCCAGCAATCTGCGAAGATCGATACGGTAGAGGAGTTGGCCGAAATCTTGGGTGATGCCGTTGATACTTCTTCGCGGGAAAAGTTGCTCGAGGAAGCGTTTTCGCCGGAATCGCTCAAGGACGCGGGCGCGACCTCTTGGGCAAACTTTGGCCATAGGACGACCACTGAAGTCCTCGACTTCTTCGCAGACCGCCTGAAAGTGCAGCAACGCGAGGCAGGCGTCCGCCACGATCTCATCGACGCGGTGTTCGCGCTCGGCGGGGAGGACGATCTCGTCCGTCTGCTCGCCCGCGTGAAGGCGCTGCAGGCGTTTGTCGAGACGCCGGAGGGCACGGACCTGATCGCCGGATACAAGCGCGCGTCCAATATCCTGAAGAAGGGAGAAGTTTCGGCGGCGGAACAGCAAAACCTGTCCTACACGCCTGAAGCTGCGGAAAAGGCCCTGATCGATTCGCTGGCCGAGGCCGAGCCGCGCGCCCGCTCCGCTGTCAACGCGGAGAATTTCGAGGGCGCGATGGCTGCACTGGCATCTCTGCGCGATCCGATCGACCGCTTTTTCGAGGAGGTGACGGTGAACGATGAGGACGAGACCAAGCGCGCCGCGCGCCACGCCTTGCTCGCGCGCTTCCGGGCTGCCGTTAACCAGGTTGCCGATTTCTCTAAGATCGAAGGATAAGGCCTTGAAAAAGGGGCGGGCGTCTGTCCGCCCCCTTTTCGGCTATCGCCGGTTTCAGCCCGGCATTTTCACCGATGAAGACAGCCGCGACATGACATCGGCGGCATTGAAATAGGTCTTGCCGCCCGCGCTGTTCGTCAGCCGAATGGTGGCGTGGGCATCGTAATTGTTCACGCTGGTCAAATCGACGCTATTGTCCCAGTTCGCCGTCGTCCACGGGTTCCAATCATAGGCACCGAACGGCCCGTACAGCGTGTAATAAGGCGAAAATCCGGGATAGAGCCCACGGCCGATGGCGGGCGTTACGTCCACCATGTCGGTATCGTCCGTGGTGGCATTCATCAGGGTGAAGCCGGCAAAGCCCTTTTGCTGCGCAAGCTGCGCGGCGCGATAGAGCAGATAATTGTCGACCGTGGCCCGGCTGGTCAGATTATTGCCCTTGAAATTGACCTGATAGACATTGTTGCCGACCATCATGTCGCTGTAGCCGTCCGCCATCGCCGATGCGCTGGCCGGCTGATAGGGGGTGGCCGCACAACCACCGAGAAGCGCCACGGGCAAGGTGGCAGCAAGGAAGAGGGTAAGAGTCTTCTTTTTCATTGTTATGACCTTTCATGCCTTGGCTTTGGCCAATTCATGCGTTGGCCGCAGCCGATACGATAAATCTTTATTTCGACTGTTGGTTCCTGTCCGTCAGTGGTCTTTTGTTCTTTCCGGCGCCGCAAATTTGCCAGTCCCTCCGGCACTGGATAGGCCGGGAATTTGCCAGTGCCTCCGACACTGGCTAGGGCTGTCCACCGGGCAGTGGACAGGGGGGCAAAAAACCTGTCCTACACGCCCGTAAATGCGGCAGAAGATCAGGCTGATTCGATTGCCGCGGACGCGTCGCGCGCGCGTTGGCGCTGCCGTGGGGAATGCGAGGAGATGACGGTGAACGATAAGGATGCAGACCGGCGCACCGCGCGCGTCGCCCTTTTCCCGCCGCTCGCCCTTGGCACAGGCTCCATTAGCGCAAATCGGCGGCCGATCATGAGTGCCAGATTTCTCCCACAGGACAGTGTGAAGCGTGTGAAGCTTCGTTGCACCGGCCCGACCAACCCGAACTCCCAAAGCACAGACTCCAAAGGAGCCGACCGATGACCGACCAGAACTCTCCCCAGCGCTATGTGTACCGCTTCGGAGGCGGCGTGGCCGAGGGCGGCACGGGCGACAAGGCGCTGCTGGGCGGCAAGGGCGCGAACCTGGCGGAGATGGCCTCGATCGGCCTGCCGGTGCCCCCGGGCTTCACCATCAGCACCGATATGTGCGCGCGCTTCTACGATGAGGGCGAGACGCTGCCCGATAGCCTGCTGGACGAGGTGGCGAACGGCATCGCGCATATCGAGGGCGTGACGGGCAAGGGCTTCGGCGATGCGGCCAACCCGCTGCTCGTCTCGGTCCGCTCCGGCGCGCGCATCTCGATGCCCGGCATGATGGACACGGTGCTGAACCTGGGGCTTAACGACGAGACCGTCGAAGGCCTCGCCGCGATCTCGGAAGACGAGCGCTTCGCCTGGGACAGCTACCGCCGCTTTATCCAGATGTACTCCGACGTGGTCCTGGGCCTCGACCACGGCCTGTTCGAGGAAGCGCTGGAGATCGCCAAGGAAGACAAGGGCTACTTCAACGACACCGAGATGACCGCGTCCGACTGGCGCGCGCTGGTGGCGCAGTTCAAGAGCATCGTGGCGCAGGAGCATGACCAACCCTTCCCGACGGACGTGAACGATCAGCTGAACGGCGCGATCGCCGCGGTGTTCGGCAGCTGGAATGTGGAGCGCGCGCGGGTCTACCGCCGCATCAACGACATCCCACACGACATCGGTACCGCCGTGAATGTGCAGGCGATGGTGTTCGGCAATATGGGCGAAACGAGCGCCACCGGCGTCGCCTTCACCCGCGATCCTTCGACCGGAGAGCATACCTATTATGGCGAGTATCTGATCAACGCGCAGGGCGAGGACGTGGTCGCGGGCATCCGCACCCCGCAATACCTCACCATGGCCGCGCGCGAGGAGGCGGGCGCCAAGCCGCTCAGCCTGGAAGAGGCGATGCCCGAGACGTTCGAGGAGCTGACCGCCGTTTTCGAGACGCTGGAGCAGCACTACAAGGACATGCAGGACATCGAGTTCACGGTGGAGCGCGGGCAGCTGTGGATGCTGCAGACGCGCACCGGCAAGCGCACGGCCAAGGCTGCGCTCAAGATCGCGGTCGACATGGCCGCCGAAGGGCTGGTGGACCGCAAGGCGGCGATCGCGCGGATCGATCCGATGCAGCTCGACCAGCTGTTGCACCCCACGCTCGATCCCGATGCGCCGCGCGATGTGGTGGCCCGCGGCCTTCCCGCATCGCCCGGCGCGGCATCCGGCACGATCTGCTTCGATGCCGATACGGCCGAGCGGCGCGCGGCCAATGGCGAGAGCGTGATCCTGGTGCGCGTCGAGACGAGCCCGGAGGATATCCACGGTATGCACGCGGCTGCGGGCATCCTGACGGCGCGCGGCGGCATGACGAGCCACGCTGCGGTGGTGGCGCGGGGCATGGGCCGCCCCTGCGTCTCCGGCGCGGGCGAGCTGCGGATCGACGCCAAGGCGCGCACGCTGACGGTGGCGGGACGTACCTTCGATGAGGACGATGTGATCACCATCGACGGCGGCAATGGACAGGTTATGGCGGGGCAGGTGCCTACGCTGCAGCCCGAACTGGCCGGCGATTTCGCCACGCTGATGGAATGGGCGGACGATCTGCGCGGCCTGAAAGTGCGGGCGAACGCGGAGACGCCGCTCGACGCCAAGACCGCGCGCGAGTTCGGGGCGGAGGGCATCGGCCTTTGCCGGACCGAGCACATGTTCTTCGATGCCGGCCGCATCAGCGCGGTGCGCCAGATGATCCTGGCCGACAGCGAAGAGGGACGGCGCACGGCGCTGGCCAAGCTGCTGCCCGAACAGCGCAGCGACTTCGCGGCTATCTTCACCGAGATGGCGGGCCTGCCGGTCACGATCCGTCTGCTCGACCCGCCGTTGCACGAGTTCCTGCCGCGCGAGGATACCGAGTTCGAAGGACTGGCGAGCGAGCTGGACGTGTCGGTCGATACGCTCAAGCGCCGTGCGGACGAGCTGCACGAGTTCAACCCGATGCTGGGCCATCGCGGCTGCCGCCTCGGCATCAGCTATCCCGAAATCTACGAGATGCAGGCGCGCGCCATCTTCGAGGCGGCTTGCGATGTCGAAGCGTCGTCAGGCGAGGCGCCGCTGCCCGAGGTCATGATCCCGCTGGTCGGTACACGCCGCGAGCTGGAGATCACGCGCGAGATCGTCGATCGCACCGCCAAAGCGGTGTTCGAGGAGAAGGGGCGTGAAGTCGCCTATCTGGTCGGCACCATGATCGAGCTGCCGCGCGCCGCGCTGATGGCGGGCGAGATCGCCGAAGTGGGCGAGTTCTTCAGCTTCGGCACCAACGATCTGACGCAGACCGCTTTGGGCGTCAGCCGCGACGATGCGAGCCGCTTCCTCGGCGACTATGTGGAGAAGGGCATTTACGAGCGCGATCCGTTCGTCAGCCTGGACGTCGCGGGCGTAGGCCAGCTGATTGAGATCGCGGTGGAGCGTGGCCGCAAGGCGCGCAGCGGGATCAAGCTCGGCATCTGCGGCGAGCATGGAGGCGATCCGGCGAGCATCGCCTTCTGCGCCAAAGCCGGCCTCGATTACGTCTCCGCATCGCCCTACCGCGTACCGATTGCGCGGTTGGCGGCGGCGCAGGCGGCGTTGAAGGGGAGCCAGGGCGGCTAGGAGCGATCGCCGCCTTTAATCCCGCCGCCGCTTCGTTATAGAGAGCGGTGATGCGCCCCACCGCAGCTCCTAACCGGATCGCCGCATGAAACCGATCACCCGCAACCGTGCCCGCGCCATGATGCGCGCGCATGGGCCCCAATCGCTGGTCTTCCGCCGCCGCGTCGCGATCGGTGCCGGTGCGATCGCGATCGGTGTCGTGGCACTCTTGTTCGCCGATGTAAGCGACTGGGTGGCGGGCCGGTTCACCGCGTTTCACGAAGCCTACCCCTATGTGCCGCTGGTCACGACCCCCTTGGGCTTCATCGTTCTGGTCTGGGCCACCAACCGTTTCGCACCGATGGCGCGCGGATCGGGCATTCCACAGGTAATCGCGGCGAAGTCCGCCAGCTCCGGCACCATTGCGGCGCTGGTCTCCATGAAAACCGCTATCCTCAAGGCGCTGCTGACGCTCGGCGCGCTGCTGTGCGGGGGGTCCATCGGCCGTGAAGGGCCAACGGTACAGCTCGCCGCGGCAGTGATGGCGCAGTGCCACAAGATCATGCGGATACCGATGCGCACCTCTATGTACATCGCAGGCGGCGCGGCGGGGGTGGCCGCGGCGTTCAACACGCCGCTTGCCGGAATAGCCTTTGCGATCGAGGAACTGGCCGCCGCTTACGAACAGCGCGTGACGCTGCTGGTGATGACCGCGATCCTGATCTCCGGCATGGTCGCGCAGGGGCTTTCGGGGGACTATATCTATTTCGGCGTCAACGGAGCAGCGCTATCTTTCAAGAGCGCGCTCATCGTCGCACCGCTGGCCGGCGCGTTGGGCGGGGTCACGGGGGGCTGCTTTTCGCGGCTTCTGATTGCCGCGTCGCAGAGCACCAGCCGCCTGGGATCCCAGATCGCGAAGCGTCCGCTTCTGGCTGCCGGCATATGCGGGGTCATCGTGGCGGTGCTGGGCGTGGTCACACAGCTGACCTGGGGCACAGGCTATGATCCCGCGCGCGCCATGATCGAGGGGCGCAGCCTTCCCTTGTGGTTCGGTTTTGCCAAATTTGCGGCGACGCTGGCCACCGCGGTTGCGGGGCTGCCGGGCGGCATCTTCTCGCCCAGCCTCTCGACGGGCGCGGGCTTCGGCAACATGCTGCGCTTCATGTTCCCGGGCGAACCCGCAAGCGCGGTCGTGCTCCTCGGCATGGTCGCCTATTTCACCGGCGTTGTGCGCGCACCGCTGACGGCCGTGATCATTCTTGCGGAAACCACCGTCAGCCGCGGCCTGATGATGCCGATGCTGGCGGCGGCACTGATCGCGAACCAGACCAGCCAGCTTGTCTGTCCGGACAAGCTTTACGAGACGCTGGCCCGCGGCTTCACCGGGCGATCGGAAAACTAATGCAAAAAGGTTGGAATTAGTCCTTGCAAGGATGGCATCTGGACCGTATCAGCCGCCCTTCCAAGCGCCCGTAGCTCAGCTGGATAGAGCACCAGACTACGAATCTGGGGGCCGGAGGTTCGAATCCTTCCGGGCGCGCCACTTTCCTGACAACGATCCAGTACAGCGCGCCGGCCAGATCGATCGGCACATCGCGGATCGTTGCACCTTATCGAGGCCCATGCCCTTCAACGATATCGCCGCCCCGCTTGCCGAGGCGCTTGCCGCGCGCGGCTATGACAACCCCACCGCCGTGCAGGCCGCCGTTCTGGAAGACGAGGCTGCCGGGCGTGACCTGGTCGTTTCGGCGCAGACCGGCTCGGGCAAAACCATCGCTTTCGGCCTCGCCGTGGCCGCTGAGCTGATGGGTGAGGACAATCGTCTGGGCGTTGCTGCCGCCCCGCTGGCACTCGTGATCGCTCCGACCCGTGAGCTGGCTTTGCAGGTAAGCCGCGAACTTGGCTGGCTTTACGAAAAGGCCGGCGCCGTCATCGCTACCTGCGTCGGTGGCATGGACCCGGTCAAGGAACGCCGCGTACTGCGACAGGGCGCCCATATTGTGGTCGGCACGCCGGGGCGCCTGCGCGATCATTTCGAACGCAACGGTCTCGATCTGTCCGACCTTCGCACCGCCGTCCTCGATGAAGCCGACGAGATGCTCGACATGGGCTTTCGCGACGATCTTGAGGAAATTCTCGACGGAACGCCGGATCAGCGCCGCACGCTGCTCTTTTCGGCTACCATGCCAAAGCCCATCGTGGCGCTGGCCAAGCGTTACCAGCGCGATGCCCTCCGCATCTCGACTGTGGGCGAGGATCGCGGCCACGGCGATATCGCCTATCAGGCGGTGACAGTCGCGCCCCACGAAATCGAGCATGCGGTGGTGAACCTATTGCGCTTCCATGACGCCGAGACGGCCATCGTCTTCTGCGCCACGCGTGAGAGCGTGCGCCGGATGCACGCCAGCCTTCAGGAACGCGGCTTTGCAGTCGTGGCGCTGTCGGGCGAGCATTCGCAATCCGAACGCAATCACGCCATGCAGGCGCTGCGTGACGGGCGTGCGCGCGTCTGTGTGGCCACCGATGTTGCGGCGCGTGGCATCGATCTGCCCGCGCTTAGCTTGGTAATCCATGCGGAGATTCCGCGCGATGCGGAGACGCTGCAGCACCGTTCCGGCCGCACCGGGCGTGCGGGTAATAAAGGCACCGCGGTGCTCGTGGTGCCCTATCCGCGCCGCCGCCGCGTGGAATCGATGCTGCGCGGTGCCAAGGTACAGGCGGATTGGATCGATGCCCCTACGCCAGAGGCGATCCGGGCGCAGGATCAGGAGCGCCTGCTCACGGCTTTGCTGGAGCCGGCCGATTATGATGAGGAAGAGCTTCGCCTGGCAGATCGACTGCTGGCCGAGCGCAGCCCGCGCGATATCGCGGCGGCACTGGTCCAGATCCACCGTGCAAAAATGCCAGCACCGGAAGAACTGATCGAAAACTCGCCCGAGGCGCGCAAGGAGGCGCAGAAAGAGCGCCACCGTCCCGGCTTCGAGGACATCATCTGGTTCCGCATGGATGCGGGGCGGCGGCAGAATGCCGATCCGCGCTGGATCCTGCCGCTTCTGTGCCGCCGCGGGCACATCACCAAGAAAGACGTCGGGGCGATCCGTATCGGCCCGGACGAAACCTTCTTTCAAATTCCGCGCGCGGTCAGCGGCGATTTTGAGGCGGCGCTTCGTCGTACTGCCAATTCGGACGAGCAGGGCGATCCGCGCGACGACATTACGATCACCCAATCGCCCGAAGGTCCGGCGGAGCGGACCCGCCCCGGCCGCAAGCCGAAGCATGAGAGCAAGCCCGCAAACGCAGGGCGCCCCAAGCTGCACCGGAAAGAGGGCGGGGGAGATTTGCAGAACCAGCCTTCAGGCAAAACGTTCAAGCCGAAATTCGCCAAGGGGAAGGGCGGCGCAGGCAAACCCTTCGGCAAGGGTAAGTTCGATAAAGGCAAACGCGGCGGCGCTCCCAAAGGCGGTGCGAAACCATTCGCCAAAAAAGACCGGTAGGGCTTCACCGGCAGTTGAAGGCGCTGGCGAGCTGACTGCTCAAAGCGCTTTCGGGCTGCGCAGGCCCTTGCCCGACCGGGACTGGCGCGATAGCGCTGCGGGCCGGAAAAGGAGCGTGAAATGAGCGAATTCGATCATGCGGTAGACGGCGATCTGGTGCGTGCGCCGGACGGCAAGATAGCGGTGCCGCAGGATGTTCAGGACGCGATCCGCACGCTCATCCGCTGGACCGGCGACGACCCGGATCGCGAGGGTCTGCTCGATACCCCTAAGCGCGTTGGACGTGCCTGGAAAGAATATTGCCAGGGCTATGAAGAGGACCCGGGCGTGCATCTCTCGCGCACGTTCGAGGAAGTGGGCGGCTATGACGAACTTGTACTGCTGAAGGACATTCCCTTTCAGTCGCACTGCGAACACCACATGGCCCCGATTATCGGCAAGGCGCACATCGCCTATATGCCCACGGACCGAGTGGTCGGTATCTCCAAGCTAGCGCGCGTGCTGCACGGCTATGCCCGTCGTTTGCAGGTGCAGGAGCGCCTGACGGCCGAAGTGGCGCAGTGCATTCAGGACCAACTGAACCCGAGCGGTGTCGCAGTGGTGATCGAGGCCAGCCACGCCTGCATGACGGCGCGCGGCGTGCGCACACCGGGCGTGTCGATGGTCACCAGTCGGCTGCTGGGCGTGTTCCTGGACGATCAGCGCAGCCGCAAGGAAGTCATGAGCCTGATGGGCTATTGATCCGCTACGTTTGGGTTTCACGCAGAACGCGGGCTTTAGCGAAAAGTTAACGTGGCTGGGAACCTTAGCGACTTCGCTTCCGTTCATCGCACATCAAGCAAATGACTTGTGCACGAGAGAACAGGAAATGCTGAAGAATATTCTCCCCCTCATCATGTCCGGCGGTACGCTGCTCGCCGTTGTCGCTGCGATGGCAGCGACAGTCTAGAGCGCGTTCAAACCCGCCCGGAAGGCCCGGAAGGGCCATACGAAAAGGCGCGAGAACCATCGGTTCCCGCGCCTTTTCTGTAACTTGTAACGGGGGCATTGCAGCCCCCGTCGCTTATGCGTTGGCGTCGGACGGCGGGCTTGTGCCCTCGTCGCGCGGTGCGGTTCCGTCTTCGGCCTGCTCGACCGAAGCTTCCTCGAACACCTCGGCAGCGTCGGCTGCGCTCGGCACGCCTTCGTCCGAAGCATCGCCGTCGCCGGTGACTTCGGCGGCAAGCTCACGCAGCTCGGCCTGATCGTCTTCGAACATCTTGGCGATGACGTCGACGCCGCTGCGCTGCAGTTCGGCTTCGTCTTCGGAGCGGGCGACATTGACCTTGACGATCGAAACCACCTCGGGGTGCAGCATGACGCGTACGTCGTACATGCCGATCGACTTGATCGGGCGTTCCAGCACGATCATCGACTTGGTGATTTCGGCGCCCTGTTCGTTGAGGCCGTTCTCGATGTCGCGCACAGAAGCCGAACCGTAGAGCTGGCCGGTGTTGGAGGCGGCGCGGATCAGCGTCACTTCCAGACCGTCGACGTCCTTGGACTTGGTCTCGGCATCGCTGCGCTTGGAGGCGTTCTCGGCCTCGATACGCTCACGATTGGCTTCGAAAACCTCACGGTTCGCCTTGTTGGCGCGCAGGGCCTTCTTGTTGGGAAGGAGGAAGTTGCGCGCATAGCCGTCCTTCACGGTGACGACGTCACCGATCGTGCCCAGCTTCTCGACGCGTTCCAGCAGAATGATATCCATGATCTGGCTCTCCTTACTTCACGACATAAGGGAGCAGGCCGATGTGGCGTGCACGCTTGATCGCACGCGAAAGCTCGCGCTGCTTCTTGGCGGAAACCGCCGTGATCCGGCTGGGGACGATCTTGCCGCGCTCGGAAATATATCCCTGCAGCAGCTTGGTGTCCTTGAAGTCGATCTTCGGCGCATCGGGCCCGCTGAAGGGGCAGGTCTTGCGGCGGCGGAAAAAGGGTCGTGCCATGGCTTAGTTCCTTTCGTCCCGGTCGCGGCCGCGGCCGCCATCGCGTCCACCGTCACGGCCGCCCTTGCGGTCGCTGCGCTCGTTCTTGCGCATCTGCACCGACGGCTCGCTCTCCAGCTCATCCACGCGGATGGTGAGATAGCGGATCACGTCTTCGTTGACGCGGGTCTGGCGCTCCAGCTCTGCGATCACGCCCGCGGGCGCATCGATGTTGAGCATGACGTAATGCGCCTTGCGGTTCTTCTGGATCTTGTAGGCGAGGGACTTCAGGCCCCAGGTCTCGGTCTTGGTGACCTTGCCTTCGTTATCCTCGATGATTTTGGTCGCGTTCTGGGCGAGCGTATCGACCTGAGCCTGGCTCAGATCCTGGCGCGCCAGGAACACATGCTCGTATAACGGCATGAGTCATATCCTTTTCTTACCGATCGCTGACGCCGCACCGTGCGAACGCCCCTCCGGCTTTCTTCTGTCTCCCGCGGGGCGAACCCCCGGCGGAAGGGGCGCTCTTAGGCTAGCGGGCGGAAGAAGGCAAGGGCAGAGCAGCGAGAAAGGCCGGGAGAGCGGATTGGGCAGGCTTCAGGCGATATCCGGAAAGTCGCACCGGTCCGCAGACCCCCCCCTCTCAATTCGGACGAACCGAGTGGTACCGCCGACGAGTGGAGGGCGGTTTTCCGGTGGGGAGAGTGCGATCCTGCATCATACCCAATGTAGCAGATCGCCGATCCTGTAGGGAAGGTGGCATGCGTTGCGCGCTATCCGGCGTGCAAGCGAATGCGACATTCCACACCCTCCCGGCGGAACAGCAGGTCGGCTGCGTCGTCGCCCGAAAGCGACTTGGATATGAGGGTCGATCCGAAACCCGGCGCGGGCGCTTCTTCCACCGGCGGGCCGCCGCTTTCCTTCCAGATCAATTCCACGACGTCGGCCTCGCGGTCGATAGTGACATCGACCCGTCCGCTCTCATTGGAAAGCGCGCCATATTTCAGGGCGTTCGTCAAAAGCTCGTGAAGGACGAGGGCAAGACCCTGCGCCGGGGTCGCTCCCAGCCGGACTTCATCGACTACGGAAATGCGCACCTGACTGCTGGTCCCGTCGTAAGCGGCAAGCTCCGCCTGCAGGATAGTGCTGGGCAACATCGTCTCGGTTGCGCCTTCCACCAGCAGTTTATGCGTACGGGCGAGAGCGGCCACCCTGCGTTCCAGCGCCTTGGCAAAACTTGGCAGGTCGGGCGCCCCCTTGACCGATAGGCGTACCATTGACTGGATCATGCCGAGCATATTGCGCACGCGATGGTTCAGTTCGTCGGTGAGCAATCTGAGCATCGCTTCGGACCGTTTGCTTTCGGTCACATCGATGACATTGCCGATCAGCTTTACCGTCTTGCCGTCCTGATCCTGCATCGGACGACCGGCTGCCTGAATCCATCTTTCCTGGCCGCCCGCCGTCGTGATGCGGCATTCGAAATTCCAGTCACGATTTTCCGCGATGGCGCTTTTCTGCAGCTGGTCGACGCGCGCCCGATCCGCCTCTACGACATGGTCCAGGAACAAGTCGTAATTCCATCTTTCCAGACCGCCGGAGTAACCGAAGATTTCGTCATGGACTTCGTTTCTGACAGCGGCGCCGGAGCTTAAATCGAGCTCCCAAATTCCGATCTGGCCCGTCCGCAGCACAAGGCGGAGATGGTCCGCACTCTGTTCCTCGAATGGTTTCAAATCGGGCATGTCGAACCTGTGTTTCGCCTGTGCTTGGGGCGCGACCGTCATTTGCGCTCGGCATGAGATATGAGGCCTCGCCCGGCAGCCTTCAACGAACAGCCCGGACGCCAGGTCTTACCTTCAACCGGTGACAGTGCAGCGTCAATCCCGAGCTTCAATCCGCCGGATCAGGTCTTGCGCGAAATCGATCAGCGTATCGTCGCGCGCGCCCATGATGACGATGCGATCTCCATTCTCGGCCAATTGCACCAGCCGCTTGCCCACCTCTTCGCGCTCGGCAACATAGTCTGCAGTCCCGCCCGCTTCCTCGATGCGCGCGGTGATGTCTGCGCTACCCACGCTGCGATCCGTGGTGCCGCCGAAATAAACCGGATCGCACAGAAAAAGCCGGTCGTCGGCGTCCAGTTCCGCGGCGAACATGGCGGCGAGCTCATCACCCATGACGCGCAAGGGCCCGTAGCCATGGGGCTGGAAAAAGACGAGGAGTCGGCCCGGGAAGGCCTTAAGCGTGCGCAGCGTGGCGGCGATCTTTTCCGGATTATGCCCGAAATCGTCGATCACCGTCACGCCGCCCGCGGTGCCGACCACGTCAAAACGGCGACGCAGGCCTTCGAACCGACCGATGGCGGCAACCGCGTCCGTGATGGCAATGCCGGCGGCCTCGGCGGCAGCCAGAGCGGCGAGGGCGTTGGCGATATTATGGCGGCCGGGCACCTGCAGCGTGACCGGATAGCGCTTGCCGCGCGCCTCCAAAGTGAACCGGCTGCCGAGCGGCTGCTCCTCCACCTCGACCGCGCGGAAATTGGCGCCGTCCGAAAAGCCGAAGCCGACAACGCCGGTGATTTGTAGTCCGTCGATCAACGCCGCGCTTTCGCGGTCGTCGGCATTCCAGATGACATGGGTCGCGCGCCGCGCAAATTCGCCGAACAGATCGCGCAACTCGTCCATCGATTTGTGATCGAGGCTGATATTGGTGAGCACGGCGATGTAGGGATCGAACAGCGCGATCGATCCATCGCTTTCATCCACCTCGCTGACGAATGGGGCCCCGGCTCCCACACGGGCGCTGGCAAAGCCACCTTCTTCGCCCAGAAAATTCTTCATGACCGCGCCGTTCATCACGGTGGGATCCCGGTCGCAATCGGCCAGAATCCAGCCGGTCATGCCGGTGACGGTGGACTTGCCGCTGGTGCCGCCGACGGCGATCGGCAGTTCTGCCGCATTGAACAGCCGTGCGAGCAGCTGCGCGCGCGTAAGCCGTTCGCAGCCGCGGCGCTTGGCCGCAGCGATGTCCGGTACCGTGTCCTCGATCGCGGCGGATGCGATCAGCGTCTGGCCTTTCGCCAGACCGCTACCGTCCTGAGCAAACAGCGTGATGCCGCGCGCGCGCAGCCAGTCGAACTTGTCTTCGCTGCGTCCTTGATCGAGCGCACGATCCGATCCGGCGACGTTCGCGCCCTGAGCGCGCAATATGGTGGCGAGGGGCAGCATGCCACTGCCCCCGATGCCGCAAAAGAAATAGGAATTGTCCTTGGTCATCTGCGCTGGCTATGCGTGGCTGCAGGCTTTGGCAATGCGGGAGTGGACGGAACCATGCGGATCGGAATTTGCGCCCCGGCAACGCCGCTGTCGCACGAACAGGCGGGCGAGGTCTGGTCGCTGGCCAAGCAATATTATCCCGATGCGGATCTGGTGTTCGATCCGCAATGCTTTGAAGAGGACGGCCATTTCGCCGGTAGCGATGCGGACCGCAAGGCCGCATTCGTGCGGATGGCGAACGATCCGACGCTGGAGGCGATCTGGTTTGCCAAGGGCGGCTATGGGTCGTGCCGCATCGCGCAGGCGGCAGTGGCGGAATTGGGCGATGCGGCGAAGACCAAGCAGTATCTCGGATATAGCGATATGGGCTATCTGCTCGGCGCGCTGTACCGGGCCGGGATCGGCCATGTCACGCACGGGCCGATGCCCACCGATATCTCGCGCGAGGGCGGCAGTGCGGCCGTGGGCCGCGCGCTCGCCTGGCTGGTGCGGCGCGATGCATCGGCATTGGCGCCCTCGCTGCAGGCGGGGCAGCGTTATGCCTGTTTCAACCTGATTACGCTGGTAATGATGACGGGCACGCCGTTGATGCCGGACCTGTCGGGCCATGTGCTGATCCTAGAGGAGACCGGCGAATATCTCTATGCGATCGACCGGCTGTTCTTCCATGTAACCAGCGTTTTGAAAGACGCCGGCCTTACCGGGATCGCGTTAGGCGAGGTGACGGCGGTGCCCGAGAACGATCGCCCCTTCGGCGCCACTGCCGAGGAGATTGCGCAGGACTGGTGTGGGCGGGCCGGCATTCCCTATCTGGGAAGGGCCGAGGTCGGCCACTCGATCACCAACCATGTGGTGCCGTTCGGGCTGTTCCAGCCGCCCAAGGCCTGACCCTGCATCGCAGGATCGGGCTTCGGGACAACGCTATGCCTTGGTGGGCACCGGGATATTGGCTTCGGCCTTTTTGAAAGCCTCTTCCCAGCCGGTGAGATTGTTCTTGGCCTCGCGTACGAAGGGGCTGGCGCGGACATAGGCCATAATCGCTTTGGACAGCCAACTGCCCGGCGCGCGCATCGGGCGGGCGACCTGACAGAGCAGGATAATCCGCGTTTCGTCGGTGTTGTTCCACACCTCATGTTCGTAGGTGTCGTCAAAGACCACCCATTCGCCTTCGCCCCATTGCACGCGCTGATCCTCGACCTCCATCGTGCAGTTTTTCGCATCGCTGGGCACTTTTAGGCCGAGATGCGCGGTGATGAACGCCTTCGTCACGCCGCGATGGCGCGGGATGACGGTGCCGGGAGCGAGAATGGAGAAAAACGCACTATTGAGACCGGGAATTTTCTCGGCAAGCGCGGTGGTCTGGGGCGCGCGCGCGATATTTTCGTGGATACGCTCGCCATAGCCGATCAGGAAGAAGCTGCGCCAGCTATCGTCCGTGGCGATACCGGCATGATCGGGCGATAGGTCCTTGAGCGGCGGGATCGCGTTCTGGTGGCGGTAGATCGCCATCGCTTCCTCGCGGATCACGTCGGCATGCTTCGCCAACGCCGCGGTCCAATCGAAATCTCCGGCATCGAGCACCGGCGTGTTCGGAATGCGCGAAAAGCCCGCCAGCCAGTCGTTGATGCCATGGCGGTGCTTCTGAAAGAATTTGAACAGGAAGGAGCGCTTGGGTTCGGCCTGCGCTTCGTGCGCCTGCGGCTGGAATGCGTTCCGGTCGGTCAGGGTCTTAGACATGGTTCGCTCGTCAATTCGTCACTCTGGGTCCCCACCCGTAAGGAAATAGCTGGGGGTCAAATGTGGCGAATTTTCGAGCGAAGCATGGCGTCGGAAGCGGTATTTTCCGCCTTATTTGATCACTCTTCCGGCAAGAAGTCGGCCACCGACAGATAGCGCTCGCCGGTGTCGTAATTGAAGCCGAGCACGCGGGTGCCAGCAGGCAGGTCTTTGACCTTCTGCGCGATGGCAGCCAGCGTGGCACCGGAAGAGATGCCTATCAATATGCCTTCTTCGGAAGCGGACTTGCGTGCCCATTCCTTCGCGTCGGCCGGATCGACCTGAATAGCGCCGTCGATCGACTGGGTGTGCAGATTGTCCGGAATGAAGCCCGCGCCGATGCCTTGAATGGGGTGCGGACCCGGTTTTCCGCCGGAAATGACCGGCGATCCGGCTGGCTCCACGGCATAAGCCTTGAAGTTCGGCCATGCGTCTTTGAGCACTTCCGCGCAGCCGGTGATGTGGCCGCCGGTACCGACGCCGGTGATCATTACGTCGATCGGGCTATCCTCGAAATCCTTCAGGATTTCATGCGCCGTAGTGAGCTTGTGAATTTCGAAATTGGCGGGATTGTCGAACTGCTGCGGCATCCAGGCGCCGTCGGTCTGTTCGACCAGCTCTTTCGCGCGGCTGATCGCGCCGCCCATGCCGCCTTCCTTGGGCGTCAGATCGAAGGTGGCGCCGTAAGCGAGCATCAGGCGGCGGCGTTCGATCGACATGCTTTCGGGCATGACGAGGATGAGCTTGTAGCCCTTCACTGCGGCCACCATCGCAAGGCCGACGCCGGTATTGCCGGAGGTCGGTTCGATGATCGTGCCGCCCGGCTTCAGATGGCCGTCCTTCTCCGCCTTCTCGATCATGGCGAGGGCGATCCGGTCCTTGATCGATCCGCCGGGGTTCGATTTTTCGGATTTTACCCAGACTTCATGGTCGGGAAACAGCTTGGACAGACGAATATGCGGCGTGTTGCCGATGGTCTGGAGGATGGTGTCGGCTTTCATTCAAGGCGTCCCTTCGGCTTTGCTTTTCGTTTCCTGTTCAACCTTTGGTCCCGCCCCTCGTTCCATCGCGTCCGGCTCGGAGGCAAGAACCTCGTCCGACGGATCAAACGTTTTGGCCCCGGCGAGCTGCGGGAACAGGCGAATCCATACGGCGGTGATCGCCGTCGCGCCGATGCCGCCCGCCACCACCGCCCACACCGGCCCGATCAACGCGGCGAGGAACCCGGATTCGGCCTCGCCCAGTTCGTTGGAGGCGCTGATGGTAAGCTGCGACACCGCGCCAACCCGCCCGCGCTTGTCGTCCGGCGTGTTCAGCTGGATCAGCGACTGGCGGATATAGACGCTGAACATGTCCGACGCGCCGACGACGAACAGGCACAACATCGAGAACCAGAGGAGCGTGGAGAAACCGAAGGCGATCGTCGCGCCGCCGAATACGAACACGGCGACGAGCATTTTGACGCCCACATTGGACTTCAGCGGCACGATGCTGAAAATCGCAGCAACTACGGCCGCGCCCACCGCGGGCGATGCGGCCAGGAGCGACAAGGCGTGCTCCGGGCTGCCGCGTACCCAGTCCCCGATGGGGCCACCGATCATGTCCGCGGACCAATCCAGATCGATGATGTCGCGCGCGAAGACCGGGATCAGCGCGGTTGCGCCGGCAAGCAGCACGGCGAACAGATCGAGCGTGATCGCGCCGAACACCAGCTTGTTGCGCCAGACGTAGCGGGCGCCCTCGACGATCTGCTCGATTGGTCCGGTGCGCTTGGGCGCGCTGCGCGGCACATCGCCGACAAAGAACATGCAGATTGCCGAAGCGGCGTAGAGGATGGCGGACAGGGTGTAGGGCAGATGCGGCGCGATGCCGTAAAGCGGACCGGCGATGCCCGGGCCCACCAGCGCGCCGAACTGCCAGGCGATGGTACTAAGCGCGATGGCCTGTGGCAGCACCTCCTTCGGCACCAGATTGGGGGCGAGGGCGCCCTGTGCTGGCCCCAGAAATGCCCGCGCCGTGCCCAGCAACACCGCCATGAAATAAAGCAGCGTGAGCGTCATGGATTGGCTGTAGGTGAGCAGCGCCAGCGTGCCGGCGATGGCCGCGAGTGCGGTCAACACGATCCGCACCACCCAGCGCCGGTCCATATGATCGGCGACCCAGCCGGTGACCGGCGTCAGGCAGAACAGGGGAATGAACTGGAGGAGCCCGATCAGCCCCAGCCGTGCCGAAGCCCCGGCGATGCCCATCGTCTCACGCGCAAGATTATAGGCCTGCCAGGCGACGATCAGCATCATCGCATAAACCGCGAGCATGCTGAACAGGCGCGTGAACCAGTAGAAGCGGTAATTCGCGATGCGGAAGGGGTGGGGGGCGGCGCTCATCGCCGCACGCTATGGGGACGGCGGCGGGGCAGGGCAATATGGCGTGCGATTGGGCGCGGGATAGCCGCGCTATTTTCCGGGGCGCAAGCATTGCTTGGTCTCCGCCCGTCCCTGTGCCAGTCTCCCGCCATCAACAGGAGAAGAGTCCATGAACCTGCCCCGTCTGCCCCGGCTTCGTCATATTGCCGCGCTCGCCGCTTCCACCGCTGCGCTTGCCGCCTGCCAGACGGCGAGTACCGCGCCCCCCGCAAACAGCGCGGCGGCGTCCACCGGCACCACCCTTGATCAAGGCAAATGGGCCAATTTCCGCGATGCCTTCCTCACCGGCTATTTCAACCAATACCCCAATTTCGCGGTTTATCAGGGCAAGCATCAATATGATGGCATGCTGCCCGACTGGAGCCCGGCTGGACTTGCCGCGCAAAAAGCCTTTCTGAAGACGACGATCCGCGACGCGAAGGCGATGAGCGGGCTGACCGAGAAGGAACGGTTCGAGCGGGATTATCTGGTGCATGTAGCACAAGGCCAGCTGTTCTTTCTGGAAGATGCGGACTTCCCGCACAAGAACCCGGCTTTCTACGTCGGCGGGCTCGATCCCAATGTCTATATCGCGCGGCCCTATGCGGACGAGAAAACGCGCATGAAGGCATTTATCAAATATGCCGAAAACGTCCCTGCCGCCGCGGCGCAGATCAAGAACAATCTGAAACTGCCGCTGCCCGAAACCTTCGTCAAATATGGCCAGGCCGGGTTCGGCGGGTTTGCGGATTATTATACCGGCGATGCCAAGGAAGCCTTCGCTGGCGTGAAGGATCCTGCTTTGCAGGCGCAGTTCGATGCGGCGACCGCCAAGGCTGCTGCGGCGATGCGCGATCTGAGCGACTATGTCGGATCGCAGCCCGCCACGAAAGGCGGCTTCGCCATCGGCGTGCGCAATTTCTCCAAAATGATCCTGACCAACGAAGGCGTCGATACGCCGCTCGATCAGTTGGAAGCGATCGGCGAGGCGGATCTGGCGCGCAATCAGGCGGCGCTACGTGAGGCCTGCGGCCAGTTCGCGCCAGGAGCGAGCATTCCCGATTGCATCGCCAAGATGTCCGCCGACAAGCCGGAGGGCGGACCGGTGGCCGAGGCGCGCCGCCAGCTGCCGATGCTGCGCCAGTTCATCATCGACAACGATATCGTGACGATCCCCGGCACCGAGCAGGCGAAGGTCGAGGAATCGCCGCCCTATAATCGGCAGAACAGCGCTTATATCGATATTCCCGGGCCCTATGAGACCGGCTTGCCCAGCGTCTATTACATCTCGCCGCCTGATCCGAACTGGGATGCGGCAACACGCGCGGCCTATATTCCGGGCGTGAAGGATTTGCTGTTCACGTCGGTGCACGAGGTGTGGCCCGGCCACTTCCTCAACTTCCTGCACTCCAACCGGTCGGACAGCATCTTCGGCCAGCTGTTCGTCGGCTATGCCTTTGCGGAGGGCTGGGCGCATTATACCGAAGAGATGATGTACGATGCGGGCCTGAACGATTTCGATCCGGAGACGCATATCGGGCAGCTCTCCAACGCGCTGCTGCGTGATTGCCGCTTCCTCTCCGCCATCCGTCTGCATACGGGCCGCATGACGGTGGAGCAGAGCTACGACCTGTTTCGCAACGAATGCTATCAGGACGAAGGCAATGCACGGCAGCAGGCGGCGCGCGGCACCTATGATCCGCAATATCTCAACTACACCATGGGCAAGCTGATGATCCGCAAGCTGCGCGAGGACTGGACCAAGGGGGATCGTTCGAAGTGGAAGGCCTTCCACGACGAGTTTCTAAGCTATGGCGGCCCGCCGATCCCGATGGTGCGCGCGGCCATGCTGAACGAGCCGACAGCGCGCGCGGTGTTCTGAACCGCGCGTAGTTGAAATACCCCCCAAGGGTATGCATGTAGCGGTCTGAAGTTTCGAGGACCGCTTCTTATGCCGATCACCCTGTCGCGCCGCCAGCTTATCGGCGGCACCACTCTGGGCGCTGCCGCAATGGCGGCGCCCGCCTGGGCGCGTGGCGGCGATCTGGCTCATGACGGATTGCTACGTGCGGGCTTCGACGAGGTGCACGGGCGGGAGATCGACCTCACTATCGGGGAGGGCCACCGCATCGTGCAGGGCCGCCGCGGCCACGCCGTTGCGGTAAACGGCAGCGTGCCCGGGCCACTCGTTCGCCTGAAAGAGGGTGAGCCGGTGCGCATCAATGTCACCAACACGTTGGACACCGACAGCTCGATCCATTGGCACGGCCTGCTGCTGCCCTTTCAATATGACGGCGTACCTGGCGTCAGCTTTCCAGGCATCGGCCCGGGCGAAACATTCACTTACGACATTCCGGCACTACGTCAGAACGGCACCTATTGGTGGCACAGCCATTCCGGCCTGCAGGAGCAGACGGGCCATTATGGGCCGATCGTGGTGGATCCAAAGGGCGCCGATCCGGTGTCCGCGGACCGCGATTATGTGCTGCTGCTGAGCGAATTTACGCCCCGCCATCCGCATGAAATCATGGCCAAGCTGAAAAAGGGCGAGGGCTATTTCAATTATCAGCAGACGACCGCTACCGACGATTACCCGCTGAGCGGCGCGGACCGGCGGATGTGGGCCCGCATGCGGATGATGGCGACCGATATTCTGGACGTGACCGGATCGACCTATACCTACCTCACCAACGGCCGCGGCCCGAAGGAAGGCATGGAATTTGCGTTCCAGCCGGGCGAACGGGTGCGGCTGCGCGTGATCAACGGATCGGCGATGAGCTTCTTCAACCTGCGCATTCCCGGACTTCCGCTGACGGTAGTGGCCGCAGACGGACAGAATGTGCAGCCCGTGGAGGTGGACGAGCTGCAGATCGGGGTGGCGGAAACCTATGACGTGCTGGTGGAGCCCGGCCGGCTTGCGGCCTATACCATCGTCGCCGAGGCGATGGACCGGTCCGGTATGGCCGTTGCGACGCTCGCTTCCACGCCCGGTGCGCGTGCCGCCATTCCGCCGCTGCGCGATCCTCCGCTGCTCACGATGGCGGACATGGGCATGAACCACGGAGCCACGGGCGGCGGCGATGGCCTGGCGGGCATGGATCACGGCGCAATGGACCATGGTGCGATGGGGCATGGCGCGATGAACCATGGCGGCATGGATCATGGGGCCGCCTCGGACAAAGATGGCGCCATGGCGGGTATGGACATGTCTGGCATGGCGATGCGCGACACCGCGCTGCTGCCCGATGACGTCAAGGTCGGCCCCGGGATCGACATGGTTTCGATGAACCCGGTCGATAAAATGGGCGATCCGGGCATCGGGCTGGCCGATGTCGGCCACCGCGTCCTGAACTATCGCAAGCTGCGCGCGCTTTCGCCCAATCCGGACAGACGCACGCCGTCGCGCTTCATGGAAATCCACCTCACCGGCAATATGGAGCGCTATATGTGGTCCTTCGACGGCCGGAAGTTCACCGCCGTCAGCGACGATCCGATCCGCTTTGCCTATAATGAACGCGTGCGGGTGAAGCTGGTGAACGACACCATGATGGCGCACCCGATCCATCTGCACGGCCATTTCTTCGAGCTGGTGAATGGTGCAGACAGCGCGCACCAGCCGCTGAAACACACCGTGATCGTTCAGCCCGGTGGCAGCGCGCAGTTCGATCTGACGGCCAATGAGCCCGGCGATTGGGCCTTTCACTGCCACCTGCTGTATCACATGCACGCAGGGATGTTTCAGATCGTCAGCGTCGCAGCGCCGGGGACGGCGGCGTGACGCGCACGATCGCTCTGCTGTTCGCACTCGCCGCCAGTCCTGTTGCGGCCCAGCATGCAGGCCATGGCGGCCATGCTGGTATGCAGCAGGCCGAGCCGGAAAAGGCCCCCGCTTCCGGGGCCGACACCGCCGACGGGAAAGCGACCGCCAAGGATAATGCCGGTTCGAGCCATTCCGGCATGGATCACGGTGCGATGAACCACGGCTCCATGAACCATGACGCCAAGAACCACGGCTCGATGGATCACAGCTCCATGAGCCAAGGGACCATGGACCACGGAACCATGGACCACAGCGGCATAGATCATGGCAGAATGAATCACGGCGCGGTGGACCACAGCCGGATGACGCCGCAGGCCGCCGACAATGTCGCGCCCGCCCCCGGCGCCCCCGGCGCTGGTGGCGCTCCGTCCACCGGCACCGTCCCCACCTTCGAAGCCCCACCGCCCGCTGCCGCCGGCAGCGGGCCGGCTCGCGCCGCCGACGCCATCTGGGGCGCCGATGCGATGCGGGCTTCCCGCCAGCAGTTGAAAACCGAAAATGGCGGACAGCGTTTTTTCTGGTCCATGGCCGACCGCGCCGAATATCGCGCCCGTGATGGGCGCGCCGGCTATCTGTGGGACCTGCAAGGCTTCTACGGCGGCGATATCGACAAGTTCTTCTACAAGAGCGAGGGCGAGGGCAGCTTCGGCGAGAAGATCGAGCGTGCCGAGGTGCAGGCTTTGTGGAGCCACGCCATCGGCCCCTGGTTCGATCTGCAGACAGGGCTGCGGCAGGATTTCGCACCACGCGATCGCACCTACGCCGTGATCGGCGTTCAGGGGCTGGCCCCTTATCGCTTCGAAGTCGATACCGCTCTGTTCCTATCGGACACTGGTGATCTGACCGCCCGTGCCGAGGCGGAGCTGGATCAGCGCATCACCCAGCGCCTGATCTTGCAACCGCGCGCTGAGTTCAACTTCGCGGGGCAGGACGTGCCGGAACTAGGCATCGGTGCAGGGCTCGACCGCGCAGAGCTGGGCCTGCGTCTGCGCTACGAAATCGCCCGCGAGTTCGCGCCATATATAGGCATCGAACAGGAATGGCGTGTAGGTCGCAGTGCCGACTTTGCCCGCGCGGAAGGCGAGCGTCCGTCGGCGACCAACTTTGTCGCCGGGGTGCGCTTGTGGTTCTGATCACGCGGTCCCTCTCCAATCTGCGCGAAAGGTGACAAGGATGACATGGCGTCCGCGTCAAGTGCATCCAAATGTAGCGGCACCGGATTCTCAAAAAGCTTTCTTTGTAGTTAACAATGATATAATGCAGCATCGGGGCGCAGATAGGGGGTTTAGCGATGGCAACTTTCTTTGGCAGCAGTCTCAACGAAAACCTAGTCGGCACGCCTGGCGACGACAGATTCTTGATATCTCCCGGCGTGGATACGCTTGATGGAGCCGGAGGAATCGACAGCCTAATCGTAAGTTTCCCTCCGCCAGCACCCGGCAGTATCGTCTCCATCATATTCGGCTCGGCGTCTGTCAGCGTTCCTCTTTTTAATATCGATACGACCTTCTCGAATTTCGAGCGGGTCGAGATGAATTACCTCAATAGTCTTGTGACGTATTCCATCGACGCGTCGCAGGTCGTTTTGCCGAGCGGTCCGTCAAGTTTCGACCGCCGGTATGGGATCGATATCAATACGGGTTCCGGTGACGACACCATTTTTGGGAGTGCAGGGGTTGATCGGATCGACGCCGGCTCAGGCGTCAATTCTATCTCAGCAGGTGCGGGCGACGATGAGATAAGGGTGTCGGGGAGCGGCAGCACCATAGACGGGGGGGCCGGTTTCGACCGGGTCACCATTTCCGGCTTGACCGGCAGCATCATTGTTTCCGGAGCCAGTTCTGCAATCGATGTCGCCGGAGATACCGTATCAAATGCTGAATTTCTTCTCCTTGAGGCGTCCGGGGGCTCGCGCATCGATGCGAGCAATTCACCTATAGGGATCCAGATTAGAGAGAGCCGGGATAATTTCGACGATACCCTGATCGGGTCGCAGTTCAGCGACTCTTTCTACCTTGCTGCGGGCCTTGGAACCGACGTCGTTTCCGGCGGAGCGGGAATCGACAACTTCTTTTTCAATTTCGATTTCGGTGTTCCCGTCAAAGGGATCGACGGCACGACGATCACGGATCTGGAGCTTGGCGAGTCACTCCTTTTGGCGTCCCAGAACGACGCACAGATAAATTCCTTTCTTGGTCGCAACGCATTCACCGGCGTCGCCGGACAGGTCCGCTACGAATTCAATAACGGCCAGACCATTATCCAATTCGATTATGATGGCGATGCACGCTCCGATGCAAGTTTGATCCTGTCGAACGGCATGTTCGCGCTGAGTCAGAAAGCGGTGCCGCAGTTCGTCCTCGAGATCGACCCTACAGGCACGGTCTCTGATGGACTGATTTCCGGTGCAACCGTCTTCGCGGACTCCAATGGAAACGGTTCGTTGGACGCCGGAGAGCAGTCGGTGATCACCGATGGGGCAGGTCAATACAGTTGGTCGACGGCACCTTCGGGCCCCATAGTCGCGCAAGGCGGTACGAATTTGGATACCGGCCTTCCCAACCTAATCACTCTGCAGGCCCCTGCAGGTTCGGGCGTTGTGAACCCCCTTACCTTGTTGATTAAGTCCTATATGGACAGTCAGGCTACCGATGCCGCAACCGCCGAAGCCGCATTGAAAGCCGCCCTAGGCATAGCACCTACACTGGACCTTCTTAACGTGGACCTGGTGACGGCGTCAGCTTCGAGTGCGGCTGCCCTCGAAGCCCAAAAACTTGCAGCGATGGTGGTAAACATCGTCACCGCGGGCGCGCAGACAAGCGGCGCAGCGAATGCCGAAGCCACCCTCCTTGGTTCGCTCGTTGATCAGATCGTTGCAAGTCCAGCCGGTGCGCTGGACCTGACCAATGCTCAAACGTTACAAACTGTTCTCGGAACGGTCCTGAGTGGTTCGACGCTGGACAAGCAGGTAACCACACTTGCGTCTGCTAACGCGTCCATAGACAATTCCTCTTCGCTGGCGGGCGTATCGGCAGGCCAACTGGCGGCATTGACCCCGCTTTTGAACACCGACAGCAATTATACCGCCTCCAACGTTTCGGTGGATGAAGGCAACAGCATGACCGGCGCGGCGATTGTGCAAATCACGCGGCCCGCAGGTCAGATCTTAGTAGCCCAAACGCTTTACGCTAAGGTGGCTGGCGGCTCTGCGGTTCAGGGCGAAGACTATATCGTCGCGACCGGTGCCACCTTTGGGGTGGGTCAGACCGCGGCTAGCGCCGTGTTGTTCATTCAAGGAGATACCAAGTTCGAGCCTGACGAGACCGTGACTATCGAGTTCTACAGGGATGCGGCGTTCACTCAACTCGCGACCTCGGCGACAGTCACCATCCTCAACGACGACGCGAAGCCTGCAGGCCTGCTGGAGGCAACCTCGGGGAACGACCTGATCTTCGCAACCGGCGCTGAAAACGCGACGCTTTCGGGCGGTGCGGGCGATGATACCTATGTAATCGCCAACGCCGGTGACCAGATTGTCGAAGGGCCGGGCGGGGGCATTGACACTGTGCTTACATCGATCAGTTATGCGCTCAACGGTGGCGCGCTGGTCGAAAACGTCTCGACCCAGACCCATGCCGATACCACCCCGATAGATCTTATCGGCAACAGTCATTCGCAGCAGATGATCGGCAATTTCGGCAATAACGTGCTCAATGGCAATGGCGGCCTCGACACCTTAATCGGTCTCAAGGGCGATGACATTTATGTCGTGGGCGATCCGGGAGTCGCCATTCGCGAAGTGGCAGGCGAAGGTTTCGACACTGTATACACCGGTACTTCCTACAAACTTGGCGCAGGCGTTTCGGTAGAGGTCCTCTCGACGCAAACGCATGCCGATACCGCAGCTCTCGACCTGAGCGGTAACGAACTCGCCCAGCAGATCGTGGGGAATATGGGTAACAATGTCCTTGATGGCGGCGCCGGTTCAGACGTTCTCATCGGCCTTGGCGGTGCGGACACGTTCGCGTTCACCACCGCGCTTGGCGGCGACAATGTCGACATGATCCAAGATTTTTCGGCGAGCGAGGGTGATCGTATTTTGCTGTCTTCCTCGGTCTTCGACAAACTTGCCGCCGGAACTCTCTCAGGCAGCGCCTTTGCTACTGGCAAGGCTGCGACCACCGCCGACCATCGGATCATCTACGACAAAGATTCCGGCCAGCTATTCTACGATCCCGATGGAAACGGTTCGGCCGAGGCCATCTTGTTTGCAACTTTTTCTCCCGGCACCATTGTCGAAGCTAGCAGCGTCGCTGTGCTCTAAGGAAGATGGGCATCACGCACCGATTCCGTCTAGCGGCGGCCCTCTCGTCCACTGTGCAATCAGGGCAGCCAAGCTGAACGATTTAGACTGAGGACTTCTGCGCTTCGCCAAATTCGTTGGCCTCACCTGGGTGCGAAAGTCCAATGCCCGCTTTGGCCGCCGCGGCGCTCGTATCGCCCGGTCTGCAACAGGCCCGATCACCGACGCTCACCCCAGCTCCACGAAGGTATCCATCACACGCTTGCGGCCCGCTTGTTCGAATTCGATCTCCAGCTTGTTGCCTTCGATCTCTTCCACTTTGCCGTAGCCGAATTTCTGGTGGAAGACACGCATGCCCACGCTTACGTCGTCGCGCCCCTGGCCGCCCAGGCTGACCGCGCTGCGGTGATTTTCGGGGAGTTTGCCGTCGGCGCCTCCGCTGCCGCCTGCCGCCACCGCGCGCTTCCAGCCGGGGCCGCGACCGGTCCCGCGGGACATGTTCGCAAAAGGATCCGCCTCCGCGCTCCAATTGGCACGCCACAGGCTTTCGCCGCCGGCCATGGTTTTTTCTTCCTCTATATGCTCAGCTGGCAATTCGTCGATGAAGCGGGAGGGGATGGAGCTGGTCCACTGGCCATAGATGCGGCGGTTGGCGGCGTGCAGGATCGTGCAGGTCTCGCGCGCCCGCGTGATCGCGACATAGGCAAGGCGCCGCTCCTCCTCCAGGCTCGCAAGCCCACCTTCGTCCAGCGCCCGCTGGGATGGAAACACCCCGTCCTCCCATCCGGCGAGGAACAGGTGCGCGAACTCCAGACCCTTGGCGGCGTGGATCGTCATGATGGTGACCTTGGGCGAATCGGCCCCGGCGTCGCTGTCCATCACCAAGCTGACATGCTCCAGGAATTCTCCGAGGCTGCCATATTCCTCCATCGCGCGGGCGAGTTCGACCAGGTTTTCCTTGCGCCCCGCGGCCTCGGGCGTGCGATCGGCATCTAGCATGGCGTTGTAGCCGCTTTCGTCCATGATTTGCCGGACCAGCTCCGCCGGCGAAAGCTCGGTCGAAGCCTTGCGCCAGCGCGCGATATCACCCGTGAGCGCGGCGACGCTGTTGCGGGCCCGGCCCGTCAGTTCGTCGGTATCGGCAAGGCGCGCCGCGCCAATCGACAGCGGCACATTCTCGGCGCGGGCGGCGCGATGGATGGTCTCGACCGCCATCTGGCCGAGGCCGCGTTTGGGGGTGTTAACAATGCGCTCAAATGCCAGATCGTCCGCTTCCTGATTGACGATGCGCAAGTAGGCGATGGCATCGCGGATTTCGGCGCGCTCATAAAAGCGAAAGCCGCCGACGATGCGGTAATCGAGGCCAATCTGGATGAACCGATCCTCGAACTCGCGGGTCTGGAAACCGGCGCGCACCAGAATGGCAATTTCGTCCAGCGAAACGCCGTCGCGCATCCGGTCCTCGATCGCAGAGCCGATGTGGCGAGCCTCTTCCGGCCCGTCCCATACGCCGACGACCTTAACTTTCGGGCCCTCTTCGCCCTCCGTCCACAAGGTCTTGCCCAGGCGGCCGCTGTTCGCGCCGATCAGCCCGGACGCGGCGGCCAGAATCTGCGGGGTGGAGCGATAGTTCTGCTCCAACTTCACCACCTTGGCGCCGGGAAAATCCTTTTCGAACCGGAGGATATTGGCGACTTCTGCTCCGCGCCATGAATAGATCGACTGATCGTCATCACCGACCACGCAGATGTTCTTGCGCGCTTGGGCAAGCAGCCGCAGCCAGAGATATTGGACGGCGTTGGTGTCCTGATATTCGTCGACCAGGATATATTTGAAGCGGCGCTGATAGCCCTCCAGCACGTCGCGATGCGTCTTCAGGATGACGAGATTGTGGAGCAGCAGATCGCCGAAATCGCAGGCGTTCAATGCCTTTAGCCGGTCCTGATAGGTGCGGTACATCATCCGGCCCTTGCCGTTGGCAAAGGCCTCATTCTCTCCCTCATCCAGATCGGACGGGGAGAGGCCCTTATTTTTCCAGCGATCAAGCAGCGATGCGAGGCTACGCGCAGGCCAGCGCTTTTCATCAAGATTGGCTTCGCGGATCAGCGTTTTCAGAAGCCGCAGCTGATCGTCGGTATCGATGATCGTGAAATTGGATTTGAGGCCCACGAGCTCGGCATGGCGGCGCAGCATCTTGGCACCGATGGCATGAAAGGTGCCCAGCCAAGGCATGCCCTCCACCGTATCGCCCAGCATACGCCCGACACGCTCGCGCATCTCGCGCGCGGCCTTGTTGGTGAAGGTAACCGCCAGGATCTCGCCCGGCCAGGCTAGGCGGGAGTGGATAATATGCGCAAGCCGTGCGGTCAGTGCAGCGGTTTTGCCCGTGCCAGCGCCCGCCAGCATGAGAAGCGGTCCCTCGGTCGTCAGCACTGCCTCTCGCTGCGGAGCGTTCAGCTTGGCGACATAAGGGGGCAGGGGGGCGGTATCGATGGCGGGTGCTTCGGACATAAGCGAACAGGTAGGGAACGTGCGCGCATGCGGCAAGCGCGTCGTGCGCGTGAAAGGCGTTGGGGATGAGTTGTGCAGCGCTTGCGGCAAGGCGTTCGAGTCGAAGCTCTAATCAGGCCGGATCGGCAGACAGGCGGAGGAACTTCGTTTCGCATCCGTTGGTTGTTGCGGCGGAGTTGGAAGAAATCAGACGTCACAGACGGAGAGATATTATGAGAAAGATCCTACTGACGAGCGCCGCTATTCTGGCCTTCGGTTCGACGGCCGCTTATGCGCAGATGCAGAACGACGATATGTCCAGCGGGCAGATGGAAGCGCAGGGCAATATGTCCATGCAGCAGCAGTCGCCCACGATGAACCCACAGCAGCAGGCCATCTACAATGGCCTGACAGCGGAGCAGAAAGCCAGCTTCGATAGCTGGGATCTGCAGCAGAAGGGCCTGTATTTCGCGCTGAACGCAGAGCAGCGTTCGCAGCTTTGGGCTCTGCCGCGGGCGCAGCGCGATCAGGCGTGGATGCAGATTCGTAAGGCTGCCGGCCTGCCCGCGACGCCCCCGGCAAAGAGCACGACCGGTGCGACCGCGAGCACCCGCGGAACCACCGGCGCGATGGCCGGTCAGGGCAACAATATGAACAGTTCCATGCGCAAGCCGGCCGGAAGCATGGGCTCGGGCACCAATAGGGAAGCCATGAGCGGCGCCGCTGCGAAGCCGCCAGCGTCCGCCATGAACAAGGACTATCCCACCTGCAGCCGCACGGTGACCGACAATTGCGTCAATCCGGGCCGCAAGTAATCTTTACATCGATCCGGTAAACGGCCGGATCAACTGTCGGAGGGCGGCGGGCGCAGCAGCGTCAGCCGCCCTTTTCCTATTGTGCGTTCACTTTCGACTATGAAACCGGGCGCATTCGCGGCTTCCGTCTTCGCCGTTTCCAGAGCGATCCAGGCGGATGGGGCGATCCAGCCTTGCCGGTTTAACTTATCCAGCGCCACGCCCCCCGCGCCGCTGCCATAAGGCGGATCCAGCAGTACGATATCATAAGCGCGCCGGGCCTGCCCCAAGGCCAAGACGGATCCGGCGCGAACCTCCGCATTCCTTGCGCCCAATGCCGCGATGTTAGCCTTCAGCGCGTCGAGGGCGGCGCGGTCCTGCTCCACGAACAGGCAGGAGGCTGCGCCGCGCGAAAGCGCCTCCAACCCCAGCGCGCCCGATCCCGAAAACAGGTCTAGCACCGCCAAGTCATCGAAACTGCCGAGGCGGCTCGTGAGCATGGAAAACAGCGCCTCGCGCGTACGATCGGCGGTGGGGCGTGTGGCATCGCCCTTGGGGGCGGCGAGTTTGCGACCGCGATACTGTCCGGAAATGATCCTCATGGCTTTGCCGCTAATCTTCTGTGGATAGTCGCGCAAGTTTGGGCGGCTGTTAACCTTTGCGCTGCCATGCAGTTGCTCATGGGAGCGAGGCGATGAACGCGCACAGCAAGGACTTTCCGCACGGGGAAGCTGCGTCAGAGGCTGATGCCTTATTGCGCCGGATCGGTGAGGCGCTGCGCGAGGCCGTACCGGAACAGGAAGCTGAAATGCCCGAGCCGCTGGACGTGGACGTCGAAGCCGCCATGAAGGCGATCGCCAAGGCTATGCAGCGCGGACGCAGATAGGACCGGTCTCTTCCGTTCGCTCTCAGCCTAGCTCTTTTACGAACCGTTCCAGATCGCCGCGCTTGATCTCGCTGACGTCGCCGGGCTGCAGATCGCCGATCGTGAACGGGCCGTAGCGCGTGCGGATGAGGCGGGAGACCTGCAGGCCGAGATGTTCGAGCACTTTGCGAACTTCGCGGTTCTTGCCTTCGGTCAGCGTCATTTCGATCCACTGGTTGCGGCCGGTGCGCCGTTCCAGATTGGCGTCGATCTTGCCGTAGCGCATGCCGTCAACCTCGACCCCGTCGATCAGATCTTCGAGCTGTTCCTGGCTGATGTCGCCGAAGGCGCGCGCGCGGTAGGTACGCTCGATCCCGGTCTTGGGCAGCTCCATCAAGCGCTTCAACTCGCCGTCATTGGTGAGCAGTAGCAGCCCTTCGGTGTTGAGATCGAGGCGGCCGACCGGCATCACGCGCGGCAGATTGGGGGGCAAGCGATCGTAGATCGTCGGGCGCCCGCCCGGATCGCGCGCGGCGGTGAGCAGGCCGGAAGGTTTGTGATAGGCAAATAACCGCGCGACCTCCGGCTCACCCACCGGTTTGCCGTCGACCGTCACCCCGTCGAGATTTTTCAGGAGCGTAGCGGGCGTTTCCAGAATCTGGCCGTTCAGAGCGACGCGTCCGTCGGCGATCATACGCTCGACTTCACGGCGGGAGGCCACGCCGGCGCGGGCCATCAGCTTGGCGATACGCTGTTCGTCCTTGGTCTTGTCCAGCGGGCCGCCGGCTCCGCCAAGCGGAGACCATTCGGCCTTTTCGCGTGGCCCCAGCTGGACGGCAGCCTTCTGCGCCGCCTTACCGCTGGCCTTGGTTCCGCGCTTGGGCGATCGCCGGGGCGCGTCCTTGCCATCCCGCTTTGCTGGCCCGCGCGGCCCGTCGCCGCTATTTCGCTTGCGTCCATCGTTCATGCTCGCGCAATGGACGAGGGGAGACGAACGGACAAGAGGCGGTAGACCTCGCCAAGCCATCGAAGGGGACGCGTACATGACCGAAACGGTGGAATATACAGGCTGGCGGCGCAGTCTGCCGGAAGGCGTGCGGCCCTATACCGAAGCCGCGCCGCTGGCAGCTCTGTTCCTGGGCATCTCCTCCGGCTTCCCGTTCGCGATGATCGCGGCCACTTTGTCCACGCGCCTCGCGCAGTCAGGCATTGAAAAGAGCACGGTTACCGCCTTCGCACTGACCTTCCTGGCCTATAATTTCAAATGGCTCTGGGCCCCGCTGATCGATGCGATCAAGCTGCCAATTCTTGGCCGGGTGGGACAGCGCGTAAGCTGGCTGTGGCTGACCGCCGCCTTTGTGATGGCGGCGATCATTTATCTGGGTGTGCTGGATCCCAAGGCGGACATCGCGCAGGTGGCCGTCGCAGCAATTCTGGTGGGTGTTGCGGGCGCAACCTTCGATATCGTGATCGACGCCTATCGCATCGAGCTGCTGGAGCCGCGGCAGCTGGGCGTGGGTTCGGGCATGAGCCAATATGGCTGGCGCATCGGCGCGGCGGCGGCGGGCGGCCTCGCGCTAGTGGTGGCCGAGCGCGCAGGGTGGAGCACCGCCTATATTGCTTGCAGCTTCTTCGCCCTGTTCGCCTTCTTCACCGGCCTGATCATGGGGGAGCCAGCGCGGCGGCAGGCACCGAAACCGCTCAAGGGCCCGGTGGCCGCGGCGATCGCCTATGTCAGTCCGCTAGCGGAATTCTTCAAGCGATCCGGCGCGTTCCTGGTGCTGCTATTCGTGCTGGTTCACAAGATCGGCGACACGCTGGCGAACCTTACCTTCCGGCTGTTGTTCGAAGATCTCGGTTTTTCCAACGATGAGATCGCGCTGTACGATGTTGGCCTCGGTTTCTGGGCGCTGTTGATCGGCGTGTTCGTGGGCGGCGTGATGTATGCGCGCCTCGGCATGAAGAAATCCGTACTGATCAGCCTGATCCTGATGATGATTTCGAATTTCGGGTTCGCAGGGTTGGCCGCGGTCGGCCACAGCAATGCCGCGATGGCCGCAGCGATAGGGTTCGAAAACTTTGCCAGCGGTATCGGCGGCGTCGCCGTGGTCGCTTACCTCTCCGCGCTCTGCAATCTGCAGTTCACTGCGACGCAGTTCGCTCTGCTTTCGGCCGCGGCCAGCATCGTCGGACGTTTCCTGACCGGCACCACGGCGGGGGCGCTGATCGAGGGCATGGGCTTCGTCAATTTCTACCTGCTCACCACGGTGGCAGCGCTGCCGGGCGTCATCCTGTTCTGGTGGATGATCCGCACCGGCCTCGTCGATCGATCGATCGGTACGGCAGGGACCGAGACCGACGAGACCGTGCAGGAGCCCGAAGCGCAGAGCTAGGCGCGCGCTCCGGCGAGTTGGTGCGTCAGACATTCGGCGATCTGCCGGGCGTGCGCCGCATCCGCGCCGCCCAGCAGCGCCGTCAGCTGCGGCGCGGAGGTTTCCGGATCGTTCAGCACGGCCAGGATCGCCGCCTCGTCCGCCGTCATGCGCGGGGTGCAGCAATGCGCGATGGCAATGTTGCGCTCGCCTTTCTGCGCCAGCTCCAGCACGAAAGCGCGTAGGAGAATGAGCGGCGCGCGGAAATGCGCACCGAAGTGGCCCAGCATCCTCTCCGCCGCGACGGCATCGCGCAGGCCATGCTGCGCCATGCGCCGAAACGCGAACAGGAGCATGCGGGTGGTTTCGTGCTCCGGGGCAGGGTGCGGAAGCATGCGGCAGTGGCGCGGTGCGGGGTCGTTCGGGCCATCAGCATGGCTGCGATCCGCTTGATCGGATTTCGGGCGTGGGCGGTCGGTCATGAAGCCTCCTTGCTTGGAAGCTCCTTGAACCATCATACGCTATTGCAAGTCAATCGCAATTATTGGGAGTTCAGCTTGGCGCCTGCTCGTTTTGCCGCAGCACGTCGCCGGCAAGATATAGCGATCCCGCGATAAGCAGTTCTTCCGGAGGATCGGCTATGAAGAGCCGCAGCGCGGATTCGATGTCGGCCGCTTCGGTGACCGACGCCGGATATCCACCGAATGCGGTTGCCGGATGCGATTCGTGCCCCGGAACGGGCAGCGCAACGATCGCCGTCGGCTTGAGATGCGCGAGCAGCGCGTCCGGATTCTTGTTGGAGAGCATGCCGATCACGATGGGCATCGGCGCGCCGCGCGTCTTGAAAAAATCGCCCAACGCTTCGCCCGCATTGAGATTATGGCCGCCATCGAGCCAGATGCGCGTATCCGGCAGGAGATTGGCGAGCGGACCGGGCTGAAGGCGCTGCAGCCGCGCGGGCCAGTGCGCCGCCGTGATCCCACGCGCGATTGCGCTGTCCGCGATCGATATCGATCGCTGATGCCGCAGCATGGCGGCAGCGAGCGCGGCATTGTCTGCCTGATGGCCACCGGGCAGGCTGGGGAGGGGCAGGTCCAGCACGCCTGCCGCGTCACGATAGCGCAACCGGCCCTCCCGAACCTCTGCGGTCCAGTCAGCGCCGCGCCGGAAAAGTGGGGCGCCGGTGCTTTCTGCCACTGTACCGATGGCTTCCATCATATCCGGCGCGTAGAGCTGTGTGACCAGCGGTGTCCCTGTCTTTGCGATACCTGCTTTTTCCCAGGCGATGCGGGTCATCGGATCGGGCGGGCTGCCTGGTTCTTCGGACAGCAGGAACGCCTCGTGATCGATGCCTAGCGCGGCAATGCCGCAGACGGCGGGGACAGGGATGACGTTGGTGGCATCGAGCCGGCCGCCCAGACCGACTTCGATCACACAGGCCTCCGCGGGCGTTCGGGAGAATGCCAGGAAGGCAGCGGCAGTGGTAACTTCGAAGAAACTCGCACCGAGATCGCCCGCCTGATCGAGCACCTCCTCCAGCAATTCGGCAAGAAGCGCGTCCTCGATCAGCGAGCCACCCAGCCTTATGCGCTCGTTGAAGCGCACGAGATGCGGGCTGGTGTACACATGAACGCGCTTGCCGTCTGCCTCCAGCATGGCGCGCAGGAATGCAGCGGTGGAGCCTTTGCCGTTGGTGCCGGCGATATGCAGGACGGGAGGCAAGGTCTTCTCGGGATGGCCAAGCCGCTCCATCAGAACGCGCATTGCATCCAGTCCGATGCGACCCTGCGGCAGGGATAGCGCGTTCAGCCGGTCGAGCTGGCGCTGGACCGCAGCATCGGAGGAGATGGCACCGTCGAGATTAGCCAATCTTCCCAACCTCCGTTTGGGCTAAGCTTGTCGCAGCCCTGCTTTTTCACGCGACGAAGAAGTAAGGCCCTTCGACAAACTCAAGGGCGAACGGACTTGGTGAGGCTAAGCGAGCGGGTTACGCCGCCTTGTCCTGCCGGTTCGCCATCAGATAGCCGATCAGCGTGGACAGCCGTTCGCGCAGATCATGGCGGTCCACGATCATGTCGACCATGCCGTGATCGAGCAGATATTCGCTGGTCTGGAAATCGTCGGGCAGCTTTTCGCGGATCGTGTTTTCGATCACGCGGCGGCCCGTAAAGGCCAGGGTGGCGCCGGGTTCTGCCAGATGCAGATCGCCCAGCAGCGCATAGCTGGCCATCACGCCGCCCGATGTGGGATCGGTCAGCACGACGATATAGGGGAGGCCCGCTGCCTTCAGCCGCTCCACGCCCACCGTCATCTTGGGCATCTGCATCAGCGAAAGGATCCCCTCCTGCATGCGCGCACCGCCACTGGCGGTGAAGATGATGTAGGGGCAATCGTTCTCGATCGCCGCCTTGGTGCCCAGGATGAACGCTTCGCCAACGCCAAGACCCATGGACCCGCCCATGAAGGCGAAATCCTGCACCCCGATCACGGCCTTCTGCTTCTCGATCTCGCCGATCGCGTTGATCAGCGCATCGCTTTCACCGGTGGCCTGCCGCGCCTGCTTCAGGCGATCCACATAGCGTTTGGAATCGCGGAATTTCAGCGGGTCTTCGCGCACCATCGGGGTGGGCAGCATTTTCCAGCTTCCCTTGTCGAACAGCGCCTCGAACCTCGGTTCGGGACGAATGCGCCCATGATGCCCGCAATTGGGGCAGACATTCTGATTGTCCTCATATTCCTTGAGGAACACCATCTCGCCGCAGCCCTTGCACTTGTGCCAGAGATGTTCGGACGTCTCGCGCTTGGCGACGAAGGGAATGGCGTTGCGAACGCGGTTGAGCCAGCTCATGGGCGGATTCCTGCGGCTGAAAAATTAGGCTTGGGCGGAGCGTATAGCTTCGGAGAGGCTGCGGACATAGTCCCTAACCTTTGCCGGGGCGTGGTCGCCATGTTCGGCGATCAAATCGACGATGGCGGAACCGACGACAACGCCGTCCGCATGGCGCGCCACTTCGGCGGCCTGATCGGGCGTGCGGATGCCGAAGCCTACCGCGATCGGAAGATCCGTGGCCGCCTTCAGCTTTGCCACCGCTTCGCCGATGCTGCCGCCGGTCGCCTGCTGCTTGCCGGTGACGCCGGCGACGGAGACATAATAGAGGAAGCCGCTGGCGCCATCGAGCACGGTGGGCAGGCGATGTTCATCGGTGGTGGGCGTGGCAAGGCGGATCGGTGCAATGCCCTTTTCGCGCAGTGCGGGACCAAGTTCGGCGTCCTCTTCAGGCGCCAGATCGACGCATATCACGCCATCGACGCCCGCTTCGGACGCTGCCTCGGCAAACCATTCGGGTCCGCGCCGTGCCATCGGATTGGCGTAACCCATCAGGATCAGCGGCACCTCGGGATGACGCTGCCGGAAAGCGCGCGCGATGTTCAGGATATCCGCGGTGGTGGTGCCCTTGGCCAGGCTGCGCAGGTTTGCCGCCTGGATCGCCGGGCCATCGGCCATCGGATCGGTGAACGGCATGCCCAGTTCGATCACGTCCGCGCCGCCTTCGACGAGCGCATCGAGGTTCGCGGCGGTATCGCCATCGCCCGCCGTAACGAAGCAGACGAGCGCGGCGTGGGTCTTGGCGAAGGCGTCGGGGATGCGGGTCATATTGCCACACCCAGCGCGTCAGCCACGGTAAAGATGTCCTTGTCTCCGCGGCCGCAGAGATTGGCGAGGACGATCCGGTCCTCGTCCATGTCGCGCGCAGCTTCGATTACCTTGGCGATGGCATGAGCCGGCTCCAGCGCAGGAATGATGCCCTCGGTCTTGCAGAGCAGCTGGAACGCGCTGAGCGCTTCCTCGTCGGTGGCGGACACATAATCGACGCGGCCCGAATCTTTCAGCCAGCTATGTTCCGGGCCGATGCCGGGATAATCGAGGCCGGCGCTGATCGAATGTGCCTCGGCGATCTGGCCGTCTTCATCCTGCAAGAGATAGGTCTTGTTGCCGTGAAGGATGCCGGGCGCGCCGCCTGCGAGGCTGGCGGCGTGCTTTTTCTCCAGGCCTTCGCCCGCTGCTTCCACGCCGAGCATCTTCACGTCTGGGTCGTCGAGGAACGGGTGAAACAGGCCGATCGCATTGCTGCCCCCGCCGATCGCGGCGACCAGCAGATCGGGCAGGCGGCCGGTGCGCGTCTGCAGCTGCGCCTTGGCTTCGGTGCCGATCACGCTCTGAAAGTCGCGGACCAGCTCCGGATAGGGGTGCGGGCCAGCCGCGGTGCCGATGATGTAGAAGGTGTCGTGGACGTTCGCGACCCAATCGCGCAGCGCCTCATTCATCGCGTCCTTGAGCGTGCGCGCGCCGCTCTCGACGCCGATCACCTCGGCGCCGAGCAGCTTCATGCGGAAGACATTGGGCGCCTGCCGCTCCATGTCGCGCGCGCCCATGTAGATGACGCAGGGCAGGCCGAAGCGCGCGGCGACGGTGGCGGTGGCCACGCCGTGCTGGCCCGCGCCAGTTTCCGCGATGATCCGCGTCTTGCCCATGCGGCGCGCGAGCAGGATCTGGCCGACGCAATTGTTGATCTTGTGCGCGCCGGTATGGTTCAGCTCATCGCGCTTGAACCAGATTTGCGCGCCCTTGCCGGCAGGGGCGCTTTCGCGAACATGTTCCGTCAGCCGCTCGGCATAATAAAGCGGGGAGGGGCGGCCGACATAGTTTGCAAGAAGATCGTCGAACTCGGCCTTGAAAGCAGCATCCTCTTTGGCGGCGCGATATTCGCGCTCCAAATCCAAGATCAGTGGCATCAGCGTTTCGGCGACATAGCGGCCGCCATAGGCGCCGAAATGGCCGCGCTCGTCCGGGCCGGAGCGGAAGCCGTTGGGGAGAGGAGTCTCGGTCATATCACCATCTTGTTCGTTCGCTTTAATATTCGAACGATCCTAGTTTCGCGGGGCGTCGAACGCGCGGACCGCTTCGCAGAAGCGCCGGATCAAGTCCACATCCTTGACGCCGGGCGCACTTTCCACGCCGGAAGACACATCGACCAGCGGCGCGCCTGTGGTAGCCATCGCCTCGACGACGTTTTCGGGATCAAGACCGCCGGCAAGCCCCCAGGGCAGATGATGATCGTGCTCGGCAACGATCGACCAGTCGAACCCCTCGCCATTGCCACCCGGCAGCTTCTTGGCGGGCGCATCATACAGCATGCGGTCCGCAGCCTGATCGAACTGATAGGCATTGGCGATCTGCTGGGCATCGCGCACGCCGAACGCCTTCCAGATTTCCATCGGCAGCTTGCCGCGCAGTGCGGCGAGCCATTGCGGCGCCTCCCGCCCGTGAAACTGGATTACATCGGGCTGCACTTCCTGCACCGCCTTTGCAGTCGCCATCGGATCGGCGTTGACGAGCAGCAGCACCACCTTGACGTCGCCCGGTGCGCGGCGGCGGAGCTTTGCGGCGTCTTCCAGCGAGACGTGGCGTGGGCTGGGTTCGAAATGGACGAGCCCGACATGGGTCGCGCCTGCGTCGATTGCAGCGTCAAAGCTGTCTCGGGTGGATAGGCCGCAGATTTTAATGTCGGTCATGAACTTATCTCGCAAACTTGGTGGCCTCGACAGAAGCGGAGCCGGTCACGCGTTCCCATGTAGGGCCACGCGTAAGATTGCAAAGGTGGCGCGAATTACGCGCAGCGCCCAAACGGTGGTTACAGCGTGCCCGAGATGGCGCGCGCGGCGGCGGCGGGGTCATCGGCCTTGGTAATCGGCCTGCCGACGACTAATACGGAAGCGCCCGCATCGCGTGCAGCGCGCGGCGTGACGGTGCGCTTCTGATCGCCTTCTTCGCCATTGGCCGGACGCAGGCCTGGTACCACGAAAAAGCCGTCCTTCCACGCCTGATGCGCGGCCTTCACCTCATGGCCCGAACACACGATCCCGTCGAGCCCGGCCTCTGCCGCCAGATCGGCGAGGCGGCGGACCTGATCGTGAGGCGATCCGCTGATGCCGGTGGACGCCATGTCTTCTTCGTCGAGGCTGGTGAGCAGCGTCACCGCCACCACCTTCGTGGAAACGCCGGCCGCGGCCTTCGCATCCTCCATCATCGCGCGGCCGCCCGAGGCGTGAACGGTGACGATAGCCGGCTCCAGCACATGAATAGCCTGCATCGCCTTCGCGACGGTGTTGGGTATATCATGCAGCTTGAGGTCGAGAAAAATCGGCATCCCGAAATGGGCGATCTCATGCACGCCATGATGGCCGTTGGCGCAGAAGAACTCCAGGCCCAGCTTCAGGCCGCCGACCTGACCTTTCAGTTTTCTGGCCAGATCGCAGGCGTGATCCAGATAGGGGGTGTCGATCGCGGCGTAGAGCGGGTTGGTCATATTGCGGCAGGCCCGCGTTGGATATCCGTCTCCCGGTCAATGGTCGATGCGGGCCTTGCCGGTTCGCTGAGGGGAGCGGTCTCGCGGTCATAGCGCGTCGTGACAGGGCGGTTTGCGGCCTCAAGCGTCGCGATACGGCGGCGCATCCGCCAGAGCATGGTGCGATAGACAAGGTAGAGAGGCAGGAAACCGACCAGAAACGCGCCGATCACCAGCACGGGCAGCTTGGTATCCATGCGCAGGCCACCCCACAGCCCGATCGACACCGGCTCCCAATTATTGGCCGAGAACACCACCAGCGCCACTGCCAACGCCACCCAAAAAAGGGTCTTCAGAAACTGCATTCCATCTGCCTCCGCACATTCGACGCCGCGAGCATAGGAAAGCGCAGATCAAAGCGCCAGTGCTAGGTCGGGGCACTATTGAGAATGGCTCGCAAGTCGTTGCCGCGCCGGAACAAACGGCTCGCTCTCCCATTGACGGGACGACAGTTCAGTCTCGACACGAAAACGGAGAATCCCCCATGGCTTTCACGCTTCCCGATCTTCCCTATGCGAAGACCGCCTTCGGCGACACGATCAGCGAAGACACATTCGATTATCATCACGGCAAGCATCACAAGGCGTATGTCGACAAGACCAATGCCGCGATCGAGAAGACCGGCCTGTCCAGCCCGAAGCTGAGCGAAGTAATCCTTCACGCCAAGAGCCAGGGCGACAACGGCCTGTTCAACAACAGCGCGCAGGTTTGGAACCACAGCTTCTACTGGGAATGCCTGGCACCGGAAGGCGGCAAACCGTCTGGTGAGCTGAAGGACGCGCTGGAGCGCGATTTCGGTTCGGTCGAAGACTTCAAGAAGAAGTTCAAGGAAGAGGCGACCGGTCACTTCGCCAGCGGCTGGGCATGGCTCGTGCTGGATGGCGACAAGCTGGAAATCACCAGCTTCCATGACGCCGACACCCCCATCGCGCATCAGGGCAAAAAGCCTGTGTTCACGCTCGATGTGTGGGAGCATGCTTATTATCTCGACTATCAGAACGCGCGCCCCGACTATGTCGACGCACTGTTGGACGTCGTGAATTGGGATTTCGTCGGGAAGAATCTCGACGGCAAGGGCATCGAGCGGGCCGACCAGAGCGCCTGAGCCTTACCCTAGTAAAGCAGGAAGGGCCGTCCCGCGGGGCGGCCCTTTTTCTATCAACAGGCTCGGTCAGCTCCGTTCAGGTCGAACTTGTTGAAGCGTCGTCCTCTTCCTCCCCGCAGCGAGAAGGGAGAGCAAAGGCGGTCCTTCGCAATAAGCCGGGCAAACAGAATATCGTACCGAGGTCAGGTTCACCCCTGCGGCGGGACTTCGACCGCTTCCTCCTCGTCATCCACTTTCAGGCCGTGGCGCATCAGCATGGGCACGTTGGCAACCGCAAAGATCAGCGTAAGCGCCGTGACGCCCCACACCTTCAGAGTCAGCCAGGTATCGAAATCGAACAGCGCTATGATTGCCTCGTTTGCGATGGCGAGGAACAGGAAAAACAGCGCCCAGTTGCGCGACAGCTTCATCCAGCCTTCGTGCGACAGTCCTTCGAAGGCATATTCCAGCAAATAGCGGATTGCCGGTTTGCCCCGAAGCAGCCCGATGAAGATGGTGATAGCAAAGAGCGCGTAGATGCCGGTCGGCTTGTGCTGGATGAACGCAGGATCGCCGAAATAGATGGTCAAGCCGCCAAAGCCGATGACGAGGATCGCCGATAGCCAAAGCATCGGCGATATTTTGCCCAAGAGCACGCGCGACAAGATTAGCGCTACGACGATCGCGAGCATGAACACCCCGGTCGAATAGACCGCGGCGGACACCGGATTGTCGCCCGGATCGAACAGGCGATAGGACAGGAAGAACAAGAGCAACGGCCCGAAATCGAGCGCGAAGCTGAGAAGGCCATTCTTCTTCCTTGGCGGCGCGGCATCGGTTGCCGCGGCGGGGCCGTGCGCGTCGGTCACTGCGTGTCCCCGGCGATCGCAGCCGCCAGTTCGTCCGGATCGAAGGGTTTCAGGTCGTCCAGCGTCTCGCCGACGCCGATCGCGTGGATCGGCAGACCCTGCGTTTTGGCTGCCGCCACCAGCACGCCGCCGCGCGCGGTGCCGTCCAGCTTGGTCATGACAAGGCCGGTGACGTCCGCCACTTCCTTGAACGTCTCGATCTGATTGATCGCGTTCTGCCCGGTGGTGGCGTCCAACACGAGCACGACATCATGCGGTGCTTCCGGGTTAAGACGGCCCAGCACACGGCGGATCTTGGCCAGTTCGTCCATTAGCTCGCGCTTGTTCTGTAGGCGGCCCGCCGTGTCGACGATCAGCACGTCGATGCCCGTCGCGGTTGCTTCTTTTACAGCGTCGTAGACGATGCCAGCCGCGTCGCCGCCTTCCTTGCCGCTGATGATCGGGATACCGATCCGGTCCGCCCAGATCTTCAGCTGGCCGATCGCGGCTGCACGGAACGTGTCGCCCGCCGCCAGCATGACGCCATAATCCTGCTCCACAAAATTATGCGCGAGCTTGGCGATGGTGGTGGTTTTGCCTGATCCATTGACGCCGATGACCAGGATCACCTGCGGGCGCGGGAAGGCGTCGATCTCCAGCGGCTCGGCCACGGGGCGCAGAATGGCGGCGATCTCTCGCTCTACCACCTGCATGACGGCATATTCGGTCACGCCGCCCTCGAAGCGTTCGGCGGCCAATTTGTCGCGGATTTGCGCGGCGGTTTCGGGGCCAAGATCGGACATGATCAGCGCGTCCTCGATCTGGTCGAGGTCCTGTGCTTCCAGCCGCCCAGCACCGACAATGCCGGCTAGGTTGCCGCTAAGGCGCTGGCTGGTGCCCTTCAGGCCACCGAACAGCCGGTCGCGCCAGCTCGGCTTGCTGCTCATGCTGCTTCTCCGATGAGGGTTTCGTTATCGATGTCGGTGACGCGCAGCGGCACGATGCTGCCGATCCGCGATTGCTGATCCTTGGGGACGCGCAGCCGGGCGAAATTTGGTGCGTGCCCGTGTCCGTCCTTCTCCACCACCACGGGCTGAACGCTGCCGATCAACGAGCCAAGCCATGTCGCGCGGCGGCGCTCCACCGCCTGGCGCAGCTGCGCGGCGCGCTGTTTGATTGCGGTTCCGTTCACCTGTGGCATTCGCGCGGCAGGGGTGCCGGTGCGCGCCGAATAAGGAAAGATATGGCCGTGGACGATCTCGCACTCTTCCACGATCCGCAGGCTGTTTTGGAACATCGCCTCGGTTTCCGTGGGGAAGCCTGCGATGATGTCCGCGCCGACCGCGATGTCGGGCCGCGCTGCTTTTAGACGCTGGACAAGGTCGATTGCCTGCGCGCGGCTGTGGCGGCGCTTCATGCGCTTCAGGATCATGTCGTCGCCCGCCTGCAGCGAGAGATGGATATGCGGCATCACGCGCGGTTCCTGGGTCAGCAGCGCAAACAGCCGGTCGTCGACCTCGATCCCGTCGAGCGACGACAGGCGCAGGCGGGGCAGGGACGGCACGGCGGTAAGAATGCGCTCGACAAGCTGGCCGAGATTTTGCGTGCCGGGCAAATCGGCACCGAAGCTGGTAACATCCACGCCGGTCAGCACGATCTCGGCAAAGCCGTCGTCCACCAGCGCTTTGACGCGGTCTACGACCGCTCCCGCGGGCACCGATCGGCTGTTTCCGCGACCATAGGGGATGATGCAGAAGGTGCAGCGATGATCGCATCCATTCTGCACTTCGACGAAGGCGCGGGCGCGGTCCGAGAAGCTGGCGGCCAGATGCGGCGCGGTCTCGCGTACAGCCATGATATCGCTCACGCGGATCTTGGCTTCCGTCTCCAAACTCAGAGCCGTAAGCCCTGAGCTTGTTGAAGGGCGGTTCTCGGCGGCTGAAAAGTCCCCGCCCGATGCACGTCCTTCGACAAGCTCGGGACTAAAGGATGCTGGGCGAGGGTAAAGGCTGGCATCTGCCTTCCGCGCATTGCCGATCACGCGGGTGACTTCCGGCATTTCCGCAAAATCCTGCGCCGCAATCTGTGCGGCGCAGCCGGTCACGACAATCCGCGCATCCGGGCGGCGCTTATGGGCGCGCCGGATGGCTTGCCGGGTGCGGCGCACGGCTTCGTTCGTGACCGCGCAGCTGTTCACCACGATCAGATCGTCACGCGTGCCGAGCGATGCGGCAATCGCGTCGCTTTCGGCAATGTTGAGCCGGCAGCCGAGCGAGATCGTCTCGGTCATGCGAAGCGGCTCCAGTCAGTGCGTCCGTCATAGACGTAGGTGGCCGGGCCGCTCATCCGCACCGCTTCGCCCTCGGCCCAGGAAATGGTAAGGATGCCGCCGGGCAGATGCACCGCGACCGGACTTTGTGCCTTTCTCTGCCGGATGGCCGCAACGCCCGTTGCGCAGGCACCCGAGCCGCAGGCGAGCGTCAGCCCCGCACCCCGCTCCCACACCCGCAGGTCGATGCCCCCGTCGGCGCGGATAGCGGCGACATTCACATTAACGCGCGCCGGAAACAGCGGATCATGCTCGATCTCCGGCCCGAGGGTGGCGAGATCGACCGCGTTCACATCATCGACGAAGAATATGGCGTGGGGGTTGCCGATATTCACCGCCATCGGATGCTCCAGCGGGCCGTAGCCGACGGGCATCGCGGCGGTATCGACGGCATAAGCCAGCGGAATGTCTTCCCAGCCGAAACGCGGAACGCCCATCGACACGTCCGGCAGATCACCGGTTATTCCTTGAAGCGTTCCGGCACTGGTTTCGATTTCGATGTCGCGCCCGATCAGCGCCACCACGCAGCGCGTGGCGTTACCGCAAGCCGCCGCCTCGCTGCCGTCCGCATTGTAGATCCGCATGCGCAGGTCTGCCTGCTCGCTCTGTTCCAGCACGATAAGCTGGTCGCAGCCGATGCCCTGATGCCGATCGGCGATGGCGGCGGCCATGGCCGGGGAGGGTGCGAAATCCTCTTCGCGCGCATCGACGATGACAAAGTCGTTGCCGAGCCCGTGCATCTTGTGAAAGCGGCCATTGTGCATGGCCCGCGCTTTAGGTTCGCGGGGCTCTCAAGTCCAGCGGTGCCGGGGCATCAGGTCAACCGGCGGCGCGGCGCTCGTCATCTTCCCTGAGAGCCGCGGTCTCGCGCTGCGCATCGGTGATGATGGGCATGCCGTAATCGCCCAGCAGGCGGCGTGCGCCCTCGATGCCGACGGGGCGGCTGTAATGATAGCCCTGGCCGATCTCCGCCCCCATCTCGCGCATTCGGTGCGCTGTGTCAGCATCTTCGATGCCCTCCGCCGTGACGGGTAGACCCAGACTATCGCCAAGCCCCACCACCGCCTTCACGATCGCGCGGCTGTCGGCGCTTTCGGCCATCGAAAGTACGAAGCTCTTGTCGATCTTGATCCGGTCGAACGGCAAAGCGCGAAGATGGGACAGCGAGCTGTAGCCCGTTCCGAAATCGTCCAGCGCCACGCGGATGCCCTGATTTTTCAGGCTTGTGACGATCGTCTGCGCCAGCTCCAGATTCTGAAATAGTGAGCTTTCGGTGATTTCCACCACCAGCCTCCGCGCGGGAAAGCCGGTTTCGGTCAGCAACTTCACGATCTTCTGCGCCATCCATGGATCGCGCAGCTGGACGGGCGAAATATTCACCGACAGCGAGATATGGTCTGGCCACCCGCGCGCCTCGATCATGGCCTGTTCCATAATCGCGAGGGAGAGGCTTTCGATCAACGAGGTATCTTCGGCGATGGCGATGAAGGTGTCCGGCTCCACCAGCATGCCGTCATGCATCCATCGCGCCAGCATCTCGAACCCGATCAGCTGCCCGCTGGCAAGATCGATCTGCGGTTCGAAATAGGGCATGAATTCGCCGAGCGGGATGCCGCGGCGCATGGCCAGCTCGACATCATTGCGAGCATGGAGCTCGTCCTCCATGCCCGGCTCGAACCAGGCGAAGCGATCTTTGCCCAGCCGCTTTGCGGCATACATCGCGATATCGGCGCGCCGCATCAGGATCTCGACGCTTTCCGCGCCGCTCTTGCTGCTGCTGATGCCGATCGAGGTGGTGATATCGAAGGCGTTCTTCTCATGGACGACAGGGCGCGCGATGCTTTCAACCAGACTAGACGCCATCGTCTCAACCGTTTCGGGGACATCCGCATCATAGAGGATGACGCAGCCGAATTCATCGCCGCCAAGCCTTGCCAGCAGCGCTTCAGGCGGTGTCACCTCACGCATGCGCGCAGAAATCGCGCTGAGAACGGCATCGCCCGCTTCGTGTCCATACAGATCATTAATCCGCTTGAAATCATCGAGATCGAGCATGAGGAAAGCAAGCTGGCGTTGGGACTTGCGGGCTTGCATGAACAGTTCCGCGGCATCTTCTGCGACCCCGCGGCGATTGGCGAGGCCGGTCAGCGGATCAGTAACAGCAAGCTTGTTCGCCCGGTCTTCCGCCGCGATCCGCTCGCCCATTTCACTCATCAGCTCACGGTAGCGGCGCCAGCCAAATATGATGAGCGCAATATTCAGCAATAACGCGGTGACCATCAGGTTGTCGGTTTCGCCCACACCCTGCAGCTGACGCACCACGGCGGAGACGACCGACCCGCCGGTTCCCACGAACAGGATGATGGCGGCAAACAGGATTCCACCGGCGATGACGTCGCGCTGAGCGCCTCGCGTGGCGCGAATTCCGCTGTTGCTGTTACTCTGATTCATGGGCGTCCCCCGACGGTGAGAGCCCTCCTTGCCGGAAACGTCCGAAGATAAGGTTAATAGAACTTTACGTCAGACTGCGTTGACAGCTTACAGACGCGTCGCTCGCGTATCGGCGTTGCAATTGCCCGCGCACCACGCTAAACGCGCATCGCTAGGCAGCCTTTTGGGGCAGCCATCAAGCTATCCGGTTGTCTTAAGCAATCGCGCTGGTCGGCGAGTTTTCGCCCACCGGCGATTTTTGCGTTTGGCGCTGGGCTGAAAGGTTTTTGGGTTATGTTCGAGAAGCTGAGCGACAGGCTTTCCGGCACGTTCGATCGGTTGAAGGGCCGGGGCGCGCTGTCCGAAGCGGACGTGCGCGCGGCGCTGCGCGAGGTGCGTATCGCGCTGCTCGAAGCGGACGTGGCGTTGCCGGTGGTGCGCGAGTTCGTCGAGTCGATTACGGACGAGGCGATCGGCCAGTCGGTCCTGAAATCGGTAACGCCGGGTCAGATGGTCGTGAAGATCGTCAATGACGGCCTCGTCCGCATGCTCGGGTCCGAAGCGTCTGATCTCGAAATCGCGGTCACGCCGCCAGCCGTCATCATGATGGTCGGCTTGCAAGGCTCGGGCAAGACGACGACGACCGCCAAGATCGCAAAGCGACTGAAGGACAAGGACCGCAAGAAGGTCCTGATGGCCTCGCTCGACGTCAACCGTCCGGCGGCGCAGGAACAGCTGGCGACGCTCGGCACGCAGGTTGACGTCGCGACGTTGCCCATCGTGGCCGGGCAGCAGCCGGTCGATATCGCTAAGCGCGCAATGCAGGCGGCCAAGCTGCAGGGTTTCGACGTCCTGATGCTCGACACCGCGGGCCGTCTGCACGTCGATCAGCAGTTGATGGACGAGATGCGCGCGGTGTCCGATACCGCGCAGCCCGCCGAAACGCTGCTCGTGGTCGACGCGCTGACCGGCCAGGATGCGGTCAACGTCGCGCAGAGCTTTACGAATCAGGTGCCGCTGACGGGCGTGGTGCTGACCCGTATGGACGGCGATGCGCGCGGCGGCGCGGCGCTTTCGATGCGCGCCGTCACCGGCCGCCCGATCAAGTTCGTCGGTACGGGCGAGAAGCCCGAAGCGCTGGAGCAGTTCCACCCTGAACGCGTGGCCGGTCGCATCCTCGGCATGGGCGATGTCGTGGGACTGGTGGAGCGGGCCGCCGCCTCTGTCGAGGCGGATGAGGCCGAAGCGCTCGCCAAGAAAATGGCCAAGGGCGAGTTTGATCTGGACGATCTGCGCTCCCAATTACGGCAGATGACCAAGATGGGCGGCCTCGGCGCGCTCGCGGGCATGATGCCGGGCATGAAAAAGGCCAAAGCGGCGATGGCCGCCAGCGGCGCGGACGACAAGATGCTGGTGCATATGGACGCGATCATCGGTTCGATGACGCGCGAGGAGCGCAAGAAGCCCGGCCTGATGAACGCCAAGCGCAAGCGCCGCGTGGCGATCGGTTCGGGCACCACGGTGCAAGACGTCAACAAGCTCCTGAAGATGCATCAGGAAATGGCGCGCGCGATGAAGCGCATCCGCAAGATGGGCGGATTGAAGGGGCTGGCCGCGATGTTCGGCAAGTCCGGCAATCTGGAAGAGGCGATGGGCGCCATCGGCGGTCCCGGCGCGGGCGGCATGCCCGGAGTGGGCGGGGGCGGTTTGCCGCCGGAGCTCGCCAATCTCATGAACAAGAAACGCAAGTAACTCAAACAAACGACTGACGAAGAAGGAATATATCAATGGCAGTAGCAATGCGTCTTTCGCGCGGTGGCTCCAAGAAGCGCCCTTATTACAAGATCGTGGTGGCGGATTCGCGCGCTGCGCGTGACGGCAAGTTCATCGAGCGGATCGGCAGCTACAACCCGCTGCTCCCCAAGGACAGCGAAGATCGCGTGAAGCTCGACGTCGAGCGCGCGAAGCACTGGATCGCAGCAGGCGCGCAGCCTTCCGATCGCGTCGCCCGCTTCCTCGACGCCGCGGGCGTTGTCGAGCGCAAGGCCCGCAACAACCCGAAGAAGGCCGAGCCGGGCGAAAAGGCCAAGGAACGCGCCGAGGAGCGCGAGGAAAAGGCTGCCGCCGCCAAGGCCGCCGAGGAAGAAGCGAAGAACGCGCCTGCTTCCGACGAAGCCAAGGAAGAGACCACCGAAGAGGTGGTTGCCGAGGCTATCGAAGGCGAAGAGAAGGCTGAGGGCTGATCGCCGTCTCCCCTCCTGCTTGCGGGAGGGGCAGATGTCCGGGTTTCGGATGGCCATCAACGGGGAGGGGAGCCGCGCTCTCCCCCCCGTCTGATGCCTGCACTGCCAGAAGCCTGCGCTCACACATATCATGAACCTGTCCGACAAACCCGTCACTCTGGCCGTCGTCACCGGCGCACATGGCGTGCAGGGCGAAGTGCGGCTGAAGCTGTTCACCGACGACCTGGCGGGCCTGAAGCGTCACAAGAGTTTCAATGGCGGTAAGCTGACGCCATCGGGCATACGCCCTAACAAGGGCGGCGCCATCGCGCGCTTCGCCGAAATCGCCGATCGCAACGCCGCCGAGGCGCTGCGCGGCACCGAACTTACCGTCCCCCGCTCAGCGCTGCCGGCGCTGGAAGAGGGCGAATATTATCATGTCGACCTGATCGGGCGGCCCTGCACCACGCCGGACGGCAAAACCATCGGCACCGTTCTCGCGGTGGAGGACTTCGGCGCCGGCGATCTGATCGAGATCGATCTGATCGAAGGCAAGACGCTGCTCGTCCCTGTCGCGCAGACCGAAGAGTCCGCGGAGGCGATCGTCATTCCGTCGGCGTGGCTCGACGACGAGGCGTGACCTTCGCCGCGCAAATCCTGACGCTGTATCCGGAGATGTTCCCCGGGCCGCTGGGCATCAGTCTGGCGGGACGGGCGTTGGCGGACGGGCGCTGGTCCTGCTCGCCCATCCAGATCCGCGATTTTGCCGAGGACAAGCACAAGTCCGTCGATGACACGCCCGCAGGCGGCGGCGCGGGCATGGTGCTGCGCGCCGACGTGCTGGCGCGCGCCGTCGATCATGCGCTGGAGGCGCAGCCCAATGCTCCGCTGCTCGCTATGACACCGCGTGGACGCCCGTTGTCGCAGACGCGAGTGCGCGATCTGGCGGCGGGGCCGGGCGTCTCCATCCTCTGCGGACGCTTCGAGGGGTTCGACCAGCGCCTGTTCGATGCGCGGCCGATCGAAGAAGTGTCGATCGGCGATTATGTGCTCTCGGGTGGCGAAATCGGCGCGTTTGCGCTACTGGACGCTTGCATCCGGCTGCTTCCCGGCGTAATGGGCGCGGCTTCCAGTGGTGAGGAGGAGTCCTTCGAAGACGGCCTCCTTGAATATCCGCATTATACCCGACCTCAAATATGGGAAGGGCGCACGATCCCTGAAGTGCTGCGATCGGGGGATCATGCGAAAATCGCCGCCTGGCGTAAAGCCAAGGCGGAAGAGATCACACGGTCACGGCGGCCGGATCTATGGGAACGCCACAGGGGTGTTCCGGATCGGTCGCCCTCTGGCGCGCGGCGAGAAACGAAAGAGGATTGATGCCATGAACATCATTCAGACACTTGAAGCCGAAGCGATCGAAGCACTCGGCAAGGATATTCCGGAATTCCGCGCGGGCGACACGCTGCGCGTCGGCGTGAAGGTGGTCGAGGGCGAGCGTAGCCGCGTCCAGAACTTCGAGGGCATGTGCATCGCGCGCTCGAACCGCGGCATGGGCTCCAACTTCACCGTTCGCAAGATGAGCTTCGGTGAGGGCGTCGAGCGCGTCTTCCCGCTCTACTCGCCGAACATCGATTCGATCGAAGTGGTTCGCCGCGGCGTCGTGCGTCGTGCGAAGCTCTACTATCTGCGCGGTCGCACCGGCAAGCGCGCACGTATTGCCGAGCGTCGCGACCCTCGTCCTGCCAAGGGCGCATAAGAACCAAGCCAGCCTTGCGCGGCAACGCGCGGCTGCTAGCATGAAGGGCGTACGGAGCGATCCGTGCGCCCTTTTCCTTTGTCTCCGGGACCGTTCATGAAGCGCACCGCCGTTCTGGCACTTCTTGCCGCCACCAGCCTTACCGTCGCCATCCCCGCCACTGCCCAGACCACGGATACCCAGCCGATGCCGCAAGCCTCTGTCCAGCAGCAGCCGCTGACGCTGGAGCGCATCTTCGGCAGTCCGTCGCTCAGCGGGCCGATGCCGCGCGGCCTGAAACTGGCACCTGACGGATCGATGGTGACGCTGCTGAAGAACCGGGAGGATGAGAAGGAGCGCTACGATCTCTGGGCCATCGACCTGGATACGGGCGAGAGCCGCATGCTGGTCGACAGCGAAAAGGTTGGCTCCGGCGCCGCGCTAAGCGAGGCCGAAAAGATGCAGCGCGAACGCGCCCGCATCGGAAGCCTGAAGGGCATCGTCTCCTACGAATGGTCGTCCGATGCCCGGTCGATCCTGGTGCCGCTTGACGGCGATCTCTATCTCGCGGGCCGCGACGGTGAGGTGCGCCGTCTGACCGATACGCCGGAGGGCGAGCTCAACCCGACGCTGAGCCCCGGCGGCGGCTATCTCAGCTTCGTGCGGGACGGGCGGTTGATGGTGCAGCCGATTGACGTGAGCACCGCCAACGCCATCACGCCGGAAGAACCAACCGACGTCGAATGGGGCGTCGCCGAGTTCGTGGCGCAGGAGGAAATGGACCGCGACACCGGCCAGTGGTGGGCACCCGGCGATGGCCGCATCGCGGTGGCGCGGGTCAATAATCGCCCAGTCGGCGTGGTGACGCGCGCGGCGATCGGCGCAGACGGGACCGAGGTGTACGATCAGCGTTATCCGGCTGCCGGCACACCGAATGCGATCGTCGATCTTTACGTCATGAACCCGGATGGCAGCGACCGTGTGAAGGTCGACATGGGGGCCAATTCCGACATCTATCTGGCGCGGGTGAACTGGGCGCCGGATGGCAAGACGCTGTATGTGCAGCGCCAGAACCGGCCGCAAACCGAGATCGATCTACTGAAAGTGGACCCGGCGACGGGCGCTAGCGAGGTGCTGTTTTCCGAGGAGCAGCCGCGCTTCACCAACCTCTCGAGCAATTTCCGCGCGCTGAAGGACGGCAGCCTGCTCTGGTCTTCGGAGCGAACCGGCTACAACCATCTCTACCGCTGGAAGGCGGGCAAGTGGACGCAGCTCACGAGCGGGGACTGGGTGGTCGGATCGGTCATCGGGCTGGATGAGGACAAGGGCCTCGTCTGGTTCAGCGGCAATCGCGAAACGCCGTTGGAAAACCATGTCTACCGCACTCGCCTGGACGGCAAGGGCGAGGTGGAACGCCTGACCGAGGAGGGCTGGTGGAACGGCGCGAACATGGACGGCAAGGCCCGCGCCATGCTGGTGACGCGTTCCAGCCCCACCCAGCCGCCGCAAACCTATCTGGCGGATGCCGACGGTAAGCGCAGCTTCTGGATCAGCGAGAACAAGCTGGACGCCTCGCACCCTTATGCGCCCTATCTCGCCAGCCACGTCGTGCCCGAATTCGGCACGCTGAAGGCAGAGGACGGCAGCACGCTCTATTACAAGATGATGAGCCCCAAGCGCGAGCCGGGGAAGAAATATCCTGTGTTCGTACAGCACTATAATGGCCCGGGGGCAGGACGGCAGGTCAAGCGCGACTGGGTAAGTCCCTTGCAGGAATATCTGGTCGATCGGGGATGGATTGTGTTCTCGATCGACGGGCGCGGTTCGCCGGACCGCGGCAAGGCGTTCGAGGACCAGCTCTACAAGAAGATGGGCACGGTGGAGGTGGAAGACCAACTCACGGGTGCGCGCTGGTTGAAAGAACAACCCTTCGTCGATCCCGAGCGTGTCTCGATCTACGGCTGGTCCTATGGCGGCTATATGACGTTGAAGCTGCTCGAGGCCGCGCCCGGTTTCTACGCCGCGGGCGTATCCGGGGCGCCGGTGACCGATTGGACGCTATACGACACGCATTATACCGAACGCTATATGGGCATGCCGAGCGAGGGCGATAATTATGAGCGCGCCGGGGCGCTGGCCAATGCGGAAAAGATCAGCGATCCGCTGCTCCTCATCCATGGCATGGCGGACGACAATGTCGTGTTCCAGAACGCCACCCAGCTCGCTGCGAAATTGCAGGGCAGCGATACGCCGTTCGAGATGATGTTCTACCCCGGCCAGACGCACAGCGTCGGCGGACCGAAGATCAGCCCGCATGTGTGGCACACGATCCTGAACTTCCTCGATCGCCGTGGTGTCGGACCGAAGGAAGAGGGCGCGGCGCAATAGCGACGCACGAATTCGGCTCCGAAGCTAAATCCCGGCGGCGCTGCCCGGCGTCGCCGACCGGGAATATACCGCAACGCGGAATGAAGGGCGAACCAACGCGCCGCATGGTCGTTTAACATATCCCAGCTTAACCGATGACCGGCAATGCTGCGCAAGGACGGAGCGTGAGCCGATGGCATCTGAATGCGACAGCAAGCCTCATAAGCTCAGCCTGAACGCCTCCTGGTCGATGGCAGTGGGCGGCATGATTGGTGGGGGCATCTTCTCTACCCTCGGCGTGGTCATCGCCGTTGCTGGTTCATGGGCCTGGGCCAGCTTTCTGATCGGCGGTCTGATCGCACTCGCCACCGCGCATAGCTATGGCAGGCTTACCCGCCATCATGGCAGCGCGGGCGGGGCGTTTGCCTATTTGCATGAGCGCGACCATCAGAGCGCGGCGAAGGTTGCCGTGTGGATGCTCTTTATCGGTTATACGCTGACGGTTGCGGTCTACGCCTACACTTTCGGCGCCTATCTCGCCGATGCGCTGGGTGGGCCGGAGTGGCTGAAGCCAGCCTCCGCCGTCGCCGCCATCGCGATCCTGGCGGGCGTCAATCTGATCGGCGTGAAGGAAAGCGCGGGCGTGGAGATTTTCGCGGTTTGGGCGAAACTCGCCATCCTGCTGGCGCTCGCCGGAATCGGGTTATTGCAGTGGGCACCGGACCAGTTGGCCGCCAGTGCGGGGGCGGCCTCCCATCAGTCGCATATCCTCGGTGCGGTTGTCGGGGCGGCCAGCGTGTTCATGGCCTATGAGGGCTTCCAGCTCCTCGCCTATGATTATGACGAAATGGAAAATCCCGATCGGAACGTGGAACGGGCGATGATCTGGGCGGTCGCGTCGGTGATCCTGGTTTACATTCTGGTCGCGCTCGGCACGGCGATGCTGATCGGCGCGGATGCCATCATCAAGAACAAGGAAATCTCGCTGGCCATTGCGGGCCGGGCAGCGGCGGGGACACCCGGCTTCATCGCCGTAACGATTGCCGCAGTGCTCTCGACTGCGTCCGCCATCAATGCGACCATTTTCTCGACCGCGCGGCTCGGCAAGCGCGCGGCGGAGGCGGGCGGTATGCCGGGCGTCTTCAGCAAAACGCTGGCCGACGGTGTGCCTTGGTTCGCCACGGTGCTTATCGCCGGAGTGGCGGCGCTGCTGGCGCTATTCGGCGGGCTCGATCCGCTGGTGAAGGCGGCGAGCTTCGTTTTTCTGACAGTGTTTGCGCTGGTGAATATACTCGCGGTTCGGCGCGGTGCGGGCGAGACATGGATATCGATAGCGGGCGCGGCGGGCGCGATCCTTGCTGCGCTGGTGCTTGCAGCGCATCTCGCTGGCCTCGTGTGATGGCGTAGCGCAGGGTCAGCCCGCCAAAGCGTTGCTTTTGGCCGTGCACATACCACTTTGTTGCTATGCAGCAGGTTCTCCGGCATGCGCTCGCCGGACGAGAAGGAGATAAGAAGTGGGTTATCGGGTGGCCGTGGTTGGCGCGACGGGAAATGTCGGCCGGGAAATGATGAACATTCTGGCCGAGCGGGAATTCCCGATCGACGAGATCGCCGCCGTCGCCAGCTCTCGCTCGGTGGGCAGCGAGGTCGAGTTCGGCGAAACCGGCAAGATGCTGAAGGTGAAGAATATCGAGCATTTCGATTTCGCCGGATGGGACATCGCCCTCTTCTCCGCCGGATCGGGCGCCTCCAAGACCTATGCGCCGAAGGCTGCCGCCGCCGGCTGCGTCGTGATCGACAACAGCTCGCTCTATCGCATGGACCCGGACGTGCCGCTGATCGTGCCGGAAGTGAACGGCGACGCGATCGACGGGTACAAGGCGCGCAATATCATCGCCAACCCAAATTGCTCGACCGCGCAGCTCGTGGTGGCGTTGAAGCCGCTGCACGATGCCGCGAAGATCAAGCGCGTGGTGGTGGCGACCTACCAGTCGGTCTCCGGCGCGGGCAAGGCGGGTATGGACGAGCTGTTCGAACAGACCCGCGCGATCTTCGTCAATGACGAGAAGAGCCAGAACGTCTTCACCAAGCAGATCGCCTTCAACGTCATTCCCCATATCGACGTCTTCCTGGAAGACGGCTCGACCAAGGAAGAGTGGAAGATGGTGGTCGAGACCAAGAAGATCCTCGATCCCAAAATCAAGATGAGCGCAACTTGCGTGCGCGTGCCCGTGTTTGTCGGCCATTCCGAGGCGGTGAACATCGAGTTCGAGGACGAGATCACGGCGGAGCAAGCACGCGATATCCTGCGTGAGGCGCCGGGCATCATGCTCGTCGATAAGCAGGAAGACGGTGGCTATGTCACGCCGGTGGAATGCGTGGGCGACGGCGCGACCTATATCAGCCGTGTCCGCGAGGACCCCACCGTCGACAATGGCCTTTCACTGTGGTGCGTCTCCGACAATCTGCGTAAAGGCGCCGCGCTGAACGCGGTCCAGATCGCCGAATTGCTGGGTCAGAAGCACCTGCAAAAGGCCTGAGACTGGGGCAGCTCGGTCACGCCGAGCGCGGCCACTGCCAAAAGACGCACTTTCCCAGCGGCGCGGTGGATTTCATCGCCGCCGCTGGTTAGGTCTTCTGGCATGACCAAGACCGCCACCAAAGAAACCGTGCCCTCCTTCGACGGCACCGAGCTAGCCGTCCATATCATGGGGGAGGGGCGGCCGGTAATGTTGCTGCACGGCCTGTTCTCCGAAGCTCAGACCAACTGGATTCGCTTCGGCCATGCCGAAAAGGTGGCGGCCGAAGGTTTCCGCGTGATCATGCCGGACTTTCGCGCCCATGGCGAAAGCGCCGCGCCAACCGAGGCGGAAGCCTATCCCGAAGACGTGCTGGTGCGCGATACCGAGCATCTGATTGCGCATTACAGCCTCGAAGACTTCGATCTCGGCGGTTTCTCGCTTGGCGCGCGCACGACGGCGCGGTTGCTCGGCAAGGGATTGAAGCCGGGCAAGGCTATTCTCTCGGGCATGGGTCTGGAGGGCCTTTCGGGCTGGGGCACGCGGCGCACCTTTTTCGTGGACGCGCTGGCAGCCTATGAGACGGCCAAGCGCGGCGATCCGCACTGGATGGCGATCCAGTTCATGAAGACACAGAAGATCGATCGCGGTGCGATGGGCCATCTTCTCGCCTCGATCCCCGAGGCTGCGATCGAAGACTTCAGCAATATCGACACGCCGGTGCAGGTACTGTGTGGCCGCGATGATCGCGACAACGGCTCGCCCGAGGCGCTGGCCGAGCAGTTGCCCAATGCCACGCTCGACTGGATTCCCGGAACGCATATGTCCTGCGTAACCAAGCCGGAGCTTGGCGAGGCGATGGCGCGCTTTCTGGCGGCTTGACGGCCCATCCGGCAGGCGGCACGGTCCGGCGCATCGAAGACAGCGCAGCCAATGCGCCATCCAGGAGAGTATTTCCCGTGACCAGATTTCATCGCAGCATTTCGTTCGTAGCGCTGGCCGCCGCCAGCCTGGCCGCGGCAGCCCCGGCTTATGCGCAGGCCGTAGGCCGCGGCGGCAACAATGGATCGACCACCAGCGAGGCCCCCGCGCCCGACTCAGATGCTGTCGTGCCGAGCAAGGCCGAGGCGGAGGCGTTCGTGGAAACGGCGGAAACGAAGCTTGCCGAATTCTCGCTGCCCGCAGCGCAGGCCGCCTGGACCAACGCGACCTATATCACGGACGATACCGATGCGCTGGCGGCCTATTTCGGCACCATCGGGACCGAAATGTCGGTCGGCTTCGCGAACGACGCTGCGCGCTTTGCCGATGTGCCGGGCCTCGATTACGATACCAAGCGCAAGCTCGATACGCTGCGTGGCGGCATCGTACTTCCGGCGCCGACCACGCCGGGTGCAGCGGCGGAGTTGAACACCATCTCCACCTCGCTCCAGTCCCAATATGGCAAAGGCAAGGGCACGCTGAACGGTGAACCGATTAACGGTAGCGACATCGAAGCGGCTATGGGGACCAACCGCAACCCTGCCGATCTGAAAGAGATGTGGACCAGCTGGAACACCAATGTGGGTGCGCCGATGCGCGACGATTACATCCGCATGGTCGCCATCGCTAATCAGGGCGCGACGGAACTGGGCTATAGCGACGTCGGATCGATGTGGCGCTCAGCTTATGACATGCCGCCCGAGGACTTCACCGCGCTGACTGACAAGATGTGGAATGACGTAAAGCCGCTTTATGATGAGCTGCACTGTTATGTCCGCACCAAGCTGAACGAGAAATATGGCGACGAGGTGCAGCCCGCCACCGGCCCGATCAGGTCCGACCTGCTAGGTAATATGTGGGCGCAGGAATGGGGCAATATCTACGATGTGGTGGCGCCCGAAGGTGCTGGCGATCTTGGCTATGATGTCACCGAACTGCTCGAAGCGAAGGATTACGATGCGCTGAAGATGGTGAAGACCGGCGAGGGCTTTTTCACCTCGCTCGGCTTTGAGCCGCTGCCGCAAACGTTCTGGGACCGTTCGCTATTCACCAAACCGCGTGACCGCGAAGTAGTGTGCCACGCATCGGCTTGGGATCTCGACAATGTCGACGATCTGCGCATCAAGATGTGCATCAAGGTCAATGCGGATGATTTCGTCACCATCCATCACGAGCTGGGCCATAACTTCTACCAGCGCGCCTACAACAAGCAGCCCTTCCTCTATCTCAACGGGGCGAACGATGGCTTCCACGAAGCGATCGGGGACATGATCGCGCTGTCGATCACGCCGGAATATCTGACCCAGATCGGGCTGCTCGACAAATCGCAGGTGCCGAGCGCGGACAAGGACATCGGCCTGCTGCTGCGTCAGGCGATGGACAAGGTGGCGTTCCTGCCCTTCGGCCTGCTGGTCGATAAATGGCGCTGGGGCGTGTTCGATGGTTCGATCCCCAGCGATGGCCTGCAAAAGGGCTGGGATGATCTTCGCCTGGAATATCAGGGCGTCACCCCGCCGGTGCAGCGGACCGAGGCGGATTTCGATCCGGGCGCGAAATATCATATTCCGGCGACCACGCCGTATATGCGTTACTTCCTGGCGCGCATCCTGCAGTTCCAGTTCTACAAGGCTGCTTGCGATGCCGCCGGATGGAAGGGGCCGCTCCACCGTTGCAGCTTCTACGGCAACAAGGAAGTCGGCGAGAAGCTGAACGCCATGCTGGAAATGGGTGCCTCGCGCCCTTGGCCGGATGCGCTGGAGAAGTTCACGGGCAGCCGTGAAATGTCCGGCAAAGCGATGCTGGAATATTTTGCTCCGCTTCAGGCTTGGCTGAAAAAACAGAACAAGGGGCGTAGCTGCGGCTGGTGAACCGCGCGCGGTTCCACGCTCAACTTTCAGTCACCGAAAAAAAAGGGCGCCGCGACGGCGCCCTTTTCCTTTGTAAGATCAGTCGATCACTTCTTGTCGTGATTGACCTTGGTCGAGCCACTGCGCATTTCCGGCATGCCGACCTTGTCGACTTCGGCGCGCGCGGCGTCCTTCTTTTTCTTGTCCTTATAGACTTTCGTGCCGACCACTGCCGCAGCAGCTGCCGCTGCCATGCCGCCAACGACGGCTGCGGTCTTGCCAGGATTGGCCTTCACGGTTTCGCTCGTCTTCTGCGCGCCAGCCTTGACCGACTCCGATGCCGACTTTGCCGACTCGCCGACCTTCTTACCGGCCGCCTTGCTGCTGTCGGACACTTTCTTGCCAGCAGACTTGATGCCGTCGCTCGCTTTCTCGGTGGTCGACTTCTTGGCCGGGGGAGTGGTCGTGGTGCTCTTTGCGTCTACCATATTTGGTCTCCTGTTCGTTCAATCTCGCTCAATCAATGCACGAGCGCGCGACTTGTTTCCAAACGACAACAAGTTGATGACGCACCTGCGAAAAAGAGGCGAGATTGCCCGAGACCCTATCGGAACGGCGGCTCGTTGAAGGCACGCAGCTTACGGCTGTGCAGCTGCGCTCCGGTTGCGCGCAGCTTGTCGCAGGTTGCAATCCCGATCTGGAGATGGGCCGAAACCGACTCTTCGTAGAAACGGTTGGCTTGGCCCGGCAGCTTGATTTCGCCGTGCAGCGGCTTGTCCGAAACGCATAGCAGCGTGCCATAGGGTACGCGGAAGCGATATCCCTGCGCGGCGATGGTGGCCGATTCCATGTCGATCGCGACCGCGCGGCTCTGCGAAAAACGCAGTGCGCTGTCCGAGAAACGCAGCTCCCAGTTGCGGTCATCGGTGGTCACGACAGTGCCGGTGCGCATGCGGCGCTTCAACTGGTCCCGATCGATCTCCAGCGTTTCCTCTGCCGCCTCAGCCAGTGCCTGTTGCACCTCTGCAATGGCCGGGATCGGAATTTCGGTGGGCAGCACATCGTCCAGAATATGGTCATCACGCAGATAGGCGTGGGCCAGCACGAAGTCACCGATCCGCTGCGAGGGACGCAGGCCGCCGCAATGGCCGATCATCAGGAATGCCTCGGGCCGCAGGACGGCCAGATGATCGGTAATCGTCTTCGCGTTGGAGGGGCCGACGCCGATATTGACCAGGCTGATGCCGCTGCGGTCTTCCCCGATCAGGTGATATGCGGGCATCTGGTGCTTGCGCCATGTGCTGTCGGCAACAAGATCGCCCGGTGCATCATGCGACTGGTCGATCAACAGGCCGCCGGCGCCCGCCAGCGCGCTGAACCGGCCCTTGCCGACCTGCTCACAGCCCCAGCTGACGAATTCGTCGATATAGCGGTGATAGTTGGTGAACAGCACATAACGCTGGAAATGTTCCGGCGCGGTGCCGGTATAGTGGCGCAGACGCGCGAGCGAGAAGTCTGTGCGCAGGGCATCGAACAATGCGAGCGGCGACGGTTTGCCAGGCGCTGCCACAAAGAGGCCGTCCGCGGCTTCATCTCCGATATCGGCAAGATCCGTGGTCGGAAAATGGCGCGCCAGTTCCAGCGACGCAACGCCGCCCAGTTCCAGCCCGCTGCCTGCGTCCAGCACATAGGGATAGGGAATCTCTTGAGAGCTAGCGCCGATATCCGCTTCGATCTCATATTGCGCATCGAGCAGTTTCAACTGCTCGGTCAGATAATCCTCGAAGAGATCGGGCCGGGTTATGCTGCTGGCATAGCTACCTGCGCTCACCAGCCGTCCGAAGGATGTGGTGCGATGCCGATCCCGCTTTTCACCTTCATAGCGGATGGTGAGCTCAGGATAGGCGTAACGCCCCTCGGCCCGCGCAGAAGGTGAGGGCGCGGTACCGTCCTTGATATAGGCGATCAGGTCGGCGCGCAGGTTCGCGACGGCGCTTTCATAGCGCCGCCGCAATTCCTCGATGATCTTTTCCGGAGTAATGGCCCGAACCTCCCTCGCTTATAGCTGCTCGAGCATGTGATCGGCAGAGCTGACGCGGAAATCGCCGGGCTGCTCGACATTCAGTTTCGTCACGACGCCGTCGTCCACGATCATGGAGAAACGCTGGCCCCGCGTGCCCATGCCATAGCCGGTGCCGTCCATGGTAAGATCCAGCGCCTTCACGAATTCGCCATTGCCGTCGGCGAGCGGTGTGATGTCCTTGGCATCTTCGGTCCATTTGCCGAGCACAAAGGCGTCGTTCACGGCAGTGACGGCAATTTCATCGATGCCCTTGGCCTTCAGCTCGTCCGCCTTGTCGACGAAGCCGGGCAGATGACGCGCCGAGCAGGTGGGCGTGTAGGCGCCAGGCACGGAGAAGAGCGCGACCTTGCGGCCCTTGAAAAACTGATCGAAATCAACCGGCTGCGGGCCGTCCTCGGTCATGGTGATGAACTGGGTCTTGGGGAGGGTATCGCCTTCCTTGATGGACATGCCTGTTTCCTTTCTCGGGACTCTAGGGAGCGTTGCATATGGTCCTTGGCGCGAAACTTTCATCCCCGCAATGCCCGCCGCAAGCTGGACGCTTGCGCTACGGCCCCTATGTTGAACTGCTATGACGCAACCCATCTACTTCACCGGTCGCTGCCTGCTTGCCATGCCGGGCATGGGCGATCCGCGCTTTGAACGCGCGGTGATCGCCATGTGCATGCACGATGAAGAGGGGGCGCTCGGAATCGATCTGGGCCGCACGGTGGATGGCGTGAGCGCCGCCGAAGTGTTTCGCCAGCTCGATCTGGAGGCCGACGGGCCGGCAGAAGGGCAGCCACTGCTGCAAGGCGGGCCGGTCCAGACCGAACGCGGCTTCGTGATCCACAGCCTGGATTATCAGCGCAGCGATACAGTGGATGTCGCTGGCCGCTGGGGCCTGACGTCCAGTCTCAGCATTCTTACGGACATTGCAGAGGGCAGGGGACCGGAAAACTGGCGTCTGGCTTTGGGCTATAGCGGCTGGGATGCCGGGCAGCTGGAAGAGGAGATGACCCGGCCCGGTTGGCTGCTTGCCGATTGCGATACTGATGTGCTCTTCGGCGAAGGGCCCGAGCATGTCTGGAGCGCGGCCTATCGGAGCGCGGGCATCGACCCCGCCATGCTGTCGAGCGGCTTCGGCGCGGCCTGATCGGGCCGCCGCTCACCCACATATAAAGTTTTCTTTATATTTGCCTGCACAGCCGCTATGGAGCGCACCATATCGGCTGTGCGCGCCCCGCACGGCCACGAATCACGCCTCTCCAGGAGACATATCATGGCAACCGCCACTCAGGATTATATCGTCGCAGATCTCTCGCAGGCCGATTACGGCCGCAAGGAAATCGCCATCGCCGAAACCGAGATGCCCGGCCTCATGGCGCTGCGCGAGCGTTACGGATCGGACAAGCCGCTGAAGGGCGCGAAGATCGCCGGTTCGCTGCACATGACGATCCAGACCGCCGTTCTGATCGAGACGCTGGTCGCGCTCGGCGCGGATGTGCGCTGGACCACCTGCAACATCTATTCCACGCAGGACCACGCCGCCGCCGCGATCGCCGATCAGGGTATCCCTGTGTTCGCTGTAAAGGGTGAAACGCTCGGCGAATATTGGGACTATGTCGCACGTATTTTCGATTGGGGCGATGAGCCCTGCAACATGATCCTGGACGATGGCGGCGATGCCACGATGTTCGCGCTGTGGGGCGCGCGCATGGAGGCGGGCGAAAGCATGGACGCGCCGGAAAATGAAGAAGAGCGCGAAATGCAGCGCGCCCTCAAGGAATTCATCGAGAAGAAGCCGGGTTATCTCACCAAGACGGTCGAGGCGATCCGCGGCGTTTCCGAAGAGACCACCACGGGCGTCCACCGCCTTTACGAGCTGTCGAAGGCAGGCAAGCTGCCTTTCCCGGCAATCAACGTGAACGATTCGGTCACCAAGTCGAAGTTCGACAACAAATATGGCTGCAAGGAATCGCTGGTCGACGGCATCCGCCGCGGTACCGACGTGATGATGGCCGGCAAGCTGGCTTGCGTCGCAGGTTACGGCGATGTCGGCAAGGGCTCTGCTGCCTCTCTGCGCGGCGCCGGTGCCCGCGTGCTGGTGACCGAGATCGATCCGATCTGCGCCCTGCAGGCGGCGATGGACGGCTTCGAGGTCGTCACCATGGAAGAAGGCGTGAAGCGCGCTGACATCTTCGTCACGACGACGGGCAACAAGGACGTCATCACTATCGAGCACATGCGCGGCATGAAGGACATGGCGATCGTCGGAAACATCGGCCACTTCGATAACGAGATTCAGGTCGGTGCCCTGGAAAACATGAAGTGGACCGAAATCAAGCCGCAGGTCGACATGGTCGAATTCCCGGACGGCAAGCGGATCATTCTTCTGTCCAAGGGTCGCCTCCTCAACCTCGGCAACGCGACCGGCCACCCCAGCTTCGTGATGAGCGCCAGCTTCACCAACCAGGTGCTGGCGCAGATCGAGCTGTTCACCAAGCACAAGACCGGCGAATATGAGAATGACGTCTATGTGCTGCCTAAGCATCTCGACGAGGAAGTGGCCGCGCTGCACCTTGAGAAGCTGAACGTGAACCTCACCAAGCTGACCGAGGCGCAGGCGAAGTATATCGGTGTCGAGCAGGAAGGCCCGTTCAAGCCCGAGCATTACCGCTACTGATCGGACGATCCTCGCCGTTTCTTGCGGCGGGATTTGTCGAACGAACATGAGGAGCCGCAGGCCCATCGCCTGCGGCTCTTTCGCGTTTGGGCTGCGCATCAGGAAACCGGTTTAGGAGCTTGAGCAGGTGCAATGCCTGCGCATCCCTCTTGACCTGGGCAGCGCTTCGCCTAGCCCGGCAAGGATGAGCGATGCATTCTCGATGGCGGCGGTCGGCATCGTCCTGGGGGCGTGGTTGCTGGGCGGTGCCTGGGCTGTGTGGACCGGTATGGCGATGCGCCGCCGCGCCGAAGAAAGCCTGCGCCAGACCGCACGGCTGGGCCGTCTGATCGAGACCGCACCCGCCATCCCGCTGATCGTTCGCCTGGACGGCAAGGTCGATACGCCGGATCGGCTGCTCGGATGGCTCGGGATCGAGCGAAAGATCGGCCATCTTTCCGACCTCTCGACCGAAGCTGGTCCCGGCGGCTTTGTGCCCCAGGATATCGAGCGACTGTCCAAGCAGGTCGGCCTCGTCCAGCGCACCGGCAAATCCTTCGAGGCCAGCTTCGCAGTAGAAGGCAGCGACCGGGCGCTGGGTATCAAGGGCGCGCTCGCCGACAGTCAGATCTATCCGAATGGCGCAGCGCTTCTGTGGTTTTTCGACCGTTCCGAATCCCATCGCGATCAGGCGCGGCTAGCCGCCGAAGCGGACGCTGCCCGGCGTGCATTTCATGCCCTGTCCGGCCTGATCGAGGCGGCGCCGCTGCCGATGTGGCACCGCGCGCCGGACGGCTCGCTGATGCTTGTGAACGATGCATTCGTGCAGGCTGTCGGGGGGGCGTCCGCCGAAGATGTAGTGGCGGCCGGCGCCGAACTGATCGAGACGGTGGAAGGGCGTTCGCCCGCCGCAGTCGCGCAGGAAGCCACCGACAAGGGTGTAACGATTACGCGGGAAATCGCGGTCACGATCGAGGGCGATCGGCGCCACATGATGGTGGTCGACGTGCCGATCGGCGATGTCGGCGTGGCAGGCTATGCGATCGAAATGCAGGAGCTTGCCGAAGCGCGGGCCAAGCATCGCAGCTTCGTTTCCGCACAGCGCGACATGCTGGATGCCATGAGCTCCGGCGTCGTCCAGTTCGACGGCGACGGCAGCGCGGTGTTCGCCAATTTGCCGTTCCGACGGATGTTCGGCATGGATGAGGAATGGCTGGCCGAGCAGCCCGATTTCGCCCGCGTGCTGGACAGGATGCGCGATGCCGGACGTTCTCCCGAGGTCCGCGATTTCGGAGCCTGGCGCAGCGAGCGGCAAAGCTGGTTCCAGTCGGCCGAGCCGGTGCAGGAAAACTGGCTGTTGCCGGACAACACGCATTTGCGCGTGCTCGCCCAGCCCACACCCGATGCCGGGCTGTTGCTAATCTTCGAGGACCGTACCGAACAGGCGCGGCTCGCCAGTTCGCGCGACACGTTGCTGCGGGTGCGCACGGCAACGCTCAACAATCTGTTTGAAGGCATCGCCGTGTTCGGCTCCGATGGAAGCCTCAATCTGTGGAATGAGCGCTTTGCCGAGATATGGGAGACGGATGAAAAGGCGCTCGCCGGGCATCCGCATATCGACAAGCTGATCGCTTCGCTGGCCCGCCGCCTGGTCGATCCGTCGAAGGCCGCGGTGATGCGCGAGACGGTTCGCGCGGCGACCGAGCGTCGTGCGCGGCGGGATGGCGCGCTGGAGTTTTCCGACGGACGCTATTTCCGCTTTTCCACGCTGCCGTTGCCGGACGGCAACGCGCTGTTCGCGATGCTCGACATTTCGGACAGCCAACGCATCGAGCGGGCGCTGCGCGAACGCAACGAGGCGCTGACCGAGGCGGATGCGATCAAGGGGCGTTTCCTTGCCAATATGAGCTATGAATTCCGCACGCCGCTCACGTCGATCCAGGGGTTCGCGGAGATGCTCGCCGCCGGTCTTGCGGGCGAATTGGGCGAGCAGGCGAAGGAATATGTCGGCGCGATCCTCCAGTCGGTCGAGCGGTTGTCGGGCCAGATCAACACTGTGCTCGATCTCAGCCAGGGCGAGGCCGGGGCGCTGCCGATCGACAAGCAGCCGTTGAAAATCGTGGACCTGCTCGGCGCGCTGACGAAGGACCATCGCGCCGATGCGCTGGGGGCCGGGATCGATCTGCGGCTGGATATCCGGGGCAGTGCAGGCACGGTGCCGGCCGATCAGCGCCGCCTGCGTCAGGCGCTCGATCACGTTCTGGGCAACGCGCTCGCTTATGCGGGCACCGATGCCGCCGTGCTCGTTTTCGCGGACGGCAGCCAGCACAGCGTGCGCATCGTCATTTCGGACAACGGACCGGGCATGGATGCCAAAGCGCAGGCGCGTGCGCTCAACCGGCTGGAGGCAGACGCCGCCGCCGGTTCGGGCGGGCTCGGCCTGCCCTTTGCACGGCAGCTGGTGGAGGCGCACGGCGGATCGCTGGAGCTGATATCGCAGGAGGGCGAGGGCACCATGATCACCATCGAGCTGCCACGCTTGTGACCAGGAAGATGAACATTTCGGACGAGGCGGAAATGCTCATGCTGGGACGCAGCCTGGCGGGGCAGCTTCGGCGCGGGGACCTGATCGCGCTGTCCGGCGATCTGGGGGCGGGCAAGACGGTTCTTGCGCGCGGTATCCTGCAGGGGCTCGGGCACCAAGGCGAAGTGGCCAGTCCCAGCTACGCGCTGGTTCACCCTTATGACCCGCCCGCAGTGCGCCTGCCCGTCTCGCATGTCGATCTCTATAGGTTGGACGATCCTGCGGCACTGGAAGAGCTGGGCTTGGATGAAGCGCGCTCCTACGGCGCGCTGATCGTAGAATGGCCTGAGCGTGCGGACCCGCGCTTTGTTGCCGATGCGCTCCACATCCGCATCGATCGTGATGGCAGCGCTGCTCGGCGGTTGACAGTGGACGCGGCGCGTAGTTGGGAAGGCCGATGGCCACCGCGATGACCCCGCCCGCAGGCGCTCCGCACTTCCTCAACTCTGCCGGCTGGACCGGCGCGCGCATCGAACCGCTGGCCGGCGATGCCAGCTTCCGGCGCTATTTCCGTGTGGAAGACGAGGCGGGCAACCGCGGCGTCCTGATGGACGCGCCGCCGCCGCACGAGGATCCGGCGCCGTTCGTTGCCATCGCCGATTATCTTACAGGCCACGGTTTTCGCGCGCCAAAGATCATCGCCAGCGATCTGACACGCGGCCTTGTCCTGCTGGAGGACCTGGGCAATCGCCGGATGCGCGAGCATCTTGCCTATCATCCCGAGGAAGAGGCGGCCATTTACGAGCAGGCGATCGACGAATTGATTGCCCTGCGCGATGTGCCGCCCGCCAATGTGCCGGCTTATGACGAGGCCAAATATCTGGAAGAGACTGCGCTTCTGCCGGAATGGTTCGCGCCTGCCGCGCATCTGAAGGTGGACCGGGAAGGCTATGATGCGCTGTGGCGTCAGCTGCTGGCGCCGGTAATTGCCGCGCAGGAAAAGCCGGTTACAGTGCTGCGTGATTATCATGCCGAAAACATCATGCTGATCGGTGAGGATCGGCTGGGGCTTCTGGATTTCCAGGACGCGCTCGCTGGTCATCCGGCCTATGACCTCGTCTCGTTGCTGCAGGATGCGCGCCGCGATGTTTCCGAGGAGCTGGAGGCGCGCATGTTGGATCGCTATTGCGAGCTGACGGGCGAGGGCGAGGATTTCCGCACGCATTACGCCCTGCTCGGCGCGCAGCGTAACGCCAAGATCATCGGGATTTTCACCCGCCTCTGGCGCCGCGACGGCAAACCGCGTTATTTGGCTTTTCTGCCGCGCATGTGGAAACTGTTGGAGCGCGATCTCGCGCATCCCGCGCTGGATTCGGTGCGCCAGTGGTTTGACGATAATGTACCCGAAGACCGCCGGTCCGAACTTGTCGCTGCCGGATCGGAAAGCTGAGATGGCAAGCGAAGCCTCCCAAAAGGTAACAGGCGCGATGGTGATGGCTGCGGGCCTGGGAAAGCGGATGCGCCCGCTAACCGCCAGCACGCCGAAACCGCTGGTGCGCGTTGCCGGGCGGCCGCTGATCGATCATACGCTGGAGCATCTGGCCAGGGCAGGCGTCTCGCATGTGGTGGTCAACGTCCATTATCTCGCCGACGCGCTAGAGGGCCATGTCCAGACGGCTCCGTTCGGCATGGACTATACGGTCTCGGACGAACGAGAGAAGCTACTGGAAACCGGCGGCGGCCTCGTCAAAGCACTACCGAAGATCGCGTCCGATCCTTTTTACTGCGTGAACAGCGACAATATCTGGGTTGATGGGCCGCGCTCGGCGCTTGTTCAGCTGGCCGAGGAATGGGACGGTGAGCGCATGGACGCGCTACTGTTGCTCGTGCCGCACGCACGGGCGCACCACCATGGCGGCAGCGGGGATTTTCACCTCGACGGTGCAGGACGCATTTCGCGGCGAATGGAGCGCAAGGTCGCGCCGTTCATCTTCACCGGCGTCCAGTTGATGGCGAAATCCCTGGTCGAAGGCCCGGACGGTGAGGCATTCAGCACCAACCGCTTCTGGGACAGGGCGATCGAGGCGGGCCGTCTTTACGGCAGCATCTTTGACGGCGAGTGGTTCGACATCGGCACGCCCGCCGCCATCAAACCGACCGAAGCCTGGTTTGCCAATGGCTGAGCGGGGCTGATCGAAGGGCCGATGGGCAGCAGGGCCAAGCCAGCCGTTTACACCATTCCGGCGCATCGCGGTTTCGCCGACGCCCTGGCGGCCGGAATGCTGGACCGTTTCGCCGAGGCAGAGCGCGGGCTTTCCGGCGGCATGGTGCTGGTGCCCAACAACCGCGCCGCGCGGGCCATTACCGATGCGTTCGTTCGCCGCGCCGCGCCTGGCCTGCTGCTGCCGCGTATGGTGCCGGTGGGAGACCTCGATATCGGCGAGTCGCTTGGGCTGGCGCTGGATCCGGTCGGCGCAGATGTGCCGCCCGCGGTCGATCCGCTGACACGCAAGCTCGCGGTCGCGCGCATCGTCCAGCGGCGCATGCGCATCGATGACGAGCGAGTGAGCGCGCCCGAAGCGCTGCGTCTTGCGGACCAATTCGCCCGCGCGCTCGATCAGCTGGTGATCGAGCGGAAGGAGCCAGCTGCGCTAGACGCCCTGCCGCTCGCCGAAGAGTTGGCCGATCATTACCGCCGCTCGCTGAAGTTGTTCGCCGATGTGGCAGGCGATTGGCAGAGGCATCTTAGCTCCATTGGGCGCATCGACGTTGCCGACCGGCGCAATCGCCTGCTGGACGGTGTCGCCGCACGCTGGCGCGAAAGCCCGCCGCCCGGCTTCGTGGTTGCCGCAGGCGTCACCACTGCGGCTCCGGCTGTCGCAGGGCTTCTTCGCGCGGTGGCGGAGCTGGAGCGCGGGCAGGTAGTGCTGCCCGATCTGGATATCGCCATGCCGGATGAGGAATGGGCGGAAATCGGCCCCCATGCCCCGCGTGAGGAAGGGCTGACACCCGAACCTTCGCTGGAAACCCATCCACAATTCCACCTGAAACTTCTGCTCGATCGCATGGGTATCGCCCGCGATGAGGTGATGCGCTGGGTGCGCTCGGGCGAGAGCGATGCGTCGCCGCGCCGGGCCCATGCTATCAGCAACGCCTTTGCACCCCCTGAAGCGACCGGGAAATGGCGCGATCTACCATCCGAGCGCCGTAGCTTGGCGGGTGTACGCGTGCTCGAAGCGCCCGACAGCGCAGCCGAAGCGCAGGCGATTGCGATCCTGATCCGCGAGGCGCTGGAAGAACCGGGCAAGCGGGCAGCGCTCGCCACGCCCGATCGCGAACTTGCACGGCGGGTCGCAGTCCATCTCAAGCGTTGGGGGATCGAGGCGGACGATAGCGCCGGGCGGCCCTTGTCCGAACAACCGGTGGGAACGCTAATGCTGGCGTTGGCTGAGGCTGCAGCGCAGGATTTCGCGCCCGTGGCGCTGCTCACGCTGCTGAAGCATCCGCTCGTGCGCAATGCGGACGAGGCCCAGCGGCTCGCCTGGCTGGACCGCGTCCGGACGCTCGATTTGCTGCTGCGCGGCCCGCGATCGGCGGGCGGGCTGGGCGGCATCGCTGAACGGATAGACCGCCGGATAGCCGATGACGAAGAGCGTCGGCTGGATACGGGGAAGTGGAAACAGCTGAAAGGCTGGTGGTCCGAACTGGCGCCGCAGCTCGCTCCTCTGCGGCAGGCGGGTCGCTCGGTAAACGCGGCCTTGGAAGCCTTGCGCATTGTGAGCGAAGCACTCGCGGGAGATCGCGTGTGGCGCGGCCGAGAGGGCCGGATGCTGGCCGAACTTTCGACCGATCTGGAAGCCGGTGCCGCGTTCGGTCCTGATCTTGCCGAGGCCGAAGAATTGCCGGCCTGGATCGAAACCCTGCTGGCCGACATTGCGGTACGCCCGGCCTATGGGGGCCATCCGCGCGTTGCCATCTACGGTTTGCTGGAAGCGCGTTTGCAGCAGGCGGACCTCGTCATCTGCGGCGGGTTGAACGAGGGCACTTGGCCCACGCTGCCGCAGCCCGACCCATGGCTTGCACCGCGGATCCGGCGCGAACTGGGCCTGCCCGCGCTGGAACGCTCGATCGGGCTGGCCGCGCATGATCTTGCCGGCTTGATGGGCGCGCCCGAAGTCGTGCTGAGCCGCGCGCGGCGGGATCGGGGCGGGCCGGGCGTCGCTTCCCGCTTCCTGCTCCGATTGCAGGCGATGGCGGGCAGCAATCTGCGATCGGATGAGCGGGCCCTGGCGCTCGCCGCGGCAATCGATGCGCCGGAGACCGTCATTCCCGCCGAGCGTCCCGAACCGCGCCCGTCTGCCGACCAGCGGCGCGTGGCGCTCAACATCACCGATCTTGACCGACTGAAGGCGGACCCGTTCGCTTTCTACGCGGGCCGCATTCTGGGGCTGCGACGCCTCGATCCGGTCGATGCAGACCCGACACCCGCCTGGCGCGGCACGGCGGTGCATGACATCCTGGAGCTGTGGGCCAAGGAGGATGGCTGCGATCCCGCCAAGCTGCACGAACGCGCCGTCGCGCTACTCGGCAGCCAGGGGGCTCATCCTCTGATGCGGGCCTTGTGGGAGCCGCGTCTGCTGCAGGCCATCGACTGGATTGCCGAAGAAACCGTGCGGCTGCGCGACCAGGAGGGCCGCGTGATCGCCGCGATCGAGAAGCAGGGCCGGATCGATTATGAAGGCGTGACGCTGAAGGGGCGGGTCGACCGGATCGATCGCTGCGCCGACGGATCGCTGGTGATCGTCGATTACAAGACCGGCAAGCCACCCGGCAAATCGCAGGTGCGCGCGGGTTATGCGCTCCAACTGGGCCTGACCGGCCTGATCGTCGAGCGCGGCGGAGTGGAGGGCCTGTCCGGCCATGCAGGCGGCTTTGAATATTGGTCGCTGGGCAAGGCCCCGAACGGCGCGCGCAAGGGCGAGCTTGGCTATATCGACACGCCAATCGGCGGCCGCGGCGATGATGCGATCGCGGCAGATGATTTCGTCGCACATGCCGCCCATCATGTGCACGAAGCAATCCAGACGTGGCTCACCGGCGATGCGCCCTTCACCGCGATGTTGCACCCGGAATATTCGCCTTATGGCGATTACGACCATCTGATGCGTCTCGACGAATGGTATGGAAAGGGCGCTTCGTGACGGACGGCCTACTCCATCCACTGCGCGGCAATCAGCGCGAGGCGGTGGCACCGGACCGCGATGTCTGGCTGAGCGCATCGGCGGGCACCGGCAAGACGCAGGTGCTCACCGCGCGCGTGTTCCGATTGCTGCTGGCAGGATCTGCTCCCGAGAACCTGCTCTGCCTCACCTTTACCAAGGCGGGTGCGGCGGAGATGGCGAACCGCATCAATGCACGCCTTGCCGCGTGGGTGCGGATGAAGCCCGAGCCGCTCGCCGCGGACCTCAAAGCCATCGGCGCCGCCTTCGGCCCCGAGGATCAAGAGCGCGCGCGGCGGCTGTTCGCCAAGGTGCTCGACGCGCCGGGCGGGGGCCTGCGTATCCAGACGATCCACAGCTTCTGCCAGACCCTGCTCGCCGCCTTTCCGGCAGAGGCCGGTCTGGTGCCGGGCTTCGCACCGCTGGAAGAACGCGATCAGTTGCAGCTGCGCCGTCAGGTGCTGGCCGATCTGGTGTCCGACGCGGCGGGTGAGGGGCGCGCCTGGCTGATCGATGCGATCCAGCAGCTGAGCCTGCGGCTTGGTGAACAGGGGGCGGAGAGCTTCCTCATCCGCTGTGCATCCGCGCCCGATGCGATGGCGCTGGTTCCCGACAGCCTGGAGGGCGCGGAAGTCTTTGCGCGCCGCATCGCGGGGGTCGAGATCGAGGGCGATCCGGAAGCCTGGCTTGCCAACCAATGTGCCGCCGTCGATCAGAATTTGCTGCGCAGCATTCGTGCGCACAATGCCGATTGGAAGGCAAAGACGGGCGCGGAGAATGTCGCCAAAATCAATGCCTGGATGGCGCTTGACGCGGCAGACCGCGCGGCCAGTCTGGCCGATCTCAACAGCGTATGGGCCACCCAGAAAGGCGAACTGACGAAGCGCGCGCCCAAGGCAGAAGGTTATGCCGAAGACGCGCAAGCGATGCTGGACTGGTGCGGGCATTTGCAGGCGCAGGTCGGCCTTGCCCGCTTTGCCGCCCTTTATGCTGGCGCACTGGCGGCGGGACGGGCCTATTCGGATGCCTATGCGCTGGCCAAGCGTCGCCGCGCTGTCGTCGATTTTGACGATCTTATCCGCCGCGCGGCACGCCTGCTTGCCCAGCCGGGCATCGGCGAATGGATCCGCTTCAAACTGGATGCGCGCATCGATCATGTGCTGGTGGACGAGGCGCAGGACACCAACCGCGCCCAGTGGGACATCATCGAGGCGGTAACCGAGGATTTCTTTACCGGCGTCGGCGCGCAGGGCGGTCGGCTCCGCACGGTGTTCACCGTGGGCGATTTCAAGCAGGCGATCTTCGGGTTTCAGGGCACCGATCCGGAGCAATATCGCGACGCGCGCGAGCGGCTTCATCAACGGATCGAGCAGCTTGCCACCGATCCCAATCGCGACGAGCCGCGCGAGCTGGCGCGGCTGGACCTCGCCACCAGCTTCCGTTCGACCGAACCGATCCTGAAGCTAGTCGATGCACTGGTTGGTGAGCGCGGGCATCAAGCTTTTGGTCTGGAGTCGCCGGTCGCTCCGCATATCGGGGTGAAGCCCGATGTGGGGGAGGTTCTGTTGCTGCGGCCCGTTCGCCCCGTCGACGACTGGCAGTCCGAGGAGGATGAGGAGAGCTGGCTGGCCGAAGAAAAGCTGGCCTATGCGCGCAAGCTGGCGGCGCAGATCAAGCAGTGGTTGAAAGAGGCACCGGTTCTCGCCACCACCGGCAAGAAGCTGGCGCCCGGCGATATCATGATTTTGGTGCGGCGGCGCTCCGAGCTGGCGTCTCTCTTGGTCGCCCGGCTCTATGCGGAGGGTGTGCCGGTGGCGGGCGTCGATCGCCTGCGCCTTGGTCAGCCATTGGCGGTGAAAGACCTGCTTGCGGCGATCCGTTTCGCTGTGCAGCCGGAAGACGATCTCAACCTCGCCGAATTGCTGGTATCGCCGCTGATCGGGTGGAGCCAGGACGATCTGCTCCGTTATGGTTGGCGCGGGCCGGGGGCGCGGGGCCGGACGCTCTGGCGCCATCTGCGCGAACAGGCGGAGCTGACGGACGGGATCGCGCCGCTACGCGATCTTCTGGCGCGGGCGGATTTCGGAACGCCGCACGAATTTCTTGAAAACATTCTTTCCGGCCCGATCGATGGTCGCCGCCGCCTCGTTGCTCGCCTGGGGCGCGAGGCGCTCGATCCGATCGGGGAGCTGATCAACGCCGCCTTTCTGTTCGAGGCTAACCATCACGCTTCTCTTCAGGGCTTCCTCGATTGGTTCGATCGCGGCGATGTCGATGTGAAGCGCGAACAGGCCGGGGTGAGCGGTGAGGTCCGCGTGATGACGGTGCATGGCTCCAAGGGACTGCAGGCGCCGCTTGTGATCCTGGCGGATACGACCGCGGATCCCACGAAGACACCCGATCGCAGCTTCGATTTGCGCCTCGACGATGCCGATCTACCGGTTCTGGCGCTGCGAAAGGAGGAGCGGGCAGGGCGGCTGGCGGAAGCGGCTGCGATGGCCGAAGCGCGTGACCTGGAGGAGCATTGGCGGCTTCTTTACGTGGCGCTGACGCGGGCGGAAGAGCGGCTGGTGCTTGCTGGCTCACTGGGGGTGCGCGCCAAGGATGTGCCCGAGCATAGCTGGTACGCCGCGCTCGACCGCGCGATGGACGGCATGGGACTGGAATGGGAAGAGGATGCCGATTGGGGTGCGGTACGGCGCTTCGCGGGTAGCGATGTCGCCAAGGAGAAAGGGCCGTCTGCAACGGACGATCTGCCGTCCACGCCCTTGCCCGCCTGGCTGCATAGTCCTGCACCGGAAGAAAGCCGTCCGCCGCGCCCGCTTGCGCCATCTGGCAGCGGAGAGGACGATGCCGCCGCCGCGCCGCCAGATCCGAAGCGCCGGGCCGCAGCGGAGCGCGGGCGGTTGCTGCACGGACTGTTCGAGCATCTTCCCAGCGCCGATCCGGACCGGCGCCACGAACTGGCGCTGGCCTGGCTCGCCCGCCGTGCGCCGGATCTGGAGGAGGGACAGCGCAGCGAGATTTACGAAAGCGTGGCCCGCGTGCTGGACGATCCGCGCTGGTCCGCCATCTTTGCGCCCACCGCACTGGCCGAAGCGCCGATCGCCGCGGTTGTCGGCGAAAGCGTGATCGCGGGTACGGTTGACCGGCTTCTGATAGAGCCGGAGCGCATTCTGGTGATCGATTTCAAGACGGGCGCTGCGATTCCGGGAAGCGCGGATGCGGTGCCCACGGCCTATAAGCGGCAGATGGCCCGCTATGCCGCCGCGCTGGGCACCATTTTCCCCGATCGCCCAGTGGAAACGGCATTGCTTTACTCGCACGGGCCAACCTTGATCGAGCTCGGTCCGGCGCAGCTTGCCGAACACAGCCCGGCTTGAGCCTGCCCAAGCTTTCATATCGCCAGCGAAACTTGTGCGGACCGCTGCGCGTTTCTACCTTCGAAACAACCCATTCAAGGAGTAATGATCATGGCCACCAAGGCAGTTGGCGACGACAATTTCGAACAGGACGTTTTGAAGGCTGACGGGCCCGTGCTCGTCGATTTCTGGGCCGAATGGTGCGGACCGTGCAAGATGATCGGCCCATCGCTGGAAGAGATCAGCGAAGAGCTGGACGGCGTTACGATCGCCAAGCTCAACATCGACGATCACCCCAACACGCCCGGCAAATATGGCGTTCGCGGCATCCCGACGATGATTCTTTTCAAGGATGGTCAGCCGGTCGAAACAAAGGTTGGTGCCGCGCCCAAGGCGCAGATCAAGAGCTGGCTTGAAGGCGCGCTCTAAGCGCCACGTCTGCTGGAGACCGTAAGTCCTGAGCCTGTCGAAGGACGTTTCTCGGCTGGGCGCTCGTGCGCTTTCGAGAAGCGGGCTTCGACAGGCTCAGCCCTTTCGGCCTTGGGTATTGAAATGCGCGCGTAGCGACGATCCCTTAGGGGCGCTACAGGAGGACGCGCGCCGCCTCATCCCACAGATCCGGCGTCGCGGCGGCAAGCATGCCGGTCATCTCCGTCTGATCGGGTCGGTAGGCCGTGCCATCGAAACGTGCGACCGTGCCGCCCGCCTCGTTCAGAAACAGCGCGCCAGCGGCATGATCCCATGGAAGCGAGCGGCGATAGATCGTGATGTCGTGCTGGCCGGTGGCGAGCATCGGATATTGCTCGGCCGCGCACATCGGCGGGGGCACGATCTCGAAATGGGCCGCCGCCGCGGCGTCGACGCGAATACGTTCTTCGCCTTCCATGAAGCTGGTGTAGAGCGCGATGACGGGCTTGTCCTTGCCGCTTCCTTTCGAATGCAGCGGATCGCCGTTGATCCATGCGCCAGCCCCGCGATGGGCGTGGCACAGACGCTTCGACACCGGATCATAGATCCACCCGGCTTCCGTCTCTCCGCCGCGCACCAGCGCGATCAGGATGCCGAAGGGCGATCGGCCCGCGGCGAAATTGCTGGTGCCGTCGATCGGATCGATCACCCAGCAGACCGGCTCATGAATGCGGTCCATCACCGAAGGATCCGCCGCCGTCGCCTCTTCACCCAGGATTGCGGCGTCGGGCAGAAGCTCGCTTAGCCTGTCGGTGAGGAAGCGTTCGCTCTCGCGGTCCGCCACGGTGACGAGATCGCCGGGGCTCTTTTCCTCGATCTGGTCGTCGGAGAGATCGCGGAAGCGGGTCAGGATGATGGTTTCGCCGCACTCGCGCATGATGGCTGCGACGGGTTCGTACAGGTCGTGCATGCCGCTTGTCCTCATCAGCTCCGGTAATCGGCGTTGATGCTGATATAGCCGTGCGTCAGATCGCAGGTCCACACGGTGGCGCTGCCTTCGCCGAGTCCGATATCGACGCCGATGGCGACGTCCTGGCCCTTCAGATGTTCCGCCACCGGTGCCTCGTCATAGCCTTGGACGACCATGCCCTTGGCGGCCACCTCGGTCGCGCCGAAGCGGATGGAAAGCAGATCGCGCTCGGCAGGCTCGCCCGCTTTGCCGACCGCCATGACCACCCGGCCCCAATTGGCGTCTTCACCCGCGATCGCCGTCTTGACGAGCGGTGAGTTGGCGATCGACAGACCGATGCGCCGCGCGCTTTCATCGCTTTCCGCGCCGGTCACCGTTATTTCGATGAATTTTTGCGCGCCCTCGCCATCGCGCACGACCTGATGGGCCAGGCTGCGGCAGACCTCTTCCAGCGCGGCGTAGAAAGCGTCCGCGCCGTCATCGTCCCAATCCGACAGCGCCGGGCCACCTGTCTTCCCGGTTGCGAAAACGAGGACGGTGTCGCTGGTGGAAGTATCGCCGTCCACGGTGATGGCATTGAATGTGCGCCCGTTCGCCCGGTCGAGCATTTCCTTCAGGAAGGGGGCCTCGATCGCCGCGTCGGTAAAGATATAGCCCAGCATCGTTGCCATATCGGGCGCGATCATGCCCGATCCCTTCACGATCCCGGCAAGCTGTACGGTAGCGTCGCCGACGACCGCCGATGCGCTTGCGCCCTTGGGAAAGGTATCGGTGGTGCCGATTGCAGTTGCCGCGTCTACCCAACCGCAGGGCTGGGCGGTGAACACCTCTGCAAGCCCCGCCTCCGCCTTGTCGATCGGCAGCGGCACGCCGATGACGCCGGTGGAGGAGACGAACACATCCGACGGCTGGCAGCCGAGATGATGGGCCACGCGCGCGATGATCGTCTCCACCGCTTCACGGCCGCTCATCCCGGTGAAGGCGTTGCTGTTACCCGCATTCACGATCAGCGCCCGCGCATGGCCGAGCAGCGCGGTCTCCTTGCCCAGTTGCACTTCGTAGGACGGGCAGCGGCTTTTCGTGAACACACCGGCGACGGTCGTGCCTTCGCTCAGCTCCGCATAGGTCATGTCGAAACGCTGTCGGCGGGTATAGCCGGCACGGGCCGTGCGCAATGTCACACCGGCGATAGCGGGCAGTTCGGGAAAGCTCGAAGGGGCGAGGGGGGAAGGGGGGAGCGCCAAGGGCCAGTTGCCTTTCGGTCTGTTTTTGATAGGAGACGCCCAAGGAACGTTCCCGCGCGGGTCTATCGATGAAGTTTACCTTTGCAAGTCTGATGCTGCTACTGGCGCACGCCCTGATGGGTGTGCCGCTGGACGCGCAGACCTTGCGGGCGGCTGCTTCCGCCGAAGCGGACAGCGGCGATGTTGCAGCCGAAAGCCGCGCCGGCAACGTCCTGACCGCTCTTTCTGCCGAGCGGATCGGCGCATCCGCCATTCCCGCTTCGGTCGCCGAACATGCGGATGATGTTCGCGGCGGCTTCTCCCTTATACGAAGCTTCGGTTACGCGGCTGCGCTTCCTTTGCGCTGGGGCACGGGCGATCGCCACGCCCATTTTACGGGCAAGCCCTGACGCGCTGACCTTCCGGACGGGTGCACCCGTCCTGGCGCATCCGGTTGCGATGCGCGCATTTCTTACCATCTTTTGCCGTAAAGCCCGGTGCCGATGCGCCGGACCGGCCATCATAGCTCAACGGGATCATCCTATGCTCGGCGCCATTGCCAAATCGATTTTCGGTTCGTCCAACGAACGCTACGTCAAATCCATCTACAAAATCGTCGACAAGATTAACGGTTTCGAACCGGAGATCATGAACCTCTCCGACGAGGATCTGAAAGCGCAGACCGCTCGCTTCAAGGAGCGGCTGGAGGCCGGCGAAACGCTGGACGACATCCTTCCCGAAGCCTTTGCCACGGTGCGTGAGGCATCGAAGCGCGTCTTCGGCATGCGGCATTTCGATGTGCAGATGGTGGGCGGCGTGGTGCTTCACCGCGGCGAGATTGCAGAGATGCGCACCGGTGAGGGCAAGACGCTGGTCGCAACCTTAGCCGCCTATCTCAACGCCCTGGACGGCAAGGGCGTCCATGTGGTCACGGTGAACGATTATCTCGCCCGCCGCGACGCGGAGTGGATGGGGCAGCTGTACGGCTTCCTCGGCCTGTCGACCGGCATCATCGTCCCCGATCTGGATCAGCAGCAGCGCCGCGACGCCTATAATAGCGACATCACTTACGCGACGAACAACGAGCTGGGGTTCGATTATCTGCGCGACAATATGAAATATGACCGCGCGGACATGGTCCAGCGGCCGTTCAATTTCGCGATCGTCGACGAGGTCGATTCGATCCTGATCGACGAGGCGCGGACCCCGCTGATCATCTCCGGACCTACCGACGACCGGTCCGAACTTTATGCCGCCGTCAACGCGATCATTCCGCGGCTGGACGAAGAAGATTACGAAAAGGATGAAAAGTCCAAGAAGGTGCTGCTGACCGAAGACGGCACGGAGAAGGTCGAGCGGCTGCTTGAGGAGGCTGGCCTCCTCGAGGGCACGAACCTGTATGATTTCGAGAACACGCTGGTGGTCCACCATCTCGAAAACGCCATGCGCGCGCACCTCATGTTCAAGCGCGATACCGACTATATCGTCAAGGACGGCAAGGTCGTCATTATCGATGAGTTCACCGGCCGCATGATGGACGGGCGCCGCTGGTCCGACGGCCTGCACCAAGCGGTGGAGGCCAAGGAGGGCGTCGATGTGAAGCCCGAGAACCAGACGATGGCGACCATCACGTTTCAGAACTATTTCCGGATGTATCCCAAGCTTTCCGGCATGACGGGTACTGCGGCCACCGAGGCGGCGGAATTCTACGAGATTTATAAACTCAACGTCGCCGAGATGCCGACCAACCTGCCGGTGCAACGGATCGATGAGGACGACCAGTTCTACAAGAACACGAACGACAAGTTCGCTGCCATCGCGGCGGCGATCAAAGAGAAATATGATACCGGCCAGCCGGTGCTGGTGGGCACGGTATCGATCGAAAAGTCCGAGCTGCTCAGCGAGTTCCTGAAGCGCGAGGGAGTGAAGCACAATGTGCTGAACGCGCGCATGCATGAGAGCGAGGCCCATATCGTGGCCCAGGCGGGGCGGCTCGGTGCGGTTACCATCGCCACCAACATGGCCGGGCGCGGCACCGATATTCAGCTCGGCGGCAACCTGGAATTCCGCGTCGAGGAAGAGCTTGCGGATATCGAGGAAGGCCCGCGCCGCGACGAGGAAATCGCGCGCATCAAGCAGGAAATCGCCGCGGAAAAGGCAAAGGTGTTGGAAGCCGGGGGCCTGTTCGTGCTCGGTACGGAGCGTCACGAAAGCCGCCGCATCGACAACCAGCTGCGCGGGCGCTCCGGCCGTCAGGGCGATCCCGGCCTGTCGCGCTTCTACCTCTGCCTGGAAGACGATCTGCTGCGTATCTTCGGCAGCGAATCACTATTCGCACGGATGATGAATTCCAGCCTGGAAGATGGCGAGGCGATCGGCGGTAAGTGGCTGTCCAAAGCGATCGAAACCGCGCAGAAGAAGGTCGAGGCGCGTAACTACGAAGCGCGCAAGCAGGTCGTCGAGTATGACAACGTCATGAACGATCAGCGCAAGGTGATCTACGAACAGCGCGCGGACATCATGGATTCCGACACCGTCGAAGAGGTGGTGGAGCATATGCGCGTGGACGCGATCCACGCGATCGTGAACGATCACTGCCCGCCCGGCACCTATCCCGAGCAATGGGATATTCCGGGCCTGAAGGAGAAGACCGCGCAGCTTCTGGGTGAGGAACCGCCGATCGACGCCTGGCTGGAAGAAGACGCGATCGAGCCGGAGATGGTGGCCGACCGACTGGTCGAGCGTACCGTCCAGAAGATCGACGAGAAAATCCAGGGCATCGACGAATCGATGTGGCGCGATGTGGAAAAAAGCATTCTGCTCCAGTCGCTCGATCATCACTGGAAAGAGCATCTCTCCACGCTCGATGCGCTGCGCCAGGTGGTATTCCTGCGCGCCTATGCGCAGAAAACGCCGCTGAACGAGTATAAGCAGGAGAGCTTCGCGCTGTTCCAACGCATGCTCGATCAGATTCGCGAAGATGTGACCCGCACCCTTGCGACCAGCGAATTCCGTGCGCAGGCACCGATGCCTATGGCAGAATTGCCGGACCTGCCGGACTTCCTGACCACCCATATCGATCCGCTGACCGGTATGGACGATACCAACGATACCGATGCAGGCACGCGCGGTCTGGTGGACACACTGCCGCCGCAGCAAACGGCTGAAGCGGATATGGAGGGGCTGACCAACAATCCCAACATCAGCCGTAACGCGCCGTGCCCTTGCGGTTCGGGCCGCAAGTACAAGCATTGCCACGGGCAGCTTTAGGGCCGCACGGCAGGCCGGGAAGAAGGTGAAACGGATGGGGCCCCATGCCGCGAACGATTGCGACAGTGGGCCCCAGGCTGCATTTGTGAGCCGTCTCCGCGGACGATTACAGCCTTATCGGATTGCGGGAAAAAAATAGCGCGACACAAGGCTTGCCATTCCCAAAAAGCCGCTGCTATAGGCGCGGCCTGCCCCGGGGGACCGGGGCTGCTCCCCGATAGCTCAGCGGTAGAGCTCTCGACTGTTAATCGAGCGGCCGTTGGTTCGAATCCAACTCGGGGAGCCACTTTTCAGCACTGATATCAGTGCATGCCGTCCCAGAACGGTGCTTTCGCTCAAACCTGACCAATTCGGCTCGGCCATCCTTGACCTGCCGTCCGCCCTTGCCAATAGTGGCTTGTGGTGACAGGCCTGCTGGGAGGGGAATTGCCATGAAAGTCAAACGTTTGGAGGAAGGCGAGCGGGCGCTGGAGGCTGAGGCTCGTATTCGGTTGATTCCTATCGGGCCAAACCGGTTTGGATGGAACTGTGAACTGATTCACGGTCTCCTTTCCGTTTGCGCGCGGCATCGCGGCGAATATGTGAACGACGTTACGGCGGAAGCGGCAGCGTTGCGCTGGGCTGAAGGGCAAGGTGCCCTGTCGGCCATCGTCGAGATTGCTGACTCGCCGCGACGCTATCCTGCCGCGCGCGATGGCGTGGCTATCGATGCCCAAGACAAGGGGCGTGACGGATTTGACGGGCTTGCCCCACCGACTATTCAGCTTGACGGAAAGGGCGACCGCCGCGGGCTTTAACAGGGTGTACGCCGCCGTTCAGGTGGCGAACTGTTCCATCGCGATCCGCTCATCAAGCGCATGTTCCGGATCGAACAGCAGCGTAAGCTGCCGGCTGCGATCGATTTCGATATCCACGCGGGTAATATCCCGCACTTCACGTTGATCCGCAACGGCCGATACCGGGCGCTTGTCGGCATTCAGGATACGGAAACTGATGCGGCTGCGGTCCGGCAGGATGGCGCCCTTCCATCGGCGCGGACGGAACGGGCTGATCGGCGTCAGGGCCAGCATGGCGGAGCCGAGCGGCAGGATCGGGCCGTTCGCTGACATATTATAGGCGGTCGATCCTGCTGGCGTTGCAACCAGCACACCATCACAGACCATCTCGTCAATCGTCACGCGGTCATCGATGCGCACTTCGATCTTGGCAGTCTGGCGCGTCTCGCGAAGCAGCGACACCTCGTTGATGGCGGGCAGAACACGAGTCTCGCCGCTGGCAGTTGTCACGCTCATCCGTAGCGGCGCGACGGAGAAGCTTTTTGCTTTCGCCAGACGGTCCGACAGGTCATCCGAGCGCCAGCTGTTGAGCAGGAAACCCACCGTGCCGCGGTTCATGCCGAACACGGGTTTCAAGCGGCCATTTTCGAGCATCTGGTGCAGCACCTGCAACATATAGCCGTCACCGCCCAGCACCACGACGCGCGTGGCATCTTCCAGGTCCACGAATTCATAGCGGCCGAGCAATTCTTCGCGCGCCTCGCGGGCCATCCGGGTGGGGCTGGCGAGCAGCGCGGTGCCTTCGATCATGCCGATGCCTCAAGAAAAACGTTCATTGCAGCGCCAGACCCTCAAGGTCGAGATGACAGGAATTTAACGGTCCCGCGCTTAGGGAACCGTGCTAGGGGGCGCGATGGTGCGGGGCAAGGGTTGAACGCGATGAACGACAGGCGCGAACATAAGGCAGCGCACGACGATCAGCGGGACTGGATCACCGGGCTGGCGACAGGCAAGGCCGCGCGGTTGCGGCTGGAGCATGCCGTTCTGCCGGGCGCGATGCTGCTGATCGGACTGGCCGGCTTTCGCAACGTCAACGTCTCCCATGGCCGGGATGGCGGCGACCGCGCATTGGCCGACGTTGGCGAGCGTATTCGCCGCTTCCTCCGCGTGATCGAGGGGCGTCCGCCCTTTGCCGCGCGTACCGGCGGCGCGGAGTTTCTCATTGCGCTGGATGCCGCCGCGTCGGCGCCGCTTGTCGCCCGCCAGCTGGTGGCCGAGCTCCACCGCCCCGTCGAAATCGAGGGCAGCGCAATACACTTGAGCCCCCGGATCGGCATTGCGGAAAAGCATGACGCGGAAGATGGCGCTGCCTATATGCGACGTGCCCGCATGGCGCTGGAAGAAGCGATGCGGGCCGATACCCGCACTATCGTCCAATCCGAGGCAGGGCGCCTTGATGAAGCGATGATGGACGAGACGCTGGGCCGCCACATGCGCCATGCGCTGGACCGGGGCGAGATCGCTATCCTGTTTCAGCCGCAATTCGCGTTGCACGACGGGCGCATGACAGGTGCGGAGGCCTTGGCGCGCTGGCAACATCCGGAGTTCGGCACGCTTGGCGGTGAGGCGCTGTTCGCCGCCGCCGCGCGCAGCGATTTCGTTCTGGCGCTGTCGCGGCACATCCAGGAGCGGGCAATCGATCTGGCGGCAAGCTGGGGCGGGGCGCTTCAGGACCTGCGGTTGTCGATCAATGTCACCGCGCAGGATTTGGCAAGTCCGGACATGGCGGATCGGCTGCTGGGATATCTGGCAGACCACGGTTTTCGCAAGGACTGCCTGACCGTTGAGATCACCGAAAGTGCACTGATCGACGATCTGGAAGCAGCAGGGCAGCAGTTCGGACGTCTGCGTGCCGAGGGGCTGCGGATCGCGCTTGACGATTTCGGCACCGGATACAGCTCGCTCGCCTATCTCAGCGCGCTTCCGCTCGACTATCTGAAGCTCGACAAACGCATGACAGGGGAGCTTCAAGGCTCCGAGCGGGACAGGATCGTCGTGCGCGCCATCATCGCGATGGCAAAGGCGCTCGGGCTCGAAGTGATCGCGGAAGGGATCGAGAGCGAAGGCCAGCGCGATCTGATCGCTCACGAAGGATGCGATTATTGGCAAGGCTTCCTCCGCGCAGGCGCTTTGGAGGCGGACGCCTTTCGCGAATTTGCGCTGGCCGCGAACCGTTAAGGGCTCGCTAAGACTTCGCTAGGCGCTGAGCCGATCGCCCTTCGCTCTCAGCACTGCCCAGCGCGGAGAAACGCGCCCGACATGATCAGCATGAACGGCTCTGGCTGCGACGGATCAGCCTTTGCCTTGCGCCATTTTGGCGAGACCGCGTGACAGCTGCAGCGCGCCGTGGAGGCGGCTTTTCGGATCGCGCCACACGCGATTGATGACGAGCTTACTGTCGGGCCGCAGCTTCGCCACTTCGCCCAGCCGCTCCACATAACGCATCAGCGCCGGCACGTCCGGCGGGCTGTCGTTGTGGAAGCTGACCAGCGCGCCGCGCGGACCGATTTCGATCTTCGCGACCTGGGCCGTCAGCGCATTCAGCTTCACCCGCATCAGGGTGAGCAGGTTCTCTGTCGCGTCGGGCAGATCGCCGAAGCGGTCGATCAGTTCGGCGGCGAAGCCTTCGATGGCGTCCACCTGATCGATCTCGTTGATCCGGCGATAGAGACCCATGCGCAAGGAAAGGTCCGGCACGTAGAAATCCGGAATGGAGATCGGCGCATCGACGGTGATCTGCGGGCTGAACTTCTCGGACGGGGCATCCATACCCATGTCGCCGGCTTTCGCGGCAATGATCGCCTCTTCGAGCATCGACTGGTAGAGTTCGAAGCCCACTTCCTTGATGTGGCCGGACTGTTCGTCGCCAACGAGGTTGCCCGCGCCGCGAATGTCGAGATCGTGGCTGGCGAGCTGGAAGCCCGCACCCAGGCTATCGAGGTCTGACAGGACCTTCAGGCGCTTCTCCGCCGTCTCGGTCAGCACCCGGCCTTCAGGCGTTGTCAGATAAGCATAAGCGCGCGTCTTGGAACGACCGACGCGGCCGCGAAGCTGATAGAGCTGGGCAAGGCCGAAGCGGTCCGCGCGGTGGACGATCAGCGTGTTGGCGCTGGGGATATCGAGCCCGCTCTCCACGATCGTGGTGGACAGCAGCACGTCGTAACGCTTGTCGTAGAAGGCGGTCATGCGCTCCTCGACATCGCCGGCGGACATCTGCCCGTGCGCGACGACGGCCTTCACCTCGGGCACCTCCTCGCGCAGGAATTCCTCGATGTCGGTGAGGTCCGCGATGCGCGGGACAACGAAGAAGCTCTGGCCGCCGCGATAATGTTCGCGCAGCAAGGCCTCGCGCATAACCACCGGGTCCCAAGGCATCACATAGGTGCGGACCGCCAGGCGATCGACCGGCGGGGTCTGGATTACCGATAGTTCGCGAAGGCCAGACATCGCCATCTGCAGCGTGCGCGGAATGGGCGTGGCAGTGAGGGTCAGCATATGGACGTCGGTTTTCAGCGCCTTCAGCCGTTCCTTGTGGGTCACGCCGAAACGCTGTTCTTCATCGACGATGACGAGGCCGAGACGCTTGAAATCCACCGATTTGGCGAGGATCGCATGGGTGCCGATGACGACGTCAATCGTGCCGTCTTTCAGCCCTTCGCGTGTTTTCGTGGCCTCGGCCGATGGTACAAGGCGCGAGAGGCGGCCGACTTCCAGCGGGAAACCGCGGAAACGTTCGACGAAATTGGTGTAGTGCTGGCGTGCGAGCAGCGTGGTCGGTGCCACCACCGCCACCTGCATCCCGCTCATCGCCGCGACGAAGGCCGCGCGCATCGCCACCTCGGTCTTGCCGAAGCCGACATCGCCGCAGACGAGGCGATCCATCGGCTTACCTGCCTGAAGATCTTCGACAACCTCGCCGATCACGCGGTCCTGATCTTCGGTTTCCTCGTACGGAAAACGATCGACGAAGCTGGCGTAGCTGCTGTCTTCCACCTCGGCGACTTCGCCGGGCTTCAGCGCGCGGGCTGCAGCGGTTTTCATAAGCTCACCCGCAATTTCGCGGATGCGCTCCTTCATCCGCGCCTTGCGCCGTTGCCACGCCTCGCCGCCCAGCTTGTCGAGCGAAGCGCCTTCATGATCGGCGCCGTAGCGCGAGAGTACGTCGATATTCTCGACCGGCACGAACAGCTTGTCGCCGCCCGCATAGCTCAGCGAAACGCAGTCATGCGCGCTTTTACCGACCTCGATCTGGGTCAGTCCCTCATAGCGCCCGATGCCATGATCGGCGTGAACGATAAGGTCACCCACCGCCAGCGCCTGGATTTCGGAAAGGAAAGCATCCGCGCTCTTGCGCTTCTTGCGCCGCCGGACCAGCCGGTCGCCGAGCATGTCCTGTTCGGTGATGACCGCGATGTCAGGGCCCGTGAACCCGCTGTCGAGCGGCAGGATGGTGAGCGCGGCGCTGCCATCTGCTGCCGCTCCCTGTGCTTCCTGCCAGTTCTTGGCGGCCTTGGACTTCTTGAGGCCGTGGTCCTTCATCAGACCGGTGAGCCGCTCCCGCGCGCCGCGCGAATAGCTGGCTAGAATCACGCGCTTGCCGTCCTTCCGCAGCGCATCGATATGCTTCACCGCCGCTTCGTAGACATTGGCGTTCTGGGCGCGCTCGGGTGCGAAATCGCGCGATCCGGCGACGCCGAAATCTAGCACGCGGTCACTCTCCGGCTCGGCAAATCCGCTGAGTTGGTGGACGGGCCGCTCTTCTTGTTCCTTCGTCCATTGGTCGGGCGTCAGATAGAGCGCATCGGCGGGCAAGGGACGATAGCTGCCCGGCTCGCTCGATTGCGCGCGCTGCCGGTTCTGTTGGTAATCCTGAATTGCATCGAAGCGCTGCTGCGCCGCGGCGGGCGCACCGGCATCGGCAACGATCAGGTCCTGCGGTTGCAGATGATCAAACAGCGGAACGAGCCGTTCTTCCAGCATCGGCAGCCAATGATCCATGCCGGCCAGGCGGCGGCCCTCGCTGATCGCTTGATAAAGCGGATCGCCGGTCGCGGTGGCCCCAAAACGCTCGCGATAACGGCTGCGAAAGCGCTTGATTGATCCTTCGTCCAGGAGAGCCTCAGCGGCGGGGAGCAGGTCGAAATGATCCACCCGTCCTACCGAGCGCTGGTCCGCCGGATCGAATTCGCGCACCGATTCGATCTCGTCGCCGAAGAAATCAAGCCGAAGCGCCAGTTCGCGTCCCGCAGGAAACAGATCCACGATTGAGCCACGCACGGCATATTCGCCAGCATCGGCCACAGTTTCCGTGCGCTCATATCCGTTGGCTGTAAGCAATTCAGACAGCTTCTCGCGCTCGATGACCGCGCCAGGCTGCAATCTTGCGCCCAGCTCGCGCAGGCGGAAGGGCGTTAGCGTGCGCTGCGTGACGGCATTGACCGTGGTAACCAGAAGCTGCGCCGATTTGGGTTTGCCCTGCAGCGCAGCCAGCGTTGCCATCCGTCGCGAGGTTACGGGAAGCGAGGGTGATGCGCGGTCATAGGGAAGGCAATCCCACGCCGGAAATTCCAGCACCTCCAGCTCGGGCGCGAAATATTGCGCGGCCTCGGCCACCGCGCGCATTTCCGTTTCTTCCGGCGCGATGTAGACCGCGCGGCCCTTCGCAGCGCGCGCCAGATCGGCCAGTAGCCATGGCAGAAAGCCGACTGGAACCGAACTGAGCGTGAGCGGGCGCTTAGCCTGCGTTATCCTGGAAAGATCGGGCATCAGACTGTTCGAAAAACTCCGTTCGCCCCGAGCTTGTTGAAGGGCCGGTCTTCTTAGGGGGGCGTTGCGGATAAGGGCAGTGCTTCGACAGGCTCAGCACAAACGGTGGAAGAGAATGTAACGGACCGATCAGCGCGGGATATCGATGAAGTCGAGCTTCCGGAACTTGTCCATCAGCGGGCCATCGAACGCGCTGGGCACGGCCTGCGTTCCGATGCCCCAGGCCATGATATCGACATCCTGTTCTTCCAGCAGCCGTTCGAACCACTCGAAATCGGCTTCGGTGAAGCTTTCATGATGGCGATCGAAAAAGCCGCCGATCATGTAATCAGCCTCGCGCGTGCCGCGGTGCCAGGCGCGGAATTTCGTGCGGCGGACGCGGGCGTCGCGGTCGAGAGGCATGGCTTGGTTTCCTGCTGGCGGATGAGACGCGGACCGGGTCTACTCAGCCCGGACATGTTCGGTTAGGAGGCCAGATAATCATGCGGCCCGATATTCTCAATCCACTGTTCGCCGAATTGACCAGCCTGAAGGGCATCGGTGCCGCGCTGGCAAAGCCGCTCGCGCGCCTGAAGCTGGAGCGGGTGAAGGACCTGCTTTTTCATTTTCCGAGCTATTTCGTGCATCGGCGCGCGATCGAAGGATTGGACGACGCGCAGATCGGCGAGACGGTGATCGTAACCGTGAACGTGTTAGATCATCGCAGCGGCGGCAGCGCGCGCAGCCCCTTGCGCATTCACGCGGCGGACACGCGCGGCGATGTAATCAGCCTGGTCTTTTTCGGTCGCAATTCGGGTTGGGCGAAGAAACAGCTTCCGGTGGGCGAGACGCGGCGGATCACCGGCAAGCTGGAAGCCTATGGCCAGGAACGCCAGATCATTCATCCGGAGGTTCTGGAAGAGGGTGGGGCGGTGCCGCTGGTGGAGCCTGTCTATCCGCTGGCCGATGGCATCTCGAACCGGCGCATGGGCGATCTGGTGGCGACTGCGATGCAGCGCGCGCCCCAGGTGCCCGAATGGATAGAGCCCAGCCTGAAATCCAAGTTCGACTGGCCGGACTGGCGACACGCGCTGGCCGCAGCCCATGGACCGGATGGCGAGGCTGGCAGACAGCGGCTTGCCTACGACGAGCTGTTTGCCAATCAGCTGGCCTATCTGTTGGTCCGTGCAGCCAGCGACCGGCGGAAGACCTATCCCATCCGGGGCGACGGGCGCCTGGTCGATGCGCTGAAAATGCCGTTCGCATTGACCGGTGCGCAGGCGCGCTCGGTGCGGGAGATCGAGGGCGATCTGGCGCAGGAACGCCCGATGCTGCGGCTGCTGCAGGGCGATGTCGGCTCGGGCAAGACGGCGGTGGCGCTGATCGCGATGCTCCGGGCGGTGGAGGCGGGGCGGCAGGCCGCGCTGCTCGCTCCGACGGAAATTCTCGCGCGCCAGCACTTGGAAAGTCTGCGGGAGCTCGCGCGGTCGCTGCCGGTACAGATCGAAATTCTGACGGGTCGCGATAAAGGACGCGTGCGCGAATCTACCCTGATGGGCCTTGCCGACGGATCGATCGATATACTGGTCGGCACGCATGCGATCTTTCAGGAGGCGGTGCGCTACAAGGCGCTTGGCCTCATCGTGATCGACGAGCAGCACCGCTTCGGCGTGTCGCAGCGATTATTGCTAGCGCAGAAGGCGGAGCGGCCGCCGCATCTTCTGGCCATGACGGCGACGCCGATCCCCCGCACCCTGACGCTCGCGCTTTATGGTGAGATGGACGTGTCGCTGCTCGACGAATTGCCGCCGGGGCGCACCCCGGTGGAGACGGTGGTGGTTTCGGACGAGCGCCTGCCGCAGGTGGTGGACGGTATCGGTCGCCATATCCAGAGCGGCGGTCAGGCCTATTGGGTCTGCCCGCTGGTCGAGGAGAGCGATGCAAGCGATCTCGCAGCGGCCGAGGAGCGGGCGGCTATGCTGCGGCTGCGCTTCGGCGATAAGGTCGGGCTAGTCCATGGGCGCATGAAAGGCCCGGAAAAAGACGCGGTGATGGAGCGCTTCGCCAGTGGCGCGCTTTCGCTTCTGGTGGCGACCACGGTGATCGAGGTGGGAGTGAATGTGCCCAACGCGTCGCTGATGATCGTTGAGGCCGCGGACCGCTTCGGCCTGGCGCAGCTCCATCAGCTACGCGGACGGGTCGGGAGGGGGAGCGCCAAATCCACCTGCCTGCTGCTGCGCACCGGGCAACTCAGCGAGACATCGCGCGCGCGGCTGGCGCTGATGCGCGAGACCAATGACGGCTTTCGTATCGCGGAAGAGGATCTGAAGCTGCGCGGCGCAGGAGAACTGATGGGCACGCGCCAGTCAGGCGAGGAAGGCTTTTCCGTAGCGAGCGAGGAGCAGGTGCGCGAGCTGATCGGCTACGCCCGCGACGATGCGCGCATGCTGATCGAGCGCGACGGCGGGCTGGAAGGCGCGCGGGGAGAAGCGGCGCGAATTGCTCTCTATCTGTTTGAGCGGGACAGCGCGGTCCGGACTTTGCGCTCGGGCTGATGATGGCTGAATGAACGCCTCAGCGAGGGTTCTGAAGGTCGTCCAGCATCGCGATGAAATCCGGCATGCGGATAATGCGCTCCAACTGAAAACCCGCGCGCGTATCAACCGCCCAGACGCAATGCGCTTCGATGCGTCCAATGACCGGAAGCCGTACCGAAACCCGGTCGCCCCGGCTCAAATCCTCGGCATCGTCGATCATGAAGCCGTTGGCCGAGATATTGCAAATGTGCGAGAAATGCTCGCGCCCCGCGGTCCTCTCCATAATCGTCTTGAAATCCGCACGGTGGCGCGCGGCCTGTCGGAGATCGAAATTGTCGAGGGCGGCATTCGGCATTGATGGTGTCTTTCAGTCGAGGCGCTCATCGGAGCATCGACTGTGTAACGGCCTAGTAAAGCCGCCTTTAAGCGTTTTAGCGAACAGAGTCTTACCGCCGCCGCCGTCAGCCTTTTGTCACGAGCCCGTGCTTCTTCTTGCCCGCCGACAGCCGCCGAGGCTTATCACCAGGCTCGATCATGAGGTTCACATCATCAACCGGTTCGCCATCCAGTCGCGCGCCGCCGCCGTCGATCAGCCGCCGGGCTTCCTTCTTCGAGGCAACAAGACCGAGCTCCAAATAGGCGTCCAGAATGCTGATCGGATCGGTAATAGCGATGGTCGGCAGGTCTTCGCCAGCGCCGCCGCCTTCGAACGTCGCCTGTGCGGTGGCCGCCGCCGCTTCGGCAGCGTCTTGCCCATGCGCCATGGCGGTGGCCGCGTCGGCCAGGCGCTTCTTGGCCTCGTTCAACTCCGCGCCCTCAAGCGCTTCCAGACGCGCAATCTCGTCCAGCGGAAGGTCCGTGAACAAACGCAGGAAGCGGCCGATATCGGCATCCTGCGTGTTGCGCCAGAACTGCCAGTAATCATAAGGGCTCAGCATGTCGGAGCGTAACCAGACGGCGCCGCTAGCCGTCTTGCCCATCTTGCGGCCATCTGCGGTGGTGATGAGCGGCGTCGTCAGCCCAAACAATTGCGTCCCATCGATCCGCCGGGTCAGCTCCATGCCGTTGACGATATTGCCCCACTGGTCCGATCCGCCCATCTGCAGGCGGCAGCCATGGCGGCGCGACAGCTCAAGGAAATCATAGGCCTGCAGGATCATATAGTTGAATTCGAGGAAGGTGAGCGGCTGCTCCCGGTCCAGTCGCAGCTTCACGCTATCGAAGGTGAGCATGCGGTTGACGGTGAAGTGCGGTCCGACATCGCGCAGCAATTCGATATAGCCGAGCTGACCCAGCCAATCGTCATTGTTGATCATCACGGCATCGGTAGGGCCATCACCGAAAGTGAGGAAGCGTTCGAAAATCTCGCGGATCGAGGCGATGTTGGCCGAAATCTGATCATCCGAGAGCATTTGCCTGCTCTCGTCCTTGCCGGAGGGGTCGCCCACCTTGGTGGTCCCGCCGCCCATGATCACGATGGGCTTGTGCCCGGCCTGTTGAAGCTGGCGCAGCATCATGATGGAAACCAGATGGCCCACATGGAGCGAGGGGCCGGTCGCATCGAAGCCGATATAGCCCGGCACAATCTCCTTGCTCGCCAGCGCGTCAAGCCCTTCGGCGTCGGTCAACTGGTGGATGTAGCCGCGCTCATCAAGCGTGCGAAGAAGATCGGACGTATAGTTCATGGGCGAACGGTTACATCGGCGGCGCGGTGGGGCCAAGAGGGATCGGGCCACGCTAAGGCAGGAAAAATCTTTGGATGGCGCGCTCACCGAACGGCTTCGACAGCATGACGGGAAAGCTATATGGTTAGAGGATGACCCAATCCTTCACTCCGTCTGAGCCTCACGAGACCCTGGCGTTGTCGCCGCATCCCAATGGGCCTGTTCCGAACGACATCAGCCTGAACGTCGCGATCGAACGCACAACCAGCGGCCTAAAGCTGCGCTATCATCTCGAGATCGCCGAGGAGCGGCTGGCTCTCCCGGACCCGGCCGAGGCGGCGCGCGCGGATGATCTCTGGCAGACCACCTGTTTCGAACTGTTCCTGCGCCGTCCGGGCGAGAGCGCCTATGAGGAGTTCAATTTCTCGCCCTCCTATCGCTGGGCGGCCTATCGCTTTACGGATGTGCGCGAGGGGATGACGCCGCTGGACTTACCGGCACCGCCCGTTACCGGCCTTGATGCTTCAGCGAGCCATTTTGCGCTGGAGGCGGAACTGGTGCTTCCCTTTGAATGGCGGGTAAAGGCGCTCGAGGCGGCGGTTTCGGCGGTAATTGAGACGGTGGACGGCGATAAAAGCTACTGGGCGGTCGCACATCCCGGGGCGCAGCCGGATTTCCATGATCCGGGCAGTTTTGTGCTCAAGCTGCCGGCCTGAGTCGCCGCCCTGAAGTTGCAATCACTGGTCTGCGGCGGATCGCCGGAGCGATGGAGTATATTGGTTTGAGCGAGTTCAAATTTGGGATCGACCGCCTTCTGAGTGAACCCGAACTGCGCGCGCCGCTGAAAGGCAAACGCGTGGCACTGGTGGCCCATCCGGCATCTGTGACCGCGGACCTTACGCATTCGCTGGACGCGCTGGCGGGATGTGAGGATATCAATCTGACCGCTGCCTTCGGCCCGCAACATGGGCTGAAGGGCGATAAGCAGGACAATATGGTCGAGACGCCGGACGAGACCGACCGCGTTCACGGCATCCCGGTGTTCAGCCTCTACGGCGACGTTCGCCGCCCGAAAGGCCAGTCGATGAGCACCTTCGATGTGGTCCTGATCGATCTGCAGGATCTCGGCTGCCGCATCTACACTTTCGTCACGACGCTGCTCTACATGATCGAAGCCTGCGCCGAGCATGGCAAGGAAGTCTGGGTGCTGGACCGGCCCAATCCGGCGGGTCGCCCGGTCGAGGGGTTGACGCTGCGTCCCGGCTACGAAAGTTTCGTCGGCGCCGCGCCCATGCCGATGCGTCACGGATTGACGCTGGGTGAAATGGGGCGTTGGTTCATCGATCATTTCAGGATCGAGGTGGATTATCGCGTCGTCGAGATGCAGGGTTGGCAGCCGGATGCCACGCCGGGTTTCGGCTGGCCGGAAAGCCGCATCTGGATCAACCCCAGCCCTAATGCGCCGAACCTGTCCATGGCCCGCAGCTACGCTGGAACGGTGATGCTGGAGGGCGCGACGCTGAGCGAGGGGAGGGGGACGACCCGCCCGCTCGAGATCTTCGGCGCACCGGATATCGATGCGCGCGCCGTGATCGATACCATGCGCACGGCCGCGCCGGAATGGCTGGAAGGCTGCGCACTGCGGGAAATCTGGTTCGAGCCGACGTTCCACAAGCATGCCGGACAGCTGTGCCACGGGGTCCACATTCACCCGGAAGGCCGCTTCTACGATCATGCCGCGTTCCGGCCCTGGCGCCTCCAGGCCCTCGCTTTCAAGGCGATCCGGCGGCTCTACCCGGACTATCCGCTGTGGCGTGGTATGGACTTCAAATATGAATATACCGAGGGCCATCTCGCCATCGACGTTATCAATGGCGGCCCCGCTTTGCGCGAATGGGTCGACGACCCACAATCCACGCCGAGCGATCTCGACGCGCTGGCGCATGGTGACGAGGCGGCATGGTGCGCGGCAAGCAGCGATTTCCTGATTTATTGAGGTTCTTCAAGATGACCAACGGCACCGATGACAGTCCTAGCCGGTTGGCGAATTTTCTGACGCCTACTTCGCTCGATCGTTTTCTGTCGGAATATTACGATAATGTGCCGCTGCACGTCTCTGCCGATGATGCCGCATCGGATCGGCAAGAGCTTATGGACAGTGCAACGGTATCCGCGCTGCTCCGCAACACGGTCCACTGGCCCGAACCCGGTCTGAAGCTCGTCGCAAACGGACAGTCGATCGCGTCTGCACATTATCATTCTCTGCGCGAACTGGCGAACGGTGCTCAACAAGTCCCCAATGCGGATTTGATCGAAGGCCTGATGCGTATGGGCGCGACCCTGATCATCGATGGGCTGGAGGACCGGGTGCCGCCCCTTCGACGGCTGTGCGAGGCGTTGGGCCGCCAGTTCGCGGCAAAAGTCGGTGTCAATCTTTATGCTTCCCAATCCGGGGTGGCGGGCTTTGCGAGTCACTGCGACCCCCACGAAGTCTTTGCCGTCCAATGCGAAGGCGAGAAAGTCTGGCGCATTTATGCCAATCGAGCGGATCGACCTGTTTCAGGCACTATTCTCCGCGATCAACAAGCGATCGATCGAGCGAAGGGGCCGGTTGCTTATGAAATCCGAATGCAGCCGGGTGACCTTCTCTATATTCCGCGTGGATATTATCATGACGCTTTGGCTACAGGCGGATCATCTTTGCACCTTACTTTTGGCGTGCAACCGCTTTACGGATTGGCAATATTCGATCTTCTCCGCGATCTCGCGCGCAACGATACGCGAATACGGGCTTATTTTCCGTCGGCGAATGATGGGTCGCGACTTGAGCAACATCTCGATCAGATTGCCGAAATCGTGGCCGACCTCATTAGGAAGCCAGGGCTACGAGAAGATATTGCTGTAAAACAGCGTCTTCTGGCGGGCAGAGGGAGTGCTGAACCCACCAGCTCGTCCGACCGTATTTTTTCGCGGACGGGTTTGCGAGCTCATGTTGAGCAACCGAGTTCGGGTTCGGTTCTCGTGCTCGGCGGAAAAAGGGAGCCGGCAGGCTTTCTAAGTGATGCCGCGCACTGGGCACTATCACAATCCAGTTTTACTTCATTCCAGATTGAAGCGCGTTTTGCTCACCATCCAAGAGGAGAGGTTAACGCCTTGCTGGACTTGTTGCTGAAGCACGGGGCGTTCGTCGAACAACGTCCCAATTGAGTCCATCCAAAGGGGCATTACGCGCGCAATTCTGGACTCTATCGGGTTGCTAATCGCGACCCTGTAGCAGGGTTTCAGCAGACGAGGACAAGGAGCCGAAATATGGCCGATGAAGATTATGTGTATGATGAGGAAAGCGGCGAGTGGATGCCGGCGTCGGAACTGACGGCGAAGCAGTCGGCGGATGCGGTGGACGATGACGGACCGCTTGAAGTGCGTGATGCTGTCGGCAATCTACTGAGCGATGGCGATCAGGTGACGTTGATCAAGGACCTCGACGTCAAGGGTGCGGGCCAGACGCTGAAGCAGGGCACTGTGATCAAAAGCATCCGCCTGACCGGCGACGCGCAGGAGATCGACTGCAAATATCCCGGCATCAAAGGCCTCGTCCTGCGCGCGGAGTTCGTTAGGAAACGCTAAGCCGAAGGCGCTATAAGGAAGTTTGTCGGAGGCGGCGACCTAGGATATCGATCGCTGCGCTGAGACTACTGCCCCTGCTTGCGGCTCAGTTCGCGCATCGCATCGTCAAGACCGTCCAGCGTCAGCGGATACATGCGGCCGTCCACCAGATCGCGGATCATCTTCACGCTCTGCGAGTAGCCCCACTGGCGCTCTGGCACCGGGTTGATCCAGGCGGTGGCGGGGTAGGTATTGGTCAGGCGGTGCAGCCAGACCGCGCCCGCTTCCTCGTTGAAATGTTCTACGCTGCCGCCTGGATGGCTGATCTCATAGGGGCTCATCGACGCATCGCCGACGATGATCACTTTATAGTCATGGCCATATTTGTGCAGGATATCCCAGGTCGGCGTCCGCTCGGTGAAGCGGCGGCGGTTGTCCTTCCATACGCCTTCGTAAAGGCAATTGTGGAAATAGAAGAACTCCAGATTCTTGAACTCGCTCGTCGCCGCGCTGAATAGCTCTTCAGTCAGTTTTACGAACGGATCCATCGATCCGCCGACGTCCAGAAACAAGAGCAGCTTCACCGCATTATGCCGTTCGGGCCGCATGTGGATGTCGAGCCAGCCCTGCTTGGCGGTGCCGCGAATGGTGGCATCGATATCCAGCTCTTCCGCCGCGCCTTCGCGCGCAAACCGGCGCAGCCGGCGTAGCGCCACCTTGATGTTGCGCGTGCCCAGCTCCCGCGTGTTGTCGAGGTTTTTGAACTCGCGCTTATCCCAGACCTTCACCGCCTTTTTGTGGCGCGATTCTCCGCCGATACGCACGCCTTCCGGATTGTAGCCCGAATTGCCATAGGGGCTTGTGCCGCCAGTGCCGATCCACTTGTTGCCGCCTTGGTGGCGCTCTTCCTGTTCTTCCAAGCGCTTCTTGAGCGTATCCATCAGCTCGTCCCAGTCGCCGATCTTTTCGATCTCCGCCATTTCTTCCGGAGACAGATATTTCTCCGCGACCGCTTTCAACCAATCTAGCGGAATATCCTGCTGCTCGGTCCCATAGTTCGTCTCCAGACCCTTGAAGACCTTGGAGAATACCTGATCGAAGCGATCCAGCTTGCCTTCGTCTTTCACCAGCGTGGCGCGCGCGAGATAATAGAACTCCTCGGGCCGCCGCTCGATCACCTCGCTCTCTAGCGCCTCAAGCAGCATCAGATGTTCTTTCAACGTCACCCCGATCCCGGCGGTGCGCAGTTCGTCCATGAAGGCGAAGAACATTGTTCGGAATTCCTATTCTGCGTTTACGCGGCGCTAACCATCTGGAGGCTAGCAGTCGTCGGGACTAAAAGGGAAACGTTACCAGTGAAGCATGAGATCATCCAGACCTCCGCTAGCGAAGCGCTTGCGCAGATTCCGGCAAGTTGCGGCGAGGTTACGGTTGGTTGCAGCGACGTCGCCGGTATCGTCCAAACCGTTATTGCATCATCAGAGCGGCTGCGGCGCGAGCATGGAGCGCTGATCGATACGGTCGGCGCGCTTGAAGCAGACCAGCGGCAAGTGGTCGATGCCAGCGACGAGGCACGGTTGCTTTCCGAACGCGCGCGTGAGCGTCTTGCGGAAGGGGCACAGCTCATTCGCGGGTCACTCGAACATATCGAAGGGCTGCTCGAACTCGTTTCGGCGCTGGGTGATCACGTATCCGGCTTCGCCTCGGCCATGGATCAGGTCAAACGCAGCTCCCAGACGATCGATGAAATTGCGCGCACCACGAACATGTTGGCGCTGAACGCCGCCATCGAAGCGGAAAAAGCCGGTGATGCAGGACGCACTTTTGCGGTCGTAGCCAGCGAAGTGAAGGAACTGGCCCGCGGAACTCGCGAGGCGACAGACGATATTTCGCACACGATTGAATCGCTCGGTAGCGAAGCAGAGCAGGTGATCGCCAAGATCGAGCGCGGAACGAAGTCGAGCGACACCGTTCAGAAATCGATCGGCCGTATCGAGGGAACGCTGTTGAGCGTTACCGATCTGGTGCTGGAAGTTGATCGGCAGAACGACGATATCGTGCAGGCGACAAGTACCATCAGCAGCCACGTTGAAAAACTTCGCAACGTACTGGGTGCCTTCGACACCGCGGTATCCGACAATAATGACAAGCTGGCGGACGCCTATGAACGCGTCGGACGGCTGGAGATGACTGCGAACGAGATGTTCGATAGCATCGTTAAGGCAGATCTTGCGCCCGAGGACCGTGAGCTTGTGACCCGAGCCTGGGATGTCGCGCAGAAGATCGCGGCGCTCACCGAAGAGGCCCTCGCGAACGGCAAAGTGGCACGAGCAGACCTGTTCGATACGGATTACAAACCGATCGGAAACAGCAAGCCGCAGCGCTACCGGACGGGCTTGTGCGACTGGGCCGATATACACTGGCGGCCCATTCTCGACGATGTGTCAGCCTCGGATCCTAGGATTTTGGCCTGCGCCTGTACCGACCGCAATGGATATTTGCCGACGCATCTCAGCCGTCATTCGCGTGCGCCCACGGGTGATCTCACCCATGACACAGAATATTGCCGTAACGGGCGCATCATAATGTATCCGATTGACCGAAAGGCCAAGGCGAGCACCGCGCCCTATATGATGGCGGTTTATCGGCAGGAGGGGGATGGCCGGGAATATCTGGTTGTGCGCAATGTATACATGCCGCTGATTATCGACGGGACGCGCTGGGGCGATTTCGAGATCGCCTACAATCTGGACGCGAAAAGCGCTTCACGGACGTTGATTGCGGACGGACTTCGCCACAACACTTAGAGACTGGTCGGCAAAGAATTAGCCGCCCTGGCGGCGCGCCATGAAGGCGAGCCGTTCGAACAGCATGATGTCCTGTTCGTTTTTGAGCAATGCGCCGTGGAGCGGGGGGATTGCCTTGGTCGCGTCCTTCGATTGTAGCACGTCGAGCGGCATGTCTTCCGCCAGCAGCAGCTTGAGCCAATCCAGCAGCTCACTGGTCGACGGCTTCTTCTTGAGGCCCGGCACATCGCGAACTTCGTAAAAGATATCCATTGCCTTGCGCACAAGGATCTTCTGGATGTCGGGGAAGTGCACGTCGATGATCGCCTGCATCGTCTCCCGGTCCGGAAACTTGATATAGTGGAAGAAGCAGCGGCGCAGGAACGCATCGGGCAGTTCCTTCTCGTTGTTCGACGTGATGATTACAATGGGCCGCTCGGCCGCCTTCACCGTTTCGCCGGTTTCGTAGACGTGAAATTCCATCCGATCGAGTTCCTGCAGAAGGTCGTTCGGAAACTCGATGTCCGCCTTGTCGATCTCATCGATCAGAAGCACCGGCATTTCAGGGGAGGTGAACGCTTCCCACAGTTTACCGCGCTTGATGTAGTTCGAAATATCGTGGACGCGTTCGTCGCCAAGCTGGCCGTCGCGTAGCCGCGCCACGGCATCATATTCGTATAGGCCCTGATGCGCTTTGGTGGTGGATTTGATATTCCACTCGATCAGCGGCGCGCCCATGGACTTGGCCACTTCCGCGGCAAGCACAGTCTTGCCCGTTCCCGGCTCTCCCTTGATCAAAAGCGGGCGCCGCAGCGTGGACGCGGCGTTGACGGCCACCTTCAAATCATCGGTGGCGACATAGTCCTGGGTGCCCTCGAAACGCATATGGTCCGTCCTTGATCGGTATCGTTTGAGGACGGATTAAAGTGCGCGTTCCTTGCATGCAAGCGGGCTCGGGCAAGAACCTTATTGCGCGCGCAGTCTGGCCCGGGCCGCCAAAAGGCGCCAGGCACCGCGCTGAAGCTGAAATAGCTGATCCGCGCCGAACATCATTGCCCGCGAAACGGCCGGTGTGGCGGAAAGGCTTTCGGCCAGATCGCGCACTTCCCTTTCTCTCGGCAGCGCGCACAGAGGCGGATCGATGCCCAGGCGACGAGCGAGCGGATCGAGTATGGCGCGCAGATCCGGCCAGTCGAGCGCGAACGCCAGCGCCGCGCCAATGGCGCAGCCCCGCCTTTCTGAGCGGGAGAGCAACTGGAAGGAGCCGCGCAGTTCTACCGCGGCTGCCTCGCTATGATCGTCTTCGGATACGCCCGTCACCGGCCCCGCATCGACGGTAAGACGCGTAATATAGAGCCGTTCCTTCATGAAGGCGTCGGCTGCATCGTCAAGCCAGGCGCGCTCGTCGCCCGTTGCAGTGCTGGCGGCGTGATCGATAACGCCCGGCCTGCGCCCGTGAAGCAGGCACAGAAAGTGAACGAGGTCTGCCAGTTCGGGTGGCTGCGCGTTCGCGAGCAGCGCTTGATAATGCGCGGCCGAGGCGTGACCCTCGCTCTGCTTCAGGGCGATAAGCCGGTCGCCCGCCCCGATCGGGGCATCGAATTGCTGCTGTGCTGTCACGAGCGGTCCTGTCCCTCCACACCAACCGGCGGCAAAAAGCTGCCCCCGGGGCCACGGCAAAACTACGCCGCAATGCTGAAGAGGCAGTTACCAGTGCGTCTCAGCCAGTGGGCAACTGGTGGATAGCCTGTGGATTACTGGTCCAGGAAGCTTCGCATCTTGCGGCTGCGGCTCGGGTGCTTGAGCTTGCGCAAAGCTTTCGCCTCAATCTGGCGGATACGTTCGCGGGTCACGCTGAACTGCTGGCCCACTTCCTCCAGCGTATGATCGGTGTTCATGCCGATGCCGAAACGCATGCGCAGCACGCGTTCCTCACGCGGTGTGAGCGATGCCAAAACGCGGGTCACCGTTTCCTTCAAATTGGACTGGATCGCCGCATCCACCGGGATGATCGCGTTCTTGTCCTCAATGAAATCACCCAGATGCGAATCCTCTTCGTCGCCGATCGGCGTTTCGAGGCTGATCGGTTCCTTGGCGATTTTCATCACCTTGCGAACCTTTTCCAGCGGCATGGAAAGGCGTTCGGCCATTTCCTCCGGGGTAGGCTCGCGGCCCTGCTCGTGCAGGAACTGGCGGCTCGTGCGCACCAGCTTGTTGATCGTCTCGATCATGTGGACCGGGATACGGATCGTGCGCGCCTGATCGGCGATCGAGCGGGTGATCGCCTGGCGGATCCACCACGTCGCGTAGGTGCTGAACTTGTAACCGCGACGATATTCGAATTTGTCCACCGCCTTCATCAGGCCGATATTGCCTTCCTGAATGAGGTCGAGGAACTGCAGGCCGCGGTTGGTATATTTCTTGGCGATGGAGATCACGAGGCGCAGGTTCGCCTCGACCATTTCCTTCTTGGCGATGCGCGCCTCGCGCTCGCCTTTCTGCACCATATTCACGATGCGGCGGAATTCGCCCAAGGACATGCCAGTGGCCGACGCGATATCGCCGATCTCGGTACGGATACGGTCAACCGCATCGGCTTCATTATCGACGAATTTCTTCCACTTACGGTCGATACCAGAGACCGTTTCGAGCCAGTTCTCATCCAGCTCATGGCCAACATACTGCTCCAGGAACTGGCCGCGCGGCACCTTGTGGCGCTCGGCAAGGCGCAGCATCTGGCCGCCCAGCGTGGTGAGGCGCCGGTTAAAGGCATAAAGCTGGTCCACCAGATATTCGATCTTGGTCGCGTGGAACTGTACCGATTCCACCTCGGCGGTCAGATCTTCACGCAGCTGGTGATACTTCTTCTCCTGCGCGGCGCTCAGATCATTTCCGACGCCAAGCGCGTTCATGCGCGTTTCCTGCAGCTTGGAGAATTTGCGGAAAAGATCTTCGATCCGCGCGAAGCGCTCCAGTGCGCCAGGCTTCAGCGTCTCTTCCATCTGCGCTAGGCTAAGGGTGTTGTCCTCCTCGTCCTCTTCATCCTCACGCTTCTTGCGGGCGGAAGCGCCGTCTTCATCCTCGTCGTCGCCTTCGTCCGAATTATCTTCCTCGTCCTCTTCATCCTTGTAGGACGGTCCGGCAGTCTTTTCGCTGATCTCGCCGTCGTCGTCCTCGTCTTCTTCCATATTCTCCGGAGCAGGCTCCTTGGAGAGCATGGCGTCGAGATCGAGAATCTCACGAAGCTGCATCTCGCCCTCGTTCAGGGCGGCGGACCATTCAATGATGGCGTGAAAGGTGATGGGCGATTCGCAAAGACCCAGGATCATCGTGTCCCGGCCAGCCTCGATCCGCTTGGCGATGGCGATCTCGCCTTCGCGGCTCAGCAGTTCGACCGCGCCCATTTCGCGCAGGTACATGCGCACCGGATCGTCCGTGCGCTCACCCGCGGCGGGCTTTTTGACAGCGGCCTTCTTGTCCGCGCCCTTCTTGTCGGCGGAATCCTTGGCGTCGACGCTTTCGACTTCGTCTTCAGGCTCTTCGGCGGCTTCCTCGTCATTTTCGACGATGTTCACGCCCATTTCGGAGATTGCGGACATCACGTCCTCGATCTGCTCCGAATTCATCTGATCCTGCGGAAGAGCGTCGTTCAGCTCATCATAAGTGAGATATCCGCGCTTCTTAGCGCGGCTCAGCAATTTTTTGATTTTCGCGTCGTTGAGGTCGATCAGCGGTGCATCGCCATTATCCGCATCACCGTTCGCTTCGTTCTTCTTCGCCCGAGTTGCCAATGCTCTACTCTCTCAATTTGCAATGAGGGGAGGGGGTTAGCCCTCGTCCTGCATAAGGTCGGCGAGCCGACGGTCGAATTCCTCCCGCACGGCGCGCAGTCTCTGTTGTTCTGCGTAACTATCTTCGGTCAGGTTCGTTTCCGCGGCGCGGGTCGCGCGTTCCAGCGCGGCCTCGATCGCGGGGCGTTCCACCATGACGCGAATAGCTTCGCACAAATCCCGCTTTGCCCGTTCGACGACCCCATCAGGAGCCGCGCCGGGTGTGTTTGGCCGATTGAAGGAAAAGATCAGCGGCTCGGCCCCGTTCGGCCCTTGCGCTCTATTATACAATCCAGCTGCGGCTGATATGGGATAATCCCCACGTTGATCAACCCCTTTGGCGTGCCGGGCTGCCGGAACGGATAGCAGCGCGTCCAGGCGCTCGGCCAATTTCGCGTCCGCGGGGTGAAAATCGCCGAGAATTTCGAAATGCGAATGGGCGATGTCGGGATAACGCTCCAGCCCTGCTACCACGGCGCAAGCCATGGCATGGTCGAAGCTGGCCGCATTGAAGCCCTTTAACGCTGCCGAGGCGGGGCGGGGCGCAGGACGCCACGGTGCGCGGCCCGGACGAGAATTGTTACCGCGCTCATATCGACCTTGCGGACGCTGCTGGCGCGCGAACAGCGAATCGAGCCGCTCGCGAAAGGCTGCATGATAATGATGGCGAATGTCGTCATCGCGAATGTTCGTCGCATGCCCGTTCAGCCGGGCTTTTAGCGCCGCGCGCTGTTCAGGCGTGACGAGCGGGGCGGCGGCGCGTTCGTGATTCCATAGTCGCTCGACCAGAGGCTCTGCGCGTTCCAGCAGCTCTGCAAAGGCGCGCGGGCCGGCGCTGCGCACCAGATCGTCCGGGTCCTGTCCAGCGGGAAGCGTCACGAAGGCAAGGCTGTGGCCAGGGCGCAGCAGCGGCATCGCACGCTCGGCGGCCCGCATGGCCGCGCGCTGGCCCGCGCTGTCCCCGTCGAAGCAGAGGACGGGACATTCGGTGTGCTTCCACAGCATCTCGATCTGCGTTTCGGTAAGCGCGGTGCCGAGCGGGGCGACCACATCCGCGAACCCCGCCTGCGCCAGCGCGATCGCGTCCATATAACCTTCGACCACGATCATCCGGCCCGTCTGGCGCGCGGCGGGCGCGGCCTTGTCCAGATTGTAGAGCGTGCGCCCCTTGTCGAACAGCGGCGTGTCCGGCGAGTTCAGATATTTGGGCGTGCCGTCGCCCAGGATCCGGCCACCGAAGGCGATCACGCGGCCGCGGATATCGCGGATCGGGATCATCAGCCGTCCGCGAAAGCGATCATAGGGCTGCTTGCCCTCCACATCGATCAGCAGCCCCGCCTCGATCAGCTGCGGCTCCTCGAATCGCGACAGCTCCCGCAGCGTGCCGCCGCGTTCGTCCGGCGCAAAACCGAAGCCGAAATTCTTGACGATCTCGCCCGAAAAGCCGCGCTGTTCCAGATAAGCGCGCGCGCCTGCGCCCTCCAGGCCACCCAGCTTGTCTCGGTAACGCGTCTGTGCCGCTTCCATCACATCGTGCAGACTGGCGCGCTTTTCCGCCTGCCGCGCGGCGCGGGGATCGGGGGCGGGCACGTCCATGCCGGCCTCGTCTGCCAACGCCTTGACGGCTTCCATGAAGTCCAGCCCCTGGTGCTGGATCATCCAGTCGATTGCGCTGCCATGCGCGCCGCAACCGAAGCAGTGGTAAAAGCCCTTTTCCTCCACCACCGTAAAGCTCGGCGATTTCTCGTTATGGAACGGGCAGCACGCCTTGTACTCACGCCCCGCGCGCGTGAGTTTGATCGATCGGCCGATCAGCGAGGACAGGCTGATCCGGTCCTTGAGCTGGTCGAGCCATTGCGGGGAAAGGGTCATGCTCTCAGTCTAGGCAGCGCCCCGGGATTCGCCAAGGCGGCATTGCCGCCACCGCGTGAAATCAGGTGCAACCGGTCGCGTCGCCATCCGCCTGCGGGGCGGGGAAGGGGCCGGTGCCGTTCGCCGTGAACCCGTCCGCGTCGAAACCATAGGCCTTGGCCGGGCCCTGTGGCGGTTTCCTGGATTTCCAGAAGAAGGTGACCGGCTCACCCGTGCCCCAGAATTCTCCGGAGGCCACTTCCCATACCAGCTTGCCTTCGTTGCACGAGACGGTGAACGTCCCTTGCGGGCCGAGCGCCGCGCGCGCTTGTTCCAGCGAATAGCCGGCATGGCCGACGAAACCGCCCGCCGGCATGTCGGTACGGAAGGTCACCGATTTGGCGACCGGCTTGATCGCTTTAGGCGTGCCGATCGCATCGTCATTGGGCTCGTCCACGCCCGGCGTCACGACATGGACATAGGTGTAGATCGTGTCCGCAGGTAGCTTCGCCGGATCGCACACGCTGATGTTTTCGGGACAGGCGACATAGCTGCGGATATCCCCGATCGAGGTGCCGTCGGCCATCAGCAGCGAGGCTTCGACTTCCGGCCCGGCGGGGCCTTCGATCTTGCCGCCCAGCTGCTCCCGGCCGAAATCCTCGGCATTGATCACGAAATCGTCGGTCTGCGCTTCGAGCGCAGCTTCCTTCGCCTCGCTCGTCGCGTTGCTCTCGTTATCGACATCGTCGGCGCGCGCGCAGGCGCCGAGCGCCAGCGAAGCGGCAAGGGCGGTAAGGACGATGGGCTTCATGACAGGCTCTCCTTCACGAGCGCGCTGGCCCGGCTCATGTCGAGCTCGGTCCCGTGGCGGGCCTTCAGCTCGGCCATCACGCGCCCCATATCCTTCATGCCCGAAGCGTTAAGATCCGCTTTAATGCCCTCGATCGCCGCGCGCGTTTCGTCTTCGCTCATCTGCGCGGGCAGGAACTGTTCGATCACGGCCAGCTCGCTGCGTTCGGCGGCGGCCAGCTCATCGCGCCCGCCATCCTCGTACATCTGAATCGATTCGCGGCGCTGCTTCGCCATCTTCTGCAGCACGTCGATCACCATCGCATCGTCGTCGCCCGGCTCCTTGCCGCGCAGTTCGATATCGCGGTCCTTCACCTTGGCCAGCATCAGGCGGACTGCGGCCAAGCGCTCCTTGTCCCCGCCTTTCATGGCGGCGATCTGGGCAGCCTTCAGCTCATCGCGAATCATGGGTTCAGCTCCGGAAATGTCGTGAGAAATAAAGTACCACCATAGCGGCCTTCCCCGATCTTTCCTAGATTGACCGTGCAGCCTTGCCGGTTGTAGCCCATCGCCACTTCGAAAGGCCGCCGAGCGCGGCCCGATCGCACGCGCAAAACAAGGATTTCGCCCCATGTCCGATACCGGCATTCCCGACGCTCCGCCCGGTGCCACGGGGTTGCTGTTATTGCCCAGTGGCCGCGCCGTCTGGGGCAAGGGCTTCGGCGCGGAAGGCATGCGCGTGGGCGAACTGTGCTTCAACACGGCGATGACCGGCTATCAGGAAGTGATGACGGACCCCAGCTATGCCGGGCAGATCATCACCTTCACCTTCCCGCATATCGGCAATGTCGGCGCGAACGACGAAGACGTGGAGGCGGATCACGCCCACGCGCTGGGCTGTCTGGTGCGCGAAGACGTGACCGCGCCCAGCAACTTCCGCCATGCCCAGCGTTTCGACGACTGGATGGCGGGCGAGGGGCTGATCGGCCTGTCCGGCGTCGACACCCGCGCGCTGACCCGCCTCGTCCGCCGCGAAGGCGCGCCGGGCGCGGTAATCGCCTACAGCAAGGAAGGCCTGTTCGACCGCGATCTGCTGATGAAGGCGCTGAACGACTGGACCGGGCTGGAAGGCATGGATCTGGCAGGCGAAGTCACCGGCGAGGAAACCCATCTGTGGGACAAGGGCGGCACCTGGGAACTGGGTAGCGGTTTTGCCGATAGCCCGCGCGACGGCGCGCCCCATGTCGTGGCAATCGATTACGGTGCCAAGCGCAACATTTTCCGCAACCTCGTGCGGGCGGGTGCCCGCGTCACCGTCGTGTCGGCGCGCGCCTCGCTCGACGATATCATGGCGCTGAAGCCCGATGGCGTGTTCCTATCCAACGGCCCCGGCGATCCCGCGGCGACGGGCGAATATGCCGTGCCGGTGATCCAGGGGCTGCTGGAGCGCGACATGCCGATCTTCGGCATCTGCCTCGGCCACCAGCTGCTCGGCCTCGCGCTCGGCGCGAAAACGGCAAAAATGTTCCAGGGTCACCGCGGCGCGAACCATCCGGTCAAGCGCCTGGAAGACGGCGTGGTCGAGATCACTAGCATGAACCACGGTTTTGCCGTGGACGGCGGCACGCTGCCAGAGGGCGTGACCCAGACGCATGTCAGCCTGTTCGACGGAACCAATTGCGGGCTCGAAGCCAAGGGTGGCCGCGTCTTCGGCGTGCAATATCACCCGGAGGCCAGCCCAGGCCCGCAGGACAGTTTTTATCTCTTCGAGAAGTTTGTTGGGAAGCTGTCGAAGGAGGCAGTGTGATGGCAACCGTTCGCGATTTCGAAATTGGTGATTTGGATCACGTCCGGCCTCACGATGACGTGGAAGCGGTCGTTCGCCTCATTGAATGCGACGGAGAGAAACTAATCCAGATTGATACCTTTGGCAGATCCACAAGAGAGATGCCTGGGAAGCTTTCACAATCTTTAAGGCTTGATGCAACGGCATTTCACAAGTTGACCAAGCTGGGACAAGAGCACTTCTAATGCCCAAACGCACTGACATCTCCACCATCCTCGTCATCGGCGCGGGGCCGATTATTATCGGGCAGGCTTGCGAGTTCGATTATTCGGGCACTCAGGCCATCAAGGCGCTGCGCGAGGAGGGCTATCGCATCGTCCTCGTGAACTCCAACCCCGCCACGATCATGACCGATCCGGACATGGCGGACGCGACTTATATCGAGCCGGTGACGCCCGAAATGGTTGCCAAAATCATCGCCAAGGAACGCGCCGAGCGGCCGGACGAGGTGCTCGCCGTGCTGCCCACCATGGGCGGGCAGACCGCGCTCAACTGTGCGCTGGCGCTCGACAAGGACGGCACGCTCGAAAAATATGGCGTGGAGCTGATCGGCGCGAAGGCGGATGCGATCGACAAGGCGGAAAACCGGCAGCGCTTTCGCGAGGCGATGGACAAGATCGGCCTGGAAAGCCCGCGCTCGGCCACCGTGCACACGATGGAAGAGGCGCTTGAGGCCGTGGAGCGTACGGGCCTGCCGGCGATCATCCGTCCCAGCTTCACCATGGGCGGCACCGGCGGCGGCATCGCGTATAACCGCGAGGAGTTCGAGGAAATCGTGCGCGGCGGCCTCTATGCCAGCCCGACCACCGAAGTGCTGATCGAGGAATCGGTGCTCGGCTGGAAAGAATATGAGATGGAGGTCGTCCGGGACCGGAACGACAACTGCATCATCATCTGCTCGATCGAAAATGTCGATCCGATGGGCGTCCACACGGGCGATTCCATCACCGTCGCGCCAGCTCTCACGCTGACCGACAAGGAATATCAGATCATGCGCAACGCATCGCTGGCGGTGCTGCGCGAAATCGGCGTGGAAACCGGCGGATCGAACGTGCAGTTCGCGGTCAATCCGAAGGACGGCCGCCTGGTCGTGATCGAGATGAACCCGCGCGTATCGCGCAGCTCTGCGCTCGCCTCCAAGGCCACCGGTTTTCCCATCGCCAAGGTCGCAGCGAAGCTGGCCGTAGGCTATACGCTGGACGAGATTGCCAACGACATCACCGGCGGCGCGATGCCTGCGAGCTTCGAGCCGACGATCGATTACGTCGTCACCAAGATCCCGCGCTTCGCCTTCGAAAAGTTCAAGGGCGCCGAGCCCTATCTCGCCACCTCGATGAAGTCGGTGGGCGAGGTGATGGCCATCGGCCGCAGCTTTGCCGAAAGTATGCAGAAGGCGCTGCGTGGCCTGGAAACCGGGCTCGACGGCTTCAACCGCGTCCGCGACATTCAGGGCATCAGCCGGGAGCGGATCGTGGAGGCGCTGTCCAAGGCGACGCCGCAGCGCATTCTGGTGGTGGCGCAGGCGATGCGCGAGGGCTTCACCGTCGAGGAAATCCACGCGATCACTTTCTATGATCCGTGGTTCCTGCGCCAGATCGAGGCGATCATCAAAGCCGAGGCGGATATCGAGGAAAACGGTCTGCCGATCGACGCAGCTGGGCTGCGACGCCTGAAGGCCATGGGCTTTTCCGATAGCCGCCTTGCCAACCTCGCGGTCGATTCGGTCCACGTCGCGCACGGCACGGGGCGCACTGTCGCCCAGTCGCGCGGGCTGATCGGTTCGGTCATCCAGGCAATGGCTGGCGCAACGAACGAGGCGGAAGTCTGCGCGCTGCGGCACAAGCTTGGCGTGCGGCCCGTGTACAAGCGCATCGACAGCTGTGCGGGCGAGTTCGATGCGGCCACGCCTTACATGTACTCGACCTACGAAGCGCCGATCTTCGGTGAACCGGAGGATGAAGCCGAACCGTCCGACCGCGAGAAGGTCGTGATCCTGGGTGGCGGCCCCAACCGGATCGGGCAGGGGATCGAGTTCGACTATTGCTGCTGCCACGCCTGCTTCGCGCTGGAAGAGGCTGGCTACGAGACGATCATGATCAACTGCAATCCGGAAACGGTGAGCACCGATTACGACACGTCCGACCGGCTCTATTTCGAACCGCTGACCGCGGAGGACGTGCTCGAAGTGCTGCATATCGAGCAGACGAAGGGCAAACTGAAGGGTGTGATCGTGCAGTTCGGCGGACAGACGCCGCTTGGCCTGGCGCAGGCGCTGGAGGATGCGGGCATTCCGATCCTGGGCACCGATCCCGACGCGATCGATCTGGCCGAGGACCGGGAGCGGTTCGCGAAGCTCATCCGCAAACTCGATCTGAAGCAGCCCGAGAACGGCATTGCACGCAGCCTGGAGGAGGCGCTCGCAGGAGCGGAGCGCATCGGTTATCCGGTGCTGCTGCGTCCGAGCTATGTGCTCGGTGGCCGCGCGATGGAGATCGTCGACAGCCCCCAACAGCTCGAAAATTATATCGAGACCGCGGTGCAGGTGTCCGGCGACAGCCCCGTCCTGATCGACCAATATCTGCGCGATGCCACCGAGGTGGATGTCGATGCGATCTGCGACGGCGATCAGGTGGTGGTCGCGGGCGTGCTTGAACATATCGAGGAAGCCGGTGTCCATTCGGGCGACAGCGCTTGTTCGCTTCCGCCGCATAGCTTGCCCGCCGGCATCATCGCCGAGATCCGTCGTCAGACCGAGGCGCTTGCCTTCGGCCTAAATGTGCGCGGCCTGATGAACGTGCAATTCGCGGTGAAGGACGGCGAGGTGTACCTCATCGAGGTGAACCCGCGCGCCAGCCGCACCGTGCCCTTCGTCGCCAAGGCGATCGGTGTGCCGGTGGCCAAGATCGCCGCGCGGGTGATGGCGGGCGAAAAGCTGGCCGACCTGCCCGCGATCGATCTCGACATCGATCATGTCGCGGTGAAGGAGGCGGTGTTCCCCTTTGCGCGCTTCCCCGGCGTCGATCCGGTGCTGAGCCCGGAGATGAAGTCTACCGGCGAAGTGATGGGCATCGACGGCGATTTCGCGACGGCCTTTGCCAAGTCGCAAATCGGCGCGGGCATGAAACTGCCGATGGAAGGCACGTTGTTCGTGTCCGTGAAGGACAGCGACAAGCCGGTGATCCTGCCCGCCGTCCGCGACGCGCTTGAGCTGGGCTTCAAGGTGATCGCCACCGGCGGCACCGCGGCTTTCCTGCAAGGGGAGGGGCTTGAGGTGGAGCATGTGAACAAGGTGGCCGAGGGACGGCCCCATATTGTCGACCGGATCAAGGACGGCAGTGTGGATATGATCTTCAACACGACCGAGGGCTGGCAGTCGCTGAAAGACAGCGCCAGCATCCGCGGTTCGGCGCTGCGACAGAACGTCGCAAGCTATACCACTGCAGCAGCGGGCGTGGCGGCGATGGGGGCAATCCGGGCGTTGAAGTCACACCACCTTGAAGTTCGCTCACTTCAGGACTATTATTCGCGGTCGCAGTAACTCCCTTACAATTTAGCGAACTGCGTGCGGATGGCACTGGCCAGCCGCGGGGGATTTGGTTTTAGATTCAGACGTGAAGGATGCCGCCATGGCGACGTTCGATAAGATGCCGATGTTGGCAGAGGGAATGGAAAAGCTTCGTGCGCAGTTGAAGCTGCTGAAGGAGGAGCGTCCTTTGATCGTCGATGCGATCGAGGAGGCGCGCGCGCATGGCGATCTCTCGGAGAATGCCGAATATCATGCCGCCAAGGAGCGTCAGGGCCAAGTAGAGGCGTCCATCGCCGATATCGAAGACAAGCTCAGCCGCGCGCAGGTGATCGATCCGTCCGAACTATCCGGCGACAAGGTGGTGTTTGGTGCCACCGTCACCATGCTCGACGAGAACGACAAGCCGATCAAATATCAGATCGTGGGTGAGGCGGAAGCTGATGCCAAGCAGGGCAAGCTGAGCTATTCCAGTCCGCTCGGCCGTGCGCTGATCGGCAAGAAGGTGGACGAGGAAGTTGAGGTGACCGTCCCGTCGGGCGACAAATATTACCTCATCGAGAAGATCGAGTTCATCTGATTTTCTTCGCGGCCCGGACGATGGAGCCCGCCCGATGAACATGCCGAAGGGGCCGCTGACCAACATTCTGGTCGGCATCAACGTGCTGATCTTTGTGCTCGTCTGGTTGGGTGGATTCCAGCAGCAGGCGGTGATCGAGGGCGCGCTGATTCCGGCGCGTCTCACTGGCGCGCTGGGCAGTGCGGGCGCTTATGATTTCTGGTGGCCGGCATGGGTGACATTGCTGACCCACGCCTTTCTGCACATCGATTTCAGCCATTTGCTGTTCAATATGCTGATCCTGTTCTTCTGCGGTCGCTTCGTCGAACTGGCGCTGGGCTGGAAACTGATGGGACTGGTCTATTTGACCGGGGCGATCGCGGGCGGTCTCGCCGAAACGGCTTGGTCTCCGGGCTCGCTCAATCCCGTTCTGGGGGCGAGCGGCGCGATCGCCGCGATTATCGCAGGCTATATGGTGTTATTTGCGCGCAACAGGCCGAAGCCGGTCGGGCCCTTGCCGGCCGAGATCGCGCGCGGCGCGCAACTTTTGCTGCTGTGGATCGGCCTCAATCTGATGATGGCCTTCGCGTTCGGCGGCGACGGCATTCAGATTGCCATCGCCGCGCATATCGCGGGTTTTATCGTCGGGCTGGTGCTCTCGCGGCCGCTACTGATCCTGCGTTACCGGAACGCCTGAACGGATCAGGGTTTGCCGGATTACGGATTCGCCGGATCGCCGGGCTCCAGCAGCCGGTGCAGATGCACCACGACATAGCGCATCTCCGCATCGTCCACGGTGCGCTGCGCCGCCGAGCGCCAAGCCTCTTCGGCCTCTTCGTAATTGGGGAAAATGCCGACGATATCGAGCTTGTCGGTATCGGCGAATTCCAGCACGCGCGGATCAGAGACCCGGCCGCCGAAGACGAGATGAAGCTTGGCCATGATCGGCATCCGTTCTTTGAGACGTGTTGAAGGCCGCGCCGTTACCAGCGCGGCCTTTCCGATTCAAGACAGCCCTCAAAACATTCCCGAGAGAATGCCATCGGAGTGCGTTATTCAGGCGCCTTCAGCGTTGGCGACTGCCGATTTATCGGGATGCTTGGCACCTTCGGCCGCTGCCTTGCCGGCTGTCTTCGCGGCACCGCCAGCCTTGTCGACCAGCGTTTTGAACTGGTTCTTCACCGCATCGCCGCTCAGGCCGAGTTGATCGATCTGCTGGCTGCCGGATTCCTTGGCAGCTTCGAACGCGCTTTTGGCACGCATGTTGAGGTCGCGGCCCGTCTTGCCGAGATATTCCTGTTCCTTGCGCGTGCGCGGAAGCAGCGCACCAACCGCAGCGCCGATGGCAAGACCGCCGAAAAGTACGGCCAACGGGTTTTTCTCGATCTGCTCGCCCGACTTGTGGCCGAGCTCACGCGCTTTGACCTTGGTATTTTCCGCGCCACGCTTCACCGCGTCACGGCTGCTGTCATAGGCGTGACCAGCTTTTTCCTTCGCGGAATTCGCGGCATGCTTCACGCGGCCTTCGCCGTCCTGATTGCTCTGTTCGGTCATAGTCTTTCTCCATCAAAATTTTTGGTAAGCGGCGCGGGTTCGGCAACATGGCAGCGGTGATGCCGCTTCCAGCGCCGCACGGAATGGGTGATCAGTCCGGCAGCCAGTGCGGCAAGGCCGCCAAGCAGGATCGGGTCACGGTTCTGAACCGCCTCCGCCTTGGCATCTGCAATCAGCCGTTCCACTTGGCCGCGCTTGCGGCGCTTGACTTGGCCAACCAGCGCGCCGGGAGTGATTTCCTGCTTCGCAGTACTGATGCTGCGCTTCAGCTTTCGGCGCACCGCCTTTCGGGCGATGTCGAGTTCGGCGACCCGTTCACGACGTGCGGTCATAGCTCATCCTCTTCATCGCGGCTGCCATGACTTGGTGTTGGGATTGCCAGTTTTCTGGCGCGCTTAAGAGCGATCCATGCCAGCAGTCCGGAGACTGTCAGCGTAACCAGCACCACGATGACGGTTGCCCAGATCGGCCCGACCCGAGCCGATAGCACGAGTAGCGTACCGAGAATGAGGGCGGTAAATGCTGAGGCAGCCAGCGCAATTGCCGCGCCGAACAGCAAAGCGGCCTGCTTCGCCAGCGACTTGGAATAGCGCAGCCTGGCACTCCAATAGGCCTTTTCCGCGCCGATCAGCGTTTTGACATCGCCTACGAGTCGATCGACATTCTCGTGCAACGTCTCACCGACGGGAGGCGGTATGTCCTCGCGTGCCGGTCCGTCTCGATAATGATCGGCTTCTGCGATATCACTCATTCCTGGCCCCGCCCTTTTTGCCCGCATCAATCTCAAACGTTGTCGTCGAGATCGAGGCCGGATTTGACGACGCGCGAGGCTGCAAATCCGAGGGCCGCAGCGATGCCGATGGCGATGGCAGGGCTCTTGCGAACGAACGCCTTGGCGTCTTCCAGCAGTTCATCGATATCCTTGGCGTCGAGCTGAGCTGCGATGTCATCGATCGATTTCGCGGCAGAGCGGGCGAAATCGCCATAGGTCTGGCCGACATCTTCGTCGAGCTTGCTGGCGCTGGCTTGAATGGCCTTCGAGACGCCGCCGACTTTCTCAACGGCCTTGGATTTGCCGTCGGTTGCTGCGCTGCGTGCAGAAGACAGCGCCTTATCCTTCAAGCCAAGGGCCTGTTCTTTGGCAGAACTCTTGACGTCCGACGCGGCTGCTTTGGCCTTCTCGGTTTTGCTTTCGCTGGTCGCGTCGCCGGAAGACGCCGCGGCGCTGGTTGCGGGTGTTGCCGAAGTGGTGCCTGCGGCCTGCTGAACGCGGGCGGTGCGTGCGGAGCTTTCGCTGGTCTCGTTCGCCATGATGTGTTCGGTCCTTTCATTAGGCGGAGGCAACCATCTGGTCTCGGTCACCGTCCGCATGGATGGTTTGTCTCTCGAACGAAGCCTGCTGCAGCTTGTTCCGTTGCCGAACCGAAATCATCTCGGTTCTCGCCCGCCAGCCGATACGCATACGGCTCGCCGACCGTAAGAGACCTGCAATTGAGCGCTAAAATCTTGCCATTGCCCGGCGTGTATGATTCAGTTGCCAGCGATGATGCGCCGCCGCCCGAAGATCCAGTCACTGCTCTATTCGGCGCTTGGCCCCGGCCTAGCGCTGATGGCGCTGCTCGCCATCGCGGCTTATGCCATGCTCGGGCCGACGGGCATCCTCGCCTGGAGCGATTACAAAACCGGGCTGGCCGAGCGCGAAATCGAGCTGGCGAAGCTGCAGGAGGAGCGCGACGCCCTGCGCAATCGCGCGAGGCTCCTGGACGGTGACCGTGTCGACCCGGATCTGGCCGGGGAAATGATGCGCAAGGAACTGGGCGTCGCCGCCCCGGACGAAATTATCGTCCCCCTCGACGAGTAATGACAAGATCTGCCGCTCGCATAGCTATGCAGAGCCTCTAATCGCTTGCGGCAACCTGTTGCGCGGCCCGCGCATTCCGCTAGGGAAGGCAAACCACTTCGGGGGCCGCGGAAGGCCCCGACGGGAAAGGATTCAAATGGCGAGAACTCCGCAGAAGAAGCAAACCGCGAGCAAGTCGAAGGCCGCGGAAAAGGATGCCCCGGAGGACCGCCTCCACGGGCATACGCAGATCACCGACGATGCGCCCGGCAACCCTGAGCTTTACGAGGCGAGCGAAGATGAGATGCTGGAGTTCTATCGCCAGATGCTGCTTATCCGGCGCTTCGAGGAGAAGGCGGGTCAGCTTTACGGCCTCGGCCTGATCGGCGGGTTCTGCCATCTCTATATCGGCCAGGAAGCGGTTGCGGTCGGCCTGCAGTCGGCGCTCGACGGCGATCTCGACAGCGTCATCACCGGCTACCGGGATCATGGCCATATGCTCGCTTATGGGCTCGACCCGAAGGTGATCATGGCAGAGTTGACGGGGCGCCAGGCCGGCATCTCGAAGGGCAAGGGCGGCTCGATGCACATGTTCTCGGTCGAGCATCGCTTCTATGGCGGCCACGGTATCGTCGGTGCGCAGGTGCCGCTCGGCACGGGTCTCGCCTTTGCCCATAAATATCGCGGCGACGGCGGCGTGTGCCTCGCCTATTTCGGCGACGGCGCGGCAAATCAGGGGCAGGTTTACGAAGCCTTCAACATGGCCGAGCTGTGGAACCTGCCGATCATCTTCGCGATCGAGAACAACCAATATGCCATGGGCACGAGCGTCAACCGCTCCTCTGCGGAGGACAAGATGTTCCGCCGCGGCCAGTCCTTCCGCATCCCCGGCATTCAGGTCGACGGCATGGATGTGCTGGCGACGCGCGGCGCGTGCGAGCTGGCGCTGGAGCATGTGCGCGGCGGCAACGGCCCCATCATCCTAGAGCTGAAGACGTACCGCTATCGCGGCCACTCCATGTCGGACCCTGCAAAATATCGCAGCCGCGAGGAAGTGCAGGAGATGCGCGAAAAGTCCGATCCGATCGAGCGGCTCAAGGCCAAGCTGATCAAGGATGGCCATAGCGAGGACGATCTCAAGGCGATCGACAAGGAAATCCGTTCGATTGTCAGCGACGCGGCGGACTTCGCCGAAAGCTCGCCCGAGCCCGATCTCGATGAACTTTATACCGACGTGCTGGTGGAATCCTACTGATGGCGATTGAACTAAAAATGCCCGCGCTCTCTCCGACCATGGAGGAGGGCACGCTCGCCAAATGGCTGGTCAAGGAAGGAGACACCGTCTCTTCCGGCGACATCATGGCCGAAGTCGAAACCGACAAGGCGACGATGGAATTCGAGGCCGTGGACGAAGGCACGATTGCCAAGATTCTGGTTGAAGAAGGCACTGACGAGGTGAAGGTCGGTTCCGTCATCGCGCTTCTCGCTGAGGAAGGCGAGGATGTTGAGGAAGTTGCCAAGGGCGGCGGTTCTGCCAAGTCCGGCGGCGAGACCAAGGCCGCTGCCGACAAGGATCAGGCGGCCGATGGCGGCGATGATGAGGATCGCCACGAGCGTCCGGGTAAGAGCGCGACCAAGGATATGGCTGACGCGGGCGAAACCGAAATCCTGAACGATCCGGAAATTCCGGAGGGCACCGAGTTCGAAACGCTCACCCTTCGCGAAGCGCTGCGCGATGCGATGGCCGAGGAAATGCGCGACGACGACCGCGTTTTCGTGATGGGCGAGGAAGTGGCGCAGTATCAGGGCGCCTACAAGGTCACCCAGGGCCTGCTCGACGAGTTCGGCGACAAGCGCGTGATCGATACCCCGATCACCGAATATGGCTTTGCCGGCGTCGGCACGGGCGCGGCGATGGGCGGTCTGCGCCCGATTGTCGAGTTCATGACGTTCAACTTCGCTATGCAGGCGATCGACCATATCGTGAACTCGGCCGCCAAGACCAACTACATGTCCGGCGGCCAGATGCGCTGCCCGGTCGTGTTCCGCGGACCCAATGGCGCGGCGAGCCGTGTGGGTGCCCAGCACTCGCAGAATTACGGGCCCTGGTACGCCAGCGTTCCCGGCCTGATCGTGATCGCGCCCTATGATGCGCAGGATGCGAAAGGCCTGCTGAAGTCCGCCATCCGCAGCACCGATCCGGTGGTGTTCCTGGAGAACGAGCTCCTCTACGGCCGCAGCTTCGAAGTGCCCAAGCTCGATGATTTCACCTTGCCGATCGGCAAGGCGCGGATCATGCGCGAAGGCAAGGACGTCTCGATCGTCAGCTATTCGATCGGCGTCGGCCTCGCGCTGGAAGCCGCCGACATGCTGGCAGGTGAGGGGATCGAGGCGGAGGTGATCGACCTGCGCACGCTGCGTCCTCTCGACAAGGCGGCGGTGCTAAAGAGCCTGAAGAAGACCAATCGCATGGTGGTGGCCGAGGAAGGCTGGCCGACCTGCTCGATCGCGTCCGAAATCGCCGCGATCTGTATGGAAGAGGGCTTCGACGATCTCGATGCCCCGGTCATGCGCGTGACCAACGAAGACGTGCCGATGCCCTATGCGGCGAACCTGGAAGAAGCGACGCTGATCGATGCCGAGCGGATCGTCGCCGCCGTGAAGAAGGTGTGTTACCGCGACTGATGGCGTTACGGGCGGCGGGATGCACTCCCGCCGTCCTTATGATGCAAGCGGCTCAGCCAGCGGTGTATTTCGTACAATATAGTTCTTTAAGTGGAGCGTCGTCGATCAGTCCGACGGTGAGATTGCGGTTGTCACGAATATTGTGAGCCGCTTGCTGATTCAGAATCTTGTCCTTTACAAACAAGTCACCGAAGAGGCCTTTGTACTTATAGTTTAGCTCCACGAACATCACAGCAGTGCCGCTAAGTGCGGTCACCTCCTGGCCAGCCCGACCCATGCCGGGAAAGCTCGTGCCGATTAATCCGGTCCCCTCATCCCCATAGTCAGACTTGACTTTCATTGTTCCAAGACAGCGTTGCCAGTGAATCCACTGGCCGCCCGTCGGATTGCGCTCAAGGCTTGTGAGGATCACGCGGCCATTGCTGAGCAGATCGAATGTCTGTCCCTGCAGCTTCAAGCCATTGAAGACGGTGATGATATCGCTTTCCTTGATCGCCACCGAAGTCACGTTGTTCTGGGTTTGCCCCAGACGAGACGCATTGTCCGCCAGAGTGAGCGCAGCCTGGCTCATCTGCATATTCACCACAGCGAGATAGGCTAATTCCGTGCCGTACATTCCCAGTCCGACAAAGATCGGCAGGCTCAGCGCGAACTCGGTCAGTGCCAGACCGCTCTGGTTTCGCTGCAAGCGGCGGATGAGCCCGCTTATTCCGATGGATGGGCGATGGCGTATCAATCTGCGCGGCGTCATCATGAGCATGTCCTCGTGACGGACGCCGCCTTGGTCTGCGAATCATAAGGCTGATTTCGAAAGACGGTGGTGGACGATATGGTAACGCGCTTCGATCCGCCGACTAATTTCCAGAGTGGAAATAGCTGATCGTACGTGACGTTGACATTGTACTGCACAACATCACGCGCACCGCCAACGCCGCTTTTGCCGACATCCTTGTCCCACAAAGAGTTGCCGTTTTCGTCTTCGTAGCTTTCATTATTATCGCAAACGCTATTGCCGTTGGAGTCCGCGAAGGCTTCGGCCCGCGCCACATCATTATAACTGAAATAGCTTTTCCGATTGAACGTGATGTCCGCCTCTGGCGCAAGACTCTGGACCTGTTTTCGGACGGTATTGTCGATAGAGGCAATTGAGCTTGGGCCGCCTTCCAACGCGCTCGCCCGCGCAGCCGCCTGTACCGCGCCGGACAGCGTGGCGCGCAAATAGACCTGATATCCGATATCGAAGGTGCCGATGAGCATCAGCAGAAAGGTGGGCAGGATGACGGCGAACTCGATCACCGTCACGCCCCGCTCGTCGCGCCTGATGAGGTTCAGCAAGCGCTTCACTTGATGATCCTGAGATCGCCGATCGATTGGGCAATCTTCAAGAAGTTATCATTGAGCTGTTGAGAATTCAGCGACACGAAGGAGCTGTTTGCGCTCGCGCAATTGCGCAAATCATCAGTCAAGGCAGTTGAAAAGGCGATGACCCAGACGCGAACACCTTTGGATTTGATCGATTCGCAAATGGCCTTGAACCGCTGGGTATGCCGCAATGTCTGATCGCTGAAGCCGTCGGACGTTATGCGTTTGTCATGAATTTCCACGCCATAGGCATTATACTGATTGGCGCCCGGCTGCATGATCCCATCGGTCATGAAGATGAGGTGGCGTCCGACGTAAAGACCGTTTGCGGGCGAAGCGTTCACGGTTGCGCTGAACGGACCCGTCGATGAACTGAAACGTCCGCCCCACAGCATGCCTATGTCGTGATAGGTACCGCCGCTCGCAACCAGCCCATCGGCATAGGAAGCAAATTCGGTTTCCGTCATCGGCTTCAGGAGTTGAGCGGGCTTCGGGCAGCTGGCGAAAGCCTTGAGCCCTTCTGAACTCGTATCCGCTGAATTGTAGTAGATATTTCCATAGGATGTGTAGGTGCGAAAATAGGTCAGTTCCGGGACATAGGGGCGCCAGCCATCTTCCGAACTGCTGGGCACACCATCGATGTCGAGATCCTTCATGCCGCTCGGGCTGATCGCGCCGTTCTTATATTCCACGTCACCACTGTTGATCGTGTCGCGCTCTTCGATGCAGCCAGCCCAAACAAGGCTTTGATCGGCGCCATTATCTCCAGTTTGCGTGACGAAAGTCTGGCCGTTGAGATAATTCTTCAGGTTCTGGTTTTCGACGCCATCGAATTTGCGCTTCTTGTAGATCCAGCCGGTGAATACCTGTTTGGTCGGATAAACCGGGTCTTCGTAAGTCACGGTGCCGTAATGTCGCACGCGGTAACCCGTTGCGCGCTTGATCGAGCAGGTCCCGTAAAAAAAGCCGGAATAGGAATATGTATATACATATTCTTGCTTTTGCGACTGATTGGTGAGCGCGTTGGTCTTGCGCCTGCCGTCAGACAGGTATTCTACCGTATTCGTTGACGTTGTCCCTCCATCGTTTGTCCACGAACCGGAATTCGGCACGTTGGATGAGCAGGTCGAAGAACTGAGCGACGTGAAAGTCGAGACCGTCGTGTACGGACCGGTCGAATAGGTATCGTAGTAATCGACATTCTGCGTCTGGGGGTTGGTGTATCCCACCGGCGGCTTGCTGGTGTCAGTTTCGTTTCTCCACTGCGCCTCGCGACTTTGGTAGCTGTGCGTGTAGTCCATCCAGTCTGGGTTGGTCGCGTAGACGATTTTGCCGACATTGACGGTCTGCGCATAAGGAACGAAAGAGTAGCGCGCACGCGCGGTCGTACCGCTCGAAGCGGTCTTCATGGTGGCGTAAAATTGCTTCATCGCCGCGCGAAGCGCCGCAATTTTGGTAGTCGTTCCGCCCAACCCGTCGGAGATGGGATCGTCCATCGAGCCGGTAGTGTCGAGCACCATCGTGACATCCACATTGGTGACATCGAGGGCCGAGGTGCATGTCACACTCAGATCAGTGTGGGCCATTCCGAAGATAAACATGACGAGATTGGGCACGCGAACGCTTGCCACCCCGTCCACCGTGGTGCCGTTGTTCGCGGAACTTGACGTGAAGCTGAGCTGTGTGCCCTCTTGATAGCCTGCGGGGAAGTTGGCGTTGAAGAAGCGCGCCGCCTGCGCTTTCGCAGCATCCCCGTACGTACTGTTGCCTACAGCTTTGCGCCCTGCGAGCACACCAGCGTCGCAAGCCTGTTGTAACCTTGTTTTGACCATGTAGTCGCGGCTCATGTCGACGGCTCCGCCGACCATCGCGAGGAGTGGGACCAGTCCGGCAGCGACCATCGCGAGGGTGTTGCCACCCTCATCGCGTAACAGCCGCGTGAATGCGGTGCTTACCAGCCTCGCCCGTTTGTTTCGCATCGCGAATACAGTCCTCGATTGCCTGAACCCGAAAGAGTTCAGTGAGCGCCATAGGGCGGCAATGGTGCAGAAGCGTTCAACGCGCATGGTTAACAGGGCTTAAGGATCGCGCTTAACTAGGCATTTTCACGGAGCTTTGATTGCTTTAGGCACGGCCCTGTACTCATGACCCCACCCGTTGATACCAAACCCTGGGAAGCGCTCGCGCTGACCGCTGCCCTGCCGCAGGATAGGGAACTGCTCGATCTCTTGCTCGAGCTGGACCGAAGGCTCGCGCGCATCGTCGATACCAGCAGTGAGGCCATGCTCGGCCAAATTCGGCTCGCCTGGTGGCGCGACGTGCTACAATCTGATGCCCCGCCCAAGGGCGAGCCTTTGATTGCCCGAATCCAGCAAGCGGAGGCGCGGGTTGCCTGGGCGATCAAGCCGGCGATGCAACGCATGGTCGATGGCTGGGAAGCGCGTTTGCTTACGCCCGAAGAGCCGGAAGCTTTCGCGCGTGAGCGAGGTGAGGGGCTGTTTACCGGTTTTGCCGGGCAAGATGCGCCCGATGGCTTGAAGGCGGCAGGCCGGGTCTGGTCACTTGCCGAGGTGGGTCAGACGAGCGCCGATTTCGATATAGCCGAGACGCGCTCCTGGCCCCGCCGGCTTCGCCCGCTGTCGCTCCTTCTGCTCGCCGCACGATCGGAAGGTCGGTTCGCAGGGCTGCGGCTCAGCTGGCACGGGTTGACGGGACGTTAAAGCCCGCCATGATCGTTTCCGGGGGGAACCATCATGAGCCGTTTCATTGCGGGCATTCTGGGAACATTGCTGCTGCTCGGCGCAGGTCTGCTTTGGTGGCAGGGCCGCGCTCAGGACGAAAAGCCGGTAACCGGCCCGCCCCCGCCGCTCGAAGCCGCGTCGACCGGCCTGCCCGATGCCGGTAACATCGGCGACGCGCGCGGTCCTGCGCCTCCCGTTCCCCCGGAAGCGCCCAAGCTGTCACGGGAAGAGGTGCGTTTCAACCGCTACGACCGGGACCGGGATGAGCTCATCAGCCGAAACGAGTTGATGGGAAGTCGTACCGCCGCCTTCCGCAAGCTCGATACCGACGGCAACAACCTGCTGACGTTCGAGGAATGGGCGGTTGCCACTGGTGAACGATTCAGAGGTGCGGACGCAGACCGCAATGGCCTCCTGACGCGTCAGGAGTTCGCCACCACGGCGCCCAAGCGCAAAGCTAAAGCGAGGTGTCGCTGTTAGGTCAGGCCGCCACGACGGGACGCATCCATTCGGCCATGTCGCGCTTGGCCCGCTCGGTATAGAACAGCTTGCGCTCCTTCTTCTTCACCTTGCCTTCGGGCATGGGGAAGAGGCCGAAATTGACGTTCATCGGCTGATAGTCCTTGCGCTCGGCATCGCCGGTTATGTGGCCGAGCAGCGCACCCAGCGCCGTGGTCGGCGGGGGCGGCGTGAAGCTGTGGCCGCGGATCTCGGCGGCCGTCATCAGCCCGCAGGCGAGGCCGACCGCGCTGCTTTCGACATAGCCTTCGCAGCCCGTGATCTGCCCCGCAAACCGGATATGCGGCGCGGCCTTCAGGCGCAGCTGATGATCGAGCACCGAGGGGGAGTGGATGAAGGTATTGCGGTGCAGGCCGCCGAGCCGCGCAAATTCTGCCTTCTCAAGCCCCGGAATGGTGCGGAACAGCTCCACCTGCGCGCCATATTTCAGCTTGGTCTGGAAGCCGACCATGTTCCAGATCGTGCCGAGGCGGTTGTCCTGGCGCAGCTGCACCACGGCATGGGCCCAGCGCCCGGTACGCGGATCGGTGAGGCCCACGGGTTTCATCGGCCCGAAGCGCAGCGTTTCCGGCCCGCGCTCCGCCATCACCTCGATCGGCATACAGCCCTCGAAATAGGGCGTGTCCTTTTCCCAGTCGCGAAATTCGGCCTTCTCGCCGTCGATCAGGCCTTGGACGAAGGCGTCATATTGAGCCTTGTCGAGTGGGCAATTGATATAGTCCTTGCCGTCCCCGTCCGGACCGACCTTGTCCCAACGGCTTTGGTACCAAGCGACGTCGAAATCGATGCTCTCATGATAGACGATCGGCGCAATGGCGTCGAAAAAGGCCAGGCTGTCCTGCCCGCTGCGCGCAAGGATGTCTTCGGCCAGGCCCGTGGCGGTCAACGGGCCAGTGGCCACGATGGTGAGGCCTTCGCTCGGCAGACGGTCGATCCGCTCGCGAACGACTTCAATATTCGCGTGAGATTCGAGCGCCTTGGAGACATGATCGGAGAAAATGTCGCGGTCCACGGCCAGCGCCGATCCGGCAGGGACTTTCGCCTCTTCGGCCGCGCGCATGATCAACGAGCCGAGGCCCCGCATCTCATGGTGGAGCAGGCCGACTGCGTTGGCGGTATCGTCGTCCGAGCGGAAGCTGTTCGAGCAGACCAGTTCGGCAAGGCCTTCGGTCTGATGCGCGGGCGTCATGTCGCCGCCTCCGCGCATTTCGGACAAGCGCACCTTGACGCCGGCCTCCGCCAATTGCCACGCCGCTTCCGATCCGGCGAGCCCGCCGCCGATGATGTGCACCTGATGTTCCATGGCCTGCCCTCTAGCAAATAGGTGGGCGATGGGACAATGACCGCTGGCAGGAGGAGACGTGCAAATGTTCGAAGCCCGGTTCGCCGAAGATGGAACGGTGTTGCCGCCGCGGACGACGCCGCCCGCGAATGACGGCCACAAATATGATCGTGGCCATGCCTTCATCCTGTCGGGGCCGCGCCATGCCACCGGGGCCGTGCGCCTTGCCGCCATGGCATGCCTGCGCGCGGGCGCCGGACTGGTGACAGTGGTGGGCGAGGCGGCGGCGCTCGACGAACATGCTGCCCACCTGACGGCGATCATGCTGCGCGAAGACGATGGGGAGAACGCGTTCATCGACGACCGTACCGGCGCGCTCGCCCTGGGGCCAGGTCTCGGTGTCGGCGCACAGACGCGGGAGAAGGTGCTAGACTGGCTGGGGCGGGGCTTTCCGATGGTGCTCGATGCCGATGCCTTGACGTCATTTGCGGAGGAACCAGACAGCCTGTTCGCGGCCCTGCGCGAGGAAGTGGTCCTGACGCCCCATGCCGGCGAGTTTGGGCGTCTCTTTCCTGATATCGATCTGGGCGATCGCGCTGCCGCGGTACGCGGCGCGGCTGCGCGCAGCGGCGCAACCGTGCTGCTGAAGGGCGCCGAGACCCATATCGCGACGCCGAGCGGCCGCCATGGCGTCAACCGGCATGCGACGCCCTGGCTCGCCACGGCAGGGGCGGGAGATGTGCTGACGGGGACGATAGCCGGGCTACTCTGCCAGCATGATGACGCGTTCGAGGCGGCGGCTATGGCGACATGGCTGCACGGCGATGCCGGGCAGCGGGGAGGCGCCGGACTGATCGCGGACGACTTGCCGTTCCTGCTCGCGCGAAGCCTGCAGGCGCTTTGCGAGGCCGAAGCGTGAAAGATCACGATCTCGCCCACGCGCGGCCATGGCTGCTCGCCAGCCTGTTCTTCGGCATCAGCTATGTCTTCGTGGAGCAGACCGCGATGCTGGGCGGTCTGTCCATCCTCTGGAAAGGAGCGGGCGTCGCACTCCTCCTTCCTTATGCATTACGCTGGCGCGCAGTGCGCATGCGCGCGCTGATTGGCCTGATGCTGGGCTTCTATGCCGGTGGAGATGTGGTGCTGGAGTTCGATCTGGTGAACGGCGCATTCCTGTTCGTCTGCGGGCATATCGCCGCGATCATCTATTTCTGGCTCAACCGCCGCACCGCGCCGACGCCGAGCCAGCGATTACTGGCCATCGTCATCCCGTTTGCGGCGCTCACCATCGGCTGGTTCCTCGCGCCGACGCTCGGCGATGAAGCGGGGCTCCTCGTCTATGTTGGTTTCGTCTCGCTGATGGCGGGCACCGCCTGGTACAGCCGCTTTCCGCGCTACCGCACCGGCATCGGCGCGTTGCTTTTCCTGGCATCCGACCTGTTTCTGCTCGCCCGCGAAGGCGGCCTATTGGCGGATGCCATCGCCGCGTGGTTGGTATGGCCGCTTTACTATGTCGGTGTGTTCATGATGACGACAGGCATCGTCCAGCGCTCGCGCGCAACCGCGATTGACGGGGAGCGAGAGGCGGCGTTATAACGGCTGTTATGACAAAGCCGTTGAAACTCATCAGGGTCGGAAACAGTACCGGAGTCATCATCCCGAAAGATGTGCTGACTCGGTTGCGGGTCGAGCAGGGCGACGAACTTTATCTGACGGAACAACCCGACGGAAAGTTTGCGCTGTCGGGCTATGACGCCAGTTTCGCGGAAGCGATGGAGAAGGCCGAGGCGATTATGCGGGAGGATCGCGACATCCTCCGCGTGCTTGCAAAATGACGGAATGGCGCTGGGTCGATCGCGCCGTTCTCGAAGCGGTTCACGATCGCCAGTTGGCGGAACATGGTGGCGGCGAGGGATTGCGCGACGAGGGCGGTTCGGAGTCTGCCATCGCTCGCGCGGTGAACCGCGCCCTTTACGAAAATCCCACCGCTGCGGAATTAGCCGCGGCTTATGCGTTCGGTATCGCCCGTAACCATCCTTTTGTGGACGGCAACAAACGGACAGCCTGGGTCGCGGCCCGACTGTTTCTGGCGCTGAATGGCATCAGCCTGAATTTCGATAAGGCGGATGCCACCCTCATGGTGCAGCGGCTCGCCGCCGGCGAACTGGGCGAGGACGAGGTCACCGCCTGGTTCGCCGGGCATATCGACTAGCGCCGCCTCATTCGGCGTCCGGATCTTCCTCTTCCACATTTTCGCTCAGCGTCTCGCGGCTGGTGCCGTCGTCGAGCTGCACAGCCTTGGGATCGCCCTCGGCCAATTCCTCGGCGATCGCGGCTTCCGCTTCGTTTTCCGGGTTTTCGTCTTCGTCGATCCGCGCGGCGCCGACGACATGTTCGCCCTTGGCGACGTCGAACAGGCGCACACCGGCCGAGTTGCGGCCGATGACGCGCATATTGTTGAGGCCGAGGCGGATCATCTTGGCCTGATCGGTCACGAGCATCAGCTGCTGCCCGGTGATGACCGGGAAGCTGGCGACGACCGGGCCATTACGGCCGATATTGTCGATGTTGATCAGGCCCTTTCCACCGCGCCCGATCTGGCGATAATCATAGGCGCTGGAGATCTTGCCGTAGCCATTGGCGCACACGGTCATGATGAACTCTTCGGTCTCGTGAAGATGATCCATCCGGTCCGCGGCAAGCGTGCTTTCCGCCTCATTTTCCTTCCAAGGCGCGGCGCGCAGATAGGCGTCGCGCTCTTCGGAGGTGGTGTCGTCGGTGCGCAGCGTGGCCATCGAGACCACTTCGTCGTCATCGGCGAGGTTCATGCCGCGCACGCCGGTGGCAGTGCGGCTTTGAAATTCGCGCACATCGGTCGCCGCGAAGCGGATCGCTTTGCCCTGGCGGCTGGCGAGGAACACGTCATGCTCTTCGGTCAGCAGGCGCACGCCGATCAGACGGTCGTCGCTCTCATCGTCGAAGCGCATCGCGATCTTGCCGTTGGACGGCACATTCGTGAACGCATCCATGCTGTTGCGGCGGACCATGCCGCGCGCGGTGGCGAACACGATGTGGAGATTGCCCCATTCGCCCTCATCCTCGGGCAGCGGCAGTACGTTGGTAATCACTTCGCCTTCACTCAGCGGCAACAAATTCACCATCGGGCGGCCGCGCGTCTGCGGGCCACCTTCCGGCAATTTCCAAACCTTTAAGCGGTATACCTGTCCCTTGTTCGAGAAGAACAGAACGGGCGTATGCGTCGAAGTGACGAATAGCTCCGTCACCGCATCTTCGTTCTTGGTCGCCATGCCGGCGCGGCCCTTGCCGCCGCGCTTTTGCGAGCGGAAGGAGGCGAGGGCGGTGCGCTTGATGTAGCCGCCATGGGTGACGGTTACGACCATCTCCTCGCGCTCCATCAGATCCTCGTCCTCGAGGCCTTCCCAGCTCGGTGCGATTTCGCTGAGCCGCGGAGTGGCGAATTCGTCGCGGATCGCCTCCAGCTCCTCGCGCATGACTTCGTAGAGCTTCCGCCGGTCGGCCAGGATTGCGAGATACTCTTCGATCTTGTCCGCAAGCTGCTGCAATTCATCGCCAATTTCATCGCGCCCCAGCGCGGTGAGCCGATGGAGGCGCAGGTCGAGGATGGCCTTTACCTGCCGCTCGGACAGACGATAGGTGTCACCCTCAACCTCATGCTCGACCGCTTCGACCAGTGCGATATAGCTGGCAATCTCGGCCACCGGCCATTCGCGGGCGAGTAGCGCAGCGCGTGCGGCGGCGGGACTTGCCGAACCGCGAATGATGCGGACGACCTCATCCAAGTTCGTTACCGCGATCACAAGGCCGAGCAACAGATGCGCGCGTTCGCGTGCCTTGTTAAGCTCATATTTGGTGCGCCGCGTAATGACTTCTTCGCGGAACTTCACGAACGCTTCGATGATATCGCGAAGGTTCAGAACCTCCGGCCGGCCGCCGCGAATGGCGAGCATATTGGCCGGGAAGCTCGACTGTGCGGGCGTGTGACGCCACAGCTGGTTGAGCACCACTTCCGGCGTCGCATCACGTTTCAGATCGATGACGATCCGAACGCCCTGACGGCTCGATTCGTCGCGGATATCCGAAACATTCTCGATCCGCCGATCCTTCGCCGCTTCGGCAATCTTCTCGACCAGACCGTTCTTGCCGACCTGAAAGGGAATCGAGGTGAGCACGATCGAACGCCGGTCGCTCCGGTTTTCCTCCAGCTCGTGCCGGGCGCGCATCATGATCGATCCGCGGCCTTCCATATAGGCCGCGCGTGCGCCGCCCTTGCCCAGGATGATCGGCGCGGTCGGGAAATCGGGGCCGGGAACAATCTCGATCAGCTCCTCGATCTCGATGCCGGGATTGTCGATATAGGCGAGTGCGGCGGCAATGACTTCGCCCAGATTGTGCGGCGGAATATTCGTCGCCATGCCGACCGCGATGCCGCCGGCGCCGTTTACCAGCAGGTTCGGGAAGCGCGCGGGCAGAACCTGCGGCTCTTCCCGGCTGCCGTCATAGTTCGGCGTGAAATCGACCGTATCCTTGTCGAGATCGGCCAGGATCGAGTTCGCCACCTTGGCGAGCCGCGCTTCGGTATAGCGCATGGAGGCCGGCGGATCAGGGTCCATCGATCCGAAATTGCCCTGGCCGTCGACCAGCGGCACGCGCATCGACCAGTCTTGGGTCATGCGGGCCAGCGCATCGTAGATCGCGCTGTCGCCATGCGGGTGATAGTTGCCCATCACGTCGCCGACGATCTTGGCGCTCTTGCGATAGGGCCGCCCGGCGACGAAGCCGCCTTCCTGGCTGGCGTACAGAATGCGCCGGTGCACCGGCTTCAGGCCGTCGCGCACGTCGGGCAGCGCGCGGCTGACGATCACCGACATCGCATAATCGAGATAGCTGGTGCGCATCTCGTCGACGATCGAGATGGGAGAAATATCGCGGGGGGGTTGGCCGGGATCGATCACGGCGCCGTCGTCGCTCACAAGCGAGTATCCTGATTGTTTCGGTTGGGCAAAAGCCTAGGGGATCGCGCGCATGATTGCCAGCCGGGCAGGGGGTTTTTCCGGCTTATCGACAGCTTTTGTTCATGGCTCGGCCAGGGCGGCCCACCCTTATGACGTCATGGCGCAATCTCTTCGCCGTCCCAGGCGAAGACACGGCCGCTGTCACCGGGCTTCAGATCGTCCAGCACATCGAGCAGCTGCACCGCCGCGCGATCGGCGGAGAAAAGCTTGCCCTTCGGCACATTGCCCTGAAACGGTTCGGACAACGCCGTGTCGACTGTACCCGGATGCAGGCCGACCACTATTGAGCGCTCATTCTTGCGCCGCCATTCGATCGCGAGGGTACGGATCACCTGATTGAGCGCGGCCTTGGAAGCGCGGTAGCCGTACCAGCCGCCCAGCCGATTGTCCGAAATGCTGCCGACGCGGGCGGACAGTGCGGCGAAGCGGGTGATGCCACTGTCCTTCATGATCGGCAGGAAATGCTTGGCCACCAGCGCGGGGCCGATGGCGTTGACGGCGAAAGTACGGGCAAGCCAGTCGCCGTCGAGATCGCGCAGCGCCTTTTCCGGACCCCGCTCGCCCTCGTGGAGCAGCCCGGTGGCGAGAATGATCAGTTCCGGTTTCATTGGAGCGCATCGCTCGGCGGCGGCGGCCACGCTCGCTTCGTCGGTAATATCGATATGCGCATCGCCTTCGAAGGAGCGGGCGAGGGCGGTGACCTGGTACTCGTCTTCGTCGCGAAGGGTCTCGACCAGGGCTGCCCCGATCCCGCCGGACGCGCCGATGATGATGGCGGACTTGGTCATCGCGGAGATCCCTGTCGGAAAGCGTCCTTCGACAGGCTCAGGACTGCGGGGTTTGGGCAACTAGCTGTTCTAAAGACCGAAGCCCTGAGCCGGTCGAAAGGCACTTCTCCTAACCGCATTTATTCTGCCGCCCGGACGAAGCGCCAGCTATGCTCCTCGCTGCCGTCGTCCACGTACCGGTAGCCGTCGCTGTCGAAGCCCTTCAGCTCTTCCGGCTTTTCCAGCCGATGCTCGCAGATATAACGCGCCATCATGCCGCGTGCCTGCTTGGCGGCGAAGCTGTTGAAGCGCAGGCCTTTCGGCCCGTCCTCTCGAAAATCGATCGCGATCACGCGGGCCGCCCGTACCGTGCGCGACCCTTCGACCGCGGCATAATATTCGTTGCTGGCGAGATTGATGATCGTGCCCGATCCTTCGGCGTCAAGATCGTCGGCGAGCAGATCGGCGATGGTCTTGCCCCAGAAATCGGTGAGCTTGTCGTATCGCGGTGCCCAGCGCGTCCCCATTTCCAGCCGATATGGCCGGATCGCGTCGAGCGGGCGCAGGAGGCCGTAGAGACCGGACAGGATTCGCACATGGTCTTGAGCGAAGGCAATCGCCTCCGGCTCCAGGCTTTTCGCCTCGAACCCGTTATAGACGTCTCCCGCAAAGGCGTAGATCGCGGCGCGTTCGGGCTGATCGTCGAAATGGCGATAGCGCTGATAATTGAGGTCGGCGAGCTTGTCCGAAATCTTCATGATCTCGCCGATCCTGTCCTTGGTCAGGTTGGAGGCGGCGGAGACCAGTCGCCCGGTCTTGGATTCGAGCCGCGGCGCGGCTACGTCATGCGGCGGAAGCTCGCTGTCATAATCGAGCGTCTTGGCGGGAGAGAGGAGTGCTAGCATAAGCGGTGTCCTAACGCTTGGACCGGCGCACGCCAAGGCGGAGTCGCTTTTCGCCGCTATCGATCCCGTTCGCGAAACCGAGGCGTTTAAGCAGCGTTCAAACGGCATTCAGACGATTCGCGCGATAAAGGATTCAACAGAGACTTTTGGCCGATATCGGATCAAATCAACGGCTTGAACGGCAGAGTTAAGCCGCAACAGGAAGGAAGACTATGAAACGCATTTCTCACAGGAAGCTCGCCTTGGCGCTAGCTGCCGGTTCGATGATGGCGATGGCCCCCGGCGCCGCGCAGGCCGCGCCGAAGAAAAAGGCGCAGCAGGAGGAACAGCGCGTTCCTGCGCCCACCAAAGCATATGCCGAAGGCTATAATAGCGTCGTGAAGCCGCTGCAGGCGGGTGACCTCGCTGCTGCGAAGACCGCGTTCGATGCAAGCGTCGGCTCGGCTACCGCGCCGAACGATATGTATTGGGCGGGCAATCTCGCCCTCCAGCTTGGTGGAAAGCTGAACGATCAGGCGCTCCAGCGCCGTGGCATCAACATGGTGCTCGATAGCGGTCTGGCCAGCCCGGAGGAGAAGAGCCGCTATTCTTTCTTCGAAGGCCAGTTTGCCTATCAGGCCAAGGATTATGCCCGCGCCGCGGAGATGCTGCAGCAGGCCTATGACGCTGGTTATCGCGACAACAATATCGCCGCGGTCATGGCAGAAGCCTATAATAACGCCGGCGATAATGCGACCGCGCTGAAGTGGCTCAACACGGCGATCGAGAATCAGAAGGCTTCCGGTCAGGCGGTCGATCAAAATTGGTACAAGCGTGGTGCCGCACTGGCATTGCAGGCCAAGAACAACGCGGCGGCTAGTGATTGGCTCGGCCGGCTCGTTTCCGCCTATCCGACGGCGACCAACTGGCGCGATACGCTGATCGTCTATCGCGATGGCGCGAACCTGACGACGCCGGAGAATCTCGATCTCATGCGTCTGATGCGTCAGGTTGGTGCGCTGAAGAGCGAGCGCGATTATGGCGAATATATTGAAGCACTTGATCCGCGCCGGTTCCCTGGTGAGGTTGTCGCGGTGATCGATGAAGCCGGTTCCAACGGTCTCAGCAACAGCACCTTCCTGAACGAGCAGCGCGGAATCGCGCAGGGAAATATCGCCGCCGACAAGGCGGGGCTTCCGTCTGCCGCCAAGGACGCGCGCACGGCGGCCAACGGCAAGATCGCGGCCTCCACCGCGGACGCTTATATGGGCTATGGCGACTACGCCAAGGCTGCCGATCTTTATTCGGTTGCTCTAGAAAAGGGCGGTGTTGACGCCGACATGATCCATACGCGCCGCGGCATCGCGCTCGCCGAAATGGGTGACAAGGCGGCTGCCCTCGCCGAGTTCGACATGGTGAACGGCGGCAACCGCGCAGCGATCGCCAATTATTGGAAGCTCTATCTGAACAATGGTGTTTCGGCGGAGGCGGCGGCAACCGCCAGCTGATCTCGGAAATACCTGTTAATTCAAGCAAACGGCCCCGCTTTCGGGGCCGTTTCGCTATTCGGCTTCGGCCGGGATCGGAACGCCGGGCATATCCTTCACCGTACGGATGGTCAGCGAGGTCTTTACGCTGGAGACATTGGGTGCGCTCGTCAGCTTGCCGGTAAGCAGTTGCTGGAAGCTTTGCAGATCGTGGCTGACGATCTTCAGGATGAAATCAATCTCACCGTTCAGCATGTGGCACTCGCGCACTTCAGGCAGCGCGCGGACATGCTCTTCAAATGCGCGCAGATCTTCCTCGGCCTGACTCTTCAGGCTAACCATGGCGAAGACGGTGATCGAATAGCCCAACTGAGCGGGGTCTATATGCGCATGATAGGCCTTGATGACGCCTGCCTTTTCCAGCGCGCGCATGCGGCGCAGGCAGGGCGGGGCGGTTAAGCCGACGCGCTGCGCCAGCTCCACATTGGTCATGCGACCGTTTTTCTGAAGCTCGGCAAGAAGCTTCATATCTATGTCGTCAAGATGGATTGTAGCCATTCTCTGTTATCCGAGACCCCCAAAACACCCGAAGCTTATAATAAAATTATCCGGTAATGCAATTGTCCCATCTCAGGGCGACTTTCATTCGTTGCTTCCCGAATGGGCCGCGCAGCGCTACCCACTTGGCTCGAAACCAATCCGCAACCATTTTTACGACAGGGGCAACCGCGTTGCGCTACGACGACCGCCTGAAGACAGCGCTGAGCGGCCAGCAAACCGGTCAGGCCGCAGTCCAGTGGCGTCAGCTGATCGATCTGCTGGCGCAGAGCCCTGCCGGGCAGGACCAGACGGACGTCGCGATCGGCTTGGCCCGCTTGCGTCACCTGCATGAAGGGACGAGCGAGGCGGTGCGCGCGCAGAGCGTCCGCGCCCTTTCCGGCCGCCTTCGCTCCGCCCCGTTGGTGCGCTTTCTCTGTTCGGATAAGCCCGCCGTAGCCGCTGAAGCCGTGCGCTCTGCTCGGCTGACGGATGAGGAATGGGCCGCGATGGTTCCCGGCCTTCCGACGCGCGCGCGGGGATTTCTGCGCCAGCGCGACGATATCGGGCCAGCCACGGCACGGGCGTTGAGCGCATGGACCCATGCCGATTTCGTCTTGCAGGATGACCGGGCCGAGCGGCGCAACGTCGATCGAACTGAAGCTGAGGAGCCGGCGGTGAAGCCCGCCGTCCTGCGTGCAGCGCAAGAAGCGACATCCGAAGCCGGTTCGAGCGCCGAGAGCCCATCCCAGATCAGCGCGCTGGTCGATCGCATCCGCCGCTTTCAGGAGCAGCGCGAACGGGCCGAGGCGCCGCAGCTGCCACTGGAGGGCGGCAGCGCCCCGGAGCCTGCCCCATCGGCGGAACGCTTCACCTTCGAAACCGACGCACGGGGCCTGATCCGTGAGGCGGAGGGCGTTCCGATCGGTGCCGTTGCGGGCGTATCAATTGCGCAAGAAGCCTATGAGGACGATCCCGGCCCGGACGCCTTTGCCGCCGCCGCCTTCCGCCAGCGCATGCCGATTTCAGGCGCGCGCATGCGTCTCACCGGCGCGCCGATGGTGTCGGGAGACTGGCGCATTCATGCCGGCCCAATGTTCGACGATCGCGATGGCCGCTTCTTGGGTTTCAAGGGCATGATGCGCCGTCCGCATGCCGCGGACGATGCCACTATCACGGTCCGCGGTACCGAGGATTCGGGCAGCGACCAGATGCGTCAGCTCGTCCACGAACTGCGCACGCCCTTGAACGCGATTATCGGCTTTGCAGAGATTATCGAACAGCAGCTGTTCGGGCCTGTTTCCTCCGCCTATCGCGCGCTTGCGACTAGCATTCTGGACGATGCGCGGCGGCTGCTTTCCGGTTTCGACGATCTCGATCTGGCCGCGCGGCTGGAGACCGGCAGGCTCGACGAAGACGAAGGCACGACGGAGGCGGGCTGGCTGCTAAACCGCATGGCGGACCGGCTGCGCACGCTTACCGATATGCGCGGCGTCTCTTTGCATTTGCGCAAGGCGGAAACCGTGCGCGCTTTTGCGCTGGGTCAGCAGTCGGCCGAGCGGATCGCGACGCGGCTGGTGAGCGCGCTGGTGATCGGTTGCGAGCGCGGTGAGCGGATCGATTGCGTTATCCGCACCCGCATCGGGATGGAGCCGGTAAACTTCATTGATATCTCGCGACCCAAGCGGCTCGCGGGCAAGACTGAGGAAGAGTTGCTCAGCACCGAAAGCGGTGCCGACGAGGCGGGTGAACCGCTGCTCGGCCTTGGCTTTTCATTGCGGTTGGTGCGCAATCTCGCGCAGGCGGCGGGCGGCGATTTACGTTTCGAAGAGGACTCGCTGCTACTGAGGCTTCCGGCCGTCAAGGAACGGCTCGGCCGCGAAGGTGCGGGCCGCCTCGACTGACGGAGCAGATCATGGACCGACGCGAACCGCCCAGCGATCCGCGTTGGCCCTTGGGTGACGGTACGCCAGTAGAATTCGGGGCCGAGTGGCGGCCGCGCTTCATCGTCACCGTCGATACCGAAGAAGAGTTTGACTGGGACGGTCCCTTCACCCGCGATCAGCACGGTCTGGAGCATGTGCGGGCCATGCCGCGCTTTCAGACATTTTGTGAGAAGGCGGGCGTAAATCCCATCTATCTGGTGGATTATCCCATCGTGAGTGATGGCGCAGCGGCAGAGATGCTATCCGGTTGGTGCCGCGCTGGAACCGCGGATGTGGGCGTGCAGTTGCATCCTTGGGTCAGCCCACCCTTCGAAGAAACGGTTTCGGTCCACAACAGCTACGCTTGCAACCTGCCGCCCGAGCTGGAGCGGCAAAAGTTTGGCCTGCTGTATGAAGCGATCCTGCGGAACATCGGTGTCGAATCGAAGATTTACCGCGCCGGTCGTTATGGTGCGGGGACAGCAAGTCCGCCCATCCTTCAGGAATTCGGCCTGGACTGCGACACGTCGGTGCGCAGCCTCTTCGATTATCGCGGACAGGGCGGCCCCAATTATGCGGCCACGCCTCTTGCGCCTTATTGGCTGTCCAAAGGGCTCCTCGCCGAATTGCCGGTGACCAGCGTTCTTGCCGGTCATCTCGGTTCCCGCGCCGCCGGTCTGTTCCGTGCAAGCGAGGGCAGGGCGAACATGCGCGCAGTGCTTAGCCGCTTGGGCCTGGTCGAGCGTATTGCGCTGACGCCGGAAGGTATTTCCGCAGAGAAAGCGATCGAGGCAGTAGACGCGGCCCTGGCGCAAAAGCTGCCGCTGCTCGTCTTCTCCTTCCACTCGCCGTCGCTGGCACCGGGCTTTACCCCTTATGTGCGCAGCGAGGCGGAGGTGGAATTGCTCTACGACTGGTGGACGCGCCTGTTCGCCCATTGCGCGGCGCGCGGCGTCGATCCTGTCACACTGTCTGATCTGCGCGCCGCCATGCGGGCCGGGCGGACGGGGACGCGCGAGGTGTCTGGTGGGCCCGGAGGGACTCGAACCCCCGACCTAGCCGTTATGAGCGGCCAGCTCTAACCAACTGAGCTACAGGCCCGACCAAAGCGGGCAGTAGCGGACGGAGAGCGGCGCGCGCAAGCGCGATTCGTCAGCCGAGGCGCCGACGGTTGGCTTTCACCTTGCCGCTGAAATGGCGCATCATCTGGCGAGAGCCGGTAACGGGATCGCTGGAGATGCCACCGGTGAGCATTTTCATTTGCAGTTCGCCAAGCGCCTCCAGCTTTTCCTCCACCATGCGCCGTGATTCGCTTTGCGCCAGCGTGCCGCCGCCGGCGAGCCGCATCATCCGCAGGCCCATAACGGTCCAGGCTTCGAAGCCGAGCGCCCAGGCTTCCATGCCGGCCGCCATCATGTTGTCGCTGTCCCGCTTCGTCACATTGTTATCCTTATCGTTCGCACACCAACGGGTGGGGCGAGGTTCGGATGCTGCAATGCAAAATATATCAGGTCTTGTCAGCGTAAATCAGGCTTCCGGGCGGAAGCGCGCGCATCACCTGCGGCAGGTCGTGCGCAGAAAAGGCGAAGCAGCCTTGGCTGCGGCCGAGCTTTTTCTGGCTCGCCACGATGCCGGGTTCGGCATACCACGCATTGTGAATCACGATCGCGCGGTCGCGAGCGGTGCGGTTGCTGGCGTCCAGCCCGTCCAGTCGCTCGGCGCGACCATATTTGCCATCGTAAACTTCCGCCGTTCGATAGGCCCCGCGTGAGGTGGCGTTGGAACCGTCGACATCCGAAAAGCGATCGAGATAACCGTCATGATCGGGATCGGATCCGCTGCCGTGAGTAACGCGCAGCGCCGTAGCGGTGCGGGCATCGAGATCGACGATGTAAAAGCGCGGCTTGCTGCTATGTTCGGCGTAATCAACAACGCCGATGCGCGCGGTCTGCGATAGCTCGGCGCGATGCCGGTCAAGCGATGACAGGGCGCGGTCGAGCAGTTTCGGCGGGATGCCGCCGATGGAGGCAGGATGGGACGCGGGTGCAGGGCGCATTGCAGCTTTCGAGACAGAGGCTGGCGCAACGGCGGCGGGACGCTCCAGCACCGCGCTACGGCGTAGCGCGGCAGGCGCGATCCGGATCTCGTCAGCAAGCTTCACGCGCGTTTCCCGGTCCGGCGTGTTTGCGGCGCTTGGAAATACCGCGACGCTTAGCGCCAGCCCGCCCATCAGGGCGAGCGTTCCGGCGGAAATGGCGGTCCAGCTGCGAATTGTCATCAGTTCTCCCGGCGGCTGCGAACCCGCGCCTGATACTCCCGTGATCCGGCAGCGCGCAGCCAGTATTGGATTGTCAGGCACTCGGCGCAAAACGACAGTAAAGGCCCGCCCGAAGTCTATGCACCATAGCAATGCCGCCTGAACATGCCGTGAAAGCAGATCAGCGCGGGGTTTGCCCGTCCTTCTTGCGCAGATCATTGTGCATCGCGGTGGCGGCGATCGCGCCGTGACCCATGGCGACACTGATCTGGTCCAGCGCGGCCACGATATCGCCCGCGGCATAAAGTCCGTCGACCTTCAAGCGCTGGTGCCGGTCGGTCGGCACGCAGCCGTCCTCGTCCTGAGCCACCTTCATCGCATCGATCAGCTCACAATTGCCGTTGGAGCCGAGCGCGGGATACAGCGTGTCGTAGCGCTCCTCTCCGCCATCCTCGAAAGTTACGCGCACGCATTCGTCGAACGCGAAGGCCGAAGCGGGGCGTGTTTCGATGGCGACGCCCGCCCGCTCGCAATCGGCACGGTCGCCCTGATCTAGATCGGCCTCGACCAAGGTGAGCAGGGTAACGTCTTCGCTATACCGCCGCAGGAACAGCGCTTCGGCCACACCGTGTCCGTCTGCGCCCAGCACGGCGATCCGTTGGCCGCTAGCTTCATAGCCATCGCAGATCGGGCAATAGCGCAGCAGGCCGCGCGCAAGCGCTTCGTCATGATCCGCCTCGGCAATGGGCGGGCGGCGATTGACGACGCCTGTCGCGATCAGGACGGCGCGCGCCGTGATTGCACCGTCGTCGCTGTCCAGCTGAAAGCCGTCACCCAGCGCGGCGATGTCCAGCACACGCCCGGTACGGATTTCGGCGCCATATTTCTCCGCCTGCGCGCGCATCCGGGCAAGCAGTTCTTCACCCGCTATTCCGTCCGGAAACCCGGCATGGTTATGCGACGTCGGGATCATCGCCGCGCGGCTTTCGCCCGCATCGATCACCACCACCTGCCGCCGGAAACGCGCCAGATAGATTGCCGCCGTCAACCCCGCCGGCCCGCCGCCGACTACCACGCATTCAATCGTTTCGCTCATGCGACGCCATTTACTCCCGCCCGCGCCCGCCGCCTAGCTATCTTAGCTCTTGTCCACCCAGCCGCGCGAAGCTAGGGCGCTGGGCAGTCGGGGAGTGGCGCAGGCTGGTAGCGCACCTGGTTTGGGACCAGGGGGTCGCAGGTTCGAATCCTGTCTCCCCGACCATATTTCACGCTTATTTTGCGCCTTCACCGGTGCCGCCGGCGGGCGGGCCCATCAGCTTTTCCATGAAATAGGTATAGGTGAGGGCGTTGGTGCGCGCGGACTGCTTGATATCCGCGCCCGATCCGTGGCCGCCTTCGGTGTTCTCATAATAATAGAAGGGCAGGCCATATTCCTCCATGCGCGCGGCGAATTTGCGGGCGTGCTGGGGGCCGGTGCGATCATCCTTGGTGGTGGTGAAGATGAACGGTTCGGGATAGTCCGCGCCGCGCTCCAGATTCTGATAGGGCGAAGTTTTCTGCCAGAAGGCCATAGCCTCCGGATCGGTGTTCACATTGCCATATTCGCCTTGCCAGGACGCGCCCGCTGCGATCTTGCTGATGCGGATCATGTCGAGCAGCGGCACCTGGATAGCGACGGCATTCCAAAGGTCCGGCCGCTGGATCATCTCCACGCCCATAAGCAGCCCGCCATTGGAGCCGCCGAAGATGCCAAGATGCTTCGGCGATGTGATTTTGCGGGCGATAAGATCCTCGCCCACTGCCGCAAAATCATCATAGATGATCTGGCGCTTGGTGCCGAGGCCTGCCTCATGCCAGGCCGGGCCGAACTCGCCGCCACCACGGATATTGGCGAGCGCAAAGGCGCCGCCGCGTTCCAGCCATAGCTTGCCGATATTGGACGAATAATAAGGCGTCTGACTCACCTGGAAGCCGCCATAAGCGTTCAGTAGCGTCGGGGTGTTGCCGTCCAGCGGAATGTCTTTCCGGTGCACCACGAAATAGGGGATCTTCGTGCCATCGCTGGACGTCGCCTCCAGCTGTTCGACGACCAGTCCTTCGGCATCGAACTTCGCGGGAAGCGATTTGACTTCCTCGATCTCACCTGTCGCGGCGTTGGAAAGATACAGTGTGGTCGGTGTCGTAAAACCACTGGCCACCAGAAACGCCTCGTCCGATTTCTCGTCGGTCGAACCGAAACCGAGCGAGAGATTGTCGGGCAGATCGAGCTGCATCGCTTTCCAGCCGCCATCGCGGCTAGGGGCGTAGGACCACAGCCGCCCGCGTACATTTTCCAGCGTCGCAATCAGCAGACGATCCTGCGTGGTCGAGACGCCTTCCAGCGCGTCGCGCGGGCCCGGTGCCCATACGAGGTGGGGGGCGAGATTGGCCGGATCGGCCTTCACATCGGCAAGCGCCAGATCGACCACCGAACCGGCGGCGAAGGTCTTGCCGTTCACGGTCCAGTCCTCATCCAGGCTCACGATCACATGACCGTCGACCATTCCGGCGATGTTCGCCTTTTCAGGGATGGCGAGCGCCTTTGCGCCGTCCTCGGTAAGGACGGAAGTGGTGGAGTGGAAGAAATCGATCGCGCGCACGACCGTAGGCAGTCTGTTGCCCGATCCGTCCTGTACCATGCCGGGGAACACGCCGACATCGTCCTTCTCGCCGCGATAGACCTCAACCGCATCGGCCATGGCCTGTCCGCGCGCGAGGCGCTTGACGATATAGGGATAGCCCGAAGTCGTCAGATCATCGCCGCCCCAGTCGGTCGCCACCAACAGATGGTCCTGATCTTCCCAGGTGACCGCGGATTTGGCGCGCGGCAGATCGAAGCCGCCGTCCACGAAACGGCCCGTCTGCAGATCGAACTCGCGCGTGACGGTCGCATCCTCACCGCCGTCGGACAGGCTGATGAGGCAAAGACGTTCTTCAGGCTCCAGGCAGTCGGCACCCTTGAACACCCAGGATTTGCCCTCCGCCTTGCCCAGCGCATCAATGTCGAGCACGGTTGTCCAGCTTGGATCGGCCGTGCGATAATCGGCAAGGCTCGTCTTGCGCCAGATGCCGCGCAGATGCTCCTCGTCCTGCCAGAAATTGTAGATCTCGCCGTTCAGGAAGCTCGGCATCGGGATGCGATCCTTTGCCCCTGCCAGCGCCAGCGCCTCGTCATAATTCACCTGATAGCGCGGGTCCGCCTCCAGACGTTTCACCGTCTCGGCATTGTGGGCGTTCACCCAGTCCATCGCGCGATCCGACCGCACTTCTTCCAGCCAGATATAGGGATCGTCGGGATTGGCGGCTGCAGAGGCCGGAGCGGTGCTGTCTTTGGTTTGTGCCATGAGCGGAGCGCTTAGCAAAGTGGAGGCGAGGAGGGCGAGGGCTGTTCTGCGCATGAATGGAGGCTTTCCGGAAAATCAGGGGTTGCCGGGAGCTTATCGGCTGGCAAACCCTTTGCAAGAGCGGGGCTTTACGCGCGCTGTCTGCAGCTTAAGCTCTTCGACGAAAAACTAACGGCAGGAGACGAACCCATGTGCGAGCGCGACGATCTGAACCGGATGGAATCAGCCAAGCGCCATGACTGGTCGGTCAACCGCCGGCAGTTCGCGGCGCTCGGCAGCATGGCGGCGCTGGCGGCTTGTACTCCTGGCAGCAGCGGAATGGCTTCCACCGCTAGCCTGACCGAGGGCATGGTGAGCATACCCACGGCGGACGGCACGATGGATGCGTTTTTCGTGCGGCCCTCTTCCGGCAAACACCCGGCGATCCTGACGTGGCCGGACATTGCGGGCCTGCGTGATGCCTTCAAGGTGATGGCGCGCCGGCTGGCGGGGCAGGGCTATGCCGTGCTTGTCGCGAACCAATATTATCGCAGCGGGAAGGCGCCGATGTTCAGCGACTTCGCCGATTTCCAGGCCAATGACGGTTTTGCCAAGGCGGGCGAGATGCGCAAGCTGCTGGGGCCGGACGCGATCATGCGCGATGCCAAGGCGGCGATCGGCTGGCTCGATGCGCGTGAGGAAGTGGATACTGCCAAAGGCGCCGGCACCAATGGTTATTGCATGGGTGGGCCGTTCACCGTGTACACCGCCGCCGCAGTGCCGGCCCGCGTGCGCGCCGCTGCCTCGCTCCATGGCGGGGGGCTGGTGAAGCCGGACGATCCGCAAAGCCCGCACAAGCTGCTCGACGAAACCAAGGCCGCCTATCTGTTCGCGATCGCCGAGAATGACGATGAGAAGGCACCGGGCGACAAGACCGCGCTTCGCGAAGCTGCGGCGGCAGCGAATGTTCCTGCGGAGGTTGAGGTCTATCCTGCGGACCATGGCTGGACCGTCATCGACAGCCCGTCCTACGATCAGTCCGCCGCCGAGCGCGCCTGGGGCCGGATGAGCGAGCTGTATCGCAAAAACCTGTAGCCGAGCTTCAGTGCCCGATCAGTAGGGACGTTCCGGACTGGGCGTCGCATCCGCATTCGGTCTGCGGCGGCCGGTGCCATTTGGCTGCGCAGCCTGTCCGCCGTAAAGCGCACCCGCAGCGGCTGCCGCTGCGGCGGTGTCGGCGCGCCGCTCGGCAACGTTGCTCGCGGCATCTTCCTCCACGATCCGAGCGGCCTCGTCCGCGGCTTCGTTCAAGGACTTTGCTTCCGCGTCGATCTTTGCTTCGCCGCTAAGGTCGGGATCGGCGGGCTGCTGCTTGCAAGCCATCAACGCCAGCGGCAGCGCGATCAGGATGGCGCGGCGCACGGCTCAGCCGCCCTCGTGCGCGGCGGCGAGTTCGGGGCCGATCGGGCCGTCATGATTGGCCATGATCTGCAGCACGGTGGTCCAGGCGGCGACGTTCTGCGCCATCTGGGCGGGATCGATCTTGTCGAGCGTGTCATCCGGCGTGTGGTGCAGATCGAAATAGCGCGTGCCGTCCTGCTGCAGATCGATCACCGCGGGCTTCACCGCCTCGATGATCGCGCCGACATCCGCGCCGCCATGGGCATGGGTATCGCCGCGTGCGATGCCGAGTGGGGCGAGCGCTAGCGCCAGCCGATCCTTGAGGTCCGCATCGCCCAGGTTGAAGTCCACGCGCCATACGCGATCCGCGCCGAAATCGGATTCCATGGCCAGCGCATGCGGTTCATCCTTGTGCGCCTCGCCATAGGCTTTGCCGCCGAACACGCCGACTTCCTCCGCGCCCGCCCAAAGGAGGCGGATGGTCCGACGCGGCTGCCCCATCTCCATCACGCGCTTGGCCGCGGCGGTGATAATGCCGCAGCCCGCGGCATCGTCGAACGCCGACGGCGCGAGGTCCCAGCTATCGAGATGGCAGGCCACCACGATCGGCGGCAGCGTTTCGTCCGCGCCGGGAACTTCGGCGATCACATTGCCGCTTTCCTGCATGCCGAGGTCCTTCGGCGTCAGCACCAGCTTCATGCGGACCGGCTCGCCCAGCGCAATCAGTCGCTCCAGCGTGTCGGCATCGGGATTGCTGATGGCGCCCGCCGGAATGTGCTTCACGCCTTCATCGAACGTGGTGCCGCCGGTGTGCGGATTGCGATGATGGTCGGTGCCGACCGAGCGGATGACGATGGCCGAAGCACCTGCCTTGGACGCGAAATTCGGCCCGCGCCAGCGGGAGGGGCCGGCAAATCCATAGCCCGAGCCGTCCTGCGTCACGCGCATATCGTGCGTCACGAACGCAATCTTGCCGCTGAGGCTACCCTCCGGCGCGGCGAGCAGGCGGGAGAAACTAGGGAAATAGACCACCTCGCCCTCAATCCCCTTCGGCCCGGTCGAGCCGCTGGTGCCCAGCGCGGTGATGTGGAAGTCCTGCGGTGTGGGCGCGATCACCTCCGCCGTCTCCGTGCCGCGCACCCAGACGGGCATCTGGTAGGTTTCGACATGGACGTCGGCAAAACCCAGATCGGTCAGCTTCTTTACCGCCCATTCGCGGGCCCGCGCCTCGTCCTCGGTCCCCCCCATTCGGTGGCCGACTTCCGTTACCAGCCCTTCGGTGATGTCATAGGCCACTTCGTCGCTCATCGCGTCCGCCTGCATGGGCGAAAGGTTGCGTAGATCCTGCTGCGCCAGCGCGGGCGCGGCGGTGGTGAGAAGGACGGCGGTGAGCGGGATGAGTTTGATCATGGCGCCCGATCTATCGGCCAAGGCGGCGCTTGCCAAGGACGGTTGAAGCGCGCGGGCCTTGCGACTAGAGGGAGCGGGAAATTCCATACTGCCCGCCTCTTTCCGAAGCCCTGAGCTGGTCGAAGGGCGCCTCTCGTTCGAGAAACGTGCTTCGACAGGCTCAGCACTTACGGAAAACGGGGCGGGCCAACCGAAAGCAAGACGACATGGCCGCCCAGTACAGCTTCGTGATGAAGAACCTCACGAAAACCTTCCCCGGAGCGCCCAAGCCCACGCTCTCCAACCTCAGCCTGCAATTCTATCAGGACGCCAAGATCGGCATCGTCGGGCCCAACGGCACCGGCAAGTCCACGCTGATGAAGATCATGGCCGGCATGGACAAGGAATTCACCGGAGAGGCCTGGCCGGGCGAGGGGATCACCGTCGGCTATCTGGCGCAGGAGCCGGAGCTGGACGAGAGCAAGACGGTGAAGGAAAATGTGATGGACGGCGTGCGCCCCGTCGCGGACCTCGTCGACCGGTTCAACGAGATCAGCACCCTGATGGGCGATCCGCCCGAGGACGCGGATTTCGACGCGCTCATGGAAGAGATGGGCACGCTGCAGGAAAAGATCGACGCGGTCGACGGCTGGACGCTCGACAACCAGCTCGAAATCGCCATGGAGGCCCTCCGCTGCCCTCCGGGCGACAGCTCGGTCGCCAATCTTTCCGGTGGCGAGAAGCGCCGCGTGGCGCTGACCCGTCTGCTCCTTGAAAAACCCGACATTCTGCTGCTCGACGAGCCGACCAACCATCTCGATGCCGAAAGCGTGTCCTGGCTGGAAAAGCACCTGGTGGATTATGCGGGCAACGTCATCCTCGTCACCCACGATCGCTACTTCCTCGACAATGTAGTGAACTGGATCCTCGAGCTCGATCGCTCGCGCTACTTCGTCTATGAAGGCAATTACTCCACCTATCTGGAGAAGAAGGCCAAGCGGCTCGAGCAGGAAGCGCGCGAGGACAAGGGCCGCCAAAAGGCGATCGAGGACGAGCTTGCCTGGATCCGGCAGAGCCCGAAGGCCCGCCAGACCAAGAGCAAGGCGCGTATCCGGGCGTTCGACGAGCTGGTCGAAGCGCAGGAAAACCGCGCGCCCGGCAAGGCGCAGATACTCATCCAGACGCCAGAACGCCTGGGCGGAAAGGTGATCGAGGCTCAAGGCCTCACCAAATCCTTCGGCGACAAGGTGCTATTCGAAGACCTCACCTTCTCGCTGCCCCCCGGCGGCATCGTCGGCGTGATCGGCCCCAACGGCGCGGGCAAGACCACCTTGTTCAAGCTCATCACCGGCAAGGAAGAGCCCGATTCCGGCTCCATCGAAATCGGCGAGACCGTGCGTCTGGGCTATGTCGACCAGAGCCGCGACCATCTCGATCCCGCCAAGAATGTCTGGGAGGAAATCTCCGACGGGCTGGATTATATGAAGCTCGGCAAGCATGAGATGGCGACGCGGGCCTATGTCGGCGCGTTCAACTTCAAGGGCGGCGACCAGCAGAAGAAGGTCGGCAAGCTGTCGGGCGGTGAACGCAACCGCGTGCACATGGCCAAGATGCTGAAGGAGGGCGGCAACGTCCTGCTGCTCGACGAACCGACCAACGATCTCGACACCGAAACGCTTGCCGCGCTGGAAGAGGCGCTGGAAAGCTTCGCGGGCTGCGCCGTGGTCATCAGCCACGATCGCTTCTTCCTCGATCGCCTGGCCACGCACATCCTCGCCTTCGAAGGCGACAGCCATGTCGAATGGTTCGAAGGCAACTTCCAAGCTTATGAAGAAGACAAGGTCCGCCGCCTGGGCGAAGACGCGTTGAAGCCGGGCAAGACGAGCTACAAGCGGCTGACGCGGTAGTTCGGCCGTTTGTCAGCTAACAATAAAGGCCACCCTGGCATCTGCCTGGGTGGCTTTAATTTGCATGACACTTCAAAAGCGCGGAGCACGTCAACTCGATCAAATCGCTGGAAAAGGGAAGAGCTTGGCAACATAAGGGCCTGTGTGACATAGACTTTTTATGCACGCGACCTTCCGCCATTTTCCGCTTCTTGCAGCCGCATTTTTCGTCGGCTTCCCCAACCAAGCCGAAGCTCAGTCCGAGGCCGACCATGCCGTTCTCTCCGATGCGGCGGGAGAGCCAATCGTTATCGGTTCCGCTCACAGGATCGAATCGAGCGTTTATGGCGTGCAAAAATTGGTCACTGTTCGTCTGCCGCGGGGTTATTCCGAGAATCCGGACCGCACATATCCGATAGTCTTCTCTGTCGATGGCGGGCCGGAGCAAGATTTCGAGCTACTTTCCGGCATCGCAGCCGAGGCAGAATTTTCTACCAGTTTCGAGCCGTTTATCCTGATCGGCGTTCGCACTGACAATCGCTACGCCGAACTCACGCCGCCTCTAAATCGCATGGATGCACGGACGCTGACGGCCGTTTACGGAGATCGGATGCAGCCAAACGGCGCGCCGAAATTTCGTGAATTCCTGGAACGTGACGTGATCCCTTGGGCAACGAACCGCTACAGAACGGACCGCAAGGTTCTGACGGCCGCTTCCCTCGGCGGACTGTTTGTGGTCGATACTCTGCTCGAGCGGCCAGAGATGTTCGACGATTACATCGCCCTGACAACCAGCGTTTGGTGGGACGAAGGGCGCGTGGTGGATGAGGCCGCGGCAAAGCTTGCGGCGCAAATCCCTTCAGACCGTCGGATCTACATTACGATGGGCGACGAGGGTGTCGGCAACCGATCGAGAGAATGGCTGGAAACCCTGGTCTCCGCTTTCGATACCAGCGCGCCCGAAGGGCTGAAATGGGCGTTTGTCGACCGTTCAGGCAGCGAGGAGCATCGCACCATGGCGCTGATGGGCTGGCTAGACGCGTTCCGAACGCTTTACCTAAAGCCGGCGCGCACGGGAAACCCGGTACCGTTTGTCTACCATGGCGGAAAAGCGCCTGATTACACGGCTGCGGCCCGGGCCAATCTGGACGCCGGCGCGTGCAGGGCCGAGATCGCAAGGCCCGCATCGTGGAGTGAAAAGAATGCCGCACCTGGAGGTTATTATGGGTGGTGCCTGCTGATGAAACCCGGCCTTCCCTTGACAGCCGGGAATTTTGGCCCCGGTGACTTCGGACACCCTAAGAAGTAATTTGAATGACATCACCGATCCGGACGCCCGCAGTATCGGCAATGACAATAGGTAATCAGTGCGCTGGATGTGCCTCTATCTCAGGCATGTCGGCCGGGAGAGCCTTTGCCCTTCCGGCTATCGATGTGCCGCCAGTCTGATTGTGGAACAAGAGATAGCGAAGCTGTGGCACCGTTGAAGCAATACAGCCAGACATCGTAGCCCGATGCCGTCACTGCACGCTTACGGATATAGAGCGAATTTTTGGTTTGGGCGGGATCATAATCCTCAAACCGGTCTAGGGTATGCCAGACGGCTTCGTCCCGTACGCGAAAAACTTCGCCGGCTACATCTCCGTATTCGCCTGGCACCAGGCCCGGATATCCGCCGCAATCGTATAAACGGCCGGTGACGCTGTCCCGGCCGATCGATGTTAGTTTGTCGTAGAGCTCCAAGTCGGCAGAGCCACTTTGGCCTGTCATCAGCAGGCCGTATGCGAACAGCAGGTTGGTCATCGTCGCTTTTCGAAGACATCGAAGCTTTGGCAATCGGCTGCGTCACATTCGATGCGCTCGACGTTGGCGGCGGGTGGCCCAGCGGCGGCGAGTTCGATCAGGCGATCGATCGCGTCCGCATCACCTTCGGCGTGGATTTCCACCGTGCCGTCCTTGCGGTTGCGGACCCAGCCAGTGAGGGCGAGGTCACGCGCCGCCTGAACCGTCCAGTTGCGATACCAGACACCCTGGACACGGCCGTGGACGGTCAGGCGGCAAGCGGTGGTCATGCGCTCAGGTAGCGCTGGTTTCGTTGGGCTTTGTATCGGCGCGGTCGTCGCCCTTGTCGACGCCGGTATCGACCTGCGGGTCGTCGACGCGCTTGGCTTCGGCGCGGGTGCCGACGGCGGTCTGCTTGTCGCCGCCCGAACGGCTCTGCTCGGCACCGCCGCCCATCGCGTCCTTCTGCGCGGCATCGATGATGCGGCTGTCGTCATGGTCGCGGGCGGTTTCGGTGCGCTTGTTTTCGTCGGTCATGGGATCTCCTTTGCGTTTGGAGGGTCAACGGTCCGACAGGCGAGGGCGTTCCGGCCGCGCGATTTTGCGCTGTCCTACAGGAGAACAAATGGGGTAAACGAGGATCGGTCCTTTGACATCGTAAGGGCGCGCGAAGCCGCGGGGGCAGGGCGTTTTCGGGGGCGAGAGTCTTCCGCCCAAGACTGTGTGAAGCAGTGTGAAGCTCAGCGCAGCCGTTTGACCCAGAGCTGGTTGCCGTCGCGCCGCTCGGTCTGGAAGTTGGGCACCGCCTCGAACAGGTCGCTGAGGCGCGAGAAGCCGTAGTTGCGAACGTCGAAGCTGGAGCGGTTGCCCGCGCGCTGGCCCACCTGCGACATGTTGGCGAAGCCGCGCTCGTCCCGGTCGCTGGCGTTGTACGCATCGACCAGCAGGCCGATCAGCTTGTCGTCCACCTGGCCGCGCTCCTGCGTGCCGTTGGACGCCTTGGTCTCCCCGGTCTTGGCGGGCTTGTCGCTGCGCGGTGTGTCCTTGCGCATCAGCGCGTCGACATCGATGAAGCGTGTGCAGGCGGCCTTGAAGGCCTCCGGCGTCTTGGCGCTGCCGAAGCCGTAGACCGGGTAGCCGTCCTGGCGCAGGCGCATGGCCAGCGGCATGAAGTCGCTGTCCGAGCTCATGATGCCAAAGCCGTTCACGCGCCCGCCGATCAGCATGTCCATCGCATCGATGGTCATCTTCATGTCGGTGGCGTTCTTGCCCTTGGTCATGTCGAACTGCTGCTGCGGCTCGATGCCGTAGAGGTGCAGCTTGTCGACCCAACCCTTCAGTGCCTGCTTGCGCCAGTTGCCATAGGCGCGGCGGATGTTCACCTCGCCCAGCTCGGCCATCACGGTGAGTACCGCGTCGATGCCGGCGTGGGACGCGTTGTCGGCGTCGATCAGGAGGGCGGTGTTGCGTTTGCCATCGGTGGTCATGCGCGCTGCCCTGCCTGCTTGCATCCGCGATTGCAAACGCTCAGACGCACATCACTCGGCAGGCTGCGGCGCGGGATCGTCGGCCACCTCTTCGAACGGGGCGGGTTCGGTCATCAGGCTGACGACCACCACTGCGATGAAGGAGGCGATGAAGCCGGGTATGATCTCATACACGCCTTCGCCGCCCATGAAGCTCTTGCCCCAGCCCAGGGCGATCCAGCCGACGACGACGACCGCGCCCGTGAGGAGCCCGGCGACCGCGCCCGCGCCGCTCATCCGCTTCCAGGTGAGCGAGAGCAGGATCATGGGGCCGAAGGCTGCGCCGAAGCCGGCCCAGGCGTTGGAGACGAGGCCTAGCACTTCGCTGTTCGGATCGCTCGCGATCAGGATCGCGACGAGCGAGACGAGGAGGACGCAGATGCGCCCGACGTTCACCGACTCGCGCTCGGACGCATTCTTGCGCAGGAACAGCTTGTAGAAGTCCTCGGTCAGCGAGCTGGAGGAGACCAGCAGCTGCGAGCTGATGGTCGACATGATGGCGGCGAGCAGCGCGGCGAGGAGGAAGCCAGTGATGAGCGGGTGGAACAGCAGGTCGGCGAGAACGATGAAGATCGTTTCCGGGTCCTCCACCACGATGCCGTTACGCGCGGCATAGGCGCGGCCGGCAAGGCCCACGCCCAGTGCGCCGAGCAGGCAGACGAACATCCAAGTCATGCCGATGTTGCGGGCGGTGGCGACGGCTTTCACGCTACGCACCGCCATGAAGCGCACGATGATGTGCGGCTGGCCGAAATAGCCAAGGCCCCAGGCGACCGCGGAGAAGAAGCCGATGGTCGTGAGCCCGTAAGTGAGGTCTAGGAAGCCCGGCTGAACCTGGGTGAGCGATTCGCCCGCGCTGCCGCCGGGGCCGAACATGACGACCAGCGGCATCAGGACCAGCGCGACAACCATGATGCAGCCTTGCACAAAGTCGGTCAGGCTGACGGCGAGGAACCCGCCGACCATGGTGTAGGCCAACACGACGCCCGCGGTGATCCAGAGGCCCAGCGCGTAGTCGGGGATGCCGATGTCGCCGAACAGCGCAGCGAAGCTCGTCTCGAACAGCTTGCCGCCGCCCACCAGGCCCGCCGCGGTGTACACGGCGAAGAATACCACGACGATCAGCGCGCTGGTGACCCGCAGCGCCAGCGCGCGGTCCGGAAAGCGGTTGGCGAGGAATTCTGGGATGGTGAGGGCGTTGCCGAGCCGCTCGGTCTGCTCACGCAGCCGGGGCGCGACGATGATCCAGTTGAGAAGCGCGCCGAAGAACAGACCGATGCCGATCCAGGCGGACACGAGGCCGGAGGCAAACAGCGCGCCGGGCAGACCGAGAAGAAGCCATCCGGACATGTCGCTGGCGCCAGCCGACAGGGCAGCCACCGCCGGGTGCAGTTGGCGTCCTCCGAGCAGATAACCTTCGCTGCTGTCGGTCGATTTGCGCCAGGCGTACAGCCCGATGCCGATCATAAGGATGAAGTAGAGCGCGAGAGAGATGAGTGTGCCGGTCTTCATGGCGCCTTGGATAAGGATCGAGCGGCCCTTGTCCAGCCCGGCGGTGCTTCATACGCGGCGGACTGCCGATAGGCAGTCCGGTGGCGGCGATTGATCAGGGAACCAGCCAGGTCCCTTCCCAGCTTTCGCCGTTCCAAGCGAATCGCGCCCGGCGGTGGCCTTGATGGGCGAGATAATAAAAATCGATTTGATCGATTTCGGCCTGCACGATCGCGAAATTGCTGCGCGCGGGCTTCAGTTGTTCGTCGCTTGGCTTCTCGCCCTGAACCGACGCGGGGAGGCCGGAAGTGGGCTTCTGTACTGGCGTGCCAGGGCCGGGATCGGCCAGATAACAACGGCGCGCATAGTTATCGGCCTCGCTCCAGGCCTCGTCGGCCGACGCGCTATGGGCCTGAATGCTGGCTGTGCCCGAGAGCCTTAACTGGAGCTTGGCGTCCGCATCGTAGATTAGCACGCTGACCGGCGCGGCCGATCCGATCTCCACGATCTTCTCGGAACGGGCATCGGTATGAAAACGCATGTGCCGACTATCACGATCCGCTTCGCGGAGGACCATGATCCGTTGCTGCGGCCGCCCCTTGGCGTCCACGGTAGCCAACGACGGCGTATGCGCCCCGCCTGACCGGCTGTGTGCCCCTTCCAAAAGGAGCGCCCAGGCACGGTCGAGCGAGGCATCTAGATCGTTGTAGAAATCGGGAAGAGCGTCGCTCATCTCACCGTTTCAAACTGGTCGCTGTCCTTGTTGAGTACGTGAAGCTCGCCGTCCTCAATGGCGAAATAAGCACCCTGCAGCTTCAGTTCACCCTTTTCGACCTTCTCGGCGACGTAGGGGAACGTCATGAGGTTGTTGAGGCTGACGCGCACTCCGGCAAGCTCCATGGCACGCCCGGCGTCGCGCCCTTCGGTACCATATTCCTCCGCCACTTTTTTCTTGGCGTCGCGCAGCATTCGGACCCAATCCGCGATGTGGGCGCCTTCGCCATGGCCGGTGTCTGCGACATTGCCTGTCAGCGCAGCATTGCAGCCGCCGCAGCGGCCATGGCCCATCACCACGATCTCAGGAACCTTGAGGAACTGGACGGCGAATTCGATGGCGGCGGACACACCGTGGAAGCCCGGGCTGGTCTCGAACGGGGGGACCAGCGCGGCAACGTTGCGCACGACGAAGATCTCGCCCGGCTTGCTGTTGAACACGAGTGCGGGGTCGACTCGGCTGTCCGAGCAGGAGATCACCATCACCTGCGGCGACTGGCCTTCGGTTAGTTCTTCCCAGCGCTGGCGGTGCGCTTCCCAATCGTTGCGGTAGAAGCCGCGATAGCCTTCGATCATATCGTTAAAGTCGGTCATGGATTTCCTTTATCCCTAGAACGGCTTTGGGGGTGGCAACCATTGGGTGGCGTCGCTATTTCCGGGTCATGAACGACATGACCAACACTCCAGTTCCCGAGAATCGTCCGGAACGCAAGCGCAAGCCGGACTGGATCCGGGTGAAGGCCCCGACCAGCCAGGGGTTTGCTGAAACGCGCAAATTGATGCGCGAGCTGAACCTGAATACCGTGTGCGAAGAGGCCGCCTGCCCGAACATCGGCGAGTGCTGGACCAAGAAGCACGCCACCGTGATGATCCTGGGCGATGTTTGCACGCGCGCCTGCGCTTTCTGCAACGTCAAGACTGGTATGCCGCGCATCGTGGACAAGTCCGAGCCCGGCCATGTCGCCGAGGCCGCGGCCAAGATGGGCCTGGAACATATCGTCATCACGTCGGTGGACCGGGACGATCTGCCGGACGGCGGCGCGGACCAATTCGTTAAAGTAATCAACGAACTGCGCAACCAGACGCCCAGCACCACGATCGAGATCCTTACGCCCGATTTCCGTAACAAGCACGAGCAGGCGATCGAGAAGATCGGCGCGGCCGGGCCAGATGTGTTCAATCATAATCTGGAAACGGTGCCGCGGCTGTATCCCACCATTCGCCCGGGCGCGCGCTATTACAGCTCGCTGCGCCTGCTGGAGCAAATGAAGCGCCACGCGCCGTCGATCTTTACCAAGTCCGGCATTATGCTCGGTCTCGGCGAACAGCGGCTGGAGGTGCATCAGGTGATGGACGATATGCGCTCCGCCGATGTCGACTTCCTCACCATGGGCCAATATCTCCAGCCGACGCCCAAGCATGCCGAGGTGGTGGACTTCGTTCCGCCCAAAGGCTTCGATGCGTTCGCTGCGATTGCGCGCGCCAAGGGCTTCCTGATGGTCGCATCTAGCCCGTTGACCCGCTCCAGCTATCATGCCGGTGACGATTTCGCGCAGATGCGGGCTGCGCGGGAGGAGAAGCTGGCCAAGGCGGCGGCGCGCTGATGCCCCGCCATAGCGAAAAGCGCCGGATGCCCTACACGCCCGAGCAGATGTATGATCTGGTCGCGGACGTGAAAAGCTACCCCGAGTTCCTGCCCTGGGTGGTGGCCATGCGCGTGCGGAAGGAACAGCCGACCGAGACGATTGCCGACATGGTGGTAGGCTTCAAGGCGATCCGGGAGAGCTTCACATCAAAGGTGGTAAAGGTGCCCAAGACGGCCATCCACGTCGAATATGTCGATGGCCCTCTGCAATATCTTCACAACGACTGGGCCTTCGAGAGCGACGGGGAAGGCGGTTGCGTCGTCGACTTTAAGGTCGATTTCGCCTTCAAGAACCGGCTGTTCCAAAGCTTGGCCGGCCAGTTTTTCGAAAAGGCTTTGATGAAGATGATCGGTGCGTTCGAAAAACGCGCTGAGGAGCTTTATGGCGCGTCGGGCAATAACAATTCGAGCGCACAGATCACCGCCTGACGGCGAATTTCGGCGCGGCTTTTGTCCTCGCCAAAGTCCTTGCGATCGGCATGGATCTGCTCGGGGTCATCGCCGCGCTTGGCTTTGGCAAATACCACCGTGCCGACCGGCTTGTTGGGCGAGCCGCCGCCGGGACCGGCAACGCCGCTGATCGCGACGGCCACATCCGCGTCGCTCTTTGCGAGCGCGCCCTGCGCCATGCCCCAGGCCACCGCCATCGAGACTGCGCCGAACACTTCGATCAGATCGGGCGCGACATCCAGCATCGCGATCTTCGCTTCATCGGCATAGGTGGTGAAGCCGCATTGGAAAACCGCGCTGCTTCCTGGAACCTCCGTCAGCGCGCCGGAGACGAGCCCACCAGTGCAACTCTCGGCAACGGTCACCCGGCGTCCGATCGCCTTGTTCTCGTCAATCACGCGCTTTGCGAGATCGTATACCTCCGGAGAGAAAAGCGTATCGGTCATGGTTCGTCCTTTCTCTGAAGCAGCGCACTGGCGCTGGCAGCGATCGCCTCGCGCCGACCGGTATAGCCCAGGCCCTCGGTAGTCGTCGCCTTAATGCTGATACGTGCGATATCGGTGCCGACGATCCGGGCAACTTCCTTGCGCATCGCCTCGCGCCGCGGCCCGATTTTGGGAGCCTCGCAGATCACCGTGCAATCGATATTGCCGATCATGTAGTGCGCGGCATCTGCTAGCGCCACCGCATGGGCCAGGAAACGGTCTGATCGCGCGCCGCGCCACTGCGGATCGCTTGGCGGGAAATGACTTCCGATGTCCCCGGCACCGATCGCACCCAGGATGGCGTCGGTGATGGCGTGAAGCACGACATCGGCGTCGCTATGGCCGGCAAGGCCGAAGTCGTGATCGAACAAAATGCCGCCCAGCCACAATTCTTCACCGCGAACCAGGCGATGCACGTCATATCCCGTCCCGATGCGGAAGGGGGGCAGGGGGCTCAGTTCCACGAAGTCCTCCGCAAAAGTGATCTTTTTCAAACGCTCATCGCCCGGCACCAGCGCTACTTCTCCCCCGCTTGCGCGCAGCATCTGGGCATCGTCGCTCGCGTCCCGATCCTCTGGCCAGGCACGGTGGGCGGCAAGAATGGCCTGAAGGTCGAACGCCTGCGGTGTCTGGACGCGGCGAAGGGCCTCGCGCGGGACAATAACTCCGTCCTCCGCCCGGATAATGCTATCGGCAACCGGCAGAACAGGAGTTGCTCCGGGCGCAGTCGCTAGAGCTGCCATCAACGCTTCGATCACACTATCCGGTACATCCGGCCGTGCGGCGTCGTGAATGAAAACTACGCCCTGCGCGCCATGTGCAGCCAGATGTTCCAGCCCGTTTCGTACACTATCGCGCCGGGTGGCACCGCCGGTGATGAGCTTTGCTTCGATACCGCCAAGCGCTGCCAGCGCTTCTCCCTCTTGCCCGGCGCCGACCACGATCGTCAGCGAGCGGACCCGCTTATCCTGCGCGAAGCGTTCGGCGCTCCAGCGAAGCAGGGGCTTGCCGAGATGAGAGCGATACTGCTTCGGCACATTGCCGCCGACGCGGCTTCCGCTGCCGGCAGCGACGATCAGGATATGCAGGTCTTGCGCCATCGCCGCGCCCTTAGCGCCCCCTGATCTTGTCCGCCAAGCGCTTTAACGCTATTTAGCGGTCTAACACGCGGGTCTAACCTGCCTCCTTCCTGTCAACATGCGGACTTACGATATGCGGCTTTCGCCCATCCAGATCGGCGACATCACCATTGCGCAGCCGGTGATCCTCGCGCCAATGACCGGTGTGACGGACATGCCGTTCCGAAAGCTTGTGCGCCGCTACGGCTCCGGCCTCAACGTGACCGAGATGATCGCCAGCCAGGCGATGATCCGTGAGACGCTCCAATCGGTCCAGAAGGCGGCGTGGGACCCGGCGGAGGAGCCGGTATCGATGCAGCTTGCCGGCTGCGATCCGCAAGTGATGGCCGAGGCGGCGAAGCTGAATGAAGATCGCGGCGCGGCGATTATCGATATCAATATGGGCTGCCCGGTGAAGAAGGTCGTCAATGGCGATGCGGGCTCTGCTCTGATGCGCGATCTTCCGCTGGCGCGTCGCTTGATCGAGGCGACCGTGAATGCCGTGAAGGTGCCGGTCACTGTAAAGATGCGCATGGGCTGGGACCATTCGAGCCTGAACGCGCCGGAGCTTGCGCATATTGCCGAGGATGTCGGTGCCAAGCTGATCACCGTGCATGGCCGCACGCGCTGCCAGATGTACAAGGGGACGGCGGACTGGTCGTTCATTGCGAAGGTGAAAGAGGCCACGAACCTTCCCGTCATCGCCAATGGCGACATCTGCTCTATCGAGGATGCCGACAAGGCGTTGGAGCAAAGCGGGGCGGATGGCGTCATGATCGGCCGCGGCGCTTATGGAAAGCCGTGGCTGCTCGGGCAGGTGATGCGCTGGTTGGCGGACGGTACCCGTCTGCCCGATCCCTCGCTGACGGAACAATATCGCCTGATCGATGAGCATTATCTGGCAATGATGGATCATTATGGTCCGGATGTCGGCGCCCGGTGCGCGCGCAAGCATCTGGGCTGGTACGTCAAGGGCCTGCCCGGTTCGGCAGAATGGCGCAATGCGGTGAATCAGGAGCCGGATCCGAAAAAGGTGCGCGATATGCTCGCCCGCTTCTACGAGCCCTATCTGGAGCGTGCAGAAGCGGCTTGACGCGTCCAGCCGGGTCCAGCGGACGGTGAATATCGCTTTTAGACCGCTTTTTGTGGTGAACCGGCCACGTTGATGGGCTAACTGTGTCCTGATGGCCACTAGCGCGCCCCGATTGGACGTTGAGATAAGCGAACGCCGCCGAAGCGTCTTCTCCCGACTGGCGGACTTCGCCGGCGGCGAACGTGCCATCTCCATATGGGAGTGGGGCAGCGCGATCGGGATGCTCCTGATTGCCGGTCTCACCTACTGGGTGCTGTCGGGCCAAGGCAGCAACAATGTGCCGCTTAGCCCTGTCGTCATGGCGGCACTGCTTGTCGTCAATCTGTTGCCCGCTACTGCAATTCTTGTCCTTGGCGGCCGGAGGATGGCGCTGCGCCGCGCCGCGCGGTCGTCGATCGGCAGCAAGGGGCGGCTCCATGTCCGGCTGGTGGCGCTGTTCTCGCTGATCGCCGCGGTACCGACCTTGCTGGTCGTGATCTTTGCCTCGATCCTGTTTCAGAGCGGTGTGCAATTCTGGTTCTCGGACCCGGCGCGCGGAATGATCGAAAATTCGGTTTCGCTCTCCAAGGGCTATTACGCCGAAAAACTGAACGACGTGCGCGACGAAACGCTCACCATGGCGAGCGATCTCAGGATCGTGCTCGGCCAAACCAGCCTGCAGTCGCCCGCCTTTCAGGATGCCTATGTCGTTCAAACCGTGGGCCGTAAATTCAATCAGGCGGTCATGGTCCAACTGGGCGAGGACGGGCGCCAGCGCACGGCCGCGGTGGCAGGTTCGGAGGGCACACCGACGGGCGATCCCCAGTGGATAGCGCCGGGCATCATGCGCCAGCTAAAGGCTGGCGAGCAGATCGTGGTGCAGGCCGATGCGGACAAGATCGAATCCGCCACGCCGATTTTTCCGGAGAGCGGGCTCTATCTCTACACCACCCGCACCGTGAATTCGGCCGGCTTCACGATGGGAGACCGCGCGCAGGAGGTGTTGAACGATTATCGCGCGCTGGCCGAGCGATCGCGCAGTCTGCAGCTTCAGTTCAATGCCGCGCTGTTCCTGATCTCACTGCTGATCATCGGCGTTGCCGTATGGGTGGCGTTGCTGGTGGCGGACCGGCTGGTCAATCCGGTTACCGAGCTGGTCTATGCCGCGCAGAATGTGGCCGACGGCAAATTTTCCACGCGCGTGCCGATCGTCGACGACCAGCCGGATGAAATCGGAATTTTGCGCCGCTCGTTCAATCGCATGACGGAGCGCCTAGAAATCCAGACCTCCGATCTGCTAGCTGCGAACAGTCAGCTCGATGGACGCCGCGCGTTCATCGAGACCGTGCTGGAATCGGTGACGGCCGGCATCGTCAGCCTGGGCGACGATGGGCGCATCCGTCTTGCCAACAGCATCGCCCAGCAATTGCTTGGCAGCGATGGCCAGGGTCTTATCGATAGGCCGCTGCGCGATGTTTCGCCCGCTATGGCGGATCTGGTCGATGGAGGAGAAGAGCGCGCGGTGATGCAGTTCGGCGGCGGTGACGATGCCCGGACGCTCGCCGTGAATCTGTCCGTCCGGCCCGACGCCAAGGTTCTGACGTTCGAGGATATTACGCAGCAACTGGTAGACCAGCGCCGCGCCGCCTGGGCCGATGTCGCCCGCCGCATCGCGCACGAAATCAAGAACCCTCTCACCCCGATCCAGCTCGCCGCCGAGCGGCTGAAGCGCAAGTTCGGCAAGGACATTACGAAAGATGGCGATGTCTTCCTGGAACTGACCGGCACGATCATTCGCCAGGTTGGCGACCTTCGCAATATCGTCGACGAGTTCTCCGCCTTCGCGCGCATGCCCAAGCCCGTCTTCCGCAGCGAGAGCCTGCAGGATATGGTCAAACAGTCGCTATTGCTTCACGAAGTCGCACACCCCGATATCATTTTCGATCTTAATGCACCGGATGAAGATGTCGAACTGGTGTGCGATCGACGCCAGATCGGCCAAGCGCTCACCAACATCATCAAGAACGCGGTGGAGGCGGTCGATGAACGTGCTCAAGCCGATCCCGATTTCAATCTCTCCGATGGCCGGATTGGCGTCCGGATCGCAAAGGGCGACGATGACATCCGTGTCGAGATTGGTGATAACGGCATCGGATTGCCCGAGGACCGCGATCGCATTGTCGAGCCCTATATGACCACCCGCGCCAGCGGCACCGGCCTCGGCCTCGCGATTGTGAAGAAGATCGTCGAGGAGCATTTCGGCGAGATCGGCTTCAGCGATTCCGCTGATGGCGGCACTTGCGTAACCTTGCGCTTCTCTCCCGCGTTGTTGGGTACGCCCGGCGGCAACAAACTCAGTGACGACCAGAACGGCCCGAAGGACCAGAATTAATGTCGCTCGATATCCTCATAGTCGATGACGAAAAGGACATTCGTGATCTCGTTGCAGGCGTGCTCTCGGACGAGGGTTTCGAAACGCGGACAGCCGAGAACAGCGATAGCGCGATGGATGCAATCAACGAACGTCGTCCGTCGCTTCTGCTTCTCGATGTCTGGCTCCGCGGCTCGAAAATGGACGGTCTCGAAATCCTCAAAGAGGTAAAGAGCCGCGATCCGGATCTTCCGGTGATCGTGTTCTCCGGTCATGGAAATATCGATACCGCGGTGGCCGCGGTGGGCATGGGCGCCGTCGATTTCATTGAGAAGCCTTTCGAGGCCGAGCGGCTGATACACCTCGTCAATCGCGCTACGGAAACCGAGCGACTGAAGCAGGAAAACGCCGTCCTCAAAGAAAAGGTAGGACAGGCCGAGGAGCTGACCGGCAATTCCAGTACCATCAACAATGTCCGCGCGACGCTGAAGCGTGTGGCCGGCACGGGAAGTCGTTTGCTGATTACCGGGCCGGCGGGCGTTGGAAAGGAAGTGGCCGCGCGGCTTTTGCATGGCTGGAGCCCGCGCGCTTCGGCAGCTTTCGTCACCGTCAGCGCTGCCCGTATGGCGCCGGATCATGTCGAGGAAGAACTGTTTGGGATGGAGCGGGAGGGGCGCCTTATTCAGGCTGGCCTGCTTGAGCGAGCCCATGGCGGCACCCTGTTCATCGACGAAGTCGCGGATATGCCGCTCAACACGCAAGGGAAAATTTTGCGTGTGCTGACCGACCAGAGCTTTATCCGCGTCGGCGGCAGCCGTCCTGTTCGTGTCGACGTGCGCTTCATCTCTTCCACCTCGCGCGATCTTGCGGAGGAAATTGAGGCAAAGCGGTTCCGGGAAGATCTGTTCTACAGGCTCAACGTGGTGCCGATCGATCTGCCGCCGTTGACCGAGCGGCGCGAGGACATCCCGGCGCTGGCGCGTCATTTCGTCGCCCGCTTCTCCAGCGAACAGCATATAGCGCCACCCGAGATTACCGAAGAGGCGATGGCAGCGCTGCAATCATGTGAGTGGCCGGGTAATGTCCGCCAACTCCGCAATGTGATCGAGCGGACGATCATTCTTTCCCCGGTCGAGCGGCGGGACAAGATCGAACTCGACATGTTGCCGCCGGAAGTGATGGGACAGGATGGAAATTCGGGGTCCGCAATCACCAACATGATGGGATCGCCGCTGCGCGAAGCCAGGGAAACCTTTGAACGCGAATATCTTCGCATCCAGATCCGGCGTTTTTCGGGGAACGTGTCTCGCACGGCTACGTTCATCGGTATGGAGCGCTCTGCCCTGCACAGGAAGCTCAAGCTTCTCGGAATTTCCGATCGGAAAAAGGAAGGCGATTAAGCCCTCGGCAGACAGAGTGACGATAACAATAATCCGCGGGGACAAACGCCCGCCAAATTCGGGGGAACAATCGAATGGCAGATGGAAATAACGGACTTCAGGACCTGTTCCTGAACAATTTGCGCAAGACCAAGACGCCGGTAACGATGTTTTTGGTGAAGGGCGTAAAACTGCAGGGTATCATCACCTGGTTTGACAACTTTTCCGTGCTCCTGCGCCGCGATGGCCAGGCCCAGCTTGTCTACAAGCATGCGATCAGCACAGTCATGGCTAGTGAGCCTGTCGAGATGGAACAGTTCGACGACCTGATGGCGTCGGCGAACAACCGCAAAGGCGTGTTGCAGGAGGTGTTCCTCCATGCCGTGCGCGATACCGAGGAGCCGGTGACGATGTTCCTGGTGAACGGCGTAATGCTGCAGGGGACCATCCGCGCATATGACCTGTTCTCGCTACTGCTGGAGCGGGAAAATATGTGCCAGCTCGTTTACAAGCACGCCGTGTCGACCGTTCAGCCGCTGCAGCCGATCAACCTTGCCGAATATAACCGCGAAGACGAGGAGGACGATTGAGTACCGGTTTTACGCTCGGACGCGAGGATGAATTTTCCCGCGGTGCCCGTACGGTGCTCGTCCTCCCGCAGATCGACCGAGAGTCCGGTTTCGACGCCGACGCGCGGCTTGAGGAGGGCAGGGGGCTAGCCCTCGCAATCGGACTGAATGTCGTAGAATCGCGCACCTACCGCGTGCGCACGCCACGCGCAGCCACCCTACTGGGCGGCGGGCAGGTTGAGGAAATCGCGGCGGCGATTGAAGAGAACGATGCTGAACTGCTGATCGTTGACGCGCAGCTAAGCGCAATCCAGCAGCGCAACCTGGAGGACAAGACCGGTACCAAGGTGATCGACCGCACCGGGCTCATCCTCGAAATTTTTGGTGAGCGCGCAGCAACCGCCGAAGGTCGTCTGCAGGTTGAGCTTGCCCATCTTGATTATCAGGCCGGTCGTCTCGTCCGCAGCTGGACGCACCTTGAACGCCAGCGCGGCGGCTTTGGTTTTCTAGGCGGTCCGGGTGAAACCCAGATCGAAGCCGACCGTCGCCTGATCCGTGATCGCATGGCCAAGCTGCGCCGGGAACTGGAGGATGTGCGCCGCACGCGCTCGCTGCATCGCGACCGGCGTCAGCGCGCTCCCTGGCCCGTCGTGGCGCTGGTCGGCTATACCAATGCCGGAAAGTCCACGCTTTTCAACCGCCTGACCGGAAGTGACGTCATGGCGGAAGATCTGCTGTTCGCCACGCTCGATCCCACCATGCGTGAGATCAGTCTGCCCGGTCTGGATAAAGCAATATTGTCAGATACCGTCGGCTTCGTTTCCGATTTGCCGACCGAACTCATTGCTGCCTTCCGGGCGACGTTGGAGGAAGTGACGGCCGCGGATCTGATCGTCCATGTGCGCGATATTGCGCACGAGGAAAGCGATGCGCAGCGGGCCAATGTTTTGGCCATCCTTCGCGATCTGGGCGTGAACGGGGAAGGGGAGGAAGATCCGATCCCGATCCTTGAGGTCTGGAACAAGATCGACCTTATCGGATCTGAGCGGCGAGCCGATCTGGCAGAAGCGGCGGCGGGCCTGGACGACGTGGCTACGATCTCGGCCGTTACCGGTGAGGGCGTTGAGGCCATGCGCGAGCTGGTCGCAGGCAAGTTGACTGCGGACGACCGCGAAGCGGTGGTGCGTTTACCGGCGGGTGAGGGACGTCTGCTTGCCTGGTTGCATGAAAATGGACGGGTGCTGGGTCAATCGCAGGATGGCGAAATGACAGAATTGAACGTTCGCATGTCGGAGCGCAATTGGGGGCGTTTCCGGCGTCTTGATCAGTCCGCCGAAGATGCCTGAGCACGCTTGGCGGTAGCCCACAGTTCTTCGAGGCTTTCGAGGGTTAAGCTTCCAAGGGGTTGATCCGCAGACTTTTCCATCTGGCGGAAGCGCCGTTCGAATTTTGCCGTCGCACCGCGAAGCGCGGTTTCCGGATCGACTGCACGATGCCGCGCGTAGTTGACGACGGCGAACAGCAGATCACCGACCTCGTCCTCCACATCCGCGGCGCTCGTCGCCGCTTCGGCCTCGTCCAGTTCCTCAATAATCTTGGCTTTCGCGCCACTTGCGTCAGGCCAGTCAAAGCCCACGCGGGCCGCGCGCTTCTGGATCTTTTGAGCTCGCAACAGCGCAGGTAGTGCCAGCGCAACACCGTCCAGCACGCCAACATCGCCGCGTTCGGCCGCCTTGATCTCCTCCCAGCGCTGTTCGATAGCGTGGGTTTCATTGGGCGAACTTTGATCGAAGATATGGGGATGGCGGCGAACCATCTTGTCGCAGATCGCTTTGATCACGTCCTCAATGGCGAAAGCATCAGCTTCCTCGGCCATCCGCGCGTGGAAGACCACTTGGAGTAGCAGATCGCCAAGCTCATCCTTCAGCTCGGGCATGGAGCCACGCGCGATCGCGTCGGCAACTTCATAGGCCTCTTCAATGGTATAGGGCGCGATGCTGGCGAAGGTTTGGGCCAAGTCCCATTCGCATCCGCCTTGCGGGTCGCGCAGGCGCGCCATGATGGTTACGAGGTCGTTAAAGCTGTTGCGAGTTTCGGCCATTCTAAGTGCGATAATACATATTATGTTAAATCTGTGATCAAGTTGATGATGAGATAGGCTGCGACGAATATGGCCACCCAGATCAGTCCGATGCGCACAGCGCCTTTCAGTGGTACGCGCCGTGCCATGAGCGAGCTAATGCATAGCACCAGAATGCCGATCGCCCAGATCAAGTTCACGCCCAGGCCGCCGCCGATCACCAGACGAACTCCAGTCCGTCATAGGCCGGCTCCACATGCTCCGGCAGCTCAGCTTTTAGTGTGACATAGTCCATCGACTGGTCGAGATGGGTCAGCGCCGCCTGTTTAACGCCCAAATCGTCGATCCACCGCAGAACCTGCGCAAGATGCGGATGCGTCGGATGCGGACGGCGCCGCACCGAGTCCACCACCCACAGATCGACCCCTTTGAACAGTTTGCGAGCTTCATCGGTCAAGACGTTGAAGTCCGTGGCATAGGCCATGGCCACATCGCCGATGTCGAAACGCATCGCCGCAGAACTGATGGGGCCATGCGGGAGATCGACCACGCGCACGCGAACACCTGCGATCATGCTGTCGTCGGGTAAAAGATCGACGCTGGCATAAGCGGGATATTCGTTGAAGCCCTGAAAGGCATACGGGAAACGGTCGGTCAGGATGGCCTGAGTGCGTTCGCGCGCATAGCCCTGTACCGTGCCCCGATTGTTGAAATAAACGCCGCGCAGTTCATCGATCCCATGGCAATGATCGGCATGCTCATGCGTCCAGATCACCGCGTCGAGCGTCGCCACATTCGCATCCAGCAGTTGCTCACGGCAGTCCGGCCCTGTGTCGACGATGATGTTCTTACCGTCATGCTCGATCAAGATCGAGGCACGTCGGCGCCGGTTACGCGGATCACCGGGATCGCAATCGCCCCAATCATTGCCGATCCGCGGAACACCCGAACTGGTCCCGCTGCCAAGAACCCGCAGCTTCACTGGACCGCCTTCGAAAAGAGCGTGTAGAAATTCTCCGTCGTGCTTTCGCCGAGCTGTTCGATCGGGACGCCGCGAAGCTCTGCAACATAGGCCGCCGTATCAACAACGAACGCGGGTTCGCAGGGTTTGCCGCGATGCGGAACGGGCGCCAGAAACGGGCTGTCGGTTTCGACAAGTAGCCTGTCCTTTGGAACTTTGGCTGCTACTTCTTTCAATTCCCTGGCATTCTTGAACGTCACGATACCGGAAATCGAAATGTAGAGGCCTAGGTTCAGCACCTTCTTCGCGAAATCGGCGCTGGCGGTGAAGCAATGGATCAAGGCCGGAAAAGCCCCCTTCCCCATCTCCTCCTGCAGGATTTGAAAGGTATCGGCCTCGGCCTCGCGGGTGTGGATGATCAGCGGCAGTCCGGTTTCGCGGCTCGCCGCTACATGCGCGCGAAAGCCGCGCCGCTGCTGATCGCGGTCGCTATGGTCATAATAATAATCGAGACCGCTTTCGCCGATGCCGATCACGCGGGCGCGCTCAGCGGCTGCTACCAGCTTGGCGGTGTCCATTTCGGGGTGGGCATCCGCCTCGTGCGGATGAATGCCGATCGAGGCCCAGACGTCAGACTCGCGTTCGGCGGTCGCCACCACATCGTCCCATTCGCTTTCGCGGGTCGATATATTGAGCATGGCGGAAACGCCGCGTGCACGAGCGGCCGCGAGCACTTCCTGCTGCCGATCGACCAGCCCGTCATAATTTAGATGGCAGTGGCTATCGACCAGCATCGGTCGCCTCCAATTCCAATCGCGGAAAAATGCCCTCGGGTTTGCCAAGCGGCGCACCGGCGGCGCGTGCCTGGTACCAATTCTGATCAGCGATATCGCGCCAGTTGCGGGCTTCGATACCCATTTGATCGAGCAGCTTCTGGGCTGCATCCGGAACGATCGGAGCAATCGCTATCGCCAGCGTGCGGATGCAAATGAAAAGCTGGCTCAAAACCGCCGCCATCCGTTCGGGATCGGTTTTCTTGAGTGTCCAGGGCGCTTGCTCATCGACATATTGATTGCACGCGAACACCGCCCGGATCCACGCCTCGAGACCGTGCGAGAACGTAAAGCGCTCGAATGCCTCCGGCAGTTCCTCACCGCACGCATTCTGGACGAGCGCCTGAAGCTCACGATCAGCTTCTGTCGGCTCCCATCCAGTAGCTAGTTTGCCATCCAGGTTCTTGTGGATCATCGACAATGTCCGCTGCGCGAGATTGCCGAAGCTGTTTGCGAGGTCAGCATTTGCGCGGGTCACGATGGCCTCATCCGAAATGCTGCCGTCCTGCCCGAAACTGACGTCCCGCATCAGGAAATAGCGAATGGCGTCCGATCCGAAGCGATCTGCCAACGCGATGGGATCGGTGACATTGCCGAGCGATTTGGATTCCTTCTGCCCGCGATTGAGGATGAACCCATGAGCGTGCACCTGATGCGGCAACTCGATCCCCGCGCTCAGCAGGAACGCCGGCCAGTAAACCGCATGAAAGCGCACGATGTCCTTGCCGATCAGGTGGACATTCGCGGGCCAGAATTTTTCGACCAGTGCATCCTTGTCGTCCGGAAAGCCAAGGCCGCTCAAATAATTGGTGAGCGCATCGATCCAGACATACATCACATGATCCGGATCATCCGGCACCGGCACGCCCCAATCGAAACTGGTGCGAGAGATAGATAGGTCGTTGAGGCCACCTTCGACAAAGCGGATGACCTCGTTGCGGCGGCTATCAGGCTGAATGAACTCCGGATGGTCCGCATACAGTGCCAGCAGACGCTCTTGATAGGCTGAAAGACGGAAGAACCAGCTTTCCTCGACCGTCCATTCCACCGGCGTTCCCTGCGGGGAGAGCTTCGCGCCCCCTTCCCCGTCCAGCAGTTCGCCCTCCGCATAATAAGCTTCGTCGCGAACCGAATACCATCCTTCGTAGCGGTCCCGATACAGATCGCCGCTCGCTTCCATACGCTTCCAGATTTCCTGCGCGGCGATGTGGTTGGCGTCCTCGCTCGTGCTGATAAACCGATCATAGCTGATCCGGTAGCGCTCACACAGCTCAGTGAAGTGGGGCGTCATCTGTGCCGCGAATTCGGACGGATCGAGGCCCTTTTCGCGCGCGGTCTTCACCATCTTCAGGCCATGGACGTCGACGCCGGTCTGGAAACGGACCTCGCGTCCCTGGGAGCGGCGGAAACGGGCGATGACGTCGGCCGCAATCCCTTCATAGGCGTGGCCGATATGCGGCTTGCCATTGGGATAATTGATCGCGGTGGTGACGTAGAATGGGCTGGTGTCGGTCATTGCCGTGCATCCCTATGGGCAGAGAGGCCTGCCAGCAACCGCGCCATGCGAAAAACCACACTCTGCTTGTCCAGCGTAAGCGGGACAGCGCGTGCGGCAAGGTCGCTGGCCTCACGCCAGGCATCAATTACTGGGGCCACATTGGCGGGGGGGGTCTCGCGCGCGATGGCTGCGAAATAAGCAGGCGCCTGCTCCAGAAAGGCGAGATATCGCTCATTCGCGGCTTTCAGCGAAAGCTTTTGCGCAAGTCCGGATCCCAGGCTGCCGCTGCGATCGCCCTCGCGGTAAATCTGCGACAGCTGCCGGTCGAGCGCACCCAAGTCGAGCCCGTGCATGGCAATCGCGCGGCCCGGTGATCCTTCCGCGGCGAGGATCAGCGCCGCAAGGTCCTGGTCCGGCAGATCGGGCAGCGCAGAACGCAGGAAAGCATCCATCTGTTCATCGCTCAAGGGGTCGAAACGCTGAACCCGGCAGCGCGAACGAATTGTCGGAAGCAGTCGCTGCGGTGCATGTGAAACTAGGAAAAACACAGTGTTTTCCGGTGGTTCTTCCAAGTTTTTCAGAAGCGCGTTGGCACCGCTGCGCTCCAGATCATCAGCGGCATCCACTATGATGACACGCCGCGGCGCGATCGACGTCTTACCGCCGAGCAATGGCTGCAGCGATCGCACCTGATCGACGCTGATATTGCGCTTGAGATCCGCCTCATCGCTGACATCTTCCGGATCGAGCCCGTCCTTCTTGGGCAAGCGCTGCAAAATCTTAAGGTCGGGGTGCGATCCGGCGCGGATCAACGCAGCTGCCTGGCCTTCTTGGGAAGCGGAAAAACCTTCGAATCCATCATTATCGCTCAGAAGCAACCGCGCGGCGCGTAGCGCGAAACTGGCTTTGCCCATGCCCTTAGGCCCGCTCAGAAGCCAGGCGTGGTGAAGCCGTCCTTCGTCCAAACCGGCGAGAACCGCCGCTTCCGCGCGATCATGTCCGATGAAGTTCGCCATCACGTCACGAGATATAGTCGCCGAGCGCCGAAACCAAAGCGCGGGTGACCTCTTCCGGCGGCCCGCTTGCTTCAATTCGACGAAAGCGATCCGGTTCGGCCGCAGCGTAGCGGCGGAACGCGCCGGCGACATCGGCATGGAACTGCTCGTCCCGCCCGCCGATGCGATCGCCCGCCCCGCCATCGCGACGATGGGCGCGTCGTCCTGCCTCGCCCCCTGGCAGTTCCAGCAACAAAACGCGATCGGGCAATAATCCGTCGCTGCCAATGCGGTGCAAGGTCATCAAATCATCGTCCGGCAGTCCGCTGGCCGATTGATAGGCACGCGAGCTGTCGACATAACGGTCGCTCAAGACCCATTGGCCCTGTTCGATTGCCGGGCGGATCAGCTTGGCGACATGATCGGCACGCGCCGCGGCAAATAGTAATGCCTCGCTCTCCGGCGTCCAGCGATCTGCCGCTCCTTCCAGCAGCAAATTGCGGATCGCCTCGGCCCCCACCGTTCCGCCGGGCTCGCGTGTGGTAACCACATCGATGCCGCGGCGCGAAAGGTCGGCGGCCAGCGCCTTCACCTGCGTGGACTTGCCGGTCCCCTCGCCCCCCTCCAGTGCGATGAAACGGCCCCGTTCCATCAGGCGAAAAGCGACAGGAAGCCGTTCCAGATGCGGGAAAAAATGCCGGCCTCGCCGACATCCTCGCCCGCCACCAGCGGCATTTGTTGGGTCGATCCGTCCGCCGTGGTCACGATCAGGTCCGCCACCTTGTCGCCCTTCGCGATCGGCGCGGTGAGCGGCCCCTCATAGCGCACCGCGACTTTGTAATCGCCGCCCTGCGTCGCCGGCAGCGTCACGGCCAGATCGCGCGGTGCAACAAGCGGAACGCTGCGAGAGCCGCCCTGTTGCACCTTCGCTTCAATGACTTCCGTACCCTTTTTATAGAGGGGCTTAGTCGTCCATGCACCGAAGCCCCAGTTCATGAAGGCAACGGATTCCTTGATACGGTTGTTATAGGTGTCGAGTCCGGCGACGACCGCCACCAAGCGGCGGCCATTCTGTTCGGCCGATCCGGTAAATCCATAGCCGGCCTCTTCAGTGTGGCCGGTCTTGAGCCCGTCGGCACCTTGCACCTTGCCGATCAGCGGATTGCGGTTGGGCTGTTTAATCCCCTGCCAGGTGAAGTTATGCTGCCCGTAATATTCTTCGTAGAGTTTCGGATGTTCCTCGATCGTCGCCTTGGCTAGCGTGGCCAGGTCTTTCGCGGTCACATAGGTTACGCCTTCGTCGGGCCAGCCGTTCGTATTGCCGAAATGGCTGTTGCTCATACCGATCTTGCGAGCCTTCTCGTTCATCATACCGACGAACGCCTGCTCCGAGCCGGCAAGCCCCTTGGCCAGAACCACGGTGGCGTCATTGCCCGAAAGCGTCACGATGCCGTGCAGCAGATTGCGCACCGAAACCTGTTCGTTGACGCCAAGAAACATGGACGATCCACGATTATTCCATTCGCGCCAGGAATCCTCGCCGACCAGAATTTTCTTGTCGGCGTTCACCTTGCCGCTGTCGATCAGATCGAAAGCGACCAGCACCGTCATCATCTTGGCCATCGAGGCCGGGGGCATTCGCTTGTCCGCAGCGCGCGAATAGAGCACCGCGCCGGAGCTCAGATCGACCATATATGCGATCGGAGCTGTGCTGTCATAACTCGGTGCCTGGGCGGAGGCGGGAACGGCAAGCGTAAGGGCGGCGGCGAGACTGAGGAAATGGCGCATGAAATTCCGTCGATAGATGGAGTGAGGACAAACAGGTTCGATCAGCGATTCAGGATCATGGCGTCCGAATAGCCCGCCCGGCGCGCCGCTTCCACCCCTACGCGTGCGGCTTCTCCAGAAGAATAGGGGCCGAGCAGCACCTGCCAGTGACCTGAGCCGCTTGGCCGAATGCTGGCGCCAAGGCGCGAAGCGAGCCGCGACGCATTGGCCTTCTCCGAAAAACTGGCGACCTGAACATAGAGAACAGAGGATTGCGGCGCGACCTGTTGCGATGACGTCAAGCCGCCGCCTTGGTTCAATCTGGCCCGCAGACCAGCGATTTCGCGCGGCGATGCGCTGGGCCGGTTAACGCGCTTGCCTTGGCGCAGGCGTCGGCGCTCGCTCTCGACCGGTTCGACACGCCGGACCCGGACCGGCGCAATCCCTGCTGCCTTGACGCCAAGTTCTTCCGCCGCACCCTCTGAAAGATCGATAATGCGCCCCGCAACAAATGGCCCGCGGTCGTTGATGCGCAGAAGGATGGTGCGCCCGGTCTCCAGTGCAGTCACCTCGACATAGCTCGGTAGCGGCAGCGTGCGGTGCGCGCCGGTGATCGCGGACTTGTGAAAAGGCTCGCCCCGCGCCGTCGCTCTCCCCTCATGCGCGCCGCCGTACCAGCTGGCATAGCCTACCGCGTCATAAGCTGGATCATCGGCGGGGACGTAGGTTGCGCCGCGCACAGTATAGGGAGCGCCGATCTTGACCGGACTGTCGGAAATTTCCCTAAGCTGCGGACCGCCGGAACAGGAAGCCAGCGCGGCTGACATCAGCCCAAGAAAGATCAGCTTAGCGCTGGATCTGATCAGCAAGAAGGCCAACCCCCATGGCGTAGAAATTCGAGCAATTATAATCCAGGATCGCGCGGTAATTACCGGTGAGCAGATAGGCCGTGTTGCCGGGGCCGTCGGGCTCCAGCAGCGTGGCGAGGATCCTGTCCTTGTCCTGCGGCCAGAAACCGGCCTGCGGGCGGAAGCCGAGTTGTTCCCATTCGGCCAACGTCATCCAGCGGCTATGCCGTTCGAACACGCGCGGGCAGCGCGTAGGCACGGTCCGATTGCGGTAAGCGCTGCGATCAAAACCGGAGGGCACGTCCACCGCAACGCCCCAGGGCCGGTCCGCCCGCCATCCCGCGGCAACCAGATAATTGGCGATCGACGCCATCGCGTCCGCCTCGCTATCCCAGATGTCGGCAAAGCCGTTGCGGTCCTCGTCTACCGCGAGGCGCAAATAAACAGACGGCAGGAATTGCGGCTTGCCCATGGCGCCGGCCCAGCTGCCGGTCAATTTGGTGCGCGGAACGCCCCGATCGACCATCTTGAGCGCTGCTATCGCCTCCCCCTCGAACAAGGCACGGCGGCGTCCTTCATAAGCGAGCGTCGCCAGCGCGCTGATCGTATCGAAATTGCCGGTATAGCTGCCGAAATTGCTCTCCTTGCCGTAGATCGCGAGAATGATGCCAGGCGGCACACCCAGTTCGCGCTCGATCTGATCAAGCTGGGGACGCAATTCGCGATATTTATCGCGGCCCGGCCCGGCCTTGCCGATAATAGCGCGCTGCTCATCCGACCCGGTAAACATCGGGATCGCACCGCTCCCCCCGCCCCCGCTCGCCTTCTGGTCGATGCGGATCGCGGTTTCGCTGAACGTAAGCGTGGGCAGAACGCGGTCGAGCGTAGCGGCGCTCACGCCTTCTGCCAGCGCAGCGGCGCGCAGCTGCGTCAGATAGGCCTGAAAGCCCGCAGCATCCTGCGCGAACGCCGGTTGAGAGCTGGCCAGCATCAGCGATGCAAGACCTGTGACGATTGCCAGAACAATACGCGGCATGAAGAACTCCCTTGGGCCACAAATCTATGGTGCAGCGTCGTTGTCGCACGGATGAACCGCGCGCGAAACCGCAAATGGTCGCCGCTTCGACACGCTTCAGCGCAAGGCTAGGCAGCGGCGTAGCACCGCGCTAAGGGAACCCGCGACCGGACGGCTCGAACAGGCCTGTCCAGCACCGGAAGGGTGGCAGAGTGGTCGATTGCAGCGGTCTTGAAAACCGCCGATGCGCAAGCATCCGTGGGTTCGAATCCCACCCCTTCCGCCAGTTAACTGGGGAATGCGCGGCTTAGCGGACACGAGCAAAATTCGCTGATACTAAATTATCAGATTTTGGCGGTTTATAGCGATTTTATCCGGCTATTTTATTTCGATACAAGATCGTCATCTGCGCAGGAGTGCGGATAGATTGGCTATTACTAATCGCGTGCCGAAGCTATCGGAGCTAAATTCGAGATGTTGGATGCTTCTCGCATGCCCAAAACCACGGCCCGCCGAAGGCAGTGCGGAGCATTACCCGAAGATTGGTAAGCGTATTCGACCAGTGGTCGGACGACGGGATCGGCGGTACGGCTGACCAAGCTTGTTCGCTTAATTGCATGCAAAGTCTGTTACAACATTTCCTGTACGCAACCCATCTTCCACCAGAAATAGTTTGGCTTGTAATGCCCCTCAGCCAGTGCGGTCTATAATTCGGCTGCGGCGGACCATTTTTCGATTTTGCGATAAACGGTGGAAGGGTTGATCGCCAAATCCTTGGCTGCGGGTCACGTTTCCCTGATTGCGCTTGATGGCCGCCTGGATGACGATCCGCTCGATTTGCTCCAGCGTAAGTCCTTCGAGGTCCGCCAAGTCGATCGCATCAGCGGGTTTGGTGGCGCTCTGCGGCAACGGATCGCGAAGGGCGTCGCAGGCCAGGAGCGGCTTTGGGACCGTTCCCGCCGGATGGGCAGTGAGCTGAACGTCCACCTCCTCGCCCGGTGCGGTAACGATGGCTCGGCGCAGGGCGTTTTGCAATTCGCGGACATTGCCGGGCCAAGGATGGGTAGCAATCTGCGCGCGGCTGGATGCGCTCAGGCGCATGTTCGGGCGGCGCTCCTCCTCGGCAATAGCTTGCGTCAGGCGATCGGCCAATAGCAGGATGTCGTTGCCCCGGTCGCGTAGCGGCGGAAGATGGATGGGTATGACGTTGAGGCGGTAAAAGAGGTCTTCGCGAAAGCGCCCCTCGGCAACTTCGCGAAGCGGGTCTCGATTGGTTGCGCACACAATCCGCACATCCACTGCTTCAGCCTTGGAGGAGCCCACACGTTGGATCATGCCTGTCTGCAGAAAGCGCAACAGCTTCACCTGCAGTTTGAGCTCCATCTCGCAGATTTCATCCAGAAACAATGTGCCGCCATCGGCTGCCTTCGCCGCGCCGATGCGATTTTCGACGGCACCGGTAAACGCACCTTTGACATGGCCGAACAACTCGCTTTCCAGCAGATTTTCGGGAATGGCGCCGCAATTAATCGCGACGAAGGCCTTGCGACTGCGCCGCGAGGATGCATGCAGCGCCTCGGCGGTCACTTCCTTGCCCGTTCCGCTTTCCCCCGTCACAAATACGGCCGCCCTTGAATCGGAGACCTGTTCGATCGTGCGGAATACTGCCTTCATCGCGGCCGACTGTCCGATGAACCCGTGGAAGCCGTCGGCGGTGGAGCGGCTTTCCGACCTCGCCTCCCCTCGGCCAGTGTCCTGACGCTGTGTTACGGCCGACCTGACGGTGGCGAGCAGCCGGGTACCCGCGACCGGCTTTACGAGAAAATCGAACGCGCCCAGCCGCATGGCGGATATCGCCCGCGAGAGCGAACCGTCGGACGTGATGACAATGAAAGCCGGGGAAGTATCATCGCCCTCTTCGAGCAACGACAGACCGTCGCCGTCAGGCAATTGCAAATCAAGGAGCGCTGCCGCGAAGACTTTTTCGCCTACCGCCTCGCGCGCTTCCGCAAGCGTGGAAGCCAAGGTGACGGCATAGCCCGCTTCCTCAAGCTGCGCCGCATAACCCAGTGCAAGTGATGGGCTGTCTTCGATGATCAATATGTTCGGCTTGGCCATAATCTATCCCGTCAGCGCGAATTCGGCGCTGGAACCTTCCTCATTTGCGGTGATCCATTCCAATTTTCGACCATCCCCGAAATGCTTCATCGCGCCGGTCACCAAGCCATGCGCGATATGGGCGAAAGGCCGGTGGGACGAATAGTGGACATGCAGCGTATCGCCATTCGATACGGTCATTACTTCTGGCGGATTGGCATCCGGATAGAGCACCCTCACCTCCTCATGGATATGATCTCCGACATGAGAAAGAAGCGCCTCGGCAGTCGCGTATCGCCCGACGATCTCGGCATAGAGCACGGTAAAGCGGTCGAACAGATAGGCGCCGAAATCGGTGCATAAGGCGGCGAAATCGGCGCCGCTTTCGCGCGAGGCCGCCTCGACGACGCGGACCGCTTCCTGCCAGGGATACTGGCCGACTCGCGTGTAGACTCCGCCATGCTCGAGTCCGGCTTGGGCCAAAACCTTCTCAGCGAATACCGGGCCTCCAGTGAGATCGAGAAATCGGACGAGTTCCGTAAAGACAATTCCTTTCACAATAGGCTCCTGCTTCTTCCTAGGCCTGAGCCTGCATGCAAGAAACGTGCCGCCCGCCAGTGGCCGGGGAAAAAGCGCCGATCTGACAAGAGATCGATTGCAAACTGCGAATATCTTTTGCGGATTGCGAAAGGATTAACGCATTTTGCGAAAATCAACGCTCGCATTTTGCGTGGACCGCCCAGGCCCCCTCGCGGCGGCCCGGTTGGCACGGAGCTTGAACAGGCATCCGCAGTACAATGCGGAGATTGATCGTGACCTCTATTCCTACCCGGGCTTCGTCATCGCTTCTATGCCTGGCCGCGCTTCTGGCCGGGTGCGTGAGCGGTCCGGCACCCGTAAATCATCGCAGCGCCGTTTATGCTGCGGAACAGATCGCGAGTAGCGGAAGCGGTCATCCTAGCGGAAAATGGGCCGACGATACGCCATTGGCCAGCAGTGCCTCCGTCTGCAACTCGCAGACTCCGCGCGAGCTGGAGGCATACCGCCATGCGCGGATCGATGAGTTCGCGGCGCAAACGGCTCCGCTCGCCCCCGGAGACCGTCTCTCCGTTCGAATTCTCGGAGATGCCGATCGCCTCTCCGGAACCTATGTCGTCGATACCGACGGCACCGTTCGCCTGCGCGGGATCTCCCCCACCCGCGCAGGCGGCGGCTCACTCGACGCCTTCGCGACATCCCTGCGCGAAAAGCTTGTAGCGGAAGGTATCGTGAAACCGCTGCGCAATGCGGTGAACGTAGCGCTCATCGAATCAGGCGGTGTTCCGGTCGCGGTCACCGGAGCGGTGTTTCAGGCCCAAGCCGTGCGTATAGGTGAGCGCACGGCCGATAGCCGGATCGGCCTGAAAGAAGGGGATTCGAGCGGCGATGCCAATGGCGCGCGTTCGGTCGCCGCGGCGATCCGGGCGGCCGGGGGCGTGCGTCCCGATGCGGATGTGCAGCGCGTGTATTTGATCAGAGGTCAGGCCTATGTGGAGCTCGACCTTTCCGGACTGGTCCATGGCCAGTCGGCACAGGATGTCGCGGTCACCGCTGGCGATCGTATCATGGTGCCCAGCCGCAGCTGCTTCGACGCCAAGCTTGCGCGTCTGACCCCGCTGACGCCCCCGGGCATCCGCGTCTACATGTCGAACCTGACGCGCAGCGCCAACAACAATGCCGGCGCTGCGATCGGTAAGGACACCACGTCGCTCCCCTATGGCACGCGGCTTTTGCAGGCCCTCGTCGCGGCCAACTGTGTCGGCGGAAGCTACATGCAGTCCGACCGCAGAGCCGTTCTGATTTCGCGCAACCCGATCAACGGGCGCAGCATGGTGATAGAGCGCGATATCGAGAAGTTGGTGCGTGGGGCGGACCGGGATGCCTATGATCCCTACTTGATGCCGGGCGACGCCATCGCCTGTTACGACAGCCGCTGGACCAACCTGTCGGAAGCCGTCGGGCTGATTTCCCAAGGCATCAGCACGGTAACGCCCGCCATCCTGCTGGACAGCGCCCTGTGAAACACACCCCTATAACTCGCGGCGCGGCCGAAACCCCGCGCGTCCTGCTTCGCATCTGGTCTTTCATCCGTGACGGTTTGCCGTCGGTTGGTCGCTACCGCCGATATCTGGTCGCGCTGGCCGGCCCGCTCGCCGTCATCTGGACCCTCACCCTCTTTTACATATTGGTGGCGCCGGATCGTTTCGACAGCAAGATGACGCTGATTCTGCCGGGCACGGGGGTCGGCGGATCGCTGCACCTCGAATCCATCGGGCAAGCGACCACGAACACGTCTTCGGCCTTTTCCAGTCCCTCGCTCAGCCCGACCGAAAACTACAAACGCCTCCTGACGTCGGACATCGTTCTGCGTGACGCGGCAAAGCGCGCGCAGGAGGAAGAGGGCGCCTTTCCTTCGCCCGGAATAAAGCTCATCGATCAGACCAATCTGATCGAGGTCGAAATGCCGGCAGGCGATCCCGCTCAGGCGCAGAAGCGCATGATCGCGCTGCAGCAGGCCTTTCTCAGCGCATTGGAGACGCTGCGCGCGGATGAAGCGATCGCGCGCGAGAATGCGGATGCCGCCCGGATCGCCGAGCTCGAAGCGAAAGTGGATCAGGCACAGAAAGCATTGCTGGATTTTCAGGGAGAAACCGGCCTCGTCTCGCTCGATCAATTCGCAGGGCGTGTGAGCGCGCTCGACCAACTGAAAGCTAGCGAGCGGGAACGTCGCGTCCGGCTTGCGGAAAGCCGCGGGGGTGCCGGACGGCTGGCATCGAGCCTGGATATTTCGTTGCCGCGTGCGCGTACGGCCATGCGGCTGAAGGCCGACCCCCAATTTCGTGAGTTGCTCTCACGTTACACCGCTTTGTCTTCACAGCATGCAGAGACCGGTGCCACGCTGGGCGACGGCCATGAAAAGATGGAAAAGCTGTCGGTCGAGCGCGACGCGCTTCGCGAAGCATTGGTAGCGCGCGGCCGCACCATCGCGGGAATGGGCGGTGCGCAGGTGCTGGCCTTTGCCGACATCGCGGTGTCCGATACGCGCGAAAACCTGTTCGCGACGCTGACCGAACGCGACGCAGACAGAAACGGCCACGGGGCCGCGCTGACCGAATTGCGACGCCAGATCGGCGAACAGAGCAGCCATTCCGGACGGCTGGTCGAGCAAGCCTCCCAGCTTGCCCGCCTGACCCGCGATCTTCGCGTGGCCGAAGCCGTGTTCAGCTCCGCATTGGCGCGGCTCGATACCAACAAGTCGGATCCTTTCGCATCCTATCCGCTCGTTCAGACTCTGGAATCCCCTTCCCTTCCGCGCGTCCGGTCGGCACCATCACCCATCCTGGCGCTCTTCGGAGCGGTGGGCGCCACGATTTTCACCTTGCTGGGATTCCTGCTGCTATGGCTGCGCCAGCCGATCATCCGCAAACTGCTCCCGAACGCCTGATCGGCGGAGCGATTGCGGGCACCTGGCTGCTGTGGCTCTTCGGAGCGCTCTACATCGCCGGACCGGTTATCGGCTGGCTGCTTGCGGCGCTGGTGTTCGTCGAGCTTTATCTGGGTCGCAAATCGATCGCGATCGTTCCGGCGGCGGTTTGGCTGTGGCTGGCCGCGATGACGGCCCTGCTGCTGATCCTCTGGGCCGGCCATGCGAATTTTTCGCTTGGCACGGGGCAGACAATCAAAAGCTCGATCGGCTGGGCCAAGGGATGGGCACTGATAGCCCTGTTCATGTTGGCAGGCGCGGTGCTCGACATTCGCGTTTCGGTGATTGCGCGCGCGGCGTGCCGCCTCGGCATGTGGACCCTAGTCATTCTGCCGCTCTTCCTGGCTGCGCCGTTCATCGGCCTGCCGGAAACCCTCTGGGTATCGCCGTTGAAGGCGGTTGGCGGTCCGGGACCGGAATATTTCGCAACGATCCTCTACACGATCGAGCCGGGCGCGGGCACGCCGCGTTGGCAGTTCTTCGCGCCCTGGTCTCCGGCTGCGGGCATGGTCGCGCTGGTTTACATATTCATTGCCGCGCGCGAGCAAAACCTGGCTTGGCGCGCGGCGGGGCTTGCCGGTTTTCTGGCGATCGCGGTGCTATCGCAGTCCCGGCTCGCTTTGGTGGCGCTCGCGGTGATTGCGCCCGTGGTCTGGGCCTGCGGCAAAGTCGACCGTGGATGGATCTGGTGGCTGGTCGCGCCCGCCTTCTTGCTGATCGGGCTCTTCGGAACGGACCTGCTCGCGTTTGTAGATCAGCTGGCGAGCGATTTTTCTTCGGCGCGAGCGGACTCCAGCCGGGTTCGCGCGGCCTTGGGCCGGATCGCGCTCGATCGCTGGGAAGATGAAGCTTATTGGTTCGGCCACGGGGTCGTCGAAAACGGGCCGCATCTCGTTGAATATATGCCGATCGGCAGCCACCACAGCTGGTACGGCCTGCTGTTTGTTAAAGGGTTGCTGGGCGCGATCGCGCTGGGCCTGCCAATGGCGATCACCCTTGGCAATCTGGTCTGGCGCGCAAGGCTCGGCGCGTTGCAACGTATGGGCCTTGCGATGATCCTGATCCTCGCGCTGTATTCTTTCGGCGAGAACCTGGAAATCCTTGCCTATCTATTCTGGCCGGGCTTGATCCTGATCGGCAAGGCGCTCGTATCGACCAACTTGGATCAACCGGCACCGCAGGAATAAAGCGCCCGTCCCATCCTTCGGTTGGGCGAAACGGTCAATCGTTCTGCGCTGCAAAAGTTCGGCGTGAGCCGGTCTCTGCGCGGGCAGCCTTCAGCTTCGGGTTGCGGCGGTGGCTGGCGGCGCGGTTCACGAGATCCAACCAATCATCGATGATGACATCATGTTGTCCGATCACACCTTCGCGGGCTTCCCTGCCGAGACGCAGAAGATCGAAATTCAAGAATTCGCGGATGGCGTCGGCAATTTCTGTATGCGAGCCGAGCTTGGCGACGACGCCGCCTCCAGCCTCGGCCTGTTCAGGCAAACCATCGACGTCGGCAACCAAGATCGGCCGCGCGGCCATCCGCGCTTCCGTTGCCACTAGACCGAACGCCTCATGGTGGGAGGGCATGATGACCGCGCTGCATTGCGCGAGCCACGGGGCAGGATCGGTGCATGCCGCCTTGATGCGCACATTGGGGCAATCGCGCGCAAGCTGGTTCAAGTTTTCCTGCTCCGGACCGGACCCGAACAGGACCAAGTCCACTGCCGAAGGATGGAATTGACCCATCGCCGCGATCAGGGAGTCGAAATTCTTTTCTCGGGAAAACCGGCCATAAGCCAACAGGTTCAGCCGCTGAGAGCGAAAGCGTTTTTCCGGCACCTGCAACAGCTCGAACCGTCCGCTCCACGGATAGATGGTAGAAATCTTGTGGCGGGGTATGCCCGTTTCGGCGAGCCACTGGGCCTGAGCCTTCGAGACCGCCACCACCTCGTCCACCATTTTCGCGGCCGATCGCAGCAAAAGCCGGAAGCGTTTGCGAGAGGACACGCGATACCGTTCAAACGAACGCGTATAGCTATGCTCCACCTGCACGATTCTTGCCTGCGGATTGCGAAGGCGAAGCGCTGCAAGATATGGCAGACGGCTCCAGCATGGCGGAACGTGGATGAGGATGAGATCCGCATCCAGCGACGGGGCATCACCGAATTTGCGCCTCATCGGCACCGTAAAAGACTGCGATGCGCTGGTCATCCGCGGCTCTTCCGTAAACAGGGACAGGGCCCTTGTGACACCGCCCATGGCGAAGTCGTTCAGCAAATGGGCGATCCTGATCATGCTGCGGCCTTCAGGAACGGACGGGCCATTCGCTCGAACTGCTGCGGCCCGGCCAGACGAGCGATCTGGATCGCGCAATATGTGATCAGCGACTTCTTGGGCTCTTCTACTAGGATCATCGGCTTCGCTTTCAATGCGCGGTCCAGCAAGTCCTTGGCAAGTTTCGCGTTGCCCAGTTGGATCGAACGGCGCGCGAGGTAGCGGAGCTGATAGGCCCGCGCACGGGCCCCGTGCTGCTCGACCAGGGCCGGGCAGTTTCGCTCCGCAATTTCCAACATCCGGTTCCAGCTGACATATTGCTTGACGACATTGGCCGACAGAGCCCCGCCGATGATCCGGTAATCGGTCAACAACCCATCGATGCCTTCGAACTGCACATCGTGAACCGAGGACAGGCGAACCCATAATTCGATATCTTCTGACTGGCGGAAGTCTTCGTCGAACCAGCACATGCGGTCCGCTTCTTCCGGATGCCGGAAGGCGGCGCGATCCAGCGCCTCACGCCGGAAGACGGGGGCGCTGCCGTTGCCGACGGGATTGCGGCACAGGATGTCGGCCGCATCGACATCGGTCAGTTTCGGACGCATGGCCACCTTCATGATTTCGCCATGCTCGTCGATCAGGCGTGAGCCCGAGTAGCTGACCCCGACCTTCGGATTCGCCTGCAGGTGAATGTAATGGAGGAGCAGTTTGTCGCGGTGCCAGCGGTCATCGGAATCCAGCAGCGCGATATAAGGGGCCTGCGCCTCGCCGATCCCGGTGTTGCGCGCTCCGGCAAGCCCGCGATTGGGCTGGCTCACGATGCGGATGCGCGGATCGGCGAAGGTGCGAGCAATCGGAATGGAATTATCCGTTCCGCCATCGTCGACGATGATCAGCTCGAAATCCTCGAAACTCTGGTCGAGCACCGACCGAACGGCTTCCTCGATATAGGCTTCGACATTGTAGACGGGCATGACGACGGAAATACGGGGACGAGTCATCGGATGGCTCCTCACGGATCAAGTTCAGGAAAAAATCACGGTGCGTGCACGCGCCGGCAGCGCGTTTCCGGCGATAGCAGCGCCGACGGTCATCAAGCCGCGGGTCCCGCCGGACAGGAATGCCTTGTGATCGCTGGTCAGTCCGCGCCGAACGAACTCGCGGGTCACGGCCATGGTGGTGCCCGAGCGCAGGGTCCGCCGCGCCAGGTAACGGCAGTAGAGGGCCTCGGCGCGGCGCATGTCGATCCTGTCCGACCAGCGACCGACGAGTTCTTTCCACGCCGTCAGCATCGCAATGAAGTCGCAGCTCAGGCCGTCGGCGCTCATGCGATAGCCCACCAGCGTTTCGGGGATACCGCACAGGCGGCGGCCTTCGCCGACGAAGCGAGCCAGCAGATCCTGATCTTCGGCGTGACGCATGGTGCGTTTGAACCCGCCGATTTCCAGGAACGACTGACGTTCGATGACGAGATTGCTCATCGTGCAGACGACATTTTCGATCAGCACGTCTTCCAGCTGACAGGGGCCTTCCTGCACGCTTGAACGGGTGCGCCCGGCCTTCAGCTCGCCCTCTTCCTCCGTGCAGAAGACGATGCGTGCGTAGCTCGCTTCCAAAGCCGGGTCGGCTTCGTGGGCGGCGCGATGCATCGCCAGCTTGTCGATATGCCAGACGTCGTCCGCATCCAGAAAAGCGAGGTAATGGCCGCGCGCCAAGGCCGCGCCCAGATTGCGCGCCGCGGAAACGCCTTGATTGCACTGAGAGGTTACCTTGATCCGCGGATCGGCGTCCGCTTTCTCCAGCGCAACGCGCAGGGTCCGATCTTCCGAACCGTCGTCCACGACAATCAGTTCGAAATCCTGCTCGCTCTGGGAGAGAACGCTGTCGATCGTCAGCCCAATGGTGCTTTCGGCATTGTGGGCGGCGATTACGACGGAAAAGATGGGCTTGGTCATGGTCATTATCCTTGCAGCTTGGGGGTGAAGGTAGCGGTGCGGCCAAGGAGGTTTGCACCGATGGCGGGAAGAAAGACCGCTGCCATGGCAGCGCCGTATCCGAAGCAAGCCCAGCTCAGGCTGAAGGCGGCTCCGATTGAGAGGCCGGCCAGCGCGGCGGCGCTTGCCAAGGCGGTCACAATGGTTTCCGACTGGGGCCGACCCGCAGCGCGGTACCGCGCACCCAGCAGCGATCCGGCGTAGAGCGGCAGTGCGGCGCAAGCGAGCAATGCGATGTAAGGCGTGGCAGGAACCCAGGTTTTGCCGAAGACGACGGGCACATAGATCGGGGCGAGCAGCGCCTGCGCGGCGACGACGGGGGCTAGCAGCGCGAGGCCGGCTGCAAACGCCTTGCGAAATTCCGGCAGCAAGTTGGCGTCGCGCATTTTGGCCAGGTGAGGAAAGACCACGAGATTGCAGGCGGAAACGAAGCTCTGCGTAATCCCCAGCCCCGCGTTGAAGGCGAAGTAGTAAATGCCCAGTGCCTCGGTACCCAGCAGGGCGCCGATGATCAGCTTATCACCCTGCAGGCGGGCCGCCCCCAGCATCTCTGTTGCGAGGATTGCCGGACCGAACAGCGCAAATTCTGCCAGCGGAGCGCTTTGGCGTGAGCGATCCGGGCGCCATGGCGAACTGCGCCGCGCCAGGACGGTCCAGATGGGGGCCGCCAGCAATTTCGGCAGGACCAGTGCCCAGGCGCCCGGCCAGACGATGACCAGCGCAACCGTCAGCAAACTATCGGCCATGTTCTGGGTCGCCGTAATGCGGGCCACGCGGGCCATGCGGTTTTCGCGCATGGTCAGAAAGATCTGAACCAGGCCGGGCGGCATCGCAAAATACACCAGCGAGAGGATCGCCAGCAACATCGCTGCCGAGCCCAGATCGAACAGAAAGAACATGGTTGCCGCGACCGCGAGTTGGATGGCCGCGACGCCGGTGCAGACCGCCCAGAACAGTTTGTAGGCGGTCTCGCACAGACCGGGCAGTTCATGCTCTTTAGCCAAGATCAGGCGCTGGCCGATGCCGACATTGGCGAGAACGCGGACGAGCTCGAACAGCGTCAGCGCCATCGCAGCGGTACCCAGAATTTCCGGCGTAACCTTGCGCGCTACGATGAGCAGCGCGGCAAGGCGTACGATCCGCGTGGCCGCCTCGGCCGATCCGAACGCCACCAAACCGCGCAGGAGGGGTGTGGAAGCGAACTGACCGATAGTGGTGCGAAAAGCGAACATGCGATCCTCGGGTTTGATTTTCCCGAGACGTTTCAAAGTGCGTGCCAAACCGGAAAGGTTTTCGTTTTCAGGGGTTTATGGGAGTGGGCCGAGGTAGAATTCGCAGCTTGCGTCTGTGGGCACGCAAAATGCGAACCGATGATGCTGCAAATTGCGAAACTGACCTCAGAGCGCAATTCGCAGATTCAGCTCCACCTGTTGAATCCATGAAATAACAGTGACTTAGACGGTTTGGCACGACGATTGCGCTGTGAGCGGTGACCCATCGAAAGGAGCATCGCCATGAAATTCGTCCCTGTTTCCACCCTGCGCAGTGCCGCTTCTCCCATCGCTTTCATGCGAACCGATGTTCGGGACCATTCCGATTTTAAGACCATCAACCTCTTTGGTCTGAACCTCTCTAGCACCGCACCGGAGCGCGCCGCGGCCTATATCGTGGGAAAGGCCCGGTGGGGCAACGCGATGACGGTCAATTTCGTGAACGCGCACTGCGTCAATATGGCCCGTTCCAAATCGTCCTATCGCCGGCTTCTGAAAGAGAGTGACGTTCTTCTGCCCGACGGGATCGGGATCGAGATTGCCGCCAAATGGTCCGGATGCGAGAAACCGGAAAACCTGAATGGCACCGATCTTTTTCCACGCATTTGCGAACGCGCGGCGATCGACGGTGCCGGCCTCTTTTTTCTCGGGGGAATCCCCGGCGTCGCCGACGCAGCCGCTGCGTGGGCCTGCGCCAACTGGCCCTCCCTCAGGATCAGCGGCACGCAGCACGGCTTTTTCGATCCCGCAGAGGAAGAGGCACTGGTCGAGCGGATCAATCGATCCGGCGCGGCCATACTATTCGTCGGCCTCGGTGTTCCGTTGCAAGAAGAGTGGATCGCACGAAACCGTCATCGCCTCGAAGTTCCCGTCGTGCTGGGCGTCGGCGGACTCTTCGATTACTATTCCGGGCGCATAGCGCGTGCACCTGCCCCAGTGCGTGCCGTGCGTTGCGAATGGGCTTGGCGTCTGGCAATGGAGCCCCGGCGCATGGCCAAACGCTATCTTCTGGGGAACGCGATTTTCCTGGTTTACGCTGCGATCGAGGCAGCGAACCAGCGCGGTATTGCAGAACTGGCAGGACGCGGTGCCAAACGTGCGAGCGATACCATTATCGCGATGCTGGCCCTGATCGCCCTGCTCCCCGTGTTTCTGGTTACCGCATTGGCGATCAAGCTTGAGGACTCCGGCCCAGTATTCTTCCGTCAGAACCGGATCGGATCGAACGGGCGCACTTTCTCCATGATCAAATTTCGGTCCATGTACACCGATGCCGAAAAACGCCGCGCGGCTCTGCTGGCCCAATCCGATCGCCAAGGTACCTGCTTCAAGATGCAAGACGATCCCCGCATCACACGGGTCGGTAAAACCATCCGCCGCCTGTCGATCGACGAGCTGCCCCAGCTGTTCAACGTGCTGACCGGTTCGATGTCGATCGTAGGTCCCCGCCCCGCCTTGCCTGGCGAAGTGGCGCAATATCGCGGCCGCCAGTGGGAACGTCTGGGCGGAAAGCCGGGAATCACCTGCAGTTGGCAGGTCAAAGGCCGCGCCGAAATTCCCTTCCACCGTCAGGCGATCATGGACCGGGCCTATCTGCGCCGCCAGTCCTTCGTCAGGGACCTGAGGTTGATGGCAATGACGGTGCCGGCCGTGCTTAGCGGCCGGGGCGCTTATTAAGCTTGCTCCACCAACGCATCATAAAGGTCGTCGACAGCCAACAGGCTGGCGGCGACCGCCCTTCTGAAGCCTTCGGTCGATGCATCCGGCGCAGGCCTTTTCTCCCGATAGGCGGCCAACTCTTCGACGATCTCTACCGCACCGATGTTCAGTGACACGCCGTTCAGCGAGTGGGACGCCTTGGACAAGCCAATATCATCATCGGTTTCGACGGCGGAAAGAACGTTCGCGGCATATTTGGTAATGTCCTTCTTCGCGGCTTCTCGCATGCGCAGACGATAGCTTGGCGGCAAATCCATAAAGGCACGGCGAAACAGGTCGTGGTCGAAGCGCACCGCGCCCTGCCCCACATCTCTCCCGGCAATCAGCGCCGTCTGTATCGCCGTCTCCAGCGTTTCGCGTTTGACCGGTTTGGAGAGGCAGGCCGTCATGCCGGAAGACAGCAGACGTTCGCGCTCCGATTGAAGGCTGTGCGCCGTAACGCCGATAATTGGAGTGCGCGATGCGGGGCCACCGAGAGCGCGGATGGCCTGCGTCGCCTGCTCGCCGTTCATGATCGGCATCATCACGTCCATAAGCACAAGATCGAAGGCTTCCCTCCGAACGGCCTCCACAGCCGCTGCGCCATTTTCCACCGAGGATACGTCGCATCCCAGCTCGGCGAGCAGGCGCTCCGCTACATAGCGATTGCTTTCCGTATCTTCGGCGACGAGCACACGGGGGCGATCAGGCAGTGCTATAGTCGAACTCATGTTCGCCAAGGCCGAGCTTCCCTCACGCCCCGCCGTATCGGGATCGCCGTCCCGTCCGGCTTCCTCGATCAGTTTGGTGGCCATCTCTCCAAGCTGATCGGCCGCCTCGCGCGCCAGCTTCAAATCGTCTTCGGAGGTCCCATCGACCTTCTGACGAAGCAATTCCAGTGCGCCCGAAAGAGTGGCCAGCGGCGTCCTTATCGCGTGCGCCATCTCAGAAATGAACCGATTGCGGCCAGCCAGCGCAGCGTCCACCCGTTCTTTTGCGGCCGAGAGTTCGGATTGCAATTTGCCGAGTTCGGTCAGTCTGCGCTCGGCGCGAAGCTGAAGCGACCTCACCTGCCGTTCGTTATGCCGTTCCTCGGTGATGTCCCGAACGGTTGCGACCATATGGGAAGGCCGAAGTGAATTGCCCTTCTTGCGGGTAATCGACCAACTCAGCCAACGGGTTTCGCCATTGTCGTACCGAATAATCCGATGAACGTAACGATGTGTAAGGCCCGCTTGCGCCTTGCGGAAAAAGAGCATGCTTTCTCGCATGATCCGCTTCCGGTCGAGCGGATGCAGGGCGCCGACGATCTTTTCCAGCGTAGCCTCTTCACCAGCGGAAAGGCCGAGGAGAGGGGCAGCGCTTTCGGAAATCGAATAGCCCCGGTCTTTTTCGCTATAAGCGGCTGCCATCTGAACGGTTGAAAGTGCACCCAGCAAAAGCGCACTTTCAATCTCCAGCTTCTGTGCCAGCTGTTGTTCGCGCAGCTTGAGTTCCTGATTGGCGCGGAACAGATCCTTCATCCGTGCTTCGAGGGCGGTCTCGGCGGCTTCCAAGGCCCGCTCGCTCCGCTCAAGGCGCGCTTCGAGGATATCCGCCCGCTGCTCGGCGGGTAGCTCGGCAAGGCTAGTCATCGCGCTCTTGCTCCAACAGGTTCGGCAATGTTTCCAGCAGGTCTGCCGCCCGGACTGCGAACATCCCTGCCATCAAGGGCGGAGTTTCATCTTCGACGATCAGGATTTTGCAGTCGGCGTCGCTCTGCGCGAGGAATTCCGGATCATCACTGACGACGACGTCCGGTTCGTCGGCTTCTGGTTCGTCGGCAACCGTAAAGCCGCATTGTTCTGCAAGAGCTTCGGCCTTGATCGCCAACGAAGCCTGGCTGAGGTTTGCGACAAATGTACCCAAACTCGTCTGTGTTTCGTCATCCGAGTCAACGCGCTGCAGAGGCAGGCGAACGATCATGCGCGTACCACCCCCTTCATTGGTCGCCGCTTCAACCGTACCGCCCAACTCCGTCGCCAGCTGGCGCGTAATCGACAGCCCCAATCCGCTGCCAACCTTGCGCCCCAACGTATCTGCTCCGCTGCCGCCAAAGGGCTCGAAAATCGTCTTCATGCGCTGCGGCGAAATTCCGCCACCCGTATCCGCAACCATGAAAGTCCATCGGTCCCCGCCCTCTTCCGGTGGATGGACTGATAGGGTGATACCACCCGTCGACGTGAACTTGACCGCGTTGGAAACGAAGTTAGCGAGAATTTGCTGAATTCGCCCCGAATCTCCGACAACGCGTTCGTCGATCGAGGCCGTCGTGTCGATGGCAAGACCTTTCCGGCGGGCGAGCGGTCGAAACAGTTCGGCCACCCGCTCAATCAACTCGGCCGGCGAAAAGGTCTCATTGGTTTGCAGCGGTGCTTCGCGCTCGGCCCGCGTCCTGTTTACCGTCGCGTCGAGGGTCTGAAGCAATGCTTCGGACGAATGTTCGATCAGCGTCAGAGCTCGACTGCGCTCGGTTTCCGAGCGTTCCCGCCGCACCTGATCGATCAACCCCATAATGCCCGAGATCGGCGTGCGGATTTCGTGCGACAAAACGGCCAGAACGTCGCTTCTGGCACGCGCTTCTCTTTTCGCTTCGTCGAGCGCCTGCTCCAGCGCCTGCGCCGCAGCTTTCTGATCCGAGACATCCTGCAAAATCCCGTGATAGCCGATCAGTGCCGGTTGTTCGTCGGCCCCAATCTGCTCGAACACGGCCGTTCCACGCAACTGCGCAGAGAAACGATGCCCGTCGGCTCCGATCGCCAATGTTTCGAAAGCAAACTCCGTTTTTGCCGCTATCGCATCGGCGATGGCGGCCATTGTTTCTTCGCGAACGCTTTCGTCGATCAGCGCCGGGACGTCGGATAGCCATAGGCTAGGTTGCTCGAGCCCCAACCTTTCCTGCAACCAGACCGAAAGGCTGATCTTCATGGTCCGGGGGTCAAGTGCGAAATGACCTGCCTGTGCGCTTGACTGGGCCATTTCCAGATAGAGCAGCGTCTTCTCGGTCTCCCGCTGGGCTTCGCGAAACGCGGTGAGATCGTGCGCAATATAGGCCGTTCCGAACGCCTTGCCTTCTTCGTCCGTTAACGGAATGAGCGTTTCTTCCAGCCAGGCCGTTCCGCCGTCAGCCAGTTCGCGTTCGACAATCGCCCCTTCTTTTACCGCCGCCAGGTCTGAACGACCAAGCTCCAGTCCGTTCTTCCCCGCGCCAAAAGCCTCGACGCCTTCCGCACCGAACAATGCGATCGCACCCGCGTTCGCTCTCACCAGGCGGCCATGCCTATCATACAGTGCCATCGCATAACCCCGGGCCGCATCCACCAGTGCGTCGAACGAACGGCTCTCGCGCGACCGTGCCTGCTCGAGGCGTTCTTCCATCTTGTCGAAGGCTTGCTGCAAATGATCGATCTCATCTCCGTCCTGAGCGGAAAGTGCGAGATCCCCAGCTGCCGCGATGCCATCTGCTCGCTGGGCCAAGGCAGCAATTCGGTTTGCTACGGCTCGGTGAAACACCGCAGTCAGAATGAGGCCAAGCAAAACGACACCGCCAAGAGCGACGCCTATCACCCGGCGCGCAATCGAGAACGCCCGGTCACTCAGCGCTTGTTCCGGCAGAATCGTCAAAACGATCCAATCGGGCGCTTCTAATCTCTCGGCGCTTACATAAGCGTTGAGCTTCTCCGAATAACCGAAGCGCTCTCTTGGTGCTACGGCGACATATGCGGCCAGCTTCCGCATCATCGGGTCGCTGGACGAAGCCATGTCGATATTGGCCGCCAGTCCGTCCGCATCGCCGGCAGCCAAGCCGGTACGGTGGATCAGCTTTCCGTCACGGCTCGCAATCACGGTCATCGCGCCAGGCGGGGGCGGGCGAAGCTTTTCGGTGAACTTACGCAGCGGGATACTGATGCCCCAGGCGCCGAGGTACTGCCCATCCACGCGGATCGGCAACATGCAGCCCGTCGTCCAATTTTGCCCCGAATCGTCGTAAATCGGGGTTTGGAGACTTGTGCAGCGGAAGGCTCCTTCAGGATTATTGCGGGGCGACATGATCTCGCTGAACTCTGCGTCCTGGAAATCGAAGTCTGCGGGCGCCGTACGATAAAAGGTCAGCCGATCCGGGCGCTGAGGGGCGTAGATCAGGAGGTCGTTGACCGGGGAGAAGAAATACAAACTCTCGATCTCGCGTGGCAGTCCGCTGGCCATCGCTTTCAAGGTATCGAAAGCCGCCATGACCGTTCGGCGGCGCAGGCCCGATGGGGCAGGCGGCGCGACAAACCCCCCGAACCCGCGTAGCCGGACCGCCCCGTCCAGATCCTGGCCTTCCCAGAGGCTATCCCGTGTATGGAAAGCTCCGTCGGGTGATCTTGCAAAAATCTCTTCGAAATTACTGGAGCCCGCCGCTGCCAGGCGTTCCGTTATGATGGCATTAGCCCGCCTTTGGGTTTCGGCGACCAACGAAAGCTCCCGGCGCAATGCCGTCGCCGTCGTTTTATTCGATGCCAGGAGTTCAGCCGTCGCCTCAGCGCGAAAGTCACCGATCGCGGCCCGATAGGTTAAAAATGCCATGCCCCCGATGATCAGCGCCACGATCGGAAACGCGATCAGAAGGCCTCGAACAGAAAGAGACATAGCCTTTGGCTACACCGTCAGAGTATTCAGAAGCTTAACGACAAGCCTTTTGCTGTCTCGAGCCCTTATGGTAAGAAATTCGGACCAGGGCCTTCCCGTTAGCGGCGAACTATGAACCTCCTTTCGGGCAGATAGCCCACACGGGCAAAAATGCCATCCCGCCAAAAGCTGGCCGAGCGTTGTGCGGAAATAATTACTTTCAACCACCGCTGAGCGCTTGCCGAGAGCATCGGTCTGCGCGCGTGTGCTGCGAAACGAAGTTCAGTCCTCTTCCGGCTCCGGCACCGCCATCATGGGCGTGGTGCGGGTGAGCGGTTGGAAGGTCTGCCGGTTCGCCACGCGGGCGGCACGGCCGACAATTACGCGCCACGATCCGAAAATCGCGCCAAACATCGCGAAGAGCGCAACGGTTGCGAACAGGCCCTGTATGCCGATGAGTTGCATGCCGGCCGAACCGATCAGCGGCCCCACCACCGCGCCTGCCGAATAAGCGAGAACCAGGCCGCTGCTTGCGCCCACGCGCTGCTCTTCGGTTAGATAATCGTTCGCGTGGGCGACGCACAGCGGATAGAGCGCGAAGGCAAAGCCGCCGAACAGCGCGCCCAGTATGAACAGGCGCGCGTCCGGCTGCGCGAACAACACCAGAGCGGCACTCACGGCGAGTACCATCAGGAGGCAGCCCACGATGACCGAGCGACGGTCGATACGATCTGACAGCAGGCCGAGCGGCCATTGTAGCGCAACCCCGCCGCCGATCACGCAGGAAGTGAACAGAGCCACACCAGCAAGTCCCATGCCCAGCCGCTGAATGTAAATGGCGCCGAGCGCATAGAAAGCGCCCAGGATCGCACCAGTAACCAGTACGCCCACCACGCCCAGGGGCGAGGCGGAGTAAAGCCGCCTTACCGAAAAGGGCTCGACATATTCGATCTTCGGTTGATCGATTTTGGTAAGAACCACCGGAACGACCGAAAGCGAGAGCAGGATGGCCGCGATGACGAAGGGCATACTGGGCCGTTCGGACCCAAGGGTCAAAAGGAACTGGCCGATCGCCTGACCGCCGTACAGCGCGATCATATAAGCGGCGAGGATGGCGCTACGCGTTTTTGCCGTCGCCTGCCGGTTGAGCCAGCTTTCCAGGCAGACGAATACGCCCGCCATCATGAACCCGTCGACAAAGCGCAGAATACCCCAGAAGGGTGCGCTCATCTGAATGGAATAGGAAAGTCCGCTTGCCGAAAAAATGGAAACGAAGGCGGCAAAGGAACGGATATGGCCCACCCGGGCGATGATGGCCGGAACGCGTACCGATCCAACGGTGAGACCGGCGAAATAGGCCGCGGCGACCAGACCGATCGTAATAGCTTTCGATCCTGCCGTTTCCAGTCGGATTGCGATCAGGGTCGAGAGGAAACCGCTGCCTGCCATGATGACGAAGATGGCCAAAAGCAGCGTACGGACCGAGACGAGCGGGGCGAACATGGCGCGGGCCTTAGTCAGATCGTCCGCTTCACGATAGTGGGTAAGAACACCGCCCGGCGCATTTGAACCTCAGCGCATCGAAAGCGTGCTGCGCTTAGGGCGAAGATCCGAAGTATCGGCCTTCACCTGATCTCTTTAAAGGCGAGCGGGGCCATTAAAATACGTCTGCGCGGCGCGTTTATCATTCCATAGGCACTTCTACAGCGATGGGTAATCCCTCGTCTCGCGGCCTATCCGTCGGGGCGCCGACGGCGCTGTACATGCGCACGATTGCGCTCGCCAGTTGGGCCTGTGCATCGACATAGTCCTGGCGGCTGGAAATCAGCTGACGTTGCACATCCAATACTTCGAACAGGCTGGTCAGCCCCTCCCGGTACAGCGCGTTCGACTGATTGTACGCCACCTCGCTCTGATCGATGGCGTCGGCCAGCGCATCAAGCCGATCCTTGTAGCTCTGAATGGCCACCAGCGACGTTTCCACTTCGGCGAGGATCTGCAGCAGCGTCTGACGGTAATCGTACAGGCTGGCCTCGGCCAGCGCCTCGGCGGACCGCACCTCGGCGCGGCGGCGGCCACCATCGAAGATTGGGATGTCCAGGGCGGCGGTGAGCGTGCCCAGAACGGACGAAAGGATATCGAGCGGACCCAGCGCATCGAGCCCGATCTGCCCCGGAATGACGAGGCTTGGATAAAGATCCGCACGTTCGATGCCAATGGCCGCAGCGGCGGCGGCAAGATCCGCTTCGGCGACAAGCAGATCAGGGCGGCGGCGCGCCAGATCGGCGGGCATTCCGCGCGGCGGACCGCCTGCAAATTGCGGGATTCCGCCGTCATCGTCCGGTAGGAGTAGAGGATCGGACGCCGGTTCCCCGACCAGCACCGAGAGGCTGTTGAGCGCATCGGCACGGGACAGCTCGATCAGCCCGCGCTGTGCCTGCGTCCGTGCAAGATCGGCAGCGGCCCGGCGCACGTCAAGATTGGCGGACAGGCCCGCCTCGTAGCGCAGCGTCACGATATTGAGCGTGCGCTCCTGCAGATCGCTCGACTGGGCGAGCAGGTCCAGCCGCTCCTCACTGCGCTTCAATTCGATATAAGCGAGCGCCACCGACGCGGCGACCAGACGGCGCGCATCGGCGATCTGATAGGCCGCGCCGCGGGTAAGAGAGAGCTGCCGTTCGATCTCGGCAGACAGACGCCCGTTGATGTCCGGATTGAAGGAACCGAGCAGGCCCGCGGCGGCGCGCAGATCGCTGCCGCCATCGCCCAGCCCCGCATCGATACCGGCTTCACCGAAGCCGTCCACCTGCAGGCGCCGATCCGATCGTTCGGCATCGAGCAGCGCGAGGGCGGATCGCAGCCTTTCGCGGCTGCCAGCGATGCCTAAATTTTGCGCGAGTGCTCGCTCGACCAATCGGTTCAACTCGGGATCGTTAAATCCCTTCCACCATAACTCCCCCTCCCCGGCCGGAGGACGATAGGCGGCGGCAAAATCGTCCGGTAGCGACATTGCCGGCGCGGACAGCACGGGCCGATCCGGAGCGGCGCAGGCACTAAGACCCGCAGCCATGGCGAACGATAGAAGGAAAGGCTTCATGCTGCAGCGCCGCCTTCCTGCATCATGCCGCGATCTTTGGCCTCTTCCAGTTCCTCGCGTAGGCGCGAGAGGTCTTGCGAACGCGGCTCGCTGAACCGTGCGACGAGCAGGTAGATGGCGGGCGTCAGGAACAGGGTGAACAGCCCGGCAAGGCCGAGGCCGCCGAAGATCACCCAGCCGATCGACTGGCGCGCCTCGGCGCCCGCGCCGCTGGCGATGATCAGCGGCACCGCGCCCAATACGGTGGAGATCAGCGTCATCATGATCGGGCGCAGGCGGATGGCTGCGGCTTCCTGGGTTGCCTGCCGCAGCGAGCGTCCTTCGAGGCGCAATTGATCCGCGAACTCCACGATCAGGATGCCATTCTTGGCCATCAGCCCGATCAGCATGACCAGTCCGATCTGCGAATAGATGTTGAGCGAAATGCCCGAAAGGAAAAGTGCGAAGATTGCCGCCGCCAGCGCGAAGGGTACGGTTAGGAGCACCACGAGCGCGCTCGTCAGGCTTTCGAATTGCGCCACCAGGACGAGGAACACGATCAGGAAGGCGAAGACATAGGTCAGCAGCAGATCGTTCGACGTCTCTTCCAGCGTCTGCGCCTCTCCCTGCAGCACCAAGTCGATGTCGCTAGCGACCGTTTCGTCCGCCAAGCGCTCGATCTCCGTCACCGCATCGGCGAGCGGTACGGACGGATCGACATTCGCCTCCACTTCGATTGCGCGGCGCTGCTCGGTCCGGTCCAGTTCGGCCGCGATGCCTTCCTCGCGGATGCGTGTGACGGCGGAGAGGGGAACGAGTCCGCCCGAGCGCGTGCGCACCGAGAGATTGGAGAGATCGGACGGATTGGTGATCGAAACGCTCTCGGCGCTGAGCATGATCGGGATCGCCTGATCGTCGACATTCAGATCGACCACCTCGTTTCCGCCCACCATCGCGCGCAACGTCAACGCCAGTTCGTTGAGATCGACGCCAAGATCGGCGGCGCGCTCGCGGTCGATCTGGATCGCGAGTTGCGGCTGGGTCGGCTGATAGCTGATATCGCTCTGCGACAGTATGTCGGAACGGGTGTCGATCGCCTCGGAAAGCTTCAACGCGGATTCGTAGATTTGATCGTAATCGCTGCCTGTCAGCGCCACCTCGATCCGGTCCCCGCCACCGCCGCCGACGTTGAGCGATCCCTGCCCACGCGCGCTGGCCCGCGAGCCCGGAATACGCTTCAGCGGTTCGCGCAGCGAGTCTACGATCTCGCTCTGGCTGCGTTCGCGCTTATCCCAGTCGGCCAGCGTTGCATCGACGCGGATACGGTTGGGATCGTAGCGCCCGACGATCGAGAAGCTGGAGACGATCTCGCCGGAATCGATCAGCGGTTGCAGCACGCGCTCAACCGCGTCCATTTCGCCCTGCATGAAGTCGATTCCCACGCCGTCCGGCCCGCTGGCATCGACGATCACGCTGCCACGGTCTTCGTCGGGCACCAGTTCGTTATCCAGCGTGGAGTAGAGAAGCCCCGCCGCCCCCGCAGCCAGCACGGCGATGCCGACGGCTGCCTTGGGATGATCGAGGCAGCGTTCGAGGACGCGCTCATAATAGCCGTTCAGCTTTTCTCCGAAGCTTCCAATGGCGCGAGCGACCCGGCCTTCTTCGGTGATCTCTCCATCCTCGTCGCGGGGCACGAGATACAGCCGTGCGGCGAGCGCAGGCACCAGCGATAGCGCGACGAACGAGCTGATGATGACCGACAGCGCGAGGACGAAGCCGAATTCGCGGAACAACCGCCCCGCCTCGGACGGCAGGAAACTGATCGGGACGAACACCGAAACCAGCACCGCCGTTGTCGCGACCACGGCGAAGAACACCTGCCGGGTCCCGATCACCGCCGCCGCTTTCCGACCGAGCCCCTTGCCCTGAAGGCGCTGTGCGTTTTCCAGCACCACAATCGCGTCGTCAACGATCAGACCGGTTGCGAGGACCAGCGCCAGCAGTGTCAGCAGGTTGATCGAGAAACCGAGCAACCAGATTCCCGCCAGCACGCCGATCAGCGCGACCGGTATCGTGGCGCTCGGGATAATGGTGGCGCGCCATTGTCGGAAGAACAGGAGGATCGTCAGGATCACGATGGCAACAGTGAAGCCGAGGGTGATGAGTACCTCCTTCACCGAGACGCGCACGAATTCCGCGTCGTCGGAGATGACCGAGATGCTGAGGTCGTCGAAGCGTTTGTTCAACCGGTCGACGGACGCGCGGATGGCATCGGATATCTCGATCGTGTTGCTGCTTGCCTGCCGCACGACGCCCAGCCCGATGATCTGCTCCCCGTTCAGACGCACGAAATTGGTGGCATCGGCAGGCGCGAAATAGACCTCTGCGACATCGCCGATGCGGACATTGCGGTTGATCGCCACGTCCTTGATCAGTGCAGGCGTCGCCGCATTGGCCTCGGCCCGGACCACCAGTTCCTGCGCGTCTGATCGAAAGCTGCCGACGGGAACGTCGAACGGGGCGTTCTGCAAGGCTTCGGACACATCGCCGACGGTTAGGCCGAAGCGTCCCAGCCGCACGGGGGCCACCGCCACGCGCATCTGCCGCTGGCGCGAGCCGAACTGGTCAATACTGGCCACACCCTCGGCGGTCAGCAATTCGGGGATTACGTCGTTATCGATGATCTCGGTAAGTTCGGCTTCCCCAAGAACGCGGCTGGACACGGCGAGCCGCATGATCGGCCACGCGTCGTTATCCGCCTTGACGATCCTGAGCTGTTCTACGCGCTCCGGCAGATCGCGCTGCACCCGGTTCACCGCTTCGCGCACGTCGCTGGCTGCGGTATCGAGATCGGTCCCCGGGCTGAATTCCACCCGAATGCGGCTATTGTTCTCCTCGCTCGAAGAACTGATCTCGCGCACGCCGGTGACACGCGCCGCCGCGTCTTCCAGGATCGAGGTGACCTCGCTGTCCATGGTTTCGGGCGCCGCTCCGGGGAAGGTCGCGGTGACCGATACCACCGGCCGGTCTATATCGGGCAGTTCGCGCACTTCGATCCCGAACAGGGCAGCAAGCCCCGCGATCACGATGAGCAGATTGAGGACGAAGATGAACAGCGGCCGCTTGACTGCGAGCATCGGAAGATCGGACTTTTCCTGCATCAAGGCGCCGCGCGCCCGCGTCCGGAACGGGCAGCGGCCCCTTCTTTATTCGCGCGGACCGTGAGAGCCGAATGCGTCTCCACAATTTCCACTTTGCTGCCGTCGCGGACCTTTTGCGCGCCCTTTGCGATAATGGTCGCGCCGCGCGGCAGCTGCGCATCTACCAGCGCCAATCCTTCGCGGCGCGCCACGATCGTGAGCGGCAAACGCCGCGCGGTGCCATCGACAACGCGGAACAGATGCGCACCGTCACTGCCCCAGATAATCGCTTCTTCGGGCACCGCGGGCAGTTCGCGTCCGGCCAGATCAAGATTGATCCGGAAGCTCATGCCCGGGCGCAGTGCGTCGCCCGTATTGGGCACGCGCGCGCGAACAGTGAAGGTCCGCTCCTCGGTGGAGATCGTGGTATTGCGGTCGCGCACCTCCGCCTCGAAAGTACGCCCCGGCATCGAATAGGGTGTGATGCTGATCGCCCGGCCCGGTGTCATCGCGTCATAGACGCTCTCGGGCGCTTGGAAGTCGACGAACAAAACCGATCGCCGATCGAGCTGCGCAATCAGCGTGGACGTGGTGATGCGGTCACCCACATCGACTTCGGTAAAACCGATATTGCCGGAAAAAGGCGCACGGACGGTGCGATTGGCCAAGGCGAGCCGTGCTTGTCGCAACTGGATTTGCGCGCTGACGAGCGCGGTCTCGCCCTGCTCGATCTGGCTTTCCGAAAGCGCCCCGGTATCCTCGATCCGCCGATAACGACCAAGCAGCTGCTCAGCCTCCCGCACCGCATTTTTCGCCAGTTCCACCGCAAGCGTTTCTTCGCGGGAATCAAGCCGGACAAGCGGATCCCCGGACCGCACGTAATCGCCGCCCTGGAAGAGAACCGCGGTCACGCGCCCGTCGGTTTCGGGATAGATTTCGGCTGAATCCTGCGCCCGGGCGGTCCCGATCGCTTCAACCTCACGCTGTTCCGGACGATAGATCACAGGCTGCGCGGTCACGGTGACGGCCTCCTCGGCGGGCGGTTCTCCCACGTCGTCCGAAGCACAGGCAGTCAACGCTAGCGCAATCGGAAGCGCGGCGATGCGAAGGAACAGTAATGGCGGCATGAGGACCGACGGTAGCGTATCGCTGGGCAGAGGCAACCATACTGGTATTTCAGGAGTGATGTGCGACATCCACCATGATTAAGAACAGCGCCTGGTGCCTATCACCGGATCGACGCAAACGACCGATGGGCAGCCACAGCCAATTCGGCGAACGCGATAAATAAACGGGAGAAGCCGAAATTGAGGATTAGGGCCAAGTTGAAGTAGAGTATGAATATCGATGGCGCGGTGTTGGCCAGTTGGAACATGCCAAGATCATGCCCTTGACTGCGTGTGGTTGATAACTCGCGCAGCCTCTGGCTGGCCTGAAACTCCACAGCCAGGGACCTCCGAAAATTCTTTTTGAAATCTGTCGAGTTGAGTGTGATTGAATACGCTCCCGATGCGCCATACCGGTCGCGTCGCGCTAAATTTAGCTAAAATCAGGCGACCGCTCCCCGGTCTAGCGATTTCTCCAGATTGTCCAGACACTCACGCCATGCGACGGCCGAGTTCCTTGTTGATTCCGAGGGCGATCAGCGTGGCGAGGGCGCCGGACAGCAAATAGGCACCGGCGGCGATCAGGCCGAAGCGGCTCGCGATGACGAGAGCGACCAGCGGGGCAAAACCGGCGCCGACCAGCCAGGCGAGGTCCGACGTCAGGGCAGAGGCGGTGTAGCGCCGCGCAGTCGCGAAGTTGGAGGCGACCGTGCCGGACGATTGGCCGAACGCGATGCCGAGAAGCGCAAAGCCCAGGATCATGAAGATGAACTCGCCGACATTGCCGCCATCGAGCAGCTGCGGCGCGAAACCACTGAATGCCGCGATCCCGGCTGCGGATATGCCCAGAACATAGCGCCGGCCATAACGATCCGCGGCCCAGCCGGAGACGACGATCGCGCCCAGCCCTACGAAACCCCCGACCATCTCGATCAGGAGGAACTGCGCGGGCTTCTCGGGCGTGAAAAGCGCGACCCAGGACAGCGGAAACACCGTGACCATATGGAACAGCGCGAAGCTCGCCAACGGCGCGAACGCGCCGATCACGATGCTGCGCCAGTCGCTGCGCAGCGTGTCGGCCACGCGCGAGGGCTGCAGATCCTTGCTCTCGAACAGCGCGGTATAATCCGGCGTCGAAACCATGCGCAGCCGTGCAAACAGCGCGACCACGTTGATCGCAAAGGCGACGAAGAAGGGATAGCGCCAGCCGAAGCTCAGGAAATTCTCGGTCGACAGGGAAACCAGAAGATAGGCGAACAGCCCGCTCGCCACGATCAGGCCGAGCGGCGCACCAAGCTGCGGGATCATGGCGTACCAACCGCGTTTGTTCTCGGGCGCATTGAGCGCGAGCAGCGAGGCCAGGCCGTCCCAAGCACCACCCAGCGCCGCGCCCTGCCCTATGCGAAAGATCGCGAGCAACACCGCCGCCCACAGGCCGATCGTCTCATATCCGGGCAGAAATCCGATCGCCACGGTGGACCCGCCAAGCAGGAACAAGGCAATCGTCAGCTTGGTCCCACGCCCCAACATCTCGTCGATCCGCAGGAAGATCAGCGAGCCCAAAGGCCGTGCTACGAACGCCAATGCAAAGATGATGAAGCTGTAGAGCGTGCCCGTAAGTGGATCGACAAACGGGAAGACCAGCGACGGGAAAACCAGCACCGAGGCGATCGCATAAACGAAGAAATCAAAAAATTCCGACGTCCTGCCGATAATGACGCCGATGGCAATTTCGCTCGGCGCGATATGGCTATGGCGCGTGTTGATCGCGCGGGCGTCGCGCTCGGCGCTTTGAGAAGCGTTGAGCGGGCGATCGGGCGCTGCGTTCAGGCCGGTCTCGGCTGTCATGGTCTTGTTGTCCCGCGAAGTGGAGAATCCATCGGTAGACGCGCTCTATGCATTAGCGCAAAAACTTTTGGGATTGGACAAAATGTCCAATGTGGCACCGCACCATGAATTGATAGATAAGGCGTCATGGCAAGACTTCCCACTTCTGCGCGCTTCGCTGGCGCCATGCTTCGTTTCGTTCCCGCGATCGGCCTGGCCGCGCTCTTGTCCGGATGTGACATGGTGGTGCTGAACCCGATGGGCGATGTGGCGGTGCAGCAGCGCAACCTGCTGGTTTTCGCACTAGCCCTGATGCTTCTGATCGTGATCCCGGTGATCGCGCTGGTCGGTATCTTTGCCTGGAAATACCGCGCGAATAACAAGGAGGCGCGTTACGATCCGGATTGGGACCATTCGACCAAGCTGGAGCTGGTGATCTGGTCCGCGCCGCTGTTGATCGTGATTTGCCTTGGCGCGGCCACCTGGACGGGTACGCACCTCCTCGATCCCTATCGGCCTATCGAGCGGATTACCAAGGGAGAACCGGTCCCGGCGAACGTCAAGCCGCTTGAGGTTCAGGTGGTCTCGCTCGACTGGAAATGGCTGTTCATCTATCCGGAATATGGCTTTGCCACGGTGAACGAGCTGGCCGCGCCGGTGGACCGCCCCATCAAGTTCCGCCTCACCTCCTCATCCGTCATGAACGCGTTCTACGTGCCCACGCTGGTGGGGATGATCTACACCATGCCGTCGATGGAAACGCAGCTGCATGCGGTGATCAACGAGCCGGGTAATTATGACGGCTTCTCCAGCAATTACAGCGGCGCGGGCTTTTCCGGCATGCGCTTTCGCTTTCATGGCATGGAGCCGGCCCAGTTCGACCAGTGGGTGGCGATGAATCAGGCCGACGGTGACGCGCTGACCCGCGCCAGCTATCTGCAGCTCGCCAAGCCCACGGAGAACGTGCCTGTCATGCGCTATGGCCGAGTGGCACCTGACCTGTTCAATTTGGTCGTGAACCACTGCGTCGAGCCCGGCTCGGTTTGCATGAGCGAGATGATGAAGATGGACCGGGCCGACCCGTCCAGCATCGACGACGAGCACGGCATGTCCATGCCCCAAGGGCACCAGCCGCAGCGCCCGCTCAACAGCGCCGATGCCGGTGAAGAACCACCGCAATCCCCCGCCGATGTGGACCAACGCAGCCGTTCGGCCCCCGGCGCCCTCGATATTCCCTCCCAGCGGAACAACTAATATGGCTCAGCCTGAAACCCTCTCCCCCCTGAACGTCAGCCCCATCTTCGGCCGTTTCACGCTGGAATCACTGCCGCTGCACGAACCGATCGTGGTCGTCACCTTCCTAGTAGTCGCACTGGCGGGCGGCGTGCTGCTCGCGGCCCTCACCTATTACAAGGTCTGGGGCTATCTGTGGAAGGAATGGTTCACCACGGTGGACCATAAGAAAATCGGTATCATGTACATGGTGCTGGGCATCATCATGCTGCTGCGCGGATTTGCCGACGCGATCATGATGCGGCTTCAGCAGGCGATGGCTTTCGGCGGGTCCGAGGGCTATCTCAACGCGCATCACTATGACCAGATCTTCACCGCGCACGGCGTGATTATGATCTTCTTCGTGGCGATGCCGATCGTCACGGGCCTCATGAACTATGTCGTGCCGCTGCAGATCGGCGCGCGCGACGTGTCCTTCCCCTTCCTCAACAATTTCAGCTTCTGGATGACCGCCGCGGGCGCCGTGGTCATCATGATGAGCCTGTTCGTGGGCGAATTCGCGCAGACCGGTTGGCTCGCCATGCCGCCTTTGTCCGGCATTGCCTTCAGCCCGGGCGTGGGCGTCGACTATTATATATGGGCCTTGCAGATAGCGGGCGTCGGCACGCTTCTATCCGGCGTGAACCTGATCGCGACCATCGTGAAGATGCGCGCGCCGGGCATGCGCTTCATGAAGATGCCGATCTTCTGCTGGACGGCGCTGTGCACCAACGTCCTGATCGTGGCCGCCTTCCCGGTGCTGACTGCCGTGCTCGCGCTGCTCAGCCTCGATCGCTATATCGGCACCGCCTTCTTCACGAACACGCTCGGCGGCAACCCGATGATGTATGTGAACCTCATCTGGATCTGGGGCCATCCGGAGGTCTACATCCTGATCCTGCCGATGTTCGGCGTGTTCAGCGAGGTGGTATCGACCTTCTCCGGAAAGCGCCTCTTCGGCTACACGTCGATGGTTTATGCCACGCTGGTGATCACCATTCTGGCCTATCTCGTCTGGTTGCACCACTTCTTCACCATGGGTTCGGGCGCCAGCGTGAACAGCTTCTTCGGGATCACCACCATGATCATCTCGATCCCGACGGGGGCCAAGATCTTCAACTGGCTGTTCACGATGTATCGCGGCCGCGTGCGGTTCGAGCTGCCGATGATGTGGGCAATCGCCTTCATGATCACCTTCACGCTGGGCGGAATGACCGGTGTGCTGCTCGCCGTTCCCCCGGCCGACTTCGTGCTGCACAACTCGCTGTTCCTGGTGGCGCATTTCCACAATGTGATCATCGGCGGCGTATTGTTCGGGGCGTTTGCCGCCATCAATTACTGGTGGCCCAAAGCCTTCGGTTTCAAGCTGGATGTGACTTGGGGGAAGCGCAGCTTCTGGCTGTGGGTAACCGGCTTCTACTTCGCCTTCATGCCGCTCTACGTGCTTGGCCTGATGGGAGTGACGCGCCGCCTGCGCACCTTCGAGGACCCAAGCCTGCAAATCTGGTTCCTGATCGCTGGCTTCGGCGCCTTCCTGATCGCGCTGGGTATCGCGGCCATGCTGATGCAGTTCTTCGTCAGCATTCGCAATCGCAAGCAGCTGGCCGATGTCACCGGCGATCCGTGGAACGGGCGCACGCTGGAATGGGCCACCTCCTCGCCGCCGCCGGACTATAATTTCGCATTCACGCCGGTGGTGCATGACAGCGATGCATGGTGGGACATGAAGGCGCGGGGTTACAAGCGCCCTGAAAGCGGGTTCGCGGCAATCCATATGCCTGCCAACACCGCCGCCGGCATGGTGCTGGCCGCCCTCAGCGTGGCCTTCGGCGTTGGCATGATCTGGTATGTCTGGTGGCTCGCCGGCCTAAGCTTCCTGGGCATCCTGGCGGTCTCGATCGGCCATACGTTCAACTACAAGCGGGATTTCTACATCCCTAAGGAAGAGGTCGTGGCGCAAGAAACGCTCCGAACCCGGCAGCTGGCGGGAGCGGCGGCATGAGCAGCGTGACCGGCGATTACGATCGCGACACCTTCCACCTGCCGGAAGAGCCGCATCACCCGGAAGGTTCGAGCACGATGCTCGGCTTCTGGCTGTACCTGATGAGCGATTGCCTGATCTTCGCCATGCTGTTCGCTACCTATGGCGTGCTGGGCACCAGCTATGCAGGCGGGCCGGGACCGAAGGAACTGTTCGAGCTGCCGCTGATCGCGCTGAACACGGCGATGCTGCTGTTCTCCTCGATCACCTATGGCTTTGCCATGCTCGAGATGGTGGAGGGGCGGCGTGGCCGGATGCAGGCCTGGCTTGCGATCACCGGCCTGTTCGGCCTCGCCTTCTTGGGCATTGAGATGTACGAATTTACGCATCTCATCATGGAAGGCGCGACGCCGCAGCGCAGCGCTTTTCTGTCCAGCTTCTTCATCCTGGTCGGCACCCACGGCTTGCACGTCACCTTCGGCGTCATATGGCTGGTGACGCTGATGGTGCAGGTGCAGAAAAAAGGACTGATCGCGGCCAATCAGCGCCGCCTGATGTGCCTCAGCCTGTTCTGGCACTTCCTCGACGTCATCTGGATCGGCGTCTTTACCTTTGTTTATCTGATGGGGATGCTGCGATGAGCACGCACGACACCACCAAGAGCGCGCAAGGCCATGACGCGCATGATCACGCCCACGGGCTTGAGCATGAGGAAGGCCACGGCTCGCGCAAGGGCTATATGATCGGCTTCGGTCTGTCGGTGGTCCTCACCGCGATACCGTTCTGGCTGGTGATGACGCGGCCGCTGACGACGCAGGCGACCGCGCTGATCATCCTTATTTTTGCGGCCGTCCAGATGGTGGTCCACATGGTCTACTTCCTGCATATGAACCGGCGGGCCGAGGGCGGCTGGTCCATCATGGCGCTGATCTTCACGGTAGTCATCGTGATCATCGCGTTCAGCGGATCGCTTTGGGTCATGTATCATATGAACGCCAACATGATGCCGATGCAGGCGATGAGCGACATGTGATCCGGCGTTTCGGCCCGGCGCTCGCGCTGCTGGCAGGCCTGCTCGTGATCGGTGGTCTGCTGGCGCTCGGCACTTGGCAGGTGAAGCGTCTGGCGTGGAAGGAAGCGCTGATCGCGCAGGTCGATACGCGCATTCACGCACCGCCCGTGCCGGCACCGGACAGCGCGACAAAGGATGATGCCTATCTGCGCGTCACCGCACGCGGCCGCTACTTGCCGGACGCCACCACGCTCACTCTGGCCGCGACCGAGAAGGGATCGGGCTATTGGGTGCTCTCGCCGCTGCAAATCGACGATGGCCGGATCATCCTGATCAATCGCGGTTTCGTGTCAAAGCGTGAGAAGCCCTCCGTGCCCGCCGGCGAGCAGAGCGTCACCGGTCTTCTCCGGATAAGCGAACCCGGCGGCGGGTTTCTGCGGGACAATGATCCGGCGGCAGATCGCTGGTACTCGCGCGATGTGGCCGCCATCGCCGCGGAACGCGGGCTGAGCGGCGTTGCCTCCTATTTCATCGATGCCGAAGCAGAGCCGAAATCAGGGACCGGCGGATCGGACCAACCGATCGGCGGGCTCACCGTCGTCTCCTTCCCCAACAATCATCTCGTTTATGCCATCACATGGTATATCCTTGCCATCATGGCCGCAGCAGCCCTCATTTTTCTGATCCGCTCGCGCCGCATTTCCCAGCGTGGCGAGCGCCCGTGAACAAGCTGCCACTGCCCGTGGCCGAGCCAGGGGAAACGGACAGCGCGGGCCGCGAGAACCTGATGCAGCTCATCCAGCTGCGCTGGCTCGCCGTGGCCGGACAGCTGGCCACCATTCTTCTTACCCATTTCGTATTTCATATTACGCTGCCGCTGGCACCTATGCTGACCGTGCTGGTGGGCCTGGTGATCCTGAACCTCGTCAGCTTGCCGTTGGTGCGCCGCGGCGCATCGATCCGTAACGGTGCCCTGTTCGGCGCACTCTTGCTGGATGTCGCGGCCCTTTCCGCCCAGCTCTATTTCAGCGGCGGTGCGACCAATCCGTTCGTCTCGCTCTTCCTGTTGCAAGTCGTTCTGGGGTCGGTGCTGCTCGATCGCTGGTCGAGCTGGGCGCTCGTGCTCGCGACCAGCGTGGCCTTTGCCATCCTGACGCTATTCTACCGGCCGATCACTCTGCCGGTCTCTTTCCACACCGATCTCTTCTCGCTCCACATTCAGGGCATGTGGGTATGTTTTGCGCTGGTGGCGGTGCTGCTCGTCATGTTCGTCACGCGCATCAACAGCAATCTGCGCGCGCAGGATGCTCATCTCGCGGCAATCCGGCGGCAGGCGATCGAGGAAGATCACATCGTGCGCATCGGCATGCTCGCCAGCGGCGCGGCGCATGAGCTGGGCACCCCCCTCGCCTCGATCAGCGTTCTTCTGGGCGACTGGCGGAATATCGATGCCGTCCGCTCGGATCCCGAGCTGCTGCGCGATGTGGTCGATATGCAGGTAGAGGTGCAGCGCTGCAAAGCCATCGTCACCAACATCCTGCTCTCGTCGGGCGATGCGCGCGGAGAACAGTCCGCTGCGACCACCGTGCGTATCCTGTTTGACCGCATGGTCACCGACTGGGCTGAGGCGCGCGGATTTTCCGATCTGCATTATGAAGATGCATTCGGACCGGACGTGCCGATCGCGTCGGACCTCGTGCTGCAACAGGCGGTGTTCAACCTGTTGGACAATGCCGCAGAGGTTTCACCGGATCATATCCTCGTTAGGCTGTCGCGCGAGGCGGAAGGACTGTGTCTGACGGTCCGCGATCGGGGGCCGGGCTTCCTGCCTGCTCAGCTGGCCGCGCTGGGCAAACCTTATAACAGTTCAAAAGCGGAACCAGGCCGCGGGATGGGGCTTTTCCTGGTGGGCAATGTAGCGCGAAAGCTCGGCGGATCGCTCGACGCGCGCAACGTGCGGCGCGGAACGGGCGCGCAGGTACGCCTTCGCCTTCCGCTTGATGCCATTCGATTGGGGAATGAGGATGCCGGACAAGCCGCTGCTGCTGATCGTTGAGGATGACGCCGTCTTCGCGCGCACCCTTGCCCGCTCCTTCGAACGGCGCGGATATGAGGCGGTGCTTGCGGCCAGCCCTGCGGAGGTCGATGCCGTTCTCGCCGATCGCACGCCGCGTTACGCAGTCGTCGACTTGAAACTGGCGCAGGCCTCGGGTCTCAACTGCGTGGAAACGCTGCACGCGCATGATCCCGAAATGATCATCATCGTGCTGACCGGCTATGCGAGCATCGCCACCGCGGTGCAGGCGATCAAGCTGGGTGCCACATCCTACCTCGCCAAGCCTGCCAATACGGACGAGATCGAGGCTGCGTTCGGCCAGCAGGCCGGTAATGCGGACGCCCCCATCGAAGGGCGGCCCACGTCGATCAAGACAATGGAGTGGGAGCGGATCAACGAGGTGCTCGCCGAAACCGATTTCAACATCAGTGAGACAGCGCGGCGGCTCGGCATGCATCGGCGTACGCTGGCCCGCAAACTCGACAAGCGCCGCGTCAACTGATGATAGCGGCAGGCGGGGCCCCTGTCGCAGAAACCCCGCCCAATAACTGCTCACTTCATGTGGAAGGTTTTCGTGATCAGGTGCGCGGCCACTCCTTCCGGGCCGTCTTCCGAACCGAAACCACTGTCCTTCATCCCGCCGAACGGACTGTCAGGCCAACTGAGTGCGAGCTGGTTCACCGCAATCATGCCTGCCTCGATCTCATCGCCCAGCCGGTTCTGACGCCGACCATTTTCGGTGAAGCAATATGCCGCCAGCGCGTAGGGGAGCCGATTGGCCTCCGCGATTGCTTCCTCGTCCGTACCGAAGGGCCGGATGAGTGCGAGCGGGCCGAACGGCTCTTCGTTCATGACCCGCGCCGACATCGGCACGTCGGTCATCACCGTCGGTTCGAAGAAGAAGCCGCCGTCGGAGCCGCCGCGTGATCCGCCGGTGACGATCTTTGCGCCCTCGCTGCGAGCATTCTCGACCATCTCTTCGATCGCTTCGGGCCGCCGGGGATTGGCCATCGGCCCCATCTGGGTGCTCTCATCCATACCAGCGCCGACCTTCAGCGCCTTAGTGCGCTCGGCAAAGCCTGCCGCGAACTTTTCGTAAATGCCCTCCTGCACATGAAAGCGCGTGGGCGACACGCACACTTGACCGGCGTTGCGAAACTTGTGCGGCACCAGCATGTCGAGCGTTTTGTCGAGATCGCAATCATCGAACACAAGCACCGGCCCATGTCCGCCAAGCTCCATCGTTGAGCGCATCACCGTGTCCGCTGCGAGCTTCATAAGATGCTTGCCGACGGGCACCGATCCGGTGAAGCTGAGTTTGCGTGTCACCGGCGATGCCAGCAGATGGCGGGAGATTTCATCGGGCACGCCGAACATCATCTGCGCCACCTTGCCGGGCAGCCCGGCATCGCGGAAACAGTGCATCACCTCGATCGCGCTGGCCGCGGTTTCCTCGCTCGGCTTCAGGATGATGGAGCAGCCCGCTGCGATGGCCGGGGCAAGCTTGCGCACCGGATTGAGGATCGGGAAGTTCCACGCGCAGAACGCCGCCACCGGGCCGATCGGTTGATGGAGCACGAGTGAACGGGTGCCAGTGGGGCGCGGGAGCACCCGGCCATAAATACGCTCCGCTTCACCGGCATGAAATTCCAGGAGATTAGCCGTCGCGCCCAGTTCGCCCTTCGCCTCGGTCAGCGGCTTGCCCTGTTCGGTAGTGGCAATTTTTGCGATATGATCGGCACGCTCGCGCAGCAAAGCCGCGGTTTTGCGCAGCACGGCAGCGCGCTTGGCACCGGGCGTATCGCGCCATTGCGCAAAGCCTTCCTGCGCGGCGTCCAGCGCACGGTCGAGATCGGCCTTGGTCGCAACCGGAAGATCACCAATCCGCTCGCCCGTCGCGGGGTTGAGCGGATGCACGGTCTCTCGCCCTTCGGAACCCAGCCATTCGCCGCCGATATAGAGGGCAAGCTTCGTGCTGTAATCGGTCATGAAAGGTCCTTCGTCAGTTTGATTTTTGATACGGCCGGGCGACCGCGACGGTGCGGAGATAGGAAGCGAGCATAAGTTCGCCAGCCATACGCATGAATTTCTGGGGATTTACAGAGGGTAAATGGGCCGTCCGCCGCCAATGTCACTCAGCAGCGCGATGGAGGCTGTATTCGCTCACCGGAACGAACCGATGCCGGACGACGAAACCTGTCTTTACCCGAGGACCGCAGCCGGGAAACGCTAACGAAGCACGGGCCGCGTGTTGCTTTCGCTGTAGTTGGCGTAATTGTTCTTCATCATTGCGAGGATGTTCGCAATTTCCTCATCGGCATAGCTGGCGGCATCAGCCTGACTGGACCCGAATTCGCGTTCCGACTTAACGACCGCAGCGCGGTAGGCATCCCTCTGGCTGGCGCAAACGTCATTGGCCGCGGCAACGAACTCTTTTTCGCTTCTTTTCTCATCGAGACTGCTGACCGTCAGCTTCATCAGACAATCATTATAGGCCTGATTGGTGGTAATCACCGGATCCTGCGCACTGAGCAGCATGGCAATTGCGAAAAACATGAAACCTCTCCCGTTCCTGCTTTATTGCGCGATCATAGCATTGAAATCGCGCGCGCCAAAGCAGGAACGGAGCAGGATCAGGAATGCTTCTTGGCCTCTCGTTTCAGCCGCTCCAGCACATCCTCGTTACGGATCGTGCGATAGCGCGCCATGGCCAGGCTGAAGAGGCCGAAGAGCAGGAAGCCGATCGCGACCAGCGTGAACAGCCAGCCATTGTCCTGCAGGGAACTGATCGCGCCGCCGACGCCGCGAACCTGGCTGCCCTGCTCGGCAAGTGCAGCCTTTACGGTGAACCAGCCGATGATGAGGAACACGACCGCACGGGCCGCATAACCGGCATGGCCGAGATATTTTACGAAATGAGGCGTGTCCGCATCAAGCTTGCCCATGAATTTGCCGGTATAGGCCTTTTTCGCCTGCTCGAACCCGGCGCCGATAAAACACAGGCCGATGAACGCGAGAACGATCCAGCCGCCGGGGAACCCAAGCACCATGCTCGCGGCTTCCTCCTGCCCACCGCCGCCCGATCCGGAGCCGCCGCTGCCCGCCCCGAACGCAGTCTTGATGGCAACATAGGCAAGGAACAGATGCCCCAACCCGCTGGCGACATGCCCCAGGCGCTTTGCGATGCCCTTGGGCGTCGTTCCGCCGCCCTCGATATCGATAGCCGCGCCGTAGATGCGGAAGACGCCGTAACCGAGCAGACCGAGCCCCACCAAGGCCAAGACGACATGACCAGCCGGCATCTCCTCGATCTGGCTTAGAATGTCGGTAGCGCCCGATCCGCGCCCGGTTGTCAGCGCGATATAGCCGATGAGAAAATAAACAATCGCGCGCGCAAGATACCCTGCGCGCGCGAAATTCTGTACCTGAGTGACGCGGCTCATACTGATAGTTCCCTGTTCGTTACGCAAGGTGAACGGACCGGGCCGCTTTCAGTTCATTTCGGGTCCGGCATTCAGGCTAGCCACGGTATGCCTGCGATAATCGGTCAGTAATGGATCGCGCGGTCGTACGCGTCGAGCACGCTTTCGTGCATCATCTCGCTGAGCGTCGGATGCGCAAACACGGTATGCATCAGCTCTTCCTCGGTGGTTTCCAGCTGGCGCGCGACGACATAACCCTGGATCAGCTCGGTCACTTCCGCGCCGATCATATGCGCACCCAGCAGCTCGCCGGTCTTGGCGTCGAACACCGTTTTCACAAAGCCTTCGGGATCGCCCAGCGCAATCGCCTTGCCGTTGCCAATGAAGGGGAAGTTGCCGACCTTCACCTCATGTCCGGCCTCTTTGGCCTTGGCTTCGGTCAGGCCCACGCTGGCCACCTGCGGGCGCGAATAGGTGCAGCCCGGGATGTTCGATTTGTCGAAGGCGTGCACATCCTTGCCCGCCAGCTTCTCGACCGCGACGACGCCTTCATGGCTCGCCTTGTGCGCCAGCCATGGGGCGCCGGTCACATCTCCGATGGCGAGGATGTCGTCGATATTGGTGCGGCCATAGCCGTCCGTCTTGATGTGCCCCTTCTCGGTTTCGACGCCGAGTTGTTCGAGGCCGATATTCTCGGTGTTCGGCACGATGCCGATGGCGACGATGACGTGGCTGAACTCTTCGGTCGTGCTCTTGCCCTTGGCGTCCTTGATCGTCGCCTTCACGCCGGATTTGGAGCTTTCGATCTTTTCCACCCCCGCGCCGGTGCGGATATCCATGCCCTGCTTCTTCAACGCCTTGGTCATGAAGGCGGAGACGTCGGCGTCTTCCACCGGCAGGATACGGTCGAGCATTTCGACGATCGTCACGTCCGCGCCCATATCGCTGTAGAAGCTGGCGAATTCGACGCCGATCGCGCCCGAGCCGATCACGAGCAGCTTTTTCGGCATTTCCTTGGGCACCATCGCATGACGATAGGTCCAGACGCGCTCGCCATCCGCCTTCGCGAACGGCAGGTCGCGCGCGCGGGCACCGGTGGCAATCATGATCGTCTTCGCGCTCACATCGGTAGACTTGCCGTCCTCGCCCTTCACCGCGATCTTGCCTTTGGCGGTGATGGTGCCGACCCCGTTCACGACGTCGATCTTGTTCTTCTTCATCAGATGGGTGACGCCGCCGTTCAACTGGCCAGCCACTTTGCGACTGCGATCCACGATCTTTTCCAGATCGAATCCCGGCTTTTCCGCCTTCAACCCATATTGTTCGGCATGGGTCATATAATGGTGGATTTCGGACGTGCGCAGCAGTGCCTTCGTCGGGATGCAGCCCCAGTTGAGGCAGATGCCGCCCAGCTTCTCGCGCTCGATAATGGCAACCTTCATGCCCAGCTGCGCGGCGCGGATCGCGGCGACATAGCCGCCCGGGCCCGAACCGATGATGGCGAGATCGTAAGTGGTGCTCATGCTGTGACGTCCTCCTGGGAGATGGGCTCTTGCGCGATAGGGCGCGGCCGTCCCTCGTCGTCGACGGCGACGAAGGTAAATTGCGCTTCGGTGACCTTGACGTGGCGGTCCGCATGGCGGTGGCGCCGCCAAGCTTCCACGTCGATCTTCATGCTGCTGGTCCCGACATGGGTGAGATCGGCATAGACCGAAACCTCATCGCCCACCTTGACCGGCGCGTAAAACTGCATGCCGTCCATCGCAATGGTGACGGCGCGCCCACGGGCATGCCGCGCGGCGACGAGCCCGGCGGCACTGTCCATCAGGCTCATCAACCAGCCGCCGAAAATGTCCCCATAGGCGTTGGCGTCCGCCGGCATCGCCGTGACACGGATCGCGGGATCGCGCGGTCTCTCATCCAATTCAGGCCACCATCGCCAGCGGGTTTTCCACGATCTGCTTGAACGCCTGCATCAGCTCGGCACCGTCCGCACCGTCGATGGCGCGGTGATCGAAGCTGCCGGTGGCGCTCATCACCGTGGCGACGGACAGCGCATCGTCGACGATATAGGGGCGCTTCTCGCCCGCGCCGACGGCAAGGATCATACCCTGCGGCGGGTTGATGACGGCATCGAACTGCTTGATGCCGAACATGCCCATGTTGGAGATGGACGCGGTGCCGCCCTGATATTCTTCCGGCTTCAGCTTGCCTTCCTTGGCGCGGCCGGCAAGCTCCTTCACCTCTTGGCTGATCGCGCCGAGCGCCTTCGTTTCCGCGCCCGTTACGATCGGCGTGATGAGGCCTGTGGGAGTGCTGACCGCGACGCTGATGTCTGCGCGGCTATATTTGATCAGCTGGTTGCCGGCATAGCTGACATTGCATTTGGGCACCTGGATAAGCGCCTTTGCGAGCGCCTTGATCAGCATGTCGTTGACAGAGAGCTTGATGCCCTGCGGTTCGAGCGCCTTGTTGAGATCGGAACGCAGCTTCAGGAGCTTGTCGAGCTGGACGTCGACGGTGAGGTAGATGTGCGGGATCGTCTGCTTCGCCTCGGTCAGGCGGCGCGCGATCGTCTTGCGCATGTTGGACAGGTTTTCCGCCTCGTGCGGAATATCCGTCTGGAAGTCGCCTTCCGCGGCGGCAGCAACCTTCGCTTCTTCGGCCTTCGCTGCGGGCGCCTCGGCGGATTTCGCCGTCGGCTTGGCATCGGCCACATCGGCCTTCACGATACGACCCTTGGGTCCGCTGCCTTCGATCGCGGTCAGATCGAGGCCCTTTTGCGCGGCGATCCGGCGCGCGAGTGGGCTCGCCTTGATCCGCTCTCCGCTGTCATCGGTCGGCGCAGCAGGAGCCTTGGTGCCGTCGTCGGCTACAGCCTGATCGGTGGGCTTGCCGTGATCCTCGGCCTGGGTCTTGGAGCGCTCCGCCTTTTTATCCTCATCCCCGGTCTTGTTGGGGTCGGACGGTTCCTTGCCGGGCTCCTGCGCGGTCTTGGCTTCTTCGCTCTTCGCCGCGCCGCCGCCTGAAGCCGCCTTGGCCGCCTCTTCCAGATCTTCGCCTTCTTCGGCCAGGATCGCGATGACCGCGCCGACCTTCACTTCGTCGGTCCCTTCCTCGATCAGAATCTTGGCAATGGTGCCTTCGTCCACTGCCTCGAACTCCATCGTCGCCTTATCGGTCTCGATCTCCGCCATGATGTCGCCGGAGCTGACAGTGTCGCCTTCTTTCACCAGCCATTTGGCGAGCGTGCCTTCTTCCATCGTCGGCGAGAGAGCGGGCATTTTAAGTTCGATGGGCATGGAAGATTCGTTCCTATCGCTGGCGTGTGGAGGGTCTATGCCAAAGGGTGACGCTGCGTCCAAGAGGGTTTAGCCGCCCGAGCTTGCATGGATCGGGATTTTGGCGCAGCTTTCCGGACAACAAATGGGAGGGGCACCATCGCCATGCGCACCTATCTGGTGGTGATCGATGAAACGGATGAAGCGCTGCTCGCGCTGCGCTTCGCCACGCGGCGCGCCGCAAAGACCGGGGGCGCGGTGCATATCCTTGCGCTGGTCGAACCGCAGGACTTCGTTGCTTGGGCTGGCGTGCAGCAAACCATCGAGGAAGAGAGCAAGGCCCGGGCCGAAGCGCTTGTGGTCAGCGCGGCAGGCACCATCCTTGAGGAATCGGGCCTGCGCCCCTCGATCACGGTGAAGGAAGGCCGCGGGCCCGATGTGGTGCGGGAGCTTTTAAGCGAACGCGGCGACATTGCCGCCCTGGTGCTCGGCGCTTCGGCGCATGGCGGGCCGGGGCCGCTCGTAAGCCACTTCACCGGCGCCGCGATGGGCAGCCTGCCCTGCCCCGTCATGGTGATCCCAGGCGGACTGAGCCATGAGGATATCGACAGGCTGAGCTGAGCGGCCGCCCCCGTCTTCGTCAGGCTTTCGTGCCGCGCGGCGGATAGTTCTCTTCAATCACGAAATCGATTCCCTTCAGGATCGCATCGAAGCTGGGGCGCGCGAATGGCACGCTTTGATGCTGCATCATATAGATGCTGCCGTCAGGCCGGATCAGCGCGATGCCGGGCTCGGAAAATACCGCCGGCTCTTCCGAACCTTCGCGCGCGGAGCTGATATACAGCCCCCATTCGCGCGCTTTCTCTTCGCTCATATCATAAGCGAGCGGCAGGTTGCCGGTGTCCCAATCGGCATCCACCTTCATCGCGCGCTCTTCATCGTCCATCGAGATGGCGAAAGGCGAAATGCCGCGTTCGGTGAACTCGTCTAACCGGCTGCCGAGCTCTTCCAGCTGCTTCTTGCATATCGGGCAATGCGATCCGCGATAGAAGACGAGCATCGTGAAGCGATCCGGGGTCTGGGCGGAAAGTTCGAATTTCGCCTGGATGGTCAGCGGCAGGTCGAGGCTGGGGGCGGCGGTGCCGGGAACGGGATGGGTCATGCAATCTCCTTTGCATCGATCAACCCAACGAACCCGCCTCCGTTCCGGCCAAAGCGATCAGCGCTTCTTTTTGCCCTTCCCTTTCGGCTTGGCGCCGCCCTTTCCAACGGACGTTTTCTTCCGCCCGCTTTGCGGCCGCTTGCTCATGCGCGGCACGCTGGAGGGACGTCCGCGCCGGTCCCGACGCACCGGCTTGCCAGGCGCCCGCCCAGGGATTTCCACGTCCGGCACCTCGAACCGAAGCCCGCCCGACACTGGGTTCGCCTCGGCAAGGCGCAGCTTCAATTTCATGCCGCTCTTGTAGACGGTGTCACTGTCCTGCCCGGTCAGCGTGCGCGCGGCCTCGTCATAGGCGAAATGCTCCGCGCCCAGAGTGGAAACCGGAACAAGCCCGTCCCCGCCAAGCCCCTCGACCATCGCGAAAAAGCCGAAATCGAGCACGCCGGTGATCCGCGCGTCGACGAGTTCGCCGACATGGGACGCCAGATAGGCCGCGACGTAGCGGTCCATGGTATCGCGCTCCGCCTCCATCGCGCGCCGCTCGGTGCGGCTGATGACCTCGGCGATATGGCCGAGATCGGAGGCGTCCTTTTCGGTAAGGCCTGTGCCGCGCTGGATCGAACGGTTGTTCGGCGCCGGCATTTCCAGATCATAGGCATCCACCAATGCGCGGTGGACAAGCAGATCCGCATAGCGCCGGATGGGCGAGGTGAAGTGCGCGTAGGAGCCGAGTGCCAAGCCAAAGTGGCCGGTCTTCTCCGCACCATAATAAGCCTGCGTCTGCGTGCGCAGGATCTGCTCCATCACCTGCGGCAGAACTTCGTCATTATCGACGCGCTCGATCAGCCGATTGAATACACCCGGCGTCACCACCTGACCCAGGGCGAACTCCATGTCGAACGTTTTCAGATAATCCTTCAGCGCCACCAGCTTTTCGCGCGATGGCGGAAGATGCGCGCGGTACATCACCGGGGATTTTTTCGCCTCCAGCGCCTTGGCCGCCGCGACATTGGCCGCGATCATATAATCCTCGACAAGGCGGTGGGCATCGAGACGCTCACGCACCGTCACCTCGGCAATGCGCCCCCGATCGTCCAGATGCACCTGCCGTTCGGGCAGATCGAGATCGAGCGGCGCGCGCTTTTCCCGCGCCTTGAACAGTAGTTTCCAGCAGGCCCAGAGCGATTCCAGAGCCTTCGCCAGATCGCCGTCCGCTTTCAGCTTGTCGAAGGAACGCTTGTCCTCCTCGGATATCTGCGAGCCGGACGGCCGATCCTTGCCGTCGACGATCGCCTGCGCATCCTCATAAGCGATGTTCGCTGCAAGCCGAACCGTGGCGCGTGTGAAGCGGTGGCCGGTAACCTCGCCCTTGCTGTTGATGACGAGGTGGCACGCCATGGCGGCGCGGTCCTCGCCCGCCTTCAGCGAACATTTGTCCGAGCTCAGCTCGTGCGGCAGCATCGGGACCACACGGTCCGGGAAATAGACGCTGTTGCCCCGCCGCCGCGCCTCGCGGTCCAGTTCGCCGCCGGGCCGCACATAGAAGGACACATCGGCGATCGCGACGACTGCCTTGAAGCCCCCTTCGTTCGCCGGATCGCCGTCCGGCGCCGCCCATAGCGCATCGTCATGATCGCGCGCGTCGCGCGGATCGATGGCGAGGATGGGCAGGTGACGAAGATCTTCGCGCCCTTCTGCCGCCACCGGCAGTTCGGCAACGCGCTGCGCCTCTTCGATCGCGGCGTCCGGAAACACATTGGGAATGCCGTATTTGGCGATCGCGATCAGGCTGAAGCTTTTGGGCGCGAACGGATCGCCCAGCACCTCGATCACCCGCGCGGTGATGCGGTTGCCGCGCCCACCTTTCTCCGCGACCACCAGCTGGCCGGGCTCGGCATTGCCGAGATCGGAGATCGGCGTATCGCGGCGCGCCTTCTTGTCCGTGCTGCGCAGCATGAAGCGCTCGCCGTCCTTCTCGACCACGCCCAATAGCTGTTCACTACCGCGCGCCAATTTCTTCATGACATGCGCGATATGGCCGTTTCCGCGCGCCTCGGTACGCGCCAAAACGCGGTCGCCCACGCCCAGCGCGCCGTTACGGCCACGCTCGATAATGCGCAGTTTCGGTGCGGGAACACCGTCCGCCTCCCAGCTTTCGGGCACGCCGATCGGCTGATTGCCGTCGACATCGGTAACACGCAGCACGGTCACCTTGGGTAGCCCGCCCATTTTGTGGAAGGCGCGGCCGGGTGCCATCGCCACCAGCCCTTCGTCGGTCATATCCTTCAGCAGCGTCTTCAACGCGATCTTGTCCTGACCGCTGAGACCGAACGCCTTGACGATCTCCCGCTTGCCCGCAGGTGTGTCGCTGCTCTCGATAAATTCGAGGATCTGCTCGCGGCTGGGAAGGCCCGCGCGCTTCGATGTCTTTTTTCTGGAGTTGGCCAAGGCGGTGCGATCAATCCTCGGGCGAAAGCCGGTCGAGCTTGGCTTGAAGTTCAGCCACCTGCCGCTTCAGCTCATCCATCTCGCCGCGGCTGCTCTCCCCCGTCGGCGCCGCAGCGCCCGGTGCAGGCACAAACACATCGCGCGCGGCCTTCATCATCTGCAGGTTCTTGCGGGCGATCTCACCGAACGGCCCCTTAGCCACCGCACTCTCCAGCGCATCGTCGAGCTGGCGCTGGTTCTCGCGGAACTGGCGCATGGAATTTTCCAGATAATCCGGGATCATCCCCTGCATGGAGCCGCCATAGAAGGAGATGATCTCCTTCAGAAAATTGGTCGGCAAAAGCCCCTGCCCGCTGCTCTCCTCCTCCATGATAATCTGGGTGAGCACGGTATGCGTGATATCGTCCCCAGACTTTGCGTCGATCACCACAAACTCCACGTCCCGCCGGATCAGATCGGCAAGATGATCAAGCGTGATATATTTGGAGCTGGACGTGTCATATAGCCGCCGATTGGCGTACTTTTTGATGGTGATTGGGCCATCGGAATTTTTGAGAGCCATCGCGAACGCTCCTTAAACTGAAACCCAAACCTAACACCAGATCGTCATGCACTGCAACAAACGTTGGCGCATCTGGGCTACGAGAGATATTCCCAGTTTGTGGCGGTCGCATAGACCGCACGTCGGGACGGCTCCAGATCGACCACCCCAAGTAGCGAAAGTATACAAGGCATCATAGAAATATGGATCGTGAGCAATCAACCAAGCAAAAGCCTAATACTAGCGTTAACGAATTCTCTCCACCTCTCCGACTGAATATCGATCTCGGTGCTATCGAACATAATTGGCAGATGCTTTCCGGCCTGTGCGGCACGTCACAAACTGGAGCGGCAGTTAAAGCCGATGCGTACGGGCTAGGTTCGAACCAGGTATCGAGCCGATTATATCGTGCAGGCTGCCGAGATTTCTTCGTTGCACACTGGGCGGAAGCGCTGGAGCTCAGGGGCACCGTTCCCGCGGAGCAAATTTCCGTCTTGAACGGTGTTCAGCAGCAAGACGTGCTTTTTGCACAGCAGCTTGGTGCGAAGCCGGTCCTAAACAGCCTTCAACAGGCAAAACTTTGGAAAGAGAGCGGCGGCGGCGTGTGCGATTTGATGATCGACACCGGAATGAACCGGCTGGGTATTGAGGCCCATGATATCGAAACCATTCGTTCTTTCGGCCTTCAGATCGATGTAGTCATGAGCCATTTGGCCTCTGCTGACGAGCGCTCTCAACAGAATGACGTCCAACTTTCCAATTTTCTCGAGTTTTCGAGTTCTTTTCCCACCTCTCGAAAAAGCTTGGCCAATAGTGCTGCCATCGCGCTTGGAAGCAGATTTCAATTTGATCTGACCCGTCCTGGCATTGCCCTGTACGGAGGAACTCCCCGCGCTGAGCTTGTCTCTGCCATTCGCAACGTGGTGTTCCCCCAAGCCAGGGTTTGCCAGATCAGAACATTGGCTGCAGGGGACCGCGTTGGTTACAATGCGACATTCACCGCTTCACAGCCCATGAGTGCAGCGATCGTCGAGATCGGCTACGCTGACGGATACCCCCGATCATTGTCGAATTCCGGCAAGTTTCAGATGGCTGGTGAGCCCCTGACGGTCATCGGACGCGTGTCCATGGACCTCACGATCGTCCAGCTTCCCGAAAATCACACTCTTCGAGAAGGCGATTATCTCGATGTTTGCTTCGAGCTTGAAACGATCAGCGAACTATCGGGTCGCTCCCCATACGAGATTCTCACATCGCTCGGGAGGCGTTTTCAAAGAGTCTACAAAACGTAAAAAAAGGGCGGCTAGAAGCCGCCCTTTTCCTTTTTAAACCATTAGATCAGAGCTTGAACCGGGCACCCGCGTAGAGGAAGCGCCCGATATTGTCATACTGCCCGCTACCACTACCCGTGCCATCGAGGCCGAGCGGCGGCAGAGTGTCGAGCAAGTTGTCCACGCCCATGTAGAAGCCATAGGTATCGTCAACTTCCAGATCGAGACGGATATTGTGGTAAAACGTCTCAGGATACTGGCTCGGATAGGAGTAATCCGGATTCTCGGGAGGACGACCCTGCAGCGAATTGAACGTTTCGTACGAGGCTACGTACTGCTCGCCAATGTAACGCATATTGTACGTCAGACGCGGCATGCCGAAATCGAGTCCGAGAATAAGGTTCCCGGCGAATTCCGGATCACCCAGCTCGAGGAGCTGCTGATTGATGAAGTTCGGATCATCAATGTCGGTGAAATTGTCGCGATTGATGACATAGGACAGCAAGCCGCGAGCACTGATGGCGACACCACCCAAGTCACGGTTGTAGTTCAGATCAAAATCGATGCCCGACGTCTTCTGCTTGGCGAAGTTGAACGGTCCCGAGATGAACGAACGATCGCTGGGAGCGAGCGTATAGTTTACGGTTTGACCGCCGAGCTGACGATCAGACTGACCCTGGAACGTACCATCCGCACGACGGAAAATCGATGCACAATACTGGTTATTAATACCGCTAGCATTGTCGTAGCACTGATTAATGATTGTCTGCGCGCCGAGCGAGAAAATCACGTTATCAATCTTGATATTATAATAATCCACCGAAAGTGACAGGCCGGGAACGGCATCTGGCACGAACACGAAGCCGGCCGTGAAGCTGTCAGAAACTTCCGCGTCAAGATTGGGGTTGCTGCCGCTCAGTCCGCGAACACCCGAAGCGGGAATGTTCGTGAACGGAACAACCGATCCATTCGGAAGAGTGACCGTGGTCGGTACTCCATCCGCGGCGCAGTTTGCCACGCGGTTGGGATTATCATTGATGAAGCGCGAGTCACACGGATCTTGCAGACCGTTAAGGAAGGTCTGGCTGGGTGCCGACAGCAAATCGTCTTGCGTCGGAGCACGCACCGAACGTGCATAACTACCACGCAAACGCAGACCACGGAACGGCGAATAGATGACACCAGCATTGTAGGTCTCAACCGTTCCAACCGTACCGAGGTTGTAGTCGGAAATTCGGAACGCACCCTCAAGCGTCAGCTCACGAGCAAACGGCATGTCTGCGAGAATGGGAACGCGAACTTCGCCGTAAGCTTCGTACACTTCGAGGTCGGCGGGATCGAAGATCGGAATTGCGTTGAGGAAGGTCGCGCCGCTGCGGGTAACTTCATCGTAAGCCGCATAAGCGGTTTCTTTACGATATTCACCGCCAATAGCGAAGCCGATCGGGCCGCCGGGAAGTTCGAACAGCTGCGAAAGATCGCCGCTCACATAACCGGTTACCTGATATTGCTCGGCATTTTGCTCACGCGTGGACGTGTACCCGAAATAATCGAGTGCTGCCTGCGAGGGCGCTCCAAAGCCGAAAAGATTGACCGGCACACAGCCTGGATCATCATTGGCTGCAGAAGCATCAAGATTGATGGCACAGACGATGTTACCCTGCGCGTCGCGCACGGCATTTCTGGCGTTAGCGAACTTCTGGCTGATGATGTTACCTTCCGTTTTATAGAAGGTGTCCAGACGGCCGTAGTTGAACGCAACCTCATAATTCCAGTCATCATTAAAGGTGCCGTTCACACCCGTAACGACGCGGTAAATCTCGCGCTTGTGCTTCTCGCCGCGGCCACCGAAATCGATGTTGAAGCGGAAAGCGCTAAAGCTGGTGGCCCCTGGTGCCAGCGATTGCTGAAGCACCGTGCGCGCCTGGTTGCTCAAGAACGGGTTGTTGATCGAGAAGGTGTTGAAATGGAAGGTCGGCTGACCTTCCTGAAGCGCATCGACCCGAACATATTTCGCTTCGACGAACGGTCGGAACGCCGGCGAAAATTCATAATGAGCGAGAACGTTGACGATCTTACGCTCAACCTGCGGATTGAGCATACCGGTCAGCAGAAGCGTTGATCCAAGTCCGCCGATTGAGTTGGACGAGCCAACATTCCGGAAGTCGGTGGTGACAGGATTACGGATCAGCGAGCCGCCCGGAAGGAACACGAAAGTGGCACCGACGGGATTTCCGTTTACGTCCGTTCCGCCAGTACAGTTGAAGCTCTGACGAGCCCCAGAACCGGGCGGGCAAAACGACGTGTACAGACCACCTTCCGAGACGTTGTTATTCCGTACGCCGGTCACAAAAACCCGGTCCGGCACGCCGTTGCCGGAAGCCGGCTCGCCGATGGTGTTCTCAACGAGCTGAAACTGGCGACGGCCGGTGAACGCACCGGTCAGTTCGTTACGATCGGTGTTATAAAGTACGTCAGTGTAGCTATATTCACCGGCGATAGCGATGTTACCGCGACCGTCTGCGAAATTCTTGCCGGCGATGAGCGAAGCTGCGTAAGTACCGCGGCCACCGTAATCGGCCGCACCACCCTGCACACGACCTTCGATGCCGTCGTAGTCCTGCTTCAGGACGAAGTTCACGACGCCTGCGACAGCATCGGCACCGTAAACAGCGCTGTTACCACCGGTCGAAATGTCGATACGCTCAACGAGCGCACTCGGAATGGTGTTAATGTCAACGCTGGTAGGAACACCAGGCTGCGAAGTAATGTGACGGCGACCGTTTACCAGCACCAGGGTGCGGTTCGTGCCGAGGCCGCGAAGATCGATAAGATTTAGACCGACCGTGCCGATGAAACGAGTGGAGTTCTGCTGGCTGAAGGTCGAACGCAGCGAAGGCAGATCGTTCAGCGCGTCACCAAGATTGACCTCGCCAGTGGACTGCACATCCGCCAGTGACAAAGAAGTGATCGGATTGGCGCTATCCAGGTTCGGGCGCACGATACGCGTACCCGTAACAACAATAGCTTCCACGGGACCGGCGCCGTTGCTTTCCCCAGCGGGCGTTACCGTCGTCTCATCCGTTTCGACTGCAAGATCATCATCCTGAGTCTGTGCAAATGCCGGCGAGGCAAGCAATCCAACGCTCAGTACGAGCGGAGCCGCACCAAGCTTAAACACGGACTTCATACGCATTTAATTTTCCTCTCTGAGACCCAAATTATCTCTAAACCCGATGAGCGCGGGAATTCTGAACCCAGCGTTCACCAATGGTTCACCCCTGGAGGTGCGCGGTTTCGGTGTAAAGCGTATAGCGCCCGCTTTGAGAAAATTGGCGCATCGTCGCGACAAAAATACAACGCTTCTTAAAAGCTGGCCAGCGAACGGCGCTGAAGCCGTCGCTAGTCAGGCTTTCCGCTCGGCTGACCAATCGGGTTGTTCATTCGGCAGTCCGAAGAGCGTCACGAGGAACGCCATCAGCACCACAGCCCAGGTGTACCACAATCCGGAATAGGGATCGCCTGTCGTCGCGATAATGGCTGCGGCGATCAGTGGCAGGAAACCGCCGAAATAGCCGGTGCCGAAATGATAGGGGATCGACATCGAACTGTAGCGGATTTTCGGCGGAAACATTTCGCTTAGCAGGGCTGCCATCGGACCATAAGTCGCGCCGGACAGACCGCCCAGCAGCACGAGCATCAGGATGATGACAACGATCGCCAACGGTTCCGGTACAACCGGCTCGAAATTATAGCCCGCACCGGCCAGTCCGGCATCGATGCTGGCCTTGTCGAACGACACGATCTGCTCACCGCCGATGGCGAGCGACAAAGTTTCGGCGGGCTGGATCGTATATTCCACGCCGCGGGCCGATAGGTCTGCCAGCAACTGGCCGCATGGGCTGGCCTGCTCTGACGCGAACGCATTATAGTCGCAGGCCGGGCCGCTCACCACGATCGGTGCTCGGTCGAAACTGTCGCTTAGCTGCGGGTTGGCGACAGCGCCGATACCCCAGAAGATGGGGAACAGCAGGATGAGCGTCAGTCCGAAGCCCCAAACGATGGGTTTCTTGCGTCCGATCCGGTCCGACAGGCGCCCAAATAGAAGGAACCAGAAGAGGCCAAGGGTCGCGCCGACACCGACAATGATTTCAGCTGCCGTACCCTCGATCCGCATCGGACCTTTCAGGAAGCTCAGGCTGGAGAAATAGGCGGTGTACCAGATGACGGTAAGCCCTGCGGACAGCCCGAACAGCGCCACGAATATGCGGCGCTTGTTGCCGGGATAAGTGAAGCTTTCGACGAAGGGATTGCCGGACAGTTCGTTGGAGGCCTTCATTTTTTTAAAGACCGGGCTTTCGGACAGTTTAAGCCGCATCCACAACGAAATTGCCAACAGGAGCAGCGAGAGGATGAAAGGAACGCGCCAGCCCCAAGCGTCCCATATTTCCGCTGGCATGGCCGCCTTTACGCCCAGCACCACGATCAGGCTGAGAATGAAGCCGCCCGGCACGCTGGCCTGGATGAAGCTGGTGTAGAAGCCGCGCCGTTCGGGCGGGGCGTGTTCGGCAACATAAACCGCCGCGCCGCCATATTCGCCGCCCAGCGCCAGGCCTTGCGCGATGCGCATCAGGATGATCAGGATCGGCGCGGCATAGCCGATGGTGCCTGCGGACGGGATCAGGCCGACGCCCGCAGTGGCCAGACCCATGACGGTGATGGTGACAAGGAAAGTGGCCTTGCGTCCCACCCGGTCCCCGAGAAAGCCGAACAGAATGGCGCCGAGCGGGCGAAAGCCGAACCCGACGGCAAAGCCCGCCCAGGCGAGCAGCGTTTGCAACGTCTCATTGCCGCTTGGGAAGAACACGCGGCCGATGATGCCACTGGCCGCGAGCGTGCCGTAGATGAAGAAATCATACCACTCGAAAATGGTACCCGCCGAGGACGCACCGATGACCAGGCGGATGGTTTTCGGATCGGCTTCTGCGGGGGTGCCGGATCCCGCAGCTTCTTCTGCAACGCTCGACATCGCTCTCAAATCCCCTCACCCGTTCGCCCCGCGCCCGCCCCAAGCAATTGCTGTGAGTAGGCAGTCGACAAAGGCTGTTTTCGCTCCGCCGCCATTAGAGCGGAAAAGCGGGCTTCGACAAGCATGGCCAAGCGTGATCGACGTACTCAGCCGGAACGGTCGCGGGCGCCAGCAATCGGGGCGAAGTTTACTCCAGCTCCAGGATCACCTCGTCCACCGCCAGGCTGTCGCCTTCGCCCGCGTTGATCTTGGCAATGGTGCCGGACTTTTCGGCGCGCAGGATGTTTTCCATCTTCATCGCTTCCACCGTGGCCAGCGGCTGGCCAGGTTCCACGGCATCGCCCTCGGCCACATGCAGCGAGACCAGAAGGCCCGGCATCGGGCACAGCAGCAGTTTGGACGTATCCGGCGGCACCTTGTCGATCATGTGCTGTGCATGCTGCGCAGCATGAGCGGGCAGCACGCGCAGATCGTGGCTGGCGCCGAGTGTGTTCAGACGGAAGCCCGCGCGCGTCGGTTCGATCGATACAACGATGCAGTCATCGCCGAACTCGGCCTCCACCATCCGGTCGCCCGGCGCATAAGCCATGGACAGCCCTGTGGGCTCGCCGTTCACGGCCACCTCGTTCTCGGACATGGCGACATCGTAAAAATCGTCGCCGATGCGTACCTGCCATTCGGCGGGGGGCTGCTGCTTGGCGCCGAGCTGACCGTCGATCAGCAGATTGCGATCGGCATGGGCAGTCGCGACAAAACCGGCAATGGCGGCAAGCCGCTGCAGCAGTTCCTCGCTTGCCGGCGCGCCCTGGAAACCGTCCGGATATTCCTCGGCAATAAAATTGGTGGTGATCTCACCGGAGCGGAAACGCTCATGCTGCATAAGCGCGGAGAGAAAATCGATATTGTGGCCAAGACCCTTGATCTCGAACCGGCCCAGCGCATCCACCATGCGGTCGATCGCCTCGATCCGCGTATCGCCATAAGTGATGAGCTTGGCGATCATCGGATCGTAGAACATCGACACCTCGCCGCCCTCGGCAACGCCGTCGTCGACGCGGACATTTTCGCTGCCGTCTTCGTCCCCGGTTACGAACGGCGCCTGGCGCTTGCCCGCGGCGGGCGGATCATAGCGGGTGAGGCGTCCGATCGAGGGCAGGAAGCCGCGATAGGGGTCTTCCGCATAGACGCGGCTTTCCATCGCCCAGCCATCCATCGGGATCTCGTCCTGCGTGAACGGCAGGCTCTCGCCCGCGGCGACACGGATCATCTGCTCCACAAGGTCCACGTGGGTGATATATTCGGTCACCGGATGCTCGACCTGCAGCCGCGTGTTCATCTCCAGGAAGTAGAAGCCCTCGCCCGTGGTGTCGGCGCCGGAGACGATCAGCTCCACCGTGCCCGCGCTGTGATAATCTACCGCCTTGGCGAGCGCCACGGCCTGCTCGCCCATCTTCTTTCGCATTTCGGGCGAGACGAAGGGCGACGGGGCCTCTTCCACCACCTTCTGATGGCGGCGCTGGATCGAGCATTCGCGCTCGTGTAAGTAAACGATATTGCCCTGCTTATCGCCGAGCACCTGAATTTCAATGTGCCGCGGCTGTTCGATGAATTTCTCGATGAACACGCGGTCGTCGCCGAAACTGGCAAGCCCCTCGCGCTTGGTCGCCTCGAAGCCTTCCTTCACATCGGTGTCGTTCCAGGCGAGGCGCATGCCTTTGCCGCCACCGCCGGCGCTGGCCTTCATCATCACCGGATAGCCGATGTCGTTCGCCCATTTCAGCGCGTCTTCGGTGGTGTCGATCGCGCCCTCGGAGCCGGGCACGGTGTTCACCCCGGCCTCGCGAGCGAGCTTCTTGGATTCGATTTTGTCGCCCATCGCCGCAATGGCGCCCGCCGGCGGGCCAATGAAAGCGATGTCCGCCTCCGCGCAAGCTTTTGCAAAGCTCTCACGCTCGGACAGAAAGCCGTAGCCGGGATGGATCGCGTCCGCGCCTGTGTCCTTGGCCGCCTGAATGATTTTGTCGGCGAGCAGATAGGATTCGGCCGCGGGCGGCGGGCCCAGATGAACCGCCTCGTCCGCCAGCTCGACATGCGGGCTGCGCGCGTCCGCATCCGAATAGACCGCGACGGTGGCGATGCCCATTTTCTTGGCAGTGCGAATGACGCGGCAGGCAATCTCGCCGCGATTGGCGATCAGGATTTTCTTAAACATCAGGCTTCCTCTTTCGGACCGTCTTTGCGGCCTATTGTTTCGTCATCCTGGGACGGAGCTCGATTTTTACTCCGCCGCCTCCGTCGCCACGCTGCCGCACGCACGCTGCGCGCGCATCGGCTCCTCGCTCGTCATCGCCTTCAGACCCAGTTTCGCGAGCATCGCGGCATCCGCATCGTCGCCCGCATTGGCCGCCGTCAGCAGCTTGTCGCCGGTAAAGATCGAGTTCGCGCCGGCCGTGAAGCACAGAGCCTGCGTTGCCTCGGACATGCTCTCGCGGCCCGCACTGAGGCGTACCATGCTGCGCGGCATGGTGATGCGCGCCACTGCGATGGTGCGCACGAACTCGATGTCGTCGATCTTGGCGAGCGGCGTGTCGGCCAGCATATCGCCAAGCACGGTGCCTTTCACCGGCACCAGCGCATTCACAGGCACGCTTTCGGGATGCCGCTCCAGCGTCGCCAGCGTATGGAGGAAGCCCACGCGGTCGGCGCGGGTCTCGCCCATGCCGACAATACCCCCCGAACAGACGTTGATCCCGGCGCCGCGCACATGGTCCAGCGTCTCGAGCCGCTCGTCCATCGAGCGCGTCGAGATCGCCGTCTCATAATATTCCGGGCTGCTGTCGATATTGTGGTTGTAATAATCGAGCCCCGCCTCGGCGAGCATGTCCGCCTGTTTGGGTGTCAACATGCCCAACGTCATGCAGGTTTCCATGCCCATGTCCCGCACGCCCTTCACGATCTCGACGATCTTGGGCATGTCCCGGTCCTTGGGGTTCCGCCACGCCGCGCCCATGCAAAGGCGCTGCGAGCCCTGATCCTTCGCCTGCGCCGCGCGCTGGAGAACCGCTTGCGGCTCCATCAGCTTGGTGGCCTTCACGCCGCTATCGGCATGGACCGACTGGCTGCAATACCCGCAATCCTCCGGGCAACCGCCGGTCTTGATCGAAAGCAGCGTGCACAGCTGCACCTCTCCCGGCGCATGGTTTTCCCGGTGAACGGTGGCGGCCTGATAGAGGAGCTCGGTGAACGGCAGGTCAAAAAGCGCGGCGATCTCGTCGCGAGTCCAGTCGGTGCGGATATCGGTCATGGGCTTGCGATAGCGAAGCCTTCGCCTTCCGAAAACCCCTCTGGAAGGAGGTTTTGCATCGCACTGTTCGGGCTCGCAGCTCGGGCGCAGTTCTTCAAAGCTGGCAGGCCACGCGTGCGTACTCGCATCGCGCGACCCCGCCGGGTTCAATGGTGTCTCAGCTTTTTCTGGACTTGGCGGTGGCCACCAGCCCGTTGATCCAATTCTGATGCCCGTCGATCATCTCATTGGGCTTGGAGCTTGCCAGTTCTTTCGCGGGATTGCCGTTCTGCGTTTCCTGCGTCAGAATCCGTACGCGGTCCGCGTCCAGGTTCTCGATCAACCAGGCGTGGTGCACTTCAAGTCGATCGTCGCCTTCGCCGGATTCGCCGTACCACGCGATCCGCGCGGGCTCTCCCTGATGAGCCTCGACGCATTCCACCACTTTGCATTCGACGGGGAAACCGAAAGTCTTGAAGTGGAAGCTGTCGCCCAGCTGGAGTTCGGGACCGCCCCCGTCATGAATGCGAACATCCGCGGCGTTGTCATAATAGCCCGGCCATTCGTGGGGCTGGCTGAGCAGCGGCCAGATGTCGGCGACGGAGAGGCCGGCGACGATCATCTCGTTCGAGGCGAAATTATCGACGAAACCGGGCACGAAGCCCTTCGGCCATTGAATAGCGTACATGGAACAGGTCTCCAGATGAGATGGCTGGCGCGGAGAAAAGCGCGCCAGAATTCCGCCTTGGCGGTAATGATCCAACCCATGCCGTCTGTGTATTGTTCCATACTTTCCCTGACCCGCATATGCTGCGGGAGGAAAGGCTATTCCGCAGCTTCCTCCAACGGCGGCAGGTTGTGCCCCAGCAGCTGCAAAACCTCGCCCGCGGCGTCGACCAGATTGGTGCCGGGGCCGAAGATCGCCTGGACGCCCTTGTCGCGCAGATATTCGTAATCCTGCGGCGGGATGACGCCGCCGGCGATCACCTTGATATCCGAACGGCCCGCTTCACCGAGCTTTTCGATCAGCTCCGGGATCAGCGTCTTGTGGCCAGCGGCGAGCGAACTTGCCCCCACGATATCCACATCCTTTTCCACAGCCCAATCCGCCGCCTCGCCGGGGGTCTGAAACAATGGACCGCTGACGATCTCGAAGCCCAGATCGGCAAAGGCGGAGGCGACCAAATTGGCGCCGCGATCGTGCCCGTCCTGGCCCATTTTGGCGACCATCATGCGCGGTTTGCGGCCCAGGCGGCGCTCCACCGCCTCGACGCCCTCGCCAGCGCGGGTCCAGCGCGGATCTCCGGTATAGGCGCCGCCATAAACGCCGCTCACGGGCTGCGGTACGGTATCGAACCGGCCGAACACATCTTCCATCGCCGCCGACATTTCACCCAGCGTGCAGCGTGCGCGCGCCGCTTCGACGCATAGCGCCAGCAGATTGGCATCGCCCTGTGCCCCGGCGCGCAGGTTTGCCAAAGCTTCGGTGGCTGCCGCCTCGTCGCGCTCGTTCTTCGTTTCCTCGAGCCGCTTGATCTGATCGCGGCGGACACGCGCATTGTCGATGTCGAGGATTTCCATCTCCTCTTCTTCGGGAAGGCGGTATTTGTTGACGCCGACGATCACCTGCTCGCCGCGATCGACCGCCGCCGCCTTGGCCGCGGCCGCCTCTTCGATATGGCGCTTGGGCAGGCCCTCGGCCACTGCCTTGGTCATGCCGCCTGCCGCCTCGACTTCGTCGATCAACTCCTTGGCCTTGTCGACGAGCGCCTGGGTGAGGCTTTCGACATAATAGCTGCCGCCCAGCGGATCGGCGACATCGGTGATGCCGGCTTCTTCCTGCAGGATCAGCTGCGTGTTGCGCGCGATGCGGGCGGAGCGATCGGTGGGCAGCGCCACCGCCTCGTCGAAGCTGTTGGTGTGCAGGCTCTGCGTGCCGCCGAGCGTGGCGGCCATTGCCTCGATCGTGGTGCGTACGACATTATTGTATGGATCCTGCTCGGTGAGCGAGACGCCGCTGGTCTGGCAATGGGTGCGCAGCATCTTGGACTTCGGATTTTCCGCCCCGAAATCGCCCATGATATCGTGCCACAGGGTACGCGCGGCGCGCAGCTTGGCGACTTCCATGAAGAAGTTCATGCCGATGCCGAAGAAGAAGCTGAGGCGCGGGGCGAAGCTGTCCACCGGCAGGCCCTTGTCCATCGCCGCGCGGACATATTCCATGCCGTCGGCCAGGGTATAGGCCAGCTCCTGCACCGCCGTCGCTCCGGCTTCGTGCATGTGATATCCCGAAATCGAGATCGAGTTGAAGCGCGGCATATGCTCGGCGGTATAGCCGATGATGTCGGCGACGATCCGCATGCTCGGCTGCGGCGGATAGATATAGGTATTGCGGACCATGAACTCCTTCAGAATGTCGTTCTGAATGGTCCCGGAGAGCTGCTTCTGCTCCACGCCCTGCTCTTCGGCGGCAACGATGTAGAAAGCCAGCACGGGCAACACCGCGCCGTTCATGGTCATCGACACCGACATCTTGTCGAGCGGGATCTCGTTGAACAGGATCTTCATGTCCGCCAGCGTGTCGATCGCCACGCCCGCCTTGCCGACATCGCCGGTCACGCGCGGATGATCGCTGTCATAGCCGCGGTGCGTGGCGAGATCGAAGGCGACCGAAAGGCCTTTCTGACCCGCCGCGAGGTTGCGACGATAGAAGGCGTTGGACTCCTCGGCAGTGGAAAAGCCCGCATATTGCCGGATCGTCCAGGGGCGCCCTGTGTACATGGAGGCATAGGGCCCGCGGGTGAACGGTTCGAAGCCCGGCAGGCCCGGATCGATCGCGTCTTCGCTGGTGTAGAGCGGCTTCACGACGATGCCCTCGGGCGTCTCGCGCGTCAGATCGCGGCCCTTGACCTCTTTGGAGGCCTGTTCCTGCCAATCGGCATAGGTCGGTTTGTCGGTCATGCTATCACCCTATCCGCTCGTCCTGAGCTACTCGAAACCAGCACTACTTACGCCCGGCACGCTCCGTCATTGCGAGGAGCCGCCAGGCGACGAAGCAATCCAGAGCAGATGCAGCACTGCGGGCGGCTCTGGATTGCTTCGGCTTCGCCTCGCAATGACGCGGTTCTATAATCGGATCAAGCCGCGCCTCCGCAGACCGATCAATGATCGCCCTTCGGCGTCTCCATGATCTCTGTGAGCTGGCCCATCATGTCCTTGGGATGCAGGAAAAAGATCGGCGTGCCGTGCGCGCCGATGCGCGTGGGGCCGAGGATGCGCTTGCCCTGCCCTTCGAAATGAGCGCGGGCGGTGTCGATATCCTCCACCTCGAAACAGACATGATGCTGCCCGCCGAGCGGATTTTTGGCGAGAAAACCGTTGATGGGCGAAGCATCTTCACAAGGCTCGATCAGCTCGATCTGCGTGCCCTTGCCCACTTCGCCCGTGCCGTCCGGCGTATCGACGAAGCACACCTTTACGCCCTGTTCTGGCAGGTCGAACGGCTCGGTAATCGCCACCGCGCCCATCGTTTCACGATAATAAGCGATGCTGTCCGCAATCGAGGGCGTTGCAACGCCGACATGGTTGAGGCGGCCGAGTTTCATGAGGACTCTCCTTGGGCCAGCGCATCGGCCAGCTTTTCGATGGTTTGAACGTGGAAAGCGGCCGAACGCTCCAGCGGATACCAGGCGCAGCCGGGGCGCTGCACGAAGCCAATGTCCATGCCGGCGTGGCGCGCGCCCATCAGATCCCAGGGATGGCAGGCGACCATCAGCGATTGTTCCGCCAATGCGCCGGTCTCGGCGAGCCCGCGTTGGTAGCAGCGGCGATCGGGCTTATAGGCACCGGACGGCTGCACGCTAAGCATCGCGTCGAAATGCCGCGCAATCCCGGCCTTGGCGAGCCGGTCCTCCAGACCGTCCTCGCCCGAATTGGTGAGCGCGATGAGCTCGAAGTCCGCCTGCTTCAGCCGCGCCAGCCCCGGTGCGACATCGGGCCAGGCATCGGATGCGCCGAGTCCATCCGAAACGACCGCCTTGGCCTCATCCAGCGACAGCGCAGCGCCATCTTCCGCTACCAGCATCGCGAGCACTGCCGCGGCAATATCGGAAAAGGCATGCTCGGCCCCCGCAAGCGTCTCCGCCTGCGAATAGCTGACAAGCGCATTGAACCAGCGCCGCCCCTGCCCGGCCCCGCCGCCGAGCCGCTCCGCCACCGCATCGCGCAGCGGCGCGATGTCGATCAGCGTCTCGTTGACGTCGAAGAAGATGTGGGTGGGGCGCTTCATTTTTTCAGCGAAGGCGCATCAAAGCGGAATGTTATCGTGCTTCTTCCACGGGTTTTCGAGCTGCTTGGTCCGCAGCTTCCTTAGGCCCATGGCGATGCGCACGCGGGTGGAGTGCGGCATAATCACCTCGTCGATGAAGCCCTTGCTGGCCGCCACGAAGGGGTTGGCGAAGCGGTCTTCATATTCCTTGGTGCGCTCGGCGATTTCTTCTTCGCTCTGGTTGCGGAAGATGATCTCCACCGCGCCCTTGGCGCCCATCACGGCGATCTCGGCGGTGGGCCAGGCGTAGTTCAAATCGCCGCGCAGATGCTTGGAGGCCATCACGTCATAGGCGCCGCCATAGGCCTTGCGCGTGATGACGGTGATCTTCGGCACGGTCGCTTCGGCATAAGCGAAGAGCAGCTTGGCACCGTGCTTGATGATGCCGTTATGCTCCTGCGCCACGCCGGGCAGGAATCCGGGGACGTCGACGAAGGTCAGGATCGGGATGTTGAAGGCATCGCAATAGCGCACGAAACGCGCGGCCTTCTTGGCGCTGGCGATGTCGAGCACGCCGGCCAGCACCATCGGCTGGTTGGCGACCACGCCTACCGTGCGGCCCTCCACCCGGCCGAAGCCGCAGATGATGTTGCCGGCATGGGCGGGCTGCACCTCAAAGAAATCGCCCTCGTCGAGCGTCTTCTGGATCACTTCATGCATGTCATAGGGCTGGTTGGCATTGGCCGGGATGATCCGGTCCAGGCTCGGCTCCAGACGGTCGAACGGGTCCGCGGTGGGGCGCTCGGGCACTTCCTCGCGGTTCGATAGCGGCATGAAATCGATGAAGTCGCGCGCGGACAGCAGCGCCTCGATATCGTTCTCGAATGCCAGATCGGCGACCGAGCTCTTGGTGGTGTGGGTGACGGCGCCGCCCAGCTCTTCCTGCGTCACCACCTCGTTCGTCACCGTCTTCACCACGTCCGGGCCGGTGACGAACATGTAGCTGGAATCCTTCACCATGAAGATGAAGTCGGTCATCGCGGGCGAATACACCGCGCCGCCCGCGCATGGCCCCATGATGAGGCTAAGCTGCGGCACCACGCCGCTCGCCAGCACATTGCGCTGGAACACCTCGGCATAACCGCCCAGCGACGCAACGCCTTCCTGAATGCGCGCACCGCCGCTGTCGTTCAGGCCGATGACGGGCGCGCCGACCTTCATCGCCATGTCCATGATCTTGCAGATCTTCTCGGCATGACGTTCGGACAGCGATCCACCGAATACGGTGAAATCCTGGCTGAAGACGAACACCAGGCGCCCGTTGACGGTGCCCGATCCGGTCACGACGCCGTCGCCCGGAATATGCTGCTCATCCATGCCGAAATCGGTGCAATTATGTTCGACGTAGCGATCATATTCCTCGAAGCTGCCGGGATCGAGCAGAACGTCCAGCCGCTCGCGCGCGGTCAGCTTGCCCTTGGCATGCTGCGCATCGATGCGCTTCTGCCCGCCCCCCAGTTCGGCCTGCGCGCGTTTTTCTTTCAGCTGTTCGAGAATGTGCTGCATGGGGTGCCTTTACGGAAATTGAGCCTTGCCGGCGGTCATTCCAGACGTGGGGACGTTTGGCAACAGAGGAGGTAGGAGCCGACGTCATTGCGAGCGGAAGGCGTAGCCCGAAGCGCGGCAATCCAGGGCGATTAGGGCGCTGCATCCGCGCTGCATTGCCCTTCGACTGACTGCTTGCAGCAGTCGCTCAGGACAGGCTTCGTCACCTGCGGCTCCTCGCAGTGACATTGAAGCTCACCCCGCTTGGTGCTCCGCCGCGCCGACATGCGCCACCGCATCCGGCGCGGCGCTGTGCTCCATCTGGATGAGAAAACTCACCACTGCCACGGCCAGCATCAGCACCATCGCGGCAAAGCCGGCGAGCGACCAGCCCAGGCGGCGGTTGTTGGCCTTGGTCGCGGCGGGATCGCGCGCGGTCATGCGGCCCTCGCGCTGTCGGCGCTCGACCGTGCGCTTCTCTTCCTCGCCGAAGCGGAACAGCATGATACCCGCGGCCAGACCGAACATCATGCAGCCGGGGATCCACATGACGAGGCCTCCGATCCGCTCATCGGTGATCGGCGCCACGTCCCACATCCGCCCGAGATGGTCGTAGGCGGTGTAGAGCACTTGGGTCTTGAAGCTGAGCGTCGCGCCCAGGCTGATATTGCCGAAGGCGGCGGCAACGAACATCGCCATGCGCGTGCCGATGCCGGGCCCGGCGGGCGCGGGATGCGGATCGAGCAGCACGGAAAAGAACAGCAGCCCGGTGACGATCAGCGAGATGTGCCAGCTATAATGCACCGCCTCGTTCAGGATCGCGAGATCGTGCCACTCCGGCACCATCCACACCCAGCTCGTGCCGACGAACAGCAGCGTCGCCACCAGAGGACGGCGCAGAAACTGAAGTAGCTTGTGCAGCCAGCCGGTGCGCGCCACGGGGCCCACCAGCGAGGAGCGCAGTCCCTTGGGGAGCCCCCGCATCAGCGCGCCCTGCGGGATGGCGAGGAACAGAAACAGCGGCCCGATCGTGCGCAGCAGCATATGCTCCACCTGATGCACCGCGAAGATATGGTCGGCGAGCCGCTCGACCGGCGAAATCAGCGCCACGAAAAAGGCGATCAAGGCGGCATAGAAGCTGGCGATGCGCCACGCCGAGGGCCGCCGTCCGCCGCCGAGGCCGCGGGCGTAAACCAAGCCCGCCAGCAGCAGCGCGGCGATCATTTCGGGCGACCAGTGCCAGAGCGACCAGAAACCCTGGCCGGGATGCACCTCGTCTCCATGCGCGTAAGCCGCGGACGGCAGCAGGAGCCCGCCGAGGACGGCGAGCGAACGGACGAAACGGGGGGTGGGCATGCCCCCTTCCCTAACGGAAAGCGCGCCGCCCGTTAACCCCCGCGCCCTATTTCATCAGCACCAGTTCTTCGGCCATGCTGGGGTGCAGCGCCACGGTATCGTCGAACGCCTGCTTGGTCAGGCCCGCCTTCACCGCGATGGCCGCCGCCTGAAGGATTTCGGGCGCTTCGGGCCCGATCATGTGCAGGCCGACGATCTTGCCGTTCTCGCCATCGCAGATCATCTTGTAGAGGCCGCGTTCGTTGCGATTGGCGAGCACGTTCTTCATCGCGCGGAAATCGGACTGGTAGATCTTCACCGATCCCAGCGTTTCCTTGGCTTCGCTCTCGGTCATGCCGACACCCGCCATGGGCGGGTGGCTGAACACCGCGGAGGGGACGTTTTCATAGTCCACTTGGTGCGGATTGTCCCCGAACAGCGTGTCGGCAAAGGCCTGCCCCTCGCGGATCGCGACGGGCGTCAGCTGCATGCGGTTGGTCACATCGCCCACCGCATAGATGCTGGGCACATTGGTCTTGGACCATTCGTCGACGCGTACGGCGCCCTTCTCGTCATATTCCACGCCCGCCGCTTCCAGGCCCAGACCGCCCGTATTGGGCACGCGCCCAGTGGCAAACAGCACGCAATCCACCTCGATATCCTCATGATTGGTCATCGAGACGTTGAGGCAGCCATTCTCGGTCTTCTCGATCCCGCGGAACTCCGCATGGAAGCGGAAATCGATGCCCTTCATCATGGATATCTGCAGCAGCCGATCGCGGATCTGATGGTCATATTGCCGCAGGATCACATCGGTGCGGTTGATCAGCGTCACCTTGGCGCCGAATTCGTGGAAGATGCCCGCAAACTCGTTGGCGATATAGCCCGCTCCGGCGATCAGGATGCGCTTCGGCACGGCGTCCAGATGGAAGGCCTCGTTCGAAGTAATGCCGAGTTCGTGGCCCGGGCAGTCGGGCACATGGGGTGTTGCGCCGGTGGCGATCAGGATGTGCTTGGCGCTCACCGTCCTGCCGCTCGCCAGCTTCACCTCGTTCGGGCCGACCAGTTCGGCGCGTTCGTCGATGATCTCGGCGCCGTGATTGGTCAGCGTCTCGCGATAGACCGAATTGATCCGGTCCACTTCCTTCATCACATTGTCGCGCAGCCGCTGCCAATCGAAATTGCATTCGTCCGGCACATCCCAGCCGAAGCAGCGCGCATCCTTCAAATCCTCGGCGAACTGCGCTCCGTAGACGAGCAGCTTCTTGGGCACGCAGCCGCGGATGACGCAGGTGCCGCCGACGCGGTGTTCTTCGGCAATCGCCACCTTTGCGCCGTGGCTGGCGGCCACGCGGCTCGCGCGTACCCCGCCCGATCCCGCGCCGATGGTGAAGAGGTCGTAATCATATTGGGCCATGGGATGCTTTCATCGGGGAAAAAGGAGGATCGGCTTTCAATCTAGGGCTGCGCGGCCCGGCCTCAAGCCGGATCGCCAAGCGCGGCTTCCATCAGCGCCTTGGTGCTTGCATCGAATTCGTCCATGCCGCCTTCCTCGATGGCGCGGGCCATGTCCTTGCCCAACTCCACGCCGAATTGGTCGAACGGATTGATGCCGAGCAGCACCGCATTCACGAACGTGCGATGCTCGTAAAAGGCGATGAGCGCGCCCAGGATCGCGGGCGTGACGTCCTCGATCAGCAGCGTGGTCGAAGGCCGGTCTCCCGGATAGCTGCGCGCCGGATCGTCCGCCTCCTTGCCCGCCATCAGCGCCGCACCCTGCGCGAAGCAATTGGCGAGCAGCGCCTCATGATGAGCGTCGTCGAAATCATGCCCCGGCTCTTTCGCCGCGATGAATTCGACCGGCACCAGCACCGTGCCCTGATGGAGCAGTTGGAACACGGCATGCTGCGCATCGGTTCCCACGCCGCCCCAGGTGATGGGCGCGGTCGGCCAATCGACCGGCTCGCCATCTGCCGTCACCGATTTGCCGTTCGATTCCATCTCCAGCTGTTGCAGATAGCTCGGCAGCAACCGCAGGCGTTCGTCATAGGCGAAGATCGCGCGCGTTTCTGCGCCGCGGGCTTGCGTGTAATAAAGGTCTGCGAAGGCGGCCATGACGGGCGCGTTTTCGCGCCAATCGGCATGGGCGAAATGGCGGTCCATCGCCCCTGCCCCTTCCAGCATCTCTTCATAGGCCGCCCAACCGAGGCCGAGCGCCGCGGGAAAGCCGATGGAGCTCCACAGCGAATAGCGGCCGCCGACGCTTTCCGAAAAGGGCAGAATGCGCGTTTCGTCGACGCCCCATTCCACCGCCTTGTCCGGATTGGCGGTGAGCGCAACCACGCGGCCATAGGGATCGTCTACCGCGCCCTCGCGCAGCCACTGCATCGCGCTTTCCAGATTGAGTAGCGTTTCGGCGGTGGTGAAGGTCTTGGAAGCAGCGGCGAGCATGGTGGTTTGCGGATCGATACCCTTCACCGCCTCGGCCATCGCCGCGCCGTCGACATTGGAGACGACGCGCACTTCGATGCCGCCGCTGTTGCGGCCCAGCGCATCGATCAGCAGCTTCGGCCCCAGCGCGCTGCCGCCGATGCCGATATGGATCAGCGTCTCGATTTTGCCGAACGCGCCCGCCTCGATCACCTCGACCAGCCCGCGCATCCGCGCATGGAACTGGCGCGCCAGCTCCACCGATTCCGGCGCGCCCGTGCCACGCTCGGCAGTATGTTCGGCGGCGCGGCCTTCGGTGGGGTTCACCACCTCGCCGCTCAGCAGTTTCTGGCGCTGATCAGCAAGGCCCGCCTCTTCGGCCGCGGTCACGAAATTATCGACCAGCGCGTCCGTCAGATGCGTCTTGGACAGATCGAACCGGATGCCCGCCTCTTCGATGGTGAGGCGCTTCACCCGCCCCTGCGGATCGTCCGCAAACAGATCGGTCAGTGCCGGGCTCTCGTCTTCGTCCAGAAACTGCCACTCACCGCTCATAATCTCATGCCTTCTCGCTGCCGGGTTGAAGCTGGTCTTTAGTCGCAAGCGCGCTTATGGGGCCAGCCTTGTCTGTTCCTATCGCCCGGCCCCTCTTATGATCAACAGCGCGCGCGACGACGAAGCGGGCGAGCCGCTCGATACGGCCGGATCGCAAGAAAAGGCGCGGCGCGCTTCCAAAAGCGGCGGATCGGGCCGCTCCGAATGGATCGATCTTGGCCTTTATCTTCTGAAAGTCCTGCTGATCGTCCTAGTGATCCGCAGCTTCATCGTCGCCCCATTCAACATTCCGTCCGAATCGATGCAGCCGCGCCTTCTGGTGGGCGATTATTTGCTCGTGGCCAAATGGCCCTATGGCTATTCGCGTTACAGCCTGCCGGGCGATGTGCCGCTGATCCCGGGCCGCATTTTCGCGCATCAGCCGGAGCGCGGCGACGTGGTTGTGTTCAAGGCACCGCCGGACGAGCGCACCGATTATATCAAGCGCGTCATCGGTCTGCCCGGCGATACGGTGCGCGTGCAGGAAGGCGTCGTCTATCTGAACGGCAAGGCACTGCCCAAACAGCGCGTCGCGGACCTGCTGCTACCCGTCACGCCTAACATGGTGAGCGCGGCCGCAGCGGCCGGATCGCCTTTTCCCTGCTATTCGCCGCAATTCGCGGAGACCATCGATGGCAAGGATTTTTGCCGCTATCCGCGCTACCGCGAAACATTGCCGTCGGGCAAAAGCTATGAAATTCTCGATCTGGTGCAGGGCAGCATGGGCGACGATACGATGACGTTTACCGTACCCGAAGGATCGCTCTTCCTGATGGGCGACAACCGGGATCGCAGCGCGGACAGCCGGTTTCCCGCCGAAGTGGGCGGTGCGATCGGCATCGTGCCGCAATCGGACCTCATCGGTCGCGCTCTCGTCACCATCTTCTCCACCGACGGGTCGGCTGAGTGGTGGGAGCCGTGGACCTGGATTTCCGCCACGCGCTGGGACCGGATCGGAGAAGGGTTTTGAGCCAGTTTCCTGCATGGCTGGCCGGGATCGGCATCGAGCCGACCGGCGATCTTTCGCTGTACGAGCAGGCGATGACGCATGGTAGCACCGGACGGCCCGATTATCAGCGGCTGGAATTTCTGGGTGACCGGGTGCTCGGCCTTGCAGTCGCCGAAATGCTGTATGATCGCTTTCCGGACGAAAGCGAGGGCAAGCTCTCGCATCGTCTCAACGCGCTGGTGTCCGGCGCGACCTGCGCCGTCGTGGCCCGCTCGCTCGGCGCGGGTCCGCTCATCATGCTGGGCAAGCAGGCGCGCAGCGACGGCGCAGCGGAGAGCGACAATGTGCTGGGCGATGTCATGGAATCGCTGATCGGCGCCCTGTTCGTCGATCGCGGCATCGATGCGGCGCGTGCCTTCGTGCAGCGCCACTGGTCCGATCTGGTGGACGGGGCCGCCAAGGCGCCGCGCCACCCCAAATCCGTGCTGCAGGAGTGGGCGGCCAGCACGAACCGCCGCCCGCCTGTCTACACCGTCGTCAAGAAAAGCGGCCCGCCGCATGCGCGCGTCTTTCAGGTGGAGGTGGGCATCAAGGGCCTCGATCCCGTCACCGCCGAAGCGCCCAGCAAGCAGGAAGCGGAAACCCGCGCCGCACGCGAATTTCTGGAGAAATATCAGTGAACGATCAAACCGATATGGTTGGCGCCGATGCCGCCACCCGCTGCGGCGTCGCCGCGCTGCTGGGTGCGCCCAATGCCGGCAAGTCCACCCTCACCAATGCGCTCGTCGGGCAGAAGGTGGCGATCACCAGCGCCAAGCCGCAAACCTCGCGCACCCGCCTGATCGGCGTTGCGCTGGAGGGGGCGGCGCAGATCATGCTGGTGGACACGCCCGGCATCTTCGCCCCCCGCCGCCGCCTGGACCGTGCGATGGTCAGCGCGGCCTGGGAAGGCGCGAGCGATGCCGACGTGCTGCTGTTCGTGGTCGACGCGAAAGCAGGTGCGGGGCCGAAGCTGGAACCGCTCATCGAGGCGCTGAAGGACCGTCCCGGCCGCAAATGGCTCGTCATGAACAAGGTGGATATCGCGGCCAAGGACAAGCTCCTCGTCCTTACCGAGAAGTTGAACGGCGCGGTGACGTTCGAACACACCTGGTTCGTCAGCGCCGAAACGGGCGACGGCCTGCCCGACCTCAAGACCGCGCTGGCCGAAGCAATGCCGGAGGGACCCTGGCACTTCCCGGAAGATCAGGTTTCCGACGTGTCGCAGCGCCTGCTCGCCACCGAAATCACGCGCGAGCAGATCTACCGCCAGCTTCATGCAGAGCTGCCCTATGCCAGCGCGGTGGACAGCGAGCAGTACAAGGAACGGCCCGACGGATCGGTGGAAATCCACCAGCAAATCCTGGTGGCTCGGGACAGCCAGAAGGCCATCATGCTGGGCAAGCAAGGCACCCGCATCAAAGCGATCGGCGAGGCTTCGCGCAAGGAGCTATCGAAGCTGCTCGGCGTGCCCGTGCACCTGTATCTGCATGTGAAGGTGAAGGAAAACTGGGATGACAGCCGCGAACTGTTCGAAAATATCGGCCTAGATTGGGTGGATTAAGCCGGGCGCTTGCGCATCAGGTTCGAACCCGTCACCCTAAAGCGATAGGCGCTGCCGATCATTGCCAGCAGTGCAAAACCCGCGGCCACGAAGGCGGGCGCGACGCCCAGCCCCAGGTTCATCGCCAGCAGCACGCCAACGATGGACGCGCCCAGCGTCTGGCCGAGCAGGCGCGAGGTTGAGAGGAGGCCGCCCGCCGCCGCCGAGCGCTCCTTGGGCGCGCTGCCGATCAGCAGCCGCGAATTGGGTGCGAAGAACAGACCGAAGCCCAGCGCGCAGAGGCTGAGCCGCCAGGCGATGGCAAAGGGGTGCGCGTTGGCGGGGATCAACCCGATCAGGATCAGTCCGCCGATGGCAATCACCATCCCGACGCAGCCCATGACGGAGGGCGAGACGCGATCCGATAGCCAACCCGCAGCAGGCGCCACGAACAGCAGCGTCAGCGGAAAGGGCGCGATCAGCAGGCCCACCTCGTCCGGGGCATAGCCGAGGCCCTGTTCCAGCTTGAACGGCAGCGCCACGATCAACAGCGCCGATCCGATGAAGCCCGCCACCGCCGCCATCGCGGAGAGGCCGAGCGCGGGACGCTTCAGCAGATCGACCGGCAGGATCGGCCGCTCCTGCCCCAGCGATCGGCGCACCCAGACTACCGCCAGCAGCGCGCCGAGCGCGATCGCGCCGAACCCGAACCCGCTGCGATCATGCGTCGCCACCTGCACGCCGCCGATGATGAGCGCGAGCACGGCCGCGCTCAGCAGGCCGCCGATCCAGTCAAACCGCCGATGCTCCTTCACCGGATCGGGCAGCGAGTGGCCGATGATCAGGGAGATTACGGCAAGCGGCGCAGCGGCGAAGAACACCCAGCGCCAGTCGAGCTGAGACACCAGAAATCCGCCCAAAGTGGGCGCGATGGCGTTGGAGCTGGCCACGATCACGCTGTTGATGCCGAGCCCGCTGCCGAGGCTGCGTTCGGGATAAATGCTGCGCAGCATGGCCGCGGAAACACTGAGCGCCATGCCCGCGCCCAGCGCCTGGCCGGCGCGCAGGATGAGCAATCCCGGCAGGCTGTCTACGAAGAAACTCATCGCCGAGGCGGCCAGGAACACACACTGGCCGAGCTGATACAGATTGCGGTGCCCCAGCCGGTCGGCGAGCGTGGAGAAGGGCAGCAGCACCATCACCATGACGAGCTGATAGATGGTGACCACATTGGTCACGACGCCGTCCGCCACGTTCAGATCGCGCGCGATGGTGGGCAGCGCCACATTGGCGACGGTGCCGTCGATCACGAACAGCGCGCTGCCGAAGGAGATCGCCGCGATCGCCCACAGCCGCCGCGGCATCGGCAATCCATCGCCATCGCCGCCCGCATCCTGCGCGCCGACCGGCCCCGCATCGCGGTTTGCGCGACCGAACATGTTCAGAAAAAATGGCATTAGGCGCTCAACGGACAGGGGCGGTGCTATTTCCCTCGTCGGTTGCCGGCGCATCGTTTTTAGCGAAAGTAGTAAAGCTCACCAGCCGCGAAGTCACATAGCTGACAGGCTGGTCCTTGCGGATCTTCTGCACTCCATATTCAATGCCTAAGAATTGGTCGCAGGCAGCTTTGGCAAATCTGGGATCACTTCCGGATGCGCCTTCGCACTGGGCGACCACACCCTCTTGCGTCACCAGAAAATTGACGGTCATGTCATAAGGATCGTCAATGCCCTTCGGCAGCGCTTCCACCTGAAGCGCCAACTTCGGAGGGCGAACATTGTCTTGAATTTTGTCTCCCATCTCCGTGTCTGGGATTGTGAAGCTCAACAATGTCCGGGCCACACCATATACGGAGTTCCCTGAAGCATCCTTTGCGGGTTCCAATTTCTTGCCGATGGCAATGCCGCAAATCGCTTCGCCGAGCTTCTCATCGCCTACTACACTTAAGGTCGTACACCCACGAACCCTGCCTCGAGGGTCCACCAAGAGATCGACCAGCGCCGCCGCCGACTTACCGTCACGTAACGCGTCAGAGGGATATTCCGGTAGTAAAGCTCGAGAGAAATTATTTGTTTTCGTGGGGGCGACAAGGCCGGAGAGGATCAGAAGGAGGAGCGGGGATGCCATGGTTGCTGTCTAACGAAGTCGGAGTGATCCGGCACCACTTTTTGGCAATATCTTCACGCGTCGCGCCGGATTAAAATGGCAATTCTGGCGGGCCGCGGCGCGAGCCCTGTTCGCGGCTAGTGACGCAAAGGCGCAGTAGTGATTGCCATCGGCTCGGCCCTATCGCTTCCGAAGACGAAACTGCGAGTCGCAACATAAGCGACCGGCTCACCACTTGCATCCTTCAGCACCTGAGCTGTCGCGCCCGATACCATCGTGCAAGCCGCTCGTATGAACCGTTCATCAATGCCGTCCTCTTTCGCTTCGCAATCAGTGACGGCGCCGCTGGTATCGAATGCAACCGACAGATGTACCGGATAGGGATCGCTTACGTCTTCTGGCATTTCAGAGACGGTGGCCATCACGGTCTGCTGATACATCGGCTTGCCGGGGCCCTCCTTGCGTTCAATTTCGGCGGAGCTGAAGCGCAGCGGAAGGAGCAGCGTGCCGTAGGTTTTGCTCCCGTCGCCAGAGCGCGCCGGCGCGAGTTTCAGACGCTTCAGCCGCGGGCAGGCTTTTATTGCCCGCACCGCATTGTCGCTTTCCAGCAGACGGCAGTCATAGCTTCGCCCGTGGGGATCGACAGAAACTTCAAAGAGCGCGCGCACTGAGTGGTCGGCGCCTCCCACCGCTTGCTGGAAGGCTTGCGAGGCCGCGATGAACAGCTTCGTATCAGGGGTAACCGAGACCAGCCCCGTTCCGAGCAAACCCAATAGAATTACACTCATGTCTCTCTCCCCAAACAGCGATTAATTCCCTCAACCCTCCGCTTCGGCCTTCTTTGCAGCTGCTTTCTTCGCCGGAGCCTTCTTGGCCGGAGCCTTTTTCGCTGTCGCTTTCTTCGCAGCAGGCTTTTTCGCGGCCGCCTTCTTCTTCGGCGCGGCCTTCTTCTTTTTCGGCGGGGCCTTGGCGGCGCGTTCGTCGATCAGCTGGGCGGCCTCCTCCAGCGTCAGCGCGTCCTTGTCGACCGTCTTGGGGATCGTCGCGTTGGTGCTGCCGTCGGTGACATAGGGGCCGTAGCGCCCGTCCATCAGCTTGATCTCTTCCTCGGTGCGCGGATGCTTGCCGAGCACTTTCAGCGGCTCGCGCGCGCCGCGGCCTTTGCCCTTGTTGGCCGCGGCTTCGGCGAGCTTCGTGACGGCGGCGTTCATGCCGATTTCGAACACCTCCGCCGTGTTCTCCAGCTTCGCATATTTCTTGTCGTGCCGCAGGAAGGGGCCGTAACGGCCGATCCCCGCCTCAATATCCTGCCCCGTTTCCGGATGCGGACCGACGACGCGCGGTAGCGAGAGCAGCTTCAGCGCCATTTCCAGATCCAGCTCACCCGGCAGATCCTTGGGTATGGAGGCACGGCGCGCCTCCTTGCCTTCGCCGGACTGGATATAGGGGCCGAAGCGCCCGGTCTTGGTCTCCACTGTCTCGCCGGTCGCCGGGTCCACGCCCAGCTCCTCCGGTTCGACATCGGCCTGGTCCTTGCCCCCTCCTTGCGCGAACTGTCGCGTATATTTGCACTCCGGATAGTTGGAGCAGGCCACGAACGCGCCGAAGCGGCCGCCGCGCAGGGACAGCTTGCCGTCGCCGCAACGCGGGCAGACGCGCGGATCGCTGCCGTCTTCGGTTTCCGGGAACAGATAAGGCGCCAGGAACTGGTCGAGCTCCGCCGTGATATCGCTCGGCTTCTGCTCCATCACTTCTTCGGTCTTGGGCTTGAAGTCGCGCCAGAACGCGGCGAGCACCTTTTGCCAATCCGCCCGGCCGCCGGACACTTCGTCGAGCTCATCCTCTAACCCGGCGGTATAGTCATAGGCGACATAGCGCTCAAAGAACCGTTCCAGAAAACCAGTCAGCAGACGCCCGGTCTCTTCCGCCCAGAAGCGGTTGCCCTCGGTGCGGACATAGCCGCGATCCTTCAGCACCTGGATGATCGAAGCGTAGGTAGACGGACGCCCGATGCCCAGCTCTTCCATCCGCTTGACCAGGCTGGCCTCCGAATAACGCGGCGGCGGCTGGGTGAAATGCTGCTCGGCATCGACGGCGTTGACCGCGGGCCGATCGCCCTCGCGCATCATCGGCAGCAGCTTGCCGTCGTCATCATCCTTATCGTCGCGGCCTTCCTGATAGACCGCGAGGAAGCCGGGGAATTTTACCACCTGGCCGTTGGCGCGCAGCACGATCTGGCCGGTGCCGTCCGCGAAATCCACCGCGGTGCGCTCCATCTGCGCAGGCGCCATCTGGCTGGCCATCGCGCGCTTGTAGACGAGGTCGTAGAGCTTGGCGTGATCGCCCGAGCCGGCGCGATCCTTGCGGAAATCGGTGGGCCGGATGGCTTCGTGCGCTTCCTGTGCGTTCTTCGCCTTCGTCGAATAGAAATTCGGCTTTTCGGGAAGATAGCCGCCGTCGAACTTATCCGCGATGGCCTTGCGCGCATCCGAAATGGCGCTGCCGTCCATCTGCACGCCGTCGGTACGCATATAGGTGATCGCGCCGTCTTCGTAGAGCTGCTGCGCGATCCGCATGGTGTGGCTGGCGGAGAAGCCGAGCTTGCGTGCGGCCTCCTGCTGCAGCGTGGAGGTGGTGAAGGGCGGCGCTGGGCGGCGCGTGACCGGCTTGGTCTCGACCTTGGAGACGATCAGGCTGGCCGCTTCCACCGCGGCTTTGGCCTTCATGGCTGTGCCTTCATTGCCGAGCGCCAGCTTGTCCAGCTTCTCGCCATCGAACTGCGTCAGACGCGCATCGAACGCCTGCCCGTCATGCTGCATCCGCGCGGTGACGGACCAGTATTCCTGCGGTTTGAACGCCTCGATCTCCCGCTCGCGCTCAGCAATAAGGCGCAGCGCGACCGACTGGACGCGGCCCGCCGATTTCGCGCCCGGCAGCTTGCGCCACAGCACCGGTGAAAGCGTGAAGCCGACGAGATAATCCAGCGCCCGGCGCGCCCGGTAGGCGTCGATCAGATCGGTGTCGAGCCCGCGCGGCGCGGCCATCGCGTCCGTCACCGCCTTTTTGGTGATGGCATTGAAGGTAACGCGGCTAACATCCTTCGGCAGCGCCTTTTTCTGCGCCAGCAATTCCTGCACATGCCAGCTGATCGCTTCCCCTTCGCGGTCAGGGTCGGTCGCCAGGATCAATCGGTCCGCCTTTTTGGCGTTGTCCGCGATTTCCTTGATGCGCTTCGACTTGTCGGCATAGGCCTGCCAGGTCATCGCGAAATCATGATCGGGGTCCACCGAGCCGTCCTTGGGCGGCAGATCGCGTATATGGCCGTAGCTCGCCAGGACCTTGTAGTCCTTGCCCAGATATTTCTCGATCGTCTTCGCCTTGGCCGGCGATTCCACGATGACTAATTGCATGAGGTGATTTGCTTTTCTGTTGGGTCTCGTATGTACACGCGAGGCTGGTGGCGAACCGGCCCGCCCGTCAAGCGGGATTTTCGGGCGCGGTCAAGATGGGTGGGCGATGATCGGGCACAATGGTTTCCGCTGTCTGCGGCGCAGCGCGAACCGGAGGGAGCCCCCCACCGCTGCGACTAGGGAGCAAGCTCCCAAGTCTCGCTCCTGCCCCATCAAGGGGGAGGGATTGGAGTGGCGCCCTGCAATTCTTCCCCCTGGATGGGGGAAAGATACGAAGCCTTGAGAGCGAAGCGAACTAGGCGCAGTTGGATGGGGTGGAGCGGCTGCAGCCGGCTGCTTCCGAAGCAGAACATGAGCCCCTTATCCCCGCCGCGCCCGTCCGCCCGCCCCGCGCTCCAGCCTTCCGGCCAGTTCCAGTTCCAGCAGCACCGTCTGCACCGCGCCGGGTGGCTCGCCGGACTGGCGAACCAGTTCGTCCACGCTGACGAAATCATGGCTGAGGAGGTCCTGCACCCGCTGCCGGGCGCCGTCTTCGGCATCGATCGGCTGCGGCGCGAAGGGCTGCGATGGCGCGCGGACAGCGCGGGCGTCGATCGGCCCGAGCTGCTCTGCGATGTCGGCGGCTGACTGTACCAGGATCGCGCCGTCGCGGATCAACTGGTTGCAGCCCCGCGAACGGGGATCGAGTGGGCTGCCGGGGATCGCCATCACCTCCCGACCCGCCTCGCCCGCCAGCCGCGCAGTGATCAGGGAGCCGGAGCGCGGCGCGGCCTCCACCACCACCGTGCCGAGCGCCAGCCCTGCGATGATCCGGTTACGGAAGGGGAAATGGCGTGCCCGCGGTTCGGTGCCGGGCGGCTGTTCGGCGATCAGCAGGCCCCGGGCGGCAATCGCCTCCTGAAGGTCGCGGTTTTCGGGCGGATAGTGGATGTCGATGCCGCCCGCGACAATACCGATCGTGCCGTCCTCGATCGATCCGGCATGGGCCGCGGTGTCGATGCCGCGGGCGAGGCCGGAGACGACGGCGAAGCCCTCGCGGCCCAGTTCCGCCGCCAGCCCGCGCGCGAAACGGCAGGCCGAGGCGCTGGCGTTGCGCGCGCCGACCATGGCCACAACGCGCGCCTCCATCAGATCGCGTCGTCCGCGGTAGCTCAGCACCGGCGGGGGGTTGTCGATCTGGGCCAGCAGCGCGGGATAGTCCGGACTGCCGAGGAACAGCAGCGATGCGCCGAGCGCCTCCACGCGCCGCAGCTCGGCTTCGACAGCACGGGGTTCAGCGAGGCGCGGCGCCCTGCCCCCGCCACGCCGCGCAAGATCGGGCAGCGCCGCGATCGCCGCGCCCGCGCTGCCGAAGCGCGCGAGCAACTGCACGAAGCCCACCGGCCCGACATTGGCCGAACGGATCAGCCGCAGCCGATCGAATGCATCTTCCATGATCCCTCCCCCCGGAGATTATATCCGTCTAGCGCTGCCCCACCTTGGGTTCCTGTCCCTTAAGCAACCGCGCAACATTCTCCTTATGCTTCCAGATCGTGAGCACGAGGAAGGCGATCAGCAGCGGAACCAGCTCGGCATGGCCGAAGATCAGCGCGGCGATCGGCGCGGAAGCCGCGGCCAGCAGCCCGGCGAGCGAGCTGATGCGCAGCAGCGCCAGCGAGCCCAGCCAGATCACGGCATAGATCAGCCCGCCCTCCCAAAAGAGGCCGAACATGATGCCGCCCAAGGTGGCGATGCCCTTACCACCATTGAAGCGCAGCCAAACAGGGTAAAGATGCCCGATGAACGCGCCCGCCGCCGCGGCCTGCGCGGCATAGTCCGCCCCTTCGGCATAGATCGCGCGGGCGATCAGCACCGCGGCGAGGCCCTTCAGCAGATCGAGCAGCAGCGTCGCCGCCGCCAGCCCCTTGCGGCCCGTGCGTAGCACATTCGTTGCGCCAATATTGCCCGAACCGATGGAGCGCAAATCGCCCGCCCCGAACATCCGCGTCAGCAAAATGCCGAAGGGAATGGAGCCGAGCAGATAGCCCAACAGTACCGCCCAATAGATGCTCATGACGTGCGCCTGATCCGATCCATGTCCTCGGCCTAACCGCTTTGCATTGCGGCAACAAGACGGTTAGCAGCCTGATCCATCATGCCGCCGCCTGCCCCCATCTTACAATCCAACGACGCCCCCATCCTCCTGTTCGATTCCGGTGTGGGCGGGCTTTCAATCCTGCGCGCGCTGCAAGGCGCCGCGCCGGCTGCGCCGATCGTCTATGCCGCGGATTTCGCAGGGCTGCCTTATGGCGAGAAGACGGAAAGCGAAATTGCCGCTCGCGTCCCCGCGCTGCTCGGGCGGCTGGTGGAGCGATATCGCCCGCGGCTCGTCACCATCGCTTGCAACACCGCCTCCACCATCGCGCTGCCCGCGGTGCGCGCGGCGCTCGATATTCCGGTTGTGGGCACCGTGCCCGCGGTCAAGCCCGCAGCGCTGGCAACGAAGAGCGGCGTCATCGGCCTGATCGGCACCGCCGCCACGATCCGCCAGCCCTATGTCGACAATCTGCTCGCCGAACATGGCAATGGCGCATCGCTGATCCGCGTCGCCGCACCCGAACTGGTAGCCGCCGCCGAGCGCAAGCTGCGGGGTGAGGATAATGATCCGGCGATTTTTGCGGGCGTGATCGAACGCCTGACCGCCCGCGCCGAAGCCGCCGGGATGGACGTCGCCGTGCTCGCCTGCACGCATTTCCCACTGGTGGAAGAAGAACTCACCGCCGCTTCCACGGGCCTTCGCTTCATCGACGGCGCGGCGGGGATCGCCCGGCGCATTCTCTACCTTGCCGAAACCGATTTCGCGGAAGCCGCCCCCACGTCCGGCCTGTTCGTTTCCACCGGCCCGGCAGCGCTGGCCGAAGGTTACAAACCGGCGCTGGCCGAATATGGTCTGACCCGTTTCGAAACTCTCTAGGAGCTTATTGCAACCCGTTCGCGCTGGATTTCCGCGACTTGCGGTCCTATGTCCACCGGGAACCGACAGCGATTGACGGCACGAATTTCATGAGCCTTAATTACGACCACATCTTCTCCCAAGCCATCGACCGGCTGCACGAGGAGGGGCGGTACCGCGTTTTTATCGACATCCTGCGTAACAAGGGTGCCTATCCCAACGCCCGCTGCTTTGCCCACCATAACGGGCCGCAGCCGATCACCGTGTGGTGTTCGAACGACTATCTCGGCATGGGCCAGCACCCCAAGGTGGTTGCGGCGATGGAAGAAGCGCTGCACGATGTCGGCGCAGGCTCCGGCGGCACGCGCAATATCGGCGGCAACACGCATTATCATGTGGATCTGGAGCACGAGCTGGCAGACCTTCACGACAAGGAAGGCGCGCTGCTCTTCACCTCCGGCTATGTCTCGAACGAGGCGACGCTCAGCACGCTGGCCAAGATTTTACCCGGCTGCGTGATCTTTTCGGACGAACTCAACCACGCCTCGATGATCGCAGGCATCCGCAATTCGGGCTGCGAAAAGCGCGTCTGGCGCCATAATGATCTGGCGCATCTGGAAGAGTTGTTGGCGCAGACCGATCCGGAAGTGCCCAAGCTCATCGCGTTCGAAAGCGTCTATTCGATGGACGGGGACGTGGCGCCGATCCATGCGATCTGCGACCTTGCCGACAAGTACAATGCCCTCACCTATTGCGACGAAGTGCACGCCGTCGGCATGTACGGCGCGCGCGGCGGCGGCATTACCGAGCGGGATGAGGCGGCAGGCCGCGTTACCATCATCGAAGGCACGCTGGGCAAGGCGTTCGGCGTGATGGGCGGCTATATCGCGGCGGACAAGACGATCGTCGACGTAATTCGCAGCTATGCGCCCGGCTTCATCTTCACCACCTCGCTCAGCCCCGTCTTGGTTGCAGGCGTGCTCGCCTCGGTCCGCCATCTGAAGGCCAGCTGCGAGGAACGCGCCGCGCAGCAGCGCCACGCGCGCATGCTGAAGGACATGTTCCTGGACGCCGGCCTGCCGCTCTTGGAAAGCGAAACGCATATCGTGCCGCTGATCGTGGGCGATCCGGTAAAGGCCAAGCGGATCAGCGACATTCTGCTCGCCGAATATGGCATCTACGTGCAGCCGATCAATTTCCCCACCGTGCCCCGCGGCACCGAGCGGCTGCGCTTCACCCCCGGTCCGGACCATGACGAAGCGATGATGCGCGGCCTGACCGATGCGCTGTCCGAAATCTGGGGCCGACTGGAAATGGAGACGGTGCAAGCGGCTTAGTATTTGGGCTAAGTCGCTTTGATAACGTCCTTTTAACTTGAGGACGCTATCGTTTCGGGATGCACGAAATCGCATTCAGCGACAGCGAGAGCATTTTGCATCTGAAGCTAAGCGGTTTCTGGGACGAGGCTGCCTTTGGCCGGTTCGTCGCAGATATGCAGCAGCACATCGCTCCATTGCGAGCCGTGCGGCAGCCTTTCGGCGTACTGTCCGATTCGTCCGGCCTTCCTGTCCAGAGTGCCGTAATGGCTGAACGCTTTGCCTGCCTCGCTTTGGAAGCACGCCGGCGCTTTCCCGTACCCACCGCAATCATCGTCGGGTCCGTTCTGCACAAGCTGCAAGTACAGAGGGTTCTGACCGACGACGGAATCCAGGTTTTCTTGAGCGAGGCCGACGCCAGAACCTGGCTCGCGCAACAACTGCATTAAGTTTTTTCGTCGTTGTCGGTGTTCTCAGCGCTGCCTAAAAATCGCTCTATTCAGGGTTCTCCCTGACTATTATCCTGCGGAGATGATCCGCTTTCCCCTCGTCCTCGCCGCGTTCGCTTTTGCCGTTCCGGTTTGCGCCCAGGAACCGTCCTCGCCATTACATCCCAGCCCGCTGATCGCCGATTACGGACCGATTGCCGATGTCGATGTCAGCGACCGCCTGCCCGCCGATGCATCGTTCAAGGTGGCATTCGATCTCGCGGCGGCGGGCAAGCCGGATGCGCCCAATCGCGGGCTGGTGTCGCTGGCGCGCTTTCTCAACATGCATGTGGCCGCGGGTGTGCCTGCGGAGCGGATCGGGCTTGCCGTCGTGGTGCACGGCCCGGCGGGCGTCGATCTGACGAAAAATGTCTTCTACGGCGAGCGGCACCAGGGCGCGGCCAATCCGAATGCGGACCTGATCGCGCAATTGCAGAAGCACGGCGTGCGCATAATCCTGTGCGGACAGAGCGCGGCGGCTTCGGGCATCGCGCGGGACGATTTGCTGCCGGGTGTAGAAATGGCGCTGTCCGCGATGACAGCCCATGCGCTGCTTCAGCAGGACGGATACACGCTGAACCCGTTCTGAGGGGGGTGCGGTCCAGCGCACTATCACCAAGGGCCGCAAGTCCTGAGACTGTCGAAGGACGTCTATCGACCGGGTACCTCCCTTGCCCGATAAGCGCCCTTCCACGGGCTGACGGCCTTGGATAACCCGCATCGGCGCCATTTATCGCTGTCCTACAGCGCGCTTGATCGCGCATAGACTGGTCGATGCCAGCCCCGCGCGCAGCCTCGATTCGCCCGGCGACCCCGTATTCGAAGCCGCTGGTCTGCACTAAAAAGATTCCCGCTCTGAACAGTGTGAAGCTGTGTGAAGCTGGTGCCGCGCACGGCTTGGAAGCCGGGGGGCGCCGCCCTATCTTCCATCGATGCCTGCCCAAGACTGGATCGAACCGCACCCCACCGGCATCTACGTGAAGCCTTGCGACGCCTGGATCGACCCGTCGGTCGCCCGGCCCCGCGCGCTCGTGACCCATGGCCATGCCGACCATGCGCGCGGCGGGCATGGAGCGGTGTGGGCGACGCCCGAGACGCTCTCCATCATGGGCCTGCGCTACGGCGTGGAGGCGGAGGGCAATGCCGTGCCCTATTGCGAGGAGCTGGATCTTGGCTGCGGCGTCACCGTCAGCTTCCACCCGGCGGGCCATGTGCTCGGCAGCGCGCAAATCCTGCTGCAGTATCAGGGCGAACGGGTGGTGGTGACGGGCGATTACAAGCGCCGGCCGGACCCCACCTGCCCGCCTTTCGAAGTCGTACCGTGCGATGTGTTCATCACCGAAGCGACCTTCGGTCTTCCGGTGTTCACGCACCCCGATACGAGCGAGGAAGTGGCCAAGCTGCTGGAGGCGCGCGCGGCCAATCCCGAACGCTGCATCCTGGTGGGCGCCTATGCGCTGGGCAAGGCGCAGCGTGTGATCGGCGAACTGCGCGATGCAGGGTATGAAGAGACGATCTACCTCCACGGTGCGCTGGAGAAGATGTGCCGCCTCTACGAGGAGCTGGGCGTGAACCTGGGCTCGCTCGAGCTGGTCGGCGATCTGCCCCAGGAAGAGCTGAAGGGCGCCATCGTGCTCGCCCCGCCCGGCGCGATGAACGACCGCTGGAGCCGCCGTCTGCCCGATCCGATCACCGCCATGGCATCGGGCTGGATGCGCGTGCGCCAGCGCGCCCGGCAACGCAATGTGGAACTGCCGCTCGTCATCTCAGACCATGCCGACTGGAACGAGCTGACCCGCACGATCGAGGAAGTCTCGCCCAAAGAAGTGTGGGTTACGCACGGGCGCGAAGATGCGCTCGTCCACTGGTGCACGATGCGTCAGCGCAAGGCGCGTGCGCTGGCGATGGTGGGCCGGGAGGATGAAGACGACTGACCGGCATCGTCAGATCGTTGCCGAAGCGTACGGATTGACTGGCCGGTGGATGCCTTTAGGCTTCACCCATGCCCAACCGCCTTGCAGAGCTGGATTTTCCGGACCGGGTAGGATCACGCCTGCCGCTTCCGGTCAGTCAGGCGTTGGTTGGGATCGGCTGCACGGCGGCAAGCTTCGGAACACGCGCATTGCTCGATCTGCTTCTGCCGGGGGCGGGGCCGTTTGCGCTGATCTTCCCGTTCGTTCTGATCGCAACGCTGGTGGGCCGCTGGCAGGCGGGCGTACTGACCATGGTGCTGTCCGCGCTGTTCGCGTGGTATTTCGTCCTACCCGTACACGGCAGCTTCCGCCTTATCGTCGATGGCGACGGGCCGCGCGTGATTGTGAATGTGCTGTCCGGCTTTGCCATTGTGGCGCTGGCCGAGATCTTCCGCCGGGCGGTGCGCCGTGCCGTCGAGCAGCGGGAAGCCGATGTGGCAGAGCGGGACCTGTATTTGCGCGAATTCGACCACCGCGTGCGCAACAACTTCGCGCAGGTCACCGCGATGCTGGACATGCAGCGACGGCAGATGGAGCCTGGCCCTGCGCAAGAAGCCCTGTCAGAGGCGCTGGGACGGGTCGATTCCATTGCCCGCGCGCACCGGGCGCTCTACCGCGGGGACGGAACGCCGGGCCGGGTAGAGATGGCGGACTATATGAACGAGCTGTGCGAGGCGCTGCGCACCGGCCTCTTGGAAAGACGCTCGATCGAACTGCTGCTGACGGTGGAGCCCATGCGCCTGGAGCGCGACCGCGCCGTGGCGCTGGGGCTGCTCGTCAATGAGCTGGTTACCAATGCGGCCAAGCACGCGTTCCCCGGACGCGAGAGCGGCAAGGTTGAGGTGGAGCTGACACGCACGAAGGATGCGCTCTGCCTGGCTGTACAGGATGATGGAGTGGGCCTTCCGGCCGAGCAGCCGAAACCGTCCAGCCTGGGCCAGCGCCTGATCCGCGCTTTTGCCGCTCAGGCGGGCGGAACGCTTGAAAGTAAAAGTACCAGCGGCGGTGCATGCTTCCTGTGTACGCTGGAGCGGCGCGAGGGCGAGTGAACCGATCTGCCTGGCGCGGGTTGAAGGGGCGGACATGCAAGCCTTTGCCGAACTCATTGATCGCCTGATCTACACCCGCTCGCGCAATGCGAAGCTGACCCTTATCGCCGACTATCTGGTGGCAACGCCCGATCCGGATCGCGGATGGGCACTGGCCGCGCTGACCGGCGACCTCGATCTCAAGGCCGTGAAAAGCTCGCAAATCCGGGCCATGGCGGACGGGCGCTTCGATCCGCTGCTATTCCGCATGAGCCGCGATTATGTCGGTGACACCGCCGAAACCGTCGCGCTGATGTGGTCGGAGCCGGAGGGCGGCATGCGCGAACAGGACAACCTGTCGATCTCAGCCGTGGTTGATCAGCTGGGGGCGACCACGCGCGCCAAGGCACCCGAATTGCTTGCCTCGATGATGGATCGGCTGGATGCGAACGGCCGTTATGCGCTATTGAAGCTGGCGAGCGGTGGCATGCGCGTGGGTGTCTCGGCCCGGCTCGCCAAAACCGCGGTGGCGCAAGGTTTCGGGCTTGATGTCGACGATGTCGAGGAAGTGTGGCACGCGCTCTCCCCGCCTTATGCCGAGCTGTTCGCCTGGGGCGAAGGCAAGGCCGAGCGCCCCGATCCCGAAGGCACACCCTATTTCCGCCCCTTCATGCTCGCCCATCCGCTCGAGGACACGCGCGTCGATTTGACCGACTACGCCGCCGAATGGAAGTGGGACGGCATCCGCGTGCAGATCGTCGGGACCGGAGGCGCGGTAAAGCTCTACAGCCGGGGCGGCGAAGAGATCAGCGACTCCTTTCCGGATATTGCCGGCGCGTTCGATGCCGATGCGGTGGTGGATGGAGAGCTGCTCGTGCGCGGCGATGTGCAGGGCGGCCAGGCGGCCAGTTTCAACGCCCTGCAACAGCGCCTCGGCCGCAAGACGGTGACAGCAAAGATGCTGCGCGATTCGCCTGCTTTCGTGCGGCTGTACGATATCCTGATCGAGGGCGACGATGATTTGCGCCCGCTGCCCTGGAGCGAGCGGCGGGAGCGGTTGGAGGCGTTCGTTCCGAAACTGGACCAAAGCCGTTTCGACATCAGTCAGCTGGTCCCCTCGGACAGCTACGATGACCTGGCAGACGTCCGCGAAGGCGCGCGCGACGCCGCGATCGAGGGCGTGATGCTGAAGCGCAAGGACAGCCCCTATATCGCGGGGCGCAAGACCGGGCTGTGGTACAAGTGGAAGCGCGATCCGCTCGTCGCCGATTGCGTGATGATGTACGCTCAGCGCGGCTCGGGCAAGCGCAGCTCTTTCTACTCCGACTACACCTTTGGTTGCTGGACGGAGGATGAAGAACTGCTGCCGGTCGGCAAGGCCTATTCGGGCTTCACCGACGAGGAGCTGAAGATGCTGGACCGCTTCGTGCGCCAGAACACGGTCAACCGCTTCGGACCGGTGCGCGAGGTGGAGAAGACGCTGGTTCTGGAGGTGGCATTCGATTCGATCCATGACAGCAAACGGCATAAATCCGGCCTTGCCATGCGATTCCCGCGCATATCGCGGATCCGGAAGGATAAGCCAGCCGATGAGGCAGATCGGATCGCCACGCTGAAGGCGATGATTACCTAAGCAGGAGCGATTTCCGCCGCCCAGGCATAACCGCCATAGAGACGGGTAAAGTCGACGTCATGACCGTCCCGATAGTAACGATCGACCAGCTCCGGTAGCTCGGCACGTGGCGCCACATGGAAGCGCGCGAGCCACGCATGCAGCCCGCTACGAAACAGCTTCGGTAGGCGCTCCTGCTGTCCGAAATCGACGACATGAAGGCATCCGTCAGGGCTCAGCACATCGACGCCCTGACCGATTGCGGCGCGCCAGTCCGGGATCATCGAGAGGGCGTAGCTGATATATGCGCGGTCCATCTTTGCGACGCCGAACAATGCCTGCGCATCAAATGCGGTGGCATCGGCACGCGCGAGCGTTACCCGGTTCTCCAATCCCGCCCGGCGTACCGCTAGGCGGGCGCTGATAAGCATCTCCTCGCTGATATCGAGGCCAAAGAAATGCACGTCGGGATAGGCCCGCGCGGCGGCCACCAGATTGCGTCCCGTCCCGCACGCGATCTCCAGCACGCTGCCGCCGCGGGGGGGTTGCAGACGCTCGATCAAACGATCGCGGCCGAGGAGGTAGTATTTCCTCGTCAGGTCATAAATGTGGCGCTGCACCTTGTAGATCGCGTCCATCTGCTCAGCATGAGTGGTCATGAAATGGGGCCTGTCGGTTGAATATGGCGCGCGTCGAAAGGCGCTGACCTTCACTTCAGCACGTAGAGGTGTACACCTCCGTAGATCGAACTGCGGTCTCGCTTCGTGAAGTCCTTCGAGGCTTCTCCGCGATAGTCCCAGCGCGACAACAATGCGTCCGGCAAACGTCCCGGCAGCAGGCTCTCCTCCGCCGCCGTGCGAAACAGCACGCGCGCGCCAGGTCGTGCGGTCCGCGTGATCTCCGTCCACAGTTCGGTCAACTGCGTGTCGCTCATCCAATCCTGCGCGTCGAGCAGGATGTAACGGTCATGGCTCTGATCATCGGATGACGCCAGATGTTCGGTCATGCTGATGTGTTGAACGGTAACGCGGTCGGCGCGCCCGCGGACCGCCTCGAAATTCGTTTCCTGCAAATAAGGTGGCAATGGTGCGTCGTCAGCCTTGCCATAGCCACGGCCGAAGGCCTGCCAGGCGAAATAATTGTCTTCCAATGCGAAATCGCACGCCAGCTTTTCGAGCCGCGCGCGCAGCACATCGGACATCTTGGCGTCACCCGCCAGCGCTTCGAACTGGGCCGGGGGGATGCCGAGCCCGAAGAGGGAAGCCGGTTGATCGGTCAGCCAGCGGATGAAGCGCTTGTCGAAGATGGGCGCCAGGCGCTTCTCGAAGATTGCGCGCTGCTCCTCGATATCCTTCGCCTCGAGCAATTCCTTGGGATCGATCCGGTAAAGCTTGGCGACGAGGTGCGCCATGCCGATGAACCCGCCGAGCAAGCCGCGCTTGTAGACGCCGCGCGCGAAGCCGCGAATGCGGCGACGCCCGGTTAGATCGCGCCCTTCCCAATAAGCCCGGCTGGTTTCGTCCAAATACGGGCGAACATGAGCCTCGTATGCCGCAATATTTTCCTTGCGATCAGCCTCCGCGAAAAAGCGCCGGAAGGCGGCGTAATCGGGTAAGTGTTGTGCGGCTGCGAGCTTCAGCCGCCCCAGCGCAACATGGGCTGTGTTGAGATCAACCGCGTCGATCGCCGCCGAGTCTGCGGTGAGATAGGACAAGACATTGCAGCCGCCGCTGGCGATAGTGGCGACGCGGTGACCAGGCTTGATCGCCAGGGCCTCCATGTCGACCACCGGGTCTTCCCAGATCTGCGCGTAGACAAGGCCCTTGAATGCAAAGGCGAAGGCGCGATCCCACAGCTTTCCGCCCCCGTCATGCCCGAGAACAGCCTGCTCGATCTTGCGATTTTTCTCGGCCATTCGAATTTCCGTTCAGGAGTTTAGCGATCGAAGATCAGATGTCTTCGGAGGACCGGGTGAGGGCTCTCAATCCGCCGAGGACGCGCGATCGCGCATTATGGCGCTAGGATTACGCGATCATGACGCCGGCAGGCCGGTCATGCGCGCAAAAATCGCTGGATCGACATTCCCACCGGACAAGGTGACTGCGGTTCGATCCGTCGGCGCAACCTTGCCAGACAGCACCGACGCCAATGCCACAGCACCGCCCGGTTCCAATCGCCTGCTCAGCTTTTCAAATGCCAGCTTCATGGCGGCAGCCACTTCCCCCTCGGTCACCGCCACACCGACGGCACCGCGATCGCGAAGAATATCGAAGGTGATCGGTGAGACCTTGAGCGTTTGCAGGGCATCGCAAGCGGTGGGCGGCGGGTTGGGTCCAACCGGCTCGATGACGCCATGGCGCAAAGACGCCCCCATATCATCCCAGCCCACCGGCTCCACGATGACGATCCGCGCATCCGGATTGGCGAGCGTGATGCCCGCAGACAGACCGCCGCCCCCGCAGCAGGTGACGATCTGATCCGGTGCGTAACCCGCCCCATCCAGCAATTGCTGCCGGATTTCGTGCCCGCAACTGCCCTGCCCCTCAACGATCCACGGATCGGCGAAACTCGGGATCAGCACGGCACCGGACTCAGCCGCGATTCCGGCCGCAATTTCTTCGCGCGATTCGGTGGAACGGTCGTAAAAGATAATCTCGGCGCCGAGCTTCCGTGTGCCGTTCACCTTGGCGGCAGGCGCATCGGACGGCATAACGATGGTGGCGGATACGTCGCGCTTGCGGGCCGCCCAGGCTACCCCTTGCGCGTGATTTCCGCTGGAGAAGGCGACGACGCCTCGCGCCGCCTGCTGCTCCGTCAGATCGGCGATACGGTGAATGCCGCCGCGGATCTTGAACGCGCCTACAGGCTGATCGCATTCTGCCTTGCACCAGATCGTGATCCCGTCGATCTCCAGCGGAAGGAGCGGCGTCGGAGGTAGCAGCGCCGCCACGCGCTCAGCGGCCAGCGCCACGCCTTCGGAACTGGGCTTGCGGTCGGGATCGTCTTGTCCGGTCATGGACACGGGCTATATGCGATGCCCGAACCTTCCCCAACCCCAATCGCGGAGAGCATAAGGCATGAGCACAGTTCTGGTAATCGGCGCAGGCGGCGTCGGCTCGGTCGCGGTCCACAAGATGGCGATGAACAGCGATATCTTCACCAAGATCGCGCTCGCCAGCCGCACGAAATCGAAATGTGACGCCATTGCCGCTTCGGTGAAGGAACGTACCGGCGTCGACATTGCCACCTATCAGATCGATGCGGACGACGTGCCTGCCACCGCCGCGTTGATCCGCGAGGTGCAGCCCAAACTGGTCGTCAATCTGGCGCTGCCTTATCAGGACCTCAACATCATGGATGCCTGCCTGGAAACGGGCGTGCACTATATGGACACGGCGAATTACGAACCGCGCGACCAGGCGAAGTTCGAATATCACTGGCAATGGGCCTATCAGGACCGGTTCAAGGACGCAGGCCTGATGGCGCTGCTCGGCTCCGGCTTCGATCCGGGCGTTACCAGCGTGTTCGCGGCATGGCTGAAGAAGCACAAGCTCGACACGATCGAGCAGCTCGACATCCTGGATTGCAATGGTGGCGACCATGGCCAGGCTTTCGCCACCAACTTCAACCCGGAGATCAATATCCGCGAGGTGACTTCGCCCGCCCGCCATTGGGAGAATGGTGAATTTGTAGAGACGCCTGCGATGCAGGTCTCACAAAAGTTCGAGTTTGAGGGCGTGGGCGAAAAAACCATGTACATGATGTATCATGAGGAGTTGGAAAGCCTCGCCAAGTTTCTGCCCGAACTGAAGCGCGCGCGTTTCTGGATGACCTTCGGTGAAGAGTATATCAAGCATCTCACCGTCCTTCAGAATGTCGGCATGACGCGGATTGATCCGGTCCTGTACGAGGGCAAGGAGATCGTGCCGCTGCAATTCCTGAAGGCCGTACTGCCCGAACCGTCCAGTCTGGGCGAGACCACCAAGGGAAAAACCAATATCGGCGATATCGCCACGGGCATCGCCAAGGATGGTGAGCGGCGCACCTTCTACATCAACAATATCTGCGATCATGAAGACGCCTATGCCGAGACCGGCAATCAGGCCGTGAGCTACACCACGGGGGTGCCCGCGATGATCGGCGCGGCCATGATCCTGACCGGCAAATGGTCCGGCGACGGTGTGTTCAACATGGAAGAATTCGATCCCGATCCCTTCATGGACATGCTGAACGAGCACGGTTTGCCCTGGCAGGTGAAGGAACTGGACGGCGCGGTAGAGTTCTGAGCGCCGGGCAAACTCACAGCCATTCTAGGTCGCCCTTAGGGCAACAAAACAGTTCGGAGCCGTCCAGTCACTCCGGACTGTTTTGCGCGTGATAGCACTGACAAGTGGCGTTAATGCCCCGCCTTCGGCACCCGCCGCGCATAGGCAGAAGCCGCCGTCACGCCGAGCGATAATGTCAGCACGAAAAAGCAGCTTCCGGTCCATCCGGCAAATTCGTAGGCAGCGGTCCCTGCCCAGCTGCCGATACCGCCACCGATGAACATCAGCATGATATAGATCGTCATCAACCGCGTGCGGATCGACGGTTCCTCGATCAGGAACGTCGCCCGTCCGCAGATGTCGATGATCGGACCAGCGCCTGTCATGACCAGCAGGGGAATGGCGAGGAGGAACAGGTTGCCGCCGCCCAGAAACAGCAACCCGACCGCGCAAAGCTGCACCACAGCGACGATGAGACGCGCCTTTCGCGGCCCCACCCGGTCCGTCCATTTCCCCAAGGGCGGTGTGATTGCCAGATTGACGATCGAAATACCGGCAAGATAACCAACAATATCGACGCCATAGCCGATGTCCGGAAGATAAAGCCCGATCGCGAGCCATACCGACAGGAAGATCCCGAAGTTCATCCCCTGGATCGCGCCCGACAGGAGAACGTGCGGATGCCCGCGCATGAGCTTCAGCGTTGAGCCGAGGAGGGCCGCATAAGTCACCTCGTCTTCGGCCGCGCGCAGCGGCTTCGGCTCTCGCATCAGCCAGGGCAACGCCACCGAAGTAATCGCGAGCAATCCCGCTGCGATCCAGTAGACCGGTCGCCAGCCCCAATATTCGCCGATCAACCCCGCGCCCACGCGGGCAAGCAGGATGCCGAAGACGACACCTGTCGTGACGATCGCGATCGCGTGGCCGAGCTGCGCAGGATCGACGCGCTTCGAAACATAGGCGGGGATAAGATAGGGGGTGATGGTGAACAGCCCCAGGATCGTGGAGGCCGCGGTGAACAGCGCAAAATCCTTGGCCAGGGCCATACAGGCGATCGCGGCGAACTGGCCGACGGTAAACACGGCTGCCAGGCGCGAGTTGCGCACTCGGTCGCCGAGCGGCAGAAACAGGAAAATGCCGATGGCCAGTGCGATTTGGTTGAGCGCCGGTACGGCGCCGATCATCGCATGGCTCACCCCAAAACTGTCCGCCACCGGCGCCACGATCGGGTGAATGTAATAGGCGTTCGCCACCACCACCGCGGTCGCCAAAGCCAGGGCGTAAAGCTGTGGCCGTGTCAAATAAACGGTGTCTTCGGACAAAGCAGGTTTCCTTTGGCGTGGGCGGCGCAGCAAGTCTATGACGCCGCCCTATGGAGCCCAAGATGATGAACACGCAAGCCGGCGATCCCGGCGCCTTTACCCAATTCGACCTAAGCCGCGTGCCCTCCCCCTCCTTTGTGGTGGATGCGGCCAAGCTGCGCGCGAACCTGGAAATTCTGGCCGAGGTGAAACAGCGATCGGGCGCAAAGATCCTGTCCGCGCTGAAAGCATTCTCGATGTGGGAAGTCGCCCCGCTGATCGGCGAATATCTGGACGGCGTCGCCACCAGCGGCCTTTGGGAAGCACGCCTCGCCTTCGACAAATATGAAGGTGAGATCGCGACCTATTCGCCTGCATTCAAGGCCGAAGACCTTGCCGAAATCGCAGCGATTAGCGACCACATCATCTTCAACTCGCCTTCCCAGATTGCCCGCCATTCCAAGGCGATCATCGGTCTGCGCGACGGCGGTGAGCAGTTCGATATCGGTCTGCGCATCAATCCGATGCACCGGGAGGGCGAAGTCGAGAAATATGATCCTTGCCAACCGCATAGCCGCCTCGGCTTCCCGGTCGATCAGCTGACCGAGGCCCATCTGGAGCCGGTCGACGGCCTTCATTTCCACAGTCTGTGCGAACAGGGATTCGAACCGCTCTATCGTACCTGGGAAGCGATCGTTCCCTATATCGAACCGTTCATCGACGACCTCAAATGGCTGAATTTCGGCGGTGGACATCATATCACCCGCGACGATTACGACCGCGAAGAGCTGATCGCGTTCCTCGACGATGTCGCCGAAACCACCGGCTGCGAAGTCTATTTGGAGCCTGGCGAAGCCATCGCACTCGATGCCGGCATCCTGGTGGGCGAACTGCTCGATGTGATCGACAACGGCATGCCCGTCGGCATCACCGATATTAGCGCAACCTGCCACATGCCCGATGTGATCGAGGCGCCTTATCGGCCCGCTATGCTCGGCGAACCGCGCGAGGGACCGGTCATCCGCTTGGGAGGCCCCTCTTGCCTCGCTGGAGACATTATCGGCGATTATCGGCTTCCCGGGCCGATGGAGCCCGGCATGCGCTTCGCTTTCCTGGACCAGGCCCATTATTCGATGGTCAAAACGACCACGTTCAACGGCGTGCCGCTGCCATCGATCTGGCTGTGGGATAGCGAAACCGACGAGCTGCGTGAGGTGCGCCGGTTTGACTGGACCACCTTCCGCGACCGCCTGAGTTGACGGGGCATTCTTCCGTAGAAGGCCTCTCTTCCGCGACGAATGTCGGAACGATCGGTCCGGGGCGTCCGTTCATTTCGGGCTATGCCGTTCATCCATACCGAAACCACTTTACAGCGCCCCGGCGCGTCCATATATCGCGCCTCCGCTGCCCCATGGGACCTTCCATACCGCAAGGCAGCTTCGACTGAATCTAATCCTTTGGGGGTCCCTTGAATTGCACGAATTTCCTGACGCTCTCGCTGTAGTTCAGGCCACCGCGCCCGACGAACCCGTGACGCTGGTCCGCCCCCATGCGGCGGAGCGCGCCGCGCGTTTTTTCACGGAAAACTTCCGTGGCAAGACGCTCTATGCCGTGAAGGCCAATCCTTCGCCGGCCTTACTGCGCACGCTGTGGCGCGCGGGCGTGACCCATTATGACGTGGCCTCGATCGCGGAAGTGCGCGCCGCGCGTTCGGCGCTGCCGCAAGCGAAACTGTGCTTCATGCACCCGGTCAAGGCCGAGAGCGCAATCCGCGAAGCTTATGAGCGCCACGGTGTGCGCACCTTCTCGCTCGACAGCCATGAAGAGCTGGAAAAGATCCTGCGCGCGACTGACAACGCCGCCGACTTGGATCTGTTCGTGCGCATCCGCGTTCCCAGCGATCATGCCCAGTTGAGCCTCGCTGCGAAGTTCGGCGCGCAACCGCATGAAACTGCGAAGCTCCTGATGGCAACGCGCCAGGCCGCGGACGGTTTGGGCATTTGCTTCCACGTCGGCAGTCAGGCGATGACACCGCATGCCTATGTGACGGCTCTGGAGCGCGTGCGCGCCGCGATCGTCGAGGCTTCGGTGCTGGTAGATTACATCGATGTTGGCGGCGGTTTCCCGTCGATCTATCCAGGGCTCGAGCCTCCGGCCATGGAGCAATATTTCGAGACGATCTACCGCGCCTATTGGGATCTTCCGATCAGCTACTCGGCCGAACTATGGTGCGAACCGGGCCGGGCATTGTGTGCCGAATATAACTCGCTAATCGTGAAGGTGGAGCGCCGCCGCGGTCAGGAACTCTACATCAACGACGGTGCCTATGGCGCGCTGTTCGACGCCGCGCATATCGGCTGGCGTTTCCCGGTGCAGTTGCTGCGTCAGGGCGGCGAAGAGGCACCGCTGGCAGAATACAGCTTCTACGGCCCGACCTGCGATGATCTGGACCATATGACCGGTCCCTTCCTTCTGCCGGAGGACGTGAAGGTAGGCGATTATATCGAAATCGGCATGCTCGGCGCCTATGGCTCGGCCATGCGGACGCAGTTCAACGGCTTCGGCACCAGCGGATGCCATGTGGTAACCGACGAACCGATGGCTAGCCTGTACACTGGCCAAAAGTCGCCCGAACCCGCCGACAACGTCTTCGCTATCGGCAAACGCTAGCCATTTGTCCTTCCCCGTGCTTCACGGGGAAGGACCTATCGTGGCTTGAGTGCCACGCTCATCCGCGATTGACGCTGCGGCGTCCCTCGCCCAGTCTCCCTTGCGTGAAACAGGGAGAAAAACATGCTCGATACCGCCATTCTTGCGCCCGGCGCAGTGCTCATCTGCTGGACGCTGGTGATGCTACTCTGGATGGTCGCCACGCGGTTTCCCGCCATGGCGAAAGCTAAGATCGATCTCTCAGCGCGCGCGGGCGGCCGTGGGCAGGATCTGGACGGCGTCATCGATGATCGCACGCAATGGAAGGCGCATAATTACAATCACCTTCTGGAACAGCCCGTACTCTTCTATGCAGTGATTGTGATCCTCAGCCTTGCCGGAGGCGTGAATGATCTCAGCGTCGGGCTGGCCTGGGGGTATGTTGGCCTGCGCGTCCTGCACAGTGTTTGGCAGGCGACGGTCAATAAGGTGCCGGTGCGTTTCGTGCTGTTCTTTCTTTCGACCCTCTGCCTGATCGGCCTGGCCGTTATCGCGCTATTCCAGACGATTTAGCGCTCGAAAGTTCCAACCAGCTCGACATGGGTGGACCAGCGAAACTGGCCCACCGGCGTTACTCTGCGCAGCCGATAGCCCCCCGCTACGAGCCGCGCAGCATCTTTCGCAAAACTTGCCGGATTGCAGCTGACATAGGCGATATGCGGGGTCTTCGCCTCGGCGAGACGGATGGATTGTTCCCGCGCACCGGCCCGCGGCGGATCGAGGATCACCGCTTCGAACCGGTCCAGTTCCGCGGTCTCCAGCGGACGGCGAAACAGATCGCGATGCTCGCACACGGCATGAAGCCGCGCTGCATTTGCACCGGCCTTCAGGCTTTCCACCAAGGCACGCTCGCCCTCTGCGGCGTACACGCGCCTTCCCTGCCCCAACGAAAGCGCAAAGGTGCCGAGCCCGGCGAACAGATCGGCAATTGTTGCAGCATCGCCGATGCCTCCCCGCGCAGCTTCGATCAGCGCGGCCTCCCCATCTGCCGTTGCCTGCAAGAAAGCGCCCGGCGGCAACGGTACCGCAATACCACCAAAGCTGATCGTAACCGGGCGCGGCTCCCAGCGCGGTTCGGGACCGTAGCCATCGTCCAGGCTGAGACGTGCGAGACCATGCTGCTCGGCAAAATCGATGATGGCGTCATGGCCCTCAAGACCTTCGAACCGCGCGCCCTTGATCGCCACGTCGACGCCCTGATCGACAATCGCCAGCGTTATTTCTGCCGCGCCGCCCTTGGCCAATCGATTGCCGAGAAGGGCGCGGAGCGGGGCCACCATTGCGAACAGTCGCGGATCGAGGACATGGCATTCGGACATGTCGATCACATGGTGACTGCGTTCTTTCGTAAAGCCGATGCGCGGCCCCTTGGGACCGTTGATGGCATGCAACACTGCGCGGCGACGGCTCTGCGGTGGAGAAAGATGAACCGGCGCTACATCGTCCGGAACAATCTCATTGGCTTCCAGCGCGTTGAGAACGCGGTCTCTGACAAAGTCTGCGATTGTCGCATCATCCAGATGCTGCAGCTGGCATCCCCCGCATTCGGGAAAATGCCGACACGGTGGCTCTTGATGGTGCGGACCGAAGTGGATCGTGCCGTCTGTATCGACGCGGTCTCCGGGTGCCGCCAGTGCCACATGGCGGCCGTCTTCGGTAAGCCCGTCGCCCAAAGCGGCGACGCGCAGAACGAGGCTGCCATCTACGCTCACTGGGCATCGCTGGCGCCGGCGCCCGACTGGATCCGCGCAGGCAGTTTGTAACGATCTTCGCCGGCGGTCACCTCGATCTCGTCATTGTCGAGCAGCCGGATTTCCGTATCGTCGAACCCGTCAGCCGCTATCAGCCCTCGTCCGTCGGTCACGATTTCGAAGCGCTGGAATCCGCCATCCGGATGTTGGATAATCAGGAGTTCGCGATCCGGCCCGGAAATACGATCGGTCGTACACTCTCGCGAAAAGGTCTCGGCACCGTCCAGCGCACAATCGATCCGTCCATTGTCTGCCTGCATCGCGCCCTGCTCTGCCTCAGCCTTAGCCAGCGTTTCGTTGTCCGGCTGTCCACTGCAGGCGGCGAGCAGAAATATGGAAATGATGGCAAGGGGACGGGTCATGACGTCGCTCGCTCTGGCGCGGACGCGGCATCATCGCAAGCTTCGATGCGCGGTTGTGCCGTCATGGTCCAAAATCCCGGCCAGTGATCGCCGAATTGCGCGCGCAGATCGTCCCGCGCCGTCGCGGCCGCATCGGCGCTATCGAACAGGGCGAAGCAGGTCGCCCCCGAGCCCGACATCCGCGCAAAGTCACTGTGCCGACCCAAAGCGGACAGCAGCTCACCTATATCGGGGACAAGCGCGACCGCAGCCGCCTCCAGATCGTTGCGCGCTGACTTTTGCAGCGAAGAGAGCTCCAACCCCGCAAGCGCGCCGCCGTCCCGGCCATGCCATCTGCGAAAAATGTCGGCAGTCGAGACCGCTTTGCCCGGATTGGCGAGCAGCAAATGCCGACCTTCCAGACCACCGATCGAGACGAAGCGCAGCTCATCACCCTTGCCCGTGCCAAAAGCGCTGCAACTGAAGAGGCAGGCCGGAACGTCCGCTCCCAATTCGCCTGCTATCGCCTCGAAATCATAGAGCGGTCGTTCAAGCCGCCAGAGCCGGTTCAGCAGCCTGATTGCCGCGGCGGCGTCGGCTGAGCCCCCGCCGATACCCGACGCCACCGGCAAACGCTTGTCCAAGCGCAGCGAGGCGCCGCGTTCCGGGGCAAACGCATCCGCTACCGCTCGGGCGGCGCGCAGGACGAGATTATTCTCATCCTCGTCTTCCAGCGCATCCTTGAACGGTCCCGTCACCGTCAAGGACAAGCTTTTTGCGTCGACACCGCTCAAGTGGTCTCCGTCGCCGCAGAACGCGAAAACCGTCTCCAGCGCATGATAACCGCCAGCCATCCGGCCGCGCACATGCAGCGCCAGGTTGAGCTTGGCGTAAGCGATTTCCGTTTCCGAAGTCATGTGAGCTTTCAGGGCTTACATATTGGGATAATTGGGGCCGCCCCCGCCCTCCGGCACCACCCAATTGATATTCTGATAAGGGTCCTTGATGTCGCAGGTCTTGCAATGGACGCAGTTCTGCGCGTTGATCTGGAAGCGCTCTTCGCCTCCTTCCTCCACAAACTCGTAGACACCTGCAGGACAATAGCGCTGCGACGGGCCGTCGAAGATAGGCAGGTTCTTTTCAACCGGCAGGCTTGGATCCTTGAGCTGAAGATGAACCGGTTGGTCTTCCTCATGATTGGTATTCGAAAGATAGACCGAAGATAGCCTGTCAAAGCTGATCACCCCATCGGGCTTGGGATATTCGATCTTCTTGCAAGCTTCGGCGGGCCACAATTTCGTGTAATCGGGCTCGTGCTTCATTGAGATAGGCAGGCCGATCTTCAGCGTGCGCATCCACATGTCGATGCCGCCCAGAAGCGTGCCCCAGGTCCCGCCGAACTTGTCGACGCAAGGCTCTGCATTCTGTACCTTTTTCAGCTCGGTGGCGATCCAGCTATGGTCGAGATTGTGCTGGTAAGCAGACAGCTCATCCGCTTCGCGTCCAGCCTGGATCGCCTCGAACGCGGCTTCGGCAGCCAGCATGCCGCTCTTCATGGCGGTGTGCGTACCCTTGATGCGCGGCACGTTCACAAAGCCCGCGGAACAGCCGATCAGCGCGCCGCCCGAAAATGCGAGCTTGGGCACGGACTGCCAACCGCCCTCATTGATCGCCCGAGCGCCATAAGCCACGCGCTTGCCGCCCTCCAGATATTTGCGAATTTCGGGGTGCTGCTTCCAGCGTTGAAATTCCTGGAACGGCGACAGATGCGGGTTGCGATAGCTCAGCGCCACCACGAAGCCGAGCGCAACCTGACCATCGGCCTGATGATACAGGAAGCCCCCGCCCCATGCCTCATCAAGCGGCCAGCCTTGCGTGTGAACAACCTTGCCCGGTTCATGCTTGGCCGGATCGATGTCCCACAGTTCCTTCAGGCCAAGGCCGTAGACTTGCGGCTGACAATCCGCCTCCAGATTGAACTCAGCCTTCAGCCCCTTGGTCAGCCCGCCGCGCACGCCCTCCGCGAAAAAAGTGTATTTCGCGGTGAGTTCCACGCCCGGCTCATAATCCGGCTTATGCTCTCCATCGCGGCCGATGCCCATGACGCCGGCGACGACGCCGCGCACCGACCCGTCTTCATTATAGAGAACCTCGGACGCTGCGAAGCCCGGGAAGATTTCCACACCCATGCCTTCGGCCTGTTCGCCAAGCCAACGGCACATATTGCCGAGCGAACCGGTATAGCAGCCGTCATTGCCCATGAGCGGGGGCAGCGCGATCTCCGGAATGGAGAAGCAACCGTTTTTGGAGAGCACGAGATGCAGGTTTTCGGTGACGGGGGTCTGCGCCATCGGGCAGCCGTCTTCTTTCCAATTCGGCAGCAATTCGTCGAGCGCGCGCGGATCGACGGTGGCGCCCGACAGGATGTGGGCCCCGATTTCAGACCCTTTTTCGAGCACGCAGACGCTCAGATCAGCGCCTGCCTCATCCGCAAGTTGTTTGAAACGGATTGCAGCTGACAGGCCTGCAGGCCCCCCGCCTACAATCACAACGTCATATGGCATGGCTTCGCGTTCGCTCACCCGGCATCCCCTTATCTGGCGCCGCGCCTCATCCGGCGCGTCTCATTACATCCTACATCCAAGGCGTTTTGCAGGTTTTTCGTTCCGTGGCAATTGACGCGCGCCCCCTTGCTGTGGCTTCACGCGTCCGATGACGGGCGGGATGACAACACAAGAGGCGGCGGTCGAATCGCTCATCAGCTGGTGGCAGCTGGCGGGTGTCGAGGATTGGTGCGCCGATCAGCCCGTAAATTGGCTGGAGGCGCCGCCCGCTGCGCTAAAGCTGGCACCGCGCGTGAAGCCGGCGCTCACACCTGCGAATGCTCCTCAACCGGGGAACGCCCCCGTGCCCGGCCACACGCCCGCTGCAACGCCCGCGCCGCCGTTCCCGGCGACGCTGGAGGCGTTGCATGAGCGCCTGCGCCGCACGGACGATCTGCCAGGCACGCATTATGGCCAGATGCGCGCATTGCCGCATGGCGCATTGCAGGCGCCGCTCATGATCATATCCGACTGCCCGGACGAGGATGATCTTGCGTCCGGCACCATCCTTTCCGGCTCCACCGGAACGCTTCTACGCAATATGCTGTCGGCCATCGGGATTGATGTGGCTGCCTGCTACCGTGCCAGCCTGTCGGTCACGCGTCCGCCGAGCGGACGTTTGCCTGCCGGCGACCTGCCCCAGTTGGCCGATCTGATGCGCAGTCATATCGCGTTGGCGGCACCCGATAATCTCCTGATTCTGGGTACGGCTGCGAGCGAGGCCCTCGTTGCGCAGCCGATCGCCGGGGCCCGCGCGCATTTACACGAATTTAACCATGATGGCGGCAGAAAGGTGCTGGTAGCGACATACCATCCGCGCACGCTCCTGAGGCGTCCGCATTGCAAGCGGCCTGCCTGGGATGATCTGCAATTGCTGCTGAAAGAAGGTACCTGGTGAAAGCAAAGTTCCTCCCTTTCCTTATCGCGACAACCGCTCTTGCCGCGCCGGCCTTTGCCGGTGGTGACGAGGCAGCGGTCAGCAATGCTGTACCCGCCGATCTGATTACGGGAATCGAGGCACCGGTCCCCGCTACGCCCGCCATTCAAGTTCCCGCGATCCGCAATGATGACGATTTCGCCCTCGTCTTCACCGCGATCCAGCAGCAGCGCTGGGCGGAGGCACAAGCCATGCTGGCCAATGCACCTGCGGGTCCGCTCGCCAACATGGCGCGCGCGGAGCTGTATCTTGCAGCAGGAAGCCCACGCGTCGAGCTGGGGCCGCTACTCTCGCTGATCAACACCGCGCCCTATCTGCCGCAGGCCGAGCAGCTGAGCCGCCTGGCGCAAAAGCGCGGCGCACAGTTTCTTCCCGATACGCCCCAGGTTCGGCGCCTGGCCTATCTCGGCTCCAGCCCACGCCGTGCGGACCCCAGTGAGGTTTCCGATGCAGCCGCGACCGCAACCCGCAACGCCATTGTGGACCGGATTAAGGCAGACGATCCCGCTGGCGCGGAAACCGCGCTGCTTGCAGGCCTCGACGGACTCTCGCCCTCCGCACTTACCGAAATGCAGCAGCGCGTGGCCTGGGGCTATTATATCGAAAATGACGACGCCAACGCGCGCCGCATGGCCGAGGTCGCGAGCACCGGAACCGGCGAGTGGGCTCCGCAGGCCGATTGGGTGCGCGGCCTTTCCAGTTGGCGCATGAAAAATTATGCCGATGCGGCACAGGCGTTCGACCGGGTCGGCAAATTCGCCGCCAATGAAGAAACGCGCGCCGCTGGGTTTTACTGGAGCGCGCGCGCAAGCGTCGCCGCCCGCCGTCCTGGGGAAGCGCAGCCGCGTTTGCAGACCGCCGCGCAATATGGTGAGACTTTCTACGGCATCCTTGCTCAGGAACAGCTCGGCATGACCCGCGCTTCGCCGAAGAACCGCAGTCAGGCGGTATCCGGCCGCATTGCGAGCAACGCCAATGTCCGCATTGCGACCGCGCTTGCCAGCTTCGGTGAAAGCGGCCTGGCGGATCAGGTGTTGCGGCATGAAGCGAAGATCGGCGGCGATGAGGAGCGCGCCGATCTGCTGGCGCTTGCGCACCAGCTCAGCCTGCCTTCCACGCAGCTTTATCTTGCGCATTATGGACCCAGTGGGTCGAGCGCTAACCCGTTCGATCGCTATCCCGCCCCCAAATGGGCGCCGAAAGAAGGCTGGCGGGTCGATCCCTGGCTGGTCTTTGCCCACACCTTGCAGGAATCGCGTTTTCAGGCCGACGCGGTAAGCCCGGCCGATGCACGCGGACTGATGCAGGTGCGCCCTGGAACCGCGGCGGACATGGCGCGCGCGCGCGGGAGCTATTTCTCCGCGGCCGATCTGAAGCGACCCGAAGTCAATCTGGAATATGGCCAAAGCTATCTGGAACAGCTTCGCGACATGGACCAGACCGAAGGCCTGCTGCCAAAAGTCATTGCAGCGTTCAACGCAGGCCCCTCCACGGTCGGCCGCTGGAAATATGACGTGCGTGATCAGGGTGATCCGCTGCTCTTCATCGAATCGATCCCTTATTGGGAAACGCGCGCTTATGTCGGGATAATCCTGCGCAATTACTGGATGTACCAAACCATGGCGGGCGAAGAATCGAAGAGCTTGGAAGGGCTGTCACAGAATGCTTGGCCGCGCTTTCCGGGCATGAGCGGGCCCGCATGGGTGCGCAAGAACGATAGCCGCGCCATGGCGCAGCGCTGATGGCCGGCAAACCCGTCAACATCGCACTGCTGACGGTCTCCGACACCCGCACCGAAGCCGATGATACCTCCGGGGATATTCTGGCGGCGCGCATATCGGACGAGGGCCACAAGCTGGTGGCGCGCACCATCTGCCGCGATGACGCCGATGCACTGGTCTTAAAATTGGAAGAATGGATCGACGATCCGCAGATCGATTGTATCATTTCGACAGGTGGGACGGGACTGACCGGCCGCGATGTCACGCCCGAGGCACTGGAGCGCGTGAAATCAAAGGACATCCCAGGTTTTGGCGAACTGTTCCGCTGGCTCAGCTTCAAGACCATCGGTACGTCCACCATCCAGTCGCGCGCCTGCGCGGTCCTCGCCAAGACGACCTACATCTTCGCCCTGCCCGGCTCCAATGGCGCGGTTAAGGATGGCTGGGACGGGATCTTACGCGATCAGCTGGACAGCACCAACAAGCCCTGCAACTTCGTGGAGCTGATGCCCCGTCTTTCGGAGCGATAATGGCTTTCGGTCCGACTGAGTCCTGAATCCAGTCGAGCGTCAAAGCTGCTTTCTCAGCTTATTGTTCCCAATATGTTCTCGTGCTACTCCGCTTCCATGGCAGAGTCGGCGGATCGAAATGTTGCCAAGGGGCGCGGGGCTACGCGCTCGGACGTCTCGCAGCGGTTCGGGCTGGCGGTGCGCGAGATGGACGGCGATTGGCGCGATGCCCGCTGCGCAATCGATGGCGAAGCACCCGTCTTGCGCACGCAGGTTACCGAGGAACATGCCAAAAGCATCCTCACCTTCAATCGCTCTCCCGATGTGCCTTTCGATCGATCCGTGAACGCCTATCGGGGCTGCGACCAACGCCGTAACGGTTGCGGACAAACAACTCAATATGTTGAGCAGATGTGAGCTGTCATCTTCCGATCAGATTGCTACACCGCTCCCTTTAGGCCTACGACGCTTTGCGGACGTTCGTTGCTTACAACACGGTAGATGCTCTGGTGGGATAAGACGAGTGCTTTGGTGGGATTGGAAGGCGAAACAGAAGCTCGCTTTATTGGCGGCGATACTGATCATCGCGGCCACACCCTGGCTTCTTCTTGGCTGGCTGCCGGGACAAATGGGAGCATTCATCGGAGGAACGGCGCTCCTTTCGATCCCGCAAATGATCGCTTGGTTCATCTTCGTAGGTTTTCGAACAGGACGGATCCCATCAGCATATGGAGCGTCTGAATTGCGGGCTAAGGAACCGACTTGGTTCTGGCTCACGAATGCTCTTTACAGCGGCGTTCTGCTGACCTTTATCTGGCTCTGCTGGAGTGTCGCGACTGGATGAATCGCGAGCGGCAGCTTTCCACAGCATAGGAATCTGAATCGACATCGATCCATGTTCTTTCTATGTTCGCATTATGGGTTACGTCAAAGGAAGAGGCGCGATCGCTAACGATGTAAGCGCTCGCTATGGTTTGCCGGAGCGCGAAATTGACGGCGACTGGCTGGATCAGGTCGAAGCGTTGGATGGGCCGAGCATGGCGGTATCTACTGCGGTAACAGAACTCCGCCCGAAGACGATTATCTCGTATAATCAATCACCTGACATTCCGTTTACCCAATCCATTAACCCTTTTAACGGCTGCGAGCATGGCTGCGTCTATTGCTTTGCGCGGCCCAGCCACGCCTTTCACGATCTCTCGCCCGGCCTGGATTTCGAAACGAAGCTGTTTGCGAAGCCGCAGGCCGCGGAACTCTTGCGTGCGACGCTGGCCAAGCCGACTTATGCCGTCCGGCCTATCGCTATCGGCACGAACACCGATCCCTATCAACCGATAGAACGGCGCTATCGCATCAGCCGCGCCGTGCTCGAACTCATGGTGGAAACGCGGCATCCCATCTGCGTCACCACCAAATCAGACCGTGTGCTGGACGATCTCGATCTGCTCGTCGATCTGGCGCAGGACGGCCTGACGGCAGTGGCGATCTCGGTGACCACGCTCGATCCGGCGCTGGCTCGCATCATGGAGCCGCGTGCCGCGCATCCCTCTCGGCGGCTGAAGGCCGTCGAGACGCTCGTGGCCAAGGGCGTACCGACCTATGTCAACATAGCGCCCATCATTCCTGCGATTACTGACCACGAAATCGAAGCCATTACGCAGGCCGCTGCCAGTGCCGGAGCCAAAGGCGTGTCCGCGATCCCGCTTCGCCTGCCGCACGAGCTTGCGCCCCTTTTCCGCGATTGGCTGGACGTGTATTATCCGGACCGCGCCGCCCGCGTCATGCGGATCGTGGGCGAGCTGCGCGGCGGCAAAGACAATGACCCTGCCTTCTTCGCCAGGATGCGCGGCAAGGGACCATGGGCCGAGCTGCTACGGACCCGAATGGATATAGCACGCCGCCGCCACGGCTTCGTGAAGGGCAAGTTCGATCTGCGCTGCGATCTTTTCCGCAGGCCGGAAATCAATGGTCAGCTACGGCTGATTTGATGACTCAAGCATCGGATGGCGGGCATTGGCCGGATCAGCCGAAGCCCTTGCCACCGTCTGCCGGCGAAAGGCGAACGAGCCGGCTGGTCTCGACCGCGGCCTGACGGTGAACCACCGCTTTGCGATAGTCCTCGTCAGTCACCAGCTCCAGGAAAGCACCGGCATTCGGGTAACGCGCGATGAAGACCGCATCCCAGCGCTCGTCCGTTGGCCCTATCAGCACGGTCTCGAAACCGCCACGATAGACGATCGTCCCACCGACACGCGAGAATATGGGGCCGCTCTCCTTGCCATAGTTGCGATAGGCATCGGCACCCGAAAGTTTTTCACCCGCCAGCGCATGATCGGCCGGATAATCCGCTGCTTCCCGGAAGCGCACCAGGTTCAGCATTTCAATCGGTTGGTCGCGCGGCAGGCTTTTGAATATCTCGAACTGCTCGCGCTGCGGATCGATATGGGAATCACTCATCGATCGTCTCCAGCTTGTAGTCGGCATATTCGTCGCGAATTGCGCGCTTCAAAATCTTGCCCGTTGCGGTGTGCGGAAGCTCCTCGACAAACTTGATCTCATCGGGCAGCCACCACTTCGCGACGCGCCCCTGCAGATGATCGAGAATATCTTCCGCCCCGATGCCGGAACCGGGTTTGCGCACGATCAGCAGCAGCGGGCGCTCGTCCCATTTGGGATGGTGCACGCCCACCGCCGCCGCCTCGGCCACTCCGTCGCAACCCAGCGCCTCATTCTCCAGCTCGATCGAGCTGATCCACTCGCCGCCTGATTTGATGACGTCCTTGGCGCGGTCGGTGATTTGCATGGTGCCATCAGGGTAGAGAACGGAGACGTCGCCGGTATCGAACCAGCCGTCCGCATCCACGGTGTCCTCCTCGGCGCGGAAATAGCGCCGCAGCACCCAGGGCCCGCGCACATGAAGCCGCCCGCTGCTCTCCCCGTCGCGCGGCAACTCCTGCCCATCCTCGTCCACGACGCGCAGCTCCACGCCAAAGGGCGGGCGGCCCTGCTTGGTGATGATGTCCACCTGCGCATCGAAATCCAGCTCGGCCCAGTTGTGGGGCCGCGCGCCGGTCGTGCCGATGGGCGAGGTTTCGGTCATGCCCCAGGCATGGGCAACCGTGATACCCGCCTTCTTGAGCCGCTCGATCATCGCACGCGGAGCGGCGGAACCGCCGATCACGACACGCTCGAGCGCGCCGTAGTCGCCGCCATTGGCGTCCATATCGGCAAACATGGCGAGCCAGACGGTCGGCACACCTGCGCTGAACGTGACTTTTTCTTCGCGGAAAAGCTTCCACAGGACGCCGCCGTCATTGGAGCAGGAACAAACCATCTTCGCGCCCACCGCGGCGGCCGCAAAGGGGATGCCCCAGGCATTGGCATGAAACATCGGCACGATCGGCAGCATCACGGAGCGGGAGGAAAGGTCCATCACAGCAGGTTGCAGCGCCGTCATGGCGTGCAGGACGTTCGAGCGATGCTCATAGAGCACGCCTTTGGGATTGCCCGTGGTGCCGGAGGTATAGCACAGCCCCACCGGATCGCGCTCGTCCGCAGAAACCCAGGCGTAATCGCCGTCTTCGGCATCGATCAGCTCGCGATAGGTTTTGAGTTCGCCGCCGGGCTTGGCATTATCGAACAGGATGACCTGCTCCACCGTCTCCAGCCGATCGCGGATCGCTTCGACCAGCGGCAGGAACATCGCATCGACAAACAGCAGCCGGTCGCCCGCATGGTTCAGGACATAGACCAGCTGATCGGCGTGAAGGCGCGGATTGATCGTATGCAGAATGCCGCCCATGCCCGCCGTGCCGTACCAGCTCGAAATGTGATGGGCATGGTTCATGGCGATGGTTGCCACGCGGTCACCGCGCTTCATGCCTAGACGCTCGAGCATCTGCGCAAACTTGCGCGCCTCCAAGGCAACTGTGGCCCAGTTGCTGCGGCTGAGCTCACCATCGGACCAATGGGTTACGATCTCCCGCGGGCCGTGCTCACGCTCCGCATGATCGATCAGGTTGGTGACGAGCAGCGGGAAGTCCTGCATCGCTCCGAGCATATCTCTCTCCTATCGAACCGCCCTGTTCGGGCGCTTTTTCAGGAGACCAAGCGCAAAGGCGGCGGGCCGGCCGGCCTCAACTCCGCAACATGGCTGATCCCCTCCAGCGACATGAGCCGTTCGCGCAGGGCTTCGTCAACCCGGAATGTCCTTCCTAGCGAGATTCGCGTGCGCCCTCGTGGTCCCGGTACGTCAATGATCAACTCACTGCGCCCGCCCGATAGCGGCAAGGTTATGTTCGCCACCTCGCGCAGGGCAATTTCGCAATCGACCTGAAGTTCAAGGCACAGCCGCGCTTCCGCCAGTGATCCGGCATTGGCGGTGAGCGGTCTGGCGGCGCGCACGGTCAGGCGCGCATTGTCGTCGCCCGGCCGCATATCCAGCTCGACATCAAGGAGCAGGCACGCGCTCTCATCAGCCGCCTGGGACAGCACTTTGCCGACGTCCTCTTCGAAGCAGCTCGCACTGAATTGCCCGCTGGTATCCGACAGTTCGGCCATGCAGAAACGACTGCCGCGGCGGGATTCGCGCCACCGCACATTCTCCACCAGCGCCGCCATTTTCACCTGCCGCCGCTCGCCCTCGGCAATCGGTGGGAGGGCGGCGAGATCGGCCTGCGTCTTGACGCCATTCGCCATCAGCTGCGCCCGATATTGCGTCACGGGGTGCGCCGAGAAATAGAAACCGAACGCATCTTTTTCGCGCGTCATGATCTCACCGGGAGACCATGCTTCTGCGGTTGGGAGACGCAGGGCCGGAATGTCGCTTTCCTCGCCGCCGAAAAGTCCGCCCTGCCCGCTGTCGCGCATAGCCTTGGCCGACTGGGCGGCGGCAAGAATGGTTTCCGCCCCCGCCTGCACGGCGGCGCGATCAGGGTTCAGCGCATCAAAGGCACCGGCGGCAGCCAGCGTTTCGATGCTGCGCTTGTTGAGCAGGGTGGGATCAATCCGCCCGGTTAGATCGTCGAGCGACTTGAAGGCGCCCTTGGCCCGCCGCTCGGCTACCACCGTCTCCATCGCCTTTTCACCGACATTCTTGAGGCCGGCGAGCGCATAACGCACCGCACGGTTGCCCTCCTCCGTGGTCTCGACGGAAAACTCCGCCTCGCTCTCGTTAAGCGTCGGCGGCAGACAAGTGATATCCAGACGCCGCATATCGTCCACGAAAATGCCGAGCTTGTCGGTCTGGTGCATGTCGAAGCACATGGAGGCGGCGAAGAACTCTTCCGGATAATGCGCCTTCAGCCACGCCGTCTGATAGGCGAGCAGCGCATAGGCTGCAGCGTGGCTCTTGTTGAAGCCATAGCCTGCGAACTTGTCGATCAAATCGAACAGCTGGTTGGCGCGCGGCTCGTCAATGTCGTTGGCAGCGCAGCCTTCCACGAAGCGCGTGCGCTGCTTGTCCATTTCCGCCTGGATTTTCTTGCCCATCGCGCGGCGCAGCAGATCGGCCTCGCCAAGGCTGTAGCCAGCCAGGATCTGCGCGGCCTGCATCACCTGTTCCTGATAGACGATGATGCCGTAGGTTTCCTTCAGGATCGGCTCCAGAAGGGGATGCGGATATTCGATCGTCTCTTCGCCATTCTTGCGGCGGCCGAACATCGGGATGTTGTCCATCGGGCCAGGCCGGTAGAGTGAGACGAGCGCGATGATGTCTTCGAACCCGGTTGGGCGAACGGCGGCCAGCGTGCGGCGCATCCCCTCCGATTCCAGCTGGAACACACCGACCGTCTCGCCGCGCTTAAGAAGCTCGAACACGCCCGGATCGTCCAGCGGCAGCGTGGAAAGGTCCACCGTCTCACCGCGCTCGGCAATGAACTGCACCGCTTTTTGCAGAACCGAGAGAGTCTTCAGGCCAAGAAAGTCGAATTTGACGAGGCCCGCCGTCTCCACGAACTTCATGTCGAACTGCGTGACCGGAATGTCCGAACGTGGATCGCGGTAGAGCGGCACCAGATTGGCGAGCGGACGATCGCCGATCACCACGCCCGCGGCATGGGTGGAGCTGTGGCGCGGCAGCCCTTCCAGCTTTCCGGCCAATTCGAACAGTTCGGCCACATTGCTGTCGCGTTCGATCTCCTGCCGCAATTCGGCAACGCCTTTGCGCGCCCGCGCCAGATCCCACGGATCGGTCGGGTGATTGGGGACAAGCTTGCAGAGGCGATCGACCTGTCCGTAGCTCATCTGCAGCACGCGGCCGGTATCGCGCAGCACGGCGCGCGCCTTCAGCTTTCCGAAGGTGATGATCTGCGCGACATGGTCCGATCCATATTTCTTCTGAACGTAACGGATCACCTCGCCGCGCCGCGTTTCGCAGAAGTCGATATCGAAGTCCGGCATCGACACGCGTTCAGGGTTCAGGAAGCGCTCGAACAGCAGCCCCAAGCGGATCGGATCGAGATCGGTAATGGTAAGCGCCCAGGCGACCACCGAGCCCGCGCCCGAGCCGCGCCCTGGCCCCACCGGAATGTCGTTCGCCTTGGCCCATTTGATGAAGTCGGCAACGATCAGGAAGTAGCCGGGAAAGCCCATGCCAACGATAACCTTGATCTCGAAATCGAGCCGGTCGAAATAGCTCTGGCGTTCTTCGGCGCTTAGATCGTCGTAAAGCGCGAGGCGAGCCTCCAACCCGGCGCGCGCATCGTCGGCGAGCTGCTTGGCTTCCCCTTCAAGATCACCGGCGATGCTGGGCAAGATCGGGGGACGCTTGGGCGCGCCGATGCCGCAGCGCCTGGCCACCACCAAGGTGTTGTTGAGCGCTTCGGGCAAGTCCGAAAATAGCTCCTGCATCTGCACGGCGGGCTTCATCCAGCTCTCGCGGGGGCTTTTGCGGCGATTGTCATCGAGCACATATTGCCCGCCCGCGATACACAGCATCGCATCATGAGCGCGGTGAAAGCTGGGCTCGGAAAAAAGCACCGGATTGGTGGCAACCAGCGGAATATCGCGATCATAAGCCAGATCGAGCAGACCGGCTTCGGCTGCCTTTTCCACCGGATCGTCGCGCCGGCTGACTTCGATATAGAGGCGACCGGGGAAAAGCGCCTCCAGCTTCTCGCAATAAGCCGCCGCCTTATCCGGCTGGCGCTCTTCCAAATGACGGGCGAGCGCTCCTTCGCCGCCCGCCGTCAGCGCGATCAGCCCATCGGTGCGCCCCTCCAATGCCTCGAACGCAACATGGGGCGCCTGTTCCAGTGGGCGGTCAAGATGGGCCTGCGAAACGAGCGCGCACAAATTGTCGTATCCGCCTTCATCCTGCGCATAGAGCGCAAGCCAATCGATCTGCGGGCTCGCCGGATCGCCGCTTGGGCGTGACACGGCCAGCATCGCGCCGATGATGGGCTGCACGCCGACATCGCGGCATCCCTTTTCGAAAGCCATGGCGCCGTAAAGACCGTTGCGATCGGCCACTGCGACCGCCGGAAATCCAAGGCCGCGCGCGCGTCCCCCAATCGCCTTCGCATCCGTTGCACCTTCCAGCATGGTGTAGGCGGAAAAGACGCGAAGTGGTACGAACGGGGCGTAAGACATAATTCGAACAGATAGCGAAGCTAGGCCGATTCGGCGAGGGGCGCGGCCCCTTATCTTGTGGATGAATGAGACGGTAGGGGCCAGCGGCGATGTGGCAGGACGTGCAGAACTGGTTCTATTCGCTCGGCGCGAATTACGGCGTCGATCCGCTGGTGTTTGGCGCCATCTATGTGGGCGCGATCCCGTTCTTTCTGCTCTCGATCGCCTGGCTCGTTCGCAACAAGCGCGGCGGCAAACCGATTGTGTTGCCGGTGCTCAGCGCAGGCGTGTTCTTCGTTTCAGCCTATGTCTATCTGGCAATCGTCGGCCGCAACATCCCGATCTGGGTGTGGTTCTTTCTCGCCGCGATGCTGGTTTACGGCGTCTGGTCGACGATGCGGGACATCCGCAAGAAGCTGGCCAAACCCGAAGGCTAAGGCCGCTATTCGATCACGCCTTCGTGAAGGCGGACGACGCGGTCCATCTTGCCCGCGAGACGCTCATTATGCGTCGCCACCAGCGCTGCGGAGCCTTCCTCACGCACCAGCGAAAGAAACTCGGCCAGAACGACATCGGCGGTCTTCTCATCAAGATTGCCGGTGGGCTCGTCCGCCAAGATCAGCTTGGGCCGGTTGGCGAGACCGCGGGCGACCGCCACGCGCTGCTGCTCCCCGCCCGACAGCTTGGACGGGCGATGATCAAGCCGCTTTTCCAGGCCCAGCTTGACGAGCAGCCGTTCGGCACGCTCCACCGCCTCGGCCTTCTGCGAACCCGCGATCAGCTGCGGCAACACCACATTCTCGCGCGCATCGAAGTCGGGGAGAAGGTGATGAAACTGATAAACGAAACCGATCTTCTCCCGCCGCAGCGTGGTGCGATCGTTGCTGTAGAGCGCGGACGCTTCAACGCCGTCGATGCGGATCGAACCCGAGAATCCGCCTTCCAGCAGGCCCACCGCCTGAAGCAGCGTCGATTTGCCCGATCCCGAGGGGCCGAGCAAAGCTACGATTTCGCCCTCTGCGACATGAAGGTTCACGCCGCGCAGCACGTCGATTGTGACGCCGCCCTGCGAAAAGCTGCGGCGGACATCGGTCAGGCGGATCACGTCATTCATAGCGTAGAACCTCCACCGGATCGGTATTCGCCGCCTTGAACGCGGGATAAAGCGTGGCGAGCACGCTGAGCACGAAGGCGAGAACGCAAATCGCGGTCACTTCGAACGGGTCGGTCTTGGACGGTAGTTCGGTGAGAAAGCGCACCGAAGGGTCCCACAAGTTCTGGCCCGTAATCGCCTGGATCACGTTCACCACGCCCTGCCGGAAGAACAGGAACACGAAACCAAGGACCAGTCCGGCGAGAATGCCGAGCGATCCGATTGTAATGCCCACCGTCATGAAGATTTTCAGCAGCGATTTTCGGGTCGCGCCCATGGTGCGCAGGATCGCGATATCGCGCGTCTTGCCCCGCACCATCATGATCAGCGAACTGAGAATGTTGAACACGGCGACCAGCACGATCATCGACAGCACGACGAACATCGCCACCCGCTCGACCGCCAGCGCCTCGAACAGCGAGCTGTTGAGCGTCTTCCAGTCTGTGACGATCGCGCGGCCCGCGATTTTCGGCATGAGCGGCTGCAGGATTTCACCCACCCTGTCCGCATCGACCGTCTTCAGCTCGATCATGCCGACTTCGTCGCCCATCAGCATCAGCGTCTGCGCATCCTGAATAGGCATGACGATGTAGCTTTCGTCATAATCGTAGATGCCGACCTCGAAGATCGCGACGACTTCGTAGCTGATCTCTCGCGGCACAGTGCCGAACGGCGTTGCGCGACCTGCCGGGTTTATGATTGTGATGCGCGATCCGACCGTCGCGCCAAGGTTTTGGGCGAGCCGCGAGCCGATGGCGACGCGTTCCTGTCCTGGCTCCAGAGCGCGCAGATCGCCAGCGACCGTTTTGCCCTCCAGCGTGGGGTTATCGAGAATGTTCTGTCGCAGCATTCCGCGAACGAGCACCGCCTCCACCCGGCCGTTGAAGCTGGTGAGAAGCGGTTGCTCGATCAGGGGCTGCGCTTCGGTGACGCCGGGGGTTTCCTCCACGTCCTTCAGAATTTCGCGCCAGTCGGGCAGGCGCCCGCCATAGCCCTGCACCACCGCATGGCCATTGAGGCCCACCGTCTTGTCGAACAGCTCTGCGCGAAAGCCGTTCATCACGCTCATCACGATGATCAGCGAGGCTACGCCCAACATCACCGCGATCAGGCTGATGCTGGCGACGAGGAACAAAAAGCCCTCCCCCTTGCCCGGCAGCAGATAACGCTTGGCGACCATCCATTCGGAACGGGACAGGATCATGGGATTATGGAGGACCTCTATCGGCGAATGGCCGCCGCCTTACGGGCGTGCAGCGATGGTGGCAAGCGATCGGCACAGGCCGCACCACTTGTTGCAGGATTGCAACGGGAGCGCCCAATTCCGTTCGCCTGAAGCCGGATTCATTTGAACGCCCCCTGAACTTGCGGCATCAAGACTACGCACTTCGAGCGCAGCCAGATAAGGCTGAGGTTCAGGGAGAAGGGCACGCGCAGGGCCTGGTCGGGGCAAAGGGGAGACCCGGTCCACCGCGCGACCGATAAACAGGACGAACCATCGTCACGTGAAGACCCGGGCCTCGGCCCGGGTCTTTTCGTTTGGGCTTACGGTCTGTGTCAATTTCTTTGCCTGGTAGCCGCTCAATAGCCCTCTTGAAAACGGTGTCGTAACGACCATCTTGCTTCTCGTGGGTCGCCATTCGGGGCCTGCGAATTAACGGAGCGCGGACCTGTCCGGCTCCATCTTCTGAATTGCTCGATGGAGAATGAAGAAATGAACCGTAACGACTTTTCCCCCTATCGCCGCACCACCGTCGGTTTCGACCGGCTGTTCGACCTGCTCGAAAATGCAGGTCGCACGATGCAGAGCGACAACTATCCCCCCTTCAATATCGAACGCATCGCCGATGATCGGTACATGATCACGGTTGCCGTCGCCGGTTTCGCACCGGACGAGATCGACATTACCGCGCAGCAGAATCAGCTGATCGTGCGCGGCGCGAAGGAAGAGGGCGAACAGAACCGCGAATTCCTGCACATGGGAATCGCCAACCGCAATTTCGAACGCCGCTTCCAGCTTGCCGACCATATCCGCGTGGAGAACGCGAATCTGGAGAACGGCCTGCTGACGGTCGAGCTGTTCCGCGAAGTGCCCGAGGCGCTGAAGCCCCGCAAGATTGCGGTCAACGGCGTCACCGCGAAGACGGTCGACGACGAGCCGGCCGAGGACGCGCGCGAAGAACAGCGCCATATCCGCGCGGCCTGATCGCAAACAACACAAGCAAGAATGAGGAGGCGGCCGAGCGATCGGCCGCCTTTTTCGTTTCGACCTAGACCAGCCGGCTCTGCTTCACAGCGGCTTCGATGAAGCTTGCAAACAGCGGATGCGGATCGAAAGGCTTGCTCTTCAGCTCCGGGTGGAACTGCACGCCGATGAACCAGGGGTGGTCCGGCCGCTCGATAATTTCGGGCAGCGTGCCGTCCGGACTCATGCCGGAAAAGACGAGCCCGCCGTCTTCAAGCGCCGGCATGTAATGGGTGTTCACCTCATACCGGTGGCGGTGGCGCTCCTGAATCGTCTCCAACCCGTAAATTCGGGCGACATGGCTATTGCCGTCGAGCTTCGCCTCGTAAGCGCCCAGACGCATGGTTCCGCCCAGATCGCCGCCCTCGCGGCGCTCCTCCAGGCCTTTTTCGCTCATCCACTCGGTGATCAGGCCGACGACGGGCTCATCGGTGGGCCCGAATTCAGTGGTCGAAGCGTCAGCCTTGCCGGCCAGATTGCGGACCCCCTCGATACACGCCATCTGCATGCCGAGACAAATGCCGAAGAACGGCACCTTGGTCTCGCGCGCAAAACGAATCGCGCCGATCTTGCCCTCGCTCCCGCGCTCGCCGAAACCGCCCGGCACGAGAATTCCGTGCATCGGCTCCAGCTTCGCAGCCAGATCGTCCGAGTCCTCTTCGAACATCTCGGCATCGAGCCATTTCATGTTCACGCGAACACGGTTCGCCATGCCGCCATGAACCAGCGCCTCGCTGAGCGACTTGTACGCGTCCGGAAGGCCGACATATTTGCCGACCACACCGATCGTCACCTCGCCCTCGGGATGTTCGAAGCGATCGAGGATATCGTGCCAGCGCGACAGATCGGGCGTGCCTTCGTCCGGCAATCCGAAAGCGCGCAGCACTTCGGTATCGAGGCCCTCAGCATGATAATTGAGCGGCACCTGGTAAATGCTCTTGGCATCGAGTGCGGGAATCACCGCCTCTTTACGCACATTGCAGAACTGCGCGATCTTGCGCCGCTCGCTATCGGGCAGCGGGCGTTCGCAGCGGCACAGCAGCAGATCGGGCTGAATGCCTAGGCCTGCGAGCTCGCGCACGCTGTGCTGAGTCGGCTTGGTCTTAAGCTCACCGGCCGCGGCAATGAACGGCACCAGCGTAACGTGAATCGCGACAGACTGTTCTGGCTCCAGTTCGTTGCGCAGCTGGCGAATCGCCTCGATGAACGGCAGCGATTCGATATCGCCAACGGTGCCGCCGATTTCGCACAGCACGAAATCCAGCCCCTCGGTATCGGCGAGTGCAAATTCCTTGATGGCGTCAGTGACGTGCGGGACCACCTGTACGGTAGCGCCGAGATAATCGCCCCGCCGTTCCTTGGCGATGATGTCCCGGTACACACGGCCCGACGTCACATTGTCGCTCTGATGGGCCGAGACGCCGGTAAAGCGCTCGTAATGGCCAAGGTCGAGATCGGTCTCCGCCCCGTCGTCGGTGACGTAGACCTCGCCATGCTGATAGGGACTCATCGTCCCCGGATCGACGTTCAGATAGGGATCGAACTTGCGAATGCGGACGGTGTAGCCACGCGCCTGGAGAAGAGCGGCAAGCGATGCCGCCATGAGACCTTTTCCGAGCGAGGAGACCACGCCGCCGGTGATGAAAATATACCGCGCCATGGGAGGAGAGCCTTAGGGATCGAAACGCCGGGATGTCCAGCGCTCGATCGGCCTTCTCCCCGCTTTATTGTGGATTACTGGTCGAGCGGGACTGCGTTGCCCGCCGGGGCGTCCTGCCCCGGAGCGGTATCGGTCGCGCCCGGAGGCGCGCTCGCGGGAACCGGATCGCCCGGAACCGTGCCGACCGGGAGTTCGCCCGATCCATCCGCTGCGGGTGCACGGCGTTCGAAGCTGGTATCGATCTCGCTCGGTGCGCCGGATTTGGCGGCAACGACGGCAAGCGCGATCGACAGCGTGACGAACAGGATGGCCAGCACCGTGGTGCCGCGCGTCAGGAAGTTCGCCGCCCCGCGCGCCGACATCAGGCCGGACGGGCTGCCGCCCATGCCAAGGCCCCCGCCCTCGCTCTGCTGCATGAGGATGATGCCGACAAGCGCCGCACCGACGATGGCCTGCACCACGATAAGAAAATGGAAGAGCGTCATGAAATCACGGGGTCCCTTGGAAGGGGGCGCACATAGCGATGTGCCGCCGCTTTCGCAAGCGATGGCGGCACATCGGATGCTTGCGCTAGTCTGAGGTTCAGGCGCGCCGTTCAACTAGCCTTTGCCGCCGCCTCGATGATGGGCACGAACTTGTCCGCGCTGAGACTAGCGCCGCCAACGAGGCCCCCATCAACGTCGCCCACCGCCAGCAACTCCGCAGCATTGCCGCCGTTCATGGAGCCGCCATAGAGAATGCGAATGCCTTCCGCCTCATCACCGATCAGGTCGCGCAGTTTTGCGCGGATCGCGCTGTGCATCTCGGCGACGTCATCGGTTCCCGGAACCCGCCCGGTGCCGATCGCCCAGATCGGTTCATAAGCGATCGTGAGCCAGTCTGCCGCCGCACCGTCCGGCATGGAAGCGGCGATCTGATCGGTGACGCGGGAAACAGCCTGCCCGGCGTCCCGTTCCGCCTCGGTTTCTCCGCAGCACAGGATGACCGACAGGCCAGCCGCGCGGGCTGCTTCGGCCTTGGCCTTGATATCGGCATCGCTTTCATGCTGGTCCTGCCGGCGTTCGCTATGGCCTACGATCGTGAGGCTTGCCCCCACTTCGGCCAACATGGCGGCGGAGATGCAGCCGGTGTGCGCCCCCGCATCCTCCTGATGGCAATCCTGCGCGCCGATGGAGAGCGTAGGCGCGGCCTTCGCGGCGCGGTGGATCAATGTGGCGGGCACGCATAGCGCGACATCGACACCATCCAGTGCATCGGCAGCTGCCGCGATCGGGCCGATTTCGCTCACGCTGGATCCCAGCCCGTGCATCTTCCAGTTACCTGCGATAAATTTGCGGCGTTCAGCCATGGCTCATCCCCTGTTGCTTTGTTATCGCCCGTGCCCCTAGCGGCTGAAGGCCGCAGGTGCCAGACGCCCCGTCTTGTGGAGTTCGTCCGGCCCGCCTAAGGACGCCGGACTTATATCCACCTCCATTGCAAGAAGCCCGCACGACCCCATGATCAGCTTCATCCGCAGAATGTTCGAGAGCAAAATCGGCGCCATCCTCGCGATCGCCTTTGTCGCGGTGATCGGACTGGCCTTTGCTCTCGGCGACGTTTCCAGCAGCATCTCCGGATCGGGCGTCAGCGGCGGCAACGTCGCCAAGGTAGGTTCGCAGGATATCGGCGTGGCCGAGCTGAACGACGCGATGAACAACGCCTTCAAACAGGTGCAGCAGGAAAATCCGGGCCTGACCATGGCGGCTTTCATTGAGCAGGGCGGGCTCGAAGATGTCTACGCCAGCCTGGTCAACCGCGTGACGGTGGCGGAATATGCCAGGAAGCACGGCATCACCGTCAGCAAGGCGATGGTCGATGCGGAAATCCGCGACATATCGGCCTTTCAGGGGCTCGATGGACAGTTCAATCAGGAAACCTTCCTGAACGTGCTGCGCCAGAACAACCTCACCGAGGAGCAGTTTCGTACCGACGTACGCCGGGGCCTGTATCTCGAACAGATCCTCAGCGCCGCCGGAGTAGGCGCCAAAGCTGGCAACAGCATGACCGTGCCCTATGCTTCGCTGATTCTGGAGGAGCGCAAGGGTGAGCTCGGCATCATCCCCTCGGAAGCTTTTGTGCCCAAGCGCGAACCGAGCGAAAAAGAGCTTGCCGCTTTCTATCAGGCCAATCGCGCAACCTTCGTGGTGCCGGAACGCCGCACGATCCGGTACGTCGAATTCGGCGCGGACAGCATGGCGAACAAGGTGCAGGTGAGCGATTCCGAGGTCGCCCAATATTACAACGCCAACAAGGCTGATTACGCTGCGAGCGAAGAGCGCACGATCAGCCAGATCATCGTGCCGACCGAGGCCGCCGCAAAAGCGGTGCAGCAGCGCGCAAGCAAGGGCGAAAGCCTCTCCGCGATCGCATCCGACATCGGCGTCGCAGTCTCCACCGCCGATAAGGTGAGCCGGGCCGGTTATGCAGCGCAGACTTCGGACGCCGTGGCCGCCGCCGCCTTCGGCACGCCAATCGGAAATGTCGCGCCCCCTGCAAAGGGTGATCTGGGCTGGTATGTGGTGAAGCCGGAAAGCGAGCGCTCGATCGCAGCCAAGCCGCTTAGCGCGGTTTCCGCCGATATTCGTCAGAAGCTGCTTACCCAGCGGCGCCAGGAAGCGCTGGACGAGATGACCGGCGACATCGAGGACCGGCTATCCAACGGCGCGACGGTTGCTGAAATCGCGAAATCGGTTGGCGCGACCGTGCAGACGACGCCGCCGCTGTTCGCGGAGGGCGGCTCGCCGGACAATCCGAACTTCAAATTGCCTGAGAATCTGGCGCCGATCCGCGAGGCAGCATTTCAGATGGATGCTGGCAGCGATCCGCAACTGATCCAGCTGGGCCAGGAGCAGCGCTTTGCGGTTGTCGGCATCGCGAAAACGGATGCCGCCGCCCCCCCGCCGCTTGCCAAGATCAAGCCGGCGGTGGTGAATGCCTGGAAACGTTCCGAGGCGGCCAAGGCCGCCCGCGCCCTTGCCGTGAAGGTGCGGGACAGCGTCAATAAGAGCACGTCGCTGGCACAGGCGCTTGCCGCGAACGATGCACCGGTACGGCAGGTCGAGAAAATCTCCGGCACGCGGCAGGAACTCACCCAGAACCAAGGCCAGATTCCCCCGCCGCTGCAGATGCTGTTCTCCATGTCGCCTGGCAGCACCAAGCTGCTGCCCGCGCCGCAGCAGGCCGGTTTCTTCCTGGTCCATCTGGAAGAGCTGATCCCGCACAGCGCGAAGGACAACAAGCCGCTGCTTGCAGCGACCAACCAGCAGCTGAGCCAGGCTCTGGGCCAGGAATATTCCGAAGCCTTTATCGCTGCCATGCGCGATGAAGTCGGGGTGAAGCGTAATCAGAAGGCTTTCGATCAGCTTCGCGCGCAGTTGACCGGCCAGGGCAACTGACGCCTTGGCCAACGACGGAAAAGAAGCAGGGCCGGCAAGTGCTTCGCTCCACGGTGAAGAGGCGGCACGCGCCGCGCTGACGGAACGGCGCCCTGCTTTGCTCTGGCGGCGCAGGATTGCCGACACAGAAACGCCGGTCTCTGCGGCCCTGAAGCTTTGCGAAAAGGGTCGCGGTGATTTCCTTCTCGAATCGGTGGAGGGCGGCAATGTCCGCGGTCGGCACAGTCTGATCGGCATCGATCCCGATCTTATCATTCGCGCGCATGGCCGATCCGCGGAGATCAATCGGCATTGGCGCAAGGATCGCAGCGACTTTCAGCCGCTCGGCGGCGATCCCCTGGCTGAGCTTCGTGCGCTCGTGGCAGAGTGCGCGATGGATGTGCCGGAGCAGCTGCCGCGCGCACTTTCCTGTCTTGTCGGCTACTTCGGCTATGAAACGGTCGGCCTTGTAGAGAAGCTGCCGCGTCCGGCGGACAATCCGCTCGATCTGCCGGACCTTCTGTTCGTCCGTCCCAGCGTGATCGCGATATTCGACCGGCTGAGCGACGAGATGTTCCTGATTGCGCCTGTCTGGCCGAATGCCGACCGGAACGCAGATGATATCATCACGGCGGCGAAAGATGCGCTGGATGAGGCGGAACGCAAACTGACCGCGCCGCTGCACAAGCCCGCTTATCGTTATGAGACGATCCCCCATCCCGAGTTCGAGCCCCAGCTGCCGCCGGGCGACTATGCCGAGATGGTCCGCGCCGCGAAGGACTATATCGAGGCGGGGGACATTTTTCAGGTGGTGCTCGCCCAGCGCTTCACCGCTGCCTTCCCGCTGCCCCCGTTTGAACTTTACCGGGCGCTGCGGCGGGTGAACCCCTCGCCTTTTCTCTATTATCTCGACCTGCCCGATTTCGCCCTGATCGGGTCCTCGCCCGAGATTCTCGTGCGTGCACGCGACGGCGAGGTTACGATCCGGCCGATCGCCGGTACGCGACCGCGTGGAAAGACGGCTGCCGAAGATCAGGCGAACAAGGCAAGTCTCCTGGCAGACGCAAAGGAATTGGCCGAACATCTCATGCTTCTCGATCTAGGCCGCAACGATGTTGGCCGCGTTGCTGCCAAGGGATCGGTCACTGTCACCGACAGTCATTTCGTGGAATTCTACAGCCATGTGATGCACATCGTCTCCAATGTCACCGGTGAGCTGGCGGCCGGCAAGGACGCGCTGGACGCGCTGTTTGCAGGCTTTCCGGCCGGCACGGTGTCCGGTGCGCCCAAGGTACGCGCCTGCGAGATCATTGCCGAACTCGAACCGGAGACGCGCGGGGCCTATGCCGGCGGCGTGGGTTATTTCTCCCCTGACGGATCGATGGACAGCTGCATCGTCCTGCGCACGGCGGTGGTGAAGGACGGGCTCATGCATGTGCAGGCAGGCGCCGGCATAGTTGCGGACAGCGATCCAGCCTATGAACAGCGCGAATGCGAGGCAAAGGCCAGCGCGCTACTTGCCGCGGCGAGGGAGGCGGTGCGCGTCGCGGGCGAGCCCGATTTCGGCCAGTGAAGCGCTGGACATTCGCGGCGCTGACGCTGCTGCTTGCCGCCTGCGGATCGCAAGAAGGAACGCGCGACGCCGCCGCCACGGCAGCCGATCTCGGCCGCCCCGTCTGTGACAGCGTAAGCTTTGAAGGCGACGACTTCACAGTCTGCACCGCCGATCCCTCACATGCGCGCATCGCCATGTTCGATGCGGACCCGGACGGCGTGCCTTATCGCAGCTTCTCCAGCCTCGAAATTGCCTTAGCTTCCCGAGCGAAATCTCTGCTTTTTGCGGTCAATGGCGGCATGTTCGATGAAAGCGGACTGCCGATCGGCTATTATGTCGAAGACGGCAAACGCATGCAGACGCTGAACCGGGCTGCGGGGCCGGGCAATTTCCATCTGCTTCCCAATGGCGTGTTCTTTGGATCGAACGGCGCGTGGCGTATCCTGACGACCGATGGATTTGCCGAGCAGGTGAAAACGCGGCCCGACTTCGCGACCCAATCCGGCCCGATGCTGCTGATCGACGGCCAGCTCCATCCGAAGATCGCGCCAAACGGGCAGTCCCACCACATCCGCAACGCCGTCGGCATCGACGCGAAAGGCCGCGCTGTATTTGTGATCAGCAACAGCGCGGTATCGTTCGGCCGCCTGGCGAGGCTCTATCGCGACAGGCTCGACTGCCGCAACGCGCTCTATCTCGATGGATCGGTATCGAGCCTGTGGTTCCCCGAAGGCGATCGGATGGACCAGCGCGCCCCCCTCGGCCCGATCATAGCGGTCTTCGCAAAAGACCGCTGAAACCTCTATTGCAGTAGCTTAGGCCCGGAACGTTCCAGTTTCTCGCGGATCTTGCCGGCAAACATCGCGAGCATCGGCGGCAGATCGAGTTCCACCGCGACAACGTCCTCGCGCACATCGCATGTGGCGGCAATCGTCTGGCCCATGGCTTGTGCGGTAAAGAACAGCCGGTCGCCCTCCCAATGATGCGACGTCACGTCGCCTCCGGGGATCATTTCGCTAAGTTTGCCCATGCCGTTTTCCAGCCGCTTTTTCGCGTCTGCCTTGCCGAGCTGGTGGGGAATGTTTGCGTGCACCGGTTTCATGCGCGTCTCCATAGGACAGCAAGACCTCCGGTGCCAGTTTTGCTTTGGCGCGCGTCGTGCTGGCGGCTAAAGCGCCTGCCATGATCCTCGTCATCGACAATTACGACAGCTTCACCTTCAATCTGGTCCACTATCTGATGGAGCTGGGGGCCGATGTGCGCGTGGAGCGCAACGACGCCTTGACGGTGGAAGAGGCCATGGCGAGCGGTGCGGACGCTTTCCTGATATCGCCGGGACCGAAGATGCCGGATCAAGCGGGGATTTCGCTTGGCCTGGTCGCTGCCTGCGCTGACGCGAAACGCCCTCTCCTCGGCGTCTGCCTCGGACATCAGGCGATCGGCCAGCACTGTGGCGGTAAGGTAGTGCGGGGCGGGTTGATGCACGGCAAGACATCGCCGGTCACGCATGACGGCAGCGGAGTATTCGAGGGCCTGCCCTCCCCCTTCACTGCAACACGCTACCATTCGCTTATCGTGCCCGAAGAGGGCCTGCCGGATACGCTGCGCGTCAATGCTCGCGGACCGGACGGCACGGTCATGGGCTTCCGCCATGCCGAGCTTCCCATCCATGGCGTTCAGTTCCACCCTGAAAGCGTGGCGACCGAACATGGCCATGCGCTTCTCGCCAATTTCATGGCGCTAGCCGGATTGCGCCCGGCAGCTCTGACCCAATAGCACGCTGGCATTTGGCGGGCGGCTGTGCTTTGCCACTGATCCGATGACATCCCTTCCCGATCCCGCACGTCCGCTTTCGCAGGACGAGGCCTCCGCCGCCTTCGCCTCCATCCTCGATGGAAAGCATGGCGAAGCCGCGATCACCGAGTTCCTGATCGGTATGGCCGTGCGCGGCGAAACCGCGAACGAGATTGCCGGAGCCGCGCGTGAAATGCGCGCCCGCATGACGCCGGTCGCCGCGCCGCTCGGCGCGATCGACGTCTGCGGCACCGGCGGAGACGGGGCGAACAGCGTCAACATTTCCACCGCCGTCGCGATCGTCGTTGCCGCTTGCGGTGTTCCGGTCGCCAAGCATGGCAGCCGCGCTGCAACCAGCCGTACAGGGGCTGCCGACACGCTTGAGGAAATCGGTGTGAACCTGTCGATCACGCCCGAAGAAGCACAGCAATCGCTGGAAGAACTCGGCCTCGCTTTCTTCTTTGCGCCGACGCATCATCCGGCGCTGGCAGCGCTCGCCCCCATACGCAAACGGATCGGCCGGCGTACGATCTTCAATATGCTGGGTCCGCTCGCCAATCCGGCCCGCATCCGCAACCATCTGATCGGTGTAGCGCGGCCCGATCTGGCGGCGACCTATGCTGATGCGGCATCGCGCCTCGGCTATGAGCATGCAATGATCGTTTCGGGCGATGAGGGGCTGGACGAACTCTCCATTTCCGGCAGCAGCACGATCTTTCATGTTCGCGGCGACACGGTGACGAAGGCAGCCGTTCATCCTGAAGACGCCGGCCTTCCCACGCACAAGCTGGAGGCGCTGAGGGGCGGAGATGCCCATGAGAACGCTTCGGCCCTACGCCGACTACTCCAGGGCAATCGCGGGGCATATCGCGATGCAGTGCTGCTCAACAGCGCCGCGGCTCTGATGGTCGCCGGCGAGGTCGAAAACTGGAAGGACGGCGTGGAAGAAGCGGCGGAAGCGATCGACAAGGGCCTTGCCAATGCGCTGCTCGACTGCTGGATCGCACGGCAATGAGGAATTCGATGAGCGATAAACTGGCCGAGATCATAGCGCATAAGCGCAAGGAAGTGGCTGCGCGCAAGACGGTGCGGATCGCCCGCGAACTGGCTTTGATCGCGCGCGAAACTCCGCAGCCTCGCGGCTTCGCGCGCGCGCTCGATGCCGCTGCCGAAAACGGGTTCGCCCTGATTGCGGAAGTGAAGAAGGCCTCCCCTTCGAAGGGCGTCATTCGTGAGAACTTTCATCCGCGCGGCGCGGCCGAGGCCTATGCCCAGGCGGGCGCCGCCTGCCTCTCCGTGCTGACTGATGAGCGCTTCTTCCAGGGCCATGACGATTATCTGCGGATCGCACGGGACGCCGCATCGCTTCCGGCGCTGCGGAAGGATTTCACGATCGATCCCTGGCAAGTTGCCGAAGCCCGCGCGATCGGCGCGGATGCGGTGCTGCTGATCATGGCGGCCGTCGATGATGACATGGCCCGGCGGATCGAAGACGAAGCCATCGACTTCGGGCTCGATCTGATCATCGAAGTTCATGACGAGGCGGAGCTGGAACGCGCGCTGGAGTTGAAGTCACCGCTGATCGGCATCAACAACCGTAACCTCAAGACGTTTGAAACCGATCTCGCCACCAGCGAGAGGCTTGCCGCACAAGTACCGGAAGGGCGCGTGGTGATCGCGGAAAGCGGTATCAATGCGCATGCCGATCTGGAACGGCTCAGCCGCAGCGGGATCCGGCGATTCCTCGTTGGCGAATCACTGATGCGGCATGATGATATCGCGGCCGCCACCCATGCGCTGCTTCATGGCTGAACTGACCCATCTCGACGCTGCGGGAAGGGCGCGCATGGTCGACGTGTCCGACAAGGACGTGACCGTGCGGCAGGCCACCGCGGAAGGGCGGATCGTGATGAGCGCCGGGGCGCTGGCGGCCATCCGCGACGGTGCCGCGCCCAAGGGTGACGTTCTCGCGGCAGCGCGGATCGCGGGCATCATGGCGGCAAAGAAGACGTCTGAGATCATCCCGCTCTGCCATCCACTGCAGCTTAGCGGCTGCACCGTCGATTTCGCCTTGGAAGACGATGCCGTCCGGGCAAGCGCCACCGTCAAGATCGGCGGGCAGACGGGCGTCGAGATGGAGGCGCTGACCGCGGTCAGTGCGGCTCTTCTCACGATCTACGACATGGTGAAGGCGATCGACAAGGGCATGACCATCGAGGGGGTGCGCCTGCTTGCCAAGTCGGGGGGCCGGTCGGGCGACTGGCACGCCGCCTGATGCTGACGGTGGAAGAGGCCCAGCGGCGTGTTCTGTCGCTTGGGAAACCACTGGGTGAGGAGAAACTGGCGGTTGCGGCCGCGGCGGGGCGTTATCTCGCAGCGCCGGTCGCTGCCCGGCGCGATCAGCCCCCTGCCGACAACAGCGCGATGGACGGCTACGCCATTCGCTTTGCCGATCTGCCCGGGCCGCTGGATATCATCGGAGAATCGCGGGCCGGATCACCGTTCGACGGCACCATCGTTGCCTCTCAAGCCGTCGCCATCTCGACCGGCGCTCTCATCCCGGCAGGCGCGGATACCGTGCTCGTGCGAGAGGATGCCGAGCGCGATGGCGACAAGGTTCATCTGAACGGCGAAGGCCCCGGCGAACAGGGCCGTCACATCCGGCGCGCCGGCGGAGATTTCAGGTCAGCGGAAACCCTTCTGAAAGCGGGCGATCTGTTGACCCCCGGCGCACTGGCTCTAGCGATCAGCGCAGGCATAGGCTCGGTGATCGTGGGAAAACGTCCGTCACTCGTCATTCTCTCGACCGGCGATGAACTGGCCGAGCCCGGCAGCGATGCGGCGGCAGAACAGATTTACAACAGCAATGGCCCGATGCTGTCCGCGATGGTCGATAGGCTATGCGCCGATATTCGGATGGTCCACGCCGTTGCCGACAGCGAAGAGGCGGTCCGCGCCGCGATCCGGGAAGCAAAAGATGCAGACGTGCTCGTCACCGTCGGCGGCGCATCGGTTGGAGAGCATGACCATGTCAAAGGCTCGCTGATCGCCGAAGGGTCCGACATCGAATTCTGGAAAGTGGCGATGAAGCCGGGCAAACCGCTTTTGGCGGGCCGGAAGAAACGGCAGGTCTTGCTTGGCCTTCCAGGAAATCCCGGCTCGGCTTTCGTTACTGCAACGCTGTTTCTGCTCCCGCTGCTGCGTCATCTGAGCGGGGCGGCAAGTCCCCTGCCCCGCACCGGCAGCGCACGTCTCCTCGGGCCGATCGCGGACGGGGGAAAGCGGACCGAATTTCTGCGCGCCCGGCTCACCCAAGACGGTATCATGCCACTCGCAAAGCAATCGAGCGGCCTGATTAGCTCGCTTGCCATCGCTGACGCTCTGATCGAATGGCCGGTGGGTGCGAAGGCGAAGCCGGTCGGCGATATCGTGGATTACATTGCGATAGGATAATGAATTGCTTGACGGGCGCCTGTTGGTTTCCTAAACGTTCCGCATATGTTCGGAAATGGGAGATTGATCGATGCTCACCGCCAAGCAGCATGAGCTGCTGACCTTCATCCATCAGCGTCTCGAAGAGGGCGGGATTTCCCCGTCCTTTGAAGAAATGAAGGAAGCCCTCGATCTCAAGAGCAAGTCGGGCGTGCATCGCCTCATCAGCGCCTTGGAAGAGCGCGGATTTATCCGCCGTTTGCCGAACCGCGCGCGCGCGCTCGAGGTGCTGAAAATTCCAGAGCGCGGTAATGCAGCGCCGGTGCAGCTGAGCGGTGCCTCGCCTTTGGCCAAATCGAGCCGCCCTGCTGGCGCGATCCCGGTGGCGGCCAACGATGTCGTCGAGATTCCGCTTCACGGCCGCATTGCAGCGGGTGTGCCGATCGAGGCGATGGAAGGGCAAAGCTCTCTCTCCGTACCCTTGGCGCTGCTCGGCACAGGCGAACATTATGCGCTTGAAGTCTCGGGCGACTCCATGGTCGAGGCGGGCATCTTCGATGGCGATTATGCGCTGATCCAGCGCACGCAGACCGCCCGCGACGGCGATATTGTGGTCGCGCTGGTGCGAGGTGAGGACGCGACGCTCAAATATCTGCAGCATGATGGCGGTCGCATCCGACTGGATCCCGCCAACAGCAGCTACGAACCGCAATATTATCGTGATGACGAGGTCGAGATTCAGGGCAAGCTGGCAGGCCTCCTGCGGCGCTATCACTGATCATCACGTCTTGGGACGTGGCTCAATTCCTGATCGACGGTGCGGCCGGCAGATTTGCCGGCCGTATTCGTGCCGAGGTTCCGCTTTTGAGCGTGCTCCACGGCAGATGAGCGGTCCGCTCGGCAACTGTTTGGATAGCGGGGCGGGATAGATCGATCGACAACCCGCCCGACCTGGCCAAACTCGTGCGGTCTATCTTCAGCCAGGACGGCCGGCAATTATAGGGCAATCGCCGATCGCTGATCATGATATCGACGCGCCTGCAAAAGGCGGCCAATTCCATCGAGGGCACCAAGTAACCGCTGCGGGTCGCCCCGACCGTCCACAAACGCCCTCCCCGCCGCAGCTGCACAACGCAGATGTCATTCGAACAGCGCGCATTCCGAGCGTCCACGATGGCAGAAGCCTCCCGATCCGATCCGGCATTTTCTCCGAGCAGCCCGCGCACATACTCCCCCGCGCTTCCGCGCAGCAGCGCGATGCCGCCCTGCCCATCCGAGAACGCCACATGTCGTCCGTCGGCGGTAATCAACAGATCGGGCATCGGCGTCGTGAGGGCCATTACAGCTCCCACAGCAATTGGGAAAATCCCGATTATCCTAAGCTGGGTTTTCAACAGAAAGAGGATCAAGCCCCCGGCGATCATGAGCCCGAACGCTGAGGGTGCCATCGACGGCAATGTCGCGACCGATCCAGGCTGGTTCGCCGTGACATGAGCAATGCCGAGCAGCAGTTGGAGCGCCCGTTCACATAAGTACCAGACCGGGGCGCCCAATCCGGCGATATCCAGAAACAGGGCCAACGCTTCCAGCGGCATCACCACGAAGGTGGTGAGCGGGATCGCCAGAACATTGGCAAATGGCCCGTAGAGCCCCGCTTTGTGAAAATGATACATCGCGATTGGCATCAAGACGATTTCGACAACAAGTCCCGTGAAGAACAATGCGGCCACGAACCGCACGGCGCGCGACAAGCGCCCGCGTTCCGCGCGGGCCACGAAGCGCTTCATTACCGGCCATTCGTGTAGCGCAACAATCGCGGTCACCGCAGCAAAACTCAGCTGGAAGCTTGGACCCGTCAGCGATTCCGGCCAAAGGCACAGCACGAGAAGCGCGCCCGCCGCAATCATGCGCAGGCTGATCGGCTGTCGGCCCAGGGCCATCGCGATCAGGACGAGCAAAGTGGCCACGCAGGCGCGGATCGTGGGCACTTCCGCCCCGGTCAGCAGCGTATACCCGATCGCTGCCACTGCAGCCGCGCCTGCCGCGACGAGCGGCACCGAAATCCGAAGCGCAAGCGGCGCGATGAGCGCCAGCAAACGGCTCACGATCAGATAGAATGCGCCGACCACGGCGGTCACGTGCAAGCCGCTGATCGAAAGCAGGTGCGCCATTCCGCTCCGTCGCATCGCCTCCGCATCGGTTTCGTCGATGGCGCCTCGGTCGCCGGTAGCCAGCGTTGCGCCGAGGGAGCCCGCCCCGCCCTCCATCTGTCCACGCACATGGCGCGCCAGCGCGGAGCGCCACTGCGCAAGCACCCCCTGCTTTGCGCCGCCCTTCAGAATGTCGATGTCGCTGATGACGCTGCCAGTGGCGCCCAGACCATCGAACCAGGCGCGCTCTGCGAAGTCGTAAGCGCCGGGAATGGCAGGGCCGGGTGGCGGCATCAGGCGCGCTTTCGCCCGGACGATCGCCCCCTCCCGCACCCCCTCATTTTCAAGCGTCGCCGGCGCGTTCAGCCTGATCTGGGACGGCAATCCGGTTGGTTGGGTAGGTCGGATCGTCCAGCGCAGGATTTGCCGCGCCGGAAATTGTTCTGAATCGATCACCTCTCCCATGATCGGTCCGAAAAAAGGTTTGGCCAACGGCTCCGGATCTGCCGTGCGGGCCTGCCAGGCGATATCGGCCGCGCCGAGGCTCAGGCACAAGCCGATGATGGCCATTGCGGCGCCGATCCGGCTGTCGAGACCGAAGCCGTATCCCCATAGGAAAAGTGCAGCGGCCGCCAGCAGCATTGGTGCCAGCACGGCGTCTCCAAAGGCAAACCACGCCGCAATGCCCGCGCCGAAAGCGACCACTACCCATAGCGGCAGCTGCTCGCGCTCCGCTTCGAGCAGGCTTTCGACACGCGCTCGTAACGCGCGCGGCCATGAAGGCAATCCGAATGACCGCCCGTTCTCATGCTGTCTGACTGCGTCCCCCATCGCCCGGTAATGCTAGCACGAAGCATCAATGGCGCGCAGCGCTAATTCCCGGCGGAATTGTGCGGTGCATCACTCTTGACCTGATGCCCCGCAAGCTTCATTTCCCTTGGCAAGCGAAACGCCTTTCAGGCGAGCGGTATGGCCCATCGAATGACACCAATGCGCCTCTGCTGCGTTCGCACATTCATGAAGGGACCTTTTGGGCCCAGATCATATCATTAACGGAGAACCGCATGACCGACGATGTCGCCAAACTGGACCTGAAAGGCGAAACGCAGGAGTTCCCCGTGCTTCATGGCACCGAAGGACCCAGCGTTTTCGACATCCGTTCGCTGTACGGCAAGACGGACATGTTCACGTTCGATCCCGGTTTTAAATCGACCGCAAGCTGCGAATCCGGACTGACCTTCATCGATGGCGAGGAGGGCGTCCTCCTCCACCGCGGTTACCCGATCGGCCAGTTGGCGGAGCATTCCAACTTCATGGAGGTCTGCTACCTTCTGTTGAACGGCGAACTTCCGCAGAGCGACGAGCTGGACAAGTTCTCCTGGACGATCACGCGTCACACCATGCTGCATGAGCAGCTGCGCCAGCTGTTCAGCGGCTTCCGACGCGACGCGCATCCGATGGCGGTGATGTGCGGTGTCGTCGGTGCCCTCAGTGCGTTCTATCATGACAGCACGGACATCCACGATCCGCAGCATCGGATGATCTCCAGCCATCGCCTGATCGCCAAGATGCCGACGATCGCGGCTTGGGCGTACAAATATTCGATCGGTCAGCCCTTCGTCTATCCCGACAACAGCCTTTCCTACACCGGCAACTTCCTGCGCATGACGTTCGGCGTTCCAGCCGAGCCCTATGAGGTCGATCCGGTGATCGAGCGCGCCATGGACCGTATCTTCATCCTGCATGCGGACCATGAGCAGAACGCTTCGACTTCGACGGTGCGACTGGCCGGCTCTTCGGGCGCCAATCCGTTCGCCTGCATCGCGGCGGGTATAGCTTGCCTGTGGGGTCCGGCCCATGGCGGCGCGAACGAGGCAGCGCTTAATATGCTGCATGAGATCGGCACGCCCGATCGCATCCCGGAATTCATCGAGCGCGCGAAGGATAAGAACGACCCCTTCCGCCTGATGGGCTTCGGCCATCGCGTCTACAAGAATTATGATCCGCGCGCGACGGTGATGCAGAAGACCGTGCGCGAGGTTTTCCACGCCATGAATGTGAGCGATCCGGTGTTCGAAACCGCGTTGCAGCTTGAGGAAATGGCGCTGAACGACGATTATTTCAAAGAGAAGAAGCTCTTCCCGAACGTCGATTTCTATTCGGGCATCATCCTCTCGGCGATCGGATTCCCGACCAGCATGTTTACCGCGCTCTTCGCCCTGGCCCGTACGGTCGGCTGGGTGGCGCAGTGGAACGAGATGATCTCCGATCCCGGTCAGACTATCGGTCGTCCGCGCCAGCTGTACACCGGCCCGGCACAGCGCGACTATGTGATGATGGGAGAGCGCTGAGGCGCTTTCCCCCTGCCCCCGGTTCAGGCCGGGGGCAAATTTAGCACGAAGCGGGCGCCTTCGTCCGCTTCTACTGCCCTCAGATCCCCGCCCATGGCACGGGCTAAGCGGCGCGAGATGTAGAGCCCAAGGCCGCTGCCGCCATCACCTGAACGACCGAGACGCTCGAACTTCTCGAACACCTTCGTGCGCTGTTCGTCGGTCAGTCCACTGCCTTGATCGGCAACCACGATGCAAGGCTCGTCGTTTTCTGAAGTCTCAGTTTCCACCGTCACCTGCGTGCCGTCCGGCGCATAGCGTACGGCGTTGCCGATCAGGTTTACGAGGATTTGCAACACGCGGCGATATTCGCCCGTGGCTTGCAAACTGTCGGACTCTGACGGCGCTTGGATGGTGATATTATGATCGGCGGCGCGAACGGAGAGCAATCCGGCAGCGCGCCGAGCGAGTTCACTGCAGTCGATGCGTTCGCAATCGAGCGCGAACTGCGCGTTTTCAACCGCCTCCAGATCGCCGAAGTCGCCTACTAGCCCTTTGAGATGGCTGGCAGCGGACGCGATATCACGCGCATAGCCCGCATAGTTGGCGCGGATCGGGCCTTCGATCTGCGCATGAATGGTCTCGGCATTGGCGACGATGCGGTCGAGCGGCCGTTGCAGCTTTGGACCGACCAGCTGCGCCGGAAAAGGGGCCAGCGATGGCGGTTCTTCGTCTTTGGCTTCCGCGGCAAGCAATTCCAGCGTGCAGACATAGCCTGCAAATTCACCCCTTGCTGCAAGCATCGGATGGCCGGACAGCTGCGCGTTCCGATCAGCAATCTTCGCCCCCTGCCCGCGAAACGTTTGCCGCTCGGCCACCGCCGCAAGCATCGGCATCCGGCTTGCTTCATCGGGAAGCAGAGTAAGCCAATCGGTCAACGCGCTACCAATTTCGGGCGAAGGCAGCTCTTCTACAGCTCCTAAATCGCAGGAGATTAGATTGAGACCGGAATCGAGCTGGAAGCCGACTTCATGGTTCGCAGGCGAAAGCGTGAAACGCGGCGCGGCGTCCGGTCTTTGGTCACGTGCGGCTTCGGACCAAGAAAGGATGCAGAAGTCCACATTCCCGTCATCCCCCGGCGCGGTTTCGACAAGAAAGCGATAATCATTGTCCGCATCGCTCGCCTCGATCCGCCGTGCAAGCTTCATGCCCAGACGGGCGGCTTCACGGCACAGAGCGAGGAGACCGGGCAAGGCGATCGTTCCACCGTCGTCCCCGCCGGCGCGCAGCTGCAAGCGGCGCAGCGGAAGATCCGCCGACAGCAGCTCGCCGTCCGGGCCGCAGGTGCCGCAAATCGGTTCGTGCAGCGCGAGACTACGCATGCGCCTGCTCCGGCGCAGAATTGCGTGCAAAAAGCACGCGGCGAGCCGCCTGCCGATCGATCTCAGCATAAGAGCGCAGCGCGCGCGCGTTATCGGGGTCGCCCAATTGGTCGATCAGCGCTCCCGCCTCGTCCAGCCCGAAGCCGGCAGCGCGAAGCAAGAGCATGAGCCGGACGCCGCCTTCGCCCAAAATGCGGACCACGTCATACCAGCCAGCATCCAGTTCTGTGGCGAGCCATCCTGCAAAAAGGTCCATTCCAGCCTTCTCGGGCTGTCGCATTTCGGTCGTGTTTCCGGCCGAAGCGAGTTGGGCGGCCGAGCGCACGGCAAGATACGGCAGGCCATCGGCCTCATTGTAGCCCGCGATCAGATCCGCGGCGTTTGATGGCATGTCGCTGCCCGGCTCCAGTGTCAGGGCGGCGTCGACTTGCTTGACCAGCTGTCGAAAAAGTGGCGCGGGAAGATCGCGGTAACCGGACAACCGTTCCGGCACCGGACGGCTGCGCGCCGAGAGCAGATCGAGTGCGCTCCGGCCAAGCATCCCGTCATCTTCCGCCGCAAGGCCCGCCAGCCAGATATTCGACCGCTGCGCCGCACCGCCTCCCACACGCTGTACAAGCCGCAGCCAGCTTGCATGGGCGAGGAGAAAAGCGAGCAACGCGCTGTCCTGCGGCAGTCCGTTGCGTTCGATTACCGGCCAGGCGATATTTCGGTCCTCGCCGGTCAATCCGGCCTCGATCCGGCCGACCAGCGTGAACAGGATGGCACGTGCCGAGGCAATAGTCGCCTCGTCCAGCACGATTTGTGAACGGGGAAACAAGCGCGCACCAAGGTCCGCGAGCAAGGCCGGCTGCTCGCGATCGATGCGCTCCGCTTCTTGAAGCGGCGTAATTGATGGCACTCGATCGTTCGCCAAATTCGTATCGCCCTTATGGTACCGGCTCCGGACCTAGGGACTTTGCGTTAATTTCGCTTTAAGGCTGTTCGCCGCGCACGAAAACTTGCCCAGCGCTCTGCCGTTAGCGCCGCGAGGCAGGCGAGCACGGTATAATCGATCGCCATCGGTCCAAGCGCCAGACTGAGCACCAGCAGGATTAGCGCCGTAACAGGCAGGTTCGGCACGATCGCGCGCCATCGATCATCGAGATCGGCGGCCGCGCAGATCGCGGCAGACAGCAGCAGCGCCGCGCACGGTATCCAACCGATATCCCCACGTCGCGACAGCAGCAGTAGCGATGCCCCCACCAGCGCGAAGGTGAAGCCGCTGCGCCATTCAGCGGCTTCGCCCGGATGCCAATCCGGATCGATCCGCCTTAGCGCCCGCTCCAGGACCAGCGCAGCAAGGGCTGCAGCGCCCACGCCTGCAACCGCACCGAGATATCCCGCGATGGTGCCCAGAAGGCCGACGGCGACCGGCAACCATCCCAGCGGCTTACGCCACCGTATCTGTTTCCTGACGAAGCCGAGAAGGCCGGACGCGATCGGGTGGGTAACGAAGCGGTCCAGCCAATGCGGCGCCTCATTCCGGCTAAGCGCCATGCGCTCAGTGCGCCGGGCGATCTCCTCCGAATCGACGCGGACGGGCGCTGGCACCTTGTCGTCGGTATCCACATGGATCCGCCGCGCGCCATCCTGAGCGAGCTGGCGCAACAGGGTCGAAACGATATCCCAGCCATCCGGCAGATCGGCACCGGCGGAAACCCCGCGCCGACCGCACACTGCGGCCCCTGCCCAGAAATGGTCTCGGTCGATCCGCTCCCAGCCACGCCCTTCGGTCACCAACACGGCCTTGTCGTATTGCAGAAGTTGCCCGAAGGCCTCCGGCGCGATCCATGCGTCCCCAGCGACGAGGACGAGGCGCGCTTCCGCCGGGAGGACGGCATCAAGTTCGCCCAGCGACCGATGAAAGGATGCGCCCAAACCCTTCGCCTTGATCCGGTCCACCAATCGGGCGGCCTCCGTCGCCGGCACGTCTCCGGTCAACAGGAACCGGCGCACACCGCTGCGTTCCAGCCCGAATATCAGATGATCGATCAATGAGCGCCCGAACATCGTAGCGCGCGCGTTCGCCTGATCCGCGACGAGCGACAGGATTGCGAATTTTTCCAATATCGGCCTCCGACCGCGGCTCTAGATGCCGCGCGGCTGCCTTGCAACGTGCGAGCGGCCCGAACGGGTCACCGTCTCAGCTTTCGATGGTATCACGAAGCTCGCGCAGCACGACGGGATCGCCAGGCGCACCCTCAGCCGCTTCCTCGGCGAGCCGCTGCACCTCACTGGCACCGAAACTGGCAGCGATGCCCTTCAGTCTGAGCGCAGCGTAAATCCAGTTGGCATCACAGCGGGCGCGGGACATCAGGTCGATCTGCCTCCGCGTACTCTCCTCGAAAGCGCGGCGCAGCTCACCCATCAAATCCGGGTCGTTGCCTGCTGCCTGGGACAGCGCGGCATCCAATGCTCCATTGTCATAGGACATAAGGATGATCCTAGACGCGGCAGGGTTAACTTTGCGTTTCGATGGCGAGAGACTATGATCGCCCCCGGTTTACGGGTGGGGCAAAAGCACATGCAAGTCGGCGAGCGTGACGAGTATTTCGCGGATCAGGAGGCGCAAGCTGCCCCGGCAACCGATTCGCAGCTGGCCCATCCAGAAGAACAGTGGGTGGACGAACCGGAGATTGAACGCTCGACATCGATCGTACCGATCCTGCTGATCGTGCTCTCAGTTGCGTGGACCGGATTTTTTCTGTTCGCCCATTGGCCCGAGCTAACCAACCTGCCCGCCCCGGCCCGTGTCGGTGAGCTGATCACGGGCTGGACAGTGCCGCTGCTGTTGATCGGCCTGATCTGGCTTCTCGTGCTGCGCACCAGCCATCGTGAGGCAAAGCGATTCGTAGATGTATCCACGGCGATGCATCGCTCGGGCAATGCGCTTCAAAACCGGGTTCAGGCGATCAACAATGAAATCAGCCTTGCGCGCGAGTTCCTTGCCGAACAAGCGCGCGAGCTCGACATGCTGGGCCGTACCCGGGCACGCGATATTCGCGAGGCGGCGGAGACGCTGCAATCGGCCTTTGGGGAAAGCGTTCGTCAGGCAGAAGCGCTCGACGCGGTCAGCAACAACGCCAATGGCAATCTGGAGCGCCTGCGCAATCATCTGCCCGTCGTCACCAGCACGGCCAAGGATGTCACGAACCAAATCGCGGCAGCCGGATCCGCCGCCCATCAGCAGGTGGAAGAATTGCTCCGCCGGTCTGCCGAGGTGGAGGAAGCAGGCGCGCGGCTTGGTGAGGCGATCGATATGCTGGCGCAGCGCTCCGAAGAAGCGCATGAGGCGATCGGCGAGCATGGCACGTCGAGCGAGCAGCGAATCGAATCCTTCCTGCAAACCGCGCAAGACGCCGGCAGCAATCTGAAAGCGGCCATGCAATCGGCCATCGCAGATATGCTCGCGAGCCTGGACGACAGCGCGGACCGGCAGCGGCGGCTCGCTATCGAGACAGCAGACAGCCTGCGCACACAGCTTGGGAAACTGGACGATGCGATCGTCGATGTCGGACAACGCGGCGGCGAGCAAGGCGATCGGATTTCACGGCTCGCAATGGAAATTGACGAAAGCGCAGACAAAGCACGCGCTAGGATCGCAGAGCTGGACAAGACCGGCAGCGATGCCACGGCGCGGATCGCTTTTGCGATCTCGGCGGCGCTGGAAAATAGCGATGCGCTGAGCAATCGCATCATGCAGAATGACGGCGCGCTGAGCGGCCTCGGCGACCACATGGAGCGGCTGAAAACGCTTCTGGATGGCGTCGTGCAGCAGAGCGAAAATGCGCTGCACCCGAGTGTCGAGCGGCTCAATCTGCGCATAGAAGAAACCCAGCAAAGCGCGCAGGACCTTTCGGGAACCGTAGACGGTATCGATGGCACGAGCCGCGAGCTTGCAGAGAGGACGGCTGCATTTGGTTCGCTTCTGGCCGAGCACCGCCAGGAAATCGAACAGCTGCTTGCAGACAGCGGCGCAGCCTTTGCCGAGCGGCGCGCAGACGGCGAAGCTCTGGAACGCGCGCTGATGGAGGCGCGCGGCGCTCTGCAACGTCTGGCCGAAGATGTCGAAACGCGGCTTTCCCAATCGGTCGAGCAGGTTCGCGATCGCTCGATCGAAGCGGCGGACCATGCGCGCAGCGCGCTTGATGGTGTTGTTGAGCAGTCCGCCGAAACCCTACGTCTGCGGACCGGCGAAACGCTGTCTGCGGCGGTAGAAGAGGAAATGGCGGACGGCGCAGCGCAGTGGGACGCGTTGGTCCGCGCCGCTCTGGAGCGATCGGACGAGACGACCCAGCTTTTACAGACGCGACTGGCCAAGCTGGAACTGATGACATCGAACCTGGAGGTGCGGCTGGAGCGGGCGCATGAGCAGTTCGACGGTATCGATGACGATGCCTTTGCACGGCGCATGCTGCTGCTGACCGAATCGCTCAATTCGACCTCCATCGACGTGGCCAAATTGCTTTCGAACGAAGTGACCGACACGGCCTGGGCGGCTTATCTAAAGGGCGATCGCGGCGTGTTCACCCGGCGCGCGGTGCGCCTGCTGGACGCAGGCGAAGTGCGCGTAGTCGCCCAGCATTATGAGGAAGATGCCGAATTCCGCGGCCAGGTGAACCGCTACATTCACGATTTCGAGAGCATCATGCGCAGCCTCATGAGCACGCGCGACGGCAGCGCCATCAGCGTGACTCTGCTAAGCTCCGATGTCGGCAAGCTTTATGTGGCGCTGGCGCAGGCGATTGAACGGCTGCGTACCTGAAGCCCTATCAGCCCTCACGCAGCGGGGCGAAGAAGTCCATGTCCTTCGCCTCGATCCACCCGTACACATAATTCAGGTAAAACAGACCGAACAACAGTCCGGCCACCACGGTTGTGCGCAGGATGATCTTCCAGGCAGAGGCATTGGCGGGTGCGCTATCCGCCTGTCCGGGCACCTTTTCATGCCCCAGTTCGTCATGCGTGCGCAGCCCGAACGGCAGCACCACGAACAGGGTCAGGCACCAGAACAGAACATAAATTGCAATGACCGAGGTCAGTTGCATGGCGTGTTCAGGCCTCCACCACCAGGACGTCGACGATCGGCTTCTTGCCGGTCCACTCGCGCGCCGTGCGGCGCACGGCAAGGCGAACATTCTCGCGAAGCTTCTCGATATCGCCGTCAAACTTCTTCGTCGCCTTGCGCGCGGCGTCGATAGCATCGTCGAAAAACTCGTCGCGTTCGTCCTCGATCGGCACACCCTGCGTCTGCATCACCGGATCGCCGGCAATGTTGCCGCCGGCGTCGATCGCCACCGCGACCGAAATCTGGCCGTTGTTCGAAATACGGCGACGCTCGTTCATGGTCGCGCCGTCCGCGGCGATGATGATATCACCATCGACGATCAAACGCCCTGCCCGCTCACGACCGATGATCTTCGGCTCGCCCGGAGCAAGGCGGACGACATCGCCGTTTTTCTGCACCACCGCGCGCGGAATGCCGTGGGCCAGACCGAGACGCGCCTGTTCCTTCATGTGGCGCATCTCGCCATGCACCGGCATCAGGATGTCGGGGCGGATCCAGTCATACATGGACTTCAGCTCGGGGCGACCGGGATGGCCGGAGACATGGATATCCGCCTGCCGCTCGGTCACCATCGTCACGTCCATCTCGGCCAGCTTGTTCTGGATGATACCGATCGCAATTTCGTTGCCGGGGATCTGCTTGGAGGAGAACAGGACGACGTCTCCGGTCTCCAGCGAAAGCTTGTGGTTTCCTTCTGCCACGCGGGCCAAGGCTGCACGGGGGTCGCCCTGCCCGCCGGTGGCCACGATCAGCACCTTGCTCCGCGGCAGCTGCATCGCCTCATCGAAGCGAACGACTTCAGGAAAGTTCTTCAGATAGCCGGTCGCCTTCGCGTTTTCGATCATCCGGTCCAGCGATCGCCCCGCGACACACAGTTCGCGGCCCGTGGCCTTGGCAACTTCGCCGAGCGTTTGGAGCCGGGCAAGATTGGAGGCGAAAGTCGTCACCATGATGCGCGTGTCGATCGCGCGGCATGCTTCCATCAACGATTCTCGGACCATCGCTTCCGAACCGGATGCGCTTTCGTTGAATACATTGGTGGAATCGCAAACGAGCGCAAGAACGCCCTCATCGCCGATCGCCGTCAATTCCTCGGCAGTGGACGGCGTGCCGATCTGCGGCTCCTCGTCGATTTTCCAGTCGCCGGTGTGGAAAATATTGCCATAAGGCGTCTCGATCAGCAGCGCATTGCCTTCCGCGATGCTGTGGGCGAGCGGGACATAGCGGATGCCAAAATCGCCCAGCTGAAACTGGCCGTCATCTTCGATGACATTAAGCTCAATGTCCTTTTCCAGCCCATGCTCGCGCAGTTTGTAACCGATCAGGCCCGCGGTGAACTTGGTAGCGTAAAGCGGCACACCCAGTTCTTCGGCGAGCCACGGAATGGCACCGATATGATCCTCATGACCGTGGGTCAGCACGATACCGAGCAGATCGTCCGCATTGCGTTCGATAAATTCCAGGTCGGGCAGAACAAGGTCGGTGCCGGGATAGTAAGGATCGGAAAAGCTGATCCCGAGATCGACCATGATCCACTTGCCGTTACAACCGTAAAGGTTGACGTTCATGCCAATCTCGCCCGAGCCACCCAGGGCCAGGAAGAGAAGTTCTTTTTTCGGTTTCATAATGTGCTTTCAGCGCGGGCGGCGATCAGCGCCAGCCCCTTTAATGTAAGGTCCGGTTCGACGGCGTCGAACAGGTCGGTATGCTTGTCGAAGAGCTGGGCAAGGCCACCGGTCGCGATGACGCGCGCCGGGCGGCCGATTTCTGTCCGCATTCGCTGGACGATCCCTTCCATCATGGAAACATAGCCCCAATAGACGCCGATATGCATCTGGTCTTCGGTATTACGCCCGATCACGCTGTCCGTGGCGGGCGCTTCGATCGCTATATTGGGTAGCTTGGCCGCCGCCGCAACCAAGGCGTCGAGCGAAAGGTTGATGCCCGGCGCGATGATGCCGCCCTTATAGGCACCGGTATAATCGATATGATCGAACGTGGTGGCCGTGCCGAAGTCGATGACAATCAGATCGCCGTCATGCGCTGCATGGGCGGCAACTGCGTTAACCGCGCGATCCGCGCCCAATGAGCGCGGCTCCTCCACATCAACGACAAGACCGTAATCCGCAGCCCCGCGCCCAGCCACCAGAGCCTCGCACCCCAGATATTTGTCGGCCAGAAGCGTCAGGTTGTGAAGCGCGCGCGGCACGACGGTGGAAACGATGACGGCGTCGATGCTTGACGGATCGATTCCCGCCAGCTCCATCAGCTGCCGCAACCAAACGGCATATTCGTCCGCCGTGCGACGCGGATCCGTGGCGATGCGCCAGCGCGCCTTGACCTCGCCCGCTTTCATTGCGGCAAAGACGATATTGGTATTACCGGCATCGATGGCGAGCAGCATGGCCTTCAGCTCCGTTCCCTGACGATCTCAACATCGGCTGCCCGAATTTCCCGCAAGCTGCCGTCAGCCAATTCCAACAACAGAGCGCCGTCGGCGGCAAGGCCCCCGAAGCGTCCGACAAGTTTTTCCTCCGGCCCGAGCGATACCGATAGTTCTGCGCCGCGCGGATGGGCGCGCGATTCCCATTCCTGCAATATGGCTGGGAGCCGGTCAGCTCGCCAGCGTTCCAGCATCGCGGCGAACGCAGAGGCCAGCTCAGGCATCAGGGCGGCGGGCTCGGCGACCGTTCCAACGTCCGCGAAGCTGGCAGTCTTACGGCCGGGAATGTCCGGCGCATGGGCAAGGTTTACACCCATGCCAAGGACCACCACATCGCCCTCCCGCTCCAAGAGGATGCCGGTGCATTTGCCTCCGTCCAGCAGAAGGTCATTCGGCCATTTCAGTTGAAGAGCGCGCTCTCCGGCAAGCGGCAGCAGCACCTTATGTGCAGCAACCGCTGCGACAAAGGCGAGGCTGGGCGCTGGCGGATCATCTGGACGCAGCGGGATGAGCGTGCTGGCATAAAGGTTGCCGACGGGGCTCTGCCAGTTCCGTCCAAGCCGACCGCGGCCGCCGCTCTGCCGATCGGCGCGCAGCCAGTAGCCTTCTTCCGCACCCGAACGGGCCATTGCCGCCACGTCGTCATTGGTCGACGTGGTGCTGGAAACGCTGTCGATGCGCGAGATCAGAACAGGGCCGAAGAGGCGTTGCTGGCAAAGGTGCCAAGCCACGGAATCGCGAAATACCCCACAGGCGACACGAGCAGCGCGAGCACCGCCCCGGTCCATGCCAGAGCACGGCTATCACCGCGCGCAAGCTCGCCCGTCGCGTCATCGAAATACATCAGCTTCACGATCTTGATGTAATAGAACGCGCCGATCACCGAGGCGGCGATGCCGATCACCGCGAGCGGCAGCAAACCGGCTGCGATAGCCGCGTTGAACACGACGACCTTGCCCCAGAAGCCGAACAGCGGAGGAATACCGGCGAGCGAGAACATGAAAATCGCCAGCGCAAAGGCAAGGCCCTTATTGGTTTGCGACAGGCCCGCAATGTCCTTCAGCTCCTCCCGCGGCGAACCATCGGGCCCACGAAGCTGCATAATGCAGACAAAGCTACCCAGCGTCATCGCCACATAAATCGTGAGATAGACGAGCACGGCGGAAACACCCTCCGCGGTTCCCGCGGCCAGGCCGATGAGCATGAAGCCGATATTGTTGATCGAGCTGTAGGCCAGCAGCCGCTTCAGATTGGTCTGCCCGATCGCCGCGACGGCACCGAGGATGATCGAGGCGAGCGCCACGAAAATGATGATCTGCTGCCAGGCGAGCGTCTGCGCCCCGAATGCATCGACTGCGACACGGACGGTGAGCGCGGTTGCCGCTACTTTAGGGGCGCTGGCGAAAAAGGCGGTGACGGGCGTCGGCGCGCCCTCATAGACGTCGGGCGTCCACATGTGGAACGGCACGGCGCTGATCTTGAAAGCGAGGCCTGCCAGCACGAACACGATGCCGAACAACGCGCCCGTTTCCATTCCGCCGTCCAACGAGGCGAAAACTGCAGCGAAGCTGGTCGATCCGGTGAAGCCGTACACCAGCGACATACCGAACAGCAGAATGCCGCTGGCAAGAGCGCCGAGTACGAAATATTTGAGGCCTGCCTCGGCCGAACGCTCGTCCGTGCGCAGGAAGCTGGCGAGCACATAGGCAGCAAGGCTGTTGAGCTCCAGTCCGATATAGAGCGTCAGGAAGTCCGTGGCGGAAACCATCATGCCCATGCCGACACAGGCGTAAATCACCAGCACCGGATATTCGGCGCGCGCCAGCCCCTGACGGTCAAAGAATTTCGGCGCGATCATCAAGGAAATGGCCGCCGAGATATAGATCAGCACATGCGCGAAATCGGAGAACTGATCGCCGCTGTAGAGTCCGCCGAAAGCATCGCCGGTGAAACCGAGCGCCGCGAAACCAGCGCCGACCAGCAGGGCAACCGCGGCAATGCTCGCGCCGCGCATGGCCTTCGCACCGGACCATGCCGACCACAACAGGAGGACCAGGCCACCAACGCTGAGAATGAGCTCCGGCAGCGTGATGAGGAGGGAACGACCGTAATCCATCAGTGCGCCTCCCCGGCGGCAGGTACTTCTTCGTGGGAAACTTCGCCCGCAACGCGGTAGCGCTGCGTCCACGGAGCATTTTCGATAATGTTGCTGTCACTCGCAGGCTTAGCGCTATCGAGGCGCTCGACCAGGACGGAGACGTCCTTACGGATCGGTGCCAGGAAGCTTTCCGGATATACACCCATCCAGAGAGCCACGCCGGCGAGCGGTGCCAACAGCCACAGTTCGCGCTTGTCGACATCGCTCATCGCGGCAGCGTCCGCGTTGATCTGATCACCGAACGCGACCCGGCGATAGAGGTACAACATGTAAGCCGCGCCTAGGATAATACCGGTGGTGCAGATCAGGGCAGCCCAGGTCGATGCCTGATAGGTACCGGCGAGCGCCAGGAATTCTCCGACGAAGCCGCTGGTGCCCGGCAGGCCGATCGAGGCCATCGTGAACAGCAGGAAGAATACCGAGTAGGTTGGCATGTTGATCGCAAGCCCACCGTAGCGGCTGATTTCACGGGTGTGCAGGCGATCGTAGATCACACCAACGCACAGGAACAGCGCGCCCGAGACGATACCGTGGCTCAGCATCAGTACGATCGAGCCTTCAAGGCCCTGCTGGTTGAAAGCAAACAGGCCAACGGTGACGATCGCCATATGCGCAACCGAACTGTAGGCGATCAGCTTCTTCATGTCCTGCTGCACCAGCGCAATCAGCGAAGTGTAGACAACGGCCACCATGGACAACCCGAAGACCAGCCACATCAACTCGGCCGACGCCTGGGGGAACATAGGCAACGAGAAGCGGAGCATACCGTATCCGCCCAGCTTCAGCAGCACACCGGCCAGGATGACAGAGCCGGCGGTTGGCGCCTGAACGTGCGCGTCGGGCAACCATGTATGGACCGGCCACATCGGCATCTTGACCGCAAAACTGGCGAAGAAGGCAAGCCAGAGCCAGGTCTGCGCCTGAACCGGGAAGTCCGTCACCATCAGCTCGGGGATCATCGCCGTGCCTGCCTGCTGTACCATCCAAAGGATCGCAATCAGCATCAGCACCGAGCCGAGAAGCGTATATAGGAAGAACTTGTATGCCGCGTAAATTCGATCTGCACCGCCCCAGATACCGATGATCAGATACATCGGGATGAGGCCCGCTTCGAAGAAAATGTAAAACAGGAAGATGTCCTGTGCGGCGAATACGCCGATGATCAGCGTTTCCATGAACAGGAACGCCGCCATATATTCCGGCACCCGCTTGGCGATCGCGTTCCAGCTGGCGCCGATACAGATCGGCATCAGAAAGACGGTAAGCACGATCAGCATCAGTGCGATGCCATCGATCCCCAGCGCCCAGGAGAACGGCCCGAATAGATCGGCACGCTCGACAAACTGCCACTGCGCGCCCGCGGGATCGTAGAGCGCCCAGAGGATGATGCCGATGACGAAGTTCAGCAGCGTCGCACCCAGTGCAATCGCACGTGCACCGCTGGCGCCGACAAACAGGCAGACAATCGCCGCGACGAACGGAATCGCAAGAAGCAGCGAGAGAATGGGAAAACCGATATCGCTCATGTCAGCGCACCATCACCCAGGTGACGAGGCCGACGAGGCCGAGCAGCATCACCAGCGCGTAAGAATAAAGATAGCCCGACTGGAAGCGGACCGCGAAACCCGAGCCCGACCGCACAAGCGTGGCAATCCCGTCCGGACCAAACCGGTCGATCAGACCCTTGTCGCCGCCCTTCCAGAAAATCCGCCCGAGCCAGAATGAAGGCCGCACGAAGATCAGGTTGTAGAGCTCATCAAAATACCATTTGTTGAGCAGGAAACGGTAGAGCGGGCGCAGATTGTCAGCGAACGCCTTGGGCGCGTCGCTTTCGCGCAGGTACATCAGCGCGGCGGTGATCAAACCGATCAGCATGGCCACGGTCGAGCCGAATTTAACCCAAAGCGGCACTTCGTGCATCGCGTGCATCAGATGTTCGTTGAACGCGAGGCTGCCCTTCCAGAATTCACCCGCCGTTTCCGGCTCGACGAAGAAGTTGTGGAACAGGAAGCCGGCAAAAACCGCGCCAAAAGAAAGGATGATCAGCGGCAACAGCATGACCCACGGGCTCTCGTGCGGATGATAGCCCGCGGTGCCCGGCGGAAGATCTTCCGCATCCGCGCCACGCGGATCGGGCGCGTAACCGGAATCTTCCTGCGCCGGAGGATTATCGGCATCCGGTTCCTCATGCGCATGGGTGGCATGCTCGGCGTCGTCATGATGTCCGTGCATGGCATGGCGAATATGCTCGCTGTCGGCCCAGCGGGGTTTACCCCAGAAGGTGAGGAACATCAGGCGCCAGCTGTAGAAGCTGGTGAGGAGCGCGGCGGCCACACCCATGAACCAGGCATAGCCGGAATATGGCCCCGTCGCGGCGTAAGCCACTTCGATGATCGCATCCTTGGAATAAAAGCCTGCAAAACCGCCGAGACCCAAAATACCCACGCCCGTAATGGCGAGCGTGCCGGCCATCATGCCCCAGAAGGTAATCGGGATTTTCTTCCGCAGGCCGCCATAGAAGCGCATGTCCTGCTCATGATGCATGGAGTGGATCACGCTGCCCGCGCCCAGGAACAATAGTGCCTTGAAGATTGCGTGCGTGAACAGGTGGAACATCGCCGCGCCATAGGCACCCACACCGACGGCGAAGAACATATAGCCGAGCTGCGAGCAGGTGGAATACGCGATCACGCGCTTGATGTCGGTCTGCACCAGCGCAACCGTGGCGGCGAACATCGCGGTAGTTGCCCCGATGATCGTGATGAAGTTCAGCGCAAACTGGCTGGTTTCGAACAGCGGCGACAGACGGCAGACCATGAAGACCCCCGCAGTAACCATCGTGGCGGCATGGATCAGCGCAGAAACCGGCGTTGGGCCTTCCATCGCGTCCGGAAGCCATGTGTGCAGGCCGAGCTGGGCTGATTTGCCCATCGCACCAATGAAAAGAAGGATGCAGAGCAGGCTCATCGTATCGACGCGCAATCCGGCAAAACCGATGCTGGAGCCTGCCTGTGCGGGGGCGGCCGCAAGGATTTCCGGAATTGAAACGGTGCCGAACACCAGGAACACTCCGAAGATACCCATCATGAAGCCGAGATCGCCAACGCGGTTGACCACGAAGGCCTTGATCGCGGCTGCATTGGCGCTCGGCTTGCGGAACCAGAACCCGATGAGGAGATAGGAGGCAAGGCCCACCCCTTCCCAACCGAAGAACATCTGGACGAGGTTATCGGCGGTCACCAGCATGAGCATGGCGAAGGTGAAGAGCGAGAGATAAGCGAAGAAACGCGGTTGATCCGGATCCTCGTCCATATATCCCCAGCTGTAGAGATGAACGAGCGCCGAGACGCTGGTGATCACAACCAGCATCACCGCGGTCAGCGTGTCGACGCGCAAGGCCCAATCGAAATCAAACCCGTCCGAGCGGACCCAGGTCATGACCGGCGCGACATAAGCTTCGCCCGCGCCTGACAGAAAACCGGTGAAAATCACCCAGCTCAACGCGCAGGAAACAAACAGCGCGCCCGTGGTGAGCAATTTGGCCGGCACATTACCGATCGCGCGGTTCGAAAGGCCCGCAACGATCGCCGCAAGCAGCGGCAGAAGAACGATGATCTGGATCACGGCGCCCGTCAGCCCTTCATCCGGTTGACGTCATCGACCGCGATGGTGCCGCGGCCACGGAAATAGATAACCAGAATGGCCAACCCGATAGCCGCCTCGCCCGCGGCGACGGTCAGTACGAACATGGCGAAAATCTGGCCGGTCAGGTCCTGCAAGGCGCTCGAGAAGGCCACCAGGTTGATGTTCACTGCAAGCAGGATCAGTTCGATAGCCATGAGAATGATGATCACATTCTTCCGGTTCAGAAAGATTCCGAGCACGCCCATCACGAACAGGATCGAGCTGACGACGAGATAATGTTCGATGCCGATCACAGTTCGACCCCCTGCCCCACTTCGGGGTTCAGATTTCGGACCGCTTCGCCAGGACGGCGGCGGACCTGCTTCTTAATGTTCTGCGGGCGGGTGCCGCGGCGCTGGCGGTGCGTCAAAACGATCGCGCCGATCATGGCGACCAGCAGGATGAGGCCCGCAGCTTCGAAAAGGAAGATATATTTGGTGTAGAGCAGCGCACCGATCGCCTCAATGTTCGAAACGCTCATATCGATGGGCGCGCTCGTTTCCGTGCCGAGTTTGATCGCACCGGCACGAAACGCTTCCAGCCCCAGCACCAGCTCAATCGCGAGAAACGCGGCGAGGATGATGCCAAAAAACAGATATTTGGCAAAACCTGCGCGCAATTCCGCGAAATCGATGTCCAGCATCATCACCACGAACAGGAACAGCACCGCAACCGCGCCGACATAGACGATGACGAGCAACATCGCGATGAACTCAGCGCCCGCAAGCACCATCAGCCCCGCCGCGTTGAAAAAGGCGAGGATGAGCCACAGTACGCTATGCACCGGATTTTTCGCGAAAATCGTGAACGCCCCGGAAAGGAGCACGATTGTCGCAAACAGATAAAAGGCGAGTGTCTGGATCAAGAGCTTCGATGGTCCCCTGTGTCGTCAGCCCTCACACCCTACGAGGTGCCTGTCGGATATATCGGCTTCGCAACGCTCAGCCCTGACGGATCTGGATCGGTTTGTTCTGTTATTGAATCGTTATGGCCGCGGCTTAGCGATAGGGCGCATCGGCGGCAAGGTTCGCGGCAATCGCGCGCTCCCATTTATCGCCATTTTCGAGAAGCTTCGATTTGTCGTAGATCAGCTCCTCGCGCGTTTCCGTCGAATATTCAAAGTTCGGCCCCTCGACGATGGCATCTACCGGGCAGGCTTCCTGACAAAAACCGCAATAGATGCACTTCGTCATGTCGATATCGTAGCGCGTGGTGCGACGGCTTCCATCGTCGCGCGGCTCGGCCTCGATCGTAATCGCCTGGGCCGGGCACACCGCCTCGCACAGCTTGCACGCGATGCAGCGCTCTTCCCCATTGGGATAACGGCGCAGCGCATGCTCACCGCGGAAGCGCGGGGAGAGCGGGTTCTTCTCATACGGATAGTTGATCGTCGCCTTGGGCTTGAAGAAATATTTCAGAGTCAGCCAATGCGCCTTCACGAACTCCGAAAGAGTGTAGGCTTTGACGGTATCAGCGAAGCTCATGAGAGCACTCCGTAGCGGGTAATCATCAGATAGCCGGAGACCAGGAACACCCAGAACAGGCTGATCGGGAGGAACACTTTCCAGCCCAGACGCATCAGCTGGTCATAGCGATAACGCGGGACGGTGGCCTTTACCCAGCTGAACATGAAGAAGAAAACGAGGATTTTCAGGAAGAACCAGATGATGCCGGGCACGTAGTAAAGCGGAGCCCAATCGATCGGCGGCAGCCATCCGCCCCAGAACAGCAGCGCGTTGAGCGCGCACATCAGGATGACATTGGCATATTCGCCCAGCCAGAACAGCGCGAACGCCATCGAGCTATATTCGGTCTGGTAACCGGCGACGAGCTCCGACTCTGCCTCGGTCAAGTCGAACGGCGCGCGTGCCGTTTCCGCAAGCGAGGAGATGAAGAACAGGACTGCAATCGGAAAGAGCAGCGGGTTCAGGCCGTTGAAGCTGATGATCCCCAGGATCGTGCCGCGCTGTGCATCGATGATGCCGCCGAGGTTCGACGTACCGGCCCAGAGAATGACGCTGATCAGGATGAAGCCGATGGAGACTTCGTAGCTGATCATCTGCGCGGCGGCGCGCATCGCCGAGAAAAACGGATATTTGGAATTGGACGCCCAGCCCGAAATCACGACGCCGTAAACGCCGAGCGAACTGATCGCGAGAACGTAGAGCAGGCCGACATTGATGTCCGCCAGCACCATGCCCGGTCCGAACGGAATCACCGCCCAGGCAAGAAGCGCCACCGTAAAGGTGATGATCGGTGCGATCAGGAAGAGCCCGCGGTTCGCCGCAGACGGAATAATGGTCTCCTGCAGGAAGACCTTCAGGCCATCGGCAAAGCTCTGCAACAGGCCGAAAGGTCCCACCACATTGGGACCCTTGCGCAGCGCCATCGCCGCCCAGATCTTGCGATCGGCGTAAATGATCAGCGCGACCGCCAGCATCAGCGGCAGCGCGATGAGCAAGATGCCAGCAATGGTCGCTATGAACCACGCCCAGGCGGGGTCCATGCCCCAGGAAATAAATTGCGCGGTCATGGACGGTCTCCCCGCTCAAAAAGCCAGATGTCCAGACGCCAGATGATCGCCGCACCAATGAACGGCGGTATCGCCGCATTAAACGCTCCGACTACTCCAGCAACCAATACCCCAGGCTCTCCCGTCCGACTGCCGACGAACAAGGTTAAAGATAGGGTGGCAATCGAAACAACGACAGCGACCACGAACAGGATTTTCGCGGCGCTCCGCATCAAGCCAGGATATCTCATTCCGCGGCCTCCAGCATGTCGATGCCGTGAACCAGTTCGGCCGAACAGCGGTTCATCGTCTCGCTCGCGCGGCAGATGGCGTTGGTCAGATAATAATCACGGATCGGATAAGACACCGTACCGCTCGCCTTGTCGGCGAGCTTAGGCGGCGACCAATCATAAGCGACCAGCCCTTCTTCGGCCAGCGCGGGAACGTCAATGTACATCGCGGCGCGCAGGCCGTCGAAATCGTCGAACGGCAGGGTGTGGCCCAGCACGTCGGAGAGGGCGCGGAAAATCGCCCAATCCTCGCGCGCGTCGCCCGGCGCGAACACTGCCTTCGCGCTGCGCTGAACGCGGCCCTCGATATTGACATAGGTGCCGGCCTTTTCCGGATAGGCCGCCGCCGGCAGAATGACGTCCGCCGCGTGCGCGCCCGCATCGCCATGATGACCGACATAGACCTTGAACGTGCCGTCGAATTTCGAAAAATCGACCTCGTCCGCCCCCAAGAAGAATGCGAGCTTCGGCTTCGCGCCGACAATATCGCCGATGCCTCCAGCCTGCGCGTAACCAAGCAGAAGTCCACCCATACGCGCGGCAGCCGTGTGCAAGACGTTGAAGCCGTTCCAGCCATCGCGAACAATTTTGTGATCGCTCGCCAGCTTAAGCGCGGCACCATGGGCACCTTCGCTGCCGAGCGCGGCGGGCCCCACGATGATGACGGGCTTCTCGGCATTTTTCAATGCGTCAACCAGCGCATCGGGCAAGTTGCCAAGCCCGCCCAGATCTTCGCCAAGCCACTCGGCCTTATACGTCAGGTTCGTCTCGGGGCCGAAGGCATAGACCTTCGCGCCGCGCTTGATCGCCTTGCGGATGCGCGTGTTGACCAGCGGCGCTTCGTGGCGCGGATTGCTGCCGATGAGCAGCACCAGATCGGCATGCTCCAGATCGGCGAGCGGCGTGTTGAAACGCACCGCGTCATAGCTGGTGACGTCATAATCGAGGCCGGTCTGGCGCCCTTCGAGATGATCGGAGCCCAGCGCCTTCACCAGCGCCTTGGCTGCGTACATCGTCTCGCAATCGACCAAATCACCGGCAATCGCCGCGACGGAGGAACCGGCGTTTACATCGGCAATCGCCTGAAACGCTTCCTTCCAGCTAGCCGCCTGCAACTTTCCGTCACGGCGCACATAAGGTTTGTCGAGACGGCGATGCATCAGGCCATCGATGACGTAGCGCGCCTTGTCGGTCGCCCACTCCTCGTTCACATCGTCGTTCACGCGCGGAAGTACGCGCAGAACTTCGCGCCCGCGCGCATCAAAACGGATGTTCGTGCCCACCGCGTCCATCACATCGATGCCGAGCGTCTTTTTCAGCTCCCAAGGCCGCGCCTCGAAAGCATAGGGCTTGGACGTGAGCGCGCCGACTGGGCACAGATCGACCACATTGCCCGAAAGCTCGCTGTTTACCGCCTCTTCCAGATAAGAGGTGATCTGCATGTTCTCGCCGCGGCCGATCGCACCGATTTCCTCGACGCCGGCAACTTCCTCGGCAAAACGGACGCAGCGCGTGCAGTGAATGCAGCGGGTCATGATCGTTTTCACGATCGGACCCATATACTTCTCGGTCACGGCGCGCTTGTTCAGCTCATAGCGGCTCTTGCCCTTGCCATATGCCATGGCCTGATCCTGCAGATCGCACTCGCCGCCCTGATCGCAGATCGGGCAGTCAAGCGGATGGTTGATCAGCAAGAATTCCATCACGCCCTCGCGAGCATGCTTCACCATTTCGCTGTCGGTGCGAATTTCCTGGCCCTCAGTAGCGGGCAGCGCGCAACTCGCCTGCGGCTTCGGCGGTCCGGGCTTCACTTCAACCAGGCACATGCGGCAATTGCCGGCGATCGACAGCCGTTCATGATAACAGAAGCGCGGGATCTCCTTGCCGGCCAACTCACAGGCCTGCAACACGGTCGCGCCGTCCGGAACCTCGAGTTCCTGTCCGTCTACGGTGACCTTTGGCATTATTCCGCTGCCTCCATCATCGGCGCGCGGCCGTTCTTCTCTTCGATCCGCCGCTCTATTTCCGGGCGGAAGTGGCGGATGAGGCCCTGGATCGGCCAGGCGGCCGCATCACCAAGGGCGCAGATGGTGTGCCCTTCGATCTGCTTCGTCACCTGCTGCAACATGTCGATGTCCGCGATGTCGGCATCGCCGGTGCGTAGCTTTTCCATCACGCGCCACATCCAGCCCGTGCCTTCGCGGCAGGGCGTGCACTGGCCGCAGCTTTCATGCTTGTAGAAGTAGCTAATCCGGCTGATCGCCTGGACGATATCGGTCGAGCGGTCCATCACGATGACCGCTGCCGTACCGAGGCCGGAGCCAACTTCCTTCAGCCCGTCGAAGTCCATCGGGGCGTCCATGATCTGTTCGGCTGGCACAAGTGGAACAGACGAGCCGCCCGGGATCACCGCGAGCAGATTGTCCCACCCGCCGCGCACGCCGCCGCAATGCTTTTCGATCAGGTCGCGGAAGGGGATGCTCATCGCTTCCTCAACCACGCAGGGGCGCTCGACATGGCCGCTGATCTGATAGAGCTTGGTGCCGTGATTGTTCTCGCGGCCGAAGCTGCTGAACCAGCTTGCCCCGCGCCGCAGGATGGTCGGGACCACCGCAATGCTCTCGACATTGTTCACCGTCGTTGGGCAACCGTAAAGGCCCGCGCCCGCCGGGAAAGGCGGCTTCAGGCGCGGCTGGCCCTTCTTGCCTTCCAGGCTCTCGATCATCGCGGTTTCTTCGCCGCAGATATAGGCGCCCGCACCGCGGTGCAGGTAAACGTCGAAGTCGTAGCCGGATTTCGCCGCGTTTTTGCCAAGCAGGCCGGCGTCATAGGCCTGCTGAATGGCGGCCTCCATCACTTCAGCCTCGCGGATATACTCGCCGCGGATATAGATATAAGCCGCACGCGCGCGCATCGCGAAACCGGCGACCAGCGCGCCTTCGATCAGCTTATGCGGATCGTGCCGCAGAATCTCGCGATCCTTGCAGCTGCCGGGTTCGGATTCGTCGGCATTAATGACGAGGAAGCTTGGGCGACCGTCTTTCGATTCCTTCGGCATGAAGGACCATTTGAGGCCCGTCGGGAACCCCGCGCCGCCGCGGCCGCGCAGGCCCGACGCCTTCATCTCCTCGATGATCTTGTCCTGACCACGTGCGATCAGCGCCTTGGTATCGTCCCAGTCGCCGCGCGCCTGCGCCGCCTGCAGGCCCCAGTCCTGGAAGCCGTAGACGTTGGTGAAAATCCGATCCTTGTCGGCGAGAAAGTCGAAACTCATGCCCCGCCTCCCATGGCGAAATACAGGCCCGCGGCAATCGCGATGGCAATGACAATACCGAACGTCTTCACAACGCCCTTCAGCAACTTAAGGGCGATGAACAGGACGATCAGTCCGATAATGATCGGGACGACCAGCTCCATCACCATTCGCCCCGATAATCGTGATTTTCATCAACCATAGCCTTCAGCGTTGTCGGCCCGCCTACAGGTTCTGACGTGTGACGTCCCTCGATCTGCGTACCGGTTTTCGGACTTTCGCCATTTGCCAACGCATCGAGGATCTGCACGGTCTTATCGTAATCAAGATCTTCGTAATTATCGTCGTTGATCTGCACCATCGGCGCGGTGGCGCAATTGCCCATGCACTCCACCTCGGTCAACGTGAACATGCCGTCGGGGGTCGTCTTGCCCTTCACCATGCCCTTGTTCTTGCAAGCGGCCATGACGTCGTCCGAACCGCGCAGCATGCAGGGCGTGGTGCCGCAGACCTGCACGTGGTAGCGGCCGACCGGCTCCAGATTGTACATGGTGTAAAAGGTCGCGACCTCATAGGCGCGGATGTACGGCATATCGAGCTGCGCTGCGACATATTCGATCACCGGAACCGGCAGCCATCCCTGCGTTTGCGTTTGCGCACCGATCTGGCGCTGCGCGAGATCGAGCAGCGGCATGACAGCACTGCGCTGACGCCCTTCGGGATAGCGAGCGATATACATCTTTGCCTTTTCCGCATTTTCCGCGGTCCAGGCAAAATCCGCGAAAGGCCGCTCGTCGGCAGCTGTTGGCTCCGCGATCTGCTTTTCATTGGCGTAAGTGGGGCCGGTCAACGGTCGCTCTCCCCGAAAACGACGTCGATCGCGCCAAGAATGGCGGTCGCGTCGGGCAGCATGTGCCCCTTTGTCATAAAATCCATTGCCTGCAGGTGGCTGAAGGCGGTCGGGCGGATCTTGCAGCGATAAGGTTTGTTCGAACCATCGCTTACCAGATACACGCCGAACTCCCCCTTGGGGCTTTCGGTCGCCACATAAACCTCACCCTCGGGCACATGGAAGCCTTCGGTGTAGAGCTTGAAGTGATGGATCAGCGCTTCCATCGTCTGCTTCATCTCTGCGCGCTTGGGCGGTACCACCTTGCGGTCGTCGCTCGCGATCGGCCCCTCGGGCATCTCGGCAAGGCACTGCTTCATGATCCGCGCGGACTGACGGCACTCCTCGACGCGCACCATCATGCGGTCATAGCAATCACCATTGGTGCCGACAGGTACGTCGAACTCCATCCGGTCATACACGTCATAAGGCTGCGACTTGCGCAGATCCCACGGAATGCCGGAGCCACGAATCATCGGACCGGAGAAGCCGCGCGCAATCGCCTCATCGCGCGATACGACCGCGATATCGACATTGCGCTGCTTAAAGATGCGGTTGTCGGCCACCAGGCTGATGGCATCTTCGAACAGGCGCGGGAACCGCGTGTCGAGCCAATCACCGATATCGGTCAGCAGCTTCAGCGGAACGTCCTGATGAACGCCGCCGGGGCGAAAATAGGCGCTGTGCATGCGCGCACCGGACGCGCGCTCGAAGAACTGCAGGCAATCCTCACGAATTTCGAACAGCCACAGGTTCGGCGTCATCGCGCCTACGTCCATGACATGGCTGCCAAGGTTCAGCAGATGGTTCGAAATGCGCGTCAGTTCTGCAAAGAACACCCGCAAATACTGCGCACGCAGCGGCACCTCAAGGTTCAGCAGCTTCTCGATGGCCAGCACATAGCTATGCTCCATGCACAGCGGAGAGCAGTAATCGAGCCGGTCAAAATAAGGCAGCGCCTGAAGGTATGTCTTATACTCGATCAGTTTCTCGGTGCCGCGGTGGAGCAGGCCGACATGCGGATCGACGCGCTCCACGATTTCGCCGTCCAGTTCCATCACCATGCGCAGCACGCCGTGCGCTGCGGGATGCTGGGGACCGAAATTGATCGTGTAGTTCTGGATATCGAGATCGCCGGTCGTCGGATCGGCGGCATCCGCATCGTGACGCATCTCTTCAAGGAAATCAGCCATCAGTCCTTGCCCCCGGCCTTCTCCTGGCCGTCCTTATCGACCGTCTTTTCGGCCTCATGCTCCTTGGCGTTCCCGCCTTCGGTCTGGTCGGGCGCATCGGGCTTTTCCTTGCCACTATCCTTCACAGCGGGACTGCCTTCGGACTTCGCCTCGGCAGCCTTCTTGTCCGCCTTGGCACCGGCACCGGTATCGCTCTTCTTCTCGGTCACCTGAGGATCGTCGATGTCAGCGCCGGTGGTGCGCTTCTCATCGCCGGGCAGCACATAGTCCGCGCCTTCCCAAGGGCTCATGAAGTCGAAGCTGCGGAAGTCCTGCGCCAGCTCAACGGGTTCGTAAACCACGCGCTGCTGCTCTTCGGAATAGCGCATCTCGACATAGCCGGTAAGCGGGAAGTCCTTGCGGAAAGGATGGCCGCGAAAGCCGTAATCCGTCAGGATGCGGCGCAGGTCCGGATGACCGGAGAACAATACGCCGTACATGTCGAAAACCTCGCGCTCCAACCAGTCGGCATTCGGCCAGACGGTCGTCGCGGTCGGTACAGGATGATCCTCATCCGTCGTCACCTTCACGCGGATGCGATGGTTTTTGGTGAGACTCAACAGATGATAGCAGACCTCGAACCGCTCGGGCCGATCCGGATAATCGACACCGGCGATCTCCGCGAGCATCTGATAGCTATGTTCGTCGCGCAGCATCCGTAGCGCATCCTCGATGCTGTCGCGCGCGACGGTGATGCTGATCTCGCCATGACTTTCCTTGCCCTCGACGAACATGTCGCCAAGCGCGCTGGTCAGCGCCTTGAGGACGCCTTCGTTGGAGGCGTGGCGGGGTGCGGAGTGGAGAACGGCCATGTCAGCGCTCAATCGTTCCGACGCGGCGGATCTTCCGCTGCAGCTGCATCACGCCGTAAAGCAGTGCTTCGGCAGTCGGCGGGCAACCGGGAACGTAGATATCAACCGGTACAATCCGGTCGCATCCGCGCACCACGGAATAGCTGTAATGATAGTAGCCGCCGCCATTGGCGCAGCTGCCCATCGAGATCACATATTTGGGATCGGACATCTGATCGTAAACCGTGCGCAGCGCCGGTGCCATCTTGTTGCACAGCGTTCCCGCAACAATCATGACGTCGCTCTGGCGCGGAGAAGCACGCGGCGCAGCGCCGAAACGCTCCATGTCATAACGCGGCATGTTTACGTGGATCATCTCCACTGCGCAGCACGCCAGACCGAAGGTCATCCACCACAGCGAGCCGGTGCGGGCCCACTGGAACAGCTCCTCGGTCGAGGTGACGAGGAAGCCCTTGTCCTGCACTTCGCTGTTCAGCGAGTTGTAGAAATCCTCGTCAGGCGGCGTCACTTCGCCCTGCCCGCGCGGACCCCAATTCTGACCCTCGGTGGCCTGCGTGGTATCGGCGCTCATTCCCATTCCAGTGCTCCCACTTTCCAGGCGTAGACAAAGCCGATCACCAGTTCGAACAGGAAGACCATCATGGTTGCCCAGCCAGCAAAGCCGATTTCCTCAAGGCTCACCGCCCAGGGAAAGAGGAAGGCTGCTTCCAGATCGAAGATGATGAAGAGGATCGCCACCAGATAGAAGCGCACGTCGAACTGGCTGCGCGAATCCTCGAACGCAGGAAAGCCGCACTCATATTCGGCCAGCTTCGCCGCCGTCGGCTTGTGCGCCCCGGTCAGGCGGGCAACGCCCATCGGCAGGAACACGAACACGCAGGAAATTGCGAGCGCGACGCCGAGAAACAGAAGGATCGGCAGATATTGGGAGAGATCGACCACTGGGGCTTTGTCCATTATCAGTTATGCCCGCGCTTCTAAGCAGCTTGCCCGCGCCCCGCAAGGGTGCGGGGGCGGAAAACATCGTGACGAAATCGCAACCAGTCGGGCGGGAATGGGCGGCTCAGGCCGCCTCGCGCTTTTCCTTGAGCGCCTGCGCCAGGAGCTTATGCAGCTTGCTGTGCAAGGCGTCATTGGCGGCAAGCACCTGCGCATCGGCGATAGCCGGGCTGCGCCCGCGCCAATCGGTCACGAATCCGCCCGCCTCGCGCACCATCAGGCAGCCCGCAGCAGTATCCCAAGGCGAAAGGCCGCTTTCCCAGAAACCGTCATAACGTCCAGCAGCCAGCCAAGCGAGATCGAGCGAGGCAGCGCCGAAGCGGCGGATACCGGCCACCTGCGGGCCGATCTTGCCAAAAATCGCTTCCCACTCCGCCATGTCGCCATGGCCCTGGAACGGAACGCCGGTGGCGATCAGGGATTCGGAAAGATCACGGCGTGCCGATACGCGCAGGCGGCGATCGTGCAGCCACGCGCCGCGGCTGCGTTCGGCCCAGAAGCTCTCGTCTGTCAGCGGCTGATAGATCAGGCAGGCGAACACCTCGCCCCAGCCGCCGTCCGGCTTGGCTTCCTGCGCCGCGATGGAAATTGCGAAATGCGGGATCGAGTGGAGGAAATTGGACGTGCCGTCGAGCGGATCGATCACGAAGCGCGGTTCGCCCGGCTCGCCCTCGATCGTTCCGCCCTCTTCCAGTTCGAAACCCCAGCCCGGCCGCGCCTTGGTAAGCTCATCGTAGAGCGTGCGTTCGGACTTCTGATCCGCTTTGGACACGAAGTCCGAAGGCCCCTTCTTGGAGACCTGCAGATGCTCGACTTCGGAAAAGTCGCGCCGAAGACGCGTGCCCGCCTTGCGGGCGGCACGCTCCATTACCGTAACGAGGCCGGACTTTGCTGGCATCAGCGGCTCTGCGGAGCCGGCGTGGCGGGGGCCGCCGCGCTATCGTCTGCCGTCTTGGCTTTGCGCGCGCCGCAAACCACCGCGGCCACGTTGAACACGTTCTCCGGCTTGGTCGCATCGATCTGCGGATTGGCCGCCAGAACCTTGCCGGTCTGCTCGGCGATCGCCTTGATCGAATTGTCGTACATGCAGCCGAAAAGCGCGTTCTTTTCCTGCTCGGTAATCTGGTCGGAACGCACGGCCTGGCTGAACGAACCGAAGATGATGCCGCCGCGATCGATATCGGCCTGCTCGCTCGCGCTCGGCGCAGCCGGAGCAGCGTCCTGCGCGAAAGCGGGGACGGCGGCGGCCAGCGTGGCGGCGGCAAAAAGGATGGTCTTGCGCATAGTTACTCTGCCTTCTTCACATATTCCTTGGCGTACACATCGACAATGATGCGCGTGCCCGCCGCGATATGCGGCGGCACCATCACGCGCACGCCATTGTCGAGCACGGCCGGCTTGTAGCTGGAGGAAGCTGTCTGTCCCTTGACTACGGCATCGGCCTCGACGATTTCCGCTTCCACCTGATCGGGCAGCTGCACCGAAATCGGCCGCTCCTCGTACAGTTCCAGCGTCACGTCCATCCCGTCCGTCAGGAACGGGGCTTCGTCGCCGAGCATGTCGGCGTCGAGATTGATCTGTTCGTAGGTGTCCTTGTCCATGAACACCAGATGCCCGCCATCTGCGTAGAGATACTGGAATTCCTTGGTATCGAGGCGCACCTTTTCCACCGTATCGGCAGAGCGGAAACGTACGTTCGTCTTCCGCCCATCGATCAGGTTCTTCATTTCCACCTGCATATAGGCGCCGCCCTTGCCGGGCTGGGTGTGCTGGATCTTGGCGACCTTCCAGAGGCCTTTTTCATATTCCAGGATATTGCCGGGACGGATGTCGACGCCGCTGATCTTCATGGGGAAGCGCTACCTTGACTGGCGGTGGAAAGAGCGGGACGGGCAAGCCCATCCGCGAGATGGCGCGCTTTAACGATCAAGGCGCGCAAGGGCAATGCCTGTAGCGCTCTGCCTATCCCCCCCCCTTTACTGTCATCATGCTCCGCAGCGATGCATCGCCTCAGCGGGAGAGGAGCGGATAAGGATTGATCGGTGTGCCCTCACTCCAGTTCGCTTCCGGCGTGGTATTGAGCACCGAGAAATGAAGATGCGGCGCGGCGGGGTCGGCATTGCCGGAAGAGCCCACGGTGCCAAGCGGCTCACCTGCGCGGACCTGCTGCCCCTCTTTCAGCCCGTTTCGATAGGCGTCGAGATGGGCATAGTAATAGATCGTTCGCTCGTCGGGAGAGCGGACATAGATCGTATTGCCGCCAAGATCGCTCCAGAACAGCTTCTCGACCGTGCAAGGTGCGGCGGCAAAGACAGGCGTGCCGCTATCCGCCATGATGTCGATCGCCTCATGGGTCCGCGTGCCGCCACCGCGATCATCGGTATAGCTGTCCACGAGGTCCGATTTGCGCACCCCGGCCACCGGGATGAACAGCTTTCCCTGATCGGGCGAACCGTTTTGCGGCGTCATGGCGACACGCTTGCCGCGCGGCTGCGTCAATCGCGGCTCGGCCACCGGATCGATTTGGGTGCCCTCTCCCCCCTGCCCCGCCACCGGCCCGCCACCGGCCAGTTCGGCAGGCGACGGAGCTGTGGGCAGGCGGTCGCCGAACAGATAGAACAGCACCAGCCATACGGCCGAGGTAATCACCACGGCCTGCGCGACCAGTCTGACGTCCCTCCAGCGGCTCTTCATCGTCAGCGCCGCTCGTCAGGCTTGAAAATGCGCTTCGGTGCCGCTGTGCACCATTTGCGCGAGGCGCGCTGCATCCCAGTTCGTCAGGCGGATGCAGCCATGGCTCTGCGCGCGGCCAATGGTTTGCGGCTCAGGCGTGCCGTGAATGCCGTAATGCTCTTTGCTCAGATCGATCCAGACCACGCCCACCGGGCCATTGGGGCCGGGCGGCAGCTGCAGCTTGGGATTGCTGTCGTTCGCATCCCAGAACAGCTCCGGATTGTAAGAAAAAGGCGGATTGTGCGCGACGCCAAGAACCTTCCAGTCGCCCAGCGGCAGTGGATCATGGCTCGATCCCATGGTTGCGGTGAACTGCGCCACCAGCTTCCCATTGCCGTCGAACGCTTTCAATGTGCCGTCGGACTTGTCCACCACGACCTTGTCGACCTTCGGTTGCTCGCTGCCAACGCCCAGGCTCTGCAGCGTCTGCTGCCAGCCCCGATCATCGATCGAGCCCGGCGCGATGCTGTCACCGCCCACATTCGGCACCACCAATTTCTGGTTAGCGGAGAAATTGCGCTTCCCGCCGTTAAGCGAAGCCAGCGTGTCTGGCGTGGTATGGAAGCGCTCCCCCAATTTCTCGATCAAATCATTATAGCCCAGGCGCTTCATTTTCGATTGCGCTTCGGGCGAATCGGGCACCTTCGTAAAGCTCATGTCAGCAATGTCCGCCGGCAGCGTCACCGTGCGTGTGGCGGCGATATTGCGATAAGGGGCAAGCTTGCGCCGCGTGGTTTCATCCAGCTGACCCGTTACCTGAAGATCGTTCGCTTCCTGATATCCGGAAATTGCGTTTTTGGTGGACATGCCCATCTTGCCGTCGACGACGCCGGGCGTGAAGCCCAGCCGATCGAGCACGACCTGCGCCTGCATCATCGGAAACTCGTTCGCGATTTTTTCGGCGGAAAGGCTCATCGTACCGCTGCCATTGGCGGTGGGCGTTTGCTGGGCCTGCGGAGTGGCCCCGCTCATCGACGTTGTCGATGCCATCTGGAGGCCACGCTCCCCGCCATTTGATGCCACGGCGTCACCCGCGGGCGTGCCGGGTGCCGGGAACATGGCATTACCGTCATTCGCAAGCGGCTGAGGGTCATTGGACGCCATGCTGTCGGCCAGATTCTGGTCCGGCGCAGGCGCTGTCTGCGCGCTTTCGGAAGGCTGGGGCCGCTGCTCCTGAGAGCCGCTGTCGGCGAAATTACAGCCCATCAGGGCCAAAGTGGCGACTGCCGTGAACGCTACTCGCATGTCGTATCCTCGCAATTGTGTCGGAGGCAAAACGACTTCAGATGCGATTGGCTCCGCTAGCGCGTGTGCAAGAGCTTCCCGAATTCAGTCACCGCTGCACCCGGCCCGTCGGGATGGCCCCAAACCGCGCCGCTGACGGCCAGAAAATCCGCGCCTGCCTCGATTAGCGGCGCGGCGTTTTGCGCCGTAATCCCGCCGATCGCGACGCAAGGGATTTCCATGATCGCGGACCACCAGCGCAAGACCTCCGGCTCGGCGCGGTGCGATGCTTCCTTGGTAGCACTTTCGAAAAAGGCACCGAAGGCGACATAATCCGCGCCCTTTTCGCCCGCTTCCATGGCGAGATGGCGGCTGTTGTGGCAGGTGACGCCGATCTGTGCGTCCGCGCCTAGCTCCGCCCGGGCCTCCCGCGGATCACCGTCGGTCTGGCCCAGATGCACGCCGTCGGCTTTCAACCGTTTGGCCATCGCGATGTCATCGTTCACGATGAAGGCGACATCGCGCGCACGGCAGAGGTCAAGCAGCGGCTGAGCAAGGGCGGCCAGCTCATGGCTCGCCTTGTCCTTCACGCGCAGCTGAAAGGCCGCGACCGGCCCGCCGTCCAAAGCCGCCTCCAGCCGATCGGGAAAATCGCCGCCCACATCGGGCGGGCTGATCAGATAGAGCTGGCAGGCGGTCATGACGTAAGGGCTCAGCCTTCCTCGTTCTTGTAGATAGCGATCAGCTTGCCGAGCATATCCAGTGCGTCTTCGCGGCTGCGCTGAAAGCTGTTGCGGCCGATGATGGAACCGTTACCGCCGCCGTCGCGAATGTCACGGGCGTCCTGATAGACCTGGTCCGCACCCTTCTTGGCCCCGCCGGAGAAGACAACAATGCGGCGGCCGTTGAAGCAGCTTTTCACGACATGCTCGACACGGTCCGACTGGGCGGAGAAATCCATGCCTTCATAAGCAGACTTGGCATCTTCCTGCTCGATATGATCGCTCGGCAGCTTCACCTTGATGATGTGCGCGCCAGCCAGAGCGGCCATGTGGGCGGCATAGGCGCCGACGTCGAGCGCAAGCTCGCCCGACTTGGGCAAATTGCCGCCGCGCGGATAGGACCAGATCACGGTCGGGATGCCGACCGCGGCCGCTTCGGCGCGAAGCTCCCGAATTTCCTCGACCATTTCGAAGAAATCGTCGGAGCCCGGATAGATGGTGAAGCCGATGGCGGCACAGCCCAGACGCAGCGCATCGTCCACGCTTGCTGTCACGGCGCTGTCGCGCGCGGACGCCCAGCTATTGGCGTTGTTGCACTTCAGGATGGTGGGAATCTGGCCGGCAAAGGTGTCCGCGCCCGCTTCCAGCGCACCCAACGGCGCAGCATAGGCGTTCAGGCCTGCATCGATTGCCAGCTGATAGTGATAATGGGGATCGTAGCCTTCCGCGTTGGGAGCAAAGCTGCGCGCGGGACCATGTTCGAAACCCTGATCGACCGGCAGAATGATCATCTTGCCCGTACCGCCGAGCTTGCCTTGCATCAGGATGCGATAGAGATTGGCCTTCACGCCGGGACTGTCGGACTCGTAACAATCCAGGATCTTTTTCACTTCCGGCGTGATCGACATAAATACCCCTATTTGATGGCAGAATGCATACGAATGCGCGGGCCATAGGCAAGCCGCCGCGCGATGGCAATTGCGCTAAGTTTGATCCGATGCGACCACTGATAATAAGGTGAGATCGGCCCAGCGGATACGTTCGTGCGGGACGTCGTGGCCGAGAAGCGGTTTGTTCTCGAAGCCGGCCGATTCGCCGCCGAGTGCGCCATAGAGCTTCCGGGCGCGATCGTTCGAGGTGACGACATGCAAATCGGCTGCGGAATGGCCCTGGGCCATCAACCGCCGTGCCGTTTCGGCCAAGAGAGCGCGGCCGACGCCGCCCGATCGCTGGCCGGAGCGGACATGCAAATTGTCGATATAAGCACAATCGCCGCACCAGGTTGCGGCGAAACCGATCGCCTCCCCTTCCCGCTCCGCCATCAGCACCACATCACCTTCGCCGAAGGGCTGGTCTTGCCAATGGCGCTCCATCGCGCCTTCGATCTCCCGATCGAGAAAATCGCTCGGCAATACGTCGCGATATTGCTCCTGCCAGCTGGCTGCATGGATCGCGGCTATGACGGAACGGTCCGCGTCAGTTGCCGCGCGAATTGTGAAGTCAGGCATCAGAAAGCGCGGCGACGCCAGGCAGGTCCTTACCTTCCATCCATTCGAGGAATGCCCCACCAGCGGTTGAGATATAAGAAAAATCTTCGGTTACGCCGGCATGGGCCAACGCCGCGACCGTATCGCCGCCGCCAGCCACCGAGGTGAGCGAGCCGTCCTTGCTCAACGCCGCGGCGGTCTTCGCGAGCGCCACCGTGGCCTCATCGAAGGGCGGCGTCTCAAACGCGCCGAGCGGGCCGTTCCACACCAGCGTCCTGCAGGTTTTCAGAACATCGCCCAGCGCTTCGGCCGCCGATGCCCCGAGATCGAGGATCATGTCGTCCACTTCGACTTCGTGCACGTTGACGGTGCGCGAAGGGGCGTTCGCCTCGAACTTTTTCGCGACGACCACATCATAAGGCAGATGCACCGTGCAGCCGGATGCATCGGCGCGTTCCATGATGTCGTTCGCGGTATCGGTCAGCTCATGCTCGCACAGCGACTTGCCGACATCGATGCCCCGCGCCGCCAGAAAAGTGTTGGCCATGCCTCCGCCGATGATGAGATGATCGACTTTGCTCACCAGATGGGTCAGCACGTCCAGCTTCGATGACACCTTGGCACCGCCGACGACGGCGGCAACCGGGTGTTCGGGATTGTCGAGCGCGCTTGCGAGCGCCTTCAGCTCAGCTTCCATCGCGCGGCCCGCATAGGCCGGGAGCAGATGAGCAAGCCCCTCGGTCGTCGCATGGGCGCGATGCGCCGCGGAAAAGGCATCGTTTACGTAGAAATCGCCATTGGCGGCAATAGCCTTGGCGAATTCGGCGTCGTTTGCCTCCTCGCCAGGGTAGAAACGGCTGTTCTCCAGAATGGCCACTTCGCCATCGCGCATGATACCGATCGATTGCGCAACGATATCGCCCGCAATTTCCGGCACGAACATGATTTCCTGCCCGAGCACTTCCTCGACTTCGCCGACGACCATGGAAAGCGACTGGGTCGAGCTTTTCTGTCCTTTTGGCCGGCCGAAATGCGCGAGGAGCAGCACCTTGGCACCTTTTTCGCAGAGCGTTTCGACGGTGGGCTGGAAAGCGCGGATACGCGTATCGTCGGTCACGTCTCCGTCGCGCATGGGCACGTTCAGATCGACGCGCACCAGCGCGACCTTTCCGGTAACGTCACCGAGATCGTCGAGCGTCTTGAACTGGGTCATCGCATATTCTCCGTTCGTCCTGAGCCTGTCGAAGGGTCGTCTTGTAGCTGTAGACGCCGAAAGATAAAAAGCAGGGCCTCGACAAGCTCAGCCCGAACGGATGATGGCGCTTTAGCCTAGAGGAGCTTCGCCATGACGCCCGCAGTGTCGAGCATGCGGTTGGAGAAGCCCCATTCATTGTCATACCAGCTGACCACGCGTGCCAACTTGCCCTCTAGCACGGCGGTCTCCAGGCTATCGACCGTGGAGCTTGCCGGCTGATGGTTGAAGTCGCTGCTGACCAGCGGCTGGTCGGTGAAGGCGAGCACGCCCTTCATGGCGCCTTGCGAGGCTTCCTTCAGCGCGGCGTTGAGCTCTTCCGCCGTGGTGTCGCGGCCCGGTGTGAAGACGAGGTCGATCAGCGAAACGTTCGGCGTCGGCACGCGCACCGAGCTGCCGTCGAGCTTGCCATTCAATTCGGGCAGGACGAGGCCGACAGCGCGGGCTGCACCCGTGGTGGTCGGGATCATGTTCTGCGCCCCGCCGCGGGCACGGCGCATGTCGCTGTGCATCTGATCGAGCATGCGCTGATCATTGGTGTAGCTGTGGATCGTGGTCATGAAACCACGCTCGATGCCGACGGTGTCGTTCAGCACCTTGGCCACCGGCGCCAGGCAGTTGGTGGTGCAGCTGGCGTTGGAGACGATCACGTCGTCAGCAGTCAGGCTGTCCTGGTTCACACCGAACACGATGGTCTTGCTGACATTCTTGGCAGGCGCAGAAATGAGCACGCGCTTGGCGCCGGCGTCGAGATGCGGACGGGCCGCCTCGTCGCTCTGGAAGAAACCGGTGCATTCCAGCACGATGTCGATGCCCATGTCCTTGTGCGGCAACTTGCCGGGATCACGCTCGGACGTCACGGCGATCTTGTGGCCGTTGACGGTGATCGAGTCGTCGCTGGCGGTCACATCGCCGGGAAAGCGACCATGGGTGGAGTCATATTGGAAGAGCAGCGCGTTCGCCTTGGCGTCGGCAAGGTCGTTGATCGCCACCAGCTCAAGATTGGTGTCCTGCCGTTCCAGCATGGCGCGCGCCACGAGGCGGCCGATGCGTCCGAAACCGTTGATCGCTACTTTGACCGTCATAGGGATTTGCTCCTGTGTGTTCCGGCGCAGCAGCGCCATGTTTTTGGCTCAGCGATTGAGCGTCTTGTGTATTTAACTCAGCGATTTAGCGCTTCGAGAATTTTCGGCGCAATGGCATCGGCCGTCAGGCCGAATTTCTCGAACAGAGCCTCCGCCGGGGCCGAGGCGCCGAAGCGATCGAGCCCGAAATTCAGGCCGTTCGCCATCGTGTAACGCTCCCAACCGAAGGTCGTGCCCGCCTCGATCGAAACGCGCAGGATTTGCGAAGGATCGACGTTTGGAAGGATATCCGCGCGATAGTCGTCGTCCTGCGCATCGAACAGCTCTGTGCAGGGCATGGAGACGACATCAACGCCCACGCCCTCGCCTTCCAGCTTCTCAGCGACTTCAAGCGCGAGCGAGACTTCGGAACCGGTGGCGATCAGGATAACCTTGCGGTCTGCTTCCGCGGCCTTCAGCCGGTAGGCGCCACGCGCGCAGCCCTGCTCGGTCGCGTTGGTGGCGATGGCGGGAAGGTTCTGGCGGCTGAGCGCCATCAGCGAAGGGCCATCGGCATTTTGCAGCGCGAGCTGCCAACACCAGGCGGTTTCGGCGGCGTCCGCTGGGCGGAAGACGTGCAGGTTCGGGATCGCGCGAAGGCTCTGCAACTGCTCCACCGGCTGATGCGTGGGCCCGTCTTCGCCCAGGCCGATGCTGTCATGCGTCATCACATGCACGACACGCGCCTGCTGCAGCGCGCCGAGCCGGATGGCCGGACGGCTGTAATCGGAGAAGATCAGGAAGGTGCCGCCATAAGGAATGACGCCGCCGTGCAGCGCCATGCCGTTCATGGCCGCAGCCATGCCGAATTCGCGGATGCCGTAATAGACGTAGCGGCTGCCGTAACTATCGGCCGTAAGCGGCCCAATATCCGGTGTTTTCGTGTTGTTCGATCCGGTGAGGTCCGCGCTGCCGCCGATCGTTTCGGGCAGCATGCGGTTGACCGCTTCCAGCGCCCATTCGGATGCCTTGCGCGTCGCCACCTTCTTTGGATCGCTCATCAAATTGCCGACATGCTCGGCCACCGAGAAGTCCTGCGGCAGTTCGCCGGACATGCGGCGCTGAAACTCGGCCTTGTCGGAATGGTTGGCAAGGCGCTCTTTCCAGCGGCCGTGCTCTTCGGCGCCGCGCTTGCCGATGTCTTCCCACGCCGATTTGATTTCGGCCGGAATGACGAACGGATCATGGCTCCAGTCCAGTTCCTTGCGCGCCGCGGCGATCTCGTCCGGGCCTAGAGGGGAGCCGTGCGTTGCCGCGGTCCCCTGCTTGTTCGGTGCGCCGAAACCGATGGTCGTCCTGCAGGCGATCAGGCTCGGGCGCGGATCGTCCTGCGCTTCGGCAAGCGCGCGACGGATGTCAACATGATCGTGGCCGTCGCAGGATACCACATGCCAACCGCTGGCACGGTAGCGCGCGGGAATGTCCTCGCTTGTCGAAAGCTCGGTCGAGCCGTCGATGGTGATGCGGTTGTCGTCCCACAGAACGTTGAGATGACCCAGCTTCCAATGGCCCGCGAGGCCCACCGCCTCATGGTTCACACCTTCCATCAGGCAGCCGTCACCGGCAATCACCCAGGTGCGGTGGTTTACCAGATCATCGCCGTAGATCGCATTCAGATGACGCTCGGCAAGCGCAAAGCCCACCGACATGGCAAAGCCCTGCCCCAGCGGCCCGGTGGTGCATTCCACGCCGTCGAGAAGGAAGTTCTCCGGATGGCCGGCGCAAGGGCTGCCGAGCTGGCGGAAATTGCGGATATCCTCGATCGTCGGCTTGGCGTAGCCGGTGAGGTGCAGCAGCGAGTAGATCAGCATCGATCCATGGCCGGCCGAAAGGATGAACCGGTCCCGGTCCGCCCAGTGCGGATCGGCCGCGTCGAACTTCAGGAAATCCTTGAACAGGACGGTCGCAGCGTCTGCCATGCCCATCGGCATGCCGGGGTGGCCGCTATTGGCCGCTTGCACCGCGTCCATCGATAACGCCCGGATGGCATTTGCCAGTTCGCGTTCAGAAACGGCCATCGGGTTCTCCGCATTAGGATCGAGTGAATGCCGCCCCGTGGCGGCGAGTCGATTGATGCGGCTTCCTTTGGGAACTGGAGCGGGCAGCGTCAACCCGCCCCTCTCCCCGCGCGCCCCCAACTCCACTCAACTCCTGTCCTCCCCGCCACCGCCGGACGCGGCCCGCCATCCTGTTGACAGGCGGAGCGGCTCCGTAGCAGATGACGCCATGACCGAAGAAAGCGCCGAAACACGCATCATCATGGCCATCGGCCGGATCGAACGGGCGCTAGCACGCGTCGAGACCGCGATGGCTGCGCGCCCGGCAGCGTCGCAGCCTTCCGACCTTGCGCGCAAGCATGAGGCGCTGCGGGCGGAGACGCGGCAGGCCATCGGTCAGATCGATGATCTTCTGAAAGGTTTGGGCTGATGGCACAGGTATCTCTGGCGATCGGCGGGCGCGATTATGTGGTGAGCTGCGCCGATGGCGAGGAAGAGCGACTTGAATCGCTGGGCGTGCTCATCGACGAAAGTCTGCGCGAAGGGGCCGATCCCGGCGCGCTGAGCGAAACGCGCGCCTTGCTGTATGCCGCATTGTTCCTGGCGGACAAGCTGAAGGACATTGGCGAAGCACCTGCGGCCGAAGCACCGACGGCTGCAGAAAACGACGAACGGTCGGCTAAGGCGCTCGAAAATCTCGCCGAGCGGGTGGAAGCGTTCGCAACGCGCCTTGAGAAAGAATCGGCGAGCTCCTAAATTCAGAACTGGCGGGACTGCCCGGCACGAGCTCGAGCAAATATCCCTGAGGCGATACAACATCCTAGGGAGCCGTCCCTGGCGGGGTCCTGGCCCTGCACATATGGCGCCCACCTGACGTTACTGGCGTCAGAGGATATTTCAGCAAACGACCCATGGTGGTTCCGCCAACCGCCGCGCCATGGCAGGACATGCCTCCCATGACCGACAAACCCAGCCTGCGCCGACATTTTCGCGAAAAGCGCCGCGCTTATTGCGATGCAATGCGCCCGGCTGACCGCGCCCGGGCATTTTCCGTCCCGCCCAGCGTCATGACGCCACTTTTGAGCGATCAGCCGGTGGTGGCCGGTTACTGCGCCATTGGCCGAGAAGCGGATCCGGCGCGCCTGCTTAGAGCGGCCGAGGCACGCAACTGCCCGATTGCCCTGCCCTGGTTCGCCGATCGCGAGGCACCGATGCTGTTTCGCCAATGGAAAGCCGGAGAACCGCTGCATGAGGCGCCGTTCGGGGGCGGACAACCTGCCCCCGATTCGCCCGAGCTGACCCCGTCCTTGCTGATTCTCCCGCTCGTCGCCTTCGACCGCAGCGGGACGCGGCTTGGCCATGGTGGCGGGCATTATGATCGGGCGCTCGAAGGCTTGCCGGATGCCGTTACCGTTGGCCTCGCCTGGTCTGCGCAGGAGGCGGCAGAGTTGCCGCGCGAGCGCTGGGACATCCCTCTCACCCATATCCTCACCGAACGCGAATGGATCACCCCCTGATATGCGCAACGACCCCAACCGCCCCCTGAGCCCCGAAGAGCAGCCCAGCTGGCGCAAGCCGGTGGGTGTCCTAGGCCTCCTCGCCTTCATCGGCCTGTGGGCCGCGCTCGTGCTCTCTCAGGTCGAACATATCGCAGCGCTGCCCTGGTGGGCGCAGCTGCCGATTTATCTCGTGTTGGGGATTGTCTGGATCCTGCCGCTCGGTCCACTTTTGCGCTGGATGGAAACGGGGAAGTGGCGGGGCTAAGGCGAAACGCCCTCACGGATTGCAGACACAAAAAAGGCCCGGAAAACCGGGCCTTTATGTACCACGAATGGCGCGAGTGACGGGACTTGAACCCGCGACCTCCGGCGTGACAGGCCGGCGCTCTAACCAACTGAGCTACACCCGCTTGATCGTGGAGCAGCGCCACTAAGCGGGCTGCGCGAAACTGTCAACGCAAAGAGAGCAGAAAAATTGCGATCGCGCGTTTTTTTATGAAATTCCGCCGTTTTGATAGAGCGGCCGCAGCGGCGATCTGGCTGGTCACCCAGCAGACCGCGCGGTGACCTGGCCGCGGCCGCTATGGTTTACCAGATGTTGACGCCTCGGCGCGTAGAGCGGCGATGCTATGATAAACATCCTCCGCAGCCGCGTTAGCGGCGACACCGCAGGCTTCCTTATCCGCCTCACCATTCTTGGTGCCGTCGCGCTCGTACCTGCAGCGGCACGCGCCAGCAGCCCCCAGCCGGTCGCCAGTACGGTTTATGTCGAGCGGCAGGCGCGGGAAGGCGATGGCAGCCGCCGAGTAAGGCTGGAGCCAGCAAGTCAGGTCCGCAGCGGCGACAGCCTGCTGTTCCGCGTCAACTATCGCGATGGTGCCGCTGACAGCCAGAAAATGCTCACCAGCGCCGTTCCGGACAGCGTGGCGTTCATCGGGGGCGGAGATCTGGTTTCGGTCGATGGCGGCCGTCATTGGGGCCGGTTGGTCGATCTGACGGTATCGACGCCCGATGGGGGAAGCCGCCGCGCCGTGCCGGACGACGTCACCCACGTTCGCTGGGTGCTCACCGCGCGCGCAGACAGCGCCCCCAGCCTGCTCTTCCGCGGCCGGGTGCGCTGATATTATAGATTAACGGTGGCTCAGTCCGCGAACAGCAGGACCGGGGTCTCGACCAGCTTCTTGAGAGCTTGAACGAAGCTCGCCGCATCCCAGCCATCGACCACGCGGTGATCGCAGCTGATCGACAGGTTCATCAGCTTGCGCGCTTCCAGCTCTCCATCCACGATCACCGGACGCTCAACGATCTTGTTCGGGCCGATGATCGCAACCTCCGGCTTGTTGATCACCGGCGTCGTCGCGATGCCGCCGAGCGGCCCCAGAGAGGTGAGCGTCAGCGTCGCGCCCTGAAGCTCGTCCGCCTTGATGCTGCCGTCGCGCGCGGCGTTGGCTAGGCGGTCGATCTCGCTCGCCAGCTGCCAGACATTGCGGTCCTGCGCGTTGCGGATTACCGGCACCGTCAGGCCCTTGTCGGTCTGCGCGGCCATGCCGAGATGGATCGCGCCGTGACGGGTCACCACGCCTTCCTCGTCATCGTAGCGCGCGTTGATCATCGGAAAATCCGGAATGGTCTTCGCGATTGCCACGATCAGCAGCGGCAAGACGGTAAGCTTCGGCTTGCTGCCGCGCGTCGTGTTCAGCTCGGCCCGGACATGCTCCAGCTCGGTAACGTCCAGCTCTTCGACATAAGTGAAGTGCGGGATCGAGCGCTTGGAAGCAGCCATGTTTTGCGCGATCTTGCGGCGCATGCCGATGACCTTGATGGTCTCGTTCTCGCGCTTGGCGGAGGAGCCGGCGGGACGATAGCCCTGCCCCGAACCATAGTTCAGATAGGCGTCGAGATCGCCGTGGCGGATATGTTCGCCCTGATGCTTCACATCGGCAAGGTCGACGCCGAGCTCTTCGGCGCGCTTGCGCACGGCGGGAGAGGCGAGAACCTTCTTCTCGTCACCGTCGGTTCCGCGCGGAGTCTCGGCACCCTCGCCTTCCTTGAGCTTGGATTGGGATTTAGAGGCCGCGCCGTCTTCCTTGGCAGGAATGCTCGCGCCGTCCTTCGGCGAAACCTCGGTGCGCGACGTATCGACCTGATTGTCCTGCACACCGGGATCTTCGGCGGCGACAGTCTTCTCGTCCATGCCTGGCCCGGCGTCCACCGCTTCGGCGACGCCTTCCTTGTCCGCTGGCTGATCGTCGGTCCGCTCGGCGGTGCCGTGGCCGTCATCCTCGACTTCGCCCTCGGTCTCGATCACCACCAGCATGGAGCCGATCGGGATAGTGTCGCCCGCCTCGCCGGCAACCTCCACGATCTTGCCGGCCACCGGCGCTTCCATCTCGACCGTCGCCTTGTCGGTCATCATATCGGCGATCTGCTGGTCTTCCTCGACCATGTCGCCCACGGAGACGTGCCATTCGACGATTTCGGCCTCGGCAATGCCTTCACCGATATCGGGCAGGTTGAACGTATAGCGTCCCATCAATTCAGTCCTTCATGATCCGGTCGAGCGCGTTGCCGATACGGACCGGCCCCGGGAAATAGCCCCATTCCAGCGAGTGCGGATAGGGCGTGTCGAAGCCCGTCACGCGCTCGATCGGCGCTTCGAGATGATAGAAGCAGCGCTCCTGAACGAGCGCGCTAAGTTCGGCGCCAAAACCGGCGGTCCGCGTGGCCTCGTGCACAATCATGCAGCGGCCGGTCTTCTTCACCGACGCCTCGATCGTGTCGATATCCACCGGTACGATCGAGCGCAGATCGATCACTTCGGCATCGATGCTATGCTCTTCCACCACGCCCAGCGCCACATGCACCATCGTGCCATAAGCAAGGATGGTAAGGTCGGAACCCTCGCGTACCACGTTCGCAGTGCCCAGAGGAATGCGATAATGATCCTCCGGCACCTCGGACGCGGGATGCTTGGACCAAGGTTTCACGGGTCGATCGTAATAGCCGTCGAACGGGCCGTTATAGATACGCTTCGGCTCGAAAAAGACGACGGGATCATTGTCCTCGATCGCTGCGATCAGCAGGCCCTTTGCATCATAGGGTGTGGACGGGATCACCGTTTTCAGGCCCGAAACATGCGCAAAAATGGCTTCGGGCGACTGACTGTGCGTCTGCCCGCCGAAGATGCCGCCGCCGAAGGGCGACCGGATCGTCATCGAACTGGTGAACTCACCCGCCGAGCGATAACGCATGCGCGCCGCCTCGCTGATGATCTGGTCGAGCCCCGGATATATGTAATCCGCGAATTGGATCTCGGGTACGGGCCGCATGCCGTAAGCGGCCATGCCTACGGCAACGCCGATGATGCCGCATTCGGAAATCGGCGTATCGAAGCAGCGCGTCTTCCCGTGCTTTTCCTGCAGACCCGCGGTGGCACGGAACACGCCGCCGAAATAGCCCACATCCTCGCCCATGATGACGACGTCGGGATCGGCGGTCATCGCGCAATCGAGCGCGCTGTTGATCGCCTGGATCATGTTCATCTTGGGCATCAGTCGTTCCCCCGCGGCAGGCCCTTGGGGAATTTCTCCTTACGCTCCGATATCGCCATTTCGGCCTGTTCCTTCAGATGCCAGGGCATTTCCTCGAACACGTCCTCGAACATGGTGCGGAACGGCTGGTGCATGCCGTGGCCGAGCACGCCGAGCTTTTCGGCTTCCTTGCCGGTCGCGCGCACGCTTTCTGCAAGCTCCTTGTCCTGCTCGGCGTGGCGTTCCTCGTCCCAGATGCCCTTCTTGATGCAATGCTGCTTCAGCCGGTTGATCGGATCGCCAAGCGGCCATTCCTCGCGTTCCTGCGCACTGCGATAGCCGGACGGATCGTCCGACGTGCTGTGCGCTTCAGAGCGGTAGGTAAAATGCTCGATGATGGTGGGCCCGGCGTTCAGCCGCGCGCGGTTCGCCGCCCATTGCGTCGCGGCATAAACGGCGAGGGGATCATTGCCGTCGACGCGAAGCCCGGCAATTCCGTAGCCGACCGCGCGTGCCGCAAAGGTGGTACGCTCTCCTCCGGCAAAACCGGAGAAGCTGGAGATAGCCCACTGATTGTTCACGATATTCAGGATTACGGGCGCGTTATAGACTGCAGCGAATGTCGCCGCCGAATGAAAATCGCCCTCTGCCGTCGATCCCTCGCCCGTCCAGGCGGCAGCGATGCGGGTGTCGCCCTTGGCCGCGCTCGCCATCGCCCAGCCCACGGCCTGCGGATATTGCGTGGCGAGATTGCCCGAGATGGTGAAGAAGCCGTCGTCTTTCGAACAATACATGATGGGCAGCTGACGGCCCTTCAGCTTGTCCCCGCTGTTCGAGAAGATCTGGTTCATCATCTCGATCATCGGATAGCCACGCGCAAACAGAATGCCTTGCTGGCGATAACTGGGAAAGCACATGTCTTCCCGGTCGAGCGCAAAGGCGGCAGCAACCGAGGTCGCCTCTTCGCCGGTGCACTTCATATAAAAGCTGGTCTTGCCCTGACGCTGCGCGCGGAACATGCGTTCGTCAAAGGCCCGGGTGAGCGCCATGGTGCGCAGAATCTGCAGCAGTTGCTCATCGCTCAGCCGCGGGTCCCAGGGGCCGACCGCGTCGTGATCATCGTCGAGGACGCGCACCAGACCATAAGCCAGATCGCGCATCCCATCGGGCGCGCCGGCTTCATCGGGGCGCGGCGTGGCGCCAGCGGCGGGAATTTCCAGCTCGCTAAAATCGGCTTTGTCGCCGGGACGGAATTTGGGTTCGGGAACGTGCAGCTTGAGCGGCGGCAGATTGGATTTGTCCGGCGGTGCCATCGTGTCGAAGCTCTCTCCTCGGCGGCCGATCGGACTCGGCTGCTCCAATTGCAATATTGCTGTGCCCTATAATTTTATTGCCGCGAGCGCAAGATACCCGGCGGGCAGCCAGAGCACCCGCTCAAACAGCGACGGGCGCGCGGATATGTTCCTGCGGAGCGTAATCGCGCACCTCGAAATCCTCGATTCGATAGTCGTAGATGCTGGCCGGTGTGCGGGCGATGTGCAGCGTGGGTGCCCCCGATGGCTTGCGCGAAAGCTGCTCTTCCACCAGATCGCGATGGTTCAGATAAAGATGCACGTCCCCGCCGTTCCACACGATCTCACCGGGCGCCAGGCCGGTCTGCTGCGCCAGCATCCGCGTAAACAGCGCCAGCGAAAAAATGTTGAACGCAAAGCCAAGCCCCAGATCGCAGCTGCGCTGATAAAGAAGCCCCGACAGCTTCCCGTCGGCAACATAGAATTGGTAGGTCTTGTGGCAGGGCGGCAGCGCCATCTGCCCGAGTTCGGCGACGTTCCAGCCTTCGACGATATGACGGCGCGATCCGGGGTTGTTCTTCAGGCTGTCGACGATCTCGGCGACCTGATCATGTCCGCGCGCGCGGCGGCGATACAGCCCCTCGCCTGCTTCCTCATAGATCGGCCAGTCGGTCCACTGCTTGCCGTAAACCGGGCCGAGATCGCCCCATCGTGCGGCAAATTCGGCATCATCCACGATGCGCGCCTCAAACGCCTCCTGCGTTATCGCATCGCCCGTCTCGCGGCGATAGCGATCGAGCGGCCAGTCGGTCCAGATACGCACCTTCTGCTCGAGCAGCGGACGGATATTGGTCTCGCCGGTCAGGAACCATAGAAATTCGCGCGCCGCGGTTTTCCAGTAGACGCGCTTGGTGGTGAGCAGCGGCACCGCATCGCCTTCCAGCGAAAACCGCATGGAAGCGCCGAATACCGCCCGGGTGCCGACGCCGGTGCGATCCACCCGCTCGTCCCCCGTCGTCCAGATGCGGCGCATCAGGTCCAGATATTGCTGTTCGTAATGCTCGGCCATGGCGGCAATGCTAGGCGGAAGGCTGCGCCCGCTCAAGCGACCAAACACAAACGCGCTTTATGGTTGCAGCGTCCCGACACCGCCCCTATAGGGCACGCCTGCCTCGCGCCGGAGCCCGTCTCCGGCTCGGTCGGGGAGTAGCTCAGCCTGGTAGAGCACTGTCTTCGGGAGGCAGGGGCCGGAGGTTCGAATCCTCTCTCCCCGACCATTTTAGCGCGCTAAGCCGCAGATTTCCGCCTTTGAGCATGGGTTTCCGCCCCGTGTTGGTCACACGACCAACACACATAGCGGGAGCACATGCGGGAAGGTTGTTATCGATGAGCCGCATACCCTTCACCATCCGGATCGAGGGCCGCTATTCCTTCCGCCGCCGGATCCATTTCCGAAATATTATCTCCAAGCCGCTAACCTTGGCGTTGCACACTGCTGATCCCGGCGCCGCGCGTGAGCGCGTAGCGATCCTGGCGGCGCGTTTCGTAATTGTAAGGGCGGACGTGAAGACCATGCTGGAAGGCCAGCGCATACTAACCGGCGTCGAGATCGAAGCTATTTTCCGTCGGGAACTCGAGCAGCAGCTCGGTTCCTGGCTATCGGACGCCTATGAAAACGCACCGTGGTCATCTTCGGTTATTGAAGAGGCCGCCCGGCACGGCGAAGCATACCGGCAGCTTCGGCTTCCCGATCCGCGGCACGATATGGATATGTTCGAGAGGGACAAGCTCGACGCCGTCAAGCGAGAATCAACTCAAAAGGGAATGACACCTGGGTGGGAGCGCCCGCTGGTCGATCAAATACTAGATACGCTTTCCGACGATTACGTTGCCACGACCCTGAAGGCGATTGGAGCGCCCCGCAGCGAAGCCAACATTGCTGCTGCACGAACACACCTTATCCGAGCCGGCGCGTCGGCTTGCACCCGGGCGCAGCGAGTCTTCGACGATGACGTGCTCGATGCCGCCGATCCATTGCGGGCGATGACTGCTGATCTGGGCGAACTGTCTCCGGCAGTAGCGGCATTGTTGGCGGATGCTAAAAGAGTCGCTTTGCCGATCGCACAGACGAACCTGCCCTCCCCTGCAGCGCCTACGGAATGCCCGTTCGCGATCTACGACAACCGCCGGTTTAGCGATATCATCGAGGACGTCTTACGTGAGCTTAAGCAGGACAAGATCTGGAAGGGTGACCTGAAACAGCAGCGGCGGATCATGCAGTCTTTCGCCTGGATCACCGGCGACCGCGAACTAGGCTCATATGACCACCGCGACGTTGCCCGCTTCAAGAACGGGCTGAACCGACTGCCTACGACATTTCGGTTCGGGGGACCGACCAAGGGCGCCATGTCGAGGCCATTCGAGGAAGTGATCGGCGAAATCGATCCAATCAGTCCCGGCACGGCAAGAAACTTAAAGACGATCAACCGTGACCTCAGCACCATGAGCACAGTCGCCAAGCACCTCGCGCTCACGTCGTGGAAGCCGCGCATTCACAATGCGTTGGTCATGGATTTCGCGAGTGCGACGGTCGCGATTCAGCAGGACGAGAACGCTGAGCTTCGACCACCATGGAAGAAGGAAGAGCTCGAATGCCTGTTCCGCTCGCCGCTTTATGAAGGTGGAGGAGCAGGAAAGAACCGCTTGAGGGTTGAAAGCGCCTGCCCACGAGTGTGGCATGACGCGGCCTACTGGGCGCCGCTGATTTGGTATTACACCCACGCCTGCCGGGAAGAAATTTGCGGGCTCGAGGTCAGCGACGTCTTTGATGACCACCCAGTCCCTCATATCTTCATTCGTGAAAACCTCACGCGCGGCAGGGACGGTGTAAAGGCCGGCGAAAAGCGCATCGCGCGGCGGCGTAAAATTCCGCTACATGATGAAATTCTGCGTCTAGGGCTCCTCGATTACGTGGCCGCGATCCGCGCTGAAGGCCACACTGCGCTATTCCCTGAGCTCTACCTATTCGACAGCAAGCGCGGCGGTGCGCAATTTTACGATCGCGCTTGGCGATACATGGTTCAGTGGATCACCGACCGAATGGAGGTCGAGGTGAACGACAAGGGCAAGGGCCCTGATATTCATTCCATTCGCGCGCTTGGCTCGTCATTTTATGAAGTGGACGGGGTCAATGAGATTATGCGTGCCGACATTATGGGGCATGCGCGGTCCGGCACGAACGCCAAGCACTATTCCAAGCGGATCAAGACGGAAGGGCTTGAGGTCGTCTTGCGCGAGCGCCTTGCGTTCATCGACCGGTACGTCCCCGAAATTACGAAGCACCTTGAGCCCGCCCCCATCCGCTTGCTGTCAATCGAGGCACGGTCGAGGGTCGGGTCGGGTCGTCATCGGCGCATCCGCTCCGACGCGGGAACCTCCAAAAAGAGTTCAATCTAGATCGAGCGGGTTCGCGTTCAGCGGGCCGGATTGAATACGTCGCTTTAATTGCGGTCTAGACTTTCAGCCACTCGGATATCATCGATACGGCAGCTTCGCGCCCTACTATCGGTCATTCAGGCTTCGTTGCCGATTTCCTAGAAGCAGACATTTCTCCGGTTCAGATGACTTGGCCGGGATTGGAACTAGGCCGTCATCAGCGGATTTATGCTCGACAAAGCAGCGTCAAGTGGCCACGAATCTGCCCTTTCCCTCCGCGATTGATCTAACAACATGCGCCTGACGGTCGTCTACCCAGAAGTGAAGGCTCAGATCGCCCAATTCGCCGGTGGGCTAATGCCTGTTCGTCTTGGCGACGATGAGCAGCTTTCCCTCGTCGTGAAAACACAGAAAGAGGCGATCCTTGCGGTCCAGATGCACAGGGGTTTCGCCTTTTACCTGCCAGCGCTGCCATCGTCCTCATGCACAACCACCTCGCTCATCACCGCGTTCTTCGATGACGACGACGAACCCCTCACCATTCGCACCCCGCTGTTCGGCGATGATGCCTTCTCGCAAGACATTATCGAGATCCTGAAATATGATGAAGTCAGCGTCTATTTCTTCGACGAACACAATTACGAGTGGATCAGCTTCCGTGCGGATTTGAAGGATAACGGAAGCTGCCTCGTCGGCGACGAGGACATCCACCTGCTCAGCTACCATCCCGAAACGGCAAAGTCCGTCCATACCGTGCTGAACGACTGGTTTGGTGCTCGGACGGCCGAGGATGACGAGCGTGCGATCAACGCCATTTTCAAAGAATCACTTTCGCCGAGCGACCTCTTTGTCTTCGATATGACGCCGGAGATGAACAGCTATCAGGGGGGCTCCGGTTTCCGCCACGACACCCTAACGAGAACCGACCCCGGTTATTATCAGGAGCGGGACATTTCGTCATGCTTATCACGGGTCTTCGAGCCCGGGCAGATCATGATGAACCCTAGGCGGAAGGATAATCATAAGGAAATCCTCGATCACCTGGTCCTAACCGAAGAGTTAGCAATTCTAATTCAGGCAAAGGACAGCCCGACGACGGAAGCCGGGATAACTCGCACTCTCCACCGCAAGCGACTAGCAACTCACAGCCAGATCGATGCGGCGATACGGCAGATCAACGGCGCCGCCCGCTACCTCAAACGTGAAAGCGTCGCGAAGCTGGTAGTTGCCGGTCGGGATATCGATGTCGACATCAGCACACGGCGCGTCATCGGCCTCGCGATCGTCAAGGAGCTCTTCGACGACGAAGGCGCCGCCTACGTTGCGGCATGCAAAAAAATGGCGGGGCTTTCCGGAGGTGGCATCGTGATGGATTATCACTCCTTTCATGCGCTCACCCATCGCTTCGCGTCCCACGACGCGTTTGTCCAAACGTTAGAGAAGCTCATTGCCCATGTGCGGACACATGGCTGGATTTTGATCAAGGACGAAGTGTTCGATGGCGTCCTCGATTGGATAGAGAGCATGCGCGCGAAACGTGCTGGTGAGAAAGATCAGCCCAACAAATAGACGTTCTGACTTGCCGAGCGACTAGTTGCCATTGCAACGGCGGCTCTGCCAACTTCGTAGCTGTAACCTGCCAGTCTGCAACCGGCCCCATTATTGCCCTCGATATGGCTCACAGCCAACTCCATCGCCATCGCCATCCAAGCGATCTGAGAAGCCGCGCTCCGAACTATAGATCGGCGCGACACCCGCGGCGCGGACTTCATCGCAACCAGAATAAGTGTAGCCTGCGGGTAGCGCTTCGAGGATTGCCTGGCGTTTCTGAGCGTTATCCGAGGCGTTCGTCCCGTATGCGATGCCTAGTCCTGATAAGACGGCGATAAATCCGTATCGCTTAGCAGTCTCAAAAATGGTTTCCGTCTTCTTCGGGCGCCGTCTCCGGTGTGGCCTGAAATGCCGAGCTGAATGGTACCGAGACATTTAACTTAGCTGCCATAACGGCGTAAAAAACCGAATAATTCGCGTTGCCACGAAAAGCAGCCAGACCGCTGTCGGCCCGTAAACTGCCAAACGGTCGATAGTCATCTCAAGATGCCAATGCGTCCCAAGTAGCCAGGCTATCTGACGCTCTAGTTTCGAGAACCAAAACGTCATTTACATGGCCACAGGGCAGCCCTTAGCCCGCAAATGTGCGGTTGGAGATCTCGATCGATGCCGTGCGAAACGAATGTCAGCTGCGGTCGTTCGTCTTGCATGTCCAAACCTTATAAAAAGCTCGACCGCCTCTTCGTCGCCGGTGATTGGCGTGAAGGCCAAGGCGACACCCTGAAAAACATCTGCCCGTGGGACGAAAGCGAGATCTTCTCGATGAACGCCGCCCGGCCAGCCGACATCGACGACGCCTGCCATGCCGCGAAGGAGGCCCAGCGCGAATGGGCAACCTTCCCACCATCGGCGCGCGCAGCCAAGATGCTCGCCATTGGTGACATCCTTGAGGCGCGCAAGGAAGAGATCGCTGAATGGATCGTGCGCGAGGTCGGCGGGACGCAGGTGAAGGCCGCGCTCGAACTGATGCTGGTGACGCAGGTCGCCCGGCAGGAAGCGGCGGCCCTGCCCTACATGGTCGAAGGCGCTATCCTGCCCGAAGACATCCCGGGCAAGGAAAGTCGCGCCTATCGCGAGCCGGCCGGCGTGGTCGCGCTGATCAGCCCCTGGAACTTCCCGCTCCAGCTAACCGCACGGACGCTTTTCCCGGCACTGGCGCTGGGCAATGCAGTGGTCCTAAAACCTGCCAGTGATACGCCGGTAACCGGCGGCACGATATTCGCTGCGATCTGCGAGGAAGCGGGCTTGCCTAAAGGCCTCGTCTCCGTCCTGCCTGGCAGCGGGGCCGATATTGGCGATGCACTTGTGCGCCACCCCATCCCCTCGGTCGTCAGCTTCACCGGCTCTACCCCGGTGGGGCGCAGTGTCGGCAAGGTGGCGCTCGATGGCGACCGTATCAAGTCGCTCGAGCTGGAGCTCGGCGGCAATTCGCCGATCGTCGTGCTTGACGATGCGGATATCGATTATGCCGTGGAGGCAAGCGTCTGGGGCAAGTTCATGCACCAGGGCCAGATCTGCATGATTGCCAATCGTATTGTGGTCGAAGACGCAGTCCATGACGAATTCGTCGAGAAGTTCGTCGCGCGTACCCGCAAGCTGGTGGTGGGCCAACGCGATGCGGCGGACTGTCTGATCGGCCCGATCGTCAACCGCGATCAGTTTGACGGGATCATGGAAATGATCGGCAAGGCGAAGGATCAGGGCGCGACCTGTGCGCTGGGCGGAGAACCCAATGGCCTCGTAATCCCGCCCCATGTCTTCACCGATGTGGGCGAGGACAATTGCCTCGTCACGAACGAGATTTTCGGCCCTGTCGCGCCGATCCAGCGCGCGCGGGACGAAGACCATGCGCTGGAGCTCGCGAATAACACCGAGATGGGCCTGTCGAGCTCGGTCTTCAGCCGTGACGAGGGCCGCGCGCTGGCTTTTGCCAAGCGGATCGAGGCGGGAATGACTCATATAAACGACCAGCCGGTTAACGACAGCCCGTTCTCCCCCTTCGGCGCGGTCAAGAATTCGGGCGTCGGCCGGTTTAACGGGCGCTGGGCGATCGATGCATTCATGACCACGCACTGGATCTCGGTCCAGCATGGCAAGCGTCAATTCCCGTTCTCGGCAAAGGATCTTTGAGACGATGGGCTTTCTCAAGAACGGCACCTGGCACGACGAGTGGGCGCATAACGATGAGGACAGCGGCGAGTTCGAGCGCGACGAGAGCGCGTTTCGCAACTGGATCACGCCCGACGGATCGCCCGGCCCCACCGGCGATGGCGGGTTCGCCGCCGAACCGGGCCGCTACCGCCTCTACATCAGCCTCGCCTGCCCCTGGGCGCACAGGGCCAATGTCGCGCGGCACCTCAAGGGGCTGACCGACACGATCGAGCTGAATGTGGTCCATTGGCTGATGAAGGAGGGTGGCTGGTCCTTCCGCGAGGGCGAATGTGTCACCGGCGACCCCGCGATCGACGCTGACCACCTCCACCAGCTCTACACCCACGCGAAGTCCGACTATTCGGGCCATGTCACCGTGCCGGTGCTGTGGGACACGAAGACCGAGACGATCGTCAATAACGAGAGCGCCGATATCCTGCGCATGCTCGGCACAGCGTTCGACGGGTGCGGCGCCAAGGACCTCGATCTTTATCCTGCCGATCTGCGCAACGAAATCGATACGCTGAATGACCGGGTCTATGGTGCAGTCAACAACGGGGTCTACAAGGCAGGCTTCGCGACGACGCAGGATGCCTACGATAAATCGGTGAAACCGCTATTCGCGATGCTCGACGAACTGGAAGAGCGGCTCGAGGGACACGAGTGGTTGGTCGGCGACCGTCTGACCGAAGCCGATATCCGCCTATGGACCACGCTGATCCGGTTCGATCCGGTCTATCATACGCATTTCAAATGCAATGTGCGTAGAATTGCGGACTACCCCCACCTCGCCGCGCTGACCCGGCGGGTCTACGAATTGGACGGGATCGCGGAGACGGTCAATTTCCGCCACATCAGACATCATTATTATGAGAGCCACGAGCGGATCAATCCGAATGGCATCGTACCCGCCGGACCGAAGCCGCTAGTACCGGGAATGCGTGCATGAGCACCCGGCAGCTTGTCTCCCTTCACCGGGCAGTGCGTGACGATATCCAGGATCTGGTGACGCGCCGGCCCGTCCCGGGCCCCAGCCTGCCGCACGTCGACCCGTTCCTGTTTCTCAACCACCACGGGCCGCAGACCTATCCACCGAACAATCACGGCCTTCCCTTCGGCCCGCATCCGCATCGCGGATTCGAGACGGTAACGTTTATCCTTGAAGGCAGCCTCGCTCATCATGACAGCGGCTCGGGTGCGAGCGTGGTGGAGGCGGGCGGCGTGCAGTGGATGACCGCGGGCAGCGGACTGGTTCACGCCGAGCTGTCGCCCGAGGCGTTCAAGCGCACCGGCGGCCCACTCGAAATCCTCCAGCTATGGGTCAACCTGCCCGGTCGGCTGAAGATGACCGACCCTGCCTATATTCCGGTGCCTGCGTCGGACATTCTCGTATTCGAGCCGAGCGAAGGCGTGTCGGTGCGCGCGGTCTCCGGTACCGACGGAGCGCCGATCCACTCGCTGACCGATGTGATGCTGGCAATCGTATCGGTCGATTTCGGCGGCAGTGCCACCATTCCAACCCCTGCCGGGCGCAACGTGTTCTTCTACACCGTCAGTGGCAATGCAAAGATCGGCGGCGAGGACGTGCCTGAGCATACGCTTGCGCAGGTGAGCGACGGCAATGGAATGGAGCTGTCCAGCGATGGCGGCTGCCGAATTCTATTCGGCCATGCGGACCCGATCGGCGAACCGGTTGTTGCCCACGGCCCATTCGTCATGAATAGCGAGGCCGAGATCGCACAGGCGATCCGCGACTATCAGGCGGGCCGGTTCGGCGGACTTTGACGGACTGCGCCTTTTAAGTACGATTGAGTCAACGTCTTCGATCAAAATGCTGCGGAGCGAATAGTCACCCTATTGGATCATTCCAGCCTTCTATTTTTAGAAGTTATGTTTGGGGCGGGCGACCAGCAAGCGCGAAGTAGTCGCTTTTTTCCTGTTTAACCGCTAAAAGCGTAGCGGTCGTCGGAAAATCCGTTCGGCCGCTACTAGGTGGTTTACGGATGTCGGTAATTGGGCAGCGGTTTAACACTAGCTGTCATACGGAGAGCGAAATTGATCGGATATGTCGCGTTGCTTCGTGCCGTCAATGTCGGCGGGACCGGTAAACTGCCGATGACACAACTGGTTCGGATGAGCGAGGCGGAAGGATTTAAAAATGCGAGAACCTACATCGCGAGCGGTAATGTCGTTTTTGAAAGCGATCGGCCGGAGGGCGAGGTGCGGTACGCGCTCGAGAAGCGGCTGAGAGCGTATACCGGCAAAGACGTGGGCGTGATCGTGCGGACGGCCGCCGAACTCGCCGATACATTGGCGCGCAACCCGTTCTCGGACTCGCCAGGCAGTCGCGTCACGGCATTATTCGTGGACGGAACACTTCCTACCGATGCGATCGACGGCGTAACCGGGATTACGAACGAGAAGGTACGGTTAGGCAAACGCGAACTGTTCGTTCTTTACCCCGACGGCATGGCCAGAACCCGACTTCGCATACCGAGTGACAGACGCGGAACGGCCCGAAATATGAATACCGTGGCGAAGCTCGCGGAGATCGCTGCGACGCTCAGTTAATATTGGAACGTGTAAAAAAACACCTAATCATGCCGATCCCGCAGGCCAAGGATAGTCATCGTCCCCGTGGGTCCGGCAAACCCATCCGACTAGCTTTAGCAGTGTCTGACCATGATCGGATGCCGGTAAAGCTTGCAAAGCTGGCCCGGAACTCGCCCTTTAGTTCGGACGATGATGCTCAATCTTTGCCGGTCAGCTTTCAATCGAACAGGCACAGTAAGCGTGGAAGGACTAGGGGCATGATGCTAAACGTAGGAGCCCTTGCCGTGCGGAGGCCTTCTCGGTGATGCTAACCATCCTGGTCGTCTGCGTAGTTTCGGGCGCACTTCTTCTTGGAGCGGCTTGGGGCATCTTCTGGAAACTACCCAAGGAACTTGAGGGGTTCCTGATAGCTCTGGCAGGTGGAGCTTTGATCGTGTCGTCACTCTCGGAACTAATTGAACCCGCACTTATAAAAACATCGCTGACCTTGGTAACGGTTTCTGTTGGTATCGGCGCAGCGGTATTTGCCGCTTTAGATTGGTCTGTTGCGAAAAAGTTCGGCGAGGACAGCGGTGGGGGTCTTTTGATATCGATTACTCTTGACGGTATTCCAGAGAACTTGGCGCTCGGCGTCGCCTTGATCGGTGCAGGTCCGATGCAAGTAGCTGCACTGGCAGGGTCGATCTTATTGTCGAATCTGCCCGAAGCGGCCGGTGGCGCCAAGGAAATGGTTGAAAAACAATCAAAGGTTCAGGTTTTCGCGCTCTGGGCCGCTACATCCGTCTTGCTGTCGGCAGCGGCAGTCCTGGGAAATATGCTGCTGGCATCGGTGTCCCAGTCTTATCTTGCTGCCATACGGTGCTTCGCAGCCGGGGCAGTGATAGCATCCTTGGCCACCGCCGTGTTTCCGAAGGCCTATCGCGAGGATAGTTTCATCAGCGGGATCGCTACGGCTCTCGGGCTTCTGTTGGCCTTGGCTCTCGGTGAATTAGGCGGCTAAGTTGATTATGGCTGAAATTTGAACCCTCGCCCCCAGCGACTTCCAAGCTGCTTGCGCGTTTCCTATGAGAATAAGGTATTACCATTGAACAAATGGACAACGCACGTATCAGGCCTCTAGACAGATCGGTAAGCGATCTTTTGCATATGATCGGGGCGCAGCGCTGGCGAACTGCTTCAGGAAGCACCTATGGCGGCTTCTATAGTGGCAGACAATCTTAGCGATTAATCTGAGTGACTTTCTCTGGTCGGCAGCCGTTCTAATTCGGGCGCCGCGACGAAGGGCAGCTATCTTCGTTCGCTGCCCAAAACCTGACAGTAGGCAGACGGCCCAGTCCGAGACGAGCGCGATTGATCTCGGCAAATGTCGATAATGCCAGTCCGTTCAATGCAGGTCGCTCCGGCCTTCACAACTTACGAGTTCTGGCTTGGGAACGGAAGAGAACGGAGCCGGCAGATGCACAGGGCATGGGTTCGCCATCCGTTTGACCTGACGCCAACTTAGCATATGCGCTGGCCGCGAGAATTGCGGCCGGATCTTCGAGATGAAGCAGGTCTTTAATGACTTATTGCCTGCCTTCGGCCTGCTCGAAATCCACCGCTGCAATCTCCTGGCCGACCCGATATCTCAGTAAGGATGGCCCTCCTGAGGGCGCGCTTTAATAATTTTGTCACCAGCGGCGATAAATTCTCAGCCCCCCCCCGGCGGCGGGTCGCGAACCGTGGCTCGCTGTTCGACATATTGCAACAGACGGGCTCTGTCTGTCGGGAACGCATCCTAAATCGTAGCTTCTTAAACCCGTGCTCAGCAATCCCCTTCTAAATCACGCGCATCGCTCGTCACCATGTGCGCGACAAAGTCAACGAACCCTCCAGTTATTGCCGCCGCCAACAACGGATCAGGCATCATTGCTTTGCCCTGTACGCCTCCCTGCAGGCGTGGATGGAATAACGTGCGAAAAGCTTGCGGAAGGACAGCCGCTGAAGCGTAAAGTGATAGGAACCTACAGGTTTCTTCTGTATAATCTCGTCCTCGAATATTGGGTTGAAGAACAAGGGGACCGACTGTGGTGGTGTCGGAGTTCTTCGAGCGGTTCTTGGGTGGCGATGGAGTGCATTTCTTCACCCCGGGGTTAGTTTCGCTATCGCTGACTATCCAAACCGATTGCGGTTCGACTGCAATGCCGCGAACACGCCCTGTGGCACTGCGCTATATTGGCCGGGCTGCCATGCTTCGCCTCCAGTCCGCTCAACGACCGTGATTAAGCATGAGCCGGATTGAGCCCTGCTAGTGGCTGGTCAGCCCGACATTCGAAGCATCACGGCTATGGGCACCAAAAATCGCGGTATTCTTCTCTCTTCTGTCGAGCCCGCTAGCAGAAGGTCCGGCTCGGTAAGCCGTAACCAGGTTTGGGCGTCCCTTAGAGCAAGTTCGTGGCAGCCTTCTCCCTTGCGTTTTCGCCTTCGACAACGGCGATCATAGGCGGTTCACGTCTTTGTGGAAAACCCAACCGCAGGCTTAAAATTGTCTGGGAACGAAGTTCACACGGAAAGGGATTTTTTTGCGTTACGGGAACCCATTAGTGTTCTCGAGAATTTGACGGCTGATCGTATCGCTCGTGAAACGAAAAGGGAGCTGGGTCATCTGTGCTTACCGATCTTTTTTCAAAGGGGCGCATTGGCGGCGCTCTGGGAAAATCGGACAGGGATTGCCTCGAAGCCTCGCTCGGAGATGTGGCGAGTTTTGGCCCTCGTAAGACAATCATCGAGCGTGGAGAGCGCGCGCATAAATTCTATTATCTAATCGAAGGAGTCACCCTCAAATATCGCGACGATAAGCGAGGGGAGCGGCAGATTGTCGGTCTCAACATGCCTGGCGACTTCATCGAATACGACACATTCGTTACGGACCGCCTACCCTATTCAATTGGCACTCTCGATGGCGCAGTCGTTTCAAGCATTCCCGTGGCTGCGATGCGAGATCTGATGATGCGATCGTCGAGCCTTGAGAAGAGTATTTGGACCGCGAGCCTTCTCGAGGCTGCCGTCTACCGGCAGTGGATAATTCGGGTGGGGAGCATGAGAGCTGAAAGTCGCTTGGCTAATCTCATCTGCGAGCTTGCCGCGCGGGCCAAGATGGTCGGGCTGTTCGACGGACAGCATCTTCCAATCCGCTTACTACAACGCGACTACGCCGAAGCCTGTGGGATTACTTCGATTCACACCAACAGAGTTTTCCGTTCGCTTCGGGAAAGAGGAGCGCTGGACGTTGAAGATGCGGGTAAGGTTTTAATCAAGAACGAGGCGTTACTTAAGAGGATTGCACAATTCGATAGCACGTACCTCTATCCCGCCACAAACGAGAAGACTTTCACACCACTTTTCGGCAAACCCTTATAGTCCCAAATAATGGGTCAGAACTTACGCGCTTCTGCTTTAACAAGCTCGATCAAATCGCCCTCGGTTTCCGCGAACAAGCGACATTCTTGTCAGTTGCCGGTTTGTGCGCGACCGGGACTTGAGGGAAGTCGCGTAACAGTTCACGGCTCTCGTTGTAGTCGGTGGTGTAAATAAAGGGCACTTCTTTGATCGCCAGCCGTTCTGCCACGTCCCTTCTGCCCCGTGACGTGCTCTTCTGATTGTTACCATTCAGAGGTAGGATCTCGCTTCTTCAAGATAGATTTTCGACGGGATGGCAACATGGTCCCCAGACGCGTTCGTCGGCGATTTCGGCGGGGGTCTTCCCACCCAGTCTAAAGTGTAGCCTGACCGTGTTGTAGTCGTGTCGCCAGGCGACGAACACGAACCGGGTATGGGCCAGCGAGGTGAACGGGGTCTCATTAAGGCATTCGGCGCCCAAGCGACCGTTTAAGCTCTCCACGAAGCCGTTCTGCATCGGCTTGCCCGGTGCGATGTAATACCACTCGACCCCCCGCTCTAGCGACTAGCGCAGGATGGCTGAAGAGGTCAGCCCGGTGCCATTGTTGCTGATCACCGTACGGGTCTTGCCACGCAGGTCGATCAGACCGAATAGTTCCCGAGCCACCCGCGCGCCTGACCGCGACGTATAATCCACCAGTGCTAGGCACTCCCGCGAGACGTCATCGACAACGCAAAGGATGCGGATCCGGCGACCTCAAACGAGGCTGTCGGAGACGAAGTCGAGCGACCATCGCTAATTCGGTCCATCGGGCAGCACCATTGGCCCGTGCGTACCCAGTGCCCCTTTGTGACCGCCGCGGAGGCACACCCGCAACCCTTCCTCGCGGTAAATGCGCAGCAGCTTCTCGTAATTGGGTCGCATGCTTTCCCGCGCCAGCAGGTAGCCTAGTCGGTGATAGCCAAACCGGCGACGCTCTGCCGCCAGCTCGCGCAACCGTTGCCACAACGCCCCGTCATCCAGCCTCGTGGGATCGTAACGGATCACCCTGCGGCTCACGCGGACCAAACTGCACGCCTTACGCTTGCTAAGCCCGTGCTGTTCACGGTTATGTGCGACGGCTTCCCGCTTAGCGCCGGGTAATACCATTTTTTGATGCCAAATCCTTCCGCACGACTTTGTCCAGCATCGCCTCCGCCAGCAGCTTCGTTAGCCGACTGTTCTCCTGCTCGAGCCTACGCAAGCGACGCGCATCGGACACCTCCAGTTCGCCGAACTTCGACTTCCACTTGTAAAAGGTCGCGCAGCTAATCCCGTGACGACGACCTACCTCCTCCGTCGCCATCCCAGCGTCCTGCTTTTTCATAATCGCGATGATCTGCTCTTCGCTAAACCTGCTTCGCTTGATTCACATCCGACTTCTTTGCATTAGGCTTTACGAAAAACCGGTCACATTTCAGGGGCACACGTCACGCGCTACCCCCGATGAGCGGGCAGGTTATCACCGATCGATCAAAGCCAAGGTGAACGAGCACAGATTCGGTCGGAACCCGAAGGTCCGCCTACACTCCCTTCACTAGAAGCGGTCAGACCGAAATCAGCCCAGTTTCTGTCGTAAGACGCGTGTTCGAGCACAGGTTGTAAAAATTCTTAGCTAGCAAACGATTGGAGCGTGTTTATTGCATCTACCGGCACCAAGGGCTTCGGAAGAAACGTAGCTCGTGCCGGTAGCTCTTCGAGTACCGGCTTCCTGCCGCCCGAGGTTACAATGATCTCGATTGGCGGCCAGCGTTTGCGCACTGCTGCTGCCAATTTGAGACCATCCATAGAACCGGGCATATCGATGTCTGTAAATACGACGCGAATATCACAACGGCTTTCGAGTATTTCGATGGCCTGATCCGCATCGCGCGCTTCGATCGCTTGAAAGCCGGCGTCTTCGACAAGATCGATCATTCCGAGGCGCTGCAACGGATCATCTTCGACGACAAGAATGAGAACGGAACGAGATGGGTCAAACGATGTCATTGTAGATCAGGAACGCGTGAGATCAGCAATCGGCGCTTCGAAAGTTGCGGCTAATCCGTCAGAGCCGTAATCGAGCTTGCTACCCCCAGCGCCGGCGAGGCCCATTTGAATGAGGCGCGATCCAAAACCCTTTGAAGTTGGCCTTTTGGCGGGAGGGCCACCCCGTTCGGTCCAGCGCAAGACGAAGCGCCGCTCGTCACCACTCCCATCGATATCCCAGTCGATATCGATTGTCCCTTGGTTAGACAGCGCGCCATATTTGAGCGCATTGGTCGTCAACTCGTGCAGCAGAAGAGATGTCGATAGTGCAGCTCGCGGACCGAAGGACACGGCAGGTCCATCGGCATCGTACCGGTCGAAAACACCGACCGCTCCCAATACGCGATCGATCAATTCTCTCAAATCGGCCGGGCCCGAAGCCTTCTCCAGCAAAACGTTCTGTGCAGCGCCCAGCGCAGTTAGACGACGGGCAAAAATCGTGAGTGTCCCTGGTTCGAGATGATCTTTGAGGGTAAGGCTGGCAATGGATTGAACCATCGCCAAGGTGTTCTTCAACCTGTGCACGATTTCCTTATTGAGGACGTCTTGCTGTTTTTCCGCACGAATACGCTGCACAGCCGAACGAAGGCGAGCGGAGGCGTCCTGCAAAAACTGAAGATCCTCTTCGCTCCAGTTTCGCGGTCGAACCGAACTTACATACAGAAGTGCGACGAACCGGCCGCGCTCAAAAATCGGAATGTTGACGAACGCGCGCGCACTGCGTTCTTCGAGCGCGGCAGCATGGTCGCGCGTGCGTGGGTCCAAACGGCAGTCACCCACGATAACGGTTTGTCCGCGCTTGAAATCTTCGATGTATGATCCATAATCGCGGAAGTGGCGTAAGCCCGCCAACGATTTTGCGCCACCCGCGGTCCAGTCGCGTTCAACAGTTATCGTTTCGGCGACATCGTCGACGTTGCCGTAACCGACCAGTTCGACATTCATCGTTTCTCCGATAATTGCGCTGGCCGTCATGATGAGATCGACGACGTTCTGTTGGTTCTGCAGGACGTCGGTCAAAGCGACTACGGCTGCCTGACGGTTCAATCGTTGCACTCTTTCGGTGGCTTCACTGAAAATTACCGTGAAGCGATCGCCGCCTGCCGGCTGGGCGACGCAGTCGTACCACCGGCCCAATGGCCCGACCCGTTCCGTAAAGCGCGCGGTCTCGCCTGTGGCCACCACTTCGGCGAGGATCGAAATCCATTCTTCTTCGATACCGGGAATGACCTCGCGAACCGACCGTCCGACCGCCGACCCTTTCGGCACACCTACGAGTTCGTGCCAAGCATCGTTGACCTCTGCGTATCGCCAATTGATTGGGGTTCCGCTGTCGTCGCGAATGATTTCGCCCAGCAGAAACCCTTCCTGTAACGTCGCGAACAAGCCGCGCCATTTTTCCTCGCTCGCCCGAAGCGCCTCGTCGGCAAGGACACGGTCGGTGGTCTCGTTCGTAAAAATGAACAGCCCAGCGACCTCACCCTCGGGATCGAGAATGCGCGAGTAGGAGAATGAAAACCAAGTATCGGCCCGGCCACGGTCTGTGGCCAGCTTCCACGGTAAGTCTTCATAGTGCTGCGAACGGCCCGCGAACGCGTCTGCGACGATGGGTTCCGCCTGGGCCCAGGCGTCAGCCCAGACTTTACGAAAGGGTGCGCCCATGGCCCAATCGAGCCGCGGACCAAGTAGCGGGAAATAGGCTTCGTTGAAGAAAAACGTCAGCTCTTCCTTTCCCCAACATAGAATCATCGATTCAGGGGAGTTCAGGACCAGGCTGAGTGTGGACTTGAGCGCTTCGGACCAATGTTCCGGTGGTCCGAGGGGGTGGTTGCTCCAATCTCGCGCGACGATCAGATCAGTAGCTTTTCCGCCGCCCGCAAGGAACGAATATGCCTTCGTGCCGGGCTGAGAAGGGTGCGAAGGATTGGCAGTCATCAGATGCGAGGTCTTATTCCACAAGCGCAAGGATTTCCGTGCGTAGCAAACCGTCTTTCCCGTTGGTAGCGTTCTTTACCTAGCCTTATCGCGCGCAGTTTGAGGGCCGAAATTACGATGACTGGTGTTGGAATTTAAAATCCCGCCACAAAGAGAAGCAACGTCCGGCGAGAGACCTGACTTCGCGAAATGAGCTCCGAACTTTGACAATCTCCTTCCAGCCTAGTCTTAGCCGCCCGGCAAGGCGCGGCCCTGCATAAACGGGACCGTGGCGGGCGACAGTGTTGGACATAAGCTGTGTGCCCGCAATACAGGTTATAGCGCATGCTCATGAACCCGTCCGAGCTGACACTGAGTCATACGCGCGAGGTGCAATACGCGGATCCGTGATGATGTAAGCGGTCATGTCAGGTTCGCCCGTTAGAGGCAGTTCTAAACGGCCGGTGCTCCAAGCGGTTCGGACGACATCGCCGCGGACCCTTCGAAAGACGCTTGATCGGCGCTCTGATGATGCCAAATTATCTGCGCAGCGTAGATGGTCTCGGTGAATTTACAGCGGCCAATTTTTCTATCGGGCACCTGTCCATGGCTACTCCGGCATGCGTTTGGACATTCTCAAAGGATTCATGCTGAATCGTTACGGTAAGGCGCGGTTTGCGGTCGTATCGTCAGAAAATCTACTACGAGACGAAGGCACCTGTTTGGCGGTACTCTACGAACAGGTCGTGCAGCGCCACGGTTCTCGTAGCTTTCAACTTCAAGCTAATGAGGATAGACTAAACGTAGCGTCGACTTGTGCAAGTCAGATCGATCCGGAAGGAATTGACCGGGTCTGGTCTGGCTCGCTAAGCAATTGAGATGACGCCTAACCCGGCCGGAGTCTACCGGCAGCGCGGCACCTGTGAGACCCTGGGCCGCGCAAGCAGATCTAGGCGATAGCCGGGGCGCACGATCCGCCCTGTCCGGCGCCAACCACCAGCGCAGAAAAGCTCGGCAGCGCGCGGGCCGCTGACGGGTAGGTCATTGGCTCCCGTCCAGTTCACCAAAAGAACCCATCCCTCCGGTTCAAGCGCATCGAGGCAGCGGCGGGATGTCTCAGTTATTTCCTCCTCCGCGAGGAAATAGAGGACTTCGGACAGCAGGATGAGGTCGTAACGGCCCGCTGGCCACTGCGCTGGGATTTCGGCGCGGGTGAGCTTCACGTGGTTTCGATCGGCGAGCCGCTGCCGCGCCGCGGTCAGCGCGACTTCGGATACGTCGACCGCCAAGAGGCTGTCACAAACTTCGGCAAGCCGTTCGGTCAGAACACCCGTCGCACAGCCGATTTCAAGAACGTGCGCGAAACGCCGCCCCGCGATCGCAGCCATGGTCGCATCACGTTTGTCTCGCTCATAGGTGCTCGTTTCAAATTCCCACGGGTCGGGATTCTCGCGAAAGAGCTGGTCGAACTTCGCGCGTCGCTGGGAGGGGTCATCGTTCACGGATGAAAATCTCGGGATCGTCCGAGAAGTGCGCCACTAATTCCGGGGTAAGGCGGAAGCCTTCCGGGTCGTCGTCGATTACCTCGCCCAGTTGTGAACGGTGACAGCGGATCGCGGCCATTTTACGCGCGCGATATTTCGGCGCAACGAAGCGGCGAAGCGCATGGGGAACGGACCGATCGCCGAAGCGCCCCCAGATCGGGAAGCTCCAATGCGGCACCTTCAGGGTCGCGGCGATACGCAAAGCAGCAGCGGCCGCCGTCTGATGGTCGCAATGCGGATCGCCGCGCCAAGTCGACCAGACGGCACCGATAACGTGATCCTGTGCGAATTTTAAAACCGACTGCTGGGCCGCCAGGTCGATCATATCGACCGAGCTTCGCCCGTCCGGCAGCCCTAGCCGAAGGACGGGCACGTCCACCCCGGGCGCCAGAATGTGAAGCGCGTCATTCAGTTCGCGCTCGCGGATTGCGGTGATTGCTGCAGCATTGAACCGTTTCGAACCGGGATGCGATCCGCCGCCACCGGTGATCTGCACGAGGGAGAGCTTCTTTCCGCTTGCAGCGAGCGCTGCAATCGCGGTTCCGCAACCTAATGTTTCGTCGTCGGGATGGGGACTAAGCAGAAGAACCCCAGCGCCAGGCGCGAGCTCTGTTAGTTCCACCGCAGGCGCGGCGGATACGGCTTCCAGCATGGTGCCGCCAGTTGTGATGCTTGCTACAGGCATTCGAATCTGAGGCGGCTATCGATTAACGTTTGTGCAGCGCGGGCGCGTTTGGCATCGGGTGCGGCCTGACAAAGGAATAATGAGAGGTCGCGCCGGATCCGTTCAACCGTGCTACCCTCTTCATGCGCGGCCATGCCGAGCGACTGTTCGACAAGTTGCATCACGGTCCGGCAACTGTCCTCCGTCACCTCGCGGGCAGCCAGGGAAAGGGCAGCCTTGCGTGGCGGTGCGTCTGCAGCTTCGACTTCCCTAGCAGCGCGCATCAGCCACAGCCGTGCGGTTTCGATCGCGATGGCACAGCGGACGATGCGGTCCTGCTGATGCGGGCTGCCGGCGCGGCCCCGCTCGGTCAGCGCTTGGCGCATGGCATCGTAAAGCGCTTCCGCAGCACCCAAATGGGCCGCGCAGTAGCGCCAAATGCCGCCCTCGAAATTCGGTTCTCGCAAATAATCGCCCGGCACACCGATGAAGCATTGGGGGGCGGTGTGCACGCCGGAGAAATCGTAAGTGCCAGAACGCGTTGCGCGCATCCCGGCCATGTTCCAAGCGCTTGCGTCCGCGCGCTCAGGCCGGTCGCTTGCTACCAAAAGCAGTTGTGGGCCGTCTTCTCTAGCAACGCTTACGATTGCGACGTCGACTAGTTCGAGGCCGGATGCAAAGCGTTTGGCGCCGGTCAGATGATCGTCCTGCTGCTTCAGCGGACTGGCCGGGTCATCGGCGCCCCATACGCCGAACAAGGTGCCCGCGCGCACCGCCACGCCCAGCGCATCTAATTGCCTCGCTGAGCCGTAAAGCGCCAACAGCTTTACGGCATTCATATGTCCTTCGAACAGACGTGCCACCGACAAGTTAGCGCCGCCGAGTACCCGAAGCGCATCGAAAGCGCTTTCCGTGGCATCCGGCTCTGTACCCCAGCCTGCGCCCCCCTGATCGACAGGGAGGCAAGCCTTCAACCAGCCGCCGTCACGCAACAGATCGATCTCCAGACCGAGATCGCCGTCGCGCCGATCCGCCCGCCCGGCATGCTTCGCGATCGGCGCACAGACCTGTTGCGCGATCGCGGGTATCATGCTGCTCTCTCCGGCGCGAGGAGACGCTCGGCCAACTGCAATTGGTGGCGGACTTCGCTTGCCCTCATCGGTGCTCGGGAAGATGCGGCGAGTTCGACTCCCTCGGTCACCTCGTCAGCCATGCTGCGCAACACCGAGAGGGGCACCAGCGAACCATCACAGGCCGGATCCGCCTCACACGCGCGTTGGCGCAACGCCTCGCCGCAACCACCGGCTGCGCGTCCATGTAACCGCGCGGATGTGCGCGTACCCAAGTCGCCACAATTGAAGACCCGGTATTCGGCTTTCTGCGCATTGGCAGCTAAGGCTGAGTCCTCTCCGACGCGCGGTGTGGGAAGTCCGCCGAGGCTATGATAAACGGGCGTGCGGATGGCCATGCTCGCGCCCGATGCGCGAACCGCGAACGGTCCACGGCCCGTCCAGCGCTGCCATAGCTCTTCGCACAACTCGAAGTAGCGTCGCTCAAGCGCCCCGACGGCGCGAACGCTATCAGGAAGGCGGCCGAGTTCGGTTTCGTCGAGCCGCACGTCTTCACAGAGAAGATCGTAGCCCGCTTTCAATCCATTCTGGAAAGCTTCGATCCAGTTCGGACCGACGTGGCTGTCCGCATCAGTGGTCAGAATCGCCCCATGCGGCGTAAACTGCGCGGCAATGTCCATGGCGAACCGCCGAGCATGCGGGGCATCGCGGATCGCATTGTTGAAGCCGATTTCGGCCAAGGCAAATGCGGCGTTACGCGTTTCCGCCCAGCGACCGAACAGATCGGCACTACCGTCGTCACTGTCGTTGACGACCAGTACGACAACGCCCCTTTGCGATCGGCAGGCATCCATCGTCCGGCCAAGCGCGGCTAGGGCGCGCGGAAGCAGTGCGATTTCATTCCGGGCCGGAATCGCCACCGCATAGTCGTAAAACCCTTCGGCGTGATGCCGAAAGCTCACCGAACGCACGCCGTCCGCAAATGGAGCGGAGGCGAGCAGGCAGGACAGCCGAGGCGGGGCGTTGGCAGGATCGAGTGCGGAGCCAATGGTTTGGCATCCGCCGTCCGAGTGCCGCCGGGCAGGCGATGACCCCTCAATCACCGGCCCGGCGGGACGAATTCCCATCGAACTATTTCGCGGAGAGGTTCGCGCTGCGCTCGGCAAGATCCGACATATTCTCGTCGGCGTCGTAGATCGACTCGGTAATCTTATCGAGCGTTTCTACATGGTCGTCCTTGCCGAGGGCCTTAGCGAAAGCCTTGGATGTGCCGAAGCCGCAGATGCCGTAATGGCACATGCGCTGATATTGCGCGATAATAATGACATCGCGCACGTCCGGGTCGTCGATTTCGGCATCGATGGCATGTTTTTGCGCCTCTTTGACAAGGCCCTCCATGCCTTTGCAATGCTCCTTCTCATTGACGCCGCAATCCTTCAACAGTTGGCGGATTTGGGAACTATGTTCTTCGATGCCCGCGGCGGCGTTACGAAGGCGTTCGCCGAGTTTCTCGTCACCAGATTTGCTAGCGAGATTGCGCACCACGCGCTCCATTTGATCGTTGGCAGACCAAAGGTCGGCTAGTTCTTCCGTGTAGCAATCCTGCAGGTTTTTCGGGGCTGCCATTTTCATGCTCCTGTTTCGATGAATTGGCCGATTTGATCTGCACGGCCATCTCTATGCTCAAAGAGCATTCGCCTGCCCGCGTTCCGAGACAAAGCGAAACATTCGGTCTGACATATGTCAATCAGCGAACCGATAATTGAAGACAGCGTAACTAGGAGGTCAATCGCGAGCTATCATAAATCAACCGAATAATGAGTGCTGTGTGGGAAACACTATTTCGTGCCTTCCGTAGTCCACAGAATAGCAGTGGACGGAGGAATTTATGGCTGACGATTTTGAGCTTTCACCTGGCGGAGCAAATCATCAGAAACCGAGTGGGGACGAAGACCGAATGACGACGGCGCAAGGTGCGCCGGTGGCGGACGATCAGAACTGGCTCACCGCCGGTCCGCGCGGCCCGCAGCTCCTCGAAGATCATATCGCGCGCGAGAAGATCTTCCATTTCGATCATGAGCGCATTCCCGAACGTGTGGTCCATGCGCGGGGATATGGCGTTCACGGCCATTTCGAACTGACCGAGGCGATCCCCGAATTCTCCAGCGCCGCGATTTTCAACGAAGTCGGCGTGAAAACGCCCACCTTCACGCGCTTTTCCACCGTGGCGGGGAATAAGGGTTCGCCCGATCTGGCGCGCGACGTGCGCGGCTTCGCCACAAAATTCTACACCAAGCAGGGCAATTGGGATCTTGTCGGCAACAACATTCCGGTGTTCTTCATTCAGGACGCCATCAAGTTTCCCGATCTGATCCATGCCGCCAAACCGGCGCCCGACCGCGGCTTTCCGCAGGCGCAGACAGCCCACGACAATTTCTGGGACTTCATCGGCCTGTCGCCCGAAGCCATGCACATGGCGATGTGGATCATGTCCGATCGCACGATCCCGCGCAGCTTCCGCTTCATGGAAGGCTTCGGCGTGCACAGCTTCCGCCTGGTGAATGCGGAGGGTAAATCGCACTTCGTCAAATTCCACTGGAAGCCGAAGCTTGGCATGCAGTCGGTGATCTGGAACGAAGCGCTGAAGCTCAACGGCATGGACCCCGATTTCCATCGGCGGGACATGTGGGACGCGATCGACGCGGGCGATTATCCGCAATGGGATCTGGGCCTGCAAATTTTCGACGAGGAATTTGCCGAACAGTTCGAATTCGACGTTCTGGACGCTACCAAGATCATTCCCGAAGAGCAGGTGCCGGTAAAGATCGTCGGCACGCTGACGCTGGATGCCAATGTCCGCAACTTCTTCGCCGAGACGGAGCAAGTGGCCTTCTGCACGCAGAACATCGTGCCGGGCATCGACTTTTCCGACGACCCGCTGCTGCAGGGGCGCAATTTCAGCTATCTGGATACGCAGCTGAAGCGCCTCGGCGGCCCGAACTTCACGCATATTCCGATCAACGCCCCCAAATGCCCGGTCCGCCACTTCCAGCAGGACGGCCATATGGCCATGACCAACCCGCAAGGGCGCGCCAATTACGAACCCAATAGCTGGGGCGAAGGCACCGGCGAGGACCGGGGGCCGAGAGCATGCCCGGCCGAGGGCTTCGAAAGCTATCCGGCCGAAGTTGCGGGCCGGAAGCGGCGCGTGCGCAGCGAAACCTTTGCCGATCACTACAGCCAGGCGCGCCAGTTCTACGTCTCGCAAACCCCGGTCGAGCAGACGCATATGGCAAATGCCTTCACCTTCGAACTGTCGAAAGTGGAACGTCCCGATATCCGCGCCCGCATGGTGGGACATTTGCGGCATATCGATGCCGGGCTAGCGCAGCGGGTGGCGGACGGCCTTGGTATGGCGGAACTGCCGGACAAGGTTCCGCTCGCCCGCGAGCCGATCACCGATCTGCCCGAGAGCCCGGCGCTGTCGATCCTGAAGAACGGCCCAGGCAGCTTTAAGGGCCGCAAGCTCGGCATTTACATCGCAAAGGGCGCGGAAAAAGCGCAGGTAGAAGCACTAAAACGCGCCGCCGGGAATGCCGGGGCGATGGTGGAGATCATCGCGCCACATGTCGGCGGGGCCGAGCTTTCCGATGGAAGTCGGATGGAAGCCGATGAGAAGATCGATGGCGGCCCATCCGTCGCCTATGATGCGGTGGCGGTGCTGATGAGCGAGGAATCGGCACGGCGCTACAATAGCGACAAACCGTCGATCGACTTCGTCAACGATGCTTTCGCTCATGCCAAGTTCGTCGCCTACGTGCCCGCGGTCCAGCCTCTGTTTCAGGCTGCCGGAGTTTGGGATTGGATGGACGACGGCTTCTTCGATCTCGGTGAGGACGGCGCGGCGGATGCATTCATCGAAGCGTGCGGAAAGCTGCGCTTCTGGGATCGCGAAAGCGTGAAGCAGGACTGAGACGGGAGCCACGCAATGACCATTAATACCCAAAGCAGCGATAGGAAGAGCGGCCGGACCGGGGCCACCGCAGCAATTGCCAGCGCGGCCCTCGCCGTCGGCGGAATCGCAATCGGCGCCGCCATCGCACGTCGCCGCGCGGCCAGCACGGACGACGCACCGGAGCGAAGTCGCAAGAACTTGCCCGGCGGCAACGCGCTGGTGGGCCGCACCGTTACGATCGGGCGCTCCCGCGAAAAACTGCACGGCTTCTGGGAGAAGATCGAAAACCTCCCTGAAGTGATGGAGAATGTTGAGCGGATCGAGCGCAACGCCGAGACCGATATCTGGCATATCCGGGCACCCGGTGGGACCACCGTGCAAGTCGAAACCAGGATCACCGAGAATGTGCCCGGCGAGCGCATCGCATGGGAATCGGTGGAAGGTTCTTCCATCGATACCCGCGGCGAAGTGACCTTCCGGGACGCACCCGGCGACCGGGGCACGAGGGTGACGCTCGTCATGTCTTACGATCCCCCCGCCGGCGCCCTGGGCCGGACGGTCGCCAAACTCTTCCGCCGTGAGCCGGAAGTTCAGGCGCGCCACGATTTGAAGCGCTTCAAGATGCTCATGGAAACCGGCGAGATCGCCACGTCCGCGCATCGCCGCGATCGGACGCGCGCCGCCCAGCAGGAGACCGAATGATGAAAGCCCTAACCTGGCACGGAACCCATGACGTACGCGTCGACACCGTCGACGATCCCGAAATCATCAATCCCCGCGATGCGATCATAAAAGTCACCTCCACCGCGATTTGCGGCAGCGACCTTCATCTCTACGACGGCGTCATTCCCGCCGTTCGGCCCGGCGACATTCTGGGCCATGAATTCATGGGTGAAGTGATGGAAACCGGCAAGGACAGCACGCTCACCAAGGGCCAGCGCGTCGTGGTGCCGTTTACGATCAGCTGCGGCGGCTGCTTCCACTGCAAGATGCAACAATATAGCTGCTGCGACAATTCCAACCCCGCCGAAAAGCAGGACATGTCCGCCACGCTGTACGGCCATCCCATGTCCGCTCTGTTCGGTTATTCGCACCTTACCGGCGGTTATTCCGGTGGACAGGCCGAATATGTTCGCGTGCCCTTCTCCGACGTCGGGCCGATCGTGGTCCCGGACCATCTGGACGACGATCGGGTCCTGTTCCTGTCAGACATTCTGCCGACTGGTTGGATGGGCGCCGAGAATGCCGACATACAGCCGGACGATACGGTCGCGGTCTGGGGCTGTGGCCCGGTAGGTCTGTTTGCTATCCAGTCCGCTCTGGTTATGGGCGCGAGCAAGGTGATCGCGATCGATCACTATCCCAACCGGCTCGCTCTCGCCCGGCAGCTGGGCGCCGAGGTTATCGATTTCCGCGGCACCGATGTGCGTGAAGCGCTGATGGAAATGAGCGGCGGCATCGGCGTCGATGCGGTGATCGATGCCGTTGGCATGGAAGCGCACGGCTTCGCGCCCGATAACGTCATCGACATCGCCAAGCAGAAGATCGGCATGGGTGCGGACCGCGCGGCGGCGCTCAAGCAGGCGATCCTCGCCGTTCGGCCGGGCGGGCGGGTGTCCATTCCCGGCGTCTATGGCGGGATGACCGACAAGTTCCCTCTCGGTGCGATGATGGAAAAGGCACTGCAAGTGCGCGGGGGCCAGACCCATGTGCAGCGTTACACCAAGGATCTGCTGGAAAAGATCGAGGACGGCACGCTTGATACCACCTTCCTCATTTCGCACCGCCTGCCGCTCGAAGACGCGGCCCGCGGCTACAAATGCTTCCGCGAAGAGCAGGATAGCTGGACCAAGGTGGTCCTGAAGCCAGGTATGGAATTGGGGCAGACCAAGTGAGTAAGAACCCCGTCGATAAGCTGTTGGGCTTTTGCTTGATTACCGGTGCATCCAGCGGGATCGGTTTAGAACTCGCGAAAATAGCCGCGCGCGACAATTGCGACCTGTTGCTCGTAGCAGATCGGGATCTCGCCCATGTCGCTTCCGCACTGCGCGATGCATCTCTCGGAACGGGAAGTATCGATATTCTTGAGTGCGACCTCGCGACAGAAAGCGGGATCGACGCGGTTCTGGAGAAGTGCGCCGATCGGCAAGTGGACGTGCTGATGGCCAATGCGGGTCAAGGCGAAGGTGGGGAGTTTCTCGACCAGGATTGGATGGCTATCAAGCGCACGATCGATACCAATATCACCGGCACCGTCTCCCTGATCCACAAAATCGGCGGGACAATGCGCGCCGCCGATGCGGGCCGCATTCTGGTAACGGGTTCTATCGTGGACGACATCCCCGGACCGTTCAATCTGGTCTACAATTCAACCAAAGCCTTCGTCGACGATTTTTGCGCCGGTTTAAGTAATGAATTGAAGGATAGCGACGTCGTCGTCTCCTGCTTACTTCCCGGACTTACCGACACACGGTTCTTCGAACGCGCTGATATGGACGACACCTTTGTTGGTCAGTCTGATGCAAAGGCCGATCCAGCGAAAGTGGCTAAAGATGGCTACGACGTTCTGCTGAAAGGTGAAACGCAGAAAGTAAGCGGATTGCTGAACAAGGTGCAGCATGCCTTCGCCAGCGTCCTGCCTGACGATATTTTGGCCCAAATGCACCGGCTGGCGGCCAAACCCTGAATGCGACAGCTTGCCTTAACTGTTTCACCGGATGAGGCTGCTGCAACCGTCAAGGCCGCTCAAGCCCATGGATTGACCCTGTTCGCGCAATTCGATGCTCGCGCGCGAAACGAGGCGCGGCAGGTGCTGATCCTGGAAGCGCCAAACGGGCGGATCGAAGACTTTCTCGCCGAAGTCGAGGACAGGACGGATTTGAGCGCGATGTTCGCCCCACAGGGCATAATTTCGCTGCGCCCGCCAGCATCGGAGCCCGAGAGCCAGATGCTGGACATACAGCCGCGCAGTCCGCTCGAGGTCTTTCTCAGTGCGTTACAAAGCATCGGATCGTGGCCGGGTTTTCTCGGCTACGCGATCGTGGGCGGCGTGATCGTCTGGATCGGTCTATTTACCGAAAGTATATTCCTGCTTGTGGCCGCGATGCTAATTGCACCCTTTGCCGGGCCGGCGATGGCGCTCGCGATCGCGACTGCTCGCGGAGATGCGAACTTGCTTGCCCGCTCGCTCTCGCGCTACGTCGCAGCGCTCGCCGCTAGCATTGCGACCGCCTACCTGCTCAGTCTGGCGTTCGACCAGCAGATTGCGACCGAGCTCATGATCGAAACCAGCATGCGGTCGACAGTCTCGCTGTTGCTTCCCCTCGCGGCAGGCGTGGCAGGCGCACTCAATCTTGTTCAGTCGGAACGCAGCAGCCTGGTCAGCGGCGCTGCCACGGGCATGCTGGTCGCGGCCGCCTTGGCACCACCTGCCGGCCTTATCGGCATGGGATTAGCGATCGACCAGATGGACATCGTCCTTTCCAGCCTGTGGGCGCTTGGGATCCAGATCGTCGGAATAAATCTCGCGGGCTGCGTGGTCTTTCGCATCTACGGCATGCGAACCAAAGGCGCGCGCTATCCGCGGGGCAAGGGGTGGATTTCGATCGTGTCGCTTGGCAGCAGCATCGCGGCGATGGCAGCGCTTGTGACCCTACAGTTTTCGAATGTCCCCCAATTCCAGCAATCCTCCATCTCGCAGCGGGTTTCCGCCTTGGTGGTGGAAGAGCTCGACCGGTCGCCGACGATCCGGCTCGTAACTGTCAATTCGCACTTCACCCGCTCGCGCCAGCGGGGAGACAATCCGGTATGGGTCACGGTTCAAGTGCAGGCCGCGCTCGACGACCGAGAAGCGTCCGCGGTCGCGGACCGGATCGAGAAAAGAGTGGAAAGTGAATTTCCCATTACCGCATTGGTAGATCTGACAGCGAAAAACTAGGCTCGAGAATTTTGGGCGACAAGAAACCGCAAATTATCAATAGGATAAAGCCTCGTATTGGGGAGCGAGAAAAGATTGGATCGGTATTCTATCGTCACTTGGTGGAAGAAGACCCCCGTAGGGCAATGGAGAACTTTGTGTTCGCACCGTTCAACCTTTCCGACTACTATACAGGAGAACTTGTCGATCTGTGGTCGGTCGCCGATCAGATGACGAATTTTGTTCGCAATTTTGCGGACGCTGCGCAGGACCAAATCTTGTCCGACCGTATGAGTGCTACGGCAGATGGGATCGAGAGCTACCCCAAGACGCTAAATCACTCGTCGACGAATGCGGAGAAATCGAAAACGAACACTGCGCGGGTATGGAGCGCCTCATTAATTTCTCTGGGAAACAATCGCTTTGGCCTTGGAGCTGCGGAAGCTGGACGGTCAACGAGGTGCTATAGTTTTGGACGTTCGAGATGTCGCCGACTCGCCCCGAAAGCCACCGCTTGTTCAGAATTAAGCGGACGTCAGCTATGCGACCTAATTCCGGTCATCGGCGACCTCGTCGGCAATTCCAAAAGCGGACGTTAATAAGGTGCCAACTGAAAGAATGACTCTTCGGACGATCCGAAAAGGCGGCTCACAATTTACGATTGTCTATAAGCTTTCTTACCGGGAGAGCAGCGTTGGCGTCGGCTTCGTCGTTCAACCAGTAGCGCTTCATCGCGCGGCCCCGCCCGAAGCGCAGATCGCGCAGTGTGATGGTCAGGTGCGTGGGCGTGGGCTCGGCATGGTCGATCACTCCATGGATACTGACAGAAATGTCAGCAATGCCGCTCCGCCTGTCGATTCGCCGTGTAAGACGGGGGCTTCATCCCGCCCATTCCTTCACGCAGCAACCTGTATGGGAAGGAGCCGATCGCAACGCGCGCCCCGGCAACAAATGTTAAGGATTGCATGGCGACATTGCCAAACGCCCTTCGCTCGTGGATAATTAAGGCATTGTGATCGTCACAGCTAATCGAACAGGATATGATATGAAGAAAATGATTTTGGCCGCTGCGCTTCCCGCCCTGTTCACTCTCGCAGCTTGCGACAGCCCGGGTGAAGAAGTCGCCGAAGAGCAGGCCGACGTGACCGAGGCTCAGGGCGAAGTCATGGACGCGCAGGCCGGTGTTGCCGAAGCCCAGAGCGATCTGGCCGAAGAGGAGGCCGACCTTGCCACCGATCAGGTTGGCGCCGCGCAAATGGAGCAGAAGGCCGACATGAAGGAACAGCAGGCTGAGACGCTCGAGGATACCGCAGACGGTATCTGATGCGTTAAAGATCGAATCGGAGGGTGCTCCTAACGGGCATCCTCCATCAAAAGGCCCGCTCACTCCCTGCGGGCCTTTTTTTATGGAACGTGGTCGATGAGCTTCGTCGGGATCGCGAACTGCGAACTTGCGGTCGATCCGAACGATCGTCGTGGCTCGGTTTTATTGCCATCGCATTCCTCCATCTTGAGATGGCCGGCGATGAAATTCATACCCCGATGGTCGAGGGTAATGGGGACGTATAATGGCCGAGATCATTCTAGCAGGAGAGCGGCGGCTTACGAACACGTTCGTCGAACGGCTGAGCCGTTGCGCTAGCTTGTCGGAGCGGGACGTGGCGGCGCTCGAGCGGATTTGCGCCAACACCCGGCGCTATCCCGCACAGCAGGATCTGATCCGCGAAGGCGATCCGCCGGGTCCGCTCTACGTCTTTCTCGAAGGGTGGGGTTGCCGCTACAAGATGCTGCCCGAGGGCGGGCGGCAGGTTCTGGCCGTGATGATGCCGGGCGACTTTTGCGACATGCACACCGGCCTGCTGAACGAGATGGATCACAGCATTGCCGCGGTGACCTTCTCGCAGGTGGCGATCATCGACCGGGTGGAGATGCAGGCGCTGATCGAAAGCCACCCCGCCATCGCCAAGGCATGCTGGCTCCAGCAACTGATCGATCTGGGCGTCGCGCGCTCCTGGATCGCGAGCCTGGGCCGCCGCGACGCCACCGAGCGCCTGGCGCATCTGATGTGCGAGCTTTTCTTCCGCGCCTGCGGCAATAGCGAGGATGGCCAGTGGCAATGCCGAATGCCGCTGAGCCAGATCCTCCTGGCCGACGCGCTCGGCCTGACGCCGGCGCATGTCAGCCGGGTCCTGCGCAAGCTCCGATCGGCCGGCGTAATGGAGCTGATCGACGATGAACTGGTGATCGCGGACGTCGACAAGCTCATGGAAATAGCCGGGTTCGATCATCATTATCTGCAAAGCAAACTCAGACAGCTTCGACCCGAATTGCATAATTCCGTCGGCTAGGCGTCCAAGCGACGGGGCGGAGCGTATCGATGATGTGGCCGGGATCCGCGCAAGATTAGGCCAGCACCAGCTTATAAATAAATTTAATTGGCCGTGGAACCGACAAGTCGATCCAGATCAATGGGTCGTGCTCCCAAAGACATTAACCTCCGATTACGATCACAAATTGGAGAATGTTTTATGGCCGAAATACCAATCGAGAAAAAATCGGGTTTTCCGCGGTGGGGATGGCTTCTGGCACTGCTGCTCCTGGCGTTGATCGCCTGGTTCATAATCGGCATGTTCGACGGTGACGACGACGTCATTGCCGATCAGACCGTTGCCACCGAGCAGATGGCCGATCCCGTAACCGATACCAGCGCCGGCCCGATCACCACGATGGCGGCACTGCTCGGAACCGGGGGCCTCGTCGCGATGAACGGTCGCGAAGTCGCGCTGCAGGATGTCCCGGTCGAATCGCTGAGCGGCGACATGGCTTTCTTCATCGGCGACAGTGCCGATAGCCGCGCGCTGGTCGTGTTCGATCAGGTTCCGACCCCCGGAACGCCCAAGGAAGGCGCGCTCGACGTCAATCCGGGTTCGCGGGTCAACATCACCGGTACAGTGCGCGAAGCGGGCGATCTGCCCGAAGCTGCGACCGCCGAATTCCCCGCAGGAATAGACTCGTACATTTATGCGACGAATGTCGACGTGCTGAACTGATCGCCGAAAAATCCAACTTAGAGTTAATTTAAAGGACAATATCATGACCACCGATACATTCCGGCATGAAGATCAATTCGCCCATTTGGACTCGCTATCCGACTGGAAACTTGAGATTAGCAAGCAGGACATTCGCGGACGGCCGCTCGTCACACCGACCAACGTGAAGATCGGCATGATCGACGACTTGCTCGTCGAAAAGGGTGCCGAGCGGGTGAGCGCGATCAAGCTTGAAGACGATCGCATCTGCGCCGTCGAACGGCTCGAGATCGAAGCCGACCGCGTGATCTATCACCCTAAGGGCGCCGGCGTAGCCGCCGGAACCGTCGCGGGCCATCATGGCGATGCACGCCACAAGGAAAAGCGTATCCCCGTGGTCGAGGAGAAGGTCGCAATCGGCAAGCGTATGGTCGATGGCGGCGCGATCCGCGTCACCTCGAACGTCGTAAGCGAGAAGGTCGCCAAGGATCTCAATCTTCGCGACGAGACCGTCAAGGTCGAGAGGCGCGAGGTCAACCGCGCGGTCACCCCCGGCCAGGCCGACGCGATGATGGAGGACGGCACCGTCGAAATGCGCGAGCATGACGAGGAAGCCGTCGTGCAAAAGCAGGCCTTCGTCACCGACGAGGTCGTGGTTTCCAAGGATGCGGAAATTCGCAAGGAGCACGTCGAGGAGACTGCCCGCCGGACCGACATCGATGTCGAGAAGGACCGTGAGAGGAATAAGCGCCGCTGACCCTTAGCAGTTGCGTAGCCTGGGAGCCGTCAACTGCCGTTGGCGGCTCCCATTTTATTGAATTTCAGCGATCAGGATCCCGTGATGACCGCTCATGTAAATGAAGAAACGGACGCAGAGGCGTCTGCCGATATGATCCGCATTCCCGTCGTCGAAGAACGTGTCAGCATCGGCAAGCGCGCCGTGGAAACCGGCCGTGTGCAGGTTCACAGCCGCGTCGTCGAGGACCGCAGCGTGCTGAGCGAAACGGTGACGAGCGAGAGCGTCTCGGTCGAACGCGTGCCGATCGGCCGAGACATCGACGAAGTGCCGCCTGTTCGCGAGGAGGACGGCGTGGTCATCGTGCCGGTGGTCGAGGAACGACTGATCGTCACGCGCCAGCTCGTGCTGCGCGAAGAGATTAGGCTGATTAAGCGAGCGCACGAGGAAACGGTCGAAATACCCGTCTCCCTGAAACGCAAGGAGATAGAGATCGAGCGCGACTAGCGTCCCGGCCACACATCGATGAGAACCTCGCGGTTGGCGCGGAGCTAGTTAAACGATGGCTGCATTTGGAAAGCTCAACTCGATGGCTGAACGGCCGAAATTGGGAAGCGATACTACCGCTTCACTCACGCGAAGCGGAAATGGCGGGTTCCGGCCCAAATTCAGCCGTGACGAAGTGGCCCCGCATACAACTCGATTTACCGCTGGGTTTTCGATGCGAAGACGTCGTCGAGATATGCTGCGAGCCGCACACCGCCCTGCATCAATCGCCGCTCAACGAAAGGCAGCTGCCGATATTGATATTCGTAGCTGAGTGAAGGCATGCCACCGTCGGCCGGCGCGGCCGGATAAGCCTGCTTCCGCACCTCGATGCTTTCCGCGATCCAGACGAGGGGGTCGGCCGTCCACCAGTCGATGACGTTCTGCGGCGTCCTCTCCCGTTCCAGGCGCGCAGTATATTCGGTATAGCTGAGGTTCTGCCCTTCGATCAGCGCGGTATCCCAGACGCTGTGCAGGTTCGTCCGGTCACCGAAGAAGGTAACGCGCAGGTCGTTTCCGCCCCGATCGGTGCCATCGCCGACATGCATCGGCTGGTGAAGATCGCCGACCAGATGGACCACGAATGCCAGCGCAACGCGCTTGTCGGCTTGGGTGGCCGCTGGATCACGCAAAACCGCGGCGTAGCGTTCCAGAGCACTATGGGCATCTCCCTCGGGCGGTGCGCCGACGTCGGCATAGGTTTTGCCATCGGGAATGGTGACATAGTGCCACGGCGTCGCTTCCTTCTGCCAGAAGGGCGCCGGGTTGGAGCGCTCTTCGTCCGCGAAGGTGGACAGCGTGGCTAGATCCTCTTTTCCGATAATCTGCTCGATCGCAGCGCGGGATCGGCCATCGATATTATCCTGAGCGATCTGGCCAATGATCCGGTGGCCGTTCTGACCCCATGCAAGGGCAGCAGATGGCGTGGACATGACGAGAGCGGCGAGAACGAGGGGGAGTTTCATTCGCACTCAATATCGCCGCCCTCAGCTTCTGTCATGCGGCAGAAGCTTACGGAATTTCTGGAGGTACAACCGCAATGGTGCTTTCAGTCACCTTGGCGGCGTGCACAAAATCGCCCACATCGATTGTCAGCTATCGAGCGACCTACAAATGACGGCGGATGACCGAAACTGGGGTGTTCAGCGGACGCTCAATCCATCAGGGCCGAGGGCCATCCGATCCGCACGAGCAAACCATCAGGCCCGGCGATCCCGACCTCGTAGAGACCCCATTCGCGATGCCGGAGGAGGCCTCCTGGTCTTATAATTAGATCGTCTGCTCGTGCGGCGATCGCCACCACGTCTGGCGTGCGAATGAAGATGCCGAAGGGATTGTGCTTATCAGGGACCTGCCATTCTCCTGGACCAGCTTGGGTCAGGTGAACCTCGCAACCCCACCCCTCCATGATGATATATTCGTCGGTCCCACCGGTCCGATTGAACCCTAGTCGTTCCCAGAAGGGCGTTGCAGCCTCGAGGTCGTTGCTCGGCACAATCGCGAAGGCGCCGATCGAGGGCACATCTGACATCAGGCAATCTCTCCTTTTTGCTCGATCGTGATGCCGTTGAGCAGCAAAGTCTACAAGTGAGCGTTTCCCCTAAAGGCCGGTTTCTGTAGGGAAAGCGGCGATAGCGGACAGGGGGATGGCGAACAGAATTTGTCCGCGCGGCCTAGCAGCTTCCATTGGAGCTGCCGCTGCCGGTGCTCCCCCCCGCGGCGAGTGAGGCTCGAAATGAGCGCAAAAAACAGGGAAGTGTCATTTGAGCACGTGTTGGTGAGCCTTCAGCAGCTTATATTGATCGAACCTTGGCATTTGGGGCATGGCTAGAAGCGAGGGGGGAGCAAAACAAATGGGCAAGCCGGTGCTTTTATCGAAGCGGCAAATGCGCGATCGTGCCGCCAGCCATTTAGCCGACCGACGCTTGCGCAACAATGCCTTCCCGGACGTCACGTTCGGCGATCACTCGTGGGATATCCTGCTCATTCTCTTCATCGCCAAACTCGATGAGCGCGCAATGATCATCGCCGATCTCTATCGGGAGAGCTCCGCCCCGGAAACCACTCTTCTGCGGCACATCTCAGCACTGGAAGCGAAGGGTATGGTCGCCAAGCGACGCGACAAGGCCGATGCGCGATTCAGGTACATACGTCTGACCGACAAAGGCAGCGCGGCAATGGACCGCTGGGCGCATGCGGAGTTCGACGACTAGTGTGGATGTTCGGCGGATGCTCTCCACCGTCATTCTCGACTACCTTCCTTTCGTATCAGCTGAGGATCTTTCGGCCGCCATCGGCAAGTTCCAGCTCGGGGAAGCGGTCGACGAAACGCTGCGCCGTAACCGGATCGCGAAAATAGAACGCCGTGGCATCCGATCCGATCGCGGTGGTACTGTGGACCGCGCAGTCGTTCTCTCCGACCTCTTCTCGGAGCCAGATAAGTATCTGATCGAACGCCTGTCCAAAGCCTCGCGCCGGCGTCCTGATCTTCACCCGCACCGGAAAAAGGGCGTCGTCTCGCTTCGCTGTTGGCATCGTGCGTCGGGCCACATTCGCGTCTCCTTGATTCGTAGCAGGATATAGAACGAAGCAGGAACATGATCGAGAATCTTGGCAAGGTGATCGATAGCGATCATGCTATCCGCCATGTGCAACCTGTACCGAATGACCGCGACCGTCGCTGAGATTGCGAAGCTGTTCGGCCCCTTCGACGGCGATCGTTCGAACCTGCCGAGCTTCGAGGCGATCTATCCCAATCGTGAAGCGCCAATCTTGCGCAACGTCGACGGAAAGCTGACGCTCGAAACGATGACATGGGGTGTTCCGCCCCCGGCGAAGGGCAGCCGACCGGTGACGAACGTACGCAATCTTAAAAGCCCGTTCTGGCGCTCGATGCTGAACACCCCTGAGAGGCGATGCCTCGTCCCTGTTACGTCATTCTGCGAATGGGAAGGCGAGAAGGGCTCCAAGCGGAAGGTGTGGTTCGGTAGGACCGACACGCCGCTGTTCTCGTTCGCGGGAATTTGGCGCCCTACCGAAGAAGGACCACGGATGGCGTTCCTTACGACCGAGGCGAACGACACCGTCGGAGCAGTGCATCCGAAAGCAATGCCCGTGCTGCTGAAGGAGGAGGATCACAAGACCTGGTTGACCACCGACTATGAGGAGGCGACCACACTAGCTCGGCCGTTCAATGACTCTCTGGTCGAGGTAGTTGAGCGAGAAGGGGGCAGTTGATCTGCACTCTACCTTTAACCGGGCCGGTGACGATCGTTCCAGGCGGCATGAAAACCAGCTACCCGGTCTCGATCGGCCGATCCGCAAACGCCAGCTGCATCAGATGTTCGCTGAGTGCTCGCCCGCCGTCGGTCCCGGCCATCTCGCCCCACGCGTCCCAGCGGTCGACCCGCTCGTGGAGCCACAGGTAGAAGCGGTCGCGTGCGTGATCGTCTGGGAAGGTCATCGACCAGATCGTACGGCGCAGCGGAATGGCTGGACCAAAGCCATCGCCCACCAGCACGATGGCCGGAAGATCGGCGATGGTCTTTCGCGCGAACCGGCAGGCGAGCCGGTCGGCGAACGCCTCCTGCTCGGCAAGTAGTTCCTTCAGGCGGGCATGGGTTTTGCCGCGGTCCAGACCGCGCCGGGCTTTCACCCAACGCAGACCGATCGGGATCGAGGCATGCTCCGGTGACCGGGTCGAGGCCAGCATGAGCAGCACCGCCTGGCCTTCAGCGGTCAGAGGCCCGTGCGGGCGGCCCCGCCTCTCATAAACGATCAGCCGCTGGGTGATCAGCCATTGGCCATAATGCTGACCGACGTTCCAGTCGTTGTCGAACAGGTCGTGGACATATTCCTCGATCCCCATGGTCCGGCGGTCGATGACCGCCAGAATGGTAAGCAGGAACTCCAGCGCCTCTTCCTGCTCCGGTGGACTCAATGGCGCCATGCCGAGCCGGGACAGCCAGAAGTGGTCGCGCACCGAGCGCCAACGCTCGCCTGCCTCGTCCACGATGCGCTCGTCCCCCTGGTTGTCGTGCATCAGCCAGTAACCCCAGGGCAGGTTGGGGTTGCGGACATGTTCGTAATCCGGTGCTTCGTCGAACATGCTCATCACTCGGTCCCTCCGATCGGAGGAATGGCCTGCTGCAGGTGAGACGGGATCGGGATGTCGATTCCGGTCTCGATGCGATGCAGCTGTGCGGCTAGCTTGATGCATTCGCGGTAGACGTATGCCTGGTCGCGATAGACTTTGCCATCGTGGATCCGCTGCCCCTCGGGGATGCGCTCGTTCGGCACGAAGTCGTAGGCATGGTTCGTATCGAACCCGAACCACCACAGGTCGCCGTCATGTGCGAATCGGTCCGGCATGTCGCTGTGAGGGCGCTTCGGCGGCTCTACATGGCAGACCGAGACCGCTTCTGGCATCGTCTGGTTGCAGGCTTCTGCGTAGTTCAGGCCGCCATGCGATACCACACGCAGCTCGGATGGAATGGCATCATGATTATAGCCATAGAGCGGATGACCGGGCTCCACGGCAGCATAGCCGCTCAGCGTTCCGTTCGCCTGGCGCAGGATGATGCAGGGTGTTCCGGTGCGCTCGTCGATCCAGGCGATCTTGTCGGCTTCGTCTTCCCATGGTCCATCACCATGCGGATGCCGGGCGGGGATCTTGAACAGCTGCGTTGCCGCAATGGCGGTGTTCGCGATGGCGTAGCTGTCAAGGCCGACGCTCGTGGCGAGCGCATGGGATGGTGTTTTGTTCTTCGGCATTGGGTATATCCTTTAGGCATAAAAATAGCCGCATCCGTCTTCGTGACGGGCGGCTCGTGGGTGCTCGGTCTGGCGAGCATTTAGGTGCGCGCGTGATGGTTTACCGGACGCGCTCCGGCATGCTGTGATGGCTACATCGGCATCTCCTCCTGCTTGATGTTATCGATGACGAGAACGGCGATCAGTTAAGCGCCGCTGCAACCGACGACGCTTCGGCCAACGATCGCGTTCGGCCTTCTACCTTGACCGCCTGTCCGGCAGCCCAGGGCACAAGATCTCGGTTCACGAACCTGCTGTAGGGGATGCTGCCAGATGCAGCTTCAGCAACGGCCGTCACGCTCCTGGCGCGGTCGCAGGTGATCATCTCTCTTGCAGCCAGGTGCCGCATCGCGATGATCGTGGTGGTGAGCACGTCCGCTGCCACCTGTTCGCGCACCTTGCCCCATTCGCCTTGCTCGGCCAGCAGACCGATCTGCTTCGAGGGGATCGGCTTGCACGGGATCGAGCTTGCCGCGGCATATTCCGACAGATGCACCGGCGTCGCCTGGACGCAGACATCGCGGCACAGATCGAGCCGCTGCGGTGCATGCGGAGAGCTGGGCCTGAGCTGCAAGGGAAGGACAAGGTCATGGACCGCGGCGCGGTGGCGCAGGACCGCCAGATCGCGTGCTTCCCCGCCCCAGGTGACGAGGATCGATGACGGGTTCTGATGCAGCGCCTCGAACAGGTTTTCGAGCAGGTCACGTTCGCCGATGGTTTCCAGCGATAGAACGGTCGGCCCGGTGATCTCCGGCACATCGCTCGTCGCCGAGAACCGCGCCGTAATCCAGCATGCCGCCGCCACCTGGTGGAACGGCCAGCGGATCTCATCGCAGGCCGTGGTGCCCTCGCAAATCCGATAGCCAGCATGGGCATCGCGGTCCCACAGGAACTCCAGGTCGAGTACGGTGATCGAACTGGTTTTGGGTTCTGCCTTTTCGCCGTTCTGGCCTTCGAACTGGCGCGCTTCCTTCTCCAGCATTTGCTCGAGCATATTGAGGGTATTTGGCATGTCGTGTCTCCTAGAAAGCACAAAGCCCGCCAGAGGCGGGCTTGTGCTGGGTTATCGGTAGTTGAAGGCGTTGGTTCAGCGATGGCGTTCGCTGGCGGTCACACTGCGTGTTGCGAGCGCCGGCAGGCCGTTGCGATAGGCCCAGGCTTCTTCGAACGGCACATCGCCTTCAGGCAGCTCTTTTTGCCAGAACCTCCCGGCGGGGTTCCAGCTGTAGCCGCGCGCTTTCAGCACATCTTTCTTGTCGTACGGAGCGCTGCGTGCTTCGACCATGACGCTCAGCCTGTCGGACGCTTCGATCAGCCGCGCGAGATGCGTTCGCACGCGATCGCCGTTCGGATCGGTCTGGCGCTGCTGCAGAAGCCAGAACAGCGACCAGACATCGTCGCCTGCCCGGTGCGCCCTGCTGAACCATCCCGCCTGCATCAGCAGGTGCTGCTGCGCATACCCATCGAAGCCGAGGGCCAGCCAATCGATCTCGCTGCAGGAGCAGGCCCAGGGCTTGCCCGCGATCTGCGGATAGCGCCGCTCGATAAAGCTCAAGTCGAATGGGGCGTTGTGAGCCAGGATGAGGTCCGCCCGGGCGAGCAGCTTCCATGCAAATTCGTCGTCGATCATCTGGCCCCGAAGATCCTCATCCTCCAGCCCCGTGATCAAGCTGATCCGGTGATCGAGAACCGCCTTCGGATCTTGCAGCCAGCTAATCGGTCCGAGATGCCCCAACACCCTCCCGTAATCACCGACGAACAGCAGCATGATCGCGAGCTCGACGACGCTGTCCTTGTCGGGATCGAGACCCGTTGTCTCGGTGTCGACGATCGCGATACAGCGGCCGTCCGGAGGCGTGCCGTCCTCGGGCATATTGGTATAGCGATCAGGGACCGCTCGCAGCACGCGATAGCGCTCGTCGCGCTTCAGTCGTTCGGCCAGCTGTTCGCTGGCCTCGTTTGAATAATTTTCGTTCATGAAATTGCCTTTCGGTTCGTGTTCGAACCGGCGAGGCAGGAGCCGAGCATCTCAGCTCTTTTCCCTTCACCTTGCCGATTCGCTTCCGGCAATCTCTTCACCCCCTAAATCTGCTGATGGAGCGGCCGCTGCGCGGCTCTCTCTTCCTTCTCGAAATCTACAGGAATTTCGCTCAGCGGCGCGGGGATGTGTTGGCCGCTAAATTGCGCAGCGCAGAGCTGCCCACATCGCAGAAAATTGGAGCGATCTTCTTGGCTCCGGCGTTTTCTGTTTTCCCGTTCAATTTCGATCCGATCGAAGCGTGATCTCCAGATAGGCTTCTCGCCCAAAAATTCGATCCGGAAAGGTGCCGTTCCTAGATCGCTGCTCAATTTTTCAGCTTAGCACCTCATAAAAGGGCGAAGACACGAACAAGTTCACTGTTTTTGCCATAAAACGCGGCGCTCGCTGTCCGAATTAGGACTTTGTTAGCTCTAAATCAGCATAAATCGGCCTGCCAAGCTGCGCCTGAGATGCTGACTGTGACATACATAACGCCAACCTCTTCAGCGGCCTATCTGCAAAAGGCTCAGGCTCGCGAACACCAGCGAATGCTTGAGGGTTGGGGGCGGGCCTACGCTCGGCAAAACCAGATGCTGCCCTACTCTGGCGCGTCAATCACCGAGTCCGAAACAGAACAGCTGCGACGACATCTTGAAGACCAAGCTCTAAACGCTAGGCCATCGGAAGTCGCTGCAGCGGCGCTCCTATCAGCAATCCTGACGACGGGGCGGTCCGCAGCGACACTTGCGACCCTTCCAGTCGTTACAGGAACAGGGACGGTTCCGAGAGCACCATGTCTGCAGATCGGCAGTCACTGGGTGTGGTGGCTCGAACCAGGGCGACCAGAAAGCCAGCAGAAGTTTCAGTCTGGCCACCAGCCTGCCGGCGCGGAGAGAGGTGATCTTGTCGCTCTCCCCTGCTCAATTCGGACGCGCCGTCTGCTTGAACAAATGAGTACTCCACCGACCCCGAACTATCCTGTCTTTCCCTCCCTGCCTGTCGCTGTCGAAGGCGTGGCACACCGCGAGATCCGCAAGGCAGGCGTGGCCAGTTCCTTGCGCCTGGTAGAACGCTGGCTTTTTCAGCGACTGACCGAAATACCTACTGGAGATGCGGCTTTGGCCGCTATCATAACAGGAAACGTCCCGCTCATTGCCAAGACGATCATCTACTATACGTCAATCTGCACATCGACAGCCGTAAGTGTGCTTGTCGAGGCCTTGGAAGGGTTCGATGCTCTCGATCCATCCTTCCGAATGGCGAGCGACTACCGCCTCGGAAGTCGCTACGCGCCTTTAATAGAGGAAGTCATCAACCTGCTTATCCAGGTTCGCCAGCCACTCCTGATCTCACGGAGGCGCCGGAAAAAGCCAATCAGCGCGATGCACAACGCGATGACCATCTACACCGTGTTGTTCTATTTGATTGCCACGTGCGCACGCCCGACGTCGAGGATGTTGCCTTCGCTGGACGCCATCGACACGCTGACCGGTTATCAGATCTTGGACGACAAGCCGGCGAGCGGCAACTTCAAGGCCCGGCTCGTATGGGTCAGCGAGGACTGCCAGGAGCAATTGCGGCATTATCAGGCGCACCTCGCTAAGATGCGCGAACGGTATCCCAGTCTGGCCCTGCCTGATGAGGATGGCTCGCCCTACCTGATTTCCGACGGTGAATCGCTGGAGCTCCTCGACCGCCGCTTATTCAGTCGGGCAATGACCGCAGAAGGCTGGGTTTACCCGGCGAACTTTGCCCGGCACTTCGTCAGATCTGAGTTGGTCGGAAAGGTCAGCAGCGAGACGCTTCATGCTTTCTTCGGGCATTGGCACCAAGGCACGGAGCCTTGGAGCGAATATGCTGGCCTTGATCCGCTCGCCTATCGAGCAGAACTGCGAACTGCGATTACCCTGCTTTGCGCAAAGTGCGGCCTTGAGCCGCAGCGCGGCCTCTAAATCCGATGGCATACCTCGATCGAGAGCATCTGCCAGGACGAAAAGCGAGCCCCTACGAGCTGGAGCAGATCGTCGAATTGCAACGCGCAGACCTGTTCGAAAAGGTGTTGATCGGCCGGCTTTCGGCGTTTGCTCGACCGTTTGAACAGCGCAAAGCTAAATCGTTCGCTTTGGCCAGCGCGGTCATGTTCGGAGCCCTACTGGACCAAAGGGTGTGGGATGAATTCCTCTGCGTAGCTTGCTCGCCGGTGCTGGACTTCAAGACCATTCGTCCAGACCGGGGAGCGCAGTTTCGATACATCCCCACATCAGACCGAATTTGGATCGACTTCGCCTTACCAACTGTCGGCAGCAAACCGCACGCACGACGATGGGTTGCCGATCCACTGACCCATCTGATCCTGCTTAAATATCAGTCCGCCGCCCGGCATAACCGGATCCTCAGTCCAGAGATCGTGCAGTCAGATACTATGGATTGGGGCGATGTTTATCATTCCAACTCAAGACGGGACCTCAACCGGGCTTTCAAGTCCGAACCAAGCAGCCGCCCGTCTTCTGATGACTTGGACCATACAGACCCACTGAATTCAGTCGACGCTCTGGCTATCGCCATGGGTGCGGACAATTGGCGGCCCAATCGCCAGCAAGCATTAGCGGACAGCTTCTACTCCGCAGCCAAGATCAAATGGCGCACGCGAATGCCCGGCTTCTTATTCGAGAACCTTCTTGAGGAGGGAAAAAGCAGCAACCTCACGAAGGAATGCTGGGATCGTCTGATCGGCCTGGAACCCAAGCCCTTGCCCAAGAGGGAGTGTACTCGCAACAACTCCAGGTCTCAAAACGATCCTGCGCGGACCGTTTACACCAATCCTGCGCTGGCCTTACTGAACAGGCTGCTGCCTTCATCTCCTGCGAGCCGGCCGCGAGAATTTAGGATCGCGGCATCGCAAATCATGGAGAAGGCACGTCAGAATGAACGGATTCCATTTCAGCGTTACCTCCTTATTTGGGCCGCTACGCGCCTCGATCCGTCGATCGATTCTCGCCAACGCCAAAGGCGCCTTGCCCCATCCACAATCAAGAGTCGCGCTCGTGCTTTATTCCCCTTGCTGCAGCAAACCATGCAATCCAGCAGCTTCGAAGCCATTGATGCGGAAAAGCTAGCAGCCTCTCTTTCCTCTTCCATCGGTGATGAGAAAGATAACGCGCGGTTACGGGCCGCTGTATGGTGCTTTCTCGACTGGCAAAATCGATGGAACCCGTCGTTCGCTCTGGAAATTGCTGACCCACCAAATTCGAAAAAAGACCTTCCGCGGGCATCGATTATCACCGCACCGGAATATGTGCAGATCCTCAATAGTTTCGCTGCCAGTAACCCTGATGGAGCTATTGCCCGCATCCTGACGATCCTCGGCTTTCGCGCGGGGCTCAGGTGGCGGGAAGCCCTTTACCTGCGGATTGCCGATCTGACGTTTGTCGGCTCGTTCGCTGAATTACAGATCAGGGACAATACTAGCGTACGCACAAAGTCCCTCGCAGGGCGTCGTGTTATCCCCCTGCACTGTCTGCTCGAGGCGTCCGAACTCGACGAGGTCAAATCATGGTGGCTCGACAGGCGCGCGGAGGTCATTGCAAAATCGGGTGTCAGAACTCGGCAACGCGATTGCACAATGTTCGAGCCGATCGGCGACGGCTTCGATCGACGAGTAGCGCGCGTGGTCGTCGATGCAATCCGGGCGGTGACGAAAGACGATAATGCTGTCTATCACGACCTTCGCCATAGCTTCGGCTCATATCTCATCGCGACACTTACCCTTCCCTACGACGTATCAGACGATGCGCTGGCCCTTCCCATAGACCGCACGCTGGTTTCCCATGAACGTAGAGAGAAGATCGCAGACACGCTGCTCGGCAACGGTAGGCGTGGGCGGAACGCTATTCATGCTGCTGGCGCGTTGCTGGGACACTCTGGCGAACATTCGACGCTTGCATCATATTTTCACCTGCATGACTGGCTCGCCGGGAACTATGTGTCCCGTCCTGACACGATGCGGGCCATCCCAACCGAGTTGGCATCCCGACTGTTAGATATGAGCAAGCAATCGGTTGCACGCGCTGCAAGCCGTAAGCAGAAGCGGCCGAATAATGGCCGGGCTGTGAAATGCGAACTTCATTCCGAGCTATTACGCACCTTGCCCGCACCCAAAATCGCTCGGCTGCCGGGTATCAAAGTTGACGATGTCCCGCTTGCGAAAATCAACAAGCGCCTGCGAAATGACAAAGGTCAGACGATCCGACGGGGGCAAGGCGCGCCTGCAAGCGCGAACCCCTCGATTGGGACCGTCGTGCTGACAGATTTCCTAGAGACAGCAGAACGCCCGGCTTGCAACGCTCCTCGTATTCCGGCTGCGCAGAGTTTGATGATTGGCAGCGAGCCGGGTTGGAAGGTGTTGGCAGCCTTCATGTCGGCCAAAACACACGCAGAGCGCGATCTCCTCCGACAGCACCCCCAACTTGTAACACCCTACGGCTGCAGTCTGCTCGAAGAACTGGAAGGTTTTCTGGCGGTGACGACCAGAGGTCGGAATGGATGTTCGAACCTGCGCTTTACTGAGATGCCGCTAATGGACCGATCAAGGGCTACGCGACCATTGCAGCCAGATGAGATTGGTGTTCTCGCTACTCTATACGATGGTTTCCGGTACGTTTCTCCCCAAGACATGGAAGTCGTGACGTCTTGCTTCCTGAAGGGATATGATCGTGTGCGCGGCTTCATCTCTGTGCCGCTTTCAGCCTGTCACGCCTTCGCAGATGCAGTGATTAAAGCTGGCATAGGGCAGGACGAGATAAACATTGAAGAGCGCGCCAGGACGGCCCTCGTTCGCTTTGGAGCAAGCGGCAAAATGCACCGTGGTTATGTCTGGGGCATTCTGTTCGCTAGCGCGGCGCATAACGCGGTCAGCCGCCTAGCCGGCCCGGCGTGAACGACAGGGTCATCGCGAACAGCTTTCTGCCCTTTCGAAATATGATAAAGGGTTACTAAAAAAAAATCTTGCGCTTGCGCTTATATATTCAAAATTTCTTGCTGAAAAAACTCAGTCGAACTATCACCAATTCCAGCGGTGGCTGTCGTAAGTTCTTTGGGCAAGCCGGTATATTCAATTTAGGCTTTGAACTGCCTGTTTGACATCGTTACCGATAGAGATCGCCTCGCCGGCAATGTGAGGTGGTCCCGCCTTCTTGGACAGTTTGGCGGCTAAGTTAAGCTAATCCCAGTTGTCGTTCACGCCGCCTGTTTGATCATCAAATCATGGGGGGCATGCCCCCCATGACTTAATTGCCCGATCCGCCGATAGGCCTCGACCGGGGTTTTTCCGGCCAGGCCCGAGTGCGGACGCTGGGTGTTGTAATAGGTGATCCAGCGGCCAAGGCCAGGCATCAACTCCGAGCCGGTGTCGAAGGCATGGAGATAAACGCATTTGTAGTTCAGGGATCGCCAAGGGCGTTCGATGAAGACATTGTCCATCCACCGACCCCGCCCGTCCATGCTGATGCGAACCTCAGCCTCGCGCAACACAGTGGTGAAGGCCTGCGACGTGAACTGGCTGCCTTGGTTGGTGTTGAAAATCTAAGACTTGCCGTAGCGAGCCAGCGCCTCCTTCAACGCCGCGACGCAGAACCCTGCGTCCATCGTATTCGATAACCGCCACGCCAGCACCTTCCGGGTTGCCCAGTCCATGATCTGGTAAACAGATCAAGGTCTCCTATCGGTCGCTGTGGACTACCATGTGCGGACTCTGGACACCCACACATAAGCCCTGCACAAGAGGCACGCAATTCTGCAAAACCCGCGGAAATCTGCGGTTGTGGTTAAGAGCTATTCTGGGTTCGAATCCTCTCTCCCCGACCAATTTCCTTTCTTGACGACCTCAGCGTTTGCCTCAGGCGGCGCTGGTTTTCAGGTGGTCGCTGCGGGGCGGCGCGCAGCGTGTGCGGCGTTTTGCCCAGAGAGCTGCGACCAAAACCAGCAAGAGCTGTCCGGTCCAGAAGATCGCGTCGAACGGCGCATCGTTCCCGATGATGATTCGCGCCGCAAAGGTCGTCAGGATCATGGCCGGGCAACCCCATACCACCGCATGCCAAGAAGCACGCAGGGCTTCATCACGGTGCCCGCGTCGGCGGCGCTTGGCCAGCCATATGTAAAAGCCGGTTGCGCTGATCACGCTGACGGCCATGCCGAGAATGAAATAAACGATCTTCACCGGCAGCCCGCCATAATTGCCGAAATGCAGATTATAGGTGGAGGCGGCCGCCTGTTGACCGAGGTCTCCATCCGCCAGCCCTGCAGAGCCCAGGAAACGGCCGGATTGATCGAAGTTGTAATATTCGCCAAAGATCAGCCGTCGCGGATAACCGCCCAGAATCTGCACATGCTGCCCTGGCTGCAGCGGATCATGGATAATCGCATAGGTCGGCTTGAGATCAGGAAATCGCTCGGCCACATAGGCCAGCGGACCGGCAACATCTGGGGGGCCGTCTACTGTCTCCTTCCCCTCCATCTCTTCACCGAAGATCGGGGCATAAACGGCCGCGCTGTCACCGTCATAGGCCGTCTTGCCCATGACTAGCGCCCCCAAGCCGCCGAGACCGATCGCCGCGCCGGTAAATGCGATCGCCAGCGAAAAGGGCAGCGTCCATGTGCTGAGGCGATTGTGCCAGTCTGCGAGCGCCGTGTTGGCAGAGCGCGCATTCAGCCGAAAGGCATCGCGAAAGATCCGCGGCAATGCGAGCACCCCGGTAAAGGCCGAAGCCAGCAGCATCGCGCCCAAGGCGCCGACCAGCGTTAGGCCCCAGAAGTTCGGCAAGCTCAGTTTGTAGTGAAGCGCGATCAGGAAATCCGACCAGGCGATCTGCTCCGGCATCGCGATGGCGCCGGACGCATCCAGATGGAATGCCTGCGTATCGGTGCTGATCGTGGCGCGGGGCAGGTCTTCGGTGGGAATGTGGATGTAAAGATGGGTGGTGGGCGCGAGGCCCTGCGCCTGCTCTTTCTCCAGCACCGCCTCCATCCCGCGCTGCGCCGCGGCCGGATCGATTTGGCTCATCTCCGGCGCGGAGACTTGCTCAAGCCGCTGCAGCTCCGGATAGAAGACCGACAGAGTACCCGTCACGCAAACGATATAGAGCAGCGCGCCGACGACAAGGCCGATCGCCGAATGGGCCGAAAGGGCGGATTTTGCGGACGGGGACGCCATCAGGACGCTCCTTTACAATAAAGCCGGAAGAGCCGGGACCGCGCAGAAAGCGATGATACCCAACTGACGCTTGCGGGACGGGGTAACGAGCAGTGCGGTTGCGAGAACTGCCCAGGCGAGGGGCTGGACGAACAGCATCGTTACATTGGCGTCCGCCTCGCTCCAGCCTGCCGACAGAACCAGAAAGCGCAGCGCCAGCGCTATCGCGACGGCACCTGCAAACGCTCCGACGGCAACGAGCAGAAAGGTGGTGATCCTGCCGCCGACGCGATGCGGCTTCGTTGGCGCGACCTGCGCTCTGCGCTGCCGTTCCTTATCCGGTCCTGCGGGGGCGGACCAAGCGGCAAAGCCGAGAAGAGCCATGGCCGTCATCATTGCAGCTGTCGCTGCCACTGCAACACCCCAGGCCCCTGCCCCGATCGCTGCGAGAATGGAACCGAGCGCCAAGGCGCACCAACCGCTTGCCACCATAGCGGTGCGCGGCACGCGCGCGCCTTGCCGCCGCCGCCAAGCGCTCCGCAAAAGCAGGACGCCGAAGCAAGCGAGCAAGACGGCGACGGGCATGGCGAGCGCAGGTTCCATCAGAACCCCTGCGTCAGCGTGACGAAGACGTTACGGACCGCGCCGAGGAAGCAGTCGCCGCGTGCCAGACAGGCAGCGGGGTAGCGCTCATCGGTCAGATTGTTGGCGTTCAGAGCGATGCTCGTCTTGCCGTAAGTCACTTCGGCGAAGGCATCGAAGGTGGTCACATCAGGCGTGCGGACAATGTTGACCCCGCTGCCACCGCCGGGAAGCGCGACATTGCCACGCGAGATATTCTCGCCCGCATAATGCGCGCCCCCGCCCAGTTGCAGCGACCACTCGCCCATATCGACCGTCTTGGACAGCCAAAGCGAAGCGTTGTGTTTCGGCACATTGTCGAGCTGGAAGCCGATCTGGCGCGGATCGCTCGCCTCGGTCAATTCGGCTTCATTATAGCTGTAATTGGCCAGCACGGTGAAGTTGTGCGGCAGGATACGGCGCGCTTCGAACTCGATCCCGCGCGATTTCAGCTCGCCTGCCTGTATGCGATTGGTGGGATCGGCCGGATCGTTGATCAGCCGGTTCTGCTCGGTGATATCATAGCCGGTGACGGTCACCAGTGTGCTGCGATCGGGCCGCCATTTCGCGCCGATTTCAAACTGCTTGCCGCGCGAAGGCCGATACCCCTCCCCGTCCCGATCGAACCCGGCGATCGGCAGGAAGCTCTCGGTGTAGCTGAAGAAGGGATGGATATCGAATGCCAGCTCGCCGATGATTCCGGCGCGCCAGGTGAAGGCATTGCTGTCCTGCTTCACCGCTGCCGTACTGATGTCGTCGACCCAATCCTGACGCCCTCCGACGACGACATGCACCCGGTCCGCGATCGATATCTGATCCTGCGCATAGACGCCGATCTGCTCCTGCGATGCCGTGGCGACCGGACCCAGCGGCGGCGCAGGAAAGCCGTTGCTGATACGATCCGCGTAGAGATCGATCGTATCGAGCGCGAAACTGCTTTGCCGGTTGGTTTCGTTCCAGAGGTAATCGACACCTACCAGAACCTCATGCTTGATCGCAGCGCCGGTGGCGAACTGAAAGCCTAGGCCGGTGTCCGCGCTGAACACGTCGATGCCGCCGCGCGCGCCCTGCGTGTAACGCTGGATTTGACGCCGATCGTCATCGAGGAACGGATTGACCGGATTGGAATAGCTGTTGGTGTAGCGCACGACCGAATCGATATCGCTGTCGATATAGCGCGCCCGTGCCTGCAGCCGGACGACATCGCTGAACCGGTGATTGAACAGCGCCGTGCCCGACAGGATGCGCCCGTCATAGGGATCGCCCGGCTCTCCGACGAAGGTGGAATAGGGCAGAAAACCGTTGGCATTGCGTTCGATATTGCGCGCGCTTTCGCGGTCGTCGTCCGAAAAAACGGTGCCGAGCGGCAGAAATTGCGCAACCGATCCGCCGTCGTCTTCCTGATAATTACCGATCAGCGTGAGCGAGGTGTCCATGCTGGGCTGCCAGGTGACCGACGGGGCGAATAGGACCCGGTTGTCGGGGACGAAATCGGTTTGCGTATCGGCATCGCGCGCCCGGCCCGTCAGGCGCACCGCGATGGTGTCGGACAGCGGCCCGGTGACATCGGCGAGCACTTCCTTGCGATCGAACGAGCCGTAGCGAAGCGAAATCTCTCCGCCGAATTCGAACTGCGGCGTCTTGGAAACGAGGTTGAGGAGGCCGCCGATGCTGCCCTGGCCAAAGAGGACCGACGCAGGCCCGCGCACCAGCTCGACGCGGGAAAAGGCATAAGGGTCGGCCGCGATCGAATTGTAGAAGCCGAACAGCTCCCGCATCCCGTCGCGATATTGAACCGGTGAGATGCCGCGCACGAACTGCGAATCGACGCGGCTGTCGAGGCCATAAGCCGATGGCTGCACGCCGGACACATAGCGGAGCGTCTGCGCGATATTGAGCGCGCCCTGATCGTTAAACGTATCGTCGGTCACCACCGTGATCGGCTGCGGCACCTCGATCAGCGGCGTATCGGTTTTGGTACCGGCGGTTACCGTGTCGAAATAGCCGGTCACTACGATTTCGTCGAAATCGGCCCCTTCACGATCCGATGCGTCGCTCTCCTGCGCAAGGGCCGCGGGAGCGGTGAACAGCATCGCGGCGGCAAGGGCGATGCGGGACGCGGAGAGGGAGACAGACATGGACTAGGCTTTCAATTGCATGAACGATTATGCAACCGGACTAGTGATAATGGTAATGACTCGCAATAGGCAATTCGATCATTGTGATCGACGCCGTTCATCAGGCTCTCTGGACAATCGACGCACGAAGCTCGTCTGCGCGCGACCCGCCGGACTGCGTCTGCTTTCGGTTACGCTACCTCGGAATGCTCACCTTGCCCTACGCGGTTGCAATCCGAAGGCGTTTTTGCCAACGCAGCCGCTTGCTTCGCTGCCCTGAGCGGGAGCGCGACATGAGGTTATTCCCTTTTGAACGATACAAACCAATTTGCGGCGGGACGCGATCGGTCCTTGCGCGAGCGGACGGGCCGCTTGCTTGGCCAATGGGGCGTGTTTGCGCGCGGCTTCCTTGAGCATCCGCGCATGGTCGGATCGGTCATCCCATCCTCGCGCTTCACCATCGAGAAGATGCTGGCACCGGTGGACTGGGACAGCTGCAAGCTTTTCGTGGAATATGGGCCGGGCGTGGGCACCTTTTGCGAACCGGTGCTCGAACGCCTGCGCGCGGACGGCGCGTTGATCGTGATCGATACCAACCCGCTCTATATCGACTATCTGCGCCGTACGATTCATGATCCGCGCTTCACCGCAGTGCTGGGCAGCGCGGCGGATGTCGAGCGGATCGTGGCCGAACATGGCCATGACGCGGCTGACTATGTCCTGTCCGGCCTGCCATTCTCCACCTTGCCTGCCGGCGTGGGTCCGGCAATCGCAGCGGCCACCCACCGCGTCCTGAGGCCCGGCGGCGCATTCCTTGTCTATCAGTTCAGCAAACGCGCGCGCGACTTCATGGCAAAGCATTTCGACCAGATCGATAGCGGCTATGAATGGCGCAACGTGCTTCCGTGCGAGCTGTTCTGGGGCTGGAAGACGTGACGCCGCAGCGTCCTTGACCACCCAGGCACAATGGCCGAAACGCCGTGGTCATGAAGCTGTTCTTCGACGATCGTCAGTGTACGCACGCCCCCGCCCGTGAACTTCACAACGGCGACTGGACCGACTTTGCCGAAACCCCGGCACGCGCGCTTGCTGTTAAAAGTCACTTTGCCGAGTGGGCGGAAGTCACCGACCATGGCTTGGAGCCCATCCTGGCAGTGCATGATGCGGACTATGTCGCCTTCCTGCAGACCGCACATGACGAGTGGCTCGCGGCGGGCCGGCCCGGCGATGCTATTCCCTATGCCCTCCCGGTCATCCGGCGGCGTCCGCTGGATCTGACGCGGATCGATGCAAAGCTGGGCGCCCACGCTTTCGATACGGCGACCCCGATCTCGGCGGGCACCTGGACCGCCGCCTACTGGTCTGCGCAGACCGCGCTGTCGGGCGTCGATGCGCTCGCGGCGGGGGAACGCAGCGCCTACGCCCTGTGCCGCCCGCCCGGCCATCATTGCGGCGCGGACTATATGGGCGGCTATTGCTACCTCAACACACCCGCCATCGCCGCCAGGGCGGCCGCGGCCCAGGGTCTTGGCCCGGTGGCGATCCTCGATGTCGACTATCATCACGGAAACGGCACGCAGGACATCTTCTACGAGGACGGTAGCGTCCTGTTCTGCTCGATCCATGCTGACCCCAAAACGGACTATCCGTTCTTCTGGGGGCATGCTGATGAGACGGGCGCGGGCGCGGGCAAAGGCGCTACGGCAAATTGGCCGCTGCCGCGCGGTACGACGGGCGAGACCTATATGCCCGCATTGGACGCTGCGCTGGCGCGGATCAGGGAATGGGGCGCGCGCTCCCTGATCGTCAGCTTCGGCGCGGACACCTATGATGGCGATCCGATCTCCTTTTTCGCGCTGACACAGAACGATTATCGCGAAATGAGCCGTCGGATCGCAGCGGTCAATCTGCCAACACTCGTCGTAATGGAAGGCGGCTATGCGGTGGATGCACTGGGAGAAAATGTCGCGGCATTTCTATCGGGTTTCGGGCGGGACTGATCGCGCCGCTTTACCGCGGGGCGCAACCGTATATCGTGCCAGTCATGACTGATCTTCGCACATTCTATCCGCCCATCGAACCCTATGAAACCGGCATGCTCGATGTCGGTGACGGGCATGAAATCTATTATGAGCGGTGCGGCACGCGCGGCGCAAAACCGGTGGTCTTCATTCACGGCGGACCTGGCGGAGGCTGCTCGCCCGACCATCGGCGGCTATTCGATCCGGAAGCCTATGACATCATGCTGTTTGACCAGAGAGGCTGCGGACGCTCGACGCCGCATGCAGAGCTGGAAGCGAACACGACCTGGCATCTGGTGGAGGATATCGAGCGGCTGCGGACCATGGCCGGCGCCGAGAAATGGCAGGTCTTTGGCGGGAGCTGGGGGTCCACCCTCGCGCTTGCTTATGCGGAGACTCACCCCGACCGCGTGAGCGAACTGGTGCTGCGCGGGATCTACCTGCTCACGCAGGCGGAGATGGACTGGTATTATCGCTACGGCGTGTCGGAGATGTTCCCCGAACGTTGGGAAGCCCTGGTCGGCCCGCTATCGCCGGAGGAGCGCGAAGATGTGCTCGCTTCCTACCATCAACGCCTGACCGAAGGAGCAATGGAGGAGCGGCTGGAGGCCGCCAAACGCTGGTCCGGATGGGAGGGGAACACTATCCGGTTGCTGCCGGACAAACAAGCGGCGGACGCGTTCGAGGAAGACCGCTTCGCCCTGGCCTTTGCGCGTATCGAGACGCATTATTTTGTAAACCGCGGCTGGATGGAGGAAGGTCAACTGCTGCGCGACATTGGCACGCTGCACGGCATCCCCGCCGTTATCGTCCACGGCCGTTACGACATGCCCTGCCATGCGCGCACCGCGTGGGAGCTGCACAAGGCGTGGCCGGGGTCCGAACTCCACATCGTGGAGGGCGCAGGCCATGCCTATGACGAGCCGGGCATCCTCGACCGGCTGATCCGCGCGACCGATCAATTCGCCGGGAGCTGAGCGCGCAACCGCTATAGCATGAGAGGACGCGTTCTGCCGTCAGGCGACGGATTGCATGCGCGCGCCGGGATCGCCGAGACGGCTCACGATCCTGCCCACCTCACCGCCGGGAACGGGCCGGCTATACCAGAAGCCCTGCACCTGCTGGCATCCTTCACGGCGCAGCGATTCGATCTGGTCTTCCGCTTCTACACCCTCGGCCAGCGTTTCCATGCCCAGCGCGCCCGCCAGCGTTGTGATCGCGCGAATGATCGCGCTGGCGCCCGTCCCCTGATCGAGATCGGTCACGAAGCTGCGGTCGATCTTGATCTTGTCGAACGGGAAGCTGCGCAGATAGCTGAGTGAACTATAGCCCGTGCCGAAATCGTCGAGCGAGATGCGCACGCCCAGGCTGCGCAGCTTATGCAAGAGGTCGAGTGTTTGATCGATATCGGCGATGAATACCGATTCGGTGATCTCCACCTCCAAAAGAGAAGGCTCAAGGCCGCTTTGCGCAAGCGCCTGCAGGATCGCATTTTGGAGATTGGTGCTCTTGAACTGGATCGATGACACATTGACTGCCACGCGAAGCCGCTCCGGCCACTGCGCTGCCTGACGACAGGCCTCTCGGATCACCCACTCGCCGATCGGGATGATGAGCCCCGTTTCTTCTGCTAGAGGAATAAACTCTGCGGGCGAAACCATGCCGCGCTGGGGGTGGTGCCAGCGCAACAGGGATTCGAAACCGACCAGCCGTTCTTCGGAAAGGCTGTAGAGCGGCTGAAAATACAGCTCGAACTGACCTTCGCTGAGCGCGATGCGCAGGTCCAGTTCCAGCTGGCGGCGCCGGCGGGCTGCATCATCCATCGCCTGTTCGAAGAATTGATAGCCGGCCTTGCCTTCCTGCTTCGCCCGATAGAGGGCCAGATCGGCATTCTTGATCAGCGTCTCCGCTTCCGTGCCGTCGTCAGGCGAGCAGGAAATGCCGATGCTGGCGTTGATCGGCACCTGCTGCCGCCCGATCATCACGGGCTCATCGAAGCAGTGGAAAAGTTGCTCGGCATGGCCCAGCATATCTTCGTCCGCTTCGATATCGGCGATCATCACCGCGAACTCATCGCCGCCCTGACGCGACACAACCGCCCCCGGCATGAAGCTGGTCAGGCGCCGCGCAATCTCTTTCAAAACAGCGTCGCCCGCCGGATGGCCGGAGGTGTCGTTGATCAGTTTGAAATTGTCGAGATCAAGATAGCAGACCGCCACTCTCTTGCCATTCGTCATGCGGGCAAGGGCGGAATTGAGCTGTTCGGTGAACAGCTTCCGGTTGGGTAGATCCGTCAAAATGTCGTGTAGCGCGATATGCGATATCTTGCGCTCACGGTCGTGGATCGCCTCGATCATGGTGTTGAAGCTGGTCGCGAGGCGTCCCACCTCGTCACGTGAGCGCACGTTCACAAAAGCATGATGCCCGTCTGCCACGCGCTGAGCGGCCGCATCCAACTTGGCGATCGGACGCGTGATTCCACGCGCGATAAGCCATCCCAAGACGATCGTGGCACAAACGCCGATCACACCGAGCAGGGCCAGCAGCCAGATCAGGGGCCGATATTCGGACAAGGCCTCGCTTAGCGAGTGGCGCAGCAGCAGAACCGGCTTCATCGATCCACTGAGCGATGGAAGCGCCGAAGCGCGGTAAAGGATGCGCTCGCCATCTTCGGACCGCTCGATCGGGCTCGTGTCGCTGGTAACCGTAATGTTCTGCGGCAGTTTGTTGGCTGCCACGATCCGGCTTTCCAACGGAATGGCGGAAAGCTCCGAAAGACTGGTCAGCGCGCTTTTGGTTAGCGGTTCTGCCAACACAAGCCATCCGGCGAGGTCCGGAAGTTGAATAGGCGCGGCAACGGCGCTTGCGGGATTGTCCGACACCGTCACGATGCCCGCGCTCTCTCCATTTGAGAGCGCCTGGAACAGCCCGCGTCGTTCCTTTGCGGACAAGGCCCTGGCATCGCCGATGATTGCGCCGCTGGCCTCCACCACAAAAGCCTCCGGCACACCGGCACGGGCTTTCAGGCTATCGAGCGCGCTTTCAATAGTGAGATTATCGCCAAGGGCGACCGCCTTGCGAAAACCGAAATCGCCTGAAAGGACGTCGGCCTGCGCGCGCATCTCTCTGGCGCGCAGTTCGAGTATTTCCTCGAACACATCAGCATTAGCCGCCATGTCGCGCGAGATGACGCGCGCCGCATAGGCCTCAATCCCTCCGCTCGCCACCATGATGACCGCACCGAATGCTGCCGCGAACAGCAGCGCATAGATGACCGCGATGCGCAAGCGCAGCGATCCCACGCGAAAATTCATGCTAGCGAAACGGTGTTGTAAACGCGTCAGGTTCATATGACGAACGTCATCCGCGCAGCGGCAGCACGACAGAGCGACTGTTGAACCCGCCGTTCAGGCTGGTGGCGTGTTCGGCCTCATTGTCCGCGGCCACTGCGCTTGGATACCAGATGCGCACCTTGGCCCCGCCTGCAGGCAAGCCATCGAACCGGACGCGCCCCTCGCGGTCGGTCTTCGCGGCGAAGGGCGTATCGACGACCTTGATGTAGCCGCGCATCTGATCGTGGATATTGCAGCCAACCGCTACCGTACCGGCGATCGGAAAGCTCTGCGAGCGCGTCTGATCGCTGCCGTAAAGATTGATCTCGAACTTGGCCGGCTTTGAAAAGCTGTAGACGCTGTGCCTGACCCGGTCGAAATTGGGGAAAGCGACGTTCGATCCTTTAGCGACGATCAATGTTCCCGGAACAAATGCAAGATCCTTCTGGCCCATCGCGTTTGGCCAGGAAAAGCCCTTCGGAACGCTCACGCCCGCGGCGGGGTAGATAGAGACAACGGCATCCTTGATCGGAAGACCGCGAGCGTCTTTCACCTGAACCGCTAACGTCGAACCGGGGCTACCTTGCGCAGATAAAGCAAGCGCGACGGCGCCGGAAAGGCCTGCCGCCGCGATGGAGAGTTTGGCAATCATGGCCGACCGTCTAGCCCGCAATGGCTGACAATTGATTAAGCAGCCTTCCCCAGAGCCGCCAAAAAGTCCGGGCGGCGCCGATAGGCTTCCTCCGATGCTTAAAAACTTTTTTACCCAATCCAACTAGCTCTCGGCGGGATGACTAATGCCTCGACTCCCGGTCTGCGCAAAAGAAGCATGAGGGTAATTCTCGCCCTCTGCGCCATGGGCCCGGCAACAGCTGTTCATGCCCAGCAAATCGCCCTTGATCTCGCGGCCATCACGCCGACCGAGACGGTTAGCTATGCGGACGGGCGGACAGACCCGATAGCCGTTCAGCCGGTTGAGAGCGGCGGGTTCATGACCGACGACGGCGGCGCGATGATGACGGGCGATGAGACAGCGGCGTCGATAGATGCTCCATCGGGATCGATGTCCGTCGTCAGCTACAACGGCGACAGGCTGGAGGTGCCGCCCCCTCCGCCGCCGCCGATCGATGCTTCGGCGCCTGCCGTGCCGGGCCGCAGTCATTATGGCGGACTTCGCTGGGGCGGAAAGCTGCGGCTGACGAACGGCATCGCCACGCTGGACGGCGCTTCGGGTGGCGGTTTGGCCGGCTGGGGGCTGATCGCGGGCAAGGAGACCGTTCAGGGCATCGGCGGATCAGCGCATGTGACCTATGTGGAACTGCCCGATTACAACTGGCAGAGCCACGGAGCCGCCATCGGATTATTCGACCGGCTGGAGCTCAGCTATGCGCGCCAGAACCTCGATACGCTTGACGTTGGTGCTGCGCTCGGCCTCGGGCGCAGCTATGTGCTCAATCAGGATGTCTGGGGCGCCAAGGTTCGGCTGTTCGGAAGCGCGGTCTACGGGCCGCCCCTGCTGCCGCAAGTCGCGATCGGTGTGCAGTACAAGAACAATCTGGACGATGCGGTAACGCAGGCTGTCGGCGCGGCGTCCGACGATGGCACCGATTTCTACGTGGCGGCCACCAAGATATTTTTGAGCCAGAGCCTGCTCGCCAATGCCACCGTGCGCTTCACCAAAGCGAACCAGCTCGGCCTTCTCGGCTTTGGCGGCGATCGATCGGACAATCGTTCGGTGCAGTTCGAGGGCAGTCTGGGATATATGCTGTCGCGCAACCTCGTGGTGGGCGGCGAGTATCGGACAAAACCCAATAATCTCGGCATCGCCCGAGAGGATGACTGGTGGGATCTGTTCGCCGCGCTGGCGCTGGGCGACCACTTCACGCTGACCGCCGCCTATGCCGACCTTGGCACGATCGCGATCGCCGACGATCAGCGCGGCGGCCTCCTTTCGCTTCAAGCAGGCTTTTGATCAGAGACCGTTTATGCCCATCATCCTTCCCCTCCTGCTCCTGTTGCAAGACCCGGCAGCGTCCGCAACGCAGCAACCTGTCGACTGGGCCAAAGCACTCGGTATCGAGGAGGAGAAGCGCGATCCCGTTACCGGCGAATTTCCGGTCGATCCTTATGCGCAGAGCAATGCCAATGCCGGAGCCGCTCCGGTGCGAAGCGACACCCTTGCCCACGACTTCGGCGGGCAGCCCGGTATCCGGAGGATGACCGACAGGTTGATCGAGATCAATCAGGCCGATCCGCGTACGGCCGCGATCTTCGAAGGGCATGACATGGTGCGCCTGCGCCGGACGCTGTTCGAACAGTTCTGCTACATCCTGGCAGCCGGGTGCGACTATACGGGCCGCGACATGCGCGCCGCCCACAAGGATATGGGGCTACAGGTCAACGACATGAACGCGCTCGTGGAGAATCTGCAACGGGCGATGCGCGAGCAGGATATCCCTTTTGCCAGCCAGAACCGGTTGCTTGCCAAACTTGCGCCGATGCGCGCTGACGTCCTGAAGCGCTAAGAAGAAGCTTGTTGCGCCGCCTCCGCTGAACCATCGCTGCGGCCCCGGCCGATCCTCTTTACCATGCGGCCGACCGTTGCACCCTGGATCAGAACTGAAAAGAGAACGACGAAGAACGTCGCAGCGAGCAGCGTGTTGCGAATGTCGCCCGCAGGCAGAGCCAGCGCCAGTGCGATGGAGATGCCGCCGCGCAGGCCGCCCCAGACGAGAATGCGATAGCCACCCTCACCTACCAGCCCCAGCGGGCGCAGCAGAAGCATCGGGCCGCCGACCGCAATGGCACGCCCCGCTAAGACCAGCGGGATCGCGGCTAGCCCCAGTATCGCCAGCTCCGGGCTGATGGCGATCACGATAATTTCCAAGCCGATCAGCAGGAACAGGACGCTGTTCAGCAGCTCATCGATCAGCTCCCAGAATTTTAGCACATAATCGCGCGTCACGTCGCTCATCGCATAGGTCACGCCCTGATTGCCAATCAGCAGCCCCGCCACCGCCATCGCCACCGGCCCGGCGAGATGGAAATTCGAACAGAAGGCATAGCCGCCCATGACCACGGCCAGGCTGATCAGCACCTCCAGCGCATACTCGTCGACGCTGCGCATAGCGCGAAAGGCCACATATCCGCTGGCTAGGCCCACCAGGATACCGCCGCCCGCTTCCAAGGCGAAGAGCCGTAGCCCCTCTGACAATGAAAAGTCCGCGCCGGTTACGGCAGCGCTGAGCAGGATCGTGAACACCACGACGCCCACGCCGTCATTGAACAGGCTCTCTCCCGCCACGGTCGCCTGGAGAGCCGGCGGCACGGCAAACCGCTTGAGGATGCCAAGAACCGACACGGGATCTGTGGGGCTGATGAGCGCCCCGAAGACGAGACACCAGATAAACGGTATCGCGATGCCCATCGCGCCGGTCAGCAGAAAGAACGCCCCGCCGACGATGATCGTGGATATCAACACACCCAGCGTGCTGAGCAGCAAGACCGCGAACCAGCCCTTGCGCAAGTCCGCCAGATCGACGTGGAGGGCGCCTGCGAACAGCAGGAAACTGAGCATGCCCTGCATCAGCGTCTGCGAAAAATCGATGCGGGTGAGGAAGGCCTCCACCATGTCCGAGATGGCCGTGCCGGGCACGAACTCGTCGATCAGAATCAGGATCACCGATGTCCCGGCACCCATCACGGTAAGCCCGATGACATGCGGCAGCCGAATGAAGCGATGATTGCAGTAAGACAGGACCGCGGCGATTACGACAACGATGGCAGCCGCGTCGAACGCAGATAGAGAGGATGTTTCGTGCATCCCACACGCCTAGCGCCGCTTAGGGTCAGAAAGCCAGCGCGGTCACGACTTGCAACATTAATCAAGATTAGAATTGAGCGCGAATTAACTAAATTTATAGCAACGCCCTCTAGCTGCGATATCTATGCAGGCCAGAGTTGTCATCATTGATGATCGTCCCACCAATCTGCGCATTTATGCGCAGTTTGTGAAGATGATGGGTACCGGCTTTGAAACCCATTGCTTCAGCAATCCGGTCCACGCACTGGATTTTCTGGAGACCGAGCGTGCCGATCTGCTGATCGTCGATTACCGCATGCCCGAAATGAGCGGCGCCGAATTCATCCGCAAGGTGCGCTTAATGCCAGCCGGGGGCGATATTCCGGCCATCATCATCACCGCGCATCAGGACCGCGAATGCCGAATCGCAGCCTTGGATGCAGGTGCCACCGATTTTCTGCAAAGCCCGGTTTCCCAGCCCGAATTCAAGGAACGCTCACTTAAGCTGCTTGAGCAGCGCGCGCGCAAACGCGAGATCGCTCAGCGCGCAACCGATCTGGGGCGACATGCGCATGCCGTCAAAACCGGAACTCCGGGAGACGAAGCAGCAAAGTCGATGCTCGAACAGATCATCGACACCATCCCGATCATGATCAACGCGTTGGACAAGGACGGCAAGTGCCTGTTCCTGAACGCTTATCAGGCGGCCATGTTCAATCGTCAGCCGAACCAGCTTGTCGGTCGTGACATGTATTCGCTGTGCCCGAGGAAGTTCGGCGAGCGCGAACGTAGGCGCGACGCGATCGTTTTGGAAAGCGGTGAGCCGCTCCCGCATTATGAAGAGCGGCTAAGCAATGACGGCGTCGAGCTGATCTTCCACTGCAACAAGAACCCGCTCCTCAATCGCGAGGGCGAGACGATGGGCGTGCTTACCACCGCGGTCGATATAACGGCGCGCAAATTTGCCGAGGAACACCGAACGCACCTCGCGCTGCACGACATGCTCACTGGCCTGCCGAACCGCGCTCTGCTCCAGGAAAGGCTGGGACAGGCCATCGACGAGGCTGAGGACAAGCCTGGATGCGCAGCCTTGCTGCTGCTCGATCTCGACCGGTTCAAGATCATCAATGATACGCGCGGCCACCAGACGGGCGACATCCTGCTGCGCGAGGTTGCAGAGCGCCTCAACGCGATCATTCAGCCGGAAGAGATCGCCGCTCGCATCGGCGGCGATGAGTTTGCGCTGGTCCTTCGCGGGATGACAGGGCCGGACGAAATCAGCCGTCGGTGCGCTGGCCTGCTGCGGGATATCAACCGTCCTTACGAGATCAACGGCGTCGAACAGGTTGTCGGCGCCAGCATCGGCATTGCGCTGATCCCGGGCGATGGCGACGATGCGGACGAGCTTTTGCGGCTGGCCGATCTCGCCATGTACGATGCAAAGGGACGGGGCCGGAACGGCTACTGTTTCTTCTCGCCCGAACTCAATCAGGTGGCCCAGGCGAACGCGCGTACCGAAATCGAACTGCGCGAAGCGATTGCCGCAGGACAGTTCGAATTGGAATTTCAGCCGGTCGTCGAAATCGCCGATCGAAATCCTGTCGGAATGGAAGCGCTCATCCGCTGGAACCATCCCACACGCGGACGCCTGTTGCCCAAGGACTTCCTTCCCGTCGCCAGCGATAGCGGGCTGATGGATTTGATCGGAAACTGGGTCATCGAAGCGGCCTGCCGCCAGATCGTTCACCTTCGCGATCGCGGCCTGTTCGTTCCCCGGATTGCCATCAATATCTCGCCGCGCCAATTTCTGACGCAGGATGTGGTCCATGAGATCCTCAGCCGCATCGAACGGTTCGGCGTGGACCCTGCCTACCTATGCATCGAAATTACCGAAGAGGTGTTGCTGGAGCGAAATGGCGAGATCATCAGCGCCCTGAAGGCCCTTCGCAAGGCGGGCATCAACATTTCGATCGATGACTTTGGAACCGGATACAGCTCGCTACAATATCTGCGCGATCTGCCTGCCACGCGGCTCAAGATCGACCGGGCCTTCGTCATGCGGATTACGGAAAGCTCGGCGGACCGGGCGATCATAAGCACTATCGCCCATCTGGCCCATGCCTTGCAGATGAAAGTGGTGGCCGAGGGTGTCGAGACGCAGGAACAGTTCGATCTGCTGCGAGCAGCCGGCTGCGACGAAATCCAGGGCTGGCTGACGGGCAAACCTATGGCCAGCAGCGATATCGAGCGCATGCTCGCAGGCTCCACCAACCACCTGCAAAGCCGCCCGTGAACCCTCGCGCGCTCTTCACCGGTTTTGAGCCCATCCCAACCAGCGACCGCCGCTGGAAGGGAGAGCGCGAAATTCTGAGCAATCGTCTGGTCATGGGTTCGCTCGCCCTGATCGTCTGCTGGCTAGCTGGCATTTCTCCTTATGTGATAGCGGCTTTCGGCATCTATCTCAGCTGTAATGCTTTGCTAATGCTCGGGCGTCGCACCGGCATGAAGCCGCAACTTCGCTGGATCAGCTCGATCTTGCTCGATGCCACGATGGCCGCCGTCGCACAGATTCTCGAGCCTGCGCAGATGTCGTTCGCCTGGGTGATCATGATGTGGGCGGTTCTGGGCAACGGGTTTCGCTTCGGCAACAGATGGCTGTTCTTGGCAGCAGGAGCGATGGCTGTTTCTTTTGCCACCGTAGTCGCCGTCTCCCCTTTCTGGCATGACATCCCCGTTCTGGCCGCGGCTTTGCTGGCGGGCCTGCTGGTGCTGCCGGCCTATTGCTCCACGCTCATCGCAAAGCTTTCTCGCGCTACCGAGCAGGCCACGGCCGCCAACCGCGCAAAGAGTTACTTTCTCGCCAGCGTCAGCCATGAACTGCGCACACCGCTCAATGCGATTATCGGGTACGCGACGCAGCTCGAGGAGGAAAATCTCAGCCCCCGAATTGCCGCAATGGTCGGTAGCAGCCACAAGGCCGCTGAGCATCTGCTCTATCTGATCGAGCAGCTGCTGTACGCCTCGCGCAGCGAAAGCATGCAAGGCCCGGTTTCGGAAAGCGCCTACACCCTGCCGGATCTGGTCGCTCAAACGCGTGACATCCTGATACCGCAGGCACAGGAAAAAGGCATCGATCTGCACGTCCATGCCGCGCCGGGCAGTGACCAGAAGATCTGCGGCCCTGCGGAAATGGTCCGCAACATGATGCTGAACCTTGCCAGCAACGCAATCAAATTCACTGCCGAAGGACAGGTCGTCATCGAATGCGGAATCGCACAGGCGCCGGACGGCCCGGAGCTGTGGTTCGCGGTGGAAGACAGCGGGGTCGGCATCGCGCCGGAAGCACAGCAGCGCATTTTCGAACCCTTTGTCCAAGCGGACGAGAGCGTTCTGGATCGGTTCGGCGGCACCGGACTTGGACTCGCGATCTGCCGGCAATTCGCTGATCGCATGGGCGGTGTCCTCTCGGTCGAGAGCGAACCTGGCGTTGGCAGCCGCTTCACCTATCGCGGCCCCGCCAGCTTTGTTCAGCAAAGCGATGGTGAGGAAGAAAGCGCGGAGACCGAAGCCGCGGCGATCATCCATTTCGGCGGGAAGGAATTGGAAAATTCCGACGCCCGCTATCGGATCGACTTGGAACCTTGCGCAGATGCCGACGATCTGCGGGCGGCGCTGAAGAGCGCAGAGCTTCAAAAATATGACATCGCCGTCATCGACGAAGCGATCGCAAATATGGTCTCGAGCGCCGATCCGCTTTGGCAGCTATTCATCGAAGCACGAACCCCGGCGGTTCTTCAGTCCGCAGACCGCTGCGCCAATCTGGAAGATATTGCTCTGCGCGCGGCGTTCGCCACCGTCATCCCGCACCAGCCGGACTTTGCCGCGCTCCGCAGTGCAATCCGGATCGGCTGCTCGTTCCGCGGAACGCCCCCGTCCGATGCGCAGGCGGAGCTGGCACCAGCCGCGCAGATCCTCATGTCGCCGCGCCGTGTTCTCGTCGCCGACGATAATCGTACCAATCGCGAGGTATTGAAAACCATCCTCGAATCCATCGGCCACGAAGTGCATTTTGCGGTCGATGGTGAGGAGGCGCTTGAGGCGCTGGAGAACCTCAACTTCGACATCGTCTTGCTGGATGTGAACATGCCCAAGCTATCGGGCATCGAAGTCTGCGCTCTGTGGCGGCAGATCGAAGGCCCGCGCCAGCGCCTGCCGATCCTTGGCCTGACCGCCGATGCCACCGATGAGACCGCGCAGAAATGTCTCGATGCGGGCATGGATGCGCGTTTCACAAAGCCCATGCGGCGCGGCGAACTGATCCGCGCCATGGAACAATTTTGTCCCGAACCCCAAAGCACTTTGGGCAACGCAGCCGCCGCGCCCGGCAAACTGGTAACGGTGCCGGACGCACTGTCATCGTCCGATAACGTCCTCGATCCCGCGCAGATCGAAAGCCTTCTGGAAATGGGCGGCACCGAATTTCTCGAATCGCTCTGCCTCAGCTATTGTGAGGATGTCGAGCAGTTGATCGTCGATCTTGAGCGCGCGGCAAACCAGCAAGAGCTTGAGGCTTTTTGCTGTGCCGCGCATGCCATCAAGAGCTCTGCTGCCAATATCGGCGCGAGCGATTTGCGGACGCTGTGCGGACGGCTTGAGACGATTGCAGCGCCAGAATTTCAGGCAAATGGCGTAAGTCTGGCCAAAACGGTCAAGCAGCAAGCCCGCCTGGTAGAGGAGCAACTTTCCGCCATGACCGCCGGGGCCATCCGCGCGGCCTAATCAACCGCGCGGCTTCCAAACGGTCAGACAGGGCGCGGCATTCGCTTGGCGATCCGGCGCTCCTGCGCATCGGCCAGGCGTTCCATCTTCCGCACGTCGGCATCTGTCAGATGCATTGCGGTCTCGGCCCAGATATTGGTGATCTCCAGAAGCTCATCCAGACTGACCGGATGCGAAGCCTTGCGCGCCGAATAGACCGCCCGCTCGGCATGAAAACGTGATCGGTTACGGCGGGTATAGTCGATCACGGTCGCCTCCCCTTCGCCATCCTCGGCCAGAATATCGACGATGCCCATGTCGTACAGTTCCCCGGCCCCGTAAATCTTTCCGCCGAGGATGAACTCTTCCGTCATCTTGCGGCCAACGCGCCGCAGCAGGAAGCTATAGGCACCCATGCCGGGGAAGAGGTTGAAGATGATTTCCGGCAATCCGAGCCGCGCGCTTCGTTCGGCCACCAGCAGATCGAAGGCCAGCGCATGCTCAAACCCACCGCCCAGCGCATCACCCTGCACCAGCGCCATGGTGATGATTGGCGCGCCAAAACCAGTAGCATGCGAATATTGCATCCGTGTGCAGGTTTCCGCGTAAGCCCGCATCGCCGGCAGATCGCGGTTACGGATATTGGCGGCGAAATGGCGCAGATCGCCGCCGAGGTTGAAGATGCCAGGTGTCTTCGATGCGCCGACAAAATAGCGCATGCCGGACAGTTCAGGGGAGGCACCGGGCTTCGCGCAGCGCGCAATCCAGTCATGCACCTCCTGGATCTCCGCACCCAACTCATAGGTATAGCTGGGACGACCCTTCTGATCCATGTAACACCATATGATGCCGTCCTCGGCATCGTGGCGCAGCAAAATCTGCCCGAACCGCCGCTCCAGCAGGTTCGGTGCAGTGCCTAGATCGCCGCGATCATCCGATTGATCATTGGCAATACGGGCGTGGAGTACCATGGTTCATTCCCCCATTGATGGTCATGTTTATCGTCATGAACCGGCCACCCCTGCCAGCTGGCTCAGCATAGCAGAAAATCGGGCGGTGCAAGAATGAACTGTTCGTTAGTTTCAAACTGTGACGCTTTGGCACCATATTTATAACGGTCGGAATAAACAGCGGATGGCGCGCCAGGCGGCGTTCGGCGCAAGAGTCTCCTGCCCGTCATAATTCGTTCGTCAAACTGCCTTCCCGGCTGCATCTGCCCGTCATGAAGCCTGCCTATTGGCTGCCCTCACGGCGGTGGGGGCAAGGGATTCGTCTTCGCATCGTCATGTCAGCGCCCGTCTTTGGCGGGCACCAGATTTCCATGCGGAGAATTTACATGATCAACTCCAAGCTTCGCGGCATCCTCTACGCCACCGCGGCGGCCGCGGTTCTCAGCGCTTGCGGCGCTGATGACATCGCCCAGCCCGATATCGTGATCACCCCGCCGGCCCCCAGCCCGGCCCCTGCGCCTACCCCCACTCCCACGCCGACGCCGACGCCCGCGCCGCCGTCCGGCAAGATCACGGCGGCGGCTGCTTCGGCCTGCACCACCGGCACAGTGGACAACGGCATCATCACTTTGGCGGGCGATGCCGGTACGGTGCGCAATTGCCGTATTAATAGCAGCGTGATCACGCAGAATATTACCCTGTCCGGCCGCCGCGACAGCGGTCTTGTCTACACCCTGCCCGGCCGGACCGAAATCGGCTTGGATCGCGGCTTCAACGGCACCGCCAATTCTGAAGTCGTGATGACCATCAATCCCGGCGTCACCGTGGTTGCCACCGATCTCAGCTCGTTCCTCGTCGCCAACCGCGGCTCACGCTTGGAAGCAGTGGGCAATTCCGACGATCCCATCATCTTCACGCATATCGACCAGCTGACCGGCAATGTGACCGACACGACCAACCGTCTGTGGGGCGGCCTCCAGTTGCTAGGCCGCGCACCCGTCGCCGATTGCGGCAGCGGCACCTCGCTTGCCGCGGGCAATTGCGAACGCTCGGTCGAAGGTCCAGTCGGCCAGCCGATCTTCTACGGCGGCAATGATCCGACCTGGGATGCCGGCACCATCCGTTTCGTGCAGATCCTCTTCACCGGCGTCGGCTCGGGCGGCAACGAGTTGCAGGGCCTCACCACCGGCGGCGTCGGATCGAACACGCAGATCGACTATGTCCAGGTCCACAACAGCGCCGATGACGGCATCGAAAGCTTCGGCGGCCGTCAGGACATGTCGCATCTGATCTTCACCGGCGTAGCCGACGATTCGGTCGATCTCGACACCGGTTACCAGGGTGCCATCCAGTTCGTTCTGGCCATCCGTCGTCAGGGTACAAACACCGGTGAAGCCGGCGACAGCACGATTTTTGAGATCGACAGCTCGACCAGCGACCCCGCAGCGGCCAACCAGGCACCGCGCACCGATGTGGTGATCGCCAATTTCACGCTCATCAGTCCGGAAACGGATTCGCCCGTCATCAAGCTGCGCGGCGGCGCGGATATCGCGCTCATCAATGGCGTGGTCGTGGGCCAATCCGCCGCAGCCAGCAATTCGGGCTGCCTCGATGTGGACAACAGCTTCACCGTGCAGGCGTCCGGCTCCACGCAGACCGGTAACAATACTCCGTCTGCCAATGACAAGGGCCCGCCGGTGTTCCAGTCGGTCGTGTTCGATTGCCCGACGCTCTATGATCCCGATAGCGACGATTTCGAAGCGCAGGCGTTCACGGCGGCCGGAAATGGCAACAACAACGGCGATTTCACCAACTCGCTCCAGTCGGTGTTCATCAACGGCGCGAACGAGAACGGCGTGACGGCAACCGGCAACCTCAGCCAGGCCTATGACGCCTTCCTTCAGAGCCCCGGCTATATCGGCGCGGTGAAGGACGCCAATGACACCTGGTACAAGGGTTGGACCTGCAACACCGATGTCGCTTCCTTCGGCAGCGCGCAGGACTGCAAGACCTACCGCGTAAGCTGATCGGCCGACGCGAATGCGGGGCGGCGGCTGCACGATGCGGCCGCCGCCCTTCCGTCATTAAAAATAACAAGCATTTGTAAAACAGGGATCATGTCTATGCCGACGCTGCGCACCCTTGGCTGCCTCCTGCTGGCCTCGACCGCCCTTTCCGCGGTTCCCGCATTCGCCCAGTCCACCACGCAGTCGGTGCCGCGCACGCAGCCGCCCTCGGGTGAGACCGCGGCCGACGCGCCCGATCCGGATGAGGATACCATCGACAGCGCAACGCCCGGCGCCCCCCAGGACGCAGGCGATGACAATGTCGATATTTCCGCGCCAGGCTCCAGCGACTTCGGCAACGAAATCATCGTCCAGGGCCGCTATATCCCGCAGCCGGTCCGCGACAGCGGGCAGGTGGTGAACGTGCTGTCCACCGAAGAGATTGCCCGCGCAGGCGACGGCGATATTGCTGGCGCGCTTGGCCGCGTGACGGGTCTTTCGGTCACCAATAACGGCTTCGTGTTCGTTCGCGGCCTGGGCGATCGCTATTCGCTCGCGCTGCTGAATGGCCTTGCCCTTCCCTCTCCCGAGCCGCTGCGCCGCGTAGTGCCGCTCGATCTGTTCCCCACCAGCGTCGTCTCCAGCGCGGTGGTGCAGAAGAGCTATTCGGTGAATTATCCCGGTGAATTCGGCGGCGGGGTAATCAACCTGACCACGCCGGCCATTCCGGACGAAAATTATTTCACCATCGGCGCCGGCATCAGTGGCGACACCGAAACCACCGCCCAGTTCGGCTATACCTATTATGGCAGCGATCTGGACGTCATCGGCCATGATGACGGCACACGCAGCCGCGATCTCGGTTCGCTGCGCAACGCGCTCGATACGCGCAGCCCGATCACGCAGCAAACCTATAGCGAGGGGGACCTTTCCTCGCTTGCCAAGCTGGTGCCGGTTTCGGCCACCGGCGTACTGCAGCGCAATTTCGAAATCCCGGCCAATGCGAGCTTCGATGCCAGCGGCGGCTTTTCCTTCTATGCCGGTGATACGCGCATTGGGGTGATCGCCAATGCCGGGCTCAGCAATGGCTGGCGCACGCGGGAAGCAACGCAGCAGATTGCCGACGGCCCGACGTTCAATCGAAACACGCAGGTAGTGCGGACCGAAAACAGGATTGTCGCAAACGGACTGCTCGGCATCGGCGCCGAGTTCGACAGCTACAACAAGATCCGGTTCACGAACCTTTACATCCACGACACGTCCAAGCTGACCCGCCGCTCGGGTGCCTACACCTTCAACACGGGGGATGTGCTGACCCGCGTGGGCGATCCGTTCGATGTGATCGAAAGCCAGACCAGCTACATCCAGCGCCAGCTGATCAATTCGCAGATCGTCGGCGAATTCCGGTTCGGCGACATCTCAGTCGATGCGCGGGCGTCCTACGCCAATTCCAAGCGCAATTCGCCGCTTGAATGGACCATCCCCTACTTCTTCCGCGCCAGCCAATTTGCCTATGTGAATGATTTGCGCGCGTCCCCGCCCAGCATCGGATTCAGCGATCTGAACGAGGACGTCTGGAACGGAGGGTTCGACGTTTCATATCCGCTACCGACCGCACTGAACATCGTGCTGTCCGCGGGATATAACTACACCGACACGAAGCGTGATTTCGTCAATCGCACCCTGGAGTTCCGCGATGGCGGAAACCAGATCGCGAACGAGACGATCCTGCCGTTCGTGCAATTGCCGATCCAGTATCTGCTCTCGCCCGGCTCGATCGATTACAACAATATCTATCTGAACGAGACGTCAGTCGATACGCTCAACATCCAGTATCGCGGCGATCTGACCGTCAATGGCGTATATGCAAAGGCGGAGGTCGAGCCGGCCCAGGGTGTGCGCATCGAAGCGGGCGTTCGCTATGAAGATGGCAAACAGGCAATCACGCTGGTCGATTATTTCGGCACCAATGCCAGCGGCGATTTCGTGCGCGAGCTTAACAACGATTACTTCCTGCCCGCCGCGACGCTGACTTGGAATTTTGCGGACAACTACCAGTTCCGGCTGAGCGGTTCGAAGACCATTGCCCGCCCGCAATTCCGTGAACTGGCACCCATTCCCTATCAGGATGTCGAATCCGATCGCCGTTTCTCGGGCAATCCCTTCCTGATCGACAGCCAGCTCTACAACGCCGAAGGGCGTGTGGAATATTATCCGGGGCGCGGAGAGCGCGTCTCGATCGCCGGTTTCTACAAGAAGATCGACAACCCGATCGAAACCATTGCGGACGTGAACGAAAACCGGCTGAGCGCGACCTTCGCCAACGCACCGAGCGCCAATCTTTACGGCGCGGAGTTCGAGCTGGTGAAATTCTTCCCGCTTGATTTCATCGGCGGCGATATCTTCGCCACCAAGCGCCTCGTGCTGTCCGCCAATTACACCTACAGCAAGTCGAACATTCAGGCGAATGAGAGCGACACGGTGCTGGTCTATCGCCCGCCCAACAACTCGCTTGCGCTGCCCTCGAACCAGGTGTTCGTCGATGGCCGGCCGATCACCGGACAATCCGAGCATCTGGCCAATGTGCAGTTCGGTTTCGAAGACACCGACATGCTGCAGCAGATCACCTTCCTGCTAACCTATGCAAGCGACCGGGTGAGCAATCGTGGCCCGCGCAATACCGGCGGCGGCATCGATCCCGACATTGTGGAGAGCCCCGGCCTGCGCCTGGACATCGTCGCCCGTCAGGGTTTCGATATCTGGGGCCAGCAGTTCGAGATGAAGTTCGAGGCGCGCAATATCACCGGGCGCGATTTCTACGAACGACAGTTTGGCGATGGCTACACCGTGCTGAACAACGTGTATGAAGTCGGCACCACCTTCGCGGCAAGCCTGTCCGCACGCTTCTGATCCTGAAGGCGGCCGGCCCTCGTGTCCGGCCGCCAGAAAACGACATAGCGTGGATCCGTAAGACGCAACGGGCCGTAACAATCATTACTTTTGCCTGTCATGGCTCTGTCATGCTAGAGGCATAGCGCGGAAGGCGTGGAGGATGGGTGCGATGCCGGGGGGCGTTGCTCGAAACGGGCTGGGAGTATCCGTGCGAAGTTTGTTCGACACCGGTTTTCGCACAGATCGTCTGCGCTCGCTGCCGCGACCCAGTCCTTTCGCGCTGTTGTTCAGTATTGCGCTGCTTGCATTTCTGGTCCAGCTTGCGCGGCTCGTGTGGGCCATCGTGACGCCGGTTTCGCCGGTCGGCGATTGGAGGCCGGCAAGCGCGGTCGTGCTACCGCTCGCCACGCGCCAGGCGCTGTTCAGCGGCTTCAATCCTTTCGCCCGCGCCAGCGCTGCCGATCAGGGCCCCGCCATCATTACCTCGTTACAGATCGAGCTGTTCGGCATCTTGCTGAACGGCAGTTCCGGGCTCGGCTCCGCGATCATCGCGGGAAGCGACGGCGTGCAGAACAGCTATGCCGTAGGCGAGGAAATCCAGCCCGGCGTCACGCTGGCGGGCGTTGCATTCGATCATGTCATCATCAGTCGGGGCGGCGCGCAAGAGCGCGTCTATCTCGATCAGTCGGTGCCGGCGGAGGTTGTCGGCTCCGGCGATCCGCCCGGCACCAATGCGAGTCCAGCTGCCCAGCCCGGCCCTTCCGGGGCAACGGTATCGGGCGCAGGCAATCCTGCGCGCACCGCAGAAAACCTTCAGAAGTTCGTCGCGCTGAGCCCGCGCACCGTGAACGGAAAGATTACCGGCGTGGTCGCCGCGCCCAAGGGTGACGCCGCCGGATATCGCGCCATGGGCTTTCTGCCAGGCGACATCATCACCTCGGTCAACGGCCGCAAGATCACCTCCGCGTCGGACGCCGCCTTCGCGCAATCGCAGATCAAACCCGGCGCGCGCCTTTCGCTCATGGTTGAGCGCGGCGCGCAGACCGTCCCTGTTGCCCTGAATCTGGAGCAGTAATTGCTACGCAAGTTTTCCCTGATTGCCGCCGCGTTCATGATGGTGGTCGCCGAGCCGGTCTCCGCGCAATATGTCATGAACGTGCGCGATGCCGATATCCGCGCCTTCGTGCAGGAGGCTGCGCGGGTGACGGGGCGCACCTTCATCGTCGACAGCAAGGTTCAGGGCACCGTCTCGGTCGTGACCGAGCGGCCTTTGAGCCGTTCCGAATATTTCGAAATCTTCCTCTCCACACTGCGCGCCAACGGGTTGGTCGCGGTGCCGACCAGCGGCGGTGCTTATCGCATCCAGCAGTCCGAAGGGGCGGCGACGCAGCCGAGCCGCGTCGGCAGCCGCGCGCGTTCGGCCAGCGAGTTCGTGACCGAGGTCTTCCGCCTGCGCTCAATCGATGCGGCGCAGGCCGTCGAGACGCTCCGGCCGCTGGTCAGCCGGGAAGGATCGATCACCGCCAATCGCAGTGCCAACAGCCTGATCGTCGCTGACTATGCCGATAATGTCCGGCGCATGCGCGAACTGATCGGCCGGATCGACCGGGACAATAGCGCCACGCGCGTCGTCAACCTGCAGAACGCGGACGCCAATGAAATTGCCCAGTCCCTGCAGGCGCTCGCCACGCAGGGCGTATCGGGCGAGGGCGCGGTAGCGCCGGTTTCGGTGGTGCCCTTCCCCACCAGCAATTCGATCGCTCTGCGCGGTGACCCCACCGCGGTCGCCGAGTTCGTGCGGATCGCGCGGGATCTGGACCAGCGTTCGCGCAGCAACAGCGAGGTGAAGATCTATCGGCTCGATTATGCCGATGCCGAGACGCTTCTGCCGGTGCTGCAACAGCTCGTCGGGCAGCAGCAGAGCGCAACGGTAACCGCGCCCAGCGCGGATATCCCGGCCTTGGCCCGCAACGTCACCGAAGGATCTCCCACCGCCTCTTCCGGCCGCGCAGCAGCGGTCAGCACGGTCACGACCAGCAGCGGCGCATCCGGCAATGGCGTCGCCGGGCGGCGCCCGGCGATCGTCACCCGTTACGAGGGCACCAACGCCATCATCGTCGCCGCCGATCCCGATACGCAGCGCACGCTCGGCGAGGTGATCCGCCAGCTCGACGTTCGGCAGGACCAGATTCAGGTCGAAGCGATCATTGTGGAAATCTCGGATTCGCTGGCGAAGGAACTGGGCGTCCAGTTCCTCTTCGGCGACAATAATGTAGGCTATGGCGTCACCAATTTCTCGAACATCAATCCCAACATCCTGGATATCGCGGGCGGCGTGCTGGCCAACCAGCTCGATCAGCAGACGACGGTCATCAACGGTGATGTCGTCACCACCAGCAACGGCAGCGCCACCGGCAATCTGCTGCGTCAGAATGCCGCGCAGGCGGTGCTGGGCGCACGCGGCGGCTTCCTCGGCCTCGGCATTCCGCTCGGCGGCGGGGGCATTCTCGGCGCGCTGATCAACGCGGTGCGCGCGGACACCGAGTCCAACGTGCTCTCAACCCCCTCCCTTACCGTCAACGACGGCTTGGAAGGCTCCATCCTGTTCGGTCAGGAGATTCCGGTTTCCACCGGCGAAGCGCTCTCCAACAATTTCGACAACGCCTTCCGCACCATCCAGCGCCAGAATGTCGGCATCGAGCTGATCGTGACGCCGCAGGTGAATGCGGGCGACGAGGTGCGGCTCGATCTGAAGCAGGAGGTCAGCTCGATCGCCGGGCCGGTGTCCGACAATTTCAACGAACTCATCATCAACAAGCGTGAGATCAAGACGACGCTGACCGTCGGCAATGGCGAGATTGCCGTGCTGGGCGGCCTGCTCGATGACAATGAACGCCGCACGATCGAGAAGATTCCCTTCCTCGGCGACATTCCCATCATCGGGGAACTGTTCAAATCGCGCGGGCGCACGCGGGTGAAGACGAATCTCCTCGTGTTCATCCGCCCGACCATTCTGCGCAGCCGCGCGGATCAGGCGAAGATCGCCGCACAGCGTTACGGCTATCTGCGTGCACAGCAGCTTTTGCGCCGCCCGGACGAGGAGCCTTCACTCGATCAGCTGGTCCGCGACTATCTGAATACGGTGCCGCCCGGCGGGCCCTATCTCTATCAGCAGGGCGATCAGCTTTACGGGGCAGCCGGTCCGCTGCCGCCCCCGCCTGTGGGCACAGTGGTGGTTCCGGTCGAGGTACCGGCATCGACCGCGCCGGGCAGCGAACTGCCTGCGGTCGAAACCTATACCGCGGAGCCGGGGCAGTGAGGATCGGGCGTGGCAAACCTGCGGATGATGCGGCGGTACCCGTTCCCGCCAGCGGGATTCCGGATATGCCGCTGACAGACAATGCGGGCGAGACCGCGTCGCGCGCGCCGCTGCTCGACATTCCCTATGGGTTTGCGCGTGAGCATGGCGTGGTGCTGCTGAAGCAGGAGGACAAACGCCTTTCCGTCGCGCTGCGCGAGGGTGCCGATCCGATGATTCTCCTCGAGGTGCGCCGACATCTCGCCATGCCGTTCGACGTCGATTTCGTGAACCAGCAGACCTTCGACAAACATCTGAGCGACCATTACGCGATGGATGGCAGCGCTGCCGAAATGGCGGGATCGCTCGATATCGGTTCGGACGGGATCGGCGATCTGCCCACCGCCGACGATCTGCTGGATAGCGCGGACGATGCCCCCGCGATCCGCCTCATCAACGGCATCATTGCCGAGGCTGCGCGCCAAGGCGTGTCGGACATCCATATCGAGCCCTATGAGACCGGCCTTGTCGTTCGCATGCGGATCGACGGCATGTTGCAGGAGAAGCTGCGCATGCCGCCGCACGTCGCGCCCGTGGTGGTCAGCCGCATCAAGGTGATGGCGCGGCTCGATATTGCCGAGCGGCGCATCCCGCAGGACGGCCGCATCGGCCTGACGCTAGGCGGCAAGCTGCTCGATGTGCGTGTCTCCACACTGCCCAGCCGCGCGGGCGAGCGGGTGGTGCTGCGTATTCTCGATAAGGACAATGCCGGGATCGATCTCGATCTGCTGGGCATGTCCGAAAATGCCGAGGAAATCTTGCGTGAGGCGCTCGCCGAGCCCAATGGCATCATCCTCGTCACCGGCCCCACCGGTTCGGGCAAGACGACCACGCTCTACGCCAGCCTGAAGCAGCTGAACGACGGCAGCCGCAATATCCTTACCGTGGAGGATCCGGTGGAATATGCGGTCGATGGTGTCGGTCAGACGCAGGTCAACCCGAAGGTCGGCATGAGCTTTGCCGCGGGGCTGCGCGCCATCCTGCGGCAGGACCCGGACGTCGTGATGATCGGCGAAATTCGCGACCGCGAGACGGCGGACATCGCGGTGCAAGCCTCGCTCACCGGCCATCTCGTGCTTTCCACCGTTCACACCAATGACGCGATCGGCGCGATCACGCGTATGCGCGACATGAAGGTGGAGCCTTTCCTCCTTGCCTCCACCCTGCGCGCCGTCCTGGCACAGCGGCTGGTGCGGCGGCTCTGCCCGGAATGCCGCAAGCCTGTGGAGGCGAGCGGCAGTGTGGCCTCACTGCTCGGCTTCGACAGCGGCACGATTGTTTATGAGCCTGTCGGCTGCCCATCGTGCAACAATACGGGCTTTGCCGGACGTATCGGTGTGTTCGAGGCGGTGCGTGTCGATGAGACGATCCGCCGCCTGATCAACGATAATGGGGACGAGGCAATCATCGCGCGGCATGCCTTTCTGAAACAGCCGAATCTGTCGAGCGCCGCGCGCAAGCTCGTCGCCAGCGGCCAGACCACGCCCGAAGAAGCGATCCGCATTTCGCGGCGCGAGGATGTGGATGCCTGATTTCGCTTATGTCGCGCTCGATCCGGCAGGCAAGGAACGCCGCGGACGGATCAGCGCGGCAAACGACGATGCCGCGCGTGAGCGCCTGACCGGCCGCAGCTTCTACGTCGTCAGCTGTGAGCCGGCGCAGGCCAAGACCGCGGGACAATCGCTCAATCTCAATTTCGGCGGCCGCAAGCTCGGCACCAAACAACTCACGCTGTTCACCCGCCAGCTCAGCTCGCTGATCCAGGTCAGCCCGCTCGAAGAGGCGCTGCGCACAATCAGCCGCCAGAACGAGAAGGAACAGGTCCGCGATATTCTCGGTAACGTCCATTCCGGCGTACTCGAAGGCCAGCGACTGTCCGAAGCCATGAAGCACGAGCCCAAGAGCTTTCCGCCGCTTTACCGTGCCATGGTGTCCGCCGGCGAAACGTCCGGATCGCTGCCGCAGATTGCGGAGCGCCTGGCCAATCTGCTCGAACGGCAGGCGGAGATGCGCGGCAAGTTGATCGGCGCGCTTGCTTACCCCATCGTACTCGCGATCGTCGCCATGCTGGTGGTGGTCGGGCTGATGGTCTCTGTCGTGCCGCGCGTGGTCGAGCAGTTCGATAATGTCGATCAGCAATTGCCGCTGATCACCCGCATCGTGATCGGTATATCCGCATTTCTCGCCGCCTATTGGTGGGTGATTGCGCTCCTCATGGTGGCGCTTGGCGTGCTCCTCTGGCGCATGCTGAAAGAGCCGAAATTCCGCTACGGTTTCGATGCGATGCTGCTGCGCCTTCCGCTACTCGGGCGTCTGCTGCGCGATCTTCACGCCGCCCGGATGGCGCGCACCATGAGTACGATGGTCGCCTCCCGCCTCCCCGTGCTCGAAGGCCTGCGTCTGACATCGCAAACCGTGCGCAACAGTGTCCTTAAGGAAGCGACCGAGGGTATTGTCGAGGCGATCCGCGGCGGCGGCAGTTTGTCGGGCGCCATGCGCAGTGCGGGCGTATTTCCGCCGCTGCTCGTGTACCTCGCGGCGAGCGGCGAAAGCAGTGGCCAGCTCGATACGATGCTGGAGCGTGCCGCCGACTATCTGGAGCGGGAATTCGACAACTTCACCTCTACCGCGCTATCGCTACTCGAGCCGCTGATCATCGTGGTGATGGGCGGCATGGTCGCCGTCATCATCCTGTCCATCCTGCTGCCTATCCTGCAGCTTCAGAATTTTACCGGAGCCTAGAGGTCCCCCTTATGTTCAAGTCCTTCCTCAAGCGCGCCCTCGCCGCCCGCCGCCGCAAGCTGCTGGGCCCAGAAGCGAACGGCTTCACCCTGGTGGAGCTGATGGTGGTGATATTCATCATCGGCCTGCTCGCCACCGTGGTCATCATCAACGTGCTGCCCAGCCAGGACCGCGCCATGGTAACGAAAGCGCAGGCGGACATCGCGATCCTAGGTCAGGCGCTTGAACAATATCGGCTCGACAATCTGACTTATCCGTCCGCCGGTGACGGCCTCCAAGCGCTGGTTTCCGCCCCCGCCGGCCTCGCCCAGCCCGCGCGCTACCGCCGCGGCGGCTATATTCAGCGTCTGCCGGAAGATCCCTGGGGCCGCCCCTATCAGTATCAGAACCCCGGACCGGACGGCGGCCCGGCAGTGTTCTCCTTCGGCGCAGACGGCGCGCCGGGCGGCAGCGATCTGGACGCTGACATTTATCAGAAGTGATCAGGCGCCGGAAAACCCGGGACATGACAAACACCGCTCCGTCTGCAGTGCCCGGTAGCGGCAGCGAACGCGGCTTCACGCTGGTGGAGCTGATGGTGGTGATCTTCATCATCGGTCTCGGCGCCGCCGCGGTGGTGCTGAACCTGCCGGGCGACGAACGTGCCATCAGCGATGATTCCAGCCGGTTCGCTGCGCGCGTCGCCGCCATTCGCGATGAGGCGATCCTGCAATCGCGCGGCATGGCCGTGTGGGTTGCGCCATCGGGCTACGGCTTCGAACAGCGCGTGAACGGGGCGTGGGAGCCGGTGAACGATCACGCGATGCGCAGCACGAATTGGAGCTCGGGCACGCAGGCGGTTACTGGCGAGAGCGACGGTCAAGCGCGCATCAGCTTCGACAGCACTGGCCTTCCCAGCGGCCCACTCGACGTCAAACTGGTGCGCGGAGACCGCGAGACGTTGGTGCGTATCGATGGCGCCGGAGAGGTAAGCGTCGGTGGGTAAGCGCCGCCCCTTAGAAGCCGAAGTGTCTGCGAAGCCATCTCATCGGAACTCCGAACAAGGCTTCACGCTGCTCGAGATGATGGTCGCGCTCGCTGTCTTCTCTCTGGCAGCGCTCGCGCTCATCCGTCTGCAGGCCTACACGATCCGTACGGCAAGCGATGTCGAGCGCGTGACCATGGAGCGGATCGTCGCGCAGAACATCGCCACCGATCTGCTCACCGATCCGTCGCCACCATCGCTCGGCACCGAACAGGGCGTGCAAACCAATGGTGGCGTTCCCTGGGCTTGGCAGACCGAGACCAGCATGACCGCCGATGCGCGCATCATGCGGATCGATATCGGCGTGGCCAGTCCGGACGGCGGATCGCCCTATATCCTTACGGTCGTGCGACCGCTCCAGCTGTGACAGCGCGCCCGGCCCGCCCCAATGGCTTCACGCTGATCGAGCTTCTTGTCGCGCTGTTCATCTTCGCGCTGCTGTCGGCCGCCGGGCTAACGCTACTGCGTACCAGCACCACCGGACAGGAAGTGCTGCAGAACCGTCTGGAGCAATTGTCGATCGTGAACCGCACTGTCGGCGCCTTGTCGGCAGATCTTTTGCAGGCGGTGCCGCGCATGGCGCGCAACGATCTGGGCGATCCCCTGCCCGCCTTCACCGCGGGCGGCGGCGCGGTGCCGGGTGAGCTGTTTGCCTTTACGCGCGCAGGGTGGAGCAATTACGATCAGAGCCCGCGCTCCTCATTACAACGCGTCGCCTACAGCCTGCAGGACGGCGCGCTCCGTCGCACGGGCTGGCCGATGCTCGATGGCGCCGCGCCGGGCCCGCCCGCGACGCTGATGAATGGCGTCGAGACGGCGACGCTGCGCTATCGCGGCTATGACGGCAGCTGGCGGACCGACTGGACGCCCGCCGACCCTGCCGAGATGCCGCGCGCGGTGGAGTTGATCGTCAAGCCCACCGGCATGGCCGAAATCCGCCTCAGCCTGATGGTCGGTCCGCAGGGGCGCCCCGACCCGAACCAGCAGGGGGTTGATTTCACACCCGAAAGCCCGGCGGATTTCTTCCGATGAGCGATCCCGGCTCCCCGCCCCCGCGCCCGCCCGAAAATGGCGTGGCCCTGCTCACCGTGCTGTTGCTCGTCGCGGTCATGGCGGTGATTGCGGCGACTGCGCTCGACCGGTTGCAGCTTTCCACCCGGCTTGCCGCCAATGCCGGTTCGGTGACGCAGGCCCGCGCCTTCGCGCTCGCCGCCGAACAGATCGCCACCGCGCGGATCGAGGATCTGGTGGCGGCAGACGCGGCGCAGACCACGCTGCAAGGCGGTTGGATGGGCACCCCGCGCGAGCTACCGATCCCCGGCGGTACCGCGGTGGCCACCGTGCGTGACGGGGGCAATTGCTTCAACCTCAACAGCCTGGTGAAGGAAGATCGCAGCGGGGCATACATCTCCGCGCCCTTCGCCTTGCAACAGTTCGTGAAGCTAATGGAAACCGTCGGGATCGGACGCGACGCGGCTTATGTCATCGCCACCTCTGCCGCCGACTGGATCGACAGCGATCAGGCGCCGATCCCCGGCGGCGCGGAGGACAGCTATTATCAGGGGCTGGAGACGCCGTATCGCCCGCCCAACCATCTGATGCAGAGCGCCAGCGAACTGCGCGCGGTGAACGGGGTGACGCCGGAATATTGGCAGCTTCTGAAACCCTGGGTCTGCGCGCTGCCGGTGGCCGAGCTGTCGCCGATCAACGTCAACACCCTGCTGCCCGATCAGGCGCCTTTGCTCGCCATGCTGATCCCGCAAGGCAATCTCGATCTACGTGCCGCGAGCGCCTATCTCGCGCGGCGGCCGGAGGGCGGATGGGGCAGCCTGCCGAATTTCTGGTCCGCCCCTTTCCTCAAGGAACTCGACCCGCGAAACGAAGCGACCACCCAGACGAAGCTTAAAACGGAATGGTTTACCCTCGACGCCGTGATCTCCTTGGGCAATAGCGAGGTAAGGGAGCGGGCGCTGATCGATGCGCGGCAGGCACCCGTCCGGGTTCTTTGGCGCGATTGGGGGGAAGATGCATGAGCGGCGCTGACGGCCTGATCGTCACCCTTCCGCTCGGCGGGGACGAGGCGCTGCATTGGTGGCGGCTCGACGACGGCATCATTACGCAGCGCGGCCAGAACGAGGACGTGCGCGATGCCGCAGGCCTGCCATCCGCCACGCCTGGCGAGCGTATCATGGCAATCGCCCCGACAGAGCTTACCTTCGTGAACTGGCTCGCCTTCCCCGATCTCAAACCGAGGCAGGCCGAGGGCGCTGCACGGGTCGAAGCGGCGCGCCGGGGCATCGGCGGAGCGGACGCCAATCACGCCGCCACCCGCGCGCTGGAGGATGAGGACGGCACGGTGCTCACCGCGACCATCGCGCCCGCAGCCTTGTCGGGCGGCCTCGCGCACCTTCAGGCCATAGGGATCGATCCGGATTTCGTGACGCCCGTCGGCCTCCTCGTCCAGCCGGGTGACGAGGACGACTGGCTGGAGGCCGAAATCGGCGGCGAGCGCTTTCTGCGCTCCTCACGCCAAGTGCTTCCCGCCGAGGACGCGCTGGTTGCCGCGGTGGCCGGGGATATCCGGCCCGTCGTGCTGAACGATGAGGAGGCGGATGCGGCTCTGGAGATCGCCTTTTCCGATCCGCCGCTCAACCTTCGTCAAGGACGTTTTGCCAAGCGCCGCCGCGCGCAGGGAATGGGCAAGCGGCAATGGCAGCTGATCGCCATCACCCTGGCGCTGGCCGTCCTCGCAACGCTCCTGATCGCGCTGGTCACGCTCGCCAAATACAGCTTCGGCGCAGATCAGCAGGACGCCGCCGCGCTTGCGCAAGCGCGCACGATCGTTCCCGAGGCGAACGATCTGGAAAGTGCCGAACGCGCGCTTGATGCATTGCTGATCGGACGCGGCGGCGGAGCCAGCTTCGGCGCCTCCGCCGCTGCGCTGTTCCAGGCGGTGCAGAGCGCACCGGACGTCACCATCCAGCGCGTCGCTTACGGCCCGGACGGCACGCTCAGCGCGACGCTCGCGGCACCGCAGCCCGATCAGTTGAACCAGGTGCTCGTCCCGCTGCAGACCAGCATGGGTTATGTCATCACGCAGGCACCGCATCAGGGCGCCGAGGGAGGAACGGTGATCGACATCACCGTACGCGCGCCATGATAACCCGATCACGCGACTGGTATCTCGGACGCACCCGGCGCGAACAGGTGCTGCTCGCAGCCGCCGGTGCGATCTGCGCGATCGTGATCGCGGTCTTCCTGATCGCGATCCCGCTGAACAATGGCATCGACAGCGCGAAGGGCCGCTATGAAGAGGCGGTGGTCCGCCATGGACGGATCGCGGCCAAGGTCGATCTGCTTGCCGGGGAGGACGAGGCGACGGGCCGTCCGCCAAGCGGTCCGCTGGTCGATTTCATCCGGCAAAGCGCCGAGGCTGCGGGCTTCACCCTTGATGCCGCTGATCCCGCAGGGGCCGGCCAGGTATCAATCCGGATCGCGTCGGCAACGCCCGAGGCCCTGTTCGGCTGGCTCGGCGGCCTTGAGACGCGCGGCATCGCCGTCCAGAATTTGACCGTCGATCCCGTAGAGGGGGCTCCCGGCACCATCAGCGTCAGTGCAACCTTGCGGGGGGCATCGTGAAACTACCACGGCTGGTGAGCAGAACAACGACGAGGAAAACGGGCGATGCTGCGCCAGCGCGCCCTAGGCTCGTGCTGACCTCCGTCGTCCTGTTCCTGCTTCTCCTAATCATCTTCATGCCGCTGCGCGCGGCGCTGGGCGCTGCCGATCTGGGGTCGCGCGGCATCGGCGCGCGGGAGGCGGGCGGCCTGGTGTGGAACGGCTATATCAACGATCTGACCGTGGGTGATACCACCATCGGAGGGGTCGGTGCCGCGCTTCGCCCGTTGCCATTGTTCATCGGCCAGTTGCGTTTCCATCTGGAGCGCCCCGGAACGATCGGACGCCCGGCCATCAATGCGGACCTTATCAGCGGCATCGGCCGCTTCGGCGTGGAGAATGCGAACATGACGCTGCCGGCGGCCAGCCTGTTCGGCGCGCTTCCCCTCGGCGAGTTCAACCTTCAGGATGTCGAGGTCAGCTTTGTCGGCAATCGTTGCAACCACGCGGAAGGCACCGTGCGGGCCAGCGTAACGGCGGTACTGCCGGGGCTCGACCTGCCCGGTGGGATGGTCGGCACCTTGCGCTGCGATGGCGGTGCCCTTCTGGTCCCGCTGGCCAGTCAGACGGGCATGGAAATGCTGGATCTGCGTATTTTTGGCGATGGAAACTATACCACCAGGCTAAAACTGGGCGGCGACCGGGCGGCGATGGCCGGCGCCCTGGCCGCTGCCGGATTGCAGGATAATGGGGACGGCTTCGTGCTCGAGAGCGAGGGGCAGTTCTGAGCAGCCTTACCACGACGCTTTCCACGGTCCCGCCCTGGATCTGGGCGCTGATCTTCGGTGTGCTCGGCGCGATTTTCGGCAGTTTTCTGGCGACGCTTTGCCTTCGCTGGCCGCAAGGACGCAGCGTGCTGACAGGGCGTTCGGCATGCGACCATTGCGGGCGAGTTCTGGGAGCGGCGGATCTGGTGCCACTGCTCTCTGCCCTCATCGCCCACGGGCGCTGCCGAAGCTGCGGCGCGCCCATCGACACCACGCATATGCAGATCGAATTTGCCGCATTCCTAGCGGGCGCGGGAGCCTTTCTGCTACTCCCTCCCGAGGCCGCTGCTGCCTGGGCGGTGATGACATGGCTGCTGATCCCGCTGATCTGGCTGGACTATCGCTATCTCTGGTTGCCGAACCCGCTTGTGCTGCTTCTCACTGCCGCAGGGGCTGCACTAGGCGGTTTCCTCAGCAATCTCGGGCTGGCCGACAGGATCATCGGCGGCGTGGCGGGCTGGGCGGTGCTCGCCGCGATTGCCGCCCTCTATCGCCGCGCGCGGGGCCAGGAAGGCCTCGGCCAGGGCGATCCCAAGCTGCTCGGGGCGCTGGGCCTATGGCTCGGCTGGCAGGCGCTGCCGTTTCTGCTGCTTCTCGCCAGCGGACTCGGTCTCGCGCTTGCCTTGCTGCGCGCCCGCGCGCAGCCACTGGCGCAGCAGAAAATTCCGCTCGGCAGCGCGCTGGGGATGGCGGCCATGCTGATCGCTCTGCTGCCCGGCATCGTCTGAGGGCCGGTCCAAAACGGATCAGACAGCGCTGGTTCGCCGGTCGGGGCGCACCTAATGGCACGATTGATGAAAATCGAAGACTCTGCCCCGCATTTCCCTCCCAGCGGCGTCCGCTATGATCCGTTCGATCTGCTCGACAGCACCGGGGAGTTGCTGGTCCATTCCATGCGGCTCGCGATCCGGCAACGCGCGCGCGATGAGGATATCCCTGCCCTTCTGCGTGAGCTTGCCGATCTGCTGGATGCTCATGTCGACGGCAGCGGACAGGACATCATGCTCTATTATCTTGCGGCACGCCTGCGCGAACGCGCCGACAAGCCCCTCGACTAGGCAGGCGGGGACGGTAATGTCCGCGCGATGACAACGCGACTCAGCGAAAAGGAAATCGATTGCCTGCGCGGCGTGGCCGAGCTGAAAAGCTCGAAGCAGATCGCGCGTGAGCTGGATGTCTCGTCGCACACCGTGGATGCGCGGTTGAAGCGAGCGATTGCGAAACTCGGCGCGGCAGATCGCTTCGATGCAGCCAGAATATTCCAGGCGATCGAAGATTCCGAAAATTCCAGCGGACCCCAGAATGCACGCTCCGCCGCGGCGTTCGAGGCTCCGGATGCCTCTGAAGAAGAGGTCCGGACTTTGGTATATCAGACCCCGGATTTTCCGGATTCCGCGGGTTTTGGACCACAAGCATTCCCGTCACCCGATGGGGCCGGCGGCGACGGAAACGATGCCACCAGACTTCGCGACAGCGCGTTCGCGGCGGACTGGGCAGATCATTCTTCCTACCTGCCGATCCCGCGTCATCGGGGGGAGCGCAACGAGCTCACCGCTCTGCAGCGCCTCGGCTGGATCGTATCGATCGCTGTCGGGAGCGTGATCATTTTCGGTGGTCTCATGGGTGGCCTCAGCGCTCTCTCCACGCTGTTCAGCTGAACGGCGCGTATCGATCATGCGTCCATGCGGCGCATCGGTGGGAGTAGAAGCGATGAGGAACCAGAGGATTGCAGCCGCTCGCGATGTGGCCGAAAAACTGCATGCGGCAGAAGCGGCGATCGACGAGGCCTTCGCCCGCGTGGCCCAGCTGAACATGGCGCTGCCGGAAGCGCGCCGTTCGGCCAATCTTTCGGCAGTGGTCGCGCAAGATGTATTCTCCCGCGCCGCAGGCAGCATGCAGCATCTTGCCGCCGCACGGCAGGAGATGGTTTCGGCGCATGAGGGACTTTTCGAGGCGCAGACCGATATCGGGCTGGCGCGCATGAACTTCGGCCGTGGTGGAGAGAAAACTCTCACCGGCGCCAGCAACGGACTTCAGGTGGTTTCGGACGCCGCCTGAGGGGGGAGGCCACGGGATTGACTGGACTCACCCCAAATGGTTCGGTCGGTCCCGTGGTACTTCAAACACTCTACGACGTAACGCTCGTCCTATGCTGCCTCTACGCCTTTATCGCGGGTGGGCGCACCGAAAAGCTAGGCAGCCTGCTGACGCTTACGGCCAGCATTGTTTCGGTGCTGATATGGTACCGACCGTTGGAATGGAGGGCAGTCCATTGGAATATGTTCGCAGTGGACCTCGTCACCTTTCTTCTGGCGACATGGCTCGCGATCCGCAGCGATCGGTTTTGGCCGATGTGGTTCGCCGGGTTTTGCTTGGTCGGAGTGATGACGCATCTGGCCGTAGCCGCAATGCCGAATTTCGCTTCGATGGCTTATTCGCTAAGCCAGGGTTTCTGGGCCTATCCGGCGATGTTGGCGCTGGTGATCGGCACCTGGACTCATCGGCGCGGGATGCGGGGCTACGGGCTCTCTGCGTCCTGATCGCCGATCTCTCTGCCGATCCTGAAGCGACCGCGGCCTTATTGCTCACGCGTTTCGGATCGCTCGCCAACACGCTGGATGCCAGCTGCGAAGCCCTAACAGCCTGCGCCTCCCCGGCGATTGCCAATCGTATTCTAGCTGCCCGCGCGACCCATCTTGCCGCGGAAACAGACCAGATCGGCAGACGACCGCTGATGTCTGATCCAGATCGGCTCGATAGCTACCTGCGCAAACGCCTCGCTCATCGCGGGAAAGAGCAGATCCGTACGCTCTTCCTCGACCGGATCGGGCGCCTCATCGCGGATGAATGCGTCTGCGACGGCACCGTGGACGAATCCGCCATCTTCCCGCGCGAGCTGGTACGCAGGGCACTTGAGCTCGACGCCAGCGGCCTGGTGCTGGCACATAATCACCCCTCGCTCGACCCCCGCCCAAGCAGTGCCGACATCCGCGTCACTCACCGATTGGCAGAGGCGGCCGCTTCTCTCGACATCACTCTCGTCGACCATATCATTGTCGGCGCTTCCAATTTTTCCATGCGCGCAGCAGGTCTGTTGCGATAATCCGGCGATCAGACCTACGAATGCTCCGCTCCTTGGTTGACGCGTTGAGCGAGCAGTGATTGAGCGCTCGGGATGCTGCTTAAGACGTTCTACTTCTGCTTCCTCGGCACCTGCTGCACTTACGCTTGGGCGCTTGGAGGCCGGGACGAGCGGCTGGGGGTTCTCATCGTTCTCGGCGCGACAGTGTTTTCACTCGATCCGGTATTGGGCGGAGTAGACTGGAGCCGTCATGACGTCGATCTGGCAATAGTGGACATCCTTACTTTTCTCGCCGCTGCCACGCTTGCTTTGTTCAGCACGCGATTCTGGCCATTATGGATGGCCGGGTTCTGCTGCGTCGGCGCCGCAGTAAATATCGCGGTCGCCATGTCGCCTGGACTGGCACCCAAGGCCTATGCATATGCCGAAGGATTCTGGGCTTACCCGGCGATCGCCGCAATCGCGATCGGCGCTTTCGGCAGGCGACAAGCGAGTATGCGGACGCTACCGCATCGGCCCAAGACGGTTGATTGATCGCACGGACGCGGTGATAGCTTGCAGGTATGAACCTAACCGGCCCGACCTCGCAGAGTATCATTTCGCAGCGCACGCGGTTGCATTATGTCGACTGGGGAAATCCCGACAAACCGCCGCTGATCCTGCTGCATGGCGGGCGCGATCATGCGCGCAGCTGGGATTGGACGGCGATGCAGCTGCGCGAGGATTGGCATGTCATCTGTCCCGATCTTCGCGGTCACGGCGACAGCGAGTGGAACATGTCCGGCGATTATCCGATCACCGGCTATGTCTATGATCTGGCGCAGTTGGTGCACCAGCTTGGCCTCGCCCCCGTCACCATCGTCGCGCATTCGCTGGGCGGCAATATCGCGCTGCGCTTCACCGGCCTTTACCCTGATCAAGTACGGCGCCTCGTCGCGATCGAAGGCCTCGGCCCGTCCCCCGCGATGCAGGAAAAGCGGCTCGAGGTCTCGTTCGACGAGCGGATGCGCCGCTGGATCCACGACAAGCGCGCGGCGGCGGCGCGGCTGCCCAAACGCTATGCAAGTTTCGAAGAAGCCTATGCCCGGATGATGGAGGCGAACACCTATCTATCGGCCGAACAGGGCCACCATCTCACCCTCCATGCCGTGATGCGCAACGAGGACGGCAGTTACAGCTGGAAGTTCGATCCCTATGTCCATGTCTGGCCGACGATCGATCTTCCCTATGAGGAGATCGAGACCCTGTGGGGACAGATCGACTGTCCGACGCGGCTGATCTACGGGCAGGACAGTTGGGCTTCAAACCCCGAAGAAGACGGGCGGATCAGGTTCTTTCGCAATGCCAGCGTCTCCTCCTACGAGAAGGCCGGCCACTGGGTGCACCATGACCAGTTCGACCGGTTTATCGCAGAGCTGCAGGAATTTCTGTGAGCCAGCGATCGCTCAACGCTGTGCGCGCGGTTTCCAGGTGATGACGCGATAAACATAGAACAGCACGATTGCGGCGATGGCGGCGGTCGATATCGGGCCGACATAATCGTCGATCTTGCTGAAGTTGCGGCCCAGATAATAACCCGCACCCGTCAGGATGACGTTCCAGATCATCGCGCCCGCAAAGGTGGCGATCAGAAAGCGGAGATGCCCCATCCGGAACAGGCCCGCGGGCAGCGACACGATAGTGCGGAAGGCGGGCATGAAGCGCAGGACAAAAACGATCTTCCCGCCATGGCGCGTGAACAGGCGATTGATCTTCTGGATATCCTCCCACTCCAGCGTCAGCCAGCGGCCCCAGCGATTGACGAAACCTTCAAGCCGCCGAAATCCGTAGAAGCGTCCCAGCAGATACCAGGCGTAATTGCCCAGCGTCGAACCGACCGTTCCGGCAAAGACCACCGCCTCGAAATTCATCTGTCCCTGGCCCACCTCGATGCCAGCAAGCCCCATGATGATCTCCGACGGAATTGGCGGAAACACATTCTCCAGAAACATCAGAAAAGCGATGCCGATATAGCCGCCATTGGCGACCAGATGGACGATCCATTGGCTCACCTGTCGGTACGATCATTCTGGCTGCGCTCTTTCAGACGCCGCTCGATAGCATCCCAGATCATCCCGGCACTGTCGGTACCGTTGAATTTATCGATTGCGACAATGCCGGTGGGGGAAGTCACGTTGATCTCTGTCAGCCATTTGCCGCCGATCACGTCGATGCCCACAAAGACAAGGCCCAAGCGGCGCAGTTCCGGCCCCATCGCATCGCAGATTTCGCGCTCGGTTTCAGTCAGGTCCGCCGCTTCGGCATAGCCGCCCTGCGCCAGGTTGGAACGGAACTCGCCCTCGCCCGGCTTGCGGTTGATCGCGCCGGCAAACTCGCCATCGATCAGAACGATGCGCTTGTCGCCCTTTTCAATGTCCGGAAGGAAAGGCTGCACCATATGCGGCTCCTTCCAGGTCTGGTTGAACATCTCGACCAGGGCGGAGAGATTGTCGCCATCCTCGCCGATCCGGAACACCGCCTTGCCGCCATTGCCGTGCAGCGGCTTTATGACGATCCGCTTGTGGCGGTCATGAAAATCCCGAATTTCGTCGAGGCGGCGCGTGATGAGCGTTTCGGGCATGTAGCGCCGATAATCGAGCACATAGACCTTCTCCGGCGCATCGCGCACCGCCTTGGGGTCGTTCACCACCAGCGTCTCGTCTGCAATGCGCTCCAGCAGCCAGGTGCCGGTCAGATAGCCTGTATCGAACGGCGGGTCCTGCCGCATCAGCACCACATCGATATCGCTGCCCAGATCGATCGTCACCGGATCGCCAAGCTTGTAATGGTCGCCCGCAATGCGCTGCACCGTCACTGGAAACGCCCGCGTGGTCAGCCGTCCATCCCGCCACGTCAGATCGCGCACGTCATAATAGAACTGCTCATAACCGCGTTCCTGCCCCTTCAGGAGGATGGCAAAACTCGAATCGCCGTTGATGTTGATTCCTTCGAGCGAATCCATTTGGATGGCGGCTTTCATGGCGTTCCTTGCTGTTTGAGCCTTCTAGCGGGCGTGCCAGACGTTGCGCATATGGCGCGGCAGGCGGCCGGGTGCCACCAGGATGATATCGAACCGCGCATCGAAGCGTTCCCCGCAATAATGGGGAATGGCCACTTCCGCCGCAGCCGCCACCCGGCGAAACCGATAATCGTCGATCGCGCTGTCCAGCCTTTGCGTGCTGGCACGCGCCTTCACCTCCACGAAAGCAACGACGCCTCCACGCCGCGCCACGATGTCGATCTCCCCGCGCGGATTGCGCACCCGCTGGCCAAGAATGCGATAGCCATGCAAGCGCAGCCACCAGGCCGCGATCGTCTCCGCCCGCCGTCCAAGTGCTTCGGCGGCAAGGCGGTTCATCCCCGCGCCTTCAGTTCGGTTGCAAGATCGAACAGCGCCTTGCGATCACGCCCGAAGCGCTTCGCCACCTCGCCCGCTGCCTTGGACGCCGGCAAACGCTCCATCGCCTCGATCAGCGCGGCTTCGATCGCGCCCTCATCCGCCTCCTGTGTTTTGTCGTCCGCGGGCGGACCGACCAACAGCACGATTTCCCCCTTCGGCGCTTCGTCAGCATAGCGATCGGCAAGTTCGGCGATTGAGCCGGTCACCACTTCCTCATGACGCTTCGTCAGTTCGCGCGCGACCACCGCTTCCCGCGCGCCGCCCAGATGCGCCGTCATCGTTGTCAGCGTTTTGCCCAGCCTTGGCCCGCTTTCGTAGAAAACCAGCGTGGCGCGCAATGCCCTCACTTCATCCAGCATATCGCCCCGCGCTTTTTCCTTGGGCGGCAGGAAGCCGGCGAACAGAAACCGGTCGGTCGGCAGGCCGCTGATCGAAAGCGCCATCACGGCGGCGCTTGGCCCCGGCGCGCTGGTCACCATCACCCCGGCTTCCCGCGCGGCGCGCACCAGCTTGTAGCCGGGATCGGAGATCAGCGGCGTTCCGGCATCGCTGACCAGCGCCACCACCCCGGCCCGCGCCGCCTCCACCAGCGCATCGCGATCGGCCTCCCCGCTATGATCGTGATAGGGCCGCATGGGCTTCTTCAGCCCCAGGTGCCGCAGCAGCTTCGCGGTGACGCGGCTGTCTTCCACCGCGATCAGATCGGCAGCTTCCAGGATCGCGGCAGCGCGCGCGCTCACATCTCCCAGGTTGCCGATCGGCGTGGCGACGATATAGATGCCGGAAGGAAAATCGTTTTGCATGAGGGTAGGTCATGACAGAAGCAGTTGCGGCGCGGCAAGCCGCCTTGGACTTTGGGCGGACACGCAGTCGCACGGCGACATGGCTGAAACGTTGCAGCGTTGCCGCTGGACTGACCTTGCTGGCAGGGTGTAACACGCTGCTGCCCAGTGGCGGACGGCGTCCGCCGCCACGGACCGACAGCGCCCCCGTTTCCGCGCCCGCACCCACCGAAAATGTGGTGAGTGCGGACGACAGCCGTCACAAGATCGCGTTGCTGCTGCCGACTTCGGGCGAGAATGCCGATATCGGACAGTCGATTGCTAACGCGACCACGCTGGCGCTCCTGGACATCAACGCCTCCAACATCCGCATGACCACTTACGATACCGCGCGCGACCCGCGCGGCGCGGCGCAGCGTGCGGTGGCGGACGGCAACAGCCTGATCCTCGGCCCGCTGCTAGGCGATAATGTCGTGACGGTCGCCGGCGTCGCGCAGCAGCGTAATGTACCGATCATCAGCTTTTCCAACGATTCGGGCGTGGCGGGCCGAAACGTCTTCATCCTGGGCCATTTGCCTAGCCAGTCGATCGACCGCGTCGTCCGTTACGCTGTGAACCATGGCAAAAAGCGGATTGCCGGTCTGGTGCCGCAAAATGTTTACGGTCAGCGCGCCACCGGATCGCTCACGTCCGCGGTGCGCGCGGCAGGCGGTACGTTGACGGCGATCCAGCCCTATGATCGCACCAGCCAGTCGGTCGACGCCGCCACCAAGGCGCTGGCCCAGGCTGGACCTTATGATGCGGTGCTGATTGCCGACACCGGCCGCGCCGCCATGGCCGCCGCGCCGCTGCTGCGCCGCAACGGCGCAGGCACAGCGCAATTTCTCGGCACCGAGCTGTGGAATACAGAGAGCGCGCTCGCCGGATCGATCCCGATGCGCGGCGCGATCTTCGCCAGCGTCTCGGACGATCTCTACCGTCAATATGCGCAGAAATATCAAACCCGCTTCGGTAAGATGCCGTTCCGCCTTTCCAGCCTGGGCTATGATGCCGTGCTGCTCGTCGCCAACATCGCCAAGGACTGGCGCGTGGGCACGCCCTTCCCCGTCCAGCGGCTGACCGACCCACAGGGCTTCATCGGCATCGACGGCAGTTTCCGACTGCTCCCGAACGGCCTCAACCAGCGCAATCTGGAGGTTCAGGAGGTTGAGGACGGCAAGTTCGTGACCATCGACCCGGCTCCTCGCGGTTTCTGAGCGGACCACAATTTAGCGCTATTTCGGGCGGCGGGGGGAACGAAGACCCGCCCCGCCCGCTTGCCCTCCTGAACGCAACAGCAGGAGAGACGCATGTCCATCGCCGAAATGATCGCCGACCATCCTCAGGTCAAAGAAGAAGACCCCGCGCTGGGTCAGGCCGTCCGCCATGCCATGTATTGCGCGGCCATCTGCAACAGCTGCGCCGATGCGTGCAGTGCCGAGGAAGAGGATATGCGCCAGTGCATCCGCAGTTGTTCGGACTGTTCGGACATCTGCACCGCCACCTACCGCACGGCAAGCCGCCGCACCGCGGGCAATGTCCTTCTGATCATGGGCATGTTCGAACTGTGCATCCAGGCATGCGAGCAATGTGCCGAGGAATGCGAAAAGCATGACGATCCGCACTGCAAGCGCTGCGCAAAGATGTGCCGCGAGACGATCGAGGATTGCCGCAAGGCGCTCGAGTTCATGAAAAAGGACAACGGATAAGAAAAAGGCGAGCCTCGCAGGCTCGCCTTTTCATTCCATCGGCCATTGCGAGAACAGCGCCTGCCGGCGCCCTCGCAGTGGCAATATTCGAAGCCTAGGCTGCTTCTTTGCGCATCTTGTTGAGCTTCTTCAGCACCATCTGCCGCTTCAGGCGCGACAGATGATCGATGAAGAGAATGCCTTCGAGATGATCCATCTCGTGCTGAAGGCAAGTGGCCCAGAGGCCCTCCATCTCTTCCTCATGCACGTTCCCGTCCAGATCCTGCCAGCGAGCGCGGATCGTCGCCGGGCGCTCGACATCGGCAAACTGTTCGGGGACCGATAGGCAGCCCTCCTGATAGACGCTGAGATCGTCCGACGGGTCCAGAATTTCCGGATTGATGAAGATGCGCGGATCGCGCTTCACCGGCTGATGCGTATGTTCATGCCCGCCATGGTTGCACACCTCCGGCTCCGCGTCCGGATCGGGCTCCTGCAAATCGATCACGAGAACGCGCTTCGGCACGCCTACCTGGATCGCCGCAAGGCCGATGCCCGGCGCGTCATACATCGTGTCGAACATGTCTTCGACGAGCGTGCGGAGTTCGTCATCGAACTCGGTCACGGGCGTGGAAACGGTTTTAAGCCGAGGGTCCGGCACTTCGAGGATCGGTCTGATAGCCATAGCGCGGAGATAAGATCGGCAGCGATGGCGGTCAAGCGGCGGCCTGCCTCAGCCGATCGGCCGCCGGGCGCGCAACGCCTGCGCCAACGTGCCTTCGTCGAGATAGTCCATCTCCCCGCCCACCGGCATGCCATGGGCGAGCTGGGTGAGCCGCACCGGCTTGTCCTCCAGCCGCTCGGCGATGAAATGCGCGGTCGTCTGCCCTTCCAGCGTGGCGTTCATGGCAAGGACCACCTCGTCGATCCCCCCTTCGGCCACGCGGGCGACCAGCTTGTCGATCGACAGATCCTCCGGCCGCACGCCCTCCAGCGCGCTGAGGCGCCCGCCGAGCACATGATAGCGCCCGGGAAACAAGCGAGAGCGATCGAGCGCCCACAGGTCCGACACTTCTTCCACCACGCAGAGCGACTTGGGATCGCGTCGCGGATCGGCACAGATCGCACAAGGGTCGCTGGTATCGACATTGCCGCAGACCGAGCATGTGGCGAGACGCTCGCTGACCGTCTTGAGCGCGGACAGCAGCGGCATCAGCGCTCCTTCCCGCTTCTTCATCAAATGCAGCACCGCGCGCCGGGCCGAACGGGGGCCAAGCCCCGGAAGCCGCGCCAGCGCCTGCGTCAGCGCGTCGATTTCTTGCGATGCCATGGGGGGATAGGTAGGGGCAGCTTTGGCTTTTTGGAAGCGCCCACACCGACCTGATGGAGTAGAGCCTTTGCGCATCGCCTTTATGGGAACGCCGGATTTCGCGGTGCCGACGCTGAATGCGCTGCACGAGGCGGGGCATGAAATCGCGATGGTCTATTCGCAGCCGCCGCGCCGCGCGGGGCGGGGCAAGAAGTTGACGCCCACGCCGGTGGATTCGCGCGCTCAAGAGCTTGGATTGGAAGTGCGCACGCCCGTTTCGCTCAAGAGCGCGGACGAACATGCCTATTTCGAAAGTCTTGACCTCGATGTCGCGGTGGTCGCGGCCTATGGGCTGATCCTGCCGCAGGCGATCCTGGATGCGCCGCGTCTCGGCTGCCTCAATGTCCACGCCTCGCTGCTGCCGCGCTGGCGCGGCGCTGCCCCTGTGCAGCGCGCGATCCTGGCGGGAGATGAAGAAACCGGCGTCACCATCATGCAGATGGAAGCCGGGCTCGACACCGGCCCGATGTTGGCCATGGCCGCCACCCCGATCGCCGATCGCACTGCGGGCGAACTGACCGACGAACTCGCCGTGCGCGGCGCTGCGCTCATGGCCGAAGTTCTCGCCGCACCGGACGATTTTCCCCGCGAAAAGCAGCCCGATCACGGCGCGACCTATGCCAGCAAGATCGACAAAGCCGAAGCGCGGCTCGATTTTTCAGCGCCAGCCGATGCCGTGGAGCGGCAGGTACGCGCGTTCAATCCGGTGCCCGGCGCCTTCTTTGAACATGAGGGCGAGCGCTACCGTGTCCATGCCGCCAAGCAGGTCGACCGGGGCGGCGCGCCGGGCACGGTGCTCGACGATCGCCTGACCACCGCCTGCGGTAGCGGCGCAATCCGCCCCACGCTGATCCAGCGCGCAGGCAAGCCGATCATGGCGCTGGACGATTTCCTGCGCGGCAATGCAATTCCGGCGGGCACGCAGCTCTAGCTCTCCTCATGCCGCGCTTCGCCTTTACCATCGAATATGATGGCCGGCCTTTCATGGGCTGGCAGCGGCAGGACCATGGGCCCAGCGTGCAGGAAGCGATGGAGCGCGCGATCCACGCGATCACCGGGGAGGACGCGGTCGTCCACGCCGCGGGCCGCACCGATGCCGGCGTCCACGCGCTCGCCATGCGCGCCCATGCCGATATAGACACCGCCATTCCCGCGTTCCGGCTGAAGGAAGGCATCAACGCCAAGCTGCGCCCAGATCCGGTGGCGGTGCTGGCCTGCGAAGAAGTGGACGAGGACTGGCACGCGCGCTTCAGCTGCACGGGCCGGTCCTATGTCTATCGCATCGTCAACCGCCGCGCGCCGCTGACGTTCGAGGCGGGGCTGGCCTGGCGCGTGGTGCCGGAACTGGACGCCGCCGCGATGCACGAGGCGGCACAAGTGCTGGTCGGCCAGCACGATTTCACCACCTTTCGGTCCGCGCATTGCCAGTCCGCCAGCCCGCTGAAGACGCTGGACCGGCTCGATGTGGTTCAGAAGGATGAGCGGATCGAGGTTCATGCGGCCGCGCGCTCCTTTCTGCATCATCAGGTCCGTTCGATGGTGGGCTGCCTAAAGCTGGTCGGCGAAGGGAAATGGAGCGTCGCGGATATGCGCGATGCGCTCAAAGCCGCAGACCGCGCGGCGCTGGGCTACAACGCGCCGCCGGACGGGCTGTATTTTGTCAACGCCAGCTATCCTGAGACACCTTAAGTCCCGAACTTGCGGCGACCGTTTATTCTCACTCCGTAAGTCCTGAGCTTGTCGAAGGACGTTTATCGTCGAGGCGAAACGCCCTTCGACAAGCTCAGGGCTCCAGACTTTTTCACGATCAAACCGGAAAAAGCCGCCCCACCGCCTTGTCGAGCATCAGCATCTGCCAGATCAGCCGCCCGTGATCGCGGCGACCGGCGATGTGCTCCTCGGCGATCAGACCGAGCGCTTCGCCGTCGAACCAGCCAGTGCGCGCCAGCGCCGAGCGCGTGCCCATCGCCCTCGCCTCGCCCGCCAGCGGCCCGCGGAACCAGGCATTGATCGGCGTGACGAAGCCCATTTTGGGGCGGTACAGAATATCGCGCGGCAAATAGGGCTCCATCGCACGCTTCATCAGCCATTTGCCCTGCCCGCCGCGCACTCGATATTTGTCCGGCAGCTTCGCGGCGAATTCAATAAGGCGATGGTCGAGCAGCGGTTCGCGCGCTTCCAGACCCACTGCCATGCTCGCGCGGTCGGTCTTGGTCAGGATATCGCCCGGCAGCCAGAAAGTGAGATCGGCATATTGCGCCCGGTCCAGCCCGGTGCGCGCCGGAGCCTGCCGCATCAATTCGATCAGCCGATCCTCGGCGCGGTAATCGCCGAGCGTCCCGCGCATCGCATCCGAATAGAGCGCGCCGCGCGCATCGGGACCGGTGACGCCGAGTGCATCGGCATAGCCCGCCTCCCCGCTTCCTGCGAGGGAGAGCAGCGTCGTCTTGGCGCGCAGCGGTCGCGGTGCCCAATCGGCCTTCGGATAAAGCTTGCCCAGCGTACCCAGCAGCGGACCGCGCACAGTCTGCGGGATCAGCCCGCGTATCCGCTCCTCACCTGCATGAAACACCTGCCGCCGATACCCCGCCAGCGCCTCATCCGCGCCGTCGCCGGACAACGCCACGGTGACATGCTCGCGCGCGAGTTCGCAAACCGAGAGCGTCGGTAGCGCGGAGGCATCGGCGAAGGGCTCGTCATAGATTTCGGCCAGCCGGTCGATCTGTTCAAACTGGTCCGCGCCCACCGTCCGGCTGTGGTGATCGGTGGCAAAACGGTCCGCTATGGTGCGCGCATGGCTGCTTTCGTCCAGCGCCGCCTCGTCGAAGCCGATTGAGCAGGTGGTGACCGCGCGGCGGGACTGTTCGGCCATCAGCGCAACCACGTTGCTGCTGTCTACGCCGCCGGACAGGAACGCGCCGAGCGGCACGTCGGCCACCATCCTGCTGGAAACCGCCTCGCGCATGATCGCGAGGAGCTCTTCCTCCAGCGCGCCTTGCCCGGCCGTCGATCGCTGGCTGAAATCCACATCCCACCAGCGCTGCGGCTCGGCCAGCCCGCCCTCGCTGCGCAAGCTAATGTGATGCGCCGCGGGAAGCTTACGTACGCCTTTCACGATCGAGCGATCGTCTGGCACGTAACCGAAGGCGAGATAATCCTCGACCGCGCGTTCCTCCGGCACGCGGCGTAGCAGCGGGTGGACAAGCAGCGCCTTCAATTCCGATGCGAATGCCACCGATCCGTCGGATAGAGCTGCGTAGAAGAGTGGTTTGACGCCCAGCCGGTCGCGCGCGAGAAACAGGCGCCGGTCGGCCTGATCATAGATCGCGAAGGCAAACATGCCGTTCAGCCTGGATAGGCACGCCTCGCCCCATTGGGCATAGGCCGCCAGGATCACCTCGGTATCGCCTTCGGTTGCGAAGACATGGCCCTTGGCTTCCAGCTCGCTGCGCAGCGCCTGAAAATTATAGATCTCGCCGTTAAATACGATCTGAAACCGGCCATCGGCATAGCCCATGGGCTGCGGGCTACCCTCCAGATCGATGATCGAAAGACGGCGATGCCCCAACCCGACGCCGGGCGCGGTCCAAACGCCCGATCCGTCCGGTCCGCGATGCGCAATGGCGTCGGTCATCGCCCGGACGCGCGCGGGATCGACCGGCTTGGCCGTGCCGATATGGAAGATGCCCGCAATGCCGCACATGGCGCTGCCCCTTAGAGCAGCAAGGCGGCGAAGGCGAGAGCCAGCGCCGGGATAGCGACCGTTGCAACGGCCACCGGAAGCGGCTCGATCCGCCCCGCGAAGGATCCCTGCAATCGCGCCGGATCAAAGGCCGGTGCGTCGGCAGCTTTGTCGAAAAAAGGCCACGCCGCCGCCAGGATCAGTGCGATGACAATGCCAAAGAAAATCCAGCCGTAGAAAATGTGATCAAAACCGGCGGCGAAATCCAGCCCGCGATAATGCGCGATGATCATGGTCCCCCAGGCGCGGATGCCGTTGGCGATAATCGGCACGATCACGCAGGCGGCCAGCAGCACGGCGCGGCGGCGCCAGCTTTCGAAACACAGATTGGCGACCAGCGCGCCGAGCGCCAGCATCGCGATGAGGAATTTGACGCCCGAGCACGCTTCGGCGACGTGAAACAGTCCGGCGGGCGTCGAAATGTAGAGGCCGTTCAGGTGCGCGGGGACGCCGCTCCAACCGAGCAGCACCATGCTCATATCCGCGGTCAGCACCTGCAGCGGATAGATCAGCTCATCACCGAAGGGCACGAGGAAAAAGGAAAAGAACAGCGGAAAGGCCAGCCCGCGCGCCACCATCGGCCCGCACAATGCCAGTACCGCGCCCTGCAGCATCATCGCCAGCGCAAGATGCCGCGCGAAGTTGATATCGAACGCATCGCCTATCAGCCAGAAAAGCGCAGCGAGCGCACACCAGGCGAGGCCCGGCCACCAGGCGGCGGGGGTGAGCGCGGCGAGCTCTTGCTGGCGCTGCCAGACCAGCCAGCCGAGAATCGGCAAGATCAACAGGCAGTGATTATAAGTGGAGATGTTCCACCAGATATCGAACATTTGCGCCGCATCACGCCAGAACAGCGCGAGGATCGCCAGCCACGCACCGCCCAGCAGCGGCAGCGTGCGGGCCCAGGCGGTGTCGGCGCGCGGAAGGGAAACGCTCAGAGCGGTCATGCCGCGGCCTCCACTGCGCGCGCTTCTGACAGACCCAGCAGTTCGCCCAGCGGCGCGAGCTGCGTATCCCAGCGATAGCGCCGTTCGACATGCGCGCGCGCGGCGCGGCCCATCGCGGCGCGGCGCGCAGGATCGGCCAGCAGCGCGGCAGCCAGCTCTTCCTCTTCGGCAGCGGTTTTCGCCACTTCCAGATGCGTTCCGGCGTCGGCATCGATCCCCTCGAACGCGGCTGCGCTGGCGAGCACCGGGCGGCCCATCGCCATCGCCTCCAGCACCTTGTTCTGAACACCGCGCGCGATGCGCAGCGGAGCCACCACCAGATCGGCGGCGGCAAGCCAGCTGCGTGTGTCGGGCACTTCGCCCGTCACGATCACGCCATCATGTTTCGCAAGCGCCTTCACCTCCGGCGACGGCGCGCGGCCGACAATGGCGAAGGCGACATGGGGGAACTGTGCGCGCAACTGCGGCATCACGGCCGCCGTAAAGCTTTCGACCGCCTCGATATTCGGCCGGTAATCCATCTGTCCCGTGAAGACGATCAGCGGGCCGGTCGGTCGGTCGGTCAGCGGCGCGACGTCCGCCGCGTCCGGATCGAAGCGATCGAGATCGATGCCGTTGCCGACCGCGATCACACGTTCCGCCCCGCTGCGCCGACGGAACAGCGCCGCTTCCGCCGCGCTCACGAACAGGCTGGCGTCCGCACGCTGCGCTACAGTTCGCTCATAATCTGCGAGCAGCCGCGCCTCTCGCCTGTTGATCCAGGCCATCGGCCCACTTCCCTCGGCGCCGTAACGCTCAAACTTCGCGCTATCGACGTCGACGAAGTCCATTACGACGCGGCCCGAAAAGCGCTTGGGCACATATTGCGCCATCTGGCTGGAAAAGACGTAGATCGTCTCGATCCGCTCCCGTTTCACCAGCCGCGCGATCCTGCGTTTCATCGACGGCGAATCGAACGCTGCAAGCGAGACCGGGCGTCCGCCCGCCAACGCTCGCAATCCCGCCTTCCACATCGGCACCGTGCGGGGTTCGAGAATCGTGGACGCGGTCACTGCCTCCAGCGCTTCGGCATATTTCCAGTCGTCCAGCTGATCCACGAACGCCGCAACGTGGACGGGCGCACGCTCCGCCATCCAGCGCAGCATATGGTAAGACCGGATTTTGTCACCGCGATCGGGCGGCCAGGGCATGCGGTGCGCGATGTAGAGGACGCTCATCCCAGCCCCTTGGCGATCCACGGTCCGATCAGATTGGCCACCGGCAGCGGCAGCTTCTGCCAGGTCTCCACCATCATGCGATATTTCGGGCTGGTGGGGTTCACATCGCGCCCCTGCCCGTCCGCACTCCAGCTGGCATAGCGCAGCGGCTGCGGTTCGAAACCCCAGTTCTTTTTGTAGCTCCACGGGCCGGTGCCGGTCTTGGAACGGCCGAAATCAAAACGGGTGCAGCCGCGCTGCGCCGCATGGTTCATCAGCGCAAAGTACATCATCTCATTGGCGCGTAAGCTGCGGGCGGCATGCAGCCCCCCGCCCCAGTAGGGCATCACCGTTCCGCGATGGTAGAGGCTGAGCACGCTCGCCACCGGCTCGCCACGGTGCAGCACCGTCAGAATGTCGGCATCGTCGCCAAACCTGTCCAGCATCGCGGCGAACAGCTTTCGCGGGAATACGGGCGTACCCAGATTGCGAACGCTTTCCGAATAGACGCGGTAATGCCACTCGCGGTCGCATCGCGCGCTGCCGACCTCCACCACCAGATCGGAGGCCAGCGCCTTGCGGATTTCCGCCCGCTGCTTGCGCGGCACCGCCTTCAGCCGTGCATCCTCATCATCCGCCAAATCGGCGGAAAATCCGCAATAGGTGCTGTCATCGATCGACCAGCCCTGCCCTGCCGGATCGGTCCCGCCGCGCAGCTCCAGCGTCGCAAATCCGCCTTTTTTAGCCTGCGCCAGCGCTTGCTCGGTCAGTCCGCGCCGGGTGGCATGGTCGTCCGCGATGATGCCGCCGCCCACCGCAAAACCCGAGGAGACGAGCGCCTTGCCGAACAGCGCAGAGCGGATCTCGGTAAGCGGGACGAGACCGCATATCCCAGCCACCCGGCGTGCCACGAGATAATGGCCGCGCTGTCCGCAACCGCCCTGCACCGCCTGCAACCAGGCAGGCCGATGGAAAGGCGTCGTATCGTCACGCTGAGCAAGAAACGCATCGATCTGCGCCACTGCCTGCTGATCACTCAGCGAGACGCACGCAATATTAGGCGCATGCTCGGTAAACGGCGCGCTCATGCCAGCCGCGCCTTTTCGGCAGCAGCCACCGCATCGACCCGGCCCCATGAAAATTCGCGCAGCATCCGCTCCAGCTTCCCCTCCATGGCGGACAGCTTCGTATAATGACGCAGCTTCGATTTCAGCGGGGCATCGGCAACGCGCGGCTGATCCGGATCAATCTCCCACGGGTGGAAATAGAAAATACCGGGATGGCTTTCCCGATTGACCTGACCGAACGCCCAGCGGGAGAAAGCATAGGGGAACATCCGAAACCAGCCCCCGCCTCCGGCGGCGAGCCGTTTGCCTGCGAAGACCGCAGTGGTGACCGGCAGCTCGATCAGGTCCGAGCCTGCCACGGGGCGAAAGGCGAAGCGGCCCGCTTCGGGCCAGCCGTAATGATCGTTTTGGATCGGCGCGACGCTGGAGGAATAGGCGTAGCCCTTTTCCGCCAGGATTTCGTGCGCCCAGGGCGTGCGCTTGTCGATCGAGAAGCTGGGCGCGCGGTATCCGTTGACGGCTGAGCCGCTGGCATCCTCCAGCAGCTTTTTCGCGCGATCGATATTCGCGGCGAATTCCTGGCGGCTCAGCTTGAACACCCGTTCATGCCCATAGCCGTGGCTAGCGAGTTCATGGCCCGCCTCGACGATCCGCCGCATCAAAGCGGGATGGCGCTCGGCCACCCAGCCGAGGGTGAAGAAGGTTGCCGAAACACCGGCGCGTGCGAACAGATCGATCACGGCATCGGTATTGCGCTCGACGCGCCGCGCCAGCCCGTCCCAGTCGGCACGGTCGATCACATTCTCGAACGCGCCCACCTGAAACCAGTCCTCGATGTCGACGGACATCGCGTTGAGGACGGTGCCTGGAAGGATCGGACCCTGCTTCACGATTGGGGCTGGCCGTTCAGGCGGCGCGGCGGGCGGTCAGCTCATCGCCGCGCTCGACATGGTCCAGCAGCATCGCGACGAGCCGCTTGATCGTGGCTTCCTGAGTGTCAATCCGCTCTTCCAAACGTTCAATCTGCTCGGCCAGTTCGGCAACGCGGTCGTCGTCCGTCGCTTCGCTGTGTGGCGCGCTGTCAGGCACGGTTTCGAAAACGGGGGGCGTGGTGCCGGGCCGGAAGAAACCGTGGACCACCGGACGGCTCTCCTCGGCCTGCTCATCTTCCGGCTTTGCGTCCGGCTCGTCCTCTTCGATCACAATCGAATTGGAAATGTTTTCCATGGGTGCCACTTCCGCCTCCGGCTCGTCTTCTTCAACAGCGGCCATTTCAGCAGTGGCTTCCGTCATCATTGGCGCAGGGTCCGGTTCGGCCGTGTCAGGAGTGGCCTGCAATGTTTGCTCTGGCCCACCGGCTTGCGTATCCTCTGCACCAGGCGCTTCAGCCGGCGTGGCGGGCACCGCGATCTGTACGGGCACCTCGCGGTCGCCTTCGATGTCGGCCAACACGTCTTCGATCAGCCCAACCTCGATCCGATCGATCTTCTCTACCGCGCCCATCAGAAGGACACGCGTCATCAGCGAATTGAGCTTGCGCGGCACGCCGCCGCTCGCCTCGTAAAGCTTGTCGATCGCTTCCATCGTGAAGTCGGGGCGCCCGTTCCAGCCCACCTTGCCCAGGCGGTGCAGAATATAGGGCTCCATCTCCTCAGGCTGCATCGCCTCCAGATGATGCGTCGCGATGACGCGCTGGCGCAGCTGCTCCAGCCCAGGATCGGTCTTCAGCTGGTCACGAAATTCGGGCTGGCCTAGCAGGAAAATCTGCAGCAGCGCCTGATTGCCCAGCTGAAAGTTGGAGAGCATGCGTAGCTCCTCCAGCGTTGCCGTGGGCAGGTTCTGCGCTTCGTCCACCACCAGCAGGCAGCGGCGGCCTTGGCGCGCCTCGGCATGGAGGAACTGCTCGATCGCGCTCAGCGCATCACTCTTGGCATCGCCCGCCACCGCGACGCCGAAAGCTTCGGCGACCATATGGAGCAGATCGCCGCCTTGCAGCTGCGTCGTGACGATATTGGCGGCTGTCAGCCGGCCGGGGTCCACTGTTTCCATAAGATGCCGCACCAGCGTGGTCTTGCCCGCGCCGATTTCGCCGGTGATGACGATGAACCCCTCGCCCTGCGCCAGGCCGTAACCGAGATAGCTGAGCGCCTTTCGGTGCGTCCCGCTTTCGAAGTAAAAACGTGGATCGGGGGTGAGCTGAAAGGGCCTGCCGCTAAGCTCATAATATTGATCGTACATTTGCTGTCCTCTCCCCGCCGCTCAGAAGCTGTACCGCAGACCCAAAAGGGCCGAGGCGGTGACATCTTCGTTATTCAGACTGAAATCGTTCGTATCGAAATAATCCACGCCGAGGGCTGCCGTGGCATCCAGCCCGCGCCACAGGCTGCGATTGTAACCGGCATTGGCACCCACCGCGAACACTTCCCCGCCGACATAGCCCGGATCATAATAATTCGCGTAAAGATTGGCGGTGACGCTGGACAGCTCGTCCAGATCACGCGCGACGAAGACGTTGGCGAAATAATTCTGGTCCGAGATGCCGTCGATCTGCGCCTGAACGCCATCATTCGCCGTCAGGAAGGTACGCCGGTTGTAACCGAGCGCGATGCCGGTCTTCCATCCGGACATGTCGGTCGAATAGCTCGCCGTCACGCCGCGCGAGCGGAAGGCGGCGCCGTCTGCGGACTGCAGCACATCGTCGAAACAGATGCCGCCCTTGCTGGTGAACCCGCAGCTGCCGATGTCTCCGGTCAGCGGGTTGCTGTAGGCCTGGAAATCAGGGGTCAGGCCGCCCAGACGGTTGCGTAGCAGGCTGCCGTAATTGGTGACCGTGTCATAAACGGCGATGCCTACGGCGGAGCGATCGTCAAGCTGCCAAGAGAAGCTGCCCGTCAGGATCTCGCTGCCGTAACGCTGGCCGAAACGGGCCTCGAGAGAGGTACGGCGGCTCGGCCGCCACATCACGCCGACATCCCAGATGAACCCGTCCTGCTCATAAGCAAGAAGCCGCGGGCTGGATTTATCGACCACGAGGCGTCCGTCATCGCCCGTGATCGGCGTACCGTCCGCTGCCCGCACGACGTCGCGTTCGGAAATACGGATGCGCTCATAGCCCGCGCCGCCCACGGCTGCGAGGGTCGGGCTGACTGGCACGGTAAGATCGACCCTGCCGTAATAGTCCTCAAAACGGTTATCGAGCGCCCCGCCGTCGGCCCGTTCGTACCCGCCGCCGACCGACCAGCCCACCGGCAGATATCCGCCCGGCTGCTGGCCGACTGAAGCAGTGACCGAATGGCTGGTATTTTCATCAAAGGGCACCGCGCCCACACCGGCAAAGGCAGGGTCGATGCCCTCATCCTCCACCTTGGTATAGCCCGCGCGGTACGCCGCACCGATGGTGACGCCGCCAGTCTGGATGCCCAGCGTCGGCCCGGCGTAGACGGAGTAAATCTGGCTGGTATTCGCTGGATTGCCGACCAGATTGCTCGGCGCAGCGCCTCCGGCGTTGATCCGGCTGCGCGCGGCCAGTGCTCCGGCGTCGACCGAAAGGCCGCGGGCCAGCTGCACGCTGCCAGCGGCAAGGCCGGTCAGATAGTCGCTGTCGGCGGTGTTATCGTCATAGGTAATCAGCCGTTCGTACCGGGCACTGATCCCCGCCTCGACGCGGCGCTGGCTGATGCGTGCTTCCACGCCCGCCGCAACGGTGGTGTAGGTGACAACATCGCTGTCCGCGCCCGTTCCGGTGAAGACCACCTGATTAAGCTCGACATAGGGCTGGATATCGGTGCGGACAGCCGAGCCACCTGCGCGGGCAGCGGGTGGAACCTCACCCGGCACATCCTGCGGCAGGAGCGGCGGCGCTTCCTGCGGCGGCGGCGCATCGTAGCTCGCGCCATGATCCTGCGCAGCTGCGGGAGCGGTCAGTGCGGTTACGGACAATCCGGCGAGAAGCCATTTACGGACAGTCATTTCTGCCCTCCATTTCCATAATAGGAGCCGAATTTGCGGCCCGTTGGAGAAAATTGCGTCCCGTTCAGCAGCAGCTTGATGTCATCGCAGCCACTCAAGAGACCGATCGCATCGCGGAGCGCCGCTTCGCTGGTCTCGTCCGCCTTCACGACAAGCAGAACCTGCCCGGCATGTAGCGCGAGCACGCTGGCGGGCGAGGCGGCGAGAGCCGGCGGGCTATCGAAGATCACAATGCGATGGGGGTCTGCCGCCTCGAGCCGCTGGAACACCGTCTCGGTTCGGTTCGAAGCGAGATATTCGGTGTCCGATTTGCTCCGCATGCCCGACGGCAGAATGGTGAAGCCGGGAATATCGGTGCCCAGAATCAGACTCTCGACGTCCCGCGCGGGATCGGCCAACGCGTCCATCAAGCCGGGCAGCGTTTCGTCTTCGCCCTCGTCATCCTGAATACCGAGCGTCGGCAGGATCGAGGGGCGCGCGAAATCGGCATCGACCAGCAGCACGCGGTTGTCGCGCTCATTGGCCAGCGCCAGCGCCAGGTTGATGGCGCAGAAGGTCTTGCCCTCGTCCGGATTGGCCGAGCAGACAAGGATGCGGCGGCCATGCGGAGAGGCCTCGACGCCCTTGCCGCCCGTCGCCGACAGCAGCAGCTGGCGTTTGACGATGCGAAATTCCTCGACGAGCATGCCGACTGCGGCTTCGGGCACGATCAGATTGTTCTCGCGCAATCGCGCCCGATCGATTGCGACATGGAAGCCGGGCTGGCGCGGAGCGGGCGCCATCGTCTCGCGGATCGGCACCGGTTGCGGCGCAGGGCGCTGCGGCTGAGGAGCAAAGGATTGCGAAGCCTCGGACTCGCGCTCGGGCTCCGCCTGGGGCGACGCGAGCGGGGCTCCTTCCGGACGCCGCAAGGCTGCGCCGAAATCATAAACCTCGGCGGCGCGTTCGAGCAGCGATGGCTGCCGGCGAATCGGATCATGCTTGCTCATTGCCATCCCCCTCAGGCGACCGTGCCGCGCTGGATGAACTCAACCATCATCAACAGCAGGAACACGCCCGCCAGCGCCCCCGTCCCCCCGAAGAACAGCTTCAGCTTGCGTTTGCGCGCGGCGCGCTGCGCCTCGGTCAACATTTCAGAGATCGAGCCGATGACCGGCAGGCCGCTCGCCTTTTCCAGCGATCCGGCAGTCGGGAAGCTGGTGCGCAGCTGCGACAGCGCAAAGGCCGCTCCAGCACCGCCCGCGAGGCCCACGACCAATACTGCTGCAAGGAGCAGTGGACGGTTGGGCGCGGCGGGCACACGGCTCATGCTCGGCGGATTGACCACACGGAACTGCGTGAGATCGGTTTCTTCCTCGACCTCACCCTTCAGGCGCATATTCTCGCGCTCGGCCAGCAGCTTGTCATATTGCTGCTTGAGGACGTCGTAGTCCTGGCTGATGCGCTCATATTCGGCCTGTACGCCGGGTTCGGCGGACTGCTTGCCGATCAGGCGGCTGACATCAGCCTCCAGCGCGGATTTGCGCGCGCGCAGCGCCGAAACGGTCGCCGCCCGCTCGGCCTGCATCGACTGTAGCGAGGAGTAAGCGGGGTTCGGCGTCTTGAAGCTGCCGCCGCCCGATTCGCCCGCACCGGAAGCACGCAGGCTCGCTATCTGTTCCTTCAGCGCGATGACATCCGGATGGCTGTCCGTCCATCCGCGCGCTCTTGCCGAAGCAAGCTGGCCCTGAAGCTGCGAAATCTGGCTGCCGCCGCCGCTGGGATTGGGCGTGGAGAGCATGGCCGGCGTACCGGCAAGCTGGCCGTTCAGCGCGGCGAGCGAGCTTTGCGCGGATGCCAGCTGGCTGTCGATCTGGCTGAGCTCCGCGCGGGCGGAAAGGAGCTGCTGGCTGGCCGATCCGGCACCCGGCAAAAGCCCGAGATTCTGCGTCTCGAACGCCACGCGCTTCTGCTCTGCGTCCTGCAATTCCTTTTGCCGATCGGCAAGCTGCTGATCCAAGAAGCGCAGCGCCTGGCTGGTGCGCCCGGCACCGCCGGCGATGTTCTCCTCCTGGAAAATGTCGATGATCTTCTGCGCGATATCGCGGGCCAGTGCCGCCGCCTCGCCGTCAGAGCGGCCCGCGCCGGACTGCTTCACCGTGATGTTGAACACATTCGGCTGATCCGACTTAACCTCGATATTCTCGCGCAGGGAGACGATCTTGGTCGCCATTTCCCGGTCCGAGGAAATATTGTCGCCCAGCTTGGTGGCGCGGATCACCTTTTCCAGATTGTCCGCAGACAGGAGCGTCTGCTGGATTTGGTCCATCTGCTGACGCTGATCGTTGCGATCGTCGATCATGCTGATGGACAGCATGGCCTGCTGCCCCACGAACAGCTTGGCCTCCGATGCATAAGTGTTGGGGATCAGCGCGACTACCAGCCAGCCCAGAAGACATATACCCCAGGCAACGGCAAGCGCCAGCCAGCGCCGGTTCCAGACGCGGTACAGCGCGATGCGGATTTCGTCGTAGAGACCGTTCAAGGCTGGATATCCTTCATCGAGGAGGGGGCGCGCTTCAGAACATGCTTTCGGGGATGATGATCACATCGCCGGGCTGCAGCAGGACGTTCGCCTTGCTGTCTCCGCGCTTCAGCAGATCGTCGATCCGCACCGAATATTCGCGCTGCACGCCCGAGTCCGTGTCCGCACGGATGAGGCGCGCCTTGTTGCCCGCCGCATATTCGCTGAGGCCGCCGACCGCGATCATCGCATCGAGCAGCGTCATGTTCGCGCGGTAGGGGATGGAGGCGGGCTTCTCCGTCGCGCCAACGATGCGGATCTGCTGGCTGAACGTGCCGGCGAAGGACTTCACGATCACCGATACGATGGGATCGTTGATATATTCCGCAAGGCGTACCTTAATGTCGTCGGACAGCTGCTTGGGTGTTTTGCCCACGGCCGGCAGATCCGTGATCAGCGGCGTGGTAATACGCCCGTCCGGCCTTACCTGCACCGTCGCACCCAGCTCCGGATTGCGCCAGACGAAGATCTGCAATTCATCGAGCGGGCCGATCACATATTGCGCGCTCGGTGCTTCCGTCTTTGAGACATAGGTTGCCGGCGGCAGCTGCGGCCCAGCCGGTCCACCCGCACAGGCGGAGAGCAGAGTGAGGCCGGAGAGCATCGCCAGCTTCGCGATTTCAGAGCTTCGCATTTGATCGTTCACCTTAAAGCGCGCCGTCCAAATGGAGCGCGAACAAATTTCCGCATCTGGCATGCCGGAAAAGGGTGAACAGACCGTTAGGATTGAATGATATGCCGGGCGCTCATCGCGATTATCGCCGCTTTAACCGCGCAGCCGATTACAATGGTTCAATTTGATACAGCGGCGCTACCGGCCGTTTAGATCAACATCTCTCGCGCAGGACCCTGCCCCAGGAAATTGGCCGGAGAGGCGCTGGCCCCATAGGCCCCAGCGCAGAAGATCGCGACCAGATCACCGACATCGGCGCGGGGCAACATTGCGCTGTCGCTCAAGCGATCGAGCGGCGTGCAAAGGCACCCGACCACGCTCTGTACCTCATCCGCAGGCGCATCGAAGCGGTTGGCGACGCCGACGGGATAGTTGCGGCGGATGACCGTGCCAAAATTGCCGCTGGCGGCGAGCTGATGATGCAGCCCGCCATCGGTGATCAGGAATATCTCGCCATGGCTTTCCTTCCGATCGATGATGCGGGTGAGATATATCCCTGCCTCGCCCACCAGATAACGGCCCAATTCGATCGCGAAATGGGTGTCCGCCAGCGATGCGGGCAGATTCGCCAGCTCTTTGCCCAGCGCATCGCCCACGGCGGCGGTGTCCAGCGCGACATCGCCCGGAAAATAGGGAATGCCGAAGCCCCCGCCCAAATTGACATGGGGTGGGTTCGCACCGGCTTCTTCCGCCAGCCTGGCGGCCAGCGCGATCGTTTGCCCTTGCGTCTCGATCAGCGCCTCGGCCTTCAGCGCCTGGCTGCCCGCATAAATGTGAAAACCGCGCCAGTCCGCGCCCGCTTCGATCAAGCGGCGTACAAGGTCGGGGACGCGGCCTTCGTCGATCCCGAATTGTTTGGCACCGCCGCCCATTTTCATGCCCGATCCCTTAAGATCGAAGCTGGGATTCACGCGGATCGCAATCCTGAGCGTCTTGCCCAACCGATCCGCGATGGCGAGCGCGCGATCCGCCTCGCCTTCGGACTCGCAATTGAGGGTCACGCCATGGCGAATGGCCGCTTCCAGCTCGCGATCGCGCTTGCCCGGTCCCGCAAAGCTGATGCGGGCGGGATCGACACCGGCGGCCAGCGCCAATTCCAGTTCGCCGCCGCTGGCGATATCGAAGCCGTCGACCAGGCCATTCATATGCTGCAGCAGCGGACCGAACGGATTGGCCTTCATGGCATAATGGATCGCGAGCCGCCCCGGCATCGCGGCCCGAAGGTCCTCGAATTTCCGCGTCAGCAACGCGCGCGAATAAACGAACAGCGGCGTCTCGCCCGCATCAGCCGCCACATCGGTGAGCTTTGCGCCATCAACCGAGAGCACGCCGTCCAGCGCCACCCATCCGGGTGGGATCGGGCCGATCGGTTTCATAGCTGGTCCTTCAGCGCGGTACGGTCGATCTTGCCGTTTGCGTTCTTCGGGAATTGGTCCAGCCAGATGATCTCCGCCGGCTGCATGAAGTTGGGAAGCGTCGCTTTCAGATGCATGCGCAAAGCCGCCTCGTCCCCGGAACCGCGCGCGAACAGCACGATCGCTTCGCCAAGCGCCGCGTCCTTTCGGCCCATGGCGCAGCTTTCGTTCACCGCATCGCTGGTGTCGGCGGCCTCCTCGATCTCCTGCGGAGACACGCGGTTCCCGCTCGTCTTAATCATCGCATCGTCGCGGCCCACGAAATACAGCAGGCCGTCAGCCCCGCGCTTCACCGTATCGCCGGACCAGACGGCGGTGCCGCCATAGCGCGAAAAGGCGGGCGCAGGCTTGAAGCGCTGCGCCGTCCGTTCGGCATCGCGCCAGTAACCCTGCGCAACGAGCGGCCCGGCATGCACCAGTTCTCCCGGTGCATCGGGCGCGGCTTCGGAACCGTCCGGCGCCACCACCATGATTTCGGCATGCGGAATGGCCTTGCCCATCGATGTCGGATTGCCGTCGATCAGCGCCGGATCGAGATAGGTCGATCGGAACGCTTCGGTGAGGCCGTACATCGCATAGAGATCGGCGTCCGGAAAAATCCCGCGGAGCTTCGCGACCAGCCCGGGCGTCAGCGCACCCCCGCTGTTCGTCAGCCGCCGCATCGGCGCTGCCGCCTCTTCGGTCCAGGCCTGCTCAACCAGCTGCACCCATAATGGCGGCACCGCGGCGAGTGTTGTGACACCATGCTTCGCACAAGCCTTTACCACGTCCTTGGGCGTCAGATAATCGAGCGGCACGACCGATCCGCCCGCCGCCCAGGTGCTGAGCAGCTGATTCTGTCCATAATCGAAGCTCAGCGGCAGCACGGCAAGCGTCACGTCGTCATCGGCGAGCTTCAGATATTCCGCCACGCTCAGCGCGCCCAGCCACATATTGGCGTGGCTGAGCATCACACCCTTGGGGCGACCAGTCGATCCGGAGGTATAGAGGATAGCGGCGAGATCGTCCGTGTCGCGGCTCTCCGGCGAAGGCTCCATGGCCTCGCCAGCATCGAGCGCCGCTTCCGCTTCATGCTCGTCTATCGCCTTCGCGTCCGAAAGGTCGTCAGGCTCCAGCGTCCCGAGCCGCGCCTTGCCCGCGATCAGCAGCCGCGCACCGCTGTCGGAGAGGATGTGTGCGACCTGTGCGCGCTTCAGCAGCGGATTGACCGGCACGTGGACTAACCCCGCGCGCGCTGCAGCCAAGGGCATCAGGCAGGCGATCTCCGTCTTTCCCATCCAGCTCGCCGCGCGGTCCCCCGCCACCAAGCCTTGCGCCAGCAGCCAAGCAGCGAGCCTGCCGATACGGAGATTTAACGCCTCGTGGTTAATCGTGCCGCCACGCAGGCGCAAGGCCGGTGCGTCGCGCCTGCCGCGAAGCGCCAGATGATCAAGCGGAAGGACGGCGGGATGCGGCATGAAGTGGTAAAGTCTCACTCGCTGAAACAACGGGATTGGGCGGATGTGGTGACTTCGAAAGGTGAATATCACGATAATTTTGCCGAGGCGAGCGCCGCCCGTGCCTTTGCCCGGGCGAGCCAGGCGCGCCTGTTCGACCGCGCCGAATATCTCGCCCCGCTCCACGCCGCCGCCTTCGCAGACAAGGCGCTGAAGCTGCTCCGCGTGGCCGAGTGGGAGACCGAACTCTGGCTGCCGCTAGTGGAGGAAAGCCCAGGCGATCTCAAAGCGCTGTCGAACTGGTATAGCTTCCGCTGGTCGCCCGTATTTACAGGCGCGCCCGGCGCGATCGAGCGTGATCTGCTGATGCGCGCCGCGGCCCGCGCGCTTGGGAAGCAAGCCCGCGCCGTCACGCTTTCGCCGCTCGCAGAAGGCGATGCGCAGGATCTGCGCGTCGCTCTGGCCGCCGAAGGCTGGCACGTGACCGTGGAGCAATGCGACGAAAACCACATCCTGCGCCTGAAGGGCCGCGGTTTCGAGGAGTATTGGGCCGCCCGTCCCGGCCGCCTGCGCAGCACCGTCAAACGCAAGGGCAAGTCCGGTGCGGTCAAAATCCGCATCCTCGACCACTATGACGAAGCCGCATGGAATGATTATCAGACGGTCTATGCACGCAGCTGGAAACCCGAAGAGGGTAGCCCAGACTTCCTGAAGGGACTGGCCCAAAGCGAAGGCGCGGGCGGATCGCTGCGCCTCGGCCTTGCCTATATCGACGGGCAGTGCGTCGCCGCGCAGTTCTGGACTTCGGAGCATGGCGAAGCGCTGATCCACAAGCTGGCTTATGATGAGCGCTATGCCAAGGCATCCGCCGGCACGCTGCTGACCCACGCCTTGTTCCGCCATGTGATCGAACAGGACGGTGTCGATCTGGTCGATTACGGGACCGGATCGGACGCCTATAAGCGCGACTGGATGGAGGAAATACGCCCGCGTTTCCGATTGATCGCGAGGCGGCCCGGCCATCCCGCCAACTGGGCAGGCCTCGCCAGAGCAAAGCTCGCACAGCTTGTGCGGCGGCGCAGCAGCGTCTAGGGGCGGCGTGAGCGCTTAATTCAGGGGATTTCGAGCTGGTGGCAGAGAATATGCAAGCCGATCTGGCGGTTCGTTCCGTGCTGGTCGACGTACTCGGCCTGGACGCAGAGCGCGTCGCGCATTTCGATGCGGATACGGAGCTTTTCGGGGCAATTCCGGAGCTCGATTCGATGGCCGTTGCCGGGCTCCTGACCGAGCTGGAAGACCGCCTGGATATCGAGATCGACGACGATGACGTCGACGCGGAAATCTTCGAAACCTTCGGCAATCTGGTCGCTTTCGCCGAGGCGAAGCAGGACTGATGCCCGGCGCGCTGCGCCACCTCTCCTATCATTTCGACGGGCGGGCCGAGCAGCTGCTGACCATCGGCAGCGGCGATCCCGCCATCCTGTTCGTGCCGCCGCTGTTCGACGAGATGAACCGTATGCGCCGCACGCTGGTGCTGGCCATGCACGCGCTGGCTGTGCGCGACATTGCGAGCACGCTCATGGACCTGCCGGGTGCCAATGAAAGCCTGGCGCCGCTGGAAGAACAGAGCCTAACGCGCTGGCGCGAGGCCGTTGCAGCGGCGGCGGGCCAGATACAGCCGCGCTGCATCGCCTCGGTGCGCGGCGGCTGTCTGATCGACGACGGAGCGTCAGCAGAATTGCGCTGGCGTCTGTCGCCCGCAAAGGGATCCAGCCTGCTCAAGACGCTGCTGCGCACCCGTATAGCGGGCGAGCGGGAGGACGGACGCATCGTGACCGCCGGCGAACTGATGGAGCAGGCCAGCTCTGCGCCGATCGAGCTTGCCGGCAATTGGCTTGGCCCTGCGATGGTCGCAGAACTCGACGCTGCCCGTCCAGCGGAGGTGCCCGCACGCGAAGTGAAGCCCGGCCAAGGCGAAGGCGCAATCACCGGCTCCGCGCTCTGGCTGCGCGCCGAGCCGGGCGAGGACGCCGCCATGGCGCAGGCCATTGCGGACGATCTGGCGGAACTGCTGGCATGAGGCGGTTCGTCTCGTTCGCCTGCGGTGACGACCGGCTGGCCGCGACGCTCGATGAGGCGGATGGAAAAACCGGCCTGCTGATCGTGAGCGGGGGCAATGAAATCCGCGCGGGCGGCCATGCCAACCAGTCGCGCCTCGCCGCCTGGGCTGCAGTCCAGGGTTATCCCGCCTTTCGTTACGATCGGCCCGGCATCGGTGACAGCGAAGGGGATAATCGCGGCTTCCTGCATGGCGGCGAGCCATTGAAGGCCGCGCTCGCCGCATTCCGCCGGGAGGCACCGCAGCTGAGCCGCATCGTCGGCTTCGGCAATTGTGACGCCGCCACCACCTTGCTCTTCACGCAAACCGATATCGACCGGCTGGTCATCGCCAATCCTTGGCTGATCGAAGCTGCAGACGATGGTGAGGAGGGAGAGGCTGACGCCTTGCCCTCCAGCGCCGCAATCCGGGCGCGGTACATCGCCCGGCTCAAAAACCCTGGTCGCCTCGCGCGCGATCTGTTTGGCGGCGCTATCGACCTCAAAAAGTTCGCGCGCGGCCTATCGCGCTTGCGTACGCCCGAGCCGCCATCCGCCCTCGCGGACCGTGCCGCTGCCGCCATAGCCGAGCGGACTAAGCCTACCGATATTCTGATCGCGAAAGGCGATGCCACGGCGCTCGCCTTTCAGGACGCCTGGAAATCCGCCGCCTTCGTAAAAGCACGTGCGAATCCGCGCATCCGGCTGATCGAACATCGGACCAACTCACACAGTTTTTCGGACGATGCCGCACAAAGATGGCTGCGAGACCAGTTGCTGGCGGCTTTGGCAGAATGAAAAAACGCCCGCCGGTCCACGCAGAACCGACGGGCGCATTGCATTTTCGGTAGTCCGATCAGTCGAACTGCTCTTCCAGTCGATCGGTCAACTTTTCGCCTTCGCTGATTTCACGGTGGGCGTTTTGCACAACGGCGCGCGTTTCCGGCGTGAAATCATCCTTGTCGAGCGCTTCGCGGAACTTCTTCTCAATATAGTCCTCGCCCTCTTCAACACGCTCGGCGGCGCGCTCGTTCGAATCACCGAAGGCATCTGCAAGGGTAGTAAAGGCGCGATGCGCAGCGCCTGCGGTGCTGCCATTGGTGCGGGCCTCGCCGCCAAGACGGCGAATTTCTGCATTGAGCGCCTCAACCGTGTTGCGACGCTTGGACGCCTGCGAAGTCAGCGTGCCTTTAAGGCCGGCGTTGGTGGCCTTCTCAGCCGCCTTTTCATAACCAAGCGCGCTGTCGATCGCGGTGTCGGTGAGGGTTTCAAGAAGCGAAAGTCCATCGGCCATGTCAAATCTCCATACTGTGGGAGCTTGGCAAACGGGTGCAGCGCGCAATGGATGCAGGCGCAGCTACTAATCTGATAAAAATCAAGTGAAGGAACTTAGGGGGGAAAGACCCGAAGCGGTCATCGTCAGGCACAAAAATACCCCGGATATCGGCCGAAATCCGGGGTTCTGTTGGTAGCGGAGGAGGAACATATAGCGAACATATAACGTTCTGACATTGCTCGTTTTTTCCGCCCAACTCTTGGAAAATACCCCCACCGATACCCCCAGAATCCCGAATTTGCGCCAAACCGTTACAAGGGTGCGATCGGCCGACTAATGTTCGAAAATTGGCAGCTCAACCGCCTCATTGAACGGCGGAAGTTGGGCCGGGAGCGGAACGTCCGCTTATGGATCGAGATGGTTTGTTAGCTGTCGATAGGGATGATCGAGCAGTCAGGTCTTAGACCACCGCTCCAACCAGGCTCCCGATTCCGGCAGTCGCCGCCATGGCCAAAGCCCCCCAGAATGTGACGCGAAGCGTCGCACGCGCGATTGGTGCACCGCCAGCTCTTGCACCGATCGCACCGAGAACCCCGAGGAAGATCAGCGATGCGATTGCAACTGCGGGCACGAGTCTCGCAACCGGTATGATCGCAACCAGAGCAAGCGGTAGCGCAGCCCCGACCGTGAAGGTTATGGCCGAGGTCAAGGCGGCCTGGACAGGTCTGGCGATACTATGGTCGATGATTCCGAGTTCGTCCCTTGTATGCGCCGCCAACGCGTCCTCTTGCGAAAGTTCCGTAGCGACTTGCCTCGCCAGCGAAGGTGAAAGCCCGCGACGCTCATAGATTGTAGCAAGTTCGGCCAATTCGGCCTCGGGATTGGCCTCGAGTTCTCGCTTTTCCCTATCGAGATCTGCAGCTTCGGTGTCGGCTTGTGAACTGACCGACACATATTCTCCAGCTGCCATGGACATTGCGCCCGCAACGAGGCCAGCCGTGCCTGCTACAAGCACTTCGCTTCGCCCAGCACTTGCTGCAGCCACTCCTATGATAAGACTTGCCGTTGAGACAATGCCATCATTGGCGCCCAGGACGGCCGCGCGGAGCCAGCCTATTCGGGAAACAAGATGCTGTTCACTATGCAAATGAAAACGGCTCAATGGCAATCCTTGTTTAATGCGCCTTTGTTGATCCTACGGGATCTCCGGAAGCATGGCAACGGGGCAGTTAGGGGGCAGTTGCCATGCTTCCGAAGCTGGTTGTTGCTGTATCAGGGAAGATCGCGCTCCATCACATCTGTCCACGCCGCAATGAAGTCGTGAACGAACTGGTCGCGGCCATCGTCCGAAGCATAGGCTTCTGCCACCGCGCGCAATTCCGAATTGGCACCAAAGGCCAGATCGACCGGTGTCGCGGTCCATCGGACTGCGCCGCTGGAGCGATCCTTCCCTTCATATATGCCGGGGTTCGTGCTCGATTTCGACCAGATGGTCGACATGTCGAGGAGGTTCACGAAGAAATCGTTCGTCAGAACTCCAGGGCGCGTGGTGAGGACGCCGTTTTGCGATCCGCCAGAGTTGGCATCGAGTGCTCGCATTCCTCCGACCAACACTGTCATCTGGGGAACGGTCAGATCGAGCAGATCGGCGCGCTCGACGAGCTGTTCAGCAGGCGTGCCGCTGCTATCGGCAGCGAAGTAGTTGCGGAAGCCGTCGGCCTTGGGCTCCAACACTGCAAACGATGCTGCATCTGTCTGGTCCTGGGTCGCATCCACTCTTCCAGGTCTGAAGGGCACTTGCGCATCAACCCCGGCCTTTCGAGCGGCCTCCTCGATACCAACGCTGCCTCCAAGGACGATCAGGTCTGCGAGTGAGACCTGCTTGCCATCGCGTCGCTGGCGGTTGAACTGGTCACGAATCCCGGCCAGCTTGTCGAGAACCGGCTTGAGCCGCTCAGGATCGTTTACCAGCCAGCGGATTTGCGGCTCAAGCCGGATGCGCGCGCCGTTCGCACCACCGCGAAGGTCCGTACTGCGATAGGTGGCGGCCGACGCCCATGCGGTTCGGACTAAGTCGGGCACGGACAAACCGGAAGCGAGAATTCGCGATTTGAGCAGTGCAATATCCGCGTCGCTGATAGTCGCGTAGTTGGCCTTGGGCAGGGGATCCTGCCAGGCGAACTGAACCTTCGGTACATCCTTCCCGAGATAGCGCGAACTCGGTCCCATATCGCGATGGGTCAGCTTGAACCAGGCTCGCGCAAAAGCATCCGCGAACAACTGCGGGTTCCGCTGGAACCGAAGGGCAATTTCCCTGAAGGCCGGATCCTCCTTCAACGAAAGATCGGTGGTGAACATGATGGGCTGATGCTGCACACCTGGGCGGTGGGCGTCAGGAACCATGCCTGCGCCGCCCCCGTTGGCCGGCACCCACTGTACCGCACCCGCCGGGCTCCGGGTCTGGACCCAATCGAATGCGAACAGATTGTTGAGGTAATCGCTCGTAAACGCGACCGGATTGGAGGTCCAGGCACCCTCAAGTCCGCTGCTGACCGTGTCTTCGGCATTGCCTTTGCCGCAGGAGTTCTGCCAGCCAATTGCCTGCTGTTCCACGGGAGCGCTTGAAGGGTCTGCGCCGACGCACTTGCCGGGATCATGGGCTCCGTGCGCCTTGCCGAAAGTATGACCGCCGGCGATCAGTGCGACTGTCTCTTCATCATCCATCGCCATGCGACCGAATGTCTGGCGAATGTCCTTCGCAGCCGCGACGGGGTCGGGGACGCCGTTGGGGCCTTCCGGATTGACGTAGATGAGACCCATCTGGACGGCGGCGAGAGGCCGTTCGATCGTACCGCTCCCGTCGCGGCGTTGGTCGGCAAGCATCTTGCGTTCAGGGCCCCAATAGACATTGTCCGGCTCCCAGTCGTCTACGCGTCCACCTGCGAAGCCGATCATCTTGAAGCCCATCTGTTCAAGCGCGACGGTCCCTGTCAGCGCCATCAGGTCCGCCCACGAGATCTTGCGTCCGTATTTCTGCTTGATGGGCCACAGGAGGCGCCGTGCCTTGTCGAGGTTGACGTTGTCGGGCCAGCTGTTGAGCGGCTCGAAACGCTGCTGCCCGCCGCCAGCTCCCCCTCTTCCGTCAGACACACGATAGGTCCCCGCACTGTGCCACGCCATGCGAATGAAGAACGGGCCATAGTTCCCGTAGTCTGCCGGCCACCATGGCTGGGAAGTGGTCAGGGTCGCGGCAATGTCCGCTTTGACGGCATCGAGGTCGAGCGAATTGAACTGCGCAACATAATCAAAGTTGGGCCCGTAGGGGTTTGATTCGGGCGACTCCTGACGTAGCGGGCTGAGGTCGAGACGTTCCGGCCACCAGTCCTGGTTCGTCATGCTTTTGCTTTGCTCGGGAGGCGCCGAGTCTTGCGCAAGTACCGCAGGCGGAAGGCCGATAGCTGCCACGCTTGCGGTCAGCAGAATGGCTAACTTTTTCGACTTGGCGCGCATTGAATTCTCCCCCTGAACCTGTCTGGAAGCGAATCATCACCCCAGACTTCATTGCCACGAGAAGCAATCATCCACCGGATTCCTGACGACGACCTGACGGTGAGATTGCCAGATCAAGAATTAGACTTGATCGGCCCCCGGAAACGACACGGTGAACTGAGCGCCGCCATCGGGAGGCGTTTCGAGCTCGATAGTGCCGCCGTGGACTTCGACCAGGCGATGAACAATGCCGAGACCGAGGCCCGATCCCTCCTGATTCTGACGATTCTTGCGCCAAAATCTGTCGAAAATGAACGGAATGTCCTCTTCGCATATGCCGGGCCCGTGATCACGGATCGACACCTGGGGGCCGGGCCCGGCCCGTACCTCGATCGGTTTATTGCCGCTCCCGTGATAAATGGCGTTCTCGATTAGGTTGCGCAGCACGCGGTAAATCGCCTCATCGTGGCCATGAATTTTTGCATTGCCGAAATCTTCGAAGCTGATGTCCTGTCCCTTTCCAAGCGCGAGCGGTGCCAGCTGGCTAACTGCACGCTGGGCTATCTCCGCAAGGTCAATCCGGTCACCCAGATCAAGCGTACTGGCATCGGCCTGTGCCAAATCGAGTAGCTGGTTCACCAGCCGGCTCATCTGGGCATTGTCACGCAACAATTGCTGCCTTTGTTCGCCTTGGGGAAGCTCCGCGAGCGAAAGTTGCATAATAGAAAGTGGTGTCCGCAACTCGTGCGCGGCATTTGCGGTGAATGAACGCAGCGTGCCCATGGCGAGTTCGAGGCGTGCCAGAGCCCTATTTACCGCGCTGACAAGGGTTGCGACTTCGCGCGGTTGCGATGGTTCGGCAATCCTCAGCGACATGTTCTCGGGATCGAGCTGATCGACCTGCGTTTCCGCTTCTCTGAGAGGCGCGAGCACCCGCCGCACGGCGAGTACATTGAAAAGGAGCATGAGCAGCGAAAGCGGGACCAGGGGCAATGCGACGTGCTGCAAGAGTTCATTCGCAATCACCGGTACGTAAGGCCGGATGCCACTTCCTTCGAATTGCATGAAGAGCCACTTGCGCTCGCCATCAATGGTGACTGTCCGTACTCCGGAAATCCTGTACCCTTCCGCTAGCTTTTCGCGTCTGGTCCAGTCCATCAAATCCCCTTTGACAGGAGACTGATGGACCGAGGCGGAAGGTGCAGGAACACTGTCGCTCGCCAAGTAGCTGGCGAACCACCTCGATGCGCCCGGCGGACCCGCGAGCAGATTGGTTTCTGCCGCGCCCGAATTGCTGGCCTTGGCTGCCTCCATGGTGAGCAGCTCTTCGGCGAGCGATTGCGGTTGCCTACTGTATGTCGTGATAACGATCGCAATGTCGAGCAGGGCAAAGACAAGGGTAAAAAGCGCCAATCGGGTGGCAATCTGGCGAAACAGCGTCGGTCGTTTGCTCGTCCGGCCGAGCAAGGTGTGGTCAGCCTTTGGCAAAGTCGGTCTCGAAGATGGCATAGCCCACCCCGTGCACTGTCTTGATCTGAACCTCGGCACCCGCTTCCTTCAAATGCCGCCGCAATCGCGACACCGCAGCTTCCATCGCGTTCGGAGTGATGTCGGCGTCCATGGAATAAAGGGCGCTTTCTATCGACTGCTTCGCCACCACGTGTCCCACTCTGCGCAGGAGAATTTCAAGGAGATCGATTTCTCTCGGAGAAAGTTCCGCTGCTTTTCCATCTACTTTGACAGCCCGCTCCGATGGGAAGAGCGAAACATTGGCCAGCGTCAACACCGCTTCGAGCGTATGGCCCGGTCGGCGAAGCAGGGCTCGGCAGCGTGCTGCCAGCTCCGGAAGGTGGAAGGGCTTGACGACGTAGTCATCGGCTCCTGCATCAAGCCCGAGAATACGATCATCCAGACCGCTGCGCGCAGTCAGAACAAGTACCGGAACATGGCTCTTGCGCGCCCGCAATCCGCTGACAAATTGCAGCCCGTCCCCGTCCGGAAGTCCAAGGTCAAGTACGATAAGGTCATAGTCGTAGGTTTCGTATGCATCGTTTGCGCCGTCCAGGGTTTCGCACCAATCGACTGCGAAACCCTGGCGTTCGAGTCCATCCCTTACCAGGGAGGCCAAGCGACTATTGTCCTCAACCAGTAACAGGCGCATTGTCCACATCCGATCCGTTAGCGGGCCGCTTGTAGCCTGTTATCATCGACCATGGCATGTTTTCCCGGTGCCGCACGCTTTCGATTACCGCGGCTAGCACATGGATGATGGCTGCTGCGACAATGATATTGGCCAGCGTTTCATGCACCTCTTCGACCCACGGCTCACCCCAGAACTGGTCGCTGCCCATCATCCATCCGGTCACGCCCATGCCCGCGATGAGCGCCATGAGGCCAAGCATCATGACAGCCCCGGCCGGGTTGTGGCCGACATAGCGAGGTTCGCGCCGCTTGATCAGCGCTGCAAGGTACGATTTGAGTGATCTGGGCCCAGGAATGAAACTTGAAAACCGTGCATGGCCTTTCGCGACAAATCCCCACCCAATCCGGATGAGCAATGCGGCGACCATCACATAGCCGATGATGATGTGCGGGTCCTCGACATGACGCAGTACCGTCAGGTTTGCGATGGTCCCAAGCGCCACGGTCCAGTGAAAGATACGCACCAGCGGATCCCAGACCTTGATCCGGTGGCTTCGCGTCGAAGCTGAGTCCGGCGGCACATCGGCCGCCGGATGCAACAGAGAAGTGGTCTCTTCCATCGATCAATCCACGTTGTTCTGTACGACCGCGCCGGTCACGGGATTGAAATAGACTTCGGCCCGACGGCCATCCTTGTTGATGGCGTAGATTTCGTAGCAACTGCCGGAAACCTGGAAGACCTTGATCGTACGGAAACCCATCTTCGCGATCCTGGCCTTCATCTTTTCCGGCGACATCCACTTGCTTTGCGGCTGGGCGGTGCAAACGGGGCTTGCATAGGCCGTCGAGGAGAAGCCGAGGGCTGCAAGTGCCGCTGCGGCAGGGATCAGATATTTCGTCTTCATTATTCATACTCCGTTGATCGGGCTGTCACTGCAGCGCCGTCCCTGTCTGATGCCCAACAGTTCTGACCGATTCCTGACCTGGACTGCCTGTTTTTCGTTTCTGAGGAAGCAATTTCTTCCCTTGGTCAGTTCGTCGTCAGAAGTGAGGTTCAAAAGGATCACGGCGCAAGAAAGCGCAGATTTTCTTTTGGAGCTATACAATGAAGACTTACGCAAAACTCGGGACTGGCCTTTTGATTGCTACCTGTGCAGCGGCTGCAGCACTTGCTGCTCCGGCCACACCTTCCAAGGAACTTGCCCCGCAGACCAAGGCCAATCTCGAAGCCGCCATGCATGGAGAGGCTTTCGCCAATCTCAAGTACCTGCGCTATGCGGAACAGGCGGATGCCGCAGGTAAGCCGGAACTTGCCCAGCTGTTCCGCGACACTGCGAATATCGAAGCAAATGAACATTTCGATCGCGAAGCCGAAGCGCTGCGGCTTGGCAGTTCCGACGCCAGCAACCTCGAAGATGCGATGGCCGGTGAGCACTACGAAAACACCAAGATGTACATCGAATTCGCCGATCAGGCGGAGGCAGCGGGTGACCTGAAGGTCGCAGCCATGTTCCGCCAGATCGCTGTCGATGAGGGCGTACATTACGAGCAATACAAGGCCGCGCTGGCGAAAATCAAATAACTCCAACGCCAGCATGTACCGACCGGCTTTTCCCCCTGGCCGGTCGGTACACTCCTATCTCGATTCCACTCACCTACCGGTACACTTTGCGCCAAACTAAGCGCTGCCGTTCGTTTTTGGTCTAATCAGCGAACTAAAGTCCATGGCTGTCAATTCTCAACCGCGAAATGGCGCGCTGATGCGCAACAACGCGGTCGGCCTTTAATCCCAACTGGGGAACGCTGGGGGCCGCGTCAGGCGAGGTTTGCGATGACTAAAATTTGACTTCAGGCCCTCGGCCAATGCAGATTCGGATAAACGTCTGCTCTTGGGGAAATCCAAAATGGTCTCGAATGACCGAGATGGGGCGCTTTGCCGACTGACTGCTTTTCCCAGGAGCTGCCCGACAGCAAGTGGGCCGTCTTCTGACTGTCCGGTTCCGACCGGAAAAATTGAAAAAGCTGCCGCTCGATCGTGTCGATGACTCGGTCAACAGCCCCAACATAGCGGACGCAAGAGAGCCTGGAGGCCCCCTCCCAAAGCAGACCACACAGTGACCTGAGCCTAGGCCAAGCGCAGCCCCTCCCGCCGTTTGCGAGTAATCCAATCACGAGCTTGGTCGAGAAATGTGGAGATTGAGCCGTCGCTGTTGTGAGTGGTAAAACCTCCTGCCTCCCGCATCAAAGGGTGGGTATAAGGATCATCTATCCGGCAAAGACGAGCGGCTCCATCTAGATCATCCGTCATGATGCGAAGACAAATAGCCAAAGCTCGGTGCTGCCCGCGAAGATGCTCTTCGTCGGGCAGCATGGCGAGCATCGATGCTGTGGAGATGCTTTGAAGTACCTCGGCGGCTCGTTGACTGCACTAGCCAACAACCTCGGTCACAAGCGGCCGCACTTGCATTTTGTCCAGCCCAACGTGATCCTCCGTAAATGGCGAACGCAGCACCCATGCGCCGGTTGCGCGAAAAGATAATGGCAGCGCTTCATTCTCGATCAGGCCCACGATCTCCCAAAACAGTGGGTCCAATGCCATCGGCTTCACCGTCATGCGGACAAGTGCGCCGCGCTCCCAAAGCGGGGACGGCAGTATGCTAATGAACCAGTCCCTAGTCTGCTGGACAACCTCGCCGCGAGCGAAACGCCAACCAGCGGCCCGTGACATAACTTTCAGCGCGGCGTCAAAGTCTTTGCCACGCTGCTTCGCCGCTTTTTGCTGTTCCCGCGTCAGTTTGGCAGGCCACACTGGCAGATCGCTCATGTCGCCGATCTGCCATAGCGAACGTCTGTTATCTACAGCATTCGGCCGGAGCCGGCCTGTCCACTCCCCCCGACACGTCGGTCAATCAGCGCATTTGCGAGACAACCTGAAAGCGGTCGATCAGCACTGCCGAGCGACCGCTTCGTCGTCTAGATTTCAGTTCGCTCAGCTAAGAGCAAAGCGTCCTCGACATCGACCCCAAGGTACCGCACCGTGTTCTCGATCTTCGAATGACCAAGCAAGATCTGGATGGCGCGGATGTTGCCGGTAGCGCGATAGATCATGGCTGCCTTCGTTCGGCGAAGCGAGTGCGTACCGTATTCCGCCTTGCGCAGCCCGATCGCCGTGACCCACTCATCGACCAGCCGAGCATACTGTCGCGTGCTCATATGGCCCGCTGGGTCAACACGACTGGGGAACAGATAGTCGGTCGTAGAGCCGCCTCGGCGTTCGAGCCATGCTAGCAGTGTGGCTCGAACGTCGCAGGTGATTTCGAACTGCACCGGCCTGCTGGTCTTCTGCTGGATGACGGTTGCTCGATTGCGGATGTCGACACCCGCAAACACGTCGCCGATCTTGATTTTCACCAGATCGCAGCCCCGCAGCTTGCTGTCGATCGCAAGATCAAAAAGAGCCTTGTCCCTCAATCGGCCTTCGCGATCGAGATGAAAGCGGATCGCCCAGATCTGCTTCTGCGTCAGCGGACGCTTGGTGCCGACATTCTTACCAGCATTCCAAGCCGGACGACGCCGCGTGGCTGTATCAAAACGTGAGTATCCCATTGCATTTCTCCTCGGTCCCAATGACCGATGAGGTAACGCCCAGAATGTCGCTGCTTGGGCCGATAGCGGAATGGCAGCAATCGGCTGGGATACACAAATAACGGACATTCAACTGCCCGAAGCGTCGGTCTTCTTGGCGCATACTCAGGAAAGCCGGGCGATCGTTACCATCCGCACCAGGTCCGAAAGGGTCTTCGCCTGCAATTTCATCATGGCGTTGGCTCTGTAGACCTCGACGGTTCGCGGACTGATGTCGAGGTCGAACGCGATCATCTTGTTGGCCTTGCCCTCCACCAGGCCCTCCACAACGTCAGTTTCGCGTCCGGACAGGAGCGAAAGGCGCGCCTCGATCTCGCGACGCTCCTCGGCGGCGGCATCGCCTTCCGCCTTCTCCGACATTGCACGGCGGATTGCCGAGATGATGGTATCGTCCTCGAACGGCTTCTCGATGAAGTCCGAGGCACCCGCCTTCATGGCCTCGATCGCCATGGGAACGTCGGCGTGCCCGGTAATCACGATGACAGGAACCGAAGGGGCTGTCTGCTTCACGCGCCGGGTCAGATCGACGCCGCCCATGCCGGGCATGCGGACATCGGTGATGATACAGGCACTTTTCAGAGGCGGAGAGGTATCGAGGAACTCGTCGCCCGAGGCGAATGAACGGACGCGAATGCCCGCAACGTCGAGAAGGAAGGCCAGCGAGCCGCGCGCGCTTTCGTCGTCGTCGATCACGTAGACGATAGAACTTTCCAATGCGTCATCGTCCATCGTGGAGTTCCTCCTTCGTGACTGCCTGAACCGTGAAGCCGAACATGGCGCCTCCTGCGGGAGAAGGGGCTGCAAAGATTTTACCGCCGTGAGCCTCGACGATCGTGCGCGATATGGAAAGACCCACGCCCATGCCCGTCCGTTTTGTGGTGATAAACGGCTGGAAGAGTCGATCGGCCACCTCTGGGTCGATGCCCGGTCCCGTATCGCTCACCACGACCTTGGCAAGTCCGTCTTCGGCGGAGCCTATCGTGATCGTAAGGGCACGATCCGGGGATGGGGACTCCGCCATCGCGTCGACAGCGTTGCGCACGAGGTTAAGAACAACCTGCTGAACCTGGATCTTGTCGACGAGCACCAAGTCGATTGCGGGATCGAAGTCATATGAAACACGGATGCCGTGTTCCTTCGCTCCCACCAGGGCGAGCGCGGAGGCTTCCTCCACCAGCTTTGGCAGGTTCTCGATCGTCCTTTCGGTTTCTCCCCGCGAAACGAAGTCGCGAAGCCTGCGGATGATCTCGCCTGCGCGTAGCGCCTGCTCCGAAGCCTGTCCTATCGCATCCGACACCCGGTCCAGCGGAGCATCCTCGCGCTCCAGCAACATCCGGCTGCCGCGCAGGTAGTTCGCAATGGCGGACAGCGGCTGGTTGATCTCGTGCGCGAGTGCCGATGCCATTTCGCCGAGTGCGGTCAGGCGCGAGATATGGACGAGCTCGCTCTGCAACTCCTGGAGTCGCGCCTCCGCCTCCTGCCGCTCCGTCAGGTCGCGAATAAACCCCGTGAAATAGCGCTGCCCTTCGGCCTTCATTTCGCCCACCGCCAGTTCGATGGGAAAGGTCGAGCCGTCCTTCTTCTGGCCCACCACGATGCGTCCCTTGCCGATGATCCGTCGCTCGCCGGTTCGGTAATAACGTTCCAGGTATTCGTCATGCGCGGTGCGATAGGGATCGGGCATCAGGACACTGACGTTCCGGCCCGTCACCTCGGACGCCTGCCATGCGAACATTCTTTCCGCGGTCGGGCTGAACTCGCGAATGAGGCCCGCTTCGTCGATCACCACCATGGCATCGGGAACGGTATCCAGAATCGAACGCAGGTGAGCCTCTCGTCTCGCGAGACCCAGGGCCGCAGCTTCGGTCTCCACCCGCGCGCGCTGGAACCACTCGCCCCCGATGGCAACGGCGACGCCGATGATCACGAATGTCACGGCCGCAATCATGCTTCCACTTTCGACGGGGCCGCTCAGGCGGTCGCAGGCAAGGCCGGCCAGTGCGCCGGCTACGGCGGCAAAGGCTCCTGCGCGAAAACCCGACAGCGCGCTGGCGACGACGACGCCGGGGACGAAGAAGATGAAAGTGGCGCGCTGGCCTAGTTGCTCGGCGAAGATCAGCCGGACGGCGACGGCAAGGCCGATGGCCAGCATAGCCACCATTGTCGCCTGCATGAAGGACAGCCGCGGGAGGAAGCGACTGGCAAAGCTCTGACCGGACGCCTCCGGTGAGGCCCTTAGGGGAGTGGTCGTAGGGTGATTATCCAAATTTCGCGTTTCCGTTCATCGGCATAGATGGAGGGCATCGGCGCCGCTTCCTGATCAATGGCCGCCGGATGGAGAAGTTTCAATGAATGCACCCCTCATCGATCTGGGCGTCCACCACCAGCCTTGCGGCATTTCGGACAGGATCGCATTCGGTTTTACCAAGGCCCTGCGCTGGACAGCCGACACCTTCTTTGCCGAACGTTACGGCCACCGCGCCGTCGTGCTCGAAACCGTGGCCGCCGTGCCGGGAATGGTTGGCGCCACGATCAATCACCTCGCCTGCCTGCGCCGCATGTGCGACGACAAGGGCTGGATCAAGACGCTCATGGACGAAGCCGAGAACGAGCGCATGCACCTGATGACCTTCATCGAGGTGTCGAAGCCGACGGTGTTCGAGCGCGCCGTGATCATAGGCGTGCAGTGGGTCTTCTACCTCTTCTTTTTCGCGCTCTATCTCGTCAGTTCGAAAACCGCGCACCGCGTGGTGGGCTACTTCGAGGAGGAAGCTGTCATCAGCTACACGCACTACCTCGCCGAGATCGACGAAGGGCGCAGCGAAAACGTGCCCGCGCCGGAAATCGCCAAGCGGTACTGGGGGCTCCCCGAGAACGCGACGCTGCGTGACGTGGTGCTCGTCGTTCGCGCTGACGAGGCGCATCACCGCGACGTGAACCATGGCTTCGCGAACGAACTCGCCGGTCTTCCGATGGGGGACATCGCGCAATGCCCGCCCCACGTCACGCTCGAGCCGAACTGGAAGCAGGCCGCCTGATTTCGGGCGCCTGGCAAGAAGGAGGACGGATCGTGGTCGAAACCTGCACCATCCAGTTGCTGGTCGACGATCCGTCTGTCCTCGCCGCACTCAGGTTCTCGCTCTCGATCGAGGGATTTCGCCTAGGCGACAGCACGCCGGAAGCTTTCGTCATCGACGAGCGATACGGCGGTGACGGCGTAAAGATCCTCGAGGAAATGCGCGCGCATGGGGACAATGCACTGGCGATCGTCATCGCCACCCATCCCAGCCGCCAGCTGCGTAACCGCATTGCCAGCTGCGATGCCGTTCTCGTCGAGAAGCCCCTGATGGGGGACGAAATCAGCCGGACGCTCACAGCCATCTGCAATCCCTTGAAAGTCGCATGACATGAAACCAGACCAAATGCCCGCCCTGGAAAGCTACAAGACCACGCCGACCTTCACGCAGGATAGCGTGCCTGCCGGCCTGCTGGCCGACCATTCGACCAAGGAAGGCGTCTGGGGCCTGATCCACGTTGCCCATGGGAAGCTGCGCTACTGCGTAACCGATCCGCGGCGCGAGAATGAGGAGCGCATTCTCGAACCCGGCAGCCCCGCAGGAGTGGTCGAACCCACGATAGTCCACCGTGTGGAGCCGCTCGGCCCCGTCGAGTTTCACGTCGAGTTCCTGCGCGCGCCGGATGGCCAGGGCACGGCCCGAACCCCGAACGAGGGAGACGAGGCATGACTAGCAAGCCAGTCGTCGAAAGTTCAGCCGCCGATGCCAGGGCCTATGTCCAACGCAAGCGCAAGGAAAAGAGCGCTGAAGCCCACCGCATCGGCATCGACGCAGCCTTCATCGATCACATTGTCGAGGCCTTCTACGGCAAGATCCGCGAGGACGATTTGCTTGGGCCGATCTTTGCAGCGCGTATCAGCAACTGGCCGCCGCATCTCGCCCGGATGAAAGCGTTCTGGCGATCGGTGCTTCACAACAGTGGAGAGTTCTCCGGCAATCCCATGCTGAAACATCTCGCGATACCGGGGCTTCACCTCGAGCACTTCGAGCGTTGGCTGAACCTCTTCTACGAAACGCTGCGGGAGGCCGAAAGCCATCCCGCCGCCATCGAGCTGGTCGGGACCCGTGCGCGGATGATCGCCGACAGCTTGCTTACTGCCATCACCATGCGCCGCGACGGCCTGACCGGAGGGCGCGCAGGAAAGGATCTACCCCATGTCTGATGCCGTTCTCCGCACGCCTGCATTCGAGGAAAAGCCCGAAGTTCGGGAGGACATCTCTGTCCTTTGCGTTCCGAACGAGGCGAACGACAACGAAGGCCCTGCCCGTCGTCAGCAGCCAGAAACGCGGATGTTCGAACTGCCCCGGGCTATCTGGATCGCGATGGTCGGAAGCTATGCGCTTTTCCTCGCGGCTCTCTTGGGCGCGACAGGCGGAATCAGGGCGGCGTTCGCTATCGTGATTTCCGCGGTTTATATCGCCATGTTCTTTGGCATTGCGCGCGTCATGCTCGGCCAGGCGAACCCGCAGCCGACAAGCCCCCTCGATCGATCGGGCGGCAAGCTCCAGAGCCTTTACGGGCCGCTTGGCCGCATGGAGGTCTACACCCAGGTTCTGATCGTTCCGTTCGCCGTGGCGGCCTTCGGCATTGCCATCAGCGTTATCGCCGCGCTGGTGTTCTGACCGTCGCGGGATAGTAGAAACGAGGAGACGACGATGTTGTGCCCGGAATGCGGCGAACCGGCCCCACCGGGCCCGCTCGATACCCGCAACTGCGCCCCGCGGCTTTCTGCGCGGCCTACCGGCGTAGCGGCAAATTTCAAGCAAGTGCTTCGCAGGTTCGTCAGGCCGTTCTGATGAACAGCGGGGCGAAGCGCCTGCCCGTCCGCCCTCGCGGAATCCGTCGCCGGAGGCCGAAGTCTTCAGCGGTGCCCGATCTCGCGCCGCACTACGTGCAGGTTTACTTCTCTCAGGAATGCATCGAGATCGTCGACATCGACATCGAGGACCTCATCCCATTCGGCAAGCACTTCCTCGATATCGCCGCGCGTATGAGGAGCGTGGACCAAGGTCGGATTGCTGACGGGAAGCGGCGCGCGGTGAGGCCAGGAATGGCCGGTGAGGTTGTTGTAGATCATTCCGACAAGAGCAAGCGTCAGCACGTTCGCGGCAATCGGCAAGAGGTAGATCCAGGTCCAGGTTTCTCCCCCGGCCGCGCCGAGCGCGCACAGGAGGGCGCAGGCACCTCCCGGGGGATGCAGACAGCGCGTGAAGGTCATCACCACGATCGCCACGCCAACCGCGAAACCGGGAGCCAGCATCGCGGAGCCTGTGTACATTCCGACGCCGATACCGATCGCAGCCGAAATAAGGTTTCCGCCAACTACCGGCCAAGGTTGAGCCAAGGGGCTGGCCGGAACGGCAAAGACGAGGACTGCCGAGGCCCCCAGCGGAGCCACGAGCCACGGCAAGGCAGTACTCTGCGACCCCAGCAACAGCCATGTCGCAAGCGCAGAGAGAATGATCGCCAACCCAGCCCCAAGAGCGCCGCGAAGCGAGCCGAATTGGCCCCGCAGGTCTTGTGGCAACAGTGCTGACGACTGAGAGACGAGAGTCTTGAGCAAAACCTGGAGCAATCCCACTTTGAAACGTGCGGCAGCCCTTGGCGTACCTGGCTCATTTCTTCAGCAAGAAAATCATCCTCGAGCCTAAAGAGCCTAAAGAATTCCTAGCATAGCTAGCTTTCGTGCCGATTCCGATGAACGGACGTATGCTTCAGGCAATTCTCGACCCTGAGACGGAATTACCAACGTGTAAGCATTATCACCCACGACAAAACACCTCTTTTGATGTCCGTTTTCAGGACCGCGACGACGTACCTTCAATGGCTGGGATGGGGCGCAAAGCGGTCATCCTAGGAATGAAAAGGTTGTGTCCTCCCCTGCCCTAAAGTCGGCCACCTCTGTTCGAATCCTCAGGCGGGACTCGAACTCACCTTAAATAAATGGGATCTTTCCGACCAATCCCGTTACGGAAGGGCTGGAGCACGCCGTTGCACTAGCGTGAGAATCCGGCTGTGAGCCACCGATCGCAGCTGGGGACATCGCCTGATTTCGCACTGCCCGAGGATACCCCCAAAATACCCCCATAAAGGCTCCGGCTTCAAGCGAACACATACGGACGCATACGGCCCCAAGCGAATTGGCGTGGTAGCACATCTGTTATTGAAATCAGCGATTTGGGTAAACAATCCGGATGTATACGGACGCAAGCGAGCACATGCGGACGCATTTCCTGGTAGCGGAGGAGGAACATATAGCGAACATATAACGTTCTGACATTGCTCGTTTTTTCCGCCCAACTCTTGGAAAATACCCCCACCGATACCCCCAGAATCCCGAATTTGCGCCAAACCGTTACAAGGGTGCGATCGGCCGACTAACGTTCGAAAATTGGCAGCTCAACCGCCTCATTGAACGGCGGAAGTTGGGCCGAGAGCCGACTGGCAGCTTTCAGCGGGAGATAACCGAAAAGCTGCCTATCAATTGAGCGAATGTTTCCAAATTTTCACTAGTGAGCAGTCCACCTCCATGAGCATGAATACGGGCCTGCAAGCTCAATCACCCGGCTCTGCTACTCCCACGAGATCACGCCCTCCGCCGAACGCCAGCTCGATGGCCTGATCATTTTCTCGTGGGCGATACGGACTGACCTTATCTCGGCTTCGATCTCGCGTCGCCAATGTGCAAGGAAATCGAACAGCACCGGAAAATCCGGTGCTGCGTCGTATTCCTGCCAGGCAAAGATCTGCACGAGCGAGGGGTGATCCGGCATGAAATAGCAGATTTCTGCCGTGGTGAGTCCGTACCCCTCCAGTTGAACTAGGAAAGCTCGATCGGTCATTGCAGCGTTGGCTGGCTGCCCGGGCCGTCGAGCGAGCGCAGCGCCGCGAAAACATCATCAACGGAAACCGGACTTTTGAGTTCGGGGGGCTGGCGCATCGCCGGCTGGTTTTCGACGGTATGCCGATCGGACGCCCAGGAAGCCAGGATGGCTCGCTTCACTTCGGGCTCAAGCGAGGGATGATGCGCTACATCGAATGGATGCAAATATCGTGCGAATGGTTGCGACATAGGAAAATCCTCCTTTCTGCCTTGCCGCTGGTCACTCACTGCGGATTGCTCCGCTCGGCGTATTTTGTGAGTCGATTTTCGGCCGTCAAGACCCTGATAACGCGAACGGAAAGTGGCTATTAGCAGTCGCGATCAAAGAGAGCCAAAAAGTTTGATTTGGACCTCTTGAAGCCGTTTTCGGCAGGACTAGATCGCGAAATGCCCCCTGCCGATAATCCGGGGGAGGCGCTGTAAGTCATTTCGCTTTGTAATGGAGGTTATGCATGCATTTCCGACCTTTGCACGATCGCGTGCTGGTTCGCCGCATCGAGGCCGAAGAAAAGACGGTCGGCGGTATCATCATCCCTGACACCGCCAAGGAAAAGCCGATGGAAGGCGAAGTCGTCGCCGTGGGCCCTGGTGCGCGTGACGATTCCGGGAAGCTGGTGGAACCCGCCGTCAAGGCAGGCGACCGCGTCCTGTTCGGCAAGTGGTCCGGCACCGAAGTGCGGATTGATGGCGAGGACCTGCTCATCATGAAGGAGAGCGACATTCTCGGCATCATCGAAACAACCGCCGAACTCAAGAAGGCGGCGTAAGCAATCAACCCAATCTTCAGTTCAATCGAAAGAAGAGAAAGGAGCAGGCCAAAATGGCTGCGAAGGAAGTAAAGTTTGCGTCTGACGCGCGTGATCGCATGCTGCGCGGCGTGGATACGCTTGCAAATGCGGTCAAGGTAACTCTCGGCCCCAAGGGGCGCAACGTGGTGATCGAGAAGAGCTTCGGCGCTCCCCGCATCACCAAGGATGGCGTCACCGTTGCCAAGGAAATCGAACTCAAGGACAAGTTCGAAAACATGGGCGCGCAGATGCTGCGCGAAGTCGCCAGCAAGCAGAACGACAAGGCGGGTGACGGCACGACCACCGCCACCGTTCTGGCCCAAGCCATCGTGCGCGAAGGTGCCAAGGCGGTTGCTGCCGGCATGAACCCGATGGACCTGAAGCGTGGTATCGACCTCGCCGTCGGCACCGTGGTCAAGGACCTCGAAAGCCACGCCAAGAAGGTGTCCGCCAACAGCGAGATCGCGCAGGTCGCGACGATTTCAGCCAATGGTGATGAGACCGTCGGTCGCATCCTTGCCGAAGCGATGGAGAAGGTCGGCAATGAAGGCGTGATCACGGTCGAGGAAGCCAAGAGCCTCGAGACAGAGCTGGAGACGGTCGAGGGCATGCAGTTCGATCGCGGCTATCTCTCGCCCTATTTCGTGACCAATGCCGAAAAGCTGAAGGTCGAACTCGAGGATCCCTTCATCCTCATCCACGAAAAGAAGCTGTCGAACCTGCAGGCGCTGATCCCTCTGCTCGAACAGGTTGTGCAATCGGGCAAGCCGTTGCTCATCATCGCCGAGGATGTCGAGGGTGAAGCCTTGGCAACCCTGGTGGTGAACAAGCTTCGTGGCGGCCTCAAGGTCGCGGCGGTCAAGGCACCTGGCTTCGGCGATCGCCGCAAGGCCATGCTGGAGGATATTGCCATCCTCACCGCCGGTAATGTGGTCAGCGAGGAACTCGGCACCAAGCTGGAAAATGTCACGATCGGCATGCTCGGCCGGGCCAAGAAGGTCATCATCGACAAGGACAACACTACCATCGTCGATGGTGCCGGCAACAAGGCCGACATCGACGCCCGGGTCAGCCAGATCCGTGCCCAGATCGAGACCACGACCAGCGACTACGACCGCGAAAAGCTGCAGGAACGCGTAGCCAAGCTGGCTGGCGGCGTCGCTGTCATCCGCGTCGGCGGTGCGACAGAGGTCGAGGTCAAGGAGCGCAAGGACCGCGTCGACGACGCGCTGCATGCAACCCGCGCAGCCGTTGAAGAAGGCATTCTGCCGGGCGGCGGTATCGCACTGCTCCGGGCGCTCAAGTCGCTGGAGGGCCTCAAGGCCGCCAATGACGATCAGCAGTCGGGTATCGATATCGTTCGCCGTGCGCTTCGCGCCCCGGCTCGTCAGATTGCCGAGAACGCGGGTGAGGACGGTGCCTATATCGTCGGCAAGCTGCTCGAAGGCGACGACTACAACCACGGCTTCAATGCCGCGACCGGCACCTATGAAGACCTGGTGAAGTCGGGTGTCATCGATCCGGCGAAGGTGGTGCGCACAGCGCTGCAGGATGCGGCCTCGGTCGCCTCGCTGCTGATCACCACCGAAGCGCTAGTGGCAGAACTGCCCAAGGAAGACACGCCCGCACCGATGCCGGCAATGGACTTCTAAAAGGGTGTGGAGGGCGCGGCATCAAGCTGCGCCCTCCCATCCTCCAGCGCACGGCTGGCGGCGGTGTTGCTTGGGCGTCTCCACACGCTTTCTTGAGCAAGGCAGTCTCCGAAAGCGGCGACGTCAAAAAATCGGTCGACCGAGAGAGGAGGAGATGATGACCGACAGGTATCTGGACTATCTTTCACGCGAACATGAGCGGCTGGAGAACGAAATCCGGCTGGAAAGCAAACGACCCCGGCCTGACGAAGTTCTAATTGCCCGCCTGAAGAAGCTCAAACTGGCGCTCAAGGACCAGATGCGAAGCTGGGCTTCCGATCACGCGAGCAGCGTTAGCCTGACCCCATAAACGGACCGGATCCAAGCATACTCTTTCTTGGAAGAAGGCCAGGCGCACCTATATCGGTGTGCTTGGTTTTACCGCACAAGGCGCTGAAAACAAACCAAAAAATGTCTATCAGGTATTGAAACCAATTGCGCGTTTCCTAATTTTGTCAGTACCGGATGCCATAACGGGTCCGGTTGGACAGAGGGCGTCGGCTCTTCGTTCCCGGCGCCTCTCATGCCCAGATTGCTCAACAAGGAGGATTTGGAAATGAGAACTGCATTTGATTTAACCCCCTATCGCCGCTCGACGGTCGGCTTCGATCGGCTCTTCGATACGCTAGAAAACAGCTTCCGCGCAGAAACGCAGGACAGCTACCCACCCTTCGACATTGTTCGCACTGACGAGGACAGCTACCGGATCATTCTCGCGGTGGCCGGCTTCCGTCCGGACGAAATCGACATCACTGCACAGCAGAACCAGATCGTCATCTCCGGTCAGAAGACCGAGAAGGACAAAGACGGTGTCGAATTCGTTCATCGCGGTATCGCTGCCCGCGCGTTCGAGCGCCGGTTCCAGCTGGCCGACTATGTCGAAGTGCGCGATGCGGATTATGAGCACGGCATGTTGACGATCTCGCTCCAGCGGATCGTCCCGGAATCGCTGAAGCCGCGCAAGATCGCCATCGGAAGCCGCGAGCATGTCAACGATGACTCGCTCCAGCTCACCGAGAACAAGGCTGCGTAAGCGAAATCGGTCGGCGAGTATCAGGTGGGGTGGGTGTGAACGCACCCACCCCGCTTCAGCTTACAGAACGCAATGCTTATCTTGACACGCCGCCGCTACGTGACACGTTCGCGATAATCTTCTAGCGATTTTTGCAACTCGGACAGGGGTCCTTGATAATCGACTTCCAGCAACTCTTCGACTCTGCGCCCAACCCTTATGTCGTCATGGACACGGATCTACGGCTCGTGTGGATGAACGATGCCTATCTCGCCGTCACCATGCGCGAGCGCGACGACATTATCGGACGGAGGATGTTCGAAGCGTTTCCGAGTGATCCAGACACGGAAAGCTTCCGTCTTCTGAATACGTCCCTTCGTCGGGTTCTCGAAACCGCGCAGAGGGATGAAATCGCCCTTATACGGTACGACATCCCCGCTCCGGATGGATCATTTGAACCTCGATACTGGAGCGCCACCCACACGCCCATTCTGGACGATCAGGGCAAACTTGCGTTCATCCTTCAGCACACGGTCGACGTAACCGAAATGCAGAAGCTGCGGCAGTTTCGCGAGGAGGCCGACGTCATACGCCGGGCCGAGAAGGTTCAGTCGCTGAACGAGAGTCTGGCTCGAGAGAGCAGGCGACTGCATCAGTTTTTTGACCAGGCCCCCGGCTTTGTCGCGGTTCTGGGAGGTCCGCAACACGTGTTCCAGATGGCGAATGCCTCTTACCTGCGACTGGTCGGGCGGGACGATATTATCGGCGTGCGCGTAGCCGATGCGCTTCCCGAGGTTGTCGATCAGGGTTTCGTCGAGATCTTGGACAGGGTTTTCGAAAGCGGCGAACCCTACTTTGGCCAGAGAGAGCGGGTGGTTCTGGCCGTCGGCCCCGGCCAAACCGACGAAACCCGCGTCCTTAACTTCATCTTCCAACCGATACGCAATGCGGAAAGCAGAGTTAGCGGCATCATCGTTCAAGGTAACGATGTCACTCACGAAGCCGCCTTTGAGGAACGGCAGGGGTTGCTCATCAGCGAACTGCAGCACCGCGTGAAGAACGCGATTGCCGTCGTCCAATCCCTCGCTAAGCAAACCTTCAAGCCCATGATCCCAACCGAGGAGGCCTTGGATACTTACTCGGCCAGACTTTCCGCGCTCTCGGCGGCACACGGACTGCTAAGCGAAGGCAGTTGGGGTCCGACGTCGCTACGAGCCATTCTGGTGTCTACCCTTGGCGCGGCCCTAGGCGACATCGACCAGCGCGTTAGTATCGACGGACCGGATCATCTCCTGGACCCGGAAACGGCGCTCGGGACGACGATGCTCGTCCATGAACTCGCGACCAATGCCATCAAGTACGGTTCTCTGTCGAATGACAAGGGTGAGGTCATGATCCGGTGGGCTATCGACGATGGAGGCGACGAGGATATCCTCCACCTCATCTGGAAAGAGGTCGGTGGACCAGTTCCGGTGGCGCCGCAACGCAAGGGCTTTGGCACGCGCCTGATCGAACGTGGCTTAGGGTCTCGTGGGACAGCAGGAGTGAATATCGAATTCTTGCCGTCTGGCCTCGAATGCCGGATCGATGTCGCCACACACAAGGAACCACAAAGCGTGCAGTTTGGACGGTCCTTCGCGCATTTCAACAGGTCGCAAGCGCGAACTTAATGAGGATGCCCAGCTTGATCGATCTGAGCGGCAAAAGTGCGCTCGGGTATTTGGAGAAATGGCAGCTTCCGGGAGTTTCGATTTCCCGATCGAACGTCCGAGATGGGGGCGCAAAGCGGCCATCCTAGGAATGAAAAGGTTGTGTCCTCCCCTGCCCCAAAGTCGGCCACCGCTGTTCGAATCCCTCAGGCGGGACTCGAACGCAGCGGTGATCTTGGGACCTTTTGATTGATCCGTTCTTGAAATCGCTTCGACAAGCCGTTGCAGTTGGATGAAAATCTTTTTCTCGCCGCAAGTTCATAGGTGGGGGTATTGCCCGATTCCGCGGAGGCCGAAAATACCCCCATCGATACCCCAAAAATGCCACGGTTTCAGGCGAACACATGCGCACGCATGCGGCTACACACGCCGTTCGACCTGATCGCGTATGCACGGGAGCGAAACATACTGACCGAGGCCTTTTCGCCCTTCGGTCATGGTGAAATCTTGGACAGTGTGGAGATCGCTGAACTCGCTGAGAAGTAAGACGTTTCGGTTCCTCAACTGGCCATCCGATATCTGCTCCAGCTCGGACTTCTGCCGCTTCCCAAGACTGTGACGCCTGCGCACATGCGGACGAACTCTGACGTCGATTTCGTTATCAGCGATGCTGAACTGATAGTCCTGAAATCCATGAAACCCTTGGAAAATTACGGCGCTGCCCGTCACTTCCCCGTTTATGCCAAAAGCAGAGGGTGAACGAGGAACCGGACGATCGCCAAAGCCTCCATCATCACGCTGCGGGCCGGTCCTTCTTGGGCCGGCTCGACAGCTTGCAAAAAAGGTGCGGAATGCAGTTCGGTTTGCAGAATCATTCTCGACTACAAACTTGCTCGATCCAGCGGTCGATTTCCGCTTCGAGCCAGACTGTGCAACGCGGACCAAGCGAGCGAGACTGCGGAAAGCGACCTTCGCGCATCCGCTGATAGATTGCAGTTCGGCGCAGTCCCACGCGCGCCATGACCTCGGGAAGACGGATGAGCCGGTCGGGCGCTGCCTCGCCAGCACCCGCTTCCGCATCCGTGTGGTCTTCGGTCGCCGTTTCAGAGAGCAAAGCTCTGTTCATCCTGCCTCTCCAGTTGTGCGAGGTGGTCCGACAGGAGACCGGCGGTGCGGTGCGCGGCCCCCCTTGCCCAGCGCGGTCTAACATCGAGCAGCCGCTCACCCAGGGCCTGATCCAACGCGGCCGGCAGCTCGCTGATGAAGGTTTCAAGAAACTGCAGCACAGCGGAGCTCTGCCAATCAACCGTCTGCTGTGAATAGCCTGCGAGAGCCAGCATAAGGGAGGTCCGAGGCGCGTGTCCGCACGCGTCGAGTATGGTGAGCGCCTCTTGTAGCGTGGCGGGCCTAGTCCCGGCAAGAATGCGTCGAAGCGCATCCTTGTTGATCTTCGTCTGTGCGGCGATCGTTCGCCGAGACTTGCCACTCTCTCCTACGGCATGGTCGAGAAAAGCAGCGAGGCCACGCGATGCCTCTCCCCATTTGTCCTGTCTGCTTTGCGTCATGGCACCTGCTTCCGGTTGTCTCAAGCGAATCGACAGCAGGCTATGCGACGCGTCAAACTGTAGGAAAGTAAAAAGAACAAATGAGGAACTTATAGGAAATCGACACATCGTCGGACGATGTGATTCGCGCAGATTCCGGTCCCTCGATCTCACATGGCGGTATTGATGGCGCAACAATCGGTAGTCTCGGCTGCAAGATCTGCATCGATCGCGCAAAACCCGGTCAACTCATCCTAAATCGACGAATTCTCTTGGTCGGAATGCGGCGCGCGGCAGTTTCCGTTTTCCTACACCCGGCCTTGGAATCGAGGAAAGAACATACAGCGAACGCATCGCTGCACATGTTCGAAACGGAGTTCCTCGATGACCAAGGCAATCACCCTTCCCCGCCAATCCGCCAAGGGCATTCGTGCCCGCGACTATATTCTTCCTGCCGCGATCGCGCTCGCTTGCGCCGGTGCCGCCTATGCCGGTGCCGACACTACCTTCGACCCGGCGCTGCAGAAATTCACCGACTTCCTCGAAGGGTCGGGCGGCAAGATCATCACGGTCCTCAGCCTCGCCGGCGGCCTGATCGCGCTCGCTTCGGGACGGTTTGCTCTCGGTCAGGTCGCGGTGCCGGTGGGCGTCGGGATCGGCGTCGGCACGGGCGTGCCGATCGTCACCTCGGTCGTCACCGCGGTCATCTGAGCCGCGGTTAGCGACGGGAGGGCGGCATGGCCGACAGATACCTCGTTCCACGGCGGCTCGACGATCCGGAGCTCATCGGCTTCTGGACCATCGACGAGTTTGCGGGACTGCTCGTCCCTTTCGCCTGGGGCATCCTTGCGCAGCACATCATCATCGGCACAGCCCTGTCCGGGCTCACCTGGTTCGCCCTTCGAAAGGCGAAGGCGTCAGGTGCCGGGTCGAAACTGGTCCATGCTGCCTACTGGTATCTGCCGGGGAGTTTCCTCGGGCTGAAAGCCACGCCGCCCTCCCATTGCCGCCTGCTTGCGGGCTGAGGGAGGACATCCATGAAACACGAATTCGCATACGAGGAAGCGCAGCGGCACTTGCGCCAACGCAACCGCTTCGCCGCGCTCGCCGCCGTGCTGGGCCTTACAAGCCTGCTCGCCGTTGGCGCTGCGACAACGCGCGAAGAGTCTGTGATCCTCGTCCCCGTCACATCCGAGCGCCTGACGCTCGGGAGCGATGCAACCGATGCGTACTACCTCGAGCTCGTCACCCGCGACACGGCGCTGATGCTGCTCAACCGCGCGCCCGAAAGCCTCGACTACTGGATGGAGCAGGTCCTGAAAGTGGCCGATCCGGCCGCGCACGGACGCCTCAAGGCCGAGCTCGTCAAGATCGTCGAGGAACAGCGCGGGTCGGACATCAGCCAGGCCTTCGTGATTTCGCGAATGGAGGTCGACCCGCAGGCGCTTACCGCCGTCGTCACCGGCACGCTCAAGACCTTCGTGGGCGCACAGGTGATCGCGAGCCAGCAGCGCAGCTTCGCATTCAGCTGGAAGCGCCGCGGCCTCAGCCTCGGCCTCACCGGCTTCCGCCAGCTTCCCAATGAGAACGAGGAGGAAGACCAATGAGTCTCCTTGCCCGCCCCTTCCCTGCCGCGCTGACCGCCGTGGCGCTCGCCGCCGCCAGCTGCGCCTTTGCTACCGCCGCTCATGCCGACCAGTTCGTCGAAGCCGCCGACGGTGCCGCGATCGACTGCGTGCTCGCGCGCGGTGCGCTGACCCGCATAGCGCTGGTCAACGACGGTTTCGCCAATGTTTCCAAGATGGCGAGCGGCTATCCCTACAACGATTTCGAGGTGACCCACGAGCCGGTCCGCGGTGACATCTATGTCTCGGTGCCGCTGCAATATGCGAGCGCGAAGGTCAGCTTCTTCGCCACCAGCAGCGCGGGCCATGTCTACAAGTTCGCCTGCAAGGTCGATGGCGAGGAAGCGAGCCAGCTCTTCGTCACCAACCCCGCGCTGGCGAGGCCCGACGCTGCCGAATGGGAATGCCAAGCCCCGACCCGCGACGAGGCTGCGATCCGGCTGATCGAGGCGATGGCAAGCGATGCCGTGCTGCCTGGTTTCCGGGCGCGCGCCGAACTCTCGCGCCCGCGCCGTAGCGACAGTCTCGAAGTACAGCAGGTCGCCGAATACGAGGGCGCCGAGCTTACCGGCCAGGCCTCCACGCTGCGCAATCTTGGGCCCGAACCCATCCAACTTTCGAGCGAACGCGAAGCGCCCGCAGGCGCGCTCGCCTTTGCCTTTGGCCGAGACACGCTCGCCCCCGGCGAGACCACCCGGGCCTTCCTCGTATTTGCCAAGGGAGGGCTGGAATAATGGCCGACACCGACACACGCGCCGCACCCACAGAACAGCCGCGGGACGAAAGCCGTTCGGAAGCCCGACGCGACCTGAACAAGACCGTCGCGCAGCGCCAGAAGCTGCTCCTCGCAGGCATCGGCGGGGTCGCACTCATTGCCGGTTCGATGTTCATCTTTGGCGGTGACGACGCGGAGGATGGAGAGGGCGGGGGTTCGACCACGATCGAGACCGGCGCACTGGTCAATCGCAACCTCTCGCAGCGCGAGTTTGTCGCCACCTATGGCAACCGGCTCGATGCGCAAGGCAAGGCGATCAAAGACCTGCAGGAAAGCCAGCTCCCCAAGGCCTCGATCGAACAGGAACTCGAAACGCTGCGCGGCGAGAACGCGCGGATGTTGAGCGACGGCCAGGCGGCGATCGACGCGATCTCGGCCGAGAACGCGGCGCTGCGCTCCGAACTCGAGACCCAGCGCGCCAATCCTCCGGTCGCGCCGGTCACCCCGCTCGATCCCCGCGCACCGGGCCCCGCACCCGCCGCCCTCGATCCAAGTGCTGGCCCCATGGCCGAGCCGAAAGCGAGCCTGCTGAGCTTCACCGGCGACAAGCCCGTCGCTGGAGGCAAAAAGGCCGACGCCAATGCGCCGCAGCTGCTGCTCGAGGCGAGCCGCGACTATCTGCCGCCCAACAGCTACGCGCCGGCAACCGTGATCGTCGGGGTCGATGCCTCGACCGGGGTTACCAGCCAGAGCGATCCCCTGCCCGTGGTGCTGCGCATCACCGGCCCCGCGCGCTCGGTGCTGAAGGGCAACCGCCTGCTGACGACCGACCTCACCGGTTGCCTCGTCAACGGCGCGGCACGCGGCGATCTCTCGGCCGAGAAGGTCTACGTCAAGCTGGTGCGCATGACCTGCGCGCAGCCCGGCGGGCGCTTCGCGGTGAGCGAGGTCAAGGGGTTCATCGCCTTTGCCGGAAAGTCGGGCGTGCGCGGCCGTGTCGTCAGCCGTGAAGGCAGCCTTGTCAGCCAGGCGCTGCTCGCCGGGATCGTCGGCGGGTTCGGGCGCGGCTTCTCTGCCAACGCCAACGGCATCTTCGCCGGTCAGGTCGGCAGCGACGGCAAGCGCGAGGCGCTCTCGCCGACCGACATCCTTGCGGGCGGCTTCGGCCAGGGCGCGGGCGAAGCCGCCGACACGGTCAGCAAGTACCTCATCGAACGCGCAGAACAATATCAACCCGTCGTCGAGATGCCGACCGGCATCGAGGTCGAGATCGTCTTTCTCGACGGCGTCCATGTCAGGAGCACAGACCAATGAATTTCTGCCACCACCGGCCGGGCCTGAAAGCCCGCGCGGCGCACATTTCGCTTGCTGCCGCCAGTGCAGCCGCCCTCCTCACCAGCGGCGTTGCCGTGCTGACCGCCATGCCCGCGCAGGCCGCCATCACCCGCGATGTCGTCCAGGCGCTCAAGCTGCGGCTCCCGAAAACTCCGATCGACGCGCTCGATTGCACAAGCTTTGCGCCGTGGTGCGAAGTCGTCTCGGGCGAGACGCTGTTCTACACCGACGAAGCGGCGCGCTATCTCTTCGTCGGACGGCTCTACGATCTCGAAGAGCGGCGCGACGTCACCGCGACGCGCCTCATTGAGCTCAATCCCGACTTGCTCGCCGCGGGTGCTGCGCGCGCGTCGGGCCGCTCCGAAGCCTCGCACAGCGAAGCCGCGCCCGCACCGGCCAAGGCAAAGGTCGACCTCTCGCAACTACCCAAGGACGGCGCGATCCGCTGGGGCAACCCCAAGGGTCCGCGGCTCGTCGTCTTCTCCGATTTTCAGTGCGGCTACTGCAAGAAGCTCACCGGATCACTCGAGCAGGCCGGCGTACTGGTCGAAGAGCGGCCGATCTCGATCTTCGGCGCGGCGAGTCGACGCCTCTCTGAAAGCGTCCTGTGCGCCAGCGATCCGGTCGCGGCGCTGCACGATGCCTATTCCGGCAAGCACGTGCCGCGCCCCGCCACATGCAAGGCTATCAATGCGCTCGACGCCAACGAGACCTTTGCCAAGGCCAATGGCTTTGCCGGTACCCCGGTAATCGTGCGCGCAAGCGATGGCGCGGTGCTGCACGGCTACAGTGATGCTGCAACGCTCCACCGCTTCGCCAATCAGCGTGCTGGAGCAGGCCAATGAACGCGCGTCACTTGAGGGCATTCGCAGCTGCCGGTGTCGCGGCGAGCATCGCCGGATGCGCCACGCTCGGCGGCAACGTCAAAGGCGACTTCGACTGCCGCGCGCCCGAAGGCAGCTGCGCGCCCACCACGCTGATCGACAGCGCGGCGCTCGGCGAAGCTGGCACCGGCATGGCACCGGGTACTTCGACCAACCAGCCTCCCTTGACCGGTGGCCTGCGCCAGGCGGACGCCCGCTCGCTGCGGATCGTTATCGCCGCCTATCGCGACGCGGCGGGCCGGGACCACGAAGCGCGGGTCGTCCATGTCGCGCTGCCCGATCATCCCGCCGAGAGCTGGCATGCCCCGCGCTCGACCGGCGAAGTGCTCCGCGCGCTCGGACGCGCGGGCGACGATGCTCAGATGCTGCCGCCACCGACAGGCCATCACAACGCGCCTGTCATCACACCCCTTCCCCTGCAGCTTCCTGAGGTCCTGGTAATCCCCTCCCAGGCCACGGAAGCGCAGCCCGGCGCTTCGGCGCCGGTCACCGGGGCACCTGGCCGTCCCCCCTCCCCCGGCCGGGTGCCCCACCCTGTTTCGCCTGGTGATCCCGAAGGAGAGCGCCAATGAACCTCTCGCTCGCTTCTGCGCGGGATGCGCTGCTCTCTGGCCTTTTCGGCGATGCGCGGCAGGCCGACCATGCCCGTCCGCAATTCGCGCTCGACATGCTGTCGGACTGGCTCCCCTACCGGGTCTACGACGAAGGCCCGGGTCTCTACCGCAACGCGCATTCGAAGGGCTTTGTCCTCGAAGTGACCCCGCTGATCGGGGCGGACGAACGCACCGGCGAGATCCTCGGGCAGTTCTTCTCCGAGAGCCTGCCGCAAGGCGCCTGCCTCCAGGTCCTGAACTTCGCTTCCCCGAGGATCGGCGCCATCGTGGGCCCCTGGTTCGCCCCGCGTTACGAGCAGGGCGGGATCTACGAAGCCATCGCCAAGGCGCGTACCGACCGGCTCTACGACCTCGTCTGGCATTCGGGCTCGGCGCATGCGCCGTTCCACGCGCGCCATGTTCGCCTCGTACTCTCTCTCGGAGTTCCGGTACCCGGCAATATCACCGATGCCGAGCTCACCGAATGCCGCGACGGAATGGCTGGGATGCTGAACTCGCTCGGTCTCGCATCCAACCGGCTCGAACCGGCCGGCCTCCTCGCGCTGATCGACGAACTGACCTCGCCGACGACCGCTCGCGAACCCGACCTCACACACTGGAACCGCGAGGACACGCTCGACATCCAGGCGATCCGCCGCGACATCGAACTCGAGGTCGAGGACGACCGGCTGATCCTGCGCACCGAACGCTTCCGCGAGACCGGACGCACCCGCGACGGCATTCCCCAGATGGGCACCTGCTATCCCGACCGCTTCGATGTGCGCCATTACGGTGTGCGTTCGACGCCCGAACGCTGGGCGCCGTGGGAATGCGCACGGCTGATCGGCGACATGTTTACTGACAAGCTGCGCTTTCCCTGCCCTGCCACGACCATGTTGTGCCTGCACTATCCCGACCAGGAAGCGGCCTCGGCGCGCGCAGGCTACAAGTTCATGCGCACCACCAGCTTGTCGGAGACCAAGAGCGCGCGCTTCCTGCCGAGGCTTTCCGAGCAATCGGCCGAATGGAAGCATGTCCAGGCCGAGCTCCAGGCGGGCAAGAAGCTGGTCAAGCTGTTCTACGGACTCACCACCATCTCGCCACTGGGGGATGGCGACGCGCACGAACGCACTGTCAAGGCGATCTACAAGGCCGCCGGTTGGGACCTTGCCGACGAACGTTTCCTCCAGTTGCAGGGTCTCGTCGCGGCCTTCCCGCTGAGCCTTGCCGACGGGCTGGTCCACGACCTTGCGCGCCTCAAGCGCTTCCGCACCATGCTCTCGACCACCGCGGCGAACATCGCCCCGCTGCAGGGCGAGTATCTCGGCGGCGCAATCCCGCATCTGCTGCTCCTGGGACGACGCGGCCAGCCCTTCTTCTGGTCGCCCTTCGAAAACAAGGCGGGCAACCATAATATCGCGATCTGCGGCAAGTCGGGTTCGGGCAAGTCGGTGCTGCTCCAGGAACTCTGCGCGGCGCTGCGCGGAGCGGGTGCCAAGGTCGTGGTGATCGACGACGGACGCAGTTTCGAGCACTCGGTCAAACTGCAAGGCGGCCGCTTCGTCGAGTTCACCCTTGCCTCGGGCTTTTCGCTGAACCCGTTCTCGATGGTCGATGATGCAAGGGCGCACGAGGACGAGGACTACCGGCTCGACTGCTTTGCGATGATCAAGGCGATCGTCGGCCAGATGGCACGGCCGAGTGCAGCCCCCTCGGACACCGAGCGCGGCCTCATCGACCGGGCAGTGACGCAGGTCTGGGAAGCGCTCGGCAGCGGCGGCGCGATCGACGATGTCGCACATACACTCCAGCAAAGCGAGAACGAGGCGGGCAAGGACCTGGCGACCGCGATCGCGCCCTTCTGCCGCGGTGGCAGCTATGCCGGGTTCTTTGCCGGCAAGGCGAGTTTCGCGCTCGAGGACGATTTCACCGTCTTCGAGATGAGCGACCTTGCGAGCCGCGAGGAACTCAGAAGCGTCGTCCTCTCGGCGATCATGTTCATGACCGGCCAGGCGATGACGCGCAGTTCGCGTAGCACCAAGAAACTACTGCTGATCGATGAAGCCTGGGCGATGCTCAAGGGCGGCTCGATGGGCGAGTTCGTCGAGACCTACGCCCGCACCGCGCGCAAATATGGCGGCGCGCTCGCCACCGCGACCCAGTCATTGAATGACTATTACAAGTCGGATGGCGCGCGCGCCGCGCTCGAGAACAGCGACTGGATGCTGGTGCTCCAGCAAAAGCCCGAGACCATTGCCGATTTCCGCAAGGAAGCGCGGCTCGACATGGACGACCGCACCGAGACGCTGATCCGCAGCCTCAAGCGCTCCGGCACCGAGTACAGCGAGATCTACCTGAAGGGTCCCGAAGTCGAAGCGGTCGGACGCCTGGTACTCGATCCGTTGTCGGCGACGATCTTCTCCTCCGATCCCGACACCTATGCCGCGATCCGCCGCCATGTCGAAACCGGTATGCCGCTCGAACGCGCGGTTGCGCTGGTCGCGGGCCGCGCTGACGTTCTTGGGGGAGGCGCATGATGGTGCTCGAGACCACCACGCTCGTCGACCGCGTGCCGCTTCCGTCTGCCAGACGAGGCCGCGACAAGCATCGCCAGGTCGACTGGCTGGCACTGTTCCAGGGCACCTGCGTTGTCCTCATCGAAGCGGCAAGCTTCGCGGTGAGCACGCTGTTGCTGGTCCTCGGCCTGCCGCTGTTCGTGTTTCTCCTGCTCGCTGGCTGGGACCTCACGGCGCTGTTCACGCAGCTCGGCAATCTCGCCGACCACTACCGCACCGCCGAACCGATCGCGCGCCGCTTCTTCGCGCAGGACCTCCAAATCGCCTTCCTAATCTCCGCTGGCGGGCTCGCGCTTCTGCGGCTGCCAAGCTTCCTGCGCCGCCTCGACCGCCGCCTTTCCGAAGGATCTCCCCGCCATGGATAGACTGAACCTCCCGCTTCGCCAGCTAGGCCCGAAACTCCTCGCCGTAGCGGTGCTCGTTGCCGCGCTGCTGTGGGGCGCATGGCTTACCCAGCAGGTCACCAGCTCTCCCGAGCAGCGGATCGTCACTGTCCGGCTCGCCGAGACCATCGGCACCTTCGTCGAGGAAACCGCGCGCGCCGAAGCCGATCCGGCGGTCGTCCAGGCAGCGAGCCTTGCCTATCTGAAGGCCGCCGAGGCAGCAGTCGCCGACATGGGCCGCGATGGCCGCGTGGTGCTCGTCGCCGAAGCCGTGCTCGCAGGTGCTGCCGAAGACGCAACCCCCGAACTCGAGCGGCGTATCGCGGACAAGCTCGCCGGGGAGAAGCGGCCATGAGCCTTCCCTTCTCACTTCGCCGTCCACTGCTGCTTTCGGGCCTCGTCCTGTTGCCCCTCGCCTGGGTGCCGCTCGATGCCTTTAGCAAGGACCACGCCTTTCTCATCAATGCGAGCCCGAGCCTTCCCAACTGGGCATTCTGGCTCGACAAGAAGGCACCGATCCAGCGCGGCAGCCTTATTTTCTTCGAGCCGCCGCGAAGCGAACTCGTCGAAAGACATTTCGGTGAAGGGCCGCAGATGTTCGGCAAGCGCGTGCTGGGCATGCCGGGCGATGTCGTGCGCCACGAGGGCGACGCGGTCTTCATCAACGGCAGGAAGGTTGCGAGCCTGCTCAAGGTCACGCGCCTCGGTATTCCGCTCACGCGGGGCCCCGAAGGCATGATCCCTCAGGGCTGCTACTATACCGGCACCAGCCATCCACGCGGGCTCGACAGTCGCTACGGCGAAATCGGCTTTGTCTGCCGTGGACAGATCCTAGGTAGCGGGAGGGCGATCCTGTGATGCGCTCCCTTCTTCCGCTTGGCGTGCCTCTCCTCCTTGCGCTCCCGGCCAGCGTGCAGGCACGCGACTACGGCCAACGCGGCGCGATGTTTCCGGTGATCGAGCGCGACCTCCTCGAACAGATCCATACTCGCCTCGCGCAGATGGAAAAGTCGGGAGAGACTGCGCGGCTGAACCAGGAATTGAAACGTCGGACCATTGCGCGGGTCAACCGGCCCGATCCGGTTGTCGGTCTCATTCGCGCGCATGAAAGTCGCAGCTGGCCCTTCGATCCGACGATCACGCTTGCCGCCGATGTCCGCGGGGCCAAGGGCGAGCTGATCCATGCGGCTGGAACACGCGTCAACCCGCTCGACAGCGTCAAGCTGCGCGGCGACCTCCTGTTTTTCGATGGCGACGATCCTGCGCAGATCGCCTGGGCACTCAGGCAAGAGGCCAATGCCAAGCTGATCCTCGTGAAGGGCGCGCCGCTTGAGCTGATGAAGGCCCGCCAGCGAAGGTTCTATTTCGACCAGGGCGGCAAACTCAGCGAGAAATTCGGCATCAGGGCCGTCCCCGCGCTTGTGCGCCAGAATGGGCGAATGCTCGAGATAAGCGAGATCGCGCTGCCTCCCCGAAAGTCACGGCCATGAACAGCATCCGCGCCTTCCTCGTGCTGTTCACGGCAGCGCTTTCGCTTGCGCTTGCCTCGCCCGCCTCGGCCGATGCCGGGCCGGGCAAATGTACCGGGCAGTTCGTCAACCCGATCACCGACATCTGCTGGTCGTGCCTCTTCCCGATCTCGGTCGGCGGGCTCGAGATCTGGCCGAGCAATCGGCCCGATCCCGACAACCCCGATTTCCCGCTCTGCCTCTGCGGTCTTCGGCCCGGCATAGCGATGGGCTTCTGGGAGCCCGTCCGGCTTGCCGATGTCAGCATGAAGCCGTGGTGCTTCGTCAACCTTGGCGGGATGAAGCTCGATCCCGGCTTCGATATCGGCTTCCGCTCGATCTCGGGGCCCTCGGCGGTGGGCGGTGCAAGCCAGTATTATTCGAGCTGGCACGTTCATTGGTACGCCTATCCGCTGATCTACTGGATGGAGATCGTCGCCGATTTCCTTTGCCTCGAGCCGGGTTCGATCGACATTCTCTACATCTCCGAGATCGATCCGCTGTGGCAGGATTCCGAACTCACCGCGATCATCAACCCCGAGGCCGTGCTCTTCGCCAACCCGCTGGCGCTCGCCGCCTGCGCGGCGGATTGCGCCGCATCGACTGCGAACCTGCCGCTTGACGAGATGTTCTGGTGCGCGGGCTGCCAGGGTTCGATGTACCCGATGAACGGCAATGTCTCGGCCAGCATAGGCCACGTCCAGGCCTCGCGGCTCGTGCTCTCGCGCTTCGCCTACAAGCTCCACCGCGAGCTCGTCTCGTGGGGAACGATGGGCTCCAAGGGCCTGTGCGGCAAGTACCTCATGCCGGTGATGAGGAAGCAGCAATACCGCTTCCAGGCCACCAACCCCAATCCGGCGACCAAGGGCCGCTACGCCTGCCCGCCCGTCGGTGCCTCCACCACCTTCCAGTCCCCCGGACAGGTCATCCCCGCCATCGGCGAAGACATGGGATACCTCGTCTGGCGCAAGAGGAATTGCTGCGCGCTATGAGAAACGCCTTCCCTCTCCTCGTCCTCATCAGCCTGGCAACTGCCGCTGCCTTCGCTGCCGCATCGGCGCAGGATACTCCGCCCGATCTCAACCTTGCCCAGGTCCGGGCGCGCGCGAGCGAGCATGCCCAGGACGCCGAAGCGCTCGCGACCTCGGTCAGGACCAGAGCCGACACGCTGGCCGAGGACGCACGCACCACGCAGCAGGCGGCACTCGACAACCGCGCCGCCTATGCGAAGGATGCGCAAGCGACGTCCAGCGCCGGTCCGCTCGATCTCGACGGCATGATCCGCAGCGCAGCCGACGCCGAGGTCGCGGCCATGGGCGATGCGCCGCGCTTCATCGCCTTCGCTTCGCTGTCGATGCCCGAACCATCGCTCAAGGCGCTGGTCCGCGACGTCACCCGCGCCGGCGGGGTCACCGTGCTGCGCGGTTTTCCGCAAGGCGACAGCGCCGCCTTCAAGAAGCGGCTCGCAGCGATCTGGCGCGATGGCAGCGAGGCCGGCGCGCTCGGAATCGATCCGCGGCTGTTCCGCGCCTTCGATATCGGCGTCGCGCCGAGCTTCGTGATGATCGCGAGCGATTTCAGCCCCTGCGACGGGTTCGATTGCACCGACACATTGCCGCCGCACGACCGGCTCGCGGGCAATGTCAGCGTCGAGGACGCGCTCGAGACCTTCGCTGATGGCGGTGGCCCGGGCGCGCAGCTTGCCCGTCTCCACCTCGCCCGCCTGAGGGAGCAGCGACCATGAAACACCCGCTCAACTTCGCGACGACCGCTTTCGCGGCGCTCCTCCTCACCGCGAGCGCTACAGCCCAGCAGCAGGAAGCGAAGGCCGACGGCAAGGCCTTTGCCGAGAGCCTGCGCGGCGAAGCCCAGCAGGCGGCGCAGCAACAGCCGAACGCTGCGACCATCCCGAACTACGATCGCAACGCGGTCCGGGGGCTCGAGACGCTTGCCGAGGATCCCGACCGGATCGAAAGCAATGCGGCAACAGCGGCGAGCGGCCACCAGGGCTACCGCGCGATGCGCGACAGCCTAGCCAACCGCGCACGCTTCGATCCCAGCGAGATCGAGGACGTCATCGCGCGCAGCCTTGCGATCAACGAGGCTCCGCTCGACTACACCAGCGGCATGGCGATCTCGGGGGACCAGGGAAGCTGCGTCCCGCTGCCTCCCGGATCGGGCTCGGCCGGGACCTTCACCGCGACCTGCAACACCGGAACAAGGATCGACCAGTCGGCGGGCCAGTGCGCGGTACCGCTATTAGCAACAGTGAGCCAGCTTCCGCAGTACCACTACCTTTGCAATCGCTTCGGCGATTTCAACGGCTCGGGCGAGCCCGAATGCGCGGGGTTCGACGGCTATTCCTGCCGCGTGACGGGTCGGCGCGACACCTGCCTGCAGTGGAGTTCCTCGGGCGGCCCGCCGTGGTGTTCCGAGCCGGGCGATCCGATCACCGAACTCACCTGCGACGAAGAAGTGCCGGGGCAGACACCCTATATGGTCACCACTGCGACCAGGGTCACGACAACGCCCGACGAGAGCCAGTGCTCAGGCTTTGCCGACAATGGCGACTGCACGCTCGATACCGAGATCTGCACTGACGCCGATCCGCAGACCCGTATCGTGAACGGCGTCCCGGTGACACGGCCCTGCTGGGAATGGCAACGCAGCTACGCCTGCACCGCGCGCGAAGCGGCGACCGACTGCTCGGATATCGAGAGCCAGGGCACCTGCCGTTTCTTGCGCGAGGAATGCCTCACCGACGAAGTCCCGTGCGAGACCTGGGAGCGCATCTACGAATGCCCGCTCCCCGAAACCGATAGCACCAGGCAATATGTCTGCGACGGCGATGTCTACTGCATCGATGGCAGCTGCGAGACGATCGAGCGCACCGCGAACGACGAGTTCAAGGATGCCGCGGTCGCGTTGCATGCGATGGACGAGGCGCGCGGCCAGTTCGATCCAAACACGCTGACCCTGTTCCGCGGCACGCGCAACACCTGCTCGTCCAAGGTCTTCGGTGTCCTCAATTGCTGCAAGGGCAAGGGTTTCCCGCTCATTCCGGGGATCAGCCTGCTCGTCGCGCTCGGCTGCGACCGCGAGGAAGTGCTGCTCCACCAGCGCGATGCGCAGGGCCTGTGCGCCTATGTCGGGACCTATTGCTCGGACAAGTTCCTCGGCGTCTGCCTGACCAAGAAGAAGGTCTATTGCTGCTTCGAGAGCAAGCTCTCGCGCATCCTGCAGGAACAGGGGCGCAAGCAACTGCCCAAGCCGTGGGACAAGCCCAAGGAAGAGCAGTGCGAGGGGTTCACCCTCGAAGAGTTCGCCCGGCTCGATTTGAGCCGGATGGATTTCAGCGAAGTCTATGCCGAGTTCACCGATGCCGCGCGGCTCCCCGACGAACTCGAAACCAGCGTGCTCATCCAGCAGAAGATCGCCGATTATTACGCAAGGGGCGGCCAATGACCCATTTCAATCGCATGGCGGCGCTCGCGCTCGGCTTCGCCGCTTTCCCCGCCGCTTCGGCCTTGGCCCAGGAACGGCAGGACGCTCCATCGACCACCACTTCAGACGCGCTCTACTGCGAGGAGCGTAGGCTCGGCTACTGGTTCTACTGCGTCAAAACCGCTCCCGCGGAAGAAACGCAACAGCCCGAAATCGAGCCGGTCGCGGCGACCCAGGAACTCGATGTGATCACGTCCGAGCTGCGCGAGCTGAAGGCGCGCGCAATCCTCTATCCAACCGAAGCCAATGTCGCGGCCTATATCCGCTTCCAGCGCGCACAGCTCGACCGCGCCTCGCTCTTCTCCGATGTCTGGCAGCGCGCGATCTGGCAGGACCCCGAACTCGACTACACGCTCGAGCGGCCGGTCGGCGCGCTCGCCAAGAAACAATGGCAGGATGCGCGTAGCGCCGAGCGCGACAGCGTCATGGCACGGCTGTCGCAGCGCTACGGCCTGTTCTATTTTTACAGTTCGACCTGCGCTCCCTGCGAGGTGATGAGCCCGATCGTGAAGGGCGTCGCTGATCGCTGGCGCATCACCGTACGCGCGATCTCGACCGATGGCGGTCCCTCGCGCCATTTCCCGGACTACAAGGTCGAAACGAACCAGCGCGCCAGGCTCGGTCTTGAAGGCAAGGCCACCCCGGCGCTGGTGCTGTGGGACAGCGTGACCAAACGCCCGATCCCGATCGGTTACGGCGTGCTCTCGGCCGACGAGCTCCAGGACCGCATCTACCTCCTCACCTCGAAGGAAGCCGGACATGATTACTAGCATCCGCAATGCGACACTGACCCTCGCCGCGGCCAGCATGGTCGCGTCCCCGCTTGCTGCCAACGTCGGCGACAGCATGGACCGCTTCATGGACGACATGGGCGCGGCGGCGAACGTGACCGGCCCGACCGCCTTCGAAGGCCAGTCGGCGGGCTACTACAGCCTCGGCAACGTCTGGACGCGCTTCCCCCAGAAAACGACCAATTTGGCCAATCTCCAGCTGCCACGCGCCCGCGCGGGCTGCGGCGGGATCGATATCTTCGCCGGGTCTTTCTCGTTCATCAATGCAAGCGAGATGGTCGCGCTGTTGAAAGCGGTGGCCAACAACGCGGTCGGTTTCGCCTTCAGCCTCGCGATCGATACCGTTTGCCCCGAGTGCAACAAGATCATGCAGGAGTTCAGCCAGAAGGCTCAGCTCATGAATAATCTCTCGATCAACTCCTGCGAGATGGCGCAGGGGCTGGTTGGAGGCCTGTGGCCCAAGGGCGATCTCGCCGACAAGGCAATTTGCGAAGCGATCGGCAATTCCGAAGGCATCTTCACCGACTATGCCGCAGCCAAGCATGGTTGCGGAACGCGCGGCCAGCGCGCTTCGACCAATGAAGGCGCCGGCACCGATTATGCAGACGTCAATCTGGGCGTGGCGCGCAACTACACCTGGCACGTTCTCAAGAAGAGCGCCTTCTTCAATCCCGGCGGGACCTTCGACCGCGAGCTTGCCGAATATGCGATGACGCTCATCGGCACGGTGATCTACGTGCCACCCAAGGACGACGAGGCAGGCAAGTTCGTGCCTTTCGCCGGCGATGCCTCATCCACCCTGGTGAGCGCGCTGCTCGACGGGACGCAAGGCCAGACGGTGCGCGTGTTCCGCTGCGACGAGACTGACCTTTGCCTCAATCCGACCTTTGAGCAGATGAGCCTTTCCAACGCCAAGGCGATCCGCCCACGCGTCGCGCAGCTGATCGGCAATATGGTCGATGCGATCCGCGCCGACACCGCGATCGGCAATGCCGAGAAGGAACTGCTGCAGGTGGCCTCGGTCCCCTTGTACAAGATTCTCACCGTCCAGGCCGCCTACGGCCGCGGCATGCCGACCGACGACCGCGACACGCTCGCCGAGATCGCCAGCATCGACCTCCTCTATGCCATCCTCGACCGGATCGTGTCCGAAGCCGGGCGCTCGATGGCAAGCTTCATCGCCGCCGACGAAGCCAAACTCGCGATCTGGCGCGGCCAGGTCGCCGACGTGCGCTCGGGCCTCGTCCAGCGGCAGGCGACCGGACAGGCCAAGGTCTCGGCGATCATGCAGATCATCGAGAAGACCGCGATGATCGAGAACGCGCTCGCCGCCTCGATGTCGCCTTCGATGTCCGCCGCACTCGACTGGTCGCGCGGGCTCCAGTCGCGCTCGATCGTCCCCTGAGGCGCGCACATGGTCGAGATCTTCACCACCGGCGGCGGCGAGTACATCGTCAACGTCCTGAACGCCGTTGCCGCCTGGACAGGTGCCGGGGGCTACAAGAGCCTGATCCAGGTCGCGCTGGTGATGGGGTTCGCGCTCGCGGTGATCGTGGTGGCGTTCCACCAGGACTGGCGCGCCTGGCTCAACTGGTTCCTCGGAGCGACGCTCATCTATATGTGCCTGATGGTGCCGCGGATGGACGTCCAGGTCACAGATCGCGTCAATCCGAGCCTTGCTCCGTCCACGGTCGCGAATGTCCCGCTCGGGCTCGCGCTGATGGCGAGCTTCACCAGCCAGGCGGGCGACTATTTGACGCGTTCGGCCGAGACCGTGTTCGGGCTGCCCGACGATCTCAACTATTCGAAGAACGGCATGATTTACGGCGCGCGCCTTCTCGAAGCGACCAGGAGCTTGCGGATCGCCGATCCCGAGTTCGCCGCCAATTTCGACGAACATGTCCGCCAATGCGTATTCTACGACCTGCTGCTCGGCCGCTACTCGATGAAGGAATTGTCCGAGAGCAATGACATCTGGGCGACCATTGCGCCTGGGAGCGCAGCGCGCGCGCAGAAGTTCCTCACCCGCGAAGCCGATGACAGCGTCACTGCGTCGATCGTCACCTGCCGCGAGGCCTACAACGCGCTCTCGAACCAGTGGGCTGGAATGATCGACGAAATGACGCTCGTTGCCGGCCGTCAGCTCTATCCCAAGCAGACCGAAGCGCTCGCCAAGGCCAAGCTCATCGCCGATCTTCCCATCGCCTACCAGTATCTAACCGGGGTCTCGAAGGACGCGAGCAGCATTTTTCGCCAGGTCCTCACTATCAACGCGATGAACCAGGCAATGCACGGCTTTGCCGGAGCGAGCGGCGCGTCGAGCGTCGATGTATTCGCGCAGACCCGCGCCGATATCCAGACCGAGCGGACCTATTCCTCGATCGCGCAAAATGCGATGAAATGGGTGCCAATCCTCAACGTCGTGCTGACGGTCGTCTTCTACGCGCTCTTTCCCGTCCTTTTCCCGCTGTTCCTGATGCCCAGGACCGGGCCGATCGCGCTGAGGGGCTATGTCACGGGCTTCTTCTATCTCGCCGCCTGGGGACCGCTCTTCGTCATCCTCCACATGATCCTGATGCTCAAAGGCGCAGGCGATGTGGCGGCAGCGGGCGGCGCGAGCGGGCTGACCCTCGCGACCTTCTCCGGCATGACCGACGTCAACAACGATATCGGTATTCTCGCAGGTTATCTCGTCGCCTCGATCCCATTCCTTGCCGGCGGGGTCGCGCGCGGAGCCATGGCCATCTCGGGCCAGGCGACAAGCTACCTTAACCCGAGCCAGAATGCCGCCGAGGAAGCGGCCCGCGAGGCGAGCACGGGCAATCTCTCGTTCGGGAACACCAGTTTCGAGAACTCGAACGTCTTCTCGCGCCAGTTTGCACAGGCGAGCCTTGCGCCAAACATCGCCTATGGCGCATCGCAATCGCGCGAGTTTGCCGACAACGGCACGCAGACGACGAACTTTCCGCAGGCCGAGTTCGCGACCGTGCCGACCTCGAGCTACCCGTTCACGCCGACGCTCGGGCAGGACTTCTCGAGCAGACTCGCGACCATGGCGAGCCAGAGCCGGGGGCAAAGCGAGACCTTCTCCAATCTTGCCCAGCAGTCGACCAGTTCGGCGGTTACAAGGTTCAGTGAACTGCGCGATGCCTACACGCGTTCGCGTTCGAACGAGAGTGTCAGCGGGACCTCGACCAGCAACAGCATCGGCAGCGCGTTCAGCGAGGTCGACAACGCCTCGAAGACTCTGCAGCAGCAATTCGGGCTGTCGCGCCGTGCCGCCGACGACATCACTGTGTCGTGGTTCCTCAACGGAAACGCAGGGATCGAAGGAAAGGTGGAGCGAAAGGGAACCAAGGGAACACTTGGGCTCGGCGGCGGTCGTAACCAGAGCTGGACCGATAGCGATATCGGCATCGCCTCAGAGGACCGCTCGCGCATAACGGGCGCGCTGCGCCAGATCTCGGACAGTCGCAGCTGGTCGAGCACGCGCGAAGGATTCCTCCGCGAGACAAGCTCAAGCTCCGAAGCGCTGGTTTCGAGCAGCTCGGCCGGCATCACCAAGTCGATCACCGAAGCGCAGAGCTATACCCGCGAAGCGCGCCGCGCCGAGGAGATCGCCAGCCGTCTTGAGAACCAGGCAAGCTGGTACGAGAGTGCCAATGCCGCAGGCACGCTCAATCTCAGCCAAGCCTATCGCGAATGGGGCATGGCCGAGATCGACGCCAATCGGGATTACTACGGGCCAGTGCGCTTCGACGACATCGACTTCCAGTTGAGTGCGCGGGGCCAGCAGCTCCAGGCGCGGTTCGTCGCAAGCTATGCGGACCAGCTCAACGCCGAGATAGCGGAAGACCTTGTACTGCCGCCCTTTGCGCCCGTCGCTCGACCTTCGGTGGGCAGCGCAAATGGCGTGCGGGGATCGGTACGGCTCGGCGGGGTACCAGGAAGCCTTGGCGCCCCCTCAAGCGATCGCGAGGACATCGCCCGCGATGTCGATAGGGTTCAGCAGCAAGGGGAACGGCGGGTCGGGACCGTGAAAGGATACCTCGACGGCAAGACCCGCGATGCCAAGGGAGCCTCGGCCGAAGCGGCCGATGACGTGAAGGAATGGTAGCTCAGATCAAGCCATCATAGATGATCACGTAGACAACGAACGCTAGGAACAACACGGCAAACAGGTAAATTCCGCGCCGCTCCCAAGGATCAGCCCAGATCTTTTTCCAGGTGTAAGAAGTAAGGCGGTTCTCGGCGATGGCCCGGTCGACTTCTCGAAAGCCTTCCCAGTCCTGCTTGCCGCCGGTGGGAGTGTTGTCTGGATCGCTCATTGCTCATTCTCCTTCGGGAGCAAACCCGCACCCTCCCCTCTGGACTGCCCCTCGCGTTGCGGCGAAAATAGCTGAAAATCATCGGGAAAGCGAGCACGGTGTCTTGGCGTGAAGGTCCGGAAATGAAAGAAGGTGGAATGTCCAAGAGACCACCCCGGGATAATGTCTTTGATTTCCAGACCGGACGTGACCGGAGCAAGCGCACCCGAGAAAGAAGCCTCGCCGTTCTTGTTACGGGCGGTCTATTCGTCGGCATTCTTGGAGGTCTCGCTGGAATCTATTGGCCATTTGGGTCGGCGAGCGCCGAAGCGCGAACCACGCACAGCTTTGCGGTCTGCGGCATGGTCAGACGCACCTGCGTCGTCGACGGCGATACGATCTGGCTCGAAGGTGTGAAGATCAGGATCGCAGATATCGACACGCCGGAAATCTCGCAGCCTAGGTGCGATTACGAATACGACCTCGGCATCAAGGCACGCGATCGGCTGGTTGTCTTGCTCAACCAGGGCGAATTCGAAGCGGTGACGATTGGAAGCAGGGACGAAGACCAGTACGGTCGCAAGCTGCGCGTGCTGCTGCGCGATGGACGCTCGATCGGCGACCAGCTGGTCGCAGAAGGCCTTGCGCGAACCTGGTCCGGGCGCAGGGAGCCCTGGTGCTGATGCGCGACTGGCCCGACAGCGACGATCCCTTTCCGCAGGGCAAGCCGGAATGGAAATTGAAGCTCGAGGCATGGCTTCTGGGTATTCCAATGGTCCTCATGCTCGTTGTCGGCATCGGGTCACTCTTTTGACGCTCACCCGCGACCAAGAACTTTGGGGCATGGCGCTATGGGTCGAGAAGCACCACGGCGATGCCGGGCATGAATTCATTGCGTCGAAGATCGATCAGTTGACCCGGGCCGGAGAGCAGGACGGGGCGAAACTTTGGCAGGACGTTGCACATCGCTATGAGCAGCTGGTCGAGCACCCTTCCCATTCCTCGTGATGCAGTTGGGAGCGATAGCCTGGACGGACTTCAGGTAGGCCTCCAGCCGCTCGATGGTTCTGCGGCGCGGTCTGCGCCCCATCCTCAGGTCGAGTACGAATCGAGGATCTCCGACCGCGCGTCGTCCGAAGCGCGTTGCCGAAATATGATGATCTTTCAGATGCTTTTCGATCCGTTCCAGCAAGGTCATGTCCCTTTCGCTCCGACTCGCAAATCCCTTGTGTTCTTGTTCTGTTCTTAGTAGGATCACATCCGCGAGTCTAGGAAAATTCCTACGATCAAGATTCGAAGGACAGGCGAATGGAACATGTGAGGGAAGAGCTCGACCGGCTGATCCTCAAGGGCGGATATGGCTACGCGTCGATATCGCGGCTGCTCGGTCGCAACCCCGCCTATGTGCAACAGTTCATCAAGCGCGGCTCACCGAGGAAGCTCGATGACGAGGATCGAAAGACGCTCGCCTGTTTCTTCGGCGTCGACGAACAAGTGCTCGGTGGCCCCGCCAATCCGGTCACCGATGGTATGATCGAGATTCCCGTTCTTGATGTCGAAGCATCTGCCGGGTTCGGAGCGGTAGCTGCCAGTGAGACTGCTCATACTCGTTTCGGGTTCGACGAGCGGTGGCTGCGGCACCTGACGTCGGCCAAGAGCGCCAGCCTGTCGATAGTCGGCGTAAAGGGTGACTCGATGGAGCCAACTCTAAGCGATGGTGACGAGGTCCTGGTCGATGCGTCAGATCACGGCTCGCGGCTGCGAGACGGGATCTACGTCCTTCGCTCTGATGATACCCTCGTCGTGAAGCGTATCGCGATCAAGCCGGGCGGTCGCCAGATCACCATTGCCAGCGACAATCCGGCCTATCCGACCTGGCACGACATGGACCGGTCGGAGGTCCACGTCGTCGGCCGCGTCATCTGGTTTGGCCGTGCACTGTAGCTGCAAGATCTGGGCCGATAGCAGAACGACAGCTGCCAGGTTGAACGAATGAATACCGACAACTTGCAGGCACGACTAGTATTCGCGATATTTTTCAGCGAAGGCCGAGAGCGATGAAAAGAGCACGCGAGGCGCTTTCCGGCACGCGAAAGTTCAGCTAGAAGAGGCTTGGACGAACCAATCGAACAGGTTTACACTTTCATGTTATAGGTTGACACATGACCCGAATTAGGGTTACAGATGTCGCATGAACGTTGACGCCTCGACTCTCTTCAAGCTCTTCGAAGCCGCGATTTCCGCGGATTACACAACCGTGCGCCGAATCGGCGGACAGCTCGCCCGCAAGCTGGCCGAAGAGAAGGATACCGAGGCCGCCAAGGCACTCCAGGCGCTGCTGCGCAAGCGCGGGGTTCCGCTCCAGGCGTCGGGTTATGTCGAAGCCCTTCCCCGCGACGCCGGCTCGCGCCTGCCGCTCGTCGAGGAAGAACAATGGCCGACGACTCCGCTGTTCCTGAACGAAGAGTCGAGCCACACAATTGAGCAATTTCTGGAAGATGCGGCGAATATCTCGATGCTTTCGGAGGAAGGTGTATCCTCGCGCCTGGGCGTGCTACTCTACGGCGCTCCGGGTACCGGCAAATCGCTTCTCGCTGGCCATATCGCGGCCAAGCTTGCGCGTCCCTTCTACGTAGCGCGCCTGGATTCAGTCATATCCTCGCGGCTGGGCGAAACGTCGAAGAACATCCGTTCGATGTTCGACTTCATTCCAACCAAGGAAGCCGTGCTCTTCCTCGACGAGATGGACGCCGTCGCCAAGCTGCGCGACGATCGCCACGAACTCGGCGAGCTCAAGCGGGTCGTTAATACTGTCCTGCAAGGCCTTGATTCGCTGACGGATGATGTGATCGTGATTGGCGCAACAAACCATCCTCACCTGCTCGATCCGGCAATCTGGCGCCGCTTTCCCTACAAGGTCGAACTGCGCGCGCCCAATGAGGATGTCCGCGCTGACATGTGGCTGCATTTTCTCTATCAGGACCGCGACACCGAGGCATCGCATGCAAGGCTGCTGGCGCGTCTGTCGGAGACCATGAGCGGCGCGGAGATCGAGGGTCTTTCGCTCGCCGCAAGGCGCCGTTCGATTATCAACAAGCAGCCCCCCAATTTGCCTCACATCCTGCTGGCGATCGATGCGGCGTCGGATGGTGTCCCCCGAATTCCGGCCGGTCACGAACTCTCGCCCGAGGAGCGCAAGCGCCTGGCGCGCATGCTTGTCGACAAGGGCGACCTGCCTCAGACCGAGATCGCCCAGATGCTGGGGGTGAGCCGGCAAATGGTCCATCGCTATCTGCGGGAGGAGAAAAATGGCGAGTGATTCCCGCCGACCGCTGCTCAACCCGGTCCTTCGATTCACCAAGGAACCGCGCCCGGAAGCGATCACCGGTCGCGGCAAGTCAGCTGCCGGAATCAAGACCGAGCGGCTCACAACCCAGCGCGCTCGACTGTCGGAGGCCATCGCCGACATGGCCGAGCAAGGGGCCCGGCATCCGCATTTCGGTGGCCGCGCTGTGGCCTATGCCGCGATGTTCGAAGACTCGCTGGCGCCGACCTGGACACCGTCCGACCTGTTCCAACCCTCGCATGGTGCCCGTTTGATCGCGCCGCATGCGCAGGGCTATCTCGTTGAACTTGAACTGGCCGCCCTGCCCCGCTTCTCGGCCTTTATCCGCAATTTCGGCACGGTTCGCGACGAGGTCGACATCTCGCGCGTGGAAATGGTGCGCTTCTACGATCAGTCGGACGTGCTGCAGGATCGCTCGATCGACTCGCTATGGGAGCAGGCGGTCGAGCAGGAAGGCGGCCGTGCCTTCTTCCTCTGGCTGACGCCATTCCGCACGGGCGATGCCGCCGAACAGTTGCTGCTTCAATTTGCCGGGCTACGCGACGGAATCATTGCCCCCACACGCCCGCAATTGCCCGACCTGGCCACAGCGGCGGATGCTGTCGGCGACCGCGCTGTTGCGCATGCGCTGCGCGCCATTCCAACCGACCGGGTCGGCAGGGCCTTGCGCGAGTATCGCCAGCGTCGCCGCGCGAGGACTTCGGTATTGGTCCCCTCGCGCGAGGCGCTCGCCCGGCTGGTTGCATCTGGCACCGTCGTACGCCTCGATCCGGTGATGCCGATCGTAACGACCCAGCCCGGCGAAGGCCGCGAGCCCGACCGCCCCTTGCCAGCCAATCTGGCCAATGCCCCGATCGTCGGCGTCGTCGATGGCGGCCTCGATGCAAGCTCCTACCTGCCTGCTGAGGCCTGGCGTGCGCCGCCCCTGGTCGCGAGCGCCGCGGCCGAGGTGATGCACGGCAATCGTGTCACCTCGCTGATCGTTCAGGGCTATGACTGGAACAACAATCTCACGCTTCCGGCGTTGACCTGCCGCGTCGGGACCGCCGCGGCTATCGCCAAGCGCGGTCATCGCGGCCCCACCGAAGAGGATCTGATCGACTACCTCGATGCGGTGATCGGCGCGCATCCCGAAACCAAGGTCTGGAACCTCTCCTTCAACCAAGACCTTCCCTGCAGCGACGGTGAAGTCTCCTATCTGGGCCATGCACTGGCAGAGCTGGCCCGCCGCCATGATGTCCTGCTGGTCAACTCGATCGGCAACGCGCCAGCCGGCCGGCTCAAACGTCCCGCCGATTGCGAAGCTGCGTTGACCGTCGGTGGACGGCTTCACACCGAGACCGGCAAGCCTGGCGACAAATGTCCGGTCAGCCTCGCCGGTCCCGGCCCCTGCAGCATGCTCAAGCCCGATGTCTCGCATTTCTCGCATGTCCGTGCGCTCGGCGGAGCAGTCATTTCCGGATCGAGCTTCGCCACGGCGCTGACCTCGCCGCTCGCCGCCCACACGATGGAGCGCTTGCGCCATCCCAATCCCGATCTCGTGCGCGCGCTGTTGATCCATGGCGCCGATGGGGGCGTTTATGATCCAGCGCTGGGCTTCGGAACGCCCGATCTCGTTACCCTACCCTGGGAGTGCCAGCCCGGCACGGTCACACTGCAGTGGGAAGCTGAGCTGCGCGACCGCGCGTCTTACTACTGGGAGCTGCCGATCCCGCCCGCCTTGCTTCACAACGGGCGGCTGCGCGGCCAAGGCCGTTTGACCGCGATCCTCAATCCGCATCCGATGGTCGATGAATTTGCCGGGCCTAATTATTTCAGCGCCCGGATCAACACCGCGGTCCAGTATCCGCGCGGCGACGGGTTTACCAACCTGCTCGGCTCGATGGATACCGACCGGATCCGCGAGCAGGTCGCGCGCACGGATCACTACAAATGGTGCACCGTGCGACATCATCACAAGGATTTCTCGGCCCGTGGCCATCAGGTCGATGGCGATACGCTGCGCATCTACGCCCGCGTCTACACCCGCGATCATTATGTCTATGGCTATGCGAGCGCCGACGAAGTCCCGGCGCTCAACGCCGTCTTCGTCCTCTCGCTCAGCGGAATCGACGACGGCGCCGACATTTACAACCAGCTGCGCGATCAGCTCGGCGTCTTCGTCGAGCCGTCAGTGATCCATTCCGACATCGAGATCGAAGGAGGTGACCTATGAGTGACAATGACCGCATGGTGTATCGCCGCGCGAGCGACCAGAAATGGATCGACAAGCGCAATTCCGCCTCGCGAGGCTTTGCCTACGACACCCAGGCCGAAGCGGCGGCAGCCGGCAAGCAGCGTTTGCTTAATTCTGGTGGCGGCGATCTGACGATAAAGGGGCGCGACGGACAGATCCGCAGCAAGGATACCATCGGGCGCAAAGACCCCTTCCCTCCGCGCGATCGCGAACATTGATGATGCGAGCCTGGGTGGAAGTGATCCCAGCCCCCACGCGACCGTGAACCAGAACCAAACTAACCAGGGCCTTTAACTTGTCCGTTTACGTCACAGGAGGGGGCGGCACCCACCTCGAACCCCGCGTAGCCAGCCATTACCTTGCCGCCATGGTCGCGGAAGGCGGCGCGCGGGGCGTGCTGGGAACGGTTGTATCCATAAAAACTCAGCAGTCTGAAATCGATGCACCGCTGGACGATTTGGTGATCGAAGCGCGCCTTACCGATGGCACCCGCACGAGACTGGACCTTCAAGTAACCACGACGCTCTCTTTCACCAGAAGCGATGAGAAGTGGTTAGACGTGGTGCCAAGGGCATGGGACACCTTCCGACAAACGGGCTTTGATCCTGCGACACGGCGCATCGGTATCGCAGTTAGTCAGACCACCACAAAGCTCGAACGAAGTATCCAGCCCTTGTTAGCCCGCGCTCGTCATGCTCCCGATGCAGGGCAGTACCGCACACGCCTTGCGAAAGAAAACGGAGCCAACAAGGAGCAGCGTGAGTTCCAAGTGGTTCTCGATGAAATTGTGAAGAACCACGACGTGTCGGCCACCGACGACGACGTCGTCAGCTTCATGCGATGCCTAGACGTCATCCCTTTCGACCTCGACAAGGAGGAAGCTTCCCGGGACCTACTCGCCTCGATCGACCAGTTGACGTCGATCGCTGGGAGCAATGCTGAAGCTCGCCGTATCTGGAGCAGCCTTGCCGCGATGGCGAGCCGTATCATTCCGAACGGCGGCGGGACCGACCGAACGAGGGTCGTCCACGAGCTAAAGACGGAAGGCTATACCCTGGGCTCTGACCGCGCCCATGCTGAGCTGATCGGTGCACTCGACGCTGAATCGTGGGCGGCTGCCGCCAGTATCCGCGAAACCATCGGCGGAAAGTCTATCAGCCGCGACGAGCTTCACGAGACCCTGCTAAGCTCGTTGGGCGAGGCGCGGGTGCTCCGCATTGTGGGACAACACGGGACCGGCAAATCCGCAATGCTGAAGCGCCTGGCATCCGAAGAGCCGGCTGGCGCGCCGATCCTCCTGCTGCGCGACCTCCGGGTAACCGGTGGCGGTTGGGCCGCTCACGCAGCCAAGTTTGGCAGACCAATGCCGATCGCCTCGCTTCTCCGGCAGTTCGGACTTGGCGGCGCGCGCACGCTGTTCATCGACGGCGCCGATAAAATGGATGCCGCCGCCCAAGTCACAATCAACGATCTGTTGAAAGCCATTGTCGACACACCGGATCTTACAGACTGGCGCGTGGTCATGACGATGCGCGAAGAGAACGCACAGCGGGTTGACGCTTGGCTCGAACCCGACATCGCTTCGCTGCCCTCTAAGACAATTCGTGTCGAAGGCTTCGACGATGATGAGGCGAACGAGGCAGCCGCCGCGTTGCCGCTGCTGCGACCATTACTCGTTGACACTCGCAGCTATGATGCCGTTCTGCGTAGGCCATTCTTCCTTGAAGCGCTGTCGCGATTACCAGTGCGCTCCGGTGCTGAAGTGCGTTCGGAGGTCGACTTAGTCGATCTGTGGTGGGAGCATGGTGGTGCGGACAGAGCGGATTTCGCACCTGCCCAGGATCGGCGCAACGCATTGTTGTCACTGGGCGAGGCGCTTCTCCTCGGGCCGGGCGTTGCGCTCTCGATCCGCGGCATTGAGGCGGTGGCCCTTCACGAGCTCCTGCAGGCTGGCGTGCTACGGCACGTCGAACTCGGCGTGTCTGTCGCCTTCTCACACGACATTTTCGAGGAGTGGATCCTCGCAAAAGTCCTGCGCGGGCGTCGCAGTGAGATTGCTCAGGCGCTCCACGATGGCGGTCAACACCCGCAACTAGCGCGCCCGCTGCAGCTCCTTGCTGCTGATCTGCTTGAGCGGTCTGAGACCGGAAACGAATGGGCCGCATTGCTTGAAGCCGTCGACGACGACGAACTTCAGACAACCTGGCGCCGCGTCGTGCTCACCGCTCCGGTTCGGTCTGTCCGCAGCGCGGACATGCTGGACAGGATCGAAGCGATTTTGATGCGCGATGATGCGCGTCTGCTTGCGCGCCTGATCATGTCAGTGCGTACCACCGAGACGGTCCGTGACCTACGTTTCATGGACCAGAAGCTCTTCCCCGATCTGACAAACGACCAGCGCGAACAATTTGCTTCAGAGACCGCCGGCCCTGAGATCGTAAGCTGGATGCGTCTGATCGCCTGGTTGATTCCTCGTCTGGGCGTGATGCCCGCTTCTCTAGACAAGGAGCTTTTCACCTTTCTGAGCACTTGGGCGTCGGCAATCCCAGGCGAATTTGGACGATATGCCGGGCTTCAGGAAACCGCCGCTTGGGCGGTGGAAAAGCTTGGCGATACCGACAGCACAGATGAACGCCGCCGTCCGGCATTGCGGGGAACGCCGGATTACAAAGACGAAGCCCGCGGTCTCTTGCTGAAATGCGTCAGCGGGGCGCCCGACATTGTGCGCAACTATCTCGCGAGTATCTCCGACCACAGGGTCGGGCGAGTACGCAAACAGATCCTCGAATTAAGCGTCGTCCTTGCCAGCGTGCTTCCAGCTGAGGTCACGGCCTTTCTAAAGCGGGCATACCTCCTCAATCTGGATCGGCCACGTGAGCGTCGTCGTTCAGGCACGATCGAACGCTCCGAAGCGTTAGGTTTCGATGACGACCACGACTTCTATCCGGCCTCACCGGCTCGACCGCCCTTTTTGCATCTGCTTCGAACGCGCACCGCTATCGGACTGGAATTGATTTCTGACCTCTGCAACCACGCGATGGAGGCGTGGCGGCAAAGGCAGACCGGGCCAAAGCACACACCCATCCCCATTACGCTCGACCTTGGCGACGGTGAAAACGAATACTGGGGCGATGAGGGAACCTATCGTTGGTTTCGAGGCGGATCGCATGTCCACATGCTCGATACTGCGCTGCTGGCGCTCGATGCGTGGGCTCACGAACGCCTTGCAGCAGGAGATGCCCTCGACGAGCTCTGCTTGCGCATTGCCCGCGGCAATAGATGTAACGCGGTGCTCGGTATAGCCGCCGGACTTTGCCTGTCCGACCTCCGCGCTGCGTCGACAAGTCAGGCGGCGCTCGAGATCGGAACGCACCCAGCCCTTTGGCAGTGGGATATAGGACGCCAAGTCGGCGACATGGGATCGTTTTCGAACGAAATCGCCCATTGGGGCAAGTGGGCCGTACTCGCGCGCCCCTTGCGAGACCTCAATCGACTGCCGCATAGAAAGCATACGGTTCGGGACCTTTCCGTCTTGTTTGCAGGTATCGCCAGCGATGAGGTGAAGGCGGCTTACAGCGAGCGGATTGCGACCTTCCTTGAACGGGTGCCGTACAACACCGCCGAGCAGCGCGACGATCCGGATGAGGCGAACGCCACCCGCGCTGCATTCGAGCCGCTGCGCCAACAAGCCGATCCTGCCAACCTCGTGACCGAGGTGGTGGATGACAAGACGTACATCTCGATGCGCCCACCATATGTCGACGACGAGAAACACCAGGCGTTTCTGGAAGAACAGGCAAGTCTCAATCGTGTTCTTAAGCTAGATCTCTGGGCGCAGAAGGCCATCGAAAGCGGCCAGCCGGGCGAGGAGTTCACCCTAAAAGCAGCATTCGAGGAGATGATCGCGCTCGACCAGAGCGACCTGCTCGAAGAAGTGGCACCTCTAGTCGATATGAAGCGCAGATACACGCAATCTGGTGTCGCGGGAACTGCTGCTGTCCTGGCTCGCGATGCCGACGAACTCTGGCCAGAAGTCGAAGAAGCTGTATTGCATGTGATTCGGCGCGCAGCCACCATGGTCGAGCAGGAGGACGGATTGTCCTACCGCGGCTCCAAGGTTCACGGCCACCCACCCGTCATGGCCGCCCACGCCTACGTTGCACTCGTCCGCCGGGTCCCCGCGCGCCACGAGTGGAAAGCTGCGCTTCTGCAACTCGCAGTCGATCCAATCGAGGGAGTTGTGGAGGCCGTGTACAAGTCAGCATCGCTTCTATCCGATTGCACATCGGACATGCTCTGGAGGTTATTCTGCCTCGCTACACAGCGGGCAGCGCGGACGGCTGCCATCGGGCGCAGCCTGCATTGGTCGCCAGCCGAAGCGCAGGAGCAGTCGGCCCTGGCCGACGAGGCTGAGCAAATGATGGCGAATGGAACCATGCCGAGCGCGCACCCGGCACCTTTGACCGCCGGAACGCGCCGCGGCGATGGATATTACCGTTCGGACTTCCACGAGAACGCGATGCAAATTCCCGTGGGGCCACTTATGGGCTCGGCAACGCGGGGGCCTATGATCGACCATGCGGCATCGCTGATCGACTGGGCACTCATGTCTCTCGACGAGAAGCGCAATCGTGGTGACACGCCATATGAGTGGCTGTTCGCATTATACCGATGGCTGGGCGACCTCATTACTTACATCTCACCTGCCGAGCTGCGCGCGCTACTCATAGCACGTGTCGACGCTGCCGAATCCCAGGCGGCGGCAGAACTTGTCGACGGTATTATGCAGCGTTTCATGCTCAATATCCTGATCGACAAATCACCTATCGATGCCGACACGCTCGAGAAGTGGACCGTGTTGATAGACTGGGCCATCGCACGGCCGGGTTGGGCCTTCACACCGGAAGACGCGCGCCAGCACGATCGCGGAATGGCGATCTCGGCGTTCCTCAGTTTTCCGCATCAAGGGCTCATCAGCGTGATCGATGACGATTGGCCGAACCTTCCTGCCCTACTTCCCTCCATTGAGCGGGCAGCCGAAACCTTCGCCACGGAAAGGACCGCCTTCACCGCCATGCTGTCGATGCTTGAACGCCGCTCGACCCAGCTGCTGCCTCAGCCAGGTTTGGCTTGGATCGAGCGCGTTCTGCAGGTGCGCAAGTCGGACGGTAACTTCTGGCACCGAAATTCGAACGGCGAGCTACTAGTCCTCTTGCTGCGCAAGTTGGTCCAACAACAAGAGGTCGTGGGAAAGAATAGGGAGATTGTGATCAGGGCGGCAGACCTTCTGATTGAACTTGGTATCAAGGGCGCTGCGCATCTCCAGCAGGACTTGGTAAGGGTGAAGCGGTGACCCTTTTCCAATGTTCGTAGAGGGAGTGAAATGAAGACCGACGTCGCTGTTTTCGTCACCGACGGCGTCAACCGGCAAAACATGTTGTTGCCGCTGGCGACGTTGGTAGAGTCGATGGAAACCCCGCTCGCTACCGCAATCGCGTCGAATATCCCGTATGGAATGCCCGCTAATCTGGCGCACGACCTGTGCCGACCAGTCGGTTGGAGCGAGCCACGCGGCATCTATTTATCCCGGGACATGGCGCGCCAACTCGGTCGCGTGTTTCTGCCCGAAACAGAGGAAGATCGCGAAAGGATCGGCGCGCTACTCCAAGGCTTTGCAAATTGGTTCCAGGCCCGCCAGATCGAACCCTTCGCTGATGGCATCAATGCCAGGGTGGCGGATCATGCAACCTCGGCAATGCGGCTCTGGCACGGCGAGGCCGCCGGCGCGATCGAGCCCGGCCTTGCGTCCGCAATGTTTCCCGAATTTTTTGCGCTCGGCAGCGAGCATGTCGACAAGGACGGCTTGGTCGACTTCAACTATCTTCGGGAGCGGACACGCGAGGTACAGCCGGGAGTTTTTCACGAACCCGAACGCGACCTATTGTTGTTCGCGCATCGCTACTTTCGACGCAGCTTATCGCGCCGCAACAGCCTCAACACGTATGTGCTGCGAAGTTTCTCTGATGCCGCCGCGTTGGAAGGCATGACTGCCCGCCTGCGCTTGGATCCGGACGTAATTGGGTTGCCCGAGAGCGCGCACTCGCGGATTGAACTCGAATATTGGCACGGTCCCAAATACGATGACGACTTCGGATCTATTCCGGCAGGCGTGGCAGAGCACAAGAGCAGTGACGGCGATCGCCACTACTCGCGCATCGACAAAACTCAGATCTGGTGGAAAGACCCCGAAACTCGTTCAACGCCCAGCCCCCTCTCCGAAATTCGCACGTTCGAGATTGAGGAGCTGATCGAAGATGAGAGCCCGGGACTACCCGATGGGATGTACGGGTGCCGCTATGCGCATGCGGAATATGACCTAGCGAAATGTGTCCTAGCCCATTTCGACGGCGCTATCCGCGCCTATCCGAGCGAGGCCTACCTGGAGCGAATCGAGCGCAGGATCGACCGTGCCGGCAAACATTCCGACTACACCAAACTGTTCAGACTGGATGGTGCGCTGCCAGTCTCAATGTGGAAACGCGTTCTCACAGACTGGTATCGTGGCAACCGTCTGATCCCAGAGTACCTTGGCGCGCCCGAGGAGGACCTCGCCGAAGCGCACACCCCAACGAGTCGCGTTAAACAAAGGAGTGTACCTGCACTTGGCGCTTTCCTTTGTCTCGAAAAAGCGTCCCCGCTCTCGACAGTTCAGACGCAAGTGGTCGCCGATCAAACTATCGAGCTGGATGGCAGGCCAGTGCAAGTAGCCGAAGTCGCTCAAGGCGAAGTAGGAGCCCTGATGCGTCAATGGGTGGACAGCAGCACCTCATGGATTGCCGCAAGGAGCACGCGAGCCAACCTTGCGCGAATTTTTCTCCCTGGTGACCCACCGAGCGAAACGGAATGGATCGCTGTTGCCGAACCGCTCGCAAGAGCAATTTCCGATGATAACGACGCCGGTCTACTTGAACGGATCGCGCTTTCGATCAGCTGGCGAGCCGAAGGAATCTTGACCACACTCTCGATCGAGGGCGAAGCCGGGTGCGTTTCGCTGCTACTTGCCGACGCTGTCACAATTGTTCGCCCTGACATGCCGGCCAGCAGCTGGATTGAAGCCTTTCGCGACGCCCTTGTCGATCGGGCACCCGAGCTTGATGCGCCTGTCGATTGGCCTGCAAATGCCGCAAGATGCAGTCGCCTTACACTGCTCCGCAACGAGGACTTGAAATTCGATATCCAGGTAAGGGCGGACCAGTATGACCCTCAAATTGGCCATGAGGTCGACGAGCCCGATAAGATCTGACCTGACGTACTGTCCATCATACGGGACCTCTAGTCTCCACATCTGACCTTCGGACGCAGAGCTGCTGCGCCGGTATGCCACGGTCAAAAATAGTAAGGGCTCAAGCGTCATTCTCTTTCGAACCGATCTCTGGTGCAAAGTGGAGCCGCACATGCTGTCCGGCGGCATCCAGCACCTCATCGATAAATTCCACGACCCGTTCGATGAAGGCGTCCGACAAATACCAGACCCAAGGCCGGCCGTTGCTCGTCGCAGACTCGAACCAGCCAGCAGGCCAAGTTTTGACTCGATTGGCGAATGACTCACGCTCGTCGATCGGCCATTCAAACCCGTTATGGAGGACCTTGTTGCGGTAACCAAAGAGAGCCTCAAGCACAGGCTTCAAATCAGCGGGAAGATGGGGCTCGAGTTTCGATGCCACAGAGAGTTGAAGAATGCCCGTGACGAGATCGTCGCGGATTTCCCTCCTTGCGTAGGCGAAGTGCGGATCCCAAAACCCGGCGACTGCTCGGACCGAGCGTTCAGATGCTGAATCGTGCCCCAACACGTCCTCACCCATCTTGCCGATGCCGCGAAAGATACCGACGAAGAGACTCTCGATGAAGGGTGCGAGCATGCCGACAGCGGCGGCACTCCGCGCTGCATCGTGATAGACGGAGGCATGGACTTCATCGGTCCACATGCCGACAAGGTGATCGCTGCCGATCTCATTTGCACGTTTGGCAAGCGCTTCGATTTCGTCGGTTTCCTGGCTCGCCGCGGATCGCGCGGCAGCGAGTGCGCCGCGGATAGCGATCAGCTGCGCATCGAGATCAAAGTCCTCGAAATAGAAATGTGCGTAGTCGCGATTGGTGAGCTGAAGCATAGAACCTCTCGTAGGCCGGCGAAGATGATAAAAAATGAAAAAGCTGCGGATCCATCGCTATAGGATCCCAATGCCAACAATCTCTTCGATGACTCTGCCCCGCCCCGACGACTTCCAAGAGTTCGAGAGCATGACCCTCGCGGCCTTGGCGCAGCGCTGGCGATCGCCCAATCTCCAGAAAAACGGCCGCCCGGGGCAGAAGCAGTCGGGTGTCGACATTTACGGGGCTGACGAGATCGGCCGCCCGGTCGCGATCCAGTGCAAGAACTTCGCGCAGGCGCCCAAGCTCGCCCTCGTCGAAAGCGAAATCGCGAATGCCGAACACTACAAGGGCAAGCTCAATACCCTTTTCATCGCAACTTCAGCCGATCATGACGCGAAGCTTCAGCAGGAAGTACGCCTCCTGTCGGAGAAACGCGTGGCGGCGGACAAGTTCGCGGTGGCGATGATCTTCTGGGACGAAATCGTCGAGGGGCTTGCCCTGAACCCGCAGCTCATGCGGAATTTCTATCCGCAAATCCATCTTCCGACCCCCGCAACGGTCAATCGCGAACGCCTGCTCGCATCGCTTGAGCTCGGCTATTACGGGCCCTTTCTGTGGGACTACGTCGAGCTGCTCTACGGCGAATTCGGCTGGATGGCACAGGAAGATACCGACCAGCTCGAGGTCATTCTGCGCATCGTCGAGCGGCGCGTGTTTCAGCTGCTGGACGAGGCAGACAGGGCAGTGATCGCACAGAGCCTCGCCAAGATCCGTACCGGCTGTAACAAGAAGTCAAAGGATCGCAAATCCTGGGACCACGTCGAGGACCATGCCAAGCGGATCGCGACTCGCGTGCGTGCCGCGACGACATTTCTGAACGTCGTCGAAGGCAACGCGCTGGGCATCGGCATGTCGCTCGGCACGATCAGCATCCGCTCCGACGACAAACCCGCGAAAGCCGCGCGCGACGAGCTGCGCGGACGTATCGAGGCCCTTTCGCCGGGAATCGACGGCAATGCCGTCGCAGCGGCCTTTCGCAAGGTCCAGGCGAAGCGATGGGGATATCAATGGGCGCCGCCAGTATATCATTGTGTCGAGCGGCAGTTACGATCGCTTCCGGCCTGATGGACTATCAGTAGATCATGATGGTCGAATACGATCAAATGCCACGCGTGTTTCAGGCGAATATCGATCGCTTCTATCAGCGCGTGATCGTTCCCACACTTGCCGGCCTTCGCTGGCACGCGGTATTGAAAGTGGGAGAAGCGGCCTCGATGGATGCGTTTCTCGATCACTGCGCGGCGCAGGTCGACAATCATACCGCTAACGAAGTCGCCAAGGCCTTCGTGCTGACGCTCGATGGTCTCTTCGAGCGGCAGCTCAGTCGCTGGGCTGTTGCGCACGGAAGAAACACTCAAGGGCTCGAAAAGCTTCTCGCCGCGTGTGCCCAGATCGCGTCTATCGACCTAGATGATATTGGCATTTCGCAGGATCTTCACGAATTGCATCTGGCAGCCAATGTCGTTCGCCATGGCGAAGGCCGATCAAGCGCCGACCTCCAGGCGCGCGCCCCCGATTTGTGGGCCATCGAGACGAACGATTTTTTCGACCTTGCACCTGGATCCACCCCCGCCAGTGAGTCGCTACGCATCCGGATCGACGATCTCAAACGGTACGCCCGCGCGATCATACTCTTTTGGGGTCATGCCGATCCCTTGCCTATGGCTGTGCGCGAGCCGCTGTTGTGAGTGGCGGGCGAGAAAGCGACCGGCCAGACTCCGATTGAGCGCAGCTCCCGACCTAGCGCTCGAGCCATTTTGTGAATTCGGCGGTCTTGCCGGTATAGGATCGGCAAGGAGTTTCTGACCGTGCCCATACCTCAATCGTACTTTGAACTGCGAGACGTTCAGCCGCTGCGGAGCAAGTCCTGGATTCCGTTGCGCCAGATCACCGACGCTTCGTTCGAAACCGACCAGCCCGATGTTTATCGTCTCGAGGAATGGATCGGGATCGCTACTGCAGCGGTCGAGGACGGACACCGTGGGGCCGCCGAGAAGCTCGGGTGGACCGGGGATCTCGATGTGAGTCCGCACCGCTCGGGAGTTGAGCGTTGGGGCTATAGTGCCGCCGACGTCTTCCGAAGCTGGAGCAAGACACTCGGTATCAATCTCGTGATCGACCAGCACCTTGAACAGGGCAATCGCAATATCTGGCACCTGCACCCGGATTTGTGCGTCGCGCTTGTGCTGATCCAAGAAGGGGATAGCTGGTTTCGCCCCGAAGAGGGATGGATCGAAGTCGTCCGGCTCAAGCGCAACGACGATGGCGAGCCATCCCTCATTGAGATCAAAGCGGAATTCCTGCGCGACTATCTCGCCGCACGCGGCATGGCGCTGTATTGCTCGAGCTATCGCGAGCGCATTGCCGTCACCGTAAACAAGCCGCCTTACGATTGGCCCGATGATCGCCTCGCCGATGAGCAAGACCGAGATCGGCGCGAAGCCATGATCGTCGAGACCGACTATCCCGATCCAGATGATCACTATTGGACGAGGGGTGCCCTCTGGCGGACCGAATGGGTTGAACCGGGAACGCTTAGCACGCGCGTCCGCGGCGAAGCCGATCCGCATACCACCACTTTCACGCTCGAAAATGACGGAACGCGCGCGGCGGCCGAGCAGTTGGCGGGGGCGATGGCGTGGTTGTATTTCGAGCCGACGATCGCCTCGGCATTGCTTAGGCATCGCAGCGCAACACTTCGCTGGGCGACCGAAGAAACTGGTTCGCTCGGTGCGACCAACCATGGTGTGCATTTTGGGATCAATGACATTGGACTGATCACCGTTTTCGCCAAGGACATCGGGGGCTTGCAGCCATGGGAACAGCGATTGTGGAGTGCACACAACGTCACGCCCGACGGCGGCGTTTCGCGCGAACTCTTCTCCGCGCAGATGGAAGTCAATCCCGCCGCTACCATCGCGCCGGAGATGCAACTGTCTCAAGCAATGGACGCGCTCGATGTTGCATTTTCCTCGCGCTACGGCGCTCGGCTGCTACGTGAGCACAATTCCCTTCAGGGGCTGCTCCGGCGGGCGCACCGATTTATTGCCGCCGAGCCGGACGGACTGCTCGAGTTGTCGAAAGAACTAACCCGGCTATTCATCGAGCGCATCGACATCGACGCGATCACTGCCGCACTTGCCCTGCCGAAGACCGACAAGAAACCGGGGTCCCTGAAAGCGCTTGAGAAGCTTGCCGCGCATCACGGCTCCAACGCCGCCGCAAGAAAAATGATGGCACCACTATTCGGCATATACGACCTCCGTCTCGCCGATGCGCACATCGGATCAAGCAAGATCGCGAGCGGCAAGGCGCGCGCTGCGGTCGACGATAGCTCGCCTCCCGTCATGCAGGGTCGTCAATTGCTCCAGAGCTTCGTTGCGACACTCAACCGGATCGCGGCTACGCTGACCTGATGCCGACGGAAAGCCCACCCGGTTTGAGTGACGAACAATTCGACGCTCTTGTGTCGGTGGGCCACGATGTACTGTGTGCATTTCCGCGAAAGGCGGGTGCTTGTGTGATGATGAGCGCGCTTTATACTGGCAGGCTACGCCATCTCGGCCATACCTCAGCTATACTGGTTGGCGGCGCCTTGTTAGTCACAGGCTCTCCGGTCTTCGGCTACGCTCCAGGGGGTGGCAGGCTCAAGACCGACCTCGACTGGGACGGGCACGCTTGGGTTCGGTTTGGCGAATATATCGCCGATGTCTCGCTAGTGACGACCGCCTATTCACCAGGAGCGCCAAAATTGCTCGCAAGCCACATAGCGCCGCGAATGAAACCCACTCAAAGGCTTTATATCGCCACACCCGACGCCGCACGCCGCGACGATCAGCTCGACTACCAGCCACAACGCGTCTTCACCGATGCAGAACTCGACCGGCTCTATCGGGGTGCGCTGACCTTTTTGACGTGATTAGCCGCCCGCGGGCCGGATCAACAATGTCAAGAGCGCATCGGGTTTGAGGAACGACGGATAAGGTTTGCCAAGCGACTTGAAGCCACATTCGCTCAGGATCGTCAGCATCCGCGGCGTCTTGGTGGTTGCATAGACTCCCTGATCAGCCACAAGGCCCACTGCGGCGCGCACCAGTTCGGGCGCGTGACCACGTTTCCGATACTCGGAATGCACGACGACCCAGCCAAGCTCGAGTGGAAACGCATCGGCGTTTTCCGCGGCGTTTGCCTTCGCGAATTCGCCACGCCGGTGTGCAGAATAGGGGGTTTTGATCGCTGCCGTGCCGATCAGTTCGTCGCGCTCGAAGAGCATGACTAGCGCCACTGCATCGTCGACCAACCTTGGCAGGATGGCCCGATCGACCTCGCCAGCCGCGGCGACGAACTCAACAAAAGCGGCTTTGTCCGATGGAACGAACTTGGAAGGTTTTCCAGTGCGTATGGTCATACATCCTTATACCTCCCGGTCTGCACCACTGCAATTTTCAGCGTGGCGCGGCCTTGGCATCAGCTGAGGGCCAAGCGGCCGATTAGCTCTATCGCCTCAGCGGGCGTCGCTACAACCTCGCAGCCGTAGAGCCGGTCGAGACGGACATGGCCGCTCGTGATCAGACTACGCAGCGGACCGTCTGTCATGAAGGCGCGGCAGTAGGGAAGCGCCGCGGCCGCGTGGCGAAAGTCGAAGATGTCGTTAGGTTTGATTTTGCGTTTCCTTTCCGATCGCACAGCCGCGTGCAACATTGCGGGTACGTAAAGGCTGCCGAAGGCGCGCCGATGTTCGTCCTTCTCTAGCGCTTGAGCGAGCATGCCGGTGACGCGCCTGCCGACCCTAATGCTGTCTTCTTTGTCGCCTGCCTCACGGTCGTGTCCGACTGCCGCCGCCATGCGCCGATATTCGCGGGCAGCAATGCCCGTGAGCATGCTCGCCGCACCCGCAACCTCAATTCGCAAGGCGGTCGCGAGGCTGTCGATCTCATGAGCGTGGAGCGCTTCCTGCTCATTTAAGTATGCCGCCATTCGTTCACTCTCCGACCGAGACGCGAAGAGCTCGGGCGGCACCATCTTCGCGAGCATCGACGGCTGCCCCATCCAGGCCTCTTGAGCGAGCGCAACCAAGAGCGCGTCGTTTGCCTCCACGTTAGGGGAACACATATCCTCATAGCCAAGCGCAAAGGCGTAGCAGGTCCATAGAGGGCGTGGAGCGGGCGGATGGTCCGGAAACGCCCTTGCGTTGAACGCTTCCATCTCGATCGCAGTACGTTCTTGATGCGGCACCATCACAACACCGAGACTCAGCCGGTCAACAAGCAGCATCGTTCGCTCAAGGCGTTCAGGCGTTTGCTTGCTGAATTCTGCGATGAGATCGCTTGTAATCGGGAAGAAGAATTTTCCGGACTCGACCGCCAGCCTCAGCGCGCCGAGGAGAGAAATTTTTTCCGGTTCTTCGCTTTCTTCGAATGCCGCTTGGCGCGCCATGACCCAGAAATTGGTGTCGAGAAAGATCGGCGACCTGCTCGACAGCAAATCGACGAGTTCCCATTGGCGCTTTAGAATATGATCGGCGCCAGCGCCCGTCGGCCAAGGCCATTCGAACATTTCTTCATCCATAAGTCGATCTATTTGCACTAGTTTGCCTCAAACCTCCGACGGCCAAGTCGACCCAATAAATTTAGCTTTTTGGGGGTTAGCACACTAACGCGCGGCGAGAGTTGTCGAACCGGTATGCCAAACCAACACGCGAGAGCTATGGGTGAATATCGTCCACTTTTGGTATATCACCAATCGGATTGATGACGAAGATGAGGGCGCAAGCTTGCCGTTCAGATCCCAAAATCCAGCGTCTTGCTCTTGCTCAGGGTCAGCTCCTTCTCGGCCTTGCTAGCCTCCTCCGGTTTCGGCTCAATGGCCTTCATGCCCTTCTCGCTAGTCGGCTTGAGCCGTTCCGTGACCTCGATGGCGGATGCCTTCTCGCCCTTGTTTCGGGCGACAGCCGCGCCGAGCTTGTCCGAGCTGTCGACCACCAGCGTCAGGTGATCGCGCAACCTCGTGACCGTCACCAAAAACGTCTTCTGGTTCGACAGGTTGCGTTCGCGGCTGTCCATCACTGCGATACCGCGATCCGAGGTCAGACCCTGCGCCATATGGGCGTTGAGCGCGTAGGCGAGGTCGATCCGCTTGAGAATCGGATCGCCCTTCCTGAGCTCGACCTGGTCACCTTTGGATGTTTCGAAGGTGACTCTGCCGCCTGCAATTTCGACCACCCTGGCCTGGTCGGAATTGAACAGGCCGCGCCGGTGATCATTGCGGGTCCAGCGGATCCGGTCGCCCTCATGGATTTCGAGCTTACGCGTCTCGAGCAAGGTGAGGTTGTCGTCACCCTTCCCCGCTTTGACCCGCGCCGGATCGAACCGGTACCGCCTCCCGCGCTGGTCCTCGACCTCGACCAGCCTCCCCTTCCGGTTCTGTCCGATGACACGGTACTCACCAACGGAAAGGCCGAGGGCCTCCTGCTTCCTGGAAACCTCGAGCACCCGTCCCGCCCGGTAGGCCGGGAGATGGCGAAGTTCTTCCCGCGTCGCGTTCACGCGGTCGAGGACATCAAACCTCATCATGCCAGGACCGATCTCGCGATTGGCGAGAAGGCCCTGCTGGACTGCCGCGTTGACCGCGGAACGAATTGCGCGGCCAGAAGCGTAAATCGAAGTCCGCGCGCGGGTCTCCTTGTCGAGCGCGAGCCAGGTCTCAGCGGCGACCAGCGCGCCATCGCCCTTAGCCTCGACGGTATGCGCCTTAAGATATCGAAGTGCCTTGCGCACGTCGCCAACCTGGGCTGCTGCCTGCGCTTCGCGGACGACAGGGTCACGAGCGCGCAGGTTCGTGGCCATTTCGGCGCGGGCAATGCCTGCCCGCTGGAGCAGCGCGAAGGGCTTGCCCGCGTCGACCGCGCCCAGTTGCTTACGGTCTCCCATAAGGACCAGTCGATGAACGCCTGCGAGATTGGCAAGGCGAACGAGCTTCTCCTTATCCTCGTTCGAGACCATCGACGCCTCGTCGAGCACCAGGACATGATCCTTGAGGCCCGCCTGCGCTTCCGCGCGCAATGCGACATTGCCTGGATCGTCGAGTAGCTTATTCCAGCCCCCGAGAAAACGCGCCAGCGTCTGCGAGCCGATCCCGGTGTCGCGTTCGAGCATCTGGACAAGAGTGTTCTGGATCGCGAGCCCGATGACCGGGTGTCCCTTTTCGCGTAGCACCTCGGCCACGGGCTTCAACACGCTGCTCTTGCCGGCCCCCGCGATGCCCTGGACCGCGATCGTGCGATCCTCCGACGTGAGGATCAACTGCGCCGCCGCCAATTGCCCCTCGTTGAGCCGGAAGCCCTGCCCCGTGAGCGCGGCCGCCTGGACAGATGCGGCGGCCTTTTGCGGGTCAATCACTCGCGAGCTGTCGCGCTTCCCGGCCGCGACTTCGGACAGGATTCGGTGTTCGGTCGCGACCGCATCAAGCGAGGCAAGCCACCCCTTGTGCTCGCCCTTGCCCGCAACCAGATCGCCCGAGCGCACCAAAGCCCGGGTCCGCTTCTCGACGTCGGTAATCGTGGTCGGCAGCCCGAAATCGAGCGCGGCCTTGTAAAGCGCCGTGCGCTCGAAGGCCGCCTCGCGCTGCGAGAGATGACGCACTGCCGATGCAACAGCCTGCGCTGCGGCGATAGTCTGGCGGTCCTGTCTCAGCACCGATGCCGGCACCAGCGGATCGGCGGGATCACCCCTGACATGCGCGGCAAAGCGGCTGAGCCATGCCCGCCCACGCTCGACCAGCGAGCCGATCCGCGTGGCCTCCATGCTTCGCCCGAGCGCCTTGGTCCGGGCCCGATCGACGAGCGGCGCCAGGTCGAGGCCAATCGACTTTGCGGCCTCGCTCCATTGTTTGCCGAGGGTCTCGCGGTCTTCGATCCCCTCCTTGCTCGCGCGGGTATCGAGTGCGGCGATGCGGCCAGCTTCGAGACCCGGACCGCGCCGCGCCTCGAGCACTTCCTTGCGGCGGGTCGAGAACGCCATCACCTGCTCGCGCGCTATCCCGCGCGCCTCGAAATTGCCGTGTTTTAGCACCGGCCCCGGCTCATAGCCGAGCTTCTCGACGGCGACGCGAAAGCGCGCCATTGCGATCGAATTGAGCGTGGTATTGAGCTGCCAGAGCCGATCGTTCTTGAGCGTTCGCCACTTACCGTCCCTCCCCTGCGTGACGTTGGCGATGACAGCGTGGAAGTGAAGGTTGGGTTCCTGGTTGCGGTTGGTGTCATGCTGGAACAGGCCGACAGCGAGATTGCCCGTCGCCTGAGTGACCACCTTGCCTTTCTCGACTATCCGGGTCTCGGCCGCGTTCTTCTCGGCCCAGTACAGCGCCTCGACGACGGCTTCGCGGTAGGCGGCGATGATCCTTTCGTCTTTCCCGACCAGCGCCAGCAACGACCAGCTCTTGGGTACCGAGAAGGTGAGATCGGTCCCCGGCCGGTGCGCCTGACCGGAGTTGCCGACGCTGCTCCCGTCGGGCAGCTCACCGCGCAGCAGCGCGTCGAACGCCTTGGCCTCGACCTTGCCCTCAAGACCTAGACGTTTGGCGGCGTCACCGATCCATTGACCCGACCGGTCGGCGTCGGCGCTGGCGTAATAATTGTCAGAAGCGAAGTAGCTTGCCGCCGCCGATGGCGAACGGACATTGGCGACGGAAAGCATGGGGCAGGATCACCTTTCGCAAGCCCTCGCCCCTCCCCTGGTCGGCGTTACATATCGGGATCGTAGTCGCCGAGATCGTGGTCGTGATCGTGATCGTGGTCGGCGCTCCGTCCTTGCTTCGCAGCGCCGCCCAGGAGCGACCTTTGCTGCTCCTCCTGCATCTTCTGGTCGGCCTTGCCGTGGGCGTCCTGCGCCCGCTGGTGGGGCGCAGGATCGGGAACGTCGGACCGCTGCGACGGTGCAGTTATCTGGTTGCTGTCGCGATCCTCTTCGGCCTTGCTAGACAGGGGAAGCTCGGACTGGGCGGGCCGGGGTTGGGCAGGAAGCGCGCTCCTTTGTCCTCGATCGCGAGGTTTTCGCGCCTTGGTTCGTTCCGGTCGCGCCTGCTCGGCCTTGGTAGTCCGACGACCCCGGCTTGGTTCCTTTTGCTGGTCCTTGCGCGGCCTCTTTTCGGGGCGGGTGGATGGTTCGTGTTTGTCCTTCATCCGGCGCGGATCGCCGTCATTGTCGCTCGTTTCCGACGGTCCGGTCGGCTCTGACGTGGTTCCCGCTTCGCCGCTCGCAGACGCTGCCTTCGTGGGCGTATTGGGGATCTCCCGGGCGATAAAGCTTTCGGCAACCCGGGGCCAGTTTCGTGGCTGGAGTACGACCGGCGCTGCGGGAAATCCTTCCGGGAATTTGATGAAGCCGTGGAGGTTCTTGAGCCTCATCAGCTCGTCAGGCAGGAGCAGCGGAACCACCTGACGCCGCGGCGTCAGACTGACCGCATCACGGGCGTTGTTGTAGCCGTAGCTGTAGCCTTCTTCCATCTCGCGAACCTCGCGGTGACCGATGACGTCGGAACACCAGGTGGCCGTCTCGCGGTCCGCCGTGCCGAGGATCAGCTTGGTGCGGGCAAGCGAGGACAGCGTCATCGCCATGTTCTCACCGTAGACGTCCTTGAGCTTGGCAAAGGCATGGATGCCAGTGACGATCGCGCCCCCGAAATTGCGTGCGGTCTGGAGGCCCTTCTCGAGCGATGGAAGGCGATGCAGCGCGCCCAGTTCGTCGATCAGGAACCACAGCCTGAGATCGCGCGAACGCTCGCCCGCCATCAGCGTGTTGATCGATGTATCGAGCCACAGGGTGAGCAACTGCGAGAGAACGCTCATGTCGATGTAGCGCGCCGAGAGAAACAGGATCGAGCCGGGTTTTCCCGCCCCGTTGACCCATTCGCGAACCGAAAAGGGTACGCCGTCTTCGGGCAGCATCTGCAGCGCCTTGGCATTGACATTGAACACCGCGCGCACCGATTCCGCCATACGCGCCGCGCTCGGCGTGCTGATCGGTCCCGCCATCGTGTCTTCGAGAAGCTGGTGCAGGTCGGAGAGATCGGCATTCATCAATTCATGCGCAAGCGCGGCATTGGTCCCCCGTCCCGCCTCGGCGAGCTTGAGGCAGGTCTCGACGAACAGCGTGCGCGCAGCAAGCACCCAGAATTGTTCTGCGCCGCCACCGTCATGAGGGACCAAGGACTCCGCCGCGGCATGGAATTCGGCGCGGGTCGTGCAATCGTTGAACACGCTCCAGGCCGGGCAGCGCGCGTCGAGCGGGTTGAGGATGATGTCGCGTCCGGGCTCGTAGAAAGTCTCGATGAAGGCCCCGGTGAGGTCGAAGATGACCGCGCGCTCGCCGCGTTGACGGATCTCGTCTGCCAGCTCGGTAAGCACCACCGTCTTGCCGGTTCCGGTCGTGCCGACCAGCATCGCATGGCTCTGCTCGAGCCGCCATGGCCAGCTGACACGGGCGAGATGCGCAGGAGCATAGAAGCCTGCTTCCCGAAGGTAACTGGCCCCGGCAAGCCGCCACTTCCAGCCCATGGCTTCGCCATATTCACGCGAACGCGCATTGCGGTTGTGCCGTTCGATCTCGCGCTTCAGTTCGGGGAGGGTTGCAAGTTCCGCGCCGCGCACGTGCTTCTTCTGTTTCGACCGCTCGCCGAAGCGTTCGGCGACCCACCAGAAGAGCAGGAAAAGGGGGGCGAGGATCAGCGCGGCAAGCCAGAGTGCGCCGACGGCCGTCGATCGAAAAAGCGCGACCGCCTCGCGCATTGGCGGGTAGTCGGTGACCACCGAAATCGGGAAGGCAACCGTGCTGCCATCCGCAAGCTTCAGGTTCACGAGCTTGTCGGGATCGAACTCCATGAAGCCATAGGCCGAAGCGTAGATATGCATCCACAGGAGGTAGACCTGATGGTCGTCGAGCGCGCCGCTCACTCCCCAGTAAAGGAGGCCGATGGCGACCAGAACGGTGACGATAAGCGGACCCTTGAGACCCGCCGCAAACATGAAACCGAAGTGGCCAAGGAGCTGGCTGCCGCGGGTGAAATTGACGAGATTATGCTTCATCGTCGCCTCCCTGTGGACGGGGTGCAATGATCCCGAGGCGCTCCAACCGGCGCTGGTAGGCAGCGACCGTTTTCTCGCGCAGATCGGCCTGCGGATGGTGCGTCAGCAGGGCATCGAGCGCGACCGTGATGAAGATGTTCTGGCGCACCGGATCGGTCGCCGGTGTCCTCAGATCGGCCTCGGTTGCGCGGTGCCAAGCATCGAAGATGCAATCGCCAATGACGATGCTCGCGCTGACCCTGCGCTCGTCGGATTGTTTCCTGATCCATTCGGCGATCAGGGGCGTGACATAGGTCACGAAGCGGTGGTGTCTTTGCATTTTTCCAAGTTCCTTGTGTTGAAAGAACCTGGCTCACCCTTCGAAAGGCAAGTGCCACTCTAGGCCGCCACCAAGGGTGTAGGAAAACGGAAAATTCGCGTAGATTTTCAGCAGGCTAGATGTATCTGTGCCGACTCGGCACGGACGAGCAAGCACGTGGACCGCTTCCGGCACAGAAGACGTCGCTGGCGATTCATGTTGAATTCGCGAGGCAATTCCTCGCCTTCCCTTGCAGCACCCGCTGCGTACGGTGTGCCAAAATTGTTCCCCGTTGCGCGTGAGTTTCCTGTGCTGCTGGGACTTGAATTCCTGGCGGCAGTGTCCTGCCCGACCAGTCGGAGCGAGAGCAGACATTAAGCTCAGGAAAGCGCTTTGGCTTCACGCTGATATACGGCCCCGACACAAGAACCGCACCCCCGCTAAAGCGGCGGCAAAGGAGCGCATGCGAGGCCAGGAACCGGGGGCTGTCGGTTCCGCCAGCCTCGCGCCGCTTCGACCCGGCGCCGGGCGGGAGTGCGTGCGGGACTCAAGGACAAGAACGCCGCGCCCGCAGGAGCACCGCTGCAGGCGGTGCGGGATCGAGCGCGTCACAAGTCCCGCTCCTCTGTTCGTCCGACCTTTCCAGCGGCGAACATAAAAAAAAGGCAGGAACCGTAACCGGCTCCTGCCCTCGCTTGGTCGTCAGAATTCGTCGAGCATGCCCCCGTGCACGGTATGAACCACCCGGCTCGTCAGGTGTGCCGGCAAGGCGTTGTAGTCGCCCTCGTCGAGAGCGAAATATCCGAGATCGTCATCTTCCACGACGTGCTGGTCGAAGAAGCTGTGCAAGGCCCGCCGTTCGGCAGTGGCGAGTGCTTCGAAGTAGCTGTTCGAGTTCGATCCGAGATTGCAAAGTGTAGTCATGATTTCCTCCTGATGTCTGTCGGTGAGACGACAGGAGGAAGGCGGATGGGCGCGGTGCCGTCGGGTCAGGGATCGCCCGCAGGGGCGACCGCGAAGCGGCGGTGGGGGAAACGATTTTGTCGGACCGCAGCGCAAGCGAAGGGGAGGCAAAATGGTGGGGCCCCGCCGTCCTTGACGCGCCGGTGCCGGGCCCGTCACCCTTGGAAGTCCGTGAGCCAGGCCCCTCCCCAGTCCGATGAAGAGCCTTCATACCAGTCATCTGCAAAAGGACTTTCCTACAGGGTGTTGCCTGTTCCATTTGAACCAGCGGGAGGAACGCGAAGGGGGAGTAAGGATGAACTCCAATGCCATCGAACCGCAGCGCCGTTGCCGCCCTCAGGAAGCTCGAAGCCGACCAGGCGGCTCTCGACCAGCGTAAACAGCAACTCGAAGAGCAGGCCGCGCTTGAACTCGGCCGCGTGATCCTCGGAACAGGTCTCGAGACTTTTTCGAAGAAGGGATTGTCCAGGGTCGCCATGGAGTTGGGCAAGCTCGGGGAAGAGGGTGCTCTGCGGAAGCTGGTTCCGTCTGCTTCGTCGTCTTCCCGATCCGGACAAACGCCATCGGAATAAACATGAGAAAGGGGTCCTGTCCGGCTCGGACAGGACCCCTTCGGGAGTGAGATCGACGGGAGAGTTCAGTCGATCTGGGGAGCGTCGGTGTTATCGTTCTCGTCGCTCGACCCGTTGCCGCGGGAGAGGAAGTCGACCTTGTCCGCGAGAATCTCGGTACCGTAGCGCGTGACCCCGTCCTTGTCCTCCCACTGGGTGTAGTGGATGCGGCCCTGGACGCTGACCAGCTGGCCCTTGGAGCAATACTGGCCGACGGTCTTGGCGAGGCCGTTGAAGCAGGTCACCCGGTGGAACTCGCTTTCCTTGGCAGTGTAGCCGTTCTCATCCTTGTAGGTCTTGCCGTCCTTGTCGCGTGCGGGGCGATCGGTGACGACGGTAATCCCGGTGACGTTAGTGCCGCCCTTGGTCTCGCGGGTGTCGGGATCGCGGGCGATGCGGCCGGTGAGGATTGCGATATTGGTCATGGGTGTATTCCTTCAGTTCCTCAAACCGGAGACCATCTCCGGCTTGCGAACATCCAGAAGAAGCAGGGCATGGGGGGACTGCACCGCAGGAGCAAAGCTCCAAGGGGAACCCGTTCATGACGGGTGGTGCGGGCAGGCAGCGCAGCTGCCAACACGGCCGGAAAGGAACGGGTTGCCGTCCTCAGCTGACCTGGTTCAGGACTGTTCGCGAAGAAAGCCGGATGGGTATCGGGTGCGGGCCTGACGGTGCCAGGAACCTGCCGCAATCAGCCTGCTCCATCGCCTTCCGATGCTGCCAGGAGATCCATGAAGTTGCGCGCCGCCTCCCGGTCTTCCTCGTTCTCGAACGCCACGTCGAGATCGGGGGCGGACCCGAACATGTGCAGGAACGACCACAGCGCAAAGCGCTTGCCCCCGTCCTCCTCAAGGCCGAGATCGACCCGGCAGTGCTCGATGCCAGCTGACAACGTGTCGGGAGCAACCCCGGAGAGGTAGGTGGTGGCAAAGTAGCGCTGCAGCAGATCGTCGAGTTGCATGACCGGTCCATAGTCGGGTCGGTGCCGAATGCACATACAGGCATTTTAGATATGGATGACGAAGGGCCCCTCAGGACCCGGGAGAGGTGCCCAAGGGGCCGCGACGATCGACCACGGTGATCCGGCGGATCTTGGCATCGATCACCAGTCGTTCGGTGACGCCATTGCCCGGAAAGGCGACGACATAACGCGGCTTGAGCGAAAGCATTTGCTCGTTGCGCTTGAACCCGGCGCGGGCACCAAGCCGACGATCAAGCGAGTAGGTCAGTTGCTGCACTTCGCGGCGTTCAGCCCAACTCGCGGCCAGGCGATCGGCTCCCTTGCCGTCGCCGCCATGGACCAGGAAGAGATCGGGAACCACATCACGAACCTTGTCGAGCGTCGCCCAGATATTGTCGGCGTAGACACGCGCATCCTCGGCGCTCTCGAAGCTCTGGCGACCACCGGCGAAAACGACCGGAGTTCCTTCCGGAATCAGAGCGTGACGCCGGTTCTCAGTACGTGCGCGGAGGAAATCGCGGGCATCGATCACAGCCGAAGTAAGGTGGCGCGAATGGCTCGTACGCGAGCCAGAAACAGGCTTCCACGAGGAACCGGTCTCGTCACGGTAAAGTGCTGCGGCAGCCTCCCGCATCTGCTCGAAGGCCAGCATGCTGGCCTCGGCGGCCTGCGCGCGCTCGACCTGCTCTTCCAGATTGCTCGAATGCACTTCGGAGCCATCGGCCGATGCGAGGAGGACCCGGATCTCGTCGCTGGCCCGATCAAGTTGAGCCGACTTGCGGCTGGCTGCGCGGTGAAAGAGATTGACCACCCCCCAGGCAATATCCTCGGCATCTGCTTCCAGGGCCGTGTCGGAAAACATCGCGAAGAGGTCGGACCATACGGCACCAAGCGTCTGGTCGATCGCATCCTCGCAGGGAAAGTCGGTCTCGTTGAAGGGGGCTGGCCTGATGCTGAGGCCTGAAAGGTCGAGGCCGCTCAACTGATCGATGAAGCTGTCGTACATGGGGTGTCTCCTGATCGCGGGGACAAGGAGAGGAGGCACCATTGCCTCGGGCCTGTCCGCCGGAGCCCGATCAGGGCCGGGGAAAGGGGCAAGACGCACCGCGTAGCGGGAAACCTGCGGCCCTAAGGCTGGCGCGGGCAACACGGGCCGACGGGCCGCAGGTTGCGGCACGCCCCGGCCGGCCCAAGGGCCTCTCCCGGCGGTCAGGGGTGAGGCAGGATCAGGGCCCGGTGTCGCAGGCGGATCGGGAGCGCTCGAAGATCGCTTCGCCATTCGAGAAGCGCCCGACCAGGCGCAGTTCACCGAACAGGTCGATGAACCTACCCGAGACCTGGCCAAGCCAATGCCGTGCCCTTGCTGTTCGTGGGTTGTAGAAATCGGCCTCCCAGTACCGGGCATCGTCGCGTTCGGCGAGCCAGATCGCGGCAAGGCCGCAATAGGTCGATATGCCGCAATCGGCGAAGGCGTTTCGCAGGAGGATGCGGTCCTCGCGGCCGCGCCATCCTTCGATGCGTTCAAAAGAAGGAAAGGCCACCTTCGCGGTATCGATGATCTCGTCGACTAGGCACTCGTATGCCCAGTCGACATCTTCGTCTTCGCCGTCATCAAGCAGGCGGAAGGCAACCACGGAGCCGGTTGGATAGCTGACGGAACGTCCCATCTCACCGCTCCTTAGGCAGCTTCAGCAAGGTCGACATCGGCGTCGCCTTCCAGAGATTGGTGACCACCCAGTTCGAGGAGCAGGCTGGCCGCTTCCTCGGCCTTGGCCGCAGCTGTCAGGATCGCGCGCTCGTCCGATTTGAGGATCTTGAGCCAGGATGCGATGTAGCTGGCGTGATGGTCGAGGTGGGTGACCGGAAGACCCAGTTCTGCCCCGAGGATGGCTGAGGACAGCTCTGCGATCAGTTCTTCGGCAGCATAGGCGTCGCCGCCGAAGCGGTTCTTGAGATCGCGGTCGAGCCGCGAAGAATGACCCGTCCAGTGCGACAACTCGTGTGCGAGTGTCGCGTAGTAGTGGTCATAGGCTTCGAAGAGTTCGACCGGCGGCATGGTGACGCGGTCGCGCAGCGGTTCGTAATAAGCCTGCGCGCCATGGTGGCGCAGGTCTGCGCCGATATGAGCAAAGAAGGCATCAAGGCGATCTTCTCGTCCATCGGGCTCCAGCGCGGCAACCAGTGGCTTGGGATGGTAGAAGTCGGGAAGGCCGTCGCACTGATCCGCGTTGAACACGGCATAGGCCTTGAGAACGCGCCGGTTTTCGGTGTCCGCTTCGCCTTCCGCGGTCTCAACCTCCTTGGTGTAACTCTTGTAGAAGATCGCAATAGTCGATTTCTCACCCTTGCGGACCTGTCCCCCAAGCTTCTGGCACTGGAGGTATGTCATCCAGTACGGCGAGGCGAAGCCGCATCCATCGGCCACCATCCACAGCCAGAAGGTGTTCATGCCGCGATAGGGCGTACCGCAGGAACGCAAGGGCCGCGAGACCGGCACACCGCGCCACGGCTTGATCCAGGGCTTTGTCCCCTGCTCGAGCTTTTCGATAATGGCGGCGGTGATGCGCTGAGCGGGCGACGTCGAAGTAGTGCGGCGGGACTTGGTCATATAAGCTCTCCTGATCGCCGGGACGGACCTGCCCCGGCTCAGGGAGAGCAAAGCTCCCTCCTCTCTCCTTCAATGATGACCGTTATGCGCCCTCATTCCGGAAATTGAAGATACAGATCCAGATTTCGAAAGCCGACATTCTCCAAGGGCAAGGCAGACTGTTCGCGTAAGGCTTTTGACAACACCAGATCAATGATCTAGCAGTTTGACTTCGGGCACTTATTCCGGCGCCCGGTAAGGCAATGCGCCCAAGTCCGGCTCGATGAGCTGTGTGCGAAGGACGCGTTGATGAATTCTCCCGCTAATTCAGGTTCCGTAGAACAAACTCCGATCCCGTTTTCCGATGGGGTGCGTGTCTGGGCGCGCATAGCCGCGTTGAGCTTTGGTGGGCCAGCCGGCCAGATCGCGGTGATGCACCGCATTCTAGTCGATGAAAAGCGCTGGATCGGCGAGAACCGGTTCCTGCATGCGCTCAATTACTGCATGCTCCTGCCCGGACCGGAAGCCATGCAGCTTGCCACCTATATTGGCTGGTTGCTCCACGGCGTTCGCGGTGGCCTCGTCGCAGGATGCCTGTTCGTCCTTCCCGGCTTCCTCAGCATTATGGCGCTTAGCGTGCTCTATGCCAGTTTTCAGGAGGCCAGCTTCGTCCAGGCGATTTTCTTCGGCATTAAGGCGGCGGTGCTCGCCATAGTCATCGAGGCCCTGCTGCGCATCGGGAAAAGGGCATTGAAAACTTGGCCCATGTATCTGATTGCCGCCGCAGCCTTCGTGGCGATATTCGCATTCGATGCACCTTTCCCGCTGATTATCGCGGCCGCCGCGCTGGTCGGTTTTCTTGGAGGGCATTTCGATCCTGCACGGTTTCTGGTCATTCGCGCCCGTGAAACGACCGAGGACGGGGAGAGCGAGCCGGAAGCCGTGCTTCATACAGGTGGCATGGCGAAAGCGCAGCCTACATGGCGCGGAGCAGTCCGCACGGCCTTGATCTGGGGCAGCATCTGGGCAGCTCCCATAATTGCGCTGATCCTTCTTGTTGGCCCAAATCACGTGTTCACGGAACTGGCGGTTTTCTTCTCCAAGCTCGCGGTCGTGACTTTCGGGGGCGCGTATGCCGTGCTGGCCTATATGGCGCAGGAAGCCGTGCAGACGCATGGCTGGCTTGCCCCCGGTGAAATACTCGATGGGTTGGGCATGGCGGAGACCACGCCGGGTCCACTGATCCAGGTCGTCCAATTCGTGGGGTTCATGGGGGGATATCGCGAAGCAGACATGTTAGGCCCGGTGGCTTCGGGCATCGCGGCTTCGGTCATCGTCACGTGGGTCACGTTCGTGCCGTGCTTCCTATGGATTTTCCTTGGTGCGCCATTTATCGAAAAACTGCGCGGCGTGAAGCTTCTGACAGCGGCGCTTTCGGCGGTGACGGCAGCAGTCGTCGGTGTGATCCTAAACCTTGCCATCTGGTTTGCGCTGCACGTTGCCTTCGCACGGCTTGACGAGGTTCGAGGTTACGGCGCACGCCTGCTCGTGCCGGACTTCGCCACGATCGACGTCGCCTCCGTCGTCATTGCCGCTGCGGCCCTGATCGCTATGCTGCGCTTCAAGATCGGGATGTTGCTCGTTCTCTTCGTGAGCGCACTCATTGGGTCGCTGTATTACCTCGCAACGATGGCTGGCACCTGAAATCACATCCAAGGAGAACTAAGATGAAGCAATTACGCAGAACATTGTTCGTCGGCGGCTTGGCTCTATCGCTATCAGCGATGTCGGCGGCTCTTCACGCGCAGGATAATCTCGGCAATCTCGAGGCGCTAATTTTCGAGGCATCGCACTCGGAGGTCACCATGACCGACGATGGGGTCGCACGCATCGGTTGGACGCGCGCCGACGTGCCGGTGATGGTCGACGGCATGCGCCTCGATCCCCCGGCAGGTCTCGGCTCATGGGCTGCCTTCAAACCCGTCGATGGCGGAGTGATGGTCATGGGCGACACGGTCGTATTCGAGGATGAGATAACAGCCGCGATGGACGCTGCCCTCGCCAACGGGTTGACCGTCACCGCGCTGCACAATCACTTCATATTCGACGATCCGCCGGTCTATTTTATGCATATCGGCGGGCATGGGGAAACCGCCAAGATGGCAGCGGGTGTAAAAGCCGTCTGGGATGCCATCAAGGAAGTGCGCGCCGCCTCGCCGACGCCGCAGCGCAGTTTCGGTGGCTTGACGCCGGATGCAAACGGCACGATCGAAGCCCTGGCGCTGAGCGAAATCTTGGGCACCGAGCCAAGCATCGCCGATGGTGTCGTGAAATACACCTTCGCTCGCCAAGGCCGCATGCACGGCGTTGAGATCGGTGGTTCGATGGGGCTTACGACCTGGGCGGCGTTCTCGGGCACCAACGACCTTGCCGCCGTGGATGGTGACTTCATCATGACCGAGGACGAAGTCCAGCCCGTGCTCCGCGCACTGCGCGAGCGGGATATCCATATCGTAGCATTGCATAACCACATGATCGGCGGTGAACCGATGTTTTACTTCCTCCACTACTGGGGAGTGGGTCCAGCAAAAGAGCTTGCAGCGGCGATTGCTGCTGCCCGTAACGCACAGGCCGAAACCGGATAGGCGCAACCATTCCGATAAAAATCAGTAAGGCAGCGATCGCTTGCACCTCATTGCGACAGGCATTGTCTTCGAAATGGCCGGGACGTGAGTTATGTCGTTAACTTTACGGGGTTGCCTTTGAATGCGATTTGGGTTGCGAACGGATTGTCCGTTTCCTTAGGAAAACGCCCGAAACCAGACTGTCTCGAAGCGGCCCCAAATTTGACACGGAAAAGGCGGCCCGTCCCGAGAGGGACGGACCGCCTGCCGAGTGACCTGGACCTGTCAGGAGGGGTCAGGCAGCCTGCTCGGCAACCTCGTCAGTTTCTTCGGCGTTGACCGCCTCGCCTTCTTTGTGGTCGGCCAATCCGACTTCATCGGAACCGGCGAAACGCATGATCGGCGGAACCCAAGCCTGCGCCCGCTCCTTGACGTCGGTCTCGCCGATGAAGTTGCCGGAGAAGATGCGCTCGGCTGCACTCGCAAGCTCGGCCTTCTTCGAGGCAGCGTAGCGACTGACCAGTTCGGGCCCACCTGCGGCATCGAGTGCTTCGAGCGTGCGGGCCTTGGCTACGCGGTCGAAGTAGTTCGCCGCCGTGGGACGCCACCAATGCGCCGTCTCAATGTCGAGACGGGAGCCGAGCGCCTCGTGCATCGGCACCGAGCGCTCGCCTTCGCAGGCAAGACTGGCAACCAAAGTGCGCGAGACGACATGGCCGAGCCATGCCGAACGCGCCTCGTCGGACAGCGCCCGGAATTTGGCAAACCGTTCGACGTCGCTTTCGCCAGCACGCCAGCTTTCATCGAGCGACCCGGCGAACTCGGCCAGGGCAGCGCTCGCCGGTGCGTCCTTGGCTTCGAACCCACTGACCGGCCCGGAAGCCACCGAGCCGACAAGCGTCGACGCTTTCTTCGCACGCCAATCGTGTCCATCGGCATCGGCAAGCGTGAAGACCATGAAGTCGAGCGCGAGTGCCGGATCGTTCGCGAGATGGATCGCCAGGATGTCGCGGCGTTGCATCGCGAGTTCATCAAGCAGGCGCTGCGACAATGAGCTCCCCTTTGGCTTCGCCGCACCGTTCTCTTCAATGGCCTCGACCACGCCCTCGTCAGCGATGACTTCGGTGTCGGTGTAGTACTGCGGGACCAAGGTCGGCTCGCCATTGCGCGAAAGGACGAGGAAGGCGCCGGCCTCGGGTTTCAGTTCGTCGGCGAGTACCGGCGGCCGGTCATTGAGCGCACGCATGGCGCGGTCGATCACCACGAGTTCCTGTTCGGCCTTGGCGACCTCGTCCTCGTCGCTGTCTTCGTCTTCGAGCACGGCGGCGACGCGGTCGTAGTCGGCCTCGAGCTTGCCAAGTTCCTTCGCTTCCTGTTCGGTCATCGGCGCAGGCTCGCATGGCAGACGGCCGAGACCTTCGACGAGGTCATGGCTGACGTAGTTGCCAAGCGTCGGGCGCACCCAGGCAAGGCCATATTCGAGCGCGGCCTTTTCGGCGGCTTCATCCATGGCCTTGTGCGCGAGATCTTCGAGCAGCGCGACATCGATCCAGCTCTCGCTGGCATCATCGTCGAACAGTTCGCGCTCGATCCGGCCACCTGCAGCGATGTAGGCATCGCGTCCGACGAGGACAGCGCGTGGATCGGAACCGCGCACCGTGGCATCGAGCACCATGCGGCGGATTGTATCGGGCGTGATCTGGTACCAGGCATCCTGCAGCTCGGCATAGACATGCGCCTGGCGCTCGACGTCGGAAATCGCGCCGTAGGCCTTGGCCATATCGAGCGTGATCGTGCCTTCGGCGAGCGCTTCGAAAACGCAAGGCGCGAGGCTTGCGAGGCGCAGACGTCCTTCGACGAAACGGACCGTGAGGCCGAAGCGGCGCGCCACGTCTTCAGGGGTAGCGCCTGCTTCGATGATGGAGGCGAAGGCCTGCGCCTCGTCGGCCGGGTTCATTGCGAGACGCTGGAAATTCTCGGCAAGGCTGGCTTCGCGCACTTCGCTTTCCTCGCCTTCGATGACGAGGCAGGTGACCTCGTGGTTCTCGGGCAAGGTGCCCTCTTCGGCCAGCGCCAGCAGCGCGGCGAGACGGCGACCGCCGGCCTCGACCTCGAACTTGCCGCGCTTTCCTTTGCGTACGACGAGGTTCTGCAGCAGGCCGCGCGCGGCGATGTCTGCCCGCAGCTGGAGGTCGGCCAGCACGTCGTTCGACTTGCGAACGTTACGCGGGCTGGGAACAAGCTTCTTCAAGGGGATCGACTGGATCATTGGTGTTCTCCTGATGGATTGAAGGCGCAGGTGAGGATCACGAGGCCCACAAGCCCAAAGGGCTCCCTCCACTCTCATTCTGAGATTGGGGTCTGCCCGAGGGATCAGGCGGCAAGCGCGGGGAGGACCGACGAGGCTGCGGAGACTGGCACGAACAGCCGCGTGCGGTAGCGGATGATCTCGGTGAAGCAGCCCTTGCCCTTGTACCAGTCGAGGCGATCCGGCGAGAATCCGGTCAGTTCAAGGCGCTGTTCGCCGCCGACCAGCGATCGCTTGACGGTCAAGGCATCGTGGCTTGCAAGGCCCAGCGGCTTGCCGTTGGCGAGGACGAGTTCGCCGATCTGCTCTGCCGTTGGTCCAGCAATCCCGGAAAGACCAAAGGTCTCGGCGATTGCGGCGAGATCGATATCGAGCACTTCGCGGCCGATGATCGACTGGCCATCTTCGGCAACGAGCCGGGTAACCCGAACATGATCGCCGGGGAGGCGCTTCCAGACCGGGAGCAGCAGCCCGGTGGCGAGATGGACGCGCTCGGTCACAGGTGAAGCGGCGGCCGCCTCTTCCTCGGCCCGCCAGGCGCTCGTGAACGCGGTGACGCCAATTTCCTCCCAGTGGCTCTCAGCGAGTGCGTCAAGCGTCCAGTTCGCGGACTTGAGCGGTCGCAGAAGGCGCCGACGTTCGATCACGGCCCCGTCGTCAGCGATGAGGCGCCGGGCAGGAACCGACAGCGCGACTTTGCCCGAGCGCGCATTGTGCATCGGGATCGCGTGCGGGCCGCCGATCTCGTGCATCCGCACCAGGTGCTGCAAGTGTAGAGGCCTAAGGTGCCTCGACACTTCGAGCGAGACGAGACGGGTCTCGGCACCGGTCACGGGGTCGGTGCGCAGGAGTTCATCTGCAAGGACCGTAAAGTGATCGACCTTGACGGTCTCCAGTCCCTGGTCGAGCGTTCCAGCCTCGCGCGCAGCTTCAATCCGCGCTTCGACGAGGCCGAGATATTCATCGAATATGGCGTTCTGGAGCGCAATCGGCAGCGCGAGGATGCGATTGAGCCAGCGCTGGATCGTGGGGAGATTGTCGGTCAGCCCGCCATCGGGGTTTTCGAGCCGGAGGCCGGTGCGCTCGACGAAGTTGCCAAAGGTGGTGGCTTCAAGCTTGCCGTCATAGAGCAGCTGGAACCAGCGGCTGAGCGCGTCGCGCGCATAGTCGCTTTCAAGATTGTCTGCCGGGTCGAACAGGTTCTGTCCGCCCGTCTGGCGCTGGCCGCGCGTAAGCGCGCCCAAAGCGTCGAGCCTTCGCGCAATAGTCGAGATGAACCGGCGCTCGCCCTTCACATCTGTGGTGACCGGGCGGAACAGCGGGGCCGAGGCCTGATTGGTGCGGTTCGTACGACCAAGACCCTGGATGGCGTTGTCGGCGCGCCATCCCGGTTCAAGCAGGAAGTGAACCCTGCGCTGCTGGTTCCTGGCGCCCAAGTCGGCATGATAGGAACGCCCCGTGCCGCCCGCATCCGAGAAGACCAGGATGCGCTTGGTGCCTTCCATGAAGCTTTGGGCTTCGGCGACATTGGCGCTGGGGCTACGCCGTTCGAGGCGCTGGTCACCATCGCGGCCCAGGACAAGCCTGCGGGTCCGGCCCGTGACTTCGGCCACGGCGTCGGTTCCGAAATGTTCGATAATCGCATCGAGCGCAGTGGCGATGGGCGGCAGTGCGCAAAGCTGTTCGATCAGCGCGTCACGCGCGGCGATCGCGCGGGGGCAGAAAACGGGATTGCCTTCCTCGTCGCTCATCGCCTCGGAGCGAAGATTGCCGTCCTCGTCGGCGAAGACCTGCATCAGGCGCACAGGGAAGCTCTTGACCAGGTAGTCGATGACATATTCACGCGGTGAGAGATCGATATCGAGCGCTTCGCGATCTTCCACGGTAAGGTCGGCAAGGCGCCGGTCGAGCATAGCCTCGGCGGTCGAGACAAGCTGCACGACGACCGAATGGTCTTCGCCAAGCGCTGCTTCCATCGCGGGGATCAGGCTGGGCAGTTTCATCGAAAGCAGGAGCTGGGCAAAGAAGCGCTGCTTGGTGCCTTCGAAGATCGACAGCGCCGCAGCTTTGGCATTGCGGTTGAGCGTGTCGCCGCTGTCCTCGTCGACCACGCGGGTTGCTTCGAGCGCAGCTTCGAGGTTGCCGTGAATGATCGCCCAGGCATCGGCATAGGCATCGTAGATCCGTACCTGTGCTTCGGTCAGGCTGTGTTCGAGGATCTCGTACTCCACCCCGGCGAAGGACAGCGCACGGGCAAGGTAGAGCCCCTGGGCCTTGAGGTCGCGGGCGACGAGCTCCATCGCCGCAACGCCGCCAGCTCGGATCTCGGTCATGAACGCCTCGTGGGTCGGAAAGGCGGTCTCGGGTCCCCAGAGGCCAAGCCGTGAGGTGTAACCGAGGTTGGCGATATCCGAGGCGCCAGTGGCCGAAGCATAGAGCACGCGGGCGCGCGGCAGATGGTTCTGTAGCCGTAGGCCCGCCATGCCCTGTTCGGATCCTTTGACCTTGCCGCGGGTTGAAGAGCCCCCGAGCGCATTGGCCATCGCATGGGCTTCGTCGAAGGCGATCACGCCGTCGAAATCTACGCCCGCCCAGGCAAGGATCTGGTCGAGCCGCGTGTCTTCGGCGCGGCCCGAGCGCAGCGTCGGATAGGTGACGAAGAGAATGCCTTCGGACATCGTTACGGGGTGGCCAAGTTTCCAGCGTGAGAGTGGCTGAATGTCGAGCGGCAGCCCGCCAAGCGCTTCCCAGTCGCGGCGTGCATCTTCGAGCAGCGCCTCGTTCTTGGTGATCCAGACATGCCGGCGCTCGTCTGCGAGCCATCGGTCCATGATGACCGCGGCGATCTGCCGTCCTTTGCCCGCTCCGGTTCCGTCGCCGAGGAAGAAGCCTTGGCGGTAAGAGTGTCCGTCCTCGGAGAGTTCCAGCGAGGTGCCTTCCTGGCTCACCTTGAACTGACCCGGAAGATCGCGCGCAAATGCCTGGGCAGCGTAGACCAGTGTCTCGCATTGCGCTTCGGACAGAAGGCCCTCGGCCTTCCAGCAAGCGGGAAGGCGCGGTGTGACGTCCGGCTGGGGTGCTGCGACCGAACCCATGGCGACCGATTCCACGAGCGGGGTGGGATGAACCGGCGCACCTTCGAACACGATGCGGCTGGGCCGGTAAGGCAGGTAGATGCCTGCCTGTTCAGGCACCGGCGCGGGGTCGGCGAGAACAGAATAGGCAAGATCGATCGCATTCGCCGTGGCTGCTGGTGTCGCGGCGAACGGCGCCAGCGGCCGCACCGGCGCGCTTTGGGCCGAAGTCTTGCCAACGAGGCGCACTGGCTTGCCGAGCGGCAGGCGATAGATGTTGGCGGAGGTCTGTACGCGTGGCGGAAGCGCAGTGATAAGCTCGTGGAGCGAGATGAGGTCGGCAGTATCTCCGATGATCGCAGGCGAGGACGCAGTCGGCGTCTTGTCGAACACAACCAGGCGAACAGCGATCCCCGTCCCTGTCCGGCGAAACATCTGCTGCAGCCGAACATCGAGGAGCAGCGATGCTTCGTCCTGTTCCTTGGCGAAGGTGGAGGCGTCGAAGCCTTCAGGCATAATGGCGACGATCCTCGCCCGATTAGCAGCGGCCCGGATTGCACCGCGTAGGTGACGCATAGCGGTCTCACCGTCCTTGCCGCGTTCCAGGCTGTGAGCGAACGGCGGGTTCGTCAGCACGGCAGACGGAACATGGCCGCGAAGCAAGTCGGCGATCAGTTCCCCGTCATGCGCAGTGATGGTGGCCGTGGGGAAGACGTGGGCCAGACCGTCTCGTCTTGCCGGATCGATCTCGTTGAGAAGCAGCGAAGCGTTCTGGAGGCAACCCCAGAGAGCAAGGGCACCATTGCCTGCGGACGGTTCGAGGAGCGTGTCTTGCGCGCAGACAGCTGCGGCCTTCGCCATCAGCCAGGCCAGCATTGGCGGGGTCGAGAACTGCTGGAGCTCGACCTGTGCTTCGCTGCGAACGTGCCGCGGCGGCAAGGCTGCTTCGAGCCAGTCGAACCGCGCTTCGGCTTCGTGCACGCTGGTCGCCAGATCTATGCGCGAAGACTCGCGAAGCCAGAGCAGCGCCCCGATCTCGACCGCGTTGTTGTAGTCATCGATGGTCCAGGCGCTTCCCCAGTCCACGACGCCGGTCTCGTCGGCAAACATCCCGGAAATGTCGGCACGGGTAAGATGACGTCCCGAAGCGAGAAGCGCGGCAATCCTGGCACCGACAGCGTAAGCCAATGGCACTGACGACAATTGCTCGCCGGCGGGAAACAGGTCTGATTGAAACATGGCAATTCGTCCTCCTGATGAGGGCATCGGGACAGGCCCTCTGCCGGATCAGGAATTCGAGAAGCCCTCTCTCCTCTACCGCGCCGCCTTGCGGCGCAGCCATGCTGTAAGTTCATCGTTCCAGTCGGTGTCGCGTGAGGATGGTTTGCGAACGTGGATCGTCCGCCCGTCGCGGGCATAAGCGGCGAGCCCACGCGAGGCAGCCAGCTCGCCGCCAGCATCGTGATCGACGAAGAGGTGAAGCTCGGTGACGCTTTCGGGCACGCTCACGAGGCCGAAGCGCTCATTGCCCAGGGTCGCCCAGACGGGAATGCCGGTGAGAGCATAGGCCGACATCGCGCTCTCGATGCCCTCGGCGAGGCCGAGCTTGCCAGAGGCCGGAACGAAGAGACGGACGGCAGCTTCACCGAGCGCGCCGAGCGCACGCTTCGGCTTGTCGAAGTCGGCCTTGGCAGTGCCCGAAAGGAAGGTGCGGTGGATGGCGACCGGCCCCTCGTCGAGGCTGACCGCCGCAATCATGGCGGGCAAAAAGCGAGTGCGTCCCTTCGGACCAAGCGGTGTTCGTGGATGGAAGCGCAGCACCGGCGATGCGGCGAGGATGCCGCGGCTCTCAAGATAAGCCTTTGCCGGACTGGCACGCAGTGGCTGTGCATCGCGCCAGATCCTCAGCGCTGCCGCCGAGGGTTCGCGGGTGCTGGCCGGTCCGGGTTCGTTGGTGATCTCAGAAGCTGAAAAAAGCGCCGGTGCCTCGAAACCTTCACGCGCCAAAGCAGCCAGCACGCTCTGCTGATCGCATCCCGCGAAACAGTGGAAGAGGATGGCCTGTCGGCCGAGCGACACACCGAGTGACGGCGTGCGATCTTCATGCGCAGGGCAGCAGGCCATGCCCTTGGTGCCGGACCACTTGCCGCCCCGGCTTTCGCAGATCTTGCGGGCGGTGTCCTCAAGCGAGGTACGTGACAGGGTCGAATTCGAAACGGGCATACTGGCTCCATCGCCGCATAATTGCCCCCTCCAAACGAGCTCCTCTCCTCTCGGGTAAACCTGCAGAAGGCGCTTTCCTACACCTTGTTGTTCTATTTATGTTCTCAAACGATTCGAGGCAAGGCGAAAGGCAAAGTGATGAACTTGTTCTGGGTAACTGGCACATGCTGTGCCCTCACGGTTGCGATCTCGGGATCCGCCCGTGCGCAGGAATTTCAGGTATTCGATCATGACCTTGGCAAGGTTGAGATTGCGATCGATGAAGAGGCCGGGTTCAACCCAACTGCGATGTATCTCGGTAAACCAGATGACCAGCCGGCCGACATCGATCGAAGCTTCAAGGAAGCCTTGTATGAGCCACTCATTCGGCAAGCCGAAGCGCGATACTCGCTCCCTCCTCGCCTCCTCCAGGCGCTGGTGTGGCAGGAATCTCGGTTCAACCCCATGGCAATCAGTCCGGCTGGCGCGGCGGGGCTCGCTCAACTCATGCCGGGAACCGCAAGGGAACTTGGTGTCAGCAATCGCCACGATCCGGTTCAGAACATCGACGGTGGCGCGCGCTATCTGAAGCTGATGCTTGATCGCTTCGGCGCGATCCATCTCGCGCTGGCCGCTTACAATGCAGGCCCTGGCGCTGTGTCGCGAGCCGGCGGGATACCGAAAAATCGAGAAACACCTGGATATGTAAAGAGCGTTATCGCGCGATGGATGGCATACAGCTCGACATGAATACGAATCGGAAAAGGATTAGCGGACGGCTTGAGCACCTTCCCCGAGGAGCCGCCATCGTGACTGATGCAGGGGATCACTGGGTTCTCGAAGACTATGAACCCTCGAACGATGACTTCGGATTTGAAGTTACCGCAGAGGGTATCGTTGTCGGGTTCGACCGCCTTCGGGTGGAATGGCTAGGACAGGCGACAGGTTAGGAGCGGGTCAAGCGGCCCTCAAAACAGCAATGTTCTGCGCTTTGCCGCCAAGGCAGTCGAGGTAATCTGCCCAATCCTGCAACATTGCACGACGAGGAGCGAGATATTCCGCAGCATTGTAGGCTCCGCGAACTTCGTTCTCTTCGCTGTGCGCCAATTGCAGTTCGACCCAATCCTCATGATATCTCCGGATCCACATCGGGGGTTCGCCAACTTCGACAAGCTGCTCGTTTGCCCAAGTGCTCGCCAGACCTCTGAAACCATGAACAGTTTGCCGCCCGTGGTACCCAAGCCGATATAGGCCGTAGATCATCGTATTCTCGGAAAGCGGCATCTTGGGCTTTTGACCTGGAAAAACGTATTCGCCTTCGGACTTGCTGATCATTTCTTCGGCTAGTGAGGCAGCTTGCCGTGACAATGGCACAATATGCTCGCGACCCATTTTCATCCGATCAGCGCCAATGCGCCATGCTGGTGAAGGTCCACCCAGATCTTCGAACTCGTGCTTCTTGGCGAACCGAAGCTCCTTCGTCCGCACCCATGTAAGAAGAGCGAAAATCAATGCTGCCCGGGTAATCTCGGAGCGTCTTTCACCCTCTTCTTGATATTGCTCGATCTTAATCATCAGCTCGGGTAGCTGCGCGAGAGGTAGCTTCGCCATATGCTTGACCCGAGGCCGTGGCTTCAATGCCCCGCGAAGATGCGCAGTAGGGTCGGAATCACAAAGGCCGCTGGCAATAGCGAACTGGAATACCTGTCCGATACATTGCTTTGCCCGCCGACTGATGTCGAGCGCGCCGCGTTCCTCGATTTTCCGAATGACCTTCAGGACTTCTGGTGGAGTTATCTCATGCATCATGAGTTCGCCCAAGACAGGAAACACATCTTGGTCCATGCGCGACCAGACACGCTTCGCATGCGCGGGGTCGAGACTACCTGCTCTGTTCTGATGCCACATGGTGGCGATCGCCCTAAAGGTCTTGGCCTGTTCGAAATCCCGACCTGGTTTGTGGACCATCGGGTCCCTACCCTCGGCCAACACCCCCTTGGCAACTTTCTTGAGTTCTCTTGCTGCCGCTATTCCTACTTCGGGATAGGCGCCGAAAGAAAGCAGCTTCTCCTTACCGTGGCACCGGTATTTCAGCCGCCAGAGCTTCGAGCCGTTCTTTTGAACAAGAAGGAATAGACCCTCCCCATCCGCAAGCTTGTATGGGCGTTCTGCCGCCTTCGCTTTTTTGATCTGAATCTCACTCAAGGCCATTGGGGGTATCGCTCCTTTTCGCTACCCCCGGAAAATACCCCCAAAATACCCCCACACCAAATCCGGCTTCAAGCGAATGCAAGCGCACGCAAGCGGACGCGAATCGCTCACATCATTCTGTTTTAATTGAATTTTGCGGATGCATACGGCCCCAAACGAACCCATGCGGATTCGAGAATGGTAGCGGAGGAGGGACTTGAACCCCCGACACGCGGATTATGATTCCGCTGCTCTAACCACCTGAGCTACTCCGCCCCATCGGGCTTCCGGCGGGTCTGCCCGCCGGATCGCGGCGCTATAAGGCGGGGTTCTGGCGGCGTCAATAACCCCCTGCCGTATTGCATCGCGCCGCGGTACGAGCCACCAATGCGCCCATGGAAAGCGAAAATTCGAGCGAACAGTACGATGTCCTCATTGTTGGGGCAGGCCATGCCGGGGCGCAGGCAGCGATCAATCTGCGGCAGGGCAAGTTTGAAGGCACGATCGGGCTCTTCGGGGACGAGCGGGCGCATCCTTATGAACGCCCGCCCCTCAGCAAGGAATATCTCGCCGGGGACAAGCCGTTCGAGCGCATTTTGTTGCGTCCGGAGGATTTCTGGGGCGAGCGCGGCATCGATTTTCAGTCCGGCGCGCGGGTGGCCTCGGTCGACCCGCTGGCGAAAACGCTGCGGCTTGCAAATGATCGGGAAGTGGCGTTCGGCAAACTGATCTGGGCGGCGGGCGGCAGCCCCCGCATGCTGCCCTGCCCCGGCGCGGGCGCAGCGAACATCCACGCCATCCGCCGCAAGCGCGATGTCGATCTGATCCGCGAGCAGCTGGACGAAACGCAGCGGATCGTCATCGTCGGTGGCGGTTATATCGGGCTGGAGGCAGCCGCGGTAATGCGCAAAATGGGCAAGCAGGTCACCGTCCTGGAGGCGCTGGACCGCGTGCTCGCCCGCGTCGCCGGGCCGCAGCTGTCGCGCTTCTACGAAGGCGAACATCGCGATCAGGGCGTCGACATCCGGCTCGAATCGATGGTCGAAATGTTCGAAACCGATGAGCGCGGGCGTGCCGTCTCAGCGGTGCTCACTAGCGGCGAATCCATTCCGATGGACATGGGGCTGATCGGTATCGGAATCGTTCCCGAAGTCGGTCCGCTTGTGAGCGCGGGAGCGGCCGGCGGCAACGGCGTCGATATCGACAGCCAGTGCCGCACCAGCCTGCCCGATGTGTACGCAATCGGCGACTGCGCGGCGCACGGCAATCCCTATGCCGACGGCGCGCATATCCGGCTGGAATCGGTGCAGAACGCCAATGACATGGCGCGCGTGGCCGCGATGCACATCTTGGGCAAGCCGATGGATTACGACGCCGTGCCCTGGTTCTGGTCCAACCAATATGATCTGAAGCTGCAGACCGTGGGACTATCGACCGGCTTCGACGATTGCGTGCTGCGCGGCGATCCGGCGGAGCGCAGCTTCTCGCTCGCTTATCTGCGCGACGGGCAGCTGATCGCGCTCGATTGCGTCAACAAAACCAAGGACTATGCGCAGGGGCGTGCGCTGATCACGGCAAAGGCACATCCCGATCGCGAGCAACTGGCCGATGCGGACCTGACGCTGAAGGAAGTTGCGCTCGTCTAGCGCCCGCGAAAGCTGTGGCGGCCGATCTTTTCCCACGGCCCGCCGCGATAATAGAAGCTGCCGAGCCCGGTGATGGCAAAGGGCCGCGGCTCGAAGCTTTCCTTTAGCTGCGCGAACAGCTCTTTCGATTCGGCCGGCGTCACCTTGTTCTGCACCGTGACATGGAGCCGTGGGCGCGCCTGATCCTGCGGCGTCAGCATGCCGTGGAAACGCTCCGCCAGTTCGTCCCGCATCGCCAGCAGGTCCGGGCTTTCGATCCGGTAGGCCACGCCCTTGCCCAGATGCATCACCTCGCTGAGCTGTGCGCGCGGCGGCGGATGATCCGCGGCCAGCCGGGCGAGCGCCTGCTCCACTTCCCGCGTACAGGATGGCGGCAAGTGGTGAAAGAGCGTCACATGCGCGTCGAGAAAATTGCGTTCCGGAGGGAAATGTCGCTGGCGCAGGCCGTTGGCCCAGGCGAAACTCTCCGGCCCCATCAGGGCGGTAACGATGATCGGTGCGGGATCGCTCACCGGCCCCGCCTCCTCACATCTCTCCCCGCTGGCGGCGGATGGCGTACCATTTGGCGACGTTGGCGTTGTGCTCCGCCAGCGTGTTGGCGAAGACGTGGCCGCCTTTTCCATTCGCCACGAAATAAAGCGCCGGACTGTCCGCCGGATGCAGCACCGCCTCGATGGAGGCACGGCCGGGATTGGCGATCGGCCCTTTGGGCAGACCGGTCATGGAATAGGTGTTGTAATCGTTCACATCCGCGATCTCGGACTGGCGGATGCGCCGGCCCAGCGGCTTGCCCTTCGTGATCGGGTAGATGATCGTCGGGTCCGCCTGCAGCATCATATTCTGGCGCAGGCGGTTGGAATAGACCGCGGCGACCGTCGTACGCTCGGACGGCACAGCCGTTTCCTTTTCCACGATTGAGGCCAGCGCAAGGGCTTCCTGCGGTGTTTTCACCACGATGTTGGGATCACGCTTCGGCCAAAGCTCGGCCATCGTCTTTTGCATCGCGGCCTGCATGCGACCCAGCACGGCCTGACGCGTTTCGCCGCGCTGGAAGCTGTAGCTTTCGGGCAGGACGGAGCCCTCGGCGGGCACTTCCACGTTACCGGTCAGCAGCGGCTCGGCCATCAGCGTGTCGCGCACCATGACGGAGGGCATGCCCTCGGGGATGGTCACCAGCCGGGAAATGGTATCCCCGCCCTGCAGGATGTCGATCACGTCCGAATTGCTGGCCCCCGCGGGAATGAAGAACTCGCCTGCCTTGATGTTGGCACCGCCGCCCAGCAGGCGCGCGCGGTTTAGGAACGCCTGCGCGGACTTGATCGCGCCTGCCTCCTGCAACGTCTCCGCCGCCTTGGTGAGCGTGGAGCCTTCCTTGATCACGACCGTCAGGTCCTTCGGGGCCGGTCCCGCTGCGGTCCAGCCATAGACGAAGTTTCCGCCCACGAAGAGCGCCGCGCCGATGGCGATGACAAGGATGAAGAGACCGATTTTGCGCATCGGCATGGTTTAGCGCGCGAGCTGGCAGTCGGGAAGAGCGCATGCGCTCTTCCCGCCGAAGCCTGCTCTTTGTCAGCGCAAGATCAGATCTTCTTCATCACCAGGCTGGCATTGGTGCCGCCGAAGCCGAAGCTGTTGTTCAGAACCGCGCGCACTTCGCGCTCACGCGCCTTATGGGGGACAAGGTCCACGCCCTCGGTGCCTTCGTCCGGATTGTCCAGATTGAGCGTGGGCGGCACGATCTGGTCGCGCAGTGCCAGGATGCAGAAGATGCTCTCCACCGCACCCGCGCCGCCAAGCAGATGGCCGATCGCCGACTTGGTGGACGACATCGACGCGCCGGACAAATCGTCGCCGAACACGCGCTTGGCCGCGGCCAGTTCGATCGTGTCCGCCATGGTCGAGGTGCCGTGGGCGTTGATATAATCGATGTCCGAAGGCTCCATGCCCGCCTTGCGCAGGGCCATGCGCATCGCAAGCTCGGCGCCCTTGCCTTCGGGATGGGGAGCCGTGACATGATAGGCATCGCCCGACAGGCCGTAACCGACGACTTCGGCGTAGATCTTCGCGCCGCGCGCCTTGGCATGCTCATATTCCTCCAGGCAGACCACGCCCGCGCCCTCGCCCATCACGAAGCCGTCGCGGTCCTTGTCATAAGGGCGGCTGGCCTCGGTCGGGCGATCGTTCATGCTCATGTTGAGAGCGCGCGCCTGAGCAAAGCCGGCGACGCCAAGCGGGTTGATCGTGCTTTCCGCACCGCCTGCCAGCATCACGTCGGCATCGCCATCACGGATCATGCGCGCAGCATCACCAATCGAGTGCGCGCCCGTGGAGCAGGCGGTGACAACCGCATGGTTCGGCCCCATCAGCCCATATTTGATCGAAACCTGACCGCTGATGAGGTTGATAAGGCGGCCGTGGACGAAATGCGGGCTGACCCGGCCCGGCCCGCGTTCGTGCAGATTGACCGATTCGATCTCGATGCCCGGCAGCCCGCCAATGCCCGAACCAATCGAAACGCCGGTGCGCAGCTTCAGATCATCGTCCATATCGGCAAGGCCGGCATCCTCGAGCGCCTGACCGGCGGCATCGATGCCGTAAACGATGAAAGGATCGACCTGCCGCTGGACCTTGTGGTCAACGCGCTTGTCCGGATCGAAGCCGAATTCGTGATCCTTGGGTTTTACCTCGCACGCGATCTGGCATTTCTGATTGCTCGCGTCGAAACGCGTGATCGGCCCCGCGCCCGATTTGGAGGCGAGGATGTTCTTCCAGGCGGTTTCCACGTCCGCACCCAGCGGCGTCACCAGCCCGAGCCCCGTTACCACGATCCGACGCATGTCTTGTCCCTCAACCTTCAATCTTGCCATGCGGCCCGCCTCCGGGCCTCAAACGCAAACGGCCCTCCGCCCGCTAACCGGACCGGAGGGCCGCCTGAAATCAATCACCGGCCCTAACGGCCAGCCGTCCGATCAACCGGCCTTTACGTTCCGGATATAATCGATCGCGTCCTTCACGGTCGTGATCTTCTCAGCGGCATCGTCCGGAATCTCGACGTTGAATTCTTCTTCGAACGCCATGACCAGCTCGACGATATCGAGGCTGTCCGCGCCGAGGTCGTCGATGAAGCTCGCATCCTCAGTCACCTTGTCGGATTCCACGCCGAGATGTTCAACAACGATCTTCTTTACGCGTTCCGCAATATCATCACTCATGAGATGAGCCCCTTTTATGGTCTAGAAACTGTTTGTCGTCCGCTGCCCTACTTGGGCCTTGCCTTATAGGCAAGAGGGCCCGCGCGGGCGGTGTTGGCTGTATAACGGCTGAACCCGCCAGCGGCTCCGCCGGGCGCGGGCTGCCGAGACGCTCGGCGTCAGAGCATCGCCATGCCGCCGTTCACGTGCAGCGTCTCGCCGGTCACATAACCCGCCTCGCGCGATGCGAGATAGGTGACGGCGGCCGCGATGTCCTTGCCCTCGCCCAGATCGCCTGCCGGGATCCGGCCGAGCAGCGCGGCCTTCTGCGCATCCGGCAGCGCGTCTGTCATGTCCGAACGGATGAAACCGGGCGCCACGCAGTTCACGGTGATGCCGCGGCTCGCCAGTTCCTGCGCCAGCGCCTTGGACATCCCGACGAGGCCCGCCTTGGCCGCGGCGTAATTCGCCTGGCCCGGATTGCCGGTGGCCCCCACGATGCTGGTGATCGAGACGATACGCCCGAAACGCGCCTTCATCATCGGCCGCGCGGCAGCCCGCGATAAGCGAAAAGCGGCCTCCAGGTTCACCTTGATCACATCGTTCCACTCCTCGTCCTTCATCCGCATGGCGAGGTTGTCGCGGGTTATGCCGGCATTGTTGACGAGGATATCGAGCTTGCCGAGCTTTTCGATGGCGGACGGCACCAATGCATCCACCGCTTCCGGATCGGACAGGTTGCAGGGCAGGCAGACGTGGTTCTCGCCCGCCAGCGTGGCCTTCACTTCATCCAGCTTGCCCTCGCGTGTGCCGGACAGCGCGATCGTCGCACCCTGTTCCGCCAGCGCCGCGGCGATCGCGGACCCGATCCCCCCGCTGGCCCCGGTTACGAGCGCGGTCATGCCTGAAAGGTCGAACATTGGTCTCTCCATGAATTACAATTTGCCCGTCTCCGGGCTGTTTAACTCTCAAAGGCTTTTGATCAGCGCCTCGATGTCGTCCATCGACTGTACGCTCATGACTTCGGCGTCGGAGACAATGCGGCCGACCATCGGGCCGACGACCTTGCCGCCGATCTCGACGAAGCGCTCGGCGCCGCCTTGATGCATCGCGAGCACGCTCTCGCGCCAGCGCACGCGGCCCGTCACCTGATCGACCAGCAGTTCGCGGATCACGTCCGGATCGCTCACCGCCTCGGCAGTGACGTTGGCGTAGAGCGGTACCGACGGCGCGCGGATCGCGGTCTCGGCCAGCGCCTTTTCCATTTCCTCGGCTGCGGGTTTCATCAGCGGGCAGTGAAATGGTGCGGACACGGGCAGCAGCACGCCGCGCTTGATGCCCCAAGAATCCTTATCGTCCTTCACCATCGCCACGGCGCGGTCGATCGCCGCCTTGTGGCCGGAAATGACGACCTGACCCGGATCATTGTCGTTCGCGACGGTGCAGGTCTCGCCGTCCGCCTCGGCGGCTTCGGCCAAGTCTTCGGCCTTGGCGACATCGGCGCCGAGCAGCGCGGCCATCGCGCCCTCGCCCACCGGCACGGCACGCTGCATCGCCTGGCCGCGCAGCTTCAGAAGGCGCGCCGTCTCGGCCACGGGGATCGCGCCCGCAGCGCGCAGCGCGCTATATTCGCCCAAGGAGTGCCCGGCGACGCAGCCCGCCACATCGGCCAGCTTCACGCCGCCTTCCTTCTCCAGCACGCGGATCACCGCCATGGACAGCGCCATGATCGCGGGCTGTGCGTTCTCGGTGAGGGTCAGTTCCTCGGCCTGGCCGTCCTTCATCAGCTGGAACAGCTTCTGGCCGAGCGCGTCGTCCACTTCCTCGAACAGTTCGCGCGCATGCACGCTCGCTTCGGCAAGATCGGCGCCCATGCCGACCTTCTGGCTGCCTTGTCCGGGAAAAATGAATGCACGCATGCCAAGTCCTGTCCGCTGTTGAATTTGGGCGGCGGGTTAGGACGGCGGGCGGGCGAGCGCAAGACTGCGCCCGCCACACTCCTGTTCGGTACGGATGCTCCCGGCTGTTACGCCGCGGCGAACATCTCCGGCTCCAGCGCCATCAGGCTTTCGCCGCCCGCTTCGATCTTGCGGCGAAGCGCGCCGGCGTCCGGCATGATCCGCTCGGCGAAGAAGCGCGCGGTGACGAGCTTGGCTTCGGCAAAGCTGTCGCCTTCCATGCCCGCGGCAGCGCGCGCCATGCGCAGCCACATCAGGCCCAGCGCCACGATGCCCATGATATGCATGTAGCTGTGCGCGCCCGCGCCGACATTATTGGGGTTCTGCATGCCGTTCTGCATGAACCACATCGTCGCCGCCTTCAGCTCGCCATTGGCCTTCTCCAGACGCTCGGCGAAGTCCTTCACCTTCTCGTCCGACTTGGCATCGGCGCATTCGTCGTCGACCAGCTTGAAGAAGGCCTGGATGGCGCGGCCGTTGTTCTGGGCCAGCTTGCGGCCGACCAGATCCATCGCCTGCACGCCGTTGGTGCCTTCGTAGATCATGGCGATACGCGCATCGCGGACATACTGCTCCATGCCCCATTCGGCGATGTAGCCATGGCCGCCATAGACCTGCTGCATATTGGTGGCGATGTCATAACCCTTGTCGGTGCCATAGCCCTTGATGACGGGGGTCAGCAGGCTGATCAGGTCGTCCGCCATCTGCTTTTCATCGTCATCGGTGGATTTCACCGTAAGGTCCACCTGCAAGGCGCCCCAGATGCACAGCGCGCGCAGGCCCTCGGTCAGCGCCTTGCCCTCCATCAACATGCGGCGCACGTCGGGATGAACGAACAGCGTGTCGGCCTTCTCGTCAGTGTCCTTCGGGCCGGTGAGCGCGCGGCCCTGGCGGCGATCGGCGGCATATTGCACGCCGTTCTGATAGGCGACTTCAGCGACGCCCAAGCCCTGCAGACCGACGCCGAGGCGCGCGGCGTTCATCATGATGAACATGGCGGCCAGGCCCTTATTCTCCTCGCCGACCATATAGCCGGTGGCACCGTCATAGTTCATGACGCAGGTCGAATTGCCGTGGATGCCCATCTTGTGCTCGATCGAGCCGCAGGTCACGGCATTCCGATCGCCAAGCGAACCGTCGTCGTTCACCATCATCTTGGGCACGATGAACAGGCTGATCCCCTTCACATTGTCCGGCGCGTCCGGCGTCTTGGCGAGGACGAGGTGGATGATGTTGTCGGTCAGGTCATGCTCGCCCGACGAGATGAAGATTTTGGTGCCGGTGATGGCATAGCTGCCATCTTCGTTCGGCACGGCCTTGGTGCGGATTAGGCCAAGATCGGTGCCGCACTGCGGCTCGGTCAGGTTCATGGTGCCGCCCCATTCGCCGGACACCATTTTGGGAACATATTTTTCCTTCTGTTCCTGAGAACCCTTGGCGAGAATTGCGGAAACGGCACCGTGGGTCAGCCCCGGATACATAGCAAAGGCCATGTTCGCGCTGGTCATATATTCCTCGAACGCCATCGCCATGACGTGCGGCAGCTCCTGCCCGCCGAACTCTTCCGGCGCGGCAAGCGTGCCCCAGCCGCCCTCGCGGAACTGGGCGTAGGCTTCCTTGAAGCCCTTGGGCGTCGTCACGCTGCCGTCCTCATGGCGCGTACAGCCTTCCTGATCGCCGCTCTGGTTGAGCGGGAACAGGACTTCGGCAACGAACTTGCCGCCTTCGTTCAGAATCGCCTCGACCATGTCGGAGGAAGCGTTCTCGAAACCGGGCAGGTTCGAATAGCGATCGAGGCCGATCACATGATCCAGGATGAAACGGGTGTCGCGGACGGGGGCACGATATTGGGGCATTGCGAGTCCTTAGGCTGTCGGTTTTTGTCGGTATGAATTCAGGCGCGGCGGGCGGTGCGGGTTTCGCGCATCTCTTCACGCTCCACCTCTTCCACCTGCGCCACGAAATCGATGAGTTCGTCGATCGCGCTCTCGATATCCGCCTTCTGGCGGGTCAGGCTGTCGATCCGTTCACGGCATTTCTCAATGGTAACGCGGCGCTGCTTGTTTCGGCCGTCGTCCACATCGTAGAGATCGATCATCTCACGAATTTCCGAGAGGCTGAAACCCACGCGCTTAGCACGCAGTATCCACGCAAGGCGGGCGCGATCCCGCTTGGAATAGATGCGCGACAGGCCCGAACGCTCGGGCGCGATCAACCCCTGGTCCTCATAGAACCGGAGCGCGCGCGGCGTGACGTCGAACTCTCGGCTGAGATCGGAGATGCCATACCGCTCACGCCCGTCGCCCGGCGTGTCGATCGTGGCGTTTCCGGAAATGGGCTGCGGCATGACGGGCTCCTTGGATGCACGGAACGAAAAGCAATGTACTTTACGTTTGCGTAAACGTCAAGTTTGACGCGTCATCGCAGGATGGAACCTGCCAAGCGCCCGCGACCTCCGTTCGCCCTGAGCTTGTCGACGGGCCGTTCTTCTTGTCAGCACTTGCAGGCTAGGCAGTACGATGCTTCGATAAGCTCAGCACGAACGGGTTTAGAAGCGAACCGTTCGCTTATCGCATTATCACCCGCACAACCGCTCCACCTGCGCACCCACGGTTCGCCGCGCCGCCTTCGCGCCCGGCTCGACGAGATAATAGCTCGTCCCCGCTAGGCTAGCGCGAGAATCGCAGAGGGCCGAGCAGGCTTCTGGCACCGCGCCGTCGATGCGCAGTTCGTCGCCGTCGAAGCTGGCGTGAAGCTCGCAACCTTCCGCTTCCTCGAAGCGCAGCGCAAAACCGTCTCCGTCGGGCCGCGCCTCGCCCTGCCCTTCGCAGGTGCTGCCGGGGCCGAAGCTGGCCAGGATACCGATGCGGTAGCGATCGTCGCCCGCGCGCACCGCGCAGAACTTATCGGTGCCGAGGTCGCTGCGACGCTCGAACCGCCCTTCCAGCTCGATGCTCTCGGGATCGGGTATCACGCCGCGCGCAATCGCGCTTTTCTCCAGCGCCGCGCCCGCACCGGTGGGATCGGGCGGCGGCTCGGGCGCCTGCGTTTCGGAGCCGCAAGCCGGAAGGCCCAGCAGCAGCAGCGCCGGAGCAAACCGCCTCACAGACGTTCCAGTGTCCCGTCGGCCTTCACGCGGCGATAGAAGCAGCTGCGCGTGCCGGTATGACAGGTCGGGCCCGCGGGCCGCGCGATCACCTGGACGGCATCCTGATCGCAATCGATCCGCACCTCTTCGACGCTTAGCACATTGCCGCTGCTCTCGCCCTTCTTCCACAGCTTCAGACGGCTGCGCGAAAAGAACCAGGTCTCGCCAGTCTCCAGCGTCAGGTTCAGCGCCTCGCGGTTCATATGGCCGACCATCAGGACCGTGCCATCGGCAACATCGGTCACTACCGCCGTCAGCAGCCCGTCGGGGCCGAATTTGGGATCGAGCACCAGCCCGGTTTCGCGCGCATTGTCCATGAACCGAGGGCTAGCGGCGCGGGCGCTCCGCATCAACTGCCCAGCTGCCGATGGGCGCTGAAGGGATCAGGCGGAAATCCGTAGTAGCCGTCTGTCTGCAATCGACCCCATTGCGGAAGTAATGCATTCGGGTAAACTCGCCCGATGACGATCATCCGCAGATACAATCTATTGCTAGGTTGGGTCTTGTGCCTTACTGTATTTTTGGCGGCCGTCTCAATCGGGGATTCCATTGGCGAGTATTCTGAAGAGCCAGAGGATGTCTGGCTTTCAGCAATCTGGGCTGCAATTCTCGCACCTCTTGCAATACTGTGTCTTGCAAACGGTCTATTCGCCAAATTCGCTGGCTCCGTCTGGTTCAAGGGTCTTAATCTTATTGCCGCGTCGATGATCTTAATTATCGTCATCATCGGACAGCAGGACCATATTATCGTAATCGGCGGGGCGATAGTTGTGCTTGGACTTCTGCCAGCTGTGTTCGCTTCACAAAACTGAGCGGTTTGGCTGAGCAAGTCAGCTTTCCGCTTAAACTCCACCGTTCCACCCGCTCGCCAGAAGCACTCGGTCGCGCTGTCAGCGCCTGCTCAATTGTTCCGAATCGCCTCGATCAGCTCTTCCTTGGTCATATCGGACCGGCCTTCGATGCCGATCTCCTGCGCTTCTTCGTAAAGCTCGTCCTTTGTGCGATCCTCCAGCTTGCGGCTGTCATGATCGATCGAATCGTTCGCCTTCGCATTGGCGATGCGCGCGGCCTTCTGCTTGGACGCGCCGTCGTCGCGCAGCGCCTCATAGGTTTCCTTGTCCTTCACGGACGGGCCGGGGTCGTTCTTCGCGGGCATGGCTTCACTCCTTTTCCCCAGCAAAACGGCGTGTCGCGCCGGAGTGTTCCGCCGGATTGATGACAAAAGGGAGACAAGCCGCCCCGGCCCCCCTATATGCGCCCCCATCAGGCCCTGCCCCCCGCTTCGATCAGGATCGCCCATGTTGACGACCCACCCCTATGACGACGACAAATTGCGCGAAGAGTGCGGCGTTTTCGGCGTCGCCGGCGCCAACGACGCTGCCGCCATGGCCGCGCTCGGCCTCCACGCGCTGCAACATCGCGGACAGGAGGGCGCAGGCATCGTCAGTTTCGACGGTGCCGAGTTCCACAGCCACCGCGCCGCCGGCCATATCGCCGGCAATTTCGACCGGGAGGACGTGATCGCCGCGCTGCCCGGCGGATCGGCGATCGGCCACACCCGCTATTCCACGCATGGCGAATCGGGCCTGCGCAACGTGCAGCCCCTGTTCGCGGAGCTGGCGAGCGGCGGCTTCGCCATCGCGCACAACGGGAACATCTCCAACGCCATGGCGCTGCGGCGTGAGCTGGTGAGCAACGGCTCGATCTTCCAGTCGACGTCCGACACCGAAGTCATCATCCACCTCGTCGCCACCTCGCAGTTCCGGACCATGCTGGACCGCTTCATCGACGCGCTGAAGCAGGTGGAGGGTGCCTATTCGCTCATCTGCATGACGCCGCGCGGCATGGTCGCGTGCCGCGATCCGCTGGGCATCCGTCCGCTCGTCATGGGCAAGCTGGGCGACAGCATCATCTTCGCGAGCGAAACCGTGGCGCTCGATATCGTCGGCGCGGATTATGTCCGCTCGGTCGAGCCGGGCGAGATGGTCGAGGTGGAAAATGGCGAGATCCGCTCCCACCGCCCGTTCGGCAACAACCGCCCGCGCCCGTGCATTTTCGAACATGTCTATTTCTCCCGCCCCGACAGCATCGTCGACGGCAGCTCGGTCTATTCCGTGCGCAAGGCGATCGGCGCGGAGCTGGCGCGCGAGAACCCGGTGGAGGCGGACATCGTCATCCCAGTGCCGGACAGCGGCACGCCCGCAGCCATCGGCTATGCGGAAGAGAGCGGCATTCCGTTCGAACTCGGCATCATCCGATCCCACTATATCGGGCGCACCTTCATCCAGCCGGGCGACGGGGTGCGCCATCTGGGCGTCAAGCTGAAGCACAATGCCAACAAGCCGCTCGTCAACGGCAAGCGCATCATCCTGGTGGATGACAGCATCGTGCGCGGCACCACGTCGCTCAAGATCGTCCAGATGATGCGCGATGCCGGCGCGCGCGAAGTGCACATGCGCATCGCCAGCCCGCCCACGCGCCACAGCTGTTTCTACGGCGTCGATACGCCAGAACGCTCCAAGCTGCTCGCCAGCCGCATGGGCATCGACGAAATGCGCGACTTCATCCATGCCGACAGCCTGGATTTTCTCACCATCGACGGTCTCTACCGCGCGCTGGGCGAGGCCCGCCGCGACGATCCGCGCCCGCAATATTGCGATGCGTGCTTCACCGGCGATTACCCCACGCGCCTGACCGATCACGACGCGCTGGAACGGCCCGATCAGCTGACCCTGCTGAACGTGGAGGCGGCGGAGTAATTAAGCGGCAGCGTCATTGCGAGAAGCGAAGCGACGCAGCAATCCAGGGCAGATACAGCGCTGCAGCCACTCTGGATTGCTTCGGCCTGCGGCCTCGCAATGACGAAACACCATGATTTGAAAAGACGGAAGCGCATCATGACCGACACCCCCCAGAAAACCGCCCTCGTTACCGGGGCAAGCCGCGGCATCGGCGCGGCGCTGGCGAAGCGGCTGGCGGCGGACGGTTATCATGTCGTGCTCACCGCCCGCACCTCCGACGCGCTGGAGAAGGTGGAGGACGAGATCTTCGAGAGCGGCGGCCACGCCACCATTGCGCCGATGGACCTGACAGAGGGGGACAGCATCGCCCGCCTGGCCACAGCGATCTCGCAGCGCTGGAACAAGCTGGACCTGCTGGTTCTGAACGCCGCGATGCTCGGAAATCTGGGCCCCGTCACGGCGATCGATGGCAAGGAGTTCAACAAGCTCCTCACGCTCAACATCGTGGCGCAGCAGGCGCTGATCGCCAATTTCGATCCGCTGCTACGGAAGAGCGACGCCGGCCGCCTGATCGCGGTCACCAGCAGCGTCGGCCAGACCCCGCGCCCCTATTGGGGAGCTTACGGCGCCAGCAAGGCCGCGCTGGAGGTGATGGTCCAGGCCTATGCCCAAGAGGTCAAACGCCTCAGCAATGTCCGCGCCGCCATCCTGGACCCCGGCGCCACGCGCACAAAAATGCGCGAAAACGCTTATCCCGGCGAAGACCCTGAGAGCGTCAAACCTCCCGAAGCCGTCGCGGACGCGGTAGCGGAGCTGCTGGCGAGTGATTTCGAAACGGGGCACCGGATGCGGGTTGAGGGGTAGTGATTACCCCCTGACCGGTTCCCGTCAGACGCTTTCTGCATTCCCGAACATGGAGAGCCGCCAATCGGCTTTCCGCTACCGCGCCCCTATTTCGTCTGATCGTGTCAGACCGGGAGGATAGTGCGAATACCGCTCTCGAGATTTTCTGAGCTGAACGGCTTATTGATCAAGATTGCGTCGGGAAACGGCGTTTTTTGATCGGAATAACCCGTAGCGAACAGAAACGGGATCGATCGTTCGGCAAGACGTTCGGCGATCGGAAAGCTTTTCTCGCCGTTCAGGTTGATATCGAGCACAGCTAGATCGATTGAGAATGCGGCGAGTGCTTCTACCGCGCGACGGACTCCTCCCACCACCACGATATTGACGAAACCGAGCGCAGACAAAAGGTCCTCGGTGTGCATCGCCACGATCGGCTCATCTTCAACGACAAGAACGGTTTTGTCTGCGAACGAACTCATATCGCAGTTTTCGGAATTGAAGCGCGCACTTTGCAAATTACTCCCTCAGCGGGAAACTCAATCCTCACCGAACCGTCTAGTTCCGCCGCCAGCCCGCGCTCCAGCATTTTGCTGCCAAAACCGCGCTTCGTCGGGGCGACGACTTCGGGGCCTGCGAATTCCTGCCATTGAAAATTCAGGTCATCGCCGTCGACTTCCCATTGCACTTCTACGCGTCCATCAGGCACGGACAGGCTTCCATATTTAACGGCGTTCGTCACGAGCTCGTGCATGGCCAAGACCATCGATATCGCCGTCTTGGAAGGGAGCATCAATTCAGGCCCTTCTATGCTGATGACATGGCCGGCGACGTGCGGAGCGATAGCATCATTCACGAGCTGCCTCAGCGGAGCAGGCTCCCAATTCTTCTTTGTTAGCAGGCTGTGCGCCGCGGCCAGCGCCATCAACCGTCCTTCGAGCGCCTTGCGAATTTCGGGATCGGACGAAGTCATCGTCTGCGCAACTATCCCCTGAACGATCGCCAACAGGTTCTTTGCGCGGTGATTTAGCTCGTCGATCAAAAGCACTTGATGCTCTTGGAAACGCTTCTCTTCCGCTATGTTTCGCGCTTCGATTACCGTGCCGATCGGATTTCCATCATCGTCGAGAACCGGGCTCGCCGTGAAACCGACGGGATAGAAAGTCCCGTCCGGCGCGACAAACAATTCCTCGCCGCTGGTCTGCGCGCGTTCGGGAAAGGCGCGATCGATGGGGCATTCCTCGATCGGGTAATGCGATCCATCCGGCTTTTTATGGTGGACGACATCGTGCAGCGGGCGCCCTCGCATGTCCTCGAAGGAATAGCCGGTCAATTGTTCCGCAGCGATATTGGCGTAGATGCAAATCTGCTGCTCATCCATAAGGAACACAGCCTCTCGCGTGTTACTGAGGATAGCGTTCAATCGACGGCTTGTTTCGCGAAGCGTGCGCTCAACCCGGACGCGTTCGATATGCGCCCATGATCGTTCCACCACCTCACGGATCAAACTCAGCTCTACATCGGTCCATATCCGCGGTGTCGCGCTATGAACCGCCATCAGGGCAGTCAGCCTGTCTTCCTTCACGAGTGGCAGGCAGATCGTCGCAGCGATCCCGATGCTCTGAAATGTCGTGGCAGCAGCGGTTGGGAGCTGCGCGATCACATCATCCACAACGAGGGGAAGGTTCGAACTGAGATTGGAGACCGCAGTGTCGCCGAAATCGGCCAGTTCGTACGTGCCGACGATGCTGGCCGATCCGGGTGCCGTCCAGTCTCCCGTGATCGTGAAGCCGTTTTCATCTTCATGCATGTCGGCATAGGCACAGATGGAAACATCGAGAAATTCGCCAGTCAGACGTGCGACCGTCCGCATGATCGCGGAGGCATCTTCAAGCTCTTGCGTCGCGGTAGCCAGCCGGTCGAAGAAGGACAACCGGTCCATCATCTCGGCCTGCATGGCTTGTGACTGCCGCAGTTCAAGCTGCGTCACGGCCTGCGCGCAAATGGCCTCGAATGCGCTGTGCTGCTCATCGGTGATCCCGGCCGGGCGCGCTTTTGTGTCAGCGACAATCAGTGTGACACTCGCATGCTCGCTCGCGAGCTTCTCACGAATGCCTGCGACAAACCCGATTGGTTCGGTGCCAGCCTTGAATGTATCCCCAGCCTGCAGATCAGGGAGCACGAAAAATTGGCGTTCTTCGAACCTGGCTCGCAAATCTGCTTCATAAGCCGTGCGGATCGGTTGCTCGTCCCCGACATAAGCGGCCAAGCGCTCCCTACCCCCCTCCTCGACCCAGAAGGCCGCGGCAGGAACGTCGAAGAGGAGTCGCGCCAAGCGCAATAGGCCGATGAGTGCAGCGTCGACCGATCCCCGACCGTCCGGTCTTGCTTCGACTGTCTGCATGTACGCTCCGACCACAATCGCCTCGCTGGCATTGCGATCCTTGCCATCAGTAAAGTTAATTCGTCAATTTTTCAGTATCACAACCGCTTGGCCATAGATCGATCGGTGCACCCGGGATGATCTTGGAGCTCGCACCCTCATCCTTTTTAAACCAACCTCCTAAACTCTGTTCGAGGGGCTTCTCGCTACGCTGGCCGCAGCTTCAACGCATAAGGCCGCGCCCATGCCGGGATATTTCGTTCGCACCATGCTCGGCATGGTTACCGCTGCCGCTCTGTTGTGCGGTGCGGGCATTGCTCGGGCGCAGGAACAACCGCGCCCGCCCGAGCCGCAGGCGGAAGAAGGCGCCCCGCTCACCCTGGAGGTCGTCTATACGGGCGATGTCATCGGGGTGGCCAGCGGTGGGCTGGAGCGCGGCGTGCGGTATCTCGACAATCTGTTCGTCACCGCGGACGGCGATCTGGGGCGGCTCGCAGGCTGGGACGGCGCGGTTTTCCAGGTGGATGTGCTGAACAATCTGGGCGGGCGGCCCAATGATCTCGCCGGATCGCTGCAGGGCGTCGACAATATCGAAGTGCCCCAGCCGCGGCTGAAATTGTACGAGGCGTGGATCGAGCAGCGGTTCGGCGATGCAGGATCGCTGCGGGTCGGCCTCTACGATCTGAACAGCGAATTCTACGTCAACGAATCTGCCGCGCTGCTGATTTCCCCCTCCTTCGGCATCGGATCGGAGCTGGCGGCGACGGGCACCAACGGCCCGTCCATCTTCCCCTCCACCGCACTGGCCGCCCGGTTGCGGTGGAATTTCGACGATCTGTACGCGCAGGCAGTCGTCATCAATGCGAAAGCGGGCACGCTGGGCTATGCGGGGGGTATCGATCTGTCCGGCCGAGAAGGCGTGCTGTTCGTGGGAGAAGGCGGCTGGGCGGAAGGAAACGGAAAGATCGCCGCCGGGGCCTGGCAATATAGCAAGAAACAGCCCGAAGTGGTTCCGCCGGGCCTCACCGAAACGGGAAGGGACGTCCCATCGCGCGGCATCTATGCCGTGCTGGAACATGATCTGCTCGGCACGCCCGGCGGGCCCGGCAATATGACCGGGTTTCTGCGGATCGGCTTTTCCGACGGCAAAACCACGCCGTTCAGCGCCGGCTGGCAGGCGGGCGTGTTGGTGACGCATGTCCTGGAATCGCGCCCCGCCAGCGCCTTTTCGCTGGGAGCGGCCAGCGCCATCCTCTCCGATCATTACCGTGTGGGTGCCCCGTCCCTGCTGAACGCCGAGACGGTGATCGAGGCGACCTATAGCGACGAGATCGTGCCCGGCGTCGCCATACAGCCGGACGTGCAGTATATCGTCAACACCGGCGCGGATCGATCGATCGAGGACGCGCTGGTGCTCGGCCTGCGGCTGATCGTGGCCTGGTCTTCGGACTAAGGCCGCGCCGCAGCAGGGCCAGCCCATATTTCACCTTTATCCCAGTGCGTAGGGCAGCCGTTCAAACGCACCGCGCTTGTGATCCCGCTTATAGGCCTTGTGGTCATGACGCAGGCGCTCGGCCGCTTCACAGGCGAAGCAGGTGACGTCGTCGATGAAGACATGGCGCGGCTCCATCGCTTCCAGGATCGCGGGCTCGACATCGTAATCGATATCGCCGACCTCGTCCGATCGCGCATGGGCGCGGGCCAGTGCGCGGCCGCAGATATCGGCATAATCCTTCCACTCCCCATAATCGAGATCGTCCAGATCGATATCATCGCGGAAGGGAGCGCGCTCGCGCGTCAGGAAGCTTATTCCATCGATGGTGACGCTACCATAGAACGGATCGCCGTCCGGCAGATGCACCCGCTGGCCGTGGACGATGCGCGCGGCCTCGTCATCGAAATCGCGGCGCGGCGAGGGAACCAGGCCATCCATCGCGCTGCGGCGGGCGCGCTTGAACTCCACGATCCAGTCGTCCGTCGTGTCCTCCGACGGGCCTTCCAGCAGTACATAATAGCGGTCCAGCCCCAGCGACGCCGTGCCTTGCCCGTGCCGCATGGCCACGTCCTTGACGTGCAGTGATCCATGCAGTCCGTCCGGCTCCAGCCCCCGCGCCTCGGCCAGATCGTCGATCAGCTTCTGGAACTCGTCGCGGCGCGAACTGATCGGCGTCAGCTCATCACTGGTGCGAAAGCCCTCGCCCTTTTCGTTCTGATAGCGATCCTTCAGCCAGCTCTTGCGATCGGTCAGCGCATTCTCGAACAGCCGGGCGATCAGCGGGGGGCTGTTGTCCATACGGTAGACATGCGTCGTCTCGATCTCGTCGCGCGCACATTCCTCCATGCCCGCGGCATAGCCTTTGACGAAAGCCTTCGCGATCTTGCGACGCTTCTTGTCGCCGAAGCCGCCGATCTCGCGCGCGGCGATCACGAAGCCGGTGGCGCCGCGCTTGATGTCCCAGCTGAACGGGCCGTAGCCCGCCTCGTCGAAATCATTCACTGAAAAGATCGGCGCATGATCGATATTGGGCATGATCCCGAAATTTTCCGGATGCACATCGCCCAGCAGCAGCACCTCGGGCATCGCACCGTCGGTGCCCGCCATGTCGCGGTAGAAGACAAGCGCCGTGCCGCGAAAGAAGGCGAAGAGCGACTTCGCCAGCGCATCGAACTTCGCCCGCGTCCCTTCCGCGCGCTGATCGATCCGCTCGACATGGTCCTCCAGGATCGTGGCGCGCACATGCTCGCGCCGCGCCTGACCGGTCAGAAAGGTCGGCAGCGGCACCGCGGCTTCGGCGGCGAAGCGTTCGGCAAGTCGCTCATAAGCCTCCCGCCGGTTGCCCCGCTCCGCCTCGCGCCGCTCGTTGCTTTTGGTCCACCGATCCTTGCTCGACATGCTTGCCCGCTTCCTGTGTTCGCTGCCCCGCCGATACCGGAGACCAAATGCACGGACATGGCAATCAGTTCTGGCGAGTGATTCTGGCGGGGCCGACGTCTCGTTCAAGGAAAGCGCGTGGAGAGCGTTATCCTGAAATTGCGGGGCGCGCCCGGGGTGGTCCAGACATTGGCGTAGGAGCTGCTGATATAATAGGTATCGAACAGATTATCCAAATCGGCGCGGATGGTGACTTCGGGCGCGATATCGTAGCTCAGATTGGCGCGCGCCACGGTGTAGGCCGGCAGGCGATAATCGGTGCCGAACGGATCGCCCGCACGGCTGCCGACATGGGTAACGCCTCCGCCGATGCCCCAGGGCCCGAGCTGTTTGAGCACGAACAGGCTGCCGGCATGGGCGGGCACGTTCGATAGCGGGCTGCCGATCAGCGCGGCATTGGCATCGTTGCGGATTTCGGCATCGATATAGGTGTAGGTGCCGGTGGCGTAGAGGCTGCCGGGCATGGACCAGGTTGCCGAAACCTCCGCCCCGCGCGATCGCTGGCGGCCGATCTGCGTCTTCACGAAGGGATCGGCGGCATTGGGGTTCAGCACATTGCGCTTTTCCATATCGAACAGCGCCCCCTGCCCCGTCAGCGCGCCGTCCAGCAGGCTGAACTTCAGGCCCACCTCCGCCGAACGGCTCCTCTCCGCCGAGAAGGTGGCGAAGCCGTCCGAAGGGTTCTGGCGCAGCGAGCGGCCCCAGCTGGTGTAGAGGGTGAGGTTGTCCGACGCGCGCCAGGACAAGGCGGCACGCGGCGTCACGCCGCTGTCGCGCGTATCGAGCGCGTCGTTGCCGGTCAGCCGGTTGTCGACATCCTCACGAAAGCTGTTCCAGCGCGCGCCGAGCAGCAGCGTGAACGCACCGGCGCGGATCACGTCCTGCGCATAGATGCTCTCACTGCGGAAGGAAGCGGTGCGGCTCAGCGCGATGGGCGGTTCGGGCAACGGCTGGCCGTAGACCGGATCGAACAGATCGATCAGCAGGATGGGATTGGCGGGTGTGCCGCGCGCGCGGCCCAGGCGGAAATCGAGCGCGTGGCGCACCCGGTCTACCCCGATGCGCAGATCATGTTCGATGCCCAGCCAATAGGGCGTGGCCGTCAGTTCGGCGCGCAGCGACAGATCGTTCCAGGCAAAGTTGTGACGACGCCGGTCGCGCCCTGCCACCTGCCCGCCGGGCTGCACGCCGCGCCCGCCGAAATCGACCATCGTGCCGAGCCCGCGCAGCGATCCGTCGCGGTGGCTGCCGCCCACTTCCAGCCCGATGCCGCCCCCCAGATCGGCGAACAGGCTGCCCTGCTGCCAGAAGATTTTCTGCGTAATCGCGCCGTCCGCCGGTTCGCCCAGAAAGGTGCTGCGGTCCAGCGCGCGGGCATCGCCGTTTATGCCCACGACGCCGCGGTCCAGCACATTGTCGTTGCGCATATATTGCGCCTGATACAGCGCGCGCACCGTGGGCGACGGCGTCCAGGACAGCGACGGGGCGATCAGCACGCGCTCACCATCCACAAAATCGCGGAAGCTGTCATGGCGCTCGGCAACGCCGATCAGGCGCGCCGCGAGCGTGTTCGTGATCGGCCCCGTAACATCGGCCGTCGCCCGCACGCGGTTGAAGCTGCCTAGGCTGAACTGCGTTGCGGCCTGCACATGATCGAGCGGCGCCTTCGTCACGATATTGATCGATCCGCCCGGCTCTCCCCGGCCGGAAAGCGCGGCGCTGGCGCCTTTCAGCACCTCGACGCGCTCGATGGTCGCGGAATCGATCGGCGCGTTATAGCCCAGATTGCTGCCGAAGCGGTTGATCAGGATATCGGGCCCGGCATTCTCGTCGCCCGCAAAGCCGCGAATGGCATATTTGTCCCACAGGCCGCCGAAATCATTCTGCCGGGTCACCCCGCCTGCCAGATCGAGCACGTCGTTCATGCGCGTGGCGTTCAGCGCATCGAGCGCCTGACCGTCGAAGATCCGGATCGATTGGGGATAAAGCTGCAGCGCGGTGTCGCTGCCCAGAATGCTGGCACTGGCCTGCCGGGCGGTGACGACGATGTCCGGATGGGCGGCAGTTTTCGCCCCTGCTCCGCGATCGTCTTGGCCCCCTTTTCGATCCTGATCGCCGTTTCGATCCAGCTGACTGGCAGCATCCTGCGCGCTTGCAGGCGACGTCGTTTGCGCGGCAAGCGGCATGGCCGCGGTGGACAGCAAGGCAAAGACGAGCGGCGTTCGCAGCCAAGTGCGACCGGTATCGAGCGGCATGAAAGAGGGCCCCCTTTTGGCAGATTTTTTCCAGTGCGCGGCTATATCTGACGCGTTCCGGAAGAGGCCTTAGTGCTATTGCGAGTGCGTTGCAATAGAGCCGTATAATCCTTTCACCGGGGTTGGCCAGGCCGGCTCGGTGCGGCCTTTCGCCGCACCCCGGCTTGCAATGTTGGACATGCGCTGCCCTATGCTATCCGATGAGGAACGTACCGTGTACGAACTATACTCGGTGCCGGGGCGAAAGCGTGCCGGTACGCCGCTGCCGCGCGGTCTGCCGGGCGGCCATCCACCTTGCCGCCACGCACCGTTCCGGCCGCGCTGCGTTGCGGCGCGTATTTCCGCCTCTGGACAGTGTGAAGCTGTGTGAAGCTGGCCAGGACTGCGGCGATTGCTGGTGCCCCGGCCTGCCCCGGTCAGAAGCCTGCGGTGATCGACGCCTTCACGGTTCGCGGGCCGCCCTGCAGCAGCGCGCTGGAGAAGCTGTCGAACGCGGACGCCCAGTAACGCTCGTTCGCCACGTTCTCGACCGAGAGCCGCAGCGTCAGTGGCACGTCGGCGGCGGCCAGCACGTAGCGCGCACCGGCATCGAAGCGGGTCCAGCTGTCCAGCTTCAGCGTGTTGGCCGGGTCCACCCACTGCTCGCCCGTATGGATCACGCGGCCGGTCAACGTCACGCCCGGCACGAAGGCGAGGTCCCACTCGACATCGGCATTGGCGGTCCACTCCGGCACGCCCGCCACCTGGTTGCCGCCGATCAGCTCGGCATCGGTATAGGCCGCGCCGCCGATGAGCCGCAGGCCCGGCGCAAGCTGGCCGTTCACGGTGAACTCCAGGCCGCGATGGCGCTGATCGTACAGATAGCCGAAGCTGCCATCGTCCTGAATGCCCTCGCCCGGCCGCTCGATGGTGTAGGCGGCCAGGCCCAGGAAGACGGTGCCGACCTGCAGCTTGCCGCCCAGCTCATACTGAACCGAACGGCGCGGGGCGAGCACGGCGCCGGGGTTGGTGACGAGGTTCGGATCGAGCGGCGCTACCGGACCCTGCTGCAGCGCCTCGATCCGGTTGGCGTAGAGCGAAAGGCGCGCGATCGGCTTGACCACCAGTCCGGCGACGGGCGTCACCGCATCCTCGCGATACTCGGTGTCGAGATCGCCGCTGAAGTAGCTGTAGCTCTCCACGTCGATCCGCTGGAGACGCAGGCCGCCGGTCAGCAGGATGCGGTCTTCCCACAATCCCATGGTGTCGGACGCAAAGGCGCTGAACAGCCGCGTGCGCGCGATCGGGAACGGATCGTCCAGATCACCGCCGACCAGCGTGGAGCTTGGCAGCGGCACCTGCGCCGGATCGTACAGGTTGGTGGCGAAACCCGCAAAGCCCGGCCCATAGCGGAAGTCGTAGGCGTTGCGGTTCACCTGCCAGCTGGCATTGGCGCCGAAGTTGAACTCATGCGTCACCGCCCGGCCCAGCTTCACGCGGATGCCCGCCTCCACCGCCTCGTTGTTGTCGGTGCGCGGTACGAACAGCGCATTGCCGTTGGCCGCGCCGGTCGCGGCGTCGTTGACGGTGATGTTGCCGTAGATGCCGTCCTCGCGGCCATCGCGCGCGCCCGCCTTGGCGTAGAGCATGGCGTTGTCCGCCACGTCATACTCCAGGCTCAGCGTGCCGAACAGGTCGCGCAGCTCGGTATAGGTGAAGTCCTGCGCGTAATTGGCATCGGCCTCCGGCACGGCGGGCACGGCGGCGCTGGCGATGGTGACCTTGGGCCGCAGCCGATCGATGCGGATGTTCTGCCAGGCAAGGTCCAGCGCCGCGCGGAAGGGTCCGCCGTCATAGTCGATTGCGCCGCCGATCACGGCGGTGCGGCGGCTCTCGCGGTCCACGGCCGTCTCGCCGTCGCGATAGGCGGCGTTGACGCGCACGCCCCACTCCCCGTTCGTCCCGAAGCGGCGCGAGACGTCCACGCTGCCGCCGAAGCGGCTCTTCTGCTCGTAGCTCGCCGTGGCGCGGGTAACGTCGCTGGCTTCGGCGCGCTTCAGGATCAGGTTGACGTTGCCGCCCAGGCCCGATCCGCCCGGTGCCGCGCCGTTCAGGAAGGCGCTCGCCCCGTTCAGCACCTGCACGCTGCCGAGCAGCTCGGGCGCGACCAACTGACGCGGGGTGACGCCGTAGAGGCCGTTCAGTCCGATATCGTCGCCGAACAGCGCGAACCCGCGGATCACGAACAGCTCGGCCGCATTGCCGAAGCCGTAGCTGAGGCGGATGGTCGGGTCGTTCTCCAGCACGTCGCCCAGCGTCTGCGGCTGCTGGTTCAGGATCAGCGTTTCGTCATAGGAACGGATCGCGAAGGGCAGATCCTCGGCCGGCTTGTCGCCGAGCACGCCCGCGCTGCCGCCGTTCACGATCTGGGTCGCGTTCTCGCGCTGCGCGGTCACCACGATGTCGTCGAAATCGTCGGGCTGCGTTTGCGCGCGCGCTTCGGCGGCAAGCGCGAGGGAAAGGGCGGCGAGCGAAATGGTGGCAAAAGGCCTGATCATGGATTGTCTTTTCTGATGGTTGTCGTCGAATTTGCGGTGGTCCGGGCACGCCAGAGCGCAGCCAGGATCATGAGCGGGGCGATGCCGGTCAGCGTCCAGGCCGCGACATCACGGCCGCCGTCTCCGGTCAGCCCGAGAACGAGGCCGGCAATCGTTGCCAGTGCAATCAGGAGCGGCGCGGCGAAGATGCGCAGAAGCGACTGGCGAGCGGTCTTCATGCCGGTGCCGTTTCCAGGCCGTTGCGGTAGATCTCCTCCACCCGCCGGTCGACATAGCCGCGCCGCCGCTTCCACCACAGCAGCAGGCCCGTCCAGAGCACCCAGATCGTCGCAAGGGTCAGCACGGCCCAGACGATCTTCAGCGGCAGGCCGCCATAATCGCCGAAGTGTAGCGGCTTCGACATCATCAGCGCCTGGTTGAGCGCTGGCATGGTGGCGGCATCGGTCAGCTGCCCGGTGGCGGCATCGACCAGTGCCGGGGTCAGCAGGTTCTGCGTCAGCGGCGTGTCGCCCTGAAAGAAGATCGCATAGTGATGGCCGGTGGACCAATCGCCGCCGGGGAAGCCGATAAACTGCGGGCTGCGCCCCGGCAGCGCCGCCTGCGCCGATGCCATCGCCGCATCGATCGAACTGTATCGCGCTGGATCGAGCGGGGGCTGTCCGGCATAGGCCGCGGTCATCTGCGCCAGTTTGCCGTCGCGCCAGCTGTCGGTGAGCGGATCGGCGAAAGCGTTGATTGCGCCGGTGACGCCGATCACCAGCATCCAGGCAAGCGCCACGATGCCGAAGAGATTGTGCTGATCGAGCCGGCGAACCCGCTCACTGCGGCTCTGCCGAACGGTGCCGAAGCGCAGCCGCCGCATGAACGGCGTGTAAAGCACGACCCCGGATATGAGAGCGAGCACGAAGCCAAGGCCCATGACGCCGAGGACCAGCATGCCGGCAAGACCGAGGAACATGTCGGTGTGCAGTTCCAGAAGGAAGTCCATGACCGGATTGACCGGCACCGGACCAAGCGACGCGCCGGTGCTGCGATCGAACAGCAGCAATGTCATGTCTTTCGCCGCCGCATTGGGCGTTGGCCCAGTGGTAATGGTCAGGATCGGATCATCCTGACTGAATGCCATGAACAAGGGCACCTCACCCGGCCGTTCGGCGAGCGCCTTGGCAAGAAGGCCATCAAGCGGAAGGCCGCTCTGCGCAGATGGGGGGCCTGCAAACGCCTGCGCTCCGCTCTCGGTCGCCGCGTCGATTTCATCATGAAATATCAGCGGCAGGCCAGTGACACACAGCATAAGGAGAAACGCCATCGGAATGAGGCTGCTCCATTTGTGGATCAGGAACCAGATTCGGATTGTACGGCGAGTCACGCGTCGCGGCCTAGGGAACCAAGTTCACGCCGTCAATGCGAATGGTTTTCAATAGCACGCCCCCCCCCCTTGCGTGCGCTATCGCCCAAATCCCGCGCGCAGACCGATCCACAGCGTGCGGGGTACGCCCAGGTCGATCGAGCCCCCCTGGTTGCGCGTGACGATGGTTTCATCGAACATATTCTCGCCGCGAAGGAGCAGCGACACCCCTTCCATCAGCCCGAGCTCCGCAAACAGGTCGACCGTCGTAGCCGCCGGCAGCACATCGCTATTGCGATCATCTTCGAACTGCGCGCCGATGTGACGCACCGTTGCAGATAGGGTGAAGCGTTCGGACGGCTGGACTGCGACCGTACCGCTAGCCGAAAATTCCGGCGTCTGGGCCGGGCGGAAGCCATCGAGCGCAGCTGCGGCGCCTCTGCTGCGTACTCTGGCATCGGTATAGGCTGCCGAGCCCAAGAACTGGAACAGGCCCATTTGTGCCCGTCCCGTCGCCTCGATACCGCGCGATCGCACTGCATCGATGTTGCGACGCTGGCGCAGATCAGGCCCGATCGTGACATTGGCTATCGCATCGCGCAATTCATTGGTGAATGCCGTCACCGAAAGACGCGTCTGCGGACTTGGCGCAAAATCGAACCCGATCTCGGCTCCGCGCAGATGCTCATTGTCGAGCGCCTCGTTTGCCTGTGTCGTGACCGGAAAGACCACGAACGGGCGGTAGAGTTCGTTCAGCGTGGGCACCCGGAAACCCGTATAAGCCGCGCCGCGAACGGCAAGTCCGCCGCCCATATCAAACAGCGCCCCGGCGCGGAAACTGCCTTCCCAGCCGCTGCGATCCGTATAGCTGTTATCGATGACGAGCTGCTGCGCGGCATTCCGTTCACGGAAAAAGCCGTCGGCAATGCTCCAGCGATCGACGCGCGCTCCTCCGGTCAGGGTTAGCCGCCCGAGGACGAGATCATCTTCCAGATAAAAGCCGACATCGCCATTACGCCCGCCCGCATTGCGCCGCGCTGTAATTTTGCCGCTGAACGCGCTGATCGCATCCTCGAACAATTGCCCTTGTGAAATGCGCCAGTCGCTGCCGATGCGCAGTGTGTTGGCATTGCCGGTTGGTGGCCGCAGCTCGATCTTTCCTCCAATCCCGGTCGATGGAGTATTGCGCTGGTCGAGCACCGGTACGAAGCGTGTGGAGCTGACCACAATGTTGGAGAAGTTGCGCGCCTGGACATAAGCCAGCACATCGAACTGCCAGCGCCCGCGGCCGATGAGCCGAACGCTTGCATCCTGCCCGCTGCTGGAACTGTCCGCTCCTTCGAAACGCAAAGTGCGATGATCGGCAAAGCCAAGCCCGCGGGCCTGCAGTTCGATATTCTTTGAAAGCGGCGCCGCGCCGCGAAGCCCGACCGAGTAGCTATCGAAGGACGCCCGCGCGCTGGCAGGCACGCGTTGATCGGCCGGCGTTGTATAGAACCCCCGGCCCCGGTCCCAGCGAGCGGACACACTCGCAAAACCCGAACCCAGATGCGGGGTAAGAATGCCGGTCAGCTGGGTTTCCGCACGATCGTCGATCAGCGCGCTGCCCTGTGCCAAGCCGAGGATATCCGGACCGGCACTTTCCAGTTCGATCGTGCCTGCGACCGCGCCGGCCCCGAAGGCACCGCTGCCGCCGCCGCGGGTAATACGCGCCGACGCAAGCCGCTCCGGCACGATGGCGTTGAACGGGATATAGCCGAAGAACGGATCCGCCATGGGCACCCCGTCAAGCAACACCAGCGCCCGGCTCGTCGCGTTGCCGCCCAGCGCCCGCAGCGTCACGCCCTGCGCCGAGGGATTGGACGAGCGGCTGTCCGATCGGCGAAACTGCTGAAACCCCGCGACGTTCGACAAGGCATCCTCAATCCGCCCGGACGCCGTGGAGACCAGTGTTGCGCGGCTCAGCAAGACAGAGCCGTAAGCAGGCGTGCCGGGGGTTTCCTGAAGCCCTTTGCCCGTCACGACGATTATCGGTTCAGCCTTCTCAGCTAGCCCCTCGCCCTCCCCCACATCCGATTGCGCCCAAAGCGCTGCCGGACTTGAAACCGAAACTAAGAGGGTTGCCGCAGCGGCGGCGAAACGGGCCGTCTTCATCACAGGGCTGTCACTCGATCAAATGGCGGAGAGGGTGTCCGCCATAAAGGACCCCCCTACCCCCCCTTCCGGGCCGGACGCTTACTGCTAACCACAGGTTTTTCATAGATAATTTAACCGATCTCAAAATGACCTAGTTGCATCATGTTGCACAAAACCGCATAAGGCTGCATCGGTTTTTGTGGGACAGATGGTAGAAAATGCCAAAGACAGCGGCGCAACTCGGTCCGAAGGAATTGGACGCCCGGATCGCTGAAATCAAGGCTGAGACTGGCCAGCGAAGCGCACGGCGCATCCCGGTCGGTGGCCGTCCGCCTGGCTTGCTGTTGCAGGTGACGCCGAACGGGACGGCCTCATGGGTTTTCCGGGCCACTATCGGCGGCAAACGGCGCGATCTAGGCTTAGGTCCATACGATCCCGACGATCGCAGCCGAAGCGTGTCGCTTGCCCAAGCGAGAAAGGCTGCGGCGGATATCAGGGCGGGCCGCGATCCGGTGGCCGATCGGCGCGGAGCCGAGCAACCGATCACATTTCAACAGTGCGCCGAAGCGTTCCTTGCTGCCAATCGCGACGGTTGGAAGAATCCGAAGCACGTTGCTCAATGGGAATCGACGCTGGCGAATTGGATATATCCCCGCATTGGTAAAGAGCCGGTCGCGACGATCGATCGGAACGCTATCGAGGCGGTCCTGTTGCAGCCGGTGCCAAACGCAAAGGACAAGCCCTTGTGGATCGCTCGGCACGAAACTGCCAATCGCGTCAGGCAGCGCATGGAGCGGGTGTTCGCCTACGCAATCGCGCGCGATCACAGGGGCGATAATCCAGCAGCGTGGAGGGACAATCTCGAGCCAATCATGCCGAAACTGTCCAAGGCGAAAAAGCGCGCGAAACATCACGCTCGATTGCCGCACCATGACGCGCCCGCGTTCATGGCCGCACTGCGCAAGCGGAGCGGAGTTGCCGCCAATGCGCTGCAATTCACCATTCTGACGGCCTCACGGTCCGGCGAAGTCCGCAACGCCAATTGGTTAGAAATCGATCTAGAACGGGCACTGTGGACCATACCTGCCGATCGGATGAAGGCCGGGATCGAGCATGTGGTCCCCCTGTCCGAACCGGCGATGGCGATCCTATTGGCGATCCCGGAAGCGAACCGGCGCGGCCTAATCTTTCCGGGCGCGAAAGAAGACGCGCCAATGTCGGATATGACCATGGCGGCGGTCCTGAAACGCATGGAGCGAACGGGAATCACGGTACACGGCTTCCGCTCCACGTTCCGTGAATGGGCCGGTGAATCGACCGCCCATCCCCGCGAGGTTATCGAACATGCACTGGCGCACCAGTTAGCGGACAAGGCCGAAGCCGCCTATCAGCGCGGATCGCTCTTGCCGAAGCGCGTCCGATTGATGGACGATTGGGCAGATTATTTGTCGCGAACTGCATCGGGGACCGTCATTCCGATGAGGCGGGAAGCTTAGTTTATTGCTGCCTGCCCGGCCGATCGGTCGGAAGTCGATAACGCCAAAATTTATCAGTTCGTTCGTAGACTAAATTTGGAGTCAGCTTTAGGAAAGCCGCCAATATTGGTTTGGAAATACAGACGTTGCTATCTTCATCGTAGTAGGCAAGCGACCGGTCGCCATAATGCAACAGGTGAGTAGCAACATACTCCTGATAAAGCACGCCGTTGAAGTTGGCCAGTTGACGCAACATCCAATTTACACCCTCCTCTTCAGTCATTTTAATTAGGCTTCGTAAATGGTTCTAACACATGCTCTTCGTACGGATGTTGGGTATGAGTTGCACCTTTCTGCCAAACGCACAAATAGACTCCGTAGGGCTTACCTCGATCATTGGTGTCACTCGGACATCTTGAAATTGTCATTGGTACGCCGCCTGACTTGAGCACTACAACGTCACCCTTTTGGAACTTGTCGGCCATTTTCGTCTCCTACCGCTGAGTTGCACTTGACTTTATCGAGTTGCAAAGCGAAGTAAAGAGTCTGTCCTTTCGGACCGTGGTAAGTGCTCACTGAGCAGGCCGGATGGCCTCTACGGCGGATTGAGATGCGCGCGGGCGGATGCCCGAATGCCGGGGAAAAGACCCGGTGCCCGCGGTCGGATGACTGCTCCCGCAACTCATTTCGAAAGGGCCGATCATGAGCCAATTTTTGCCAATCGACGGCGTGGCCGAACGCTACGCTACTTCAAAACACTCGATTTATCGCTGGATTCGTGACGATCGCGGGTTCCCAATGCCGATTCAGCTGCCGTCCGGTGTCAAGCGCTGGGCGGTGGCCGATCTAGTCGCTTGGGAAACGAGCAGCCGCGCCGAGCGCGCCGATTTCCGATAATCCCCAAATTAGAAGCCCCGCAACGCCGGGAAGGGCGCGCGGGGCAATGAGGTACGCTATGCAAAATAGTCCAGTTGCGCCGGTGGCGCAAGATGCTCCGCATTTGCCGTCCGGCGTAGATGCGGCGCTCCACGCTGCATCCTTTGGCTGGCGCGTCCTGCCGATCGTTCCGGGCCGCAAGATACCCTACTCGACCACCGCAACGGCGGCGGCGCTGGGCGTCGATCCGACGGGACCAGCGGGCGTCCATCACGCTCGATCCGATGAAGCGTCGATCCGCGCGCTGTGGGCGGGCGAGAGGGCCGGGGCTTGGATCGGGCTGGCAATGGGCGATGGCCGCTTGGCGATCGACATAGACGAACGGGATGGCAAGAGCGGCTCGGCCAGCATGGCCGCGAAGGGGTGGACAATCTCGGCCAGCGCAATGCAGCGCACGCCGTCCGGTGGATCGCATATCCTTGTGGACGTGCCCGCTGGACAGCCCGCGCCAACCGATACGCTGGCGAGCGGATTGGACAGGCGCGGCGATGGTGGTTTCCTGGTCCTTTATGATCCCGCGATCCTGTCCGCACCGCGCGCCACGGCTCCGCAATGGGCGACCGCTGGCGCGGATCGAACGAGCGCGCGGATCGCACCGGGCACTGGGCAACGGGCACCGGCCTATCAAGTGGCGCTAGACGCGCTGCGCAGCCGCGATCCGAGCGACATGGGCCGGGATGTCTGGCTTCTATTCAGCGGTGCTTTCTATGCCGCTGTGGCGGGCCTTGCGGACAATTGCACGGCATTGGCCGATTGGCTCGACTGGTGTGAAGGGCATGGGGAGAAGAACGATCCAGCTGCGAACCGGCGAGCGTGGGCGGACTTTGCCCGCCATGGCACCGGGGGCGATTTCCGCACGCTAGGCCGGATGAGCGAGGATGCCAATGCTGCGGGCTGGGCCGCGTTCGGCGGGATCATGCCGCCTTTGCCGCCTGGTGCCCGTTTGACGCGAGCTGCGAATGATCCGGCGGCACTGTTCGTCCGCGTGGCCGACATGGTGGCCCGTCCGCCCGTTTTCCTGATCGACGGCCTCTTAGAGGAGGATGCGCTTGCTTCACTGTTCGGCGATCCGGCATCGGGCAAGTCGCTGGTCGCGATCGACATGGCGGCATGCGTCGCGACGGGCGAAGCGTTCCACGGGCACCGGGTAGCGAGCGGTCCAGTGTTTTATATCGCGGGAGAGGGCAAAAATGGGCTGCGAAGGCGGTTCGCCGGTTGGGAAGAACTGCGCGGCGTCTCGATAGCCGAAGCGCCGCTGTTCGCGTCCACCGCTGCCGTCCAATTTCTCGACGGCCCTAGCGCCACCATGGCGACCGCTGCGATCGATGCGCTAGCCGCGCAGCACGGAACGCCCCGGCTGATCGTTATCGACACGCTTGCCCGCAATTTTGGCCCCGGCGACGAAAATTCGACCGCCGATATGAATGCCTTTGTTGCGGCGCTCGATCGGCTGCGCGAGCGATACCCATGCTCCGCCGTCCTCTTGGTCCATCACTCCGGTCACGGTGAAAAGACACGCGGACGCGGATCGAGCGTCCTGCGCGGTGCGGTGGATACCGAATACAGGGTCGAAAAGAAGGGCGAGGCTGTCACCCTATCGAACAGTAAGATGAAAGATGCGCCACCGCCGCGCGCTATGCAGTTCGAACTGGTCGAGGCGGCGGGATCGGTCGCGCTGGAATTTACGGGCGAGCCGGATGGGTCGGGCGGCGGCCTGACTCCCACTGCCCGCATGGGAATGGAAGCGTTCGCCGCGGTGGCGGTGGACGGCGCGGCAAGCGAGCAAGGTTGGCGGGCGGCGTTCTATGAGCGCCACGACTCAGAAAAGCCAGAGACATTGAAGAGGGCGTTTCACCGCGCCCGAACGGCTCTCATTGACGGGCGGCAAATTGTGCAATCTGGCGAAAATTATAGCCGCATGCCGATGCCGGGACTCGTCGAGCGATAATTATAGCAATTTGTACAATTAACAGACGGGACAGCGGGACATGCCGGGACGAAGCCCCCTGTCCCGTTAGCCGTTCAACCCGATGAAGCCGGGACGGACGGGACAGCAGCCTTAGGGCTGTCCCGGTGTCCCGCTCGGTGAACCTGATAATCTGTTAAATATGGACTGGATTATAAAAAAACGATCCGACCTACTATTCCAAGCAGTCCAGCAATTTACACAAGTTGTAGCAATTTGACCGGGACATACCCGATCTCCCAATATTGATTTGCTGCACAGTCGGTTGGTTATATTGCTGAATTGATATTGGTGCAGTCCTACAGTTTTTGACTAGTAAGAATGGTCCAATTGGCGCAGTTTTCGAATTGGTAGAAACTTCCTACATCATTCTATTTTTGCTTGACTTACGTATTCGAATACCCATTCTTTAGGTAAACCTAAGGAGGGAGTTTTTTACATGCCTGCCATTTCAGAAACCGCAACCGATCGAGGCGCCGTTTTTACCTTCACCAGCGATAGCGGTTCGAGCGCCGTTGCGCATATCGTGCCCCATGATGCGCTTGCACCGCTCGCACCGGCGCTGCGCTCGTTTGCCGAGCAACACAGGGTGGCCTTCGCGACATATCGCGATGGTGCCGCAGTTGAGCATGTCCGCCAGGTCGCAGCACCGCTGCTCAAGGCCACGCGGTCCGCGATCGAGGCGGGCAGGACCGAGCGCAGCGCAATAGCGGAAGCGGACCGAGTGGCCCGCACCGTGCCACCTTCGGTGGATATGAGCGCAGCACCCGAGCGGCGCTCGCGATACCGGGAAATGGATTCGGCGGCGCAGGTCCGTGCCGTTCAAGGGGCCAGCCTGGCCGATCTGGCCGCGCTAACAAAGGACGGCAACTTGGCGTACCTTGATCCGGCGGCATTCGAACTGGCCGAGCGGAGATTCGTCGCGCTTGCCCAAATCGAGCGTACCGGCATGATGGCAGACCATGCTCAGCGGCCTTCGCTGGACCTCTTGACTGCCAGCGGCCCGGATCGGGAAGCGGCTGAGCGAGCAGCGAACGAGGTGTTGGCCCGTTTTGACGATCGGAAGGCTGCGATGGAGGCGGCGGAGCGCTCGCTTCAAAGTCACTTGGCATTCGTGGCCGCTGCGCTCGATATGCGTCCAGATGAGGCGCTTGCGGCGGTTTTGGCCGCGTGAAACTGCCCGACACCATCTATCTGCCAACGCGGGAGAGGATCGCCGCTGGAGAAGCATATCAGCGGCTCGGCTGGTCACGGCAGTCTGCCGCGTACCATCGGGCCGCAAACGGGTTTCCTAACACGATTGACCGCAGGTGGATCGACACGGCGGCGCTGGCCCACTGGTGCCTTCAAAAAAATGTAAAAGTGGAGTTCGTCTGATGGCAGTTGAACCGACAATCGCGACTGAATGGGGTCCAAAGCGGGACGACGCTGGCCGGTTCTTGCCCGGACAAGGTGGGCGAAAACGCGGCACAAAAAACAAAACGTCCGCCGCCACATTGGCCGCAGTACAGGAAATGGCCTCATTGACCGTTCTAAAGCTTAAAGAGCAGGTCAATTCTGGTAACATGCGGGCAATCGAACTTGTTCTGACATATGTGTTACCAAAAGGCGGTCGCTGCATCGATCTTGACGGGACCGCTGATCCGCACGAAATTATCGAAGCGATGACTAACGGTGAGATATCGCCGGACGAATTCGCACGCATAGCACAGGGCTGGAAAACTGCGATCGATGCGGCTGACTTGTCTGAAATTAAGCGACAAGTCGAAGAACTTGAATCAATCGTCGTGGCACTGCGCAAATGAGCAGAGTTAGTCTGAGCAATCGCTTGTCTAATTTGAGAGACAGGCTCGAACGGCACGATCCGATGACGTTAGCGATTTACCGCATGGAGCCGGACATGCGGGCCAAGTTCGACGATTGGCGGGCTGATCGCGATCGAGCGATTGCTGCTGCATCCGATCCCGCACGGCCTGGTGAAGCCTACGCGGCTTTAGCGGACGGCATGCTGCATTTGCCGCCGATGCCCCATGTGTTGCGAGACTATTTCGCGCTGGGAGATGGGCCGCGCATAACCGACAGTATGGACTTGCGGGCGGTTCAAGAAATCTACGAAGGTATGGCAGATGGCTAACCCTGTTCCTGGCCGAAACGACCAATCCGATAACGTTTCCACGCTTAAACAAGCGAAATCTAGCGGTATTTGGGCCGCTGATCTGCGCGAACCGGCAATGGCTTTAATTTTCTTAAATGGGATGTGGCGATTGCCTTCGTCCTACTTTAGCAAAATGCCACGCCGCCACATATGGTCTGTTCGGGACGCTGGAATCTATCGCCTGCTCGATCACGTTGAGTACGATCCGAACGTTGAAGAGGCTACATTCGGACGCGATGACATTGGCCGTCCAATCGTAACGATTGGTCCAGTTCAAACTGTCTTAGCGCTATGCACTGGTTTCAAGGGTAACGATCCTAAACGATCGTTGGAAAGGCTGTTCGCATATCGCGATCATACCGATGAAGCGGCACGCGATGCGATGGCGCTGATTGGCGCGATGGGACTTAACCGATCGGGCGGACGTGCACCTGAGCCGTTGCCTCTTCGTTGATCGTTTGCCAACCTCCACCAGTCAACAGGAGGCAAAGCAAATGAACAAGGCAATTATCGTCGGATGCCTATTGGCTGGTGGCTGCACCACGATCGCGGACACGATGGCCGAGGAACCAGAACGAATATACGCGTCAAACAAAAGCGCTGACGCTTTGGAAAGCTGTCTTGGCAATGCGCTGTCGTCACTAGGAGGCCCCAACACTATCAGGGCAGAGGGCAGTCGAACGCTAAATTTTGGCGAGCGAATGATGAACAACACGTCCGTGACGATTCGCTACGGCAATCCGAACACCGTCGAAATTAGACGCAGTAGCGTGCTCAAGCAGAGAATTACCGATCGGGTTGAGGGTTGTTTATGAAGATCGAATCCGCTGACCCTCCATTGCATCCCGTTGCAAAAGGTTATGTGGGACAGATGGGATAATCGGACCGGCTATCCGCTTAACCTGAAAAATTCCCCCACTGCTTCAATGCGTTACACCACTTTAAACAAACGAAATGGCGGAGAGGGTGGGATTCGAACCCACGGTACCCGTAAGAGCACAACAGTTTTCGAGACTGCCCCGTTCGACCACTCCGGCACCTCTCCGCGAGGCGAACGGGGCAATGGTCGAAGGGCGAAAGCCCCGGCTCCGTTCGGCAAGGCGCGCCCTCTAGCGCACTCCCTTTGGCTTGCCAAGCCCCGTATCCGAAGCGGATCGGTTGTATTTGCCACGCATTGGGCCGATATGAGTTCTGACATGAACCAGACTGTTTCCATCCGTCAGGCACGCTTCGGCATCGGCGATGTCGTGCGCCACCGTTTCCTCGATTTTCGCGGCGTCGTTTTCGACGTTGATGCCGAATTCTCCAATAGTGAGGACTGGTACGAAGCCATTCCGGAGGACATCCGCCCCGCCCGCGATCAGCCCTTCTATCACCTGTTCGCTGAGAACGAGGATTCCAGCTACATCGCCTATGTCAGCCAGGGCAATCTGCTAGACGATCATGATGGTGGTCCGGTCGACCACCCCGAGATCCGGCAGTACTTTGCGGCATGGTCGGGCGAGAAATACGCCCTTCCCGCGCACCGCCGCAATTAAGCGGGCCGCTCAACTGCGGATTTTCCACCCCGAGCGCAGCAGCAGATAGACCAGCGTGCCGCCGATCAGGTTGAGCGCGAACACCACCAGCGCGCCAATCAGCACCGGCGAATCGGCAACGCCGAGGAAGCCGTAGCGAAAGCCCGAAATGATGTAGAAGAAGGGGTTCGCATGGCTGATCGCCTGAAAAGTCGGCGCCAATCGTTCGACCGAGTAGAAGGTGCCGGACAGGAGGGCGAGCGGCGCGATCACGAAATTGGTGACCGCCGCGGCATGATCGAACTTTTCCGCCCAGATCGACGTGACGAGCCCCAGGATCGCGAGAAAGACCGCGCCGTTGAGGCCGAACCAGAACACCGCCCACGGTTCGCGAATCGCAACCGACACACCCGGCCACAGCAGCATTGCCAGCCATACGGCGAAACCTACCGCGAAGGCGCGCGTCACCGATCCTGCGATCAGCGCGAACATCAGCTCCGCATAGCTGAGCGGCGGCATCAGATAATCGACGATGGTACCCTGAATCTTGCCGACCAGCAGCGAGAAACTGGCATTGGCGAAACTGTTTTGCAGCATGCCCATGACGATGAGGCCGGGCGCCAGAAAGTCCACGAACGGCATGCCGAGCGCGGTGCGGCCGCCGCGCGCCAGCGCCACGGTGAAGATGATCAGGTAGAGCAGCGTCGTGATGCCCGGCGCCCACACGGTCTGCAGTTGCACGCGCATGAAGCGGCGCACCTCTTTGACGTAGAGCGTCTTGAGCCCCGCCCAATTCACGCCGGAAATGGTGGGAACGCCGAAGCCCGGTTGCGCCGGGCCGGCCTGTTTCCTAAATTCGCTGTTGGACGCCATGCGGCAATCGCCTAACGCCTGCCGCTTATTGCCGCAACCACCGCGCTCTCCCGCGCGCTGTCAAATCAACGAGAAAGTTTTTATGGCCTGGACCGACGATCGGATCGACCTGCTCAAGAAGCTCTGGGAAAAAGGCCTCACCGCCAGCCAGATCGCCGAGGAACTGGGCGAGGTCAGCCGCAATGCCGTGATCGGCAAGGCGCATCGCCTGGGCCTGAAATCGCGCCCCTCTCCGGTAAAATCCAATGAGGCGGAGAAAAAGGCCGAGCCGGAGCCTGCGCCCAAAGCAGCTGAACCTGCACCGGCACCGACACCGGAGGCAAAGGAAGAGGCGCCCGCCACCACCGATAGCGCGCCCGAGGAGCAGGAACAGAAGGCCGACAGCAAGCCGCAGCAGAAGGTGGTGTCGATCGGCCCCGGCGGCTTCATGCGCCAAGGCCCCGGCGATCAGCAGCCACCGATCCCGCCGGCCCCGCCGCGCCGCCTGGTGCCGGCCAAGCCGAGCCCGGAGATCGCCGACAAGACCAGTCTGCTCGATCTGAATGAGCGCGTCTGCCGCTGGCCGATGGGCCATCCGGGCGAAGCGGACTTCCATTTCTGCGGCGAGCCGGTGAACCCCGGCTTCCCCTATTGCGTCGAACATTGCGGCCGGGCCTATCAGGCACAGCTGCCGCGCGGTGCCCGCCGGCCCCCGCCGCCGCTGCCCTTCGGCGGTCCGCGCGTGCGCTGAGGCCGTTACAAACGAAATTGAGGAAGGCGCGCCCCCACCCGGGCGCGCCTTTTTTGTGCCTCCTATCGGTCGTCGGGTGCAATCTGAAAGGTCGCACGGGTCCGAGGACACCCCCCTCGCAATTCGGTTCAAACGTTCTCTCCCGTCGATGAACCGCTGCGCCCCGCGAGACATTTTTCCAGTCGGTCGAGGCGCCGCAAGAGCGCAGCGCTATCATCATTCGGCAGCACCCCGCGTTGCAGATTGCCATAGAAATAGGGCTTCGATCGCCGCCACTCGGCTTGCACGCGCTGCTCCTCGATCCTGCGCGCGCAGGCATGGTCCAGCGCGCGGTCCCACGCCTTGGAAAAAGATGCCGCATCGTCCCGGCGTTTCAGCCGATACGCAGACCGTGCGCTGATGCCGACGCTTGCAGCGGCGCGGCTCACCGATCCCAGATCGGCCAAGGCAGCGATAAACGCCCGTTGGCGAGCAAGCGTCCAGCCATCGTGGCGGTCACGCGTACGTACGGGGCGGAACGGAATGCGCACCGAAGGGCGCGCGCCGAAGTGAAGCGATAGTTTGTTCGTCATCCAACAGCTTATGCCGATGGCGGGCGCTGTAGGACAGAACGAAGGACGAACATTTATCGTCGATCCATCCGGCGCCGCTTGCCAGCGCGACTTTCGGCCCCCTATACCGCTTCCTATGGCCGACGATCTTTTCGGTGCCTCGGGAGGCACAAGCAGCGACAACAGCGGATATGACGCTAGCTCCATCGAAGTGCTCGAGGGGCTGGAGCCGGTGCGCCGCCGCCCGGGCATGTATATCGGCGGGACGGACGAGCGCGCGCTGCACCACCTCGCCGCCGAAGTGCTCGACAATGCCATGGACGAGGCGGTGGCGGGCCATGCCACACGCATCGAGGTGGAACTGGACGAAGGCAATCGGCTGACGATCGTCGATAACGGCCGCGGCATTCCCGTCGATCCACATCCGAAATATCCGGAGAAATCCGCGCTGGAGGTGATCCTCACCACGCTGCATTCCGGCGGCAAGTTCTCGGACAAGGCCTACGCCACCTCCGGCGGCCTCCACGGTGTCGGCGTGTCTGTGGTGAATGCGCTTTCCGTCGAAACGATCGTAGAAGTGGCCCGCAACCGCACGCTATATCGCCAGACTTTTTCGAAAGGTGCGCCGCAAACCGGGCTCGAGGAAATAGGCAATACGCCCAACCGGCGCGGCACTTCGATCAGTTTCGTGCCCGATCGTGAAATTTTCGGGCCTACGGCGATGTTCAAGCCCAAGCGGCTGTTCAAGCTGGTGCGGTCCAAAGCTTATCTGTTCGCAGGCGTCGAAATCCGCTGGAAATGTGCAGCGTCTCTTGCCAGCGAAGAGGTGCCCCAGGAAGCGGTGTTCCAGTTTCCGGGTGGTCTTTCCGATCATCTTTCAGAGCAATTGCAGGGACGTGAGTGCGCGACTTCAGAGTCTTTCTCGGGAAGCCAGGATTTTCCGGACAACCAGGGCCGCGTCGAGTGGGCGATCGCCTGGCCGCTCTGGTCCGAGGGATCGACTGACTGGTATTGCAACACCATTCCCACCCCCGCCGGCGGCACGCATGAGCAGGGTCTGCGCGCCGCACTAACCAAGGGCCTGCGCGCCTTCGCCGAGCTCGCGGGCAACAAGAAAGCCTCGCAGCTCACCGCGGACGATGTGATGGGCGGGTGCGAGCTGATGCTGTCCGTCTTCATCCGCGAGCCTCAGTTCCAGTCCCAGACCAAGGACCGCCTGACCTCGCCCGAAGCGGCCAAGCTGGTCGAGAATGCGGTCCGCGATCATTTCGACCATTATCTGACCGGCAATATGGAGCGCGGCCGCGCGCTTCTGGGCTTCATCCAGGAAAAGATGGAGGAGCGCCTGAAGCGCAAAGCGGAGCGCGAGGTGAAGCGCAAGACCGCCACCAGCTCTCGCAAGCTGCGACTGCCGGGCAAGCTGACCGACTGTTCCGAGGCCGGCCCGGACGGCACCGAACTGTTCATCGTCGAGGGCGACAGCGCCGGCGGCAGTGCCAAGCAGGCGCGCGACCGCAAGACGCAGGCGATCCTGCCGATCCGAGGCAAAATCCTGAACGTGGCGTCGGCCACCGTGGCCAAGATCATCGCCAACCAAGAGATCGCGGATCTGATCCAGGCGCTCGGTTGCGGCACACGCAAGGACTGCGATGCCGACAATCTGCGCTATGAACGCATCGTCATCATGACCGACGCCGATGTGGACGGTGCGCATATCGCCACGCTGCTGATGACCTTCTTCTTCCAGGAAATGCCGGATGTGGTGAAAAAGGGGCATCTGTTCCTCGCCCGTCCGCCGCTCTATCGCCTGACCAGCGGTGGCACGAGCGTGTATGCCGCCAACGATGCGCACCGCGCCGAAATCGAGGCGACGGTGTTCAAGGGCAAAAAGGTCGAGGTCGGGCGCTTCAAGGGCCTGGGCGAAATGAACCCCTCGCAGCTGCGCGAAACGACGATGGACCCGAAGACGCGCTCCCTGATCCGCATCACGCTGCCGCATGAATATGAACAGCGCGCGGGCGTGTCGCAGCTGGTCGATCGACTGATGGGCAAGAAGCCGGAAGAACGCTTCGCCTTCATTCAGGAAAATGCTTCGAGTTTGGAGGAGGATGCGATCGATGCCTAAGATTGTTTCGCAATTGCTTGTACTTGCCGCATTGCTGTTCTGCGTGACGGCTCCTGCCGGCGCGCAAAGTGTAGAGCCGAGTGACGGTCTCCGGCAACGCGCCGCTCAGCTGACCGAGATCGTAAATGGCGGCGGCGACGTTGAGGACATGTTCGCCCCAAGCTTTCTGGCGCAGGTGCCCGAGGCGCAGCTCCGCGCCCTGTTCGCGCAGGTCGTCGCACAGCAAGGCGAGGCCGGGGCCGCAAGCAACTTCGCGATGGCGACGCCCGATCAGGGTCAGTTCGATCTGGCCTTCGACAAGGCAATCGGCGAAATTCGCATGACGGTGGCAAGTGATGCGCCGCACCGCGTGATCGGCCTGCTACTGACCGGCTTCCGTACCGAGAATGACAGCCTGGATAAGGTCCGCGCGGAGTTCGAGGCACTGCCGGGCCGTTCAGGCTATATGATCGCGCGTCTTACCGACGATGGTCCGATCACCGTGGCGGACTATCAGGGCAACCGGCTGCTCGCACTCGGCTCCGCGTTCAAGCTCTACATCCTTGCCGAACTCGCCGATCAGATCGCCAACGGGGATCGGCAATGGTCCGATATAGTGGCGCTGGACCGCACCAGTTTTCCCAGCGGCGTGATGCAAAGCTGGCCGAAAGATATGCCGGTGACGCTCGCCACACTCGCCACGCAGATGATCTCGATCAGCGATAATACGGCCACGGATATCCTGCTGCACACGCTGGGGCGCGAGCGGGTGGAAGCGCGGCTCGCCAAGATCGGTCATAGCGATCCCTCCGCGATCCTGCCTTTCCTGAGCACCGTTGAGGCGTTCGCGCTGAAGATGGACGGCAATGCGGAGCTGCGCGATCGATTTCTCGCCGCCAGCGAAGCCGAACAGCGCGATATTCTGGAACAGAACCGCGATCGGCTGGACATCTCGCAGGTCGACGTCACCCAGCTCGCGGGCGCCCCGCGCTTCGTCGATACCATCGAATGGCCCGCCGCGCCCCGCGATATGGTCGCGCTGCTCGATTATCTGCGCACCGTGAAAGCCCCGCTGGCGCGCGAGATCATAGCCGTAAACCACGGCGTTCCGGACAGCGGCCGTTGGGATTATCTCGGGTTCAAGGGCGGTTCGGAACCGGGCGTGATCCAGATGGACTGGCTCGCCTGCACCAAGGACGCCGAATGCTATGCAGTCGTCGGCGGCTGGACCGATCCGGACAAGGAAATCGACCAGATGAAATTCGCCTCGCTGATGCAGCGGCTGCTCAAGCTGGCCTACCCTGACTGATCGTTAGCCGCGTCGCTCAAGCGTTAAGCGCTTCAACCAGCGCACGGACCTTCGCCTGGCGCCATTGCGGCAAGGGTGCGACCAGCCAGTAGCGGCGGCGGGCGGTTTCGGCGTCATGCCAGTCCGCCCCGGCGGCCTCGGCCAGCATATGCGGGATGCGTGCCCGGCCAATCCCGGCGCGGGCCGCCTCCAGCGCCAGCCCGGCATCGGCGACCGACAGGCGGATATCCCCGCCCGCGCCGCCTTCCCAGCACACACGATCGCCCTCGCCCACCCATACGGCCTGCTGCTCACCCAGCGGCAGGCATTCGATATCGCCGGGATCGGCGGTGTAGCGCACCGCGAGGTCGACATTGGCTTCGGTGAAATCGAGCGGTTCGTCCGCGGCGATCAGCTGAAAACGAAAATCCTCGTCGCTCTTCGCATAGTCGGCGAGACGCGGGAGCAGCCAGTAACGGCTGATGTCGCGCGGCGCGGCGATGGTCAGGCGCTTGGAGCCCTGCCCCTGCTGCATCGCGCGCACGCTGTCCTCGAACTGCAGGAAACCGGCGCGCAGCGCTTCGAGCCCGCGCGTTCCTTCGGGCGTGAGTTCCAGCCCCTTGGGCGCGCGGCGGAATAGGACCACGCCGAGCACATCTTCCAGCGCGCGGATCTGCTGGCCGACGGCGGCGGGCGTAACCGCCAGTTCGTCCGCGGCGCGGGTGAAGCTGAGATGGCGCGCGGCCGCATCGAACACGCGCAGACCATTCAAGGGGAGGAGGGTGCGTTTCATGAGAGCTCTTTTTCGCCCAATTTGCGTGGGTGCTGAGCGTGTGGAAGCACGGTTTTCGGGCGAGAGGCACCCTTCGACAGGCTCAGGGCTACGGATTCCACAGGCAGATCGATCGTCACCGCGCGCTCGCCGGGGCTTCGAGACGGAATAGCGGGATCGCGGCCATGATGGAGCCTTCGCCTTCATGCGCCATCATATAATGGCCTTGCATCGAACCCTCCGGCGTCGGCAGCGGACAGCCGCTCACATAATCATGCGCGCTGCCCGGCTTGATCACCGGCTGCTCGCCCACCACGCCCGCGCCTTCGACGGTGCTGGTGACGCCCATGCCGTCGGTGATCTGCCAGTGGCGCGTCAGAAGCTGAACCGGCCCGTCGCGATGGTTCTCGATCCGGATGTGATAGGCCCAGAACCAGCGATTGTGATCGGGGCTGGATTGCTCCTCCAGATAGTTGACCGCCACGCGCACGGTGATTCCGTCCGTGGTTTCGGCCAGTGGGAACATCAGTTTGATCACAGGCCCGCATCCTCGCAGGCCCGGTCCAGATCGGCGATGACATCGCGCACATCCTCCAACCCGACATTCAGGCGCAGCATGTCCTCGGTGATGCCCACCTCCTCGCGCGCCTCGGCCGTCATGCCGGCATGGGTGGTGCTGGACGGGTGGCACATCAGGCTGCGCGAATCGCCGATATTGTTGCTGATATCCACAAGCTGCAGTGCATCGAGCAGCGCATGCGCGCGCTCACGCCCGCCGCCGACATGGATGGACATGATCGATCCGCATGCCTCCATCTGCTTTGTCGCCAAATCGTGGCCGGGGCTGGAGGCGAGGCCGGGATAGTTCACCCGCGCGACGCGGCCTTCGAGAAATTCGGCGACCTTCATGGCGTTCTCGCTCTGGCGACGAATCCGCAGGTCCAGCGTTTCGAGCGATTTCATCACCACCCATGCGTTGAAGGGGGCGAGCGTGGGGCCGGTGTTGCGCGTAAAAGCGAGCAACGTTTCCTCGATAAATTCCTCGCTGCCGCACACGGCACCCGCCATCACACGCCCCTGCCCGTCCATCATCTTGGTGGCGCTGTAGGCGACAACATCCGCTCCAAATTCCATCGGACGCTGCAGCACGGATGTGGCAAAAGCGTTGTCGACCACGCTGGTAATACCGCGCGATTTCGCCAGCCCGCATATCGCGGCGAGATCTAGCACCTCCATCGTGGGGTTGGCCGGCGTTTCGAAGAAGAACACCTTGGTTTCCGGACGGATCGCCTCTTCCCAGTTTTTGAGATCGCGCCCGTCGACAACCGTCGTCGCGATGCCGAATTTGGGCAACAGCGTGTCGGTGAGCCAGCGACAGCTGCCGAAAAGCGCCCGGCTCGCCACCACATGATCGCCTGCCTCCAGTTGGCAGAGCAGGCTCGCGGTCATCGCCGCCATGCCGCTCGCCATCGTGCGGCAGGTGTCTGCGCCTTCCATCAGGGCAAGGCGCTTTTCCAGCATCTGCACGGTGGGGTTCTGCAGGCGCGAATAGGTCATGCCCTCCTGCTCGCCCGCAAAACGCGCCGCGGCATCGCCCGCGCAATCATAGGAATAGCCGGAGGTGAGGAAGAGCGCCTCGGACGTTTCGCCCCATTCGCTGCGCGCCGTGCCGCCGCGCACCGCCAATGTTGCGGGGTGCCAGTTTTTGGTAACGTCCGGGTTCTGACCGCTATCTCTTTTCATGGCCCCGCTTTGCGATTTACGCAGCCCCGCGTCAATGCGGGCGCTTGCCGCTTCAACGGCGATTTCCTATCGGGCGCGCGAGGGAGTTTTGCGAAATGGCCGAGCAAATGCGACGTTGGAGCGAGTGGGCTGACCGGCTGAGCGTCCAAGGCTGGGCCGCGCTGGCAGGGGCGCTGGCCACCTGCTTCTTCCTGATCAATATTCAGCATCCTTCGGCGATGTTCTTCGATGAAATCTATTATGTGCCCGCCGCCCGGCACTTCATCGATTTCAGCGTCCCCCTAAACGATGAGCATCCGCCTCTTGCCAAGTGCATCATTGCGCTTGGCATCACGATCTTCGGGGACAATCACTGGGGTTGGCGCGATTTCAGCGCCATCTTCGGCGGCCTGGCGCTGTTCGGCGCGCTGATGTTCGTGTGGGAGCTGTATCGCAGCGGCCGCCTCATGATCCTTACCGGCATCCTGCTGATTGCGGGCCATTTGCTCTTCATCCAGTCGCGCATCGCGATGCTCGATATCTTCATGGCGGCATTCCTGATGCTGGGGCTGTGGCAGCTCGCGGCGGCGGTGCGCGCGCAGAAGGATGGATGGAAGCGCCTGGCCTGGGCCGGTGCCATGCTGGGGCTGTCGGTCGCCTGCAAATGGACCTCCGCACCCTATCTGCTCGTGGCGGGCTTGAGCTTTTTCGTCTGGCGCGCGGGGGCATTGGGCAAGCGCGCCTGGAACCCTGCGACCTTGCTGCTGGACCGCGCTGCGGCGCCGGTGCGCGGCGTTTCGCTTTCGGAGGCGGGACTGCTCCTCGGGCTGCTGCCCGCAATGCTTTATCTCGCCACGTTCATTCCGATGGCGTTCTTCGCCGAGAAGGCGGTGCCGATCCAGCATCTGATTGTCTATCAATGGGAAATCGCCAAGCATCAAGCAGGGTATATGGCCCCGCATCCCTATGCCAGCCATTGGTGGCAGTGGATCATCGACGAACGGCCGATCTGGTATCTCTACGAACAGGCGGAAGGCGCGATCCGCGGCGTGGTGCTGCTCGGCAATCCCATCATCATGTGGACAGGCCTGCCTGCTCTGATCCTGAGCGTGGTGCTGGGCGTGCGGACGAAGAAATGGGCGCTGACGGTGCCCACCGCCTTATGGGTCACGGGCATGGCGATGTGGGTCATCGTCCCCAAAAAGGTGACCTTCTATCATCATTATTTCCTGCCGAGCTTTTTCCTGATCATCGCGCTGGCGGTGACGCTGGAATATCTCTGGCTGCGCGACCGCAAATATCTTGCTCCCGCACTGATCATGCTGGCGGCGGTCGGCGTCTTTATCGACTTCTACCCGATCCTGGCGGCGCTACCGCTCGATGGACCGCAGGCGTTCAACCATTGGATGTGGCTCGATAGCTGGCGGTAGGTGGCCCCCTGCGCGACGCAAAACCGCTTAAATCCGTGAGCCCTGAGCTTGTCGAACCAGGTGACTGCCGCCGTGCCTCAGTAGCGGCCCCAGACGAAGCGGCTCGACAGGGCGAAATTCCATACCGCGCCGACCAGAATGCCCGCGAGCGCAGACAGCGTCAGCCCGGCCATGGATTCGTCGTACAGGAAGGCGGCAATGCCGACATTGGCGATCGCGCCGACGCTGCAGAACAGGCAGAAGCTGATCCATCCGCGCAGCATCGGCAGGAAGCCGGCGAGCCGCTTGTCGCGGTAGGTCAGCGCGTTGTTCAGGAAGAAGTTGAACGTCATCGCGCCGATGGTCGCGGCCGATTGCGCGACGATGAAGCCGCTTCCCAGTCCTTCGAACAGGCTGGTGAGGATCGCGAAATGCACCGCGATGCCGAGCACGCCAATGGTGGCGAACAGGGCAAAGCGGACCGGCAGGATGCGGCCGAACAGCCGGTCATACAATGCCAGCAGATATTCGAACGCCACCACCCGGTCGAGCTTGCTCTCGCCCTCTTCGCGCACGTTGAAGGTGTAAGGCAGCTCGGCAATATTCATCGGCTCGCGCGCCACGGTGACGATGTCGAGCAGGATCTTGAAGCCGATGCCCGAAAGCTTCGGCGCGACGCGGCGGAACCGGTCGGAACGGATCATGAAGAAGCCGCTCATCGGGTCGCTCAGCGTTAGGTTGAGCAGCTTCGTGCCCAGGCGCGTGGCGAATTGCGATTTGCGCAGGCGCGCCTCGTCCCAATCGCCGGTGCCCCCGCCTTCGACGAAGCGGGAACCGACGACGAGGTCCAGCTCGGGCTCCGCATGAAGCTTCTCGACCATCTGTAGCAGCAGGTTTGCGTCATGCTGCAGATCGGCATCCATCACCGCGACCAGCGGTGCGCCGGTGGCCATCATCCCCTCGATACAAGCAGAGCTGAGGCCGCGCCGCCCGAGCCGTTCGATCACGCGGATGCGCCGGTCCTCGCGCGATCGATCGCGCAGCATCTGCGCGGTGTGATCGGGGCTGTTATCGTCCACGAACACCGCCTCCCAGACGATGCCCTGCAGCACGCGGTCCAGCGTAGCGATGACGCGGTCGATGTTCGACGCTTCATTGAAGGTCGGCAGAACGACGGCGAGTTCGATCGCGTCTTCGTGCTGGAGTTCCCCCTGATTCATGGGCGCTCCCTTGCCCTGCAACCCGCGCTCAATCAAGCATCCGCTGGAGCCGCGCAATCATTTGCCGGCGTCCGCCCATCACGTCGGCGCGCCTTTCCGTGAACAGCTGCCGTTCCAGAAAATGACCGGTGAGCGCGAAGCCGCCCACTATGTCCTCCCAGCCGGGGCGGTCGTCCACCAGCAGAAAGCGCGGGAGAGGCAGAAGCTGCGCCTTATACCCATCGCCTGCCGCGCGGGAGACAGCGCGGGCGCTGCGCGGGCTGACATAGATGAGGTCTTCGGTCTCGCCAGTTGCCGCGCAACTCGCCAAGTCCAGCCCGAAGCCGAGTTCCGCGAGCAGTAAAAGCTCATAACGCACCATCGCTGCCGCCCATCCGCGAGCCGAAGGCGCATGGCAGATCGCCTCCAGCAACCCCGAAAGCGCGAGATAAAGCCGCGGATAGGCGTTCTCCTCCGGCAGCGTCGCCGCCGTCAGCGTGGTCGCCCAGTCCAGCGCCGCGGCGGGCAGCGGTTCGGCCAGCCAAGGCGCGCGGCTGGCGATTAGCTCGACAGAGAGCGAGGCAAGCTGATCGGCGGTGCGGGCGCGAAACTCCGCCTGCACGAGATTCGCCGGGATCAGGATCGGCCGCATTCGCCGCGATCGCCCGCCGCGGACATAGCCCGCCACCAGTCCGTCATCCGGCGTGAAGAGCCGCGCAATCGCGCCATGCTCGCCATGATGGCGCACGGAACAGACGATCGCTTCGGTGGAGAGCTGGGGCATTCAGCCTGCCCGAAACACATAGACGTGTTCACCGCGCATGGAAGAAATCGTAGACCGTCTGCGCCACACTGTCATTGATGCCGGGCGCACGTTTCAGGTCCGCGAGGCTGGCGCTTTTCACGGCGCGCGCGGTGCCGAAATGCATCAGCAGCGCGCGCTTGCGGGCGGGGCCGATGCCCGGAACCTCGTCCAGCGGGCTGGTGCCCATCGCCTTGGATCGCTTCTGCCGGTGCGCGCCAATGGCGAAGCGGTGCGCCTCGTCGCGCAGGCGTTGCAGATAGAACATCGCCGGCGCGTTGGGCGGCAGCGTCAGTTCCCGCCCGTCGGGCATGTGGAAGATCTCACGCCCTTCGCGCCCGTGATGTGGGCCTTTGGCGACACCCACCAGCGGCACATCCTCGATCCCGAGCTCTTCCAAAGCTTCCATCGCGGCGGAAACCTGCCCCTTGCCGCCATCAATCAGGACGAGGTCCGGCCATTCAGCGAACTTGCCCCCGCCCTCACGATCCGGATCTTCCTTCTGCGAGCGCGCGAAGCGGCGTTCCAGAACCTCGCGCATCATCGCGAAGTCGTCGCCCGGCGCGGTCTCCTTCCGCTTGATGTTGAACTTGCGATAGGCGTTCTTGCGGAAGCCCTCCGGACCCGCGACGACCATGGCGCCCAGCGCATTGGTGCCCTGAATATGGCTGTTGTCGTAAACTTCGATCCGCTCCGGCGGGCCTTCCAGATCGAACAACTCGGCCACCTCGGCGAGCAGCCGCGTCTGGCTGGCTCCCTCGGCGAGCTTGCGATCCAAGGCTTCCACCGCGTTGCGTTCTGCCTGCTCGACGAGCCGCCGCCGGTCGCCGCGCTGCGGCACCGCGATCGATATCTTGAAACCCGCCCGCTCGGACAGCGCCTCGCAAAACAGCTCCGACTCGGCCAGCTCACGGTCCAGCAGCAACTGGCGCGAAGGCGGCACCTCTTCGTAAAATTGCGCCAGGAAGCTCGCCAGCACCTCCTCTTCCGGCACGTCTTTCACATGCCGCGGGAAGAAACTGCGATGCCCCCAATTCTGCCCGGCGCGGATGAAGAAGGCCTGGATGCAGACCTGGCCGCCCTTGCTCGCCAGCGCGAAAATGTCCGCGTCCGACAGGCCCTGCGCGCTGATGGCCTGACTGCCCTGAATGAAGGTGAGCGCCTTCAGCCGGTCCCGGTAAAGCGCGGCCATCTCGAAATCGAGATTTTCTGCGGCTTTCTCCATTTGCTCGCCCAGCTTCTTCTGCACGCCGGTGGATTTACCGGCGAGGAAGCTTTCGGCATCGCCGACCAGCTCGGCATAATTCTCTTCGCTGATCCGCCCCACGCAGGGCGCCGAACAGCGATGGATTTGGTAAAGCAGGCAAGGCCGCGAGCGGTTGTTGAAGAAACTGTCCGTGCAGCTTCTGAGCAGGAACATCTTCTGCAGCGCGTTCAGCGTACGACCGACCGAGCCGGCGCTGGCGAACGGGCCGTAATATTGCCCCTTCGCTTTGCGCGCCCCCCGATGCTTCTGGATGCGCGGAAACGCATGGTCCTGCCGCAGCAGGATATAGGGGAAACTTTTGTCGTCGCGCAGCAGGACATTGTAGGGCGGGCGATAGCGCTTGATCAGCTGCGCCTCGAGCAGGAGCGCCTCCGCCTCGCTCTGCGTGGTGACGATCGTCATGCTGCGCGTCTGGGACACCATGCGCTGCAATCGCGCGGGAAGCTGCGCCCATTGCGTGTAGTTCACGACGCGCGATTTCAGACTGCGCGCCTTGCCGACATACAGCACCTCCCCCCCGCTATCGTGCATGCGGTACACGCCGGGCCGCGTGGGAAGCGTTTTCCAGACGGTGCGAATCGCGTCGACTCCAGCCTCAAGGTCGGGCTGGTCGGAACCGCGAACGGTATAAGCGGACTTTTCCTCGTTAAACCGGCTCGGCGCATTGGGTTGGTCCGGGCGGCCGGCTTTGCTGTCGGATGGCGGCATGGGGCCAACATAGGAGCGGCGCGCTCCCCGGGGAAGGGAGCGCGCCGCCCATATATCGTAAATTCGGAAAGCCGCGTCTTAGTGGACGCTGCCGCCGATCTGGCGAATGGATCGGTCGATCATTTCCCGATCGGCCGACGCATCGTGCTTGTCCGCGATGAGGCGGCGAGCGGCTTCCACGGCCGCCTTGGCCGCGGTCTCGCGAAGTTCAGCGATAGCAGCCCGTTCCTCGACCGCGATCTGCTCTTCGGCGAGGCGCTTGCGGCGGCGAACCAGCGCAGCGCTGTCTTCTTCCGCCTTCTCCACGATCGCCGCGGCCTGATGTTCGGCCAGTTCGCGAATGTCCGCGGCTTCCTTCTGCGCATCGGCGAGCTGCTTCTCATACTGAGAGCGCAGCTTTTCTGCCTCGGCCCGCAGTTCGGACGCCTCCGCGAGCTGGCGACGGATCGCATCGATCCGCCCATCCAGCGACCTGCCGAGGGCTGCTGGCACCTTCTTCCAGAGTACCAGCGCGATCAGCACCAGCATCGCCACCGAAACCCAGGCGGTGGCTGTCATGCCGAGCGCAGACGGCTCCTCATGAACAACCGTATGTCCGGCCTCGATCGCCTCGATACCGGTCTGCGGCATGCCTTCGCTGGCAATGGGGCTGCCCGAATGGGTTGCAGACCCACCGTCGGTCACGACCGCGCCGTCATTGCCGGACACGTCGAACTGCGAAGCGGGATTAGTCTGTGCCATGCATGATCTCCCTTACTTCGCGGGCGGCCTCGCCCGGCTCCGGCTGGATGCCGGAAAGCTTGGCCACGAGCTCGCGAGCCGCTTCGACGGCGACACCCTCGATCTCCTGCCGTGCGCTCTTGCGACGCTCCGCAAGATCGGCCTTTGCGGACTGAAGAAGAACATCATTTTCCTCACCCGCGGCTGCCAGCTTGCGCTCGGTTTCGCGGGCGGCTTCGGCGCGGGCCTTTTCGATGGCCTGATGCGCCGCAGCATGCTCTTCGTTCATCTTCTTGCGATAATCTTCTTCCAGCTGGTCTGCCGCCTCATTGGCACGGCGGGCCTCGGCCAGATCGTCCTCGATCTTGCGATCGCGGGCGATCACCGTGCCCTGGATCTTCGGATACATGCCAAGTCCGATGACAACGAAAATCGTGCCGAACACCAGCAGCAGCCAGAACAGCTGCGATGCATAGGTAGCGGCAATCTGGGCTATCTGTGGCATGTCACGCTCCGGTCAGTACCCAGCGGGAACGGCCCGAAGGCCGGTCCCGCCAGAACTTGGGTTCAGGCAACGAAGATCAGGATGATCGCGATGACGAACGACAGCAGGCCGAGAAGTTCGGCAGCCGCGAAGCCGATGAACAGACGGCCCTGCTCCTGATCGGCCGCACCCGGATTGCGCAGCGCGCCTTCAAGGAACTTGGCGAACACATTGCCCACACCGAGCGAGGCGAGGCCCGCACCGATCGCCGCAAGGCCGGCACCGATCAATTTTGCTGCTTCTGGATCCATGATAATACTCCCTAGATTTCGGCCTTTAGCCGATGGTTTCATGCGAGTGCAGGTGCACCGCATCGTTGATGTAAAGCGAGGTCAACAGCGCGAAGACATAGGCCTGCACGCCGGCCACCAGCAGTTCCAGCGCGGTGATGCCGAGCATCAGAGCGAAGCTGGGAATACCGACCAGCAGACCATAGCCGGCACCGGCATTGGTGCTGTTGATGATGAAGCCTGCCAGAACCTTCAAGAGGATGTGACCGGCGGTCATGGCGACGAACAGACGCAGCGCGAGGCTGAACGGGCGCACCATGAAAGAGAAGAATTCGATCGGCGGGATGAGCCACAGCAGCCAGGCCGGCGTGCCGGTGGGCACGAACAGGCCGAAGAACTTGAAGCCATGCTTGGCAAAGCCCACGATCAGCACGATCGAGAAGCTGATGATGGCAAGGATGCCGGTGACCGTCAGATGGCTGGTAACGGTAAAGGGATGGAGGCCGAGCACGCCGACCGGCGCCATGCCGACCAGGTTCGCCACCAGAATGAACATGAATAGCGAGAAGATATAGGGTGCATATTTGCGGCCTTCGGGGCCGATATTGGTCATCACCATGCTGTCGATGAAGCTGGTGAAGCTCTCCACCGCCATCTGCCAGCGACCGGGCACTAGCGAACGGCGCATGCCGCCCCACATGAACAGGCCGAGGCACACGAGCGCCACGATCATCCACAGCGCGCTGTTGGTGAACCCGATTTCATGACCACCGATGCTGAAACCATCGAAAATGGTCTGCACCTCGAACTGGTGCATCGGATCGATCGTACCTGCTTCTGCCACTTGCGAACCCTTATCCGATCTTCACGCCGGCGAACCGGCGAAACGAGCTTGCCCCGAACCGCTCAACGCTGCTTCTGCGTCGCGATCCGATATACATTCCTGAACGCCACCCCGATGCCCAGAAAAAGGCATAGAAGCAGCAACCAAGGTGACGTTCCGATCAGCCGGTCCAAGGTCCACCCGATCAATCCGCCCCCACCGATCCCGCCAACCAGATAGGAAAGGACACGGCTGCCGAGCTGATAATTGGCATCAGCATGCGTGTCTTTCCGCCCCGACCGGTTCAGCTCTTCGCGTTCGGCTGCATCGATCCGCTGTTGAAGCGAATCGATCCGCTTATCCTCTTCGAGCCTGGTTCGGGCGGGTCGTCTCTCATCCATGGAAGCGTCACCCGCTCAGAAGAACCGGACGCGTCCATTGGTAACGAGGAACGCCCCGCAAAAGTGGGCGCCGTTTAGGAAAGGCGCGGGGGCAAGTCAACACAGTGCCAGAGGCGCTTTAGACCTCTGGCGGGGTTACCCTAGGGAAGGGTGCCTTTATGCCGCCCGGATCAGGGGCAGCGCGGATCGCGCGTGGGCGGGCCGCTGTCGCGCGTGACCCACTGGCCGCCGGGCGTTTGGTATTTCTCGCCAGGCGAGGTCTGCAGGATCAGGCGGCAACCGGTGGTGAAGGCAAATTGCTCCACAGTTGATCCGGCGCTCGCCGCGCTGCTCGTATAGGCCGCCTTGCGCTTGATATTGATGTCATCCACCAGTGCGCGGATCGCCGGCGACGGCGAGGATACAAAACCAAGATAACCGTCCGGCTTTTCCCCGATCAGCCCCTGGGTGCGGGCCTGCTGATAGGCCGGATCGCGCTGCGCATGCGCGGCGGGCGTCACCAGGACGAGCGCCGCCGCCGTCATCGCCACCGTTGCAAACCGCTTGAACATCTTAGAAAATCTCCGCCTGCTTCTGGATCAGCTGCTGTGCATCGCTGTCCAGTCTATATACTACTTCCTGCTGAATGTTGATATTCAGCTCGATCACGATCGGCTTGGTGGGCGCCTCCACGCTGACGCATGCGCCCAACGAAAATAAACCGCCTAACATGGCAATGGCTCCGAACCGATCGTGAACCTTTGGGATCATCATGGCACATTCTCGCTTTCGCTGGGCTGAACATCGGCTGCCTTCGCCGGGTTTAGCGCGTTCCGGATATCCGGATCGGATTGGGTGTCGAGCCGGTTCTCCACCTCGTTCAGGCTGCGCTGCTGCTCGATCAGGCTGGGTAGATTCTGTTTGATGAGCAGACTGGGATCGTAATAGCTTTTGATGGAGCTGATGATCTGCAGGAAGGGTCCGCGGATATTCACGTTGAACTGGATCGGCAGCTTGGCGATCTCCCGGCTGATGATGTTGCGCTTGGCGCCCTCACCCTGCTGCAGACCGGCAAACTTTACCTGCGTCACCATCTCGCCTCCCAGATCCCCGTCCAGCGCGATTGTCAGCTCGCGGTAGCGGATCGATTTCAGCATGTCGAAGGCGAGATTGGCGAAAGGCGACAGGTCTTTATAGGTCAGCTCGCCCAGATAGGCGATGGTGCCCCCGCCCTCACGCGAGACCAGCCTGCCGCCATCGATGCGGCCGCCTGATTGATCGAACGTCATCGGCAGCACGCCGTCGAACACGCCGGTCGCCTGCAGATTGTCGAACCCGAAGCGTTCCAAGAAAATGGCCATGTCCATGCCGGTTACCTCGAAGCGCAATTCCTTGGCATTGTCTCCGCCCAGATCGAGGATCGTGGGATCGAGATGGATGGTGCCGCCCGCAAAAGGCCAGTCGGCTCCCTCGATCTTCACGCGCTGGCCGGGCAGCAGCTGATAGGTGAGCAGGCCGTCGAACACCTCGAAACCCGGATTGACCGTGCCGATCGCAAGCTGCTGACCGGGCGCGGTTTCCAATCCCAGCAGATCGTTGAAGCGGATCGTGCCGGACAACTTCTGCACCGGACCGAAGGGCGCAGCAAGATCGAGCCCAGCCGTGCTGAACGCGCCGTCACTGGTCACCGAATCGCCGGACCAGCGGATTTGCCCGGTGCCGGAAATGCTGCCTTTCACATTGGCCACGGTGCCCAGCGTCAGCCGCGTCAGCGCATCGGGCTGCAAGGCGTCGCCGAACGTCAGATTGTCGACGGTAAGGTCGGCCCGGCCACTGGCATCGGCGAAGTTGTGAAAAAGATCGACCGCCGCGACGCGCGTGCCTGTCTTCGGTTCGTACAACAGGCCGTCGGCGGTAATCCGGTTGCCCGCGAAGCGCAGCGAGACATCGCGCGCGTCCATCGGCTCGAACCGATCCGGCGTGGCAGCATCGGCAACCTTCAGCCCGCCGGCAAGATCGAAGACCCCGTCCTTGAGCGTCCAATCCCCCTCCGCCTTGCTCAGGAGGAGCGGCACATTGCCGATGCGGCCCGAACCGCCCGCCATCGTGCCAGACAGCCCGGCCTCGCCGAAGCGGCCGGTGAAGCGATCGGCATCGAAGATCGTCCGGCTTTCCGGGGTACCCAGCCGCACCTTGAGCCTGTCCGCATCAAATCCGGCAAGGGTCACACCGATCGCCTGCGACGCAATCGTGATCGGCGTAGTGCCGAGCTGCCCGGAAAGGTCCGGCGAAATCACCCGCGCATCCGCTTTGGCCCCGCCCCGTCCAACGGTAAGCAGAGTGCCTGATGCAGGGCAGACACGCAGCCTGTCCTTATCCAGTTCAAGGCTCGACAGTCGAAACGCCTCGAAACCCACCGCCTGACATGTATTCCATAAAGATAGCTGACCGCCACGGCCCCACAGGCCGCTGAGCGGAAGGTCGAGCCCGGTGACATAACCACCAAAAAGAGGCCCCGTCATCCGCGCCCGGCCAACCAGCGCAGTGCCGCCGCGCACGGGGCGGAAAGCGAGCTCGGGAAGCGCGAGCCGCGCATCGGCGGTGCCGTAATCGGCCAGGCGAAGCTGCCCCGCAAAGCCGCCACCGGACGGTTTCAGATCGAGCACAGCCTGCGGCAATCCTCCGCCGGCGAGCCGGATTTCTCCGTCCAGCTGCGGACGCCAGCCGTCCCGCGCCTTAACGATGCGCAGATCGTTGACGAGCCTTGCCCCCGCACCTGAAGCCGCGTCCGCGCGAATGCCCGACAGCCGCAAATATTGCTCGCCCTTTCCGCCCAGAACCGCCTCCAGCCCGGCAGACAGATCGACGGATCGCAGCGCCTGCCGCCCCGCCGCCGCCAGCTTCTCCAGAACCGGCTTCAGGGGCGTCGAACCAAGGCTGCGCGAAGCTTTATCGACCGGATCGAGATAGGAGCCGGACAGCCGAAGCGCGCGAATCTGCGGATCACCCGTCAGCACCGCCCGCATGCCCTGCGCCGTCTGGGCGAGCCGCAGATCACCTTCGAACGCCGCCGAGCGCGCGGCAAGGTCCGGTCCGCGAAGTCCGTTCGCGGCGATATTAAGGGCGATCTGGTTGCGCCGCGCATTACCGTAAAAATCGATACTGCCTTGCACCGACGCTGCGCGATATCCGGAGGCGCTGGCACCATTGGCGGTAAATTCGCTCTTGCCGGTCCAGCTCTTTAGCGTGTCCGAGAAGGTGACGTCGAGACGCTGCTCCGTGCCGCCTACCGAGAAGCCGTCACAGGCATGGCCGCCGCTGCGAAGTGGGCCTTCCAGATGCGGCCGGCCGCTCTGGATCGCGATGTCTCCGAAGAAGGTGGACTGCGCCGCCCTGCATCCTCCTAGTGACAAGCCATCGGTGACCGCCGCCACCTGCCCTTCAAAACCATTGGCGAGATTGCCCTGCCCCACCAGCTTGATCCCGGCATTGCCGTACGGTGTCGCCAGCCGCACGCGTGCGTCGGTGAGCGTCGCGAAGATTTCGGGCAGCGAAAAAGGCGCGGTGCTGCTGGGATCGCGGAACTTGTCGATTTCCCCGAAACTGAGGCCGTTTGGGGTCAGCTTCCCGTAGACACGAACCCCGTCGGCGCGAATTCGCGCCACCCGCGCGCCGAGCCCGTTCGGCACCACATCGATTTCCACCCAGTTGGCGGTCAGATCGGGCCGCGTCGGATCACCGATGACAACATCCTCGATCCGCTGCGTCTTCAGGCCGATTTTGGCGATACGGTAACTGGCACGCACATCGCGCTTTGCCAGCTCATCCCGCACGAAGCCGTCAGCAATCTGCGTGCGCTGGAACCAAACATAAGCCAGCAATCCGACGAACAGGATTAGTGCGCCGTAGAATATGTAGCGACGCCGAAAACGCCGGCGTCTGGGCATGGGCTCGTCCGCGACTTCCACGGGCTGCGCTTTGCGGCAAAGCCGCCGGGGTTTCAATCATATTGGCTTGCGCTAATCCTCTACGCGGGGGGGGCAAGCGAATCATGGACGGGAAAGCAGAGCATCACGGGCGCGGCCATCGCGAGCGGTTGCGAGAGCGTTTGCTGCGCGGCGGGCCGGACGCGCTGGCCGATCATGAGCTGATCGAATATCTGCTGGCACTCGCCATCCCGCGCCGCGACACCAAGGCGCTCGCCAAGGATCTGATCGCCGAATTCGGCGGTTTTTCCGCGCTACTTTCCGCCGATGCCGAAGCCATCGCCAAGCAGCCCGGCATGGGAGACACCAGCACCGCCGCGCTGAAAATCGTGCAGGCGGCAGCGCTTCGCCTTGTCAGCGAGCCTGCTCGCACTCGCCCGATTCTGTCGAGTTGGCAGGCGCTGTCCGATTATCTGCATGCCGACATGGCGCACCGTGCCACAGAACGGGTTCGCGTGCTGCATCTGGACGGCAAGAACCGGCTGATCCGCGACGAACTGGCGAGCGAAGGGTCGATCGACGAAGCGGCGGTATACACGCGTGAGATTATTCGCCGCGCGCTGGACCTCGGCACGTCCGCGCTGATCCTTGTTCACAACCACCCCAGCGGAGACGCCACCCCCAGCCGCGCCGATATCCAACTGACCCGCGAAATCTTGGAAGCCGGCAAGCGGCTCAATATTCAGGTGCACGACCACATCATCGTCGGCCGTGAGGGCCACACCAGCCTGCGCAGCGCGGGGTTGATCTGAGGTCAGACGCCCTGAAGCAACATATCGACCGCCCCGCTGATCTGAAAATGATGCTCGGCAAGATTGGCGACCACTTCGCCGAGCGCCTCAACCGGTACCGTGCTCAGGAATTGGGTGACCAAGATCTGTGCTTCACCCAGAATATCGAACGAAGGATTGAGACGCTGGGCTGGAAGCGGGGCAAGTCCGGGCGGCTGTACTGGAATGACGACGCGATTGACCAGGTGCGACATCAAATCCGATTGAATATTGAGCAGTAGCGTTCCGTCAATATCGCTGCGGTGTAAGTCGTACTGAGCCATTAGAACTGGCGGTAGCGCGCGAGCGGAAGGCCGTGTTTTCGGACATATTCGTTCGAACTTTCAATCGCCGTGCGGTTCTCTTCCTGCCAGCGGCGGCCTTTTTCTACGGCGACGGCTTTTCGAAGCCCCTCCTCCACAGCCTCCGGCAAATCGATGCCGAACTCCTGCGCCTCATCGACCAACTCAGCGTCGAGCGAGAGATTGATAGACTTGCGGGGCGACAACGCGCTCATAAGGCGTCTCCTTTGCGAACCACGGTCACTATAGCGTAGGCTCTTCGGTATCGCCACGTCATAAGCTTTGCCCCTCGCCCACCCCTCTGCTAGCCGCGCGGGCGACTCCTCCCCGCACACAGAAGGACAGCCGATGGTCCCCCGCTATGCCCGCCCCGCCATGACCGCGATCTGGGAGCCGGAATCAAAATTCCAGATCTGGTTTGAGATTGAGGCGCACGCCACCGATGCGCTTGCTGAGCTCGGCGTCGTGCCGAAGGAAGCGGCGAAGGCAATCTGGGAGAAGGGCGCGTTCGAGGTCGATCGCATCGACGCGATCGAGGCCGAGGTGAAGCACGACGTCATCGCCTTCCTGACGAACGTTGCCGAGCATGTCGGCCCCGAAGCGCGCTTCATGCATCAGGGCATGACCAGCTCGGACGTGCTCGACACCTGCCTGGCGGTGCAGCTCGCCCGCGCCACCGACATTCTGCTGGAAGATATGGACGCGCTTCTCGAGGCGCTGAAGCGGCGCGCGCTGGAGCACAAGTTCACGCCCACCATCGGGCGCAGCCACGGCATCCATGCCGAACCGCTTACCTTCGGCATGAAGCTGGCGCAGGCCTATGCCGAGTTCGATCGCGGGCGCGAGCGGCTGAAGGCGGCGCGCGCGGAAATCGCCACCTGCGCCATTTCTGGCGCGGTCGGCACTTTTGCCAATATCGATCCACGCGTCGAAGAGCATGTTGCCGAGAAAATGGGTCTGACGCCCGAGCCCGTCTCCACGCAGGTGATCCCGCGCGATCGACATGCGATGTATTTCGCGACGCTCGCCGTCATCGCCAGCTCGATCGAGCGGCTGGCGACCGAAGTGCGCCATCTGCAGCGCACCGAAGTGCTGGAGGCGGAGGAATATTTCTCGCCGGGCCAGAAGGGCTCCAGCGCCATGCCGCACAAGCGCAATCCCGTGCTGACCGAAAACCTGACCGGCCTTGCCCGCATGGTACGCAGTTATGCGATGCCCGCGATGGAGAATGTCGCGCTGTGGCATGAGCGCGACATCTCGCACAGCTCGGTCGAGCGCTATATCGGGCCGGACGCGACCATCACGCTCGATTTCGCGCTCGCCCGCCTCACCGGCGTGATCGACAAGCTGGTGGTGTATCCGGCGCGCATGCAGGCCAATCTCGACAAGATGGGTGGCCTCGTCCACTCGCAGCGCGTGCTGTTGGCGCTGACGCAGGCGGGCATCAGCCGGGAGGATGCCTACCGCATCGTGCAGCGCAACGCGATGCAGGTGTGGGAATCGGACGGCGAGAAGCGCCTTCTTGATCTGCTCAAGGCAGATCCGGATGTGACCGCGAAGCTGAGCAACGAGGAAATCGAAGAGCGCTTCGATCTCGACTATCACTTCAAGGGCATCGACCGGATTTTCGAGCGCGTCTTCGGCGAATAAGCCGCCCCAAAATCGCGCGGGCGGGCCGCTCAACCCGCCAGATCGTGCTTCTTGATGCAGTGCCTGAGCTGATCGTAGCTGAGGCCCAGCGCCTTGGCCGTCTGCCGCTGATTATAGCGGTTGGCGGCCAGCGCATATTCCACGATCGAGCGCTCATAGGCCTCCGTCGCGGCCTTGAGGTCGTCGATCCCCTCGAAATCGATAGAGGATGAGGCCTGCGGTTCGGGTACGCTGTCCGCCAGATCCTTGCGCGAACGCCCTTCCTCGCGCGCTGCTTCCGGTTTCGGCCGCCAGGGGGATGCGAACGGATCGAAGATGATGTGGTCCACCGGGCCGTCCTCGGCGCTCCACCGATAGACCGCGCGCTCGACCACATTGCGCAGTTCGCGCACATTGCCGGGCCATTCGTGCCGCTCGAGCGCGGCGCTCGCTAGCGCACCGAAGCCTGGCCAGCTCTCCCAGCCGATTTCCGCGGCCATACGCCGTCCGAAATAATCGGCGAGCACGCCGATGTCGCCTTCGCGCGCGCGCAGCGGCGGCAGCGTCACCACCTCGAAACTCAGCCGATCCAGCAAGTCGGCACGAAACTCGTTGCGCTCCACCATAGAGGGCAGATGCGCGTTGGTCGCCGCCACGATGCGCACATCGACCTTCACGGGACGCGAGGCGCCGATGCGCGTCACCTCGCCATATTCCACCGCGCGCAGCAGGCGCTCCTGTGCGGCCATGGACAGCGTGCCCAGCTCGTCCAGGAACAGGGTGCCGCCGTCGGCCTCCTCGAACCGTCCTTCCCGCGCGCGTGTGGCGCCGGTGAAGGCACCGGCCTCATGCCCGAACAGCTCCGCCTCGATCAGCGTTTCGGGGAGCGCGGCGCAGTTCATCACGATCAGCGGCCCGCCCCAGCGCGGGGACAGGCGGTGGAGACGCTCGGCGATCAGTTCCTTGCCCGTCCCGCGCTCCCCGATCACCAGCACCGGGCGGTTGAGTTCGGCCGCTTTCGAGGCGCGCTCGACCGCGTCGAGGAAGGCACCGGACTGACCGATAAATTGATTGTCGCGCTCCATGCCCAAAACTTGGCATATTTTACCAAGTCTCGGCAACAGAAACCTGCAGCAGGTACCGGTCTCGGTTCGAAAAAGACCGGAATTCCGGCATTACCGGCGGTTTGGCACGCTTCTCGCAATGTGTGGTACAAGATGGAAAACAATCACATTCAGGGAGCGTATCATGCGCCGACGCAAGTCCAATCAGCTCGCAGCGGGAGCACTGGCCGCCATGTTGCTCTTGTCGGTTCTTCTGCTGAACGCGCTCGGCCCGTCGCTGATGGCGGCCGCCGGGCAGAGCCACGCTGGTGGGCCGACCGCGAGCATTCTGGCGTAAGCGCCCCCGCCCGAAACAGTAACTACGGAGTATCCTTGATGAGCATCTTCTCCCGCACAAGAGACATCGTCGCCGCGAACGTCACCGAAATCCTCGACCGGTCGGAAGATCCGGCAAAGATGATCCGCATGATCATCCTGGAGATGGAAGAGACGCTGGTGGAAGTGCGCGCCTCTGCGGCCCGTACGATCGCCGACCAGAAGGAACTGCGCCGCCATATCGATAAGCTCGATACGCTGCAGCAGGACTGGACGGAAAAGGCGCAGCTCGCGCTGTCCAAGGACCGCGAGGATCTGGCCAAGGCCGCGCTCGTCGAAAAGCGCAAGGCCAGCGACATGGCCGAGCAGCTTCGTGCCGAGATCGGCGTCCTCGAAGACGCGCTGAAGGCGTCCGAGCAGGACATCCAGAACCTGCAGAACAAGCTGCAGGATGCCCGCGCCCGCCAGAACAACATCATGACGCGGCTGGAAAGCGCCGAAAACCGCGTGCGCCTGCGCTCGATGTACAATGGCGACAAGGTGAAGGACGCCTTCTCGCGCTTCGACATCCTGGAGCGCCGCGTGGACGAGGCCGAGGGCCGCGCCGACGCGCTGCGCCTGGGCAGCGAAGGACCGAAGTCGCTCGGCGACGAGATCGCCGCCCTGGAGACCAACGATCAGGTCGACGACGAGCTGGAAGCGATGAAGCGCGCGATGAAAAAGGAGGACTGAAGCCATGGAAGGCATTTTCGCAATCGCGGCCATCTTCATCGGGCTGCCCTGGCTGATCTTCCATTACGTCACGAAATGGAAATCCACCGCCACCCTGACGAACGACGACGAGAAGCTGCTGTCCGACCTTTATGAGACCGCCCGCCGCTTTGAAGATCGCATCGAAACCATCGAGCGCATCATCGCCGCCGACAATCCCCAATGGCGCCCCAGCCGGCTGGAAGACAGCCGCCCGGGCGAGGACGATCCCCGCCGCGCCATCGACAACATTCGCTCGCTGGAAAGGAACCGCTGACATGGCCGGAACGCACACCAAATTCTATCTCGACAAGCAAAATGCCAAGTGGAAGGGCGTTTGCTCGGGGATCGCGGACTATACCGGCGTGGACGTTGTCTGGGTTCGCATTGCCACGGTGATCCTGACCCTTGCTGGCGGCTTTCCCTGGACGTTGATCGCCTACATCGCCGCCGCCTGGGCCGCGCCGAAGAAGCCGATCGATCTTTACATCAATCAGGACGATCAGAAGTTCTGGCAGGGCGTGCGCCAGTCGCCGGCCCGCACGGCCCGCGAAGTCCGCTCACGCTTCCGCGATATCGACCGCCGGCTTGCGGACATGGAAGTGTACTACACCAGCAACAACACGCGGCTGGCTGACGAAATTGAGAGCCTGCGCTGACGCGCGGCAGAATCCAACAGGGGAATGAAAAATGGACGAACTGATTTACGTGGATGGCTTCTTCTGGATCCCGATCATCGCGATCGTGGCTTCGATGGGAGCTTGGGTATTCACCACTTGGCTCAAAGTTAAGAACGGCTATCCGCTGGAAAATGGCTGGGGCAAGGCGCTTTATCCGCAGAAGAACGAAGAGACGGTGGAGCGCGTTAAACTGATTAGCCAGGAGAACGCTCAGCTGCGCGCCGAACTCAGTTCCGTGAAAGAACGCCTCGCCACGGTCGAACGTATCGTGACCGACGGCAGCAACCGCCTGAGTGATGAGATCGAGAGCCTGCGCGGCCGCGCCAACTGAGCGGCCCCGCCCCTCTTCCCTAATTCTCCAGACCAAGAAGGATTTCATTATGCCCTGGAGCATTACCGTCATGGTGCTCGGCATCATTCTCATCGTCAATCTCGCGATCGTGATGAAAGCGCGCTACAAGGCGCAGAACGGGATTTACGAGGACGAACATGGCAATGACGTCCGCCTGCGCGATCCCAATGAGCAAATCATTTCCGGCGAAGTGAAGCAGCTGAAAGAGCGCATCGCCGTACTGGAGCGCGTGATTACCGACGAGCGCGGCAGCCGCGAGCTGGACCGCGAGATCGAGAAACTGCGCGACCGCTGATCCGCGGCGCCGCGCCTATCGCCTAAGGAGATTGCTCATGCCGAACGATCCCACCTCCGTCCTGATGATCGCAGGCTTCACCTTTGCCGCCCTGCTCACCCTCTCTCTCATCGGCCTGCGCGGCTGGCGCGACTGGCTTCAACTGAAGCGCGACGAACTAGAAATCGCCCGGCCCGAGGGCCTCGACAGCCGCGCCGGCGGCAGCCGGATTGAAGTGGCGGACCTGAAGGAACGCATCCGCAAACTGGAAGCGATCGCAAGCGGGATCGAGCTTTAGATCGTTCCAGCAAAATCCGTTGGGGCTGAGCTTGTCGAAGCCCCGTCCTTCTTTTCCGCTAAGAAGCGCAGCCCTTCGACAGGCTCAGGGCGAACGGCATGGAGGTGATCGCTCAACCCGCTTCCAAAGCCCCCGCCCCCGCTGCTACAGGCCGAGGCATGACCGAACGCAGCCTCTCCGACGTCCGCGAGGAATATGAGTTTCTCGACCCCGATGACCGATATCGCCTATTGATCGAACTGGGCCGCGATCTTGAGCCCATGCCCGATGCCCTGAAAACCGATGCCACCCTGGTGCGAGGTTGTTCGGCGGCGGTGTGGGTCTATCCCACGCGGCGCGACGATGGACGGCTGCATTTTCTGGCGGACAGCAATGCGGCGATCACCAAAGGCATTATCGCTTTAGTGTTGAAGACGGTGCAGGATGGAGAGCCGGAAGCGGTCGCCAAGGCCGACATCGAAGGGGCGCTCGCTCCGTTCGATCTGCAGAATCAGCTCAGCAGCAACCGCACGCAGGGTATTCCCAATATGATAGCGCTGATCCGCGAAACCGCAGGGCGGCTCGCAGCGGAGTAGCCGGGCGCGTCAGTCGGCCGCTGCCAGCTCCCCTGCCAGCGCATCCAGATCGGCATCGGGCCTGACGATCCGCCAAACGCCGGGATGGCGACTATCGACCAGCATCACCGCCTTTTTCGGGCACACATCCAGGCAGCCGACCTCGATCACGCCGAGGCGGCCCTTGCGCCCCTTTTTGGAGCCGAGCCGGGCCTTCAATTCCTTGGAAAGTTTCTGCGAACCGTCCGGGCCAAAACCGCCCTTCAGCTTCTTTGAGCACTTCTTGCAGACGAGGACGGCATGGCTCCAGTTCGCATCCACATGATGCTTCATCCCGGCTGCCACTGCTTGCGCTCTTCGGCGGCTTTCAGCACGTCGAACGCCGCCTGCCCCGCCTGGAACTCGGCCGCGGCTTCGGCATCGCCGGGCTTCACGTCCGGATGGGTGCGCTTGGCAAGATCGCGCCAGGCCTTCTTCACCGCATCGAAATCTGCATCGGCTTCCAGCCCCAGCAGCTCCAGCGCGCGCATCTCATCGCGGCTACGGCTGCCATCGCCAGGCCCCGCCCAGGCATAATGCGCCGATTCCTGATAACCCGAGCTATCACGCCGCTCTTCCTTGGCGCGTTTGGCCGCCTCTTCCTTGCTGAGCCCGGCAAAATAATCCCAATTGCGATTATATTCTGCCGCATGCTCGGCACAGAAGTACCAGCGCTCCGGACTATTGGGAGATTTTGGTGCCGGACAATCGCCCTTTTTGTCGCACCCCACACGGTCGCAAAGACGCACTGCCTCAGCCTCGCGCCCCTCTTCATAGCCGCGCCAGCGCGGAAATCCCCAGTCGTTCGATCGTCTTGCTCTGGCCATAGTGCCCCTAGTTAGGCGCTGGGCGTTGCGATTTCCATAAGCGTCGACAGGGTAGCCGGGGACCGATCGGGTCAGCGGTAGAAACACTCCGTTCGCCGCGCACGCCCCGCCTTAGCATTTGTGGCAAGGGCCGGACTTCTGTAAGAACATCGCCAACGTCACAAATGACAGGCCACCCAAAGCCGCCGTGAACTCTCTCTCGGTTAGGATATCTGTGACCAAAAAGCCTGAATTCCTTGCCCATTTGTGGCAGGACATCCCCGCGTCCATTGTGGTCGCGCTTGTCGCCCTGCCGCTCTGCCTTGGCATTGCGCTCGCTTCCGGCGCTCCGCTTTTCTCCGGCATCATTGCCGGTATTGCCGGCGGTATCGTCGTCGGTTTCCTATCCAAATCGCAGCTTTCGGTCAGCGGACCTGCGGCCGGTCTTACCGTCATCGTGCTCGCCGCGATCGAAAGCATGCCAAGCTATGAGGCGTTTCTCGTGGCTGTGTGCCTGGGCGGTGTCATGCAGATGCTGTTCTCCCTCACCCGTTCGGGCGTGCTTGCGGAGTTCGTGCCGTCGTCGGTCATCACCGGCATGCTGGCGGCCATCGGTTTGATCCTGATCCTGAAGCAAATCCCGCACGCCGTCGGTTATGACGGCAATTTTGAGGGCAGCCTCAGCTTCAATCAGGAGGACGGGCTGAACACCCTGACGGCCCTGCCTTATTCGATAGCCAACTCGCTGACCGCAGGACCGCTGATCATTGCCTCGATCAGCCTCGTCTTCCTCTTCTGGTGGGACAAGGCCCGGCCGAAGGAAGGCCCCATCCGCTTCGTGCCCGGCCCTCTGGTGGTCGTGATCTTCGGCGTCGTCATGAACGAGCTGTTCAAGCTGGTTTCGCCGGACCTCGCGATCGGCGCGACCCACCTGGTGCAGGTGCCGGTCTCCGATGGCCTCGCCGATTTCGCAGGCCAGTTCGCCACGCCCGATTTCAGCGTGATCGGCATGCCGCTGGTGTGGACCACGGGCCTGACGCTCGCCATCGTCGCCAGTCTGGAATCGCTCCTCAGCGTGAAGGCGATCGACGAGATTGACCCGCGCCGGCGCACGACCGACAAGAATCGCGAACTGTTCGCGCAGGGCGGCGGTAACCTTGTCTCCGGTCTGATCGGGGGCCTGCCGCTCACCTCGGTCATCATCCGCTCCTCCGCCAATGTGGAAGCGGGTGCCGTCACTAAGACCTCGACCATCCTGCACGGTTTCTGGCTGCTGCTCAGCGTGTTGTTGATCCCGGTTGTGTTGAACCTGATCCCGCTCGCCGCTTTGGCCGCCATCCTGCTGCACATCGGGTACAAGCTGACCCGCTACGAGCTGTATCGCGACCGCTGGAAGCAGGGTTACCACCAGTTCGTGCCGTTCGTGGTGACCGTCGGTGCCATCCTGCTGACCGATCTTCTGATCGGCATCGTGATTGGCCTGATTGTCGGCTTCATCTTCGTGGTTGCCCGCAACTTCCGCCCCGCGATCAGCGTGGCGCATGACGGCGAGGATTATCTCGTGAGCGCACGGCGCAACCTGTACTTCATCCATAAGTACGAGTTGCAGAAGAAGCTGAGCGACATTCCCGAAGGCTCCACCGTGGTCATCAACCTCAACCGCGCGGAATTTGTCGATCCGGACAATTTCGGGATCATCAACGCTTTTGCCCGCAACGCCGAGTTCCGCGACATCGATGTTTCGATACGCGGCCAGTTCGGCACCAAGATCGACAGCCTGATCGAAGCACCCCGCAAGAAGGTGGTCTACCAATGAGAAGCTACAAGGAACTGCTCCTGTCCAACCGGGCGTGGAGCGAGGAAATGCGTGAGCGTGACGAGAATTACTTCACGCAGCAGACCGTGGGTCAGAAGCCGGAAATCCTCTGGATCGGCTGTTCCGACAGCCGGGTGAGCCCCGATCAGATCACGCAGACCAATCCCGGTGAGATTTTCATCCATCGCAACGTGGCCAATATCGTCCATCGGGATGACACCAATCTGATGGCCGTGCTGCAATTCGCCGTGGACGTCCTTCAGGTGAAGCACATCGTGCTGTGCGGCCATCATGGCTGCGGCGGGATCGAGGCGACGCTGAAGGGCGGCGCGGAAGGGCCGATCCACGAATGGCTGGAAGATACCCGGCGCGTTTACGCCAACCACAAGACCGAAGTGGACGGCGCGGGCGACATGACGGCGCGGATCGACCGCCTGGTCGAATGCAATGTGCGCGATCAGTTGTTCGACCTTGCCCAGTCCAAAACGGTGAAGGCGGCGTTCGACCGCGGCCAGCCGCTGCTGCTGCACGGCTGGGTTTACGACATTCGCGACGGCCTGCTGAAGCCGCTGATGGAGATCGACAAGGACACCGATCTCAATCCCGATAAAGCACCGGACACGGTGCTGCTGAAGGAAAAAGAAAGCTGACGATCAAGGGGGCTGCGGCCCCCTTTTTCATGGGCTTTCATCGCCTGCGCAAAGGCAATTGTCAGGGGGCCTGTAAGCCGGGTTTTGTCCACCCTTCGAAAAGGGATGGGCGACCATTCCTCTAGGCGGCGGATTGCTCCGCCGCTCAAGCGACCAACCCGGGCGGCCTTCCGGAAAGAAGCGGGCTTCGAAGCCCTTAGCCGCCCCTATTCGGTCTTGCTCCCGGTGGGGTTTACCGTGCCGTGGCCGTTGCCGGCCGACGCGGTGCGCTTTTACCGCACCCTTTCACTGTCGCGGGACCGAAGCCTGCGCGACCTGCTTTCTGTTGCACTGTCCCTTGATCCGCCGCCGAAACGGCGGACCCGCCGGACGTTATCCGGCACCGTTTTCCGTGGAGCCCGGACTTTCCTCGCGCCTCCGCCCATATGAGCGGCGGCCCGCGGTCGCCCGGCCCCCTGACAATTTTAGGCGCTAGCCGCTTCGGGCCCGCGTTCCAAGAGCAATGCGAGCAGGATAGCGCGCAGTTGCCCGTCCGGCTCTCCGGTGATCCGGTCCGGCCGGAAGCGCCGTTCGAACGCACGGATCGCGGCAGGCGCATCGGTAACGTCATAGCCGTAGCGATTGAGGGCAAGGAGGAAGTTCGCATCCGCCCAGCCCGGATCGACATGCGCTTTATCGGGCCGAGGCATCGCCAGCCCCAGCTTGGCGAGTGTCTCCCACGGAAACAGCTCGCCGGGATCTTCCTTGCGCGCGGGCGCTATGTCGCTGTGGCCGACGACGTGGCACGGCTCGATCCCGTAAAGCTGCACGATTTCGGAAACCAGCGGCACCAGCGCCTCGATCTGCGCTTGGGGAAATGGCCGATAGCCCCATTCATGGCCCGGATTGACCAACTCGATCCCGATGCTGGCGCTGTTCACATCGGTGATCTCGCACCAATAGCTCTTGCCCGCATGCCAAGCGCGGTCTTCCTCGCGCACCATCTGCACGATCGTGCCGTCCTCATCGATGCAATAATGGGCGGATACTCCGGCCTCCTCGCTCGTCATCCGCTCGATCGCAGAGGCCGCATCCTTCATGCCGGTATAGTGCAGCACCAGCATGCTGACCGGCAGGGCGCGCTCGTTGAAATTGGGCGAAGGCTTCCACTGCATGGAAACCGCTTTAGCCCGGCCGTGCGGTCTTGCCTAGCAAGCGCGGTTCAGGCGGCCGAGCGCATGTCCTCCGCGGACTTGCGCTCATACAGACCGCGATAGTCCTTGCTAGACTGGAACCGCTCGGTTTGGCCGATCACCGTCTCGGCGGCGCCCAGCATCAGAAACCCATCGCCCGCAATCGACCGGGCGAGATGGTCGAACACAGTGGAGCGGTGTTCGGCCTGAAGATACATGATCATATTGCGGCACAGGATGGCGTCGAATTCCCCTGTCATCGGCACCGGATCGAGCAAATTGTGCTGGCGGAAACGCACCATCGAGCGGATTTCCTCCTTGGCCACCCAGTCCTCGCCATCCCGGCCGAAATAGCGCAGCATCAGCGAGATCGGCATGCCGCGCTGAATCTCGAACTGCGAATAGCGTCCCTCCCGCGCGCGCTCCACCACAGTCATGGAGATGTCGCTGCCGATGATCTCGATATCCCAGCCCTGCCAGTTGGCGCGGTCCTCGCGCAGCGCCATGGCGATCGAATAGGCCTCCTGCCCCGTGGAGCTGGCGGCAGACCAGATGCGCAGGCGGCGATGGCCTGTACGCGCCTGTCGCAGCGCGGCAAATGCCGGTCCGGTCAGCAGAGACATGGTCGCCTGATCGCGGAAAAAGCTGGTCTCGTTATTCAGCATCGCCTCGACCGCCTGCCGTTCGAGCACGCGGTTGCCGCCCGTCGACAGCGCGGTGACGAGCGCGTTGAGATCCGCCAGGCCATGCACACGCATGATCGGCTTCAGCGCCGTCTCGATCCGCCAATAGCGGTTGGGCGCCAGTTCCTGCCCCGTACGCTTCTCCAGAAGATCGGCGAGAAAGCTGAAAATATGCTCGGGCGGGGCTTCGTTCATGCAGCTGCGCTCCGTTCGTAAATATAAAGACCCATATCGGCAGGCCGCATAATGGCGTCTGCAAGGCCGGATTTTGCAATGTGGCCCGGCATGCCCCAGACGACCGAGCTATCCTCATCCTGGACGATGACCGTGCCGCCGCGGCGCCGTACTTCGCGTGCGCCTTCCAGCCCATCAATACCCATTCCGCTGAGCACGATCGCCACCGCAGCCTCGCCATAAGTCTGCGCAGCCGCGCTGAGCATTGGATCAACGGCAGGCGCGTAATGCGCGGCGAAGTCTCCTTCCACTCGCGTCGCAACCACGGCCGAACCCTGACGGGTGCAGCCCAGATGGCCATCGCCTGGTGCCAGATAGATATGATTTTTCACCAGCGAGGTTCCGGGAGTGCAGACCTGAACGTTGCGCGAAACCCGGCCCGCCAACTGTCCCGCGAAATAGGGAATGAATGTCCTTGGCAGATGCTGGGTAATAAGGATCGGACAATCGATGGTGGCGGGAAGAGCGGAGAGGAATTGCTGGATGCCGACAATCCCGCCGGTCGATGCACCGATCGCGATACAGCCCGGCCTGGGAATTGGTGCGCGCGCCCCCCGATCGGGAGAACATGGTTCGTCGCCGTGCCGGGCAGGCGAAGGGGCCAAGCCGCTTGCGCGCTGTGCGGCGATCGTTTCGATTTTCGCGACGAGATTTTCAGCGAAATGCCCGCCAACGCCGGCTCCGCCCGGCTTTGCCAGCGTATCGCATGCGCCCAAGGACACCGCCTCAATCATGCGCGCGTTATTCTGTTCAACAGTTGAGGAAACGACGATTACCGCCGCGCCATCTGCACGTTGCAGGATCTCGGGCAGTGCATCGAGGCCGCTTCGGCCGGGCATTTCAATATCGAGAAGGACGATATCGACCGTCTCACGGCCCAGAAAGCGTAGCGCCTCATCGACCGAAGAACAGGTGCCTGATACGATGAAATTCGCCTGGCGCATCAGGATACGTTCGAAGATCGAACGGACGACCTGACTGTCGTCGACGATCAGCAGCCTGACCGGTCTGACCTCAGTAGATGGAAAGGTCGCAGGCGCGTTCATCGACGTTCAGACAGCCCCAACCATCTGCAGCTTGCTTTGCAGCATGTCGCGATCGAACGGCTTCATCACGAATTCGTCCGCCCCTGCGGCAATTGCTGCTTCAATCTGGGGAATGCCGTTTTCGGTAGTGCAGAAAATGACCTTGGATTTCTTGCCCTCGCCGCGCAGGGCGCGCAGGAAATCCATGCCGCCCATAACCGGCATGTTCCAGTCCAGCAGTACCACATCGGGCTCGCTACTCTGGCATTGTTCCAGGGCGTCGGCCCCGTCCACCGCCTCGGCAACCTCAAACTCCAGCGATTCGAGAATGTGCCTGGCAACCTTTCGGATTACCTTACTGTCATCGACGACGAGGCAGGTGGGCATACAAATCTCTCCTGAATAACGGAGGCTACTCCGTAACCGGAAGGCGTTAGCGCCGGGTTAAATCAGGCAGCCAATCGGCGCGGCGCTGTGATAAAATTCTCCAGGCGGACAACGAGGAGAGTTCTGTCTTCCATCGTCGCAACGCCGACGGCAAGATCGCTCCAACCGCTGGCAATTCCGCCAGCTTCCCGGATCCAATCGGTCGGGATCGTCACCACATCTTCCACCGCTTCGGCGATGAATCCATACACATGGCCACCGACTTCGGCGACGATCGCGGTTGCGCCTTCCTCAGCCCGGCTGTGCTTACCCGACACCATCCATGTGGGATCGATCAGGGTCACGACACGGCTGCGCAGCGCAAACATGCCGGCAACGCGCCTGGGTGCAGCCGGGATCGGCACGACTTCCCCGACGGAGACGACCGATTCGACTTCCTGAGTGCAGATAGCGACCTGCGTCCCCGCGATATGCGCGACAAGGTAAAGATCCCTCATGCGGCCTGCTCCTTCGCGTCGCGCCGCCGGGCAAGCGCTTCCAATATGGCCTGTCTATCATAGCGGTAGACGCTATCGCCGCCGCGCCGACCCGGCATATCGTGCAGATAGATCGCGCGGTCCGTCCGTCCGGAACGCCCGTCCTCGGCACTGAGCAGTTCGGCAATGGCCGGTCCGCGGTCTTGGGGATCATGGCTGACGCGGTAGCCCGCCGCCTCTATCAAGGGTTTCAGGACCTTTTCCATCCAGCCGCTTTCGTCGCGTTCCAGATAGCAGAGCGGTGCATCGGCCAGGTCCGCATCACCGGCAAAGGCTGCGGCTTCGGCCAGAAACGCATGGGCCTCGATCAATTCGATCTGGCTGCCTTCATGATCGATGACACCTTCGATATTGGCCACCCCGCGTGACGGCAGGACGCGGCCCAGATCGACGATGTCGAGCATGTCCGCCACGGCAATATAGGCGTCCAGTCGCCCGTCGGTCAGGCGAAGGAGCTTGACGGGTTCGGCTTCGGGATCGGGTTCGGTTTGAAGCCCCAGCACGATGCCGTGACGCCCTTTATGCGAAAGTCGCATCGCGCCGCCGCGGTTGCGGACGGCCGCCGCCGGCACCTCCTCCATCCGGTCCAGCACCGAAAGGCGGATCGCCTTCAGTACGCCCGTCAGGCAGCGGAATATCAGCGCGCGCGTCACGGGCGCAGCGGCAGCGCCTTCGGCATTGGCCAAATGTTCCTCGAACCGGTCGGTCACGCCAGCGACCTCCGCGATCCCCGCGGCATCGAGAAGCATGATCGGCCGGCCGCTGTCGGGCAAGGTCAGACCGGCAAAGATGCCGCTACCCATCAGTAGGGGCGGCGCTGGCTTCACCACCAGTTCCTCATGATCCAGCACCGCACCGATGCCCAGTGCATAGCGACGCCCGGCCGCGGGCCGCACCACGATCACCGATTTCACGTCCTCTTCGGCGCAGCCCATTACGCGCGTCAGGCGCACGAAGGGCATGCGAGCTCCGCGGACGGCAGCGGTCTCGGCGCCGCCGCTTTCATCGATCCGTACCTGGCCGCTCTTGACGCTGAGGATTTCCACGACCGCGCTTCGCGGTATGGCAAACAGCATGTTGGCCGCGCGCACGATCAGTCCGGCCATGATGCTGAGCGTAAGCGGCAGACGCAGTTGGACGCGCAGTCCCTGACCCAGCCGGCTGCGAAGTTCGATCGTGCCGCCCATCTGTTCGATTCCATGGCGCACAATATCCATGCCGACGCCGCGGCCGGACAAATCCGTCACCTTGTTCGCGGTCGACAGGCCGGGCGCGAAGATCAGCTCCAGCTTCTGGCGCTGGCTCATCGTCGCCACGTCTTCGGCGGTGGTGACACCGCTGGCGATGGCCTTTGCGGCCAGTTTGGCGGTATCAATGCCGCGCCCGTCATCGATCACTTCGATGACGATCTGATTGCCGGCTTGTTGAGCTGACAAAGCGATCGTCGCGCGCGGCGTCTTGCCAGCCGCGGCGCGTTCCGCCTTGTTCTCGATCCCGTGATCCACCGCGTTGCGCAGGATGTGGGTGAGCGGATCACGGACGAGCTCGATCATCTCGCGGTCGATCTCCACATCGCCGCCTTCCAACTCCAGCACGATGTCCTTATCCAGATCCTGCCCCAGATCGCGCACCAGGCGCGGGAAGCTGGCGAACAGGCGCTCCATCGGCTGCAGGCGAACGAGCCCGATCGAATCGCGCATTTCCGCAATGCTGGAAGAAAGGCGTGAGAACAGCTGGTCGAGCTCCAGACCGGCATCTGTTTCGCGCAGGCGGCGGGCCATTTCGTTTCGGGCGAGCACCATGTCGGACACGCCGCTCATCAGATGATCGAGCAAATCCAGCGACAGGCGAACCGAACGGTTCCGCCCTGCCCCGCCCCGCGCCTCGCTGCGCCGCTCGCGCGGTTCGCTGGCCACATTGCTGGGCTGGGATTTCGGCACCACACCGCTTTCGGGGTCCACCGTGCCGTCGCAAATCATTTTAAGCGCGGTTATCAGCTCGGCATCGTCATCGATCACTGCCTCGTCAGTATCCAGCGCATCGGTAACCGCTGCGATACGATCGACAATGGCGAGCACCGCGGTAACGAACGCGCTGGTCGGCTCCAGCTTCCCTTGCCGAACGGCATCGAGCGCATCCTCCGCCGCATGGCTGAGGCGCGTGAGCCGCGGCAGGTCCAGAAAACCGCAGCTACCCTTAACCGTGTGCACGAAGCGGAAAATACCGTCGAGCGTCTCGCGATCACCCGGGTGTCTTTCCCAGGCAATCAGCTCGCCTTCGATGGCCTGCAGCGTCTCGCGCGTTTCGGCGATAAAGTCGTCGAGAAGTTCTTTCATGGCTCCGCCGGATCGTTTCCCGACCGGCTTAGTCCGCCATGGTTAAGAAGCGCTTAGCTTTCCGATGCGGTTTTTTGCCGACCCTAAGCGGGACGACAAATTCAGGCAGATTTGATGAGCGCGCCCATCAGCAACGGTTCGTCGCGCCCGCCGGCCAGCTGCACCATGCCGCCGCCGCGCGTGGAAAGGCTGCGCACCATGTGCGCCGCCGCCGTCCGCGAATCGATCTGCGCGGGATCGAGCTCCCCGGCCAACGCCTTCTTCACCTGCTCATCCAGCACCAGCTTGGGCCCTTCCGCACGGACCACCATTTCGGTCTCGCCGTCACGGCTTTCCGCGCCCACCGCCAGCGTTCCGCCGCGCACCAGCGCTTCACGCGCGATCAGGATCAGGTTCAGCAGAATTTTGACGGCCGCCTTCGGCAAGGGCGATGCGGGCACATCCCAAACCAGCTTGGTGCGCGCGTCCTCCACCAGCCCGGTCGCGACCGCCTTGGCATCGGACGGATCAACGGTGGGGCCAAAACCGCCCGCCGCACCAAAGGCCAAGCGGAAGAATTTCAGCTTATTCGCCGCCGCAGCCGCGCTCTCGCCGAGCAAATCAATGCACCGTTCACGCATCGCCGGGTCCGTCTCATCAGCCAGCAACTCCAGGCCGTTGTTCATTGCGCCCACCGGGCTCAACAAATCGTGACAGAGGCGTGAACAAAGCAATGCGGCGAGGTCGACATCGGTGTCTGACATGGAGAAGTTCCCGGAAACTAACTGGTCCCGCACATGGCCACTCCCCGTGCGCGAAGCAAGGCCGCGCTTACCGATGGAAAGCTCCTGCTCCCGAAATTCATCGCCTTCGCTCCCCGGCGCCCGGAACAAGGCCATCTGCCCCTGTGCGACGATCAGCCACAGCCTGCCGTCCGGCGGTGCCAATTCCTTGTCCGTGGCAGAAGGTTCGGGGAGACCGTCGGGGTGCGAATGATAATATCCCAGCACCGCGGGGCCGCCCTCACGCGCAGCCCGCTCAGCCGCGATCAAGACGGAGGGGTCGATCTCGAAATGGCGCGCCGGATCGGGCGCGAAATTGGCAGCGGGCCGCGCTTCCTCTATCCAACTATCCGTACCCAGCAGCAGTCCGCAGCATTCATCCGGATGCGCCGCGCGCACATGAGCCAGGATCGCGTAAGCCGCATCGCTTGCCAATCGCACCGTCATCGCGCACCCCCCTGCACCATGTCCGCGGGAAAAAACAGCATTGAAGGGATAGTCCCCGCAGGTCGGCTGGATGCCGCGATCGCCGAGGCTACGCCCGATCTCTCACGAGAGCGGGTGAAGGCACTGATCGCCGAGGGACGCCTCACCATCGACGGCGTAGAAGTGACGAGCGGATCGAGCCGCAAACATGAAGGACGCGTCTTTACGCTGCAGCTGCCACCGCCCGTCGACGTCGATCTGAAGCCGGAGGCCATCCCGCTGGATGTGGTGTTCGAGGACGATCATCTGATCGTAATCGACAAACCCGCAGGGCTGGTGGTCCACCCCGCCCCCGGCCACCCCGGCGGCACCCTGGTGAACGCGCTGCTGCACCACTGCGCCAGCTCCCTCTCGGGCATTGGCGGAGAGCGCCGCCCCGGCGTCGTCCACCGGATCGACAAGGACACATCCGGCCTGATGGTCGCGGCAAAATCGGACCTGGCGCATCGCGGCCTCGCGGCCCTGTTCAAGGCCCATGATATTGACCGGCACTATCTTGCGATCATGGACGGCGTTCCCATGCCGCTTTCCGGGCGGATCGAAGGCGCGGTGGGCCGGGCGAGCGGCGATCGCAAGAAAATGGCGGTGGTGTCGCCCGGTCAGGGCAAGCACGCCGTCACCCATTATGCCGTGCGCGAGGTGCTGGACCAGGCGGCGTTGGTCGATTGCACGTTGGAGACGGGCCGCACCCATCAGGTGCGCGTGCATATGGCGCATATCGGGCACCCGCTAATCGGTGATCCGCTTTACGGGCGGCGGCAAAAGAAAAGCGTGGCGGCCGTCAGGAAAGCCTTTTCCCGGCAGGCCTTGCACGCCGCAGTGCTGGGCTTTACGCATCCCATAACCGCGGAAAAACTGCGGTTCGAAAGCCCGATTCCCGCAGATATGCAGGAACTGTTCAGGGCTCTTCGCGTATAAGAGTATCGAAGTGAAACCGTCTGTTCCGCGGTGCTTGATGAGGCCGCCGGAAAGACACCGAAGGATACGTTACCATGGCCACTACAACGAACAAAAAGGCGGTCGTTCCTGCCCTTGGGGGGGAAAACAGCCTGAATCGCTATCTCAGCGAGATACGCAAATTTCCGATTCTGAAGCCCGAGCAGGAATATATGCTCGCCAAGCGCTATGCCGAACATCAGGACAGTGATGCGGCCGCGCAGCTCGTCACCTCGCATCTGCGGCTCGTCGCCAAAATCGCGATGGGGTACCGCGGCTACGGCCTGCCGGTCAGCGAGCTGATCAGCGAAGGCAATATCGGCCTGATGCAGGGCGTGAAGAAATTCGATGCCGAGCGCGGTTTCCGCCTCGCCACCTATGCGATGTGGTGGATCCGCGCCTCGATCCAGGAATATATCCTGCGGTCCTGGAGCCTCGTGAAGATCGGCACCACAGCCGCTCAGAAAAAGCTCTTCTTCAACCTGCGCCGCATGAAGAACCAGTTGCAGGCGTTCGAGGACGGCGATCTGCGCCCTGAGGATGTCAACAAGATCGCGACCGATCTCGGCGTGACCGAGGACGAGGTTCACTCGATGAACCGCCGCATGGCGATGGGCGGCGATGCCTCGCTCAACACGCCGATGCGCGGGGACGAGGAAGGCTCGGGCCAGTGGCAGGATTGGCTGACCGACGAGACGCCGCTGCAGGACAAGGTCGTCGCCGACGCACAGGAAGCCGATGTACGCCACGACATGCTGCTCGAAGCGATGGAAGGCCTGAACGACCGCGAAAAGCACATCCTGACCGAGCGTCGCCTGACGGAAAACCCGCAGACGCTCGAGCAGCTGAGCCAGGTTTACAATGTCAGCCGCGAACGCGTTCGCCAGATCGAGGTTCGCGCATTTGAAAAGGTGCAGAAGGCAATGCTGCGGATCGCTGGCGAGAAGCGCCTGCTCCCCGCCGCCGCCTGATAAACTTTGATTGGCTAAACGAACCGCCGCGGCCCCACTGGGCCTGCGGCGGTTCTTTTTTATTCTATCCGGCAGGTGCCAGTTCCAGCACTGCCACCACCATTGCCTCGGTGCCCAGCGTCACCGATGGGCGCGGTGCGATCTGGAACAGCGGGGAATGGTGCGACGGCACCGGCGCACCGCCATTCTTCGCCGCTTCGAACACCTCAGGCGGCGTGCCTCCCACCGCGAAATAATATCCCGGCACGCCGGTATCGCGGCCCACGAAATAAGCAAAATCCTCCGCGCCCATGGTGGTCTGCTGGAACGGCATGAAGCCTTCGGTGCCGAAATTCTCCACCATCACCGCATTCAGGCGTTTCGCCAGTTCCGGATCGTTATGCGTCACCGGCGTGCCCTCGATTCGCGTCACCACCGGCAGCTTGTCTTCCGGCAGTCCGTGCGCGCGGCCCACATTCACCGCCACCCGCTCGATCGCATCGAGCAGCTGCGCCCGCGTTTCCTCGTCGTTCGAGCGCACCGTCAGCTGCAGGTCCGCCCGGTCCGAGATGATGTTGTGCTTGGAACCCGCGTGGAAGGAGCCGACCGTTATGACGCCGGGCGAGAGCGGCATGATCTCCCGGCTGACGATCGACTGCAGCGCGGTGACGATCTGGGAAGCGATATACACCGGATCGCGCCCCATATGCGGAGCGGCGCCATGCGCGCCGATGCCCGGCACCATGATGTCGACCGAATCGGAACTGGAATATTGGATGCCTTCGGATGCGGAGAGCACGCCCGTCGGCAGCAGCGAGGTGACGTGGAAGGCCAGCGCGTAATCCGGCTTGCCGAACTTTTCGTACAGCCCGTCTTCCATCATCGCTTCCGCCCCGCCGACGACCTCTTCGGCAGGCTGAACGACGAACATCGCCGTGCCCTTCCATTGGTCCTTCATCGCCGCGAGCCGCCGGGCGGTGCCGACCATCGACGTAATGTGCACATCATGCCCGCAAGCGTGCATCACCGGATATTCCTTGCCGTCCCGTCCGGTCTGCGTCGCGTCGGACGCGTAAGGCAGCCCGGTCTTTTCCTCGACCGGCAGTCCGTCCATGTCCGCGCGAAGCAGGATGAGCGGACCTTCGCCATTCTTCATGATGCCGACCACGCCCGTACGGCCCACGCCCTCGGTAACCTCCGCGCCCGCCGCGCGCAATTCCGCGGCCATGCGCTTGGCCGTGTCCGTCTCCAAGAAAGACAGCTCCGGATTTTCATGAAAGTGCACGAACAACTCTTCCAGATGCGCGTCATAATCCGCCGCAACCGCCTTCGATACGGCAGCATCCTGCGCCGCTGCCGGCATGGTGATCATCGCGGCGCCCGCCAGCGCCAAAGCCTTGATGGTGTTTCGCATGGCCCAAATTCCTCCTGTTACCCTGACCTCAAGAGCCAGCATCGCAGCCGCGCCTGCAAAGGCAAGCCCTTCCGCCAGCGCAATTGAGCGCATCGGGCGTAGCCGCTATCCCCAAACGCTATGGCCATCTTCATCAAGCTCATCGCCTGGATCGCCGGGCTGTTCATCGCCATCAGCCTGCTGCTGGTCGTCCTATACAAGTTCGTGCCGGTGCCGGTAACGGCCACGATGCTGATGGACCCGAACGGCATTACGAAGGATTGGGAGCCACTATCGAACATCTCGCCCAATCTGGTCCGCGCGGCGATCGGCGCGGAGGACGGCAAGTTCTGCAGCCATGACGGCTTCGATACCGAAGCGATCGAACAGGCCATGCGCCGCAACGCCCAGGGCGGGCGCATCCGCGGCGGCTCGACGATCAGCCAGCAGACCGCGAAGAACGTATTCCTGTGGCAGGGCGGCGGCTATTTCCGCAAAGGGCTGGAGGCCTGGTTCACCTTTTTGATCGAGCAGATCTGGGGCAAGCGGCGGATCATGGAGGTTTACCTCAATGTCGCGGAAACCGGCATCGGCACTTATGGCGCCGAGGCCGGCGCGGAGCGCTATTTCGACAAGCCCGCCAGTGAGCTGACGCCCAGCGAAGCAGCCCGCATGGCCGCGGCCCTCCCCTTACCCAAACGCCGCGCCGTCCTCAGCCCCAGCGGCTTCGTGCGCCGTTACGGCAACAGCATTGCCAAGCGCATCGGCGTGGTGAAGCGGGATGGGTTGGACAGCTGCATTTACGAATAAGACCGGGTCGGCCAGCGGAACCCAATAGGGCCAGTGCGCCCGCGCTGTCGAACCTTCAACTCCGCTGCAGCGCTGCAGCTTCAAGCAAGTTTGAGCCGGTGAAGCCTACCCCGGATCAACCATACCTTGCCCCCTGCCCCGCTTCAGAAAATACTTTGCGTCATCGCTCCGACCGATGCCGCAAAGAAAAGGGCGCAGGAGTTACCTCCCGCGCCCTTCTTGTTTTCGTGCTGATCGAAGCGATCAGAAGCCGACGATCATCGACACACTGACGGAGCGCGGCGAACCGATGTTCGCGAAGGTCGAGGTGGTGTTCAGACCACCTGTGACCGAGCCGATGTAAACCTCATCAAACAGGTTGTTGAGGTTCGCCTGGAAGAAGGTGCCGGGCAGGCCCGCATCGGCCAGGCTGTAACGGAAGTCGAGATCGACAACCGTGAAACCGGGCAGTTCAACCGTGTTCGTATCGTCAAGATAGCGACGACCGGTCCGCTTGATCTGCGCACCGAGTTCAACCGGACCGAGGTCCAGCTGAGCGCGGCCACCGGCCAGATAGGACGGGTTCAGACGCTCGACCTTACCCTCGGTGTTGATGAAGGTGTTGGGGCCGGTCTGCACATTCGCACCGATGCTCGAGTCGATATAGGAACCGAACACGTAGAGCGACAGCGGTTTGATTGGACGAACTGCGATGCTTGCGTCCACACCCCACTTCTCGACCTTGCCGAGGTTGGTGGTCACCGTGCTGTCCGCTGCCACGTCATAGGCCGTGGACAGACGGTTCTGGTAGGTGGTGTACCAGGGGAACACGCCAGCCTGAATGATTGGCGTGGTGTAGCGCAGCGCAACGTCGAACGAATCCGAGGTTTCGGCTACCGGGCGATAACCGGGCGCACCAACCGGGAAGTAGATCGAACCGTAGAGATCATCCGTGCCAGGAACGGAGATGTTCTTGGCATAGTTGAAGGCCAGCGTTGCGGCCGAGGTCAGCTCATAGATGAAGCCGGCCTGCGGCAGGAACTTGTCATAGTCATAGTCCCGCGAGGTCGGTGCCAACGCGCCGGTAACACGGCCGGTCGTCGGATTCACCACATAGGGGTTTGCCGCTGCATAAGCTGCTTGGTTGGCCGCCCCGTCCACGCAATCGACGCTGCCGCCTGCATTGGTGGTGAAGCAGAACTGGTTCAGCTCGCGCTTGAAGAACGGCAGGCGTCCGCCAAGCTGAACGGTCAGACGATCCTGCAGGAACTTGCCGACATATTCGCCCGAGATCTGGTTCAGCGTAGCATAGGACTGACGGTTACGCTTCTGCGGCGCAAACCCAAGCGAATCGAACAGCGGATCGTTGATCGGGAAAACGTCATAGGGCTCACCATTGCGGTACAGCAGGCCGGACTTGCCGGTCTGACGATGGTTCGCATAGTCAAAGGTGTAGCTCAAACGAACGCGCTGCGTGTCGCTGAATTCATAAGCAAGGTTGCTGATCGCCACATAACGATAAGTACGCGTCTGGCTAGGCGAAAGAATGCGGACGGTGTCGAGCACGTCGCCGTCACCGTTCAGATCGACACCGCCAAAGTAGTAATTGCCGTTGATGCCGCCGGTCAGGCCGCGCGGGCTGAAACCTTCGATGCCCGAGCTGGTGCCGCCGCCATTCGCTTTGACATACTGGAACGCCGCATCCACGCTGAACGTCAGGCGATCGGTCGGGCGAAGCAGGGTGCTGAAGCGGACGTTGCCGGTGTTCGACGGGTTGTAGCGACGCTCGAATTCACTGCCGCACGACCCGCGGCCATCGGCGACACCCGGGGTAGCCTTCTGAACCGTCGACGGCGCGCAGGGGTAGTTGATCTCGTAGAAGCGGTTGGCCGGCGTCAGCTCAACACTGTTGCGATAAGGCGAACCGTTGAAGTTGTTACGGTTCTGGTTGTAGTTGAACGCGATCGATGCATACTGATCGCCGCCAAGTTCCTGATAGAGACGGCCGTTATACTGCTGCTTGTCGACACCGCCATAGTTGGAGAAGGTCGACTTGTTGTCGGCCTTGGAAGCGGACAGCCACAGCTTCGTGCCGCTGCCGGTGATGTCACCGGTATCGAACATGCCGAACACGCGGGTGTAGTAGCGGTCTTCGGAATTACCGCGGGCGATAATGTTACCGTAGGTTGCGCTGGCCATCGCACCCATCGTGTCGCTGGGCACGCGCGTGCGCAGGTTGATGGTGCCGCCGACTGCCGAAGCGGTCGGGCTGTCGATGTCGGTCGAACCCAGATTGACGTTCACCGAAGAGAGCGTTTCGAGATCGGGCTGCTGGTTGGTGTACAGCGCGTAGTTACCCGAATCGTTCAACGGAATACCATCGAGCGTCTGGGAGATACGGTCCGAGTTGAAGCCGCGGATCGTGAAGTTACCACCCAGCGAACCGAACGGGTCGTTGTTGGTGAAGCTGACGCCAGGGACCAGATTGATGACGTCGTTGATCGCCTGGCCGGGGCGCTGACGCTGGATCAGCTCTTCGGTAAGTTCGATCTTCGCTTTGGGCGTTTCGGGAAGGACGACGCCGGCAACGCCGTCATCGGCGCGCGAGCCGGTGACAACAATGTCTTCAGCGCTGAAGTCCGTCGAGCCGGCGGACTGGGCGTTCGCGGGCGCGGCCAGCGCGATCGCGACGGAGAAGCTTGCCACTCCGGCGGCAAGATAGGTTTTGCAGTTCATGGGGTACCCCTTCGTTCGGTAGATAACCTCGCCGGTCGAGACCGTGACCTGGCCTCGATCCTGCGCGTTGGCGCGGCCTTTGGGGGCAGAATTTGTCAGCTTTGTGAAAAGCGCAGATGACGTTTTGCGACGCACCAGATGCAAAAAAGGAAAGAGCTTGATTCCCCTAGGGAACCAAGCCCTTTTGTAAGGGTTCTACCCGATCGTCCGCGGTTTAATTTGCGCGAACTGTCACTTGAAAGACACAGCTCTTCTAAGCAGCATCTTCCTTTTTGACCTTCGCCGAGTCGCCGAACACGCGGACAGGTTCCTTGCGGCCTTCTGCCACGTCCTTGTCGACCACGATCTCGGTAACACCCTCCATCGAGGGCAAATCGAACATGGTGTCGAGGAGAATACCCTCCAGGATCGAGCGAAGGCCGCGCGCACCGGTTTTGCGTTCGATCGCCTTCTTCGCGATCGCCTGGAGCGCATCGTCGGTGAAGGTGATCTCCACCTCTTCCATGTCGAACAGCTTCTTATACTGCTTGACCAGCGCGTTCTTTGGCTCGGAAAGAATCTGGACGAGCGCGGGCACATCCAAGTCTTCGAGCGTCGCGGTGACCGGCAGACGGCCGACGAATTCCGGGATCAGGCCGAATTTCAGCAGATCTTCCGGCTCCAGCTTGGCCAGCACCTCGCCCGTCCGGCGTTCATCCGGATCAGGCACATTGGCACCGAACCCGATCGACTTGCCTTCCATGCGGTTGCCGATGATCTTTTCCAGACCGGCAAACGCGCCGCCGCAGATGAACAGGATGTTCGTCGTGTCCACCTGAAGGAATTCCTGCTGCGGATGTTTGCGCCCACCCTGCGGCGGGACGGAGGCGGTGGTGCCTTCCATCAGCTTCAGCAGGGCCTGCTGCACGCCTTCGCCCGAAACATCGCGCGTGATCGAGGGATTTTCGGTCTTGCGCGTGATCTTGTCGATCTCGTCGATATAGACGATGCCGCGCTGCGCCTTTTCGACATTATAGTCGCTGGCCTGCAGCAGTTTGAGGATGATATTTTCCACATCCTCACCGACATAGCCCGCCTCGGTCAGCGTCGTGGCATCGGCCATGGTAAAGGGCACGTCGAACGTCTTCGCCAGCGTCTGGGCGAGCAGCGTCTTACCGCAGCCGGTAGGACCGACGAGCAGGATGTTCGACTTGGCCAGCTCCACATCCGGGTTCTTCGCGGCGTGGTTCAGGCGCTTATAGTGGTTGTGCACCGCAACGGAGAGCACGCGCTTGGCGCGCGCCTGACCGATGACATAATCGTCAAGCACGCCACAGATTTCCTGCGGGGAGGGAACTTCGCCCTCCTTCTTGCCGACGAGACCACCCTTGGTCTCCTCCCGGATGATGTCGTTACACAGCTCCACGCATTCATCGCAGATGAAGACGGTCGGTCCGGCGATCAGCTTGCGCACCTCGTGCTGCGATTTGCCGCAGAAGCTGCAGTACAGCGTGTTCTTCGAATCGGAGCCGCTCAATTTGGTCATGTTCTAACTACTCTTTCCGCCCGGGGGCGTGCCGTTGACCTTAAGCGACATATCCTATCGCCGGTCGAGGCACGCGCAAGGGCAATCAGCGGAGCCTTAACGCGGCTCCATTAAGATATTCCGCACAAAGGGGACGCATGCACGTGCTTGTCGTTCATCGTCCGCCCGGCGTTTCATATCAGTTACCGGTCTCGCTATCCGGTGTGGACGGGCGCTTCTCGAACACCTCGTCAACGATGCCGAAGGCCTTGGCCTCGTCCGCTTCGAGGAAGGTGTCGCGATCCATCGCCTTTTCAATCTCTTCCAGCGGCTTGCCGGTATATTTGGCATAAAGATCGTTCATCCGCCGGCGGATGCGCAGAATTTCCTTGGCCTGGATTTCGATATCGGACGCCATGCCCTGCGCGCCGCCCGAAGGCTGGTGCACCATGACGCGGGCGTTAGAGAGCGCGACGCGCATGCCCGGCTCACCGGCGGAGAGCAGGAAGCTGCCCATCGACGCAGCCTGGCCGATGCAGACCGTACCCACTTTGGGGCGGATATACTGCATGGTATCGTGGATCGCCATGCCGGCCGTCACCACGCCGCCGGGCGAGTTGATGTACATCCAGATGTCCTTCTTCGGATTGTCCGATTCCAGGAACAGGAGCTGCGCGGTGATGACCGAGGCCATATTGTCCTCGACCTGGCCGGTCACGAAGATGATGCGTTCGCGCAGCAGACGGGAGAATATATCCCAGCTGCGCTCGCCCCGATTGGACTGCTCGATGACGACGGGGATCAGGGCATCAGTAATGGGATCGTGCATAAAATATCCGTGGCTGCTGGAGGTGTTATCAGGTTGCATCCTAGATCGGATGCCGGTGGCTATGCGTCAAGGGCGGTAACCATGCCAAAGGCCGATCGGCAGAGTGCCTCACGCGCGCGGCGACTTCCTTCGACCTTACGACCCGCCGAGTCGCGCGAGCAAAAGAAAACGCCACCCCGGATATGCTCCGGAGTGGCGCTGAACCTTACGTTCGGCAAGCGGCACCGGGGTGCCCCTTTCCGTGCTTCCCGGCCCCTTACTTCTTGGCCGGAGCCTTCTTGGCGGCGGGCTTTTTCGCTGCCGGCTTTTTGGCTGCGGGCTTTTCGCCATCGTCGGCCTTCTTCGCAGCGGCTTTCTTGGCCGCCGGCTTGGCGTCCTCGCCCTTCTCAGCCGCGGCCTTTTTCGCAGGGGCCTTCTTTGCCGCGGGCTTCGCCTCGGCCTCATCCTTCTTGGCAGCGGCCTTCTTGGCAGGCGCTTTCTTCGCTGCGGGCTTTTCGTCCTTGTCCGCGTCCTTCGCAGGAGCCTTCTTTGCCGGCGCCTTCTTCTTGGCGGGGGCCTTCTTGCCCTCGCCTGCTTCCGGCTCGGCCTCGATCGCGGCCTCAATGTCCTCACGCGTCACACTGCGCTCGGTCACGTCGGCCTTGTCGAAGAGGAAGTCGACGACCTTATCTTCGTACAGCGGGGCACGCAGCTGAGCGGCGGCCATCGGGTCCTGCTGCATATACTGCATGAACTGCTGGCGCTGTTCCTGAGGATAGCGCTGCGCGGCCTGCTGGATCAGCATGTTCATCTCGTTCTGCGAAACGTCGACGCCATTTTCCTGGCCGATCGCCGAAAGGAGCAGGCCGAGGCGCACGCGGCGCACCGCGATGTCGCGATACTCGTCCTTCTCGTCTTCCATTTCCTTCAGCGCTGCTTCGCTGTCTTCTTCCTTGGCGGCTTCGGCCTGAAGCTGCTGCCAGATCTGGTCGAATTCGGCTTCCACCATGGTCGGCGGCACGTCGAAATCATGGCTGCCGGCGAGCTGATCGAGCAGCTGGCGCTTCATGTGGGTGCGGGTAAGGCCGTTGAGCTCCTGCTCGAGCTGGCCCTTGATCAGGCCGCGCAGCTGCTCTTCGCTCTCGAGACCGAGCGACTTGGCGAAGTCGTCATTGACCACGACTTCGGCGGGCTTGCGCACTTCACCGACAACGATGTCGAAGGTGGCGTCCTTGCCGGCGAGATCTTTATTGCCGTAATCTTCCGGGAAGGTGACGTTCAGCACCTTCTCGTCATTGGCCTTCACGCCGATGAGCTGATCCTCGAAGCCGGGGATGAGCTGACCCGAACCGATCTGAACGGCCATGCCTTCGCCTTTGCCGCCTTCGAACGGCACGCCGTCGACCTTGCCCTCAAAATCGATGAGCACCATGTCGCCGTCTTTCGCCTTGTAGCTCTTGGCGGCGGGTTCGAAATTCTTCTGGTTCTCGGCCAGACGCGACAACGCCTCGTCCACCTCTGCATCGGTCGGCTCGACGGTCAGACGCTCGAGCGAAATGCCTTCGATCGAAGGCGCCTCGACGTCGGGCAGCACTTCAAGGCTCATGTCCAGCTTGGCGTCCTTGCCGGCCTCATAGCCGTCCTGCAGCGAAACGTCGGGCTGGATCGCCGGGCGCAGATTGTTTTCGCTGATCGTTTTCTGAATGCCGTCCTGGATGGAAGCGTTCAGCGCGTCCTGCATCAGCGCGTCATTATGCATCTTGCGCACCAGGTTGGCGGGCACCTTGCCGGGGCGGAAGCCGGGCATGCGGACCTGCGGGGCGATCTTCTTCACCTCGCTGTCGACGCGGGCCTCGATCTCGCTGGCCGGAATGGTGATGGTGTAGGCGCGCTTCAGGCCTTCGTTCAGCGTTTCGGTGCTCTGCATGATGGACTAATGCTCTTTCGTCTCAAGGGTCTGGCGCCGCCGACAGGGTGCCGGTTCGCGTCCGTGAATTCGTCTTCTTACAGCGGCCCGTAAGGCGCACTGCGTGTCGGCTCTGGTGCGGGCGAAGGGACTCGAACCCCCACATCGTACGATACTTGGACCTAAACCAAGCGCGTCTACCAATTCCGCCACGCCCGCGCGGCCCGGGCCGAAGCCCGCGCGTCTAGCGACATAAAAGCGCCGGGGCAAGCCATCAGGGAGGGAGCCGTCCGGTCTTTCACCGGTTTCACTGCCAGAAGGAGATCATAAACCATGCCCGTCGAACCGCCCATCCCGCCCAGCGAGCCGCAACCGGACCCGGCGCCCGCGCCTCCCAAACCCGAAACGCCCGGCAAACCGGCGCCCGGACAGCCCCCTGCCCCGCCACCCACGCCGCCGGAAACGCCGGGCGAGCCCGATCCGGGACAGCCGGATCAGCCGCCGCCCGAAATCGCCCCTCCGCCGCCGGACATCGACATACCCTCTCCGCAGACGCCGCCGAGCACACCCGCGCCGGGCCAGCCAATGGCCTGATTGCTCGATCGGAGGCGGGGTGGCGAGCCTGTAATTCGGCGGGACGGCCTGTTAGGAACCGGAGCCTGTCCCGCCCCCGGAGATTTCCATGATCGCTCGCCTATTGCTGCTATTCGCCATGGTCGTAGCTCCGTTGGCGTCCGCCGCGGCGGAAACGCTCACGGTGATGACTTTTAATGTCCGCTATCCCAGCCCCGATGACGGCGCGGACCGATGGGAGAATCGCCGCGATCTGCTGGTAGATACGATCCGTAAAGCCGCACCGGACCTGATCGGAACGCAGGAGCTGTTCCAGTCACAGGGCGATTACATCACCGCGAAGCTGCCGCATTATGCCTGGTTCGGGATCGACCGGCGGGGTGGGCATGGCGACGAGCATATGGGCGTTTTCTACCGGACCGGCCGTCTGAGGCTGATCGAACAGGGTAGTTTCTGGCTGTCCGATACGCCTGAAGTGGTCGGCGGCATCAGCTGGGGCCACCCCTTCCCGCGCATGGTGAACTGGGGCCTGTTCGAAACCCGCAGTGGCAGGCGTTTTCGGCTCTACGACACTCACTTCCCCTATCGCAGCGAAGATGAAGCGGCGCGCACCAAGGCGGCCCGGCTGATTGCCGAGCGGATTTCTGCGGACGACGGCATTCCCGCTATTCTGACCGGCGATTTCAACACCGGCGACGATAGCGAGGCGCATCGCACGCTCACTCAGACGCTTTCGGACAGCTGGACGACGGCAAAGCGCCGCAGCGGGCCCACGCCGGGCTATCACGGCTTCAAGGGCGGCGAGCCCGATCGGCGCATCGATTGGATCTTGTCACGCGGTTTCGATGCAATCTCCACCCGCAGCATCGACGCTGCGCGCGACGGACATTGCCCGTCGGATCACTATCCGCTGATGACGAAGCTGCGTTTCACCAAGCCATAATCGGCGCGTTGGCCGTCCAACAGAAGTGAGCGCGGCGCGCGAACGACGCCGCGCACCGCTACGTCAGCCTAGCTTCTGCTTCAGGAGATCGTTGACGACCTGCGGATTCGCCTGCCCCTTCATGGCTTTCATAGTCTGTCCCACGAAGAAGCCGAACAGCTTGTCCTTGCCGCCGCGATATTCCTCGACCTTGTCCTGATTGGCGGCGAGCACCTTGTCGATCTCGGCCTCGATCGCGCCGGTATCGCTGGTCTGCTTCAGCCCTTCGGCTTCGGCGATTTCGCCCGGCTCGCGGCCGGTCTTCAGGACTATTTCGTAAATCTCCTTCGCCTGCCCGCCGGAGATTTCGCCCGCAGCCTGCATTCGGATGATTGCGGCATTCGCTTCCGCCGTATCATTGGCGGCGTCGAACTCCTCCTCCATGCCGTTGCGCACGCCCGGCGCAATGGAGAGTGCCCAGTTGGCGGTCTGGGTGGCGACGTCCTTCTCACTCTTGCCGAGCTTGTCGGCGACCACCGAGAGCAGCTGTTCGAAGCTCTTATAGGTTTCCACCTCTGCGGTGAGCACGGCGGCGTTGTACGCGCTCAGGCCAAGCTCGCTCTCGTACCGCTTGCGCTTGGCGTCTGGCAGTTCGGGCAGCGAGGCTTCGCATTCCTTCAAAAATTCATCGTCCAGCTCCAGCGGCAGCAGGTCCGGATCGGGGAAGTAGCGATAATCATGCGCGTCTTCCTTGGAACGCATGGACCGCGTCTCGCCGCGCGCGGCGTCGAACAGGCGGGTCTCCTGCACCACCGTGCCGCCATCCTCGATCAGATCGACCTGCCGGCGCGCCTCGACCTCGACCACCTGCTGGATGAAGCGGATCGAGTTCACGTTCTTGGTCTCGGTCCGCGTGCCGAATTCCTCACCGGGACGGCGCACGGAGACGTTGACGTCCGCGCGCATGGAGCCCTGCTCCATATTGCCGTCGCACGAGCCGACATAGCGCAGAAGACTTCTGAGCTTGCGCACATAAGCGCCTGCTTCCTGCGGAGACCGCATATCGGGCTTGGAGACGATCTCCATCAGCGCCACGCCGCAGCGGTTCAGATCGACATAGCTCATGGTGGGATGCTGATCGTGCATCAGCTTGCCCGCATCCTGTTCGATGTGAATGCGCTCGACCCCGATGGTCTTGGAGGCGCTGTCCGGGTCCTTCTCGTCCAGCACGACCTCGACCGCGCCCTCGCCCACGATCGGGTGGTAGAGCTGCGAAATCTGATAGCCCTGCGGCAGATCGGCATAAAAATAATTCTTGCGGTCGAAGCGCGAGAATTTGTTGATCTGCGCGCCCATCGCCATCCCGGTGCGCACCGCCTGACGGACGCACTCCTTGTTCGGCACCGGCAACATGCCGGGCATCGCGGCATCGACAAGCGAAACCTGGCTGTTCGGCTCGGACCCGAAATCGGTCGCCGCGCCCGAAAAAAGCTTAGACGCGCTGGTCACCTGCGCGTGGACTTCCAGGCCGATCACGACCTCCCAGTCTCCGGTGGCGCCCTGAATGCGGTAAGTGGATTCGCTCATGTTGAAATTCCGAACGTGAGATCGCCGATAGACTTAGAGAAGAGACTCACCACCAGTCCTCCGGACGCGCGTTGAAGCCGCTGCGCTGTTCCAGTGCCAGGCTGGCGTTCAACACGGTCTGCTCGTCGAGCGGCTTGCCGATCAGCTGCAGCCCCAGCGGCAGGCCTTGGCTGTTGAGGCCGGCGGGCACGCTACTGGCTGGAAGCCCGGCCATCGATGCGGGCACGGCGAACACGTCGTTCAGATACATGGTGAGCGGATCGCCGGTTAGGTCGCCCAGCCCGAAGGCCGCGGTCGGCGCGGTGGGGGCGAGGATCACGTCGCATTCGCCCCAGGCCTGCTGGAAATCGCGGCTGATCAGCGTGCGGACCTTGGAAGCCTGCGTGTAATAAGCGTCGTAGAAACCCGCGCTCAGCACATAGGTGCCGATCATGATGCGGCGCTTCACCTCGGCGCCGAAGCCCGCGGCACGCGTGGCGGCGTACATTTCCTGAAGGTCCGCGCCTTCCGGCAGATCGCGCAGGCCGTAACGCACGCCGTCATAGCGCGCGAGGTTCGAGGAGGCTTCCGCAGGCGCGACGATATAATAAGCCGGCAGCGCATATTTGGTGTGCGGCAGCGAAATCTCGACGACCTCGGCCCCCGCATCCTCAAGCCGCTTCGCGCCTTCGCGCCACAGCCCGTCGATTTCGCCGTCCATGCCCTCGACGCGATATTCCTTGGGAATACCGACCTTCAAGCCTTTGAGATCGCCGGAAAGGGCACCGGCCCAATCGGGCACCGGCTCGTTCAGCGACGTCGAATCCTTGGGGTCGAAACCCGCCATCGCGCCGAGCATGATCGCGCAATCGGTCACGTCGCGCGCCATCGGCCCGGCCTGGTCCAGGCTGGAGGCGAAGGCGACGACGCCCCAGCGTGAGCAGCGACCATAAGTCGGCTTGATGCCGGTGATGCCCGTAAAGGCGGCGGGCTGGCGGATCGAGCCGCCGGTATCGGTGCCGGTTGCTGCGGGACAGAGCCGCGCGGCGACGGCGGCGGAACTGCCGCCCGAGCTGCCACCGGGCGACAGATCGGTATTGCCGCCGTCATTGCGGCGCCAGGGGGAGATCACATTGCCGAACGCGCTGGTCTCATTGGACGAGCCCATGGCGAACTGGTCCATGTTGAGCTTGCCCAGCATGCCCGCGCCCGCCTTCCACAGATTGGCGGATACGGTGGATTCGTAAGGCGGGTGGAAGCCCTTCAAAATGCCGCTGGCCGCGGTGGTTTCCACTCCGTCCGTGCAAAACAGGTCCTTCATGCCGATCGGCACGCCGGCCATGCTGCCCAGTTCTCCGCCGTCAGCCCGCGCCTTGTCCACCGCTTCGGCGGCGTTGATCGCGCGCTCCGGCGTTGTGACAAGAAACGCGTTGAGCGCGGATGCCTTCTCCACGCGCGCGTTGAAGGCTTCGGCCACCTCGACGGCGGTGAAGCTGCCGTCTTTCACGCCGTCGCGAATGGCGGCAACGCCCAGTTCTGTCAGTTCGCTCATTATTCGATCACCTTCGGCACGCCGAAAAAGCCCTCTTCGCTCACCGGCGCATTGGCCAGCACCTCGGCGCGTTTCTGCCCATCGGTCACCGCATCCTCGCGCAGGCGCAGATGATTGGGGATCACCGCCGTCATCGGCTCGACGCCGCTGGTATCGACTTCGCCGAGCTGTTCGACGAAACCAAGGATGTTGTTGAGTTCGGGCTCCAGCGCCCGGGCTTCGTCCTCGCTGATAGCGATCCGCGCGAGGCGGGCGATCTTCAGGACGGTCTGCGTATCGACTGACATGCTGCGCGCGCTAACACCCCCGTGGGGGGGCATCAAGATATTAGGGCGAAGGATGGCGATCTGAGCGTGGCCGAAATGCGCCACTCTTCAACGCATATTCATGCGCGCGCGCTACCGGGATGACATTCGCGCCGCGGCCTTTATGTGTCCGGCAAACAGAATCTCCCGCGGAAGTCCTCAACCTTGGCTCGCAAGTTCCTGTATTTCATCGCGATCTGCATCGTGCTCGTTCTCGGTGCTGGCCTGGCCTGGTCCCAGTTCGGGGACCGTTTCCTGCGATATGCGAGCGTGCCCGATGTGGCATTCGTGAAGCAGGAGAAGCTCGCACAAAATGTCTATGACGATCCGGCTATGTGGTTCGCCCGCCCCGGCCGCCGCAAATCGGTGGTGAATTGGCTGCCCCCCGGCATCCAGCCTCAGGGCAAGGGCGATGCGGCGATCTTCTTCATTCACCCCACCAGCTACCTCGCCAAGGACCATTGGAACGCCCCGCTGGACGATGAGGAATCGCAGCGCCGGGCGGGGCTGTTCCTGCAGGGCATGGCATCCGCCTTCAATGCCGCCGGGGAAATCTGGGCACCGCGCTACCGCCAGGCCGCCTTCGGCGCGTTCCTGACCGACAAGCCGGAAGGGCAGATGGCGCTCGACGCCGCCTATCAGGATGTCGATCAGGCGTTCGACGCCTTTCTGGAGGGTATCGGGCCGGATCAGCCGATCGTGCTTGCCGGGCACAGCCAGGGCGCGCTTCATCTGGAACATCTGCTGCGCGATCGCATTGCCGGCACCCCGCTCGCGAAGCGAGTCGTCGCGGCTTATGTCGTCGGCTGGCCGATCAGCGAGACGACCGATCTTCCCTCGCTCGGCCTGCCTCAGTGCGAGGCCCCGGACCAGCCGGGCTGCATCCTCAGCTGGCTGAGCTATGCCGAACCCGCCGACTTCAGCTTCATCGAAAAAGCTTATAACGGCACCACCGGTTTCGACGGAGCGAGCCGCAACGGTACGCCGATCCTGTGCACCAACCCCCTCACCGGCACTGCCGATGGCGATGCGCCGATCGAGGCCAATCTCGGCACGCTCGTGCCCAATGACGATCTGACCGCGGGTGAGCTGGTGCCCGCCTCGGTGCCTGCACGCTGCGATCCGAAGGGTTTCCTCCTAATCGGCGATCCGCCACAACTCGGCCCCTATGTGCTGCCGGGGAACAACTACCATGTGTATGATTACCCGCTGTTCTGGGCCAATGTGCGCGCCGACGTGGGAAGGCGCCTCGATGCCTATGAGTCGCAGTGAGCGAGGGTGAACGCGGCGCAATCGTCGAGACGGCGGCGGGCATGCGTGCGCTGCTGCCAAGCGGCGGCGCGCTGATCGGGCTGGACCTTGGCACGAAGACCATCGGCACCGCCTTCTGCGATGCCGGCTGGAGCTTCGCGACGCCCGCCACCACCATCAAGCGGCGCAAATTCCTGGCGGACCGCGAAGAGCTACGCACCGCCATTGCCTCCCGAAACGTGCGCGGGATTGTCCTCGGCCTGCCGCGCAATCTTGACGGCAGCGAAGGTCCGCGCGCCCAGTCGACCCGCGCCTTCGCACGCAATATCGCCGATCTCGGCCTGCCGATTCTACTCTGGGACGAGCGCTGGAGCACGCAGGCGGTGGAACGCTCAATGATTGAACAGGATGTGAGCCGCGGAAAACGCGCAGAACGGATCGATTCGGCCGCTGCGGCCTATATCCTGCAAGGGGCGATCGACGCGTTGATGCTGGGCTGATCGGCCTGCGGTCAGACCCTTTTTGATCAGATGGCCGGCGATATCCGAATACCAAAAGTTTACGATCTGAATTCATAGCAGATCAGCTATGAAGATGAAGATCGCCATCGATGACCTGAGTGTGGGAATGTACCTGCATTCCATCGAAGGGTCCTGGTTCGCCCATCCCTTCTGGCGTCGCCGTTTCCTCGTAACGGAAGAAGCCGAGATCGAAACGCTACGAGCAGCGGATATCCGGGAAGTCTATATCGACTGCTCCAAAGGCCGCGCCCCCGAAACCCGCCGCAAACTGCCGGCCGCATCGTCCCGCGATCCACAGGCCCCGACGATCGCCCGCATGCCGACGCCTATGCCGTCATCGGGCAGCCCACGCGAACGGGCCGAGCTAGTTCTCAACCGTTCCAAAACGGTAATGCGCGCCGTTTTCGATCGCTCACGCCTGGGCCAAATCGTCCACGCGACCGATGTCGACTCCGTGGTCGATGAAATCACGGAGTCGATGGATTCAAACCAGAAGGCGCTGACCGGCCTCCTGCGGCTCAAGAACAAGGACGAATATACCTACGTCCATTCGATTGCCGTCTGCGCCCTGATGATCGGTCTTGCCCGCCACATCGGTGAAAGCGAGCAGCGCGTTCGCGAAATCGGTATGGCCGGGCTGCTGCACGACATTGGCAAGCTGACCATTTCGCAGGAGATCCTGAACAAGCCGGGTCGATTGAGCGAGGACGAATTCCGCCAGGTCATCAAGCATGCCGAGCGCGGCGCGGACATCATCAGCCAGGGCGAAGGCATTCCCGACGTGGCGATCGAGGTATGCCGCCACCATCATGAGAAATTCGACGGCACCGGCTATCCGGACCGGCTTGCAGGGACCGAGATTTCGCTGGAGTCGCGCATGGCCGCATTGTGCGATGTGTACGATGCGCTAACGTCCGAGCGGGCTTACAAGGCTGCTGCGTCCCCCGTCGAGGCGCTGACCATCATGCATGGGCTTACCGGCCATTTCGATCCGAAGCTGCTTTTCACTTTCTGCCAGTCTCTCGGAATTTTTCCGACCGGCCTGTTGTGCCGCACCAACAGCAATTTCCTGGGCTTGATCGTCTCGCCGCGTGCGCGGGAGACGCTTTGCCGCCTTCGGCTGTTCTACGATCTGAGCCGCGATCAGATCGTTACTCCGCGCGATGTCGTGATTGCCGGGAGCAATCTCGATCGGCCGATCGAAGAAGCGCAACCCTCCGATTACGACATTTATGACTGGGATCGCCTTTCGGACTATCTACTGGACCGCGGCGACGCAGCCGATCGCGCTATTCTGAAGCGTTACTGGAGAGGCGCAGAACCGGTTGTCGAAGCGGCTGAACCGGCGGAACAGCCGGTTGCGAGCGGCCCGGCAGCCTCGACCTGGCAACCGGTTAGCCTGAGCTGACCGCTATCAGACAGGCAGCCGGGTATCGCAATTTTCAGTTCCGGCTCTGTCGGCTGGGCGAGCGGCGATACGATGCGGGCGATTGAATCTATTCTGCTGATTGCGCAATCGGGCTGGTTCTGGGGCGCCCTCTTCGCGGTCAATCTGCTGACTTTCATGACATACGGAATGGACAAGGCACGTGCGCGCAGCGGGGCATGGCGAACGTCCGAGGCGAACCTCCTGCTCCTCGCCATGATCGGCGGAACACCAGCGGCTTACGCGGCCTGCCACTATTTCCGGCACAAGACCGCCAAGAAGAGCTTCCAGAATGAGCTATTTCTGGTGGCGCTCGTCCAGGCGATCATCGTCGGTATGCTGCTGGCTTTTGCGGTCTAGAGAATTCGGCCAATCCGGGGCGTTTTTCCGGTGATATTACCGACCCGCAGCGGCGCGGAGAAGTGCTGCCTAGCCGCCACATGCTTGCCGCTGTCAGCCCTCATCGCTAGGAACTGCCGCTTGATGACAGCATCCGATACAGCCAGCCGCTATCCTTCGGGCAGCGCCGCCTTTCCGCACGCGAATCTCCTCGGGATCGCAGGCCTGCAACCATGGGAAATCCTGTTCCTGCTCGACGAGGCAGAGCAGTGGGTGACGATGAACCGTCAGGCATCCAAGCATGACGATCGGCTGGCGGGTCTGACGCTGATCAACGCATTTTTCGAAAACTCCACGCGCACGCTGCTGAGCTTCGAGATTGCGGGAAAGCGCCTGGGCGCGGACGTAGTCAACATGCACGCCGCCCAATCCAGCGTGAAGAAGGGTGAAACGCTGATCGACACCGCGGTGACGCTGAATGCCATGCGCGCGGACGCCATCGTGATCCGCCATGCCAGTTCCGGCGCGGTGCAACTGATCAGCGACAAGGTGGACTGCCCGGTGCTGAACGCAGGAGATGGCAGCCATGAACATCCCACCCAAGCGCTGCTCGACGCGCTGACGATCCGGCGTCGCAAGGGTGACATATCGGGTCTGCGCGTCACCATCTGCGGCGATGTGCTGCACAGCCGCGTCGCGCGATCGAACATGATCTGCCTCGGCACGCTCGGCGCGGAAGTGCGCGTGGCCGCGCCCCCTGCCCTGCTGCCGACGGGGCTCGATGCGCTGAACGTCACCGGCTTCACCGATTTCGATGCCGCACTGGACGGCGCCGACGTGGTGATGATGCTGCGTTTGCAGAATGAGCGGATGGCGGGGCCGTTCATCCCCAGCCCACGCGAATATGCCTATCTCTACGGCCTCGACGAACGAAGGCTCAAGCTGGCCGCGCCGGATGCGCTGGTGATGCACCCCGGCCCGATGAACCGCGGCGTGGAAATCGTTTCGACCATTGCCGACGATCCCGATCGTTCGGCGATTACCGAGCAGGTGGAAATGGGCGTGGCCATGCGCATGGCCTGCCTCGACGTTCTGACGCGCCGGGCGCGCAAGGTGGAGGGCTGGGCATGAACCTCTCGATCACCGGCGGCAAGGCGCTGCTTCCCGGCGCAAGCGAACCAAAGGACGTCGCGGTCCATGTTGCGGAGGGGCGGATCGTGGATGCTGTCTCGGCGGAGGCTGAAACGCTGGACGCGAAGGGTCTGATCGTAGCGCCCGGCATCGTCGATCTGGGTGTGTTCGCGACCGACAAGCCGGCCTTCCATTTCGGCGGCGTCACCCGCGCCGCGCTGATGCCGGATCGCACGCCGCCGCTGGATGATCCGGGCGCGGTGCGCTCTGCCACCCGCTCCGGCAAGCCGGATTTCTGGGTCCACCCGCTTGCCGCCGCGACCAAGAATTTGGCGGGCACAGAACTCGCCGAATATGCGCTGATGCGCGAGGCAGGCGCGCGCGGCGTCGCCACCGGGCGGCGCTGGATCGCCGACAGCGGCGTCATGCTGCGCGTGATGAGCTATGCCGCCGCGCTCGACCTTCCCGTCTTCGTGCATAGCGAAGATGGCGGGCTGGCCGGCAATGCCGTTGCCACCGCGGGCGAGACTGCGACACGGCTCGGCCTGCCGCAAGCCCCCTCAGCCGCCGAAGCGCTGGCGATCGCGCGCGATCTGATGCTGGCGGAAGAAAGCGGCGCGCATGTGCATTTCCGGCAGGTTACGACGGCACGCGGGCTCGATCTGATCCGCGATGCCAAGGCGCGTGGGCTGCGCGTCACCTGCGGCATTACGCCCGCGCATCTGTTCCTCTCGGATATTGCGGTGACCGGCTTCCTCACCTTTGCCCGCCTAGCCCCTCCCCTACGCGGCGAAGAGGATCGCCAGGCCTGTCTCGACGCGGTCGCGGACGGGACGATCGACGTGATCGCGTCAGGCCATGATCCGCGCGGTGAGGAGGACAAGCGCCTTCCCTTCGCCGATGCCGCACCGGGCATGGCGGGCGCCGAAACGTTGCTGGCCATGTCGCTCAATCTGGTGCGCGACGGGCGGATCACGATGGGGCGCCTGTTCGAACTGCTCAGCGCCAATCCCGCGCGCATTCTCGGTGCGCCCGCCGGACGCATCGAGGCGGGGCTGGAGGCGGACCTGATCCTGTTCGATCCGGACGCGCCCTGGCAGGTCAGTTCGTCCAAAATGGCGGCGCAGGCCGGCAACACGCCGTTCGACGGTCTGCCGGTTCAGGGGCGCGTACGCCGCCTGATCAAGGGCGGCACGCTCATCAAATAAAGCGGGCGAACCGCCTCAGCGCGATGCGAGCACCCGTCCGGTCATGGTTCCGGCGGCATATTGCACCGCGCCGCCCCCGCGCATGTTGCGTACGATGCAGCGGCCACCTTCGGACTTCAGCGAGGTGCAGAACTTCTGCGCGCTGGCCGCATCGTCGAAGCCCATCGCGGCAAGGCGATAAAGCGTCTTTCCGCCCGCGGCGATCTTTGCGCTGGCGCTGGAATAGCCCTTCAGTGCCGGATAGCGCCGCTGGTAGATCTCCCAAGCCTTGGCCGCATTGGCAGGCGAAGAGAATGCGCCGATCTGCACGAGATGCGATCCGCGAAGACCCGTTTGCGGCGCACTGGAACGCGCGGCGATGCCGGGCTTACTCGAGGCAGCGGCCAGTTTGACGGGGGCTGGCGAAGGCTTGGCAATGGGCGCTGCTTTGGCGGGCGCGGCAGGTGCCTTGATCACGGGCGCAGCGGCAGCTGTCCTGACCGGCCGATCGGCGACCGGCTGGCGCGGTTCGGGCGCGGCGCGCGACGATGCAGGAGAGACCGACACGTCACTCTCTTGCGCGGCGAAAATCTGCTTTCCGCCCTGCGCCGGCGCCGGGCCGACTGCGGGGAGCGGTTCATCGCCGCGCGGAATGGCGACCGACGCCACCATCTCCGCCTGCGGCTGGTTGCTGAAATCGAGTGCGAGACCGATCGGGCGGCCGGCATCGGCCACCGGCGCAACGCCGAGAAGTCCGGCGACACGCGTCTGGTAGGCCCCAGGGCGGGCCATCTGCGCCCAGCTGGCGATACGCTTTTCCACCTGATCGGCGCTCATATCCTGCGCGGCCATGATCCGCGCTTCGCGCCAACGCCCGTCCAGCGCATAAGCGAGCGCAAGGTTCTGGCGCGTCTTGGCGCTGGAGGCATCGGTCCGAATCGCGGTGGTCAGCACCTCGACGGCGCGTTTGCTGTCTCCGGCCAGCGCGAGAGCAAGGCCGTAATCGGCATCCGGCAGCACAGCCCGGTTCTGATCGAGCGTCTGACGCGCTGCGCCCACTTGGCCGCGCGCGGTCTGCGTGAGCGCCAGGCCGATCACGGAGCGCGGGTCGCTCTGCCCCAGGGTCATCGCCTCGCGAAAGCTGTCGCCCGCGGAGTCGAAGCGCCCGGCGGCCAGATAGGCCTGGCCAAGCAGGCTGCGCAGCTGCGGATTGTCGGGGTCGGTCAGCACCGCTGCTTCGGCATAGTCGATGGCGTCATCATTATGACCCTTGGACAGTGCTTTTTCAGCCCTCGCCTGCGCCTTCGCGGCGTTCTTGGCGGGGCGAGGCGCATCCGATGCAGCCGAAAGCTGGCCGGGCGTCACCGTCGAACAGCCCACCGTCGTTAGCGCAAACAGCGCCCCCGATGTGGCCAATCGAACGAAAATAGAGGCTTTCATGATGCGATCCTGTCTCGGTTTCATGAAGAACGTGAGGGCATGTGGCGCGCCATGTCGCCCAGTTCGGGCATTCCGGCGAGGAGATCGTCCAGCGCGCCGGTGACAAGCTTTTGCGCGCTGACATTGCGCACCGCGCAGGCCAGTCGCAGCTTGAGATGACGTTCCTGATCCAGCCGCAGCGTGAAGGCCGTTTTGTCCTTCGCAGCAATTTTCGCCTTCTTCGGGCTGGCGGGTTTAGGAGAGGGTTTGGGGGCCGGAAGCGGCGCGGCCTCCGGCTCAACGGCACGCGGTTTCACGGCGAGGATCGAGCGCGGCTGCTCTTCAGGTTCCGGCTCCGTCTCTACCGTCGGAGCTGCATCTTCATCTTCGGCTAGCCCGAAGGAATGGCCGTTCAGCGGATGATCGGCTTCCAGCTTGCTCGCTGCTTCTTCCAGTTCCTCATCCGACGGCAGGGCATGCGCGTTCAGGCGTTCGGACTGCTCGGCGATGCGCGCCCGGCTTGCCGGATCGGTATCGGGAATAGCGCCCATCAGGGGATTGTGGCGATAACGGCCATCATCGCCGGTCTCTGCTTCCGGATCGGGATCGACATCATAGCCCATGTCATTCCAGCCCAGATCGTCATGATCAAAGGCGGACGGATGGCTGGTCGGTACCGGGCGGCGCATGGCCGGTTTGGCCGCGCCCTTGCGCGCGAGCAGACCGGACGAGAGCGATGCGAAGGATTTGGCTTCACCCATGGACGCGCCCCCTCAGCTTCCGACCACGCGGCGGCCGAAACCGCCCATCGGGCGGGCGGCGATCGTGTGCTGGCTGGTTGCGGCAGGCGCGGAAAATACGGTGCGGCGAAAATTCTTTTCCAGCCGATCGGACATATAATCCCACAGCTGGGACACTTCGGCCGCGCTGCGGCCATTGGGATCGACCTCCATCACCGTGCGGCCATCGATCATCGAGGCGGCAAAGTCGGTGCGGTGATGCAGCGTTACAGGCGCCACCGTGCCATGCTGTGACAGCGCCACGGCGGCTTCGGAGGTAATCTTGGCCTTGGGCGTGGCGGCGTTGACCACGAAGATCAGCGGCTTGCCCGCACGCTCACACAAATCGACGGTGGCACCCACGGCGCGCAGATCATGCGGGCTGGGGCGCGTCGGTACCACGATCAGTTCGGCCACCGAAATCACGCTCTGGATCGCCATGGTGATGGCAGGCGGGGTATCGATGACGGCAAGCTTGAAACCTTGCTGGCGCAGGATGGCCAGGTCCGTCGCAAGGCGCGCGACGGTGGTCTGCGCAAAGGCCGGAAATTCCGGATCGCGTTCATTCCACCAGTCGGCCAGCGAGCCCTGCGGATCGATATCGATCAGGACAACGGGTCCGGCACCGGCCAGTTGGGCCTGAACCGCCAGATGGCCGGAAAGAGTGGTCTTGCCCGATCCGCCTTTCTGAGATGCAAGTGCCAGAACCCGCAAGCCTATTCCCCTTCGAAATGGTTTCGGGCTGCAGGTTTTGCAGAACAGGCTAAAGATCAGGTTAACATGCGACATTGCCGCTATTTGATGAGCGCCGTCGCCTTGCATGGGAGTTTATGGTCTTTTCTTGAAGGCTTGGTTAAGCTGCGGACGGGCCGGATTAACCCTTTCTTGAACGAAAACTGCCATGGCCGGGCGATCCAACGGAGTAATCCCTCATGAACCGCCGTCTGTTTGCTTTCGCCGCCCTCGCCTGCTCGCTCCCGTTGGCGGCCCCCGCGCTTGCCGACGTGAAGGCGGGCGTCGATGCATGGGCGGCGGGCGATTATGAAGGAGCGGTCAAGGAGTGGCGGGGGCCTGCGCTGGCCGGTGATGCGGACGCGCAGTTCAATCTCGGCCAGGCCTATCGCCTGGGCCGCGGCGTTCCGGCCAATCTCGATATTGCGCTCGACTGGTTTCGTAAGGCGGCAGCTCCGCGCGATGGCGGCATCATTCATCAGAAGGCGGCCGACGAGTATGGCCTGACGCTGTTCCAGACCGGCAAGCGGGCCGAGGCCCTGCCCTATATCCAGGCCGCCGCCCAGCGCGGCGAACCGCGTGCGCAATATGTGCTGGGTACGGCGCTGTTCAACGGCCAGCTTGTGGGCAAGGATTGGGTGCGCGGCTATGCGCTGATGAGCCGCGCCGCGAGTGCCGGGATCCCCGCCGCACAGCGCAGCCTGGATCAGATGGATAATTATATTAGCGACGCCCAAAAGACGCAGGCGCTTGCACTGGCTTCCTCCATGGGCAGCGGTGATGGCGGCGAAGGGTTTCAGATTACCAAGGCCGAACCCGCGCCCGCCGCGCGTCCTGTCGATCTGCCGCCGTCGCAGCCTGCCGCCGTGTCGACGGCGCGCGCCGTTGATCTGCCGCCCTCTCAGCCTGCGGGCGCGACCTATGCTCCGCCATCGGACATGGCCGAAACGCCCGCGCCGGCAATGGCCGAGGCACCGAGGCCTGCGCCTGTTCCGGCACCTGCCGCGTCTGCACGCGCCGCCGCCCCATCCAGCGGCGATTTCGCGCGCATCGACGATGTCAGCGATATTCCGGGCTATGTCCCGTCCGCGCCGCTACGTGCCACGACGGACGCCACCGTTTCCGCTGCGCCCGCGCCGCGCGCCACGAAGCCTGCACCGGTCGCGAGCGGAGACTGGCGAGTCCAGATCGGCGCGTTCAGCACCGAGGCCCGCGCTCGCAAGCAGTTCGCCACGCTGGAAAAGAAAGTGTCCGCCCTGTCGGGCAAGCAGCCCTATCTGGTCGATGCGGGGCGGATCACGCGCCTCCAAGCCGGGCCTTTCGCCACCAAGGCCGAAGCGGAGCGGATGTGCGCCGCGGTAAAGCGCGCGGGCAGCGGCTGCTTCAGCGTTAAGAAATAAGCGCTTAGCCCGCCGCCCATTCGCTGCGCGGCACGCCCTGCGCGTAGAGAAGCGCAGTCAGATCACCGTGCCGGATCGCCGCATCCGCTGCCGCCGCTGCCTTGGGCTTGGCGTGATAGGCGATGCCAAGGCCCGCCGCCTCGATCATGGGAATGTCGTTCGCGCCGTCGCCGACCGCGAGCGTGTGTGCGGTTTCCAGTCCAAAATCAGCCATGCTGTCGGCAAGAAGCCGCGCCTTTGCGGCGGAATCGACAATGTCGCCGGCCACCGCACCGGTCAGCCGATCGTCTTCTACCGCAAGCCGGTTTGCCACCGCGCGGTGAAAGCCGATCTCCGCCGCCACCGGATCGGCGAAATGATGGAAGCCGCCCGATACCAAAATGCACTGCGCGCCCCAGCCGCGCATGGTGCGCACCAGCTCGCGCGCGCCCGGCATGATCCGCACCCGCTCCTCCCGGCACTGCTCGATCGCGCCCGCCTCCAGTCCTTTCAGCAGCTTCACCCGGCCGCGCAGCGCCTCGACGAAATCCAGCTCGCCGCGCATCGCGCGCTCGGTCACAGCGCTGATTTCGTCCTTCAGCCCCGCATAATCGGCCAGCTCATCAATGCATTCGACCGTGATCATGGTGCTGTCCATGTCCGAAATCAACAGCATCTTGCGGCGATGCCCTTCAGGCTGAACGACGATGTCGAACGCCTCTTCGAGCGGAGAAAGCGCGTCGCGCACGGCAGAGACTTCCCCCCCGCTCGTAAGATCCGCGGCCACGCCCTCTTCAATCCAGTCGCGCCCCGTCACTGCCAGCCCGGCATCGCGCAGCCGATCGGCGGCGGCATCGATGTCGTGCCCTTTCAGGCTGTCGGCTGCTATCAACGTGATGATGGGCATGGATTCTCCTGAAACAAAGCGGCCGCTGGCGCTGATCGCAGGTCCGACGGCGAGCGGCAAGACCGCGCTGTCACTGGCGCTGGCAGCGCACGAGGCGGCAACCGTGATCAACGCCGACAGTGCGCAGGTCTATCGCGATCTGCCGATTCTCAGCGCGCAGCCATCCAAGGAGGAGCGCGGCGCGGTGCCGCACCGGCTATTCGGCTATCTGGACGGCACCCAAAGCTGTTCGGCAGCGCGCTGGGCGGCGGACGCAACGGCGCAGATCGAGGCGGCCTGGCATGCGCAGCGTCTGCCGATCCTGGTCGGCGGCACGGGCCTTTATCTGCGCACCCTGCTGGACGGTATCGCGCCCATCCCGCCGATCGACCCCGATGTCCGCGAAGAAGTCCGCGCGATGCCGGTGGGTGATGCCTTTGCCGCGCTGGAGCGCGAAGACGCCGGGATGGCGGCGCGGCTCAATCCCGGTGACAGCAGCCGGATCGCGCGCGCACTGGAAATCATCCGCTCGACCGGGCGAAGTGCCATCGCTTGGCGCGCCGAAAAGCATGGTGGCATTGGAGACAGCGTCGCGCTGCGGCCGCTGATCCTGCTGCCCGATCGCGAATGGCTTTACGCGCGCTGCGACCGCCGCTTTGCCGCGATGATGGAGGGCGGCGCGGTGGCCGAAGTGGAGGCGCTGCTGGCGCGCGGGCTAGACCCGGCGCTGCCGGTGATGCGCGCCATCGGCGTGCCGGAGATCGCAGCGATGCTGGGCGGCGTAATCGACCGGGAAGAGGCAGCCGCGCGCGGCCAGCTTGCGACACGCCGATACGCCAAGCGGCAATATACCTGGTTCCGTAACCAGCCGCCCGAGCACTGGCCGCGCTGGACGGGCGATCCTGCGGAGGCGTTGCAGTTGCTGCTGCGCGCCCCTTGAACCTGCCTCGCGCTCCTGCGACACGAGGTGATGACCAACCCGATCCTTACCGATGCCGACATCGATCCCTCGGCGATCCATGACAAAACCGTCGCCATCATCGGCTATGGCAATCAGGGACGCGCGCAGGCGCTGAACCTTCGCGATAGCGGGGTGAATGTGCTGATCGGTCTGCGCCCCGGATCAGCCAGCGAGCAAGCCGCGCGCGACGACGGGTTCGCGCCGCTGGCGATGACCGAAGCCGCGGCGCGCGCCGATATCGTCATGCTGCTGGTGCCCGATGAGGTGCAGGCGGACCTGTGGAACGGCGGCCTGGCGGATGCAGTGCGAGGGGGGGCGACGATCGGCTTCGCTCACGGCCTTGCCATCCATTACGGGCTGATCGCGCCGCGCGCCGATCTCGACATCATTCTCGTTGCGCCCAAGGGGCCGGGTAAGGCGCTGCGCGCGGATTTTGAGCGTGGAAGCGGCCTCATTGGCCTTATCGCCGTGGCGCAGGACGCCAGCGGATCGGCACGCGCGACCGCCTTGGCTTATGCCGGCGCGCTCGGCTGTGGGCGCGCGGGAATCCTGGAATCGAGCTTTCAGGAGGAAACCGAGGCCGATCTGTTCAACGAACAGGGCGTGCTGTGGGGTGTTATCCCGGAGCTGATCGAGGCCGGATTCGATACATTGGTCGATGCAGGCTTCGCGCCCGAAATCGCCTATTTCGAATGCCTGACCGAAGTGAAGCTGCTCGCCGACCTCATCTACGAACGCGGCATCGCCGGAATGCGCGTGGCAATTTCGAACACAGCCGAATTCGGCGCTGCGGAAGGCAACGGGCGCATCGTCGGCGATGCTGCACGCGCGGAAATGAAGCGCATCCTCGGCGAAGTGCAGGATGGCAGCTTCGTGAACAAGCTGATGGCCGATGCACGCGCAGGATATCCGGCGCTGAAAGCCTCACGCCAACGCGCCGCCGCGCATCCAGTGGAAGCGGTGGCGGCGCGCATGCGCGCGCTGCGCGACCAAAACTAGAAGGGGGCCCGAAAGCCCCCTTAATCAAATCAGTCTTACTGACCCGCGCCCGGTGCTGGAGCACCGGGGCCTCCGGGAGCGCCGCCGCCCTGCATCATCTGCTGCATCATCATCTGCTGCTGCATCTGCATGACTTCGGCCTTCGACTTGAAGTCTTCCAGTTCGACATCGAACACGAGATCGCTGTTGGCGGGGATCACGACTTCACCGGTCTGCGGATCGCGCTTTTCCTCGGCACCATAGGCCTGATCAGCGGGGATCGTCAGACGGTATTTGCCGCCCTTCTGCATCTGCTGGAGCCCGGCAGAGAAGCCGGGAATGACGCCGTCGACTTGCAGCGGCGCACGCTCACCGGAATCGAACACCGTGCCGTCCTTCAGCTTGCCGGTATAATTCACCAACACGAAATCATCGGCGGCGGGGCTCGGCCCCTCGCCCGCCGTCAGCGTTTCGATGCTCGTCCCGCCGTCGAGCGTCTGACCGCTCAGCGGGCTGGTGCCGATCCAGACGAACAGGGCGGCCACCGCAACGAGAACGGCGATGCCGATCCAGAACGTGGTAAGCGTACCCTTTGTGACCGGGCGAATCGGAACGGCGGTAACGGACATTAGAAATCCTCGTCTGGGATGATCTTCGCCAGCGCGATAGGCCAGCGCGGCGGATATGAAAAGGGCGCCCGCAGGCGCCCGTCTCGAATTTCTTGTCTTACGCGAAGCCGATCAGCTGTCGCGCTCGGCGCGCTTGCGCTCCATCTTGCGGGCGCGGCGCACGGCAGCAGCCTTTTCGCGAGCGCGCTTTTCCGAAGGCTTCTCATAGTGGCGGCGCAGCTTCATTTCGCGATACACACCTTCGCGCTGCAGCTTCTTCTTGAGAGCCCGCAGCGCCTGATCGACATTATTATCGCGAACGATGATCTGCATAAAAGTCCGTCACTCCAAATCCGGTTGCTGGCCTGCCCTGGCCCTTTATAAAACAAAAAAGCCGCACCTCGCGGGCGGCAAAATCCTGCGGGCTGTTACAGCCTATATAGCAAAAGACAAGCCTTTTTGCCAGCGGCCAACCGAAATTCCCGGTTCAGGCCGCCACGGCAACGCATGGCAGCATCACCCGGGCGCTGGCCTCACCCCCGTAATTCCGCTAGCTTGGGCGCCAAAGAGGAACCTTAGGAGAGCAGTCATGGCCACCGCAGTCAACGCCCAACGCGAAGCCCCGTCCGATATGAGCGAGGAAGAGTGGGAAGCCCGCCAGCAGCTGGCCGCCTGCTACCGCGTGTTCGACATGATGGGCTGGTCCGAATCGATCTACAACCACATCACGGTGAAGGTGCCGGGCGAACAGAATGCCTTCCTCATCAATCCCTTCGGCCTGCTGTTCAGCGAGGTGAAGGCGTCCAACCTCGTCAAAATCGACATCGACGGCAACAAGCTGGACGATAACCCCTATCCCGTGAACAAGGCCGGCTTCGTCCAGCATGCGATGTTCCACCGGGAGCTGGACTGGGCCCACGCCATCGCCCACACCCACACCACCGCCACCATGGCGGTGAGCGCGCTGGAAGGCGGGCTGCAGCCGGTCAACTTTTACGCGTGCAACTTCATCGGCCAGATCGCCTATCATGATTTCGAGGGCGTGACCGTGCGCGAGGAAGAGGGCGTCAGGCTGCGCCAGAACCTCGGTGACAAACGCATCATGATGCTGAAGAATCATGGCCCCGTCATTCTTGGTCGGACGCTACCGGAAGTGTTCGTCACCCACTGGGCGCTGCAGCGCGCCTGCGAGATTCAGCTGGCGACCCTCTCCATGGGCCAGCCGGTGAGCGTGTCCGAAGACGTGGTAAAGGTGCACCAGCGCGATCTGCATCAGACGCAGCTGCCCGGTGGCCCCGGCGCGGCGGATTTCGCGGCGATGGTGCGCAAGGTGGACAAGATCGACCAGAGCTGGCGCGAATAGAGCCTGCGTTCCCAGTCGAGAGCTTTCTTACTGAAGCGGTTTCGCTGTCCTACGGGGGTTCGTTTCCGCTAAACCGAATGTGATGACGATCCACCTGCCCAATTGCCGTCCGCCACGACATGCTCCCGTTTCGCGCCGTGAGGAAAATAGGGGGGGACGTGTGCGGACCATTGCGACTTTCCAGCCCATGGCCCCTGCTCCATGACGAAGTTCACCGTAAACGATCGCCCGGTCCAGTACCGGATGGATCCGGATACGCCGCTGCTGTTTGCGCTGCGCGATGCTTCCAATCTCACCGGCACAAAATATGGCTGCGGCGTGGGCGATTGCGGTGCCTGTATGGTGGATATCGACGGCGAGGCGATCCGCTCCTGCCTTGTCACCATCGGTGAGGTGGAGGGCCGCTTCGTAACCACCATCGAAGGCCTGTCGCGCGACCGCGGTCATCCGGTGCAACAGGCTTTTGCCGCCACCGGCGCGGTGCAATGCGGTTTTTGCACACCCGGCATGGTGATGGCCGCCGCAGTGCTGCTACGCAAATCGTCCAATCCTACGCGAGAGGAGATCGAGACGGCGCTGCCGAACCTGTGCCGCTGCGGCGTCTATCCGCGCCTGGTCGATGCGGTGCAGCGCGCAGGCCGCGTCGCGCGGCGCGAGGAACGGCTGTCTTCCGCCCCGCCGCCCGGCATCACGCCAGAGGATGCAGCGGACGCCGTGCCCGCCTTGACGTCGCCCGTGCAGCGCCGGGAACCGTCAGCCGATACGCCCGGCTAAACCGGCGATGATTGCGCTTTGCTCTTCAACCGCTTCCGCGACGGGAGCGCGTGCTGCCTTGATCTCCGCCGTTCCTGCGCCAGCTGACCCCTGACTTTCCTGCGCCAGCCTATCGATGAGCAACTGGTCAATAGTGGCCAAAGCCTCCACGCTGGGTGCCCGGGCCATCTCAAGGCGTGAGAGGAGGACCTGCGCATATATCCACGGCTCGCTGCTCCGGCTGCGCCCCGCAGCCGCGGAAACGCCGCGGCGCACGTCGGGCAAGGCGGCACGGAAGGCCGCATTGGCGGAGCGCGCCTGTTCAACAGCGGCATCCAGCGTGCGGCGCTGCTCATCGGAAAGCGGCGTCACCGGGGCAGGCGCGGGTGCAGGCTCAGACGCCGGGCGCTTGCCCAGATCGGCCGCATCAACCTCGTAAGGACGCGGTAGCAGCGAGGGGAACGATTCCGATCCCTGAACACAGCCGGGCAACAGAAGCAGCGGGAGGAGGCAGCATAGCCTTTTCATCGTCCAGCCTCTATGACGGCCCGACCGCGCCCGCAATAGCGCAGCGCCGAAGCGGGAAAAGCGTTGACAAGCCCGCCCCCTCCCCTTAGCTGACGCCATTCCAGCGCGAGGCCGGTGGCTTCGCGCCTTTTTGGTTTTCGCGCTGGGTAACAGATTTATCGAACCCTGAATCGAGTGAAAAGCCCATGTTCGCGATCGTGCGCACGGGCGGCAAGCAATATCGCGTAGCCGCCGGAGACAAAATTGCCGTCGAAAAGCTGTCCGGTGAAGCCGGTGACAGCGTAACGCTGGACGATGTCCTGATGGCCGGCGAAGGTGCCGACCTTAAGGATGTGTCGAAGCTGAGCGTCGGTGCGCGCATCATTGCGCAGGACAAGACCGACAAGGTCATCGTTTTCAAGAAGCGCCGCCGGCACAATTATCGCCGCAAGCAGGGCCACCGTCAGCAGGTTACCCTGCTGGAGATCCTGTCGATCGGTGATGAGAAGGCCGCGCCGAAGAAGGCCGCTGCTGCCAAGTCCAGTGACGAAGCCAAGCCCGCCAAGGCCGCTGCCGACAAGGCAACGCCGAAGAAGGCGACCGCCGAGGGCAAGGGCAAGGCTGAGACCGTGACCAAGCAGGCGCCGTCCGAGAACGCTGCGAAGAACGAAGAAAAGGAAGGCTGAGCCATGGCACATAAGAAAGCAGGCGGTTCGTCGCGCAACGGTCGCGACTCAGCAGGTAAGCGTCTTGGCGTGAAGAAGTTCGGCGGCGAGCAGGTCGTCGGCGGCAACATCATCATGCGCCAGCGCGGCACCAAGATTTATCCGGGCACCAATGTTGGTCTCGGCAAGGATCACACGCTTTTCGCCCTTACCGAGGGCCGAGTCCGATTCCATGGCGGCAAGCTTGGCCGCAAATATGTGTCGGTAGACATGGCCGCCGAAGCGGCAGAATAAGCGGACAGTCGTTAAAGGGCTGTCCCGATGGGATGGCCCGGAGATCTCGGTAAAACGAGATGTCGCAATCGGAAGGGAGACGGGCCGCCCCGCCTCCCTTTTTTGTCGTGTCCGGTGCGCGAAAGTGCCGACCCGACAGAAAGATCATCTCCCTTCAAGGACGTCGCCCGCGTTTCCCGAAGCCGTCATATCGCGGCGCTAGGGGGCTCCGGCGGCGGGAGGAGCGAGAGACATGTTTGCGATTACCGAAAGGCTTTTGTTGCGGCCCCCATGGCCGGAAGATGCGGCTGCGATTTTCGAGGCGGCCAATGACGAGCGGCTGGTCCGCAATCTGGCCCGCCTGCCCTGGCCCTATCGCCCCAACGATGCCGACTTCTATTGCAAGATGGCTGCTGCCGATCCCCTGCCCCATCTGCTGATCTTCGATCGCACGATCGAGCGTCCGCGGTTGATCGGCACCTGCGGCCTGGATGAAACGGAAGGCCGGATCGCGCTGGGATACTGGATCCGGCACGATGCCTGGAACAAGGGCTATGCCACAGAAGCAGGCCGCGCGCTGGTCGCGATGGGCCGCGCGCTCGGCTATCGGCGTCTGACGGCCACCCATTTCGTCGACAACCCGGCCTCGGGCGCGGTTCTGCGCAAGATCGGCTTTCGGGATACCGGGCGGATCGAGGCACGGTGGAGCGAAGGCCGCCAAAGCCGCGCGCCGGCACGGCACTTCGAATGGCTGGCAAGCGACGTCGAAGCCGACATGGAATTGGAGAAGCGACCGGAAGCCGCCTGAATAACGTCAGGCTGCGTGCGCGATCTGCTGCGGTTCGTGCTCTTTGACAGGTTGGGCCGCGGGCGCCGGGCTGGCGGCATCGGCAAACACGGATTCGCCCATGGGAATCAGATCGCGATCATCGATCTGCCAGGGGTGAAAGCCGGGCTTGAAGAACTTGATCCAGTCACCCAAGGCCGCGCGGCCCAGCCCATTCTTCGCGAAGGCGCAGCGCAGGATGGCAGGCAGCGATTTACGCGCACTCCAGCCATCCTGACGCAGCAGATGAATCTGACCGCGAATCCGGTTTTTCACGAAGCCGACGGAAATGAGCGCCAGCGCGAGGCAGCGTGTCCAATAGCGCCGCGCGGGCGACCAGTCCTCGGTCGCCAGCATCCAGGTATCGAAGCAGACGCCCTTATGCTCGATTTCTTCCACCGCGTGCCAGGACCATATCCGGCGCATTTCCGGTTCGGCCCGCTCCATCATTGCCTCGTTTTTCAAGGTGGCTGACGAAAGGATCGCCGTCAGATGTTCAAAGCACATGGTGTAGGTTAGCCGGGCGATCGCATGCTTGCCGCGCACGGCATCGATCACGTCGTCGACAACGGCTTCGAGTGCGCTGACATCATACCCGCCGGCGATGATCCCGCGGTTGAAGGCGACATGCTCACGCCCGTGGAGCGCCTCCTGACGGATAAATTCGCGAATTTCCACACCAAGCTTTTCGCCCGCGCGCCGCTGCCATGGGCGGATACACTCGATGAAGAACGCCTCGCCCTTCGGAAAAACTACCGATAGCGAGTTGAAAAATGACGTTGCGACCGGATCACCTCCTAGCCAATGGCGCATCGGTGTCTGGTCCCGGTCATAGCGAAATGTTCTTCGCTTAATCGTAGGCCAAGCTGCCTCCTGCTCCTTCGTCATAATACGCCCCCCAATCGACAAATGTCTGGGAGCATTAAACAATAGCAAGCGTAACACAGGGATAATGGCTGTGGTTAACGCACTGGAAGGTTAGCGCGGATTGATCCGTTTCGGACCGATCCGCGCCTTTACGTCAGATGCTTGTAGCGGGCTCAGCCCGCGCGGAAACCGCGGCGGCATAGTCGCTCTCTGTCAGATCGATCAACGCGCGGTCGTCCTGTTGCCAGGGATGAAAGCCGGGCCGGAAATAAGCGAGCCACGGCAGCGCAATATTACGGACCATGCCGGGGCGCACCAGCGCGAAGCGAGCGAGGCCCCACCAGGCGCGCGGACCGGTGATACCATCCTGGGCCAGCAGATCGAGCATTCCGCTCACGCGATAGCGTATAAACAGGAAGGTGGTGAGCAGCATCGAAATGCTGCGCAGGCGCCAGCGCTTGAATGGCGACCAGTCGCGCGCCGCGTGCCGCCAGACATCGAAGGCAACGCCCTTATGTTCGATCTCCTCGATCGCATGCCAACGCCATAAATCTGCCGTTTCCTGCTCGGCATCCGCGAAATGCGCCGGATTTTTGAGAGCTTCATGCGCCATGATCGCCGTAAAATGCTCCAGCGCGATGGTGACCATCAACGACGCGATCTTCGGGCGGTCGGCGGTAAGAGCCAGCTGATCCTCCACGCGCTTTTCCAGACGGGATAGATCATAGCCGGCCTGCGATGCGCGGCGGTTGAAGGCCAGATGCTCACGGCTGTGCATCACCTCCTGCTGGGTGAAAGCGCGGACTTCACGGGCCAGCCGATCGGGCACGCCGTCGCGGAACGCCTTGACGCTTTCCACGAAGAACGCTTCGCCCAGCGGGAACGTGGCCGACAGGGCATTGTAGAACGCCGTGCCAAAAGGGTCTCCCCCGTTCCACCACCTTAGCTGATCGACCGATTGGCGACCAAAGCGTCGATCGCGCGGCGTGATCGCAAGATCCGCTGGTGCTCCGATATCGCTGCCGCGAAAAAAGTTCTTCAAAACTGCGAGAGCCATAATGACCTCCTTCGGCATTGCCAGAAACTGCTCAGGCATCTTATTTACACCAACGAAAATTAAGGATTACTGACAAGCGTGTCAATAAGCTCTCTGCCCCGCCGTCGTCTGAGCCCGGAGGAAAGTCGCCTCGTCGCATTGGAAGCGGCCCGAGAAATTCTTCTGGAGAGCGGCCCACAGGCCGTCACGCTCAAGGCGGTGGCGACGCGGATCGGTAAGACACACGCCAATTTGCTCCACCATTTCGGCAGCGCATCCGGGCTCCAGCGCGCACTCGCGACTTTCCACGCCCGCTCGATCTGCGAGACCATTGCCGCGACGGTCCTGAAAACGCGGGCTGGCACGGCCACATCGCGTGATATTGTCGATCTTACCTTCGATGCGTTCGATCAGGAAGGCGGCGGTGCACTGGCCGCGTGGATGCTGGCATCAGGCAATGAGGACGCGCTCGATCCGATCGTCGAATCGATCCATGATCTGGTCGATCAGCTCAGTCTGGCGCCCCTGATCGGCGAAGAGCTTCAGGAAAGCACGCTGGCACTGGTCCTGATGGCATTGGGCGATGCGCTGATGGGCGGCCCACTGGCGTCCTCACTGGGTCTGCCGCGCAGCCGCGCCCGCGACCTCGCCGAAGCGCGCCTCGACGCCATTGTCGAGCGCTGGCGCGCGATAGACTTGCAAGACTAATCGCCGGCAGAGCAACCATTGCCAGCGCGAGCTTCGTCCGCCCGTCGACAGTACAATTTCCAGTGAAATCTGGTGGAGCCGAGGGGAATCGAACCCCTGACCTCGTCATTGCGAACGACGCGCTCTCCCAACTGAGCTACGGCCCCTCACCAGGAACGCGGGGATATAACGGGCGCGTTGGCGTGCTGCAAAGGCTAATTTTGCCGATTGGCCTACCGTGCGCAGCGTCATCAAAACTGGCCTTCCCCGCTCGGCTGCTCTAACGGCGGGGCCATGCATTTCCTCGATCAAGCCAAGATCCATCTGAAATCCGGCGCCGGCGGCCCCGGCGCAGTGAGCTTTCGCCGCGAAAAATATGTCGAATATGGCGGTCCGGACGGTGGCAATGGCGGCAAGGGCGGCGACGTCATCTTCGTCGCCGTGCCCGGCCTGAACACCCTCATCGATTTCCGCTACAACCAGCATTTCCGCGCCCAGCGCGGCCATGGCGGCATGGGGCGCGATCGCACTGGCGCGGGCGGCAAGGACATGATTATCGAAGTGCCCATCGGCACGCAGATCCTGGCCGACGACGAAGAGCGCAGCCTGCTCGCCGATCTGACCGAGGAGGGGCAGCGCGTTACGCTGCTGCGCGGCGGTGACGGCGGGCGCGGCAATGCCAGCTACAAGTCCAGCACCAACCGCGCACCGCGCCAGCACGGCATGGGCTGGCCGGCGGAGGAACGCGATGTCTGGCTGCGCCTGAAACTGCTGGCCGATGTCGGCCTGGTGGGCCTGCCCAATGCGGGCAAATCCACCTTCATCAATCAGGTGACCGGCACGAACGCCAAGGTCGGCGCCTATCCCTTCACCACCATCAATCCGCAGCTCGGCGTGGTGCGGCACAAGGCGCGCGAATTCGTGTTGGCCGATATTCCGGGCCTGATCGAGGGCGCGGCGGAAGGCGCCGGGATCGGCGATCGGTTCCTGGGCCATATCGAACGCTGCCGCCTGCTCATCCACCTGATCGACGCAACCGGCGACGATCCGATGGAAGCCTACCGCATCGTGCGGACCGAGCTGGAGAATTACGGCGAGGGGCTTGGCGACAAGCCCGAACTGATCGCGCTCAACAAGGGCGATCTGCTGGGCGACGAGCTGATGGACGATGTGGCCGCGGGCCTTAAGGATCAGGGTATCGAGCTCCTCACCATCTCCGCCGCGACCGGCGAGGGCATGGACAAGCTGCTCGACAAGGTGCTGGAGCAATTGCCCGCGCGCAGCTCGATCGAGCGCAAGCGCGCCGTGGACGAGCTCGACAGCGAAGGCGATGTAATCGACTGGTCTCCGCTGCGCTGACATGGCTGCAGAGACGGGAGCAGGCACGGGAAAAGTCATCGCGATGACCGGCGCCACCGGGTTCGTCGGCGGCGCAACGCTGAAGGCGGCGCTGGACGAAGGATACCGCGTGCGCGCGCTCACCCGGCGCGAACAGCCGCCGCGCGAAGGCGTCACATGGATCGCTGGCGATCTGGCCGACGATGCCGCGCTGGACCGGCTGTGCGACGGCGCTGAGGCGGTGATCCATATCGCGGGCGCAACCAACGCACCGAGCCGCGTGGGCTTCGAGCAAGGCAATGTCGCGGCGGTCGATCGCATGATCGCGGCGGCCAAAAATCAGGGCGTGCGCCGCTTCGTCCACGTCTCCTCGCTCGCCGCGCGCGAACCCAGGCTTTCGGTCTATGGAGAAACCAAGCTGGCAGGCGAGCGGCTGGTCGCCACCTCCATCCTGGACTGGACCGCGGTGCGGCCGCCCGCCGTCTACGGCCCCGGCGACACCGAGATGCTGGAAATGTTCAAGATGGCGAAGCGCGGCCTGGTGTTCCTTCCGCCGCGCGGAAGGCTCTCGGCGGTCCATGTCGAAGATCTCGCCCGCCTGCTCGTCGCGCTGATTCCCGCTGGCGAGCGCACCATCGGCGAGATTTACGAGGTGGACGACGGCACCGACGGCGGTTGGACCCATCGTGGGTTCGCGCGCGCCATCGGCAAGGCGGTGGGGCGCAGGGTGGAAAGTGTCTCCATGCCGAAGCCGCTGTTGATGCTCGGCGGCTATGCGGACCGCCTGATCCGGCGCGGCAACGCCAAGCTGACGCCCGATCGCGCGCGCTATTTTGCCCATCCGGACTGGACCGTCGATCCGGCAAGACGCCCGCCGGCATCCGTCTGGCAGCCGCAGTTCGGCACCGAAGACGGACTGGCTGCGACGGCGCAATGGTATCGCCGGAAGGGCTGGCTCTGAGGGCCCCTGCCCCCTCGCCGCCTTGACCGCGCCGCAATCGCTTGCCAATCCCCGCCCACATTTATCGATGAAGGCAAAATCCATGTCCGACCAATTGTTCGATGCGATCAAGGAAGAGATCGAGCCGTTCAACGCCAAGGGTGTCGAGGTGACGCGCGAAACCAGCTTCCAGAAGGATCTGGAATGGGACAGCCTGACCGTGATGGACTTCGTGGCCGCGATCGAAGACCGGTTCGACATCGTCATCACCATGAACATGCAGGCCGAAATCGAAACCGTCGGCCAGCTGGTCGATGCGGTCGCCAAGCTGAAAGACGACTGACCGAGCCCCCCGCCCCGCGCTTGTCGAAGGGCCGTACTTCTTTTTGATCAAAGGACCGGGCCGTGACAGGCTTCGTCCGGATGGATGCAGGCTTCATGACCGATCTCTTTTCCAAATTCGATTCGCTGATCGAACAGCGCGAGCAGTTGCTCTCCACCGGCCAGCGCGATCCGTTCTCGCTCGTCATGGAAGAGGTGAAATCGCCCACCGTGGCGGTGGTGAACGGCAAGGAGACGATCCTGCTCGGCACCTACAATTATATGGGCATGACCTTCGATCCCGACGTGATCGAGGCGGGCAAGAGCGCACTCGAGCAATTCGGATCGGGCACCACCGGCAGCCGCGTGCTCAACGGCACCTATCAGGGCCATAAGGAGTGCGAGGAGGCGCTGAAGGAATTTTACGGCTTCGAGCATGCCATGGTCTTTTCGACCGGCTATCAGGCCAATCTGGGCATCATATCGACCATCGCGGGCAAGGACGATTACATCCTTCTGGATATCGACAGCCATGCGTCGATCTATGACGGCTGCGCGATGGGCAATGCACAGATCGTACCCTTCCGCCACAATGATATCGAGGCGCTGGAAAAGCGCCTGAAGCGCCTGCCGGAAGAGGCCGGCAAGCTCGTGGTGCTCGAAGGCGTCTATTCGATGCTGGGCGATGTCGCACCGCTGAAGGAGATGATCCGCGTTTCCAAGGAAGCGGGCGCGATGGTGCTGGTGGACGAGGCGCATTCCATGGGTTTCATCGGCGAGAACGGCCGCGGCGTCGCCGAGGCGCAGGGCGTCATCGACGACGTCGATTTCATCATCGGCACGTTCAGCAAATCGGTGGGCACCGTCGGCGGGTTCTGCGTGTCGAACCACCCAAAGTTCGAGGTGATGCGCCTGGTCTGCCGCCCCTATGTCTTCACCGCATCACTGCCCCCCAGCGTGGTCGCGACAGCCGCAACCTCGATCCGCAAGCTGATGCATGGCGGCAACAAGCGCGCGCATCTGTGGGAAAATTCGCGCAAGCTGCATGCGGGGCTGAAGGAACGCGGCTTCACGCTGGGCACGGATGAGCCGCAGAGCGCGATCATCGCCGTGATCATGCCCGATCTGGAGCGCGGCGCGGCGATGTGGGAAGCGCTGTTGAACGAGGGGCTGTATGTGAACCTTGCCCGCCCCCCTGCAACGCCTGCGAACATGACGCTGCTACGCTGTTCGCTCTGCGCCGAGCATTCCAGCGAACAGGTCGATGAGATACTGGGGATGTTCGAGCGCGCCGGTACGAAGGTCGGCGTGATCTGATTGTTATCCCGTTCTAGGGATATGAAAAGACCGGGTTGCGACCATCTGGCGCCCCCGGTCTTTTATGTTGTCAGGGATATTTCAGCTTGATGGTAACCGGCGTTACGCCGCTGCCAACCTTTACAGCCGCTTTGGAAACCGGCGGTTTGCCAAACGACCCTCCAGCAAGGAGCGCACCGAGCCCGATCGACGGGTTATTCGACATACCCCAGCCATCCTTGAACGGATCATCGTCGTCATTGCCGTTATAATCGTGGCGAACGCCAACGGCGTATGTGCCGGGCGCCGGCATCGGCATACAGAACTTCATGGTCTTGCCTGTTACCGGCGTATCGATCCGGTTGAGCCAGCGATCCTTCTTCAGCCAATCGCTTTCCAGAGCGCGATAGCTTACAACGCGCACGCGGTTCACCGCGCCTTTGAAGTTCGTGACGGTCACGAGCATCGCCGGACGCGAACCGTCGCATTTCGACATGTCGTTCGAAATTCGCTCGGCATATTGCGCCTGCGCCGGGACGGCCGCAAGCAGGACGGCACCGAACGCGGCCGCTGCTGCAATGGAATATTTCATGGTTATCTCATTCCTCTTGGCTATATCGGCGGCACCCCGAACTCGGGTGCATTGATGATAAGGCCTTCTTGTCCACCATATATCAGCACCCATTGCGGCAGAATTTTGGAAATCGGACGACAATAAGTTGAAGTTGCTGACCGCCAACGATCGCTACATCGCCAGGAAGATCGCGATTCCGCTGATCGCCACGCTGGTGATCGCGGCCATGCTGCTGGTGCTGGATCAGATGCTGCGGCTGTTCGATTTCGTCGCGGCGGAGGGCGGGCCGGTGGGCATTGTTTTCCGGATGCTGGCGAATCTTTTGCCCGAATATTTCTCCGTTGCGATCCCGCTGGCGCTGATGCTCGGCATCCTCCTTGCGTTTCGCGGGCTTGCCACCAGTTCGGAACTGGACGTGATGCGCGCCGTCGGCTTCAGCTATCGCCGGCTGCTGCGCGTGCCGTATTTCTACGCTTTTGGCCTGATCGCGGTAAACCTCACCATCGTCGGCTATCTGCAGCCCTATGCAGAATATTATTACGAACAGCTGCAATTCGATCTGCGTTCGGGCGCGCTGGGCGCATCGATCAAGGTGGGCCAGTTCAACAAGCTGGGCGATGACATCACATTGCGCGTCGAGCAAAGCCGCGACAATGGCACCGATCTCAGCGGGATCTTCGTCGATGTAGGCACGAAGAAAGGCGAACATTTCACCGCCACCGCGCAAAGCGGCCAGTTCCTCAGCACAGCCGATCCCAATCTTCTGCTGCTGCGACTGCGCAACGGCACCGCAATCCAGCAATCGCCCAATTTCGAAGGGACGCGCGTCCTGACGTTCCGCATGCAGGATCTGCCGATTGACCTGCCGGCCATGAAGCAGTTCCGCCTGCGCGGCGGCGTGGAGAATCAGGAGAACACATTTTTCGAGCTGCTGCGCGTGGCCAACGACCCCACCTACAGCAAGGAAACGCGTGACGCGGCCTTTGCCAATTTTAATTTCCGCGCCGTGGAGCTGGCGGTGATGCTGCTGATCCCGCTGCTCGCCTTATCGCTCGCGGTGCCGCCGAAGCGATCGAGTTCCGCGCTTGGCGTGGTCATCTCGGTGGTCCTCATCGTCACCTATCACAAGGTGAACGAATTTGGCGAAGGCGTCGCCGCGCTCGGCCGTGTCAGCCCGTTCGTTTCGCTGTGGCTACCGTTCTTCGCATTCGCCGCGCTGATCATCTGGATGTACTACGTGCTCGCCTATGTGCCGGGCGGACAGCCGATCGGCGCGATCGAAAAGCGGTTCGAGAAATTCGGCAAATGGTTGCGCCGTCGCTTCAAATTCGGGCAGCGGGACAAGAAGCATGAGGCCGCGGCATGAAGCAGCTCGCCTTCTTTCCGTCTTCTTCCATGGCCTGGTACATGGCCAAGACGTTCCTGAAACGCGTCTTCGCCGTGCTGGCGATGCTGGTCATCATTCTGATGAGCCTGGATCTTCTGCGTCAGAGCAGCGACATTCTGGCGGTGCCGGGCAATGGCAGCAGTCAGATCATCACCTATATCGCCTGGCGCACACCGCAGGTCGTAGCGCAGTTCCTGCCGTTCTCGGTACTTTTGGGCACGCTGATCATGCTGGCGGGCATGAACCAGAACAGCGAGATCGTGGCGATGAAGGCAGCGGGCCTTTCGGCGCATCAGATCCTGGCCCCGCTGGTGGTGACGGCGATCGGCATCGCCTTTCTCACCTTCATCTTCAACGATCATGTGCTGGCCCCCACCAGCGCCAAGCTGAAGGCCTGGCAAGCCGTCGATTATGCGCAAGTTCCGGGGCAAAGCGACATCCGCACCAGAGTGTGGGTGCTCGATGGGGACGATCTGATCTTTGCCAAGACGGTGATTGGCGGCGGGCCGTCCATGATCCTGAAGGACGTACGGATTAACGAGCGCGTGAACGGCGAACTGACATCCGTCACTCAGGGTCCGGTTGCGCGCTGGACCGATGACGGCTGGACGCTGAACGATGCCACCACCTTCACCGTGGCGAACGCCGCCACCAGCACCGCACCGATAGTCCGGTTCGGGCAAGGACTGGAGCCCAGCCGGTTCACGATCAGTTCGCTCGATGCCGACAGCCTGGGTTTCGCAGCCCTGCGCGAGGCAATCGATGCGCAGAAAGCTGCCGGTCGGCCAGTTGAGGGCGCAGAGGCTGCCTGGTGGCACAAGCTATCAGGCCCCCTCGCCTCCATCCTCATGCCGCTGTTGGGATCGATCGCCGGCTTCGGCCTTGCGCGCGCGGGCAAGACCTTCGTGCGCGTCGTGATCGGCATGGCACTGGGCTTCACCTATTTCGTGGTCGATAATTTCGCGCTCGCGATGGGCAATCTGGGCGCTTACGATCCCTTCATCGCCGCCTGGGCGCCGTTTTTCCTGTTCCTCCTGCTGGGCGAGACGGTACTGATACGCTCTGAGGAATAGGCTTCGGTGGTGGAGGCCCCGATCGCTGATCGATGCCTCCTTCACCTTACGTCAATCACGACAGAAATATGGTGATCGATAGAGGATGCGGCCGTAAATGCGCCGCAAAGCCTTATTATAAAAAACACTGGCGTCGCCGGCCCTGCCGTGCGGCGCATTGAAGAACTAGGGATTAGGACGAAGGCTATGGCCAGCGCGGACACCGCATCGAGCAATTTCTGGAACCGGTCGCATTATCTGGATCGCATGAACCTGCGAGAACTGATCGTGGCCTATTTCCAGCATTACACGATCATATCCTATCTGCTGCTGACCGCGGCCAGCGTCGCTGTGTTCGTTTTCTATCCCGCCAGCCCGCTGGCGACTGCCGGCGCAGTGCTTGCAGCAGTCGTGATCTATCCGCTGGCGTGGTATCTGCTGCACCGCTTCGTCCTACACGGGCAGTGGATGTACAAGCGCAAAATGTTCGCAAAGACCTGGAAGCGCATCCATTACGATCATCATCAGGATCCCAACCATCTCGAAGTGCTTTTCGGCGCCCTTCACACCACGTTGCCCACGATTGCAGTGGCGACGCTGCCGGTGGGCTATCTGATTGGCGGCATCGGCGGCGCGGCGGCCGCGTTTGCCACGGGCCTTCTCGCCACTTGCTATTATGAATTCGTGCACTGCATGCAGCATCTGGCGTTCAAGCCGAAGAGCAAGCTCATCTCTTATATGAAGCAGCGGCATCTGGAGCACCACTTTCACCACGAGAGCGGCAATTACGGAATCACCAACTATGGTTGGGACAAGATTTTCCGCACTTATTATCACCGCAAGGACATTCCCAAGCGCAGCGCGACGGTGTTCAACCTGGGCTATGACGAGGAAGTGGCGAAGAGCTATCCCTGGGTGAAGGAGCTGTCCGGTGGCATTGCGTCGGGACACCCCCGCCGCCGCTCGCAGGTGAAGAGCGACGCCTGAGGCTTGCTGAAATGGTCCCGTTGTGCTCCTGCGAAAACTGGAGCCCGGGGCCTTCAGAGCTTCGCCGAACCCCGGGCTTCTGCATGCGCAGGAGCCCTTTTTCGTGACCGACCTTCAAATCATCCCCGTCACCGACAAGCACGGTGAGAATGATTTTATCGAGCTACCCTATCGTCTCTATCAGGACGATCCGGCCTGGGTGCCGCCGCTGCGCAGCGATGTTCGCGAACTGCTGAACCGCAAGAAGAACCCGTTTTTCGATCATGCCCGCATGCAGTTGTTTCTGGCCAAGCGGGGCAGCAAAGTGGTGGGGCGGATTTCCGCGCATATCGACGACCTGGCTCTCGCTCAGCCGCCCGAACAGGGCATGGGACCGGGTGTCGGCAATTTCGGCATGCTGGAGGTTGAGGACGAAGCCGCCGCTCATGCGCTGATCCATGCAGCCGAAGAATGGCTGCGCGGTCACGGCATGAGCCGCGCGCTAGGCCCCCTTTCGCTGTCGATCTGGGATGAGCCGGGCCTGCTGACAAAGGGCCAGGACCATAGCCCCACGGTCATGATGGGCCATCATAAAGCCTCCTATGAAAGATGGGTCGAGGCTGCCGGATACCGCCCCGTCAAACAGCTGAGCACATGGGAACTCGACATTGCCCAGGACTTCCCGCCACTGATTGACCGCATCATTCAGTCTGGCGAGCGCAGCAGCCGCATCCATGTGCGCAAGGTAGATAAGTCGAAATTCGACGAGGAAGCGGGGATCATCCTCAATATCCTTAACGATGCCTGGTCGGACAATTGGGGCTACGTGCCGCTGACCGATAGAGAGATCGCCTATGCCGGCAAGAAGCTGAAGCCAATCGTGAAGGAAGACCTTATCCGCATTGCGGAGGTGGAGGGTCGACCGGTCGCCTTCATGATGACGCTGCCGGATTTGAATGAGCCGCTGAAGGGCATGAACGGTTCGCTATGGCCGTTTAATTGGGCGAAGTTGCTGCTTTGGCTGCGCAATCCACGGGTGCGCACCATGCGCGTGCCGCTGATGGGGGTACTGAAGGAATATCAGGGCACCCGTCTTGCCAGCCAGCTCGCTTTCATGATGATCGAATATATCCGCCGCGCCTCGGTAGCCCATTACGGCGCGACGCGCGGCGAGATCGGCTGGATTCTTGACGACAATCAAGGAATGATCGCAATCGCCGATGCGATCGAGAGCCGCGTGAACCGCGTCTACACCGTCTACGAAAAGGCGCTCTAGGTCAGAACAGCTTCGATACGCCGATATAGAGCTGCAGGTCCGGACTGTCGCTATCCAGCGCCACCACGGTGCCGGCATCGAATTGCAGCAATGGCTTCGGCGTCCAGGCCGCGCTGACCGAAGCCACCGGCGCCCAGACGTCGCCGGAAGGATCGTTGTCATAGCTGAGGCCGACTTCGCCTGTCACACCCACGGTGTCGGACACCGACTGGCTGAGGCCGAGATATTGAGTCGCCGCGAAGTGTCGGCCGTCGCCGTCCGAATCCACTGCTGCCGCAAGAATACCCGTCGCGCCGAAGCTCAGCCCCGAACCCAGCGAGAAGCTGCTGGGAATTACCACGCCCGTGCTCCAGTCGCCCGCGGAAACCGAGGAAGCGCCGACCGGAACGGTAACGTACGGCTCGATGGCCAGCGCGATATTGCCGCCGTCATTGCCGATCAGATTGCGCCGCACGCCCAGACGGACATCGGAAAAACCCCCATTTTCGGTGATCATCGATCCGACGCGGTTGTAATTATGCGTATAGGCAGTGAAGCCGACCTGCACCTCGGTCTTGTCATCGATGCCGTAGCGCAAAAAGCTGTCGCCGATTGAAACGCTGTCGCTGCGCATGTTGTCGCTTTCGTCCAGCGACCATCCCAGGGCGCCGATTTCGACACTGACATGCCCCTCGCCCGTGGTGCAGGTACTGCTGCCAAGGCCCGGGCGGTTGGGACAGAAGCGCGGACCATCACTTTGCGCATCTGCCGGAGCAGCAGAAATCCCTGCAATCAAAGCGGCGGCGGCAAGGAAACATGTTTTCATGACAGGGCCTTTCGAGCCAAATTGCCAAAAGCGGACGCAAAGCACGTTCCAAGAAACGGGCTTCAATCGGCCAGCTCGATCCAGGTCGGAGCATGATCGCTCGCTTTTTCGCGGCCTCGATATTCCTTATCGACGCCGCTCGCGCGCAACCGGTCGGCAGCCTCCGGCGAGCACAGAAGATGGTCGATGCGGAAGCCATGATCCTGCTGCCAGGCGCCGCGCTGATAATCCCAGAAGGTCCAGATGCCGCCCGCAGGGTGCTGCGTCGCCAGCGCATCGGTCCAGCCATCCGCTAGCAGGCGGCGATAAGCGGCGCGCGATTCGGGCTGCATCAGCGCATCGTCCTTCATCGCGCGCACCGAGAAGGTGTCCCGATCATGCGGGATGACATTATAGTCGCCGGCTAAAACCGCCGGGATTTCCTCCGCCCAGATCTCGGCGGCACGGGCGCGAAGGCGCTCCATCCAACGCAGCTTGTAATCGAATTTCGGGCCAGGCTGCGGATTGCCGTTGGGCAAATAGATGCTGGCGATGCGTAGGCCGTGCGCGTCGGCCTCCAGATAGCGGGACTGTTCGTCTTCCGGATCGCCTTCCAGGCCGCGGCGGACCTCCTTCGGCTCCTGCCCTTTCGCGAGGATGGCGACGCCGTTGAAACCCTTCTGACCGTGGATCAGAACGCCATAGCCCGCTTTCTCGAGATCGCCGACCGGCACGCCCTCGTCCGCGCTCTTCAGCTCCTGCAGACACACGATGTCGGGTGCGCGCTCCTCCAGCCATTCGACGAGTCGCGGAAGGCGCGCCTTCACGCCGTTGATATTGAAACTGGCTATGAGCATGGCTGCGTTGGTAGCGCGGCGCGACGCTGATGTCAGGAGGATTTGCGGACAGCGTGAGATGCCACGACACCGCGTCGGTTGAAATCACGACAAACATTGCAACCGCGCAGCCGCGATCGCAATCCGAATCAGACCGAGAAACTGGTCCCGCAACCGCAGCCCGACGCCGCGTTCGGGTTCTTCACCTCGAAATGCTTGCCGCCGAGCGATTCGACAAAATCGACTGCGCTGCCGCGCACCAGATCGAGACTGATTGCGTCGACGGCAAGCTGCACTCCCTGCTCTTCCGCAACGGTATCGTCAGGCTCGATCGCGTCGGCGAGGCCGAACTTGTATTGGAAGCCGGAACAGCCCCCGCCCTCCACGGACAGACGCAGGATAGCCGGCACTCCCTGTTTCTCGGCGATCACGGAGACGCGGCGGGCCGCGGCGGGGAGGAGAATGATGGGAGCATCGGTCATGGACACAAGATAGGACCAACAAAAAGGGGCGGCAAGGTCTGGCCCTGCGCGCCCCGGAGTCTTTGCACCCTCTCCCAAAGGTGACCTTGGTAGGCGGGAACGGGGTTAGTCGTTCGGACCGCCTATATCGTCAGTAGCACCGGAATTATCTGCAAGTAAAGTGCCGTTCATCTGGTTCATGAAGCTGAGCGGATTGACCGGCTTGCCCGCGATGCGGACTTCATAGTGAAGGTGCGGCCCGGTGGAACGACCAGTGGAACCGACATAACCGATCAGATCGCCCTTCTTGACTCGCTGATAGGATTCGACGTTGAGGCGCGAGAGATGCCCGTAGCGCGTCTCGACCTGGTTACCATGTTCGATCTCGATGAAGTTGCCGTAGCCGTTCACCCAGCCCGCACGCTCAATCAGGCCGTCTGCGGTTGCATAGATCGGCGTGCCGGTGGGAGCTGCCATATCGATGCCGTGATGGTTACCGCGGCCGCCGCTGAAGGGATCGCTGCGATTGCCGAAGTAGCTGGTAAGACGATAGCCACTAACCGGCTCGATCGAAGGCACCGAAACTTCAAGCTGCGGCTTACCGGCAGTGGCGCGGCCGCTCCAGACATCGAACATCTGCTTGAAGTTCGCATCCGCTTCTCCAAGCGGCGTGATGATTTTTTCGGAACCTTCCAGCTGATCGTCTATTTGAAAGGCATCAGCAGCGCTGCTGTTGGCATGAGCCGGCATAGCGATGGCACAAACGGTAAGCGCAAACGATGCAATGCGGCCAGCGGCCGAAAGACGAGGAAGCATAAAAGACCCAACCCTTTTTCTGCGGAAGCGACGGGAACTTTCCGCTTCCTTATTCCTTGTATAGCCAACCCCCCGGTCGGCCTTGTGTGTTCAGCTTAAAGCGCAGAAGCGTGTTGGATAGCAACAGCCTCATAAAAGTCTCGCGTTAAACCGGCCTGTCGGCGCGCTGAGTCGTTGAACGGTGGTTTAATCGGCCCACGAAAGTGGCGAGAGATTAACGAAACCCAAAGATTTGCGGGCGATTCCTCGCCTTGACAACTTGTTTCGACATCGTTCCGAAATCCCCAATCGAACCATTTCGTACCGAAGCCGACATGGTTGATTTCATCCTCATAGATACGTTGCAGGATGCGAGCCGACGGCTCGTCTCCAGCCGCGCGGAAGCGCTCAACCATAGGCGGGGTGACGTCGAGGCCACGCGCCTCCAACACCATCGGTACCACGGCAAGCCGCGCCATGGCATCGTGCGCGGTCTCACTTGCCGCCTCCCACAGCCCAGCATGCGCAGGCAACGCGCCATAGCGACTGCCGAGCTGACGCAGACGCCGATCGAGAATGGCGAAATGCATCGCCTCATCCGCCCCCACGCGCATCCAGTCATCAACGAACGCGCGGGGAAATTGTCCGCCGAAGCGTCCCGCCATGTCGAACGCCAGATCAATCGCGGCGAATTCGATATGCGCGAGCGCGTGAAGCAGCGCGATTCGCCCTCTCAGCGATCCTGCTCTTCCGCGCCGTGGCATGCGGTTGGGTGGCAATAGCTCTGGTTGCGGCGGACGACCGGGCGCGTCCGGCATGCTATCATCGAACCGAAAATCGAGCCGGCCCAAGCGCCAATCCCGCGCCACCTTGCGCGCGGTCATCAGCTTTGCCTGCGGATCTGCCGTGCGCAGAACCGCAGCGCATCCTTCAGCGATGCTTCTCACGCAGCCTCGCGCAGCGCTTCAAGCACCTCTTCGGCATGGCCCTTCACCTTCACCTTGCGCCATTCGCGCAGCAGCTTGCCGTCCGCGCCGTAGAGAAAGGTGCTCCGCTCCAAGCCCATGAAGCTTTTCCCGTACATCTGCTTTTCCTTCCAGACGCCAAGGCGTTCAGACAGATCGGTCTCGGCATCCGAGAGCAGGTCGACGGTAAGGTCCTGCTTCTCGCGGAAGTTCGAAAGCTTTTTCGGGCTGTCTTTCGATACGCCCGCCACAGCAGCGCCGGAGCTTTTGAAATCCTCCAGCATCTCGCTGAACGCGATGCTTTCCTTGGTGCAGCCCGGCGTGTTCGCGCGCGGGAAGAAGAAAAGGACGAGCGGTTTGCCCTTATAATCGGCAAGCGCTTTCGGCTCGCCGCGATCATCGGTCAGGGTGAGGTCGGGCATGGTTTCGGCCATATTCAGTCCTTTGCTTTTGATGGTTCGCGTGGGCCCAGCGCGGCCTCCCACGCGGCAGTCACAGCGCCTCGCGCTTGCTTCAACGCCTGCATTACCGCCGCCCAGTCTGCCAGCTCAAGGCCTTCGGCGATCAGCGCCCGCACCGGTTCCGGCGGTTCCTGACAATCCGGCGATACAAGCCGCACCAGAATGAGCAGGCGCGTCAGGAAATCACGCGCGGCTACGAAGTCTTCGTCCACCAGCCCCGCATCCGCCAACGCACGTGCCGCCACGGGTAGTTCGGGCGAGAGGCCCTGCTTGGCGCTGAGTTGATGGAAATGAGTGACGAACTCGGCATCGATCAGCCCTCCGCTGAGGCGCTTCACGTCGAGCGGGCCGACAGGCTTCTTATGCGCCTCAATCTCCGTGCGCATGCTTCGCACGTCCTCGCCGAGATCGTCCGCGGCTGGGCGACGGAGCACCTCGCCGATAACCGCCTCAATGCCTTCGCGTGCGCGCTTGCTTCCATAAACCCCGCGCGCGCGCGTGAGCGCCATATGTTCCCACGTCCACGCCTTTTCGCGCTGATATTCCGCAAAGCTGGCGACCGAGACACAGGGCGGCCCCTGCGCGCCGGAAGGGCGCAGGCGCGTATCGACTTCGTACAAGGCGCCCGTTGCGGTGGGCAGCGACAACGCGGCGATTACGCGCTTGGAGAGCCGATTGAAATAATCCGTCGCGCCAAGCTCCCGCGCCCCATCGGAACGCGCGGTAAAATCTCCGGTGAACAGGAAAACCAGATCAAGATCGCTGCTATGGGTCAGCGCCCGCCCGCCAAGACGCCCTAGCGCCAGGATTACCAGTTCCCCACCGGCCACGCGGCCATGGGTCTCCTGAAATTCGGCGATGGCACGGTCCGTCAGCACCCGGATTGCCGCTTCGGCAAGGCGCGCATAGCCGGCGGCAACCGCCAACGGATCCACCTGCCCTTCGATCAATTGCGCGCCCAGCAGAAAACGCATCTCCGTCACGTCGGCACGGACACGGTCCAGATAACGCTCATAGTCAAGCGTGTCCGGTGGACGCAGCCCGGCAACGAGTTCCTCCACCGATCCGGGCAGCCGCTTGGCATCCGGCTCCACCAGTCGGTCCACCAGGTCTGCGCGGCGCGCCAATTGATCGGCGAGCACGGGAGTGTAGCTCAAGAGCCGGCCCAGCAGCGCGATCAGGGCAGGCCGGGCCAGCAGCAGATCGAAGAAATTGATTGCGCTGGGCAGGCGCTCGAACATCGAATCGAGCCGGGCAAGCGCGCGCAGCGGATCCGGCGCCTGCGCGATCGACTGCAACAAAGCGGGCAGAACCGCCTCAAAGCCCTCGCGCGCCCGCTCGCTGCGGATCGCGCGCAGCTTGCCGCTGCGCCAGCGCCGCACGAGCCGCGCGGCATTAACGGGGGCCGCAAAGCCGATGGTGACAAGCGACTCGTCCAATCGATCATCCTCAAGCGGCAGCGTCGGCGTTTCCGCTTCCTCCCAGTTTGCAAAATCGCTGTAGATCGCGTCCACCCGCTCGGCATGCGGCGCGATCCAACCGATTAGCGCCTCCCCATTTGCCAGACCGTGTAGCCGCGCCGCCGCGTCACGCTCCTCCTCCCGCTTCGGAATTTCATGCGTCTGCCGATCATGCAGCATCTGCAATCGATGCTCAGCGGTGCGCAGCACATCATAGGCGGCGGCGATATCGTCCGCCTCCCCGCGCGGCACATGCCCGGCGGCGGCGAGCGCGAACAGCGCCGCGCGCGTGTCGGCGGTGCGCAGCGCCTCATCTCGCCCCCCATGGATCAGCTGCTGGGCCTGCACGAAAAATTCGCATTCGCGAATGCCGCCGCGTCCACGCTTGCAATCATAACCTGGCCCGATGGCCTGGCCGCCCGAATAATGATCGCGGATCGAGCGGCGCATGGTGTCGATATTGCGAATCTGTCCGAAATCGAGCGAGCGGCGCCAAACAAACGGCCGGATCGCTTCCAGAAAGCGCTCTCCCAGCGCGATGTCCCCCGCAGCCGCGCGGGCGCGGATGAAAGCCGCCTGCTCCCACGCCATGGCGGAGCTTTCATAATGCGAAATAGCCCCCGCGATCGGCAGCGCGATGGGGCTGACCTCCGGTGTGGGGCGCAAACGCAGATCAACGCGAAAGACATAGCCGCAGGCCGTCGGTTCCTGCAGCAGTTCAAGCACGCGGCGGCCGATGCGCACCGCCGCCTTGGCAGGCTCCTCGCCCTCCTTCGTCGGCAGCGTCTCGCGATCATATAGAAGGATCGGGTCGATATCCGAGCTGTAGTTCAGCTCCCGCCCGCCATGTTTGCCCAGCGCGATCAGCGCGAAGCCATGCGGCTGCGCATCCGGCGTGCGCTCCATGATAGCGGCGGTGATGGCGCGGTCACACGCCCGGTCCGCAAAATCGGAAAGGGTGCGCGTTACCTTCGTAAGATCCCACGCCCCGGCTAGGTCCGCGATGGCGGCCGCTAGCGCCACTCCGCCCCGCTCGACCCGCAAACCATCGGAAACCGTGTCGCACGCCTCGCCTTCCTGCCGGGCAAGAGCCAGCGCGGCATCGGGATCACCTTGTCGCAGATGCGCAACGATGGCGGGGCGCTGCTCGATCAGCCTAGCGAGAAACGGACTATTGGCGGTGGCCCGTTCAAGGGCGGAAGGGAAGTCTGGCGTGGTCACCTTTTGGGGTTAGCAGCTAGCTTACATCCCCAACACCATTTCCGCATGAACCGCGCTCAGTGTCCGCCGCGTGCTTTCACCCAAAGGTGGTGCGCAGCCACCACGACCGCGCCGACGATAATGCCGACCACGCCGAACAACCCAGCCTCGGCAGCCCAGCCGATCAGTCCGCCCGCGCTTTCCTCCACGACATGCGTCGCCGAATGCACGATGTGCGGTATCGTCTCCAGACCGAAGCTCTCCAGACCGTGGACGATAATTCCGCCACCAACCCATAACATAGCCGCGGTCCCGACGACGCCGATCACCTTGAGCACCGTGGGCATCACTTTAACGAGACCTCGTCCGAATCCCGCCAACGCGCCCTCGTCCTTGGCAAGATGCAGGCCGATGTCGTCCAGCTTCACCAGCAGCCCAACCGCGCCATAGACGCCGCCGGTAATCGCAATCGATACGGCAACCAGCGTGATTGCCTGCGTCACCAGCGACTGATCGGTAATCTCGCCCAGCGAAATGGCGACGATTTCGGCGGACAAGATCATGTCGGTCCGCACGGCGCTCTTGACCTTTTGGTCTTCCAATTCCTTCGAATTCTGCGTTGCCGCAGCGTTCTCGATCTTATGATCTTCTCCGAACAGCGCCTCGTAAACCTTTTCCGCACCTTCAAAACATAGATAGGTGCCGCCGAGCATCAGGATCGGCGTGAGTGCCCAAGGCAGGAACGCGCTGAGCAGCATGGCGACCGGCACCAGGATGACCAGCTTGTTGAAGATCGACCCCTTAGCGATGCGCCAGATGATCGGGAGCTCACGCTCAGGCTTCAGTCCCGTGACATATTTCGGGGTGACCGCAGTGTCATCGATGACGAGCCCGGCGGCCTTGGTACCTGCCCGTCCGGCAGCCGCGCCGACATCGTCAACCGAGGCGGCAGCCAGCTTCGCAATGCCTGCGACATCATCGAGCAGCGCGGCGAGACCGGAAGGCATCAGCCGGTAACCTTCAGATAGTCCGCACGGAAGCGCGCGGCAAAATCATTGAACTGGCCCGCTGCGATCGAATCTCTCATGGCGGCCATAAGCTGCTGATAAAAGTATAGGTTATGTTCAGTCATCAGCATGGCCCCCAGCATTTCCCCGGCCCGGATCAGATGATGCAGATAGGCGCGGCTCCACCCCTTGCATACCGGGCAAGCACAGCGTTCGTCCAGCGGCGCGAGGTCTTCCGCAAACTTCGCGTTGCGAATGTTGATAGGGCCGTTCCAGGTGAACGCCTGCCCGTTACGGCCGGAACGCGTCGGCAGCACGCAATCGAACATGTCGATCCCCCGCTCCACCGCGCCTACCAGATCATCCGGCTTGCCCACCCCCATAAGGTAGCGCGGTGAGTCCTCCGGCAGCATGTCGGGCGCGAAATCGAGCGTGGCGAACATCGCCTCCTGCCCCTCGCCGACGGCTAGCCCGCCGACCGCATAGCCATCGAAGCCGATCTCGCGCAGCGCCTCGGCCGATCGCGCGCGAAGACCTTCGTCCAGCGCGCCTTGCTGAATGCCGAACAGAGCGCTGGTGCCGGCCGTCGGCCCTTTGTCGAACGCTTCGCGCGAACGGCGGGCCCATCGCATGCTGAGCTCCATCGACGCCTCGATGGCCTCGCGCGGCTGATCGGCGCGCGGGCATTCGTCGAACGCCATGACGATGTCGGAGCCGAGCAGCGCCTGGATTTCCATCGATCGTTCGGGCGAGAGCATGTGCTTCGATCCATCGAGATGGCTTTTGAAGCTCACCCCTTCTTCGGTGATCTTGCGCAGGTCCGCGAGGCTCATGACCTGATAGCCGCCGCTGTCCGTCAGGATCGGGCGATCCCAGCCCATGAAGGCATGGAGGCCGCCGAGGCGGTCGATGCGCTCCGCGCCGGGACGCAGCATCAGATGATAGGTGTTGCCGAGAATGATGTCTGCGCCGGCCTTGCGAACGTCGGCGGGCTTCATCGCCTTGACGGTAGCAGCGGTGCCGACGGGCATGAAAGCGGGCGTTGCGATGGTGCCGCGGCGCATGCGGATTTCGCCGGTGCGCGCCTTGCCGTCGCGCGCGGCAATGTGGAACTCGAAACGTGGTGGCATCATTGATCCCCTAATGCGCGGCGGGGGAATTGCAAATGGACAGGAAGCGCGCGGTATGGCGGATTGGCGTCGTGACGTCATGTCTTGCGCTGCTTTGGGGCTGCGAAAAGCAGCCGCAGACCCCGCCTTCGCCGATCCCGACCGCCTACAGCATGGCCCCGCCCGGGGAGCCGGTGCCCATGCCTCAGCCGGCATCACATGAAAAATGCTACGGGATCGCCCCGTCGCAGCATAATCGCGGTGGAGCCAAAGGACCGGGCACTGCGCGGCTGGACAAGCAGACGGATGCGTGGATTTTCGTTCCGCACGGCAAATGCGCCGATTATGGCGGATCGCTGACGTCTCGCCGTGACAGGCGACTTTAAGACTGGTTCAGTTGGCGCTCATTCGGCGCGCCTTACGCATCATCCCCTTAGACCGAACAGGATATTGACCGTCATGATCGCCCGCCTTGCGCTCGCCGCGTCCATGTTTGCCCTGCCGGCTGCGGCAATGGCGCAGAGCGCCGACACCCGCCCCTGCATCACGCCGGAACAGAACGAGGCGGTCACCGCCTATGTCATGCCCTCGCTGGCGACCGAGATGGCTCGCAAATGCGCACCCAGTCTGGGGCAGGGCAGCTATCTGGTCAGCAACGCACAGCGCCTTTCGCAAAAGTGGCAGGCCGGCGCGGATCGCGCTTGGCCGACCGCGCGCAATGTGGTCACCAAGCTCGCAGGCATTCCGCTGGCACCCGGCAGCAGCGGCGACGGTTTTGCGAAGATGGTGCTGGCCCCTGCCCTTGCAGGGAAGATCGCGTTCGAACTGGACGCACAGGCCTGCGCGGTTACGGATCGGTTGTTACGCCAACTGGAGCCTTTGCCTGCCAGCAACTTGGCATCCGTTCTTGCGACATTACTGGAAGTCGGCGCGGCCAATCAGAGCCAGATTCCCTACCGCGTCTGCCGCGAGCAGGCGGACTAAACGCAGTTCTCGTCATGCAGCAGGCAAGGGATGTCCTCGCTGATCTCAATCTGCAGGGTGACATGCTCGATACCGTGATCATGCGCCAAAGCTTGCTGCGTGCGGACCAGAAACTCGTCACCTGGATGGCCGTCTGGCATCACGAGATGCGCGGTCAGCGCGGCCTCGGTCGTGCTCATCGGCCAGATGTGCAGATCATGGACGCGCGCGACCCCCTGCTGCCCCTCCAGTAGCGCGCGGACCTTCGCCGGATCGATCTCCCGCGGCACGGCGCTCAGCGCCATGGCAACGGATTCGCGCAAGAGCCCCCATGTGCTCCAGAGGATCACTGCCACGATCACGAGGCTTACCAGCGGATCGATCCAGCGAGCGCCGGTGAACAGGATTAGCGCGCCCGCAATCACCACGCCCGCCGAGACGGCGGCGTCGGCGGCCATGTGGAGATAGGCGCCGCGGATATTGACGTCTCCCTTGCGCCCGCGCGCGAAGAGCATCGCCGTGGCCCCGTTCACGAGGATGCCAATGCCCGCGACAACCATCACCGTGATGCCGGGGATCGGCGGAGGATCGGCAAAACGCTGGATCGCCTCCAGCGTGATCATGCCGACCGCGACCATCAGGACGAGGCCGTTGGCAATCGCCGCAAGGATCGAAGATCCGCGAAGGCCATAGGTGAACCGTTCGGACGGTGGGCGCTTGGCCAGTTCCGATCCGCCCCATGCGATCAGAAGCCCCAGCACATCGGACAGATTATGGCCTGCATCGGCCAGAAGCGCGACCGATCCGGTGATCAGCCCCGCAGCCCCCTCGATTGCGACGAAGGCGATGTTGAGCGCGGTGCCGATGGCAAAAGCGCGGCCGAAATCTGCCGGCGCATGACTGTGACCGCCCGGTCCGTGGTGATGATGGCCGTGGGAGTCGCTCATGAAGCCCGCTTAGCGGAGATCGCCGGGGTTATACTAGAACTTCGATACTGGGACACCAAGCGAGCGCATTCGGGCGAGGCGGATCGGTGGAGATCAGTCCGGCAGCAACAGACTGCCGTCGCCATAGCTGTAGAAGCGATATTCCTCGGCAATCGCATGGGCATAGGCCGCCTGCATCCGTTCGCGGCCCATCAGCGCGCTGACCAGCATGAAGAGCGTGGAGCGCGGCAGATGAAAATTGGTCATCAAACCGTCGATTGCTCGGAAGCGATAACCCGGCGTGATAAAAATGGCAGTGTCGTCTTCGAACGGCTGGATCACACCGTCCTCATCAGCCGCGCTCTCCAGCAACCGCAGGACCGTGGTACCGACGGCGATCAGCCGTCCGCCTTTCGCGCGCACAGCGTTGAGCCGTGCCGCCGTTTCGGCATCGATCCGGCCCCACTCGCTATGCATCTGGTGAGCATCGGTATCCTCGGCTTTCACCGGCAGAAACGTTCCCGCGCCCACATGCAACGTCAGTGTTTCGGTTGCAATGTCAGAGGTATGCAAGGCGTTTATGAGATCGGGTGTGAAATGCAGCGCGGCGGTCGGCGCGGCGACCGCACCTTTTTCCCGCGCAAACATCGTCTGATAATCTTCGGCGTCCCGTTCATCGGTGGGGCGCTTTGCGGCAATATAGGGCGGCAGCGGCATATTCCCGGCGCGCTCGATCAGTGTCTCGACCGGCTCGTCGCCTTCGAATGCCAGGATGAAGCTGCCGTCCTCCAGCCGCTCCTCAGCGATCGCAGCGACCCCTTCATGAAATTCTACGCGCTCGCCGGGCCGCAGCCGCTTGGCATTGCGCACAAAAGCCTGCCACCGCCTCAGGTCGATCCGCTTGTGGAGCGTAACGCCGATGCTGGCCTCTCCGCGCCGCCCCTCCAGCTGCGCCGGAATGACGCGGGTATCGTTGAAAACAAGGATGTCGCCCGCCCGCAGGAGCGAGGGAAGATCACGCATCGTGCGATCGACAAGAGTATCGCCCTGAACCAGCAGCAGGCGCGCGGCATCACGCGGCGATGCCGGCCGCAGCGCAATCCGCTCGGCCGGCAGTTCGAAATCGAACAGGTCTACGCGCACGGCGCGCCTTCCCGTCCCGCCGGGCTCACTGGCCGATCGGGGCGTTCAGATCGGCGGCGCTGGGAGCCGGTGCAACAGCGCCCGCTGCCGCATTCAGGCGCGCGCGCACCGCGGCATAATCAGGCTCCGGCTTCGGCGCATCGCCAAGCGAGGCCTGAATGATGATGTCCGGATTGGCCGGCGGCTCGCCACGCTGGATCGCGTCGACATATTCCATGCCGGAGGTAACGCGCCCGAAGATCGTATATTTGTTGTCCAGCTTGAAATTGGGCTGGAAGACGATGAAAAACTGGCTGTTCGCGCTGTCTTCGCTTTGCGCGCGCGCCATGGACAGCGTACCGCGCAAATGGGGAAGCTTGCTAAATTCCGCCGTCAGATCGGGCAGGTCCGATCCGCCCGTTCCGGTGCCGGTGGGATCGCCAGTCTGCGCCATGAACCCTTCAATCACGCGGTGAAATTTCACGCCATCGTAGAAGCCCTGGCGCGTCAGCGTCTTGATGCGTTCGACATGATTGGGCGCAATGGTGGGATATAGCCGGACCGTCACCCGCCCGCCGCTCGACAGATCGAGATAAAGGACATTGCTGAGATCGGTATCGTCCACCGGCGCGTTAACCGTGCCGACCGATTGTGCGTGGGCGGCAACGCCCAGCAGCATCGCGATGACAAAGGCAAAAAGTCTGGCAATACGCATCGGTTCTGATCGTCCTGACACAAAGGGATGGACAGCGCCTCTAACGAACATGGCTGGCCCTGTCATGAACGAATGGTTTGGCGGACGTGGGAGCGCGTGTCGTCAGGCGCGCCCTTGTGCCACACGCGCCACCACTTCTTCGCGCACGGCGGGCGTCACGAAGTTCGTGATATCTCCGTCGAAGATGGCGATTTCCTTCACCAGCCGCGATGCGATCGGCTGCAAGGAGACATCCGCCATCAGGAAAACGGTTTCGATACTGTCGTTCAACTGCTGGTTCATGCCAGCCATCTGATACTCATATTCGAAGTCAGCGACGGCGCGCAGACCGCGCACGATGACGGATGCACCGGTCTCTTCGGCGAAATGCATCAGCAGGTTGCCGAAGCTGGTCACCTCGATTTCGGTGCCCTCGATGCCCGCCACTTCGCGACGCACCATGGAGAGGCGCTCCTCCACGTCAAACATCGGGTTTTTAGACGGGTTGGTGGTGACGCCGATCACCAGCTTATCGACCAGCTTCGCGCCGCGGCGGATGATATCCATATGGCCCAGGGTGATCGGATCGAACGTGCCCGGATAAATGCCGATTCGCGTCATATCATGCCCCTTGTTTAACGATCGCGCTCAACGATGAAGCGGGCCAGCGCGCGCAGCAGATCGGCCTCCGCGCCAAAACCATGCAGATGGCCCACCGCCTGTTCTGTCAGGATGTGCGCCTGTTCACGCGCGCGTTCGAGGCCGAGAAGAGTGACGAACGTTTCTTTGCCCTGCGCCTCATCCTTGCGCAGGGCCTTGCCGGCCTTTTCCTCATCCCCCTCCACATCCATCAGATCGTCAGCGATCTGGAAGGCAAGGCCGATATCGCGGGCATAACCGCGCAGCGCCGTGCGCGCTTCCTCCGATGCACGGCCAAGCGCGGCCCCCATCTCCACCGATGCGGTGATGAGAGCCCCGGTTTTCAGCTGCTGCAACCGGGTAACGGTATGCAGATCATAGCCTTGCTTGTCCGCCTCCAGGTCCATCATCTGGCCGCCGGCCATGCCATCCGGCCCGCTTGCCTCCGCAAGAATACGGACGAGCTCGATCCGCACGAACGGATCGCCATGCACGGCCTCATCCGCCAGCAGTTCGAAGGCCAGCGCATGCAGGCTGTCGCCCGCCAGCACGGCCGTCGCTTCGTCAAAGGCCTTGTGCACAGTGGGTTTGCCCCGCCGAAGATCGTCATCGTCCATCGCCGGCAGATCATCATGGATCAACGAATAGACGTGGATCGCCTCCACCGCGCCTGCAGCGCGGATCGCCGCCCCGCGCTCTACGCCGAACAAGCCCGCGATGGTCACAAGCAGCAAAGGCCGCAGCCGCTTGCCTCCGCCCACTGCAGCGTGGCGCATCGCATCATAGAGCCGGGCGCGCGCATCTTCGGGCGCCTTCAGCAGATGTTCGAACAGCGTGTCGATCTCCGCCGAAATACGGTCGAACGCGGAATAGAGGCTGATGGGCTGAACGGTGCTGGACGCCATCATCAGGTCCCTGCTCAGGCGTCGCCGAACGGCGTCGTGCCGCCGGGCGAACCGTCTGCCTTGACGCGAATCTGGTCGATCTTGGCGCGCGCCGCGTCGAGGCGCTTCTGGCACTGGGCGCGTAGGCGATCTCCCTCGGCATAAAGGTCGATCGACTTGTCGAGCGGTACATCGCCGCGCTCGAGCTGATTCACGATCTCCTCGAGCCGCTTCAGCGCCTCCTCGAAGCTCAAATTCTCGGTTGCCCCGGCGGGGCCCGTTTCCGCTTGATCGGTCATGGTCGCTGCATGGCCGCCGCTACGGACGGGGTCAAGCAGGGCGGCGCCGAAGCGGGATTATTCACTTGGAACCGAGCGCGCGCAGGTTCATTGTGCAATGCGCAAAAAAAACCAATCGGAGTTTCCATGCGTCTTTCTTTCCTCTCCCTTGCCCCCGTGGCGCTGCTGGCACTGTCTGCCTGCAACAACAGCGACAATGCCGCCGAGCCTGAAGCCGAAGCGACCCCCGCCACCGCTGAAGCGCCGATCGAGCTGCCGCCGTCGATCGTCGATAGCGGCGTTTATCGCTGTGCGGACAGCTCCGTGGTTTATGTGGACTTCTATCAGGGCGGGAAGCGAGCGGGCATCCGTACCGAACAGAACGGCCAGCCGATCATCCTGAACGCACCGGAAGCGGACATGGCTTCGTCCGAAGCCACCCCGGAGACAGGCGCAACGCCCGAGGCCGCGGCGACTTCCGAAACCGGCGATCTGACGCTCACCGGCGGTGACGGCTACGCGCTGAAGGGCACCGGCCAGACCATCGAGGTGCAACTGCCCGGCAAGGACATGCAGACCTGCAAGTCGAGCTAAGAACTCGCCAGCAAGAATTTTCAGGAAGGGCGCCGGTGATCCGGCGCCCTTTTCTTTTCATGGGGACTTCTTGCCCAATTTGGGAACTGCCACGTTCGCGCCGAGCCGAGCCGCACGAGCGCCCGCATCTGTCCATCCGGGTTGACAGCCCTAAGGGCGAGCGGCGATTGATGCCGCTTACTCGAAGGGTGGGGTCCGCTTATCTTTATCGGTCATTACGCACCGGCGCTCGTCGTTGCTGCGCAGCGCAAATCACCGAAGCTCGGCATCCTGTTCGTGGCAGCGCAGTTCGTCGATTATCTGTTCGCGATTTTTTTGCTGATGGACGTGGAACATATGCGCTTCCTGGAAGGCGCGACCAAGCTCGTTCCGTTCGATCTTTATGACATGCCGCTCAGTCACAGCCTTCTCGGCACGATCATCGCGGCCTTATTTTTCGCGGTTCCCGTCTATGTCTATCATCGAAAAATGCGCCCCGCGGTCCTGGCGGGTGTGGTGGTGCTGACGCACTGGTTCATCGATTTGCTCGTCCACGGCGCGGATCTCAGTCTTGCCGGCGGCGCGCCGAAATTCGGTTTCGGGCTGTGGAACGCGCCCGCTTACGCCATTGTGCTGGAACTGGTGCTGACGGGGGCGGCGTTCTTTTACTATATCCGCGCCACGCGGCCACCCGTGCGGCATGCTGGCCACAGCCGGGTTTACATTCTTGCCGGCGTGATGCTGGCCTTGCAGCTGTTCAACTGGTTCGGGCCGGAGGATAGCGATGTGACAATGTTCGCGATATTGATGCTGGTCGTGTTCACCGGGCTCGCCTTTCTGGCCGATTGGGCCGGGCGCGGGCGCCGCCCGGTTCCTTTTCGCCGGCGTCGCTTCCACTAAGCCGTCAGGCCGCCGCGGCTTTTTCAGGACCATATTCAGGCTCATTCAGGAAGGCATCCATCATGTCCACGACCTTCACCGTCGATAGCGCCACCAGCCGCGCCACCCCCACGCCGAAGCCCATGAAACGCGTCACCATCCCATCGATCATGGCGCGCAAGGGCCAGGATAATGCGGAACCGCTGGTGATGCTGACGGCTTACACCGTGCGCACCGCGCAGCTGCTCGATCCGCATTGCGACATTCTTCTGGTCGGCGATTCGCTGGGTCAGGTGATTTACGGTCTCCCTTCCACTCTGCCCGTCACGCTCGATATGATGTGCGCGCATGGCGCCGCAGTCTCGCGCGGCAGCTATCACGCCGCAGTCGTGGTCGACATGCCCTTCGGCAGTTATGAAGCATCCCCCGTCCAGGCGTTCGAAAGCGCCAGCCGCATCATGGCCGATACCGGCGCGGCGGCGGTGAAGATGGAGGGCGGCGCGGCAATGGCCGAAACCGTGCGGTTCCTGACAGAGCGCGGCATTCCGGTGATGGGCCATGTCGGCCTCACCCCCCAGGCCGTGAACGCGCTGGGTGGCTATGGCGCGCGCGGCCGATCGGACGCCGAATATGAAAAGATCGTCGGCGATGCAAAGGCTGTGGCGGACGCAGGTGCCTTCGCCGTGGTGGTGGAAGGCGTTGTCGAAACCCTTGCGGATGCGATCGTCGAGGCGCTCGACGTTCCCGTCATCGGTATCGGAGCCTCGGCTAATTGCGATGGGCAGGTGCTGGTGACCGAGGACATGCTCGGCCTGTTCGAGCGCACGCCGCGCTTCGTGAAGCGCTATGGCGACATGTCCGGCATGATGACCGAAGCGGTGGAGCATTATGCGCGGGAGGTGCGCGCCCGCGAATTTCCCTCGGCCGATCAGGTCTACAAGCCGAAGGATTAGCGGACCGGGATCCGCCGGCGCAAAGCGAGCGTCTAACCGCATCGGCGGGGTGCACGCCCGCCCCCTTCCCCGTTCCGGCCCCTATTCCTCCCTTGTCACCTACCCACGCGCGAAGCTAAGGCGAGCGCCGATTATCCCGAGACCGGAGAGCCGCCTTGGCGCTTACCCCTACCAAATCTGGCGGCAATGCCAGCGACAAGAGCGATGATGTCTTCATGCGCGAAGTGGATGACGCCGTCCGCCGGTCCGACATGGAAGCGTTCGGCAAGCGCTATGGCTGGTGGATTCTGGGACTGATCGTCCTCGGCCTCGCAGCGTTCGGCGCTTATATCATCTGGCAGAACAATCAGACTGCCGCGGACGGCAAACTGGCAGAGCAGTACATCACCGCCATGGATGCAGCGCAGGCGGGCGACGCCAAGACGGCGCGGCCCATCCTCCAGAAGCTCGCAGACGGTTCGAACGAGGGGTATCGCGCCGCCTCCCTGATGATGGAAGGCAATCTTGCCAGCGAGCGTAAAGATGAGAAAGCTGCCATCGCCGCCTATCAGACGGTGATCGAAGACGAGAGCTTGCCGGAGCCGTTTCGCAATCTGGCGCTGGTGCGCCAGACCGCGTTGCAGTTCGATAGCATTTCACCCGATCAGGTGGTCGCGCGGCTGAAACCGCTCGCGATCGAGGGCAATCCCTGGTTCGGCCCCGCCGGAGAGATGACGGCGATGGCCTATATCAAGCAAGGCAAGACCGATCTTGCCGGAACGCTGTTCGCCGCGCTTTCCAAGGACAAGGCACTGCCGGAATCCACGCGGCGGCGCACCCGCCAGCTCGCCGGGGTTTACGGCGTGGACGCTGTTCAGGATGATGAAAGTCCCGCTGGTGCAGCGCCTCAGGAAACGGCGCCCGCGAAGGGCGAAGGAGCCAATTGATGAAGCGAGCAACCACCAGTCTGATCTGCGGCGCCGCGCTGCTGGCGCTATCCGGCTGCAGCCTGTTCGGCGGCGGCGGCGACAAGAAATCCACCCCCACGCTGGGCGACCGTGTTGCCATTCTGGGCGCGGAAAGCGACGCGGTGGTCGATCCCGCGCTGGCCAGCGTCCCCGTGGTGCTTCCCGCGCCCGTGGCGAACGATAGCTGGGCGCAGCCCGGTGGCAACGCGGCCAAGAACCCTGCTCAGCTTGCGCTGGGGCAAAGCCTTTCGCGCGTTTGGACGGCCAATATCGCGGGTGCCAGCAACCGTGAACGCCTGGCCGCTGCGCCGGTGATCGCCGATGGCCGTCTCTACGTAGTCGACACCAACGCCAAGGTCCGTGCCTTTGATGCGGCGACCGGCAGCCCTGTGTGGACCCATGAGCTTCCCAGTTCCGGCAGCGGAAGCGCCAGCTTCTTCGGCGGCGGCGTTTCGGTCGATGGATCGAGCGTTTATGCGACCGACGGTCTGGGCGATGTTGCCGCCCTCGATATGGCGACCGGTGCCGAGAAATGGCGCGTGCGCCCCGCCGGCCCGATGCGCGGCGCGCCGACGCTCGCCAACAACAACGTCTATGTCATGACGCAGGACAACCAGATTTACGCGCTGGACCCCGCCACGGGCAAAACCAACTGGAATAAGTCCGGCACCATCGGCCAGTCGGGTATCTTCGGTGTCGCCGCTCCCGCCGCCGCGCAGGGCACCGTGATCGCCGGTTATTCGACCGGCGAACTGGCCGCCTATCGGTACGAAAACGGGCAGGATCTGTGGACCGACGCGCTGTCGCGTACCAGCATCTCCACCTCGGTGTCCTCGCTCACCGACATTGATGCCGATCCGGTGATCGACCGGGGCCGTGTCTATGCCATCGGCCAGGGCGGGCGCATGGCGGCCTATGAGCTGATCAGCGGCCAGCGCATCTGGGAAATCAATATTGCAGGGATCGCCACGCCCGTCGTTGCAGGGGACTGGGTGTTCGTCCTTACCGACGATGCCAAATTACTCGCGGTCGCACGGACCACCGGCAAGATCCGCTGGGTCTCTCAGCTTCCCGAATATCGCAAGGCCAAGAAGAAGGAAGACCCGATCGACTGGAAAGGCCCCGTGCTCGCCGGCGGCCGCCTGATCGTCGCTTCGACGCGCGGCGGCGTCTGGTCGGTCGATCCGCAGGACGGCACGGCGACGGAAATGTTCGATCTGGGCGAATCGGTATCGGTTTCGCCCGTGGTTGCCAACCAGACGCTGTACCTGTTGGACGATAGCGGGCGTATTTCCGCCTATCGCTAAACGTATCCTGCGCGCTCTGATGGCGAGGCGGGATGACGTCAGGGCGGGCGTTTTGGCAACGATCGCTTAGCCTCGCTTGATCTCGCCGGTCGCTTGCATCTGCATGTGGTCCGGCGGGGTGAAGATCGCGAATTCACCGGAAGTCCGCGCGTGCTCTGCGCGTAGGATTGTCGGAAATATTGTTTCACGTCGCGGGCCACGCTACGGGGAGACTTCGCCGCTTTTGCGCAATTTCCTTTCGCTTTTATCGCAGGAACCGCCCCGTGCTCCCCACTGTCGCCATCGTCGGACGTCCGAACGTCGGCAAGTCCACGCTGTTCAACCGCCTTGTCGGCAAGCGGATCGCGCTGGTCGATGACCGGCCCGGGGTCACGCGTGACCGGCGCGAGGGCGATGCCACGCTGTTCGATCTGAACTTCCGCATCGTCGACACCGCGGGTTATGAGGATATGGACGAACAGACCCTGCCCGGCCGGATGCGCATGCAGACCGAGGCCGCGGTGGCCGGGTCCGCCGTTTCGCTGTTCCTCATCGATGGGCGCGCGGGCGTCACGCCGCTGGACGAAGAAATCGCCCGTTGGCTGCGCGCGTCAGGCCATCCCGTCATCCTCGCCGTCAACAAGGCGGAAGGAAGCCAGGCCGATAGCGGCATCATGGAAAGCTATTCGCTGGGCCTTGGTGAACCTATCGCGATCAGCGCGGAGCATGGTGAAGGCTTGGCCGATCTGTTCGAAGGACTGGCCCCGCATATCGACAACTTCCAGCCGCCCGCCCGGAACGAGGATGAGGAAGGCGACCGGATTCTGAAGCTCGCCATCGTCGGGCGTCCCAATGCCGGCAAGTCCACGCTGATCAACAAGCTGCTGGGCGAAAACCGGCTAATCACCGGCCCAGAAGCGGGCATTACGCGCGACTCGATCGAGATCGACTGGATCTGGACCACCGGTCCGGGCGAAGACCGCAAGGTACGCCTGATCGATACCGCCGGGATGCGCAAGCGCGCCAAGGTGAAGGAGAAGCTGGAACGTCTTTCCGTTGCCGACGCCCGGCGTGCCATCGACTTCGCGGAAGTCGTCGTCCTGCTGCTCGATGCCACCAAGGGGCTGGAGCTTCAGGACCTTAAGATCGCCGATCATGTGATCCAGGAAGGCCGCGCGCTCGTCATCGCGATCAACAAATGGGACGTCGCGGAAGACGCGAGCGCGCTGTTCAACGGAATCCGCGCGGCGCTCGACGAAGGGCTGGCGCAGCTAAAGGGCGTGCCGCTCATCGCGGTCTCCGCCATTACCGGCAAGGGCACGGACCAGATGCTGACCGCCGCCTTTGCCGCGCGGGAAGCGTGGAGCCGCCGCGTGCCCACCGCCGCGCTAAACCGCTGGTTCGAACATGCGATCACCCTCAACCCGCCGCCCGCGCCCGGCGGCCAGCGGATCAAGCTGCGTTATATCACGCAGGCCAAGAGCCGTCCGCCCGCCTTCGTTATCTTCGGCACGCGCGTCGACGATTTGCCGCAAAGTTATGAGCGTTATCTGCTGAACGGCATCCGCCGCGACCTTGATTTCGGAGCCGTGCCGGTGCGGCTGACGCTACGCGCGCCCAAAAACCCGTTCGACGACTGATCCGTCCGGCAATCGTCAACGGAACGTTTACCCGTCCCGCGATAAAAGGTCCTGCGACAAATTGGGGGGACCGAAGAACTGCTATGACGATCGATACCGGAGAATTGGTGGACTGGAAGGCGTTTCAGGCTTGCCGTGCTCAGTTGGGCGCGGGATTTGTCCGTATTCTCGGCTATTTCGAAGAGGACGGTAAAAAGTCGATCGCGCTGATCGAAAACGCCATGCGGGACAAAAGCGCTACAGCGCTCGTCAATCCCGCTCACATGCTGAAAGGCGAAGCCTATCAATTCGGCGCACAGGCGCTGGGCAGCACGGCAGAGCGCATCGAGATGGTGGCCCGCCAGTGCATCGAACATCGTATCGATCCGGACGAGGTTCTGCCGGACGTCGCCAAGCTTCGGCGCCTGTTCGAACAGACGCTGCAGGCTCTGCAGCGCGAGACCAGCCCACTGGTCGAGCGCCGCCGCGGTTTCGGGCAGCGCAGCTTCGGCATGAACCAGAGCTTTGGCCGCCTCTAATTAACGAACGGCCGATGCCTTGCGCATCGGCTGCGGTCGTCCGCGCGCCAGGCTGCGCCACAGCCATTCCAGCGGTCCATAACGATATCGGTCCAACCAGGGTTTGGACCACAGCAACATCACGCCGCACATTGCCGCCACGATCCCATAGAGTGTGGCGCGCGGAACCTGCGCGAACAAGCCGAAACCATAGCCGTAGAACAGCGTCGTCATGACGATGCTGGTGCCGAGATAGTTGGTGAACGCCGCCCGCCCTGTCGCAGCGATCCACGGCAGCACCCCGCCGCTGCGCATCGTGCGGATGATCAGCATGAACAGCGCGACGTAGCCGATGGTGGTCATCAACCGCGCCGGCAGGCTCCAGGCGACGACCAGGTTGAGCGAGAAAATCGGATCGAACCCGCGCGACCAGTCCAGCGCGGCAAGGACAGCATAGATCAGCATGCCGGGCAGCAGCAGCGCCCATAGCAGCTGCCTATAGCGCCGCCGATCCCATGTTCCCGTCATGAAGCCGCTGCGCAACCCCGCCATGCCGAGCAGCATGAGGGGAAAGGTCTCCGTGCCCGCCTGGAACAGCAGGTTGAGCGGCCGCCACCATTGAGACAGCCTAAAATCCAGGATCGCGCCATATCCGCTGCGGAACAGCGCGATCTCTTCCGCCTGCGCGGCGGCCGAGAAGCCCTCCATCATCGCTGCGAACCGCTCCACGCTGGCCGGACTGGCCCCGGGTGCCTGCGCTGCGGCCTGGATTGAGAACATCGTCCCAAGCGACAGGCAGAGGATGGCGAAGCCAGCCGCATAGACGACCAGCGCCGTGACTATGAGCGTTCGCGTTGCGGCGCCGCGCATCAGGAAAGCGAAGCAGCCGATCACCGCGTAAAGGAACAGGATGTCGCCCCACCAGATGAGAAAGAAGTGAACCGCGCCGAACAGGCCGAGCCAGAACATCCGGCTGTAATGCACCCGCGCCGCGCTCTGCCCCGCTGCCTCCGCCCGCTCGGCGACCAGATAGAGGCTCGCGCCGAACAGCAGCGAGAACAGCCCGCGCATCTTGCCGTCGAAAAGCAGGAAAGCTGCGATCCAGGAACCGACATCGGCAGCCGTGGCCGGGCCGGTACCGGGAACGCGCGGCAGAAAATAGGCGTCTTCGGGTAGCGCAAAGGCGATGATGTTCATCGCCAGAATTCCCATCACCGCGAAGCCGCGAAGCGCGTCCAGCTCGATCCACCGCGTGTCGAGCGCGCTGCCGCGCGGTGCGTTTTCCAATCGATCCATCCCAGCCCCCTGCCCCGTCCGCTAGAGCCAGCTGGCAATCGCGTCCAGCGGCTTCTTGCGGGCCGCGGCGGCGGGATAAACCGCCCCCGCAGCAGGCTTTCCCGTCACGATCAGCATCATCGGTTTTTCGTCCGCCGGCCGGCCGCAGATATCAGAAAGAAACTTCATGGGATTGGGTGTGTGCGTCAACGTTGCCAGGCCCGCTTCGTGCAGCGTCGACAACAACAGCCCGCAGGCGATGCCGACGCTCTCCGTCACATAATAATTCTGCTTGGCATCGCCCGGCATAGCCCCACCCTTGCGCTGCCCAAACACCGCGATCAGCCAGGGGGCCTCTTCAAGAAACGGCTTCGAAGGATCGGTGCCGAGCGGGGTCAGCGCCTCGAGCCACTCCTCGCCCGCCTTCCCTGCGTAAAAGACGCGCTCCTCCTCTTCCGCAGCCTCGCGGATGCGCCGCTTGATATCAGGATCGGAAATGGCGGCGAAATGCCAGGGCTGATGGTTCGCCCCCGAGGGTGCGGTGCCGGCGGCAAGGATAGCCTGTTCTATCACCCCACGCGGGACGGGATCGCTCGCAAAATCCCGGCATGTCCGCCGCGTCGCCAGGCGTTCAGCGGCTCCGCGGGCCATCGCAATGCGCATTTCATCGTCATATTCGGGCAACGCGGCATAGGGTTTGGGATCGGGAACGCTCATGCAACATTGTTAAGCGCACATGCGGCGCAACGGGAATGTTTTTCTCTATTGACATTAATGTCAGTATAAGGCAGTTAGGCATGATGGATATGAACCATGATTTTTCGCGAGCGGCCCGCCCGATGTTCGCCCCCGATCGTGTGCGTCCGCGCTTCCGCCCGTTCAAGGCCATGCGCCACTTCCGCAACCTGATTGCGGACAAGGAAGACACCAGTCAGGTGTTCCACATTTTCGAGGCGCTGCCTCGGCGCAATTTCCGTGTGGAAGCGCAAGCCTTCGTTGAAAGCGATGCAGGCCGCGCCGTGATGGAGCGCGAGCCTTATTTGCCCGACATCCTTGACGATCACGAGCGGCTGCGCGCCATGCCCGAAGGCAGCGTCGCGCATGCTTATTGCGATTTTATGGAGAGCGAGGGACTGTCCGCTGCAGGACTGGTGGCGGAATATGACCGCTTCACCGGCGGCCGCCCCTACGGCGATTGGATGGAATGGTACGCCAATCGCAACCGCGACACGCATGATCTTCTGCATGTGCTGACCGGCTATGGTCGGGACGCGCTGGGCGAACAATGCGTGCTGGCGTTTACCTATGGCCAGAACCCCGCGCCCGCGAACCTGTTCATCGCTTATGCCGGTGGACTCAACCTCAAGAAAACGACCAAGAGCGACGCGCCCGTATTGAAGGCCATCAAAGAGGCGCGCAAGCTGGGACGCGCATGCCCGCGCATCAGCGAACAATCGATCCTCGATCTGCTGGCCGAGCCGTTGGAATCGGCACGCAAGCGGCTGAATATTACGCCGCCGGTTTACTATCAGGAGGCACATCGGCGCCTTCGGGCCCGCGGGATCGACCCTTATGATCTGCTGGCAAAGGCGGCCTGATCGCCGCCCGTCTTCCAGAGCCTGCCGAACCCGATCGGGCTGGCCACGAGGCTGGCCACGAGGCTGGCCACGAAATCGCAGCCCCCGTTTAGTTCTCCATCCATTCGCGGAAGAAGCGCTCGTTCGCGTCGCGCAGGTCCGCCAGAGACGCTGACATTTCAGGTCCAGTAATCGCATCTCCACCGGTGCGACCCACCGGCGCGATGAAAATGCCTGCTTCGCGGGCGCGCTCGATCACCGCATCGGCATCCTTCGCCGTAACCAGATAGCGCGCCTGATCTTCACCGAACAGGATTTCTGCAGGGTTTTCGACATCCGGCAGCGTGATCTCTACGCCGATGCCGCCCGCAAGCGCCATCTCCGCAAGCGCGACCAGTGCGCCGCCGTCCGACACGTCGTGGACCGCGCTGACAAGGTCGTCACGCACCAGATCGCGCACGAAATCGCCATGGCGGCGCTCGGCATCAAGATCGACCGGCGGCGGCGGACCTTCTTCGCGTCCATGGCATTCGCGCAGCCATAGAGACTGGCCGACATGGCCTGCACTATGGCCGATCAGCAGCAGCGTCTCGCCCTCCGCCTTGAACGCGATCGTCGCCATGCGCGTCACGTCGTCGAGCAGCCCGACTGCACCGATAGCGGGCGTGGGCAGGATGGCGGAGCCGCCGCCCGTCGCCTTGCTTTCGTTATACAGGCTGACATTTCCGCTCACGATCGGCATGTCGAGCGCGATGCAGGCCTCGCTCATGCCTTCGAGGCAGCCGACGATCTGACCCATGATCCGGGGGTTCTGTGGGCTGCCGAAATTGAGGCAGTTGGTTACTGCCAGCGGCTTGCCGCCCACCGCGCAAATGTTGCGCCAGGCTTCTGCAATCGCCTGACGCCCGCCTTGGACAGGATCGGCGAAGCAATAGCGCGGCGTGCAATCGGTGGTGATCGCAAGCGCCTTATTTGTGCCGTGGACGCGCACGACTGCCGCATCCCCGCCGGAGCGCTGCGCGGTATCGCCGCCGACCTGACTATCATATTGCCGCCAGATCCAGGCGCGTGATGCGAGATCCGGACAGGCCATAAGCGTCAGAAGATCCGCGCCGATATCTCCGCTCGACGGAATGTCGGACAGCGGCGCGGGAGCCGGGGTCGGCTCATGCGGGCGATCATAGAGCGGGGCATCGTCGGCGAGCGGCCCGAGCGGGATATCGCACACCGTTTGCCCCCCATGGTCCAGCACCATGCGGCCGGTATCGGTCACTTCGCCGATCACGGCGAAATCGAGCTCCCATTTGCGGAAGATCGCTTCGGCCTCTGCCTCACGGCCTGGCTTCAGCACCATGAGCATGCGCTCCTGGCTTTCCGACAGCATCATTTCATAGGGCGTCATGCCCTCCTCGCGCTGCGGCACGGCGTCCATATCGAGCCGGATGCCGACGCCGCCGTTCGATGCCATCTCGACGCTGGAGCTGGTGAGCCCCGCCGCGCCCATGTCCTGGATCGCCACGATCGCGTCGGTCGCCATCAATTCCAGACAAGCTTCGATCAGCAGCTTTTCGGTGAACGGATCGCCGACCTGCACGGTGGGGCGCTTCTCCTCGCTATCCTCGCCGAATTCGGTGCTCGCCATAGTAGCGCCATGGATGCCGTCGCGTCCCGTCTTGGCGCCGACATAAACGATCGGATTGCCGACGCCCGATGCCGCCGAATAGAAGATTTTGTCCTGGTCGGCGACGCCCACCGTCATCGCGTTCACCAGGATATTGCCGTCATAGGCGCGGTGGAAGTTGGTTTCGCCGCCCACGGTGGGAACGCCCACGCAATTGCCGTAGCCGCCGATGCCGGCGACCACGCCCTTCACCAGATGCTTCATCTTGGGGTGATCGGGCGAACCGAAGCGCAGCGCATTCATATTGGCAACCGGGCGCGCGCCCATCGTAAAAACGTCGCGCAGGATGCCGCCCACACCCGTCGCCGCGCCCTGATAGGGCTCGATATAGCTGGGGTGGTTGTGGCTCTCCATCTTGAAGATGGCTGCCTGCCCGTCCCCGATGTCGATCACGCCGGCATTCTCGCCTGGCCCGCAAATCACCTGCGGTCCCTCGGTCGGCAATTTTTTCAGGTGAAGGCGGGAGCTTTTGTAGCTGCAATGCTCGGACCACATCACCGAAAAAATGCCGAGCTCCACCAGATTGGGCTCACGCCCCAGCGCGCCTAGAACGCGCTGATACTCCTCTTCGCTGAGGCCGTGCTCGGCAACGATTTCGGGGGTGATGGCGGGCGCGGCGCTGTGGTCGGTCATGGGCCAGCCGATTAGCGGTGCAACCCGGCGGCGGCAAGCGGCAGGGTTGCCTTTCCGGATCGACTGCGCAACGACGCACCGGCCCACGGTTTTTGGGCACCCCTAACCTTCGCGTTCCCGGAGACCCGGCATGTTTCGCAAAATCGCCTTCGGCCTCCTGGTCATCGCAACAGTATTTCTGGCGCTCGTCACCATCGCCAGCTTTACCAATTTCAACGACTGGTGGATCCGCCTCTGGGACTATCCTCGACTCGCGATCTTCACCATCGCCGGGCTGCTGTTTCTGGTGAGCGGCTTCACGCTGCGCGGCAAACGACGCTGGGTGATCGCGGGAACATTGCTCGCGGTCACTTTATGGCAGGGTTATCGCATCCATCGCTACACCCTGATCGCCAAACCGGAGGTGCAGTTTATCGAAGCCGGGGCGCAGGTCCCGGCCGACCAATGTTTCTCCGTTCTTTCGTTGAATGTGCTGCAGCACAACCGGCAATATGGCCGATCGCTCGATCTCATCCGGCGCTACGATCCCGACATGGTGCTGCTGCTGGAGACGGATCAGGGCTGGGTCGATGCGCTGAAACCGGTGAGCACGCGTTACCCCCATGTTCGCAACGTGCCGATCGACAACACCTACGGCCTGGTCTTCATGACGCGGCTGCCGACCGACGAACTGACCGTGCACCGGCTGATCGAGAACGATATTCCGTCCATCTTCGCGCGGCTGCGTACGCCGGCAGGACGCCGCTTCGGCTATATCGGCCTTCACCCGCGTCCTCCGCAGGTGGGCACGGACACGCAGGAGCGCGATGCCGAGATCGCGGTGGGCGCGCGCATCGCCGCCAAGGCGGGCCTGCCGGTGCTGGCCATGGGCGATTTCAACGACGTCGCCTGGTCGGACACATCGGAGCTTTTCAAGCGGGTGGGCACCTATCTCGATCCGCGGATCGGCCGCGGCTTCTACGCCACCTTCCCCGCCAGCCTGCCCGCCTTTCGCTGGCCGCTCGACCAGATTTACTTCACCGAGGAGTTCTCGATCGACCGGCTGGAAGTGCTCGGCAAAGTAGGCTCCGACCATCTGCCGATCATCGCCCAGATGTGCCTGGCACCTGCCGTCGGCGAACGGGTGAACGAAGAACCCGAGGCGATCGAAGGCGAAGATCTGAAGGAAGCCAACGAGATTATCGAAAAGGGCATCCGCACCGAAGCGCGTGAGGAGGTGACCGGAAGCACCGACGGCGAGAGGGAAAAGCGCAACCGGGAGGAGTAAGCTATTCCTTGTCCGGTCGCTCGGCTCCTTCCAGGGCCTGGACGGCCAGCCCCGGCTGATCGGAAAACAGCCCGTCGATCCCGGCGGCGATGAAAGCCTGGATTTCACCCGCCAGATCGCCGCGCTGGTCCAGCCGGTCGCCGCGCCGCAGGTTGCCGGGCAGAAAGGCATTCTCGGCCCGAAAGGTCCAGGGATGCACCAGTAGACCCGCCCGATGCGCCCATTCGACCAGGTCGGTCGGCTCATCGAGCTGGCCGTTCTCGCCGATCGGGATCACCAGCGACTTCTGCGGGCCGATGGCATCGGCGTAAGAGGCGATCGCCGCGACGCCGCCCTCGGTCAGCATATTGGCATAGCTGATATCGGGCAGATCGGCGGGACCGCCGTCTTCCTCTACCAGCTGCACGAGCCGCACATCGCTTGCCGCGTTCAACGCCTTCAGATTGCCAACCTCGAAGCTTTGCACGAACACGGGTGCATCCGCCGCGTTCCAACCCGCCTTAGCCAGCGCCTCCAGAAGCGGGGCCTGATGCGGCAGACCGATCGAGGCGAAATAGCCCGAATGCTTGGTTTCCGGATACACGCCGACGGTGCGGCCCACCCGCGCGCCTTCGCTCTTCGCGAGGGCGATGATCTCGTCGAAGGTCGGGATCTCGAACTGACCGTCATAGCGGGTATTGGCGGGCCGCAGTTCGGGCAGCCGCTCCTTGGCGCGCAGCGTCTTCAGTTCGGCCAACGTGAAGTCCTCGGTGAACCAGCCAGTGGTCTCGACGCCATCGATCGTCCTGGTGGTGCGCCGGTCCGCAAATTCGGGATGATCCGCCACATCGGTCGTCCCAGAAATCTCGTTCTCATGGCGCGCAACCAGGACGCCGTCCTTGGTCAACACCAGATCGGGCTCGATAAAGTCCGCGCCCTGATCGATCGCCAGCTTGTACGCGGCAAGCGTATGTTCGGGCCGGTCCCCGCTCGCCCCGCGATGCGCGATAATGGCGAAGTCGGTCATTGCTGCGGGTTTAGCCGACATCACAGGCTCCACCGTCGCGCAGCTGCCGAGCGATAGCGCGCCCAGCGCCACCAAGAGTACTCCCTGCCATTTCAAGCGCTCACCTCTACGCCTTTCCAGAATGCGTAGCGCCCTGCGATCTCCGAAGCGGCCTCCTTCGGGTCGAGATAATACCAGGCGGCATCCTTGTTGGTTTCGCCGTCGACCGTGATCGACTTGTAAGAGGCGGTGCCCTTCCACGGGCAGACGCTGGTGGTGTCGCTATCTTCGAAATAGCGCTCATTGATGCTCGCGGCCGGAAAATAGGCATTGCCCTCAACGGTCACGATATCGTCGCTTTCGGCCAAAACCTGGCCCTTCCACATCGCTTTCATTGTCTACTCCTTCGATCGATCCGACCAGCCAACGCCGCCGCGGCGCATCCGCTCCGGCGTCATCCCAATTGCATGAGCGCGAGGCCGATAACGAGCACCGCCGCAGCGACGATCCGGCGCGCGCCGAACCCTTCCTTCAGCAGCATCGCGCCCATCAACGCGCCGAACAACACCGATGTCTCGCGCAGCGCGGAGACCTTGGCTGTTTCCATCAAGGTGAACGCATAAAGCGCCGCGCCATAGCTCAGGATCGACAGCGCCCCGCCGGCCACACCATAGCGCCAGCGCAGGCGGATCGCTTCGCGCCACTGCCCTCGGCGCCGGACGGCGGCAAGGCAGAGAATGCCCACACAATCAAACACGAACAGCCAGGCGATGAAGGTGAACGGCTCTGCCGCCAGCCGCGCGCCGCGCGCATCGGTGACATTGTAGAGCGCGATGCCCACCGCCGTCAGCGCTGCGAACCCCAGCGCGCGTCGATCCGGATGCGCTGCGATCCTCACCCCCTTGGGCGGCCAGGCGAACAGGAGCACGGCAAGAGTGGCGACCAGCAGCCCCGCAATCTCGATTGGCGGCAGCGTCTCGCCCAGCAGCAGGAACGCGCTGATCCCCGTCAGCATCGGTGCGCCGCCGCGCATGATCGGGAAAACGAGGCTGAGATCGCCGCGCGACAGCGCCGAAATCAGGGCGAGCTGGTAGAGAAAATGCACCGGCACCGTGATCGCCAGCGCACCCCAGACGGCCGGGCTCGGCGGCGGCACCACGAACAGCACCACCGGCACCATCAGCAGCGACGCGCTGCCCTGCAGGATCGCGCGGCTGGCCAGAATATCGCTGCCTGCCTTCACGCTGTAATTGGCCGCCGCGAGCGTGATCGCGGAAAACAGGCCGAGCGCGATGGCGAGGAGATTCGGGGCCATCATGCGCCGACGTTCATCTGGAAAGTCGCGATGGTCCGCATACGTCCCCCCCTGTTTTCTCCTCCGCTGGCGACTATCATGTCCGAAGCATCTTGACGGGAGGATCGGCGGGCATCCATCGCGCAAGTCATAGCCCAGAGGCGGGTTCGTAGGACAGGTTCGGCTTCATCGATTCGGCCCGCAACGCGCAGAACGCCCGGCAGAAAGGCTAACCCATCCGCTCCGCATAGGCGGCCTCGTCGAACCCCACGATCAGATCGCCCGCGCCTTCGATTACCGGGCGTTTGATCATCGAGGGATGCGCCGCCATCAGCCGCGCCGCCTTGGCATCGTCAATATCGGCCTTGTCCTCATCGGAGAGCCTACGCCAGGTCGTGCCGCGACGGTTCAGCAGCACCTCATGCCCCACCTCGCCGATCCAACGGTTCAACCGCGCCTCGTCGATCCCGGCTTTCTTATAGTCGTGAAATTCATACTCCACGCCCCGCGCCTCCAGCCATTTGCGCGCCTTCTTGATCGTGTCGCAGTTACCTATACCAAACATGGTTACCGTCATGGGGATCCTTCCGTCTCTTGGCTCAAATGAGACATTACGGCCCGCCCAATTCGGGCCACTGCCGCCAGTTCCATCCCTCACTACAAAGCGAATGCGGCCCTTTACATAGTGAAGAAGCATCCATGATTAGCCGGACAGCCCGAACGCGCTCGCACGACGCACTAGGCGCAACATCGAGAATAGCTTGCGGCTCTGGTGTCATGTTACTCATCTTCGCCATGTAACGACGAAGAGTCGTGTCGGAGATGACCACATTATTCCACAGTACCGACCCATCGGAACCAACATAAACCGGTTGCACCATACGTAGATGCCCGACGCCATCTTTCTCTCGACCCCAATGGGGAAGTGGCTTCGAACAGCTTGATGCATATGTCTCCGGAGGTTGATTGCAACCGGTCGCGGCAAGGCAGAGAGCGACAACAATTAAAGAGGGTCGATATGCCTTCATCCCCGGATCATGCCGAGTATGATTGCGCGGGGCAACGTCCAGGCGTCTGCGTCGAACATCCGCCTTCTCACATTAAAAAACCTGCTTGAAATCGGGTTACCGTAAATCGTTAGCGTCATGCCTGCTCCTTCTCTCCGCTTCGGTGCACGGCGTACCAGAGGCAAAGGTCTGATACAGGGCAGATATCGCATTTGGGGCTGCGCGATACGCAGATGCGTTTGCCGAACTGGATCAGCCAGAAATGGCCGTCGCGATGCGCCCAATCGGGTGCGCGGTCTTCCAATTGCTCAGCGGTTTTGTCCGCGGTCTTCGCGTGCGTCAGTCCGATGCGGTTGCAGACGCGGTGAACGTGCGTATCGACCGCGATCACGTCCGCGTCGAAGGTAAAGCTCATGACGATGTCCGCGCATTTGCGGCCGATACCGGGCATTTTCAGCAGGCCTTCGCGCGTGTCCGGCACCACGCCGCCATGTTCGCCGATCAGCGTCTCGCAGAATTTGCGGATGTTGCGCGCCTTCATATTATAGAGTCCGGCGGGCTTGATCGCGGCGGCGACGGTCTCGTCGTCCAGTTCCAACATCGCCTGCGGCGTAGCGGCGAGCGCGAACAGCGCCTTGCTTGCCTGTGCGGTGTTCCGATCGAGCGACTGAGCGGAGAGCATGCAGGAGATGCAACTGCGGAACGGATCGGGCTGTTCCTTCGGCCCCTTCGCATCCTTGGTGCGGCCCGGCATGACATCGCGCAGCCGCTCGAAGACGGTTTCAACATCGGCGGGGGAAAGCAATTTTGCGTCTTCCATACCCTGGCGAACGCGCGAGCGGGAGTTTCGTAGCACCTGCCCCCTCGCAGGCAGCTCAGTGCCCTGGGGATGCCCGCCCCGTCGCGCAGTCCGGACGCGCCGGACAGTCGGCGCACAGCATTTCGGACGGGCGGCAGAGCGTCTGGCCAAGTTTTTTCACCAGCAGATGATGCTCGTCGATATCGGCTGCGGACCACTCGTCCGGCAGGATCGGCATCAACGCATCATAAGCGCGCGTCGTATCGGCCTTGAGCGGGACCAAGCCCATGCGCTGCATGATGCGGCGGTGATGGCTGTCGATCACGATCGCGCGGCGCTGGAAACGTGATGTGTTCATGATTCCGGCGCTGATCTTGCGCGCGACGCCGGGAAGCCGTTCCAGCCACGCCATCGCGTCTTCGGTCGGCAGGTTGGACAGATGCCGCAAATCCACCTCGCCTCGTTCCGCCATGATCGCCTGAAGGCATGCCTTCAATCGCTCCGCGGACTGCGCCGGAAAGGTCTGCGTCCGCAATTCGTCGGTCAGAGTCTCGACATGCGCCGTGGCCACCGCTTCCCATGTGCCGAAGCGCTGAAGGAGTCGATCGGTCGCCGCGTTGGAGATTGCGGTCTTGCTGCGCGCGCCGATGACGCCCTGCACCAGCGTCCAGACCGGATCTTCGCGCTTTTCATGCTGCCGCTCGATCCGCCCGAAGCGCGCGATCAGCGCGGCGTGGAGGCGGCGGAGGACATCCGTGCGCGGATCGCCCACGAGAGACAGCTGCATCTCAGGCTAACCCTCCGCGGCACCTTGCGGCGCCAAATGAACCGGTCGAAATCATCCCCCGGACGAGTTCGTATCACGGTTCACTCCCATTCGATCGTGCCGGGCGGCTTCGACGTATAGTCGTAGACTACGCGGTTGATGCCCTTCACCTCGTTCACGATGCGCGTTGCGACGCTGCTGAGGAAAGCGCTGTCGAAGGGGTAGACGTCCGCGGTCATGCCGTCGGTGCTGGTCACGGCGCGCAGTGCGCAGACATTGTCATAAGTGCGCCCGTCGCCCATCACGCCGACTGTTTTCACAGGCAGCAGCACGGCGAAGGCTTGCCAGATCGCATCATACAGCCCGGCTTTGCGGATTTCATCTAGATAGATCGCGTCCGCCTTGCGCAGGATATCGCACCGCTCCTTGGTCACCTCGCCGGGAATACGGATGGCAAGGCCCGGGCCCGGGAACGGATGGCGCCCGACAAACGCGTCCGGCAGGCCGAGTTCGCGGCCAAGATCGCGCACCTCGTCCTTGAACAGTTCACGCAAGGGTTCGACCAGCTTCATGTTCATCCGCTCGGGCAGGCCGCCGACATTGTGGTGGCTTTTGATCGTCACCGAGGGACCGCCGGTGAAGGACACCGATTCGATCACGTCCGGATAGAGCGTGCCCTGCGCCAGGAAATCCGCGCCGCCGATTGTCTTCGCCTCCGCCTCGAACACGTCGATGAAGGTCTTGCCGATGAACTTGCGCTTCTTTTCGGGATCGTTCTCGCCCGCCAGCCCTTCGAGGAACATCGCCTCGGCATCCACCACGACGAGCGGAATGTTGTAGCTGTCGCGGAACAACGTCTCGACCTGCTCGCGCTCCTGCGAACGCAACAGACCATGGTCCACGAATACACAGGTCAGCTGATCGCCGATCGCTTCATGAATCAGCACGGCGGCCACCGCGCTGTCGACGCCGCCGGAGAGGCCGCAGATCACTTTGCCCTCGCCCACCTGCTCGCGAATTTCGGCGATCTTGGTGTCGCGGAACTCGGCCATCGTCCAGTCGCCCGCGCAGCCGCAGACATGGCGCACGAAATTGCCGATCAGCTTTGCACCGTCCGGCGTGTGCACCACCTCGGGATGAAACTGCGTGCCGTAATAACGCCGCTCGTCATCTGCGATCAGCGCGAAGGGCGCGCCCTCGGTGGTGGCGACGATGCGGAAGCCCGGTGCGAACTCGGTCACCTTGTCGCCGTGGCTCATCCACACCTGATGGCGTTCGCCGACTTCCCACAAGCCTTCGAAAAGCACGCAGGGTTCGGACACGGTGATGAAGGCGCGGCCGAATTCGCCGCTATCGCCCGGCTCCACGCGCCCGCCCAGCTGATCGCTCATCACCTGCTGGCCGTAGCAGATGCCGAGGATCGGCAGGCCGCTGTCGAACAGCACCTGCGGCGCGCGCGGACTGCCCTCGGCGGGAACCGACGCGGGGCTGCCGGACAGGATGATGCCCGACGGCTTCATCCGCTCGAATGCCTCTTCGGCGGCGCTGAACGGCGCGATTTCAGAATAGACGCCGGCCTCGCGCACGCGGCGCGCGATCAGCTGCGTCACCTGGCTGCCGAAATCGACGATGAGGATGGATTCGGATTGGGTAGCGGTCATGGCCCGCGCGATATGAGGCTTGCCCGCTTTAGTCCAGTCGCTGCCGCCGCGGACGGTCTGCCGCAATACAAAGTCGATACAAACATAGAGCAATTGTTTCGCGTTCGGCTTGTTCCTAATTAGTGACGATGCGCTTCGACTTACGCCGCGAGACGGCGCCCCTTCATGAGAATGTTGATGCCGCATTCGGCGCGCTCGATCTTGAGAAACGCAGCGATTACCGACGTTTCATTCAGGCCCATCGCCTGGCTGCACGCGCTGCGGAACGACAATTGAACGGAGCCGAGAACCTTCCTGCGATACAACTTACGCCCTTGCTGGAAGCGGACGCCGCTGCGCTCGATCTGCCGGAGGACGATTGGCAGCCATCCACGCTGGAGGGCGAGCAGCATCCTATGGGCATCGCCTATGTTCTACTGGGCTCGCGCCTTGGCAACCGCCTGTTGCAACGCGGGGAATATTGGGCAAAGCACGACACCCATGGATCGCGTTCTGATCATTATTTGTCCGACCGTACGCATGAGCCAAGCTGGCGCGCGCTTGTCGAGCAGCTGGGCCGCCTCGATTCGGACGAGAAAGAGCGTGCCGTGATCATGAGCAGCGCCGCCGCCACCTTCGCCGCCTTCGAGGAGGCGCTTCGCCACAGCCGGGACACCCTGCCGGAATGACCGTCGATCGCCGCCACGAACAGGTTGATCTCACCAACTGCGACCGGGAGCCCATTCACATCCCGGGGCGCGTGCAGAGCTTCGGCTGTCTGATCGCAGTCGGGCGTCAATGGATGGTGCGTTACGCCTCCGAAAATTGCGAAGAAATGCTGGGCGTTTCCGCCGAAACGATGATCGGCAATCCCGTGACCGAGCTTCTTAGCGACAGCGCGGTCCATGACATCCGGTCCCGCCTGCAATCGCTCTCCCTCTCCGACATGGTAGAGCGGCTGTTTGGCATAGATCTGTTCGAAGATGGCCGCCTGTTCGATGCAGCCCTGCATCAGTCCGGCGACCACTTCGTGATGGAGTTCGAACCCGCCGGAACGGAAGGCCGTGATTTTCAAAGCTATGTGCGCCCGATGATCGCGCGGGTGCGCACGCATGATGATCTGGAAGGCATCTGCAATGAGGGCGCGCGGCAGCTGCGCGCGCTGACCGGGTTCGACCGGGTGATGGTCTATCGCTTCGGCGAAGACGGCAGCGGGCAGGTTTTCGCCGAAAGCGTCAAAAGCAATATGGACGGCTTCCTGTCGCTGCGCTTCCCCGCCAGCGATATTCCGAAGCAGGCACGCGAGCTTTACCAGCGTAATCTTCTGCGCATCATCGCCGATGTGGACGATCCCACCGTGGCGATCCGAACCCAGGACTCGGAGAACGAACCGCTCGATCTCTCCATGAGCACGCTTCGCGCCGTTTCGCCGATCCATGTCGAATATCTGCAGAATATGGGCGTTGGTGCGTCCATGTCCGTTTCGATCATGAAGCGCGGCAAGCTGTGGGGGCTGTTCGCCTGCCATCATTCGACGGCGCATGTCCTGTCCTATTCGGTGCGGACCGCTGCCGAGCTGTTCGGCGAGCTGTTCGCCTTCGTGCTGGACCAGCTTGAAGCGGACTTGCTGCGGGATGAGATGATCCGTGCCGATGCGATGCGCGACAAGCTCATGCCGCGTCTGGCCGATGGCGACGATCTTGCCTCCCAGTTGGATACCATCATCGAGAATATGGCCGACATCGTGCCACATGACGGCGCGGTCGGCTGGATCAACAAGCGTTTCCATGCGCGTGGTGCCACGCCGAGCGAAGATCAATTTCGCGAGCTTTTGCCGCTGCTCGAGGAAAAGTCGCAAATGCGCGTCTACGCGACGAAATCGATCGCCGCGGAACACGAGCCTGCGGCCGATTACGCGGCCGAGGCTGCCGGGCTCCTGTCGATCCCGCTTTCGCGTACACCGCGCGACTTCGTGGTGCTCTTCCGGAAGGAAGTGGCCAAGCAGGTCAGCTGGGCGGGCAATCCCAAGAAAGCGGTGGAGAACAGCCGGTTCGGGGACCGCCTGACGCCGCGCAAAAGTTTCGAGGCGTGGACCGAGGAAGTGCGCGGCGAATCCATATCGTGGAGCGATGCTCAGCTGCGGGCTGCCGAAGCGTTCCGCACCACGCTGGTGGAGCTGATTCTACGCATAGCCGATCAGAACGCGCAGGAACGCGCGCGCAGCAGCGAAAAGCAGGAACTGTTGATCGCGGAACTTAACCACCGCGTGCGCAACATCCTGAACCTCATTCGCGGCCTTGTGCAGCAGAGCAATACCGGATCGGGCAGCGTCGAGGACTTCGCCGAAGTGGTTGGTAGCCGCATCCACGCTTTGGCACGCGCGCATGATCAGATCACCCGCGAACATTGGGCACCGGCATCGCTGAAAGAACTGATCCGAAACGAATGCCAGGCTTATGCCGAAAATTCGGTGGACCGCGTCAAGGTTAGCGGTCCGGACGCTTATTTAAAGCCCGAAGCGTTCACCGCCATCGCGCTCGTGATCCACGAACTGCTGACCAACTGTGTGAAATATGGCGCTCTGTCGGACAGCAGCGGCACGATCGCGATCGATATTGCCGAGCGAGAGGACCATTCGCTCGATCTGCAATGGCGTGAGAGTGGTGGCCCGGTGGTGAAAGCCCCCAGCCGGCGCGGCTTCGGATCGACGATCATCGAACGCTCCATACCCTATGAGCTTGGCGGCGAGGCCGATATCCGCTTCGAACTCACAGGGCTTCGCGCGGACTATGTGCTTCCGGCCAACTGCATCCAGCGGATCGAAGATCAACCCGCCGCCGAAGACGAACGATCCGTCCCCGAGGCGACAAAGAAAGAGATGCGCGATCTGGGCCGTGCCCTGATCGTCGAGGACAATCTCATCATCGCGCTGGATGCCGAAGAGATGCTGAAGGCGCTCGGCGCGCGCGAAATTGATGTGGTCGGCGGCGTGGGCGAAGCCTTGCGGCGCTTGAACAATGACGACTTCGATATCGCCCTTCTCGACATCAATCTTGGTAATGAGAACAGCGCGCCGGTCGCGCAGCGGCTGACCGAGATCGGCAAGCCGTTCATCTTCACGACCGGCTATGGCGAAAACAGCGCAATCCTGGAACGCTTCCCCGGTACGCCGGTGGTCGCCAAGCCTTATCGTCGCGAAGATGTGGAACGCGCGCTCGCCAAGCTGGACGAGCCCGCCACCGACTGATCTCTTAGCCCGCGAGCTCCGGAATCATGGCACGCAGCTCGGTCTTCAGCACCTTGCCGATATGGCTGCGCGGTAGTTCCTCCAGAACATGCACCTCCGACAGGCGCTGCGTCTTGCCAAGCCCGGCATTGACCTGATCGCGAATTGCGGCGCCGTCGCGCTTACTTCCGGACTTTAGCGTCACAAAACCGACCGGCGTCTCGCCCCATTTTTCGGACGGCATGCCCACCACCGCAGCGTCGGCCACCTCGTCCACCGCCATCAGCGCATCTTCCAGATCGGCCGGGTAGATGTTGAACCCGCCGGAGATGATCATGTCCTTGGCGCGGCCTACAATCTGGACGAACCCGTCTTCGTCGATGACGCCGATATCGCCGGTACGCAGCCACAGCTCGCCCGCCTCGTCGCGCCATTCCATCGCGCTGGTAGCGTCCGGCCGGTTGCGATAACCGCTCATCATCGTGGGCGACCGGCCGACCATTTCGCCCTTCTCGCCCGCGCCCAGACGATTGCCCTCTTCATCGATCACGATCAGCTGATGGTTGGGCAGCGGCTGGCCGACGGTGTGGAGCTTGTCCGGAAATTTATGCGCGTGCAGCATGCACACCACGCCGCCTTCGGTGAGGCCGTAGATCTCCGTCAGCGCGCCCGGCATACGGCGTAGCACCTGCGCCTTCAGATCCGCGGAAAAAGGTGCGCTGGTGCAGAATTTGAACTGCAGCGACGACAGATCGTGTTCGTCGAACCCGGGCTGCGCCATCAGCCGCTGATATTGGACCGGCACTAGCATGGTATGCGTGATGCGCTCCGCCTCGGCAATTTCGCCCCAGCGCGCGGCATCGAACTTGCCCATGATATAGGCGCAGCCGCCCCACAGCAGCGTCGGTAGAAACACTGCCAGTGTGGTGTTTGAATAAAGCGGCGTGGAACAGAGCGTGCGGCTTTCGGGGCCGTAGATCGATTTGAAGCCGCCCGCTGCCTGTCGCCAGCGCATGAGATGCGCGTGGACAATGCCCTTAGGCGCGCCGGTCGTGCCGCTGGAATAGATGATGTTGAACGGATCGCCGACATGGGGCGAAACCGGTTCGGCGATCGCGCCTTCTTCCGCCATCCAGTCGGTGAGCGCGGGCGAATCCCCCTCGCCTTCATCCAGCATGACGACGGTGAGCGAAGGCAGTTCCACGCCGCTTTCCTGCAGCTCCGTCCATTTCGCGCGCTCGACGAACAGATGTGCTGCACCGCTGTCAGCCATCATCGCTGCAAGTTGCTTCGGCGCTGCAGAGGTCGTCAGCGGAGCCGCGCACCCGCCCGCGCGCATCGCGGCAAGATAGACCAAAGCATAGTCGACCCCGCTGGTAGCGAGGATCGCCACCGCCTGCCCGCGCACGAGACCATCGCGCTGGAGTGACGCCGCGATCCGCTCGACCAGCGCCCAGCCCTCTCCCCAGCCGAGGCGTTTGGTTTCGTCGATCAGCATATCCCCATCCGGGTTCGCTGCCGCCCAATCGGCAAGCACGCCGGGCCAGGAGCCGAATTCGGCATCCAGCTTCCGGGCGATCGGTTCGGGAATAGCGGCTTCGCTCGCATTGCTCATGATAGGCTCATCCTGCCAGGGTTTTGACGAGATCGTAGAGATAGTCGCGCGCGGTATAGAGCGCCTTCACCTCGACGCGTTCGTTGAGGCCGTGCACGCCGTTTCCATCCGGATCCCCCCACACGCTCGGCACCCCGTAAGTCGGTATGCCGACCGCGGACATGTACAGTCCGTCGGTCGCCCCGGTCGACATGCTGGGCAGCACCGGCACGCCGGGGAAATATTTCGCGGCGAGGGTTTCCATCGGCCCGATCAGCGCCGGATCGAGCGGCGGCGATTTGGCGAGCGGTTTATCCTCGCGCGCCAGGGTGATGGTGATGTTCGGATCGTCCACCAGCTTCGCGAGCTGCTCCTTCACCTCCTCCGGCGTGTGGCCGGGGAAGATGCGACAGTTCACATTCACCTCGACGCGCTGCGGCAGGGCGTTCACCGCATGGCCGCCCTCGATGGTCGTCGCGACGCAGGTGGTACGCAGCATGGAGTGCAGCGCCTTGTCCTTGTTGACGATCGCCATCGCGTCCTCGTCGCCAAGGTCGTTCACCAGCGCCTTCATCGCGGCGCCGGTTTCATCCTTCCGCATGGCGGCGCTTTTCTGGAAGAACGCGCGGGTCGTATCGTTGAACTCCGCCGGGAAATCATAGGCGCCGATCCGCTCCAGCGCGCCCGCCATCTCGTAGATCGCATTATCGGGCACCGGCTGAGAGCTGTGTCCGCCGGGGTTGGTCGCTACCAGCTTGTAATCCTGATAGATTTTTTCGCCGACCTGGATGGTCTGAACCATCAGATGGCCCTTGCCGTCCGTGCGCCCGCCCCCGCCTTCGTTCAGCGCGAACGCTGCATCGATCCAATCGCGCTTCTCGTTCGCCAGATATTGCGCCCCATTGAACGCGGTATCGGTCTCTTCCCCGCAAGTGAGTGCCATCTTCACGGTGCGCTTCGGCTTGTACCCCGCTTCGGCGAACCGCACGAGCGTATCGGCCCAGATTGCCGACATCGCTTTGTCGTCCACCGCGCCGCGCGCATAATAATATCCGTTCTCTTCCACCAGTTTGAACGGATCGCGCTCCCAATCCGAACGCTTGGCTTCCACCACATCGATATGGCCGAGGAGCAGCATCGGCTCTTCCGTCGATGAGGTGCCCGGATAGATCGCGACCACGCCGCCATCCACGGGATGTTCGGGCACGGTGAAGACGGTGACGTTCTGCGGCGCCATGCCCGCCGCGGTCAGCCGGTCCGCAATCTGCTGCGCCGCCTGCGTGCAGCTGCCGCTCGACTGGGTCGTGTTGGTCTCGATCAACTCCTTGTACAGCCCGAAAAACTGCTGCTGATCGGGCGTAAGCGCACCCATCTGGCCCGTGGCGACCTGCGCCGAAACGGGCGCTCCAGCGGTCATGATGGCGGCGATGGCCGAGGCGGCGATGAGGAACGAGGATTTCATGACTGGAGACTCCCTGCTAGCAGGAGAGGATAGGAGCATTGATTAGCTGTGGATGGAAGGGGGGTTCGCCTTCCAAAGCGGTGAATTTCCGCCTATATCCCTTTCATGAGTGAAGTTCCTGAAAACCCCGCGCCTTCGGGCCCGAATTCCAACGCCTATGGCGCAGACAGCATCAAGGTCCTGAAAGGGCTGGACGCCGTGCGCAAGCGCCCCGGCATGTATATCGGCGATACCGACGATGGCTCCGGTCTGCACCATATGGTGTTCGAAGTGTCAGATAATGCGATCGATGAGGCACTGGCCGGTCATTGCGACAAGGTGCTGATCGAGCTGAACCCGGACGGTTCCGTATCGGTCGAGGACAATGGCCGCGGCATTCCGGTCGATATGCACAAGGGCGAAGGCGTTTCCGCCGCCGAGGTCATCATGACCCAGCTGCACGCGGGCGGGAAGTTCGAGAATACGAGCGACGACAACGCGTACAAGGTGTCGGGCGGTCTGCACGGCGTGGGCGTGTCCGTGGTGAACGCACTGTCCGAATGGCTGGAGCTCACCATCTGGCGCGACGGGCGCGAACATTGGATGCGCTTCGAACATGGCAATTCGGTCGCCCCGCTGGAAGATCGCGGGCCCGCGCCGGATCGCGGCGGAGAACCCTATAGCGGCACCCGCGTCACCTTCCTGCCGTCCACCGACACGTTCAAGAATGTGAACGAGTTCGATTTCGACAAGCTGGAGCACCGCTACCGCGAGCTTGCTTTCCTCAATTCTGGCGTGCGCATCGTGATCCGCGATTGCCGTCACGAAGACCCGGTCGAGAAGGAAATGTTCTACGAGGGTGGCATCGCGGCTTTCGTCAAATATCTGGACCGGAACAAGACGGCGCTCCTGCCCGATCCGATCGCGATCAGTTCCGAACGGGACGGCATCGGCATCGATGTCGCGCTGGAATGGAACGACAGCTATTATGAGAATGTCCTCACATTCACCAACAATATCCCGCAGCGCGATGGCGGCACGCATCTCGCCGCCTTCCGCGCCGCGCTGACCCGCACGCTCAACAATTATGCCGAGCGTTCCGGGCTGATGAAGAAGGAAAAGGTGAAGCTGACCGGAGACGATATGCGCGAAGGCCTGACCGCCATCGTTTCCGTGAAGCTGCCCGATCCGAAGTTCGGTTCGCAGACCAAGGACAAGCTGGTCAGCAGCGAAGTTCGCCAGCCGCTGGAAAGCCTGATGGCGGACCGGATGAGCGAATGGCTGGAGGAAAATCCGCAATATGCCGCTTCGGTGATTCAGAAGATCGTCGACGCCGCCGCGGCGCGCGAGGCTGCCCGCCGCGCGCGCGAGCTGACCAGGCGCAAGGGCGTGATGGATATCGCCTCCCTGCCCGGCAAGCTGGCCGATTGTCAGGAGCGCGACCCCGCGAAATCCGAACTCTTCCTGGTCGAGGGTGACAGCGCCGGCGGCTCCGCCAAGCAGGGCCGCGACCGGCACTACCAGGCTATCCTGCCGCTGAAGGGCAAGATCCTGAACGTCGAGCGCGCCCGGTTCGATCGGATGCTGTCTTCCAAGGAAGTCGGCACGCTGATCCAGGCAATGGGCACCGGCATCGGGCGCGAGGACTTCAACGTCGAGAAGCTGCGCTACCACAAGATCGTCATCATGACGGACGCCGACGTGGACGGCGCGCACATCCGTACGCTGCTGCTCACCTTCTTCTACCGCCAGATGCCTGAGATCATCGAGCGCGGGCATCTCTACATCGCGCAGCCGCCGCTCTACAAAGTCGGGCGTGGCAAGAGCGAGGTGTATCTCAAGGACAACAACGCGCTCGACGCTTATCTGATCGATGCCGGCCTGAATTCGATGGTGATGGAAACCGAGGGCGGACAACGCGCGGGCGAGGACCTCCGCACGCTCGTCGAACATGCGCGCCGCATGCGCAGCCTGATGGCCTATATCCCGCGCCGCTACGATCCCGCGATCATCGAGGCGCTGGCTCTGGCGGGCGCATTGTCCCCCGATCTCACGCCCGATCAGCGTCAGGCCGCCGCCGCGGAGGCCGCGCGCTGGATGGACGCCGCCGATGAAGAAGGCCGCTGGTCCGCCCATGTCGGCGAGGAGGGCGGTTATCGCTTCGAACGCCTGTGGCGCGGCGTGACCGACCATCACCGCGTCGATGCTGGGTTCCTCGTCTCCGCCGAGGCGCGCAAGCTCCACAAGCTCGCGACCGAGGAGAAGGACAGCTACGCTACTGCCAGCCGCCTGATGAGTCAGAAGGCCGCCGAGCAGGAGGCCGAACTGGCCGAAGCCGATGATCCGCTCGCCGAGGAAAGCGAGGGTCAGGAAAACCCGCCGGGCCGTCTTATCGATCGTGCGGACGAAGGCGGCGCCGCGGGAACGCGCATCACCCGGCCGAGCGAACTGCTCGACGCGGTGCTCGCCAGCGGCAAGAAGGGCCTGGCGGTTCAGCGCTACAAGGGCCTCGGTGAAATGAACGCCGAACAGCTTTGGGAAACCACACTCGATCCGGAAAATCGCGCCCTCCTGCAGGTCGAGATCGAACAGGCCGACGTCGCCGACGAGATCTTCACCAAGCTGATGGGCGACGTTGTCGAACCGCGCCGCGAGTTCATTCAGGACAACGCGCTGGACGTGGCCAACCTCGACGTCTGATCCGCCAAAGGAAAAGGGAGAGCATTGCTGCTCTCCCTTCCCTCGCGTTGCGCGAACTTTGCGGCTTATCAGCTCGCTTTATTGGAATAGTCCTGCTCGTCCCCCATCGGGCTGACGTCCGCTTCGGGTGAACTGCGCACAGCCGATCGCGGGGTGGCGCCGGCGGTGTAGCCATAGCGCTGATCGCCTGCGAAATTGCGGTTCATGCTGTCATCGACCCGCAAGTTGTTCTGCACATGGCCGATACCCGCTACGCTGTCGGCGAGATCTTCGGCGCGGCGTTTGGCCTGCCTGCTGTCAACGGTGCCGTCCATGGTCACTTCGCCGTCTGTAACGCTGAGTTCGATGTTCGATGCATCGAGCCTGGGATCATGGAACATGCGTTCGCTGACATCCTCCAGCATCTTGTCATCGGAGCGAACATAGCCTTTTGGCCCGCGCCCGCGATGGTCGAGATCGCGCCGCGCAGCGGCCTCCTCGTCACCAAACCAGCTGGCCACTTCGTCACCGGCACGCTCCATCCAGCCGCGATCGCTATCGCGGTAGCGGCGTTCCTCATCCTCACCGCCCCGCTCCACATAAAAGCCCGTTTGATTGCCGAAACCGCCGGTGTGGCGATCATCGTCCAGCGGCGCATAAGTGTCACCAAGTGCGCGCTGGTCGCGACCTGAATAGGCGCCTCCACCTCTCGATCGCTGCACATAGCGCTCGTCAAAGGCCGTTGCGCCCGGACCATAGGATGCATTCTCGGGGCTTTGCCGCCCGTCGTAGCCGCGGTCCCGCTCCATGCGATTGGTAAAACTGCCGAAGCTTTGTTCGCTGCGGCCACCAGCGGCTCCGGTGCGAAACGCAGAATTGTCGTAATCACGTGCCATGATCTCATGTCCTCTCTACTCGCGCGCGTGTCTGGAAAGACTTGTCGGCACTCGCGCTACTGCAAGTAAAAATGTTGATCGGGGCCGTTCGTTCCGCTGCTTGTGACGGTCAGATTCGTGAGTGGGCGAGCGCTCCAAGACCGCGAGTGTGAACTAAGACGCTGGTTATACGTCAACAAATCGGCCGTTCTTTAAGACCGGCATCATGGCTCTTGCTGTGGGGTAGACCCCGGGAAAACGATTAGCGGTGCGCCGATTGCGCCAAGTTTCTACCTCCACGATCGGGAACCTTTGCAATCAAGCGACCATTGCGCATCCAGAACAAGGAGAATCATGATGCGTAACTTCATGTATGCTGCCGCTTCCATTGCCATCGTCATGGCAGGCCCCGCTTTGGCTCAAGGCAAGGGCAACGGGAATGGCAATGGTCATCAGGGCCAAGGCCCTGCCCATGCCGGCAAACCCGATCATGGAAATGGCCAGGCTAACGGCAAAGGCCCGAAGATGGATCGCGGCCCCTCCGGCCCGGAACGGATCGCCAAGCAAATCGGCAATCCGGGTAAGGGAAATGGCAAGGCCGATCGTGGGCCTGCCAATCGTAACGACATTCGTGAACAGGTGCGCGGTGCGCAGCGGGATATCGAAAACGGCGTTTCGCGCCGCGTGCAGCAAGCGCGCCGTGACATTCGCGGTAATATCGACGAGGCGCGCCGGGACGTAACCTTACGCGGCAACGATGTCGTCCGCCCGCGCGATCGCTATGATTTCTATGAGGATGGCCGTCTGCGCTTCGGGGACCGGCGACAGGCCGATTACGGTCTGATCAACGGGTGTCCTCCGGGCCTTGCGAAAAAGAACAATGGCTGCCTGCCGCCGGGCCAGGCGCGCAAGCTCTACGATCAGCGCCAGGCTTATTATCGCGACGATCGCGGCTCGCTGCTGAGCTATCTTGGCCTCGAACCGCGCTTCCGCGATTCCAATTTCGTTTATTCGGACGGTTACGCCTATCGAATGAACAACAACAATTCGCTGGTCACGGCTTTCCTGCCACTCGTCGGCGGTGCGCTGTTCCAAGGACAAACCTGGCCGCAGCAATATGGTTCGCAGGCCGCCCCGACCTATTACAGCGACTATTACGGCCGCAATAATCCGAACTACACTTATCGCTATGCCGATGACACATTGTTCGGGGTGAACCCGCAAAACGATACGATCAGCACGATCGCGGCGCTTTTGACCGGCAACAACTTCGCTGTTGGCCAGCCTATGCCGGCGGGCTATGACGTTTATAACGTGCCCTACCAGTATCGCGATCGCTATTATGATCGCCCCGATGCCATGTATCGTTACAGCGATGGCTACGTCTATCAGGTCGATCCGAAAACCCGCTTAATCCAGTCGGTTATTCAGTTGCTGACCTGAAAACAGGGGACATTTCTATGACGATTTCCAAGATGACGGCGCTCGCCGGGGCCGCGCTGCTGTTCAGCCTTTCTGCTTGCGGGCAATCTGCGGACGATACCTCGAAAACGAGCAGTGCGGCAGAGAAAGCTGATCAGGCCGATCTGGTCGAAACCCTCGGCGATGCGGGCGATCTTTCGACGGCGGCAGGATTGATCAAACAGGCGGGGCTGGAGGCGGCGCTGGAAGGCCCTGCCCCCTATACGCTGTTCCTGCCGTCGAACGAGGCGCTCCAGGCGGTTAATGGCGAGCAGCTCGACCGTCTGAAAAGCGATGCGGGAAGACCTGAATTGATCGCACTCTTACGCTACCACATCGCGCCCGGCGTTCTCGCCCAGGAAGATCTGGTCAACGCGATCAAGAGCGGGGACGGCACGGTTGAGATTGCCAGTGTCGCGGGATCTAACCTTGAATTTACCCAGCAAGGCAACCGGATCGGCATTGGCAGCGGCGATCAGGCCGCGATGGTCACCGGCGAGCCAATCGTGGCCGGCAACGGCGTTATTTATACGATCGACCGCCTGATCCAGCCGGACGGTTCCGGCGCGCCCTCTTCCTGAGGGGCAAGCTGATCGATCAGTCGAAGGCGAAGGCTTGCTGCACCGGTGTGGCGGCCTTCGCCTCCTGCTCGTCGCGCTCCAGGGATCCCAGGGTTAGACCGAGCAGTCGCACGCCATTTTCCACCGGCAATATGTCGGTGAGCAGGCTATGGCCGATGGCTGAAAATTCCTCCCGCGATGCAACCGCATGCTCGATCGAGCGCGCACGGGTGATCTGACGGAAATCGGCGAATTTCACCTTCAGCGTCACCGTGCGCCCCCTGACTTGCCGTTCGGCTATACGGTCCCAGACAATCTCCACGATCCCGTCCAGCGCCTCGCGCAGATCGCCCTCGCTCCATTTATCCTCGCCATAGGTTCGTTCTCCGCCAAGAGACTTGCGAATACGGCTGGACCGAACGGGACGATGATCGATCCCGCGCGCCATGCGGAAAAGCCCCTCCCCCCAACTCCCGAAATGTGCCGTCAGCCAGGCCACATCCTTTTCACGCAGGTCCGCACCCGTCTGGATCCCGAGCCGCGCCATCTTCTCGTTGGTTTTCGGACCGACGCCGTGAAAGCGCTTCACCGGCAGCGAGGCGACGAATTCCGGGCCCTGCTCGGGCAGGATGACGCACAGGCCGTCGGGCTTGTTCTGGTCGCTCGCCAGTTTGGCGATGAACTTGTTGTAGCTGACCCCCGCGCTTGCGGTGAGGCCGGTCTCTTCGCGGATTGCCGCGCGGATGGCCTTGGCAATCTTCACTGCCGATCCGATGCCCTGCTTGTCCTGCGTCACATCCAGATAGGCTTCGTCTAGCGACAGCGGCTCGATGGCGTCGGTGAAACGCTGGAAGATCGCCCGAATCTGGCCGGACACCTCGCGGTACACATCGAACCGCGATTTCACGAAGATCAGGTCCGGGCAGCGCCGCGCCGCAGTGACGGACGGCATGGCGGAGCGCACGCCGAAGACGCGCGCCTCGTAACTTGCCGCCGCCACCACCCCGCGCCGCGACGATCCGCCCACGGCCACCGGCTTTCCGCGCAATTCGGGATGATCGCGCTGCTCCACACTCGCGAAAAACGCGTCCATATCGACATGGATGATCTTTCGAAGGGGCGGCGCGTCGGACATGGGATCGCCAAGCGATATAGCGTTATGCTGGCCTTTTTACACGGCTTCGCCCGGCTTACCGCGCGCGCAATAGGGCTTGTCCCTTTTGGCCATGGCAATTCACACCGCCGCGCCTCATATTGCTGCGATGCAAAATGAAGCCGCCCTCTCCCGCGGCGTGAAGCAATTCGCGCTCGGCCCAAAGGAATTCGTCGCGATGATGGCATCGCTGATGGCGATGAACGCGCTGGCGATCGACGCTATGCTGCCAGCGCTTGGACATATCTCGGACGATTTCGGGCTGACCGACCCGAATCTGCGGCAGTGGATTGTCAGCGCCTATTTGATCGGCACCGGTGCCGGCGCCGTGTTTTACGGGCCGCTCAGCGATCGGTTCGGCCGCCGCCCCGTTCTGCTGGGCGCGGTTGCCACCTACACCTTCCTGTCGATCCTTTCGATCTTCAGCGCTAGCTTCGCCATGCTCGTCGGTTTGCGTCTGGCGCAGGGCATCGCGGCCGGTGCGTTCTCCGTGCTGGTCGGATCGATTGTGCGAGACCGCTATTCGGGCGATGCCATGGCGCAGTTGATGAGCTTCGTTTTCATCGTGTTCATGGGCGTGCCCGTCATCGCGCCGAGCCTGGGTTCCGCGATCCTGGCCTTCAGCGAATGGCATATGATCTTCGTGCTCTTGGCGCTGATGGGCGCGGCGGTGGCGACTTGGGTGTTTATGCGCCTTCCCGAAACGCTGAAGCCCGAGCATATCATTCCCATCAAACCCTCCGCCATCGTGGACGTGTGGGGCAAGGTGATCACCCACCGCCAGGCGCTGGGCTATATGTTCGGCTCCGGCATCGCCTTCGGTGCGCTGTTCGGCTTCATCAACAGCGCGCAGCAGATATTCTTCACCACCTTCGGCGCGGAAGATGTCTTTCCCTATGCGTTTGCGGGCGTCGCAGGCGCGATGGCATTGGCTAGCTTCTTCAACAGCCGCATCGTCATGCGCTTCGGCGCGCGGCGAGTGAGCCATAGCGCGCTGATCGCCTTCATCGCGTTGTCCGCAATCCACCTCATCAGCGCGTGGAACGGCGAATCGCTCACCGCCTTCCTGATCCTCCACGCGCTCACCATGAGCATGTGCGGCTTTATCGGCGCGAACTTCTCCTCGATCGCGATGGAGCCGTTCGGCAATATGGCGGGCGCCGCGTCGAGCTTCCAGAATTGCATGCGCATGCTGTGCGCCGCCGGCCTCGGCGTCATCATCGGCCAGGCCTATGACGGCACGGTGGTGCCCCTCGTCAGCGGGTTCCTGATCTGCGGCAGCTGCGCGCTGCTGCTGCTCCTGTGGTCCGAAAAAGGAAAGCTGTTCACCCGCCCGCGCACGGCCAAGCAAGTGATGGTCTGACCCGCCCCATAGGGAGCGGGCACCGTCAGCTTATCAAGCCGAACACCAGGATCGCGCCCACCGCGATCGGGCAGAGCCAAGCGATCAGGAAGCGCCACGTCAGGTGCAGCCCGCCGCTGATGCCGTTTTCATCATCGGTCAGGCGCTTGTCCGCGATCCAACCAACGAAAACGGAAACCAGGAAGGCCGACAGCGGCAGCAGGATCTTGCCTGTAAAGATATCGACGATCGAGAAGAAGTTCTGGCCTTCGAAAATGCTGAAGTTCAGCGGATGCCAGTTTTCCAGTGAGTTGAACGACATCGCCGACAGGATACCGATCGCAAAGGCAAGGATGCCGAGGCCGATGGCGGTCACCGCCCGTGGCAGGCCCAGGCGCTTCATCACCCATGCCGTAGGCGCTTCGAGGAGTGCGACCGAGCTGGTCAGCGCGGCAAACAGCACCATGACGAAGAACAGCAGCCCGATGAACGATCCCGCCGGCATGGTCTGGAAGCTGGCCGGCAGCACCTGGAACATCAGCGTCGGGCCACTATCCGATGCCAGGCCTGCGGCGAAGACAATCGGGAAGATCGCCAGCCCCGCGATGATGGCAACCGACGTGTCCGCCGCGGCAATGATTGCGGACGTGGATGCAAGGTTCGTCTTGCGGTCCGCATAGGCACCATAGGTTATCATCATCGCCGAACCCAGCGAGAGTGAGAAGAACGCCTGGCCAAGCGCGGACAGCATGACATTGCCATGCAGGAGCCGCGACGGATCAAAAGCGAACAAAAAGGCAAAGGCCTCTCCCGCCGCGCCCGTCGCAAGGCTGTAGAGCGTGATACCGATCAGCAGGATGAAGAAGGTCGGCATAAGATAGACCGCGATCTTCTCGATTCCGCCGCCCACACCCCGTGCGATGACGAAAACGGTCACCGCCATGAAGAGCGCGTGCAGGCCGATCATCATTCCGTTGTCGGCGAAAAGCGCCGGCAGATAGCCCTGCACCTGCTCCAGGCTCTCCCCCTGAAAAGCGCCGCCCAGCAATGCGCCATTGCCGATGCTGGTGGCGACATCGCCCGCGAACAGGCCGATATAATAGATCACCCAACCCGCGATGACGCTGTAGAAAGTAAGGATCAGGAACGCGCCCAGCATGCCGATGCCCGCCAGCGCAGACCAGGCAGTCGAAGCACCGCTATCGCGCGCCACCGTCTTGGTACTCTCGATCGCGTCCGCCTTGCCGTGCCGCCCGATCAGCGTTTCCGACAGCAGCACCGGAAGACCGATCAGCACCACGCAAAAAATGTAGAAAATGACGAAAGCGCCGCCGCCATTGGTGCCAGCCTCCGACGGAAACCGCCAGAGATTGCCCAGCCCGACCGCCGATCCCGTTGCCGCCAGGATAAACCCCCAGCGTGAGGACCAGCCCTCGGTCGTCTGCTTACCGGCCGCTGCCGCCATATTTTATACCCCTCGCTCGCATTTTTTATCTCACTGAAGGCTTAGGGGCCTGAACGCCAGAATACAAATTCCCCTCCCTACGCCGCCGGCAGTCGCAGGCGGCAAATGGTTGCTAAGTCCGGTGCCCCGAGGGTAGGGCCGCATCATAATCGAACGTTCCGTTCGTCACCGCACTGGAGAATTCATAATGCGAGGTATCGTACTGGCAGGAGGCAGCGGGACGCGCCTCTATCCGGCCACGCTTTCCGTGTCGAAGCAGTTGCTACCGGTCTATGACAAGCCGATGATCTTCTATCCGATTTCCACGCTGATGCTGGCGGGCATTCGTGAAATTCTGATCATCTCCACGCCGCGGGACCTGCCGATGTTCAAGGCCCTGCTGGGCGACGGTTCAAACTTCGGTGTTGAGTTCTCCTACGCCGAGCAGGCTCATCCAAACGGCCTCGCTGAAGCGTTCATCATTGGGGCCGACTTCGTGGACGGGCACACGAGCGCCCTGATCCTGGGCGACAATATTTTCCACGGCTATGAACTCGGTCGCCGCTGCGCCGATGCGGCCGCCTCCGCCTCCAAGGGCGGCGCGAACGTATTTGCCTATCGCGTGGACGATCCGCAGCGTTACGGCGTCGTCGCGTTCGATCCGGAAACCAAGCAGGCGAACGACATCGCCGAAAAGCCGGAAAACCCCAAATCGAACTATGCGGTCACAGGCTTGTACTTCTATGACGAGCAGGTGGTGGACATCGCGCGATCCATAAAACCCTCCGCACGCGGCGAGCTGGAAATCACCGACGTCAACCGTCACTATCTGGAAAAGGGGGAACTGGACGTCACGCTCCTGGGCCGCGGCTACGCCTGGCTCGACACCGGCACGCATGACAGTCTTTATGACGCCGGCGCCTTCGTGCGCACGATCGAACACCGCACCGGCGCCAAGATCGCCTGCCTGGAAGAAATCGCCTTCAATGCCGGATGGCTTGGCAAGCAGGAATTGCTGGACCGCGCAGACGGTCTCGGGAAGACCGGCTATGCCGACTATCTGCGAAAATGCACGGAGATGGCGCTGTGACCGATTTTCGCTCGCTTTCCCTGCCAGAGGTAATTGAGATAACTCCCGATCGCTTCGGCGATCATCGCGGCTACTTCAGCGTGGTATTCAATCAGGATACCTACGCCCAGAATGGTATCGCCTGCGAATGGATGCAGGAAAATGAGAGCTTGTCCGCCAAGCGTGGGACGGTGCGCGGAATTCACTACCAGCTGCCGCCTTTTGCGCAGGCCAAGCTGGTCCGGGTACTGAGCGGCAAGATCTTCGACATCGCGGTGGACCTTCGGCGCGATTCCCCGCGCTTCGGTCAGTGGGACGGCTGCGAGCTTTCTGCCGACAAAGGCAATCAACTCTTCGTACCGGCAGGCTTTGGCCATGCGTTCATGACGCTGACCGACGATGTCCTGGTGCAGTACAAGGTTGATGCCGCTTACGCTCCCCAGAGCGAGCGCTCGATCCTATGGAACGATTCCGCTATTGGGATCGACTGGCCTTCGATCGATGACGCCGTGCTTTCCGGCAAGGACGCCGACGCCCCCCGCATTGGCGACCTTGGCCCGGACGAACTTTTCTGAATTTATCCCGAGAAGGACCGACATGAATACGATCCTCGTCACCGGCGGTGCCGGCTTCATTGGCTCGGCGGTGGTGCGTCGCCTCATTGCGGAAGGCCGCAAAGTCGTCACGCTCGATAAGCTGACCTACGCCGGCAACCGGTCGTCCCTGAAGGACGTGTCGGAATCGCCCGCGCACGTCTTCGTGGAAGGCGACATCAGCGATACGGCGCTCGTTTTGTCGCTGCTGCGCGACCATGAAGTGGACGGCGTCATGCATCTGGCCGCGGAAAGCCATGTCGATCGCTCGATCGACGGACCGGGCATCTTCGTGGAAACCAATGTGATGGGCACAGTCCGGATGCTCGATGCCGCGCTGGAATATTGGCGCGGCCTGGACGATGCGAAGCGCAGCGCCTTCCGCTTCCACCACATCTCCACCGATGAAGTGTTCGGCGAACTCGAATTCGACGATACGCTGTTTACCGAAGAAACCGCGTACGCTCCGAAATCGCCCTACTCCGCCTCCAAGGCCTCATCCGACCATTTCGTGCGGGCCTGGCATGAAACCTACGGCCTGCCGACCGTCATCAGCAACTGCTCGAACAATTACGGACCCTATCATTTCCCCGAAAAGCTGATCCCGCTTACCATCCTCAACGCGCTCGAAGGCAAGAAACTGCCCGTCTACGGCCGCGGCGACAATGTGCGCGACTGGCTCTATGTCGACGATCATGCGCGCGCGCTCGAGCGGGTGCTGACCACGGGCGTGCCCGGCGAAAGCTATAATGTCGGCGGGAACGAGGAGCGCACCAACCTCGCGGTTGTCGAAGCGATCTGCGATATCCTCGACGAAAAGCGACCCATGGAGAGCGGATCGCGCCGCGACCTGATCGAGTTCGTCACCGATCGTCCTGGCCATGACAAGCGCTACGCCATCGATGCATCCAAGATCAAATCCGATCTGGGCTGGACGCCGGAAGAAAGCTTCCAGTCCGGTCTCGAAAAGACGATCGACTGGTATCTCGACAATGAGTGGTGGTGGGGCCCGATCCGCTTCGGCTCCTATGACGGCACGAGGCTGGGCACCAAAAAATGAAAATTCTGGTCACCGGCCGCAACGGACAAGTCGCCCAGAGCATAGCCGAAATGGCGGCCCGCGGACCGCATGAGCTGGTCTTCGGCGCACGGCCTGAACTCGATTTGCTCGATCCCGAGAGCGTTCACCGGACCGTCCGCAAAACCAAGCCAGATCTGATTTTCTCCTGTGCCGCCTACACCGCGGTCGATCAAGCCGAGGATGACCCCGACGTTGCGATGGCCGTGAACGGTATCGCACCGGGAGTGATCGGCGCGGCCGCTGCCGAAGCAGGCATACCGGTCATCCATCTCTCCACCGACTATGTTTTCGATGGCAGCGGCGACAGACCCTGGACAGAAAACGATTTCGTCGCCCCGCTGGGCGTTTACGGCGAAACGAAACTTGCCGGGGAACGCGCGCTCGCCGAAAGCGGCGCAGCTTATGCGGTGCTACGCACCGCCTGGGTCTACAGCCCGTTCGGAAACAATTTCGTAAAGTCGATGCTTCGCCTCGCCGACGGCCGTGATGAGCTCGGCATTGTTGATGATCAGCATGGTAACCCGACTTCTGCCATTGACATTGCCCAGGCACTGCTGACCATTGCCGATCATAACGGACTGTCAGATGGCGATGGCCTCAACGGTATCTATCATTTTGCTGGAACAGGTGATGCAAGCTGGGCTGATTTCGCTCAGGCGATCTTTACATTCAGCGACGAATTCAATGGACCTGTCGCAAGGGTCAACCGAATTGCCAGCGCTGACTTCCCGACCAAGGCAAAACGCCCTGCCAATTCGAGACTCGATTGCCGGCGATTTTCCGAAACATTCGGCTACGATGCACCCGGCTGGCGCACGTCTCTAAGGCCAGTGGTGCGCCGTCTGATCGAAGAACGCGGTAACTAATCTTCGAGGCGAGGCCGCTTCGCATCAGAAAGGCGGAAGTGGCTCCGCCTCGTAGAGCGATTGCAGCCATTCCATCTGCCGCGGCAGAGAGACAGTGGTTAGATCATAGTTCGCAATCACATGCTCGCGCGCCTTTGCGGCCATGGAGGCTCGGCGCGGTTCGTCTTCCAGCAGCGAGCATACCTGAGCGGCAAGTCCGTCGGGGTCGAAAAACGGGAAAAGAAGGCCGGTCTCACCATGGCTGATCACTTCCTGCAACGGGGCAGTATCGCTAGCCACCACCGCTGTGCCGCTCGCCATTGCTTCAAGCAGGCTCCAGGAAAGCACGAACGGATAGGTCAAATACACATGGACCTTTGAAACCGCCATCAGCTGAGTGAAGACATCATAAGGGATATTGCCCACGAAATGCACGCGGCTCATATCCAATTCGCCGACCACTTCCCCCAGGAAACGCTCCCGCCAGCTGCCTTCCGGCGGCGCGGCACCATAACTTACACCGTTACCGCCTACAATGATGACGCGGGCATTGGGTCGTTCGCGCATGAGCTTCGGCAACGCGCGCATGAAGATATGGTAACCGCGATAAGGCTCCAAGTTTCGCGCAACGAAGGTGATAACCTCGTCCTGGCGGGTAAGGCGCTTGCCACTCCCAAGCTGGATTCCAGCATCGGGACGCGGACGGATGTTGCGCGTATCGATCCCATCATGGATTACCGTAATACGATCGCGGAACTCATCCGGATAGGTATCGGCCTGAAAATTGGTCGGTGATATACCGGCATTCGCCATCGGGAAATGAAGCCGCTGCGTCAGGGCTTTAAGCTTGGCACGGCAATCGGCGATGATCGGATCGCCTGCGCTCTTGAACTCCGGATCGAAATTGATGTCCGTCCCTTGCGCTTCGTAAAAGAACTCACAGTAAATGCCGAAGCGCGCTTCCGGCCAAACATTCTTCAGGAACAAGGTATCACCCCATCCCGGATGACCCACGATCACGTCCGGGACATAACCCTCCTGACGCAACCCAACAGCCGATTCCAAAGTCACATGCGCGCGAATGACTTTCGCTTCCATGTCACGCGCCCAGCTGTCCTTGGAATCGCTTCCATGGCGGGAGATAGAGCGCGTCGCTGTAACGCCGTTGGGGATAGGCGCTGCGTCGTTCATGGTCATCGCATGAACCTGATTGCCACTTTCCACCAGCGCAGCAGCCAAGTGGCGAAATTGACCTGGAAAGTTCTGATGAGCGAAAAGAACTCTCACGATATTTCACCGTTTCCAAACATCAGCAGGTTCATAGAACTTCGCAGGCCCTACTGTTCGCGGAAAGCGTCGTTCTTCACCCGCGTGAAGGGGGTAAGGATGTAATCTAGGATCGATCGCTTATCACCCGTCAGATTGACGTCGGCGATCATACCCGGAGTGATAGGAAGCAGTGTGCCATTCTGAGCTTTCAAGCCCTTCGCGTTCGCACGAACGCGAACATTATAATAGGTCTCGCCCGTCCGCTCTTCGACGATAGCATCGGGCGAAATGTTTTCGACACGCCCTTCAAGTCCGCCATAGATCGCATAATCGTAAGCGGTAATTTTAATAAGCGCATTTTGGCCCGGAAAAACAAACGCGATGTCATCCGGTTTCACCCGTGCCTCGACAACGAGATTTCCTTCGCTCGGAACGATCTCCACCAAAGGCTGACCTGCCGACACCGAACCGCCCACCGTACTGACAAGCACACGGTTGACGCGGCCCTTCAACGGAGAACGGACGACAGTCCTTTCGAGACGATCCTCTGCGGCGGGCAACGCGCTACGTTGACCGGCCATTTCAGCACGGGCGGCGGTCAGCTCGTTTGCTGCATCCGACCGCCGTTGCTGGCTGATCTGCCGCATGGCGGAATTAGCCTCCCCGACGGCTGCACGTGCGCGCGATAGAGCGGCGGCGGCCGAGGCCACCTGGCTTTGCGCCACGTCGTAATTACGCTGTGCCTGAATCAAAGAAGCGCGAGGCTCAACCCCATTATCGACCAGCGGTCGCAACAAATCGAGCTGCTCCCTTGCTGCGTCCCGCGAACTGGCGGCAGCGGCCTGATTTGCCTGTGCCTCGGAAACTGCACGCTCAGCCTGGATCACACGATCTCGCGCCGCAGCCAAGGAACTGTTGAGATCGGATTGACGCGATTGGTACAAAGCGCGCTCGACCTCGGCCTGATTGGCAAGTTGCGGATTGTCGGTCGGCACGAAGCGTGGCGCGCGGCCCACAACTTCTGCTTCCAGGCGCTCCACCTTGTAACGCAGCGCCTCGTAGGAAATTTCGCCCGCGTCCAGATTGGCCGTACTGACAGTGTTATCCAGCTCAACCAGCGGCTGACCGGCTTCCACCATCTCACCTTCGCGAACCAGAATGCGATCAACGATACCGCCCTCAAGGTTTGAAACTCGCTGAAGCTGCGCGGTCGGCACCACAACACCGCGCGCGTAAACAGTCCGGTCCAGCTCGGTAAGTGCGGCCCAAACGAAGAAGAAAATGATAAAGACTACAATCCCGCCAAGCAGCAGGTTCGACGCTTTCGACGGATTAAGGCGATTGCTCATCGAGTCGAAAATCGAGGAGTCTTCCTGCTTCATGCTGCCGCCGGACGTGAGAGTTTCTGAAGAACCGCATCGCGTGGTCCATCCATTTGAATCTTACCATCCTGAATGAGGATGATGCGCGTACAGAGACTAAGCATCGGCGTACGATGAGTGATGATAATCATCGTGCGATCTTTGGTCTCTTCCTGAAGCCGCTGAATCAGCGCCTGTTCGCTTTGCGCATCCATGCTGCTGGTGGGTTCGTCAAAAATGAGGAGACGCGGCTTACCTGCGAGCGCGCGAGCAAGCGCAATACTTTGCCGCTGACCGCCCGAAAGGCTCTCGCCGCGATCGGAAAGTTTGACATTATAGCCGTTCGTGATGCGCGAAACGAAGTCGTGCGCACCGGCCAGCTGAGAAGCACGGATCATCTCATCATCATCAATGTGCGGATGTTCCAGTGTAATGTTCTCACGGATGGAGCCGGTCAACAGAACGCTCTCCTGCAGGGCGGAACCAATATGCTGACGCATGCTAACCGAATCGATCTCATTGAGATCCGAGCCGTCCAGCAGAACCAGCCCTTCAGCTGGCTCATAAAGACCGAGCGCAAGCCGCGCGATGGTCGATTTTCCCGAGCCAACACGGCCAAGAATGCCGACCCGCTCACCCGGCTCAATTTTCAGGTTCACATGTTCCAGCGCATAATCTTTTGCACCAGGATACTTGAAGCTCACATCGCGGAATTCGACGCGACCCTCGATGCGATTAAGACGGATCTTGCCATCACCTTCGTTCTCGTGCGGTTGCTGCATGAACTGGTTCAGCGTGCGATAGGCAGTACGGCTGGCCGTAAGACGGGACAGAAGCTGAGCGATCTGGCCCAACGGCGCTACCGCGCGGCTGCTAAGAAGCGAACATGCGATCAGGCCACCTGTCGTCAACTCACGGTTCTCGACCATCAACACGCCGATCACGATGACGCCAGCGTAAGACATGGTCTGCGCCGCATTGGCGACGTTCGTAGACAGCGAGGCGATCAAGCGCTGGCGCGTGCCCAGCTCCGACTGCATGTCGATCGCTTGCAGCCAGCGCCGCGTAAGCAGATTGCCAGCGCCCGTAGCCTTGACCGTCTCTATACCGCCGATCGCCTCAACCAACACAGACTGCTTGTGCAGCTTTTCGTTCATGGACTCGGTGGCGAGCCGATCCATCGCCGGAAAGGTAACCACACCGGCAATGACCACGAGAGGAACCATCAACAGGGGCACGACTACCACCCATCCCCCGATTAGCGCGACCACGGCTAGCGAGAGCAGGATGAAGGGCACATCGATGAATGCGGAGAGAGAGGCAGACGCGAAGAAGTCCCTGAGCGTCTCGAGTTCGCGCAGCGTACCGGCAAGTGCGCCGGTTGAGCCGCGTTTGTTGTCGAGACGCATTGCGATCAACTTGCGGAATGCCGAATCGCCGACGTCCCGGTCTACATTAGCCCCAGCGATATCGACGAAATAGGACCGCAAGGTCCGCAACGCAAAATCGAAAAAGATCACAAACAGAAGCCCGATGGTCAGGCCCGCCAGCGATGTGGTGGCGTTGTTCGGCAGCACGCGGTCATATACCGTCATGGTGAAGATCGACGTGACGAGACCAAAGGTGTTGATCAGCGCGGCAGCGACCGCGACCTTCATATAGGTCGAGCGGTTCTGTAGCATCGGCTCGACAAGCCAGCGGGCGAAACGCGGTTTGCTTACCGTGTAAAGATTGGAATCACTCATTCGGACAACATCATTTCTGTTGTGGGCCTAATATCAAGTGCCCCGAGAAGACGCCCGGTGCGCGCGAGTAGCACGTAATAAGCTGCATCGCGCTGGGTTAATCCGTCGACATAGGCAGCAGCCGCCGCGAAATAGGTATCGTTGGCGGCAAGCACGTCGAGAAGACTGCCCCTGGAGTAGCGGAAGCGCTGCGAAATGGCATCACGCGTGGTCCGGCTCGCGATATAAGCTTCCTTCAGCGATTGCAATTGGGCTTCCAGGGCCTTCAGATCGCTGAAGGCAATCGCTGCATCGCGCCCTGACTCCTCGCGCACCCGAACCGCCCGCGCATCCGATGCCCTGGAACGCTCCCGGGCTTGATCCGCGCGGGCGTCTCCCGGGCCAAACAGTTGCTGACGCACATTCACGATCGCACGGACGTCATAATCCTTCGAGACTTCAAAGGCGCCGTAGCGCCCCGCCGCCACTTGGGCGGTGACCAACGGCAATGTATCCTCACGCGCCGCTTCAGCAGCTTTTTCCGCCGCGCGGGCCTGCGCGCGGGCGGAACGAACCGCCGGAATATTCTCCGCCTCGATCCGTGCCCCTTCGCGCGTAATGGGCGCGGACCCAAGCAGCGGTGCGCGGCCCAGATCCTCCGGAACGGGCTGACCGGTCAGTTCCTGAAACCGCGCTTCCGCGCTGGCGACCTGACGACGATATCGTGCAGCGCGCACGTCCAGCGAAGCAAGCTCGGTGTCCACGCGCGCCATATCTGCGGGCGCCGACTGTCCCTGCTCGATCCGCTGGCGCATCTGATCAGCGCCTTTGGCCACACTCTCCCGATAATCGGACGTGAGCTGCAACAACGTACGCGCGGCAAACAGATCATACCATGCGCCGATGGTGTTGAGCGCGAGTTGCGCGGCAACATTATCCACGTCGGCAAGCGCCGCCTGGATGGTCGATTCGGCGGACGATATCCGGTCTACCGTGGCGCCGAAATCGATCAGACGCTGGGTGACGTTGCCGGTGATGTCGGTGCGAGCGTTGGGGCGCGCGCGCTGAAGGAGATTGTCCAGTTCGTTGCGGAAACTTTGCGCGATCACACGGTAGCTGGAAAGCCCCACTTCGACCTGCGGATACTGGGCGCTTTCCGCTTCATCCTTCACCTCCTGCGCCTGACGCGCGAGGGCCTGCGCCTCATCAATCGACGGGTGCATGCGCACGCCGCTCTTCACAATTCCGGTGAAGTAGGCCGCGTCGCCAGAGCGGTCTGCTAGGATGAGGATGGGATCGGTTGCGGGATCGATTGCGAGCGGGCGCGCAACGGGAGCGGGAAGCTCCGGCGCATCATCGGCGCGCGCGGATGGAGTTGCGGTTCCCGACTGCGGCGCCGGCGTAGCGTAAGGCGCGGGCAGCGGCGGCGGGGCCGGTGGGGGCGGCGCGGAACGCGTGTCGGGCGTCAGCGCCGACGGCCGGTCCAGCGGAACGGGATCGAGCGGCCGCGGCGTGGGCGGCGGCGCTGCGGGATCGACCGCTTCGGACGGGACGGCAACGGAGGGGGTATAGCCCTCCAGAACTTCCTGTGCGGAGAGGCTGCCGAGGGGCGCCAGTGCCGCACAAACGAAAAGACCCGCCAGAAGCGGGCGAGCGATCGCGGTGGAATCCAATAACTTCGCGGATTGCATACGCATGAATGAAGCGGCCTTCAGAGGACGGATACTGGCGACGGGCAAAGCCCGATGTGCGCGTCATTTGTGCAGGGCATGGCCGAGAACCCCTGCGTCATAAAGCAAAAAAAGAAGGGCCCCCGCCGAAGCGAGGGCCCTTCCCTATTCATCGCCGATCTTAGATCTGCGGAGCGGCCGAGACGACGGTGAAGTCGTTCGCCGTCAGCTCGGTACCCGGGGTCACCTGAGCGACCAGGGCCGCTGCGTTGCCGCCGGCGCCGTCCGCATCGAAGAAGATGCGACCGGTCGATTGATCGTACACGATCTGCGCCGTACCAGCAGCAGAAGTCGTCTCCGTACCGCTGACGAACTGCGAGGCATCCAGCGTACCCGAAGAACCGTTCATCAGACCGTTGAAGTCAGTGGTCGATGCCCCGTCGACAAGCTGGAACTTGTCACCCTCAGCCTTGCTGAAGTCCTGAATGGTATCAGCGTTGCCGGCACCGTAGTTCTGGAACACGAAGGTGTCCGCACCACCGAGGCCGATGAGAACGTCCTGACCGGCACCGCCGGAGAGAATATTCGCGCCGTTGTTACCGATGATGCGATTGGCAGCATCGTTACCATAAAGGGTCAAGGAGTCGGTGGATGACTGATCTGCAGCAGAGAGCTGCTCGATCTGCTGAACCGTACCCGCCGCAGCGCCGTCAGCAACGTTGTTGGCGTCGTTGGTAGCGAGCGAGTAGTTTACGCTCGTGTAAACGGTGTCAAAACCGTTACCCGCGCTTTCAACAACCCGATCATTCGAGTTCCAAACGCGGTAAACATCGTCACCCGCGCCACCACGGAGTGTATCAAGTGCGCCGGACAGACCGCCGTCACCGTTCAACACGTCGTTACCTGCGCCGCCGGTGATGACCTGCGAGAACTCGTTACCCACGAGGTACACGCCGCTCTTCACGCTCGTAGCGACCGAGAGGTTATCAACGTTCACGCCGGCGGCGAGATCGTAACCACCCGTACCAGCGAAGCTGATGCTGTTCGGGCCGCCCTTGGTGTCGATGATGACATCAGAAGCGTCGTCCACAACAAACGTGTCATTGCCCGTACCGCCGATAAGCGTGTCCGTACCGCCACCGCCGTTCAGCGTAACCGGACCAGCAGCGTTCGCACCATCGATAACCTGACTGGTCTCGTTGCCCGTCACAGTCCTGCCGCCCATCACGCCAGTACCATTAAACGAATTATCGAGATTAATACGCTCAATTTCGACGTTTTTCGCAAGTGTGTAGTTATTATTACCCGTGAGGTTGAGGATGTCGTTGCCGCCACCCGCAGCTTCCTGAATGACACTGTTGTCTGTTGCCGTAGCGTTGGCAGTAACATTGTAAGTGTCGTTGCCGCCAAGACCAATCAACGTGTCCTTACCGCCACCGCCAGCGAGCGTATCATTCCCCATTGCACCGATGATCGCTTGCGCGTTGGCATCACCGGTCAGGGTGTAATTGATAGAACTCGAAGACTGATCGAAGGCAGAAAGGGTTTCGATAGCCGATCCGTTTGCAACCACTGCCAGATTGGTCGTCGCCGCACTGGTGTAAATAACATCGGTGCCACTGGCGTCGATAACTCGATCATTCGCAGTGTAGATGCGGTAAACGTCGTTACCAGCACCGCCATCTAGCGTATCGCCCTGAGTAGTAACCGCCGTGCCGTCAGTGGCTTTTGTCACGTTGCCGCCATCGAGAACGTTATTGCCAGCGTTGCCCGTAATGGTCTGATTGTACCCATTACCAACGAGATAAACATTGCCATCTTCTGTCGCAGCAGTTGCCGTGATCGACGTTACATTCACCCCATCAGCCAAGTCAAAGCCGCCGGTTTTCCCAAGGAACTCGACCGCATTGGTTTCGTTCGTCGCGTTGTTATCCGTAGAAGTCGAGTCCTGAATAACGTCGTCAGCGGAGTCCACGCGAAACGTGTCCGAACCCGCGCCGCCGATCAGCGTGTCGGCACCGCCGCCACCGTTCAGCGTGACCGGACCGCCCGTAGCAGCGTTACCGGTGACTGAAGCATTGATCGTCTGACCGAGCGAGTTACCAGTGATTGTGCCGGTATAATCAGCATTCGTAACCTTAATGGTTTCGATCGAAGCCGTATCACTATTGGTGGAAAGATTGAAGTTACCGGTCGTGCCGGTAAGGTTCAGCGTGTCATTGCCTCCGTTGCCAGCTTCCTGAATCACTACGGCGCCCGAAGCAGCCGCATCCACGACATAAGTGTCGTTTCCACCAAGACCGATCAGCGTGTCGGCACCACCGCCGCCGTTAAGGACGTTCGCACCCATATTGCCGGCGATGATCTGTGCGTCAGCGTTACCCGTGAGGTTCAGGGCAGCCGTACCACTCTGATCGGCAGCCGAGATGGTCTCGATGCCGGTGCTGTTCGTACCAGCAAGCGTATTGCTTGCGTCCCAGGAAGCGACGATCTGGCCGCCAGCGACGAGCGAAGCAGCATCGACATAAACGACGTCGTTACCAGCGCCACCCTGGACCTGATCGGTCGGGTTACGAACGGCGAAAGTATCATTACCTGCGCCGCCGATCAGCGTATCACCAGCAGCACCCAAGGTGTTGCGACCGCCATCAAGCGTGTTCGCAAAATCGTTACCGGTAAGCGTCTGACCACCGACTTCGTTACCGATCAGGTAGCTACCATTGCCCGGCTCGCTAATACCATAAGTGGTGGAATTAGCAGCAGTGGCGAGGCTGAGGTTTTCGACATAAACGCCAGAACCCAGAACATAGCTACCGCCAGCGATAAGAGCATCCGTACCAGCGCCATTCGCTTCGTTGATGATGTCACCAAGACCGTCAACGACATAGGTGTCATCACCCGCGCCACCGGTCATCGTGTCAGCGCCGGTTCCGCCGTTGAGCAGATCATTGCCTTCGCCGCCATTGATCGAGTCATTGCCAGCAGCGCCCATCAGCGAGTCATCGCCAGCGTCGCCGGTGATCGTGTCGTTACCGCTACCGCCGTTCAGCGTGTCATCACCACCGTTGCCGATGATGCTGTCATCAGCGCCGTCAAGCGCTGGAAACTGCGTCGGCGTAATGGTATCAGCATTACCTGTACCTACATACGTAGCCATCTCAAAAACTCCTCGATTAAAACTCAAACTTCCGCGCGAGGGCGTTCCACCCCCCTGCTTCCCCAACCGCTTTGAGCATCAGGGTGCGAATGTCAATTCATTCTCACCTGGCGCTCGCACCATTAAAGCGTAGTTAACGCCTCGACGACATCGGTACGCCCGTCGGCGTAATCGGTTCCGTCGATCAGAGTTGCGGATGCGACTTCTAAGTCATGGCGTCAGCGAAGGCAACATGCCGGGGCACGCATGAGGCTATTATTCATCTAATATACAGCAGGATTGCGGAATGGAGCCGCGACACCCAAACAGCGCGCAGGGATTTGGCTGTGCGCGCGGTTGACTGGTACGGCGGCTTGCTTCATCGGACCCAGTCTTCACCGACACTATCCGGGAACTTCATGGCCAGGCGCTCCACCCCTCTGTCCGCCGAGCTCCGCGCGCGCGGGCCCCTCGTGCTGATGATCTGCTTCCTTGCGCTGGTGGCGCTGACGGGCGGCGCATCGCGCGCGGATTCACTGGCGCAGCCCTTCGTACGTGTCGGGTCCATTATTTATGTTGGCGCCCTAGTGGCGCTTGGCTGGATCGATTGGGGACGGGCGCGGGCGCTGTGGCCGGTGTTCGCGGTGCTGGCGCTGGCCGTGCTGGCCGCGGCCGTGCAGCTGATCCCGCTTGCTCCTTCGCTCTGGACCGGATTGCCGGGGCGCGCTTTTTACGAACAAGCCGCCCAGATTGCGCAGATCGCCCAGCCCGCGCGGCCGATCAATCTGTCGCCGGACCGGGGGTGGAATGCGCTGTTCTCGCTGGTCGTGCCGGTGGCAGCGGCGATCGGCCTCACCTCGCTCGACCGGGCGTCGCGCGCGCAGCTGGTGATGCCGCTGATCGTGATCATTTTCGCTAGCGCGGTACTGGGGCTGGCGCAAATCAGCGGGGGGGATGCCTCCCCGCTGCGCTGGTATGCGATCACCAACCGCAGTTCCGCCGTGGGACTGTTCGCCAACCGCAACCATGATGCCACCTTCCTGGCGATGGCCTTTCCGCTGATGGCGGTGTGGGCGATGCAGCAGCGTGACCGTCGCAAGGGCGTGCCGATGCGCGGCTGGGTGGCGCTGGGCATGGGGGTGTTCCTGATGCTGATGCTGGTCACCACCGGATCACGCGCGGGACTGGTGCTGGGCGTGCTGTCCATCCTGCTTTCCCTTGCCGTCGCCGTGCCTTCGCTGCGCAAGGCCTATGGCAAGGTGCGGCGCAAGCGGCGGCCCTATTATATCGGTGGAGCACTGGTGCTGATTGCGGGGTTCGTGGCGGCGGTCATGAGCTTCCAGCGTGCAGCCGCGGTGCAGCGGTTCATGGGGCTTGGCGTAGCCGACGAGGTGCGTGCGAGCGTGTGGCCGGTGGCTTGGGAAATGACCCGCGCTTTCTTTCCCATCGGGATCGGTTACGGGGCGTTCGATCCAGTCTATCGCCGGTTCGAGCCGTTCGCCAACCTTGGCACCAGCTACGTAAACGCGGTGCACAATGACTATCTGCAAGTGGTGCTGGAAGGCGGGGCGCTGGGCGCCGTCATCATCGCGCTGGCACTTATCTGGTGGCTGTTCGGCACTGGGCGGCTGTGGCTTCAGGAAAGCGAGCGCAATTTCGTTCCGCTGGGGCGCGCGGGCTCCGTCATCATATTGCTGGTGGCGCTTGCAAGCGTGGTGGACTATCCGGCGCGAACGCCGCTCATCATGACGATGCTGGTGCTTGCTGCCGGCTGGATGCAATTGCCGTGGGCACGTGGCCGCGCTTTACGAAATACCGAACGCTAATTATAGGCGCGTTGGGAACCGTTGGGAAACTATAGTCAAATGCGTATTCTTTTGCTCCCCGCCTTTGGGTTGGCGTTGCTATCGGGTTGTGCGGGCAATCCCCCTCCCGTCTCATCGGCAGACCTGACGGTGCTGCAGGATGGCGGTATGCCGGTTCCTGGACGCACCGATGTGATGCCCGAAGCACGACAGGCCGTGATCGGTCCGCTCGATAAGTTGGGCATCGATGTTTACGGCATCAGCGAACTTAGCATGCAGGCACTGGTTGATGGTGCAGGCCAAATCTCGATGCCGCTGGTCGGTGTGCTCGAAGTTGGCGGGAAGACGCCCTCTGAGGTGTCGCGGGAGATCGAACGGCAACTGCGCACCTACGTCCGCGATCCTTCGGTCAGCGTAAACCTCCTCGAATCGGTCAGTCAGGCAGTGACAGTTGACGGCGCGGTGATCGAGCCGGGGCTTTACCCGGTGTCAGGCAACATGACCCTCATGCGCACAATCGCATCGGCCAAGGGCCTTACCGAATCCGCTAAACTGGATGATGTTGTGATCCTGCGAACGGTGGGTGATCAGCGCTATGCCGGCCTCTATAATCTCGGCGCTATACGCCGCGGTGCCTATGCTGATCCTACAGTCTACGCCAATGACGTTGTCATTGTCGGGGATTCTCCGATGCAGCGCTTCCTGCAGAATGTTGCGCCGCTGGTGCCGCTTGTCACCACGCCTCTCATTGTTCTCCTCCAGCGGAACGGCAATTAATGAACACCCCCGACCGTATGCAGCGTTTCACGGCCGAGACGTCCTCCATGAGCCCCGCCGCCATCGCGGCTGAGGAGCAAGAGCGCGTTGGCTTTTTGCGCCACTATTCCCAGCTACTCTGGAGATGGCGCTATGTGTTTTTCGGCTCGATTCTAGGCTTCATGCTGATCGGCCTGGTCATTACACTTTTGATGACGCCGCAATATACGGCCATGACCACGATCGAGATTTCGCGTGAGTCCGACCAGATCGTAAATATCCAAGGCGTTCAGCGCGATGCCAGCGATGCCGACCAGGAATTCTACCAGACGCAGTACGGTCTGCTGCAGGCGCGCTCGCTCGCCGAACGCGTAACCGAGGAGCTCAATCTCGCCAACAACCGCGACTTTTTCGAGATGTTTGGCAATGAGCAGGCTCTGGCGTCGTTCGATAACAACGCGAAAGCAGCTGCCGGACGCGCGGAGCGCAAGCAGATAGCAGCCGACATCCTTCTGGATCATCTGGATATTACGCCGACGCGCCAGTCGCGCCTTGTCGATATCGAGTTCACTAGCCCCAGCGCGACTTTCTCCGCGAAGATCGCAAACTCCTGGGCACGCAACTTCATTCGCGAGAGCCTAGAGCGCCGCTACGAAGCGACGTCCTATGCCCGTAACTTCTTGCAGAACCGTCTGGGCCAGCTGCGTACCAAACTCGATGAATCCGAAGAAGAGCTGATGAACTATGCGCAGCAGCAGCGGATCATCACCCTTCCCGGTCAAGGCGCGCAGGGTTCAGAGCAGTCCACCGTCGCTTACGATCTAGTCTCCCTGAACAACGCGTTGGCAAGCGCCACCGCTGATCGACTTGCGGCCGAAGCCAAATATAAGGAAGCGGCCGGTCGTGGAGCGGACTCGGCAGAAGCGCTAGGAAACAATGCGCTAAACGTATTACGGGCGCGGCGGGCAGACGTTGCGGCTGACTATCAGAAGCTTCTAGCTCAGTTCGAACCTCAATATCCGCCAGCCATGGCGCTGCAGCGGCAGCTGCGACAGATTGATCAGAGTATTGCTCGCGAAGAACAGCGAGTTAGCGACTATATTCGTAACGCCTATGACACAGCCCGTGCTCGCGAAGAGGCTCTTAAGCAGCGGGTTGACGAGTTGAAGGCGAGCTTCCTTGATCAGCGCCGCCGCAGCATTCGCTACAACATCTTTCAACGCGAGGTGGATACCAACCGCCAGCTATACGATGCTCTGCTGCAGCGTTATAAAGAAATTGGTGTCGCAGGCGGCGTGGGCGTGAACAATATCGCTATCGTTGACGAGGCTATCGTTCCGGAAAAGCCCTCCAGCCCCAAGCTGATACTCAACCTGCTGCTAGCGCTGTTTTGCGGTGCCGCGGTGGGGGCTGGCCTGGCCTTCCTATTCGATCAGAGCGATGAGCGGATTTCGGACCCGGAGGAAGTGCGGAAGCTGCTTGGGCTCCCCGTTCTGGGTACGATCCCGCGGTCGAAGGAAGGTTCGCCAGAAATGGCTCTGCGCGATCGGAAGTCGGAAATCGTCGAGGCTTATCTCGCCGTCCAGACGAACTTGCAGCTCGCCAGTGCCAGCGGTATTCCGCGCGTCATTTCGGTCACCAGTACCCGGCCTACCGAAGGCAAGTCGACAACGGCTTTCGCTTTAGCCACCATGCTCGGTCGGTCGAACGCCCGGGTGGTCCTGATCGACTGCGACATGCGCTCGCCGTCCGTCCACAAGCTGCTCGATGTGAAGCACGATAACGGTGTCAGCAACTATCTGGCCGGCGTTGATAGTTTCGATGAAATGCTGGTCCCGGTGGACGACTATGGCTTCACCGCTATTACGGCGGGCCCGATCCCGCCCAATGCAGCCGAGCTGCTTACGAGCGATCGCCTCTCTAAGATGATCGACGCGCTTCTGACCCGCTTTGATTACGTTGTGATCGATGCTCCGCCGGTCCTGGGTCTTGCCGACGCTCCTCTCATCGGCAGCCGCGTCGAAGGAGTCATTTACGCCATCGAATCCAACGGCGCCCGGTCTACTTTCGTCAAGGCCGCCATCGCCCGTCTGCGGGCGGCGAATGTTCCGATCCTCGGCGCGGTCCTGACCAAGTTTGAGCCGAAGCGCGCTAAATATGGCTATGGCTATACCTATGGCTACACCTACGGCGAGAAGGATGCACGCGGGAGCGCTGCTCTTGACGGATAATACAAAGTCCGCACGCGTCCGCACGGTAGCGGGGCGAATAGCGGCAGTATTACTGCTTGCTGGCCTGGCCACGGTCGCCGGCCAGAAGAGCATGGCAATGGTGCTTGCCGAGCGAGCTCCCGACCGCGCCTTGCGTTTTGACGCCACCAATGCTGCGGCACATGTGCAGAAAGCCATGGATCTGGTTTCCGGCGAAGATTCTTCTCCGCCGCTCGATCGTGTGGCTTATCATTCGCAGCAGGCGATCCTAACGGATGCCACCCAGCCATCGGCGGCCGTTGGCATCGGTCTGGTGCAAGAGCAGCAACGGAAACAGAAGGCCGCCACCGCAGCTTTCGCTTATGCCCAAGCGCTGTCGCGCCGCAATTTTCCGGCGCAACTTTGGCTGATCGAAGATGCCGTGCGGCGAGATGATATTCCGGCCGCGTTGCGTCACTATGATATTGCAATGCGCACCTCGCGCGCATCGAAGACGCTGCTATTTCCGGTCCTGACGAACGCTATCGCAGATCCTGCAATCGTCCCCCCGCTAGCAAAAATTATTGCTGCAAATCCCGTCTGGCAAGAACAGTTCGTTCAGCACGCGGCGCAGAATGCAGGCGATCTCGATGCTCTTGCCTCTCTACTGGGCGCAATCCGACAGAACGGCGGTCAGGTGAGCGATCAAGCTATCAGTACAGCGCTATCACGCTTTATGAACGACGAGGACGTCAGCGGCGCCTGGAAGCTTTATGCGTCTATGAACCAGCAAGATGCCCGGAAAACTATCCGCGGCGGCAGGTTCGTACAGCAACCCGACTATCCCTCACCGTTCGATTGGAGGCTTAGCGACGATGGCGAAGCTGTAGCTGAACCGCGCCAGATAGGGGCGGGAACAGCGCTGTATTTTGCTGCGCCGATGGATTGGGGTGGCACGGTCGCTTCGCAAACACTCCACCTCCCACCGGGACAACACAGCCTCACCGGGATGGCTTATGGTATTTTGCTGACTGACGGGCAGCGTCCATTCTTCACGCTGCGTTGTCTCGAAACCGCCAACACGCAACGCCTTGAGCTGCCCAGAAGTGACGAACAGGGAAAGCCTTTCCGTTGGCAGTTCACGATCCCTTCAAACTGCCCTTTCCAGAGCCTGCAGCTCGAGCTGGCTCCCGCAAATACGCCGGAAGGCGTTGAGGGGTATGTCAGCAATCTTTCGGTGACGGAGTAGTCCGGACGGTGTCGTTATTATCAACATTCGAAAAGCGTTCATTGGTGCACGCGCTGGTCTTCTCTTGCCTCTGTGGAGTGGTGACAACCGGAGCCGCCGCTCAGCAATCCACCGGCGTGCGGGAAGCAGGAGGTGAAATGCGGACCGCGCAAACAGCCGAAAATCTAGGTGAAACGGATCGTGCAGATAGAGGGAGCACCTTCGACGTTCTTCCTGAAGCCCAACAAAACCGGTTTTCCAGCGGCAATGAGGAAACGATTACCCGGCAACCGGGCATGCGACTGAATACGCGCATGGACTCACGGCTTTCCAATCGCCTCGACAATCGAATGTCGCTTCGCCTTGGCACCAATCAGTCAGCTCGCGCGCCCTCTTCTTCAAGCAGCAGCAGTAACAGCGCGTCTTCCCAACCGGATTGATGGCCTTCCCGTTTTTTAGCGAACCGTAAATGTTGCTTCTTTCCTCATCAAGATCACCCTGGCGCAGGATCGATGTGCAGCTTGGCGGCGGCCTTTTGCTGGCCGCTATCATTCCGTCAGCTTTGCGAATGCTGATACTAGAGCCGGATGCGCATGCAGTCCTTTACCAGACCACGCTGGGCGTAATCGCAGCGATCATTGCAGGCTTCTGGCTACTGCGGAACATCACGACGTACCCCGGTGCGCAAGGCGGTAGCTACGTCATCCCTGTATTCACCGCTTCCTACTTCATCATGCTGATGGTGTTTGTGCTCGGGCGGCTCGACTACAATCGCTCGGCTGTTGCGTCGGGTTATCTACTGATCATAATATGGTCAGTATTCACGAGCATTATGGTTCAAAGAAACCAGCATTTGCGGATCGGCTATTTGCCCTTTGGCGATCCCGCTATTCGGCAAAGCATAGATGGTGTTACCTGGCATCTGATCGATGACACCAAAACTGATGTTACTGGCCTGGACGCAGTGGCTGCGGACTTGCGTATTGATCTGCCGAATGAATGGGATCGCCGCTTGGCCGACTATGCTCTCCAGCGCGTCCCGGTTTTTCATGTGAAGACGCTCGTGGAGAGCCTTACCGGAAGGGTAGAACTGGAGCATCTTTCGGAAAATAGCTTCGGGTCGCTCATCCCTCTTTCCGCCTATATGTGGGTTAAGCACATTCTGGATTGGATTACGGCCTTGTTGGTCGGGATAGTTTTGCTGCCGTTACTGTTGTTGATTGGCCTTCTGGTGCGTCTGGATACGCCCGGCCCGGCTTTATTCCAGCAGACCCGGATCGGCTTCAGCGGTCACCCCTTTACCGTTTTCAAATTTCGCACGATGTTCAGCGAGCGACCACCAATTGATACTGCTGATCCGCTACGTGCGGCAATGACGCAGGAGGGCGATGTCCGAATTACGCGCATTGGCAAAATCCTGCGCCGGACGCGGCTCGACGAGCTTCCTCAAATCTTGAACATCTTGCGCGGCGAAATGAGTTGGATCGGCCCGCGACCCGAGGCGGAGACATTGTCACGCTGGTATGAGGTGGAAATTCCGTTCTATCGCTACCGCCACATCGTCCGTCCCGGTGTCGCAGGCTGGGCGCAGGTTTGCCAAGGACATGTGAGCGAAGTCGATGACGTGCGGAGCAAACTGCATTACGACTTTTACTACATTAAAAATTTCTCGCCCTGGATCGATCTGTTGATCGTTGCGCGTACCGTTAGGATCGTGATTACCGGCTTTGGCTCGAAATAAGTCGATGCAGGGTTTCCTTACCGACTGGACATTTACGCCCTCTCCCCAATCCTTTCTTACGTACCTTTCGCGCACTAAGTCCCGCCTTTTTGGGCCGGGTGCCCGCCCTGACTTTGAGATAATCAGGCCATTTGAAGCCGCAAATCGCTGGAACATCCTGTTTCTTTATGCCCCCGATGGGCAACTAACCGACAGCCAGGTTTATTCAATCGAACGTTTTCACGAACTCAGTGGTGCTTTTGCGATCATCGCCGCAATTCCCCAGGAATGCGCCTTGCCGAAAATGTTCAAACGTGCGGACGCGCTAATTCGCAAGGAACTGCCCGGATTCGATTTTTCCGCCTATACGATCGCGGTCGAGCAACTTGCCGCCCGCTCGCCTGGAGCGCGTGCGTTTATACAAAATGATTCCGTATTAGGTCCGTTCGGCCATATCGATCGCATGATTGCCGCGGCGCCTTGGGACCTTACCGGCTTCCTCGCCAGCGCAGCGATCGAGAACCACATCCAATCGTTTGCCTTCGTGTTGCAGGACGTGACGCCCGCTCGCCTCGAGGCATTGCGTCCAGTGCTGTTCGAAAGTCATGCACTGGATCATTACCGCGATGTTGTAAATCTTCAGGAAACGCGGCTCGCACGGGTGGCAGCTGACAGTATGAGCGTCGGGGCGTATTGGTTCGAGGGTTCGTCGAACGCTGTCGAACTGTCGCTAGGCACTGCGTTGCTGAGAAAACTCCGGCCTTTGCCGGCTCAGGAAATCGCGACGCTGGATCCTTCACTGGTCCGGCCTGTCGAACTGCTTGAAGAGGGGTTTCCGTTCGTCAAACGGTCCCTATTCACGCGGAACGGACATCTGGCCGACCGTGTCGAGCTGATCGCTGCGCTTGATCGGCTTGGACACCCGACCGCCTCGCTCTAATCGCCCGCGTTAGATCGTTCTCCCAGCCAGCAGGACGCGCACCCGCGAAAGTCCCATGCCGATTCCGCGCCTAATGATCTCTGGATGCATGCGATAGGCCTGCCAGCACGAACCTAGCACCAGCAATGTCATTATGGCCCATCGCAGCGCACTGCCGGCAGGCAGCAATAGAGCAGCAACGGTAGAAGCCGACAAAAGCGCTGCCGCCGCCGTTACCGGTCGCATCGCGCGTAGACCGCCGAGCGACCGGCTGTAGAGCAGCAAAGCATCAGCGACGGCTCTCAGTGTCCAGGCCAGGGCTACACCCGGGATGCCGAAGGCATAGAGTCCGACCATCAGTATCCCCACATAGGGCAGGATCTCGACCGAATGGATAATCGCTACCACGTTTGGTTTTCCGGTAGCCTGTAGATAGTTATACGGAATGTGGGCCATGCCGTTGAACCAAATGCCCGGGAGCAGGACCAGCAGTACCGGCGCGGTCTGCCGCGCAAGATCTGCCCCGATCCACAAGGTCAAAAGTGGATGTACGAGCGCCATGACCAGGATCATACCCGGCGTCATGACCACTGATAAAAAGGTGATAGCCTGGCCCTGAATTTTGGCGGCATAATCATCGCTTCCATAAGCGAAGCGTGGGAACATGGCGCGGGTGAGCGCATTGGGTAGCACCGCGGCGCGCTGTACCACCGTAGATGCCAGAACATAGATCGAAACGGCCGCCGCGCCTATCACCCAACCGATGGCAAAACGGTCCCAGAAAACAAGCATCGGGCCAATGATGCTGGTGATGCTGACCCACCCGCCATAGCTCAGCAAGCCGCGCGCATCGCCACGGTGGACCTTAACCGGTCGCCGCAAGGGGATCGATCGGCGGCAGAAGTAGAATAGCAAAACCGCTGAGAGCACACGCACGCCAAGCGCTCCGGCCACCAGCATCCAGAGCGTGGGCCCCACCAGCCAGGCGATGGTCAGAGGTACGATCGCGCTGAGGCTGTTCGACAACACATCGACACCGTTCAGCGCGGCAAAGCGCTCCCGACCTTGCAGAGCGCCATTTAGGATGCCGATGATCATGGCTACCGGCAGGCTGAATGCTAGCCAAACCACGGTGCCGCCGACTTCTGCTGCAACCTCCGCCGTATCGAACTTGATGAGCGTAAGGCCCCAATACGCTGCCGGTACGAGAAGCAGGCTGGCAAAAACCACCAGGCCCAAGCTAAGCCAGATCGCGCTCCAAAACAGGCGGTTAGATTGCGCGACATCTTCGACGGGAACCCGCGCAATCTGCTGCGTGATCGCTCTGCCCAGTCCGATGTCGAACAGTCCGAAATAACCCAGCAACAACCAGCAGACAGAGAGGACGCCGTATCGTTCCAGCCCGATCAGGTGAAGGTAAGCGGGTACCGTCACAATCGATACGAATAACGGCAGAACCGCGCCCACGAGATTGTAAACCGTATGGCGCGCGATACTCACTTAATACTCCAAATTCGGCAACCGATGCAGGCGGCACGTCCGCCGACGGCGAAAGCCACTAGCCGAATGACGGGGGCAACGCTATGGGCATTGCCTTCGAAAGCCTAATGTGCCGTGCGAACGCACGCGGCAACCCACTGCCAAAATTTGGATATATCATGGACGGGTCGCCCGTGAGCAGCGTTGATATCATCATCGTCAACTGGAATTCCGGCGGATTGCTGGCAAAATGTCTGGATTCGATCCGCCTCTATGGCGGGGATCAGATCGATCAGGTGATCATCGTGGACAACGGATCGGTCGACGGATCCGATCGTGTTGAAGAGCATGGCCTGCCACTACGGATCATCAGAACGGGTGAGAATCTGGGCTTTGGACGCGCCTGCAATGTTGCCGCCGAGCATGCGAGCGCCCCGTACATTCTGTTATTGAACCCCGATGCTGAATTGCGCGAAGGCGCGCTGCAACGCTCTCTCGCGTTTATGGACAGCGAAGAAAATAGTGATGTTGGCGTTCTAGGCGCTCGGCTGAACGATCAGTTCGGCCGTGCGCACCATCATTGTGCGCGTTTCCCGGACTGGAAGACCTTTGTCGGCAACAGCCTTGGCCTCACGCGTATTGCGCGTCGCTGGTTTAAACCCATTCACTTGACCGAGTTCGATCATTTAAGCGACCGTGATGTCGATCACGTAATGGGTGCCTACTATCTGATCCGGACGGACCTCTATCGCTCGCTTGGCGGGTTCGACGAGCGTTTCTTCGTCTATTTGGAGGATCTGGATCTGTCCCGCCGTGTGTGGCTTGCGGAGAAGCGGATTCATTACAGCGCTTCGGTTGAGGCCTACCATAAACAGGGCGGTACATCAGAGCAGGTGAAGGCCCATCGCCTTTTCTATTCGCTTCAGAGCAACCTGGTTTATGCGTTCAAGCATTTACCACTCGGTCAAGCGATCACGGTGGCACTGGTCACTAATTTCGTCGAACCGGTGTCGCGCAGTTTTCGCGCCCTCTTCCGTTTCTCGCTGGAGGAATTATGGTTTACCTGGCGCGGTTTCGGAATGCTTTACGCAGATACCCCGCGTACATGGCAGGCCGTTCGCAGCGTCCTGCGCGATCGTCGAGAGAAAACGGGAAAGCGCAAACCGACATGACGGCGCCCGCGATCGATTGAACAGTTTAGGATTGAGCAGAATGTCCACTACGCAAAGCCCCGCCTTCTGGCGCGCTATTCCCTCCAGTGCCCTTTCCACGCCGCGCGCGTTTCGCCCGTCCTCCTGGACTGAGCATGTTCCCTTCGCTTTCTGGATTGTGGATGCCATGCGTCCGCGCAGCCTGGTCGAGCTGGGAACGTGGTACGGCATGTCTTATCTCGCTTTCTGCCAGTCGATCCAACAGCTCGGTTGCGACACGCGCGCGATGGCGATCGACACTTGGCGCGGCGACACGCAGGCCGGTGCGATCGATGACAGCATCCTGCGCGAGCTACGCACCTATCACGATCCGCATTACACGGCGTTCTCTACGCTGGAGCAGAGTGATTTCGACAGCGTTGCAGCCAATACCGAAGATGGCAGTATCGATCTGCTGCATATCGACGGCTTGCACACTTTCGAGGCGGTCAGTCACGATTTCGAGACCTGGCTTCCCAAGATGTCCGATCGCGGCGTGATCCTGTTTCACGATACGCAGGTGAAGCGCGACGACTTTGGCGTTTATACGCTTTGGGCTGACGTCTCCTCGCGCTACCCCTCTTTTGAATTTCATCACGAACATGGCCTGGGTGTGCTTGGCGTTGGTTCGCAGTGCACGCCTTCCATGGAGGCGCTGTTCGCTGCCGCTAAAGACGTCGAAGAGGCCGCGAAAATTCGCGACTTCTTCTCCACTTTAGGCCGCGGCCTTAGACAGCAGCAACTACGCACCGAGTCGGATGCGAAGCTTGATCGGCTGCGGAACAATCCACTGTTTGGATCGATGCTCAAATTGCGGCGGATGGTAAATGGCTAGCCATTTTGAGCCTCGTATGTCGCCGCCTATGGTTACGCGTTCGGGGCGTCAATCCTATGGGTTGATGGATGCAGTCGCCCGGCTGCTGATTCTGCTCAACCTGGCGCTGTGCGTTGTCTTTCCGCACTCTTTTCAGGTTCCAACCGCGGTCCTGCTCGCGCTCACGACGCTTATCTGCCTGTTCGCGATGCGCTCCTCGGAATATTTCGATCGACTGCTACCGTTTTATTTCCTGGGGGTCCTGGTTTCCAGTTTTTATATCTGGCTTGGCTTCACGCATCGCGCGCCGATGGACTCGGTGCTGCAGAACGCAGCGGTTTACATCGTGTCGCCGCTCGCTTGGCTAATCGTTTCGACCGTTACTTTCCAGCAATATGGGATCGAGAAAACAGTCCGAATTCTGGTTTGGCTCACCTTCATCGCCATGGCATCCGTGGCGCTCTTTTTCTTCGCTTTCCTTACCTTCGGTAAGGAAGCAGTCAGCTTTCTGACTGACGAGGCAAATGTGAACGTCGACGGTGGGTACGCCGGAGCTACCATTCTGGTGTACGGATCGCTGATCTTTCTTTGCGGCGGCGCCTTTGCCGAACCGAATGTTATCAAGAACAAGTTTGCACGAATCCTCGTTCCGGGGTTGCTGGTAGTCTGCGCACTCACCTCCGGCCGATCCGCGCTAATCCTCGCAATCCCGATTGGCTTTATTTTCGGAACCTTCGTTCGCGCGCGGAGCAAGGTCGCCAACGCTTCCGGAGAGCAAAGAAAGTCTTTCCTGCTGCCGACCATCCTGATGGGCGTCGTCATGATCGCCGTCGTAATAATCATCGATATAGTGTCGGACCGAATCAACCTGTCGATTATTTTCGGAGAGTTCTTCGACGAGCTGGGAAGCGGCGGTGGTAGTCTGCGCACCGACCAGATCAGTGCGCTTTTGGAAGGCGTACTCGACACCTACGGCGTGGGTGCCGGTCACGGCATCGGCGTCGATTATATCCGGAGCGCTATATATCCTTGGCGCTACGAGGTGCTTCCGCTCGCAACGCTCTACCGTGTCGGGGTTATCGGTACGGCGATCTATGCATCGATCTTCGTAGTCTACGGTATCGCCTTCACTCGCAACTTCTATGCGGGCACGCTGCGTGAGGAGGATATTTACATGGGCGGCGGGTTCGTAGCAGCGCTGCTCGGCACCTTCACTAATCCGTATATGGAGTCGTTCATTTTTCAGTGGATGTATTTCATGCCGGTGCTCAGCATCGGCATCGTGAAGCTTCATCAAAGCAATAAAGCCGGCAACTGATCTCGGCTATCAAAGACCTAGAGCGCGTAAAATGTTGGGTGCGCTGAAAGCCATAACATTGCTCTGCACCACAAAGCTTGCGCGGCGTGGCGCGGCGTCGCGAAATACAGTCAGCGCCTCCTTCATACGTCCACGCGGACTAGCGAAGCGATTTCCGCTGATCCTGACCTGCTGCATCGCGCCGTCCACCAAGGCGATCGCAATGCCGAAAGTTCCGTTTCTCAGGCCGATGTCCACGAACTGATTGTTAACGAGCGTCAAATTTTGGACCGTGCGGATCCAAAGTCCATAGCCTCCCTCCGTTTCACCCAATCGCTCGAATATATTGTCCGTTATCACCACATCGCGATTGCCATTAACATAGCCCAGTTCCGCCATGCTGGCGCAGTCGGTAAAGCTGTTCCCCCGCATGACGAAGCCGCGCAATCCATCGACGATAAAAGGTTTGTTGCAGTTGGAAACTTCGTTGCCTGCAAAAGTAATCGCGTTCGATCGAGCATCCTTTCCATCCGGATTTGCCCCGGCCTGAACACCGAACGCTCCCCAGCGGTTTGCGATCTGATTGCCCTCGATCACGATACCCGACTGAGCTGTCCCAACAAAGAAGTCGGGCAAGAGGTTTAGGTTCACGGCCTGTCCGCCGCCCCCAGTGAAGACGTTGCTACGAATAGCGATATTACGGACAATCGCAAAATCGTCCTGATTGGGTTCAAGGTCGATCGGGCCGGGCATCGATATCCCCGTTTCCGGATTCATTGGATCAGGGGCGCTGCGGCCGCCATCGCCGGTGCGGCTGCAATTGATGAAATGGCAATTCTCGATAAGAAGACCGTCACCATCAATCACGGAAATCGCATTTCGATTATTAGAATTGACGCCGTCAAACACGCACCCGCGCACCTCAATGCGGCGATTATGTCGCTCGACGTGAGAAACGGTGGACGAACCGAAATGAAGCGCATCACCCCGAAAACCCGTGAAGCGTAATTTACGAAGCAATACATCACTGACGCCGTTCAGCATCACGAGATAATCGAACTCGGAAAAACCGCGCTCCTGCACCTCATCTTCAAAGGCGAGATCGTGAATGACTAGCCCGGCGACATTGCGCGCAGGGTCCGCGCTTCCGCTGTCGACGTGCAAGATGAACGGACCACTTCCGCTGTGATAAGATCGCCGGATAACGCTTTTATCCGCACCGTCCCCGCTCAATTCCAGCTGGGAGGGCAAATTGTCCTTGTCCGTCGCCGACAGCAGATAGGCACCATCGGCAGCGGTACCCTTCCCTGCCGGGAAATGAATATGCAACGATGCGGCCAGAGCACGGCGAAAAGCCGCATTATCGTCCACATCGCCGCGCTGGCGAAAGTCCGGCAGTTCGACGGATCGCTCCGATCCCGCGACGGGCTGGCAAGCGAGCCCTGATAAGGCGGCCATACCGGCAAATCCGGCCAAGGCAACGCGCCGAGATACCGCAGTAAATTCCTGATCACCCATGAAGCGCTTCGATCCTAATGCTGGTGAGGCCGGGCCGTCGGTGTTAAGGGCGGCGCCCGTCACATTATGGCTACCGCCCTTTCGCATGACCAGTCCAGTACCGACCATCCTTCTTCTGCCCCGCTACTCCGATCTGGGGCCGAGCAGCCGACTGCGCATGAGCCAATTCGTGCCGGCGCTTCAAGCGGCTGGCTTTGAGGTCAAGAGCCATCCATTTTTTCCGGATCGGTACCTTCACCGCTACTTCGCAGATGGCGGAAAGGACAAGTGGGCGGCCATCGAGGCGCATCTGCGGCGCATCGGTACGCTGCTCAGGGCCAAAGCGGACATTATGTGGATTGAAAAGGAAGCGTTTCCCTATCTTCCTGCCACTGCGGAAAGTCTGGTTGCCTTGCGCCGAACTCCCTATGTCATCGATTTTGATGACGCGATCTTCCACAACTATGATCAAAGTGGCTCTGGGCTGGTCCGCCAGCTGCTTGGAGATAAGCTGAAGCCGCTAATAGCCGGAAGCGCGGCGATTTTTGCGGGCAATGACTATCTAGCCGACTATGCACTTGCAGCAGGTGCAGAACGCGTTCTCGATATACCCACCGTCGTCGATCCGCATCGCTATCCAGTGCGCCCCTCGCCTGACGATGGCTTGGTCAAGATCGGATGGATCGGCACTCCGGCAAACGCCCGCTATTTGGCCCCTGTGATTGCGGCGATGAACGCCTTGGCAGACCGGCATGCCCTGAAGCTAGTGACAATTGGTGCCGAAGCGGTTCCGGGCTTGATCGCACCCCAAGAGAACCTGCCCTGGACGGAGCAGGATGAGGGTGAGCTTTTGAGCGGCATCGATCTTGGGGTCATGCCGCTGGTCGACAGCCCATGGGAACGCGGCAAATGCGGTTATAAGCTTATTCAGTATATGGCCGCGGGAAAACCAGTGATTGCTTCACCGGTGGGCGTCAACAGCCGGATCGTAACGCCGGAAGTCGGCTTGCTCGCCTCTGACGAGCGGGAGTGGATAGCCGCGATCGATCGCCTCGCAAATGATCGCAATATGCGATCCGCTATGGGCGGACAGGCTCGCCGCCGGGTCGAGCAACATTATTCGCTGCAGGCGATAGCGCCTGCCATCGTCGCTGCCTTCCGCCAAATCACAGACCAGAATCGGGAAAAGGCCGGATGAAGATTACGCTCATCACTAGTGGTGCGATCACCGTACCAAACTTCCGCGGCCTGCTTATCCAGTCGCTGAACAGGCAAGGGCACAATTTGAGCGCGATGGCGCCTGACTGGAATGATGAACTGCGCGAGCGCACGCGCGCATATGGCGCGGAACCGGTAGATATAGCGCTGGACCGGGCGGGCGTGCATCCCATTCGCGATGCACTGAATTGTTGGTTGCTGGCGGGGCAGTTGCGCCGCACGGCACCTGATGCCGTGCTTTGCTATTTCGCCAAGCCCGCCATTTTCGGTACGTTGGCCGCGTGGATCGCGCGAGTGCCACGCCGGATCGCACTGATCGAAGGTCTGGGGTACGTCTTTACCGAAGGTGAAGATAGCGGCGGCGCGAAGCGGTGGCTTCTGCGTACCATTACTAAACTGCTTTATCGTAACGCTCTGCGTGCCGCCGATAAGGTTGCGTTTCTGAATGAAGACGACGCCGGTCAATTCCGAGCAATGGGTCTCGTAACGGCGGACAAGATCATCGTTCTCGGCGGAATCGGCGTCGATCTGCAAGAACTCAAACCGTCCTCTCCGCCGGCGGGTCCGCCGAGTTTCATCATGATGGCCCGCCTTCTGCGCGAGAAGGGCGTGCGCGAATATGTCGCGGCGGCCCGCATTGTGAAGGCCCGCCATCCTGATGCTCGCTTCGTCCTTCTGGGTGACCGCGATGCCAATCCGGGCAGCGTTTCATGGGGTGAGCTGGACGCATGGATTGCGGACGGCATCGTGGAATGGCCAGGCCATGTCGACAATGTCCCCGAATGGCTTTCCGATGCCAGTGTCTTCGTGCTGCCGTCCTATCGCGAAGGCGTGCCGCGCAGCACACAAGAAGCCGCGGCACTGGGTCGTGCAGTCATCACTACCGATGCGGTCGGATGCCGGGAGACGGTGGTCGATGGCCGCAATGGCTTCGTCGTGCCGGTCCGCTCTGTTGACGAACTGGCCGAAGCCATGGAGCGTTTCGTTAAGCAACCGGAATTGGTCGCGCGGATGGGCGCAGAAAGCCGCGCTCTCGCCGAAGAACGGTTCGATGCCCTGCGATGGAATGAACGAATGACCAAGCTGCTGACCGAACCACTCTGATCGGCAGAACAAACGCAGGTCAGCCAGGCAGCGCACCCAGCCGTTCAAGAATGGGGTAACGATCTTCAAAAAAGGTCTTCTCGGATTGACGTAGCCGCTGCAGGTTTTCCGCCTCTCCTTCAACTGCCTTGCCGTTATCGGCAAATTTCACGCCGTCCCGTTTCATGTATTGCCAAGCCCATGCGGAACGATCTTCCGCACCAACTTGATTTGCCCGAAGCAGCAACTGTTCGATCCTGCTGACCGAAACACCCACGCCGGTCAGCGAGGAAGCCAGATAACGGCCATCATCCGAATACTCCGCCCTCTGACACAGCTCGCTGTTGAGCTTTGCCGTGCTGGATTTGACCTTGGCCGCCGCCGTTTCCGAATGAACGGGGAGCACCGTATTGATGTTTGCCAGCACGATCACCGCCTGCACCACCTGCTGCGTGCTCATGCCCGAACCGCGCGGATCGGCCATCATTTCCTCAACACATTTCGGCCGGTAATTATCGTCCGCAAGAATTTCGACCAACGGATCGTAGATCTCATTCTTCAGCTGGATTTCGCCACGGCCGGTGGCGACCTTGGTTGGTCGCTTGTCCGGCGGGCAGGTCAGCACGAAACGCTGCGTGCGGGCGTATTGCGACTGGAGATGCGGTGATAGCGACCGGGCTCCCTTAACGAAAAGATCGCGCCGGAATTGCTGATTGACCAGATAATCTCGCACCGTCTGGCGCATCACGACATCGTCGATCTCTTGCATCATCTTCATCGCTGGCTCGCGAAAATTCAGCATATCGATCAGGTCGATCGGCTGCGCGGATGCTGCGAAATTCAGTTTTGCTTCTGACAACATTTCCGCCACGTCGGAGAAAGGCATTACGTCCCAGTTGTAGTTGAGATACTCATGGGCGAGATAACGGCGGTCCTGTTTCTTCAACATCTCCAGCCGTTTGGCCACTGCGGGATTGGCCTTGAAAAAGGCCGCATCGGCGCCCACGACCCGTTCTGCGAATTCGAGTGACTGATTGATTTTGCTGATCAACGTGCCCGATGTCGAACGGTCAGCATATTGCTTCATCAGGTGCCGGAGCGGCGCAGCCGGAGACCAGCCCGGAGTGACGTTATAGGAAGCATAGAGGATACCGCCTGGCTTTAGCTTGCGCCGCGCGATGTCCACTATGAATGCGCGGTTCTCGTCCGAAATCCAGGACCAGATACCATGGAGAGCGATCACGTCGAACTCTGGAAGATCGTTACGCGATGCCAGCTCTTCAAAACTGTCGTCGAGAATATGAGCGCCGGCACCACTGGCTTCGGCCAGTTCCTGCGCCGTCGCTGCCTGCCCCGCGTTAAAGTCATTGCCCCAAAACTCACCTGGATTGGACGCGGCATGAATGTTGAGAGACAATCCTTGCCCGAAGCCAAGCTCCAGATAGGTCGGCTCTTCCGAAACGCTGGTTTTCTGACGGGCGAGCGTCGCAATCATCCGCATGCGCGCAGGCGCGAGTTCTCCATAATATCCGTGAGTGTAATCGATCTCGGATACATATCCGCCATGCCACATATGTGCGCTCCACGAGGGTAATCGCGACCTATTTTTGAGTTAGGTGCGATGAAATACAGCGCGGCCTACAGCAGGATCTTTTCCCTGTCGAGTTGGACGCCCCGGCCGTAATCCTGTCTCAACGGCGACCTGCGGATACGATATTCATCCTCCGTCCCGCCCGCGAAACATGGATGTGCGATTACGCATCGTAAGCGGCGCGCGGCTGCCTTGGACTTCCCCATTCTGAATCTGCAGAGAAATCGGCGCCTCTTTGTTCAGCCGCTTTTCGAAAACGACGATGCTGTCGTAGATGCGAACGCCCAGCAAATCCTTGGCAATCGGATCGAATTCAAACAGTTCATCCTGATCGGTGTACCAGGAATGCAACCGGTCAATCATACGCTTGGCGAACTCCATGAAGCTGGCCTCGTTGCGATAGCCTCCACCGAAACCGGGCCAATAGGATGTGTGGCAATCTTCAACCACATATACGCCCCGATCATCGATCGCAGGCCAGATCGCCTCGAAAGATGTAATTTGATGGCGATTGATGTGGCTGCCGTCGTCCAGAACAATGTCGAACGGTCCAAACTCCTCAATCACGGATCGAAGAAATTCCGGATCGGACTGATCGCCAATACGGACATGGGTTCCCTCGATTGCGTGCGTGACACAAGCAGGATCGATATCGATAAATACGAGCGTCGATTCGTCGTGAAAGAACTCTTTCCACATCGGGATCGAACCGCCGCGGAAAATACCGATTTCTAAAAAGCGGACCGGACGGCTACGAAAACGAGTTAGCTCCCGCTCATAGACTTCGAAATAATGCGCCCATTTGGTGAGAAGCTTGTCACCCGTGGTCGGCAGGTAATCGTTGAAAAATCCCATCGTGCTATTTTCTCGTTTTGCCGATCTAAAAAATAAAAAATGCGCCCCATCCGCTGCATGACCTCATTTGCGCCGGGCGGCGCAAAAAAAGAGATGGATTGAAGTGGGTCAGCCAAGCGTTCCAGTGTAAACGGCTTCGCTGTTCACCCCGCCAGCATTGGGCCCAGCTTCTTGCCGGCGAACAGGTGCACGTGCAGGTGCCCCACCTCCTGATGCGCATCGCTGCCGATATTGGCGAGCAGGCGATAGCCCGGCTCTACCAGCCCCAGATCGCGCCCGACCTTGCCTACCGCGCGTACGAATCCCGCAATTTCCGCCTCGCCCGCTTTTTCCGAAAAGTCGTTCCAGCTGACATAGGCGGCTTTTGGGATCACCAGCACATGAGTGGGGGCCTGCGGGTTGATGTCCCGAAATGCCAGCGCGTGATCGTCCTCATAGACCTTATCGCATGGTATTTCGCCGCGCAGGATTTTGGCGAACACATTGCCCTCGTCATAGGGCTGGGTGGCATCAACGCTCATGGACAATCTCCTAAGATGTGCGCGCGCCTAAGTTTGGCGGGCGGCTTTTTCGGTAAGGCCGGACAGACCTTCGCGCCGTTCCAGCTCGGCCTCCACCTCGGCCAGCGAAATGCCGCAATCGGCCAGCAGCATGAGGTGATGGAAAATCAGGTCCGCGGATTCGCCGATCACGCCGTTGCGGTCATTCGAAACCGCCGCGATCACCGTTTCGACCGCCTCCTCGCCCAATTTCTGCGCGATCTTAAGACGCCCCTTGGCGCGCAGCTTGGCAACATAGCTTGCTTCCGGATCGCCCGCGCGACGCTCGGCAATCACCGCTTCCAGCCGGTTCAGAATATCGCTCATGCAGCCCGCGTGGCCCGCAAGCGCCCCTTCCGTCAAGGGCGATCGGCCCCGCGCCGCGCAAGTCCGGCGACCATGCGCCGCTCCGCCGGATCGATCAGCCCTTCCAGCACCTGCCAGAAACCGGTCACCGCCCCCTGCCCTGCATCGCCATAGGCCGCCGCCATCTGCATGCGCATCGCCTCGAACAGTCCCGCTTCCACCCGCCGCCCTTGTTCGGTGAGCGAGAGCAGCCGTTGTCGCCGATCATTCCGCCCGATCCGGCTTTCCACCAGTCCGCGCGCATCCAGATCGTTGAGCACCCGGCCCAGCGACTGTTTGGTGATGCCAAGATAACCCAGCAGCGCCTTGACGCTGAGGCCCGGATCGCGCGCGATGAAATAAAGGCAACGCGCATGGGCCCGGCCCAGCCCAGCCTCGGCAAGCGCACGGTCACCCGCAGCCTCCAGCGCGCCGGAGGCAAAGTGCATCAGCTCGAGCCCGCGGCGCACCTCCTCCTCGCGCAGGAACATGGGTGATGCGGGCGGGAAATGGCTGTTGCGTTCGGCCAAGGCGGCGGTTCCTATCGGGATCGGGCGGCACAGGATGGCGGGCGCGCCGCGCCGTGGCAAGCATCGTGCAAAACGCATAATGCTCTGGTGGAAATGGGCACAAACCCGCGCTAAAGCGGCCCGCATGACAAACTTCCCGGTCGAAACCCATCCCCACCCCGTCCCCGCCAGTGAACGCGAACAGCTGCTGGAGAACCCCGGATTCGGGAAGCTGTTCACGGACCATATGGTCACGCTGCGCTGGAGCGAGGACCAGGGCTGGCACGACGGCAAGGTCAGCGCCCGCCGCCCGATCGAAATGGACCCGGCCACCGCCGTCCTGCATTATGCGCAGGAAATCTTCGAAGGCATGAAGGCCTATCGCCTCGGCGATGGCGGCGCGGCACTGTTCCGGCCCGAACAGAACGCGCAGCGCTTCCAGCGTTCCGCGCGCCGCCTCGCAATGCCGGAATTGCCCGAGGACCTGTTTCTGGAAGCGATCGAGACGCTTGTGGCGACGGACGCCGACTGGATCCCGCCGGGCGAAGGCGCCGCGCTTTATTTGCGTCCGTTCATGTTCGCGAGTGAGGTATTCCTCGGCGTACGCCCGGCGAAGGAATATCTTTTCATCGTCATCGCCAGCTCGGTCGGCGCCTATTTCCAGGGCGGCGCCGCGCCGATCTCGCTCTGGGTGTCATCGGATTACAACCGCGCCGGCCCCGGCGGCACGGGCGCTGCCAAATGCGGCGGCAATTACGCCGCCAGCCTGTTGCCGCACGGCCATGCGCTCTCCAAAGGCTGCGATCAGGTATGCTTCCTCGACGCGGCCGAGCACAAATATATCGAGGAACTGGGCGGCATGAACCTGTTCTTCGTGATGGATGACGGCAGCCTCGTCACACCGCCGCTGACCGACACGATCCTGGCCGGCATCACCCGCGATTCGATCATCACCCTGGCGCGCGACGCCGGGCACGAGGTGCGCGAAGAGCGCTATGCCTTTGCGCAATGGAAGGCCGACGTGGAAAGCGGCCGCTGCGTCGAAACCTTTGCCTGCGGCACCGCCGCTGTCGTGACGCCGGTTGGCCATGTGAAGTCCGAACAGGGCGATTTCACCATTGGCGACGGCAAACAGGCCGGAGATGTCACCGCCAAGCTTCACACCCAGCTGGAAGCAATCCAGCGCGGCGAGAGCAATGACGCGCATGGCTGGGTAAAACGGCTCGGCTGAACTCTTCGGGCCATTCCGCTCATCGAAAAGGGGTTTGCAGAGTTTGGCTGCAAACTCCCCTTCCAAACGCAGCGATGATCCGTATATAGGCGCGCAGGACGCAAACGCGCCTGCTGGGGTGTAGCCAAGCGGTAAGGCACCGGTTTTTGGTATCGGCATGCGCAGGTTCGAATCCTGCCACCCCAGCCATCAAAAGAACTCAGGTTCTTATCGCAATTTTCGCTATTTTTGCGGATCAGGCAGTCTCTAACCTGATTGCGACCTCAGTCCATCGAGAAAATTTGCAATCTAGTCCGACCGCAAACTGCTTGCGCGCCCATCGAATTCTTCAAGTTTTCGATAGTAGATAGTCCGGGCGGCTGGCGAAAACGCTCATCCTTTGGCGAGCGCTTCCTTCAGCGGGTCCAAATAGGGTTCGAACGGTTTCCATGCTCCCTGTCCCGAACGGTTGATCGGGCGGCGGACCTGCTCGCTGCTGGCGGTGCGTACCGCGCGCTCGGTCTTGTGGAAATCGAGGCAGGCCTGTTCGAACGGCAGGCCGATATGGTCGAGCATCCGGCGGGTCTGGCCTTCCAGATCGTCCAGCACATCCTCATGCTGTACGCGCAGGACGCGGCCGGGCAGCACATCGTCCCAATGGTCCATCAACCGCACATAATCGGCATAATAACGCCCGATTTCTTCCAGGCCGTAGGTGAACTCCTGGCCCTCGGCGAAGAGTTGCTTGAAACCGGAGAAACAGCAATCCATCGGGTCGCGCCGCGCATCGATGATGGTCGCGTTCGGCAGGATCAGATGGATCAGGCCGATATGCCGGAAGTTGTTCGGCATCTTGTCGATGAAGTAAGGCGCGCCCTGCCGGTGGATGTGCGTGTCCGCGATATACTGCTCGCCGAAAGCGGTGAGCTGCTCCTCCGACAGATCGTGCAGCACTGCCGGATAGCGTGAGCGGGCGGCGCTGCGACCGCGCAGACGGTGGGCGAGCGACAGGATATTGGGCAGCTCCAGCGTGCCGTCCACCTGGCTGTGGCTCGCAAGGATTTGTTCCAGCAGCGTGGACCCCGCGCGCGGCAGGCCGAGGATGAAGATTGGATCTGGCGCATTATGGCCCGCGCCTTGTTTGGAGGCGAATAGCGCTGCGGTGCAGGCTTCACGCTGACGGGCCAGTTCTTCGCTCATCGCGTCGGCGCTGTAGCGCGTCTGCGCGCGCTTCAGATCATTCCCTTCGCGGTAGAAGCGAAAAGCCTCGCCATAATCCTTCCGGTCCTCATGCGCCTTACCCAGCGCGAAACTGAGGTGAACGCGGTCCATGAAGGCGAGATCGGGCCGATCGACCTGCGCGCGCATCCGCGCCATTTCATCGTCTGAAAAGTTGTAAGTCTTCAGATTGGCGAGCGCATAATAGGCATCGCCATGATCGGGCCGGGCGTCGAAGGCCGCGCGGTAGCTTTCCACGGCCCGGTCCTGCTGCCCCATAGTTTTCAGCGCATGACCGCGGCTGGTGAGCGTGGCCGGATCGCGCGGCAGGCGGTCCAGCACCTGCTCGAACAGACCCAGCGCCCGGTCGTAATCGGCGGTCTGCAAGCTCTCAATGGCGAGCTGGGACTGGAACAGCGGGTTGTCGGGATCGCGGGCATGCAAGGCCTTGGCCTCCTCCCGCGAGCGCTCGAATTTCTGGCGGCGGCGCAGGGCATCGATATAATCGAGGCGGATCTGCACGTCCTCCGGCGCAAAAGCGGAGGCGCTTTCCAGCAGGAATTCGGCATCGTCCAGAACTCCCAGCCGAATGCCGATCTGCGCGAGCAGCCGCATGCCCTCCACATCCTGCGGATGGCTGCGTAGATAATGGCGGCAGATTTCCTCCGCCCGCAGCAGCCGCCCTTCGTGCAGGTGGTTGGTCACGGCGAGCAGTTCGCGCGGCAGACCGGCAAGCCGCCGTTCCTGCGCCGCTGCTGCCTGCGCTTCGGCATCGCGCCCCGCCGCGGCCTGCAACTGCGCAAGCTCCCGCCAGCTTGCCGCCAGCGCGGGGTTGAAGCGCACCGCGCGCCCATAGGCGCCGATCGCTTGGTCGCGCTTACCCGCATCGCGGGCGAGGTGCCCGGCCTCCTGCCAGGCGCGGCCATATTCGGGCATCGCGCGGTGGAGGCGGGTGAGATAGTCTGAAGCCTTCTGGTTGCGACCGGCATAGCGCGCCGCGACCGCCGCCAGATAGAGAGCATCGCCATTTGCGCCGTCATCCGCCAGCACCGCGTCTGCCGCGGCCAACGCATCGGTATGGCGGCCCTCCTGCAAAGCCTTGCGGCCTTGCGCCAAACGTTCTTCACCTTTGGTCATGGCCGTGTGCCCTAACGCAGGAACGGCGGCGGGAGCAAATGCCACCGCCGCCGTTCCATTCAATCCGCCCTCGGATCAGTAGTCGAAGCCGACCCGGATACCCACGGTGAGCGGCCGGTTGGTCACGATGCGCGGACGATCATAATAGAAATCGCCCGAGATCTGCGCCCGTTCGTCGCTCAGATTCTCGCCATAGACCTCGACATTCCACTGGCCGGTCTCGACACCTGCGGACAGGCCGAAGGTGGTGTAACCGTCCAGCTTCAGCCGGTTGATGGCGATGATGTCCGTGAACTTCGAACCCGAATGCGTCATCTGCGGCATGACATAGGCGCTCAGCGTCGGGCTGACGTCCCAGGCATAGCGCGCACGCAGATTGCCCTGGAAGTTGGGCGCATAAGCCAGATCGCTGCCCAGCTGCACATCGTCGGTAGGCGTCAGCACCTCGGTGATCTCGCTATCCAGCACGGACAAAGCGCCGGAAATCGTGAGGCCCGGCACGGTATAGGGTGCGTAGGTGAACTCCGCTTCCAGCCCCCAGATCTCCGCATTCGCCGCATTGTCCGAGAAGAACAGGTTGGTGATGCTGGGATCGAAGATAGTGGTCTGCAGATTGCTGATGTCCACGTAAAAGGCGCTGCCGTTCAGCCGCAACTGGCGATCGAACAGCTGCGTCTTCCAGCCCAGTTCGTAATTGTTGACTGAGTCGGTCTCCAACTCGAACGGAACCGTGAAGCCGTCTGGCCCTTGCGCGCCGCCGGGGCGGTTGAGCAGGCCCGGACGGAAGCCTTCCGAATAGGTGGCGTAGAACAGCAGGTCATCGGTCGGCGTGAACGTCAGCGTGCCCTTGAAGATCACGCCTTCGGACTTCGCCTTGTCCGGTGCGCTCAGCGCGTTGAACACCTGCGTGGCCTGCGCCTGCGAAAGACCGGCGGCCATGATATCCTGAACAGTGTCACCCTGGCTGAAAGTCTGGCGCAGCGCGGCGTTGCACGAACCGATGAAGGTGTACTGGCCATCGCCGTCGTAGAGATCGGACAGATTGGTGCCAAAAGCGTTCTGATCCTCGGCCGCACCGGCATTGCAGAAGGCGCTGTTGGCCGTGCCCTCGAAATCCACTTCCACATCGTAATAGCGCGCGCCGAAGGTGGCAGTCAGCAGATCGGGGACGAGATCGTAGCTCGCCTCGCCGAAAATGCCGATCTGCCGATCGGAACGGCGCACGTCGTTGCGGAAGATGGCGCTGGCTGGCAGCGGGCCGGGATCGCTCTGATAGGCCCCTGGGAACGGGAAATTCGGGGCAAAGCCGCCAAATGGGGCCGCCTCGATATTGCCCGGATAATTATAGTCGTTCCGCTCCTTCAGGATCAGATTCGAATAGAAGCCGCCGCCGGTAACGCGGAAACGGTTCTGTTCGGGCGTGCTGAAGCGCAGCTCCTGCGTGAAGACGGTGGTTCCGCCCTGAGAGGTAACGTAGAGATTGGGCTCCTGACAGGTGCCGCTCGGATCGTTGCCGGCACCGGGATAGCTCACCGAGCCGTCGCAGATATAATAAGGCAGATACTGCCCGGCGAAAAGATAATCGGTATAGTCTATTCGCTGATCGACCTCGCGGTCCGTATAGGCTCCGTTATACACGATATCGAGCATGCCGAGGCGCCCTTCGACGCTCCAGGCGGTGTTGGAGAAGTTATCCTCCAGCCGATCGTCCTCGAAACGCTGGATCTCCAGATTGTCGAGATCGAGCTCGGGATCGGCGAAGAAAACGCCGTCCGTCTCCAGGCTCTGGCGGGTGTGTGTAAGCGTTACGCTCCAATCCGGCGAGATTTCGTAGAGCGCGGAAGCGCGGAAGCCCGAATATTGGGCGTCGTTGAAATTGTCCTCGACCAGCCCGGAATTGTCGGCCTGACGGAACGTCACATTGGAAAGATCGGCGCCCGCCTGAATGCCGGCGCGGTTCGGTGCCACGGGCACGCCGTTGCGGCGCACGGTGCCGGCTTGGCGGAAACGCGCGCTGTCACGCAGGCTGCGCGTGCCCGCGATATTGTCGATATAACCGCCCTGATCGTCCAGATAGACGACGCCGCGTACCGCCAAACGGTCCGTCACGGGCAGGTTAATCATGGCCTCGGCCTTGTAGCTTTCCTCGCCGCCCTTGGTGAAAGACGTGCCGACGGTAAAGCTGGCGTCGAAGCCCGACAGGTCGGGCTTATTGGTGATCAGACGGACCACGCCCGACTGGGAACTGGCACCGAACAGCGTGCCCTGCGGCCCTTTCAGCACCTCGATCCGCTGCAGATCGGCAGCGTAAACGTCGAGGTTGCGGCCTGGCTGTGCCAGCGGCTGCTCATCGAGATAAAGCGAAACGTTTGGAGCAAGTCCCGCAACGCCCGCGGTGGTGAGGTTGGGCGTCGTCGAAGCGAGCCCACGAATATAGATCGTGCTGAGGCCAGGGCCCTGACCGCCTGCGGTAACAGACGGCAGCTGCTGCAGATAATCGTCGAAGGTGTTGATATTGAGCTGCTCGAGCTCCTGCTCGCCAATGGCGTCGACGGCGATCGGCACGTCCTGCAGGTTCTCGTTGCGCCGCTGCGCGGTCACGATGATGACCGGCGCACCGCCCTTCGGCTTAGCCTTCTGCGCCGCAGCACTTTGAGCGGCAGGGGGCTGCCGCGTTGCCGGCTGCTCACTGGTCTGCTGCGCGGCCGCAGGCGTGGATAAGGCGATAGCAATCGCGACGCCGGAGGCGCCGTTCGAGATGCGGTTCATTTTAGGTCCCTTGTTTCAGAGTCGGCATCGCCTGAGGACGCCGGTTCAGATGTCGGAATATGGCGAAACATGGTTCGCCCAAGACACAGCTCGGATAACAAGGGCTTAGCGCTATGGCCACACAAGCAAGCCGTATTGCAGCCCACTACGAAAAACTGTTGCATTGCAGCAACAGGCCTTCCCACCCAAGACTGCGGCATCAGCGCAGTGGACGAATTGGTCTATGGTTTGACCGATTTTTATAAGGGGCCAATGCAAACGGATCGGACAAAAATAAACCGACATTTCTCGGTGGAAAGCCGATCGTCTCAATGCTCGAGGGGAAGACGGACTACCGATGATGGAGGTTTACCGAGGCGTAACTAGCTTCACCACGTTCTAGAATTGGACGAAGAAGCGGAAGTCGAGGTCGAGGGCCAAGCCTTGTCCTCAACCCCCTAGCTGCACACAATTTGGCTAAAGAAATTATTGCCAGGCCACGCGGACAGTTCTAGTTCCCTTACTATCAGTTAGCGGACGATGGCCGACCTCGCGTTCGATGGGCGCAACCGATGTCTTTCCCTTCTTAGAATGGGATGGCTGGCGCCATCCCTTAGCAAAGGGCGCAGCCTAAATCTCCGAACTTTCCAAAACGGCACTGTAAAGAGCACACATGTCTTGTGCCATGAGGGTTGCGGTAAAGCGCTCCTCGAAGCGTTGGCGGACGCGGCCTCGGTCGAGCGCGAGGACCTCAGGTAAGCGCGCCAGCGCCTCGTCCAGAGACTGCACGACGATACCGGTTACTCCGTCCTCGACGATTTCCGGGACGCTGCCCTTGGCCCACGCTATCACCGGCGTTCCGCAGGCCATTGCTTCGATCATCACCAGCCCGAAGGGTTCCGGCCAGTCGATCGGGAACAGCAAGGCCGAAGCATCTCCCAGAAAACTTTGCTTGGCGCGATCATCGATACTCCCGACATGCCGTATCGAAGAAGATAGCGCGGGAGCCACGACCCGATCGAAATAGTCAGGATTTCCGGGATCGACGGGACCGGCAAGCTGCAGAGGAAGGCCCGCCCGGCTGGCCAATTCGATGGCCCGGTCCGGCCGCTTCTGGTCGGTCATTCGTCCGATGAAGGCAAGATAGCCGCCCGCCCCGCGCCCCTCTGTCAGCCGATCGACCGGGATGCCGTGATGCACGACACCCGCCAGAGAGGATTGCGGCATGTCTTCGGCTTGGGCGTGGGAAATGGCGACCACGCGCTCTTCGGGAAATTGACGGAAATGCTGGCGGTGATCTTCCTCGTCCGCGCGCCAATGGATCGTCCGGAAAACGGGCGCTGCCCAGGTCTGACACAGTGCGCTGGCATGAGCGGACCCATGCAAATGGACGATATCGAAAGCATCTCCCGCCCTCAGCAGTTCGGCAAGCTGAGCGGCCTCCAGCTCTGCGGCGAGCCCCGGCGGCACTGTGCCCTTGCCGCGATGATCGGATAGGGAGCGGAAGCCGGAACGGAGCGGAAGATCGATGCTGCTGTCGCTGCCGGCAAAGATCACCGGCTCGTGCCCAAGCGCGGCCTGTGCCCGCGCGAGATCTGCAATCACGCGTTCGGTGCCGCCATAGCTTAGCGGCGGAACAGGCAAGATGACCGGCGCGACATGAGCAATTCTGCAGGAAGCTAACATTTATCGGCCACTATCTCAGGAACTTGAATGCGTGATCTGACGCTCTTGCATCCGGAAGGAACGATCTCAATGCGCATTTGCCATATTGCTCTGCAGGGATGCCTTCGGCTGGCAAATGTCTCTTACGGAATTACGGCGGACACGGGCGGCCACATAAAATATTTGCTGGAACTCGTGAGGGCGAGCGCCGCAGACCTCGATGTTACGCATATCGATATCGTCACGCGCGGCTTTGAGAACGATAAGCTCGGCGAAGCCTACGCGCCCGATGCTGGCGAAGTTTCCGGCAAATTGCGGCTGATCCGCCTGCAGGATGGAGAAGCGGCCTATCTGCCGAAGGAGCAACTCTGGCAACAGCACCAGGCGCTGTGCGATGCGTTTCTTGCCTTTCTGGCCAGCTGCGGCGAGTTGCCGGACCTCATCCACGCTCATTACGCTGACGGTGGTATTCTCGCGCGCGCAGCAAAGGAACGCTTTGGCATTCCCTATCTCTTTACAGGACATTCGCTGGGGGCGGTCAAGCGGCAAGCGAGCCAGGGCGTCAGTGATGAAGAGATCGAGCGCCGCATTGCCATCGAAGAACGCGTACTTGAAGCAGCCGACGCGGTAATCGCCAGTTCGCGCGACGAGGCGGAGGCCCAATATTCTCATTATGACGGGATCGATAGCGGCCGGATAAGGGTAATCCCGCCCGGATGTGTCCTCGATCGCTTTGAAGATGCTACGCCCAGCGACACCGTTCGCGGCGAGTTGCAGCGGTTTCTTCGCGAGCCGGAGAAGCCGATCCTGCTCGCGATCGCGCGGCCGGTTCGCAAGAAGAACTTGATGGCATTGCTCGAAGCCTATGCCGGCAATGCGCATTTGCGAAAGCAGGCCAATCTGGTGATCGTGGCCGGTTGCCGCGGCCTTATGGGCGATCTGGAACAGGAATGCCGTGAGGTGATCGAAGAATTGATCGCCGCTATCGACCGGCATGATCTGTACGGCAGCGTTGCCTATCCTAAATCGCACGCGCCGTGCGACATCCCCGCATATTACGCGCTGGCTCGCGAGACCGGCGGCGTATTCGTCAACCCCGCGCTGAACGAGCCGTTCGGACTGACGCTGCTGGAAGCTGCCGCCTCCGGCCTTCCCGTGGTTGCGACGGACAGCGGCGGACCGAACGACATCATTGAACGATGCGGAAATGGACTGCTTGTCTGTCCCACCGACCGGGCGGGCATCGCAGCAGCTTGCCTCGACATCCTGTCCGATGAGGACAAATGGACGCAGTATTCTGAAGCAGGATCAGCGGCGGTCCGGGTATATGACTGGCAAGCCCATTGCGCCATTTATCACCGGTTGATCAAAGAAATTACGCTTCCCGAAATTGCACCGAGCGCCCACAATCGAATGCTGGTTTGCGATATCGACAACACGCTCCTCGGCGATCGCGCAGCGTTGCGCGAATTTCTTTCGTGGCAGCAGGATCATCGTCAGAATGTGGTTCTGGGTATCGCTACCGGGCGGAGTTTTCACAGCGCACAGGCTATTCTTGCCGCCGAGAATGTTCCGACGCCCGATGTCATCATCAGCAGCGTGGGAAGCTGCGTACATTGGTACGACCGCGATATGCGGCGTTTCGTCGAAGATGCCGCCTGGTCCAATTCGCTCCTACGAAACTGGGACCCCGATGCCCTTGCCAATCTGGCGGTTGCGCTGGGTCTGGAACCGCAGGGATTCCTGGAACAGAAGCCTGGCAAAGCCAGCTTCTTTGTCGGAAAGGCCGACGTAAACACACTAGCCGAAGATTTGCGGCGTAACGGCTTTGCCGGCGAGACCGTGATCAGTCATGGTCGCTATGTAGATTTGCTTGCCCGCGGGAGCGGCAAAGGCGCCGCTGTAAAATATGTGGCGCAGGTCCTTGGGCTCGAACCTAATCAACTGGTCGTGGCCGGCGACAGCGGAAATGACATCGCTATGCTCCGCGCGTGCCGGCATCCGATTATCGTCGGCAATGCCAGCGACGGCATTGGGGATCATCCTGCCTTGGCACATGCCTACATTGCCCGTGCGACCCATGCCGCTGGCATCCTGGAAGGCGTGCAGCACTTCCGTAAGGCCGGTTTGTGGTAGGGGTTTTTCAGTCCGTCAGCACAGCAACCATCATACGTGGACGGCAGGACCATTTCGACCATCTGATAGCCGGGCTGGCGGCTCAACGCGTCGCTCCTGACGAGTTGGTGGTTGCGCATATGCAGCCTGAACCGCCCGCGTTGAACCGCTCCCTCCCCTTCCCTGTGCACTTTTGCAAAGTGGAGGGAGACGAGCTTCCCTTGGCCGCCGCGCGCAATGCAGCCGCGATGAAGGCGAGCGGCGATATCCTGGCGTTTCTCGATGTCGATTGCATTGCGGATCCCGACTTCGTTCGACGTGCGGCGGAAACGACATCGCTTGCCTTCAATGGTGTGTTCCTGCCCGAAGTACGTTATTTGCCCGCGCACCGATCAGGCTGGCTGAAAAAATCGGGCCTGCCCGATTACGAAAAGCTGTGCGAACTGGGGCAGCGCCACCCCGCGAAGCCCGCACTAGCCGGAATAGACAGTGCGCCGATCGCGGACCACGGCGAGTTGTGGGGCCTCGCGTTCATCATGAAACGATCTGCCTGGTTTGCTGCCGGAGGCATGGACGATGCCTATTTCGGATATGGTGCGGAGGAGACCGATTTCGGACAGCGGCTTCGCGCGGCCGGTGTCGACCTATACTGGCTTGGCGGCACGGTAGCTTTCCATCAACATCATGCCGTTCACAAACCGCCGCTTCAGCATTTCGAATCCATTCTCCGCAATGCCGCGCTGTTTCGCGACAGATGGGGGGAATGGTGCATGGACTATTGGCTCGAAGCTTTTGAAAACGCTGGTTACATCGAGCGGACGGGTGATCGGATCGAATGCCTGCGGAAACCGAGCGATGCGGAAATCGCCGCGGCACGGCAACCGGATGACGTGCGCTTCAGCTAATATCCCAAAGTCGGTTCGCCTGATCTTCCAGCCAGAACGCCGCATCATGGGCAGCATTCTCATCATGCAATGCGGCAATCGACGCCGGATCGAGCGCATCGGTCTGCGCCAGTGCTTCGGTCCAGGCCGGTATGGCCGCGGGCCATGTTTCGCGAAAAACGGCAGCGCCCAAACGCTCGAGCTCGCGAGCCTTCGCCCTCTGTTCGTCAAAATAGCGCCATTCGGGCACGCACAGGAACGGTTTCGCCGCTCTTGCGATTTCGTGCACGGTGTTGTCCCCTGCCGACGCAACCACCCGGTCGGCCGCTGAAAGATACTCGGTCAGATTGTCGATCCAGCCAAGTTCCACCAGATTTCCGAAGTCGGTTTCGTGACCTTCGCGGTGGACTGGTCCGGCAATCAACCACAACGTATCGGGTTCCGCGCGCGCTGCGACGGTCAACGGCGCGTAGGGCGTTCCCGAACCGCCGCCACCGGCGATCACCAATGTTACCGGCCGATCCGGGTCCATTCCCAATTTTTCACGCGCGTCCTCTTTCGTAAGGATGGGATCGCGCGTGGTGCACAGCCCGCCGGTGTAGAACGTCCTTCTGCGCAGCGTGCCGGGATAGTCCGACTGCTCCAATCGCTCATCGAAGGGCGCAAGCATGGCGACCGAAGCCTCATATCCTGCCAAATGGCCGGCGTCGCCGCGGTCTCCATGCATACGGATGGATACCGCAGGCACGCTCATGATCCGCGAAAGCAACGCGATTTCGGCAGAAACGTCGATCAGGAACAATGCGGGATCATAGCGATGAAGGGTTTCAGCGATTCGGGCCATATGACCACGCATTTCTTCCACGCCCAACGGCACGCAATGCATGGTTGTGGGAGTAGGCTGATCGTGCAGAGCTGCGCTGCGCGACGGAGCGCCGATCATGTTCGGCAAGCCGACGATGTCCGCGTCCCGTGCCAACCCGTCAAATTGCGAAGGGTCAGCCGTCATGATCACCAATGGGCGCTCTGCGGGAAGGTGCTGCGCAATCGCCATGATCCGGTTGGCGTGTCCCCTGCCCTGATGATGAGCGAAGACGGCGATGGGACGGCGGTCGCTTGTCTGCTCGCGCCGGCGATTTTCGGTTTCCTGCATAAGCCTGCAGACGTTCGAAATGGCAGCACCGTTGCGCCGGCTAACATTCATCAGCTGCTTTACGATCCGCGTGAGGGCGACAGCCGGTTTGAGGTTTGGCATGGCCTGCAGCCGAGAACGAAAGGGGAATGAATTGACGATCCGTCGCTTCCAGATTTACGGAGAACGGTGCAGCGGCACCAATGCCTTGATCCGCTTGGTGGAAACCAATTTCCCCGACCTTTGCTTCACTGAGGATTACGGCTTCAAACATTGGCTCGTGCCCGAACGGACCGACATTCCAAGCGATGTGGCCGTTATTGTAATTGCGCGGGAAGTGGGTGAGTGGCTGCGCAGCCTTTATCGCCAGCCATGGCATACCAGCCCTGAAATGCGCGCGCTCAGCTTCCCGGACTTCATTCGCGCGCCATGGGACACGATCTGGGACACCGAGTTCTGGAACATCGATGAAAACCATCCCCTGCTCGGCACGCCTATCATGGAGGAGCGCTGCCCGGCGACCGGTGATCGGTTCGCCAACGCAGTCGTCATGCGCAATGCGAAGCTCGCCAACTGGACCGCGACGGCCGAACGCTCGGGCGCTGCGGTTTTCCTAACCCACGAACAGCTGGTGCATGATCCCGCGAGCCTGGTTCGGCAGATCGAGACGATCACTGGATGTTCGCCGTGCGAAGAATTCGTGCCGGTTCGAAGCTACAAGGGGCAAGGCAACCGGGCCTTTCACGCACAAGGATATGAGCCCCTGACTGCGGAGGATCGAAACTTTGTGGCCGACCATATCGACACGTCATTGGAGGAGTTGTTCTCGGCAAGCGAGACGATCCGATGATTCTCCTGAGGATATTTAGAGAAGGTATCGACCGGCCGGTGGAGTGATTTGCCGGGATGTGACCGACTTTTAAGTGCCCAACTTGAGCCACCTATAATCGGCCTACGATTTTATGGACTTAGCTCTTCTCAGCTTTCTTTCCGGATCATGGAGATCACTATCTTCGTGATGAAAACGAGATACTTCTTGTCCGGCACTAATCGACGCCTCGATAAGTATTTCTTCAGCTTCGACTTAGATTAGTGCTTATCTAAATTACATTGCGTAATACTGATGCGTCTCGAAGATGCCGACTAAGTTTTATGTAACCGCACAATACGGACTTACACCCGCAAGGTATTTTATCAAGTTTTAATCTGTTTTGCCTCGCGTTTACTCCTGCACTAAACCCATTTGCTTCAGCGAAGGATCTTCTTTACTTGATACGCATCAATCGGCGCCACACTACACCGCCAAGTTAAATTTGGCTTTTCTAGATATACGAAGACCAAACCAACTTTCTAGCATTTATGGCTATTTGTTTTAAACACTGGTGAGGTGACTGCTTTCTTCAAGCATTCTTTCGGTGACCTTAATTTTGTACCAAGATAGTAGATCGAACGCCTCCTCGGCATGATCTTCATTTCCGGTGATCACCCATTCCAGCACCAATCCCCGCATCGCCGCTTGGTGCAGGCGGTTCATTGTATCGATCAGCTTATCTGATGTGATGCCTGCACGGCGAGCGAGCTTTTTCGCTTTAACCGCCTGGAACCGATCGAGCTTGGCCAAGGTGCGGGAGAGATCGGTAATTTGCGGGTCACTGCGCGAACCGATCATGATTTCCATGATGGCAATGGACTCCGGCTCGCGAATGTTGGCCCACGCCGCATCAGTCAACGCAATGAAGCGATCCACGCCTTCCTTTGCGTTGCCGAGGGCCGCTTTGCGCTTGGCTGTCAGGCGCCGGATAGATTCGCGGGCCACAGCCTCCAGCAGTTCGGGTTTGCCCGGAAAATGATGCAACAATCCGCCCCGGCTTATTTTCGCAAGCTCCGCCACGTGGATCATCGTAGTGGCCGCATAACCCTCCTCGGCCAGGCAGTGGATCGCTGCATCAACGGCGCGCCGACGAGACTCTTCGCGCCGCTCAGCTTGGGAACGCCGTTGACGTGGTTTGATACTACCATCGCCCGCCGATGCGGCGCGCTTGTCGGGAGGCGATTGCTTGGTCATTCGCGGTCTTTCGCACAGGCTGCGGTTCGCCGCCAAGTTGCAAAATAGTGGGTCTCGACGCGGCCTTTAAAACCGCGCCGTCGCTCCTACAAAAAAACGCCGCCCGATAACGTCATACGTAGATGTTGGCGTTACCGAATTGCCGCCGAATTCCGGCGGTTGGCGATCGGCAAGATTGGTAATGCCGCCACGCAGTTCGAAATCATCGTTGACCGCCAAGCGCCCGATGAGGTCAAAATAGCTGATCGCCGGCACCCCTTCGGCGTCCGTATTGGGATCGGTGACGATGATGGAGTTATCCTGCTGACCGATATAGCGCCAGCGCAACGATAGTGACCCCAGTTCGCCGCCGACACCCAATGTCGTGACGTGTTTCCACGCAGGATGCGTGCTCGAGAACCCGTCAATCTGGGCATTGCCTACAGTGCCCGCATAATCGCGTACCGGTTCCGAATCGACGGACTGGATTTTGTAGTCGATCACGTAAGTCACTGCGCTTTTTAGGAAGAGACGACCGACGTTTGCGACATCCAGCGATGCGTCGATCTGAAAATCGATACCGGACGTCTGATATTGCGCCAGGTTGAAGAGCGGCTCCTGGATATTCGCAAGAAGGCCCGAGGCATCCCGTTCGATCAGCTGGCAAGCGAAGTTCTGCGGATCGTAATCAGGGTTCTGCCCGCCGAAATTATAGCATTGGTTGAGCGCGATCGGGCTGGTCACATAGCCGATCGCATCGTCTACCTTGATATTATAGTAATCGACCGACAGCGAAAAACCGTCCAGCACGCTGTCCATGAACAGCGGCTGCAGTACGGCGCCGATGGTGTAGCTGTCCGCGGTTTCTTCCTGCAAATCGGGATTGCCGATCCGGAAGGCAGCGTTGGCCGATCCGGAATAAGTATAACCATCGACCAGCGAAACCGGCACGCCCTGCGCAATGCATAGGGCACGTACCTGATCGCGCGAAACACCCTCGATGCGCCCGTTGCGAGCATCGCCAGTGACATCGCAAGGATCGCCTCCGCCGCTCGCCGCACGACCGATAATGCCAATGGCACCCTCTCTCGGCGCGAAAAGATTGCCGAGGCTGGGCGCGCGAATGGCGCGCGAATATCCACCGCGGATGGTCAGGCCGCGCATCGGCGTCCAGTTCGCGCCGGCTTTGTATGTATGAACCCCGCCGATCCGATCATAATCGGAATAGCGATAGGCCAGATCAAACTCGAGCCCGCGCAGGACCGGTAACAAAATTTCGCCGTAGATTTCGGACACCGCGATGTCGCCGCCCGACGACGATTGGCCGGACGTGCCCAGCACCTCAGGAGCGGTGGTGACGCCCGGCGTTCCGGTCGGCTGGGGGCTCAGGCGCGGATCGATCGCGGCATCGTAGCTGTTGCGCCGGTACTCCGCACCAACGGCGAAACCCGCCGTTCCGCCCGGAAGCTCAAACATCTGGCCGTTCAGATTACCCTGCACCACCGTCTGTTCGAAGGTAAAACGGTTGGCAGTATCGATGGTCAGAAATTCCGAGCAGGATTGGGAAGCAGGTGCAAAACCGAACGGATCATAGCCCCCTTCGCACAGGCTTGCGCCGCCGTCCGCCGCGCTGACGACCTGATTGAAACGGCTGCGGCTTATCTGGTTGAAGGTTCGCGAATCCTGCGTTGTCTTTCCGTGACTAACATACACATCGAAGCCAAAGGACGATCCCAGCTGCCCTTTAAGGCCGCCCAGCGCCTGATAGACGTCATATTGCTCCTCAACCCGCAAGCGGCCGATACGCGTTCCCGTGAAATAGTAAGAAAAAGGTGCGGTCGGGACCGGCCGTGCATTCAGCAATATCCGGAGATCGGGCGTAATGAACGGGTTGCTGACGGGGATCTGGATGGGATCCACCACCGATTGTAGCACGCCGGACGCAGACGTCTGATCGACGGTGTAATTGGCATAGTTCAACTGCGCATAAGCGGTGATATCGGATGTGATATCGAACTCGCCGCGGCCGAAACCGGTATAGCGCTCGATTGGCAGTTGGACGGTGGAATCGTAAAGGCTGCGCTGACGAATAACGCCTTCTGCTACAATATAGCCGGTCCCCTGCGTATTGCGCAGATTGAGGGCACCGTTGCGGCCAATAATCGTGCCGTCGGCATTGATGTTGTAGCTGCTCGAAACACCGGGAATGCTGGTGCCATAGGTGTTGGCGAACAGATTGCGGAATGCCGCGACATTTTGCGGCCTTCCGAAGCCGAAGGGATTACGACCGGACTGAATGATCAGACCACTGGTGGGCGATGACGTACCATCCTGGTTGTCAAAGAAGGCGCGAGCGTTCTGAGAAGCGGTGTCGCGTTCTAGATAGGATCCCGAAAGGAAAATTCGGCCGCGCTGATCTGCGAAGTCCCCTCCCCAGGTCAGCGATCCGCTATAGGTGGCGGCATCGCCGAGCTCGGAAATGCCTGCGCTGCCTTCCAGTTCGAACCCGCGGAAACGGTTGTTGAACTTGAAGTTCACTACCCCGGCAATCGCATCCGATCCGTAGACGGCGGAGGCGCCCCCAGTGATTACCTCGACCGTCGAGATCAGCGCAGAGGAGATCGTGTTGAGATCGACCGCGCCGGATGTGTCGGAAGGTTGCAGTCTGCGCCCGTCGAACAGCACCAGCGTCCGCTCGGCCCCCAGACCGCGTAGATTGGCATTGGCCCGCCCGCCCGAGCCCCCGGTGATGGCCGAGGTTTGAGAGCCTTGCGTGGCCTGGAATTGTGGAAGAGCGTTCAGCGACTGCTCTATTGTGGCCGGCCCGGAATCCTGGATGAAGTCCTGATCGATCGTCGTAATAGGGCTTTCGGCGGTAAAGTCCCGCCGCACGATGCGCGATCCGGTGACCACGATGGGCTCGGCCACGGGCGCAGGATTGCGATCCTCAAGGCCCAGTTCGTTGCTTTCGTTCGTGGGGGTTACCTGCTGCGCCAAAGCGGGGTTTGCCATCCCGGCCAGGCACACGCCGCACAGTGCGGCGATGCGTACATGCCTCATCATCACTCTCCCATGTTTGGAACCTGCTTTTTGCAGTGTTCCCGCCGACTTGCGGCGTTCGACCAGCACGATGCGGCCATTGATATAAACAGTCAAGTATGTTTGTAACTTATACGGCTAGCTGATTGACGCTTCTGAATTTGCTCAATTTTTTCCAACGATTGACGGACCAGTGCGGACGGAAAAACCGCGATGGAAGCCACACCCATGTTCATTCCACGGAATAATTGGGTAGGGCTGACAGCGCGCTCATCCTGACGCCCCGCGCCCAACCGGCACGGCCGACCACGAACTGCTCTTCCGGATCGTCGGTAACCGGAAGCCCGGACGCTGCGAACGCGCTTCGGATACGGCGGCGCGCCTGCGCATCGAGGACGGGTACCGCCCCCGCCGGTGCATGCGGGTCAGGTGGAAGCAGGCCACCATTTCCTCCGCTGAGCCACGAATAATAGCGCATATGCGCCCAAGGATGCGCGCCCTTGCGTATGACGTGAGCTTGGATGGCGAAGAACCGGTCCAGAACCGGTTGTAACTGCCGCGCCGTACGATCGAGTTTTCTGAAATCCGATAGTAGCGAGGCCTGCAGCAGCTCGCTCCCCAGGGGAAGCGCAGGCGTTTGCACCGCCTCCGCATTCCACTGCCCGCTCCAGCCGATCTCGATATGTCTTGCGAGAAGCGGGAGGAAATCGAGATTGACCGGCCCCATGGAAAGCCGATCGCCAAGGCGCGCGCAAAGCTGCATCGTAGACAGGAGAGACACGGGCTGGGAAATCTTCATCGACGTCACATTCGGCAGATCCGCAAGCCGGTCGTAGACATCCAGTGGCTGGCCCGCGGGGCCGAGGTGAGGGAAATTCCTGCCCTCGCCCAGCGCGGCGTACAGCATGATCGGTAGCCCGGTGGCCGTGATCCGATCCTTCATGGAAGTATGGAGATCGTGCGCATCAATGTCCGGGGGATGGCGCGGTGCAAGCAGGACCAACTCGACCCCGAGCTTTTCCAGCGCCGCGATCAACGCCCGGTCATCCGCCGCGCGCGTGTTAAAGACTATGCCGTGAACCGGAAGGCGCCCGGCCGCTTCGTCGATGATAATCCGATGGAATTGTTCCCACCGTGGATCACCCGGAACGGTCCAGTTGACCATCGGCAGGGTGCCGCTGAAGCCGTGGGCTATCGCTTGATTGACGTCGCGGCGGATCGCCTCTTCATCCAGCGTTTGAAAATCCTCTAGGAAGCTGGGGAGAAAGAGGTTCATGAGGCCGCGAAGATTCCGTTCGCACCATTCGCGCTGGACGGTCGAGCGGTCGGGACGCAAACGCTCCGCCGTCGGGGCGAACACCGAGAGAGAGGCGGTTTCTCGAGCGGCGGGACCGCCGGACGTCAGGTCGGGCCGCGCCATCAGCTCGTCTGAAAGCGCATGAGGGCCACCAAGGGCTCAATCGATGACGCGTTGTCGAGCGATGCGCATAGCGCAATCAATCGTTTGGCCCGGTCTTTCCCCAGAACCGGCACCACCAGCTCACGCGCCTTCTGCTCGACCTCGTCCGTCTGCAAGGGATGCGTGGGAAAGCCCGGCACAAATGGCACGAACCGCTGATGCGTCTTTACGTCCTTGGTGGTCAGGGTCACACGAGCGCTTTCGGTGCGGGCCTCCCCCTCCCCCGTTTCGAGTGTCGGATCGGCTACCACCTCCACCTTCGTCGCAAGCGCTTTCGCCCGCCTATCCGTGTTCATCCGATCGAGCGATTGCGCGTCCACGAAGTCCAGCCGCCCGTCGATCATGATGATCGCGGCGAGATAGGGGATGTTGAGCGCGGGCATGTTGGCGCTGCGGAACGTGTCCGCCGACCCCGGCATCTCCACCCGGATGGCGGCGACCTCCTGCGTTCCGATCTCGCGCCGCAGATCGAGCAGCGCGCGGACAGCAGGTTGAGTGGGGCCGCCCACCGGATAGCGCTTCATCGCAGCATGGCTCATCTCGAACGTTTCGCCAAGGCCTTCGATCAAGATGGAGGGATCTGCGCCCTCCCCGCTCAGCGCTGGCCAGCGGAACCAGCCCTTGGGCGCATCCAGACTATCGGGAACGCCGGTGAACCCCATGGATGCCATGAGCGCGGCCTGCAGCCCATTGCGCGCGCCCATTCCTGCAAAAACGAACGCCTTTTCGATATGCTGGACGTCCAGCATCCATTGCCATGAGCCCGATGCCTGCTGAGCGCAGTAAGCCAGCATATGATTGACCTGCCGCTCATCGAGCCCCAGCAGTGCCGCGCTCGCGGCGCCAGTTCCGAACACTGGGCCGATACCGTGATTGGCCAGACCCGCCTTCCAGAGATTGCGCGTCCCGATGGCTTTGGGCATGCGGCCCGCCAGTTCGTAACCGGCTACCAGCGCGCTGACCAAATCATGGCCGGAGCGACGGTGCTTGTGCGCCAACGCGATCCCTGCACTGACGATTGCCGGGCCGGGTTGCACATATGCGGACGGAATGAAGTCGTTAATCTCCGCGGCATGCGCGGTCATCGCCGAAGCGAAGGTCGCATCGATCAGGCTTGCGCGATGCATGGAGCCCAGGATCGGGCTCTCCAGTCCGCCGCTCAGCGTCACCGCGTATAGCCGCCCGTGCCGCGCCGCTTCCAGCGAGCTGCAGGCGATGATCGAAGCAAGCGTGTCCAGAATATGTAAGCGCGCACGCTCACGGATGGCGGAGGGCACGGCAGCGCTGGTGGCTCCGGCGATATAACGCGTGATCGCGGGCATGACGGCGATCCAGTCGCCGCCGTCGCTTTCCTCATCATTTCCGGCGCTGGCCTGCGCCGGTTTCAGCGACGTAGCGCCGAGCGCAGCCAGCACCCCTCCCCCCACGAGCGCGGAGCGACGACTGATGTTCGTGAGGGCACGCTCTGCCTCGAGAACGGGCGCGCCCTTCTGCGTCATTCGACGTCCCCGCGCCCGATATCGATCCCGTCCCAGAAGCGGCGAATTTCAGAGCGCGGGTCCTGTTCGACATGCGCGTCCAAGTTCATGATCATGGTGGATCGGTTCGCTTGATCATAAGCGGCCCAGGCGGGCAGCTTATCGTTATTCGGGTCACCACTGGCGGCGAAGCTGGCCCAGCTGGACGCGATCTTGTCGGCCATCGCCAGGCTTTCGTTGCTGGGCCCATTGAGGCCGCCGCGAATGCTGTGAAGGCTGGGTGCAACGTCGATGCCATGAACCGCGCCGTAGCGGCCACCGAACGCGGGGCTGGGCCAAGTCCACAAATAGGTCCAGAGCTTCGCGCCGCTCTGCGCCGCCTTGCGCTCGGCCTGCGCGAACGCGCCCTTGCGGAACCAGATGTCACTGTCCATGCGTGCAGCGAGCAGGAACGGCGTCTCGCCCGGCGCTTCGGCACGGTAGAGGTCAAGCACCTCAGCCGCACGATCACCCGCCCGCTTACGCGCGAATTCCCGCAGGCCCTGTTCGCTCATGTCGAAGTCGATCATCCGGTAAGATCGCTCGTCTAGTGCGGTCGAGATGATCATCGGCACATCGGCGCTTACCTTGGGCGCGTCCGGATCGAACGGATGCCGCGGAAGCACGACGCCGTCGACCACCGGCGCAAAGGATGTGGGTGCTTCGCCCTTCGCCCGCGCCGCCGCTTCCAGCTTGGCCTGCGTTTCGAGGAGGCTCGTCCAGGGAACCGACTGGAGCGCAGAGACGTCTTGGATATCCAGCGCCTTCATAAGCTTGGCCGCGTTTTGGACGGCGATCTCCTCGGGCATCATGCGCAGCGCCGATCCGCTCATGACACCCGCCCGGTGAAAAAGGCCTTTGCCACTCGGCATCGCCATCAGTGTGCTCGTCTTGGCACCGCCGCCGGATTGGCCGTAGACCAGCACGCGGCCGGGATCGCCGCCGAATTCGGCCACATTGTCGCGCACCCAAGATAGTGCAGCGACGATATCCTGCATGCCTACGGTGCCCGAGGATGCGAACTCCTCACCGGCGACGTCCGCCAAATGCAGGAAGCCCAATGCGCCGAGGCGATGGGTGACGGAGATGACGACGCTGTCCGAAAAGCGCGCCATCTCCTCCCCGTCCATGCCGATATTGTTGCCCGATCCGCCGTAGAAACCGCCACCGTGGAGCACGACGATTACCGGTTTTGCCGCTTGCCGATCCAGCGTGGGGGACCACAGGTTGAGCGCGAGATTGTCCTCTCCGGGGCCCCGCGGCTGATTTTCGAACATGATGAGATCGGCATAGGCATGCCGCCGATCCCCCGGGACCTGCGGAGCCGTGTCGGAATATTGCAGCGCACCGCGCACGCCGGACCATTTCTCGACCGGTTGCGGCGATCGGAAGCGATTGGCCCCGGAAGTGGGTGCGGCGTAGCGGACGCCGAGAAACTTGGCGATCCCGCCCGCCATCATTCCGCGCAATTTGCCGTTCGTGGTTTCCACCACCGGAAAAAGCGTTTGCGCGGCTACGGGACGTGTCGCGATCAATGCGCCGCCTGCGAGCGACATCCCCATGAACCGACGCCGGTTCGGCCTGACAAGCATATCCATAAGCCCTCTCCGTTGTGCCCGCCTGCCCCGATCCGGGCGGCGGTTATCGAGGGCATGATGCCTGCCGCAGGCAATCTAATCAAGAAACAATCGTGACTGTCTGTAAAATACGCGCTACACACTCTCGGTGATCCGGTATGCCGCGCCGAGTTCCTAACGAACGCGGTGACTGGTCGAATGACGAAGCCGTTCGAAGAAACGGTACGAGGAAAGCGGGGCGATCGAGAGCGCCCAGAGGAGAGGAAACACTTATGACCACGACTTGCAGATCACGTAGCTGGATGCCTGCCATTGCCTTGATGGCATCCGCTGCCATGACCGCATGCACAACCGTTCCGGCAGGTTCAGCTGGAACCGAGCGGGCTTCCGCCGCCCCGATACTGGAAACGCGTTATGGACCGGTTATCGGAACGCGCAGCGAAGACGGAAAGGTCAGCATCTTTCGCGGCGTCCCCTACGGCGCATCCACAGAGGGCAGGCGCTTTCAAACCGCTCTGTCCCCGGAGCGCTGGACCGAGCCTCGAGACGCGACGCAGTTCGGCGCCGATTGCCCGCAGCGCCCGTCAGGCGACGTACCGGTTTTCCGGTCCTGGGTGAACGATCTGCCGCAAAGCGAGGATTGTCTGTTCGTCAACGTCTGGACCCGGGGGCTTTCGGACGGAAAGAAACGACCGGTCATGGTCTGGCTACATGGCGGCGGCTACGTCACCGGGTCCGGCTCAAGCCGCGGCTATGATGGCACGCGGCTGGCAGAACGCGGCGATGTCGTGGTCGTCACCCTCAATCATCGGCTGAACGGGTTCGGCTATCTCTATCTCGCTGGCGTCACCGACGATCCGCGTTACGCCGATGCCGGCAACCTGGGCAGCCTGGATACCGTCAAAGCGCTCGAATGGGTACGCGACAATGCAGCGGCGTTCGGCGGCGATCCGGACAATGTTACCATTTTCGGCGAATCAGGCGGCGCGGCCAAGGTGTCGACCTTGCTCGGAATGGAGCAGGCGGACGGCCTGTTCGACAAGGCGATCGCCCAGTCCGGATCGATGTCCCTCTCCGGTTTCACCCCCCGGCTCGCAACCGGCCTGACCCGCGATATCTTCAAGACCGCAGGTCTTGAGCAAGGCGACGTCGCCGGGCTCGCGGCTTTGCCGACAGAGCAATATGTCAAAGTTCTCATGCAGTCGAAGACACATGCGGCGTTCTTCCGCCCCGTAGTCGACGGGAGATCGCTGAAGCGGCAGCCCTTCGCACCCGATGCCACCCCGATTTCCAAAGACATTCCTCTGCTCGTCGGCACGAACCGCACGGAGATGCGGCTGCAGGCAGGCCTTGCCGATCCAGCGGCCTTCGATCTCACCTGGGAGGAACTGCCCGAAAAGCTGAAGCCCGTCGTGGAAGATGTCGACGTAACCGCCGTGATCGACGGAATGCGAAAGGCCTATCCTGAGGCGGATGCGAGCGAGGTCTATTTTCAGGTGGCCACATTCCGCAATTATCGCAGCACGGCCATCCTGCAGGCTGAACGCAAAAGCGCGCAATCCGCAGCCCCCGTTTACATGTACCGGCTGGACTGGGAGACTCCGGTGGAAGGCGGCCGCCTGAAAGCGCCCCACGCTCTCGATATCGCCTTCGTGTTCGACAATGTGGCGCGTTCTACATCGTACACCGGGGTCGGTCCGGAGCAACAGCGCATGGCGGACCTCATGTCGGAGGCGTGGATAGCCTTTGCGCGTACCGGCAATCCGAACACGAAGGACCTGCCTGCTTGGCCGCGCTACGATGCCAGGAGCCGCGCCACCATGATCTTCGACGTGCCGCCGCATGTGGTTGACGATCCCGATCGTGAGCGGGAGCTTCTGCTGCGCCTCCTGCCAGAAGGCCGTGGCCTGTGAAACGTTCGCTAGGACTTGCCTGTGCGCTGATCGTCACGGCTTGCACGACCCCGGGCGAAGTGCAGCGTATCGACAGTGATCTCGTGCGCACTACCTCCGGCTCGCTGAGAGGAAGCGTAGATGACGGCGTCAGGGTGTATCGCGGTGTTCCCTACGCGCAGCCACCCGTCGGAGAGGGTCGCTGGGCGGCTCCGCGTACGCCCCGGTGGGAGGGTGTTCGAGATGCTTTTGCATTCGGCCCAGCCTGTCTGCAGCCGATCAACGCAGACGGCAGCCCCAATTTCGGCGGTTATCACGGTCCGGTTTCGGAAGACTGCCTCACCCTCAACATCTGGGCACCGAAGACTGGCACGAAAGCGCCGATCATGCTCTGGCTGTTCGGCGGTGGCGGTGTGGTCGGCGCGGGCAGCCTGCCGACCTATAATGGCACGGCCTTTGCGCGCGACGGCGTGATTCTCGTCACGATCAACTATCGTCTCGGCGGGCTCGGCGGCTTTGCCCATCCCGCTCTGACGCGCGAGAAGAACGGCGGGCCGAACGCCAACTACGCTTTGTTGGATGCGATCGCTGCGCTTCGCTGGGTCAAAGAAAACGCTGAGGCTTTCGGCGGAGATCCACGCAATATTACCCTTTTCGGGGAAAGCGCCGGCGCCACGATGACAGCCAATCTGGTCACCTCACCCATCGCAAAAGGGCTGTTTAGCAAGGCAATTATCGAATCCACCGGATCTCTTCCCACCCCCGCGACTCCCCTGGCGAAGGCGGAAGCGATCGGCGCGAAGGTGGCAAGCGATCTAGGGCTTCCCGGCGCCGATGCCACCTCCGCTCAGCTTCGAGCGCTCGATGCGGGGCGTTTTCTGGAACATAAGATCGGCGGCTTTGGCTTCCGCACGATCTCTGACGGCGTTGTGCAGCCCGGCTCCATCATGGACGCCTTCGAGAAGCGGGCCGAAAATGATGTCATGTTGATGCTTGGCACCAATTCGGACGAAGGGCGCCTCGCCGGCACCCAGCGCGTTGCGGCACTTGCAGAGGGGCGTCGTCCCGTCTTCCAATATTTTTTCGATTACGTTCCTTCGGCGCTGCGGTCCGAGCACCCGAACGGTGCCCCGCATGCGGGTGAGTTGCCCTTCGTTTTCGACACGCTGGACAGCTACGCGCCAACCGAGGATGCGAGACCGACCGAGGAAGACCGGGCCGTAGCGCGGCTTGTTCATTCTTGCTGGGTTGCCTTCGCCAAGGCAAATCTTGATGCAAGAGAGCTCGATTGCGGCGGTACCTTCCGGTGGCTTGCACGCAGCGCGGCCAATGATCACGTCGCCGCGTTGCTAAAACCGGTGCCTGAACTCGTCCCTGCCGATACGCTGCGTTCTCCACCGAATGGCGCGGAACCGGGAAAGACTAGCAGACCTTAAGGATCAACTATGCCTCTTTCGCTTTTCCTTTTGATTCAGCGATAAAAGGACTGCCAGATCATCATGCTTCACGCTCGCAGCAGTCAATAATCTCTGACCTGCTACAGCAGCACGCGGACAGCTCGAACCGACGGCGATTTTTGTACGTCGGAAACCCGCCACCATTTCTGCATTTTCACTACAAGGTACCGGGTGCTCTGGGCCACGGTCGGCGTCTGCCGCGCAATCGCCGCTAAATGCTGCAAAAAGACCCAAGGCAAAAAGCTTCGGTGTCAGTAACGATCCGAGCTCGCGGCTTTGCTCAGCGGACTGCCTTCGGTAGCCACAGGCGGGCGAGCAGACCGCCCAGATCTTCGCTTTCTTCCAGCGTGATGCCGCCTTCGTAGATTTCGGCGACGTCGCGAACGATGGCGAGGCCGAGGCCGGTGCCGGGTTTGCCTGTGTCCAGGCGTGCGCCACGGGCGAAGATGCGCTCGCGTTCGACTTCGGGAATACCCATGCCATCGTCCTCCACCTGGATTTCGACGCGGTCATCCTTTTCCTCGACGGTCACGAACACGCTGCCGCCGCCATATTTGGCCGCGTTTTCGACGAGGTTGCCGATCATCTCATCCAGATCTTGGCGTTCGCAGGCCACGATCGCGTCTTTCGCCCCCGTCACATCCAGCCGCACATTATCGTAAAGACGCCCCACCGCTCGCTCGACGGATTCCAGCGAGTCCCACACCTGCGCGCGGCTGTGCGCGTGGCCGCGGCGGCCTACGGCTCGGGCGCGAGCGAGATGGTGGTCCACCTGGCGGCGCATCGTGGTCGATTCGCGCATCACTACCTGATCGAGATCGGGCGATTTGGCGGTGGCCGCGTTCATCACCACGGTGAGCGGCGTTTTCAGCGCGTGGGCAAGGTTGCCAGCGTGCCGCCGCGCTTCTTCGGCCTGCCGCTCATTATGATCGAGCAGCGCGTTGAGCTCGCCTACCATCGGCATCACCTCTTCCGGGAAGGAATCGGTGATGCGCGATTTGCGGCCCGACCGCATTTCCGCGATCGACTGCCGCACGGAACGCAGCGGCCAGAGCCCATACAAGGTCTGCAACGCGGCCATGACAACGAGCCCGATGCCCAAGATCGCAAAGCTGATCAGCAACGTGGAGCGCAGCCGCTTGATATCGGCCTTCACCGTCTCGGTGCTTTGCGCCACGGCAAAATTCCATCGCACATCGCTGTCCGGCAGGATGATGGTGCGCTCCACCATGCGCAGCGTTGCCCCCTGGAAGCTGTCGACGTCGCTGAAATGGGGGGTGAGATAGGTTTTGTTCACGTCCACCGGCAGCGTGCGATCCCATAGCGAGCGCGAGGGATAGTCGGGATAATCCCTACCCCGAATTTGCCAGTAGAAGCCGCTATTGGGCTCCATGAAGCGCTGATCACCCAGCGGACGGCTGAACCGCACCTCGCCATCAGGAGCCACTTCTGCGGACGCGATCATTGCGGTGAGGACGTAGTTGAGCTGGTTGTCGAAATTGCTCTCGACCGAGTTCACCAGCACCCGGTCCAGCGCCAGCGCACCGCCCAGCAGCAGCACGCCGATCCAAAGCGCGGCAATGCCGATCATGCGCTTGCTGAGCGAACCCGTACTGCGCGGCGCAGCGGGCAACGGAACTGACGCCGCGCCGTCGCCTTCGACGCGCGTTACATTTCCCGCATCGGCATCAAAGGCGGCCGGCTTGTTCAGGCGTCGGGATCCTCAAGACTGTAACCGAGGCCGCGGATCGTGGTGATCACTTCGGCACCCAGCTTCTTTCGGATACGCGTGACGAACACTTCGATCGTGTTGCTGTCCCGGTCGAAATCCTGATCGTAGATATGCTCGATCAACTCGGTACGGCTCACCACCTTGCCCTTGTGGTGCATGAGGTAGCTCAGGAGCTTATATTCCTGCGCGGTGAGCTTCACCGGCTCACCCGCCAACGTGACCTTGCCCGAGCGCGTGTCGAGGCGAACATCGCCCGCGGTCAGTTCGGAAGAGGCATTGCCCGACGCGCGGCGTATCAGAGCGCGCAGGCGAGCAATCAGCTCCTCGGTCTGGAAGGGTTTGGCGAGATAATCGTCCGCGCCCGCATCGAGCCCGGCCACCTTGTCGGACCAGCTGTCGCGCGCGGTGAGCACGAGGACGGGGAACTTGCGCCCCTCCTTGCGCCACCGGTCGAGCACTGTCAGCCCGTCAATTTCAGGCAGGCCGAGATCGAGGATGATTGCGTCGTAGCTTTCGGTGGAACCCATGAAATGGCCGTCTTCGCCATCGGTCGACAGATCAACAGCGTAGCCGATCCCCTCCAGCGTAGATTTGAGCTGCTGGCCAAGCGTGGGTTCGTCTTCGACGATGAGGACGCGCATTATGGTCTCCGGATTGCCTGTCTGTTCTTGCGTCGTAACGATTAGGACGTTCGGAAGTTCAGAGCAAAGGCTTTGCGCTGTTGGAATGCAGGGTCGCCGCCGCCTCAGCGCGTCTCGACGATCTCACCGGTGCGCGCGTCAACATCGACGAAATAGACGCGGCCATCCTTCAAAAATTTCAGGCGGTAAATCTGCGCGCGCGCATCATATTCAGGCCCCAGATACTGCATCCCGCGCATCTTGGGTAGGATCCGGCGTTCAATCTCGCGCAGGCTCATAGTTTCGCCCGAGCGAAGATGATTGCGCGCACGGCTGTTGTCGTCCTGCGCATGCGCCTGCGTAGCAAGCGGCACAATGGGCGCAGCAGCCGCCAGAAACGCGGCGAGGAGGATCGATGAAATACGCATGATGGCTTTGCTGTAGCGTGAAGCCTTTGAATGTTTTGTGAATGCACCGCTCAGCCAGTGTTCCGTTAATCTAGCTCGCGCTGCGGATGAACATAAAGAAAAGGTCGGCGCATCGCTGCGCCGACCTCCTCATATGCTTCGTGATCGCGGGGTTTAGAAAGCGACCTGGAAGCCGCCGCGCGCGCCGACTTCGCCGCTGTCGAAGCCGACACCGAGACCGGCGGAGACCGACGCGTTCTCGGCCACGCGGGCGCTGAACGCCGTGGCTGCTGCGGCGCGGTTGTTGAAGTAGCCGACGCCGCCGGAGAAGGCGTAGTTCGTGCCTGGCAGGATTGCGGGCGATTCCATGGCCAGCGCCATCGCCACACCCTCGTTCGCCTTGCGGATTTCCTGACGGTTATCGTCAGTCAGGCTGAAGAGCGTCTGCACGTCGCCCTGAAGACCCGCGATCGAGCTGGTATTGGCGGCGATCGCAGAGGTGTTGGCGGCGACTGCGCTGGCCGATGCCAAGGTCGACCGGCCGAGCGTGCCGTTATTGTCGGTAGTTACCACCGAGATCGGGCCCGTCTGATACTGTCCGCTGGTGCCGAGGCTTGCGACCACGACCTGACCGTCGTTGGTCGCGGTTGCGCCGTTGCCGATGGCGATCGAGTTCGCACCGGAGGCAACCGACTGGTTGCCCAGCGCAATCGCGCCGGAACCGGATGCGTTGGCCGCCTCACCTGCTGCGAGCGAGCGTACGCCGCTGGCATTCGCCAGATGGCCGAGCGCCGTCGCGCGTTCGGCGGTGGCTTCTGCGCGCCAGCCATAAGCGGTGGCGGCAGTGGCCACGGCGAGCGCCTGCCCGCCGACCGCGGTGGAGGATGCGCCGGTGGCCTGCGTCGCGCGGCCCCCATTCATGCCGCCATCGCGATTGCCGCCGATTGCAACGGCATCACCGCCGCTGGCAAAAGCCGTGTTGCCGATGGCGATGGCGTTGTTGCCGGATGCCACGGCATCCTCAGCACCCGCGAAGCTCTGCGCGCCCGAAGCGACAGATTGGTGCCCCACGGCCGTCGCCATCGCGCCGGTTGCCTCCGCCTGCCAGCCAAGCGCCGTTGCGCCGGGCGTCGAGGCGATGCTCTGGCCGCCAAGCGCGGTCGTGCTGTTGCCCTGCGCACGCGAATCGGCGCCGAGTGCTACGGAATCCGTGCCGGTGGCAGTGGAACGAAGACCGATCGCAACGGAATTGGTGCCGGAGGCGACCGCATCTTCCGCTCCTGCAAAGCTGCGATCTCCGGAAGCCGTGGTCTGGTGGCCGACGGCGGTCGCCATTGCGCCGGTTGCGCGGGCCTGCCAACCGATCGCCGTCGATCCCGGCGTGGAAGCGATGCTCTCCCCGCCTACCGCGGTGGTCGAATTGCCGGTGGCGCTGGCGCTGTCGCCGATTGCAAGCGCGTCGATGCCGTTCGCGACGGCCAGATTGCCGATCGCAGTGGAGTTGTCCGTCTGTGCCTGCGCCGCTTCACCGATGGCGAGCGAACGAACGCCTTGGGCGGATGCGAGGTGGCCGAGAGCATGGGCGCGCTCCGCCCCGGCATTGGACTGCCAGCCGAAAGCCGTTGCGCCCGGGCCGGTGGCGACGCTCTCGCCGCCGACTGCGGTCGTGGAATTGCCATTGGCAAGGGCGCCATTGCCGCATGCCAGCGCGTCACTGCCTTCGGCCGATCCGCCGGGGCTGAAGGTGTTCGTATCGTCATTGTAGACGACGCATTCCAGATCGCCATTCTCCGGCGGCATGGGAGCAGCGGTCTGGGCAGAAGCCGGCGCGGTGGCGATGACGGCGGAAAGCGCCGTCGTAGCAAACAAGGCTAAACTGGTCTTCGTGAATGCGGTTTTCATGATGATATCCCTCTGGCTAAAACGTCTCCACCCCAGAGGCCGACGAACTGCGTCGCTTAGCCCCAAGAGATTTTCGGCACATCACAGAACGGGAGAGTCGCAGAACGCCGCCTTCGCGAGGCGCCGGCAAGGAAGGGCCGACACAAGGTAAAGACAGCAGTCTCGATACTCCCCGCACAATGACGTCATTCATCCTACGTCAAGGAAACGACGCCGGACGCAGCGAATGTGAAAAAAGTTTTTATTATAATCCGTCGCTTAGCCGGCAGTCGTGATGCCTGATGCGGCATCCACGCACGCAGCTTAGATGTGGGAGACGGTACCGCTTGCGACGATCGGCGTGGTGGGCGCTTCATATTGCCCCTCCCCTGCCGGTTCATAGGTAACGGCCAGCGTCGCCCCGCTGTCCAGCAGCTGCCGCAAGGTCGTCTGAAGCGCGATGGTGGTGACCTCGCCGTCGCGAACCGTGCCGCCAGAGCCGATCGTGCCCACCGCTTTTGGCGCCTGATCACCCGCGATGATCCAGAGCACCGGAACCGATCCCTGCGGCGAGGCATCCGCGCCATCCGCACCGACCGCGCGGATGCGCAGCATGGACTGCCCCTGCTCGGCGCTGGCCACGAGACGTGGCCCCTGATCGCCGGTCAACTGGGCCACCAGGATGCGGTTGAGATCGGGCCCGTCTGGCACAGGCGCGGTCTGTGCCGTGCGCACCGGTTCATCGGCGCTGCGCCGATCGAACAGCTGCAGCCCGCCCAGCCCCGCGGCCAGGACCGCGAAACCGATTGCGGCGGCACGCCAGCCGGAAGCGACACCGCGCGGCGAATTTTCGTTCGCAGCGATCGGCGCAACGGGGGCAACAGGCCGCGTGCCATGTTCGATGGCATCGAGTCGGGCGCGGATTTCCGGGTAAAGATCCCGCGAAGGCTCGCGATTTTCGAAACCGGCGAACAGCGGCGCCAAATGCGCTTCCCAGCGGCGGACTTCCACCGCCAGCTCGGGATCGCGCGCAAGCTGTTCGAGCGCCTCGGCGCGCTCTGCCTCCGACAGCAGACCGAGAACGAGTTCAGCCGCCAGCAGCATGCGCGTCTCGTCAGTCATAGGTTGATCGATCATCCAGACATTCTCTCAAGCGTTTCAGGCCGCGCCTGATCCAGCTTTTCACGGTTCCAAGAGGCTTGTTCTCCCGGTCCGCCAGTTCAGCGTAGGTCAGACCCAGGAAGAAGCTTTCCTCAATTGCCTTACGCTGGTCGTCGGTCAACGTCTCCATACAGCCGAGAATTTCCCGCCGAAGTTCGATCTGGTCCCAGTAATCGTCCTTCAACAGGCGTGCGCGGGCATCGGCATCATCGGTAGGGTCGAAAACCTTTCCCGATCGTGTACGCGCCCGTTGCCAGTCGATCGCGCTGTTGCGGGCAATGGTGGAAAGCCAGGCGAGCGCGCTGCCGCGGCCGGCATCGAAATAGCGCGCGGTAAGCGCCACCTTCACATACACGTCCTGCAATACGTCCTCAGCCGCGCCGGGATCGCTGCAGACCCTGTAACAGATGCCGAACAGCCGCGCCCGGCTGTTACGATAGACCGATTCCAGCGCATCCCGCTCACCGGCAGCAATGCGTCCTAGCGCGCGCGCGAGGACGCCGTTCAAATCGTCCTGCGGATCTTTTTGTGTCATACACCCCCTGAAGCGGCGATCGGTCATGCCTGAAAGCACCGTCCCCTATATCGGTACCAAGCGTTCGTCCCATACCGCATACAGGGTTCGCATCGCTTTGATCAAAGGATATAAGCTTGCCCATGCACGAAAAACTTCGATCAAGCTTCTCCAGCCTATTGGGAAATAAGGGTTTCACCGACGATGCCGAGGTGATGGCACCGTGGTTGACCGACTGGCGCGGGCGCTATCACGGCAAGGCTGCAGCAATGCTTTCGCCCAGCTCCACGGAGGAAGTTCAGGCCGTTGTTCGCCTGTGCAGCGAGCACGGCGTGGCCATAGTGCCACAGGGCGGCAATAGCGGAATGGTGGCAGGCGCCACGCCCGACGAGAGCGGCAATGCGGTGCTGCTCTCCCTGCGCCGGATGGACGCGATTGCGATGGACCGGATCGAAGAAGGGCTGGTTTTGTGCGAGGCGGGCGTCATCCTGCAGAACCTGCACGATGCGCTGGCGGAAGAAGGCCGTCGGTTCCCTTTGACGCTCGGCGGCAAGGGCTCGGCAACGGTGGGCGGCCTCATCTCCACCAATGCAGGGGGAACGCAGGTGCTGCGGCACGGCACCATGCGCGCTTTGGTTGCGGGACTTGAAGCAGTGCTTCCTGATGGCTCGGTCATCGACGGCACCGCCGCTTTGAAGAAGGACAATCGCGGCTTCGATCTGCAGCAGCTGTTCATGGGCAGCGAGGGAACGCTCGGCATCGTCACCCGCGCCGTTCTGAAGACCGCTCCGGCACTGATCGATCGCTGCGCCGCCTGGATCGGCGTTTCGTCGCCCCACACCGCCTATCGTCTGCTGCGCTTTCTGGAAGAGCGCAGCGCCGATCGTCTGGAGGGTTTCGAACTCATTCCCCATGAGACCGCTGAAGCGACGATTGCCCATCTTCCTGGCACACGCGCGCCGCTGACGAACCCTTCCGCCTGGTACGTACTCGCAGAATGGGTGCAAGACCGCGCCGATCAGGAACCGCCCCGTATCCTTGCAGAGCGCTTACTCTCCGAGGGGGCAGAGCGAGGGCTGATCGAAGACGCTGTGCCCTCTGCCAATGAGGCCCAGGCAGAAACCTTCTGGCGGATCCGCGATTCGATTTCGGAAGCGGAGCGCGCCTTGGGCCCTGCATTGCAGCATGATATCAGCGTCCCGGTCGCGGCCATGCCGGACTTCATCGAGCATGCGTCCGCGCGGATCGAGAAGGATTATCCCGGCACCCAGGCGATCGCTTTCGGCCATCTTGGTGATGGAAATGTTCATTTCCACGTTCGCGCGCCTGACGGCATCGAAGCGGAGAAATGGTACCGAGACGATGGCGAGACCATCAGCGGCTCGGTTTATCGAATGGTGGTGGAAGCGGGCGGCTCGATATCTGCCGAGCATGGTATCGGCCGCGCGAAACGACAGGAACTGGCGCGGCTCACGCCCCCTGCCCGGCTGAATATGCTGGCCGCAGTCAAACGCGAACTTGATCCCAAGGGCATTATGAATCCCGGTAAAATCCTGCTCACCGCCGATTGACGTTCTCTTCAGATTTAATGGTTAAGAGGGCGCATTGAAATCGAGTTTCAGGTAGTTCCAGGTCGGGCGACATGACTGAACATACGCGCAAACATCATGTCGCAGTCATCCTCGGCACGCGGCCGGAGGCGATCAAACTGTTTCCGGTCATCGCCGCGCTGCGCAAAGAGCCGGCGCTTCGCGTAACGGTGATCGCGACCGCTCAACATCGGGAGATGCTGGACCAGGTGCTGGCGATGGCAGATATCGTGCCCGACCATGATCTGAGCGTCATGCGACCCGGCCAGACGCTCGATTCGCTCACGGCGCTGCTGCTGGAAGGAATCGGCAGTCTGTTCGACAATATACGGCCGGACCGGGTGATCGTTCAGGGAGATACCGCTACCGCAATGTGTGGCGCCCTGGCAGCCTATTATCGTCAGATACCGGTTGCACATGTCGAAGCGGGTCTGCGCAGCAACAACATTTATCATCCCTGGCCAGAAGAAGTGAATCGCAAGGTGATCGGCACGATCGCGGATTTGCATTTTGCGCCGACAGAGACTGCCGCCACTGCCCTGCGCGCGGAAAATGTCGACCCCTCGACCATCCATGTCACGGGCAACAGCGTGATCGATGCGCTGCTCGCCACCCGGTCCCGGATTGAGGCGAACCCGGAACTGGCGGCCGATGCCAGGCTGGTTCTGAAACGTTTCGCGGATAAGCGCATTATTTTGGTCACCACCCATAGGCGCGAAAATTTCGGCGATGGTTTGGCGAATATCATCGACGCGATCGAGGAACTGGCGGCGCGCAGTGACACCGCCTGCGTGCTTCCCGTCCACCTTAACCCCAATGTTCGCGAAGTGATCGAAAACAGGTTGTCGGGAAACGCGTCCGTCGCGCTGCTGCACCCTCTCGACTATTCCAATTTCACTTGGCTGCTGGCCCATGCCGATCTTGTGCTGACGGACAGCGGCGGCGTGCAAGAAGAAGCACCTGCTTTCGCAAAACCGGTGCTGGTGATGCGCGAGACAACCGAGCGGCCAGAGGGTGTCGAGGCTGGAACGGCCATTCTGGTAGGTACGAAAAAGGATCGAATTCTCTTATACGCCAATCGCTTGCTGGACGACGCCGGGCTTCGTGCGTCAATGGCGAGAGCGCATAATCCTTTCGGTGACGGGACCGCCTCACTGCATATTGCAAAGGCGATCATTTCGGGTATCAGGGAGCCACTGTTGCGTTAGTGTCACAAGATAACGGCCCATCGTTTTTATGTGTCTATTGGGCCATTTAGAGGTTGCCGATCAAGGCGGCCTATGCCAATTAATCGCCGAGCTTGTTTATAAGTTTTACTAGGAGCTTTTATGCGTTTCACCAAGTTTCTCACGGCCGCCGCGGCGGTTTCGCTCGCAGCGACTCCTGCCATTGCGCAGGCCGCTACCTCTGCTTCGTCGCTTTCCGTTGCTTCGGCACAGCGCGCTGGCGCCGCTGATTCCCAGAACAGCGAACTTGCTGGCGGTTCGGGCATCATCATTGCGGTTCTCGCCGCTGCTGCCGTGATCGCTGCGATCGTGATCGCCGTCGACGGTGGTGATGACGAGCCCGTTAGCCCCTGAGCTGACTCTCGCATTGAGATTTGAGAAAAGGGCGGCTTCGGCTGCCCTTTTTTTTGCTTTGCTTCTCGGGGTGATGCGGAAGTAACTGCCTCCTCACTTCCGCGAGGTAGGTCTTAGCGGTAGCGGTACTGTCTTATTTTCCTCTGATTCGCGGCCGGTGGGTCGCAGAAGCGTCATACTCTTGCGTAAGACTCGGTGAGTTAAGTTATTTGCTTTTCGCCGATGCTGTACTCTCTAAATATCAGCCGAGATGTCCGCTTCGGCCGCTATCATGCCTCTCACGCTCGGCGCCAGATAGGCTTACCGGTTTCTTTACCCAATTCCGTCATAGCCTTGCACCATGTACCGGGGATGTGCCTCCCCTTATCATGATGCGGGAGCTTATATGCAGGCGGACAGCAAACCGACGGTCGCCGTCATCGGCTTGGGCTATATTGGTCTCCCGACCGCGGCGGTAATTGCCCGGTCGGGCAGCCGCGTCATCGGCGTCGATGTTTCGCAGCATGTCATCGACACGATCAACGAAGGCCGTATCCATATCGAGGAGATCGATTTGGAAGGCCTTGTTCAGGGCGTGGTCGCCCGCGGCCTGCTAAGCGCCTCCGCCTCCGTACCGGTCGCGGATGTCTTCGTGATTGCCGTTCCCACACCTTTCAACGAGAATCACGCGCCCGATATCCGCTATGTTCTGGAAGCAGCGGAAGCCATCGCGCCGCAATTGAAGCAGGGCGACACCGTCATTCTTGAGTCGACATCACCGGTCGGCACGACCGAAACCATGCGCGATCTGCTCGCGCGCGAACGACCCGATCTCGCTATGCCCGGAACGTGCGACGGAACGGCGGACATCGCCATTGCATACTGCCCCGAACGCGTATTGCCAGGCCGCATTCTGGAGGAGCTTACCAATAATGATCGCGTGATCGGCGGCATTACCCCTCGCTGCGCGCGCAAGGCGCTGAGCTTCTACCGCCGCTTCGTACGCGGTGAATGTGTCACCACCTCATCGCGCGCAGCGGAGATGACGAAGCTGACCGAGAACGCCTATCGCGATGTCAATATCGCCTTTGCCAACGAGCTTTCGATCGTATCTGACAAACTGGGCCTGGACGTGTGGGAGGTCATCCGCCTCGCCAACCGCCATCCGCGCGTAAATATCCTATCGCCTGGGCCTGGCGTCGGCGGCCACTGCATCGCCGTCGATCCCTGGTTCATCGTGCACAGCGCGCCCGAAGAGACGCCGTTGATTCGAACCGCCCGTTCGGTGAACGAGGGCAAGGTTGGGCATGTCGTCGAAAAGGCCGAGCAGATCATCGCGCAGACCAACGGTCCCGTCGCCTGCCTCGGCCTCGCCTTCAAAGCAAATATCGACGATTTTCGCGAAAGCCCAGCGCTCAAAATCGCGGCGGCGCTGGCCCAGCGGCATGGCGATCGCATCCGCATCGTAGAACCCTATGCCGCCGCCCTCCCCCACGCGTTCGACGGCACCGGTGCCCGCCTGATTGACCTCGACAGCGCGATCGATGATTGCGCCGCCTTCATTGTCCTGGTGGATCACGACCTCTTTAAATCGGTGCCGCTCGACGAGCGGGCCGACAAGTGCGTCTATGACACGCGCGGTATCTGGCCGGACCAGCCGGGTGCGGACTTCACACCGAGACGCTTGCGCCTCGCCAGCTGATCGGCCACTCCACGGGGCCGAAAGGACATCCATGGCTATCCTCGTTACCGGCGCGGCCGGCTTCATCGGCTATCACGTCGCAAGCCGCCTGCTGACGGAAGGCGAAAGCGTTATCGGTATCGACGAGCTCAACGCTTACTACGATCCGCAGTTGAAACGCGATCGACTGGCCGCACTGCGCGAGTTGGGCGAAGACTTCATCTTCCATCAGCTCGACTTCGCCGATGAGGAATCGTTAGAATCGGCGCTCGCAGGGACGGATATCGATCGCATTGTGCATCTGGGCGCGCAGGCAGGCGTGCGTTATTCGATCGACAACCCGCGCGCTTATGTTCGCGCAAATCTCGCCGGCCATCTCAACATCTTGGAACTGGCGCGCACGCGCAAAGTCGGGCACCTCGTTTACGCCAGCTCCTCCTCCGTCTACGGCGCGCGGGCAAAACAACCTTCCTCGCTCGGCGACCGGGTGGACCATCCGATCTCACTCTATGCCGCGACCAAGAAGGCGGACGAGCTGATGAGTGAGACCTACGCTCATCTGTATCGCATACCCCAGACAGGCCTGCGTTTCTTCACGGTTTACGGCCCCTGGGGCCGACCGGACATGGCGATCTGGAAATTTACGTCGGCCATCCTCGAAGGGCGCCCGATCGATCTGTACAACCATGGCGATATGAGTCGCGACTTCACCTTTATCGACGATGTTGCGGATGCCGTGACGGCGATCCTTGCCCGCCCGCCCGCCGACGACGCCGAAGAGAAGCCGGGCGGAAGCATTGCGCCTCATGCAATCTACAACCTCGGCAATAATCGCCCCGAGCGCCTTTCCCACTTGATCGACCTGATCGAAAGCGCCTGCGGGCGCGAGGCGGAAAAGATCCTGCTCCCCATGCAACCGGGTGATGTGCCCGCGACCTACGCGAACATCGATGCGGCAGCGCGCGATCATGACTACCGGCCAGCCACCCCGCTCGCGGAGGGGATTCCAGAGTTCGTGAACTGGTACCGCTCCTACAAACATCTATAGGCAACAGATTGCGCAGCAAGGGTCCCCTATGAGCAAGAGCTTCCCCGTTCTCGTCACCGGCGGCGCCGGGTATATCGGCAGCCATGCGGTGCTGGCCCTGCTCGATGCGGGCTGGGACGTAGTGGTGCTCGACAATCTCGTGACTGGGTTCGCTTGGGCGGTGGATGAGCGCGCGACGTTCGTTCAGGGTTCGGTTGAAGACATGGAGCTTACCGAACGGCTGATCGCGGATCATGGCATTGGAGCGATTCTTCATTTTGCTGGCTCCGTCGTGGTACCTGAGTCCGTTTCCGATCCGCTTAAATATTATCGCAACAACACCGCAGCCAGCCGCGCGCTAGTCGAGAGGGCAGTGCAGAGCGGGGTGCGCCACTTCATCTTCTCCTCGACCGCTGCGACCTATGGTGAACCGGAGAGCATCCCGGTGCGTGAAGATGCGCCGAAGCAGCCGATCAACCCCTATGGCCGCTCCAAGCTGATGACCGAGGAAATGCTAAAAGATGTCTCCGCCGCGCATCCGATGAACCATGCGGCGCTACGCTATTTCAATGTTGCGGGCGCGGACCCGGACGGACGCTCCGGACAGTCGACGGCGGGGGCGACGCATCTCATCAAGGTCGCGGTCGAGGCAGCGACCGGTAAGCGCGATCATGTCGCGATCTTCGGCAGCGATTTCGATACCGCCGACGGCACGGGCGTGCGCGATTATATCCACGTCACCGATCTGGCCGCCGCCCATGTCGCCGCGCTGGAGGCGCTGATTGCCCGCCCGGAAGATAGCTACACGCTGAACTGCGGCTATGGTCACGGCTATTCGGTGATCGAAGTGCTCGACGCGGTAGACCGTGTCACTAACCGGCAGATCAAACGCAAGTTTGAGGCGAGACGCGCCGGCGATCCGGCAGCCCTTGTCTGCGACAACAGCGCCATCCGTTCCGCACTCGACTGGACGCCGAAGCTAGATGATCTTGACTCGATCATAGGCCATGCGCTCGCCTGGGAGCGGACATTGCAGGACCGTGAAGTTTAGTCGTTTGCACCACGCAGCCTTTGTCATCATCAGCTGTTATCCCAATCTGGTAACCGGCTGAGGATTTCCGCCATGAAGCTGCAGCGTCACTATGTCGAAAAACCGTGGGGGCGCACCGATCTGCCGCCGCCGTTCGGAGATGGCAGCGGGCGCCGGATCGGCGAAATCTGGTATGATGACGAACGCCGCGATCTGCCGATCCTCGTCAAATATCTGTTCACCAGCGAGAAGCTGTCGGTCCAAGTCCATCCCAGCGACCAACAGGCGCGCGCGCGCGGAAAGCCGAGCGGCAAGGAAGAATGCTGGTATATTCTGCATGCCCACCACGGCGCGAGAATAGGCGTTGGCACGCACCGGCAACTATCTGCGGACGAACTGCGCAGGGCGGCTGAATCAGGACAGATCGAGGAATTGATGGACTGGAAGCCCGTCCGGTCGGGCGACTTCTTTTATCTGAAAGCCGGCACGGTCCATGCGATCGGTGCCGGAATCAGCCTCATCGAAATTCAGCAGAATGCGGACATCACCTATCGGCTCTACGATTATGGACGGCCACGCGAACTGCATCTGGACGAAGGCGTGGCGGTGGCGGATGCCCGCCCCTTCCCTGCCGAGCTTCAGCGCCATATCGACGAAAGCGAGGATCTGAGGCTAGTCGACGGGCCGAAGTTCGATTTGCAGCTTTGCGGGGCAAGTTTCTCCGGCGTGAGCAGGTCGGCACCGCTCTGGATCGTTCCGCTGGCCGGCACCGTAACTTCGGAAGGTGAGGATGGCGCGCGCGGTGACTGCTTTTATACCGATTCGCTTGACCGGCTGACCGCTTCAGACGATGCCCGCATGCTCATCGCCTGGGAGCATGCATGAAGATTACCCCCGTCATCCTGTCCGGCGGATCGGGCACGCGGCTCTGGCCGCTATCCACGGCGGAGCAGCCGAAGCAATTCCTCGCGCTAACCGCCGATGAGACGATGTTTCAGCTTACCATCGCTCGTGCATCGGATCCCGCGCGGTTCGATCCGCCGATCATTGTTGCCAATGGACGCCATGCCGATCTGGTCGAGCAGCAGTTGGCAGACATGGGCGTTGAACCCGGTGCCGTAATCCTGGAGCCCGCCGCGAAGAACACCGCGCCCGCCATCGCGATAGCCGCGCTCGAGGCTGGCGCTGACGATACGTTGATGCTCGTCATGCCGAGCGATCACGCCATCGCCGATTCGGACGAATTTCGCACCGCCGTGGCGCAGGCGGCACCCGTTGCACGCGACGGCTGGCTCGTTACCTTTGGCATTCGGCCGAGTGGCCCGGAAACCGGTTATGGCTATATCGAGATGAACGACGTGCCGATGGGCGACAGCGGCCTAGCCACGGTCCTTCGCTTCATCGAGAAGCCGGATGAGGAACGCGCACGCTCGATGTTGCGTCAGGGCGGTTTCGTCTGGAACGCCGGCATCTTCCTGATGCGTGCAGATCGGTATCTGGCCGCGCTGGAGCAATATGAACCGGACGTCGTGTCGGCGGCGCGTCAGGCGCATGACCGCCAGACGAAGGTTGGCGCGCGCCGCCTGCCCGATGCGGACAGCTTTGCCGCCGCCCCCTCCATTTCCATCGACTATGCGGTGATGGAGCGCTCGGACACTGTGGCCGCCATGCCGCTCGATTGCGGCTGGTCCGACATCGGCAGCTGGGACGCGCTGGCTGATCAGCATCTGCCCGATCCTTCCGGCTCGGTCGTGCGCGGCAACGCCTTGGTGCATGACAGCACCAACTGCATGGTCCGAAGTGACGATGTGCGCGTCCACCTGCACGGCGTCAGCGATCTGATCGTGGTCGCCAGCGGCGGCGAAGTCGTCATCATGCCGCGCGGGACCAGCCAGAATATGCGTGCGGTCGTTGATGCCGCCCGTGAACGGGACGCGGAGACGAGCGCCAGTTGATTTCACTTCGCGCTACCGTAAAGACGCGGCAACGCAAATATCCTCCACCCCTGCGGTGCGATCGGAAGGGAAAATACGATGAAGGTCGTCATGATCGGATCGGGCTATGTCGGCCTGGTATCGGGAGCCTGTTTTGCCGATTTCGGGCATGACGTGGTCTGCGTCGACAAGGATTCAAAGAAGATCGATGCGCTCCATAAAAACGTGATGCCGATCTACGAACCCGGGCTCGATACGCTGGTGCAGCGCAATGTTGATGCCGGTCGCCTGTCCTTCACCACCGATCTGACCGAGGCGGTGTCCGGCGCGGACGCGATCTTCATCGCCGTCGGGACGCCATCGCGCCGCGGCGACGGCCACGCCGATCTGTCTTATGTCTATGCCGCCGCCGAGGAAATCGCGAAGGCCGCGGACGACCGCACCGTCATCGTCACCAAGTCCACCGTGCCGGTCGGCACCGGAGACGAAGTGGAGCGCATCTGTGGTGAGACCGCGCCCGGCAAGACGCTGGCTGTGGTCTCCAACCCCGAATTCCTGCGCGAAGGCGCCGCGATCGAGGATTTCAAGCGCCCCGACCGGATCGTCGTCGGCAGCGAGGAGGAATGGGCGCAGGACGTGATGCGCGAGATCTATCGCCCGCTATACCTCAATGAATCGCCGATCCTGTTCACCAGTCGCCGTTCGTCGGAGCTAATCAAATATGCCGCCAATGCGTTTCTGGCGACCAAGATCACCTTCATCAACGAAATGGCGGATCTTTGTGAAAAGGTCGGCGGTAATGTGCAGGACGTCGCGCGCGGTATCGGGCTGGACAAGCGCATCGGCCCCAAATTCCTGAACGCCGGCCCCGGCTATGGCGGCAGCTGCTTCCCCAAGGACACGCTCGCCCTTCTCAAGACCGCGCAGGACAATGAAAGCCCCGTACGGATCGTCGAGGCGGTGGTGAACGCCAATGATTTGCGCAAGCGTGCCATGGCCCGCAAGGTGATCGCCGCGCTGGGCGGCGAAGCGCGGGGCAAAAAGGTCGCGCTGTTCGGCCTAACCTTCAAACCCAATACCGACGACATGCGCGACGCACCCTCCATCGCCGTCGTCCAGGCGCTGACCGACGCCGGCGCGGACATCACCGCCTTCGATCCCGAAGGCATGGAAGAGGCCGCCAAGCTGCTTCCCGATGTGGTGATGACCGACGGGCCCTATGAGGCGGCTTCAGGCGCCCATGCCGTGGTGATGATGACCGAATGGGACGCGTTTCGCGCGCTCGATCTGGGACGCATTGCCAATGTCATGGCAGGCGACGCGTTGGTCGACCTGCGCAATGTCTACAATCCCGAAGACGTAGCGAAGGCCGGGCTGAGCTATTCGGGCGTAGGGCGGTAAGAAAGAACTCTCGACAACTTAATCGTCATTGCGAGGTGCCCGAAGGGCAACGAAGCAATCCAGGTCGGACGCAGCGCTGCGCACACCCCGGATTGCCGCGCTCCGCGCTACGCCCTCCGCTCGCGATGACGATTTATCTGTCGGCAACACAGGAATCCCCCACCCGCCTTGCCTCCCCCGCCCGCGGCTCCCATATGGCCGCGCATGACGGAAAAACTCCCAAGCTGGCACGGCACCACCATCCTGTCCGTGCGCAAGAACGGCAAGGTGGTCGTGGCCGGAGATGGCCAGGTTTCGCTCGGTCAGACGGTGATCAAGGCCAATGCCCGCAAGGTTCGCCAGCTGCATGACGGCAGCGTGATTGGCGGCTTTGCGGGTGCCACCGCCGACGCCTTTACCCTGTTCGAACGGCTCGAATCCAAGCTGGAGCGCCATGGCGGGCAGCTGATGCGTGCCGCGGTCGAGCTCGCCAAGGACTGGCGGACCGACAAATATCTACGCAATCTGGAAGCGATGATGGCCGTCGCCGACAAGGATGTGACGCTGATCCTCACCGGCAATGGCGACGTGTTGGAGCCCAATGACGGCATCGCCGCAATCGGATCGGGCGGCAATTACGCCCTCTCCGCCGCGCGCGCGCTGATGGATTATGAAGACGACGCCGAAAAGCTTGCGCGCAAGGCGATGAAGATCGCCGCCGATGTGTGTGTCTACACCAATGAGAATGTGACGCTGGAATCACTCGACGCGACCACGAGCTGACCGGCCCGCAACCCTTGATCTTGTCGAAGGGTGTTTTGCGATACGGATAGACGTCCTTCGACAGGCTCAGGACTTACGGAGTGGGAGGCAGGCTTAGCTTGGAACAGAATTCTGTCCTACACGAACCCATTCGGTTACGGTCTGATTGCATGACCATCGCAGCCGCCCTTTCCCGTCCTTCCGGCCCCTTCGCCGCCGTCTTCGAAAAACCCTCTCTGGACAGTGTGAACTGTGTGAAGCTGTCCGACACCCGCATGCTGATGGAAACCCGATGAAAGACACCCTCACCCCCAAAGCCATCGTCGCCGCGCTGGACGAGCACATCGTCGGCCAGAAGGAGGCCAAGCGCGCGGTTGCCGTGGCGCTGCGCAATCGCTGGCGGCGCCAACGCCTGCCGGAAGCCCTGCGCGACGAGGTGACGCCGAAGAACATCCTGATGATCGGCCCCACCGGCTGCGGCAAGACCGAGATCAGCCGCCGCTTGGCAAAGCTGGCGGACGCGCCGTTCATCAAGATCGAGGCGACCAAGTTTACCGAAGTCGGCTATGTCGGCCGCGATGTGGAGCAGATCGCCCGCGACCTCGTCGAGGAAGCGGTGCGGCTGGAGCGGGAACGGCGGCGCGAGGCGGTGCGCGAGGATGCGAGCAAGGCGGCGATGGAGCGCCTGCTCGACGCGTTGACCGGCAAGGGCGCGAGCGAGGCGACGCGAGAGAGCTTCCGCCAGCGCGTGACCGACAACCACATGAACGACGCAGAAGTCGAGGTGGAGGTGCAGGACAGCCCCTCCACCCCGATGGAACTGCCGGGCATGGGCGGTCAGGTCGGCATGATCGACCTCAGCGACATGATGGGCAAGGCGTTCGGCCAGAAACGGACCAAGAAGCGCAAGATGCGTGTCGCCGATGCCTGGGACAAACTGGTCGAGGAAGAGAGCGACAAGCGCCTCGACAGCGACGATGTGGCGCGCGCCGCGATTGCGGATGCGGAAGCGAACGGCATCGTCTTCTTGGACGAAATCGACAAGATCGCCGTGAACGAGGGCCGCCAGGGCGCATCGGTCAGCCGCGAAGGCGTGCAGCGCGATTTGCTGCCGCTGATCGAAGGCACCACGGTCGCCACGAAATACGGGCCGATGAAAACGGACCATGTGCTGTTCATCGCCAGCGGCGCGTTCCACGTCTCCAAGCCCAGCGATATGTTGCCCGAGCTGCAGGGCCGCCTGCCGATCCGCGTCGAGCTGCGCGCGCTGACCGAGGAGGACTTCGTGCGCATCCTGACCGAGACCAAAGCGAACCTGCCCACGCAATATGTCGCGCTGCTCGGCACCGAAGAGGTGACGCTGCAGTTCAGCGACGACGCGATCGCCGCTGTCGCCCGGTTCGCGGCGCAGGTGAACGAGAGCGTGGAGAACATCGGCGCACGGCGCCTGCAGACGATCATGGAAAAGCTGCTCGACGACATCAGCTTCGAGGCGGAGGACCGCGGCGGCGAGACGATCGCCATCGACGCGGCCTATGTCGAAAGCCAGCTCGAAGAAATCGCGAAGGACACGGACCTCAGCAAGTACGTGCTGTAAGGCGGCATCGGCGCGGCGCGCTTGCCTTGCGCGCGGTGCTATGCCAGCCGCAGGCCATGCCGCTTCGCCTATTCGCCCGCCGTCGCCCCGTCGGAATCGCCGCCTATAACGGCTTTCGCAACGAGGAGGCCATGGAACTGACGGTGCGCGTGCTGCGTCAGCCACCGCAACCGCGCGCTGATCCCTCTCGGCCAGCCAAGTTCCTGTATATGTTGCGGCTTTATGCCAGCCACGAAGTCCCCGGCGTGCGCGTACGGCTGCGCTTCGGCGATCTGACGGCGGAGAGCGTGAGCGACGATGAGGGTTTCGCACGCTTCGAACTGCGCCTGCCCTCCTCGCGCCCCCTGCCCGAGCATGCGGACTGGGAAAGCTGCACGCTCGACATGCCCGATGTAGAAGGTGCGGAGCCGGTCGAGGCCGCGATCCTGGCGCCCGGCACCGACAACCGCATCGCCGTCATCTCGGACATCGACGATACGATCATCGAAACCGGCGCGCACCGCTTTACCCGCAACTGGCGCCGCCTGATCCTGCAGATGCCGGAGGACCGCAAGGCCGTCACCGGCGCCAGCGATTTCTACGCGGAACTGGGCGGCGCGCGCCCCCAAGGCGGAACGCGCCGCCCGTTCTTCTATGTCTCGTCCAGCCCTTGGAACCTCTACGGCTTCCTGATGCGCTTCATTCAGCTGCAGAAGCTGCCCGAGGGGCCGATGCTGCTGCGTGACTGGAGCCTCAGCCTGAAGACGCTCGGCAAATCGAGCCACGGTGCCCACAAGCGCGCCTCGATCGCGCGGATCCTGGGTTTCTACCCATCGCTGCGCTTCGTGCTGATCGGCGACGATACGCAGGGCGATGCCGAGGCCTATGCCGACGCGGTCTCGCTCTATCCGGGCCGGGTGGAGGCGGTGCTGATTCGCACCACGTCGACATCGGCCATGAGTGCGCGCAAACGCGCGGCCGTCGAGCGCATTCGGGCAAGCGGCGTCGCGGTGTGGATCGGCGATGGCTTCGACGTCGGCCAGAAGATGCTGGAGACGCTGCGGATCGACAGGACAGGCGACACCGCGCGGGTGATCGATCCGGCAGACGAGGCGTCAAAGCAAGCGGCGGAGGCCTGAGCCCCCGCCCTGCTCAGCCCCCGCTCTTGGCAGGCAGCACCTTTAGAACGAAGCCCTGCCCGGGCTTCAGATACTGCGCAGCCAAGGCCTGTATCTCGGCCGGCGTAACATTGGTGTAATCGCTGAGCAGACTGCGCAGCCGCTGGATTTTCTGCGGATCGCGCGTGGCGCCCTCCAGTTGGTCCATCCAGAAGGTGTTGCCGGAGCTTGCCCGCAGGATGAGCTGACGGATCGGTTCGACCGCCCGTTGCAGTTCGTCCGCCGGCACCGGATTGGCGGCAAGATCCGCCGCAATCTCACGCGACAGTTTCAGGAACAGGTCGACATTGCCCGGCTCGACCTGGCTAGCGGCAACCAAATAGCCGCCGCTGTCAAAGCCGGTCGGCCAATTGCTCGATACGAACGGGCTGTAGCTTTTCGCCTGCTCCGCGCGAAAGCGCTCGAACAGCCGATCTTGAAAAATCTCGGCGAGCACATCGAGCTGGCGGCTCTGCGTTACCTTTGCCTCGCCGCCGCTGGTTTCCCAAGCGATGGCGACGGCGGCCTGATTGGCCGGGCCCTGATGCGTTTCGGTCACCGTTTCGCCCGCTTTGGCGAAGCGATGGACCAGACCGTCCGGCGCAGGGGCTTCCGCCTCGCGCGGCTTCAACGCACCGAAGCTCGCCTCCAGCGCGGCGATCGCTTCCGGTCGCTGGAAATCACCGAACAGCAGCACCTCGATCGGCCCTGCCGCCAGCTGCGGTGCCCAGGTCTCCTTGAACTTTTCCGGTGTCAGTGACGCCGCAGTTTTTCCATCCGGCACCAGATAACGACGGTCCTTGCCGCTGAGCAGCCAGGTGAGATCGCGTTGGAGGACCGAGGAAGCAGAAGTTTCATAGCTGGGATAGCCGACCGCGACCGCTGCCTTGGCGCGCTCCACCGGTGCCGGTGCCCAGCGCGGATCGGCGAGTTTCGCGGCGAGGAGCTGCAGCTGCCCGGCCATGTCTTGAGGACGCGTCTCGGCGGACAGTTCGAACGCATCGTCGTCGATATCGAAGGCAATGCCGATGCGGCGGCCATTGGCCAATTTATCGAGCGCCTCACGGTCGAGATCGCCGACACCGGAATCGATCAGCGCAGCCGGGCCAGACCAGACCGGTGCGTCGCCGTCGGGGGAAAAGGCCTGATAGCCCTTGCCGAAGCGCACCAGCACGCGAACCGTATCGCTCTCGGCCGGCGTCTGGCGCAGCAGCACAGTGACGCCGTTCGACAGCGTCAACTGCTCCATATCGAGCTGCGGAAGCGGCGTCGTGCTGGCAACCGTGCCGGGAGCCCCCAGCTTCGGCAAGGCATCGAAGCCTAGTGTTCCTTGAGTTATGCGCGCGCCGCTATCGGCCGTCACCGGCGTGGAGAGCGCCGCGGCCAATGCGGGCGCGCCGCCTTCGATCGGCGTCGGGGAAGCCATCAGAATGCGCGTATTTACGCCATCGAATTGCGCCTTGGTGGACGCAAGGATGGCAGCAGGGGTAATCTTGCCCTGCATGCTCTGAAAGATGTCCAGCGCGGTCTGCGGAGCGGCCACGCTTTCGCGGATATCGACCGCATTGACGATATCGTCCGCCTGATTGGCGGCGCTTTCATAGGGGTATTTTTCCAGCGATGAGCGGAACTGCGTACCGACAAATTCGATCTCGCGGTCGATATCTTCCTGAGACGGCGGCGAAGCCTCTGCATCGGCAATCACCGAACGCACGTCTTCCAACGCCTTTTTCCAATCCGTTCCCAGCGGCACGACCTGCACCGATGTAACATTGGCAGAGCGGCTGATGTCGTCGCTGTTGATCGAGGCTTGCAGAAAGCTGCCCCCTGCGCGGGCCTGGGCCTCCAGCCGGCGGTTGATGATCAACCGCGCGATCAGATCGGTCATCAGCCCCTGATTATAGGCGATGGTATCCTGCTTCAGGCGCCATGGCCGTTCGGTCAGAATGCTGATGGTGGCCGGAAGCGTCGGGTCCACCACCACGTCTGCAACCGCACCGCCAGTCGTCGGATCGCCGAAATCGGGCGCGGGCACGGCTTTGCCATTGCCCTTCCAGTCCGCGAAATATTGCTTGATGAGCGCCTCATAAGTGGCCGGATCACCATCGCCCGCCATCACGATCACTGTATTTTCGGGGCGGTACCAGCGGTCGTGAAACGCCTGCAGCTTATCTGGCGAAGCGTTTTGCAGGGAGGCTACGGTGCCGATCGGCGCGCGATCCGCAAGGCGCTGACCCTGAAAAAACAGCTTGCGGGTGGCATCGCTCAATTTCAGCGAGGCACCATCATTCTCACGCAGCTCCGCTTGCACGATCTGCTTCTCCGCGCCCACGGACTGGGCGTTGATACGCGGATCGCGAATCATGCCGGAGAGAATTTGCATACTTTCGCCCAGCACGCCCGGGTTCGCATTGGGCAGATCGAGCTGATAGACGGTCTGCGTCGGCGTGGTGCTCGCATTACTGTCGGAGCCGAAGAACACGCCGAAGCGCTGCCATATGCGCTTGGCCTCGCCGTCCGGAACATGGGTGGAGCCGCGAAAGGTGAGATGCTCTAGCAGATGCGCATAGCCCAGCTCATCGTCACGCTCATGCAGCGATCCGGCATCGACACGGATACGGATGGAGGCCTGATCCGGCGGCACGCCATTATGCTTCACAGCATAGCGCAGGCCGTTGTCCAGTTCGCCGAAAGTCCAGCTCTCATCGACCGGGATTTCGCTGTTTTCATACAGCCAGGGCCGCTCCTGCGAAGCGGGCACCGCCTCTACTGTGGAAGCGACGGGCACGGTCGTCTGCGCCTGCAGCGCGACCGGCATCAGCGTGGTGGACAGGAGGATGGCGAGCGCGGTCTTGCGCAGCGTGGATGTCATAAGCGAAGCTTTAGACATGGCTCGCCTTGCTGGCCAGTGAACATGCCCCAGCGGCATTGCGGCTTTTCAGGGGATTAGCGCGCGTCCATCCGCCTCGCATAGCCTTCGCGAACCATGCGATCCATCAAGTCGAACACCTGGTCCGGACTCTCTGCCCGCATACCGGGGAGCCCCGCTTCCATGCCGTCGGCAATCACGATTTCCCGCTCGCCCTTATTTAGCGCCTCCAGGATGCGCTGCGCCACCGCCGATGGCTCAAGCCCCTGATCGATGGCCTTGTCGCTGACGCCGCGGCGCGATCCGTCTCCCGCCAGCGCGTTGCGCGAAACATCCGTGCGCACCGATCCGGGTGCCACGGTGAGCAGATGCAGGCCATGCTGTGCGCATTCGGCCCGCAACGCATCGCCATAGCCGACGAGGCCGTGCTTTGCCGCGCAATAGGCGGTGCGCATCGGCACGCCGACCTTGCCCGCCACGCTGGAGATGTTGACGATCCAGCTTGCTTCCCGCTCCAGCAAATGAGGCAAAAGCGCCTGCGTCAGCGCAATGGGGGCCAGAAGGTCTACCTCGACGATCCGCCGATAGACGGCAAAATCGGTATCGACCGCGAGGGAGCGCTGCGAGATCCCCGCATTATTAATCAGTCCGTCGATCGCGCCGGTAAAGCCGACGGCATCCTGAACCCTCTCCGCCAGCGCTTCATAATCAGTGGTTTCGAACGGCAGCACCAGACACTTTTCCGAGCCGATTTCGTCCGCCAGCGCGCTAAGTGCGTCCTCACGGCGGCCCGAGAGCACGAGCTGCGCGCCCACCTTGCCGAACGCGCGGGCCAAAGCCTTGCCGATGCCGGACGAGGCACCGGTGATCCAGATCGTCTTGCCTTCGAACATGCGCTGCCCTTTCATTGCGTCATCACCCTTTGCCGCGACGGGTTGAAGCATCGGACAATCGGGACCAAATGGGAAGCCATGCTGATCGAAACCGAAACCACGCCCAATCCTGCGACGCTCAAATTCCTCCCCGGCCGCACGGTCATGGAGGCGGGCACGCGCGACTTCGCCGATCCGGAGGAGGCAGAGGCCTCCCCGCTCGCCGATGCGCTGTTCGGGCTGGGCGATGTAACCGGCGTGTTCTTCGGCAGCGACTTCATCTCGGTCACCGCCGCGCCCGGCACCGACTGGACGGTGCTGCGCCCGGAAGTCCTCGCCACCCTGCTCGACCATTATTCGGGCGGCATGCCGCTGTTCCACCCAAGCGCGGGTAACGGCATCGCCGTGCCGCCGGAGGAAGACGAACTTCCGCTCGACGATCCCGCCGACGAGGAGATCGTGGAGCAGATCAAGGAATTGATCGATACCCGCGTGCGTCCGGCGGTGGCGGGCGACGGCGGCGATATCGTTTACCGCGGCTTCCAGCGGGGTGTCGTTTACTTACGCATGCAGGGTGCCTGCGCGGGCTGCCCCTCGTCCACCGCGACGTTGAAGATGGGCATCGAGCAGCTTCTGAAACATTATGTTCCCGAAGTAACGGAAGTGCGCGCCGCAGGCGCCTGATCCGCGCGGCATGAACGGGGAAGGCAGCGCCCTCCCCGTTTCCCGTCTTCCTACTGCACCATCGCGAACTCGAAGTTCACGGTCACGTTCGTGCCGATTTCGCCCGGCTGGACAGGCGCCTTCGCTTCGGCAGACACAATGCGGGCGGCCATCGGCCGCGGCGGTTGCGGATAATTGCCGCCACCATCGACCGATTCCGAAACCGTCAGCAGTCGCACGTCCGAATAGCCGAAATTGCGCGCATATTCGCGCGCCTGCGCCATGGCATGTTCGACCGCGCGTTTGCGCGCCTCGGCCTTCACCGCAATATCGTCGTCGATGAAGAAATTGGGTCCGCTCAGATTGGTCGATCCGGCCTGCACCACCTGATCGAGCAGCTCACCCAGCCGATCGATATCGCGCACCGTTACGGTAACGTTGTTCGACACCTGATAGCCGGTGAAGCGAGGCGGCTGGTTCTGCTGATAATCATATTGCGCGTTCAGATTGATGCCACTGGTCTGGATGTCCTTGTCCGCAACGCCCAGCTTCTTGATCCGCTCGATCAGCGCGGACATCTGCGCGCTGTTCTGGCGCAGCGCTTCGGTTGCGGTGGGAGCCTGGGTGGTCACGCCGGTGCTGAACGATGCCGCATCGGGCGCGCTGCGCACCTCCTCGGTGACGCTGAGCGAGACGACGGGTGCTTGCGCGGCAACCTGCACCTCTGCAGCCATCAGTGCCTGGGGCGCGGTTCCCGCCATCATGGCAAGGCCGGCAAGAGCATATCGAACAGTCTTCATACGGGTCTCCCTTAACTGCTAAGTCGACGGCGAACGGGCCACATCCCGGCCTGTTCCGAATGTGAGTGCCCCTGTGGCACCCGCTTCGAAGCAAATCTTGGGGGTAGCCAAGTGAAGCCCGGTTGAACGCATAGCGGCCTATCCGTACCTCCAATCCCGAACCCCGTTTCATAATTGCGACCAACCGAGCGACCGCCCACATGACCGCCGAGCCCCTGACCCATCTCCAGCGCCTGGAGGCCGAAAGCATCGCGATCATGCGCGAAGCGATGGCCGAGGCGGAAAACCCCGTGATGCTCTATTCGGTGGGCAAGGACAGCGCAGTCATGCTGCATCTGGCGCGCAAGGCCTTCTTCCCCGCGCCGCCGCCCTTCCCGCTTCTGCACGTGGACACCACCTGGAAATTCCAGGCAATGTACGCGCTGCGCGAAAAAGCCGCGCGCGAGGCGGGGATGGAGCTGATCGTCCACCAGAACCCCGAGGCAATCGAGCGCGGGATCAACCCCTTCGATCATGGTCCGCTGCACACGGAAATGTGGAAGACCGACGGGCTGAAACAGGCGCTGGACAAGCATGGGTTCGACGTCGCCTTCGGCGGCGCGCGGCGCGATGAGGAAAAAGCGCGGGCCAAGGAACGCGTCTTTTCCTTCCGCGCGGCGCGGCACCGCTGGGACCCGAAAGCGCAGCGTCCGGAGCTCTGGCACCTCTACAATATCCGCAAAAGCAAGGGCGAGTCGATCCGCGCCTTTCCGCTCTCCAACTGGACCGAGCTGGACATCTGGCAATATATCCAGCTGGAGGGGATCGAGATCGTGCCGCTCTATTTCGCCGCGCCGCGCCCTACCGTGGAGCGTGACGGCCTGCTCCTGATGGTCGACGACGATCGCTTCCCGCTGGCGGACGGCGAGGAGCCGGTGATGCGCTCGGTGCGCTTCCGCACGCTCGGCTGCTATCCGCTCACCGGCGCGGTGGAGAGCGAGGCCGCTGATTTGAACGCCGTGATCCGCGAGATGCTGCTCACCACGACCAGCGAGCGCCAGGGCCGCGCGATCGACCGCGAGGCGGGGGATGCCAGCATGGAGAAGAAGAAGCAGGAGGGCTATTTCTGATGGCCGATGCCGACCCCATTTACCGCACCGACGCGCTGATCGCGGAGGACATCGAGGCCTATCTCGAAACCCATCGCCGCAAATCGATGCTGCGCTTCATTACCTGCGGCAGCGTGGACGACGGCAAGTCGACGCTGATCGGGCGGCTGCTCTACGATTCCAAGATGATCTTCGAAGACCAGCTCGCCTCGCTCGAAGCCGATTCCAAACGCTTCGGCACGCAAGGGGGGCAGATCGATTTCGCACTCCTTGTCGATGGGCTCGCCGCCGAGCGCGAACAGGGCATCACCATCGACGTCGCCTACCGCTTCTTCGCAACCGAGAAACGCAAGTTCATCGTCGCGGACACGCCGGGGCATGAGCAATATACGCGCAATATGGTGACGGGCGCATCGACGGCGGACCTTGCGGTTATCCTGATCGATGCGCGCAAGGGCGTGCTGACGCAGACGCGCCGCCACAGCTATCTTGCGCATCTCATCGGCATCCGGAACATCGTGCTGGCGGTGAACAAGATGGACCTCGTCGATTATGACGAGGCACGCTTCCGGGAAATCGTGGCCGACTACCGCATCTTTGCGGACAGCATCGGGATCCAGGATTTCACCGCGATCCCGCTTTCCGGCCTTGCGGGCGACAATATCGCCGAAGCCAGCGAGCGGACGCCCTGGTATGACGGTCCCGCGCTGATCGAGCATCTGGAGACGGTGGAGCTGCCGCGGCTCGACGATCAGGCCAAGCCGCTGCGCATGCCGGTGCAAATGGTAAGCCGCCCGGACCTCGATTTCCGTGGCTTCGCCGGCCAGATCGCCAGCGGCGTTGTGCGTCCCGGCGATGCTATCCGCGTGCTGCCGTCCGGCAAGACCTCCACCATCGCGCGTATCGTCACGATGGACGGCGATCTGGAAGAGGCCGTTGCAGGCCAGTCTGTTACCCTGACCTTCGCGGACGAGATCGACTGCTCGCGCGGCGATGTCATCGCCGCCGCGGACGATCCGCCGCAGGCCGCAGACCAGTTCGAGGCTACCATCGTCTGGATGGGCGATCAGCCGATGGTGCCGGGGCGCGGCTACTGGCTGAAGCTGGGCACGCGCACGGTTTCCGCCACGGTTCAGGCGCCGAAATATCAGATCGACGTCAACGATATGACGAAGCTGGCCGCGCGGACGCTGGAATTGAACGCGATCGGCGTGGCTGAGGTCACCACCGGCAGCGAGCTGGTGTTCGAACCCTATAAGAGCGAAGACGGCAGCCCCAACGCCCCGCTGGGCGGTTTCATCCTGATCGACAAGATGACGAATGCCACGGTCGGCGCGGGCATGCTGAACTTCGCGCTGCGCCGCGCGCTCAACATCCACCGCCAGGACACCATCGTCACGCGCGACGGACGGGCCGCGATGAAGCATCAGCGCGCGGCGGTGCTGTGGTTCACCGGGCTCTCGGGATCGGGCAAATCGACGATCGCCAATCTGGTGGAACAGCGTCTGGCTGCACGCGGGCATCACAGCTTCCTGCTCGACGGCGACAATGTCCGCCATGGCCTCAACAAGGATCTGGGATTCACCGATACCGACCGGATCGAGAATATCCGGCGCGTGGGCGAAGTCTCCCGGTTGATGACCGATGCGGGGCTGATCGTGCTGACCGCCTTCATCTCCCCCTTCCGCGCCGAGCGCGAACTGGTGCGATCGATGATGGAACCGGGCGAATTCGTCGAAATCTTCGTGGACACCCCGCTGGAGGTTGCCGAGGAACGCGATGTGAAGGGCCTTTACAAGAAGGCGCGGTCCGGAAAGCTCGCCAATTTCACCGGGATCGACAGTCCTTATGAAAGGCCGGAAAACCCTGAAATCCATATCGATACCAGGAAGATCAGCCCCGAAGATGCCGCCGATCTGATCGTCGATCGCGTGGCGGGGGGTTGGGCCTATGCCATCTGATCCGTTGGCCCGTCGCGATGATGCCGCGCTTGCCGCCGAGATCGCGGCAATCGCGGGCGATTATCTGTGCTCGCTTCGCGACCGGCAGGAGCTGAGCGGCAAGGCGCTGGGCGCGGCGGGCGATGAGGGGGCGAACCAGCGCATTATCGAAATGCTGCGCCGGGAGCGGCCGGATGACGCCATCCTTTCGGAAGAATGCGCCGATGTCGGGCACCGGGCGAGTGCGCGCCGCGTCTGGATCGTCGATCCGCTCGACGGGACGCGCGAATATGGCGAGGGCCGGGATGACTGGGCCGTGCATGTCGCGCTGGCGCTGGACGGCATTGCCGCCATCGGCGCGGTCGCGCTGCCATCGCTCGGAACTGTAATGCGCAGCGATGAGCCCTCCCCCCTTCCCGCCGCCGGCGATCCGCTGCGGATGGTGGTAAGCCGGACGCGGCCAGCCAAGGAAGCCGTGGCAGTGGCCGAAGCGCTCGGCGCGGTGCTGGTCCCGATGGGTTCGGCCGGGGCGAAGGCGATGGCCGTGGTGCGCGGACAGGCGGATATCTATCTGCACAGCGGCGGGCAATATGAATGGGACAATGCAGCGCCTGTGGCCGTGGCATCCGCATTCGGACTGTACTGCGCGCGGCTCGATGGATCGCCGATGCGCTATAACAGCGCCGACCCGTCGCTCGGCGATTTTCTGATATGCCGGGCAGAACTGGCCGATCTGGTGAACAACGCGATGGAGAAGACCACGCCGCACTCTTGAACTTCATGGCTTGCGTGCCACCTGTGGTCCGCCATATCCGGTGCCTTCAAGACCAGACAGGGATAAGACCATCATGCCGATCCGCGAGCCTCTCGACGACCATGCACTCGACCAGATTTTCCGCGAGGCGCGTACCTATAATGGTTATCTCGACAAAGCAGTAAGCGAGCAGCAGTTGCACGCGATCTGGGAGCTCATGAAGATGGGCCCGACCTCGGCGAACCAGCTGCCTGCCCGCATGATCTGGTGCCTGAGCGATGATGCTCGTGAGCGGCTGGCCGGCCATGCAAGCGAAGGCAATGCGGACAAGGTCCGCAATGCACCGGCCGCCGTCATCATCGGTATGGACGAGAATTTCCACGAGCATCTGCCCGATCTCTTCCCGCATGCCGACGCCAAAAGCTGGTTCGAGGGCGATCTGGAAAAGCGCAAGGAAAGCGCGTTCCGTAATTCCAGCCTGCAGGGCGCCTACTTCATCATCGCCGCACGCGCACTCGGCCTCGACACCGGCCCGATGTCCGGCTTCAACGCAGAAGCGGTGAACGCGGACTTCTTCGGCGACACCCCGCATTTCAAGGCGAACTTCATCTCGACGCTCGGCTATGGCGACCCCGAAACGCTTTTCGAGCGCAGCCCGCGTCCAGCGTTCGATCGCTTCAACAGCGTTCTTTAAAAAAGCACGCGGAGCCGGCGGTTTGCGCAAACTTGTTATCGACAGTGCGACTGCCGCCTGCTCCGCAGCCTTGTTCGAAAATTCCGACTGCCTTGCCTCCCGGTCAGAGCTAATCGGACGAGGCCATGCCGAGCGGCTGGTGCCGATGATCGGCGAGCTGGGCGAACTAGGCGAAATCGACGGAGTTATCACCGATATCGGGCCGGGAAGTTTTACCGGTGTAAGGATCGGCATTTCGGTGGCCCGCGCGCTCGCCTTCGCACTGGGGACGGAGTGCCATGGCTATAGTGCCGTCAGCATAATGGCCGCGATGGCCTTTGCCGACGATGACCGTCCGGATGAGATTGCAGTGGTTTCCATCGGCGGACACGGCGAATATTTCGTGCAGCGCTTCGATCGCTCGCTTCGCGCGCTCGACCCGCTGCGGTCTGTCCCGTTCGAAGAGGCGGCCCGTGATATCGTAACGCAGTATATCGCCGGAGACGCGGCAGACGAGTTCGTCGCAAGACGCGGGGGCGGAACGGCAATCGATCTCGTTCCCGACGCGGCCAGATGGCCCTTGATCGCGGCGTTGGAGCCGCTTGCGCCCTCCCCGCTTTACGTGCGCGGTCCGGATGCGCGTCTGCCGGGTACCGCGTTATGATGATCATTCCGGGAACGCCGGAGGATCGCGATGCCATATTGGAAATCATCGAGAAAAGCTTTCCCGCGGAATTTGGCGAGGCGTGGAATGCCCGGCAGCTGGAATCAATGCTGGCGCTGCCCAGTGTCGAGACGCTTCTGGCACGACAGGATCATCGTCTGAGCGGATTTGCCATCAGCCGGACGATATTCGACGAATGCGAATTGCTGCTGATCGCGGTTGATCCGGAATTTCGCCGGATGGGCGTGGGCGGCTTATTGCTTGAACATGTGATTTCGCAATCGCGCGACGCTTTGGTCGCGAAAGTCTTCCTGGAAATGCGCGAGGGCAATATTGCGCAGGCCCTTTACTCCAAATTCGGCTTCAAGCCGATCGGGCGACGGGCGCAGTACTATCGGGGCAATGATGGTGAATGCCATGATGCAGTAACCCTTGCAGTGATCCTGTAACAAATTCTCTCGATATTGGTGATTTACCACTTTGGGATCATTGACACTGTTTCGGATGCGTTCTAAGTCGAAAATCCCCCCTCAAAATAAACAGTCCGAACAAAAGGAATTTCCATTGGAACATGACGATAACGGGATGAGCGAAACGTTGATTACGCTCACGGCCGACATTGTGGCCGCCCATGTGAGCAACAATAGCGTTGCGGTTTCCGATCTCCCGCTGATCATCTCCAACGTTCACGAAGCACTGGCCGGCCTGAATGGCCAGACGCAGGAAGAAACGCCGCCGGAGCCGGCCGTTCCGATCAAGAATTCGATCAAGCGCGATTACATTGTGTGTCTTGAGGACGGCAAGAAGCTGAAGATGCTGAAGCGTCACCTCAACACCCATTATGATATGACGCCGGAAGATTATCGCGCAAAATGGGGCCTGCCCGCCGACTATCCGATGGTCGCGCCGGCCTATGCCGAACAGCGCCGTCAGCTGGCCAAGGACATCGGCCTGGGCCGCAAGAAGGGTGGCCGGAAGAAGGCCGACAGCTGATTGCATGATCGGCCATAAGCGGCGCTTTGGGGGCGCCGCCCACGACCATTGACAGCAAGGGTGCCGGGCTTAGATTGACGCTGAACCCGGCCCCTTTCCTGGCAAGATGAGTAAAATGCACACCAAGATCGATCTGGAAGCTTTGTGTGCCGAACGCGGCCTTCGCATCACCGACCAGCGACGCACGATCGCCCGCGTCATCTCTGACTCGGACGACCATCCGGACGTCGAAGAGTTGTACAAGCGCGCTTCCGAGATCGATCCGAAAATCTCCATCGCCACCGTTTATCGCACCGTGCGCCTGTTCGAGGACGCCGGCATTCTCGATCGCCACGATTTCGGTGACGGGCGCGCACGCTATGAAGCTTCCCCGGAAGCGCATCACGACCATCTGATCGACGTTGAAAGCGGCAAGGTTGTCGAGTTCGTCGATCCCGAGCTGGAAGCGCTGCAAAAGCAGATCGCCGAGAAACTTGGCTATCGTCTGGTCGATCACCGCATGGAGCTTTATGGCGTCGCCCTTGACCGCAAGGACTGACGACGCCCCGCTCGATCTCGACAAAGGCGATCCCGCGGGGGGCATTCCACCGCGGATAACGATCGCCGGCTGGCTTCGACTAACGGCCCGCGTCATTGCGATGTTCTTCGCCGCGCTGATCGCGGTTCCGCTCCACTATCTCTGGCGCCTTTTCCGTCTTCCCTCCCCCTGGCCGCGCCTGTTTCTAGGCACGACCGCGCGCATCTGCGGCGCGCGCGTGCGCACCGTCGGCGTACCGCTGCGGCGCGATGTGTTCTATATTTCGAACCATATCAGTTGGATTGATATTTTGGCTCTGGCGGGTGCCAGCGGCACCGCCTTCGTTGCCAAGGCGGAGATACGCGAGGCACCCGTGGTCGGCTGGCTCTCCACCTTGAACCGCACGGTGTTCGTTAGCCGCGAGGATCGCCTGGGCGTTGCCGAGCAGATCAATCTGCTTCGCGAGACGATTGCCGAAAACTGGTCGATTACCGTTTTTCCGGAAGGCACGACCACTGACGGGCACAGCCTGAAGCCGTTCAAGACGCCCATGCTCAAAGTGCTCGAACCACCGCCCGCCGGGGTCTATGTTCAGCCGGTCATGCTCGATTACGGCGCGGTGTCGGAGGAGATCAGCTGGATCGGCGTGGAGACCGGCAAGGACAACGCGATTCGCCTGCTGGCGCGCAAGGGCAGTTTCCCGATGACGGTGAACTTCCTCGATCCGTTCGATCCGCATGATTTTCCGGGCCGCAAAAAGATCGCCGCCGAAAGCCGCGCACGGATCGAGGCGGCCCTGGTGGAGGCACTGGGCAAACCTTTGCGGGAATTTACGGCGCATTGAGCGCGGTCAGATCCTCGCCATCGTTCCAAAGGTCGACTGCGACGCGCCGCCGCACTATATCCCCGCCTCTATGACAAAGACTTATCACGTCAAAAGCTTCGGCTGCCAGATGAACGTCTATGATGGCGAGCGCATGGCCGAGCTGATGGAAGCACAAGGCATGACGGCGAGCGACAAGGCCGATGCCGATCTCGTTATCCTCAACACCTGCCATATTCGCGAACGGGCGGCCGAGAAGGTCTATTCCGAAATCGGCCGGTTGCGGCGCGAGGACGGATCGAAACCGATGATCGCGGTGGCCGGCTGCGTGGCACAGGCCGAAGGCGCGGAAATTGCGAAACGCGCGCCGTCTGTTGACGTGGTGGTTGGGCCGCAAGCCTATCACCGCCTGCCGGAATTACTGCGTGAGGCGCAGGGCGGCGCCAAGGCGCTGGACACCGACATGCCCGCCATTTCCAAATTCGGCGCGCTGCCGAAACGCGGCACCCAGCCGCGCCCCACCGCCTTTCTGACGGTGCAGGAAGGCTGCGACAAATTCTGTACCTATTGCGTCGTCCCCTATACTCGCGGCGCCGAAATCAGCCGTCCCTGGGGCGCGCTGATCGACGAAGCCAAGGCGCTGGTCGACGGCGGCGCGAAAGAGATCACGCTGCTTGGCCAGAACGTCAATGCCTGGGAAGCGGAAGATGATAAGGGACGCCAACAGGGCCTCGACGGCCTGATCCGCGCTCTTGCCGACATCCCGGGCCTCGCCCGCATCCGCTACACCACTAGCCATCCCAACGACATGAGCGAAGGGCTGATCGCCGCACATGGCGAAGTGCCCGAGTTGATGCCGTTCCTACACTTGCCCGTTCAGTCGGGGTCCGACCGCATACTGAAGGCCATGAACCGCAGCCATACGAGCGCCAGTTACCTGAAGCTGCTGGACCGTGTGCGCGCCGTGCGCCCGGACATCGCGCTCTCTGGGGATTTCATCGTCGGCTTCCCCGGCGAGACCGAGGAAGATTTCGAGGCGACGCTCGAGCTGGTGCGCGCAACCCGTTACGCCCAAGCCTTCAGCTTCAAATACAGCCCACGCCCCGGCACGCCGGCCGCCGACATGGACGATCAGATCGCGCCCGAGGTGATGGACGAGCGACTCCAGCGGCTTCAGGCGCAGCTCAATCAGGATCAGCAGGCATTCAACGCCGCCAGCGTCGGCCGGCGCTGCGAGATCCTTCTGGAACGCAAGGGCCGTCATCCGGGCCAACTGATCGGCAAATCGCCATGGCTGCAATCGGTGGTGGTATCCCATCCTGACGCTGCGATCGGTGATCTTATGACGGTCGATTTAAAGGAAGCAGGCCCCAATAGCTTGGCGGGAGAAGCCGTAATGAGAGAAGCTGCCTGATGGCGCGTAAGGAGCAGGCACGGGCTGGCGATCGCACGCGGCTCGAGATCGAGTTCGACAAGCCGCATTTGCTGGTGCCGCTGTTCGGGGAGTTCGATCGCAATCTGGTGGCGATCGAAAATCGCCTCGCCGTCTACATCGCGGCGCGCGGAAACAAGGTACAGATTGAAGGTGAGGCCGCCGCCGCCGCGCGCGCGCGCGACGTGCTGATCGGGCTCTATAGCCGCGTGATGCGCGGGGAGGAAATCGACACCGGGCTGGTCGAGGCGGCGATCGCCATGTCTGACGAGCCCACGCTGGACGGCATCGTGCGCAAGGAAGAGCGCGATATCCCGCGCGTCATGATCCGCACGCGCAAGAAAACCATCGTGCCGCGCTCGGCAGGGCAAGTGCCCTATATGGAAGCGCTCGCCCGCGACGAGATCATCTTTGCGCTTGGCCCGGCAGGCACCGGCAAGACCTATCTGGCGGTGGCACAGGCGGTCGCCATGCTCATCACCGGGCAGGTCGATCGTCTGATTCTCTCGCGTCCTGCGGTAGAGGCGGGCGAGCGACTAGGCTTCTTGCCGGGCGATATGAAGGAGAAGGTCGATCCCTATCTCCGCCCGCTTTACGACGCGCTGTACGACACCCTGCCCGCCGAGCAGGTGGAGCGGCGCATCGCCAGCGGCGAGATCGAGATCGCCCCGCTCGCCTTCATGCGCGGGCGTACGCTGGCCGATGCATTCGTTATTCTGGACGAGGCGCAGAACACCACGCCAGCGCAAATGAAGATGTTCCTCACTCGCTTCGGCATGGGCAGCCGCATGGTCATCTGCGGCGACCCCAAGCAGGTCGATTTGCCCGGCGAGGGCATGAGCGGCCTTGCCGATGCCGTATCCCGCCTTCAGGACGTGGAGAATATCTCGGTCAGCCGCTTCACCTCGGCAGACGTCGTCCGCCACCCGCTGGTCGGCAAGATCGTGGATGCCTATGAAGGGACGGGCCATTAGTTCTAGCGCTGAAGGACCTATTCTTACTTAGCTTTAAATTTGGGCGAAATTGGCCTATCGGTTTACGTGGTTTGGTATTACCCTTTCCGAAGTATTGGAGAGATCGCGTATGACTACGATTACCGGCACGAGTGGGAATGATGTTCTGAAAGGAGAGCCGGGAGACCAGCTGGAAGGCCTTTCTGGCGATGACACCTACATCATTTATGATCCGGCGACTCGGATCGTCGAGAGCTCCAATGCCGGCAATGACAGCGTCCTCACTTTCGTCAGCTATGGGCTGACCGAACAAGCCAATATCGAATATCTGTCCACTGCCGATCATTCGGGACTCGATCCGATCAATCTGGCCGGCAATACCGGTGCGCAGACGATCGTCGGCAATTTCGGTAACAACTCGCTGGATGGACGGGGCGGTGACGACACGCTGATTGGACTTCGCGGCGACGACACCTATTATGTTTACAGCGCCAACGCGGTCGTCAGGGAGGCAGCTGGCGAAGGATATGATCGCGTCTTCGCCAACCAGAGCTATGTCCTCGCGCCTCAGGCTTCCGTGGAATATCTCGCGCTTCAGACGGCTTCGCAAGGCCTAGCTTTCAACCTGACCGGCAATGCTTTTGCCCAGACCATCGTCGGCGGTTCTGCCAAGAATATTTTGAATGGCGGTGGCGGAGCCGATACGCTTATCGGCCTTGCCGGGGACGATACTTACCGAGTCTATGGCCAAGGCGAGAGCGTGATCGAAACGAAGGACGGTGGAAATGACACTGTCTATACAAGCGGCGATTTCTATCTTTCTGCCGGAAGCCATGTCGAGACCATTTCGGCGGCCGATCAGGGTCAGTCCACATCGATGTACCTGCTCGGCAACGAACTGACGCAGCGGATCATCGGTGACTACGGCAACAATGTCTTGAACGGCGGTGGATCCGAACTCGTCAAGGGCGATACGCTTATCGGACTGGACGGAGACGACACCTATCGTATCTTCGGCCAAAGAGACGTTGTCCTGGAAAGTGCCGGCGGCGGAAACGACATCATCTTTACGAGCGGTAATTACCAGCTTGCGGCCGGAGTGGAAGTGGAGACCCTTTCCACGCACCAGCACAATTCCACGCTCGCCATGAACCTGACGGGCAATGAACTGAACAATCTGGTCATCGGGAATTTCGGTGCCAACCGACTGGACGGCGGTGGCGGATCGGACACGCTGATCGGTTTTGCCGGAGACGATGTGTTCCGCTTTACGGCAACGCCGACGGCGGGCGCCGTGGTGACCATCCAGGACTATAATAACGGCGCCGACGTCATCCTTCTGGATACGAAGGCTTTCACGGCAATAGCGGGAGGCCCACTCGCTTCCAGCAGCATTGCAATCGGCGCGGCAGCAGCCGATGCGGATGACCGCATCATCTATAACTCTGAAACCGGCGCTCTCTCATACGATGCGGACGGAAACGGATCGGGCGCAGCCATTCAATTTGCGCAGATCGGCACAGGTCTGACCGCCAGCGACCTCAGAATCGTTGCGGCTGACATTCAGCCGGAAGTTCTAACAATCGATACACCGGGCACCTATCTGATTGGAAATGCAATTGGGACCGGAACTCAGATACCTGAAAGCGTAACTACACTCACCTTCGAACCTTATGGACTTGGCTATTTCTACGATCTAATTTTCGGTCCGAATACTTCCAACGGAGTCCTGCCGTCTATTGCTTTCGAAACCGCATCCTTGCCCGGAACCCTAGATTTCTCTCAACTCGGGCAAGGCATCGTGGTCAAACCGGATGAGGGCGTGCGTACGGCCAGCGACCAGATCCTGATTGCCGAACCGCCGCAGCCCAACAGACCGGCTCCTTTCGCGCAAGAGCTCATCGGCACAAGTTTCGACGATGTGATCGATCGCAGCGGTGCTAACGGATATAATCTGTCGGTCGCCAGAGGGGGTGCCGGTAACGACTATATCGCCGGCTCAGCCTCAATCGATGGCGGGACGGGTAACGACTATTTGGTGGGGACGATCAACACCACCATGACCGGTGGAGAGGGCGCAGACATCTTCCAGGTATTTCTTCGGACTCGAACGCCTGGCACGAACACGTATTCGTCACCCAACTATCTGACGGACTTCAATCCGGCAGAAGACAAGATTTACATCGAGCTTAATTATTTTCGTGTTGCTTATCGCGATAATCTTGACGAGCCGGGCGCGCTTAGCGATGCGCAGTTCGGGATTGGCGCCGGGCCGACTACCGCAGAACAGCGGATTATCTACAATCCGGAAACTGGCGAGCTTCAATATTTCATAAGTGGCAACGCCGGTAGTCCGGCAGGCGAAATACCTCTGTTTGCGATATTGCCCAAAGGGCTCGACCTTTCGGCCGAAAACTTCATGTTGATCGCGCCTTAACCTGACAGACTGTTTGCACTGGCCCACGCGGCCAAGGATGCCTAAGTACGATCAGGCTATGCTGAACGTAGAAACCGCGGTGGGCCCTGGCTGGGGCGATGAGCAGGAATGGATCGATCTGGCGTGGCGCGCGGTGCGTGCGGCGCTAGGCGTCAGTCCTTTCGCGAACCTGATCGACAAGCAGGTGGACGTCGAAGTGGCGGTTAAGCTGTCGGACGATGACGAGGTTCAGGGCCTGAACGCCACTTATCGCGGCAAGGACAAGCCCACCAATGTCCTCAGCTTCCCGATGGTACAACCCGATCTGCTCCAATCGCTCGAAAACAGCGATGACGGCGAAGCGCTGCTCGGCGACATCATCCTGGCGCGCGAGACATGCGCGCGCGAGGCCGAGGAAAAGGGCGTCACGATGGCCCAGCACGCTACGCATCTGATTGCGCACGGCACGCTTCATCTGCTCGATTACGACCATCAGAACGAAGCCGATGCCGCGCGGATGGAGGAGCTGGAAGTGAAAGCACTTGCCACGCTCGGCCTTGCCAATCCATATTCCTAACGCCCGAACCGGGGCAGCTTGAAAACACAGAAGGGGCAGCACAGCTTCCGGCGATGCCAGACGACAGCACCAATCACGCCGACGACGAAAGCGGCGGACGAATATGGCAGGGCCTGAAGGCCCTGCTGTTCAAATCGGACCACGAACCCTCTCTCCGCGAGCAGCTTGAAGAAGCGATCGACGAGCATGAGGACGACGACGACGCGCCGACCGGTGCGAATGCCGGCGACCTTAGCCGCGTCGAGCGCGAGATGCTGCGCAACTTGCTGCATTTCAGCGAGCATACGGCGGACGATGTCTCCGTGCCGCGCGCGGATATCATCGCCATAGAGGAAAATGCGAGCTTCGACGATCTGGTCGCGATGATCTGCGAGCATGGCCATAGCCGCCTGCCGGTCTATCGCGACAATCTCGATGACATCATCGGCATGATCCACATTCGCGACGCGTTCGCGATTCTGGCCAGCGAGAAGCCCAATCCGCAGGGCATCGGCGGGCTGATCCGGCAGCCGCGCTTCGTGCCCGAATCGATGGGCGTGCTCGATCTGCTGGCCGAAATGCGTGCCACGCGGACCCATCTCGCCATCGTGCTGGACGAATATTCCGGCACCGAGGGCATCGTCACGATCGAGGATCTGGTCGAGGAAATCGTCGGAGAAATCGAGGACGAGCATGATGACGAGCCCGAGCCGCAGCTGACCGAGCTGGACGGCGGCATGTGGGAAGCCGATGCCCGCATCGAACTGGAAGATCTGGGCAAGGAAGTCGCGCCCGAATTGGCCGATGTCCCGGAGGATGTCGATACGCTGGGCGGCCTCGCCTTCGTGCTGGCCGGCAGGGTGCCGGAAGCCGGCGAAATTCTGGAGCATCCCAGCGGCTGGAAACTCGAAATCCTCGATGGCGATGAAAAGCGCGTGACGAGGCTGCGGCTGCACAAGCCGGTGATCGAGGACGATCCCGAAGCGTAAATGTGCCTCTCCGCCTGCGCGGAGAGGTCTAACGCTGGCGCCAGACTTACCCTCCCGCCAAACCTCGAGCGCGTTGACGCCAGGCTTCGGCTAGCGTTTCCAGCTGTGCGAGATCCTTAAGCGCGCCGGGATCACGCTTGCCAGGCTGGATCAGGAGCGCAAAAGCGCGGGCAACGGTCCAGTCATGATCGGGTCGTTCGGTGCGCTCGATCGCATCCCCCGCCGCCACCGCGGCCTGTTCGATCACCCGCAGATAAAGGCCGGAGCGGCCGGTGTTGACGATGGTCGCCATCATATCCGGCCGCCCGAAATGATGGTCCAGCTTCCAGCAAGGCTGGCGGCCATGGCTGATTTCCACGAGCGCATCACCCATCCGGAAGCGATCGCCGATCTTCACCTCGTGTTCAGCAAAACCGGGCGCGGTGATGTTCTCGCCGAACGCGCCGAAGCGCCTCAGCCGGTCATGGTCGGGCAGTTTCTTGCGCCAGAAGGGGTAGTGATCGGATGGGTAGAGATGCACCGCCTTGTCCCAGCCGCCATGGTGGACCGGGTCGGCCACCTGGTCGCCTTCGAACCCGGTCCACCCCAGTTCCACCGGCCCTTCGACGGGATCGCGCGCGATGGCACTCGCGCTATCGCCGCGAAACGGCTTAGGCGTGCCGATGAAAAGGCCTTCGACCTTCGATTGCATTCTTCCCCTCCCCTCAAACGCTCAGTCTTTGGCGGCGCGTAATTCCGAGCCGCGTTTTAGTACCTTATCACCATCTTCCTGTTTGATCAGATAAGCCGGATTATCTTCATCGCCCTTGCGTGTGATTTCCGAGCCGTCGATCGTGCGGGTCACTTCCTTTTCGAAGCGCTCCTCGATCTGGCCTTTGGCCGTGCCATTGCCCCAGTCCCATTCGACATATTGGTTGGTCTGAAAGCTGTTGCTGTTGGACATGGGGTTTTCCTTTCGATGATCGGGGGGTGAAGCGCCCCGGCCTCCGCAAAGTTCCAGTTGGCAAATGCGGCCCTCAATGCTCAAAGCTCGCGCATATGGAAAAGGATCAGCTTCGCGTTGCCCTGTTCAGCGGCAACTACAACTATGTCCGCGATGGCGCCAACCAAGCGCTGAATAAGCTGGTCCGCCACCTCATCGACTCTGGGGTGGACGTGCGCATCTATTCGCCGACCACCAACACACCTGCTTTCGAACCCGAGGGCGATCTGGTGAAAGTCCCTGCCCTGCCCGTCCCCGGCGGACGCGGCGAATACAAGATTGCCCTCGGTCTGCCCAAGACACCGCGCAAGGACCTGGAAGCGTTCGCGCCAGACCTCGTCCATGTGTCCGCGCCCGAATTTCTCGGCCATGCCGCCGTCGCCTGGGCGCGCAAACGCGGCATCCCGACGCTCGCCTCGCTCCACACAAGGTTCGAGACCTATCCGCGCTATTACGGGCTGGGCTTCATCGAACCCTGGCTGATCCGGCGGCTGACGCGCTTCTACAACAAGTTCGACCGGGTAATGGTGCCCGGCCCTTCAATCGCCGAGCTGATCGCTGGCTGGGGCGTTACGACACCAATCGGCATCTGGTCGCGCGGGGTCGATCACGATCGCTTCAATCCGGCGCGCCGCGACCTCGATTGGCGCCGCAGCCTGGGCATCTCAGATGATGTACCGGCGATCGGCTTTCTGGGCCGGCTGGTCCTGGAAAAAGGGCTCGATATTTTTGCTGAAGTGGCGCGCGAGCTCACTCGGCGCGGCGTGCCCCACAAGGTGCTCGTAGTGGGCGAAGGGCCGGCGCGTGACTGGTTTGCCGAACAGGTGCCCGACGCGATTTTCACCGGCTTCCAGTCGGGCGATGCTTTGGGCCGCGCAGTGGCGTCGATGGACGTGTTCTTCAATCCTTCGGTGACCGAAACCTTCGGCAATGTGACTTCGGAGGCGATGGCGTGCGGTGTGCCGGTGGTTGCCGCCCGCGCGACTGGCGCGATGGACCTGGTGGTTGAAGGGGAGACCGGATTCCTCGTGCCGCCGCGCGACGTGAGCGCTTATGCCGATGCGATCGAACGGCTGGCGCGGGACGCTGCGATGCGCCGCCGATTCGGCAAGCTTGGCCATCAACGGATGCAGGACCATGTCTGGCCGCGCGTCAATCAGGCCGTGCTGGACGCTTATCACGAGCTGATGGCCGCGAAGGGCTGAACGGCGCGGCTGGCGATCCGCCGACACCCGCCCTAGATTGGCGCGCATGGATGATCTTTTCGCCGGTGATGAGCCGCAGGAACAGCAGACGCGCGAGAACGCACCGCTCGCCGATCGCCTGCGCCCGAAGACGCTGGAAGAGGTGGTGGGCCAGGATCATCTGACCGGACCAGACGGCGCGATCGGGCGGATGGTGCGCGCAGGCCAGCTCGGTTCGATGATTTTATGGGGCCCGCCCGGCACCGGCAAGACCACCATCGCGCAGCTGCTCGCGGGCAGCGTAGGCATGCATTACAAGGCGATCAGCGCAGTCTTCTCCGGCGTCGCGGATTTGAAAAAGGCGTTCGCCGAGGCCGACCAGATGGCGAAGACCGGCAAAAAGACGCTGCTCTTCGTAGACGAAATCCACCGCTTCAACCGCGCGCAGCAGGACGGCTTCCTACCGTTCGTGGAGCGCGGGGTGGTGACGTTGGTCGGCGCAACCACCGAAAACCCGAGCTTCGAACTCAATGCCGCATTGCTCAGCCGCGCACAGGTGCTGGTGCTGCACCGGCTAGGGCCGGAGGCGCTCAACGTCCTGCTGGACCGGGCGGAAGCCGAGAAAGGGGAACCGCTGCCGCTCACCGGTGATGCACGCGAGGCGTTGGTGGCGAGTGCGGACGGCGACGGGCGCTTTCTGCTCAACCAGGCCGAAACGCTTTACAACAGCCGGATCGAGGAGCCGCTGGAGCCCGGCGCTATGGCCACGCTGCTCCACCGCCGGGTGCCGGTGTACGACAAGGACCGCGAGGGGCATTACAATCTCATCTCCGCGCTCCACAAATCGATGCGCGGTTCCGATCCGCAGGCCTCGCTCTATTATCTCGCGCGGATGTTGGTGGCGGGCGAGGAACCGCTTTACGTGCTGCGCCGCATCACCCGTTTCGCCAGCGAGGATATCGGCCTCGCCGATCCGCAGGCGCTGGTGCAGTGCCTTGCCGCAAAGGAAGCCTATGAGTTTCTCGGCTCTCCCGAGGGGGAGCTCGCCATCGCACAGGCCTGCCTCTATTGCGCCACCGCGGCCAAATCCAATGCGGCCTACAAGGCGCAGAAAGCGGCGTGGAAATCGGCGAAACAGACCGGATCGCTGATGCCGCCGATGAACATCGTCAACGCGCCCACCAAGATGATGAAGGAACTCGGCTACGGCAAAGGCTATGCCTATGATCATGACGCCGAGGGCGGCTTTTCCGGCGCGAACTACTGGCCCGAAGAGATGGAGCCGGAACGCTATTACACGCCGACGGACCGAGGCTTCGAACGCAAGGTGACCGAGCGAATGGCCTATTGGGAGAGGATGAAGAATGAGCGGGAACAACCTTAAGACAGCACGGCGGTGCACGCTCGCTCTGACCGGGGCGCTGCTTTTCGCAGGGGCCGCACAGGCGCAGCAGACGGCCGACGATGCGCGCTATGACCGTGCGATGGCGGCGGGGTACAAAGCGCAGTTCCTGTGCTCCGGCCTATGGAACGGCGGAAAGAGCGCGAATCAGATCGAGGCGGACGAACTCACCGGCATCTACGAACGGATCGCGGACATCGTCCCAACCCTGACCGCCGAGATCGACGAGACCGCGGGTCAGGTACGGGTGGCGTTCGACACCGACATGCCGCCGCGCACCGCGCAGTGGCGCGCCGGGCTGGGCTGCGCCAGTATGCCGATCGGTACCGATCCGGCGGATGGCGATAAGCTGCCGCGATTAGCGAGGGATATTGCCTTCCATCACTTCGACGAGCGGCCTTGGCCGATGGGCGATGCCGGTGCCTTGGAACCCGATAAGGCTGTGCCGGCCGTCGCAGCCCGCGCGCTGGCTGGAGACTTCGGCGGGGCGAGCAGCGCCGCCCTCGTTCTTCGCGGCGGAAAAATCGTGGCGGAGCACTACAAGCCCGACTTCGACCTACACACATCGCAGCGCACCTGGTCGGTCGCAAAATCGATCGGCGGCACGCTGATCGGCCATGCGGTTCTGGAAGGCGTGATCGATCCTTCGCAGTCCGCGCTGCTTGCCCAATGGCGCGATCCCGCAGATCCGCGCGGCGCCATCACGCTCGACAATCTGATGCGTATGGCGAGCGGGTTCTACAGCGACACCGCGGGCAACCGCACAGATCCGGTCTATATGGGTGGCACCGCAGCCTTTCCGCGCGCCGCGCACTGGCCGCTGCTCCACGCGCCCGGCAGCCGCTTCCGCTACGCCAACAACGATATACTGGACGCCTGGCGCGCGGTGTACGAACGCTTGCCCGAGGACAGCCGCCTGGCATACCCTCTCTCCTTCTTCCGCAAGCTCGGCATGACGCGAACCATCGCGGAAACCGACTGGCGCGGCAATTTCATCCTGTCCAGCCAGGTCTGGACCACCTCGCGCGATCTCGCCCGGCTCGGACAACTCTATCTGAACGACGGAATGTGGAACGGTGAACGGCTACTGCCCGAGAACTGGCGGGAGTTCGTCAGCAGACCCAGCGGTCCGCAGCCGGAGGGCGCTTTCGGCTATGGTGCCACGTTCTGGTTGATGAACCATAGCGAGGGCGTACCCGCGGATGCATTCGCGGCGATGGGCAATCGCGGGCAATATCTCGTCATCATCCCCTCGCGCGACATGGTGATCGTGCGACGCGGCTATGACACCAGCGAGAACCGTTTCGACATTGCCGCCTTCACCGCCGCCGTGCTGGCGTCCACGGCGCGCTAGTAGGCCCGTTTGCGCCGTTTCGCTGCCACTGCCTGCATCGATTGGTCCGGACAAGCCGTCGCCCAGCCTAAAGGGCTGGCGGTGGCGATTGCCCGGGAAAGCGGGCCGCCAGCGCTGATCGAACCTGAGGGCGGATGGACACGCGGCGGCATCCTCGATTGGCTGCGCTCGCTTGCCAAGGCGAAGGCGGACATCGTCATCGGGCTCGATCTTTCGCCCACCTTCCCCTTTTTGGACACCGGCGCATACTTTCCCGGCTGGAGCGAAAGCCCCGCCGATCCGCGGGCGCTCTGGGCGCTGGTGGAGCGGATTGCAGCGGACGATCCGCACATGTCCGCCAACAGCTTCGTCGATCACCTCGAGGCCAGCCGTTATTTCCGCCGCCATGGCGGGCGCGAGGGCGATCGCTTCGGCGGCGGCATCGGACGGCTGCGCGAAGTGGAACGACATCAACGCGCCACCGGCCAAGCAAATAGCTGGTCCTGCTTCAACCTGGTCGGCGCGGGACAGGTGGGCAAAAGCTCGCTCACCGGCATGCGCATGTTGCACGCACTGGACGGCGCGATCCCCTTCTGGCCGTTCGATCCGGTGCCGGACGAGGGGCCGCTGCTGATCGAGATCTACACTAGCCTCGCCGCGCGCGCAGCAGGCGTGGGCAAGGGGCGCAGCAAGGTGCGCGACGCCGAGGGTTTGCGCATGGCGCTTACGGCGCTCGGCTCCCCCGATTGCCCGCCGCTCGCCCGCTATGACGATCACGCGACCGACGCACTGATCACCGCCGCCTGGCTGCGCGAAGCGGTACAAATGCAAGGCCTGTGGAGCCCAGAGGGAATGAGCGGGCGGATCGCGCAGTTGGAAGGCTGGACCTTCGGCATTCGATAAACGCACAAAACCCTTGTCGAGCGCCCGCCCCCTGCCCTAATCGCGTGCACAGCCCATCTGGCAGTCTTGCACAGGCACGGGCCGGTTTAGCTCAGTTGGTAGAGCAGCGGTTTTGTAAACCGAAGGTCGCGGGTTCGAATCCTGCAACCGGCACCATTTCTCTCGTAAGCCCCTAAAAAGAACGCTTTCAACCTGCGGCGAATCACATGTGGCACACTCTGTGACGCATGGGTGTCCTCGCCCTCTGCTGGACGCCCTGCTCATGTCCAAGATCCCCTACAGCTCGCGTCGCAACGGTCGCTACTATTTCAGGCGCCGGGCGCGTTGGCAAAATGTTGGCGATTACGTCGCTATCATCCCGCTCGCTACCTGCAGCGCGCAGAACGCCAGGTTTCGCTCAATTTCGATGGCCGGTCGCTTCGAGGAACTGAAAGGGGAGGTCACGACAATGATCGGAGCAGGAACGGTAATCGATCAGGAGCAGATTCAGCAGCTCTTCGACAACGAACTGCGTCATACGCTCGACCGGCTTCTGACTGAATATCATGGGACCCAACACCCCGAACGCCTTGTCGATTTTCATACTACGCTTGCCGCTAATTCCTCCAAATGTTGTCGACAGACAGAACACCTTATGGTCCGATCCGGCAGGCCACTTCTCCGACACTGCCGAAATGCGCGACGATCCGATCATCCGGGCAGACTTCATGCACACCGGTGATGGCACCGCTGGAAATCCACCAGCCAGGCTGTGGCTCGATCCCTCGGGCATGAAGATTGGCGAGCAGAAACCGCGCCGCGCCGAATGGGCCGTCGAGCATAGTGGCGACGCTGGCCTCGCCAACTGTTTCGCCATTGATGCCAAGTGCCACGTCGATGGAATTCAGGTCGTTCCAGAGATCTCGCTCGACGCGTTGGCCCAGGATCAAGCCCGCATTGTTGCCGTGGTCCGAAATGGTAACGCATGGCCCGTCGCGATTGATGTCGCTGTAGGGCGATGAAGCGATTTCGATGCCGATGCGTATGTCATCGATCCAGTCCATCGCCTCTTCATTGTTCGCGGGCAGGGCGCGGCCATCGGGCGAGGCGAGCCTTAGCATGAATTCTGCTTCCGCGGCGGCAAAGCCGTCCCTGAATACAGGCATTGAGCATTCGGCAGAGCCGACTTCGACGATGGTATTCGAAAAGATGGGTCCGACAAGGCGGTCGGCACCTAATTCGGTGGCCGTCGGTTCGCCGACGCGCCCCACCTTCCAACCGCCGACCGATAGGTCCCACAGCTTCAAAGCCTCATCCTGGATCCTATAAGCAGCAGCAAGATCGCCAGGCCGCTCACCGGGATAAGCGATTAAAGCCTCGCCGGACTTTCGCGCGTCGACGAATGAACGCGCAATGGTGGCAGCATTCAAATCCGCTGCAGTTTGGAATGTCACTCTGCCCCCTATCCAGGCCAGAATAATAGCCGACCGCAACCGTGGTTAGGCGAAGAAGGAAACCGGTGTCAATTGATTGTGGCTCGGCTCTATTGCTTCCAAAGCCTGTCCGGACCGCGACAATCCGCGCGATTGTGCAAAGCGGTCGGCCTGCTTAGGAGCAAGGAGTGTAGAACTATTGCTGGCGGAGCGAATGGCGCAATCGGATAAACAGCCGACGATCAACGATGTTGCTCGGATGGCGGGCGTGTCGAAGAAAACGGTCAGCCGAGTCATCAATCGTTCGCCGCTCCTGAAATCCGATACACGGGCCAAGGTCGAAGCGGTCATTGCGGAGCTCGGCTATGTTCCCAATCCCCAGGCGCGCGCGCTCGCACTCCGGCGCAATTTCCTGCTCGGTTTGCTGCACGACAATCCGAATGCGCAAACCGTATTAAATTTTCAGGAAGGCGTCCTGGACGCCATCGCCGATACCGAATTCGCCTTGGTGGTGCGTCCCGTGAATCGCCATTCGCCCGCCATGCTGGACGATATCCGTCATTTCCTGGAAATGCAGCGACCGTTCGGCGTGATGATCCTGCCGCCGATTTCAGAAGACGATGCCTTGGCAGAGCTCTGCCGCGAAGTTGGCTGCGGCTATGTGCGCATGGGATCGGCGGAACTGGACGCCCCGGAACATATGGTGGAGTCGAACGATCGCGAAGCAGTAGAGCGCGCGGTCGATTATCTGGTGGAAATGGGCCATCGGCGGATCGCCATGATCGAGGGCCCGGAAGGTTTCCGCTCCGCGCGCGAACGTTCCGACGGTTTCTTGGCAGCGATGAAGCGGCACGGTCTCGAGGTACGGCCGGAGATGCTCGCTCCCGGTCACTACACCTTTGAATCCGGCCTCGCCGCGGCGGAGCAATTGCTGGCTATATCGCCGCGGCCGACTGCTATTTTCGCCGGCAATGACGAAATGGCCGCCGGCGCACTCCATGTCGCGGGCCGGCGCGGGATGGCAGTGCCAGACGATCTTTCGCTGGTCGGCTTCGACGATTCGCCCCTCGCCGCTCATATCTGGCCGCCATTTACTACGGTGGGCTGGCCGATTGCCGAAATGGCGCGCGCCGCAGCGCTGAAGCTGATCCATCCTGCGGAGGCCGGCACGCAGCCATCCCGCTTCCGATCGGACCTGGTACGGCGCGCCTCCGTCGCCTCCCCTGCTTCCAACGCCTGATGCGAAGAGATGGTTGAATTTCGCTGCCGACTATCGCTATACGGGTAATGACACCGGTTTCCTAAGGGCGCGCGCCTTTTGCAAGCCGGAAAGCAAATTCAAGTACGAACGCTCCGAACTGGAGCAGGAGAGACAGCATGAAAATCGCCCTCATTACCGAGAACAGTCAGGCCGCCAAGAACGGCATCATCCATGAAGCGCTCACCAGCGTCGCCGAGCCGCTGGGCCATGAAGTGCACAATTACGGCATGTATACGGCGGAAGACGAAGCCTCGCTGACCTATATTATGAACGGGCTTCTGACCGGCATTCTGCTGAATTCGAAAGCGGCCGATTTCGTCGTGACCGGCTGCGGCACCGGTATGGGATCGTTGCTGGCCTGCAATGCGATGCCCGGCGTGTTCTGCGGGCTCGTCATCGATCCGACCGACGCCTTTCTTTTCAGCCAGATCAATGCCGGCAACGCGGTCTCCATGCCCTATGCCAAGGGGTTCGGCTGGGCAGCCGAGCTCAACCTGCAGGATTGCTACCGTAAGCTGTTCGAAGGCACGCCGGGCGAAGGCTATCCCAAAGAGCGCGCTGCCATCATGAAGACCAATCGCGGCATCCTAAAGGATTTCAAGGCAGCGGCGACCCATGACATGGTGACCGTGCTCAAGAACGTCGATCAGGATCTCCTGAAGGCAACCATCGCAGGCGCACGCTTCGGCGAATATTTCTACGCCAGTTGTCAGGACGAGAACATCGCGGAGTATCTGCGCCAGCTTTGATGGCTTCGTAGGGTCGGAACGCCGACAGGGCCGCGCGAGCTCTGCGGCAGGAGAGGAACGAGACGCATGCAACAATTCGATCTAACCGGACGCGTGGCGGTGGTGACCGGCGCGAACACCGGTATCGGCCAGGGCATCGCGCTGGCGTTGGCGCAAGCCGGGGCTGACATCGCCGCGGTGGGGCGCAGCGAGGCGAGCGAAACCGCCGCCAAGGTGAAGGCTATGGGGCGGCGCTGCGAGCTGGTTTCCGCCGACCTTTCCTCGATTGCGCCTGTCGGCGACGTAATCGAGAGCGTCGTGGACAGGCTGGGGCGGCTCGACATCCTAGTCAATAATGCCGGGATCATTCGCAGGGACGACGCCCTCGACTTTTCGGAAGCCGATTGGGATGCGGTGATGGACACCAATCTCAAGACGCTGTTCTTTCTCAGCCAAGCCGCCGCCCGCCATATGGTCGGTTGGTCGAGCCAGGACGGGCAACGCGGCAAGATCATCAACATCGCGTCGATGCTGACATTCCAGGGCGGCATACGGGTGCCGAGCTACACGGCAAGCAAGAGCGGCGTGGGTGGCCTTACCAAGCTGATGGCAAACGAATGGGCACCCAGGGGCATCAACGTGAACGCCATTGCCCCCGGATATATCGCCACCAACAACACCGCCGCGCTGCAGACCGATGAAACGCGCAACCGCCAGATCGTGGAGCGCATCCCGGAAGGCCGCTGGGGCCGCCCCGAAGATATCGGCGGGGCCGCCGTGTTCCTGGCCAGCCGTGCCGCCGATTATGTGCAAGGCCAGGTGCTAGCCGTGGACGGCGGCTGGCTGGCGCGATGAGCACCGCTGACGGAGCCGTCGTCTGCTTCGGCGAAATGCTGCTCCGCCTCTCGCCGGGCGGTGCCGTCCCTCTGGCCGAGGCGGGAGGCATGACAATCGATGTCGGCGGCGCCGAGGCAAATGTTGCCATTGCCCTCGCCAGTCTTGGCCGCGCGAGCCGCATGCTGACCGTTTTGCCCGACAATCCGCTCGGTAAAAAAGCGCGCCGTGCGCTGGCAGCGGCCGAAGTCGATACCCGGTTCGCGGGGCACGCCCCCGGCCGAATGGGTCTTTATTTCTACGAGCCGCCTGCCGGGCCGGTGGCCGGGCGCGTTACCTATGATCGCGCGTACAGCGCGTTCGCCGAGTCCGCGCCGGACGCCATCGATTTTGCTGCGGCCATGGACGGGGCAGCCCTGCTTCACATGTCCGGCATCACGCCCGCTCTGGGGTATGGCGGCGTTGCTCTGGCCCGGGCTGCGCAGGATGCCGCGGAGGCCGCGGGCGTGCCAATATGTTTCGACGGCAATTATCGCGCCAATCTGTGGGATGCCTGGGATTCTCGCCCCCGCGAAACGCTTGGCGAGCTTGTCGGGTGCGCAACGATCCTGATCGGCAACCACCGCGATATCTCCCTGCTGCTCGGCCGTACATTTTCGGGCGATGGACCGGAGCGAAGGCGCGAAGCGGCGGAGGCAGCCTTTTCCGCCTTCCCACGACTTCAGATAATCGCTTCGACCGCGCGTCATGTCGAGACAGGTTCCATCCACCGGTTGGCCGCCCGCGTCGATCGGCGCGACGATCATTGGCAAACGGACGAGTTGCGCATCGAAGGGGTGATCGACCGCATTGGAACGGGGGACGCGTTCGCTGCCGGTCTGCTGCTGCGCTATCTGGAAGGAGCCGATGCGCAAGCCATGGCGGAGAGCGCACTGGCCCTGGCGGCGATGAAGCATGGCCGACTGGGAGACAGCATCCAGATGACGCGTACCGAGTTGGACAGCTTCGCAATAGGCGGCGATGTCCGGCGCTGAGCGCCTCGATCGGCGCGGCTTCGTCGGGTTGAGCCTGGTGGCCAGTGCCGGTCTGTTCGCAGGGCCGGCATTCGCGGCGCGTTCGGTGCCTGTCGCCGGGCGCTATCATGGTCTGCGCGAAGGGAATGTGGCCTCTTTCAAAGGCATTCGCTATGCGGTCGCCTCGCGATTTGCCCGCCCCACGCCAGTCCCGTTCGAGGGCGAGGCCATCAGTGCGCATGAATTCAGACCGATTGCACCGCAGGCGGGTTTGCAGGAGATACCGCAGAGCGAGGACTGCCTTTTCCTGAACGTCTGGACGCCCGAGGCCGAGAGCCGTGCACGGCGACCTGTGATGGTCTATTTCCATGGCGGAGCCTACAATTCGGGCACCGTCACCGACCCCCTGACCCACGGCGCGGTTCTGGCGGAACGCGGCAACGTGGTGGTCGTCACCGTCAATCAGCGGCTCAACGTCTTCGGCTATGGCTGGCTTGCGCCGTTCGGCGAGCGCTTTGCGGATAGCGGCAACCTCGGCCAGCTCGATCTCGTCTGTGCGCTCCAATGGGTGCGTGCGAACATCGCGGCGTTCGGGGGCGATCCGGCGCGCGTGATGGTATTCGGCCAATCGGGCGGCGGTGCCAAGATCGCCACACTGATGGCCATGCCCGCCGCCGACGGCTTGTTTCAATCAGCCGCGACCATGAGCGGACAGCAAGTCACGGCCAGCGGTCCGGGCCACGCTCTGCAGCGCACCCGCGCCTTCCTGAAAGAGGTTGGGGTCGGCGAAAATGACGCTACGCGCCTGCTCGACCTTTCGACCGAGCAGCTTGTCGCGGGTCTCGGCGCGACCGACCCTATCCTAGGCGGAAGCCTGTATTTCGGCCCTGTGCTCGACATGAGCAACCTTCCGCGCCACCCCTTCTGGCCGGATGCCGCGCCGCAATCGCTCGATATTCCGATGATCCTAGGGAACACTGCCCAGGAAACCCGCGCATTTATCGATCCGCGCGGACCGGTGGCAACGGGGCTCGACTGGACGAACATAGCCGATCGACTGGAACGCCATATCAAGATCGATCTGCCCGGCGATTGGGTGGTCGCGCAATACCGACGCCACTTTCCGGACTGGTCGCCCGCACAGCTGTTCTATGCCGCCACCACCGCCGGCCGCAGCTGGCCCGGGCAGGTGATCGAAGCGGACGAGCGTGCGAAGGCGGGCGCGGAGAAAAGCTGGGTCTATCAGCTCGACCGCCCTTCGCCGATCGATCCTCTGCGCGGGGCCGCCCATACCGACGATATCCCCTATGTTTTCGGCACGCTCGACGCACCGGGCAGTTATTCCGGCACGGATGCGCGCGCGCGCGCCATCAGCACGGCCATGATCCGCGCCTTTTCCGGCCTCGCCCGGAACGGAACGCCCGGCCTGGCCGGCTGGACAGCTTATACCCTTCCCGATCGCGATACGCTGGTCATCGGCGAAGACGCGATCCGCGTCGTGCCCGACCCCCGTGGCTGGCAGCGCGAACTATGGTCGCGCGCACCCTATATTCAGCCGGGCAGCTGACCCTCAGGGCTGGCGCGCCACCGGATAAGCTATAATCAGGGATAGCGGTTCGATGCCCGTTTGGCGGATGCCGACGTGCGCGCCTTCATACAGATATGCGGCCATCCCGGCTGTAAGCGCGGCTTCCACCCCATCGGAAATCACAACGCCGGTTCCGTCGGCAACGTAATAGACCTCGTCATGCGCGATCGAATGTTCGCCGATGGCAGCGCCTACATCCAGCACGCGGCGACGAAACTCCATGGTGCGCGGCTGCGGCGCGGCGTCGCTGATGCGATAGGCGGTGGACATGCCGATCGCTCCGTGCGGCGGCGGCTCGCGGACCATCACGTCACGCTCGCTCACCACCACCATGCGCGGCGCGCCGCCCCCGCTCAATGGGACGGCGCACCCAGCCAGCAGCAGACTCGTCACCGACAGGCCCGCCATGGCCCTCATTTGCTTGGCGTCCGCATTTCACGGTCGCGCGGCGAAAGATGTTCCTGCGCACCCGGCTTCTGGCCCGGATAGAGGTCGCCTTTCGGCGTCATCGTATCCAGATCCCATTCGCTCTCGCGGAACGGAGCCCGCGTCGGCTCGATACGGGGATATCCGCCGATTTCATCTTCGGAATCGAGGATATCGCCGCGACCTTCGGCGATAAAGAAGAGGATGCGCGTTTCCTCAGGGCCGCGATCCCACGGACGCGCCCCTGCAGTGGCGAGAAGGGTGGTTTCCACATCGCGCGCAGGCAGGATGTCGAAGTCCGAAATGTCCGCCATTGGCGCCTGCGCTTCGATCACCTTCGCCCGCGTTTCGCCGTAACGGCCGAATGCAGGCAGAGCGTTGCCGTGCCGGTCCACCGCGATGTTGTCCTGCGCGAAATAAGCCAGATCGCCCACCCCGCCCAGCATCAGGAAGGGCAGCCCCTCATCCGTATCATTGCCGCCGCGCATGACATTGCCGATCGCGGTGATCTCACCCGTTACCGGCTCATGACCGGCCCATTCCAGGTCCATCAGATTGTAATGCACCGCACGATGCTCCGGATTGTAGATCAGGTTGTTGACCATCAACACCTGCGCCCCGCCCTTCACGAGCGGCGAGCGTTCCACATTGTGCGCCCAGATATTGCGATCGAACACGATACCCGTGGTGTTGTCGTGGACCAGAGTGCCCTTCGAATGTTCGCCTTTGGGATGGCTGGCGTTGGCAAGGCCTTCGGCGGCCAGATTGAGCCGGAACGTCACATTGTGACTGGTATTTTTGCGCCAATCCTCCACCGTATCCCCGGCAAAGCGCGGGCCGCTGGCGGACATATTCTCGTCCACCGCCCACAGGAATGTGTTGTTCTCGACCAGCACGTTCGATGCCGCCACGGTGGAAAAGGCATCGGCCTCCCAACCACTGAGCAGCGGTTGTTTGTCCACGCCTGTCAGAACGCGCAGATGTTGCAACTTCACATCGTGAGTTTTCACATCGATGCCGGTCCGCAACAACGTGATGCCGGGCGCAGGCGCGGTCTGTCCCGCGATGGTGACGAAGGGCTCGGTGATCTCCAGCGAACTGCGTCCCATATCGATCGCGCCGCCGACTTCGAAGACGATGATGCGCGGCCCCTTGGCTGCCAGCGCCTCGGCAAGGCTCCCTGGGCCGTCCTTCGCCAGGCTGGTCACCTTGATGATACGACCGCCCTTCCCGCCTTCGGTGGGGTCGGCCGGCGCGGCGATGGCCTGCGCGGAAAGGCCGGTCACGGCGATAGGCACCAGCAAAAGGGCCGCAAGCGCGGCCTTCGCGCGCCATAAAGATTGAGCTTTCATAGTTTCGTCTCTCCTCTCCATTCTTGCATCTTGACAGCTGGTGCCACTGCGGGCAAACAAAAATGACACCGGTTACCAAAAGCCGGGACAAAGAGCCGCCAGAGGTCTGAGGATTTGATCGCACCGCAAAAGCGCGGCCGAATCCTTCTAAAAGACACCGGTGCCATAGAGGGAGGATCAAATGATCTACACACGCGAATTCCGTCGCACCCGCACGGCCTTGCTGATCGGTGCCGCATTCTGTCTGCCGCAGATGGCCGCCGCTCAGACGGCTTCGCCGGAAGCGCCGCAGGACCAGACGGTGGACGACGTCGATGAGGTGCTGAGCGCGGAAGTCCCAGCCAACGAAATCGTCGTCACCGGCTTCCGGGAATCGCTCAACGCCGCGATCTCGGCCAAGCGCAATTCCGCCAGTCAGATCGACGTGATCGTCGCCGAAGACATCGCTAAGTTCCCGGACACCAATCTTGCCGAATCGCTGCAGCGCGTGCCGGGCATCTCGATCCAACGCGATGCGGGCGAAGGGCGTCAGATCGTCGTGCGCGGCTTGGGCTCGCAATTCACACGCGTACGCGTCAACGGGATGGAAGCCATCGCCACCTCCACCGATGGAGCGAGCGCCAACCGCGATCGTGGCTTCGATTTCAACGTTTTCGCATCCGAGCTTTTCAGTTCGATCGTCGTCCACAAGACCGCGGAGGCTTCGCTCGACGAAGGCTCGCTCGGCGCGGTGGTCGATCTTAATACCGGCAACCCCCTCGCCTATGATCCCGGCTTCCACTTCGTCGGCTCCGCGCAGGCGCGCTACAATGATCTGTCGGACGATGTTGGGCCGCGCTTGGCCGGCTTGGTTTCCTGGACGAACGCCGCTGGAACCTTCGGCGTCTCGGCCTCAGCGGCATATTCAGAATACAACACCTTCGAGCTGGGCAACAACACCGTCCGCTGGACGCAGGGCGCATTCCGCTCGGTCAACGGAACGCCCTGTTTCTCCGGTTCGACCTACGTGCCCAGCGATCTGTGCAATCAGGCCGGCCTTGCCTTTCACCCGCGCATTCCGCGCTACGGCCTCGTCTCGCACGATCGTGAACGCCTCGGCGCGACGGCATCGGTCCAATGGGCACCGACCGACCGGACCAAATTGTCGATCGACGGGCTCTATTCTAAGTTCAATGAAACACGCGACGAATCCTGGGGCGAAATCCTGATCCGTTCCAACGAACGCTCGATCGATCTTACCAATTTCACCGTCGACTCGAACAACAACCTGATTTCCGGCACACTCAATAACGCCTATCTGCGGACCGAGCGCTATTCGCGCGAAAGCTCGACCGAATTCTATCAGGTTTCGGCGCTGCTTGAGCAGCAATTGACCGATAGCCTGGCGGTGAACCTTCGTGGCGGCAAATCGCGCTCCGATGCCGATATCCCTCTGGAGACCACGATCGCCTTCGACGATCGGATCAATGGATACAGCTTCGACTATTCGAACATGGACTTCCCCGCGCTAAATTTCGGTCCGGCCGGCGCCACTACACCCGGCCAGTTTGAACTTGCCGAATTTCGCGACCGCCCTTCCTATGTTACCAACAAGTTCGAGACGGCGGGCGTCGATTTCACCTGGGACGTCACCGAAGGGTTCGCGATCGAATTTGGCGGCGTCTATCGCCGGTACGATTACGATACCGAGGGCTTCCGGCGCGACAGCACCTATTGCGCTGCCTTCACCTGCGCACCGGGCCAGACCGGCCTTCCGGTAACTGATGCTATCTCAGAAATCTTCGAACTCGGTGAGGCCGGTCAGCCTTCCGGCAACAGCAACAGCTGGCTGGTTCCCCTCCTCGGTCCGTCTGCGGACGCCGTCGGCCTCTACCAACGCCCTGCCCTCTCCCAGCAAGGCGAAGACCGAAGCGTCACAGAAGAAACCAAGGGAGGGTATCTTCAGTTCAACTTCGACACCGAAATGATGGGGGGTCTGCGAGTGACCGGCAATGCCGGAACCCGCTACATCAAGACCGACCAATCTTCGACGGGCTTCAACAGCGGCACCCAGGTGACGGTCGAGCGCAGCTATGACGACTGGTTGCCGGCAGCTAATCTCAACATTTTCCTGACGGACAACCTGATCCTGCGCGGGGCAGTTTCTAAAGTGATCACCCGTCCCTCGCTCGGTAGCCTTACGCCGGGCGGGTCAGTCGATCAATTCAACTACCGCATCAGCTCGGGCAACCCGTTTCTCGATCCTTACCGCGCGACCACCTACGATGCCGCGCTCGAATGGTATTTCGCCCCGGGCGCGCTGGCCTCGGTCGCCGTTTTCCAGAAGGACATTGCGAGCTTCCCTCTCTCCAGTTCTTTCCAGGGTACCTATGCGCAGAGCGGTCTGCCGACATCGCTGCTGACGGTGGGAACGCCGCTGTACAACGCGGTCGTGGGTGGGGCGAACCCAAGCGTGCCGATCGAGTTCCGCACCAGCGTGAACGGACCCGGAGCCAATCTGAAAGGCATGGAGCTCTCGCTGCAGCTGCCCTTCGACGTGTTCTTCGACGGCTTCCTTGGTAATTTCGGTGTGCTCGGCAATGTCACTTTCGTCGATAGCGACGTGGATTATACGCTCGCCACTCCGGCCACTGCCCTCAACGGCAATGGCAATCCCGTATCCGGGCCTGCCTCGGTCTTCACGCGGCCGCTGCTGGACTTGGCGAAGAATGCCGCGAACGGCACCGTCTATTACGAAGACGGACGTTTCTCCGCCCGCGCTTCGGTGGCTTATCGCGACGGCTATCTCGACAGCACGAGCGGCAATCTCAACATTTTCGAAGGCTATGAGAGCATCGTCAACGTGGACGCCTCGATCCGCTACAGGCTGACGGATTCGCTGGAGCTTTCGCTGGAAGGAACGAACCTTACCGACGCCTATCGCACCCGTTTCGTCAACGATCCAGCACCGCGCGGCTACGAAAATAACCACTTTGGACGCGTGTTCATGGCTGGTGTCCGGGTGCAGATGTAGCATCCGGTTCGCGGAAGCGACAGGAGGAGCTCCGTTGTGAAAAGCGATCGTAGATCCGTTTTGGGGGCAGGACTGCTGTTGTCGGTGTTCAGCGCGAGCCGGGCGCTGGCACAGACTGCCCCGCCGGCGGCGCCCGGCGCGGCGCCGCCGGGCTTGCCACAGCCTGAGGAGACGCTCGACTTGTGGCCGCAAGGGGTCCCGGGAATGCCCGCCAACCCACCGATCGAAAAGACTACCGAGCGATCGGAGGATTTGCTCGTGACCGATCGTGCTGTGCTGGGCATCACCGTGCCGCGTCTTTCCGTCTTCCGGCCTGATCGACCCAACGGCGCTGCCGTCCTGCTGATGCCCGGCGGCGGGTACAATCATATAGTAGTCGACAAGGAAGGCTATGAATTGGGCCGCTGGTTGGCGGCGCGCGGCTTTACCGCCTTTGTCCTGTTCTACAGACTGCCTTATGATGGATGGGCGGCGGGCCCCGATGTCGCGCTGTCCGACGCGCAGCGCGCCATGCGGCTGATCCGGCACCGCCACGCTGAATATGCCATTGATCCCGAGCGCGTCGCGGCCATGGGCTTTTCCGCGGGCGGACACCTTTGTGCCGATCTTGCGACACGCTTTGCCTCGCGAACTTACGACCCGGTGGACCAAACCGACAGGCTGAGCGCAAAGCCGATTTGCGCTGCACCGATCTATCCGGTGGTCAGCATGAGCGCGCCGAACGCGCATCCCGGTTCGCGCGAGCGGCTTCTGGGGGCAAATCCGTCCACAGCACTCGAAGCGGCGCATTCACCGGATCGAAATGTCCCCGCCAATGCGCCTCCGGTTTTCCTACTGCATGCCGAGGACGACGATGTGGTCCCGGCAGCCAACACCATCCTGTTGCGTGCCGCCCTTAAGGAGCGGAACATCCCCGTTGAAACCCATCTGTTCGAACATGGCGGCCACGGTTTCGGCTTGCGCAAGGCTGTCGGCAAACCAGTCGAGATATGGCCTGAGCTTTGGCGTAATTGGGCGCGTGGCACGGGGCTGGGCTAATGATCGCGAGCCGTAGGTCCCTCATTGCCGGGTCTGCTATGACTGCGGCATTGGCGCTGATCCGGCCTGGTTTCGCCCAGGAGCGGGGTTTGTCGCCTGAGTCCTCCGCCCGCCGCGATCCGCTCTATAAGCGCGGATTTGACAATCAGCGTATTCCCGATCGCGGCAACGGGACTTTCCTCAATCCGTTGATTTCGGGCGACCGTCCCGATCCCGCGATCCTGAAGGATGGCGAGGACTATTACGTTACCTTTTCCACTTTTGACGCCTATCCTGGGCTCACCATCTGGCACTCGCGCGATCTGGTGAACTGGCGTCCCCTGAACGCCGCTCTGACGCGCAATATCGGCTCGGTCTGGGCGCCTAGCCTTCACAAGGATTGCGGACGCTTCCTGCTTTACATCCCGGTGAAGGCACAGCCCCAGAACGACATTTTCGTCAGCTGGGCGGATGCGATCGAGGGTCCGTGGAGCGATCCTGTTTCGCTCGGCCTGCCCAACCATATCGATCCCTGCCACGCAGTCGCCGAGGATGGGAGCCGCTGGCTGTTCCTGTCGGGCGGAGACCGGGTGCGCTTGTCGGACGACAATCTCTCGCTCGCGGGCGAGGTGGAGCATGTTTACGATGCCTGGCGTTATCCCGAGGACTGGATCGTCGAGGGTTTTTCGCCCGAAGGACCCAAGATCCATCAGGTCGGCGAATGGTTCTATATGCTGACCGCCGTGGGCGGCACCGCAGGCCCGCCAACTGGACACATGGTGATCGCCGCCCGCTCCAAATCGCTGCACGGTCCTTGGGAACACCATCCCGACAATCCTATTGTTCGCACGACTTCAATCGACGAGGCCTGGTGGTCGCGCGGCCATGCTTCGCTGGTGGAGGCACCCGATGGTAATTGGTGGTCGCTTTATCACGGGTACGAAAATGGCTTCTGGACGTTGGGCCGACAGTGTCTGCTCGATCCGGTACGCTTTCGGGAGGATGGTTGGTTCGAGATGATGGGTGGGGACCTGTCGCAACCGATTGCAAAACCAGACGGAGGGTCTGCGCAGGCACATGGAATGGCACTGTCCGACGATTTCTCTAGTCCTTTGAAATTGGGCAGCAAATGGGCTTTCTTCCGCCCCAACGCTAATGAGGCCAGCCGCGTAGAGACCGATCGCGGTACGCTACATTTTCGCGGCAAGGGGGACGCCCCCTCGAGTGGATCTCCGCTGCTTCTAACGGCAGGGGACACCAGCTACGTGTTCGAATGCGATATCGAGACCGTACCCGGCGGCACAGCGGGGCTGATCCTATTTTACGACGACAAGCTCTATTGCGGGCTGGGCTTTGACGCGGAACGCTTCGTAACCCACCAGTACGGGATCGAGCGCGCGCGGCCCGCCAATCCGCATGGCGGCCGCATGCGGATGCGCGTGACCAATCGCCGCCATATCGTCACGTTCGACATCAGTGGCGATGACGGCAAGACCTGGCAACGCTTCGACCGCGGCATGGAAGTCTCTGGATACCATCATAATGTTCGTGGCGGTTTCCTTATGCTGCGCCCCGGTCTTTATGCCGCGGGCGCAGGCGAAGCGAAATTCCGCGACTTCCGCTTCATGGCGCTCGAGGGGTAAAGTCAAATATGGGTGGTCAACTAGATATGCTGACCCGGCGGCATATGCTGATCGGAAGTTTAGGACTATTGGCCGCCTCCGCATTACCAGGCTGCAAGCCAGTAATGTCCGGCATGCTGACCAGCGCGGATGCGCATCCGGCCGACTATCCCACCGTGCGCGCGGTCGAGTTCATGGGGCGTTTTCTCTCAGAAAAGACAAACGGCCGGCTGGGCATCAAGGTATTCGCCGGCGGACAACTCGGCAACGAGACCGATACATTGGAGATCACCAGTTTCGGAGGACTGGATTTCAACCGCGTCAACTTCGCCCCACTCAATTCGATCGAGCCGATGACGCTGCCCTTCTCGCTCCCTTTCGTCTTCGATTCGGTCGATCACATGCGCCGAGTCGTCGATAGCGCGGTGGGAGATAAGGTGCTGGCATCAATGGAGCCGCATGGACTGATCGGTCTCGCTATCTACGATTCCGGCGCACGCAACTTCTACAATATGCGCCGCCCGATTCGCACGCCTGAGGATATGCGCGGCCTTAAGATCCGTGTGCCTGCGTCCGATCTCTACGTTGCGATGGTCAACGCGCTCGGCGCAAACGCCGTGCCGATCCCGTTCAGTGAGATCTACCAGTCGCTAGCGCAAGGCGTGATCGACGGGGCGGAGAACAACTGGCCGACCTTCGTGGGCGAACGCCATTACGAGGTCGCGAACTATCTTAGCATCACCGAACATCTGCTGACGCCCGAGGCGCTGGTTATGAGTAAGGCCAGCTACGATGCGCTGGACCCTGCTGATCGCTCCTTGGTGCGCCAGGCAGCGAAACGCTCGGTTATCGAGATGCGCCGGCTGTGGGACGCACGCGTTCAAGAAGCGAAGGATGTGATCGATCGTTCGGATGTGCGCGTGAATCCGGTGAACAAGGCACCGTTCGCGGGGCTGATGCGACCGGTGTGGGATCAGTTCATCACCACCTGGGCGCAACGCAGGATCGTGGACGCCATTCTGGCAATGAGGGAAGGATAGGCATGGCCGCGACCATTTCGCGCTGGTTGATCGGGTTCGGCACGCTCGGCCTGCTGATCATGACGGCCATCGTCGGATGGCAGGTGTTCGGGCGCTTCATCTTGGACTCCAGCCCCTCCTGGACCGAACAGGCGTCGCTGATCCTGATGATCTGGTACGTCATGTTCGCCTCGGCGGCCGGGGTCTACGAAGGCTTCCACATTCGTATCGCTTTGCTCGAGGAAAAGCTGGGCGATCGTGCCCGGCCGCTCACGCGTCTGGTGGCGTTGGTTATCGCCCTGATCGGCATCGCGCTGCTGATCTACGGCGCGCAGCTTTGCTGGATCGTGCGCGGCAACACCGTGCCGTCGCTCGGCTTCAGCCGCGCCGTCGCTTATGTTCCGCTGCCCATCTCGGGCCTGCTCATGGCGGTGTTCGCCCTGCCCCAGATCCTGACCGGGCGACATCGAGACGAACCGCGCGCGGAAGTGGAGACGCTCTGATGGAATTACTGATCCTGTTCGGCGTGCTGTTCGCGCTGCTGATCATCGGCGTGCCGGTGGCCTTCGCGCTGCTCGCCGCAGCGATCGCCTGTTTCGCCGCCATCGGCATTCCCCCGATCGTCGCGGTCCAGCGCGTCGCGTCCGGCATCAGCGTGTTCACCCTGATGGCGATCCCCTTCTTCATCTTCGCGGGCGATCTAATGTATCGCGCCGGGATCGCCGAACGGCTCGTGCGCGTGGCGGATGCTGCGGTCGGTCGCATGCGCGGCGGGCTCGGCGTGGTCGATGTCGGCGCCTCGATGATGTTTGGCGCGGTCTCGGGTTCGGCCATCGCCAGCGCCTCGGCCATCGGATCGACCATGGTGCCCTTGATGAAGGACAAGGGCTATCCGGGTGATTACGCGATAAACGTCACTGTCACCGCCGCCATCGTGGGCCTGCTGATCCCACCATCGCACAACATGATCATCTATTCGGCCGCGTCGGGCATCGGCGTGTCGATCGGCGATCTGTTTCTGGCCGGCGTCATTCCGGGGTTGTTGACCGGGCTGATGCTGATGCTCGCGGCCTGGCTGGTCGCCCGCAAGCGCGCTCTGCCGTTCGGGCAATTTCCCGGCTGGCACGAATTCCTCCGCGCGGCCGCCTTCGCCATCCCCGGTCTGATGACGGCCGTCATCATCATGGGCGGGATTCTGAGCGGCTTCTTCACGCCCACCGAAAGCTCCGCCATCGCAGTGATCTACACGATGCTCGTGGGCGCCTTCGTCTATCGCAGTCTGGGTTGGGGCGGCCTCTGGGAAGCGGCGGCGAAGTCCGTGCGCACGGCGGCCATGGTGCTGTTCATCATCGCCGCGGCGACCGCCTTCGGTTTCGCGCTCGCGCTGCTGGAGGTTCCTGCAGCGCTCGGTGCGCTGATCGGGCTGATGACCGACAATCCGATTGTGACCCTGCTGATCATCAACGTCATGCTGCTGCTGCTCGGCACCTTCATGGACATGGCACCGCTGATCGTCATCACCACGCCGATCTTCCTTCCGGTTGCGATAGGCGTGGGTGTCGATCCAGTTCATTTCGGCATCATCATGATGCTGAACCTCGGCATCGGACTGGTGACGCCCCCCGTGGGATCGGTCCTGTTCGTCGGATCGGCGGTGGGCAAGATCCCGGTAACTACGCTCGTGCGTACCATTTGGCCGTTCTACCTCACCCTGATCGGCGCGCTGATCGTTATCACTTACGTGCCCGCGCTATCGCTCTGGCTGCCGCATGCGATGGGCGGCGGCTGAGGTACTGGGCTAGAGCGTCACACCGCTTTTCCAGATTGCGATGGCGCGCTGACCGTTCGCTTCGGCCCGGGTCTGCTCCCCGCTGGCAACCGAAAGGAGATAGGCGGCGAACGCTGCCGCAACGGTGTCCTGCCCTTCTTCCAGCATGCGCCCGGCGTCGAAATCAATCCAGCCCGGCTTGGCTGCGGCGAGGTTCGAATTGGAAGACACCTTCACCGTGGGCACCGGAAAGCCCAGCGGCGTGCCGCGCCCGGTAGTGAACAGCACCATGGTCGCCCCCGCCGCCGCCAGCGCTGTAGAGGACACCGCATCGTTGCCCGGCGCTTCGAGCAGGGTCAGGCCGGGCCGCGTCGCCTGCCGCCCATAATCTATCACGTCGACCAGCGCCGCGTGCCCCCCTTTCTGGACCGCGCCCAGTGACTTTTCCTCCAGCGTCGTGATCCCGCCCGCGATATTGCCGGGGGAAGGATTTTCGGAGACCGGCTGCCCCTGGTCGAGGAAGTAGCGTTTGAACCGGTTCAGAAGAGTGCTGGCGTCCTCGAACACTTCCCGAGATGCGGCACGCGCGAACAGCGCTTCCTCCGCACCGAATATTTCCGGAATTTCGGTCAGGATCGCGCGCGCATCGCTCGCCGCGAGACGATCGGTGAAGCGGCCGAGCAGCGGGTTCGCCGTGAGGCCCGAGAGCGCGTCCGATCCGCCGCACTTCAACCCGACGCACAGCGCCGAGGCCGGTGCGATCTCGCGCGTCGCAGTTGCCAATTCGTCCGCCAGATCGTCGATCAGGCTCATCAGTTCTGCTCTTTCGTCGCCCGCATCTTGCGCGCGAAGCACGCGCACCTTGGCGCGTGCGGCGTTCGGTATTTCTTCCAGCAGGCTGTCCAGCTGGTTGCTCTCGCACCCCAGCCCTGTCAGCACCACACCGCCCGCATTGGGATTGGCGGCAAGTCCCGCCAGCAAGCGGCGTGTGTGGGCAAGATCGTCGCCCAATTGCGAGCAGCCGTGAGGATGGCCGAACCCGGCGATGGCATCGACACGTCCTGCATGCCGGTGGGCCGCTTGACGCGCGACATCTTCCACTAGCGGCGCGACACAACCGACGGTCGGAAGCAGCCAGATCTCGTTGCGGGTGGCCCATCGCCCGTCGGCGCGCCGATAGCCTCTCCAATCGGGCAGCGGAGCGGCGGCGGCACGATCGAGAGCAGCATCGGCCGGACGCTCCGAATAGGCGATCTCACCGGACAGGCAGGTCGCACAATTGTGCACATGCACATGCCCGCCGGCACGGATCGACTCCGTCGCCCGTCCGATCCGCGCGCCGAAACGGCGAACGTCTGCACCCTCGGAGAGCGGGACGAGCGCGAATTTGTGATGCGCCGGAATCGCTTCGGCGATGGCGATAATGTTACCGGCGACCGCCACCTCTTCGCCCGGCTCCAGCGCACGCAGCGCGGTGGCCACAAGATCGCTTTCTTCGGCCTTGATCGCTGCCAGCATATTCCGCTCCCGAAATGGCTTGTTTCAGCCATTGATACCGGTTTCCAAAGGCGTCGCCAAGTGGCATAGCGGCGCTGCCGTCTCGTTCGAGAAGAAACGCCGGAGAGGACCGACCATGCCCCGTGAGCTGAACCTTCATCCCGATCGTTTGTTGCCGACGGACCCCGGCACGCGGGCGCTGGCGCAGGCGCTTTACGTGTCGGTCGCCGGCCTTCCGATCATCAGCCCCCACGGGCACACCGATCCGGCTTGGTTCGCCTCCAACGATCCCTTCGGAAACGCCAGCGATCTGCTGCTGGTGCCAGATCACTATCTCTTCCGCATGCTCTATTCGCAGGGCATTCGTCTGGAGAATCTGGGGATTGCGGGGCATGAAACCGATCCGCGCGCCGCCTGGCGGATTTTGGCAGAAAATTATCACTTGTTTCGCGGCACGCCCTCGCGCCTCTGGCTCGACTGGGTGTTTGCCGAGGCCTTCGGCATGCAGGTCCGGCTCGATGGCGAGACGGCCGACCTCTATTTCGACACCATCACCGAAAAACTCGCGACGGACGCCTTTCGCCCGCGCGCGCTGTTCGATCGCTACAATATCGAGGTGATCGCAACCACCGAAAGCCCGCTCGACACGCTCGATCATCATCGGGCGATCCGAGCGAGCGGCTGGAGCGGTCGCGTTATTACCGCTTACCGGCCGGACCCGGTGGTTGATCCCGACTTCGAAGGGTTCACCGAAAATCTTGATCGGTTTTCCGAAGTTTCCGGCGAGGACTGCGCAAGCTGGCAGGGCTATCTCGCGGCTCACCGCATCATGCGCGCGCGGTTTCAGGAACTGGGCGCTACCTCGACCGATCATGGCCACCCGACGGCGCAGACGGCCAACCTCTCCCCCGCGGAATGCGAACGCCTTTACGATCGCGTGCGACGCGGCGCCGGCGAACGGGGCGATGCGGAGCTCTTTCGCGCACAGATGCTGACCGAAATGGCGGCGATGAGCATCGATGACGGGCTGGTGATGCAGATCCATCCCGGCTCGGTCCGCAATCACAACGCCCGCCTCTTCGAACGTTTTGGGCGTGACAAAGGTGCGGACATCCCGAGCCGCACCGATTATGTTCACGCCCTCAAACCGCTGCTCGACCGCTTCGGCACCGAAAGCGCGCTGTCGATCATCCTCTTCACGCTCGACGAGAGCAGCTATGCGCGCGAACTGGCGCCGCTCGCGGGGCATTATCCGTGCCTCAAGCTGGGGCCCGCCTGGTGGTTCCACGACAGCCCGGAAGGCATGCGCCGGTTCCGCCGTATGACGACCGAGACGGCCGGCTTCTACAACACGGTCGGGTTCAACGACGATACCCGCGCCTTTCTCTCCATCCCGGCACGGCACGACGTCGCGCGCCGGGTGGATTGCAGCTTCCTTGCCGAGCTGGTTGCGGAACACCGCATCGAGGATTGGGAAGCGGCCGAGCTAGCGCAGGCGCTGGCTTATGATCTGGCGAAGCAGGCTTACAAACTATGAGGCTGTCCCTGCGTACGCTGCACGCGCTTCCGCAGGACGCCGACCGCTTCACCTATGATCGCGGCGCACAGGCGATAGGCATCGTCCATTTCGGCATTGGTGCGTTTCACCGTGCCCATCAGGCCTGGTATACCGATCAGGCGATGGACGAAGGAGACCGCGACTGGGCGATTTGCGGCGTCTCCCTGCGGTCCCGCAGCGTTGCCGACCAGCTTGTGCCGCAGGACGGGCTCTATACGGTCACGACGAGGTCTGGCGAGGGAGCGCAAGTCCGTGTGATCGGTGCCGTGCGCGAAGTGCTCTTCGCATTAGATGATGGCGCGGCGATCGTCGCGCGGATCGCGGACCCGGCATGCCGCATCGTCAGTTTCACGGTTACCGAAAAAGGCTATTGCCGTACCGGTGCGGGCGATCTCAATCTTCGCTTGGCGCAGGAAAGTTTTTATCCGCTGCTTGGCCGGGCCCTGGCGCAGCGCGCAGAGGCGGGCCTTGGCGGTATCACGCTGCTGAGCTGCGACAATCTCGCCGATAACGGCACCGTACTGCACCGGTTGATGCGCAGATGGATGATGGAGAACGAACCCGACGCGCTGGATTGGTTTGAGACGCATTGCACCGCGCCCTCCAGCATGGTGGATCGCATCGTGCCGCGATCGACCGATAAGGACCGCAGCGCCCTTCAGGCGCAGCTCGGTATGGCCGACGAGGGCGCGGTGTTCACCGAAGATTTCAGCCAATGGGTGATCGAGGATCGCTTCGCAAACGGTCGTCCTAGCTGGGAAAAGGTTGGCGCGGAGATGGTTTGCGATGTGGTGCCCTATGAAACGGCCAAGCTACGCATGCTGAACGGAGCCCATTCCTTCCTGGCCTATGCCGGATTGGCGGCGGGTCATGAATTCGTGCATCAGGCCATTGCCGATCCCCAGCTCTGCGCATTGGCGCGCCGACTGATGCTGGAGGAAGCACTCCCCTCGATAACCGCGGCCCCCGGACAAGATCTGGACCGATATGCGGAAGAATTGATCGTGCGCTTCAACAATCCGTCGCTGCGCCATCGACTTGATCAGATTGCGATGGATGGATCGCAAAAACTCCCGCAACGCTGGCTCGATACGGTGCGATGGCATTGGTCCCAAGACGCGCCGACGCCCGCGATCCGCAAAGGTTTCGAAGCCTGGCGGCAGCACTGCGCGCGTAATAGCTGTGTCGACGATCCGTTCAAGGACCGGCTGGTGGAAGCGGCCCAGTCAACCGATCGTTCTGAATTCCTGGACATCTGCTTTGGCGAATACGGGGATACTCAATCAATTTGGTCCGAATATGTTTTTCTACGCTCTATTTTTAAATCGGCGGAATGATGTTCGCAGTGACATGACACCTGATTTTCCTCCGCAGGCGATTAAATTCTGGGTTGAAGGGAGGAAAGACGCTTAAGAGCACCAAATGAACACCCGCACTCGTCCTTAGCGACAGCTCGCGATCTCTGCCGAACAGTGCTCGGACAGGAAAGATGAGAAGGTCCTGGTGAGGCTCTCTATTGGGGCGAGATTGCGAGATGTCCCGACCATGTCGCCAATGCGATCCGCCCCCTCCCCGCTAGACCTAAGCCACTAAGTCGCGATGAACCGAAAATAGCGGGATAAATGCGTGTCTCCTCACGCTCCACCCTGCGTTGAAGGCGGGTCAATAGCGCCTCCAAATCCTGTCGGTAGGCGAACCAGTCGTCGCGCAGTTCCGGGTCCGGCCAGCGTACAATATGCTGGCGCAAGTCCTCGCCCAGCGTAAGATCAAGACTGTTGGCATGGCTTTCCAGCAGGATTTTCTGTCGGAGCGCTTCCTTCAAGATCTGTGTTTCAACAGCAAGATGCGTGGAAAGTTCGCGAGCAAGATTCCATCGAACCTGCGCAAACCGCGCGGTAAAGGGCGGCGCGTCCTCTGCAATAAAATCGCTCAGTTCGGCCGCAAGCTGCGCAATCCGTTCATGATCATCAAGTAATTTGGCGAGCATCGATCCCCCCGTTTCATCAGTGGGTCCACCTGCTCTCCGCCTGTTTAACAAAATCCTGCCTAGCCGGGCTCACCCTAAGCGATTGCGACCAATGTCTAATGCGCTTCCATCAAGGACGATTTGGGTCGTCTAGAATGGCGCGGACTTCGTTGGCCAAGCGAAGGGGATCGAACGGCTTGATGATTACGCCCGAAGCGCCCGCCCGCCGATAGGCATCGACCTCGGCAGAACGCCCCTTCGCCGTCATGACGATCACCGGTGTATGCCTATATGCCTCACGTTCACGGATAGCGCTAAGCAGCTGCATACCGTCCATAGTCGGCATCATGATATCTATCATGATCGCATCGGTGGTGGGATCGGACGCAAGCCAATTCAGCGCTTCCTCTCCACTGTCAGCCGGGTAAGCGATGATAGCTGGATCCATCTCCAGCGACAGACCGATGATAGTGCGAATATCGGGATCATCGTCGACATAGAGAAGGTGCAGTGGCTTGGTCACAACGCGGTCTCGCTACGCTCGAGAACGCGGCGGATCGTGCTACCGAGATCGGGCAGCGCATTACGCGTCTTGATAAGAACAGCATCGACGCGCCGGGCCTGCTCAGGCGATACATCATGCGCAGAATAGATGATCGTCGGAATGGCAATTCCATCCTCGTCGATCATGAACGGCAGAAGATCCAAGCCGCTTTCACCGGCGAGATTTAGATCGAGTACAGCCACATCGGGCCTTCTGGCGATAATTGCCTCGCGCGCTGCGGCAAGAGTCGAAACCCGGACAAGCTCCAGATCATTTCCCAGCGCTTCAGCCGCCAGCGTCAGCAAATCATAATCGTCGTCGAGATGCAGAACCACCGGGCGTGCTTTTCGATTGCCATCGATTGCACGCCGCAACGCAGAGCGCAGACGATCAGCTTCCGCGGGACGCAGAACATAATCAATGACGTCCGCACCGGTCGCGATCCCCTGCTCACCGTCCATAGCTACGACAAGCACTGGTGGACGCTCCGATCCAAGACTATCGGTCAGCTTCCGCACGAACGCCAGCCCACCCGATTCCGGCACACCGACACCAACCAGGATCGCTTCGTATGATAGCTGCTCGATGGCGGACAAAGCTTCCTGCGCACTCAGGACGCGATCGTGCGCGAAACCGGCGTCGTTCAGTTGCATTGCCAGTCCGCCCGCGAGCCGGTCATCGGCCGCGGCGATTAAAATGCGGGGGCTTGGCCGGTCAGGCAACCGAAGCGGAAGGGTGAAGGCGAAGCGGCTCCCACCGTCCGGCCGGTCCTCGAACCAGATGCGGCCGCCGTGCCGCTCCACAATCTCGCGCGAGATGGCGAGACCCAGGCCGGTGCCACCATTTTCGTTAAGATGAGCGCGTTCGAACCGGCCGAAGATGCGATGACGGAATTCCGCAGGGACGCCCGGCCCTTCATCGTCGATCCGCATTACCGCGCGGCCGTCTATAATACTGGCCGAAATCCCCACCGTCGATCCGGCAGGCGTTACGCGGATGGCATTGGACAACAGATTGCCCGCCACCTGTAGCACGCGCCCCGTGTCGCATTCGACAGGCACTGGTCCGGAGTGCTTCCATTCGACCGAAACCGATGCCGCGTCAGCAATCCCTTGCGCCTGTACACCAGCTTCCTGAGCAAGTTCCGCAAGATCGGCAGGTGCGATTTCCAGAGCAAGGCTGCCGCTTTCGATCCGGTCGACATCCAATATGTCGTTGATCAGACGAATAAGACGCCGCGAGTTACTCTCGGCGATATCGATCAAGCGGCGGTCGCGTTCAGGTAGATCGCTGCCCTCTCGTGCTCTTATAAGACCGAGCGCGCCGATTATGGACGTCAGCGGCGTACGCAATTCATGGCTGACGGTCGATATAAGATCGTCTTTCGACCGTTCGGCGCGCTTGCGCTCTGTAATATCGTGCAGTGCCATAACGAAATTCGGCCCGCCCGGTATGGACATCAGTCCCACGGTAATGTCGACCGGCACTGTCTCGCCAGCGTCGGTTGTCGCCAAACGATCGGGAAAGAAAGTGCGTGTAAGGGCCCCATCGACCAAACCGATACGATCGGAAAAGCTCCCATGGCCCGGTGCAATGTCCACAAACGTGCAGATATCGCGCCTTACTAACGCTTCGTCCGAAAGCTTCAAAAGCGCACGGGCCGCAGGATTTGCGCTCTCGATCGTACCGCTGGCATTAAGGATCAGAAGCCCGTCGACCGTGCTATCCAAAATCGCGCGGTTACGCTCGTCCCGTCCGCGCCATCTGCGGCCGCGCGCGCCTCGAAGCGATCACAGCGCGTACGCCACAGAAGTGTCAATCCGACGAAAAGCGACAAAATCAGCACGCTCATCGCGGTCACGATGAGCGTCCGCATACGGGTTCGCTGTTCGTAAAATGCCGTACGGCGGCCATCCAACGTCCGGCTTTCTCGGACCAACATCCGGTCGGCGATACGTCGTAAGCGGTCCATCACCCTTTTGCCTTGGCCCTGTTCAACAACGGCATAGGCTTCCGCCGCCCGCCCTTGTTCCCGAAGAGCGATAACGCGCTCCATCTCCATGAACTTCGCAGCAGCTAAAGTCTGCAGCTCGATATTCTCGGCGTCTCGTCCGCGCTCTCGCGAGGATTTTGCAAGCGAAGCCATCGATCTGCGGGCTTGGGCGCGAGCCGGATAATAGGGCCGCAGATAATCCTGTTTTCCGGTGAGCAAATAGCCTCGCTGCGCCGTTTCGGCATCGGCCAAGTGGCCAAGTAAGGACACCACCTCCATCCGCCGATCATAGGAGGTTCGCTCTTCATTGCGCAGATGTTCGGACCGTCGATACTCATGACTGAGCCAAAAAAACAAAAGCGCCATCAGCAAGGGCACGCCAACTGCAATGGCGGCGAAGACGCGCCAAGACGGCCGCCCTGCTACGGTTTTCGCAGCGCGGGTCTTCATTGAAGCGACAGACCACCATTTCCGATCAACGGCTGCACCGCGAGAAGTGCTTGCGTTCGGTTTGTGACGCCCAATTTGCGGAATATGGCAGTCAGATGCGCCTTTACCGTCGCCTCCGTTACATCCAAATCGGCGGCGATCTGCTTGTTGAGCCGCCCATCCGCCAACGCCACGAGCACTTTCAACTGGCTTGGGGAAAGGTTCGCGATCTTTTGGCACGCAGCTTGAATCACAGAGTCCGGACTGCCTTCAGAAGGAAAGATGCTGGCGCCTGCATCGATCCTGCGTAACTTCTCGGCGATATTGTCCAGCGGATCACTCTTAAAAATGAAGCCGGCGGCTCCCAGAGCGCGAGCCGCCTCGATCAAGCCAACCTCTTCCCGCCCGGAAACAATGACGATGGGGCTGGACCGGCTTGCCATCTGAAGGCGCATGAAGCCCGAATAGCCGTTCGAATCCGGCAACACGAAATCCAGCAAAATCAGTCGAACGGCGCGGCGCGATGCCAGCGCTTGCTCAGCCTGTTCCACAGTTCCGGCAGAGATAGGCGCGACGCCCGGCATCGCAGCCCTCGCCGCTAGCGCAAGGCCTTCTCGCGTTAACGGATGATCATCCGCAATCAGTACATATCCACCCTGGCTCAACAATCACCCCACCTGGTGCAACCGAGATTTTCAACTGGTACATATGGCTTTCGGCGAAACTTCCATGTTTAGCAAGGTACACCAAAATACCCTTATAGTATAATATGACAGAATAAACGTTATGAAGCCAAAGCTGACGATTATAGGCGAAATCCCGACCAGTAACGATGGGCTGATCGAAATGCTGCAGGTCCACTGGACAGTGGAGCTGATTGCTCCAGATAAGGTGAGCAGGACAAACCAGACCATATCCGAATATAATGTTTGTTTATTCTCCGGATATGCCAAAAATGTTGCACTTTTTGAGGCGACCAAGATAGGCTTGGCGAGAGAGGATACCCCAATCTCGCTGGCTTTGGGACAGGACGAAACGCGACTGGGTGACGCCGAGCCGTTCGAAGCAATGATCTGCACTAGCTCTGCAGACGGGCTGGCCGCGTCGCTCCTCAAATGGTTGCCGCCGTCGATGGAGGGCGCGCTAAAAATTGAAGAGCTATTCGGCACCAATATTATTCGTCCCATGCTTGTCCGCCTCCGAGATGAACTCTCGTCGGCCGCTAAAAATTTGAGGGAAAATCGTCTGAAGGCAGGAGAGGCACATCGGATCGCGGGGCTTGTGGGGACGCTCGGTTTTGCTGAGGCAAATCGGTATTGGAGAGCGCTCGATGAGGGACATTCTTCCGCGCGTTATGACGCATATCGCAGCGCACGAACATTGGCCTTGGCCCTCTCGCTCGAGAAACTTTCTAGCCCCACCTATTAGACTTCAGTCTAATTAGCGTCACCACTGTGGAACCATTAAAGGTTTCGTTTAGACTAAACTGATGGATCGATCCTGTGACCAGCAACAGGAACGTTCTATGACTGTTCGATATACTTATTTCGGAATCGCCCCCGCAATTGCTTTGGGCGCACTCTTTCTTTCTCCCGCCTCCGCGCAGAGCAGCAGCAGCGGCACCATAGGTGTATCGCTCGTGGTGCAAAATGCCTGCGTGGTGAACGGCGCGAATTCGGTGCAATCCAATGTCGGATCGATTGGCAATATCGCCTTTGCCGATCAGCCGGGTATTTTCGGCGACGTCGATGGGGAACTCGTCGGCTCTCTTGGCGCGCTGCAGGTGCTGTGTTCGCCGGGTGTACTGCCTGAACTGACGATCGGTTCTGGCGATAACGCGGCATCGGGCACGCGCTATATGGCTTCGGCTGGTAACAGCCTGCCCTACCGCCTGTATACCGATGCTCAGCGAGCGAACGAAATCGGCATCGGGCAGCGCCTTAGCCTGGGTACGGCCACCACTGATCCAATCATCGTGCCGATCTTCGCGCGCGTGAACAGCGGCGGGAATGTGGTGGCTGCGGGCACCTATACCGATACGGTGCTGGTGACTTTGAGCTGGTAAGCCGATGCGCCTAATTTACCTCATAGTCTGCTGTCTCGGGGCCGCGTACCCCGCTGCCGAAGCCCACGCCGAAACCGCCAAGAGTTTTCGCATTTCGGCTGACGTCGTAGCCGGCTGCTCTGTCTTGAGCGATGGGAGCGGACGCTGGGGCCTCATCGATCTGGGAACGGTCGATGGTGCCTCTTCGGCAACGGTCGAAGCCGGACTCGTCTCGGCGTCAGGCGCGGGACTTGCCATCGAATGTACGCCGGGCGTCACCGCCGCCTTGAGCGTCGATCTGGGCGACCACTCTTCTGGCGGGATGCGGATGCTGGCGCGTAGCGGCGGTAGCGGGGCAATTCCATATCAGCTTTATGCAGCGGACGGTTCGACACCTTGGAACCTCCAGCCGCTTCCGCTGCAATTCGGGGCCGGAGTTTCGCGCCTTTCCATTCCCGTGCGCGCTCGCGCCACGCTGACCGGCGCGATCCCGGCCGGACTCTACACCGATACCGTTCGCGTCACGCTGAGCTGGTGAGCACCATTTTCGACCGGAACCGTTTTATGCTGAAATCTGTGCTTTTGCCCATCGCCGTAATGACGCTGGCCGCCGCGCCCGCTGCCCGGGCCTCTTCGGTGGTCATCTGGCCGGTCGATCCGACCATCTCCGAAAATCAGAAAGCAACAGCGATCTGGATTGAGAACAAGGGCAAGGAGCGCGTGACTCTACAGGTCCGCGCATTCAGCTGGTCCCAGTCGGCCGGAGAAAATGTGCTAAGCCAGCAAGCTGATCTGGTGGCCAGCCCGCCTATGGCCGAAGTGGAGCCGGGGGGGCGCCAGCTTGTAAGGCTCGTTCGCCGTGCCGAGGCCTCCGATACACCCGAAGCGGCCTATCGTCTTCTGATCGACGAACTGCCAGCGGCGCCAGCCACCGATGCCGAAACACTGCAGGCGCAGCTTCGAGTGCAGATGCGCTATTCCATCCCGCTGTTCGTTTACGGCTCCAAACAAGAAAACGTTTCGCCGCAACTGGAAGCGCGGATTGTGGCGGCACCCTCCGGGCCAATGCTCTCAATCCGCAACAGCGGCAGCCGCCATGCCCGTCTCAGCGACCTACGTGGGCTGTCCGGCGGAAAAGAGGCCCTAATCAAATCTGGCTTGGCGGGCTATGTTCTGCCCGGCAGCAGCATCCAAATACCCCTTCCGCCGCGCTCGTTCGATCAGTTTCAGGTAAACGTCAACGGCTCGGACCAGACGCTCGCTTTCCAAGCGTAATCCGGTTCGGGTAAAATGTTGTCCCGCACCATGGCCGCGGCATTGCTGGCAATCTGCGCGGCCAGTCCGGCGGTGGCCGGTGAGATCCCGGATATTGCGCAAGGCTCTTCGACGCTATTTGTCGATCTGGTCGTGAACGGACGCGCCGATGGCACCCTGGCGGAGCTTTGGGAAAAGGACGGAGAGCTCTGGATTGCGCCCGCCACGCTACGCGCGGCCGGCATCGCTATCGAAGGCGATGAACCGATCGAACTGAAGCAGGCTCCCGGGTTCACAGCGAATTACGACGCGGCAGCGCAGCGGCTCTATCTCGATGTAGCGCCAAGCCTTCTTCCAACCTCCCGTATTCGAGCGAAAGCCGCCATTCGCCACGTCACACAGGTCGATCCAGGGTTCGTCCTCAACTATGATGCCTACGTTCAGTTTTGGGGAGCATCGACGAGTGCATCGCTCTGGAGCGAGCAGCGAGCGTTTTCGGATCTCGCCACCGTCTCCAACAGCGGAATTCTTCGCTTCGGCGGTATGAGCCGTACCGGATACGTCCGATACGACACCCGGATCCGCGCTGTCGATACCGAGCGCGCTTTGAGCTTCACCGCAGGCGATCTCATCACGCATTCCTTGCCATGGTCCAGCTCGGTTCGACTGGGCGGCATCGGCATCGCGCGCAATTTCCGTATCCGGCCCGATCTTGTGACCGTACCTTTACCGAGCTTCTCGGGTCAGGCGACCGTGCCTTCAGCGGTTGACCTATTCGTGAACGGTTATCGCCAGCAGCAGGCCAGCGTGGAGCCGGGGCGGTTCGTGCTGGATCAAATTCCTGTGGTTACCGGCGCCGGGGAGGCCCGCATCGTGACCACCGATGCCACCGGACGTCAGGTCGAAACCGTGGTTCCCTTTTACGTGGCCCCCGATTTGCTGCAGCAAGGCATGCTCGATTTTGCAGTCGAAGCAGGCGCGCTGAGACGCGGCTACGGTCTTTCAAGTTTTGATTATGGCGCGCTCGCCTTTTCCGCCACCGCACGTAGAGGCCTGACGGACAAATTCACCCTTGAAGCGCATGCGGAGGCTACGGCGCAGCTTGCCACGGGCGGAATAGGCGCGGTTTGGGCACCGGGACTCTGGGGCGCAGTACATGTCGCCGCGGGCGTCAGCAGTCTTAGTGGTACGACCGGCCATCAAATCACCCTCGGATACAGCTATGCCGGAACGCATTTCGGACTAGGCTTCGACCATGTGGAGCGCAGCGGAAACTATGCCGATCTCGGCACATTCGATCTCGCTTTGGTCGGCGGCGGCGCAATCCGCGGAGATCGCTTCAGCGCAAGCCTCTCGCTCGGCGCACTAGGAAGCTTGGGCGCGGGCTATTTCGACAACCGGACGCAAGGCGGCCTGCGCGCGCGCATTGCCTCGGCATCTTGGTCGCTGCCGTTGAGGCGCAGCGGCGCTTCGCTTTTTGCTGCCGCCGATCATGATTTTTCCGGCACCGGAACGAGCGCGCAATTGCGCCTGATGATACCGCTGGGCGGCAGCTCCATGGTGAGCGGCGGCATGGCCCGGCAGCCAAATGGAAGCTTCCGCGGCGAAACAAGCGCTTCGCGCGCCGTGCCGAACGATGGCGGCTTTGGCTACGCGATCGGTGCCGCCATCGACGATCGCGGAAATGCGCTTGGCCAGGCAAGCGGCATATGGCGTGGACGTTCGGTCCAAGCCAGTTTCGGTGCCTCGACCACTCCATCAGGCAGTTCCGCCTGGGGAAGCGTAACCGGCGCCCTTGCATGGATCGACGGCCGTGTATTCGCGGCCAATGCCCTGCCCGACGCCTTCGCCGTGGTCTCCACCGGCGTAGCTGACGTGCCGGTTTATTACGAAAACCAGCTGTTGGGCCTGACAAATGCCGGTGGGCGGCTTTTCGTGCCCCGCGTAAACGCCTATTTTCCCAGCCGCTTCGCGATCGACCCGATCAATCTTCCTGCCAACGCCATAACCACCAAAGTCGAAGCCCGCGCCGCTCTTCGTGAAAATACGGGCGCGATAATCCGTATGCCAATCCGATATGCGCAGAGCGTTGTAGTGCGATTGACCGATATAACGGGCACCCCTCTTCCGGCAGGCACAACAGCCAAATTTGCTGATGGCAGCGCAACGATTGTCGGTTGGGACGGCGTCACGGTCATCGATGACGCGCCTTCTCATAGCACGCTATCGGCCATTTCGAATGGAGGAGCCTGTACAGCCCGCTTCACCGTACCAAAGGACGCGCAAGCCTATAGCGATCTGGGAGAAGTGCCGTGCGTCTGATCACACTGTTCGCTGTGTGCCTGTTTGCATTGCTTCTGCCCGGGTCAGCGCGCGCGGCTTGCAGCTTAGCGAGCAATGCATCGGCCTCTCTCGGCACCGCCGGTTCCTATGCCGTGAAGGCCGGACAGGTAGCGCAAACCTCCGCTCAGAGCGGCCTGACCTGTACCGGCGCCGTCCTCTCCGTGCTCTCCACCAACTACGCGCGTGCGAGCGCAAGCAGCACGAACGGATTTCGCTTGCGCGCGAACAGCAGCGACACGATCGCCTACCGTCTTTCCGCCGATCCCGGCGGGACCTTTTCGTTCAACCAGGGCGCGACGATCGACTATTTTGACCCCACCCTTATTTCGCTCTTAGGTCTGCTCGATAAAACGGATTTCGCCCCACCCATCTATGTCAATCTGACGGACATGCCGAATACTGCCGCCGGAACCTATACCGACATCGTCACGATCCAATGGAGTTGGAGAATCTGCGGCGGCGTGGGCGTGGGCGGTGTCTGTATCCTCACCTATACGGGCAGCGGATCGACCACGCTCCGGATCACACTCGTCGTTACCAGCGATTGCCGGATCGATACCCCCGATGTGCGTTTCGGCAGCGCGCCGCTCGTCAACGGCTTCGTCCCGGTTACGCAAGCTGCGCGGGTCGACTGCACTAAAGGGAGTTTGTTTACGGTCGCCTTCAGTAGCGGGCAGAACGGCACCGCCCGCCCATGGCGAACCATGACCGATGGAGGGGGGAACAGACTGAATTACAACCTTTACCGCCCCGACGGCATTACCATCTGGGACGAGACCAACCCCCTCGCCGATCCGCGGCCGGGAACTGGCGGGACTACCCCGTCCCTCCTGCAAACATTCGTAGCACGGATCGACGCGAGCCAGCCTACGCCACCTCCAGGCAGCTATAGCGACGTGGTGACATTGCTAATTAGTTTTTGATGACAGTTCCTGATCGGCAGATTTCACGAGTTGTTGCGCTACGCACCGGTGCGGTTCCATTCCCTCTAACAGTCTGAACGATGCATACCGCGCTTTAAAGAAGATCTCGTTGACGATAGCACTGCTTGATCGAACGAGTAAAACCTATGCTTATCTGTTGCTCCACCAAATTGGGATCCGGCCGGAGATGCCCGCGTCACATAGCAAATGTTTGGCCGGTGGTGACCCGTTGTCTCCGCAAGCGATTTGAAGATTAACGGATGATTATCTATTTCTGAAATAGATGAACCTCGGGGAATACATCATCGAGGGAACACAAGTTTATGCGTAAGTGGGCGTATCTGGCAGCGACGGCATCATGTTTGGGTGCAATCTCGCCAGCAGGGGCGCAGGGGTTGCGGGGCGTGGTGACTTCTGACACGCAGACCGACGAGGAAAAGGCCGAGGCGCCAGCCGAATCCAAAAACACCGCCGACATCGTCGTGACGGCGACCCGTCGGTCTCAACGCCTATCGAACGTGCCCATCGCGGTCAGCGCCTATAGTTCCGCCGCCTTGCAGAATTCCGGTGCGACGGACATTCGCCAAATGGCGCAGCTTGCGCCCTCGCTGATCGTCTCTTCAACGGGATCGGAAGCCAATGCGACCGCGCGCCTTCGCGGCGTCGGCACGGTGGGCGACAATCCCGGTCTTGAAAGCTCCGTCGCCGTATTCATCGACGGTGTCTATCGCAGCCGCACGGGCGCGGGTCTCAATGACCTGGGCGAGGTGATGCGGATCGAGGTTCTTCGCGGGCCGCAGGGTACCTTGTCTGGCCGCAACTCGTCCGCAGGCGCGATTAGCATTTACACCAAATATCCCGATTTCGAATTCGGCGGTTATGGCGAGGCGAGCTACGGGAATTACAATGCCGTGCGACTGGCCGGTTCACTGACCGGACCGGTCATTGCCGACAAGCTCGCCTTCCGCATCGACGGCGTTTACAACAAGCGCGACGGCTTTCTCTACGACGTCATCAACAACACCGACTTCAATGATCGCAATCGCTATTTCGTCCGCGGCCAGCTGTTCTGGAAGCCGACCGACGATTTCTCGATCCGCCTGATCGGCGATTATACGCACCGGGACGAGAAATGCTGCGGCGCGACCTATGTCGACACGCGCGAGAAGTTCGATCCGACACCGGGCGTGCCCGGCGACTATGCGATCGCTCCGGAAAATCGTATCGTTTCGATCCTGGAAAGCCTGGGCGGCGTGCTGCCGAGCCAGGGTGATACTTATAACCGCAAGATCGCCCAGACCCCCGGCCGCGCCTATTCGAACCTCACAACCGACGGCGGCGTGTCTGCGCGTATCGGCTGGTCGTTCGGCGCCGTCGACATGATCTCGATCTCCGCCTATCGCGAATATACATCGGGTGGGGCAGGCGATGTCGATTTCAGCAATGTCGACATCATTTTCCGTCCCGACGATGGCAATGCCTATCGCAAGTTCCGCACGTTCACGCAGGAAACCCGTTTCAGCGGCGGCCTGTTCGATAACCGGCTCGATTGGCTTGTCGGCGGCTATTATGCGCACGAAAATCTCGATCTCGTCGATAATCTGCGCTTCGGGTCGCAATATGGCGCTTTTGCTTCATGCCGCCTGGTTGCGACGATCAACCCCGCTGCGGTACTGCGCGATCCGACCGCCAGCGGTTGCCTGAGCGGGGCAGGACGTGCTGTGCTGACCCCCGCTGTTGGCCAAGCGGTCATCAGTGGCCTGGATCGCCTCAGCACTATCAACAATGTGGGCAGTCTGGGCGATGTCTATGAGCAGACGAGCACGAACTTCGCCTTCTTCACGCACAATATCTACAAAATCACCGACACGCTCAGCATCACCGGCGGCCTGCGTTACACCAATGAGCGCAAGCGGCTGAATGCCCGGTTCAACAACGACAACACGATCTGTCCCGCGCAGCAGGCCGCGATCAGCCCGCTTCTGGCCAATCCGGCTGTGCCCGGCGCGCTGAAGCCCTTGCTTGGCGGCATCGTTACCCTGAGCTGCACGGGCAATTCATCATCGGCGCTGAACGGCGTTCCGATCGAGGACGAGATTTCGGAAGGCCAGTTCACCGGCACGACGGTGCTGTCCTGGAAGCCTGCATCCAGCACCCTGATCTACGGCTCCTACGCGCGCGGCTACAAGGCCGGCGGGTTCAACCTGGACCGGTCGGACCTGACCCCGAATGTGTTCGCAACACCCACTCCGGCATCCGCTTCCAACTTGCGGTTCGATCCCGAAACCGTGCAGGCATTCGAACTGGGCATCAAATATTCGTCCGCCAAGTTCACCGCCAATCTGGCGGCCTTCCGGTCAGAGTTCACCAACTTCCAGCTCAACACCTTCAACGGCACCAACTACATCGTCCAGAATATCGGATCGTGCAGCGAAAGCCTGAACGGCGCGGATCGCGACAACTCCTCGGTCACGGGCGTCTGCACGGGCGATGTTGGCAAGGGCGTTGTCACGCAAGGGTTCGAGCTTGAGGCGGGGGCTTATCCGGCCCCGGATCTAACCTTCAATCTGGGCTATACCTACGCACACACGCAGTATCAGGACAATCTGGTCGGCAGCGATTCGGGAGAGGCACTGAACGCCGCGCTGTTCCTGTTGCCGGGATCGCAGGTTTCCAACGCACCGCGTCATACCATAACCAGCTCCGCAGCGTGGACGCCGCCGATCGGCAACAACGGCATGGAAGCGCTGTTCTATGTCGATAGCCGCCTCACCAGCGACTATAACACCGGGTCCGATCTGTTCCTGGAGAAAGAGCAGGACGGTTTCTTCCTGGTCAATGCGCGTGTCGGCATTCGTGGTCGCGATCAGCGCTGGGCACTGGAGTTCTGGGGCCAGAATATCTTCAACGTGGATTACACGCAGGTCGCCTTCTCCGCGCCCTTCCAGGGTGCGGGCAGCGCCTCGCAGGTGAAGGCCTTCGGTGCACCAGAATTCGCCACGGCGAATGCTATCTTCAACGCATTCCTCGCCGAACCGCGCACCTATGGCGTGACGCTGCGCTCCCGCTTCTGATTGCATCACCAAAGGTCTGGATCTTTCGAACCATGAAAATACCGCGCAAGCTCGGCCTGGCGTTCCTCACCATCATCGCGACGGCTGCCGTCGTGATGCTGGTGTTCTACGGAACGATCACGATGATCAGCCGCTCCACCGAACGAACCAACGTCAGCCAGGATATCTATGCCAAGGCGCTGACGCTGGAGATGTCGATTCTGCGGCAGAACAGCCAGTTTCGCGGGTTTCTGGTTACAGGTGATGTCAAATATCTCAAATCCTATGAGGAGGCGCGCCAGGAATATGACGAAACCGCTGCCGATCTGAAGACTCTCCTCGTTAGTCCGGACCATCGCAAATGGCTGGAGATGTCGCGCCTTGAAACGCTGAAATGGCGGAGAAACTGGGGTGATCGCATGATTGCCTGGGTGAAGGACGGGCGGCGAGAGGACGCGCAGCAGGCGGTGCGTGATGCGGGGTCCAACGTGCTCGTGAGCGACAGCGTCTTGCCGCTGCGTGATCTGCGCAATGACGAGACCGAGCAGATCGAAGCCGCGGCGACGAGCCAGCATAATGCGATCCAAACCGCGCTGTTTGCCCTGGTGATCGGCGCGATCGCGCTGATCGGCCTGGCAGTCACCTTGTCGATGCTGCTCAGCCGGCAGATCGCACGTCCGATCACCGTGCTTACCGATGCGATGACGCAGCTGGCCGGCGGACGCCATGACATCGAGGTCGAGGCTGATCGCCCCGACGAACTGGGCGACATGGCCCGCGCAGTGGCGGTGTTCCGCGACACCGCCGCGGCAAAGGTAGCTGCGGATCGTGACCGGGCCACAGCCATGACGGCGATCGGGGGCGGTTTGCGCCGTCTTTCGGACGCCGATCTGACGGCGCGCATCGTCGATGTGCCGCCGGCGTTCCGCGTCCTTTCGGACGATTTCAACAATGCCACCGACAGCCTTTCGCGCGTGCTGGGAGAGGTTCGCGGTAGCGTCCAGTCGATCAAGCACAATTCGACCGAGATCAATCATGGCGCTCTCGATCTGGCGCGTCGCACCGAGCAGGAAGCCGCCGCCTTGCAGCAATCGGCTGCCGCGCTCGACGAAGTCACCACCTCCATCCGCGACGGCGCCGGCAGGGCCATCGATGCCAGTGCATCGATGAGCCAGGCCCGCGAGGACGCCGAACGCGGCGGCGATGTGGCCCGTCAGGCGATCGAGGCGATGCACGGCATTCAGGAAGCAAGCGACCAGATCGCAGCGATCATCAGCCTGATCGATGGCATCGCTTTCCAGACCAACCTGCTTGCCCTCAACGCGGGCGTCGAGGCGGCGCGGGCCGGGGAAGCGGGCAAGGGTTTCGCGGTGGTTGCATCGGAAGTGCGCGCTCTGGCGCAGCGCTCCGCCGATGCCGCGACCGAGGTGAAGGACAAGGTGACGTCCGCCTCCACGCATGTGCGCACCGGCGTCGATCTGGTCGATCAAACCGGACAGGCGCTTTCGCGCATCATCGATTCGGTTGCCGAAGTGAGTGGATCGATTGATGAGATCGCGCGCTCGTCCGATAATCAGGCCAGGAGCCTGGGCCAGATCAATGTGGCGATCGGCGAGATGGACCGGATGACACAGGAGAATGCGGCGATGGTTGAACAGACCTCTGCGGCTGCGCACCTGCTGGTCGCCGAAGCGCAGCAGCTGGCGGCATCCATCGCGACGTTCGAGATCGATGGTGAGGGCGCGGGGGCTGTACCGCTACGGCAAGCCGATCGGTCCGAACATCAGAACGCGTCCGAGCCGCTGCGCCTCGTCAGCGCCGGCGGGCGCTGAAACCGAACGTGATGATGACATGCTTCGACCAAGTTCGTGAAATGACCGAGCGCGTTCGTCCCAGGGACAAGATGGGGCCGCTCGCGCGTCAGGCGGTGGCGGTCCGCGCGATGGGATCGCCCTTTGTGGCAGCGGTGCTGGAAGCCGGCGAACGCCAGCTCTTGCGCGCGCCGAAGACTGCAGCGCTGATCGCCGCCTGGCCGAGCGACCGCGCGGCCGATGCCTTGGCGATGCGCTTCAACGCTGCGCTGCATGCGCTGGCGCGTGCTGGCGACGATGCCGCACTGAGCCTTCTCTACAGCACCTATGATGGCGATTTCGACCGGGTGATCGGTGACGCGATGGCTGCCGCGGACGGCGAGATCGCGATATGGATGCGCTTTCCGCCGCAAACCAACGAAGTGGGCCGAACCGCCGCGATCATGGCGGCGCTGATGGTGCTCGACAAATCGGTCGGCCTACCCGTCGATCTGTACGAACTGGGCACGAGCGCGGGGCTCAACCTCAATCTCGATCGCTATGCTTTCGATCTGGGCGGTAAGCGGGTTGGCAATCCTGCCTCACCGGTCAAGATAGCGCCGGCGTGGCACGGGCCGTCGCCCGAACCGCGTGCGGTGACGATCCGGTCCGCGCGCGGCGTAGACCTGCGCCCGCTCGACGTCACCGATCTGGAGGCTTGCGAGCGGCTGATGGCCTATGTCTGGGCGGACGAAAACGGCCGCTCCCGCCGGCTTGCGGAAGCGCTGCGCATCGCACGCGCCCATCCCCCTCAGGTGGATCAGGGCGACATCACGCACTGGCTTCCCGCAATCCTGGCCGCGCCGCAGGATGAGGGAACATGCCGGGTGGTCACCCATTCGATGGCCCTGCAATATCTGGACGGTCCCTCCCGCGCCATTGTGGAAGAGGCTTTTGTAAGCGCGGGTGCACGCGCGACTGCCGATCGCCCGCTTGCTCGCATCAGCTTCGAATGGACACCTGCGCGCGATGCCGTTCACCTCTCGCTGACGAGCTGGCCCAGCGGCACCAAACGCCACCTTGCCACATGCCACGCTTATGGCGCGTGGATCGACTGGCATCACCGAACATTTTAGGTTCCGGTCAAGGCAGAAACAGCGCGTCGCTCCATTGCAGGTTCGCAGATTAAGTCTGATTTAGGTTTCCAATACAATAAGGGCGGACCGAAGCCCGCCCCTCTGCCATTTGCGCTCTAACGCTGCCTTAGAACTTGAAGCCCGCTGCGATGCCGTAGCGGCGCGGTTCTACGGTGAAGACGTTGGTGTAGAGGCCCGAGCTGGGATCGGTCAGATACTGACCGGTGATCGCGTTGTTATCGAACAGGTTCTGCACGAAGCCACGCACGAACCAGCGCTCCTGGTCGCCGTTCAGCTGGATCTGCGCATTGGCCAGCGCATAGCCTTCGATCTTGTCGATCTCCAGATTCTGCGGGCGGGCGTAATAGCCGCCGGTGTAGACCAGGTCTCCGCGCAGCTGCAGGCTCATGCCATTATCGAACGGGATGACATATTGCGCACCGGCCGAGAATTTGACGTTCGGCGCGCCGGGCAGTTCGTTGCCCGTAAGATCCTGCGTCACGCCCGTGGGCAGCAGCGGGGCGCTGGAGGCGGGATCGAGCTGGAAGGGCAGCGGGCCGGGGCCGAAGATGCTGCCGAGTAGCGCGTTCAGCGGGGCCGGAGCGCCGCCTGCCACCGCTGCGGTCAGCAGATCGCAAGACGAGATCGCACCGCGCGCATTGGTGCCGGGAACCGGCGTCGTGCCGGGACGGAACAGCGCCTCGCCATTGGCCGGTCCGCTCGCGGCATTCAGGAAGCCGTTCACCACGGAAACCAGCGCATCGCCGCTGACGCCGCCCGTGGGGATCAGCACGCAGTTCGCCGCGCTCGCCACATCCTTGATGATGGTGACGTCCGGACGGCCGCCCGAAGGATCGCGCGGATCGGTGAGGTTCAGGCCCTTGATCCGCGTCTGCAGATAGCTGAAGCCCAGGTTGACCGTGAACTCGGGAGTCGGCCGGATGATGGCCTCCAGCTCGGCGCCGTAAATATCCGCATCGGTATTGTCGTTGAACGAGGTGCGGTTGAGGATGCGGCTGATCTGCAGGTTCTTGTAGCTATAGTAGAACGCCGCACCATTCAGTTGCAGCACGCCGTTCGCGAAGGTGTTCTTCGAACCGATTTCGAACGCATCGATATTTTCCGGAGCGAAGGTGACGGGCGCATTCAGCGTGGGGTTTACCGGCGGGTTCACGCCGCCCGATTTGTAGCCGCGCGAATAGCTGGCGTAGAGCAGATTGTCCGGCGTCGCCTGGAAATCGAGCACCACGCGCCCGGTCACGTCGTCGAAGCCGACTTCGGTGTCGCGGAAGGGTTGGTTGCCCGGAATCGACGGGTCGGCGTCATAGCCGGGATAACCGATCAGCTGATCGAAGCTGGTGGTACCGATCGCGCCGATGACGTCCAGGATCGGGCTGCGTGCGCGAACCGTCTTCTGGTCGTTGGAATAGCGCGCTCCCACCGTCAGCTTCAGCCGATCGGTAAACTCCAGATAGGCTTCGCCGAAAATGCCGTAGCTCTTCAGGTCGTAGCGCCCCACGGTGTTGGCGAAATAGGGCGGAGCCAGGAAAAGCCCGTCTCCACCACCGGCCGCACCGAGCACGGCCGAGCCATATTCCAAGCCTGTGGAAACCACGAAATAATCGCCGTTCCTCACCTTCTGATCGACATAGATGCCGCCCAGCAGGAAGTTGAACATCCCGTCGAAATCGGACGAGATCTTGCCTTCGACCGACCATTGATCGCTGCTGGAGCGTGAACGGTCGAAATCGATCGAGCGGGTAGAGCAGCCGAAACGGTTGCCGCCGAACTGACCGACCAGGTCGCTGCCCGGATAGGATGCGCAAAGCTGATTGTTCTGCAGCACCGCGCCCACGCTATTGGGGAAAAGCTGCGCGGCGGCATTAGCGCGGGCGAAGCTTTCGGCCGAGAAGGGATCGGATGTGGCCAGCGTGTAATCCACGCTGCTGTCCACCTCGTCATGCGTAAAGCCGCCGGATAGGGTGAAATCGAACTGGCCGATGCGCTGATAGAATTTGCCGAGGATGTGATATTCTTCGGCGAAATAGGTCGGCGTGAAATCGACATTCACCGTTCGCAGATCGCTGGGGTTCACCGTACCGGCGAAGATGTCCGGACGATTGGTGAGGTTGGCAATGCCTAGATTGCCGAGCACCCCGCCCTGCGCCAGCGATTGCAGCGCGAACAGCTGGCGCGAAGACAGGGCCGCACCCAGCGTGGCGTTGCCGTTTGTCGTCTCATATTCCAGCCGGTCTGGCGAACAGCCGAGGATGGCCGTTACGTCGCGGTTACAGAGCTGTTTCTGGATGCGCGAGCGGTTGTCGTCCTCGTGGAAATAATAGCCGATGATATCGAGCACGGTGTCCGGGCTCGGCTCGAACCGCACGGTGCCGCGGATCGCATAAAGATCGCGGTCATCGATCCGGCTGTTGTCGAACTCGTTGAAGGTATAGCCGTCGCGGTTCAGATAATAGCCGGCCAGCCGCACACCGAACACGTCGCCCAGCGGCACGTTGACCATACCCTTCAGGCGGATCGAGTTGTAATTGCCATATTCAGCCTCGCCCGCCGCGTGGAAGCCGGACAGATCGGGCTTGGCGGTGATGACGTTAACCACGCCGGAGGTCGCGTTGCGGCCGAACAGCGTACCCTGCGGCCCGCGAAGGACTTCAATCCGCTCCAGATCGAAATACTCCGCCTCGAACAGGCGGGTGGAAAGCAGCGGGATATCGTTGGAGTGGATCGCCGTCGCGCTGTCGCAGGAGAAGCCTACGCAAAGATCGCCCACGCCGCGGATTGTAAAGGACGATGTGGTGAAGTTGCCCTTGGAAAAGACCACGTTCGGCAAGCTCGCCTGCAGATCGAGCGCGTTGTCGATCTGCTGCGCGGCCAGCGCTTCCTCACTAAAGGCGGACACCGCGATCGGCACGTCCTGCAGCCGCTCGGACTGGCGCTGCGCGGTGACGACGATATCGCCGTACAGCGGCGCGGACCGGGCCACTTGCTGCGCCTGCGAATTGGCCTGATTGGTATCGGTGGGGCTTTCCTGCGCATCGGCCTGGTTTGGAAGAACACCCTGTGCGGCGTCGATTTCCGTGCTGGGGTCCTGCGTCTGCTGCGCGAAGGCAGGCACAGACAAGGCGCTGGCAGCGCACGCGACAAGCAACAGCGATTTACGCATGGTTCATCCTCTCCCATTTGGTGCCGCCCCGATATCGAGGCGGATGGCCGTTTTTGCGGCTTCGTCCCCATTCATCCTATCGCGATCCACCTTTGTCCAGAGCGTTCAGCATTTTCCGTACCGAAAAAATGAAAGTGCGGTTCACTTGTTGCGCTGTGGCTACAGACCGGGCCATTTTTCTGCTCCGTTGAACCTACTGGCCGGGCGAAGAAACATGAGGGGACTTTTCTTTGCCGCTTGCAGCGCAACCCGGGCGGGTCTAGAACATTGAGCGAACATCATGGCCCAGCTCGATCGATCCCAGAAACTCGAAATCCTCGCGGACGCCGCGAAATATGACGCGTCTTGCGCGTCATCGGGTTCGATCAAGCGCGGCAGCAGCAAGACCGGGGGCATCGGGTCAACGACTGGCATGGGCATCTGCCACAGCTACGCGCCGGACGGCCGGTGCATCTCGCTGTTGAAAATCCTGCTGACGAACTACTGCATGTTCGACTGTCATTATTGCATTAACCGCTCGTCCAGCGGGGTGCGCCGCGCGGCGTTTACGGTGGACGAGGTCGTCGATCTCACGCTCGATTTCTACAAGCGCAATTATATCGAAGGGCTTTTCCTTTCGTCCGGCATCATTCGCTCGCCCGATTACACGATGGAACTGCTGGTGCAGGTGGCCAAGAAGTTGCGCATCGAGCATAAGTTCGGCGGGTACATCCATCTGAAAACCATTCCGGAGGCTGACCCGGATTTGCTGGCCGACGCGGGGCTCTATGCCGATCGGCTGTCGATCAATATCGAACTGCCGAGCGATGCGGCAATCGAGGAGTTCGCACCGGAAAAGAGCGGGCCGCTCATCCGCAAAACCATGGCGGACCTTTCCGGCCGGATCACCGAAGCGAAGGTGGAACGGCGCAAAAGCCGCAAGGCACCGCTGTTCGCGCCGGGCGGGCACAGCACGCAAATGATCGTGGGCGCGGACGCTTCGGACGATGCCGCGATCCTTCAGACCAGTTCGAAGCTCTACACTGGCGTCGGCCTGAAGCGCGTCTATTATTCCGCATTCAGCCCGATCCCCGACGCGAGCAAGCGCCTGCCGCTCGCCGCACCACCTCTGATGCGCGAACACCGGCTTTATCAGGCAGACTGGATGTTACGCTTCTATGGCTTTTCAGTGAGCGAAATCTTGGGCGGCGCGCAGGGCGGCCATCTTGATTTGGAGGTCGATCCCAAGCTCGCCTGGGCGCTGATGAACCGCGATCAATTCCCCGTCGATCTGAACCGCGCCCCGCGCGAGATGCTGCTGCGGGTACCGGGCCTCGGCACCAAAGGCGTCGGCGCAATCCTGCGTGCGCGGCGGTTCGGGCGGCTACGTCTGGCCGATGTCGAACGGCTGTGCCGGTCCACGAAGAAGATGCGGGCCTGGATTATCGCGGCGGACTGGCATCCGGGCCGCTGGCTCGATGGCGCAAACTTGCGCAGCAAGATGGTCCGCCCCGCCCGGCAGATGGAATTGTTCGCGGCGTGAGGACGGCCCCGTCATGATCCGCATCGCCCTCGCCTCCCAAACCGATATCGCCGGATGGCGCGAGGCGGCGCGCAAACTGCTGCTCGCGGGCGTGATTCCCGCCCGTGTAGAGTTCAACATCGGCACCGAAACCCTGTTCGACGAGGGCGACCCCATCCCCCCGCCGGGCGACCGCAAGCCGGTGATTTCCAAAGAACTGCTCGGCGATATCCAGACCGCGCTGCTCCACAGCGATCCGGAGCGGTTTGCGCTCGCCTATCGCATCGTGTTCCGCGCGCAGACCCAGCCGAAAATCCATCAGAACCCGGCCGATCCGGACATGTACACGCTGCGCGCGCTCGCCAAATCGGTGCGCCGCGACATCCACAAGATGCACGCCTTCGTGCGCTTCCGCAAAGTGGGCGAGGAAAACGGGCGCGAAAGCTTCGTTTCCTGGTTCGAGCCGGAACATCACATCACCGAAGCAGTCGCGAAATTCTTCCAGAACCGCTTCACCGGGATGAACTGGCTGATCGTGACGCCGGAGGCCAGCATTGCCTGGGACGGCAAAAAGCTGGAGGTCGGCCCCGGCGGGCAGAAGTCCGATGTGCCGCAGGAGGATGCGGTGGAGAGCGAATGGAAGACCTATTACGCCTCCATTTTCAATCCGGCTCGGCTGAAGACGAAGGCGATGATGGCAGAAATGCCCGCAAAATATTGGAAAAACCTGCCCGAAGCCGCGTTGATCCCCGGCCTCACACGCGAGGCGGAAGCACGGATGAACGCCATGATCGACAATGCCTCGCCGGACGGCGAAAACGCCCCCGCCATTGCGGTGAAGGAGACGCAGGCGCCTGCTCATGCCAGCGGCGGATTCGACGGGCTGAAGCCGCTCTACGACGCGCTACGCGCGGCAAACGATTGGCCGCGCGAGGATTTTTCCGATCGGCTCGTGCCCGGCGAAGGGCCGAAGGATGCCCGGATGATGTTCGTCGGCGAACAGCCCGGCGATCAGGAGGATCAGGCCGGACGCCCCTTCGTCGGCCCCGCCGGCCAGCTGCTGGACCGCGCCTTCGCCGCCGCGCAGATCGACCGCGGCGAGGCTTATGTCACCAATGCAGTGAAGCGCTTCAAGTTCGTCCAGCGCGGCAAGCGGCGCATCCATTCCAAGCCCAGCAATGACGATATCGAATATTATCGCTGGTGGCTGGAGCAGGAGCGGCAGGTGGTGGAGCCGCAGGTGATCGTGGCGCTGGGTGCCACCGCAGTGCGCGCACTGACCGGCAAGACACTCACCATATCACGCAACCGCAGCCAGCTCATCGACTATATCGGATCTTCCAAGCTGCTGATCACCGTGCACCCCAGCTATCTTCTGCGCCTGCCGGACGGCGCGGGGCAGAAGGTGGAGTTTGAAAAACTGGTGCGCGACTTGTCCTTGGCAAAAAGCGCCCTGCCCGCATGAGCGAGCCGCCCAAAACGCCGGACGGGCGCTATATCGTAGTCGACGGAACCCTATGGCGCGCCACCCGCCCCGATCTGGAGCCGGAGCGCGAGAAGGCATTGGTCCGCACCCTCATGGACGCCCGCCGCGCCATCGGCCAAGCCGAGGACGGCACGGACGTCACCGCCCACCGCCGCCGCGTCGACGAGGCCAAGCGGGCTTTAGGCGAACGCGGCCCCGTCTGGTGGAACGACGGCGCGCCGGATTACAATCGTTACAAGGTGGAAAACACGCCCTATGCCGACTGGTGGGCAGAACGGGAGGGCTAAGCGGCGAACCGGCGCTTGAATAAGAAGTTTGTGTCGGGGACTAAGGTGAGTTTGCGACCGCCAGCTTTCCCGATCAAAAGACTGGAAGCTGACATTCCTCATTCCGGGACTATTTCTAGATCTTCGTCAAGACCGAGTTCGCCTAACGCGAAATTGCCTGCAGTTAATTTCTGACCTGGCTTCATCAGCAGACAGCGACCGTAATACGCTGCGGGGGCGCTGTTCTTTTCCTCAAACGTTACGGCGGTTGCAATTGCATGTCGGCAAGTTCCCGCATCGATGTTGGCGCGTGCTTCGGCGGAGTAGGTCGGAGCCTCAAAATCTTCGTAGACAAGGGGCAGCGGATTGCCGCTCCGCGAAGGGGTGAGATAGAGAGTGCGGAACGCATCGAGCCAACCCGTCAACGCCATCGTTCTATGCTCTTCTTCGGAAGAGCGATCTACGAACGCCCATTTGAGCCCTTTTGGCGCTGAGGTCTCAAACGCCGCGACCAGCGTCTCCAGCCATAGGCCGTTTCGGTTTCCGACGCCTTCGTCGCCCATCGTGAAATAGATACGGCGGTTCGAGGCATCCTGTTTGGCCAGCTTCGCAGCAGCCTCGTCCACGATCCGTCCGCCGTCCCACCAAACGCTGGGCGTCAATGCGATATAATCATCGAACAGTTCGGGAGTTGCCAGAAAAGTATCGATGACGAACAGACCGCCCAACGACACCGATGTCAGCGCTTTGCGCCCGGTCCGATAGCGTCCGGTCGCCCACGGGATGATGTCGGTTTCGAGATAGCGTCGAAATTGACTGGCCCCACCCGGCACCATACGATCGCCAAACACATCGCTCAGACGCTCCGGATCAATCCGAGTCCAATCCGGCGTAAGCTGGCTATAGCGATCCTTCGTTTTTACACCGATCAGGATGAAGGGCTCGAAGCTGGTCGAGAATTCGGCTTCGGCGGCAATACCGGAAAGTAGTTCAAAATCCTGGTCCGGCCCGCCGTCGACCGAGAATACCACCGGATAGCGCCGCTTCGGGTCATCCGCATATCCCCTCGGCAGTCGCACGGTAACGATTTGCTCGTCGCCATAGACGGTCGAGCTAATACGGTGGACCGATCCGATGACGATCGGAGTTCCATCGGGATCGGAAAGTACCGCATGATCGCTTTCCGGTTGCGCCATTGCGGGAGAACCAAAGGCCATCCCCGGAAGCAGCAGATACGAGAATAAAAACCTGTTGAACACTTTGCCTCCTCCCGGGAAATCGCACGCACTCTAGCCTTCGGAATCGTTCTCTCGCAACGACCGGGTTCAGGTGGAAGTGACAACCCATCTAATGTCAGCGAAGCAGTCTGAGGCTGCTTTCACAAATTTACTTGTTCCCTGACCGCCCACTCAGCCGAGCGCCTCTCGCGTTGCGCGTCCTGCCACGCCGTCCTCGGCCAAGCCTGCCGTGCGCTGGAAGGCGCGGACGGCGGCTTCGGTGCGGGGGCCGAAATGGCCGTCGGGGGTCAGGCCCAGCCGCGTCTGGAGATCGCGGACCGCGGCGCCTTCGCTTCCGCGGCGCAGGGGCCGCCGCTGGCCGCTGCATATGCCTGTGCCAGACGCGCGTCGTAGCGGTTTGCGGCATAAGCGGGACCGTTATAGCCGCGGGCGAAAGCGGCCCAATCGCGCCGGGCCAAAGCGTCCGCCAGGCCGCGCGCGGTCACGAACGCGCAGAAGGCCTGCAAATGCCGGTCCTCGCCCTCCATCATGGCAGCGACCATCGGCTCGACATCGGTGAACCCGGCGGCGGCGAAATTGTCGCCCATGATCTGGAACATGCCCCAGCTCGCCGATCGCAACGCCGCCTCCCGGTCGAGTGCGATCGCGCGGGCCAGCCGATCATATTGGCGCGATGCGGGCCCGTAGCCGCCCCATTGCCGCGCGCTGATGTCTGGATGATTGGCGGCGAACCGGCCGTTCGTCAGCCGGTGGAAATAATGGCGTTCGAACAGGATTTTCGGCCGCCCCTGCCGATCGAACCCGCCGCGGCTTTCCACCGCGATCACCGCGTGGATCGCCGCCTCTTCGCAATGCAGTGCCGCAGCCGCCCGCGCCACCGCGCCCAAGCTGAGTGGCTGCGCCTTTCCCCGGAAGTCCATGATCTTCTCCTCGAACCAAATAGGTTCGAAATACTAGAAAATCATTCCCTACATTGCATGCGGCAAATGCACGCGATCACTCGGAAGCGGTCTCGCTGTCATCGTCGATACCGGCATTTTCCAGCGTATCGACTTCATGCCCCAGCGTCTCGCGCGACCAGAGATCGGCCACCAGCGTGTAGATCACCACCGTAATCGGCGCGGCGAGGACGATGCCGATGGTGCCAAACAGCGTGCCCATGGCGCCCAGCGCGAAGATCAGCACCGCCGGCGGAATGGCCACCGCGTGCCGCTGCACGATCGGCGTGAGCACATTGCCCTCGATTTGCTGCGCGACGAGATAGACCAGCGCGGCCCAGATGATCTTGTGCGGATCGTCCGCGAAGGCGATCAGGATGCCCGGCACCGCGCCGATGAACGGCCCGATCAGCGGAATGAAGTTAGTGAGCGCGCTGATGAGGCCAAGAGCGCCTGCCGACGGGATATCGACGATCAGCATGCCGATATAGACCAGCGATCCCACCGCCGTCATCGTGATCAGCTGCGCGGCAAGATATCGCCGCAGCACTGCCCCGCTTTCGCGCAGCGCCTCCAACACGCGGCCCGAATGCTTTTTCGGGAACAGTTTCGAGGTACCACGCGCATAAAGGCCGGGGTCGAGTGCCAGATAGATGCCGCCGACGATCACCAGCACCAGATTGGTGATCACGCCGATCGCACCGAAGGCGACGGTAAGAGCCTGACCGACATAGCTCTGGATGTCGGGCGTGGAGGAAAGGATCGCCTTGCCGAAGGGCTGAGAGGCCAGCCACTGGCGCGCCATGTTGTAGGCGTCGGTCAGCCGCGAGCCCAGATTGTCGAACTGCGTACTGAGCGAGTGGCCGAACAGATAGCCGAAGCCGCTCAGCAGCGCGATGATGATGATCAGCGCAAGCAGAACGGAAAGGGTTTCCGGCACGCCGCGATGCTGCAAGGGATCGGAAAAGGCGCGGATTACCGCGGCCACAAGGATCGCCCCGGCAATTAGCATCAGCGTTGTCGTTACCTGCACCAGCAACATGGCAATGCCGACCAGCAGCAGTACAATCAGAGTGCTGCGGACGATATCGGCTTTGGTGAGATTGTTCATTGCCGGCCCCTCGATACGCCTGCCGCTATGGTGCCCCTGGCCGGAGTCGAACCGGCACTCCTTTCGGAACTCGATTTTGAGTCGAGCGCGTCTACCAATTCCACCACAGGGGCACGGGCGGCGACAGGTCCAGCGCTTTAGGGACCGCGCGGGCGAAGGGCAATGATTTGCTTGTTATCGCAGATCAAAAGCCGCCCTACCCCTTCAGCATCCCCTTGATCGCCCGGGCCGTGGCCTTGCCATAAGGCGGTTTGAAGCCGCCCATTCCGGCCACATCCAGCTTCGACTGGCGATAGACCGCGCGGGCGTGGCTGAAGGTGCGGAAGCCGTCGACCCCATGATAATTGCCCATGCCGGACGGGCCGATGCCGCCGAAAGGCAGATCCTCCATCGCGTTGTGGAACAGCACGTCGTTCACGGTGACGCCGCCGGACATGGTATGGCCAAGCACCTGCGCTTCCTCCGCCTCGTCGCTGCCGAAATAATAGAGGCCGAGCGGGCGATCGTGCGCGTTCACATAATCGATCGCCTCATCGATCCGGTGATAGGTCTTCACCGGAAGAATCGGCCCGAAAATCTCCTCCTGCATCACCGCCATATCGTCGGTGACGTTGCGCAGAAGAGTGAGCGGCATCTTGTTGCCGTTGGAATTGAAGAAATCCTCGCCCGCCGGGTTCACCTCGATCAGCTCCGCGCCCTTCTTACGCGCGTCATTGAGATAGCCTGCGAGCCGCTCCGCATTGCGGCCATTGATCACCGACGTGTAATCGTCATTAGCGAGCAGCTTGGGATATAGCGCAGCCACGCTTTCGGTCAGATCGTCGATGAAGCCGCTCTCCTGCTCCTGCGGCACCATGACGTAATCGGGCGCCAGGCAAATCTGCCCGGCGTTCATCATCTTGCCGAGCGCGATTCGCTCCGCCGCCTTTTTGCGGTCCGCCGAACGGCCGACGATGGTGGGCGATTTTCCGCCCAGCTCCAGCGTCACCGGCACCAGATTGTCCGCCGCCGCGCGCATGACATGGCGGCCCACCCCGGTCGCGCCGGTAAAGATCATGTGATCGAACGGCAGCGCGGTGAAAGCCTTGCCGACCTCCGGCCCGCCGGTGACCACGGCCAGCTCTTCCTCGTGGAAATATTTCTGGGCCAGCTCAGCCATCAGGCGGGAGGTGAGCGGGGTAAATTCGGACGGCTTCACCAGCGCCCGGTTGCCCGCGGACAGCACGCCCGCCAGCGGCACGAACACCATGCCGACGGGGAAATTCCAGGGCGCGACCACCCCGACCACGCCCTTGGGCATCATATCCACCCGCGCCTGCCCGCCAAGCAGGCCGAGCGGGAACATCGGGCTGCGCTTTTCACCGCGCGCCCAATGGCGGAAATGCTTCTTGGCATGCTTCAGCGCGTTCACCGACGGGCCGATATCGGTGAGCAGCGTCTGTTCCTTGCTGCGATGGCCGAAATCTTCCGATATCGTCTCGGCAAACCAGTCCGCATTTTCGGTCAGCAGGAAGATCGCGCGATTGAGCCGGTTCTCCCGCGCGTCTAGATCTTCGGGCATCGCAGCGGTGAAGGCGGCGCGCTGCCGCTCCAGCAGCGCGCGCATTTCGGCATCGCTGTGGCTCGGCGTCTGGGCGTCTTCCTCGGTCATCGGCATGGCTCTCTCCTGATGGGTTTCGCCAAAGCCTAACCCACGAAGCGCTCCCACGGAAACATTACCGGCATGTGCGCGCACTAAGGACCGAATTGCGCGCTCGGCCATTGCCATTATATCACCTTCGAAACCAACGCGAACGAGAGGCCTTTTCCTATGTCCAGCACCGATCCCGTCGTCATCCTGTCCTATGCCCGCACGCCGATGGGCGCGATGCAGGGCGCGCTGTCCGATGTCAGCGCGACCGAGCTGGGCGCGACCGCGGTGAAGGGCGCAGTGGAACGTGCCGGGATCGACGGCGGCGACGTGGACCGCATATATATGGGCTGCGTGCTGCCCGCAGGCCTCGGCCAGGCGCCCGCGCGTCAGGCCGGGATCAAGGCCGGCCTGCCCAAGAGCGTGCAGGCGACCACCGTCAACAAGGTCTGCGGCTCCGGCATGCAGACGGTGATCATGGGCGCCGAAGCGATCCAGGTCGGCTCGGTCGGCACCGTGATCGCGGGCGGCATGGAGAGCATGACGAACGCCCCCTATCTTCTGAAGAAGCATCGTTCGGGCGCGCGCATCGGCCATGACACCGCCTATGACCATATGTTCCTCGATGGTCTGGAAGACGCCTATGAGGAAGGCCGCGCGATGGGCACCTTCGCGCAGGAAATGGCGGACAAATATCAGCTGACCCGCGAATCGATGGACGAGTTCTCGATCGAATCGCTGCGCCGCGCCAACGCCGCCATTGAAAGCGGTGCGTTCGAGAAGGAGATCGTGCCGGTCACCTTCACCAATCGCGGCGGCGAGCAGACGGTGGACACCGATGAAGGCCCCAGCAAGGGCCGCCCGGACAAGATCCCCAGCCTGCGCCCCGCCTTCGCCAAGGACGGCACCATCACCGCGGCAACCAGCAGCTCGATCAGCGACGGCGCGGCGGCAATCGTCCTGTCCAGCGAAAGCAAAGCCAAGGAAAAGGGCCTGAAGCCGGTCGCCCGCATCGTCGCCCATGCCGCGCATGCGCAGGAGCCGGCCGAATTCACCATCGCCCCCGTGGGCGCCATTCAGAAGGTGCTGGATCAGGCCGGCTGGAGTGTCGACGATGTCGATCTTTGGGAAGTGAACGAAGCCTTTGCCTGCGTCACCATGTTCGCGATGCAGGACATCGGCATTTCCCATGACAAGATCAACGTAAACGGTGGCGGCACCGCGCTCGGCCATCCTATCGGCTGCTCGGGCACGCGCATCATCACCACGTTACTCGGCGCGCTCGAAACGCAGGGCAAGAAGCGCGGTATCGCCAGCCTGTGCATCGGCGGCGGCGAAGCCACGGCGGTGGCGGTCGAGCTGATCGACTAAGCCTTATCGGCTTTGGAAATGCGAAAGGGCGGCGGACCATCGGTCCCGCCGCCCTTTTTCTTGCGCCTCTCCAGAAGGATTATCGAGACGCGGACGACGCGGTCTTACTTCTCGTCCGGGATCAGTTCTTCCTCGCCCCAGATATCGCCTGCCTGGATCCAGCCGGTCTGCCCTGCCACATCGAACAGGCACCAGCCGTCCGCGCAATCGCTGATCCGGCCGACCACCCCCGGCTCGGCGCGCCAGGTGATACGGGAATTGGCCGCCGGGCTGCTGCGCATCGCGCGGATTGCCCCGGTGACGATGGCGGTGCGGTCCGCGCTCAGAAGGCGGCTGTGCATCCAGCCTTGGTCCCCATCCGGGTCCTCCACCTTGCGCCAGCCCTCCATCCGGTCGATCACTTTCACCGGCAGATATTTGCGCTTGTAGAGCCATTTGATCGGAAATTCGGTGGACGGCCCCGCCCGCATCCGCGCCTCGTCGACATCGATCGACGCCCAATAGGGCGTCTGCGGATCGCTTTGCGCGCGCAGCGGCTGCGCGGCGGGCACGAGCGAGGCGGCTAGCGCCACGGCGATGAAGGCGGATCGAAACTGCATGACGCGGACGGTAACTCCCTGACTGCCCAGCCTCATAGCGGCCCGCCCCGCCGCCCGGCAAGGCCGCGTCCGATCCTTGGCGCGCTTGCCTGATCCAGGCCGGGGCAGTAGCGAATGAAACATGACCGATCATCCGCGCATCGCCAGGCCCCGCGTCATCGTGACCGCCAAATTGCTGGACAGTGTCGAGGCCCGCATGGCCGAACTGTTCGACGTCAGCTTCAATGCAGACGATCACCAGATGAGCCGGGAAGAACTGGCCGCCGCCATGGCGGACTGCGACGTGCTCGTCCCCACCGTGACCGACCGGATCGATGCCGATCTGATTGCCGCGGCGCCGGAGCGGCTGAAGCTGATCGCCAATTTCGGCGCGGGCGTGGATCACATCGACCTGAAAGCCGCGCAGGACAAACGCATTGCCGTCACCAATACACCGGGCGTTTTCACCGAAGACACGGCGGACATGACGCTGGCGCTGATCTTGTCCGTCCCCCGGCGGCTGGCCGAGGGCGAGAAGCTGGTGCGTTCCGGGCAATGGAAGGGTTGGCGGCCAAGCGGCATGCTGGGCCACCGCGTGGGCGGCAAGACGCTGGGCATCATCGGCTTCGGCCGGATCGGCGAAGCGGTGGCACGGCGCGCGCGCGCATTCGATCTCAAGATCCTTTACAACAAGCGCCGCCGCCTGCCGCCGATGCTGGAAGAAGAGCTGGGCGTCACGTTCGAACCCGATCTGGACCGATTGGTCGCACGCAGCGACATCGTCTCGCTCCACGCGCCGCTGACCGAGGCGACCCGCGGGCTGATCAACGCGGACCGCATACGCGCAATGAAGCCGAACGCCTATCTCATCAACACCTCGCGGGGCGAGATGGTGGACGAAGGCGCGCTGATCGAGGCGCTGGAAGAGGGCCGCATCGGCGGCGCGGGGCTGGACGTCTACACCCACGAACCCGCGGTGGACGAGCGCTTGCTGGCGCTCGACAATGTCGTATTGCTCCCGCACCTTGGCAGCGCGACGTTTGAGGGGCGCGAGGCTTCGGGCGAACGCGTGATCGCAAATATCCGCATCTGGGCAGACGGCCACCGGCCTCCGGACCAGGTGTTGACCGGGCTGAGCTGAGAGCGCCCCCAAGCCTACCCGAATTCCGTAGCCCTGAGCCTGTCGGAGTCGCAGACGGCCCCTTGGGCCAACGGCGTTTCTCAGCTTAGCGCTGCCGCCGACAAACGTGCTTCGACACGCTCAGCACTTACGGGTTTTGGGCGAGGTGCAATGGACAGAGAATGAGCCCCTCGCCTGGCCTGCGAACGATTAACCAAATCGCAGCGCCTCGCACGCTAGACCGGCAGGCGAATATTCTCGTCCAAAGGCCGGTCCATGCGCGCTCTCAAGCTGATCCCCCTCGCCGCCGCCCTGCTGTCCGCGCCCGCCGCGGCGCAGGGGCCGGAGGTGCTGACCGATACCGGCAACACCGCCTGGGTGCTGTCCGCAACGCTGTTCGCGCTGACTACCATCATCCCTGGTTTCGCGCTGTTCTACGCGGGCCGCGTTGCGCCGCGGAACCGGCTTTCGATGCCGCTGCAGACGGGTGCGGTGCTGGCGGTGGTTTCGACCTTGTGGATCCTGATCGGCTATTCGATCGCCTTCTCGGCAAACGGCGGCAACTGGATAGGGTCTGCGGCTAATATCATGCTGGCGGACACGCTGGCCGTGCGCGATGGGCAGTCGATCGGCGAGATCGTGTTTGCGCTGTTCCAGATGCTGCCCGCCGTGCTGGCGCCGGTGATCCTGCTGGGCACGGTGGCGGAGCGTGCGCGCTTCGGTTGGGTGGTGCCGTTTGCGGGTCTCTGGTCGCTGATCGTCTACGCGCCGATCGCGCGCTGGGTGATGGGCGGCGGCTGGCTGCAGGACATGGGCGTGATCGATTATGCGGGCGGCCTCACCGTCCATCTGACCGCAGGCGTCGCGGGGCTGGTTACCGCGCTGATGATCGGGCGGCGCAAGCTGGCCGAGGAGCCGCGCGAAGGATCGTCGGCCCTGGTCGCGTTCGGCGGGCTCGGCCTCGTCTGGATCGGATGGCTGGGCCTTGTCGGCGGTTCCGATTTCGCCGCGACCGACCTCGGCGCGGGCAGCGCGATCATCAACACGCATCTTAGTGCATCGGTCGCCGCGCTCGTCTGGGCCGCGCTGGACCGGCGCGCTTTGGGCCGCGTCACTCCATCCGGCTTCGCCATGGGTGCCATCGCGGGCCTCGTCGCCGCAAGCCCTGCCGCCGGATCGATCGGCCCGCTGGGCGCGCTGATCCTGGGCCTTGCCGTCGCGCCCGCCAGCCGCTTCATGCTGGCGCTGGTGCGAAGCAAGCTGGGGATCGACGATGCGATGGGCGTGTTCGCCGCCCACGGCATCGGCGCAATTGTGGGCGTGATCCTCACCGCCGTCCTCTCCGCTTCCGCCTTCGACGGCGTGGGCTATGCCGAGGGTGCAGGGATCGGATCGCAGCTCGTCATCCAGCTGGTCGCCATCGGCGCGGTCACGATCTGGACCGCCTTCGCCACGCTGATCCTGGGCTATGCCGTCTCGGCCGCGCTGCCGATGCGCGTCAGCAGCGAGGAGGAGGCCCGCGGCCTCGACCCCGCCGCTGCGTGAACTCCGACTTCAATCCCCCGTCAGGATACGATCGACCAGTTCCTTCACCGTGGGCACGAAGCCGTTGGAATAGAAAGGATCGGTCTTGAAATTATAGGCCGCATGCCCTGCGAACATCAGGTTCTCGTGCGGATCGGCCCCGTGCGCGATGTTCTGCAGCGATTTCTGAATGCAGAAGGACCGCGGATCGGCGAGCCGCCCGGTCGAATAATTGTCGTGGTCCTTCCAGCTGGAAAAGGCGCAATGCGACAGGCAGCCCATGCAGTCGGCCTGATCCTTGCGGATCATCGCGCGCTCTTCGGGCGTCACGAAGACGAGCGTATTGTCCGGCGTCTTAAGTGCAGTGGTGAAGCCCTGGCCATCCCATTCGCGCGCGCGCAGCAGATCGCCCGCGGCGACCCAGAAGTTCTTGCCCTTCACGCCTACGTCGAGCTGATGGGTATGCTCGCCGGCCTTCTCCGTGCTGAACGGGATCTGCCGCTCCGAACGGCCCTGCAGCGATCGCAGGAACGGGTTCTTCACCGCGCTGGAATAGAAACCGGTGGGGCTGAACTTGTGGAGGAGCACGTCGCCCTCCTCGATCTTGGTCAGCTCGTCCTTCCAGATATCGGGGATCGGGCTTTCCTTCGTCAGCAGCGGGCGCGTGCCGTACTGGAAGGCGATCTTGCCCAGATCGTCATTGTCGATCCAGTCGTTCCAGTCGCGCAGGAACCAGACGCCGCCGGCCATCACGATCGGGATATCGTCCGAAATCCCTTCCTTGCGCATCATCTCGCGCAGCTGCTTCACGCGCGGGAACGGATCCTCGGGCTTGGTCGGGTCCTCGGCATTGGAGAGACCGTTATGGCCGCCCGCGAGCCAGGGGTCTTCATAGACCACCGCACCCAGAAGCTCCGGCACCTTGTGATAGGCGCGCTTCCACAGCGCGCGAAAGGCGCGGCCGGAACTGACGATGGGCAGATAATAGACGCCATATTGCTTGGCGATCTCGCTCAGCCGGTACGGCATCCCTGCGCCGCAAGTGACGCCCGCCACCTTGCCCTTGGTGCGTTCCAGCACGCCGTGGAGCACCGCTTCCGCGCCGCCCATTTCCCACAGGACGTTGATGTTGATCGCGCCCTTGCCGCCCGCAATCTCGTGCGCGCGCTCGACCTGCGCGACGGCGCCCTCGATCGCGTAATCGATCAGCTCCTGATGGCGATCGGTCCGAGTGCGGCCTTCATAGACCTGGGGGATGACATTGCCGTCCTCATCATAGCTATCGGCGTTCACCGCGGACACAGTGCCGATGCCGCCGGCCGCCGCCCAGGCGCCGGAGGAGGCATGGTTGGTGGCCGAGACGCCCTTGCCGCCTTCGATCAGCGGCCAGACTTCGCGCCCGGCATATTGAATGGGTTTCAGACCCTTGAACACTGTACTTAGCTCTCCCGTCGGCGGGCCCCATTGCCCGATCCCTCATCGAACATGGGCTGCCATACTCAAAACGCAAATTTCGCGCCGGGCTAGGGCAATCGCGCGGCGATGTCCCGCAAAAAGAGAAACGACCCGCCCGGCCCCAGGGACGCAGCTGCCGTGCCGCTATTCTTCAATAGCCCTGCGCGAAGTCCGGCCGCCCCATCGCCGATGCGTAGAGCAGGCGATAGCGCGCTACCATCCGGTCCTCATTATACTGCGCTTGCGCCTTGGCCCGGTTCGCCTCCCCCACGCTGGCGCGTTTCTTGGGATCGGCGGCGAGCGTCGCGATCGCCTGCGCCAACGCGGCCTCATCGCCCGGCGGGGTGATGAAGGGGGCGTTCGCCGCACTCACCATATCCGCAATATCGCCCACCGCGGGTGCGGCTACGGGCAGGCCCGCGGCCATCGCCTCCACCACCGAGATCGGAAACTGCTCGCTATCCGAAGACAGCGCGAAGATATCGAACAACCCGGCGAAGCGGTGCGGCCGATCGAGAAAGCCGGGCATCAACAGGCGGTCCGTCATGTTCAGCGAAGCCGCCTCGGCCGCGATCCGGTCCTTGTCCGGCCCCTCCCCCACGATGACGAGCCTGATGCCGTCCCCGGCGGCGCCGACCGCGCGCACCAGCCGATCGAGCCGCTTCACGGGCCGGAGGCCTGCAATCGTGCCCACGGTCACCGCGCCGCGCGCGGGCTTGAAACCGGGGATTGCGCCGCGCTGCGGCTTCTTTTCATACAGATCGGTATCGATGCCGTTGGCGATTCGGTGGATCTTGTCCGCACTCTGGTGCCAGGCGGACTGCGCGACCTGTTCCAGCCGTACCGAGGGCACAACCAGTGCCTTGGCCCGCGTCAGCGCCAGCGCGCGGAACCAGTTGCGCTTTCGACTGAGCCGCTCCGCCTCGTCCGCGTTGAACCCGTCTTCATGATGCACCAGCGGCGGCAGGCCCATGGAGGAACCGAGCAGCGTGTTCGCCATCACGGCGTCCATCGATCCCCAATTATAGCTGAGCACCAGATCGAAGCGCTTCATATAGGCGCCGATCCGCCGATAGCGGCCGAGCCCGGGCTTGCCCGCCAGCGAAGGCGCATCGTCCGGAAAGTCCACCTGAATGGCGGGATCGATCGCCTTGCGCGCGCCGAATTCGCCATTGGCAGCCAGCACGACATGGTGCGCGTCTGCACCGAAGCGATTCATCAGCCGCGCGGTGCGCGCTTCCTTGCCGCCAAGATCGAAGCTGCCATGGCAATGGAGCAGCCGGATGGGACGGCTCATGAAGCGGCGCTCTCCGCCGAGATACGCGCCAGGAAGCCGTCGATCGCGCGGCGCACCGGCGGCTCGTCTAGCGTCGGCGCGTGGCCGATGCCGGGCACGGTTTCCAGCCGCGCGTCGTGCAGCATGTCCAGCATCCGCTCCCCCACCGCGGGCGACAGGATATCGCTGTTTTCGCCGCGGACGATCAGCACGGGAATGTCCACCATCGCCTTCAGCGCGGGCCAGAGATCGACGCCGGTGGCGCTGCCCGGCACCTCGAACGGTTCGGCGATGCGCGTGTCGTAATCCTGCACCACGCGGCCCTTGGCGTTCAGCTTGTGCGTGCGCTTGGCAAATCGGATCCAGTCGGCCAGCTGCCAGGCGGGGTAGATTTCCCCGTTCAGTTCTTCCTGCGCGCGGGCGGCATGAGCCCAGCTGTCGAAGCTGCGCCCCTCGCCCACATAGCCCTGGATGCGCGCCAGCCCCTCGGGCGCGATTTCGGGGCCGACATCGTTCAGCACCACGCCCTCCACGCGCTTGGGCCAGGTGGAGGCGAGCAGCATCGATACGATCCCGCCCAGCGAAGTGCCGATGGCGGCGAAGCGCGTGACGTGCAGTTCCTCCAGCAGCGCCTCGATATCCTGCATGTAGCTGAGCGGCATGTAGGTCATCACGTCCTTGGCATAGGCGCTCTCGCCCCGCCCGCGATATTCGGGGCAGATCACCCGGCAGCCCGGCGCGAGATGCGCGGCCAGATCCTCGAAATCGCGCGCGTTGCGGGTAAGGCCCGGCAGGCAGATCACCGGCGGCAAAGCGCTGTTGGCGCCATAATCCCGATAGTGGAGCCGAAGCCCGTCGCGCGACCACCAGTAGCCGTCCGAATATGCGGCCATGCTTGCCATTCTCCCCGGCCATGCCCAGTTCGCAGGGCATGGATGTGATTGAACCGAAACCCGCTCCCTATAGGCCCGACGTTCAAATCGCCAGTCTTGGCGATGCGATCGGCGATCCGGTGACGGCGGCCGACTTTCCCGAAACCGTCTTGCGCTTTCGCAACGATCGCTGGGCCCCTGCGGTGGGGCTGGAAAGCCTGTCGGACGAAGACTGGGTGCGCCATTTCGGGCGGTTCGAGCCGCTGCCGGACAATCTGCCTCAGCCGCTGGCGCTGCGCTATCACGGGCACCAGTTCCGCGTGTACAATCCGGAAATCGGCGACGGGCGCGGCTTCCTCTTCGCGCAGCTGCGCGACGGCGAAGGGCGGCTGCTGGACCTCGCCACCAAGGGATCAGGCACTACGCCCTACAGCCGCCGCGGCGATGGTCGGCTGACGCTGAAGGGCGGCGTGCGCGAGATCATGGCGACGGAAATGCTGGAGGCGCTGGGCGTGGAGACGTCCAAGACCTTCTCGCTGATCGAGACGGGCGAACAGCTCCACCGCGGGGACGAGCCCTCGCCCACCCGCTCCGCCGTGCTCGTGCGGCTGGGGCACAGCCATATCCGCATCGGCACCTTCCAGCGCGCGGCGTTCGAGCGGAACGAGGATTTCGTTGCCAAACTGACGCGCTACTGCCTCGACCAATATTACGGCGCGCCGGATGTAGACGATCCCGGTGCCGCGCTGCTCGAACGCGCGGTCGACGCCTGTGCGCGGCAGGCGGCGGGTATGACCGTGGCGGGCTTCGTCCACGGCGTGCTGAACAGCGACAATATCAACATCACCGGCGAAAGCTTCGATTACGGCCCCTGGCGCTTCACCCCGAAATGGACGCCGGGCTTCACCGCCGCCTATTTCGATGAAGGCGGGCTCTATGCCTTCGGGCGGCAGGCCGAGGCGATCCACTGGAACCTGGCGCAGCTGGCAGGATGCCTGACGCTCATCGGCGAATCGGACCCGCTGAAGGCCGCGTTCGATCGCTTCCCGGACCGCTACCGGGAGCATTTCGTCTCCCAGTTCCTGTGGCGGCTCGGCTTCGCCCCGCGCGGGAGCGAGGAAGACCTGCACCTCGTCGCCGCAGCCGAAAAGGCGCTGACCGAAAGCGGCGTTTTGATCGACCGGTTCTTCTTCGACTGGATGGGCCGCCCGCAGTGGGTCGATCCGGCCTATGCTGGCGAAGCCTTCGCCCATTTCCGCACCCGCGCCTCCGCCTATGAACCGGCCCGCGCTCGCACCCACGCCTACTGGTCCGGCGAGCCCTGCTCGATGCATATCGAGGAGGTGGAGGCGATCTGGGCACGCATCGCCGAGGACGACGACTGGGCCCCGCTCACCGCCAAGGTCGCTGCGATCCGCGCGATGGGCGCGGCTTACCGGGACTAGGTCAGGTCAGGCCGGGGGCGTATCGGCCGCGTTGCGCTTCTTCAGCTCGTCGCGGATTTCCTTCAGCAGCTGCACCTCGCTCGGGCCCGGCGTGGCCGTTGCCTCGTCCTTCTTCTCGAACTCGGACATGATCTTGTTGGCGCTGCGCATCAGCAGGAAGATGATGAAGGCCAGGATCAGGAAGTTGATCGTTACCGTGACGAACTGGCCGTATCCCAGCAGCGGTACGCCCGCTTCCTTCAGCTCGGCATAGTTGGTGAGCGAACCCTTATACCCCTCTGGCACCGGGCCAAGCTGGATGAAATAGCGGGAGAAGTCGAAGCCGCCGAAGATCGCGCCGACCACCGGCATGATGACGTCCTCGGTCAATGACGTGGTGATCTTGCCGAACGCGGCGCCGATGATGACGGCCACCGCCAGATCGAGCACATTGCCGCGCAGGACGAATTTCTTGAACTCGGCGAACATTCGGGTCTCCCTGCTGAAATCCTGTCATATGTTTATGCCGCCCCGGCCGCCGCTTGTCGATTGGCGGTGGCGGGCCATGGGTCTTTGCGATTAGATGGGCCCAACGCATTTCCACGAAAGGACGATCCATGCGACCTGCCCTTCCGAAATTTTTACCCAAGCTGCTGATCGCCGCGCTTGCCGCGAGCCTGCTCAGCGCCTGCGGCATCAACAGCGTGCCGACCGCCGAAGAGAACGCCAAGGCGCGCTGGGCCGATGTGGAGGCCGCCTATCAGCGCCGCGCCGACCTCATCCCCAATCTCGCCAACACCGCCGAGCGCTATGCCGAGCAGGAGCGCAACGTGCTGACCGAGGTGACCGAGGCCCGCGCGCGCGCCACATCGGTGCAGGTGAACGCCGACGATCTGGACAATCCGCAGGCGCTGCAGAATTTCGCGCAGGCGCAAGGGCAGCTCGGCCAGTCCCTCGGCCGCCTGCTGGCGAGCTTCGAGGCTTATCCGGACCTCAAGTCCAACCAGAACTTCCTGGCTCTGCAAAACGAGCTGGAGCGCACCGAAAACCGCATCAATATCGCCCGGCGCGACTACAACGAAGCGGTGCGCGAGTATAACACGACCATCCGCACCTTCCCGGACATCATCGGCGCGAAGATCATCCACGGCGCCGAGCCGCTCGTGCCCTTCGAGGCCGACGCCGGCGCGGAAAAGGCCCCGGAAGTCTTCGGCAAGAGCTGATGGGTGAAGCAAACAGCAACCCTTCCCCCCGGGTGGGGGAAGGACACCTCTTCGCCGCAGCACAGGGGCTGGCGGCGCGGTTCCTGCTCCTTTTCGCGCTGTTCTTCGCCGCCCTCACCCCCGCTGCGGCACAGGACTTTCCCAAGCTCACCGGCCGCGTGGTCGATCAGGCGGGGATTCTCGACGATGCCGACGAGGTGTCGCTGACACAGCAACTCGCCGCGCTCGAGCTGCGTACCGGGCGTCAGGTCGTGGTCGCCACCGTGCCCAGCCTGCAAGGCTATCCGATCGAAGATTTCGGCTATCAGCTTGGCCGCACCTGGGGCATCGGCAGCAAAGAGAATAATGACGGCGTCCTTCTGCTCGTCGCGCCGGAGGAGCGGCAGGTGAGCATCGAAGTCGGCTACGGCCTGGAACCGGTGCTGACCGATACGCTCGCCAGCACCATCGTGCAGGGCGTCATCATCCCCAGATTCCGCGATGGCGACTATTCGGGCGGCATCCAGGCCGGCGTCAAAGCCATCGCCAGCCAGCTCGAACTGCCGCCCGAGGAAGCGCGCAAGCGCGTGGCCGCAGCCGATGCGCAGGCGCGTAAGCGTCAGGAAGGCGGCTTCCCCTGGGCGGGCCTGATCTGGCTGGGCTTCTTCGCCTTCATGTTCATCGGTCCGCTGATTGCAGGCGGGCGCGGACGCCGTTCGCGCTATCGCCGCGGCGCGGGGATGAGCGATGTGATCCTGTGGGGCATACTCAGCGGCATGGGCGATAGCGGACGGCATGGCGGCGGCGGCTTCGGCGGCGGAGGCTTCGGCGGCGGTGGGGGCCTTGGCGGCGGCGGCTTCTCCGGCGGCGGCGGCAGCTTCGGCGGCGGCGGCGCATCGGGGGGCTGGTGATGGCCAGAACCATTCAGCTCTCCGCCGAGGACCATCGTAGGATCAGCGATGCCGTGTCGAACGCCGAACGGCACAGCGACGGCGAGATCGTGACCATCGTCAGCGAACTGTCCGATCATTATCAGGACATTTCCAGCCGCTGGGCGGCGGCGATGGCTCTCCTGTTCCTCATCGCTCTTCCCATCGCGCCCGGTTTCTGGCGCGGCGCGATGGAGCTGGTCAGCAGCGGCTGGTCCCAGGATTACAGCCCGGCAGCCCTCCTCACCGCGATCGCGGCGACGGCGGTGTTCCTCTATTTCGTCGCCACGCTGATGCTGGAGAATATGAACCTGCGGCTGTTCCTCACGCCCCCTAATGTGAAGGAAGACCGCGTCCGTGCGCGCGCCGTGCAATTGTTCCGCGTGGGCACCGAAAGCCGCACCGACGGGCGCACCGGCATCCTCCTCTATCTTTCGACCATGGAGCACCGCGCCGAGATCGTCGCGGACAGCGCCATTGCCGAAAAGGTGGAGCCCGCCCGATGGGCCGAGGCGATGGCCGCGCTGATCGACCAGGTGAAGGAGGATCGCCCCGCCGAGGGCATGATCGCCGCAGTGGAGCAGGTCGGCGCGATCCTGGCCGAACATTTCCCCAAGAGCGAAGGCAATCCCAATGAATTGCCGGACCGCCTGATCGAATTATGAGCGCTGCCCCCATGAACGAACAGATGATGGAAGAGCCCGAAAGCACGCAGTGGGAGGGGGACTATATCGTCGTGCGCCAGCGCGGCACGTGGGAATATGTCGGCCGCCCGCGCGGCATCCGCGCCGCCGTCATCCTGGCGGTGGACGAGGGCGAGATCTTGCTGGTCGAGCAGTTTCGCGTGCCGCTCGGCAAGCCCTGTCTGGAACTGCCCGCCGGGCTCGTCGGCGATGAGGATTCGGGCGACGAGGACGTGCTGGAAGCCGCCGCGCGCGAGCTGGAGGAAGAAACCGGATATCGCGCGGAGGAAATGGAGTCGCTCGGCGAGTTCTTCTCCTCACCCGGCATGATGAGCGAGAGCTTCACGCTGGTGCGCGCCCACGGGCTCACCCAGATCGGCGAAGGCGGCGGCGTCGGGTCCGAAGACATTACCGTCCATCGCGTACCGCTCGGCCGAGTCGAGGATTTCGTGGCCGCCGCCCGCGCGCGCGGCGTCGCCATCGACGTGCGCGTGATGAGCCTGCTGATGGCCGACTGGATCGATTGAACCTAAGGTCGGCCATCGCGCGCTGTGATTACGCCCATCCGCATGTTCAGCTTAGATCAAAGAAGCCTGAACAATACTGCCCTGAACTTTCACAGGGAGACCGACATGCGAACCTGGCTCATCGGCACCGCCGCGCTCATCGCCACCGGAACCGGCCTGGCGCTCGCACCGTCCGCCGCCACATCCGCTTCCGCCCAGACGCGAGGAGCAGCGGTGGACTGGGACATCGGTCCCGTCATCGATGGCCGAAACTATTCGGTAAACCTGCCGCGCCATCCCGAGCGCACCGCGCGTGGCTGGTCGATCGATTTTCCCGATCCTCGCCAGCCCGGCGAGCTTCATTATGTGACTACGCGCTCCCGCCCTCTGGTAGGCGCGCGCCACATCATCGTACGATACCGGATCGACGCCGCGCCCGGCGCGCGCTTCATCGCGCAGGAAACGCCGTCTGAAACAGCCACGGTCTCGCTATATTTTCAGCGTCGCGGCGACAATTGGCGTGCGAAGGGACCTTACCAGTTCTTCCGCTGGTACGCCCCTCCCGCCACTGTTCAGCCGCTTGCTCCGGGCGTTCACGAAATGCGGGTCGCACTGGATGGAGCCTGGGGCTCGGTTTACGGCAAAAGCGGCGCGCAATATCCGCAAATGTTCGAAAGCGCCCTGGCCGACATCGACAATATTGGGCTGGTATTCGGCTCGGCGAGCGGTCGTGGTCATGGAGTATATGCAACCGGGCCAGCGCGCTTCACGCTTCTCGACTTCCGCGTGGAATAGCGCGGGTTTCACAAGCACGGCGCGGGCATGATAGCTATTTCCCGCCGCGCCGCTTGCTGCGGCCGCTGGTCATCGGATCGGGCTTTTTGGGCGGCTTCCAGCCCTCGGGCGGGGAAACGCTCTGGCGGCTGGTGCCCAAGCCCATGGCGCCCGGCTTCTGCCGCGTGATGCCGCTGGTATCAGCCTTTGCGACGTCCTCGCCATCGGCGCCGCCGCGCAGCAGATTGATCCGGTCGCGCAGGCGCGCGGCCCGCTCGAAATCGTCATCCGCAGCGGCGCGGCGCATTTCGTCACGCAATTGTTCGATCGTTTCGGTCATGCACCCCCACAACGCATCGCGCGCCCGGACGCTGCATTCGTGATCGCAGAGTGCGGCGCAGGCCGCCGCGCGATCAGCGGAAATTGTCGGCGTAGGCCTGGATTTTCAGCGTCTTGGTGGGCGTCTGCACGATATGCGCCTCGATGCCGTTCTTTTCGGCATAGGCCTTGGCCGCCTCGCAGCTGGGGAAGCGCAGCGTGAGCTGCTGCTTGGTATCGCCTGAACCAGCCCAGCCGGTAAGCGGATCGGGGCGCTTCGCCTCGGCCGGATCATATTCCAGAATCCAGCGGTCGGTAAGCGCGCGGCCGGAGGACATGGCGCTTTTGGGGCGCTGATAGATGCGGGCGGTCATGGTTTTTCCCTGCCCCCGGCGCGGCGCAAAATCAAGATGGATCGGGCGCGGCGGGTGCGAGTTCGGTGTTTGTTCTGGCAATGTAGGAGATCGGGCGGCAGGTTGGGGAGATGCAAAGCGCTCCGCCTCTCCCTACGTCATTGCGAGCGAAGCGGGCCGCAGGCGACCGCAGGTCAACCAATCCAGGGCGTGCGCAGCGCTGCATCCGCCCTGGATTGCCGCGTCGCCTCCGGCTCTTCGCAATGACGAATAGAATTAGGGCATTCCGGCGCCCCCACTTCCCCGCTCAGGACAGTGTGAAGCCGTGTGAAGCTAGCCCCCGCGCGCCTGAGCGCGCTTGGTCTTCAGGCTCGCCACCGCGCTGGCCGGGTCGTCCGGCCAATGGTGCTTGGGGTAACGCCCGCGCATATCCTTGGCGACGTCCACCCAGCTGCCGCGCCAAAAGGCGGGCAGATCGCGCGTCGTCTGCACCGGGCGGCCCGCCGGGCTGGTCAGCGAGAGGACAAGCGGCACCGGCGGGCGGCCCACCACGGGATGCTCTGACAGTCCGTAGAAGGCCTGCACCCGCGCCTCCACGGTCGGCCCGGCCTCAGCGGCATAGTCAATGGCATGGGTGGTGCCGGCGGGCGTGGTGAACTCGGGCGGCGCGGCGGCAGCGATGCGCTGGCTCTCGTCCCAGCCGAGCAGCCCTTCAAGCGCGCCGTGCAGCGCGCCGCGGTCCAGCGCGTCGAAGCGGGTGACGCCGTCCAGCAGCGGCTCCAGCCACCGGTCCAGCGCCTCCAGCAGCGCAGGCTCGGTCAGCGCCTCCGATCCGGCGAAGGCGGCGCGGCGGCGCAGCGCCTCGGCCTTCGCGCCCCAGGGCAGCAGCCCGAGGCCATGGCTCCGCACCGCCTCCAGCAGCGCGGCGCGCACCGCCTGCGGATCGGGCGAATCGTCCTGCCCGCGCCTGAGCGCGATCGCGCCCAGCCGCTCCTCGCGCAGCGCCTCTATGCGGCCAGCCTTGGCATCGAAACGCACGGTGCGACGCGTCTCGATGCGGCCCACGAACAGCCGCCGCAACTCTTCCTCCTCCACCGGCGCGGCGGAGAGGATGCGCGCCCCGCCTGCCGCCCCCTGCACGTCGGCCACGGCCAGCCACGCGTGGCGGGCCAGCGGCGATGCGGGATCGAGCCGGAAGCCGCGACCTCCCGCTGCGATCCACTCCACTCCGTCGCTGCCCCGCCGCCGCGCCACGCGGTCCGGGAAGGCCAGCGCCACCAGCGCGCCGATCGACAGCGCTTCGTCCTGCCCTGCCGGCACCAGCGCCGCCCATCGCTTGGCGAGCCCGCGCGCCGCCTCCGCCTTACGCCCGCGTTCGCCGCGCCAGCGCTGCAGCCGCGCCTCCAGGTCCTCGCCGCGACCGCCCAGTCCGCGCTCCTGGCACAACACCGCGACGCGCGAGCCCTCCTCCGCCTGGCCATGCGCCCCTGCGATGACGAGCATGTGCGCCAGATGCGGCGGCATCGGCAGCGCAGCCAGCGTCTCGCCATGCGCGGTGATGTGGCCGGTGTCGTCCAGCGCATCGATGGCCTGCAAGGCCTTGCGCGCCTGGGCGAGCGCGGCGGCGGGCGGCGGGTCGAGCCAGCGCAGCGCAGCCGGGTCGGCCTCGCCCCACTTGGCGCAGTCGAGCACCAGCGGCGATAGGTCGCTCTCCAGGATCTCGGGCGGGTCGTACGGGATCAGACCGCCGGTCGCCGCCTCCTCCCACAGCCGGTACGCCGTGCCCGGCGCCTGCCGCGCCGCGCGGCCTGCGCGCTGGATCGCGCCTGCCCGGCTCACCCGCTCGGTCACCAGCCGCGGCGTGCCCGCCGCCTGGTCGAACCGGGGCCGCCGCGCGAGGCCGCTGTCGACCACGATGCGCACGCCATCGATGGTGAGGCTGGTCTCCGCGATGCTGGTGGCGAGGATCACCTTGCGCCGCCCCTCCGGATCGGGCCGGATCGCCGCGCGCTGCTCCGCCGGATCGAGCGAGCCGTGGAGCGGCAGCACGCGGACGCTGGAAGGCATGCGCTCGGCCAACCGATCCGCCGTCCGATCGATTTCGCCCACGCCCGGCAGGAAGGCGAGCAGGTCGCCCTCGCGCTCGGCCAGCGCGCGCAGCACGGCGCCCGCCATCTCGTCCTCGATGCGCCGTTCGGCGCGGCGGCCGATATGGATCAGCTCCAGCGGATGGCTGCGCCCCTCGCTCTCGATCACCGGGCAGCCATGCATCAGCGCGGAGAAGCGCGCCCCGTCCAGCGTGGCCGACATGGCAAGGAGGCGCAGGTCCGGCCGGAACGCCCCCTGGGCTTCGAGTGCGAGCGCAAGGCCGAAGTCGCTGTCGAGGCTGCGCTCGTGCACCTCGTCGAACAGCACGGCGGCGATGCCGGTCAGCTCCGGATCGGCGATGATGCGATTGCGGAAGATACCCTCGGTCAGCACCAGAATGCGCGTGCTCGCGGAGCGCTTCGTGTCCATGCGGGTGGCGTATCCAATGGTGTGCCCCACCGGCTCCCCGGCCAGCTCCGCCATGCGTTCCGCCGCCGCGCGCGCCGCCAGCCGCCGCGGGCTGAGCAGCCAGATCTCGCCGTCGCACCATTCCTCACCGAGCAAGGCGGGCGCTGCCATCGTCGTCTTGCCGGCCCCCGGCGGCGCGACCAGCACGGCATTGGTGCCCGCGCGCAGCGCCGCCTTCAGATCGGGCAGCACCGCCTCGATCGGCAGCGCGCTCACGCCTCGCTCGTCGTCAGGCCGAGCCTTTCGCGCAGGAACCAGCGTCCGCACATCAGCACCGCTGTCGCCGCGAGCCCGCCCGCGAGGCCTAGCCACACCCCGACCCCGTCGAGGCCTGCATGGAACGCCAGGAACCAGCCCAGCGCGAAGCCGATCGCCCAGTATCCCAGCGCTGCGAAGACCATCGGCACCCGCGTGTCCTGGATGCCGCGCAGCAGCCCTGCCCCCACCGCCTGCAGCGAATCCACCAGCTGGAACAGGGCGGCCACGCCAAGGAAGGCGACCGCGAGCCGGTACACCTCGGCATCTTCTGGCGTCACCGGCTGCACGAACAGCCCGACCAGCGGACCGGGGATCAGCCACATCAGCGCCGAGGAGAAAGCCGCCGAAGCAAGGCCCAGTGCCAGCGCCACCTTGCCGACGCGCGAAAGGCCGGCAGGATCGCGCCGCCCGTGGAAGATGCCCGCGCGCACCGTCGCCGCTTGCCCGATCGACAGCGGCACCATGAAGGCGAGCGCGGCGATCTGGATGGCGACGCTATGAGCGGCGAGCGAGGCGCGGCCGATCAGGCCCATGAGGAACACCGCGGCGGAGAACACGGTCACTTCCATCGCATAGGTGCAGGCGATCGGCAGGCCCACGGCGAAGATGGCGCGAAAGCGCGGCCAGTCGGGCCGCCAGAAGTTGCCGAACAGGCGATAACGGCGGAAGCGGCGTACACCGGTCACCACGAGCGCGCCGCCGAGGCCGAGGACGAGCTGCGACAGTGCGTTCGCGATCGCCGCGCCCTCTAGGCCGAGTTCGGGCAGGCCCAGATGACCGAACACCAGCGCCCAGCAAGCAACCGCGTTGAAGATCAGCCCCACCGCCATGATGTAGACGCCCCACATCGGGCGCTCCAGCGCCGTGACATAGTAGCGCAGGATCAGGCCGACGAGCCAGGGGAACAGCCCCCACATCGCGATACGCACGAACGGCGCGGCGGCGGCGGAAAGATCGGCGGTCTGGCCGAGGGCGAGGAAGATGGCCTCCGCATTCCAAAGGATCGCCCAGACGGGCACGCAGATGGCGGCGGAAGCCCAGATCGCCTGACGCACCGTGCGGCGCACATCGCGCACACTGTTCGCGCGCCGTCCATATTCCGCCGCGATCAGCGGAGAGGCGGCGGTGACCAGCCCCATGCAGAACACGCCGAACACCCAATAGAGGTTCACGCCGAGCGCCGCCGCGGCCAGCGCATCGACGTCGTAACGTCCGAGGATGACCACATCGGTGGTGTTGATCGCCGCCTGCGCCAGATTGCCGATAACGAGCGGCAGCGCCAGGCGCAGCGTCATGAGGCCTTCGCGCCGGAACGATCCGGCGGGGCGGGTGGCAGCGATGTCGTTCATGTCCGGCGCCTAATAGGCGCGGCTGATCGCGAACTCCACCGCCTCGGTGAGCGCCGATTTGGCCGGCCCTGCCGGGAACGCCGCGATGGCATCGATCGCGCGCTGGCCGTAATGGCGCGCCCGGTCGATGCTGTCCGAAATGGCATCGTGCCGTTCGATCAGCCGGGTTGCGTGCGCCAGATCCTCATCGGACACGCGCCGTCCGGCCATCGCCTCACGCCAGAACGCCTGCTCTTCCGCGTCACCGCGCGCAAAGGCGAGGATGACAGGAAGCGTGATCTTTCCGTCGCGGAAATCATCGCCGACACCCTTGCCCATTGTTGCGCTGTCCGAGGCGTAATCGATCGCGTCGTCGACCAGCTGAAAGGCGACGCCGAGATTGCGGCCGTAGCGATCCAGCGCCTCTTCCACGGCGTTGTCGCGCTCGGCGACCACCGCGGCGATGCGGCAAGCGGCGGCGAACAGCGCCGCCGTCTTCGCGCCGATGATATCGAGATAATGCTCCTCACTCGTCGCCAGCTGGCGCTGCGCAGTAAGCTGATCCACCTCGCCCTCGGCGATGACGGCAGAGGCATTGCTGAGGATCTTGAGTACTTTCAGCGAGCCATCCTCGACCATCAGTTCGAAACTGCGCGAAAACAGGAAGTCGCCCACCAAAACGGCTGCCGGGTTGCCGAAAATGAGGTTCGCGGCGGTCTTGCCCCGGCGCATGTCCGACCCGTCAACGACGTCGTCGTGCAGCAACGTCGCGGTGTGGATGAACTCCACCGACGCGGCAAGCTTGTGATGCCGGTCCCCCGGATAATCGAGCAGCGCCGCGCAGGCGAGCGTCAGCATGGGACGCAGCCGCTTGCCGCCGCCCGCGATCAGGTGGCCGGCCAGTTCAGGTATCAATGGAATGTCCGATTGCATGCGATCCAGGATCACGCTGTTCACGCGATTCATGTCGCTGGCGACAAGCGCCATCATCGGTTCCAGGGAGGCCGCACGGCCCGGTTTCAGCAGATGAACGTTCGCGGCCATGTCAGGACGGGATTTGGCAAGTTGCGCGCACTTGCGCAAGAGGGCGCGCGCCTTTCCGGAACCGCACCGGCAATGTCCGCGTCGTTCAAGCTATATGCAGGAGGCTTTCGCCTGCCTTCAGTTTCTCCAGCATGTCCGAAAGCCGGGTCGCCATGTCCTGCAGCGTGACCGCCGCGATCCGCTCGCTCGCCGGTTCGCGCGAACGCAGCATCTGGGCGATTGCGAGCTGCATCTGTGTGATGTGATCGATCTTCTGCAAGCTCTTCATGTGCCGCCGAAGGGTTTCCGGATCGCTGCCCAAATCATAGGCCAGATTGCCGAGCAGCCGGGTGATGTTCACCAGCTCCTCCGCCAGCACGATATCGAGCAGCGCATCTTCGGAGCTAGGTTCTGCCCTAATGGGTTCCATATAGCTCATTTGGATAGCAGTCCGATCAGCGTTTTGGTCAGGTCCGCGGGCTTGACTTCCTGCGATGCAAAGCCGCGTTCCAGCGTGTATCCGCCGCCCGCATTGGCCGAGATGCAATGTCCGCGCACGCCCGAGATCGCGTTCGCGCCGCCTTTGGCGTCATCGCTGTCGGACAGCAACAGACCCACGGTATCGACCGTGGCAGCCTTGGCGGCTGACGCAAAGAGCAGCGAAATGGACGGGCGCTCGCCAGCCACGGGATCGCGCGGCAGCAGTTTCAACTGCCCATCGGGCCAAGCTGAAACGACCATGTGGGCCTCTCCCTGCGGTGCAAAATAGATCGTTCCTTTTTCAATCGGCATATCGGCATCGGCAACCAGGACACGCGGCGCGATCTGGCTGTCGAGCTTCTCCGCCATGCCCTGCACCATCCCCGGCTCCAGATGCTGTACGACCAGCATGGGCGGGCAGTCTTCGGGCATCTGCTCGAACAGGTTGAATAGCGACTGCGTGCCCGATGCATCGGCACCGACAACCGTCAGGCGGCCGTTCCAGTTGATGGGTGCGGATTTGCCCGTGCTTTTCGCACCGCCCACGGTGGGCAGCCGTGCGTTCTTCGCAGTGCCGATGATCTTGCCCAGTTTGGCGATGATCGCATCCAACTCCTTGGGGGCGGCAACCTTGGGCTTGGGCAGACAGGCGACCGCACCGAGGCGCAGGGCCTCGATCGATTCGGATGCGCCATCGGTCGTGCGGGTGGAGAACATGATCACCGGCATCGGCTTGTTCTCCATGATCTCCTTCAGATATTCGAGGCCGCTCATTCCGGGCATCTCGATATCGAGCGTCATCACTTCCGGCTTGAGCGACTGAACCATCTCACGGGCTTCGGCAGCGCCGTCCGCCAGCCCGACAATCTCCACGCCCGGCACACGCTCCAGCGCGCCGCACAAAAGCGCGCGCATGGTAAGCGAGTCGTCGACGACAAGGACTTTGGTGCGGGCCATGAAACTTACTCCGGATGGGATGCCGCACCGTGCGGCAATTGCTCGACGAGACGCTCGAGCGACAATACGAGGATCAGACGTTCGTCGATGTTGACGAGACCTTCGAGGAACCTGGCGGCGATGGTGTCGCCCATGTTGGGCAATGGCTGCAGACCATCCTCGCTAACGGTAACGATGTCGTTAACCGCATCGACGATGATGCCCTGCAGCTGCTCGCCGATCTGGACGACGATGATCACATGGCGCGCGGTGGTATCGGTCGTGCCCCAGTTCAGCCGATGGCGCAGGTCCAGCACCGGCAGTACGACGCCGCGAAGATTTACCACGCCGCGGACATATTCCGGAACGTTGGGAAGCGGCGTTGCGGGCGACCATGCGCGGATTTCCCGAATGGCCATGATATCGATACCGAGCACCTGATCGCTCAGCTGAAAGGTGATAAGTTGGCGGCTCATTTTAGATGTCCTCTTCAATCGGCTCAATGCATCACGCGGCGAAGCGCGGAGGCCAGCTTTTCGGGATCGAACGGCTTGACGATCCAGCCGGTGGCACCGGCATTGCGCGCGCGCTGTTTCTTCTCGTCGGAGCTTTCGGTGGTCAGCACCAGAATGGGCATTTCCCGCTCGCCTTCGCCGCGCACGCGCTCGATCAGCCCGAAACCGTCTAGGCGCGGCATGTTGATATCGGTGATCATGACGTCCGGCTTAATGCTGCCCAGCTTTTCCAGAGCGTCGATGCCATCTTCGGCTTCGATCACATGATAGCCGAGATCGTCAAGCGCAGCGCGCAGCAGCATGCGCATGCTGGGCGAATCATCGACGGTTAGAATGGACTTCTGCACGGGCTAGCTCCTTGACGGCATTCATCAGAAAAGTTCGACATCGCCGATGGAAACCGGCTTTGCGGGTGGAGTGGGGACTTGCGCTGCAACGCGAGAAAGCTGGACATCCTCAACCTTGCGACATCGCGCGAGGCCCAGAGCAGCGCGGAACTGGACGCGCCTCGCCGCACTGCCGCCCACATCTTCGCCCACCAGCGGAATACCTTCGGCCTTCAAAAAAGCGCGGGCGAAGGCGATATTGTCCCCGCCGATATCGCTGTAATGCGCGTTCATCGTGGCACCGCCGAAAATCCGGGCCTTCATACGGCTGCGCATGGCGCCATGGGCCATCATTTCGTTGATCAGCATTTCCATGGCATGCACACCATAACGCTGCATCGACGCCGCGTTTTCGACCTTGCCGTGTGCCAGCAGATAATGGTTGATCCCGCCCACCCGCGCGAACGGATCGTAAAGACAGGCCGCGACGCAGCTTCCCAGCAACGTCGTGAGCACGATTTCGGGATCGCGGGAAACGCGGGTTTCTCCCTGCGATACGTTCACGGACCGAAAGGATGTTTCAGCGCCGCTCGTCATGCCGAACATTCCTTCATCAGCTGCGCTGCAATTCTATTCAGCGAAAGCTGCATGGTGACGGCCCCCATGCGATGGGCCTCAGCGGGCATGCCGTAGACCACCGAGGTGGCCTGATCCTGGCCGACCGTGGCCGACCCGGCATCGCGCATCGCCTTTAGCCCAACGGCGCCATCCGCGCCCATTCCGGTGAGAATGGCGCCCGTCGCGGCGGCACCGGCGTGGCGCGCCACGGAAGAGAACAATCGGTCGACCGACGGGCGGTGACCGCTCACCCGGTCTCCCTGCACCAGACGGCAATGGAAACGCCCCGGCACGCCGGCGATCTCCAGATGATTTTCGCCGCCGGGCGCCAGATAAACCTTGCCGGTCGTCAATGGTGACCCGGCCCTGGCTTCTTCCACCTTGGGCTTGGACAGCCGATCCAGCCGGGCGGCGAAGCTTGCCGTGAACGTGGCGGGCATGTGCTGCACGATCATCGTCGGCGGGCAATTTTCGGGGAAGCCGCGCAGCAGCTCGATCAGCGCCTCGACGCCGCCCGTGGAAGCCCCGATCGCGATCAACGCGTCGGACCGCGGACGGAACGTGTCGCCCACCTGCGCGGGTTTCTGGACGCTGCTTGCAAGCCGCCGTGAAGAGGCCGCAGCCTTCACCGTATCGGCCAGGCTGGTGCTGCCGGTGTCGCTCAGGATTGCCTTGTCGACACAGTCGAATGCGCCCAGCTCCAGAGCTGCCAGGGTGGCGTCCGCACCGCGCGAAGTGAGCGTGGACAGCATCACCACCGGCATCGGCCGCAGCCGCATCAGTCGCTCCAGAAAGTTGATGCCGTCCATGCCCGGCATTTCCACGTCGAGCGTAATCACATCCGGATCCAGACTCTTGATGATCTGGCGGGCGGACGTAACGTCGCAGGCCGTACCGACCACCTCGATCTCCGGGTCCTGCTGCAGCGTATGCGAGACCAGGCTGCGCATGACAAAGGAGTCGTCGATAACGACTGCACGTACGGTCATGGCGCAATTTTCCGATAAGTGGTGTTGCCGACGCATTCGAAGCGACTGGCCACGATCTCGTCGAGCCGTTCGGAATGCCCGATATAGAGCGTTCCCCCCTGCTCCAGCTGATCCGCCATGCGGGCCTGCAGCCGTGCCTTGGTGGGACCATCGAAGTAGATCATCACATTGCGGCAGCAGATCACATCGAACTTGCTGCGCATCGGCCATTCGCCAAGCAGATTGAGCGGAAGGAAGGAAATCGGCGCGCGCAGCGCGGGATCGACCTGCATGGAATCCCCCGCTTTTTGCAGCCAGCTTTTGGCCAGCGGCTCGGGGACGGGTTTGACTGTTTCGTGCGGATAGATTCCGGCGCGCGCGACATCGAGCACGCTGGCCGAAAGATCGGTGGCCAGCATCCGCAGGTCCAGTTGCAGGATACGCTCCGCCTCGGCGCGCTGCGCGCCCAGCATCGCCATCATCCAGGTATAGGGCTCTTCCCCGCTGGAACAGGCAGCCGACCACAGGCGAACGCGTTTGCCCGCCCGCAACCGTTCAAGTAGCGTGGGCCACACTTCCGCTGAGAAATGTTCGAAATGGTGCTTCTCACGGAAGAAACTGGTGTGGTTCGTCGTGAGCATATCGATCGCACGGTCGCGCTCGGTTTCATCACGTTCAATCAGCTTCAGATAGTCTGAGACCGACTGAAGACCGTTCGCCCGCACTCGCGGCGCAAGGCGTCCGTAGACCATCTGCGCCTTGCTGTCGGGCAGCAGAATGCCCGCGATCTTATAGGCGAGCTTGGAGATCGCACGATGATCCTCCAGGCTGAACTTGAACTCCCGCCGTCTGCTATCCGTGCTGATGGCAGCGAGCGCGTTCACGCGGCCAGTTCCATGGGCACGGCCCCGGGGCGGCGGGCCGTCAAGGTGTCGATATCCAGGATCAGGGCCACGCGGCCATCGCCCAGGATCGTCGCGCCGGCCAGCCCGTCGATGGCGCGGTAGTTCGCCTCAAGGCTCTTCACGACAACCTGGCGCTGATCCTGGATGGAATCGACCATCAGGGCGGCAGGGCCGTGATCGCCGTCAACCACAATCAGCACGCCGCTGCGCGGATCGGTTTCGCCATCGGGAATGCCCAGCTGGCGGGCCACACGCAGCAGCGGAACATGCTGTCCGCGTACGTCCAGCAGCGCGGCGTCCAGACCGATGCCGTTCACGGCACGCTCTTCCGGGCGCAGGCTCTCGACGATATGAGTTAGCGGGATCACGAATGTCTGTGCGCCGACCTTCACGATCATGCCGTCAAGCACGGCGAGCGTGAGCGGAAGGCTGAGCGAGAAGCTGGATCCGGTACCCTCGTTGGACTGGATGCCGATGCGGCCGCCCAGCGCCTGAATGTTCCGGCGCACGACGTCCATGCCGACACCGCGTCCCGAAATGTTGGACACGGTCTCGGCGGTCGAGAAGCCCGGTGCGAAGATCAGATTGTCGATCTCCTCATTGCTCAGTGCCGCATCCGGCGCGACGATACCGCGTTCGACAGCGCGCTGCCGCACCCGATCGCGGTTGATACCGGCGCCGTCGTCCGCGACGGTGATGACGATCCGGCCGGACTGGTGCGCGGCCGAAAGCCGAACGACACCTTCAGCCGACTTGCCGGCGGCGACGCGCTTTTCCGGGCTTTCCAGGCCGTGGTCCACGGCGTTGCGGATCAGGTGGGTTAGCGGTTCGCCGATACGCTCGACAACCGTCTTGTCGACTTCCGTCATCTCGCCCTCGATCTCGAGGCGCACGCGCTTGCCGGTCTCGCCCTCCAGTTCGCGGATGATCCGTGGCACGCGGCTGAACACCGTCTGCATGGGCTGGGCGCGCAGCGCCATCGTCGATTCCTGAAGCTCGCGCGTCAGATGATCGAGATCGCTGAGTTCGCCGATGCCGTTCAGATCATAATCGCTGAGGCGCTGGGTCAGCATGGCCTGCGTGATCACAAGCTCGCCGACCAGATTGACCAGCCTGTCGAGCCGGTCGAAGTCCACACGAATGGTCTGCGAAGCCGCCACCTTGGGTGCGCTGGGAGCAGGAGCAGCCGCCGCGCTCGGCGCCGCAGCGGCGGCGGGCGCTGGCGCTTGGCTTGGCGCAGGTGCCGAGGTGGGCGCGGGAACGGGAGCGGGCGGAACCGCCTGCAACGCCGGTGCGGGCTGCACCGGTGCCGGGGCGGCCACCGGGGCCGCTACGGGTGCCGGAGCGGGCGCCGGAGCATCTTGTGCGGCAGGAGGGAGAGCCACGTCCGCCTCGGGCGCTGCAGCATCGTCCGAAATCTCACCGATCCGCTGGAGTTCCAGCCCATAGCCATCGGTGAAATCGAACACGCCCACGATCTCGTCTTCCGAAAGAGCACCGGGAATGTTCAGGTGCCAGGCAAGATAGGAGCATTCGGCATCCATCGCGTCCAGCGACGGAAGGGCGGACAGATCGACTGCGTGCAGTTTCGCACCCAGGCGCTCCAGCTCGCGCAGCAACAAAAGCGGTTCGCCGCCATTGTCGAATGCGTTCGGCGCGGGGCGCATCGAAAGTCGCCAGTCCGCCTCTCCCGCAACCTCGGCTGTCGACGCATCGTTCAGCTCAGCCGTTATCGGCTCGATCGGCGCTTCGTCGGAGGCGGCTTCTTCCGGTGCGGACGCGGGGCCGCCCAGCATCGCCATCAAATCATCGAAATCATCATCAGCAGCGGGCGCTTCCTGGGCCACTTCGGCTTGAGCGGCCTCAGGCTCGGCAGGAGCCTCGGCTGCCGCCGCGTTGACATCCGCCGCCTGCTTGAGGCGTTCGAGCATCGGCCCGTCGGCAGGTGCCTCCTGGCCATCCCGTGCCGCAGCGACATGATCCGACAATAAATCGAACGCCGCGAGGACAGTATCGAGTACGGACTGGTCCAGGGACAGCGTGCCGTTGCGCAGATAGTCCAGCAGGGTCTCATATTCGTGGGTGAACGCCTGCAGACGCTCATGCCCGAAGGCCCCTGCCCCGCCCTTGATCGAATGCACGGCCCTGAACACGGTGTTGATCGTTTCAACATCGTAGCTGTCGGGACGAATTTCGGCGAACGCCGTTTCCATCTCGTTCAGTCCTTCTTCGCATTCCTGGAAGAAGATGGCCTGGATTTCCTCGATATTCACGCGCTCGCCTCTTCTTCAGCAGGTTCTAGCAAGACGTCCAGACCGGAAAGTTTGACCATGTTCACCATCGCATCGCTTGGCTGATCGATGCGAAATTCCACCCGCGCATCTCCAGCCGCCTTGCGCGCGGCAAGCAGGACCTGCAGGCCCGCCAGACCGATCTGCTCTACCTGATCGGCCAAAAGTATGACCGGCTGGGCATTTCCGATGGCCTGCCTCAAGCTGCAGCGTAGCAAACCTGATGCGGCGCTGTTCAATGTGGCTGGGAGCGGTTGGTTCATGGTACTGTCCCTTGGGAGACTACATGGAAAAATCGGCGATCAGAACTCGGACCAGTCGTCGTCGGCCAGGGCCGTGTTACCGGCGACCCGGGCCGTTACGGCCGGCTGGGCCATCTGACGGGCCGCACGCGCCTGCAACTGGTGCACAGGAGATGCGGCAGGGCTGCGCTGAGCAGAGCCAGAAACCCGGAACTGCGAAACCTGACGGGCAAGCACATCTGCCTCTTCGGCCAGGCTGCGGGCAGCTGCCGTCGCTTCTTCCACCATGGCTGCGTTCTGCTGCGTCACGCCGTCCATTTCGGACACGGCGGTGTTCACCTGCTGCAAACCATTGGCCTGCTGTTCTGCGGAGGTCGAGATCGAGGAGACGAGGGTGCTGACCTCCTTGATCCGGTTGATGATACGTTCCAGCGATGCACCGGTCTCGCTAACCAGTTGCACGCCTGCATCCACCTGCCCCGTGGACGCCGTGATCTTCGACTTCACATCCTTGGCTGCATCCGCAGAGCGCTGCGCCAAGGCCCGAACCTCGGATGCGACCACGGCAAAGCCCTTGCCCGCATCGCCGGCACGCGCCGCTTCAACGCCGGCGTTCAATGCGAGCAGGTTGGTTTGGAAGGCGATACCGTCGATTACCGAAATGATCTCGCTGATTTCCGCGGAAGAGCGCTCGATCCCGTTCATGGCCTCTACGGCGCGCTGCACGACGTCGCCGGACTGTTCGGCCTCCGAGCGCGTTTCGATAACCACCTGATTGGCCCGGGTGGCATCCTGCGCCGCCTCGCGGACCGTGGAAGTGATCTGATCCATGGCGGCGGCCGTCTCCTCCAGGCTGGCGGCCTGCTGTTCGGTGCGCTGGGACAGATCGTCCGATGCCTGACGGATATCGGCGGAACCGTTGTTGATGCTGCTGGCAGCGTCGATGACCGCGGATATGACTTCGGTAAGCGACTGCAGCGCCTCGTTGTAATAGTTCCGCAGCTGATCATAGCCTTCAGGAAACGGCGTTTCGATGCGGTAAGTCAGGTCGCTGTCGGACAGCTTGCGCAGACCGTCGCTGAGAGCGTCGACAACCTGCTCCTGAGCCTCATTGGATGTCTGAATCTTTTCGCCATTCAGACGGAAGACATTCATCGCCCGAGTCATGCGACCGACGCAGTCCTGATGCTCTTGATGAGCGATCGGACTTGAGAGATCACCGGCGGCAAGGGATTCCATGCGTTCCACGGTCTCGACGTAAGGATCGCAGATCGCTTTTTTGGATACTAAGACCACGATCGCTTGCGCAATGACTGCAAGAAACGCGATGCCCAGCATCACTTCTCCTGAGATCCAGCCGAATTCGATGCCGAATGCGGTTGCCGCGACGAAAGCCGTAATCGCGGTATGCACCCAGAATAGTGCGTTGAATTTTGTCCGGATGGGTGCTGTTTCTTTAAACCAGCGCAGCATGGTATTATCCCTCTATTGCCGTGCTCCCGCAAATTTGATGTTTGCGACAACTTTCCCCCCACATCGGAGACCTCGATATGACCGACGCGTAAACAAACCGTTTACGTTACATTTTATGTACGATGTGATACTAATTAGGCATTGCTGGGGGGTAATTCAGTCTTCCTTCGATCCTTCCGTTCGAAGCATTAACCCTCATTTGCGTTCTCTGGTTATAGGGCACACAGGCGAAGGACTGTGGGTCATTTTGGGCGGTTAGAATTCGGACCAGTCGTCCTGCGCCAAAGCAGTGTTCCCGACGACACGCGCCGTCAGCGCCGGCTTTGCCATCTGGCGGGCGGCCCGATCCTGAAGCGCATGCACCGGAGACGGCGCGCTGCGTTCTGGCTTCGTTTCGATCTGGAACCCTGCAACCTGGCGGGCAAGCGAGTCCGCTTCCTCTGCCAGACTTCTGGCCGCTGCGGTGGCTTGCTCGACCATGGCGGCGTTCTGCTGCGTCACGCCGTCCATTTCAGAAACGGCGGTATTGACCTGCTGAAGGCCGTTGGCTTGCTGCTCAGCCGATGTCGAGATCGAAGAAACCAGATCGCTGACCTCCTTGATCCGGCCGATAATCCGCTCAAGCGAGGCACCCGTCTCGCTGACAAGCGCCACTCCGGAATCGACCTGCTCGGTGGAAGCGGTGATTTTCGATTTCACATCCTTCGCAGCGTCTGCCGAGCGCTGCGCCAAGGCGCGCACTTCGGATGCCACCACGGCAAAGCCCTTGCCCGCGTCGCCAGCGCGTGCTGCCTCAACCCCTGCGTTCAGAGCCAGTAGGTTGGTCTGAAAGGCAATCCCGTCGATCACCGAAATGATGTCGTTGATTTCGGCGGAGGCGCGTTCAATTCCGTTCATCGCTTCGACCGCACGATGCACGATATGGCCCGATTCTTCGGCTTCGGTCCATGTGGCACCCACCACCTCATTGGCGCGTTTGGCGTCTTGAGCGGATTCGCGTACGGTCGAGGTGATCTGATCCATCGCCGCGGCGGTTTCCTCAAGGCTCGCAGCCTGTTGCTCCGTGCGCTGCGAAAGATCGTCCGAAGCGTGCCGGATATCAGCGGCGCCATTATTGATGTTGGCGGCCGATCCAACCACGGCCGAGATGACTTCGGACATCGAAATCAAAGCCTGATTGAAGTTGGTGCGCAGTTCTTCATAAACGCCAGGGAACGCGTCTTCGATGCGGTAGCTGAGGTTGCCGTCGGCCAGCTTGTGCAAACCGTCGCTGAGCACGCTGACAACCTGCTCAATCTCGGTAGCGTCTTGTACTTTCTCGGCATTGGCGCGGAAGACGTCCATGGCCTGGGTCAAGCGTCCCACACAGTCGGCATGCTGCGTGTGCAAGACCGGACTGGCGAGATCACCGTCGGCAAGCCCCTCCATACGCACGACCGTCTCCACAAACGGATCGCAGATCAGTTTCTTCGCGACCAGGACCACGGCGATATGAGCGATCAAACTTCCGATCGCGACGCCGAACGCAGCAACCGGCGAAATCCAGGCCTGCATGGAAGCGAAAACAGCACCGGCGACTATCGCAGCCAAGACGCCGTGGATACAAAGAAGGACAGTAAACTTCCTCCTGATCGGCGCTTTTTCTTTAAACCAGCTTATCATCAATTCCCCCACTCAACTCTCGGCAATGGCTAGAATTTCTTGCAAAGCCAATGCACGGAACTGGAGTACTGGATAGGACAAGGTGGTAAATAGCAGGTAAACGACGAAGTAATTCCTGAAGGATTACTTTGAGCGTATGCTGGAAGACGAAAGCCCTTCGGCGACTTCTTCACTAATCGCACGCCCGCTGCTGGCCTGGGTCAAGAGCGTAATCGACATGCGCCGGTTGCGCGGGTCCGCTGCGTCGCCTGCGTTGTAGGGCTGCCGGTCCGACACACCCTCGATCTTGTCGAAACGGTCCTCCTTCAGTCCGCCGGAAAGCAGGCCCTGCCGGGTTGCTTCGGCACGTGCCGCGGAGAGTAGCCAATTGTTCATTGTCTTGCCCGATGCATAAGGCAGACTGTCCGTATGGCCGCGCACGGCGATGGCGTTCGGTAGGTCACGGATCGCGCCCGCCACTTCTTGCAATAGCTTGGCAGCGCGGGGAACCAGCCGATTGCTCGAAAGCTGGAACATGGCAAAGTCCGCGGCATCGACAACCTCGATCCGTAGCCCCTCCGTCGTCCGGATGAACTTGATGTTTTCGGACAGGTTGCGCAGCTCTGCCTTTTCCTGGAGCCGCTTGCGGATTTCCTTCTCGATCGCGTCGAAGCGTTTCTGCTCCTCCTTGCGCAAGGCAAGGTCCGCGCCGTCGCGGCTTCCGGTGGCATCCTTGGGGATGGTCAACGTGCGGGTTCCGGTCTGGCCCGGCGCATGGGGATAATCATCGCGCGAAACGACGGATTCGCCGCCGAACAAACCATTGGAGCCGGCGCTGCCCTGTTTCATTTCCACCAGCGTGGGTGCGAAGTAGTCCGCGATGGCCTTGCGCTGGTCCTCATCCGTCGCGCCAAGCAGCCACATCAGCAGGAAGAACGCCATCATCGCCGTCACGAAGTCGGCATAGGCCACCTTCCACGCGCCGCCATGATGGCCGCCATGGCCATCCTCGATGATTTTCTTGATGATGATGGGGCGCAGATTGTCCCCTTTGGGAGCGCTAGCCATGGCCTCAGCGCGCCCTCAGGCCGTCGAACACATCGGCGAAGCTGGGCTGGTTGGCGTGGTTCAGGCCCGAACGTGCGGCCTCGATCACCAGCGGCTGCGGATGGCCGTGCAAGGTGGCAACGATGATCTGCTTGGCGGTCTCGTAGATTTTGTGATCTTCCTCGATGATCGCTTTCACCCGGTTCGCGATCGGGCCGACGATGCCGTAAGCCAGAAGCACGCCGAGAAAGGTGCCGACCAGCGCCGAGCCGATCATCTCGCCCAGAACTTCCGGCGGCTGATCGATCGCACCCATCGTCTTCACGACGCCGAGCACGGCGGCAACGATGCCGAGCGCGGGCAACGCGTCGGCCAGCCACTGCAGATTGTTCGCAGGGCCCATCGCTTCATGATGATGCGATTTCAGATGCTGATCGACCACATCCTCGACCGAATGAGGATCGAGGTCGCCCGAAGACACCACCACGAGGCGCAGGCTATCGCAAATCAGCGCCACCAATGTCTTGTCCGCAAGCAAACGCGGGAACTCAGCAAAAACTGCGCTATTCTGGGGATCTTCGACATGCGGCTCCAGGGCCACCGGCCCTTCGGAACGCATCATCTTCGTCAGCTTTCCGCACAGGAAGATGCAATCCAGATAATCCTGCCGCTTGTATTTCGGCCCCTTGAAGACCTTGGCGAAGCCGCCGCCGAGCGCTTTCAGGTCCGGCCCGCTATTGCCGATCACGATTGCGGCCACCGCCGCCCCGCCGATCACCATCATTTCGATGGGGAGCGCATGAAGCACGGCGCCGATATCACCACCGGAAATGATGAACCCTCCGAACACCATAACCAGAAGAATGACGAGACCGATTGCAACCATCATGACGGATAAATCCCTGTAGATCGCCGGGAACGGATGATCCGTCCGGCAGTGATCGGCTGAACGGCAGCCGGGTCGACTAGGTTAACGGCCACCGCGTCCTTCCATTAAGGCTGTTTTCAGACCGCGGGCGGCGATTAGCGGAGATAATCCATCAGCGATCTCTGCTCGATTTTCGCATACACCGCTTGTGCCGCCTCCAGCGAAACCTGGAGCGCCTGGAGACGGGTGATCGCTTCGCTGACATCGACCTCCTCAATCTCCTTGCGGCGACTGGCGAGAACGATGCGGCTTTCCGAATATTGCTCGCGCGCGCTGTTGAGACGGCCCTTCACGACGCCCTGCTCGGTCAGCATCTGGGTCATGTGATCGATGACCTTGTCGACCGGGCGTAGCATGCCTTCGCGTTCCGGCTGCGTGCCGGTGCGCATCGCATCGATCGCATCCTGAAACAGCTGTTCGATCGATGTCGTACCGCCGCTTCCGTCCGGAATGTTTTCCGCGATACGGGCATAGGTCGGGGAAGCGACGACATTGCGGGTCCCGCCGATCGGAACTTCAATCGCGATCGTCCCGAACAACTTGCCCCCGAACGGATCGCCCTGGTCGAGGATATCCCGGAAGTTGGCCCGGATGCCTTCCAGCTCGATCGCAATGCCCTCCCGGTCCACGGCGCTGACCGAATCATTGTTCGAAAGCACGATCAGTTCTTTTGCGCGCGTAAGGCCCGCTGCGATCTCGTTCATGCTCGATTCCGCCTGAACGGCGCGGGTTTCGGCACGTCCAATATTGGCCGTGGACGCCGCCTCGTCTGTCTGCTGTCGCGCGATGAGCGAGAGTTCCAGCCAGCCCTGCGGATCGTCCGAAGGAAGCACCAGCCGCTTGCCGCTGGAAATAGCCTCCTGCTGCTCGGCGATCGCCTTGCCCAGATTGAGCTGGGCCTGCACCGCGTCCCGCGGACGATTGCGATTGATGGACTGGACCATAAGCTTGGTTCCTTATGCGCGCGAAAGACGCGCCGGTCAGAAGATAGACAGGATCGACTGGGTGGTTTCTCGCGCGACCTGGATGACTCGGCTGGCGGCATCATAAGACTGCTGCAATCGGATGAGATCGGCAGTCTCGCGGTCCAGGTCGACGCGCGCCACATCATCGCGGCGGCTGCGCGAGTTGCGGTCCAGCGCGGTGGCGGCGGCCTGCTCGTTCTGTGCGGCGAGCACCAGATTGGAATGCCCCGCGATCAGCTGGTTCCAGTTCTGTTCGATACCACCGCTGGTTCGCAGACCAGCCAGCGCCACGAGATTGCCGTTGGGCTTGCCGGTGCTGTCCGCCACCGCGAGTTCTTCCGGCTTCGTGGCGATCAGCTGGATCCCGGCCGCGCCGCCCCCGGTGGTCACGAGCTGCTTTCCGGCCGCTCCTGCATCCGTCACCCCTCCGGCATGCCAGCTGTTCACCTGCGTCGCAAAATCCTCGGCCAGCTGGTCGAGTTGGGCCAGTTCGGTCGTCACGGCGCTGCGCGTGCGGCTGAGGCCGGCCAACATGCCATTGGCCGGAACCTTGCCCTCTTGCCCGTTTACATCGATGCGGAAGCTGCCATCGGGCCGATCGACCATGGTGAGCTTGGCCGATGTGGCGATGCCGGCGATTTCCATATCGGCATAGCTGACGGTGGCGATGCCATTATCGCCGAGTGAGATTTTCACATCCAGCCGCTCGCTCAGAACGGCGAGCACGGAGTCGCGATTGTCGAGCAGGCCGGCATGGGCCTGCGTGCCGGGCTGCGTGCGCCGCAAATCCAGATTGATGCTCGCCAGCGCCTCAAGGCTCTGCGTCATGCCGTTGACTTCGGACAAAGCGCGCGAGCCGATCTGATCCTTGGTCAGGTTCATGGTATCGGCAGTGCGGCGGAAGGTTTCGGCGGTGCTGTTGATCTCGTTGATGAAGGTGACGCGAAGCGCACTGTCGAAGGGAACCGCGGAAAGCTCCTGCGCGCGGGTGTAGAATTCGGTCAGCCGCTTGCCGACATGTTCGCCGGCATTGTCGAGCCCGGACTCGATGGCGCCGAGCCAGCTGGTTGCGGTTTCGGCGCGCACCAGCGCAGCGCCGCTCATGCGGACGGAGGCTTCCAGAAATTCGTCACCCGAGCGGGCAATTTCGCCGACCGCTACGCCGTTCAGCCCGCTCTGCACGGAGTAGAGCGGGTTCAGCGATCCGGTGATGGTGGCGTCGCCCAGGCGTACGGCGCGGCGGACGTAGTCGCCGTTTTCCGAATTGGCGATGTTCTGGGACACGGTGTCGAGCGCCGCAGTATAACCGCGCAGCGCAGACCGGCCGATGGAAAAAAGCCCGCTCATATCTTACCCTCGAACTGCTTCAGCAGAAGATCCGCGATGCCGAAGTCACCGGCCATGGAATCGGCCAGTTTGGAGTCCTGCATGTCGCGAAATTGCTCTGTTGCCTGATTGCCGAACAGATCATCGGCGAGCCCGGCGCTGCGCATCGAACCCAGCATCTGACGCAGGAATACCGACTCGAACGCCTTCGCGGCGGCTTCCAGCTCCTCATGCTTGCCAGACTTGGCGGGGGCGGAGGGGCTGGTGCCGGAAACGGCGCTGATCAGGGCAGTCGAGGCGGTGATATCGGTCACAGAATTACAAGCTCCGCTTTCAGCGCGCCGGCCTGTTTCAGCGCATCGAGGATGGCCAGAAGATCGCTGGGAGAGGCGCCGATCGCGTTGATCGACTGAACGATCTCGGAGAGCGAAGCCCCGCGGGTGATAAAGGCACTCGCCGGTTCTTCGCTGATGGCAATGTCGCTGCGCGGTTCTACCGCGGTACGGCCGCGGCTGAACGGTTCGGGCTGCACGACGACCGGGCTTTCCTGCACACGGACCGTGAGCGAGCCGTGGCTGACCGCGGCCGGGCTGATCCGCACCGCGCCGTTGATGACGACGGTGCCGGTGCGCGCGTTCACGATGACGCGGGCGGGCGCTTCGGCGGGCGTTACTTCCATATTCTCGATCGCGCCCATCAGCATGACCCGCGACTGAGGATCGAGCGGCGCGCGGATCGCAATGGAAACGGCATCGCTGGCGGTTGCCAGATCCTCACCGACCTGACCGTTGATGGCATCTGCAACGCGCAGCGCGGTGGTAAGATCGGCCTCGGCAAGGTTGAAGGTCAGGAACGGGCTCTGCTCGAACCCGGTCGCCACCGCACGCTCGACCGATGCACCGCCGGCGATGCGGCCTACGGACGGAATGTTCACCGTGGTGGTCGAGCCGTCGCGTCCCTCCACGCCCAGGCCGCCAACCGCGAGATTACCTTGCGCCATGGCGTAGATCTGTCCGTCGGCGCCTAAGAGCGGCATCATGATGAGCGTGCCGCCGCGCAGAGACTTTGCCTTGCCGATCGCCGACACGGTCACATCAATGCGCTGGCCAGGCTTGGCCATCGCCGGAAGATCGGCGGTGACCATGACGGCAGCGGCGTTCTTGGTGGCCGGATTGATGCCCGGTGGCAGCGTCAAGCCGAAGCGCGTGGTGACGCCCTTCATGGCGACAGTGGCATATTCCAGGCTGTCATCACCTGTGCCGGCCAGGCCGACCACGATTCCGTAGCCGGTCAGCTGGTTTGAGCGCAGACCCTGGAAGCTGCCGAGATCCTTGATCCGGTCCGCCGATGCCGGAGCGGCCGCCAGAAGCGCAGCCGAAAGAATCAGGCCGATGCGGGCGATGAGGTTTGCAAAACGGTTCATCAGAACGGGCTCACAATGTTGAAGAAGCGCTGCAGCCAGCCCTGCTTGCTGGCTTGGGCGATTTCGCCCTTGCCGCTATAATCGATATGGGCCTGCGCAACGCGGGTGGAGGGCACGACATTTTCCGGGCCGATATCGGCCATGCGAACCAGGCCGCTGAAGCGGACAAATTCGTCGCCGCGGTTCAGACGGATCAGCTTCTCGCCGCGCACCAGCATGGTGCCGTTGGGAAAGATTTCCGCCACGGTCACGCTGATCTGTCCGGTCAGCGCGTTGCTCTGCTGCGCGCTACCACCGCCCTTGAATTTGGTGCCCCCGGAAACGCTGACATCACTCGGATCGAACAAAGCGAACGGGCCGGTGGCGGGCGGCGTGATGCCGAAACTGCCATTGCGATCCACATTCGCGCTGTTGGTTTTCACCGCCTGGGTGCGTTCGACCAGCGCGATTGTGAGAAGATCCCCGATCCGAGCGGCGCGCGCGCCGCTGGTGAGCGCGGCATAGCCGTTCGCTGCCTGAAAGATGGAGCCGTTCGACGCGGCGACCGGCTGCGGCACCGGCGGGGGTGCAAGCGTGGCGGCATAGGCCGGATCGGGCCGTGCCTGCTGACTGGCGAAACAGGCCGAGAGTAGCGGCGCAGCGGCGAAAAGGACGAGCATGTTCTTCATTTTCGTCATCACCTTCACAGCTGCTGATTGGCGAACTGGAGCATTTCGTCCGTCGCCTTGATCATCTTGGAGTTCACTTCGTACGCCCTTTGGGTTTCGATCATGTCAACAAGCTCCTCGACAATGTTGACGTTCGATCCCTCGAGCATGCCCTGGCGCAGAACGCCCCGCCCTTCCTCGCCTGCCGCGCCCGTAATCGGCGCGCCGCTGGCTGCGGTTTCCTTCAGAAGATTGTTGCCGATCGATTCGAGACCGGCCGAATTGATGAAATTGCTGATCTCGATCCGACCCAGTTCGCTGGGCTCAGCCTGCCCGGCAAGCGTCGCGGAAACCGTGCCGTCTGCGCCGATGGTGATCGCGGTGGCGCCCTGCGGCACCTGGATCTGTGGCTGCAGCGGCAGACCTTCCGAGGTCACCATCGCGCCCTCAGCGGTGATGCTGAAATCGCCCGCGCGGGTATAAGCGGTGGAACCGTCGGGCATCTGCACCTGGAAATAGCCCGACCCCTGGATCGCGATGTCCATCGAATTGCCGGTGGTCTGAAGCGACCCTTGCGTATCGATGCGCGCGGTTCCCGCGACCGCCACACCCGTGCCGAGCGACAGGCCGGTGGCGAACTTGTTCTGCTGGTCCGCCGCCGCGCCCTTCTGGACGACCTGCTGATAAGCCAGCGTCTCGAACTGCGCGCGGTCCCGCTTGAAGCCGGTGGTGTTCACGTTCGCCAGGTTGTTGGCGATCACGCGCATCTTGGTGTTCTGTGCGTCGAGCCCGGTGCGGGCGACCTGCAAGGCTGAATTGCTCATTTACTCAGTCTCCGTTCGCGCCGCTTATCGCGGCGAATAATCGTGCCGCGGATCAGCGCGGCAGCTGCATGACGCTGGCGCCGCCATCGTCCATTTCCTTGGCGCTCTGCATCAGCTTGACCTGCGCTTCGTAAGCGCGGCTCGTTTCGATCATATCGACCAGAGCCTGGGTCATGTTGACGTTCGATCCTTCCAGCGCGCCGCTTTGCAGCCTTGCATCAGGATCAGACGGCAGAGCGCCGCCGTTCTTAACCCGGAAGAGGGTATCCTCCGCTTTAACCACCTCGCTGCCTTTCGGATTGACGAGGCGCAGGCGATCGATCTGCTGCGGCTGGTTGGGATCGCCCCCCTTGGGCACCACCCATACGCCGCCGTCTTCGGCGATCTGGATGCTGTCGGCGGGCGGCACGATCAGCGGGCCGCCCTCCCCCAGCACCGGGAAGCCATCGCCCGTCGTGAGCAGGCCGGTCTCGTTCATCATCAGATCGCCGCGGCGGGTGTAACCTTCATCCCCATTGGGTGCCTGCACGGCGAGCATGGTCTGCCCGTTCATTGCGATGTCGAGCGGGCGGCCGGTCTGTTCCACTGCGCCGGGGTTGAGATCGGCCGTCAGCACATATTCGTTCGGGCTCGCCCGGCTTTGCAGGCCCTCCCCATGGAGATATTGCGCCTGGGCGCTCACGATCTCGGCGCGAAAGCCGGTCGTGTCCGCGTTCGCCATGTTATGCGCGATCGCGGTCTGGCGATTCATCACCCCCTGCATGGCGCGAAGGCTGAGATGGATCATCCGGTCCATGGGTTTACTCCTACAAAACCAGCTACTTAACCGTCAGGCCGATCAGACCTGCAGGTTGACGATCGTCTGCGTCATGTTGTTGGCCGTCTCGATCGCCTGCGCGTTCGCCTGGAAGTTGCGCTGTGCGGCGATGAGCGAGACGAGCTCTTCGGTGATGTCGATGTTCGCCGTCTCAAGCGAACCGGAGCGCACCGTGCCGAGCGGACCGGTGCCGGCCTGCGATAGCTTTGCAGTTCCGGAAAGTCCGGTCGCTTGCCAATGTGCATCGCCCACTGGGCGCAGGTTCTCAACCGCGTCGAAGCTCGCCATCGCGAGCGCACCCAATGGCTGCTGGTTGCCGTTCGAGTAGGTGGCCGTGATCACACCATTGCTACCGACCGCAATATTGGCCAGCACCGCGTTGGCATCATTGGGGTCGGTGTCCGGCAGGACGAGATTGACCATGTCGGCGCTGTCGCTGGACGTGATGATGCCATCAGCATCCACGGGCAGCAGCTGCACGATGTTACCTGTGGAATCGACCACCTCACGTTGGTTGTTCACGCTGAACGACCCATTTCGAGTGTAGGTGATCGCTCCGCTCGTGGCGGGGCTTTTGACGGTGAAGAACCCGTCACCGGCGACAGCCAAATCCAGCGTGCGATCGGTCGATTCCAGGGTGCCCTGGGTAAACTGCTGGGTAATACCCTGCAGCTGCACGCCCTGACCGGCAATCATCTTCGTGGTCTGCGTCGGCGATGCGGCGAACAGGTCACCGAACTGCGCGCGGCTCTTCTTGAAACCAGTCGAGCTGCTGTTGGCGATATTGTTCGAGACCACCGAAAGATCGGACTGTGCCGCTTTCAGGCCGCTGAGCGAGGTAAGGAAGGACATGAGAGCTATTCTCCTTGGGGGTATTTCTGTTTGGAAAAGTTTTCGATCGCGTCAGCCTACGCCGCGGACGTCGGCGACATCGATTTGACCGGCGGGGGTTTTCAAAATTGCGCCTGATCCGCTTTTCGAGACGCCGACTGCCGACACGGGCAGCCAAGTTGATGTTGAAGACGGGATGGCACCGGATACCCGCACCTTCAGATTGCCGCGGTTCAGAGGCTGGCCGTTCTCGTCCACGCTCTTGAAAGCGAAAGGCACAGGGCCGGCCTCGAGAGAACCGCTCGTGCTGGAATCCACCACGCGGCCATCGGCGTCCACCAGCTCGATCGTGAGACGATCGGCGCTGCCGGGAAGCACGACCTCGCCGCGATACAGGCCGTTTGCATCCATCGCTGCAACATCGCCTTTGGCGAGCACATTCTTGCCGATGAACTGCGACGCCTCGGACAGCCGCGACGTGGAGAACGCCTCGGAAATATTTTTCAACGATTGATTCATCTCGGCGATGCCCGCAACACTGGAAAACTGCGCCATTTGCGCGACCATCTGCTGGTTATCGACCGGCTTGAACGGATCCTGGAATTTGATCTGCGCGGTCATCAGCTTCAGGAAGCTGCTTTGATCGAGCGTGCCGCCGCCGGTGGCGTTCATCGGCTGCGCCCGCGTCAGGCTGGCGGGGAGCGTGTTATCGATCGTACTCATTGGCCCATCTTCACGGTATCGAGGATCAGCGACTTGGCGGTCTGCATCACCTGCACATTGTTCTGATACTGACGGGCGGTCTCGATCATATCGATCAACTCGGCCGCCTCGTCGACGCCGGCGTCCCACACATTGCCGTCGGCATCGGCCAGCGGATTGGTGGGATCGTGCCGCATGCGCGGTTCGGTGTTGGACTTCACCACCTTCTCGACATCCACCGTGGCGATGCCGTCTCCGCCGGTTGCCGTGCGAAACACCGGCTTGATCGCACGGTAAGCTTCCTCGGCGCTCTTATAGACGGTGCGCGCATTGGCGAGGTTGGACGCGGTGGTGTTCATGCGCGTCAGCTGCGCGGACATCGCGCGGCCGGATATGTCGAAGATATTCATCGGTCCGGGCATGGGTTATTCTCCTCGGATCGCGCGGGTGAGCGTGTTCACGCGCGCCTCTAGGAAAGAGAGCGTGGTCGAATAGCCGACCGCGTTCTCGGCGAAGAGCGTCTGTTCGGTGGAAAGCTCGACCGTGTTGCCGTCGAGCGAGGTCTGCAGCGGGACGCGGTAGCCGGCATTGCCTTCCATCGCCTGCGTGGCATCCGATCCGCTTTTGCGGACCTGGCTCATCGCCTTCTCGAAATCGAGGTCGCGGGCCTTGTAGCCGGGCGTGGCGGCGTTCGCGATATTGGAAGCCAGCATCGACAGCCGCTGCGATCGCAGCTGAAGCGCGTCCCCGTGAATGCCGAAAATTTTGTCTGCCATAATATCATTTCCTGCTTAATCCCGCTCGCCATCTGCCGTTGACGACCTGTGGCGATCGGACTGCCGAGCATGACTAAGCAAAGGGCGTGCCAAACACGCGCCTGAGCGGCTTTGATCTGTTTTCGAGCGGTTTGGGGGGGCCATTGCCATCCGGGCGGCAGCATTTTGCCGCCCGGCAAGTTTTTGCCGGGTGAGTGAGGACCGCAATATGATGTCGATCCAATGGGCCCGCTTCCTGGATCCGGGCGCGCTTCTGCTGGTCGGCCTCGGCTGCCTGCTGGTCGCGCTGGTGCAGAACGGCATTCGCGGCATCATGATTGGTTTTGCGACATCGCTATCGCTTCACCGAACCGCGGACGCGGGCGAACAGGCGCGGCTTTCCAGCGTTATCGTGGAAGACATCGTCCGCCGCCGCGGGGTGAGCTGCGCCGACAGGCCGGCTTTGGCCTGCGCCTATACCGCCAAGCTCGCCAGTGAGATGTCCGATGCGCCGGACTTCGCGGCGTTCGCCCATATCGTCACGCAGGACAGCGCCACGCGCAACGCGGCGCGCGCGGTCGCGGTTCAGATGTGGGAGGATATCGCCGATGCGGCGCCCGCGCTCGGCATGCTCGGCACCGTCATCGGCCTGGTCGAGATGTTCGGGCGCATGGAGAGCGTCGAGGGCCTTGGCACTGCGATGGCACTATGCCTGCTTACCAGCCTGTACGGCCTTGCCTTTGCGCATCTGATCGCCGGACCGATCGCGCGCCGCCTCCAAATGCTGGGCGGGCGCGAGGCGGCCTGGCAGACCGAAATCAGCGATCGCATGCTTGCGCTGGCCCGCGCCGAATATCCCGATCGCGCGCCGCGGCGGCCTGTGGTGCCAATCCTGGGCGATCCGCCCGATACGCTCCAGCCAAAGGAAGCGGCCACTCCATGACATCGAAACGCTCCATGGTCGGATTTATTGACCTGTCGCTGATCCTGCTCGGTTCCGTCGCGCTGATCGGCGAACTGCACCAGCGCGAACTCGTCGACCATCCTCTGGTGAGCAGGCGCGAGGATATGGAACGCGGCAACAGCGTGACCGTCGCTATCGGCCGCCTGTTCGAACCGGGCGAGGCACGCCTTTCGGTACAGGGCGACAGCTGGGTGCGGAACATGGCGCGCACCGCCGGCGGGCAGCGCGTTTCCGTTCGGGTTGCAATCGACGATCGTCACGGCAATGCACGTCTCGACGGCTGGGAACAGGCCGCCGCGCGGACCGCCGCGATCATGTACGCGCTCGAACGCGGCGGCGTACCGTCCGATCATATTGATCCGACCGTCCCGCCTCATGCTGGCGGTGCAGAAGGAATCACCGTCACGATTAGCGGCTGAAATTTTGGCATGCCCCTTGCTTTGGAATGACCGACAGTCTTTTCGATCCGAGGATTCGAACCCATGCGCCCTGCCCTTCTTCCGACCGCAATCGCCGCCGCCGCTGCAATAGCCATTGCACCGGCCGCAGCCGCCGGCTTCCAGAATCTGACCGATCTCGACGTGGCGGTGGCCGCCCATATGGGCGCCGAAATTGGTGAGCCGGGCGGTGCACGCGCGCCGGTCGACCGCCGTCTGAAGCTGAAAGCCTGCCCGGAGGCACCTGCCGTATCCGGCCCCGTACTCGGCGCCGCGATCGTCCGCTGCGAGCCTGTCGGCTGGTCGATCCGGGTACCGCTGAAGCTCGACGCAGCGACGCGCAGCTCCGCAGCATCGCCTGCCGTAAGGGTGAAGGAAGAAGACGCCGTCAGCCGCGGCCAGGCCGTCCGGCTCACCGTAGAGGGCGCCGGCTTCGCTATTTCCCGCACCATGATAGCAGACAAGAACGGCAAGATCGGCGACATGATCTCGGTCCGCGCGGACCGGATGGCCAAGCCCATTCTGGCGCGTGTCGTCGATATCGGCGAGGTGTCGGTTCCGGGCAGCTGAGCCCCGCTTCCGCGAGCGCCGAATTTTTTTTAAAGTTTTTCTTAAAGTCCAACCTCAGCTGCCGTTACCGGTACCGAGACACTGAAAGAGGTTATCATGAAACTCGATCGTACCACCGGCTACAGCCCCGTTTCCACGGCGGCATTGCGAGGCGGCAGTGCCAAGGCGGTTTCTTCCATCGGCGCGGGCCGCCCCGCCAGCAACGAGACTTCGGTGCGTCAATCCGACGCAGCGACGATCGCCAGCGAAGGCGCGCCCGTCGATCAGGCCAAGATCGCCGAAATCCGCGCCGCCATCGCGGAGGGAAGCTACATCGTCGATCCGCAAAAGCTTGCGCAGAAAATGATCGCGCTCGACCTCTATAGCGAAGGCTGACGCGGCATATGCCGATCCTTTCGATCCAGACCGCGCAAGAACGTCTGATCGCCGCGCTCGACGCCGGTGACGCGCAGGACATCATGACCGCCACGGGCGAACTTTCCACGCTGATCGATGAATTGCGTGATCTGCCGGCGATCTATGCCGACAACGACACGCGCGAAGCGTTTGAGCGGATCGACAAGCTATCCCACGCCGCTGCCTTGCGGCTGCGCATGCTGACCGATCATACGCGTCAGAAGCTTGAGCTGCTCGGCCACGAAGATCGGCGCTTGCGCTACGGCCCCCGCGCCGCCTGACCGACAGTTTTATCACGAATATCGGGGCCGCCTTGCGCGGCCTTTTGTCGTGATGGGCCACATATCCGTTCAGATAGTTAATCAGGACCGTTGAGCGGAATCATTTCACTGAATTGGCACAACTCTTGCTGATCTTCCACCGAAACAGGAGACGGCAAATGCCATCGGAAATCAGCAACTACGCGAGAATGGGGGGTGACCGCATCACCCGTGCCATCGCGCAGTCGGCGCGCAAAACCGGTGTCGATTTCGACTATCTGATGGGTCAGGCCCGCATCGAAAGCGGCATGAACCCAAACGCTAAGGCACCCACCAGCTCGGCCACCGGCCTCTATCAGTTCATCAGCCAGAGCTGGCTGGCCGTGGTCGATCAGCATGGCGCGAACCATGGGCTCGACTGGGCGGCTAACGCCATCGGCAAGGATTCACGCGGCCGCTACACCGTGTCCGATCCCGGCATGCGCCAGGCGATCCTCGATCTGCGCAAGAACCCGGAAGTCGCCGCTGCGATGGCCGGGGAGTTCGCGTCCGACAACAAGGATTACCTCGAAAGCCGGCTGGGCCGGGAGATGGCGCCCGTCGATCTCTACCTCGCCCACTTCCTGGGTGCGGGCGGGGCGGCGAAGTTTCTTTCCGCCCACGCATCGAACCCGGATGCAGCCGCCGCGCCCCATTTCGGCAAGGCGGCAAGCGCCAACCGCAACATCTTCTACGCCTCGGGCGGGCGCATGCGCAGCTTCGACGAAATCCGCAGCCGCTTCGCCGCCAAGCTGGGTGACGGCGCGAATATGCCGATGGGCGGCAACAATGCGCCGGGCGGCAACGACATGCCGTACGTCCAGCCTGCCGACTATCTTCGCCTCGCCAGTCAGCGCCAGGCACCTTCCGGAACCGACCTCAACCGTAACGACAATGCGCGCCTTGCCTACATGCTGCTCGCATCGATGGGAGCCTGATCGCTCGTATGAACGCCCAATCCACCAAGCCCGGCAATGGCTTTCTCGCTCTGCTCGATATCCGCTCGGCGCTGTTGCCGCTGGCGACGCTCCTGCTCGTCGTGTTCCTGGTCCTGCCGGTACCCGCCTTCGTGCTGGACGTCGGCTTCATCACCAACATCATGATCTCGCTCGCAGTTCTGATGGTGGCGCTGAACGCCACCAAGCCGCTCGATTTCTCCAGCTTCCCGACGGTCCTTCTGTTCGCGACGCTGCTGCGCCTTGGCCTCAACGTCGCCTCGACGCGCGTCGTGCTGGTGTCCGGCAATGAGGGTGGTGACGCCGCGGGCCATGTGATCGAAGCCTTCGGTTCGATGCTGATCGGCGGCGACTATGTCGTCGGCCTGTTCGTGTTTGCGATCCTGATGATCATCAACATGGTCGTCATCACCAAGGGTGCGGGCCGCGTGTCGGAAGTCAGCGCTCGCTTCACCCTGGACGCCCTGCCCGGCAAGCAGATGGCGATCGACGCCGATCTGGGCGCCGGCCTCATCACGCCGGAAGAAGCCAAGCAGCGCCGCGTGGACGTTGCCACTGAAGCCGATTTCTACGGATCGATGGACGGTGCCAGCAAGTTCGTGAAGGGCGATGCCATTGCCGGCGTGCTGATCCTCGTGATCAACATCGTCGGCGGTATCGTGCTGGGCGTTACCAGCCATGACATGGCGCTCGGCGATGCGGCGTCCACCTACACCATGCTCGCCATCGGCGACGCGCTGGTGGCGCAGGTGCCAGCCCTGCTGCTGTCGATTGCGGCGGCGGCCATCGTCACCCGCGTTTCCTCGCCCTTCGATCTTGGCGGCCAGATTTCCTCTCAGTTCGGATCGCACAAGGCCTGGATTCCCGTGGCGGCAATCCTGACGATCCTGGGCGTCCTGCCCGGCATGCCGCATATGATCATCCTGCCGGCAGCCGGCGTTGCCGCCTACTTCGCCTATCGCTTCTCGCGCCCTGCGCCGGAAGAGGAAGAGGTCGAAGACGCGCCCCCGCCCAATCCCAATCTCATCAACTGGAGCGATGTTTCCGACGAAGCGATGCTCGGTATCGAAGTCGGCTACGCGCTCACCGCGCTGGTGGATGAGCGCAAGGATGCGCCGTTGATGAAGCGCGTGACCGGCATCCGCAAGCAGCTGTCCAAAGAGCTCGGCTTCGTAATCCCGCTGGTGCGGATCAAGGACGATCTGACGCTCGATCCCAACGCCTATCGCATCACAATCGGCGGCACGGTAATCGGCGAAGACGTGATCTGGCCCGAGGATATGCTGGCCATCGACAGCGGCGATATCGACGAGGAGATCGAAGGCCGCGTCTGCAAGGACCCTACCTTCGGCATGGATGCCCGCTGGATCTCGCCCGACAAACGGCCCGAGGCGATCGTGTCTGGATACACTGTGGTCGACGCTTCCACCGTACTCGCCACACATCTCAACCACATGATCCGTCTCAACGCCGCGCAGCTGTTCGGCATGGACGAGACCAAGATGCTGCTAGACAACTTGAAGGAGCGCGCGCCGGAGCTCGTCGAAGGGCTCACCCCCAAGGCGCTGTCGCTCTTCGCGGTATCCGCGGTCTGCCGCGCGCTGCTGATCGAAGGCGTTCCGCTGAAGGACTTCCGCCGCCTCTGCTCGGCCATGGTCGAGGCCACCGGCGATGGCTGCACCGATATCCCGACGGTGGTGGAGCGCGTGCGCCAGCGTATCGGTTCCATCATCATCCAGTCGCTCGTTCCCGTCAGCATGCCGCTGCCGGTGGTCACGCTCGACCCGGAGCTGGAAGGTCTTATCGGCCAGTCGATCAAGGTGGCGGGCGATGCCAGCTTCCCGATCGAGCCGGGCCTCGGCCAGCGCATCCTTGCCGCCATCGAGGAATCGAGCGAACGGCTGATGCTGCGCCAACAGAGCTTTGCGCTGGTCACCTCGCCCGCCGCCCGCAAGGCGTTGTCGGACCTGCTCCGTCCGCGCTTCCCCGACACCCCCGTGCTTTCCTTCCGCGAATTGCCCGACGACAAACCGGTCGAGGTGATCGCCACGGTCGGCGGGCAGCAGGAGGCAGTGCCGGCACCCGCACCCGCCCCGCAAGCCAAGCACAGCTTCACACAGCTTTAACAGGAGGCCGTGACGATGACTTTTCAGCCCCAGCACAGCCTTACCTACGGTCGCACGCCGTCCCGGCAAAAACCGCAGCAGCTGGTCGAGGATCACATTCCGCTGGTGCGCAAGATCGCCTGGCATGTCTCAGGCCGTGCGCCATCCAGTATCGAGGTGGAGGACCTGATCCAGATCGGCCTGATCGCCCTTATCGAAGCGGCGCGGCGCTATGAAGATCAGGGCCACCAGTTTTCCACCTATGCCGGCACGCGCATTCGAGGGGCGATGATGGATCATCTGCGCGCCCAGTCCAATCTCTGCCGATCCGCCCTGCAATTCCGGCGCGATCTGCGCCGGGCGCAGGAAAAGCTGATGGGACAGCTGGGGCGCGAGCCGGGCGAAAGCGAACTGGCCGCCGAAATGGGCTTGGGCGCATCAGAATTTCTGGCCCGCTTCGATCAGGCGGCCGACGTCCAGATGGAATCGATGGACGAGGTATATTCCGAACACAGCGTCTGGTTCGCCTCCGAGGAGGATGGCGCGGATGTGGCGCTGGAACGCGATCAGCTGCAGCAGCTCGTCCAGGCCGGGATCGGTACGCTCAGCGAGCGTGAACAAATGGTTTTGCAATTGTTCTTCGTCGAAGAACTGAACCTCGAAGAAATCGGCGCCGTCCTAGGCGTAACTGCCGCGCGCGTATGTCAGATCAAGAAAGCCGCGCTCGATACCATGCGCAAGCGACTGGCGGCTCAGATGGGCTGAACGGGCACGCTCTTTTTATCGAATGAGCGTCTTTAAAGACATCATCAAAAAGCCCCCGCCGGATCGACCGGCGGGGGCTTTTTTGTAAAATTTGAGAGGATCGAGACCGTCTTGCGCTTAACGCAGCAAGCTGAGGACGCCCTGCTGGCTCTGGTTGGCCTGTGCGAGCATCGCGGTGGATGCCTGGTTCAGGATCTGGAACTTCGCCATTGCGGTCGATTCCTGCGAGAAATCCGCGTCCTGGATACGGCTGCGGCTTTCGGACAGGTTGGTAATGCGGTCGTCCAGGCTGCTGACGGTAGCCTGCAGGCGATTCTGCGAGGCACCAAGACCGGCCTGTGCGGTGGTCACCGTGCTGAGGGCGGCATCGAGCGAACTCAGCGCGGCGGTAGCGCCAACATCAGTGCTGATGTCGATGGCGGCCACGGTCGTGGTACCATCGGTAAGCTGCGACGTACGAACATCTGCAATGCTGACGGTAACCTGCTGGTTCGCATTTGCACCGGTCTGGATGGCGACCGACTTCGCCGCACCAGCGGTAACTCCATCGCCCTTCAGAAGATCGACGCCGTTGAACGTCGTATTGTCGGTAATGCTGGTGATCTGATCCTTGAGCGCGGCAACCTCCTTCTGCAGGTTGGCACGGTCAGCCGTGCCCAGCGTGCCGTTGGCAGACTGCACTGCTAGCTCGCGCATACGCTGCAGCGAGTTGGTGATCTGGTTCATGCCGCCCTCGGCGGTCTGAACGAGCGAAATACCGTCATTCGCATTGCGCTTGGCCATATTGAGGCCGCGCACTTCCGAAGTCATTTTAGTGGCAATGGCAAGGCCGGCGGCATCGTCGCTGGCGGTGTTGATACGCTGCCCGGTCGACAGGCGTTCCATCGTCTTGCTGAGGCCCATTTCGGCTCGTGTTGATGCCGTGGTGGCGCGCATCGCCGAAACATTGGTTCCGATAACAGTCATGTTCGTTCCTTTTCCCGTTGCGGCGACAAGTCTAGCAGTATTCGCCTCATGTTATTTGACGGGACATGTCCGTTATTTTTAAGCTCTTTTATTGATTAGATGAGGTTTTCTTATGGTTAATAAAAGACTAACTATTATATACCAAAAAAAAGGCGCCCGCCGGACAGACCGACGGACGCCAGTATCGTCTCCGGAGCGGATCGATCCCGAAGGACCGACCCGCCACCCCGAAGGATCAGCGCAGCAGGCTGAGAACCCCCTGCTGGCTTTGGTTGGCCTGCGCCAGCATCGCAGTGGATGCCTGGTTCAGGATCTGGAATTTCGCCATTGCGGTCGACTCGGTCGAGAAGTCGGCATCCTGGATGCGGCTGCGGCTTTCCGACAGGTTCGTGACGCGGTCGTCCAGGCTGCTGACGGTTGCCTGCAGGCGGTTCTGCGAGGCACCGAGATCGGCCTGTCCGGTGGTCACCGTGCTCAGCGCGGCATCGAGAATGCCCAGGGCCGCGGTAGCACCTGCACCGTAGGAGATATCGATGTTGGAAACGATGGCGTCGACATCGGTCGTTCCATCGGCTGCCTTAAACGTCTCCTGGGTGGTACCGTCAGCCTGGAACTGCTTGAGCGAGGTGGTCTGAACATCAGCGATGTTGATCGTGACCTGCTGGCCCGCACCCGCACCGGTCTGGATCGCGACCGACTTCGCACCGCCGGCACCATCGCCCTTCAGGAGGCTAACGCCGTTGAAGGTCGTGTTGTCGGCGACGCTGGTGATCTGATCCTTCAGCGCGGCAACTTCCTTCTGAAGGTTCGCGCGGTCCGCATCGCCGAGCGTGCCGTTGGCTGACTGAACCGCCAGCTCACGCATACGCTGCAGCGAGTTGGTGATCTGATTCATGCCGCCTTCGGCCGTCTGGGCCAGAGAGATACCGTCGTTCGCATTGCGCTTGGCCATATTGAGGCCGCGCACTTCCGAAGTCATCTTGGTGGCGATAGCGAGGCCGGCAGCGTCGTCGCTGGCGGAGTTGATGCGCTGGCCGGTCGACAGACGTTCCATCGTCTTGCTGAGGCCCATTTCGGCCCGCGTGGACGCCGTGGTGGCGCGCATCGCGGAAACATTGGTTCCGATAACAGTCATGTTTGTTCCTTTTTCCCTTGGTGGGGCGACCGGTTAGGGACGCCTCGGAAACTGTAACGGTCGTGAAATCTGAAACTTAAGCCGAAATATTATTTTTTTTCAAAAGTATATCGGATATAGTTAAGACGTTTTAATAGGCGTCAACCGAACCGAATAACAATTCTCTACTGCCTCGAACGCCTGCCCGGCTTCCGGACAGACGTATCGAGACTGTGAAGGGCGGATACCAGCCCGCCCTTTTGATCAGTGTCCTTACCCGCGCAGGAGGCTCAGGACGCCCTGCTGGCTCTGGTTGGCCTGCGCCAGCATCGCGGTCGATGCTTCATTCAGGATCTTGTACTTGGCGAGCTGCGTAGATTCCTGCGAGAAGTCGGCATCCTGGATGCGGCTGCGCGCTTCGGAAAGGTTGGTCACGCGGTCGGTGAGGCTGCTGACCGTGGCTTGCAGGCGGTTCTGTGAAGCACCCAGATCAGCCTGTGCGGTAGTCACCGACTTCAGGGCATCGTCCAAAATGGACAGCGCGTTTTGCGCACCGAGCGTGGTGTCGATATTGACCTGATCGACCGTGGCATCGACCGCGGTATCCGCGCCGGCTGCGTCCTTCTGCTTCGATTTGGTCGTTCCGTCGGCCTCATAGGAGCCGAGCGTGGCTGCCTGCACGTCGGAGAGCGTGATCACTACATTCTGACCAACCTGCGCGCCGGTCTGGATGTTGATCGCGCCACCCTTCAGCAGATCGACGTCGTTGAACTTCGTGTTGGCTGTGATGTCGCCGATCTGGCTGATCAGGGCGGACACTTCCTTCTGCAGGTTGACGCGATCGTCATTGCCCAGCGTTCCGTTGGCCGACTGCACGGCCAGTTCCCGCATACGCTGCAGCATGTTCGTGATCTGGTTCATGCCGCCTTCGGCGGTCTGCGCCAGGGAGATGCCGTCATTGGAGTTGCGGATCGCCATGGTAAGGCCGCGCACTTCCGAAGTCATCTTGGTGGAGATGGCGAGGCCTGCTGCGTCGTCGCTAGCGGTGTTGATGCGCTGGCCGGTCGACAGGCGTTCCATCGCCTTGCTGAGGCCCATTTCGGCGCGGTTCGAAGCAGTGGCGGCGCGCATTGCGGAGATGTTGGTTCCGATGACGGTCATGATAAATTCCTTTACGTTGTTCCCAGACCGGTCTGTTTGTTCGCCGGTTCGAAATGGGTAACGGTCAGGTTCCGGGGCCATTAAACAAAAAAATCGACCGGCCCCGCGCCGCCAATTTTCCGGCTTTATATATAGGGCGCCAAATTTTTGACGTTTCCGCCGGGCGGCTGACGGCCCGCTGACGCAAATCCCCCTCCCCCTTTGTTCACCCCACGCAAATCCGCGCTTTTCGCGTTTGGCACGCCGCTTGCATTATCGTTTGCGTGGGAATGCGGTGGGTAGGCCGCGAAAGATTGGGGAATACAAGAATGTTCGTTTCGAAGACCGCCATCAGCGACGGTGCCGCCAGCAAGCTGCCGACGCTTTCGACATATCTGAATGCCGTTCTGATCGAGACCGTTGCGATCGATACGAAAGACGGTTCACCGCGCACGCGCCCCATCCGCATCCTGACCGGGGACGAGATGGCGCTTGCCTGTCACCGTGACATCATCGTCGATTTCCGCGACGGCGCGCCCGAGCTGGTGCCCGCCGCGAATGGCCAGCCGATGCACATCGCCTTCGGCCCAGCAGATATGAAGCTGGGCCACGCGCTTATCGCGGAAGCCGTCCGCAATGGCGGCCCTGCCATCGGTGAGCATGCGAGCGCCCGCCTGATGCGCTATGCCGCGCGCGTTGCCGCCAGCGGAGCCGCCGTCCTGATCCAGGGCGATACCGGCGTCGGCAAGGAAGGCATGGCCCGTTTCGTCCACTCGCAGTCGCCGCGCGCGGAAGGTCCGTTCATCGCAGTGAACTGCGCAGCGCTGCCCGCGACCATGGTCGAGGCGATGCTCTTCGGCCACAAGCGCGGCGCGTTCACTGGCGCCAGCGGCGAAAGCGAGGGCCTGTTCCGTGCAGCCGACGGCGGCACGCTGTTCCTTGACGAGATTACCGAACTTCCTCTCGAACTGCAGGCGAAGCTGCTGCGCGCGCTGCAGGAAGGCGAAGTGCTTCCCGTGGGTGAGACAACCGCGGTCAAGGTCGATATCCGCATCGTCGCCGCCGCCAACCGCAATTTCCAAGCGGAGGTGGCCGAGGGCCGCTTCCGCGAAGACCTTTACTGGCGTCTCAACGTCATGCCGATCGAGATCGCCCCGCTCGCCGAGCGCCGCCAGGACGTGTGCGCCATCGCCGCGACCATGCTGCTCGCCATGCAGAAGGATGGCGCGGACTTCGCCTGGATCGAGGCCGATGCGCTTGAGGCGCTGATGGCGCACGCCTTCCCCGGCAATGTCCGCGAACTTTGCAACATGCTGCAGCGCGCCCTCGTCCTGCGCGAAGGCGATGCGATCTGCGCCGCCGATCTCAATCTTACCCCCGCCCCCGTCTTCACCCCCGCAGCCGCTACCATCAAGGCTGCGCCCACCACCCCCCGCGCCGACCCCACCCCGGCGATCAACCCCGTGCTGCGCGGCCGCGACCTTCAGAGCCGCGCCCGCCTGGCCGAATTCGAAGCCATCACCGCTACCCTGGAAGAAACCAGCGGCAACCGCCGCCGCGCCGCGGAACTGCTCGGCATCTCCGAGCGCACGCTGCGCTATCGTCTCGCCGATATGCGCGAGCTGGCTGAAGCCGCCTGAGAGGGACTGACCGATGCAACCGATGACCAACAGTTTGCTGGCGGCGCGCAACGCGATCCTTCAGCAGAACAAGACGCTCCAGAACGTCACCGAGACGTCCAAGCCGCTCGGCGGATCGCTGGTTGGAGACAAAGGGGGCGTAGAAACCCCCTTCTCCGCCACGATGCGCGATGCCTTGTCGCAGGTGAACGAGGCACAGACCGCCGCCTCCAACGCGGCGTCCGCTTATGATGCCGGTGAAACGACCGACATCGCCGCTGTGATGCTGGCAAAGCAGAAGGCGTCGGTCGGCTTCGAAGCCACCCTCCAGGTCCGCAACAAGCTGCTCTCGGCCTACGAGAACATCATGAACATGCCGGTGTGATATGAACGACATGACGATCTCCCAGCCGATCGACGGCAACGCCGGCGGCGCAGCAGCCCGCCCCACCCAGCGCCTGAAGCCGATCGGTTTCAGCTCCAGCAGCAATGGCGGCATGGGCGGCGGCTTCATGGACCGCGCGCGCGACTTCCTGTCGCAGCCGGCGGTGGCGAAATCGCTGCCGCTGCTCGGCTTCATCGCGGTGGCCGCCATGGCCGCTGCCGCCTGGCTCGCATTGCAATCCCCGCCCCAGCGCGATCTGTTCCGCGGCCTGCCGGAAAGCGACAAGGCCGCCGTGGCGCAGGCGCTCGACAGCAATTCGATCCCCTATCAGCTGGACAACAGCACCGGCGCATTGACCGTCAGCGAAGATGATTATTACGCCGCCAAGATGCTGCTCGCCGCGCAGGGCCTGCCCAAGAGCGCGCCGGACGGAGACAGCATGATCAGCTCCATGCCGATGGGCGCCAGCCGCGCGGTAGAGACCGAAAAGCTGCGCGCCGCGCGCGAGGCCGATCTCGCCCGTTCGATCGAGGCGATCGATACGGTCGTCACGGCGCGCGTGCATCTGGCCGTCGATCCGCCCAGCGTGTTCATCCGCGAGCGGAACGAGCCTGCCGCATCGGTGGTGCTGAACCTGCAACCCGGCACGACGCTAGGCAATGAACAGGTGCAGGCGATCACGCACCTCGTCGCCAGTTCCGTCTCGGGCCTCAACGCGGACCGGGTTTCGGTGGTGGACCAGAACGGACGGCTTCTTTCCGAAACCGCTGAGAACGGTCCGCTGGGCGAAACCGGCAAACAGCTGGCGGTGCAGGAGCAGGTCGAGGACCGCTATCGTCGCAGCCTGACGGCATTGCTCACGCCGATCCTTGGCGCCAATAATTTCGCCGCGGAAGTTTCCGCAGATCTCGATTTCTCCGAGCGTCAGGCGACCAGCGAGACCTTCCCCAAGGATGAATCGGTCGTGCGCAGCGAACAGCGCAGCTGGACCGCGCAGACTGACGGCGCCAACGGCACGCCCGGCGGCATCCCCGGCGCACTGTCCGATCAGCCGCCCGAAAACGGCACCGCGCAGGACCAGATGGGTGATCCCGCCGTCCCCGCCGACATGCAAAAGCGTCAGGAGCAGGTGAACCGCAACTATGAGCTCGGCCGCCAGATCGCCGTCACCAAGGATGCAAGCGGCGTGGTCAGCCGGGTTTCGGTGGCGGTGGCCATCGCCAACGGCCCCGACGGCAAGCCGCGTAGCCCCGCTGAGATCGCCGCGATCGAAAAGCTGGTAAAAGGCGCGATCGGCTTCAATGCCCAGCGCGGCGACCAGGTTGAGATCAGCTCGCGCGCTTTCCAGCCGATCGTCACCGAAGAAACGCCTTGGTACGAGGCAAGCTGGGTGTCGCTTCTGGTGCGCAACGTCTCTGGTCTGCTGGTTGCCCTTGCTCTTATCTTCTTCATCGGCCGCCCCTTGCTGAAGCGCCGCAAGGAACTGAAGAACGCACCGGCGCTTCCGGCAGCAGAGGCCAGCGAAGCCCCTGCCCTCGCCCGCTCCGTGGATGAGGCGCGCAAAGACGAGCCGGTGACGCTGGACATGATCACCGCAGCGCACAGCTATCAGGAACGCGCGCTGCTGATCCAGAATTTCGTCAAACAGAACCCCGAACACGCCACCCTGGTCGTCCGCGACCTGCTGAAATCGGCGAAGGCCCCCAAGGAAGCAGTAAATGGCTGAGGTAATGGAACCTGAAGCAGCGGCGATCGACGGCGCCGCCGAAGCGCTCGCAGCAGCGATGCCCGATCTGCCCAGCCTGGGCGATGAACAGGCCGCAGCAATCCTTCTCCTCCTCTTTTCCGAGGACGAAGCCTCGGGCATTCTTTCGCGGCTTGAGCCGAACGAAGTCGAGCAGCTCAGCAGCGTGATGTATTCGGTTGCCGATATCGGCGCGGACGAGATCAACACCGTGCTCGATCGCTTCGTCGATCGTGCCCGCCACCGCACCACCATCGGCTATCGCTCGGACATTCAGATTCAGGCGATGCTGACCGCGGCTCTCGGTGAGCAGCGCGCCGAAGTGATGATCAGCCGGACCGCGCCGAAAAAACCCGCGCCGAACCTGGAAGCGCTCAAATGGATGGCACCCGAAGAGATCGCCGCGATGATCGAGGAGGAGCATCCGCAGATCGCAGCGCTGGTGCTTTCTTTCCTGTCGACCGACAATGCCGCCGCCGTCCTCAGCCTTCTGCCCTCCGACATGCAGGACGATGTGGTTTATCGGCTCGCCACGCTCGGCCAGGTGAGCAACGACGCGATCGAGACGATCGAGCACCTTCTCACCGCGTTCCACGCGCCCAAGGGCTCCGGCACCGTGGCCACCAAGGGCGATCCGTCCGAAGTCGCAGCGATCATGAACCAGATCGGCAAGAAGAACAGCGCTCGGATGATCAAGGCGCTCGCCAAGCGCGACAAGAAGCTGGCCGGCACGATCGAGGATGAAATGTTCACCTTCGCCGACCTCATCACGGTCGAGCCGAAGGATCTGGGAACCATTATGCGCAGCGTGGACAACACGCAGCTGGTCCCGGCGCTGAAGGGCGCGGACGAGAAACTGCGCGCCAAGATTCTGGGCTGCATGTCCAGCCGCGCCGCGCAGACTTTGGAAGACGAGATGAACGAGCGCGGCCCCATGCCGATGTCCGAAGTGATCGAAGCACAGAAGAGCGTCGTCGCGCAGGCGCGCCGGCTTGCCGATGCCGGCGATGTCGTGATCGGCGGAGGAGGCGACGATTATGTCTAATGGGTTCGCACAGCGCTCCTTCGCGCCGGAAGTTTCCACCTTTCGCCCTGTCTGGCAGACGCCTGCACAAGCGTTCCGGAGCGGCGCTGATAACGATGCAGCACCGAATGAGATTGACGAGCAGGCGGAAGCCGAGGCCTATTTTCGCGAGCAGCTGGACGACAGCTACCGCAGGGGCTTCGCCGACGGCCAGGCCGCGATTGCCGAGGCGAATGAGGAACTGATTGCCGCGTCCGACCGGCTGGCGCAGTCCGCCGCCACGTTGCGCGCGCAGCCCAGCGATGCGCTATGCGAGACGCTGATGCGCACCATTCGCACGCTATTGGAGCGGACCGCAGGATTTGCCGAACCCAATCCGGAAACCCTGAAGCAGCATTGCGCCTCGCTGGCCGCACTCGCCAAGAAAGACTGCGCCGACGCCGTCCTGCACATCCATCCGCTGGACCGGATGCTGCTGGGCGAGGAAACGTTCGGCCTCGCGATCGAGGAAGACCCCTCGCTGGTGCGCGGCACGCTCAGCCTTTCGCACAGCGATGGCTGGATCGAACAGGGTACGCAGCCCGTACTCGACGAGCTGGAGGCGATGATCGCCTCGCTGGGCAACGCATCATGATTCCTGCACAGGAAAAAGGCCTTACCAGCCTCCTCGGCCGGATCGAGGCAATCGGCGCGGGTCCGCGCCGCATCGGCCGCTTGGTGGCGCATGATGCCGGGATGCTGGAGGTGACCGGCTTCAACCACCCGATCGGCTTCGGCGGCACCATCCACACTGCAGATGGCGGCACCATGAAGGCGGAAATCGCCGGATTTCGCGGCAGCCGCGCGTTGATGGTCCCGCTGGAAAGCGACGGCGCGGTCAAGAACGGTGCCCGAGTGGAGCCGGACATGCAATCCAGCCAGGCGCAGGTCGGCGATGGTCTGCTCGGCCGGGTCATCGGCCCGATGGGCGAACCGCTGGACGGCGGCGGCCCGATCGTCGCCAATGCGCTCTGGCCGCTTGCGGGCAAACGCTCCAACGTTCTCAATCGCGGACGCGTGACCAAACCGATTGACCTTGGCGTGCGGGCGATCAACGGACTGCTGACCGCCGGTTACGGGCAGCGCATCGCCATCGCGGCGGGCTCGGGCGTCGGCAAATCGGTGCTGATCGGCCAGATCATCGCACATGCCGATGTCGACGTGGCCGTAGTCGGCCTGATCGGCGAGCGTGGACGCGAGGTCAGCGATTTCGTCGAGACCAAGCTTAACGGCCCGATGCGAGGACGCACCGTTACCGTTGCCGTACCGGCCGATTATTCGCCTGTGCTGCGCCTGCGCGCCGCCGCCCGCGCCACCGCGATCGCCGAACATTTCCGCAGCCAGGGCAAGCGCGTCCTGCTGATCATCGACAGCCTGACACGCATCGCGCATGCGCAGCGCGAAATCGGCCTGTCGATGGGCGAGCCGCCGACCATGAAAGGCTACCCCCCTTCCGCGCTCGCTCTCATCCCCCGGCTGATCGAGCGGGCGGGCAATGACAACACGACCGGCGGTTCCATCACCGCGCTCTACACCGTCCTCGCCGATGGCGGCGACATGGAGGACCCGGTGGTCGACACCGCTCGCGCCATCGTGGACGGGCACATCATCCTGTCGCGCCTGTTGTCCGAACAGGGCATCTTCCCCGCGATCGACGTCGGCAAATCGCTCAGCCGCGTCGCCGCCGACATTATTTCGGACGAACACCGCGCAGCGCAGACCAATTTCCGCCGCCTCTGGTCCGCCTATGAGGAGAACCGCGACCTCCTTTTGATGGGCGCCTATCGGGAGGGAAGCGATCCCGCGATCGACGAGGCCGTCGCCCGCCATGACGAGCTGCTCGCTTTTGTCCGGCAAGGTGCCAAGGAAGCCGTGCCGATGGACGAAAGCGTCGGACAACTCCGCCAGCAATTCGGTTTTGAAAGCGCACATGCATGAAGAAGATTCTGAAAAGCCGCCAACGCATTCTTGGGATGCGTGAGACGCAGCTACGCATCGCCAAGGGGGAAAGCGCCGCCGCGCGCGGTAGCGAGACCAATCTGGAGCAGCGCCGCGATCAGCTAAAGGCGCTCTCCGTCCACATGCACAAGGCCGGCAATGACTGCCGCGAGGGCCGCTCGCTCCATGCGCAGCTCGAGCTGGTCGAACGCCTGCAGCGCGCCGGGGACCAGATGGAAACCGCAATCGGCCAGGCCCGGCAACATACTGCCCGGATGGAGCGGCAACGGATTGCCGCTTATCAAAAGCGCGAGATGGCCGACCGTCTCGTTGGGCGGGCGAAAACCAGTGTGGAAGCCGAGACCGACCGTAAGCTCAGCGAACAACCCCGCGCTTTGCCGCGCCGCGTTATGGAGCGCAGTGCGTGAGCGCTGGCCCCCTCACTCTTGCCGAACGCTCTGCATTCCGCGCTCAGCAAAACTGGCACGCTATCTGCATAGGTTAGATCGATGATTGGCAATGCACTTCCCCTTCGCCTCCAGCTAGAGGCATCCACCGCGCCGCTCGCGGCAATCGGCCTCACTTCGGTGACCGCCGAAGGCCTGACATTCGAACTACCCCCGATGGAGCTAGGCACTGCAGAGCCAGAATTCGCAGATCTGCCTACCCGCGAAGAAGCCGATGGCGGCGCGAAGGACGATGATGATGGCGAGGACCGGTTAGGCATTCTTGGCTTGCCTCTACTCGTCGATATGCCCCACTATAGCGCGCCCGCCAGCGCGAGTGGCATCTCCATATTGGAAGCATCGCGCGCTGCTGCGCCCGTCGCAGCACCATCCCTGCCGCTCGCGGCGCAGTTCGTCGCCGGTCCGCAGGTATCTTCCCAGAGTGAGCAATCGCTGGCCAGAGATCAGGCCTCCAGCGCGCTAACTGGCATTTCCCCAGTGCCCGGCGATCCGGCTTCCAAAGCACCAACTGGTGCCCCGCCGCTTCGCAGCGCTCCACAAAATACCTCTGAACCGGGCATGGGAGTCGTGAGCGATGACATACTTCCCGCTCTACAACGCACCACCCCACGCTTAGCCGACGTGCCCCTCGACAGAGTGGATCGGAAATTGACGTCTCGGCCCGTCGCATCCGGTGAGGCCGTGGCACGAAACGGCAGCGCCCTGCAACAAATGACGAAAAGCGCGGTGACGACGCCCGATCGGGCACCGGAGCAGGCCGCAAATGCTGTGAAAGAAGTTGGTCAAGGCCAAGCATCGACGATTTCCGCAAAAACCGGTGGATCCGGAACACTTTCGACGGACGAGAAAAATTCTCAACGTCCAAAAATGGATCCGCGCGCTGGCAAGGCAGATGAAGCGACTGATACCGCCTTCTCCTCGCGAGAGGCTGCAGCCCGCCCGGTTCTTCAGAGCAACCAAGCCGACGGGGCCGATGATCGCGCGCTTCCACGTCAAGCCGCGGACGTGCAGTCGAGTATTCAGCCGATGCAGAATTCTAGCGAAGCGGCGTCGCTGTTTCAGACGGCAACGCAAGCCGTCTCCGCTACGCAGAACCAGGCGACAAATGCCTCCAACCCTATCTTCACCGCCCCGGCACCCGTTCCGTTCGATGCCCAGTTCGGCCAGCGCGTGAGCGCGGCGATCGGCGCGGCGATGAACGCCATGACGGTGCAGGACGGCACGTTGATGCTGCAGATCAGTCCGGAGCGTCTCGGCCGGATCGAAATCGCGATCGACCGGGCCAGCGAGCGGCTGCAGATCACGACTGAAAACGAGAGCGTTCGCGGTGCCATTGCGCAGGCGCATAGCCGGATCGAGCAGGAACTGCGCGCCGCGGGTCAGCGCATCGGCACCATCGATGTGGCGACGCGCGATGCCTCGACGGGCACCGGCCAGGGCCAGAACCAAAATCAGCCGCAAGCCGGTAACGACCAGCAGCGCGGCCAGCAAAATGCTGCGCAGCAATCCTTCGGTCGTATGGGGATCGACGGCCGCCGCGGCGGGCCTGAGATCGATACTCCCAGCCGGCCTACCGGCCGTCCCTCTTCCAATATTCTTTACGCCTGACACCAGCGCGCAAACCCGGAGACCTGAACAATGTCCGATGAGAAAAAGCCCAAGAAAAAGGGCAAGATGAAGAAGCTGCTGCTTCCGCTCGCCGCGATCGTCATCATCGGCGGCGCGGGCGGCGCGGGGGGCTATTTCTATGCAGACATGTTCGGTGAGCATGAGCAAAGCCATGTGGATCCCGATCTGCCCAAGCTCGTCCTGAAGGACGGCACGAAGGTCGATGGTCCCAAGGATGGCAAGGTCCACGACATCAGCATGTACAAGTCGACCTATTTTCCGATCGAGGAAAGCTTCACCACCAATTTGCGCGGCGGCTCCGGCTTTGCTCAGGCGCAGATGGCGGTTTCCACCTTCTACGACGAGAGCGTGGTCGAAGCGCTGACCGAGCATGACATTGCGGTGCGCAATGCCATCGTGATGCAGCTGGCCGATACCGATGCGCTGGAGCTGGAAACGATTCAGGGCAAGGAGCAGCTTGCTGCGCGCCTGCGCGACAGCATCAACGATGTGCTGAAGCAGAAGACCGGCTTCGGCGGCATCGACGAGGTCTATTTCACCAAGCTGGTGCTGCAGTAATTCCATGACCGACGCCGCCGCCTCCGAAACTTCCGAAGAGAAGAGCGCCGCCATGCCCGCGAGCGCCGCGCACCACTTCCCGCGCCGCGACAGCAGCGAAGCGGATGTAATGCCGATCGCACGGCGCACCGCGAAACGCCTTGCCAGCGGCCTGCGCACGGCGCTGCAACCTTTGGCCAATGAGCGGCTCAACGTGACCCCCGATCAAGCGCGGCTGGAGATCCATCGCGACTGGCTTTCCGCGCAGGGCAGCTCGATGGGGCTCGCCTTTTACCAGTTGCCGCCGATGAAGGGCCGTATGGCGCTGCGTCTGCCGCACGATCTGATCGCGGCTCTGGTCGATGCGTTCTTCGGCGGGTCGATCGCGCGCGGCAAATCCAAGAAAGCCGATTACAGCGCCACCGACCTGCGTCTGATGCACCGCATTGCCGGAGCCATCGCTCCGCAGCTTGGCGCGGCCTGGGCCGAGTTCGGTCCGTTCCGTTGTCTTTCGGCAGGACTGACGGACGATCCGGATGAAGCCAGGCTGGCCAAGCGCGATGAGGACGAACTGCTGATTCAGCCGTTCGAGCTTTCCTATCCCGGCAATGTCCGTTTCATCATCGACCTCGTCTACCCGGTCGACATGATCCAGTCGGCGCGTGAGGAACTGGCCGGTGCGCCGTCTGCCGAAACCATGCCCGCCGACCCCATGTGGCGGCAGGACCTGGGCCGCGCGCTGAACGAGGTTTTCCTGCCTGTCCGCTCGGTCCTTGCCCGCCCGACCATGACCCTTCCGGAGCTAGCCAATCTGAAGCCCGGCGACATCATTCCCATACCCCCCGCGCGCAACCTGCCGCTGCTGATCGGGGATCGCACCTTCGCGCGCGGAAGCCTCGGCGAACAGAACGGTCTCGCCGCCTTCCGCATCGACACTATCGAGAAAGGATCATTCCATGAATGACATGACAGAGGCAGCCGGCCTCGCCGATGCAGCCCGGCAGGGCGGCGGCAACGGGGCGGCAATTTCTTGCCGCGACGGTAACCATAGTTTTGCCGACGAAAGCGCGGAGCACTACCGCTTCCTTGCGGACATTCCGGTCCGACTCTCGGTGGAAGTCGGTGCGGTATCTTTAAAGCTCTGTGAAATCATGGACTTGGCCGAAGGATCGGTCGTCGAACTGGGTCGCCAGGCGAACGAACTTCTCGATATCAACGTAAATGGCACGCTGGTTGCAAAGGGTGAGGTCGTAACCATCGACGGCCGTTTCGGCATCCGCGTCGCGGAAGTCGTTTCCAAGAATGTCGGAGGTGCGAAAGTTGAAAGGCGTGCCTAGTGACCTACTATATCCTCAAGCTGGTGATCATGCTGCCGCTGATGGCGGGCATGATCGTGGGGGCCTTGTGGTTATATCGTAAATATCAGCCGGGCCTGGCCCAAGGCGCACGCCAGCAGGATCTCCGGCTGGTCGAGACGCTCTCCATGGGCACGTCCGGCAAGCTCGCGGTCGTCGAATTCGGCGATCAGCGCATCCTGCTCTCGGCGACGCGCGGCAAGATCGAACCGATCACCGCCCGGGCCATGACCGACGAAGAGAAATCCGCCGCCGCATCGCATGCTCCCGCATATGGTGACGATGCAGGCGTATCCGGCGGCGAAAGCGGCTTCGCATCGATCATGAACAAAGCGCTCTCTTCGCGCTCCTCCTCCAAGCGGGCCTGATCCGATGCCCGCATTTTTCCGCACATCGGCGCTGCGCGCCGCCATCAAACCGATCCTGGCCGCGTTGCTGCTGGCAATCCCCACGCAGCTGGCCGCACAGGCAGCGGTGCCCGCTCCCGCCGCCCCCGCCGCGCCCGCCGCGCAGGAGGCCCCGGCGCAGCAAACTGAACAGACCGCACCGGCCGCGCCAGCCAACACGCCCAATGCATCGCAGGCGCTGACCCGCGCGCTCGACGATGTGTCGGGTGACGGCGCACCGCTGACGCTCAGCCTCCAGATCCTGATCCTGATGGGGCTGCTGACGATCCTGCCCTCGCTGGTGCTGATGATGACCAGCTTCACGCGGATCATCATCGTCCTGTCGATCCTGCGCCAGGCACTCGGTCTGCAGCAGACCCCGCCGAACCAGGTGCTGATCGGCCTGTCGCTGTTTCTCTCGCTGTTCGTGATGGCTCCGTCGATCGAACAGATCAACACGCGCGCTATCGAGCCTTATGGCGCCGATCAGGTGACGCTGGAACAGGCGGTCGCGACATCGGGCGAGGTGTTCCACGCCTTCATGGTGAAGCAGACCCGCCAGACCGATCTCAAGCTGTTCATGGACCTTGCCAAGGTGGACGCGGTCGCCAGCCCGCAGGACATCCCCTTCTCGATCCTGCTGCCGGCCTTCGTCACCAGCGAATTGAAAACCGCCTTCCAGATCGGCTTTATGATCTTCCTGCCCTTCCTGATCATCGATCTGGTCGTCGCCTCCACGCTGATGGCCTTGGGCATGATGATGCTTTCACCCACCATCATATCGATGCCGTTCAAGCTTCTCCTTTTCGTCCTGGTCGACGGCTGGGCGCTCACCATGGGCTCGCTCGCCGGCTCTTTCGTCACCTGAGGATTGCCAAATGGAACAGACGGATTTCTTCATCGGCATCGCGCAGCAGACGCTGTGGGTCACCGCCCTCGCCGCCGCGCCGCTCCTGATCCCCGCGCTTGTGGTCGGCATCCTCTTGGGCATGGTACAGGCCGCCACCTCGATCAACGAGGCGACCTTGAGCTTCGTACCCAAGCTGTTCGTGGTCGGGATGATGCTGGCGCTGTTCGGCGGGTCGATCCTCTATCTGATCGCCGATTTCACGATCGACACCTTCAACCGTATCCCGGAGCTGCTGGTGTGATCGCCCCTGCCTTCGCCGGTGCGGAGGATCAGCTGTGGCAATGGGCCATGGCGATGATCCGGCCCGGTGCCGCCCTAATCGCCGCGCCGATTTTTGGCGCGCAGCAGGTGCCGCTTCCGCTGCGCATCATCCTGGCGCTGATGATCGGCATCGCCGCCACCGGCCCTGCCGGCGCGACGATGCCGACGGAAACGCTGGCGAGCTTCGCCGGCTTTCTGTTTCTGGCTGGTGAAGTCGTTACCGGACTTGCCATGGGCTTTGCCGTTCAGATCGGTTTTTCCGCGGCCTTTGTGGCCGGTGAGACGCTCGGCAACGCCATGGGCCTTGGCTTTGCCACCATGAACAACCCGCAGATGGGCGGATCGACCCCGGTGCTCGGCCAGTTCCTCTCGATTATCGCGACGCTGCTGCTGCTCGCGATGGACGGCCATCTCATGCTGATCTCGATCATCGTCGACAGCTATCGCACGCTGCCGCCGGGCAACGCCTTTCCGGGTTTCGCGGCAATCGACGGGCTGTTGCAGTTCGGCGGATCGCTGTTTTCCATGGGTCTCCTAATCGCTCTGCCGGTCGGCGCGGCGCTGATCCTGATTCAGGTGGTCATGGCCATGCTCGCGCGCTCCGCCCCGGCGCTCAATCTGTTCGCGGTCGGCCTGCCGGTCGCGCTGCTATCCGGCCTCGTCCTCCTCGCCATGGCCGCACCGGTGATTGCCGATGGCATCATGCGCGCACTGGGCGAGGGCCTGGACCAGTCCAGCATGGTAGCGGGGATAGGCTGATATGAGCGGCTCCCCTCCCGGTGGCGGTGAAAAAACCGAAGCCCCAACCGACAAGCGGCTGAAGGACAGCGCCAAGAAGGGCGATGTCCTCCAGTCCAAGGAACTGGGCGTCGCGCTCGTCATGATTGGCGGCGCGGCGATGTTTTCGCTGTTCGGCGGGGAACTGCTCGGCGCCACATCGGACGTTGTACGCTCCGGACTGATGTTCAGCCCGAGCGACATCGAACAGTTCGATATGAGCGAGCGGACGCTCAAGCTGATCGCGCCGCTGGCCCTTCCCTTCGGCGGTCTGGCGCTGCTGCTGCTGATTGCGGCGGTCGGCACGCCCGCCATGCTCGGCTCGCTGGGCTTTCGCTGGTCCGCAATGGCACCCAAACCCTCCAAGATGAACCCCGCATCGGGCCTAAAGCGCATGTTCGGCACGCATGCGCTGATCGAACTCACCAAGGCGCTGGCGAAAGTCGGCGTGATGGGTGCGGTCGGTGCCGTCATCATCTTCAACTCGATCCGGCAGATGGTGCAATTGGGGCTGGGCGATATCCGCGAAAGCCTGTTCGCCTTCGGATCGCTTTTCACCTGGACGCTGCTCGTAATGGCGGGATGCCTGGTCTTCATCGCGATGATCGACGTGCCGGCGCAAATGTTTCAGCGCTCGCAGAAGCTGAAGATGACCAAGCAAGAGGTGAAGGACGAACACAAGGAAAGCGAAGGCTCGCCCGAGGTCAAGCAAGCGATCCGCCAGCGCCAGCACGCGTTGATGAGCGGATCGGCGCGCAAGGCGGTGGAAGATGCCACCGTACTGCTCGTCAACCCGACCCATTTCGCCGTCGCGCTCCGGTACGATCAGGAGCGGGACGCGGCGCCCGTCGTACTGTTCCGCGGCCGCGGCGAGCTCGCGCTCGTCATGCGTTCGCTGGCCGAGGAGGCGAAGGTGCCCGTGCTCCATTATCCGGAGCTGACGCGCGCAATCTACTACACGTCCAAGCCCAACCATATCGTCGACGAGCGGCTGTACATGGCCGTTGCCGCCCTGCTCGCCTTCCTGTTCCGCCTCGACGGAGAGATCGCCCGCGCCGACAAGCCGGACATCGCCGTCCCCGACGAATTGCGCTTCGACGCAGACGGTCGACTTTCGCCCTAAAGTTTCACCGCGAGCTGCCGTTACCCATTCCAAGAAAGGGCGCCCATGCTTTCCAGTATCTCCAATCTCATCAGCGGCCAGTCGGGTATCAACTCGGCCCAGTTGGTCAACGACCTGGTCAACGCAACGCGCCAGCCGCGCGAGGCGCAGATCAATCAGAAGCAGCAGCTGAACAGCGCGCGCATCTCTGCACTCGCTTCGGCCTCCTCTTCGCTGAACACCTTTTCCGACGCCTTGAGCGCAATCCTGGACGGCAAGCGCTTTCTGGGAGACCTCGTCTCCAGCAATGGCGGCATTGCCACGGCCAGCTTCATCGATGGAAAGACGCCGAGCGGTCTGCCCGTCACCATGGAAGTGAAGCAGCTGGCGTCCGAACAGCGTCTGCTCTCACGCAACTTTACGACATCGGCGGATGCGGTAGGCACGGGCACGCTCACTTTGGCAACGAGCAAGGGCTCGTTCGACATCACGATCGACGACAGCAACAACAGCCTCACCGGACTGCGCGATGCGATCAATAACGCGGAAACCGGCGTCACTGCGCGGATCATGACCGACAATCGCGGCACGCGGTTGGTGCTGGAAGGCACCAAGGGTGCCGATCAGGGCTACACCATATCGGCAACCGCGGGCGGATTGGAAGATTTCGCCTACGCGGACGGCGCGACGACCGGCCTGACGAAGCTCTCCGGTGCCACCGACAGCATCGTGGTCGTTAACGGCGTTGAGCTTATTAACAGCGGCAACCAGATTGAAAACGCGATCGAGGGCGTGCGCCTGAACCTGCTGGCCGCCAAGCCAGGCGAAGAAATCACGATTTCCAGCGACAAGCCGAAGGCGACGACGCGCGATCTCGTCACCGAATTTATCGATGCCTTCAACACCCTGAAGCGTGGCCTCAACTCTGCCACTGCTCCCGGTGTGGACGGAGAGGCCGGCGGGCCGCTGGCCGGCAACAGCGCCATTCGCGACATGGCCGCGCGACTTGGCCGGATGAGCTCCACGATGCTTTCGACCGACGGGCCGTTCCGCACGCTGGCCGATATCGGCGTTCGTACCGAGCGCGACGGCACGCTGACACTGGATAGCGCCACGTTCGACAAGGCAATGGCGACCGATGCCGGGGCCGTGGCCTCGATGCTCGATCCGCTGAAGCCCGACGCCAATAATCGCGGGATCGCGGGCGTGTTGGAAGATGTCAAAACCGCGCTGCAGGACAAGAACAGTCCGCTGACCCTCGCCAAGGCACGGTTTGAGGCGGTGAGCAAGCAGCTTACCGAAATGCGCGAGAAGCTGAATAGTGACATCGAGCGCTATCAGACCAGCCTTCAGCAGACCTTCTCCAACATGGACCGCCAGCTCGCGGTGCTGAAGCAGACCCAGCAATATGTCGAGCAGCAGACCAAGATCTGGAACGGTAATTACGACTGAGCGCCGTCCGACCGATCGAACGTACGGCAGTTAATTAGAAGCACGGGAAACCACGACCATGTATTATTCACCCAGCCGCGCCATGGCCCAAACTTACGGAGCGGTGGACAAGAACAGCCGGATCGCAGCGGCCAGCCCGCACGAGCTGGTCTCGATCCTGTTCGAGCAGCTTCTCCTGCGGATCGACCGCGCGGCGCGCTGCGTGGACCGGGGCGACATGGCGGGCATGTTCGAATCGCGCGCCAAGGCCATGGATATCCTGAACGCGCTGGACGAAAGCCTGGATTTCGAGCGTGGCGGAGAGATCGCGACCACCCTCGCCATCGTCTACCGCGAGGCATCCAACCGTCTTGCCAACGCGCATGGTGAGCAGACCGCGGAGCGACTGGCTGCCGCGCGTGAGATCGTCGTGGAAATCGCGGACGCCTGGAATCAGATCGGCAAGCGCTGAGAAGCGCTTGCCGGCAGGGCAAGGACGGGCGCGCTCAGCTGAAGAGCATCATCCGGGCGCGCGGACAGGGCCGATCGATCCGGAGCGGAAAGGACATGGTGTCCGCTGCCGAATATCGGGATTGCCGTGCAGCTTGTCTCGATGAAATTGTAATGAAGGAAGCGGCCGGCCGGCGGAGCCTGCGGCCGCTATAGCTTTTTACGCTGCCTGCTGGTCTTCGCGGCTGATGCCGTGGCGGCGCATCTTTTCCACGAAGGTGGTGCGCTGAACATCGACAAGGCGCGCAGCCTTGGCGATCACGCCGCCGCATTCGATCAGCGCCTCGATCATCAGGCGGCGCTCTTCCTGCTGCAGGTGGTTCTGCAGCGAGAAACCGTCCGACAGGCTGACCTTGGGAGCCGCTTCCGCAGCAGCGGGAGCAGCGACCGGCTGGTGAACGGCACCGACGCTGCGATGCGTGAGGAGAAGCTCTGCTTCTTCCTGGCCGATGGTCTGGCCGGGGAAGAAAATCGCAGCCCGTTCGATCACGTTGCGCAGCTCGCGCACATTGCCGGGCCAACCATAAGCTTCCAGCCGGGCGATGGCTTCGTCGGCGATCACCGGACGCTCAGCGCCGCTATCGATCTTGCCGAGGAAATGGTCGACCAGCGAACGGATGTCTTCGGGGCGCTCGGCGAGCGAGGGAATGCAGATCGGAATGACGCAGAGGCGATAGAACAGGTCCTCGCGGAACTCGCCGCAGGCGATCTGGTGATGAAGGTCGCGGTTGGTCGCCGCGACGATGCGGACATCGACCGGAATCTGCTTGGTGCCGCCGACGCGGCGGATCGAACGCTCTTCGATCACGCGCAGCAGCTTCACCTGCAGCGCGAGCGGCATTTCGCCGATTTCGTCCAGGAACAGCGTGCCGCCGTTCGCCTGCTCGAACAGGCCGATGTGGCGGCTGGAAGCGCCGGTAAAACTCCCGCCTTCATGGCCGAACAGCTCGGATTCGATCAGCTCGGTGGGGATCGCGCCGCTGTTGATGGCGACGAAGGGTCCGTCCTTGCGCTGCGATGCCTGATGGATCGCGCGGGCGACGACTTCCTTGCCGCAGCCGGAAGGGCCGGTGATCAGGACCGAAGCAGAAGCGTTCACCGAGAAACGGATCATCGTGCGCACCGATGCGATCGCATCGCTGCTGCCCACTACCATTTCGGAGATCATCTGTTCCGGCATGTTCAAACTACCCTGTCCTCGTTCCTGCCCCTGGCGGATTGGTGTCCGGCGTTTCCGCCGCGCCGCTCCGTCGAAACCGTTTTGCGGCAATATGGTTAACAAAATCTTGCGATCGCTTGCCGGGCGGCAAATTCTTGCAGCCTCCGCTGAAAGCCTTTCGGCTATCAAACGCACGATTTCCGCCATTTAGCATGCAAGTCCCCAACCAAACCCCTTCCGAAAAGGGTTAACGAATTTATGTCTCACCTGCTGCACCGCTCATGATGGGTTGCATTGCGCTACGGGCTGTTCCGTCCCACATGAACGGCTCGTCAGAAACCAATTACGGGAGAGACCGAATGAGCGAGCACAAGGGCCTGGAACTGCGTTCCACCATCACCGAAGACGGCAAGCTGAAGCTGAACCTTGAAGAGGTGTCTGTCGGCGCGCCCGCCGCCGATGAGATCGTCGTGCGCGTGGAGGCGGCGCCGATCAATCCGTCGGACCTCGGCCTGCTGCTCGGCCCGGCCAAGCTATCGACCATGGAAAGCGGCGGCAGCGAGGATCGCCCCGAAGTGACCGCGGACCTGATCGACGGCGGAATGAGTGGCGTGAAGGCGCGCGTGGGCCAGTCCATGCCGGTGGGCAATGAGGGCGCGGGAACCGTGGTCGCGGCGGGCGACGACGTGCAGGACATGATGGGCAAGAAGGTCGGCATGATGGGCGGCGCCATGTACGCTCAGTATCGCAAGGTGAAGGCAAGGGACGCCATTGTGCTGCCTGAGGACGCCAGCGCCGAGGACGGTGCGTCCATGTTCGTGAACCCCCTCACCTCGCTCGCCTTTACGGAGCAGATGAAGATGGACGGGTTCAAGGGCCTCGTCCACACCGCTGCCGCCTCCAATCTTGGCCAGATGCTCAACAAGATCTGCCTGGCCGACGGCATTCCGTTGGTGAACATCGTGCGCAAGGAAGAGCAGGTGAAAATCCTGAAGGACATCGGCGCGCCGATCGTCATCAACTCCAGCGAGCCAGATTTCATGGCCAAGCTGACCGACGCGATCGCGGAAACCGAAGCCTATCTCGCCTTCGACGCGGTGGGCGGCGGCAAGCTTGCCGGACAAATCCTGACCGCGATGGAAGCGGCATCCCAGCGCAGCATGACCGAATATAGCCGCTACGGATCGGACCAGGCGAAGCAGGTCTATCTCTACGGCGTGCTGGACACCTCGCCGACTGTGCTGGAGCGTGGCTTCGGCATGGCCTGGAGCATCGGCGGCTGGCTGCTCCCCCACTTCCTCGGCCGCGCCGGCATGGACACCGCCCTGCGCATGCGCAGCCGCGTCAAGGATGAGCTGAAGACCACCTTCGCGAGCAGCTACACCCAGACAATCTCACTCGCCGAAGCGCTGAAGCCGGACATGATCCGCGCCTATCAAAGCAAATCGACGGGCGAGAAATATCTGATCGACCCGACGAAGTAGGGCTTAGCGGCAAATCGGTGCAGGGGGCAGCCAATCAAACTGGCTTGCCGCCTGCGCTCGGCTCCTACGCCCGATCGCTGTTCATCGGTCGATCAGGGTCGTTGGCTGCTCTTTACGAAAAACAACGATTCCGTCGAGGATAAGGCTCCAATTCTCTGTTTGGAACCGATGGCGAAGGGCGGCACTTTCCACGGTACCCGCCCTGGCCAGCCATCCATGTCCAAAGAATGCTGCTTCACCGTTCATTTCCGACGAAGCGAGGTCTTCGAGCGATCCTGGCGGAGGAGACGGCAGGTCGATGATCTGACGTTTGCCCTGCCGCACCGAACCGCCAAGTGCTGTAAAGCCGATCGTCGAAGCGCCATCACCGAAATGCTGTGCAATTAGCGCTCCAAGCGGCTGCCGCGCTGTACCACGCGCAGATGCTTTAGCGAGGTGAACGGTAGCCCCCCAAATGATAATCTTGCTCCCCTTACCTTTGCGCTTTTCATACCACTTGAAATTGCAGAACATCGATTCTTCGCGTCCCTGGATCTTCTGTTCTTCATCCATGAAGTCGCGACCGATCCACCTGCGCAGGCCACGAGCTTGCACAAGCAGATCGGTCCGTTTTCCACGGCGCATAGCAACGACAGCCTCGTCAATACATTCGAACAATGCCAGCTGCTCCGAAGGGCGATAGGCTTGCTCTGTCGGAAAATCGAAATAGACGCGCTGGCGAAGCCTCGCTGCACATTCTTCACTACGTGCTAATGGTAAAGCAGCGAACAGCTGCAGCCCCAGCAAGTCGTTGGAAAATTGCTGGCCAGCCGCGCCTAACTGATCATCCAGACCACCCAGAAAGATCTGTTTTCCATTGGCTTTATCAGCCAAGAATTTGATAAGTGGCTGGATTTCACTGTCGTCTTTCCACAATCCGCCTAAAGCGGCTCGCAGTGTATTTTCGTCGATGCGATCACCGAGGGAAACTTGCCGATTGAGCTCGTTAAACTCGTAAAAACTGGCTTCGAACAAAACGGTATCAAAACCGCATTTTTCGATCAGCTCCCTTACAAGTTGCGCTTTAAACTGTTCCGTCGCACCATCACCATGGTTAGCTCCTTCGCCCAGCATTACGCTGTTCCGCCCGCAAAGTGTCTTCGTCGTTACAGACAGCGCGGAAGCATTAGCATCCTGACGGGATTTTTCGCTAGCTTGATGCATCAACGCTAGCTTCGGCGGACGCGGAGAACACCCCGCCGTTATTACACATGCGCAGAGAAGAAGCCATCGAGCGAATGTTCTCAGCATAATCGCACCCCAACAATGCCGCCTATCGCCTAGCGAACTGCACCGATCAGTCGGACCAACTCCCAGAATAGGGGTCATAAGTACATTTTAATGGCTTTGATGTGCTGTCATCGCTCTCCAGATACGCACGACAATCGGTGCAGACGTATCGAAATTCGCAATCTCTGCAAACGTCTATCTTATCTTTTGCCAAATCCCAGACCCTTGTGAACTCGCTTGTTCGCACTATATTGTTTATGCGATTTACATCCTTACCGAACGACTTTTTCATGGAGGGGCAGTTACAAATACTGCCGTCGGACCGAATGGACAGCTTCCTATTCAGGCAGCCGTTGAAATGATTTAATTCAGCGAAGAGGTTGGCCGACGGCGCACAGAGAGAGCCCTCGGTAATGGCACCGCAATCCGAAGCACCGTTCAGTTTTCTTTCCTGCCAGCGATATAGTTTACCACCGAATGCAGAAACTTGCGACATCTCCAAAAGTCGGTCTTTGGGAGCGCCGTGCAGCACAAGGGAGACTAGATTGGTGAACTGCTCGAAGAGAGCTCTTGTTGAATCGTCAGACCACTCTTCTGACCACACAGCCAAGAGTTGCACATGCCTTATCGACGTTCCATCTATGATATGCAGAAGCTCTCTCGTTTTTTGGGAATTCAATAGGGGACCAAAACCTCTAATTTGGATCGCGGGACAGTGAACCTCGTCCAGCTGATCGATAATGCTCTGCCACGGATGGTCTTGTTCGTTCACGTCAACGACACTGTTCAATATTCCATGTGGTGCCGACCAGTCCGTCTCAGGAGGGCGGAAGGCGTTGGCAATTTCAGGCTTGAGTATCTGCCCAACCTCATTGCGTTCTAGAAACAATAGAATGGCCTGAGCATTTTTCTTGGCAACATGTCCGAGTCCATCAACATCTTTCATCGACAAACCTGAGGGCCGCGCAGCGAGCGCGATGAGAGGTGCATAGGCCGAGTCAAAGCGCAGTAAGCGATAACGATCAAAATCGTAAATCGCAGAGAATGCCGAACCGTGGACCAGACGGCAGGTCGGGAAAAGGTAGAATCGCTTATCCGCCTCCTCAGCAGCGCCCAACACTTTCTCCCTCATATTCTCGAGATCGGCTTGGAGCCGCCCAGCGAGGGAACAACCGCTGAGGACAGCGATGGGATATAATACTGACCGCGTTGGGAATTGTTTTCTTCGATTTTCTTTGTGTAGATTACGTGAAATGATAACGGAATTACCTGCAGGAAAGCATCAGGTATCTGCAAGCGATCAAGGTCTTCCATCGGTTTCGCCCTTTCTAAGCCATTCTGCGATCAATCGATCGATCGCCATGTTGCATATCTCGTCCAGCGGACCATATTGGCCACCCGGATTCACTTCTAAGAAGATGTATTCCCCATTTTCGTCGACTATTAGGTCTATCGAACCCGTATTTATTTTGAGTTCCTTCATGAGGTTATCTAGTTTTTGTTCAACATCTCGCGGAAGATCGACCGGGACATTCCGATTTGGAGAATCATAGTTATACTTCCTGAAGTCTATCGCTGTTTGCTCGTCATTCTGAGAAATAATCGCAAACGAATAGAATTTGCTCTCTAAGAAGAACGATCTGATTTCGTACTGTTTTTCAATCTTCCGTTGAACGAGCGACGAGGGAAAGCTGCGTGGAAGTGTGGTACCGCTGGCAACATCGGATAATTTTTCAGTGTAGCTGAAATAGGCTTTGCCGGCGCCGTCAAAGTCCCAAAGGTAAAGGCCATTCGCCAAAGATTTTGTCACATACCTTTCCGGATCCGCGGTATGGTCATCGCTCAGACTTTGCGAGACCTCAAATTCAGGTGTGCGAAGCCCCACGCGGCGCGCTTCATGCGAGACGATCAACTTGTTTGGATCACCAAGAAACGGGTTCCCCAAAACCCTGATGCCGGAATTCATCACGGCATGGTGAAAATATTCTCTAGCAACCCGACCCTCAGCGGCGCATTTCTTTGCCAGAGCATCGGCAAGAGCAATCTGATGCGGGAAAGACTTTTTAAGCAGCAGTTCTCGAGATTGCTTCGGTTCTGCCGGATACAAGGGCGAGAAGTTTCCCTTACGAAACCATACCGACCTAAAATCCGAGAGTGTCCAACTTTGGTCGTACGCCTTTATAGTGACATCGGCATCGCGTAGTATAACATCATTGATTGAAGAAGATGGCGCGTCTTCATTGATGCGAAATATGGGCACATTCATAAAGCGCAGCCAGTCGCAAACTCCATTGGTGGATGGGTCGCGTAATTTACTGAAAATCAGGACCGGCGCGTTCGCTGGGTTTAATTGACTGGGCATCTGGCGAGGTCAAAGGGGGAAAGGTTCCGACGGAACCCCTCCCCTCAATGGACTCAGTCGGCGTCGTCAGTGCCATCAATATGGCAGATCGATTTGGTGCCGCACGTGCAACCAATCGATGCCTCGGATTGCAATCCGCCGGCAACGTGGTCGAGTTCCGCACCAGTAAGAACCTGCATGCGGTCCTGCGAAGCCCCTTCCAACGAAGCCTCAATACTTTCGAGCACATTTCTGTCCATTATTTCCTCCTCTTAAAAGAAGCATAAAAAATGCTTCTGGAGAAATGAGTATGATCTTAAGCTTCAGACCGTCAACATTTCCCACTAAGAGAATGATCCATTAGCGTTTTACTTTACTCGGATATGGACCAATGTCGGTCAAGTTAGTACTATTCAACCGATGGTAACAATTAGCCACCAAGTCGGAGCGACTTGATAGATAGCGTCAGGAGCACACCAATTTCTCCCCGGATGCCTGGTATCATTCAATCGCACGCTCGCCGACGATGGAGAGGCCGTAGGCATCCAGGCCGACCAGGCTGTGGTGCGAGTTGGTGAGCAGGATCATGTCGTGCACGCCCAGTTCGCTCAGGATTTGGGCGCCGGCGCCGTAATCGCGCAGTTCTTCGGGCTGGGCGGTCGGCTTGCCCTGCCGCGCATCGATCGCCTTGCTCATATAGGTCGGTGTGGCGCGGTTCAGGATCACGACGACTCCCGCGCCTTCTTCCGCGATTAGCTCCATAGACCGGGCCAGCATCCGGCTGCGATCCCCCGCCTCCCCCAGGATGTCGGCGAAGGGAGAGAGCTGGTGCATGCGCACGAGCGTCGGCTTTTCGGGATCGATCTTGCCTTTCACCAGCGCCGTCTGCTCGGTACCGGTGGCCTTGTTGTAATAGGCCGTACAGGTCCACTCCCCGCCCCAGCGGCTTTCGAACCGTTCTTCGGCGCGCTTCTCCACCAGCCGGTCATGCTGGCGCCGATAGGCGATGAGATCGCGGATGGTGCCGATCTTCAGATTATGCCGCCGCGCGAAGCCGACCAGATCGTCGAGCCGCGCCATGGTGCCGTCATCGCGCATGATCTCGCAAATCACGCCCGACGGGTTGAGCCCTGCAAGGCGCGAAACGTCCACCGCCGCCTCGGTATGGCCGGCGCGGATCAGTACGCCGCCTTCGCGCGCCACCAGCGGGAAGACGTGGCCCGGCGTCACGATATCCTCGCGCCCCCGATTGGGGTCGATCGCGACATTGATGGTGCGCGCCCGGTCGCCCGCGGAGATGCCGGTGGTCACCCCCTCTTTCGCTTCGATCGAGACGGTAAAGGCGGTCGACATGCGGTCCTCGTTGCGGCGGACCATCAGGTCCAGGCCCAGCTCGTCCACGCGCTCCTTCGTCAGCGTCAGGCAGATGAGGCCGCGGCCATGGGTTGCCATGAAGTTGATCGCATCGGGCGTCGCCATCTGCGCGGGGATGACGAGATCGCCCTCATTCTCCCGGTCCTCGTCATCGACCAGGATGAACATACGTCCGTTCACCGCCTCGTTAATGATTTCCTCTGGCGTCGCCATCACGCTGCCGCCGTCGCTGGCAAGATAGGCCTCCAGCTTGTCGAGCGTTTCGCCGCTCGGGTTCCAGTCGGGCGTGCCGAGATGGCGCAGCGTGTTGGCATGAAGCCCGGCGGCGCGGGCAAGCCCTGCGCGGGTCATACGACCGGAATCGACGAGGGCGGTGAGGCGAGAGCGGAGTGTCTGTGTCATGGGGCGCGATATCACAGCGCAATGTGAGAAGTGCAAGGCCCCTTTCACATTTTTGATGTGACCCGCCTCTAATCGCTCAACCAGTCCGCGGAAATCTTCCCCTTGTGTCCTTCCGGTGCCAGCGCCGCGCGCAGAGCATCGATCAGCGGCGCCAGCGCCTGCGTGAAGGCATAGGGCGGATTGACGATGAAAAGACCGGCGCCGTTGTAGATATCGGGCTGATCGGCATCGTACAGCCAATGCTCGACATTGAAGAATTTCGGGATGCCCAGATTGCGCAGCTTGTTCTTCCACTGCCGATGCGTTCCGCGGTCTTTCAGCGGATACCAGATCACCGTCACGCCATGCGCCCATTTGCGCTGGGCGGCGGCGAGCGTGGCGGTGATGCGCTCGCGTTCGTCCGTCTCTTCATAGGGCGGATCGACCACCACGACGCCGCGCGGCGTCTTGGTCGGCAACATCGCCAGCCACAGCTCATAGGCATCGCGCTGGTGAATGGCCGCAGACGTATCGCGCATCGCGCGGCAAAGCGCCTGCACGTCTTCGGGATGCTTTTCATTCAGGATCAGCTGGTCTTGCGGGCGAAGGAGCTGCGCGAGAACCTGCGGCGATCCGGGGTAAAGGCGCGGGCCCACGGCCCCATCCGCCCCGCCGTTCACGGCCTCCACGGCCGCGCGGTAATCGTCCAGCAAGGGGTTCCGGTCGGCAAAGGCGCGCAGCACGCCGTGCGTGGCCTCGCCCGTTCGCCCGGCCTCATCGCCCTGAAGGTCGTACAATCCGCAGCCGGCATGGGTGTCGATCAGGGTCAGCGCAGACGGCTTGATCTGCAAGGCCCGGACGAGCGCGATCAGCAGGCTGTGCTTTACGACATCTGCGCTGTTTCCGGCGTGAAAGGAATGGCGATAGTTCATGAAAATTCAAAGTCCTGACGATGGTCGTGAACGATCGGTCGTCTGTGCCTAGGCGGAGACCTCAGCGAAACTGCCCGGCTCTATTCCGTCGACCGTCCAGTCGCCGATCGACCAGCGGACGAGCCTGAGGGTTGGAAAGCCGGCGGCAGCCGTCATGCGGCGCACCTGCCGGTTGCGCCCTTCGCGGATGGTGAGCTTCAGCCAGCTGTCGGGGATCGATTTGCGCTCGCGGATCGGCGGATTGCGCGGCCACAGATCCGGCGCGTCGATACGGGCCACTTCGGCCGGCAAGGTCATGCCGTCCTTCAGCTGCACGCCCTGCCGCAAGCGATCCAGCGCCGGTTCCTGCGGATCGCCTTCCACCTGCACCAGATAGGTCTTGGGCAGCTTGAACCGCGGATCGGCAATCCGCGCCTGCAGCCGCCCGTCATCGCACAGCAGAAGCAGGCCTTCGCTGTCCCGGTCCAGCCGCCCGGCGGGATAGACGCCCTTTACCGCAATGAAATCCGACAAGGTCGCGCGCACCGTCGGCGATCCGCGATCGGTGAATTGCGACAATACGCCGAAGGGTTTGTTGAACAGAAGCAGCCGGGCCATGCTTTGCCCATACCGCCCGATGGCGGACATGTCTCCAAGACCATGAATTGGGCGAACTCCACCGCTGGGCAGACCGCGCGCTGTCCTACACTCGTCGTCATCGGCTAGACCGGCCCGATGCAGCGCCCTCATTTTCTGCGGATTCAGCGACCCTCCACTCACCGCCGACAGCACTCGCCTCGCCCGAATTATGAGGGGGGTGTCCCATGACCGGTGCGACCTTTCGGTTCGCAGCCCGTGGGCACTCGCGGCCCGAATCATCGCCCTGCCCGCACCCCGCCCCTTGGCATCCCCCCGCCCCGCTCCTATGCCGGTATGGCATCCGGCGTCCCCGCCATTCGGCATCGCGGCGCCCCATCCGATGGAGAGTGATATGGCGGGCATGGCCCCTTTCGACTGGGAAGACCCCTTCCGGCTCGACGAGCAGCTGACCGATGACGAGCGGATGATCCGCGACACCGCAAATGGCTATGCGCAGGACAAGCTGCAGCCGCGCGTGCTGGAAGCGTTCGAGAAGGAAGAGACCGATGTCGCGATCTTCCGCGAAATGGGTGAACTCGGCCTGCTCGGCATCACCGTGCCGGAAGAATATGGTGGCGCGGGCGCGTCCTATGTCTCCTACGGTCTGGTCGCGCGCGAAGTGGAGCGGGTGGATTCGGGCTACCGATCGATGATGAGCGTGCAGAGCTCGCTCGTCATGTATCCGATCCAGGCGTTCGGTTCGGAAGAGATGAAGAAGCGGCTGCTGCCCAAGCTGGCATCAGGCGAATATATCGGCTGCTTCGGACTGACCGAGCCCGATGCGGGCAGCGATCCGGCCGGCATGCGCACCACCGCGAAAAAGGTAGACGGCGGCTACAAGCTTTCCGGCTCCAAGACCTGGATCAGCAACGCGCCCTTCGCGGATGTGTTCGTCGTCTGGGCAAAATCCGAAGCGCATGGCGGCAAGATCCGCGGTTTCGTGCTGGAAAAGGGCATGAAGGGCCTGGAAGCGCCCAAGATCGAAGGCAAGATGAGCCTTCGCGCCTCCACCACCGGCATGATCATGATGGACGAGGTCGAGGTTGGCGAGGACGCGCTGCTCGACGTCGAAGGGCTGAAGGGCCCGTTCTCCTGCCTCAACCGGGCCCGTTACGGCATCAGCTGGGGCACGATGGGCGCGGCGGAATTCTGCTTCCACGCCGCACGCTCCTACGGCCTGGAACGCCATCAGTTCACCCGGCCGCTGGCATCCAACCAGCTCTATCAGAAGAAGCTTGCGGACATGATGACCGAGATTGCGCTGGGGCTGCAGGGCAGCCTTGCAGTCGGGCGGCAGATGGACGCGGGCACCTTCGCGCCGGAGATGATCTCGATCGTCAAGCGCAACAATTGCGGCAAAGCGCTCGATATCGCGCGGATGGCGCGCGACATGCACGGTGGCAACGGCATCAGCGCGGAATATCATGTGATGCGCCACATGGTGAACCTGGAGACGGTGAACACCTATGAAGGCGCGCACGATGTCCATGCGCTGATCCTGGGCCGCGCAATCACCGGGATCGCGGCGTTCTGATATGCCCTGGCCGAAACTCGATTGGGAAACGCAGCCGACCGGGCCTCTGAAAGGCATCCGCGTGGTCGACATGTCGACGGTGGTGCTCGGCCCGCTCGCCACGCTGATGATGGCGGACATGGGCGCGGAGGTGATCAAGATCGAGAACCGGCAGGGCAACACGCCGGGCGACATGATGCGCTATGCCGGCTGGTCCCCCACCGGCGATCTGGGGCCGATCTTTTCGGCGCTCAATCGCAACAAGAAGGGTCTGGAACTGAACGTGAAGGATGAGGAGGGCAAGCGCCTCCTCACCGATCTGATCCGGGATGCGGACGTGTTCTTCCACAATGTCCGCATGGCCGGGATGGAACGGCTTGGCTTCGATTATGAGGCGGTGAAGGCCATCAATCCGCGTATCGTCTACGTCCACTGCGCAGGCTTTGGCGCGGGCGGACCGCATGAGCACCGCCAAGCCTATGACGATCTGATCCAGGGCGCGTCCGGCTTCGCCTCCCTGTTCGAGGAGCGCGACGGCGGACGCCCGGCTTATGCGCCCTCGCTCCTGGCGGACAAGACGGTGGGGCTGTTCGCCAGCAATGCGACGCTGGCGGCGCTGCTACACCGGGAGCGAACCGGCGAGGGCCAGTTCGTGCAGGTGCCGATGTTCGAAAGTTTCACCTGGTTCAACATGGCGGAGAACCTCTACGGTGCCACGTTCGACGAAGGCGATGGCAAGCTGGGCTATACGCGCAGCATCAACCCACGGCGCCGCCCCTACCCCACGGCGGACGGCTTCATCGGAATCATGCCCTATTCGGACAAGCAATGGGCCACCTTTTTCGAACTGGGCGGACGGCCCGGCACGATGGAGGACGAGCGCTTCGCCACCTATCCGCGCCGTACCGAGCATACCGCCGAGCTCTACTCGTTGATCGAGGAAGTGGCGGCCAGCAAGACGACGGACGAATGGATGACGGTGCTCGACGAGAACAACATCCCGGCGATGCGCTACAACCGGATGGCGGATGTGCTGGAAGAGGAGCATCTGGCGGCGACGGGCTTTTTCGAGCGCCGCGAAGGCGAGCATATGGGCCGCTATCGCTCCATGCGGCACCCGGTCAGCTTCTCAGCCACGCCCGCCAACACCTACGGCGATCCGCCGCGGCTTGGGCAGCATGATACCGAGATCAAGAAGGGCGAGTAGCGCAAGTTTCCCCGCCGCCTAAGCATGAGGCAAGGCGGCGGGGTCGGTTCAGCGGGCGATCAACGCGGTGCCATGCGGATCGCGCCGTCGAGGCGAATGTCCTCGCCGTTGATGTAGTTGTTCTCCAGCAGCGTCAGCGCGAGATGCGCATATTCGTCCGGCTGGCCAAGGCGCTTGGGGAACGGCACGGAGGCGTTCAGCGCCTCGATCGCCTTCTCCGGCAGGCCGCGCAGCAGCGGCGTCTCGAAGATGCCGGGCAGGATCGTGTTGATGCGGATGTTCTCGTTCATCAGATCGCGCGCGATGGGCAGCGTCATGCCGACGACGCCCGCCTTCGAAGCGGAGTAAGCCGCCTGTCCGATCTGGCCGTCCTCGGCCGCGACGCTGGCGGTATTCACGATGGCCCCACGATCGCCATCTTCCAGCGGATCGAGCGTCAGCATGCCCGCGGTCGATTTGGCGATGCAGCGGAACGTCCCGACGAGGTTGATCTGCACCACCCAGTCGAACGCGCTGACGGGGAATTCCTTCACCTCGCCCGTCTCGCGGTCGCGCTTCACGGTCTTGATCGCGTTGCCCACGCCCGCACAGTTAACCAAGATACGCTCCTGCCCATGCGCGGCGCGCGCCTTCTCGAAGCCCGCGTCCACATCCTCATCGCTGGTGACGTTGACCTTGCAGAACACGCCGCCGATTTCCTTGGCGACTTCCTCGCCCTTCTCCGCGTTCATGTCGAACAGGGCCACCTTGGCGCCCTTGCTGGCGAGAAGACGGGCGGTGGCGGCGCCGAGGCCGGAGGCACCGCCGGTCACGATGGCGGCGATCTGGTCGTTGATGATCATACTGTATGTCTCCTGATGGTGAGCCGAAGTCCTGAGCCTGTCGAAGCACGTATCTCGGCCGATAGACACCCTTCGACAAGCTCAGGGCTAACGGTGTTTTGAAGGCTCGGTCCGTTCAACCGAGCCGTTCGATGATGGTGACATTGGCCTGGCCGCCGCCCTCGCACATGGTCTGAAGGCCGTATTTGCCGCCCTTCTGTTCCAGCGCGTTGAGCAGCGTCGCCATCAGCTTGGTGCCGCTGGCGCCTAGCGGATGGCCGAGCGCGATGGCACCGCCATTGACGTTCAGCCTGGAGGCATCGCCGCCGGTGTGCTTGAGCCAGGCCAGCGGCACCGGCGCAAAGGCTTCGTTCACCTCATACAGATCGATGTCGCCGATCTTGAGGCCTGCGCGCTCCAGCGCCTTCTCGGTCGCGAACAGCGGCTCTTCCAGCATGATGACCGGATCGCCCGCGGTGATAGTGAGGTTGTGGATGCGTGCACGCGGCGTCAGGCCATGCTCTTTCAGCGCGCGCTCCGACACGATCAGCACGGCCGAGCTACCGTCGCAGATCTGGCTGGCATTGGCAGCGGAGATCATGCCCCCCTCCTGCAGCGTTTTGACCGACTGAATGCCCTCCAACGTCGCGTCGAAGCGGATGCCCTCGTCCACATCGTGGCAAATCTCGCCCTCGGGCGTTTCCACCTCGATGCCGACGATCTCCCTGGCGAAGCGTCCGGCCTTGGAAGCCTCGGCGGCCTTGCGGTGCGATTCCAGCGCAAACTCGTCGAGATCGTCCTTGGTGAAGCCGTGCTTCTTGGCGATCATCTCCGCGCCCATGAACTGGCTGAACATGACCTTGGGATAGGCTTCCTCCAGCCTCGGGCTTTTGTAGTTGCCCATCCCTTCCTTCATGTAGAGCGAGGCGGTGGAGCCCATCGGCACGCGCGTCATGCTCTCGATGCCGTTGGCGATCACCATGTCCTGCGTGCCGCTCATCACCGCTTGGGCTGCGAACTGCATCGCCTGCTGGCTGCTGCCGCATTGCCGGTCGATCGTCACCGCGGGCACGCTTTCGGGCAGGCTGGAGGCAAGCACTGCGTTGCGCCCGACATGCACGGCCTGTTCGCCGCCCTGCATCACGCAGCCGGTGACCACGTCCTCAATCGCCTTGGGATCGATGCCCGTGCGCGCGACCAGCTGGTCCAGCACATGCGCGCCGAGATCAACCGGATGCACGCCCGCCAGCTTGCCGCCGCGCTTGCCTCCGGCGGTGCGGATGGCGTCTACGATATAGGCTTCTGGCATGGGGCTCTCCTCGTGATGACCGGATTCGGTTTCTGCGTGCAACCTACAGGCCACTTGACGTTTACGTCAATGCGCGAGCGCTGCGGAGCGGGGCCGTTTGGCTTGTCACGCTTGTCGCCGGCACGCGGTTTCGCGCGAAGACGTTCGCAACAAATGCCTTCCGGGTCGCGGCGCTGGAATGGCGAAAGGAGGGCGGCGCGCGTCATAAGCCCCTGAATATCACCGCGGCTATGCTGTAGGACAGCGATAAGCGCGAAGTTTTCAATTTCCCCCTTGCAATCCCGGCATCGCCCGGAGTAGAGGCGTCGCTCCCAAGGGACATAGCCGCTCCGATTTGTGGCGCACGGGGCCTTAGCTCAGCTGGGAGAGCGCTACAATGGCATTGTAGAGGTCAGCGGTTCGATCCCGCTAGGCTCCACCATTTCCGACTACGGAAAACCATCCGGGGGATGGCTTTCGGTCGGAAATCCCGAGCGAAGCGCCGGGCCTCCCCTTTTGCCGAAGAGAATCCTGCACAGGCCATATCGGAAGTCAGCGGCCGCATCCGGCTGGGCTACGCGATATTTCGCAAGGCGGTGTCGACAAATTCGCCCGTATCGATTGTCCGCCATCGAGCAACCTACAGATGACGCCCGATGACCGAAAATTGGGTGGGAAGCGGACATTGATTTGGGAGGGCAAACGCAGCATGTTTTGCCAAGCAAAATCAGAGAAAGCAACGGATGCCGAGCAATCTCGAAAAACCATGGTTTCGGGTCAAGAAGCACGGCTATGGCGTGGGCTTGCCAATTTCATGGCAAGGCTGGCTTCTTCTTTTCGGCTACATTTTCACCATTCTCATGACGGCGTTGCTTCATTCTGAAGCGGCCTCACTCGTGGTTCTACTCGTCCTCACGCCGATCGTCTTGGTGGTCGCCTATTTGCGATCCGATGACGATTGGCGCTGGCGAAACGGAGATTAAAACGGGAGAGGAGAGAATGTCCGTGTGGGGGCGTGTCCCGAAGGGCTGGTTTCGGTACAGAAAGCGGTGATAGCGGACAGGGGGATGGCGAGCGGAATTTGCCAACACGGCTTAGATGAAGTTCCGAGTGGAACGCTGGGCATCGCAGCACCTCACCGACCCATCATCCGTTCGGGCTGAGCCTGTCGAAGCCCCGTCCTTCTTCCGCGACAATAGCGGAAACAGTACAGCCGTAGGCGCTGCGCGCCGTCTGCGACTCCGACAAGCTCAGGGCGAACGGGTTTTTTTAATTACGAGAAGTGCACGGCGAACGGGTTTTGCCATTTCGGCAAGGTTCAAGGCAAACCGGGCTTCGACAGGCTCAGCCCTTGCGGAACGCGGTTAGTTCTTCTCGTCCCGCCCCCGCCCCCAAACGTAAAACGCCGGACCAAACGGCCCGGCGCTCGCTTTTGTCGCAGATGTCGTCAGGCAGGGCCTGCGCCCTGCCCTTCGATCACTCGTCCTTGTCGTCGTCGTCGTCGCTGGACTTGGTGACGCCCAGATCGTCGTCGTCGCCCAGGTCCACGTCGCTGTCGGGCGTGTCGTCCGAATCGACTTCGTCGACATCGATGTCGAGATCGTCGTCCTGATCCTCGTCCTTTTCTTTCTTCTTGTCCTTTTCCTCATAGGGAATCGGCTGCTTGGACTTCAGGACGGGCTCGGGCTCCCACTTCTCGCCGCACTCGATGCACTCGACGGGATCGTCCTTGCCCAGATCGTAGAAGCGCGTGCCGCAGTTCGGGCAGGTCCGCTTTTGTCCCCATTCGGCTTTGGCCATGTGGCTCTCTTTCCTTGAACGTGAAGATTGGTGGCCGCGCGGGATCGCAGCGGCGTGTGAAACAGTAAGTGGCGCGCGCGCTCTTAAATGACAAGGGCGCTTTGGCAAGGGGGGTTCCGCAGATGGCAAGCTCCGTCGGCGTTGACAGCGCCGCGCCGCGCCGCGAAGCACTGGCGCCATCATGACCACCGCGCCCACCCGTTTCGCCCCTTCCGGCCCGCTGACCGGCACCGTCTCCGTTCCCGGCGACAAGAGCATTTCGCACCGATCACTGATGCTGAGCGCGCTTGCGGTGGGGGAAAGCCGCATCACCGGCTTGCTGGAGGGCGAGGACGTGCTGGCCACCGCCGCCGCCATGCGCGCCATGGGTGCGGACATCCTGCGCGGCGATGACGGCGTGTGGACGGTGCATGGCGTGGGCGTGGGCGGTCTGATGCAGCCTGGGCAAGCGCTCGACATGGGCAATAGCGGCACCTCCACGCGCCTGCTGATGGGCCTGGTGGCCAGCCATGCGATCACCTGCACCTTCACCGGCGACGCTTCGCTCAGCCATCGCCCGATGGGCCGCGTGATCGAGCCTTTGAGCGCGATGGGCGCGGATGTCAGCGCCTCGCCCGGTGGCCGCCTGCCGCTGATGGTGCGCGGCCTCGCCCCCGCCGTGCCGCTGGAATATCGCCTGCCCGTCGCCTCCGCGCAGGTGAAATCCGCGGTGCTGCTGGCAGGGCTCAACATACCGGGTGTCACCCGCGTGATCGAACCGGTGGCGACGCGCGATCATAGCGAGCGGATGCTGAAAGGTTTCGGCGCGGACATTTCTGTGGAGACCGATGCAGACGGCGCACGCATCATCTCCATCACCGGCGAGGCGGAGTTGAAGCCGCAGACCATCGCGGTGCCGGGCGATCCCTCCTCCGCCGCCTTCCCCATCGTTGCCGCGCTGATCGTTCCGGGATCGGACGTAACGCTGACGGGCATCGGCATGAACCCCACCCGCGCCGGGCTGATCGGCGTGCTGCGCGACATGGGCGGCGATATCGAGACGCTGGACGAGCGGGAGGTGGGCGGCGAGCCGGTGGCCGACCTGCGCGTACGCCACAGCGCGCTTTCCGGCATCGACGTGCCGCCGGACATCGCGCCGAGCATGATCGACGAATTTCCGGTGCTGTTCGTCGCCGCCGCCTTCGCCAAGGGCACGACGCGCACCAGCGGGCTCGACGAACTGCGCGTCAAGGAATCGGACCGGATCGCTGTGATGGCGGCGGGCCTCGCCGAAATTGGGGCGCAGGTGGAGGAGGCCGAGGATGGATTGACGATCATCGGCACGTCCGGCGATATGCTGCCTGGCTCCGCCCACCCGATCGCCAGTTCGCTCGATCACCGGATCGCGATGAGCTTTGCCGTCGCCGGGCTACATTGCCGGGATGGCGCGAGCGTGGACGACATGCATCCGGTGCAGACCAGCTTTCCGACGTTCGAGCCGATGCTGCGCGGGCTGGCAGAAGCATGAGCGATTTCGATATCTACACCCTGATCGGCTTTGTCGGCATGGCCTGCATCGTGGCGGCCTATGCCTATCTGACCTGGCAGAAGAGCCCGAACCCCTGGGTGCTGCACGGCACCAATTTGGCGGGCGCGGTGCTGCTCGCCATATCATTGTGGGTGCACACCAACTGGCCCAGCTTGGTGCTGGAGGGTTTTTGGGGTGCCATCGCGATCTACGGCCTGATCAAGGCCGCGCGCAGCAGGACAAGCGCGCAAGGTGAGGAGCAAGCGGTATGAAACATCTAATTTTTTCGCTGATGGCGCTGTTGGCGTTCAGCGCCGCTCCCGCTGCCACGCGGCAGGAAACATCGGCGGCGCAAACTGCCGCCTCGACTATTCCCCCAAGTCCGGCGGCATGGTCCAAGCCGCAGCGCGAGATGATGATCCCGGTCGAGGGCGGGCGCGTCTGGGTGCGGATCGACGGCGATCTGGCCAGCGGCGCGGTGCCCGCGATCATGATCCATGGCGGGCCGGGCGGCACGCACATGACCTTCGGCAAGCTGTTCGGTCTGGCCGACGAGCGCCCGGTGATCGCCTATGATCAGCTCGGCAGCGGCCTGTCCGATCGGCCGGATGATCCGGCGGACTTCACGAACGGCGGCGATGTCGATCGCTTCGTGCGCACGCTGGAGACGATCCGCGAGACGCTGGGCATCGAACGCTGGCACGTTATCGGCCACAGCTGGGGTTCCGCCATCGCGCTGCGCTATGCCGCCGAATATCCCGATCACACCGCCTCCGCAGTGCTGATGGGCACCTTCATCTCCACCCCGCACTGGATCATGGGCACGAACCTCCTGATCCGCGATCTGCCCGATGCTGTGCAGGCGGACCTGATCGCGTGCGAGAGCGATAGCCCGCCGGACGATGCCACCTGCACGGCGGCCAACCGCGCCTTTTACGCCGCCTATAATGGCCGCCCCGATCGCCCTGCCCCCACCGCCGCCGAAGAAGCCTATCGCGCGGCCTATGGGGGCCAGGGCTTCAACGCGGACCTCTACAATTACATGTGGGGGCCGAGCGAGTTTTCGGCGACCGGCACGCTGCTGACCTATAACGACGTGCCGCTGCTCTCCGAAGTGGACGGCAAGCGCATCCTGTTCCTGATCGGCCAGTATGACGAGGCGCGGCTCGATACGGTGCAGAATTTCGTCAAGTTGACTCCGGGCGCGGAATTCGGCGTCGTTCCCGGCGGTTCGCACGCCTTCCCGAGCGAACGGCCGATCGAAACCGAGGCCATGCTGCGCGCCTGGATGGAGCGCCTAGACCGGGCCGAGGAGCCGACATCATGATCATCGCCGTCGATGGCCCCACCGCGTCCGGCAAGGGCACTATCGCCCGCGCTTTGGGTGAGCATTTCGGCCTGCCCGTCCTCGACACCGGCCTGCTCTACCGAGCGGTTGGCCGTGGCGTTGCAGAGGCCGGAGCGGATGCGGAGGATGAAGAGGCGGCCCTCGCGCATGTCAATTTCCCGGACGCGCTGCTCGCCAATCCGGCGCTGCGGTCCGAGCGGATCGGCGGCTTTGCCAGCAAGGTCTCCGCGCATCCGAAGGTGCGAAAGGCGCTGTTCGATCGGCAGGTGGCGTTCGCGGCGCAGCCCGGCGGCGCGGTGCTCGACGGGCGTGACATCGGCACGGTGATTGCACCGGATGCGGACGCCAAGCTGTTCGTCACCGCATCGGTCGATGCACGCGCACGGCGGCGTTTTCAGGAGATGCAGAAGCGCGGCGAGGATGTGACGCTGGCAGCCATCGCCGATGATCTGCGCGCCCGCGATGCGCGCGACAGCGGACGCGCGGCATCGCCGCTCAAGCCCGCCGACGATGCGCTCTTGCTCGATACTTCGGACATGACTATAGACGAAGCCGTCCGGCAGGCGATTGCCCTGGTGGAGCGAAAGACAGAGAGCCGGCGCTAATCCGGCCCGATCACGACAAGGTGCGCGGCGGCTTCCCACTCGGAGGTCTGCCTGACGCGCCTTTTTGGCTTTGGAAAAGGCGCAGCGATCCGCGCCGTCCCAGGCTTTCGCCCCGCCCGGAATTTTGCCCGAAGGATGCCGCCTGCCGCACTCGGCGCGGGTGGCAGTTTGGCCAAAGACCGCCGGATTCAACCGGCTGGCCAGCAAAATGTGAACAAGGACCGTAACTCTATGGCCACTATGGCAAATCCGAGCCGCGACGATTTCGCAGCGATGCTCGAAGAAACACTTCCTTCCGATCAGGGCTTCGAAGGCCGCGTCGTGAAGGGCACCGTCACCGGCATCGAGAATGACCTCGCCGTGATCGACGTAGGCCTGAAGTCCGAAGGTCGCGTTCCCTTACGCGAATTCGCCAGCCCCGGCCAGAAAGCAGAAATTTCCGTTGGCGACGAAGTCGAGGTCTATGTCGACCGCGTCGAAAACGCGCATGGCGAAGCTCAGCTCAGCCGCGATCGCGCCCGCCGCGAAGCCGCTTGGGACAAGCTGGAAGCCGAATATGACCAGAGCGCCCGCGTCGAAGGCACCATCTTCGGCCGCGTGAAGGGCGGCTTCACCGTCGATCTCGGCGGCGCCGTGGCCTTCCTTCCCGGCAGCCAGGTCGATGTGCGCCCCGTGCGCGACGTCACCCCGCTGATGGACATTCCGCAGCCCTTCCAGATCCTCAAGATGGACCGTCGCCGCGGCAATATCGTCGTCTCGCGCCGCGCCATTCTGGAAGAAACCCGCGCCGAGCAGCGTTCGGGCCTCATCCAGTCGCTGACCGAAGGTCAGGTGATCGAGGGCGTGGTCAAGAACATCACCGATTACGGTGCGTTCGTCGATCTGGGCGGCATCGACGGCCTGCTCCACGTCACCGACATGAGCTACAAGCGCGTCAACCACCCCACCGAGATCCTGAACATCGGCGACACGGTGAAGGTGCAGGTGATCCGCATCAACCGCGAGACGCAGCGCATCAGCCTGGGCATGAAGCAGCTGGAAGCCGATCCTTGGGACGGCGCGCAGGCGAAGTATCCGGAAGGCATCAAGCTGAACGGCACCGTCACCAACATCACCGAATATGGTGCGTTCGTGGAGCTGGAGCCGGGCATCGAAGGCCTCGTCCACGTGTCCGAGATGAGCTGGACCAAGAAGAACGTGCATCCCGGCAAGATCGTCTCGACCAGCCAGGAAGTCGAAGTCGTCGTGCTCGAGGTGGATACCGAAAAGCGTCGCATCTCGCTCGGCCTCAAGCAGGCGCAGGGCAATCCGTGGGACGATTTCGCCGAGAAGTATCCGGTGGGCTCCACGGTCGAGGGCGAAGTCAAGAACGCCACCGAATTCGGCCTGTTCGTCGGCCTCGACGGCGATGTGGACGGCATGGTTCACATGTCCGACATCGCATGGGGCATTTCGGGCGAGGACGCGCTGCACCTGCACCGCAAGGGCGAGATGGTCCAAGCCGTCGTGCTCGACGTCGATCCGGAGAAGGAGCGCATTTCGCTCGGCATCAAGCAGCTTGAGCGCGGTGCGCCTCAGGCCGGCGCCGGCGACGATCTGCGCCGCGGCTCCACCACCACCGTCACCGTGCTCGAAGTGCGCGACGGCGGCCTGGAGGTTCAGGCGGGCGACGATGGCGCCACCGGCTTCATCAAGCGCAGCGACCTTGGCCGCGACCGCGACGAACAGCGTCCGGAGCGCTTCCAGGTCGGCCAGAAGTTCGACGCCATGGTCACCGGCTTCGATCGTTCGAAGAAGCCCAACTTCTCGATCAAGGCGCTGCAGCTGTCCGAAGAGAAGCAGGCTGTCGAGCAGTACGGCTCGACCGACTCGGGTGCATCGCTCGGCGATATCCTCGGCGAAGCGCTGAAGAAAAAAGAAGACTGATCCCTGACAGGATCGAACATAAGCGGCCCGCCTCTCCACCGAGAGGCGGGCCGTTTCGCGTTTACGACGGGGCAACTGCGTATTGTTTAGACGAGCGTCGCTCCAACCTGTATGATCGTAGCGGAGGGGAAACGATTGCACCGGCGCTAATCCATGTTAGGGGGCGACGGAATTTTTGGCATCCCTAAGCGCGTGGAGTAACCGCGAATGATCAGATCTGAACTGATCAAAAAACTGGAAGACGAAAATCCTGAGCTCAAGGCTCAGGAGATAGAGAAGATCGTCGATCTGTTTTTCAATCAGATCGTTCAGCGATTGGCCGACGGCGGCCGCGTGGAACTGCGCGGTTTCGGGGCCTTTTCCACCCGCCAGCGCGACCCGCGAAAGGGCCGCAATCCGCGCACGGGAGAGACGGTCGACGTGCCAGCCAAACGCGTGCCCTATTTCAAACCAGGCAAGGAAATCCGCGAGAAACTGAACGACGACTGAGGGCAAAGTGGGCCGAGTGAACGGAATATACCTGCTCGAAGAACTCCTGCCCCTCTCCATGTAAGCTAGCGCGGCCCACGGCCTGCTATGACGCGGCGCCCCTCATGATTTATGCCGCCGAAGGCCGATAAGTTGGACCCCCGATCAAGTCCGGGGTGACGGGGTTTGGCATGGACGGCGCGCCGCCGCTTGAGGCCTTCGCGTCTTTGCGGCTTTGCGTGAGCCCTTCCCCGTCTCCGCGCCCGCTACCGAAGCAGCGGCATGACATCGACCAGCTTCACATCGCGCATCACGCCAAGATAGGCCTCATAATAGCCTTTGTGGGACGCGCCCACGATGGCCAGCATCCGCGTGCCCGGTCGGCGCCCAAGCACCTCGCGCATGTTCGCGACCATGCGCAGGTTGCGCGTCTCCCAATAGGCGACATAGCGCCGCCCATAGCCCTGCGGCGACGGCTCGGCGAGTGCGGGGCCCCAATCCGAACGATAGGCCTGCGCGGCATAGGACGGATCGTTGGAAGCGCGGTACAGCGCCAGCAGCGCCCCCGGCTCGCCCAGGCGTGCGTTCAGCGCGTCGCTCTCCTCCTGCCGCGCCTTGGTGGCGGGATTGTCCCACGCCGCCATGATGGCCTTTCCATAGGCCTCTTCATCGTCGAGCGGGCCCATGTCGGTGGCCTGATCGTCGACGCTCCATAAGCGTTCGAGGCCCGCTTGGGCAGCGACGCGGGCGGCCACCAGATCGGTCTCGTTTTTCCGCCCCATCCGCTTCTCGAGCTGGGCGACCAGGTCGTCGTTCAGATCATCCCCGGCATGGCGTTCGCTCTCGGGCAGGCGCAGCCACTGGACGAGCGCGGACCCCGGCTCACCCGCCGCGAGGAAGACTGCCGCGAGTTTGCGGCGCATCGCGGGCGCGGGATCGGCAGGCCACTCCGCAAGCATCCGCGCCGCCTGCGCATTGGCCGAGGGTACATCCAGGCCCGTGGCTCGTCCGGCCGCGCTGGGATCGTAGCAATAGGTTTCGATATCCGCCGGATCGAAGCGCGGGGCCTGCGCCCGCATGCTATGACACAAGAGACCGGAAAGCTGCTCGACCGCAATGGCCGTGGGCTTCCAGGCAGCAAGCCTCTCAACCAGCGGCTCGGCCATGTCCGGCTGGAAACTGTCGGGCAGGTTGGAGAGATGCGGTGTACCAAGCACCAGCACCTCGTTCGGTTGGCCCGCAGGGTGATCCGTCATCGCGCCGGGCTGGAAGCTCGGACGATAGTCCTGCGCCAAAGCCCCCTGCCCCGCCCCGCTCGCAACCAGCGCCAGGCAAAGCGTACCGATCCAGCCCGTTCTCATCCCGCACCCTCCGTTCGAAACGGATGCTACGGGCCGGTGCGCCATCGCGCAATTGCCGAAACGGACGCGGGCCGGCTCAGCTCTTCAGGCGATATCCGGTGCGGAACATCCAGTAGATGACGGCTAGGCACAGGATCAGGAACAGCGCCAGCGCGCCCAGGCTGACGCCGATGGACACGTCGCCCGACCCGAAAAAGGTCCAGCGGAAGCCGCTGATGAGGTAGACCACCGGATTGAACAGCGTCAGCGTCTGCCAGAAAGGCGGCAGCATGTTGATGCTGTAAAACGCACCGCCGAGGAAGGTGAGCGGATAGACGACGAGCAGCGGGATCACCTGCAACTGCTCGAAATTCTTCGCCCAGATGCCGATGATGAAGCCGAAAAGGCAGAAGGCGATGGCGATCAGGATCATCATGCCCAGCATCAGCACCGGATGGTCGATCCGCGGCTCCACGAAGGCCGTGCTGGTGGCCAGGATGATGAGGCCGATGATGACGGATTTGGTGGCCGCGGCGCCCACATAGGCCAGCACCGTCTCGAACGCGCTGAGCGGCGAGGACAGCAGCTCGTAGATCGTGCCCGTCCATTTGGGCATGTAGATGCCGAAGCTGGAATTGCTGATGCTTTCGGTGAACATCGACAGCATGATCAGGCCGGGCACGATGAACGCGCCGTAGCTGGTGCCGCCCACATCGCCCATGCGCCCGCCGATCGCGGAGCCGAACACGATGAAATAGAGTGCGGTGGTGAGCACCGGCAGCACCAGCGATGTCCAGAAGGTGCGGCGGAAACGGGCGAGTTCGAACTTGTAGATCGCCCAGACGCCGCGAAGATTGTTGTCGCTCATGCCGCGTCCTCCTTCCGGTGGACCAGCTCCACGAAAATATCTTCGAGCGAACTTTGCCGCGTGTTGAGGTCCGAAAAGCCGATGCCGAGATCGCTCACGCGGCGCAGCAGCGACGGCACGCCAGTATGCTCTGCCTTCGCATCGAATTCATAGACCAACTCATGCCCCTCGCCCGCCAGCTGCGGGTTCCATTCGGCCAGATCGGGCGGCACGGCGTCCAGCGGCGTATCGAGGTTCAGCGTCAGCCGCTTGCGGCCGAGCTTCTGCATCAGCGCGTTTTTCTCCTCCACCAGGATCAACTTGCCGCCGGTGATGACGCCCACCCGGTCGGCCATTTCCTCTGCCTCCTCGATATAATGGGTGGTGAGGATGATGGTGACGCCGCGCTCCCGAAGGCCGCCCACCATGCGCCACATGTCCCGGCGCAGCTCGACATCGACGCCCGCGGTCGGCTCGTCCAGGAACAGGATATCGGGCTCGTGGCTCAGCGCCTTGGCGATCATCAAGCGGCGCTTCATGCCGCCGGACAGCTCCTGCACCTGCGCGCGGCGCTTGTCCCACAGCGAAAGGTCGCGCAGCAGCTGCTCGATATAGGCCGGATCGGCGGGCTTGCCGAACAAGGCGCGGCTGAAATTGATGGTATCGAGCACCTTTTCGAACGCATCGGTGTGCAGTTCCTGCGGCACGAGCCCGATCTTCCGTCGCACCTTGCGATAGTCAGAGCGCCAATTCTCTCCCTCCACCGTCACGCTGCCTGATGTGGGCGTCACCAGCCCGCAGACGATGCCGATCATCGTGGTCTTGCCCGCGCCATTGGGGCCGAGCAGCGCGAAGATCTCGCCCCGCTCGATCGACAGATCGACATGATCCAGTGCAACCGTGCCACCGGAATAGGTTTTGGAAAGTCCGCTGATTTCTAGGATGGCCATGGTCTGCCCCTTACTCGGTGCGCGCGCCTCCGCATAGACGCCTTGACCATGCCGACCTCCCCAGCCAATCAATCCACCATCGAGCCCGGTGGAGGTAATGGTGGTGCGTCAATTTCTTATCGGGCTTGGCCTGCTTTTTATTCTTTCTGCGCACTCCGGCTGCGCGCCGCAGGTCCGCGAGCATATCTATAAGCCCGTGCCACTTGATCGAACTCCAGTTACTTTTGAAGGTAGCGTACCGCAGCAGGTTTCCACGACCACTGCGGACGGGCTGGTTCTTTACGGCTATTATTGGGCACCGCGCGATCCAAACGGCGATGTCGTTATCTACTTTCATGGCAATGGCAACAACGCGCTGGTCGCCGCGAAGAAGGCGCAGCCGTTATCGGAGGATGGGCATGGCCTTCTCGTCGCGTCTTACAGGGGTTATGGCGCGAACCCCGGAAAACCCAGCGAGGAAGGCCTGATCGCCGACGGCGATGCGTGGTTTACCAAAGCGCATGAACTCGCTCCGGGCTCCAAGATGTTCGTATTTGGCCATTCATTAGGGGGAGCGGTGGCAATAGCCATGGGCGCGCGCCACAATGTTAGCGGCGTGGCAACCTTGGGGGCCTTTTCCAAGCTCGCTGCGATGGCGACTGTTGTTACCCAGGCCTTGCTTCCCGACCAGTTCGACAATCTGAAAACTATCAAGCTGGTCCACGCGCCGATTTTCCTGTTTCACGGGACGGCCGATAAGGTCGTCTCCTTCGAGCAGGCCGAAAGGCTTGCTGCCGCAGCGCCAGAAGCCCAGCTGCTCCCCTTGCCGAACGGCGGCCACGAAATCGACATGACCAAGCTCGCCCCGTTCGTCTGGCAAGCTTTCGAGACCGGCACACTGGACCCTGCGCTATTGCGCTGACCGACAAGGGGGGCTTGACCGCGCAGGCCTTGTGCAGCCATTCGGCATCAAGCCCACGACATATGCGGACGTGGCGGAATGGTAGACGCTGCGGACTTAAAATCCGCTTGCCCAGTGCAGTGCGGGTTCGAGTCCCGCCGTCCGCACCAGAATGAAAGCAGCCGGCGCGCATCCTGATGCAAGGAGCCCCGGCTTGCGCTACAGCGATGGCATGAGCCGCCCTGTCCTCTCGTTAGCCATCGGCGCCGTTCTGATCCTGACAAGCTGCGGCGGCGCGGTGGACAATGAAAGTATTGCCGTCACCGCGATCGACCGGGGCGAAAAGGACCTCAATATCGGGCGGCTTCCGCTCGGCACCGGGGCGGGACTGTTGCGCGCGGCTACGGCGCAGGGGCTGGTGAGCTTCGACAAAGAGGGCCGCATCAACCCCGGCCTCGCCGAACGCTGGATCGCCAGCGAGGACGGCCTTAGCTACATCTTTCGCATCGGCGATGCGCAATGGATCGACGGCGGCGAGGTGAGCGCCCGGCAGGTGGCGACGATCCTGCGCCAGCGCATTGGCGAGCTACGCCGCGGCGGCTTTTCCGAAGACCTGGCGCTGATAGGCGATATCAACGCGATCACCGGGCATGTGCTGGAAATCCAGCTGGAGCGCCCGCGCCCCAATCTGCTCGAACTGCTCGCTCAGCCGGAATTCGGCATCGTGCGGCGCAGCGACGGCTCCGGTCCGATGATCTCCGCGCGCGAGGGCAAGGGGATGACGCTCCTCCACCGCAGCTTCAATCTGGAAGACGGCGGGGAGGACGCGGTGCCGCCGCGCATACGGCTGAGGCGGCGCGAGGCTGCCCGTGCCGTTGCCGCCTATCTTTCCGGCGTCGCCGATGTGGTGGAAGGCGGCCGCTTTCAGGAACTGCCTTTGGCTGCGGCGGGTCAGATCGAAGCCGCAGCGATCAGTATCGACCCGACCGACGGCCTGTTCGGCCTGATGGTGGTCAACGACAGCCCGTTTCTGGCCGACAGCAGCAACCGCGCCGCCATCGCCATGGCCATCGATCGCAGCACGGCGCTTGCCGATTTCGAGCGACCCGAATGGACAGCGCGGGAGAACATTTTTCCGGACGGCCTTTTCGGTAATCTGGCCCTGCCGGCCCCGGAGTGGACCGGGCTGAGCGTGCCCGATCGCGCAGCGGAAGGCGCGCGGCGCATCGCCTCATGGTCCGCCGAAAATCAGGCACCGCCGACGCTGCGGATCGCAATGCCCAAGGGCGCGGGCGGACGCATGCTGTACGCCCGGATCGCGGCGGACCTTGCCGCCATCGGCCTCGCCACCCGCCGCGTGGGGCCGCAAGAAGACGCTGACCTGCGCCTCATTGATCAGGTAGCCGATTATGACGGGCCGATCTGGTATCTTGCCCGCCTCACCTGCCCCGCCACACCGCTGTGCGATGAGGAAGCCGATGCGCGGGTGGAGCAGGCCCTTGCCGCGCCGTCGCTTGCCGAGCGCCGGCTGCTGCTGCGCGATGCGGCCGCGCAGATCCAGGCCGCGAACCGGTTCATTCCCATCGCCACACCGCTTCGCTTCTCGCTGGTGCGGCCGGGAATCGAAGGGCACGCGCCCAATTCACGCGGGTGGCATCTGTTGCAATATCTTGGCGGCGGACCCATTTCCTGATCATCGACATCCGGATTGATCGGGAGGAATGATCACGCAATGAAGGTCAACAGCGCACAGATGGACCGCTTCAGCGAACTAATGGGTTCGGCTGCGCGCGATCCGCATGCGATCAGGCAACGTATCGAGATCATGGAGCATCTGCTCGAGGGCATGTTCGTCCTGCCGGGCATCAAACGTCGCATTGGGCTCGATTCGATCATCGGCCTCATTCCGGTAATCGGCGACATCGTCACTGCCGCGATGGGTGCTTATATCGTCTGGGAAGCGCGCAATCTGGGCATGTCCAAATTTCATCTGGCACGCATGGCCGGCAATATCGGTATCGATACGCTGATCGGTGCGGTCCCCTTCGTGGGTGACGCGTTCGACCTTCTCTACCGCTCGAACACCAAGAACCTTCGGATCATCCGGAAGCATCTCGACAAGCATCACCCGCAAACGGTGGTGATCGAGGGCTGACCTTCCGGCGCTTAGCCGCCGCGCCAGATCTTTACCTTTGTGGTGCCGGGTTGAGAAGGCGCAGCGCAGGCCGTAGGGCGAAAACGCAGGCCGAGGCACAGCCGTACTTCCGTGAGCCAGCCGCGCCGGTTCAGTTTCAGCCGCACGGCGCTTTCCGGCAGGCCGGGATTGGCTTGGGCAAACGCCGCCCGAACGGAGCCAGCCGTCGGCTCCTTTCTGCTAAGACGGTCCATGTCGGGAAATTCCAGCGCATCGAACAGCACGGCGGAGGCGCGAAAATAGGCGCTCGGGCGCGCGGTCATGCAGCTTCCGTGCTTGGCCCATTCGTGGTTGAGCAGGCCAACCGAGGGCGTGCGGCAGATTTGTTCGCGAAGATCGGCGGGCGGCACCGGCTTTACCGATCGGCAATATTGCGGCCACGGCGCCCGGGCCCGCCCCTGCGGCCACAGGCCGTGCAGGACAAAACCGAAATCGCCGATCCGCCCCGCCGAACATTGCAGGGCGTCGCGTGCGCTGCTGGTGCGCGTCCGGCAATATTCGGGCGACCAACTCAGGCTGAGCACATAGCCGCCTGTCGGCACCCGCCGCACCGGCTCGGCGGGCGGACGCGGGGCCGCTTCACTGCGTGGAAGCGATCGAGGCGCGCGGCACTGCCAGCCCTGCGCGGCAACGGGGCCAGCGGCGGTCAACAGCGCAAGCGATGCCAGACGGAGCATCGCGCGCCCCGACATCGCTCAGTCGAACGTCCGGTCGAGCGTTTCCGGATCGTCCACAGTTTCTCCCGCGAACCACGCCCGCGCGTCCGGCTTGAAGAGGAAGTAGACACCGGCGACGCTCAGGATCGTGCTCGCCAGCCCGATGAACTTGTTGAGGTTGAACTCACCCACAAAAATGGACGGCAGACCGATCAGACCGATGAGCGTCAGGACCACGAGGATCCACTTGGCAATGTTGCTCGCCCGCCGCGAAATGAAATACCAAAGCAGCAATGTCAGCGCGTAAGTGATGACGGTGATGACCACGAGTGTCGTCGGCGTCAGCATCGTGCCCGCGGCCTGAACTTCGATGCTGCTGAAATTCATGATGGTGCCGATCAGTCCGACGAGGATGCTCGCCAGATAGAGAATATCGAATTTCTTGATGGATTCCGGGCGCATCGGCACCTCCCCTTTTCAGACGCCTTGAACAGGAGCCTGACGTGCCCGCAAAAGCGCGCGCGATCAAGCGGGGGCGTAATCCAGGCCGATATCCGCAGCCGGGGCCGACTGGGTAAGCCGCCCCACCGAAACATAGGTGACGCCCGTCGCCGCCTTGTCGCGGATGGTTTCCAGCGTGATCCCGCCCGAGGCTTCTGTCGGCACGCGCCCGCCTACCTTGTCCACCGCCTCTCGCAAGGTGGGCACGTTCATATTATCGAGCAGGAGATGCGTCGCGCCGGCATCGAGCGCGGCCGCGATCTGATCGATCCGGTCCACTTCGACGATAATGTCCGCGATGCCCGCATCCGCCGCGCGCTTCACCGCGGTGGCGACATCGCCCGCGACGGCGACATGATTGTCCTTGATCATCGCCGCGTCCCACAGGCCCATGCGATGGTTCTGCGCGCCGCCCATGCGGGTGGCGTATTTTTCCAGCGCGCGGAGGCCGGGAATGGTCTTGCGCGTATCGAGCAGGATGCAGCCGGTGCCATCGATCGCATCCACATAGCTACGCGTCATCGTGGCGATACCGGTGAGATGCTGCACGGTGTTGAGCGCGGCGCGCTCCGCCGTCAGCATCCCCCGCGCCTTGCCGGACAGCATCATCAGATCGGTGCCAGCAGGTACATGCGCGCCGTCTTCCAGCAACCGGTCGATCTCGACATCGGGATCAAGCCGGCGGAAAAATGCCTCCGCAATCGCAAGGCCGGCGATCACGGCATCGTCACGGCTGTCCATCACCGCGCGGAACCGCGTGTCCGCTGGGATAACGGCCTCGGACGTTACATCGGTTTTGCCGAGCAGGTCCTCCTCCAGCACCGAGGAGACGAAGGCGTCGCAATCAAAATGATCGATCATGCGCACCGGCCTAGGCGCGCGAACGCTTCTCTTCAACCGCTGCGGCCGCAGCGGCATAGGCTGCTGCGATATCGCAGCGGTCCGCGTCCAGGCTTGCGCGCAGTTGAGCATGATCGCGCATCTGGCCGGCCCAGTCGATCATCAGTTTTTGAATATCGGCGGGCACTTCGTCCCGCTCGCAAATCGTCGCCGCCCGCCCAAGCATCTGGATAAACCGCACCGCGACGCTCGGATAATCCGCAGCGGCCTGACGGAACGCCGCGATCGGGTGCGCGAACAGGCCCTCGAAGCTGTGATCGGCCAGATAGACCCGCCCGCCGATCCAGCCCGGCTGCCGTGCGGCGCGCGCCTGCGCCGCCAGCACTGCGCCGAGCCGGTCACAACAGGCGATCCCGGTATAGAAATCGTTGATCGCAGGAGACAGCGCGCGGGCACCAATCTCGACCAGCAACCGCAACTGGAAAACTACGCCCTGGGCATCGGCCCTGAAATCGCCATAGGAGAATTGCCGGGCAATCTGCATGCAGCTTTCCGGATCGCGATGATCTTCGAACCGACCGAGATGCTCGCCTTTCAGCACATAGCGGCCCACGCCGATGTCCAGGCGCAGCCGGCGGCCATGCTCCTGCGCGATCTCGATTATGCGATCGAAATCGATGCCCTCGATATAGCCTTCGCGTACCGCCATAATCGGTGCGCCGGCAAAATCGGGCCGCGCACCCGGCTCGGTTTCCTGGAAGAAACCGCGATCGGCGCTTCCGTCCTTGCCCAGCTCGGCTACGGCGGTATCGACATGGATCGCACGGGCGAGGTCGTGGAGCGCCGCGGCAAGCCAGCCGATCACCAATAGCGTGTAAATCAAGAGCGCCGTCAGCGTGCCGCGCGCCACATGGGCGCCGCTTGCATCCGGATCGACCGCCCACAATGTCATCAGCGCCCAGCCGAGCCCGCCCAGCAGCAACCCCAGCGTGAACCGCGTCATCCGCCGCGCGATCCAGCGGTCTATCAGGCGGATGCCAAGATTGCTGGCTGCAAGCGTCAGCACCAGCAGCGTGATCGAGAAATACAGCGTCAGGAACGCGGCGTGGACGCCCACCAGCGTGCTTGCGAGTTCCTGCGCGCTCTTGCCAGCCATGGAGAACGGCCAGTCCTGGGCGCCAAGCCATGCAGAAAGACCCGCGGCGTCTGCGTATAATAGCCCGCCTGCTACCACCAGAGAGGCGAGCAATATCAGGATCGGCAGGAACCAGAAGCTCCCCACTACCAGAGCGATAAGCCATTGCAGCGGAGAACGGCTGGAGCGCTTCATGACCTAGGATCTTTCAAGCAAATCGGCTCACGGAACGTCATGTCCGCTCGTGCTTCCGAAAGGCGGGCTGCGATCATTTGCGAGCAGCGCCGCCCCGCGCTTCTCCAGTTCATAGAGCGCGGGACCATTGAGCGCCTCGCGCGCCTGATCCAGCAGCCGGCGTACCTGCATGCGGAGTGGTTCATCCCTTCCGTTCTTCTCGGCCACAAGCATCACCGATCCCAGCGCATCGACATAGAGCTTGGATGCCAGATCGTTCGCGGCGGCACTGGCGCGCATCGCGCCGAAGCTGCGCTCCACGAAATGAGCGAAATCGTCGGCAAGGCAGTAAACACCGTCTTCGCCATAAGGCCGCCCGTCCGCATCCCGGTCCAGATCGCGGTCGACCAGCGCGACCAGCACCGCGGAGAGCCAGTGCATGCAGGTGATTGCGGTGAACGGATCGTTGATGCCGGGCGACAGCGCGCGCAGACCGATCTCGACCAGCTCGTCGATCGCAAATTCGATATCCTGGGACTGCGTGCGACTGGTACCCACGGCAAAGGCACCGCGGAGCAGGCCGGGGCTATCCTCACCCATGGTGCCCTCCACCCAAAGCAGATCGACACCGGGATGCACGAAATCGCCCGCCCTCAGCGCGAGGCGCACGGTAATGCCCTGCGACTGGGCAACCTGTCCCAGCGTTTCGTAATCGATCACCTCGACATAACCGGTCCGATGTGCGCGCACCGGCTCGCCGATCCGGGTGTCGCGCTCAGTCCAGTCCGCGCCGTCATGTTCGTCCGGATAGCGCTTTTCGATCCGGCTGATCGCTGATCGCCCGATCTCGGCAACTACATTGTTGATCTGGATGCTGTGCGGCACATGGTGGAGGAAATAGACGAGCACCGCCACCGACAGCAGCGCCAGCGCAAGTGCCACCAGCATCGATATCTGCGGAACGAACTGGCCGCTCGGCGCCGAAAAGAACCCATTGCTGTTCGCCAGCCGGACGACGCGCAAGATCATCAAGGAATAGACGAACGTCGCAATGAAAATACCCAGCGTGAACTGGTTGCCGCGATCGTTCATAAAGTTGCTGAGCAGCCGCGGGCCGTAGCTGCCGGACGCATAGACCACCGCCGCAATGGTGATCGAAAACACGGTGCCCGCGACGCCGATGGTCGATCCTGCAATGGTGGAGAGCAGCGAGCGCGCGCCTTCCGGCTTGGTGGCGCGCAAAAAGCTCACATTGTCGAGCCAAGTAGAGCCCATCTTGGTATCGACATAATAGGTGATGATGGACAGCAAAAGCGCGCCCAGCGTCAGCACTGCCGGCAGAAACCAATAGCTGCCGCGCAGCTTGATCGCCGTCTGACGCAACCAGGCGCGCATACCGTCTGCCCTTATCTACGAAGCGTCAGGACTGCGGAGCGGGCTTCAGACCCATTTCGCCGAGATCGCCCTTGCCCACGGTGCCCGATGCCATCTCCAGCATCCGGTCCAGGCTCTTCTTCGCCTTCAACCGCATATCCTCGTCCAGCTCGATCTGCGGTCGCAGGTCACGCAGCGAAACATACAGCTTTTCCAGCGTGTTGAGCGCCATATAGGGGCAAATGTTGCAATTGCAGTTTCCGTCCGCACCGGGCGCGCCGATGAAGGTTTTCTCCGGAACCGCCTTTTCCATCTGGTGGATGATATGCGGTTCGGTGGCCACGATCACTGTGTCGCTGTCAGTATCCTTGCTGAATTGCAGGATCGAACTGGTCGATCCGACATGGTCCGCATGATCGATGATCGAGGGCGGGCATTCGGGATGCGCCGCAATCGGCGCGTCCGGGTGCTCAGCCTTCAGCTTCAACAGCTCGGTTTCGCTGAACGCCTCGTGCACGATGCACACGCCCGGCCATAGCAGCATGTCGCGGCCGAATTTGCGGTTCAGATAGCCGCCGAGATGCCGGTCCGGCCCAAAGATGATCGGCTGGCTTTCAGGGATCTGCTGAATGATCGTCTCGGCCGAGCTGGACGTGACGATGATATCGCTGAGCGCTTTCACCGCCGCAGAGCAGTTGATGTAGGTCAGCGCGATATGATCGGGATGCTGGCGGCGGAATTCGGCGAATTTTTCCGGCGGGCAGCTATCTTCCAGGCTGCACCCGGCTTTCAGATCCGGCAGAATCACCGTCTTTTCCGGCGAGAGAATTTTCGCCGTCTCGGCCATGAACTTCACGCCGCAAAAGGCGATGACGTCGGCCTCGGTCTCGGCAGCCTTGCGGCTCAGCTCGAGAGAATCTCCGACGAAGTCCGCAAGGTCCTGAATTTCCGGCTTTTGATAATAATGCGCGAGGATGACGGCATTGCGCTCCTTGCGCAGCCTGTCGATTTCGGCGCGAATGTCCACGCCTGCGAAACTTTCGCGCTGTCCGGTCTGTGCGTTCATGAATTGCCCTTTCGCTTCATGAACATGTGAGCGCCCGCGCGCGTTCCATCAAGAGTTTTACACGTCTTCCGCAGCCCTTGGGAGCGTTGGCGCGCTATCGCTGTTTCGCCTCGCGGTACACATCCTCGGGCCGCCGGCTGACATCTACCGCGTCGCGCGCGGCATCGCGGCGTTCCTGCGGGAAAGTCACCACCACCCGTGCATCGCCATAGCCCAGCGTATCCAGCGGCAAACGCATGGTGCGGGCGACCACAGAGCGGGCCGCCTCGCGCGCCTGCGCCATGCGTTCGGGTGACTGAGCCTCGCGCGCCACCTTGCCCGACGCCCCGGCAGAGGTGCGTTTGCTGAGCGCTTCCGCCGCCTCGCGCGTCACGATCAACCCGTCGGTGCGCACCAGCGAGCGCGCGCCTTCGTCGATATTGGGCTTTTCCACCGTCACATCCGGCGCATCGACGATCAGCGTGCGCGTATCGGGCACCCATTCGAGATCACCCTCGGAAAGCTTTGAAAGATCGACATAATAGCCCACGCTATAGGGCATCTTCACGATCTGCTCGGACTTCAACAGCCCGAAGCCCCGCACATCCTGCGCATTGGCCTGCACCGTGCCGTTCAGCGTGGCGACCTTCAGCTGGCTCACGCCGCTCATCTTGGCGGAGACGAGCCGGGTGATGGAGGTGCCGTTATCCTCCTGCGTTACCGTATAACGTTCCTGATAGTTGCTCCACACCAGCCAAGCGAGCAGGCCTGCGCTAAGCGCAAGAAACGCGATCACGACGCCGCGAAAGACGCTGTTGCTCAGCTTGCCGTCCATGCCGCACCGTCCTTCTGCGCCACCATGCCGCGCCGCTCCAGATCGACCAGATGGGCGAGGACCGATCGCTCCGCTGCGCCGTGGAGGCGCGGATCGAGGCCCTTGTACATAATGTCGACCAAAGCGGCGATCGGCCGCGCCTCCTCGCCGGTCAGCTTCAGGATCTGCTTTTCGCGCGATTTGCGATGGCCCATCATGCCGCGCACGAGTTGCTGCGGCTTTTCCGCCGCAGGGCCATGGGCAGGATAATAGACACGGTCATCGCGCTCATAGAGCTTCTTCAGGCTCGCCATATAATCACCCATGTCGCCATCGGGCGGGCTGACCACGCTGGTGGACCATTTCATCACATGATCGCCCGTGAACAGCGCCTTGGTCTCGCGGAGCGCGAAGCACAGATGGTTGGACGTGTGGCCGGGCGTCGCGACGGCTTCCAGCGTCCAGCCGTCGCCGGTCACGACTTCGCCATCCTGCATCACATGGTCGGGGGCATAATCCCTATCGAACGCGGCATCCGCGCGCGGGCCGTCATCTTCCAACACCAGGGGCGCACAGCCCATGATCGGCGCGCCCGTTCGCGCCTTCAACGGGCGTGAACCGGGGCTGTGATCGCGGTGCGTGTGGGTGATGAGGATCGCGGTGATCGCAGCATCACCCGCGGCGCGCAGGATCGCATTAATATGCTCCTCATCCGCCGGGCCGGGATCGATCACCGCAAGCTCTTCACCCGCGCCGACAAGCCAGGTTTGGGTGCCGGTATAGGTGTAAGGCGATGGGTTGGGCGCAAGCACGCGGCGCACCAGCGGTTCAAGCTGCTCGGTCTCCCCGGCATGGATGCTGTCTGGCCATTTCATGAGACCGATGTGGCAGTTGCAACGGTGCGATGGAAGGGACGGATCGCAAAAAGGCGCGCGGGCTTTGGGCACATGGCATCTACCGACCCGGGCCAGGCAGCCCCGATCGGTCCACCATGGCCACTGTCGGAAATATTGACAGCCACATAATATTTAATCCAAAATTAACCGTCTAAATGCTTGAAGAAGCGAACTTCGGGCAAATGGCACAAAGTGTGCACGATGAAGTTTGCTTCCAGTCGCGGGTGTCCGGCGGGCCGCTATTTTCTGGTCTCGCGCCCTTCCGTACCCGCGACACCCCCCTTTGCAAACCAGTCCAGCACGCCGCGGCGTTGTTCGGCCAGGCGCTCATCCCGCGCAGAAAAAGCGTGCGGATAGATACGGTTGAACAGGGTATCGAAGGTTTTCTGCCAGGTGAAGCGCTCGCTTACCAATGCGCGGCCGGCCTCACCCATCGCGGCGCGATTGCCATGCCACACCTTGCGGATGTTGGCCGCCATAGCGGACGGATTGTCGATAGGGCCGAGCAGCCCGGCGCCCTCGGGCACACGGTCGATCATCGCGCCGCTGCGCACGCCGACGATGGGAAGCCCCGCCGCCTGCGCCTCGACAATCGACATGCCGAACGTTTCATAAGGGTGCGCGGACACATAGATGTCAGACGAAGCCAGCGCCTCGCCCAGCGCCTCGCGATTGTCGAGATAGCCCGGCATGTGCAGCACGCCGTTGGTGCCGTCCGCAATCCGGTCGTCGCGCCACTTGCCCTGCCCCAGGATCAGCAGATGCGCGCCGAGCTCGGGCGGCAGCAGCTTGAACGCTTCCCAAACCTTGGCAACGCGCTTCTCACGGTCCAGGCGGCCAGCATAGACCAGCAAGGGCGCATCGTCCGGCACGCCGAGCTTGCGGCGGAATTCCATGTTGCGGCGGCTCGGCTGGAACTGCGAAAGATCAGCCCCCAGCGGCATGCGCTCGACATTATCCACACCCACCGCACGCAGCCGCTCCACACTGTCGCTGCCAAGGCCGAAGACATTGTCGAACTGCCGGTAAAGCTTGCCCGCATAAGCATCGGCAATCCGCGCGGATGTGGGCGCGAAGGCGCGCCCGCCGAGCGGAAAGTCATGGATGAAGAATTCACCGATGTGAGCGCGCGGAAAATCGGTGTGGTAACCCGCGATTACAGTGGTTTCAGGATGCCGCTTGCGGTGCTTCAACGCCGCCCAGGGCAGATTATAGGGATCGAAGGTCTCGATAAGATCAGGACGAAACCGCTCGAACACTTCGCGCACCGCGCCGTTGCGCAGGAGGAAGCGGTAATTGGGGGAATGCGGCAGCGTGGGGCTTCTCACCTCCGCGCGCACGAACCGCCCGTTCTCGACGATCCGGTCTTCCTCGCCCGGCACCACCAGCAGATGGCGCGCATCGCTGTTGTCGGCGATCCAGGATTGTTTGCGGCGGATATAGCTGCCGATTCCACCACCCGAGGCGGACCAGCCCTGCGTCACGTCGCACAGCAGCATTCCATCGATGGATCGCAAAAGTTCGCCCCTCCTGTTCGGGCGAACCGATTTCGCCGTCAGGGCGTCCGCCCTAACAGCATGGGAACGACGATTTTGTGGTGCAATTATGGCGTGCCGTCTTATTCGGCGCGCCGCCGGGGCGTCATTCGGCGCGCGCGACCGATTTTTCGTCCATCAGGCTCTTCAGCTCGCCCGCCTCGTACATCTCCATCATGATGTCCGATCCGCCGACGAATTCACCCTTCACATAAAGCTGAGGAATGGTGGGCCAGTCCGAATAGGTCTTGATGCCTTGGCGAACGTCCATGTCCTGCAGCACGTCGACGCTGTCATAGTCCACGCCCAGATGATCGAGGATCGCGATCGCGCGGCTGGAAAACCCGCACTGCGGAAACAGCGGCGTGCCCTTCATGAAAAGGACCACGTCCTTGGCCTTCACCATGCTGTCGATACGGGAATTGATGTCGTCGGCCATGAATTATTCTCCTTGGGATGCGGACGCACCGGCGGGCACCGCGGTGGTGAGTTGCAACGCATGCAGCTCCCCACCCATGCGGCCGCCCAGCGCGGCATAAACCGCCTGATGCTGCTTGACGCGGCTCATGCCCCGGAAGCTTTCGGCCTCGACATGCGCGGCATAATGATCGCCATCGCCCGCCAGATCGTCGATCCGCACATTCGCGTCCGGAATCGCCTGTTTGATCAGCTTCTCGATGTCGTCTGCTGCCATCGGCATATCGTTAAACCTGTCCTTCAGCTGCCTTCGATGAGTTGGCGGCGCGCTTCGATGAGCTTTTCGTCCATCGCCTGACGCACCGTCGCCGCATCAGTCTCTACTCCGGCGGAGGTAAGGTCGCCCAGCACCTTGCGCAACACGTCGTCGTCGCCGGCTTCCTCGAAATCGGCCTGAACGACTTCGCGCGCATAGCTGTCCGTCTCTTCGGGCGTCAGGCCCATCTTGCCTGCCGCCCACTGGCCAAGCAGGCGGTTGCGGCGCGCCATGACCTTGAACTGCATTTCCTCATCGCGCGCGAACTTGTTTTCGAACGCCTTTTCACGATCATCGAAACCGGTCATCGATCTATTCCCTTGAAGCAGCTATATCGGTGCGGCCCCAGCCAACAAAGCCGGGGCCGTTCCACCGCCCCATGGCGCAAGTGCAGCGCTTCGACAAGCGCGTGACGTGCGGAAAAGACCGAGACCCTAGCCGATCTCGACCACCAGCTTGCCCACCGCCTCGCGCGCGCCGACCTTGCGGATCGCTTCGGCCGCATTTTCGAAGGCATAGGTTTCGGACACTGGCGGCGCGATCTTGCCGGCTTCCCACAGTTCGAACAGCTCGGCGATGTTGGCGCGGTTCTTGTCGGGGAAGCGCGCGGCGAAGGCGCCCCAGAACACGCCGCAGACGTCGCAGCTTTTCAGAAGCGTCAGGTTCAGCGGCAGCTTGGCGATGCCCGCCGGGAAACCGGTGACCAGGAACCGCCCTTCCCAGCCGATCGCGCGCACCGCGGGCTCCGAATAATCGCCGCCGACGATGTCGTAGACGATGTCGTATCCGTCCTTCTCGCACGCTTCCTTGAATTTGTTGGCGAGCGCCTTGGAGGCATCCTTGTCGAACGGCGCCCGGTCGTAGATCACCACGGCGTCCGCCCCGGCATCGCGCGCCATCTGCGCTTTTTCCTTGCTCGACACGCCCGCGACGACGCGCGCGCCAAAGGCCTTGGCCAGCTCCACGCCGGAAATGCCGACGCCGCCCGCCGCGCCCAGCACCAGCACCTCGTCCCCTTCGGCGATGCGACCGCGATCCTTCAGCGCGTGGATCGAGGTGCCGTAGGTCATCAGCAGCGATGCGCCCTGCGCGAAGCTGAACTTTTCGGGCAGATGATAGCAATTGGCCGCACGCCCGATCGCCTGTTCGGCGAGGCCGCCGAAGCCGGTGCCGGTGATGATCCGGTCTCCCACGGAAAAGCCTTCCACGCCCTCGCCCAGCTTGGCGACGGTGCCCGCCACTTCGCTGCCGGGCGCGAAGGGCCGCGGCGGCTTCACCTGATATTTGTCCTCGATGATCAGCGTATCGGGGAAGTTGATCGAGCAGGCCTTCACGTCGATCAGGATCTCGCCCTTGCCCGGTTCGCGATCGGGCAACTCCCCGAATTCCAAGGTTTCCGGTCCGCCGGTTTCGCGCGAGATGAGGGCCTTCATGCGTGCTTCTCCTGTATTCGGTATGGCGCTGCCGTAGGCGGTGGACCTGGCGCTGGCAAGCGATTGCGGATGCGATCTGTACAGCGCCGGACGAGCGGACTTCGATGCTGCGAAATCGGCCGCCCAAAAGACTTCGAAAAGACTTGGCGCTATCATCGCCCCGCCAAACATCCTACATTCCGTAGTGATGCCCGCCCCGATGACCGCCCACACGAACCGAAGCGAGCCTGCGCGCCTGCAAACGCTGGTCGGGCTGTCGCTTGCCGCCGGGATTTTCGGCCTCTGGCTGGCGAGCCATATCTACGGCGTGTTCTTTTTTCCGCTGGAAGGCTGGAACTGGCTGGCGGCGCCGTTTCTGATCGCGCTGCAGAGCTGGTGCTTCGTGGGCCTGTTCATCATCGCGCATGACGCGATGCATGGATCACTCGCCCCCGGGCGCCCGCGTCTGAACGACCGCATCGGGACCATCCTTCTGTTTCTCTATGCGGGTTTCGCCTATGGCAAGCTGCGGGGCGCGCATTTCGACCATCACAAGCATTCCGGAACGCCGGGCGATCCTGATTTCGATGCCGATCATCCGCGCAGCGCAGCGCGCTGGTACGTCACCTTTTTCAAGCGCTATTTCGGCTGGCTCAGCGTGCTGTATGTCAGCACCGCTGTAACGAGCTATGTCGTGCTGCTGGGCGCAAGCCTGTGGAACGTGACCGTCTTCTACGGCATCCCGGCGATCCTCAGCAGCGTGCAGCTGTTCTACTTCGGCACCTACCGCCCGCACCGGCACGAGGATGATCGCTTTGCCGACAGGCACAATGCGCGCAGCCTGGATTATTCCTGGCTTGCATCGCTGGCGAGCTGTTTCCATTTCGGCTATCATCGGGAGCATCACATCGCTCCGAAAACGCCGTGGTGGGGCCTGCCGGCCCTGCGCCGCGACCGGGGCGAACAACCGAGACGAACGATATGACCTGGCTTTCCGCAACGCTCATCACGCTCGCCACCGCCGCGGCCATGGAGTTCGTGGCGTGGTTCAGCCACAAATATATCATGCACGGCTTCGGCTGGGCCTGGCACCGCGATCATCACGAACCGCACGACAACAAGCTGGAAAAGAACGATCTGTTCGGGATTTTCGGCGCTGCGCTTTCCATCGCGCTGTTCACGATCGGCAATCCGCTGGTGATCGGCGACGCGGCCTGGCCCCCGGCCTTTTGGATGGGCGTGGGCGTGCTGCTTTACGGCATCATCTACACCTTCATTCATGACGGGCTGGTGCATCAGCGCTTCTTCAAATGGGTTCCCAAGCGCGGCTATGCCAAGCGCCTGGTCCAGGCGCACAAGCTGCACCATGCCACCATCGGCAAGGAAGGCGGCGTCAGCTTCGGCTTCATGATCGCGCGCAGCCCCGCCAAGCTGAAGGCGGAACTCGCCGCCCAGCGCGACAGCGGCAAAGCCCGGCTCCGTACCAAAATCTGAGCGCCCAACCGCGCGCAGCGTTTGAACGCCCCTTCGCGTCTTTGCGACTTCGCGCGATCCCTCTTTGATTTTTCTCCCGCGACGACGCACAGTCGCGACGAGAACAAAAAGGGCGCCCCGCGCGCCGGAGAGAGGAGCTGCCCCATGGATATCGTCGCAGAAGGATTGCGTTTTCCCGAAGGCCCCGTGGCCATGGAGGACGGCAGCGTCATCCTGGTGGAGATCGCCGCGGGCCGCATCACGCGCGTGAAACCGGACGGATCGACCGAGACGGTGGCCGAGCCCGGCGGCGGCCCGAACGGATTGGCGATGGGTCCGGACGGCAAACTTTACTGCTGCAACAATGGCGGTTTCGCCTGGGCGGAGAGCGGCGAGACGCTGGCCCCCCACGGCATCGCTGCCGATTATAGCGGCGGGCGGATCGAACGGATCGACCTGGAAACTGGCGCGGTGGAAGTGCTCTACAAGTCCGGCGATCATGGCTGCACCCTGCGCGGCCCCAACGACATCGTGTTCGATGCGCATGGCGGCTTCTGGTTCACCGATCACGGCAAGGTGGATTATGACGCGCGCTGCCATGACGTAGTCGGCATCTTCTACGCCAAGACCGACGGCAGCCATCTGGAAGAGGTGATCTTCCCCTCCATGAACCCCAATGGAATCGGCCTCTCGCCCGACGGCAAGACGCTGTACGCGGCCGAAACCTACACCTGCCGCCTGATGGCGTTCAACGTCATCGCACCGGGAAAGGTGGACGATGCCGCAGGGCCCGGCGGCCCCGGCATTCCGGTGTACCGCCCCGCGGGCTACAAATTCTTCGATAGCCTGGGCGTGGAGGAATGCGGCAATATCTGCGTCGCCACCATCGGCGAATCCGGCATCAGCGTGATCAGCCCGCAAGGAGAGCTGGTCGAGTTCGTCGAAACGCCGGATATCTTCACCACCAACATCTGCTGGGGCGGCGCGGACCGACGCGATGCGTACATCACGCTCTCGGGCACCGGAAAGCTTGCGAAGATGCGCTGGCCGCGGCCGGGGCTGAAGCTGGTCTATTGAACCGGACTAGGCGTTGTTGACCCGCCCGCCTTTCCGCCTGTATCGCCTCCGCCTGTAACGCCACAGCGGAGCTTCCCCATGCAGAAAATCTATCCCGATGCCGCCGCCGCCCTGGACGGCCTGTTGTTCGACGGCATGCAGATCTGCGCGGGCGGTTTTGGCCTTTGCGGCATCCCCGAACGGCTGATCGACGCGATCCGCGATGCGGGCACGAAGGACCTCACCATCGCCAGCAACAATGCGGGCATCGACAATGAGGGCCTGGGCAAGCTGCTGCGCACGCGGCAGGTGAAGAAGATGATCAGCTCCTATGTCGGCGAGAACAAGGAGTTCGAACGCCAGTTCCTGGCCGGCGAGCTGGAGGTGGAGTTCTGCCCGCAGGGGACGCTGGCCGAACGCTGCCGCGCAGGCGGCGCGGGCATTCCCGGCTTCTACACCAAGACCGGCGTCGGCACGCAGGTGGCCGAGGGCAAGGAAGTGAAGACCTTCGACGGGCAGGACTATATTCTGGAGCGCGGCATTTTCGCCGATCTTGCCATCGTGAAGGGCTGGAAGGCGGACAAGGCGGGCAACCTCATGTTCCGCAAAACCGCGCGCAACTTCAACGCGCCAATGGCCACCGCGGGCAAGGTCTGCGTGGCCGAAGTGGAGGAAATCGTCGAGGTCGGCGAGCTGGATCCCGATTGCATCCACCTGCCCTCGATCTACGTGAACCGCATGATCGTGGGCGCGCCCTACGACAAGAAGATCGAGTTCGAGACCGTGCGCGAGCGCGAAGACGCCTGATGCGCCGCGCTGCGCTTTCGCTGGCGGCGCTGGGCGCGGCCACGCTGCTGTCCGGCTGCGTCGCGGGCGCACTGCCCTATGCGGCTGAGGCGGTGGCGCGCAATATGGGGCAGCGCCAGCAGGCGGCCGCTGCGCCGCTGCTGCCCGAAGCCCCGCCCGTCGATGAAGCGCCCGATACGATGCGCTGGCTCTACGGTTCGGGCGAGGCTGCCGCGCTGTCGATTCAGGTCTTTCGCGGTTTGGCGGATTACGCGATCGCTGCTGCCGCGTCGAACCCCGTCGACAGCGTGATCCTGGCCGAGGGAGCGACGCCGGACCTGCCGCGCTTCGTGCCCTGCCGCAACAAGCCAAAAGCCGCCGTGTTCGATGTGGACGAAACCGTCCTCATGAACCTCGGCTATGAATATTGGGCTACGAAGACGCGTCGCGGCTATGTATCCGAAGTGTGGGACGAGTGGGAGCGGACCGGCTACGACGCCGTCGCCCCTGTCCCCGGCGCGGTCACCGCGCTGCGCCGCTTGCGCGACGCTGGCATCACCGTCGTCTTCATCACCAATCGCAAGACCGCCAACGCCGCTTCCACCGAGCGCGCGCTGGTGAACGCTGGACTCGGCCCCGCGGTGCATGGCGAAACGCTGTTCCTCAGCGGCGATGCGCCCGGCGGCAGCGCCAAGGACCCGCGCCGCGCGATCATCGCCAGCCGTTATTGCGTGGTCGCGATGGGCGGCGACAATCTCGGTGACTTCTCGGACGCCTTCAACGCCAAGACGCTGGCGAGCGGCGCCCGCCGCGCACTGGCCGGTTCCGGCGCTCCGGCGCAGCGCCTGTGGGGCGAAGGCTGGTTCGTCCTGCCCAACCCCGTCTACGGCCCTTCCCTCGCCGGCAAACTGGACGAAACCTTCCCGGCCAATGTCCGCTGGGAACCCGCAACCACGACCACCCCGCCTTCATCCGGAGATACGCAATGACCTGGGACCGCAATCAGATGGCCGCGCGCGCCGCGAAGGAGCTGCAGGACGGCTATTACGTCAATCTGGGCATCGGCATCCCGACCCTGGTGGCGAACCATATTCCGGACGGCGTCGAGGTGACGCTCCAGTCCGAAAACGGCATGCTCGGCATCGGCCCCTTCCCATATAAGGAAGACATGGATGCGGACCTGATCAATGCGGGCAAGCAGACCATCAGCGAACTGCCGCAGTCGGTCTATTTCGGATCGGACCAGAGCTTCGCCATGATCCGGGGCGGGCATATCGACCTCACCGTGCTGGGCGCGATGGAAGTGGCCGAAAATGGCGATATCGCCAACTGGATGATCCCCGGCAAGATGATCAAGGGCATGGGCGGCGCGATGGACCTGGTCGCGGGCGTCAAGAAGATCATCGTGGTGATGGATCACAACGCTAAGGACGGCAGCCCGAAATTCATTCCCGAATGCACGTTGCCGCTGACCGGCACCAATGTGGTGGACATGATCATCACCAACCTCGCCGTGTTCCAGCGGCCCGACCATGACAGCCCGTTCCGGCTGATCGAGCTGGCACCGGGCGTGACGGCGGAGGAAGTTGCCGAGAAGACCACCGCACGCTACACCCCCATGGAGGGGTGAGCGCCGGGCTCGGGGGAGCCGGCGCGGCTGGGAGTATCGAAGTGACGAAATCGGCGATCCGATGGAGCGGCGGCGCAATCCTGACGGTGGCGGCGCTCGTGCTGATCTACGAACTGGCGTACCGCGTCGGTTTTCTGGCCGGCTCTCTTGGCTGACGAAGCCGTTCCCGCCGGAGCCAGGGAGAGCGCGCCCTTCCGTCTGAACGCCCGCATGATCGCCTATGCGATTGCCGCGGCGGCGCTGCTCCTAGTCGCCTGGACCTTCTACCGGGCCTTCGCGCATCAGGATGAGGCATGGGCCCCGGTCGCCACATCGGTGATCGGCAAGCCCCCGCCCCCGCTGCCCACCACGCCCGATCTCTGGCACGGGCGAATCGATTACAGGCTGATCGACCAGCGGCTGCAAACCCTTGCCGCCCAGCCCGAAATGGCGGGCCTTGCCGTTGCCATTGTAGAGGATGGCAAGCTGAGCTTCGTGAAGGGCTACGGCGTCACCGATTTCGAGACGAACACGCCGATCGCGCCGGGCACCGTTTTCCGCTGGGCATCGCTCTCCAAGGGCGTCGCGGGCACCATGGCGGCGCTGCTGGCGTCCGAGGGCAAGCTCTCGCTGAACGATACGGTCGCGCAATGGGGCAGCACGCTGCGCCTGCCGGGCGGCGCCGAACAGAAGCTGACGATCGGCCAGCTCCTGTCGCATCAGACCGGCCTCACCAAGAACGCCTATGACGGACGGCTGGAGGGCGGCGCCAATCCAGCGGCGCTGCGCATGGGGCTTGCCGCCGCGCCGCAGCAATGCGCGCCGGGCACCTGCCACAGCTATCAGAATGTCGCCTTCGATGCGGCCAGTGAGATCGAGGGCAAGGCGGGCGGAAAGATCTATGGCCAGCTTGTCGAGGAAAAGCTGTTCGAGCCGCTCGGCATGAAGCGCGCGGGTGTGGGTATGGACGCGCTGATCGGCTCCGAGAACTGGGCCAAGCCGCATCGCGGACATCAGGAACGCCCGGTGGTGGAATCCTATTTCCGCGTGCCCGCCGCCGCGGGCGTCAGCTCCAGCATCCTCGATCTGGAACGCTGGATGGAAGCGCAAATGGGGCTGTGGCCCAAGGTTCTGTCGCCAAACGTACTGAACGAGGCGCACCGCGTCTGGGTGCCCACGCACCGCGTCTATGCCGGACGCCTCGCCCGCGCGCTGGACGATCCGGGCTATGGTCTGGGCTGGCGCAGCTTCACCTATCAGGGGCATTTGCTGCAGGGCCATAGCGGCGCGGTGGACGGATACCGATCCACCATGGTGTACGATCCCAAGGAAAAGACCGGCATCGTGATGCTGTGGAACAGCAATTGGGGCCGCCCCTTCGCCTTCCCGCTGGAGCTGTTCGACAATTATTACCGGATCGAGCCGACCGATTGGCTCGATCTGCCGCCGGGCTCGACCATCCTGCCCGCAGGTGCCGCGCCCGCGCAGACGAACCCGCAGGATATCGCCGCGGAGGACGTCCATTCGGGCGATGTCGCCGAGGCCCCGGCGCGGCGGAAAAAGCGGTGACGAAGCTGCGGCACTGGATCGGCGGTTTGTTGCTGCTCGCAACCACGGCATGCAGCGGACCGGGCCTGCTCAACAGCGTCGACGGGATCACCGGCGGCGGATCGGGCGTGCACCGCGCGGCGGAGGGCGTTTCCTTCGGCAGTCACGGTCAGAAGCTCGATATCTGGGTGCCCGACGGCGCGCCGCCCGCGAATGGCCGCCCCGTCCTCATCTTCTGGTATGGCGGCGGCTGGGCAGAAGGCAAGCGCCAGCAATATGGATTTGCTGCCCGAGCCTTTGCCGATGAAGGCTTTACCGTGGTGCTACCCGATTATCGAAAGGTACCGGACGTGCGCTACCCCGCCTTTCTGGAAGATGGCGCGCAGGCGGTGGCCTGGACGCGCGACCATGCAGCCGATTTCGGGGGCGATCCGAACCGCATCGGCGTCGCCGGGCACAGCGCGGGGGCCTATATCGCCGTCATGCTGGCGCTCGATCCGCGCTGGACGAAGGCCGAAGGGGTGCCGGACGGCACGATCAAGGCGGGCGTGGGCCTCAGCGGACCTTACGACTTCTATCCGTTCGACCAGAAACGCTCGATCGACGCCTTTGCCGGGACGCCCGATCCCGAAAGCACCCAGCCGATCAACCAGGTGAGCGCAGGCGATCCCCCGCTGCTACTTGTCACCTCGACCGACGACACGGTGGTGCGGCCCTACAACGCCTATAATCTCGCCAAGGCAATGCGCGCGGCGGGCGTGCCGGTGGAGCTGAAGGATTATCCGGGCCTGACGCATGAGGAGGTAGCGATGGCGCTATCCACCACCTTCCGTGGCAAGGGCCCGGTGCTGTCCGACAGCGCGGCGTTCCTGAAGGCGCGGATGCCGTAAGTCGCGGGAGCGAATTCTGTTTGCCGCTTCCCTGTCCGCTGTCAGCGCTTTCTTTTTCGAAATCGGTCCGTTGGGAAACGTTTCCATTGCGGGCATATTGATTTTCTTATAGCGAAAACTGGTGCGTTACTTATTCCTTTTCATTTGTGCTTGCATGACCGCGGGATGTGTAACGGCGAGATCGAGCGTTCTTGAATCGAGCAGCTTCACGCTAAGTCCCGAGATTTCAAGGTCTTTGGACCTGCGAGATCGTAACGGAATCTCGACGCCGGAAAGTGCGACCATTATTTATATCGACAGCGTTGCAGTCCATCATACTTATAGTGAAGCAAGTACAATAGCCTGGCGAGACGATGACGGACGCTGGCACTGGAGCCAAGCTAGTGAGCGCGGTCCCGGTGGGTTGCTCCCGATCCAACGAGAACTCGAGTATTTTAGGGAAAGAGACATTTCGGTTTCCCAAGGGCAAGCGCTTGACCGATTAATTCAGTCAAAAGAAATATATCAGCGGGAAACTCAAACCTCGGGAAACATAGATGTTGGCGCGCCTATGCATTGGATGTCTGTCGTGTCACCATACGGGCAAGTTAACATCCACTGGAACGCTAGGTTGGTCGGAGATCTCGGAGAAATCGCCGATATCTTGCTTGGCCAAGCCTAAACGTTCGCTTCCCACCCCAAGTTCAGTCACCGGGCGTAGTTCGCACCCCCGCCCGATAACGGACACTCAGTGCCGCCGGAAATTGCCAAGCGGTCTCCCCATCTTCGCGCAACCATAGCGATCTGGCCCCCGGGTTGCCTTTCGCGCTCCCCGGCCTTAATAGTCCGCCACGCTGCACTGCAGCAAATCCGACATTTTGATGCCAGCGCGCCGGCCCGGCCTGCGCCTCAACGCTTTGCGAGCCCGATATGCCCATTCAGAACAACATCCGCCGCGACTGGCTGAGCAATCCGAAGACCGAGTTTCTCGCCGGCCTCGTCGTCGCGCTGGCCTTGATCCCGGAGGCGATCGGCTTTGCGATCATCGCCGGGGTCGATCCGCGCGTCGGGCTTTATGCCAGCTTCTCGATCGCGGTGATCATCAGCATCACCGGCGGGCGGCCCGGCATGATCAGCGCGGCCACCGCCGCCGTTGCCGTGCTCGTACTGCCCTTGGTGCGCGATTACGGCGTCGAATATCTGTTCGCGGCCACGGTGCTGATGGGCGTATTTCAGGGCATCGCGGCGCTGCTGCGGCTGGACCTGTTGATGCGCTTCGTTTCCCGCTCGGTCATCACCGGCTTCGTCAATGCGCTCGCGATCCTGATCTTCATGGCGCAGCTGCCGCAGCTGACGGGCGTGGGCTGGGAAACCTATGCCATGGTGCTCGCCGGCCTCGCCATTATCTACGGCTTGCCGCGCATCACCAGCGTCGTGCCCGCTCCGCTGGCCGCGATCGTGCTGCTCGCCGTCGTCGCAGTCCTCTTCAACGTCGACGTGTTCACCGTCGGCGATATGGGCGCGCTGCCCGACAGCATCCCGTTGCTGCACATCCCTGAGGTGCCGTTCACCTTCGAAACGCTGCGCATCATAGCGCCCTATTCGCTCGCCATGGCCGCGGTCGGCCTGCTCGAATCGCTGCTGACGGCCTCGATCGTGGACGACATGACGGAGACGCGCAGCGACAAGCGCCGCGAAACGCTGGGTCAGGGCATCGCCAACTTCTTCACCGGCTGGATCGGCGGCATGGGAGGATGCGCGATGATCGGCCAGTCCGTCATCAACGTGAAGTCCGGTGGCCGCCGCCGCCTCAGCACCTTCGTGGCGGGCGCCATGCTGCTGTTCCTGATCGTGGTGCTGGGCCCCTGGGTCGCGCGCGTACCGATGCCCGCGCTCGTCGCCGTCATGATCTTCGTCTCGATCAGCACCTTCCGCTGGCAGAGCTTCCTCGAAATCCGCCATCATCCCTGGCAGTCCACCACCGTCATGCTGGCGACCGTCGTCACCGTGGTCTGGACGCACGATCTGTCGATCGGCGTGCTCGTCGGCGTGCTGCTCAGCGGCATCTTCTTCGCCGGCAAGGTGCGCGAGCTGATGACCATCACCAGCGAGCGGGAGGGCGCCACGCGCCGGTACACCCTCACCGGCCAGATCTTCTTCGCCAGCGCCGACCGCGTGACCGAGGCGGCCTATTTCAATGAGGACGGCGTGGACAATGTCGTCATCGACGTCACCCACGCGCATTTCTGGGACATCAGTTCCACCGGCGCGCTGGACAAGGTAGTGCTGCGGCTACGCGCCGAGGGCAAGAATGTGGAGGTGATCGGCCTCAACGAAGCCAGCGCGACAATGGTGGAAAAGTTCGGCGAGCACGACAAGCCGTTCAAGAGCCTCGGCACCGTCGGCCACTGAGGCCTAAATTTGGTTGCGCACCATCCACGGTTTGAAAGCCGAGAAGCGCGACCAGACGGATCAGATCAGCGCGAGAAGGAAGTTGCGAAGCGGGCTGGCTTCTCGGCCGCAAAGGGAATCATATCCGGGATTTGAACGATCGTTCGATCCGTTCATTGTGAAAGGGAAACGGCCCGTCACACCCTTGAGAGGTAAATTTTCATGATCACCCTTCACCATCTGCGCATCTCGCGCTCTTCGCGCATCATCTGGCTGCTGGAGGAGATGGGTGCCGACTATGAGCTGAAATGCTATGACCGGACGCCGGAATTCCGCGCGCCGCCGGAGCTGGCCGAGGTTCATCCGCTGGGCAAGGCGCCGACGGTGGAGGTCGAGGGCCGGGTGATGGTGGAGAGCGGCGCGATCATCGAATATCTGGTCGAGCGGAATGGCGGCGGCAAGCTGACGCCCCCGGACGATTGCCGCGCGGAATATCTGGAATGGCTGCATTTCGCCGAAGGCACGCTGGCGATGCCGCTGATCCTCAATTCGCTGGAGCCCATGTTCGGCGGCTATAGCGACCGTTTGAAGGGCTTCGTTTCGGCCGAAGTGACCAAGCAGCTCGATTATCTCGAGGATCATATGAAGGATCGGGACTGGCTGCTCGGCGATGTCTTCACCGGCGCGGACGTGAACATGGGCTATCTGGCCGAACATATGCACGCGACCGGCCTCTTGAAGGATCGCCCGGCGCTCTCCGCCTATCGCGAACGCATGATCGCGCGCCCGGCCTATCAAACCATGCTGGACAAGGGCGGCCCGCTGCGTCCACCAAAAAGCTGATTGCCGGAAACTCCCGGTATTGGGCGATCCCTTCGCTTGGCTCACCCCTTCCAAAGTAGGAATTTGTCTGTCACTCGGGATAGCATGACTTGTCGCCTCCCCTCCAACCGCCATTGTGCATTCCGCACTGGGTGGCTCTCGGGGGGCTGCATTAACGCAGCAGGACAGTGTGAAGCACTGTGAAGCACCGGAGACCCCTATGACCCGCACCGGCGGCCAGATCCTCGTCGACCAGCTTGCCATCCAGGGCTGCGATCGGCTGTTCACCGTACCCGGCGAAAGCTTCCTCGCGGTGCTCGACGCGCTGCACGGACACGACGCGATCGAGACCGTGGTGTGTCGTCAGGAAGGCGGCGCGGCGTTCATGGCGTGCGCGGACGGTGCGATGACGGGGCGGCCCGGCATCGCCTTCGCCACCCGCGGACCGGGCGCGACCAACGCCTCCATCGGCGTGCATGTTGCCATGCAGGACAGCCAGCCGATGATCCTTTTCATCGGCGATGTGGACCGTGAGATGCGCGGGCGCGAAGGCTTTCAGGAGATCGACTTCCCGGCCATGTTCGCGCCCATGGCAAAATGGGCCGCGCGGATCGAGAGTGCGGCGCGCATTCCGGAGTTCGTCGCCAAGGCCTATGCCGTCGCCATATCGGGCCGCCCCGGCCCCGTGGTGCTCGCGCTGCCCGAGGACATGCTGCGCGACGAGGTGGAGGCGATCGACCGTCCGCTCGTCCAGCCGCCCACCCAGCCGCTCTGCGCCGAAGCGATGATGGCGCTGGTCGACCTCCTCAACGACGCGACCAATCCGGTCTGCATCGTCGGCGGCGCGGGCTGGAACGCCAAGACGCGCCACTACTTCGCCGAATGGGCCGAACGGCTGGGCCTGCCCGTCGCCTGCGCCTTTCGCCGTCAGGACGCAATCGACTGGCAAAGCCCGGTCTATGCCGGCAATCTGGGCTATGGCCCCAATCCCAAGCTGGTGGAGCGGGTTAAGGCGGCGGACCTCGTCATCGCCGTCGGCGCGCGGCTGGGCGAGGCGACGACCGAAGGCTACGAACTGATCACGCCCGACCATCCGGACCAGATCCTGGTCCATATCCATCCCGATCCGGACGAGCTGAACAGCGTCTATCGCGCCGACCTGCCGATCTGCGCCGCGATGGACGAATTCGCCGAGCAGGCCGCCTTGTGGGAGGACGATCTGCTCAGCTTCGATGCGGGCAAGGCCGCGCATGACGAATGGCTCGCCTGGAACGAACCGGAGGCCAATGACGCAGCGTTGGACCTCGGCCTGGGCGTCAAGGCGATGCGCGAGAGTTGGCCGGCGGACACGATCATCTGCAACGGCGCGGGCAACTTCTCGGGCTGGTGGCACCGCTTCTGGCGCTATGGCGACATGCCGAGCCAGCTTGCGCCGACCGCGGGCGCGATGGGTTATGGAGTCCCCGCTGCCGTCGCCGCCGCGCTGCGCTTTCCGGAACGCGCGGTGGTCGCGGTGGCGGGAGACGGCGACTTCCTGATGAACGGTCAGGAGCTGGCGACGGCCGCGCAATATGGCGCGAACCTTACCGTCATCGTGGTCGATAACGGCAATTACGGCACGATCCGCATGCATCAGGAGCGCGAATATCCCGGCCGGGTCTCAGGCACGCAATTGACCAACCCCGATTTCGCTGCCTTCGGCGCTGCCTTCGGGGCGCAGGTATGGACAGCAGAGACCACCGACGGCTTCGTCGAGGCGCTGGAAGCCGCGCGGGAGGCGAGCGGCCTGCGGCTGATCCATGCCAAGACGGATATCGAGAAGCTGAGCGCTGGTGGGGCCACGGTGAGCGGGCTGCGGGCACGGGCCTAACGCTCGTACCGCTAGCGGATAGCCAGACCCGGCACGACACCCGGCATAGATCGGTAGGACCGCACCCCCGCCGGTAGCCGATGCTCGTGACGAGTCCGAGGGACGCGAGCCTGAACGAAAAAAGCCGCCCCAGATGGAACGGCTTTTTTCAAATTACTTTTGCGCCGATCAAATGTCGTCGCCGAGCTTGCCCTTCACTTCGCCCTTGAACTGCTGGCCCTTGCCCTGGGCTTGCTGTGCATTGCCTTCGGCTTCAATTTCCCGGTCATTCGTCGCCTTGCCAACGGCGCTCTTGACCTTGCCGGCGGCCTCGTTGGCGTTGCCTTTGATCTTGTCGGTCAGTTCACCCATGGGGAAAATCCTTTCTCTCTCTGGATCACGTCGATCCATGTCAGAAAAACGTCGATCTTTCCCCTTTGTTCCCGGTTTGCGGCCAACGGTTTGTCACATTTAGCTCCGTTTCTCCGCCATCCTCAGGATGATTTCCCATTCCTTCGCGCGGACCGGCGCTACCGAAAGACGGGACTGGCGGATGATCGCCAGATCGGATAGCGCGCCCTCCCCCTTCATCGCTTTCAAGGTCACCGATCGGGCCAGTTTGCGCACCGGCTCCACCCGTACCGCGGGCCATTTCCCGCTTTCGTCCGTCGGATCGTCGAACGCCGCCTCGCTCACCTTCATAATGCCCACCGCCGCGGGCTGCGAAATTGCGCTGTGATAGAAGAACGCTTCGTCGCCAACCTCCATCGCGCGCAGGTTGTTCGCAGCCTGATGATTGCGCACACCCTCCCAAATGGCCGAACCGTTCTCCACCAGATCGTCCCAGCCATATTCGTCGGGCTCAGACTTCAGGAGCCAAAATTGGGGCATGATTCAATCCTTCGATTTGCTATGGCGCGGCGATGACACAGATACCGCTGATTTCGCTCGATACACAGGATGCCGACGCGCTGGGACAGGCGCTTGGTGACAGTTTCCACCGCTTCGGCTTCGCCATGGTCAAGGATCATGGGCTGGATGCGCAGCTGGTGGAGAAAGCCTGGGACCTGACGGAACGCCTTTATGAGCAAGAAGATGCGGAAAAGCGCAAGTTTCACGATCCCGCAATCGGCGGCGCACGCGGGTACACGCCGTTCAAGACGGAAATCGCCAAGGGCGCGGCGCATCACGATCTGAAGGAGTTCTGGCATATTGGGCGTGAGCTGCCCGAAGGGCACCGCCTGGCAGGATCGATGCCGCCCAATATCTGGCCGGATCGTCCGGAAGGCTTCCGCGAGACGTTCGAGACGCTGTTCCCGGACATGGACGCGGTCGGCGCGCGCATTCTCACTTCCATCGCGCGCTATCTCGATCTGCCTGCCGACTGGTTCGACGACGCGATCGAGGACGGCAACAGCGTCCTGCGCTTGCTGCATTATCCGCCCATCGAGGGCGATCCCGAAGGTGCGATCCGCGCGGGCGCGCATGAGGACATCAACCTCATCACGCTGCTTCTCGGTGCCGAAGAAGCAGGCCTCGAAATTCTCGGCAAGGACAGGGAATGGATCGCGGTCGATCCGCCTGAAGGCGCATTGGTGGTGAATGTCGGCGACATGCTGCAGCGGCTCACCAACCACGTCCTGCCCTCGACCACGCACCGCGTGCGCAACCCCAGCGGTGAGCGCGCGCATCACCACCGCTATTCGATGCCCTTCTTCCTGCATGCGCGCTCGGACTTCGCAATCGAGACGCTGCCCGGCTGCATCAGTGAGGATCGGCCCAATCGCTATCCCGAACCGATTACGGCAGATGATTATTTGCAACAGCGCCTGCGCGAAATCGGGCTGATCAAGGCGTAAGGGCGGGATCCAGCCCAACAGATTGCCTGCGCGGGGGGCGGCCAAAAACTGAACGAGCTGCTGGCCCGCGTCCGTCAGGACTAAAGGACGCTTTCCAGGGCGTGCACGACGCCGTTTGTCGCTTCCATATCGGTGGCGGTCACCAGAGACGTGCCGCCGCCTTCCTCGCTGACCTGAAGTTCGTTCGTTGCTTCGCTGGGCACGGCTTCGGGCACGTCCGTCTCGCCCGCAGGCGGCGCTTCTGCCGTATTGAGATCGGTGCGCGTGACAGTCATCACCTTGCCCGCGAGCGTGCGGAACTGTGCGGGCTGACCCGTCTGCCCAGCACGGCGGATCGCTTCCGAAAGATCGCGCGCACTGGCTCTCCCCACCAGGATATGGGCAGCCACGAACGCGGCGAGTGCCGGACGTTGCGCCGGATCGAGCAGCGCCTTGCGCCGCTCCTCGCTCAGCTTGTCGAAGGCGCTGTCGGTCGGCGCGAACACGGTGACCGGTGCCTTGCCGGTCAGCCTCGGCGTGAGGCCGGATCGACGGACAAGGTCGGCAAAAATAGTAAAATCGGGGTGCTGCCGCAGCGTCGCGAGCGCATCCACAATCTTGATTTCGTGGACCACCGGCGTGACGACATCCTTGTCCTTGGGCTGCGCATTTGCGCCGCTGCCCGCCTCGATCGGGTCTCCGCCGCAGGATGCCAGCGCGCAGGCCCCGGCCATCAGCAGGAACGCCCCTCTCATGACGGCTTCATATGCACGAAATCGCGCGAGAAATGGGTCAGATGCGCGCCGCCGTCGACGAAAATCGTCTGTCCGGTCACCGCCCGTGCGCGCGCCAGATAGAAAACCGCCTGCGCAATATCCTCCGGATCGGGCAGCACCCCGAGCGGCATCTTGCCCGCGATATAATCGAGCTGCCCTTCCTCATAATCATCCGTCGGCAGGACTAAGCCGGGTGCCACTCCGCCGACGCGTGCGCGCGCGCCGAATTGTACCGCGAGCGTGCGCACCGATTCGGCCAGCGCCTGTTTGGAAAGCGTGTAGCTCAGCTGATCGCGGTTCGGGTTGCGTACGCGCTGATCGAGGATGTGGACGATGCACGGGGTGCTATCAGCAGGCGCGGCCTTTACCAGCGCGCGGGCGAGCAGCACCGGCGCATAGAGGTTCACCGCGAATAGATCGTCCAGATGGTCCGCCTCGATATCGGTCCAGTCATCGTCTTCAAAACGCGACACACTGTTGACGAGCAGGTCCGGCGCGCGGCCGAAATGCGTTGTCACCTGCCCTATCAGGGCCTCGGTCTCTTCGGTTACGGAAAGGTCGCAGTCGAAAAGCTTCCAGTCGGTCTCTTCGGCCTTAAGCACGGCGGCCAGATCGTCCTCCGGATCGCTGCCGCTATGGCTGGTGAGCGCCAATGCATAGCCCTCCCGTGCCAGCCGCGCCGCGATCGCTGCGCCCACGCGTTTGGTGCCGCCGGTCACAATGGCGAGCGGAGCTGTTCGGCCTTCGCCGGTCATTTGCGCACCCGCTCCATGGTGATGCCGATCGCCTCGCCCGCTTCTGCGATGGCAAGCTTGATGATCTTCACCTTCACCCGCTTCACACGCTCGTCTCCCTCCATTACACGGTCGATGATATGGTCCGCCACGGCCTCCACCAGCGTGAAATGCACGCCCTTGGGCAGCTCGGTCGCCGCCTCGCGAAGGTCCATATAGTTTTTGGAGGCGGACAGCGGCGTGGCGGGCTCGTAATGCGGATGAATCGCCAGGTCCGCACTGATCGAGATGCGCAGCGGCTGCGGCAGGTGCGTTTCCTGGCTGTAGATGCCGGTCAGCACATCCACATCGAGATCATGCACTTCAAGGGTGAGGCGGTCGGTCAAGGAATACCCGTTCGGATGGCGGTTGACGAAGTGCCACCGCTTAGCCGTTCGGGCGCGGTTTTGAAACTCGCTTCACCACCTTCTGAAAGGCTTCAGTCGCGGCTCCACCGCGCGAAGATGGCGGTCGGCAACAGCCGCCCCCTCGCCTCTTCGCGCACCGCGAGTTCGCCAAACTCCACCTTGCCGGGAAGATCACCGAAATGATCCTGCATCAGCCCGCCGATGGCGAGCGCGGACATGCGCACCGCATAAACGGTGAGGAAGCAGAAGCGGCTGTCCACATCCAGCAGCGCGCGGCAATCGGCGATGAGGCCGGGCAGGCCTTCCTCCAATTGCCAGACCTCTCCGCCCGGCCCGCGGCCATATTTGGGCGGATCGAGGATGATCCCGTCATAGCGCCGCCCGCGCCGCACTTCACGCGCGGCGAACTTGGCCGCATCCTCGACGATCCAGCGGACGGGCCGGTCTTCCATGCCGGACAGCGCGGCATTCTCGCGCGCGGCCTTCACCGATTTCTTGGACGCATCGACATGCACCATCCGCGCGCCCGCGGCGGACAGCGTAAGCGTGCCGACACCGGTATAGCCGAACATGTTCAGGCATTCCGGATCGGCCTTGTCCGCGATGCGCGCACGCATCCAGTGCCACACCGGCGCCATGTCCGGGAAATAGCCGAGGTGCCGAAACGGCGTGCAGTGCGCGGCGAAACGGACCTCTTCCCAGCCGAGCGTCCATTCGCCCGAAGCCTTGCCCCCGCGATGCTCCCAACGTCCGCCGCCATCCTCATCCGCGCCGGGCACGAACTCGGCATCGGCGGACCAGTTTTCGCTCGCAGATGTCCATAGCGCCTGCGGTTCGGGGCGGATGACGCGAACGTCTCCATAAGCCTCCCACTTGCGGCCGCCGCCGCTGTCGAGCAGCCGGTAATCGCCGCGCGGCTCGGAGATCATGGTGAGGAAATCGGCCATCAGACGGACGGCACGGCCTTGCCGGCGATGAAATCCTTCACCGCGTCATAATCGGCGGGCAGGATATCGAAGCGCTCCTCCCGCTCGAACAGGTGGCCGACGCGGCCCGGCAGCGCGGGACGCACGCCCGTGGCACGCTCAACCGCCTCGCGGAACTTGGCGGGATGCGCGGTCGCCAGCGTCACCACCGGCACACCGTCCGGCAGATCGGCGGCGCGCGCGGCATGGAGGCCGGCGGCAGTGTGCGGATCGATCAGCTCGCCGCAATGTTCCTGCGCCCAGCGCATCGCCATGGCCATATCGTCTCCGTCCGCACGTGCGGAGGAAAAGAGCGTGGCCTTTTCCAGCAGATCGGCACCGATCGCCATCTTCCCGCTGCCGTCGAAATCGGTCATGCGCGCCTTGGTCTTCCTGCCGTCGCGACCCTCCATATCGAACAGCAGCCGTTCGAAATTGCTGGCGATCTGGATGTCCATGGACGGCGCGACGGTGGCCTGCACGTCGCCCTTCGAATAGTCGCCGCTCGAAAAGGCGCGGTGCATGATATCGTTGGCGTTGGTTGCGACAATGATGCGCTCTACCGGCAGGCCCATTTGCGCTGCGGCATAGCCGGCAAACGCATCGCCGAAATTGCCGGTCGGCACGGAAAAGGCGATGCGCCGATGCGGCGCGCCCAGCTGTACGGCGGCCCAGACATAATAGACGATCTGCGCCATCAGCCGCGCCCAGTTGATCGAATTGACCGCCGAGATGGTGAACTTCGCGCGCATGTCCTCATCGCCGAAGACGCGCTTCACCATCGCCTGCGCATCGTCGAAACTGCCCTGGATCGCGATGTTGTGGACATTGGGCGCGTGGATCGTCGTCATCTGGCGGCGCTGCACATCGGTGATCCGCTCATGCGGATGCAGCATGAAGATCTCGATATTCTCGCGGCCCGCCAGCGCCTGAATGGCCGCCGATCCGGTATCGCCGGACGTCGCGCCGACGATGGTCAGCGCCTTGCCGCTGCGCGCCAGAAATGTCTCGAACAGACCACCCAGCATCTGCAGGGCCACATCCTTAAAGGCCAGCGTGGGGCCGTGAAACAGCTCCAGCAGCCACTGCCGCCCGTCGAGTTGCTTCAGCGGCGTGACCGCATCATGCGCAAAACCGGAATAGGCTTCGGTCGCCAGCGCCCGCAGCTCGTCTTCGGTTAGCGCATCGCCAGTGAACGCGCCCATGACGCGCACCGCGGTTTCGATATAGGAAAGGCCGCGCAGCGCCTCGAAATCGGCCGCGCTCCATTTTGGCCATGTGCGCGGGACATAGAGTCCCCCGTCGCTCGCGAGCCCCGCCAACGTCACCTGCTCGAAATCGAGCGCGGGCGCGTTCCCCCTGGTGCTGATATAGTTCATGCGCGCTGGACTAGCTCCGACTCACCGGAGCGGCAAGTCAGCGCTGCATTAGGGCGCGATCGTCACGGCTGGTCGCTGCCGGAAACTATCCTTCGTCCCGCTGTTTGCGCCGCAGCGCCAACACATAGATCAGCGCTGCGATCCCTGCGAAGAGGAACCACTGCACGGCATAGCTCAGATGGTTGTTCGGCACGTCCTCCAGCGAAGGTGGTGCCAGAGGCTTGGTCCCGGGGACTGCGCTATCGGAGACCAGCTTGATCTCCTTCCCGAAGGGGGCGATCACACCATCGACGATGCCGCCGGTCCATTTCGGCTGCTCCGGCCGCTCGGTCCAGCCAACAGCCACCTTCGCGCCCGGCCCCTCCATACCGCCGGTGCGACATTCCGCGATTTGCGCGAATCCCGCCTCCCCGTCTACGCTGCGCCCAGCCACCGTCTGCCAGCCGACGACGCCGATGCAATTGACGCTGCTGCGGCGATAGAGCTTCGGCTCGGCGGGCGGCAGGCTCGCCTGCCAGCTGACCGGCGGCTGGTTTTCGGCAGCGGCGTAGCTGGCGAGCAGCGCTTCCTTTTCAGCCTTGCGCTGGAGTTGCCAGATGCCGAGGCCGATCATCAGCGCTACTGCGGCACCGACCAAGATGGTTGGAATCAGCGGGAACTTCATCCCGAACGCCCCTCACCCGCATCATTCTTATATTCCAGCCACAGCATCGCGGCCTTGCTGCCGCGCAGCGCAAGGATGGTGGCTGCCGTCGCGAGAGGCACCCACAGGATGATGTGCACCCAAAAGGGCGGCGAAAAGCTGAGCTGAACGATGATCGCGGCAATCACGAACAGCGTCTCGATCAACAGGATCAGCGCGGCGGACGCGCCATCGCCGACATTGAAGCGGCTATAGTCCAGGCCGCAGTTCGAACATTTGGGCGCGAAGCGCAGCAGCCCTGCATAAAGGGTCCGCGCTCCGCAACGGGGGCACAGACCCTTCAGGCTTGCATCGATCAGGCGTGGCGGCTCATCCGCCATCAGGCATTCCGACGCTGCGCGATCACCCGCCGTAGACGGGTGCGCCCCAGCCGCCCCACACGTAGATCACGATGAAGAGGAACAGCCAGACGACGTCAACGAAGTGCCAGTACCAGGCCGCTGCTTCGAAGCCGAAATGCTTTTCCGGGGTGAAGTCGCCGCGGATCGCGCGAACCAGGCAGACGATCAGGAAGATGGTGCCGATCAGGACGTGCGCGCCGTGGAAACCCGTCGCCATGAAGAAGGCCGAGCCGTAGTTGAGGCCCGCGAAGGAGAACGGCGCCTCGATATATTCGACCAGCTGGAAGGTCGAAAAGGCGATGCCCAGAATGATGGTGAGGCCCAAGCCGCGGATCAGGCCCTGACGATCTCCGTGCAGCAGCGAATGGTGCGCCCAGGTAACGGTGGTACCCGAGCACAGCAGGATCAGCGTGTTGAGCAGCGGCAGCTTGAGCGGATCGAGCACTTCGACGCCTGCCGGCGGCCACTGGCCACCAACCACTTCTGCGGCCGAGGGGAACAGGGAAAAGTCGAACCAGGCCCAGAACCAGCCCACGAAGAACATGACCTCGGAGGCGATGAACAGGATCATGCCGTAGCGTAGGTGCAGCTGAACCACCGGCGTGTGATCACCCGCATGGCTTTCCGCGATCACATCACCCCACCAGGCGAAGAAGGTGTAAATCACGCCGACGACGCCGACCGCCCAGATCGCCACGCCATAAGGCATGTCATGCATCCAGCGGACAAGGCCGAAGAACATGACCATCGCCGCTACGCTGCCGATCAGCGGATTGGGCGAGGTCGGCAGAATATGATAATCGTGGTTCTTGGTACCAGCCATGGTCTGTGTCGCTTCCCTGTGGTCCTTTTTCGCGCGTTCGTTCGATGCGCGCGTGCTGTGTTGATGGCAGCCTTAGCCGCCCTGTTTGTCCGGGTCTACCGGGTAGAAGGTGTAGCTCAGCGTGATCTCTTCCACCGTCTTGGTGTCAGGATCCGTCATGATCTTCGGGTCGATGTGAAAAATCACCGGCATGCGCACCTGCTCGCCGGGCTGCAGCGTCTGCTGGGTGAAGCAAAAACACTGGATCTTCGTGAAATATTTGGCCGCCTGCTCGGGCGTGACATTGTAGGTGGCCGTGCCGGTGACGGCATGGTCAGAGTTGTTCTTGGCAATAAAGATCGCCATGTCGCGCGCGCCGATGGTGGCGGTGTCGGTCGGATGCTCGGGCCGGAAATTCCAGGGCAGGTCACCGCGATGATTGGCATCGAAGCGCACCTGCATGGTGTTGCCTTCAATGGCCTTGCTGAAGTCCAGTTCGCTCGCCTCTGCGCGGCTTACCGTGCCGTTGAGGCCGGTCGCCTGGCAAAAGATGCGGTAAAGCGGCACCGATGCGAAACCCAAGCCTACCATGCCGGCGGCAACCGTGGCCATGACGAAGCCGGTGCGCTTGTTACGGCGCGCGGCGGCGGAATCGACGGGCTGTGTGCTCATAGCCACCCTCCGATCTTGACGCAGGTGATCGCGAAAAACAGCACGGCGAGCGCCAGCAGGACAATGGCCAGCATGTTCGCGCGCGACTGCTGTCCGGCACGGATACGCTCGGACTCTTCGCGGGTGAAATCGTGATCGTCCGGTTCGGTCATGCAAAGATCATCCGGTCCGCCGCAAGCAGCGCGAACAAAGCGAAAAGATAGAGGATCGAATAGCCGAACAGCTTCTTTTCCGGTTTCATCTCGGACGTGTTTTCCGCCCGGTTGCGCCAGACGGCAAAAGCATAGACGAGGAACACCGCGTTGAGAGCGATCGAACCACCCAGATAAAGCCAGCCCGTCATACCGAGCAGCCCGGGCGCGATTGCCGCGGCGGCCATGGGGAAGCTGTACCAGAAAATCTGATGGCGCGTCGCCTGACGGCCCTTCACCACCGGCAACATCGGAACACCGGCTTCGGTATAGTCGGCGTTGACGAACAGCGCGAGCGACCAGAAATGCGGCGGCGTCCAGAGGAAGATGATCGCGAACATCAAAATCGGCAGCAGCGTGACGTCACCCGTCACCGCGGCCCAGCCTATCACCGGCGGAAATGCGCCTGCCGCGCCGCCGATCACGATGTTCTGCGGCGTCGCGCGCTTCAGCCACATCGTATAGACGACCGCATAGAACCAGATCGAAAAGGCGAGCAGTCCGGCAGAAAGCCAGTTCACGGCCAGTCCCATCGTCGCGACCGAGAAGCCGGAGAGGATCAAGCCGAATTGCAAAGCGGCATCGCGGTTCATGCGGCCAGCGGGCAGCGGGCGGCCCTTGGTCCGCTTCATCCTAGCGTCGATATCCGCCTCGTACCACATGTTGAGCGCGCCGCTGGCGCCGGCGGCGACCGCGATGCACAGAATCGCAGTGAAACCCAGAACCGGGTGGATATGGCCCGGCGCAGCGAGAAGTCCGCAAAGCGCCGTGAACACGACAAGGCTCATCACCCGGGGCTTGGTAAGCGCCCAGAAATCCCGCCAGTGAGACGGCATTGCGGCGTCACGCGCCGACACGCCCGTCATGGCAAAAGGTTTCTCGCCTGTGTTCATACCTATCGTACCGTAACCGCCGATGCCGGGCCTGTCGAACCTCTCACTCCCTAAGGAATGAGCCAGCTTCGACAGACCCGGCCCGAACGGCTCTAACTAGCGTTCGAGGTAGCGCCTCACTTGACGTGCGGCAGCGTCTCGAACTGGTGGAACGGCGGCGGGCTGGACAGCGTCCATTCCAGCGTCGTTGCGCCTTCGCCCCAAGGATTGCCCTCAGCGCGGCGGCCGGCAGCCAGCGAGTAGATGATGTTCACGAGGAAGATCACCACGCCCACCGCCATGATCATGTAACCGATCGAAGCGATGTTGTTGAAGTAGGCAAAGGCCTGCGGATAGTCCGGGATACGGCGCGGCATGCCCGACTGGCCAAGGAAGTGCATCGGGAAGAAGATGATGTTCACGCCGATGAAGAACACCCAGAAGTGCAGCTGGCCGAGGAACTCGCTGTACATCTTTCCGCTCATTTTCGGGAACCAGTAGTAGAACCCGGCGAAGAGCGAGAACACCGCACCCAGCGAGAGCACATAGTGGAAGTGCGCCACCACATAATAGGTGTCGTGCAGCGCATCGTCGATGCCGCCATTGGCGAGCACGACGCCCGTCACGCCGCCCACGGTGAACATGAAGATGAAGCCCAGCGCCCAGACCATCGGGGTCTTGAAGCTGATCGAACCGCCCCACATGGTCGCGACCCAGCTGAAGATCTTGATGCCGGTGGGCACCGCGATCACCATCGTCGCGGCCGTGAAGTACATCTTCACGTTCACGCTGAGGCCGGTGGTGAACATGTGGTGCGCCCAGACGACGAAGCCGATCACGCCGATCATCACCATGGCATAAGCCATGCCCAGATAACCGAAGACGGGCTTGCGGCTGAACGTCGCCACGATCTGGCTGATCATGCCGAACCCGGGCAGGATCATGATGTAGACTTCAGGATGCCCGAAGAACCAGAAGAGGTGCTGATACAGGATCGGATCGCCGCCAGCAGCGGCATCGAAGAAGGCACCGCCAAAGTTACGATCGACCAGCAGCATTGTGATCGCCGCGGCAAGCACCGGAAGCGCCAGCAGCAGCAGGAATGCGGTGACCAGAACCGACCATACGAACAGCGGCATCTTGTGCAGGGTCATGCCCGGCGCACGCATGTTCAGGATGGTGGCGATGAAGTTGATCGCACCGAGGATCGAGGCCGCACCCGCAAGGTGGAGCGAGAAGATCGCCATATCGACCGCCGGGCCGATCGAGCCCGAGGTGGAAAGCGGCGCATAGACCGTCCAACCGGTGCCCGCACCCAGACCCGTACCGCCCGGCACGAAGCTGGAACCCAGCAGCATCACGAATGCCACCGCGGTCAGCCAGAAGCTAACATTGTTCATGCGCGGGAACGCCATGTCCGGCGCGCCGATCATCAGCGGAATGAACCAGTTGCCGAAACCGCCGATCATGGCGGGCATCACCATGAAGAACACCATGATCAGGCCGTGCGCCGTGATCAGGACGTTCCACATGTGGTACGCTTCGTCCAGGCTGGCGGCAGCACCGCCCATCATGCCGTTATGCCAGCTTGCCCAGGTCTGCAGATACTGGATGCCGGGCTCGGCGAGCTCGGCGCGCATCAGGCCGGAAATCGCGCCGCCGATCAGTCCCGCGGTAATCGCGAAGATCAGATACAGCGTTCCGATGTCCTTATGGTTGGTGGACATGAACCAGCGCGCGAAGAAGCTAGGCTTGTGGTCCGCGTCATGATGGTCGTGTTCGTGCGAAAAATCGCCCGGAGTGGCAGCGATGGTGGTCATGGCTTGCGGTCCTTACTCGGCTACGTTCGTGGCAGCGCCGGGCTGCCCGGCTTCCTGCTGGAGAGCCGCGGGATTGCTGGTGGAAACGCCGCCTTCCTTGGGCAGCGCATCGGCGGCCTCGGTGGTCGGCTGATCGGTCTCGTCGCCGGGCATGGTACCGCCCTGCGCGCGAACCCAGGCTTCGAATTGCGGCATCGGCAGCGCTTCGACCGTGATCGGCATGAAGCCGTGGCGGGCGCCGCAAAGCTCGGAACACTGGCCGTAATAGACGCCAGGCTTGGTGATGGTCAGTTCCTTCTCGTTCAGACGGCCGGGAACGGCATCGAGCTTAAACCAGAGCGAAGGAACGGCAAAGCTGTGGATCACGTCCGCACCGGTGGTCTGAATACGCAGTGGAACGCCGGCGGGCACGACCATGCGATTGTCGACCGCGAGCAGATAGGGCTCACCGCGCGCCTTGGCCTGATCCTCCGGCAGCATGTTCGAGATTACCTCGAAACCGCCATTATCCGGATAGCTGTAACCCCAGTACCACTGATAGCCGGTAGCCTTGATCGTCACCGCATCCTTGGGCGCGGGATCATATTGCTTGGCCAGCAGGTCGATCGATGGGATCGCAATACCCACCAGGATCAGCGCGGGAACCAGCGTCCAGATCACCTCCACCAGCGTGTTGTGCGTGGTGCGCGAAGGCTCCTGATTGGCACCGCGGCGGTAGCGCACGATCACCCAGGCCAGAAGGGCAAGCACCACCAAAGAGATGATGATGCAGAGCGGCAGCAGCACATAGGTATTGATGTTCTTGGCATATTTGCCGTTGTCGCTGAACTGTTCCTGGAAGTTCAGCTCCTGCGATTCCGGCATGCCGATGCCGGGCGTCGGCTTCATCGGCGTATAACCGGGCAGCGCGCCGTCGGCCGCGGGATTGTCGCCAGGATTTTCCGCCGCAGGCTGCGTATCGATCGAACCCTCGGTAGCCTGGCCCGGCTGCGGCAACGGCGCTGCCGTTTCTTGCGGCGCAGCCTCAGCCGGCACGCTGTTGGCCGGCGAGACCGTGGCGCCAGCGGCCGCGGGCATCAGGGCCAGCGCGAAAGCGATCAATAGCGTCTTTGGACTTTTCATTCGGAAGATCCCGGTTCCCCGTTTTGATTCGTTGCCGCTTCCGACGCACCCATCCGCAGCCTTCAGGCGCGGACCATGGCACTGATGCGGAAGCGGAAGGCAAGCGGCCTATAGCCACGGTTGCATCCCGTCTCAAGCTTAACTAGGCGTTTTTTCGTCAGCGGGTAACCCCCGACTTTCCGCTGAAATCCGCGACTCGTTCCGTTGCGGAAACGTCATGAATCATAATGGAGCGACGCTCTCACCATGGACGAAACCGAGGTCCTTGCCGAATTCCGCGCCTGCGATGCGCTGCTGGAAGGACATTTCCTCCTTTCCTCCGGTCGCCACAGTGCGCACTACCTTCAATGCGCGCGCGTGCTGATGAATCCGGAGCGTGCCTCGCGGCTTGCGCTGGCGACAATCCAGAAGATCCCGCGGGACATTCGCTCCGAGATCGACGTGGTCGTGTCGCCCGCCATGGGCGGCCTCATCATCGGACACGAGATCGGCCGCGCGCTGGGCAAGGACGCTATCTTCCTGGAACGACCGGAGGGCACGTTCGAGCTGCGCCGCGGTTTCTCGCTGGCGCCCGGTGCGAAGGTGCTGATGGTGGAGGATGTCGTCACCACCGGCAAGTCTTCGCGCGAGGCGATTGCGGCGGCCGAAGCTGCCGGCGGACGCGTAATCGCAGAGGCTTCTCTGGTCGATCGTTCTGCTGGAAGCGCAGACCTGGGCGTGCCCTTCTTCCCGCTGGTGGCGATCAACATGCCCACCTACGCGCCCGAAGAAGTGCCCGAAGAGCTTGCCGCCATCCCGGCGGAAAAGCCCGGAAGCCGCAAGAGCTGAGCCGGGACATCCTGCATGGCTAGCCCGAATCGCCTGCGCCTCGGCGTCAATATCGATCATGTCGCGACGGTGCGAAATGCGCGCGGCGGCGATCATCCTGATCCTGTACGCGCGGCCGAGATCGTGGCGCGCGTGGGGGGCGACGGCATTACCGCACATCTGCGTGAGGACCGGCGTCATATCCGCGATGCGGATATCGCGCGCATTCAGGAGGCCACCGCCCTCCCCCTCAATCTGGAGATGGCGGCCACCGATGAGATGCTGGAGATCGCGCTGCGCCACCGGCCGCATGCCGCCTGCATCGTTCCTGAAAAGCGCGAGGAGCGCACCACAGAGGGCGGCTTGGACGCTGCCGCCATGCACAACACGCTGGTGCGCTATGTCGATCGGCTGGGCGCCGCCGGCATCCGCGTGAGCCTGTTCATCGAACCCGAGGCCCGCCAGATCGAGGCGGCGATCCGTTTGGGCGCGCCCGTCGTCGAGTTCCATACCGGCGCCTACGCGCTTGCAGAAGGTGAAGAGCGCACGCAGGAACTCACCCGGATCGCAAATGCCGCTGCATTGGCCGCGAAAAACGGTATCGAGCCGCATGCCGGCCACGGTCTGACCTATGACAATGTCACGCCGATTGCTGCGATACCGCAGCTCGCCGAACTGAATATCGGCCATTATCTGATCGGAGAGGCGATCTTTACCGGGCTCGAGCCCGCCGTGCGCCGCATGCGCGAACTGATGGACGAGGCACGCTGATGATTGTCGGCTTAGGTTCGGACCTCTGCAATATCGAGCGAATCCAGAATTCTCTGGACCGTTTCGGCGAACGTTTCGAAACTCGTGTGTTCACCGAGACCGAGCGCGCCAAGGCGCGGCGGCGGCCGTTCACAATCGCAGGCACCTACGCCAAGCGCTTCGCCGCCAAAGAGGCTTTTTCCAAGGCGGTGGGCACCGGTTTTCGCCGCGGCGTGTTCATGAAGGACATCGGCGTGATCAACAAACCTTCGGGCGCGCCCACGCTGCATCTTGAAGGCGGCGCTAAAGCGGCGCTGGACAAAATGATACCCGATGGTCACGAAGCGCATGTTCATTTGACGCTCACCGACGATCATCCATGGGCGCAGGCCTTCGTGATCATCGAAGCGTTGCCCAAAGGGGGCTGATGCCGGTAAAGCGCGCGCTCCCCATCTTCTAGAAGGCTCGCAATTTCTTGTCGGACAAGGCCACAGACATCGAATCGACCGACGGCTCCGCGCCGACCGGGTCGAAAGGCGCCAAGAAGGAAAAGGCGCCGATCGACTGGTGGAGCGAGATCAAGGGACTGCTGATCCTGGTGATCGCGGTGCTCGCCTTCCACACGTTCGTGGCAAAGCCGTTCTACATCCCGTCTTCTTCGATGATGAACACGCTCTTGGTGGGCGATCGGCTGATCGTCTCCAAATTCCCTTATGGCTATAGCTGGGTTTCCCCGAGCTTCCGTATCCTGCCGCCGATGAAAGGCCGGCTGTTCGGCAGCGTACCGGAGCGCGGCGATATCGTGATCCTGAACCCCCCGGGGCCGCGCAAGGAAGACTGGATCAAGCGTGTCATCGGCCTGCCGGGCGATATCCTGGAGGTGCGCGAGGGGCAGATCATCCTGAACGGCAAACCCGTGCCGCAGGAATCGGTGGCAAGCGATCCCATTCCGGTGGATGAAAACAATCCCTGCACCGAACAGGAATTTCCCGGCGCGCGTCAGCCCGGCCCGGACGGCAAATTGCTGTGTTATGTCAACACGGTGCGCGAGACTCTGCCGAATGGCGCCACCTACAATATCCTCGATGCACGCCGCCAGAGCACCGACAACGTGCCGCCGGTCGTTATTCCGGAAGGCCATGTCTATCTGATGGGCGACAATCGCGACAACAGCGCGGACAGCCGCGTGCCTCTGCCCGAGGGACTGGGCGGACCGGTGCCGATCGAGAATATCGGGGGGCGTGCGGAGTTCATCACCTTCTCGCTCGACGGCAGCGAGACCTGGAACCCGCTCACATGGTTCGGCGCGCTGCGTGAGGGTCGCGCCTGGCGCAGCCTGCATCCCGCGCATGTGCCCGTTCCGATAGACAATGGTCCCCAAGGCCAGGGGCAGCTTCCCGGATCGCCGCAGTGAACGAGCCGGAGGAGGCCGACGACCATATCGAATCGGTCGGCCCTACCGAGCTCTACGATCCGGTCCTGCGAACGGAATTCAAGCGCGCGCTCGTCTGGCTCGGCACCGCGCTGGCCATCGGCGTTGCAGCCTATCTCGCCCAGCCGATCCTGCTGATTATCGGCGGCATCGTCGTTGGTTCGATGCTCGACGGAGGAACACGCCTTCTGGGACGCGTGATGCCTGCCCCGCGCGGCATACGCCTCGCCATCGTCGTGCTGGCCGCCACCGCCTTCATTCTCTGGACGGTGTTCCGCATGGGATCGGAGCTGAGCGCGCAGGCCAGTTCGCTGCAGGAGGTGATGCTCGTGCAGATGGAAGCGGCGGGCGACTATGCTCGCTCTCTGGGCTTCGCGTTCAAGCCGCAGGATCTGATGGGCTTCGCCGATCAGGCGTTCAGCTCGCTCGGCCCCGTCACCGCCGCTGTTACGAGTTTCGTGGGCGCGGTGGCCGGCCTCTCCATGATGCTGGTACTCGCGATCTTCTTTGCCGCCGAACCGCGTCTTTACGAACATGGCCTCGCCTGGATGCTGCCGATGGCCGAGCGCGAGCATTTCTACGGCACGATGGAGAAAATCGGTTGGACGCTGCGCCGACTGATGGCCGGCCGCCTGATCGGCATGGCGGTGGAGGGCATCGGCACCTGGGTGCTACTGTTTGCGGGCGGAGTGCCGATGGCGGCGCTGCTCGGCATCTTGACCGGCCTGCTGGCGTTTCTGCCCAATATCGGGGCCATCATATCTGGAGCGCTGATCATTCTCGTGGGATTTTCCACCAGCACCGAAACAGGCCTCTATGCGCTTGTCGTCTATCTGATCGTGCAAGGGATCGACGGCTATGTGATCGTGCCGATGGTGGCCAAACGGGCTGTCGATCTTGCCCCTGCGCTGGTGCTCGGCGCGCAGATCCTGTTCGGCACGCTGTTCGGCCTATTGGGGCTCGCGCTGGCCGATCCGATCGTCGCGATGCTGAAGGTTTTCCTAGAGCGCCGTTCCAGCCGTGCCAAGCAGCGCGCGGCCGAGCGCAGAGCAGCGATCCGCAAGCGAAAACAACGCGAAGCGGTCAAGGCGGAGCTTGCCGCCGATAGCACAGGCTCCCTGCCCGCTACTTGAGCACGGCACCCCGCCGGTTTACCGACCCTTTTACTCTATGCGGATCCTCACCGGCCATTATGGCCGCCATCGTGGCGGCTCGGAGCGCGCGCTCGAACGTCTGGTCGCGGCATGGCGCGATCTCGGCCATGACGTGCGCTGCCCAGTGGAGCAGAGCGCAAGTCCGCTAAAACTGGCGACGCAGCTGCGTCAGGACGCAAAGGACTTCGTCCCCGATATTCTGTTCGCAGGCGGCCAAACCTATGCGCTCCCCGTTGCACTGGCGCGGCGGCGCGGGGCGATCGGCAAGCTGCCCTTTGCCATGAAGTTATCCAACGCGCCGCTGCACCCCGGCCATCCCCTTGCAACGCGCGCGAGCCAGCTTTGGCTGAAAGCCCAAGGCGCTTGGACCGATTGCTTCGTCGCGCCAGATGGTGCGAGCGCGGCGCTGCTGGCAGATATCGGGATCGTCCCCGGTAAGATCGCCACCGTCGCCAATCCTGCGGCGGATGCGGCGCATCTTAAGAGGCTGCACAATGCCGGTGGCGGCTTCGCCGACACACCGAACGCCTCTCTACGTCTGCTGACTGTGGGCCGCCTCGCCCCGCAAAAGAATGTCAGTTTGCTGATCGAAGCTTTTTGCCGCATTGCACGGTTCGATGATCGGCTGACGATCGTCGGCGATGGTCCTTTGCGCGAGCGACTCGAGGCGCAGGCCGCGCGGCATCAGGGCGATGTTCGCTTCTTCGGCCATCATCCCGACCCGGCCCCTGCTTTTGCGCAAGCCAACGCTTTCGCCCTTGCCTCGAATTATGAAGGATTGCCGGCGGTACTGGTCGAAGCGCTTGCCGCTGGCTTGCCGATCGCAACGACGAACAGCGCGCCAGGTATTGCGGACCTGATTGCCGGTTTCGGGACGCTCACGCCGGTGCAGGACGCAACCGCCCTTGCCCGCGCCCTCGAATGGCTTCGCTATGCCAAGCCGGATCGCACAGCCATGCTGGAGCGGGCCATGCAATTCACCGCGCAGCGAGCCGCGCCGCTTTATATCGACCTATTTAAGAGATTGACGCCGTAATCAACGCAGTGAGACTGATCTGCCGAGCTGCTCAGGCCGCGCGCGTTCTTACGGTTGCGAAACCGCGCAGTTCTGCAGCGACATGCGGATCGCAACCGGTCGTCAGACGCTCCACGCATTGCTCGAGATTTTCGCGGGGCGACATATAATGGCCCGCCATGGACCATTGGCCGAACTGGCGGCGGTCGGTTTCCTTCTCGCTTAACACCACCAGCGCGTAATGGCGTTCGTCCGCGCGGATGCGCGCGAGGGTGCGGCGGACTTGTGCCTCTTCGCCCTCCAGATACTGAAAGAAACGCTTTCCGTCGTAAATTAGCAGACCGGTCAGGCCGTCGCGATGATTGTTCTCCTGCGATTTACGCAGGATCACATCAATCTCCGCATTGGATTGCACCCGGCGGGTGCTGCTGATGTAGATGACGCGATAGACCATAGGTCTGTTCCTTCGAGAAGCCGGCATCCGCGATATTTCAAGATGGTTTACACCCCCTTACCGATGCGCCACTTCTCTTCTTTGACACATGACTCGGCTTGCGCTTTAAGTCAGTTTCAATCCGCAATCGGTTTTAGGAGAGCCCATGTCCCTTCCCTCCCCGCTGTTCGACCATCTGCGCCTGCCGGTCATCGGATCGCCGCTGTTCATCGTTTCATGCCCGGAAATGGTCATCGCGCAGTGCAAGGCGGGGATCGTGGGGAGCTTTCCGGCGCTGAATGCCCGTCCGCAGGCGCAGCTGGACGAATGGCTGCACCAGATCACTGAAGAACTGGCCACGCACAACCGCGACAATCCCGATCGACCGGCCGCGCCCTATGCGGTCAACCAGATCGTGCACAAGACCAACAACCGGCTGGAAGAAGACCTCGTCACCTGCGCCAAGTGGAAGGTGCCGCTGACGATCAGCTCGCTCGGCGCGCGCGAGGAAGTGAACGCGGCGATCCACGATTGGGGCGGCATCGTGATGCACGATGTGATCAACGACAAATTCGCGCATAAGGCGATCGAAAAGGGCGCGGACGGCCTTATTCCCGTGGCAGCGGGCGCTGGAGGCCACGCTGGCACGCTTTCGCCTTTCGCCCTCATGCAGGAAATTCGCGAATGGTTCGACGGGCCGGTGGCGCTCTCCGGATCGATCGCGCACGGCCGCTCGGTGCTCGCCGCGCAGGCAATGGGCGCGGACTTCGCCTATATCGGCAGCGCCTTCATCGCCACGGACGAGGCCAATGCGGCCGAGGGGTACAAGGACAATATCGTGGAGGCCAACGCCTCCGACATTGTCTATTCCAACCTCTTCACGGGCGTACACGGCAATTATCTGCGCCAGTCGATCGAAGCATCGGGCCTCGATCCCGACAATCTGCCCGAGAGCGATCCTAGCAAAATGAACTTCGGTTCGGGCGGCAACAGCAAGGCCAAGGCGTGGAAGGACATCTGGGGATCGGGCCAAGGCATCGGCGCGGTGCGCTCACGTGGCAGCGTGGCCGAGCTGGTGGATCGCATCGAGAGCGAATATCGCGCGGCCAAGGGTGCGCTCGACACCGCCTATCGCGCATGAAACTTTGCTGCCTCCGGCACATTGTGACGATGGGGCAACGGTGATGCGGCGAGAGGAAAATCACGTGATCAGGAAGAGCATGCTGGCGGCCGCGCTGCTGGCAATGACCTTGAGCAGTTGCGGCGATTCGCCGGCGATGAAAGCCGAGGACGCCAAGGACAACAGCGACATGACCGCGCTCGGCCCGGTGCCGACGCAGGCCGCGAAAGAAGAGCTGAACTTCCAGCAGAAGCGGTTGGAAGGCTGCACCGCACGCCAGAAATATTATCAGGATCTGGGCGTCTGGATCTCGGGCGGCGTCAATCCCATCGTCGACAAGGAAAGCTGGGACGCGCTTAGCAATGATGCGCGCGACGAGATCTTCGAAATCGCCGCCTGCCTTGCCGCCAGCGGCAAGACCGGCCCACAGCAAATCACCATCGGTGCACAGGGGTTCGATGCCCCGGTCGTGACGCGGATGGTGCCCAATCAACGCGAATGGCAGGTTCCTCAATGATCGATTTCTACACCGCCGCCACGCCCAACGGGTACAAGATCGCCATCTATCTGGAGGAAGCGGGCATCGAATATCGCCCGCATTTCCTGTCGCTGTCCGACAATGATCAGAAGACGCCGGAATTTCTGGCCATCAATCCCAATGGCCGCATCCCGGCCATCGTCGATCGGGACGCGGGCGATTTCGCAGTGTTCGAGTCCGGCGCCATCCTCCTCTATCTCGCCGAAAAGACTGGCAAATTCTGGCCGGCCGATCCCAAGGAACGCTCGGTCCAGACGCAGTGGCTGATGTGGCAGATGGGCGGGCTTGGGCCTATGATGGGCCAGCTTAACGTCTTCAAACGCTACTTCCCGGAAAAGCTGCCCGCCGCGATCGAGCGTTATGAGCGGGAGAGCTACCGGCTATTCGGCGTCCTCGAAAAACATCTCGGCGAAGACGGTTATATCGGTGCCGATTACGGCATCGCCGACATGGCCTGCTTCCCTTGGGTAGCGGCCTATAAGTGGCCCGAATTGTCTTTGGAAGACTATCCCAAGCTGAAAGCCTGGCATGATCGCATCCGCGCCCGCCCCGCGGTGGAGCGGGCGATGCAGGTGCCGCCACGTGCCGATGTTTCGAGCAAGGAAGGCACGGACAAATTCGTGAAGGGCGCGCGCTCGATGCTCGCCTGAGCGGGGCGCGTCCTTTCACCATGATCCTGCGCGACGCCCGACCCGAAGACGCCGCCGCTCTGGCCGCTCTGGGCCGCGACAGCTTCCGCGCTGCGTTCGAGCATCTCTACGACCCCGCCGACCTCCAGACCTTTCTGGAGACGGTTTATAATGACGACGCGGTGGCGAGCGAGATTGCCGATCCGCGGCTGCTTCATCGCCTGGCGGAAGATGGCGGCGGTCTGGCGGGCTTCTGCAAGATCGCGCTCGACAGTGGATTTCGCGAACATAGCGACGCCGCGCAGCCGATTGCACTGAGCCAGCTTTATACCGCACCGAATCGCACCGGACAGGGCATCGGAGCATCGCTTACCGCCTGGGCGCTGGCCGAAGCGCGGCTGCGCGGCGCGGACGCGGTGCAGCTCTCGGTCTGGGCGGAAAATGTGCGCGCGCAGGCCTTCTACGCGCGCTTCGGTTTCAAGAAGATCGCCGATATCGACTTCTGGGTCGGCAATCATCGTGACGACGAGTTCCTGCTGGAACTGCGGCTCTAACGCTTCCCCCGAACGTGCGGGGGGGGCCTCCCCTAAATTCGAACCTGGCTGCCCAGTTCCACCACGCGGTTGGTGGGCAGACGGAAGAACTCCATCGCCGTCGCCGCATTGCGGAGCATCCAGGCGAACAGCTTCTCGCGCCATACCGCCATTGCCGGCTTTTCGGACGGCAGTAGCGTCTGGCGCGACAGGAAGAAGCTCGTCTGCATCATGTCGAACTCGCCGCCGCAATGGTCGATGTTGAGCAGCGCCAGCGGCACATTGGTTTCCTGCATGAAGCCATAATGCAGGATCATGCGATAGAAGCCGTCGCCCAGATCGGTCATATTGTACCGCTCGCTTTCATCCACGAAGGGCACGTCCTGGATTTCCACGGTCAGGATGACCACGCGCTCATGCAGCACCTTGTTGTGCTTGATGTTGTGGAGCAGCGCCGATGGCACGCCGCGGGTGCTCGACGCCATGAAGATGGCGGTGCCGGGCACGCGCGTCGCGCTGCTTTTCGCGGATTTGGTGAAGATCTCGATCGGCAGCGCAACCTCCATCATCCGCTCGCGCATCAGCTTGCGGCCCTTGGACCAGGTCGTGAGCAGCGTGAAGGCGAAGGCACCGACCAGCAGCGGGAACCAGCCGCCATCGGGAATCTTGGTGGTGTTCGCGGCAAAATAGGCGCCGTCAACGATGAAGAAGATGCCGACCAAAGGCACCACCCACCACAGCTTCCAGCGCCATACGCTGACCAGAAGCACGGCGAGCAGACAGGTGTCGATCAGCATCGCCCCCGTCACCGCGATACCGTAAGCTGAGGCAAGGTTGGAGCTGTTGCGGAAGGTAACGACCAGTAGCAGCACCGCGATCATCAGCACCCAGTTGATGATCGGGATGTAGATCTGGCCTTGTTCGGAGACGCTGGTGTGCTGCGTCGAAAGGCGCGGCACGAAGCCGAGCTGGATTGCCTGATGGGTGACGGAGAACGCACCGGAGATCACCGCCTGGCTGGCAATGAAGGTGGCCATGGTGGCAAGGATCACCATCGGCAGCCGCAGCATATCGGGCGCCAGCAGGAAGAACGGGTTCTCCATCGCCTGCTGCGCCGCTGCGCCGTCCAGCGCGTCGATCATCGCGCCCTGGCCGAAATAGTTGATGAGCAGCGCGGGCATTACGAAGCCGAACCAGCTGAGCCGCAGCGGCCCTTTGCCGAAATGCCCCATATCCGCATAGAGCGCCTCCGACCCGGTCACCGCGAGGACGACCGACCCCAGCGCCAGAAACGCGATCCACTTGTCGACCAGGAAGAACTGCAACGCGTAATAGGGGTTGATCGCATAGAGGATCACCGGATTCTGGACGATCTGGATGATCCCAAGCACCGCCAGCGTCACGAAATAGACGATCATCACCGGCGCGAAGAGCGCGCCCACTTTGCTGGTGCCGCTCTTTTGGATCATGAACAACATGATCAGCAGTACCACCGCGATGGGCACTACGAGCGGCTCCATGCCAGCCTGCACTACGGTGATGCCCTCCACCGCCGATAGCACCGAAATGGCCGGTGTGATCATCGAGTCGCCGTAGAACAGGGCAGTCGCGAAGACGCCCAGGATCACGATCAGTGATCCGCGCTTGGCCGAATTCACCTGCCGCATCAGCAGCGCGAGCAGGGCGAGCGTACCCCCCTGCCCCTTATTGTCGGCGCGCATCAGGATGATGACATATTTGATCGCCACCACCAGCACCATCGACCACAGGATCAGGCTGACGACTCCGAAGATATGGATGCGGTCAATCGCGAGCGGGTGCGGCCCGACAAAGGTTTCGCGGAAGGCGTAGATCGGGCTGGTGCCGATATCGCCGAACACGATGCCCACAGCGCTGAACGCGAGCTTCGCCTTGGCACTGGGGGCGTCTCGGCGCGCATGGGCGCTCACCATCTGCGAATCGTCAGGCACGAAGTGTCCAGCCAGTCATGTACGAAATTGCCCCGAGGACCATGGATCGGCTCGCTTTATCGCTTGCCATTGCGTTGCGCCGCCAAGGGCGGAGAAGCGCGGCAATTAGCACGCCGCGATGGTCTGTGCAATTGCGCGCTAACGGGGGCTGTCCGCGGCTGTCCCGCTCTGTGACGGCGCTTGCTGTGTGGCCTGTTGGGCCGCCATGGCGCCCGATAGCATCTGTGCCAGCGCCTCGGCCTGCGGCCGCACCTTTTCGCGCCATTCGCCGGCGCGGTAGTCGCCGTTGAGCAGGCTGGACCAGAGGATCAGCGCATCCTCCGGATTGCCGTCGCGCAGGGCGGCGAGCCCGGTGAAATAGACAGGGCCGGGATGGCGCGGATCGAGTGCACGGGCGCGCTCGAAAGCGAGCTTGGCTGCTGGTGGCAGTTTACCGTCCGATGCCATCATGAGATCGAGGCCCACGGCCGTCCACAGGTCCGCATTGCGCGGATCGGTCTTGAGGCCGCCACGCAGGATTTGCACCGCCCCCTCATAATCCCCGCGCCGGGCATAGCCGTCCGACGGCAGAATATAGCGTTTGGCCGGCGTGAAATTGCGATCCATGAGGCTGCGCACGTCGATGAGCGAGGCCGTCACCTCTTCGCGCGCCTCTTCGGGCTGTCCGGGCGCGCCGGGAAGGCCAGGCCGCCCCTGCCATTGATAGCCGGCAAAAGCGAGCAGGATGGCCGCGGCGACCAGCTGGAACACCGGGCGCGTCATGCCGCCGACGAGCCAGAGGCCCGCAAACACCATCAGCGCCAGCGCAATCATGATGGCCCAGCCGATCATCGCTTGAACCGTCCCCAGGCAAGCCAGATGCCGAAGCCGATAATCAGGATCGGCGCGAACCAGAGCGGCCAGGTAAGCGGGCTGACGGGCGGATCATAGGTGATGTAATCGCCATAGCGCTGGATGAGATAGCCGCGCACATCGTCGGCGGACTGCCCCGCGGCGATGCGGCTGCGTACCTCGCTGCGCATGGCGCCGGCAATCGGCGCATCGCTGTCCGCGATCGACTGGCTCTGGCACTGCACGCAGCGGATTTCGTACATCAGATCGCGCGCGGCAGCTTCCTGCGCGGGATCGGACAATTGTTCATTGGCGAACGGCGCGTCGACGCCGCCGTCATTCTGTGCGGCCAGCGGCGCGGCAACGCAGAAGGCGAGCGCCAACAGGGCGAAAAGCCGCATCATGACGCGTCCTTCCAAGCCCGGAGGAGTTCGGGCACATCCTCCGCTCGGATATCGCCGATATGCTGCAGGAGGATCGTGCCGTCGGGCGCGACGAGATAGGTTTCCGGCACACCGCTGGCGCCGAAGACCACCTGCAAGCGCCCGTCGCGATCCGCGCCGATCCGCGTGAAAGGATCGCCATATTGATCGAGGAACTTGCGCACATTCTCCGGATCGTCGCGCAGGGCAATCCCGGTGATCGGCACGCCCGCCGCCGCCAGCGCGGCCAGCTGAGGTGCCTCCGCGCGGCAGGGAATGCACCAGCTGCCGAAGAAATTGACGAGCTGCGGCTTGCCATCATCCAGATCGTTGCTGGCAAGGCCCGGCTTGCCTTCCACGGCGGGCGGCAGGCTGAATTCAGGCACCGGCTGTCCGATCAGGCGGGATCGCACGAAGTCATCGCGATCCCGGTTCATACCCCACAGAACCAGCATGACGATCAACCCGAACAGGACGAGCGGGAACCACAGGACCCAGCGGCGGCTCATGCGAAACCCTCCTGCTGCGTCTTCGGGAAGCGGGCGCGGAAACCGCGCCAGACACGGCCAATGAGCGCCAAGGCGCCGCCAAGCGCGATCAGCACGCCGCCCAGCCAGATGAGCGAGACGAACGGTTTCCACCAGAGGCGGAGCTGCCAGCGCCCTTGTTCATCCTGCGCGCCCAGCGTGGCGTACAGCTGCCCGTTCCAGCGGCTCAAAAGCGCCGCCTCATTGGTCTGCATCACGGGTGAGGAATAGCTGCGCGACTGCGGATGGAGAATCCAGCGCCCGTCGCCCTTCTTGGCGAGCACGCGCGCCTCGATCGCGGTCCAGTTCGGCCCCGCCACCGGATCGAGGCCGAGCAGCTGCACTTTCCAGCCGCCAACTTCCAGCTCCTCGCCGTAGCGCACGGCAGCAAGACGTTCCTGCGTGAACCCGCTTTCAGACGCCATGCCGACAACCGCGACGGCGACCCCCAGATGCGCCAGCACCATGCCCCAGATCGGCAGCGGCGTGCGCAAAAGCTTGCGGCCCCATAGCGGCACGATGCTCGCCACCGCGAGTCCGGCGGCAAAGACCAGCCCGAGCAGCGGCAGGATCCCCGTTCCGGGCGCCAGCACCAGCAGCAGGATCAGCGCGACGACGCTCGCCCCTGCGGGCAGCACCAGCTTTCTCGGCAAGCTGCCCGATCCGTCGCGCCGCCAGCGCAGCAACGGCCCGGCGGCCAAGAACAGCATCAAGACCAGCGCGACCGGCACCGTCGTCTTGTCGAAATAAGGCGGGCCGACCGAGAGCTGCTCACCGAACAGACCCTCTGCAATCAGCGGATAGAGCGTGCCGATCAGGACGATCGCCAGGATCGCGGAAAGAAGGATATTGTTGGCAACCAGCCCGCCTTCCCGGCTGAACAGATGGAAGGGCGCTCCCTGTCTTACGCTGCCGATGCGCGTGCCGAACAGGACCAGCGCGCCGCCGATGTAAAGCGCGAGGAGGACGAGGATGAAGGTGCCGCGCTCCGGGTCCACGGCGAAAGCATGCACGCTCGTCAGGATGCCCGAGCGGACCAGAAACGTGCCGATCATCGACATGGCAAAGGCGGTGAGAGCGAGCATGATCGTCCAGGCGCGCAGCGCATCGCGCGCGGCGAGGACGGAAACCGAATGCAAGAGCGCCGTCGCCGCGAGCCAGGGCATCAGCGAAGCGTTCTCGACCGGGTCCCAGAACCACCAGCCGCCCCAGCCAAGCTCATAATAGGCCCAGTAGCTGCCTGCGGTGATGCCGAGGGTGAGGAATATCCAGCTGATCAGCACCCAGGGCCGCATCGCGCGGGCAAATGCGGGCCCCGCCTTGCCGGTCAGCATCGCGCCCACGGCAAAGGAAAAGGCCACCGACAGGCCGACATAGCCGATGTAGAGCGTAGGCGGGTGGAAGGCGAGGCCGGGGTCCTGCAGCAGCGGATTGAGCCCCTGCCCCGTCGGCGCAGGCGGGCTGAGCCGCGCAAACGGGTTCGAGGAGAACAGCAGGAAGGCGTAGAAACCCAAGGCGATGACGCCTTGCGCGCCCAGCGTGGCAGCGAAGCTGCGCGCATCGAGCTTGCGCTCCAGAAGCGCGATCAATCCACCGGTGAGCGACAGCACCGTGACCCAGAGCAGCATCGAGCCTTCATGATTGCCCCACGCACCGGCAATTTTATAGAGCATCGGCTTGTCGATATGGCTGTTGAGCGCGACCAGTCCGACCGACAGATCCGTGCGCGCGAAAAGCCATAGGAGCATCGCGAAGGCGGTCAGGCTGAGCAGACCCTGCGCCACCGCGAACCCGCGCAGCGATGCAGTGAGCTGGGCCAGCCGATCCCCAAGACCGCCAAAACCCGCAAAGGTCTGCAGCAGCGCCATCGCCGCGGCGAGCCACAGGGCGGCAAGGCCGGCCTCGGCGATCATGAGGTAAAGACCATCATTTGACCAGCGTCTGACTCTCGCTGATCACCGCCGCCTTGTCGATATTTCCAAGCTCACGCGGGACGTAATTCTCGTCATGTTTGGCAAGCAGATTGTCCGCCACGAATGTGCCCCTACCATCCATGCGGCCGGTAGCAACCACGCCCGATCCTTCGGTGAACAGATCCGGCACGATGCCGCGATAGGTGACGGGCACCGTCGCCTCTCCGTCGCCCACGCGGAAATCGGTGGTGACGCCGTCTGCGGCATGTTTGATCGTGCCGGGCATGACGAGCCCGCCCAGGCGGATCGCCTGGCCCGGCGGCACGTCCGCCTTCACCAGCGCGGCGGGCTGATAGAAATAGGCGGCCTGGTCCTTGAGGCCGAGCATGGCAAGCAGCCCCGCGCCGATCAGCGCGACCACGGCGAGGACGACGAGCGTCAGGCGCTGATGCTTCGCCTTCATTTGCGCTTCAAAGCCTCCGCGCTGCGCTCCGCCCTGCGCATCGCACCATAGCTGGCGACCACCAGTCCGGCCATTCCGACCAGCACTGCGCCATAAGCGAGGATGACATAGGTCCACTGAGTCATGCCGCCGCGAGCCTCTGCAACCGCGCCTCGACGCGGATATCGGCAAGCGCGGCACGCATGCGCATCAGCACGATCGCGCCGAAAAGGAGCGAAAAGCCGAGCACGCTGGCGAGTAGCGGCCACAGGAAGGAGCTGTCGATCGTTGAGCCGGACAAGGTGATGCTGGGCGGCTGATGCAGTGTCTGCCACCACACCACCGATCGGTTGATAACGGGAATGTTGACCGCGCCGATGATGCCGAAAATCGCGGCAATGCGGCTGGTCTGGCCGCGCTCGCTGGTCGCGCTGACGAGCGCGATATAGCCGATATAGAGGAAAAACAGCACGAGCATCGAGGTCAGCCGCCCGTCCCATACCCACCATGTGCCCCAGGTCGGACGGCCCCAGATCGAACCGGAGAGCAGGCACAACCCCGCGAACACCGCGCCGGGCAGAGCTGCCGCGCGCGCGGCGATGCCGGCCAGCGGATGCCGCCAGACCAGCTGGACCACGCTGGCGATGGCAATGGCCACCCAGCCGCCCATGCCAAGCCATGCGGTCGGCACATGGATGTAGAGGATACGCACCGTCTCGCCCATCAGTCTGTCCGCAGGTGCGACGACCAGCCCCCAGATGCAGGCACCGACGGTCAATGCCAGCCCGCTCCAGAACAGGACCGCGGTCATCGGACGGGCGATTTTCAGAAATCTGGCGGGATTGGCGAAACGATGCATGAGCTTGCGCCGAAACTAGGCGGTTTTGCGCGCCAAGGAAAGACGGATGGGCCGGAATCAAAGACGAATCCAACAAAGCCGCCGTCATGGTCCCGCGCCGCCGCCGGAGCAGAGGCGCGGGGCATGAGTTCAGCGTCCGATCAATTCCCGTGCCATGCGGTCCGCGACATTGGCAGAGGGAACGCCCTCGGACTCGCTGCGCTGCCAGATCGCTTCCAGACGCTCGGGGATCTTGTCGATCCGCGCATTGACTTCGTCGACCGACGCCTCGCCCAGATATTCCAGGCCGATATTGATGACGCCGCCGGCGTTGATCACGTAATCGGGCGCATAGAGGATGCCGCGGTCCATCAGGCGCTGCGCATCGTCGGGCCGGGCGATCTGATTGTTCGCGCCGCCCGCTACGATCGGCACGTTGAGGTTCGCAATCGAAACCTCGTCAAGGATCGCGCCAAGCGCATTGGGGCTGAACACGTCCGCCTCCACGCGCATAATGTCTGACAGACCCACTTGCTCGGCGCCGGTTTCAGCAGCGAGCGCGGCGGCGCGGTCCTTGTCCATATCCGCAATGGTCAGCTTCGCGCCGTCCTTGGCGAGCAGACGGGCAAGCCCGCCGCCCACGCTGCCGACGCCCTGGATGGCGACATGTACGCCGTCCATCGATTCGCGGCCCAGCTTATGGCGCACCGCTGCGCACACTCCCAGATAGACGCCGCGCGCGGTGAACGGGCCGGGATCGCCGCCCGCCTCGCTCGCATCTTCCTGCGGCAGGCCGGAGACATATTTGGTCTGCTTGGCGATCTCGACCATGTCGCTGTCGTTGATGCCGACGTCTTCCGCCGTGACGTAGCGACCGCCCAGCGAATCGATGGCCCGGCCATAGGCGGCCAGCATGTCCTTGGTCTTCTCGCGCGCTTCGCCGGCCAGAATCACACCCTTACCGCCGCCGAGCGGAAGTCCCGCCATGGCGTTCTTGTAGCTCATACCGCGCGAGAGGCGCAGCACATCGGTCAGCGCGTCAGCCTTGTCCGCATAATGCCAGAAGCGCGTGCCGCCGGTGCCGGGCCCGAGATGGGTGGAATGCACCGCGATGATAGCCGACAGGCCGGAGCCGATGTCATTGGCATAATGCACGGTCTCGTGCGCGTCGTAATCCTTATGTGACCAGAGCGATTGCATCGGAGGTGTCCTGTCGTGATCGAAATTAACGGTCTCGAACGCGCAATAATCATACCGACGAGCTTTGTCACCGCTTTGTCGCCATCCGCTGCGAACGGATGTCATCATCGAAATCAACGAACAGGAGAAAAATGGGGCGATCGAGGGGTCTCGAACCCCCGACCTCCGGTACCACAAACCGGCGCTCTAACCATCTGAGCTACGATCGCCACGGGCAGTCATGCTGCCGAGAAGGGCGCTCTGTAAGGCCGTGCGAGCCCGAGCGCAAGGCCGTTGCCGAGCATGGGTGCATCGGGCTACCCCGAAGCGGGTTCGAACGAGGGGCAGGCAATGAGGAGGGGAACCGATGGCGCGCTATAAACCGGGGCCCGGCATGCTGGTGGCCGCCGCGTTCATCGGCCCCGGCACCGTTACCGCCTGTTCCGTGGCGGGTGTCGATTTCGGCATGACGCTGCTTTGGGCGTTGGTGTTTGCGGGCATCGCGACGATCACGCTGCAATATGCCGCCGCGCGGGTCGCCGTGCTGCGCGGACAGGGCTTGGCACGCGCCATGGTGGACAGCGCCGGTTCCGCGCCCGCCAAGCTGGCGCTCGGCCTCCTCATCGTCGTCGCCTTGGGCCTCGGCAATGCCGCCTATGAAAGCGGTAATATCGGGGGTGCGGCGCTGGGCCTCGGCGCGCTCGGTTTGGACGCACCCGCGCCATGGCCGGCGCTGTGCATCGGCGCGGTGGCAGCAGGCCTGCTCGCTTTCGGACAGGTGAAATGGTTGATGCGCCTGCTGGTGGCACTCGTGATGCTGATGAGCCTTGCCTTCCTCATCGCCTGCATCGCGGTGCGGCCCGATCCGGGCGCGCTTCTGGCCGGCCTCGTGCCGCGCATTCCTGAAGGCGGCCTGTTCACCGCCATCGCGCTGATCGGCACCACCATCGTGCCCTACAATCTGTTCCTACACGCCGCGGCCTCGCGCGAGCGTTGGAGCGCGGACGAAGACCCTGCCGAAATGCGGCTGGAGACGATCGTTTCGATCGGCATCGGCGCGCTCGTCTCGATCGCGATCCTGATAACGGCGGCGGCGAGCGGCGTGGGCGGCGGCATCGGCAATGCCGCCGATATCGCGCGGCAGGTGGAGCCGGTCTACGGCCCCCTCGCCCGCTATGCCATCGGCGCAGGGCTGTTCGGCGCGGGGCTGACCTCTTCGGTCACCGCACCGATGGCGACGGGCTACATTCTGTCCGAACTGTGGCCCGGCGGAGATCCGAAGCGCCTCGTCTTTCGCATTACGGCAACGCTGATCGTCCTGATCGGCACCCTCGTCGCGGCGACCGGAACGGATCTGGTGGCCATCATCCTGGTCGCGCAGGTGGCCAACGGGCTGCTGCTGCCGATCGTCGCCGGTATCCTCGTCTGGTTGATCCACCGTTCGCGCAGCACGGGCGCGCCTCTTCTGTGGGGTGCGGGGCTGGTGTGGCTGATTTGCCTGCTTCTCGGAACCCGTCTCGTCCTCCGCGCGCTAGGGTTATGGCCATGACAGCACAGATCGATCTCAATGCAGACCTTGGCGAAATGCCCGAATCGGCCGCACGCGACATCGCGATCCTGAACATCGTAACCAGCTGCAACATCGCCTGCGGGGGCCATGCCGGCGATGCGCAGAGCATGGCGGCGATGCTGGCAGCGGCCAAGGAACGCGGCGTCGCAGCGGGCGCGCATCCGAGCTATCCGGACTGCGAGCATTTCGGGCGCCGATCGCTCGACATCTCTGCCGATTCGCTGACGGACAGTCTGCGCGCGCAGATCGCCGCCTTTGCCGCCGTGGCGGATCAAGCGGAGGTGCCGATCCACCACATTAAACCGCACGGCGCGCTCTACAACGATATGGCGGACGATGCGGCGCTGGCGAAACTGGTGGCCGAAACTTGCGCCGCCGCTTCGCCCGGCACGCCGCTGGTGGGCCTTGCCGGTTCGCAAGCTGAGGCGGCGGCGCACTCCGCAGGTCTTCCGTTCATTGCCGAGGCTTTTGTGGACCGGCGCTATACCGATGCCGCGCGGCTCGTTCCACGCGGCCGGGACGGCGCGGTGATCGCCGATCCCGCTGCCCGCGCCGCCCAAGCCCGCGCCCTCGCCACGGGCGAGGCCATCGAGGTGGAGGGCGGTACGTCGCTGCGCATCCGGGCCGACACGCTCTGCCTTCACAGCGATAGCGACGCCGCGCTGGAAAGCGCCGCCGCGATCCGCGCGGCGCTGGAGGAGGCAGGCCTGACGATCGAACCGGCGGCCGGTCGATGAGCAGCATTTTCACCGCCGACGATTGGCTGAGCGCGCCAATCCCGGATCGCAGCCGCCGTCACGCCGCCACCGAACATCTGCTGCGCGCCGATGACTGGGAGGAGGTCGTGCCCGGGCTGGACAGCCTGAGCGTCCGGTTCGATCCGGAACGCACCGATCCCGCTACGGCGCGCGCGCTGTTCTCCCGGCAGCTCGATCGGTCCGATGCGCATGCCGCCGCTGCGGCCCGCGAGCAGGTGATTGCAGTATGTTACGATGCGCAGTTCGCACCCGATGCGGGCATGGTGGCGGACCGGCTTGGCATCGCGTTGGACGATCTACCCCGTTGGCATGCCGCGCAGGAATGGACGGTGGACATCATCGGCTTCCAGCCCGGTTTTGCCTATTGCCGCGCGGAATGCGATATTCCGGGCATCGACCGCCTAAACGAGCCGCGCCAATCCGTTCCCGCCGGCTCGATAGGCCTGCTTGGCGGACTGTGCGGACTTTACCCCTTCGAGGGGCCGGGCGGTTGGCCGCTGATCGGACGCACGCCGCTGGCGCTGTTCGATGCATCGCGGGATCAACCTGCCCTGCTCTCCGCTGGCACTAGCGTGCGGTTTGAAGCGATCGATCGCGCGCAATTTGACGAAATGGCAAGCCGCTGATGGCGCGGATGCACATTCTTGATGGCGGCCTGCAGACCAGCCTGCAGGGTCGGCCAATGGCGGGGCGGCGGCACATCGCCCTTCCCGGCGCGGGCCCCGCCGATCCGGTGAGCCAGGCGCTCGCCAACTGGTGCGTCGGCAACGCGCCCGATGCCGCGACGCTGGAGATCACGCTTTCGGGCGCAAGTGTCCGATTCGATGCGCCGGCGACGGTCGCGGTCTGCGGCGCGGCGGACAGTGCGGATATCGATGGGCGCGGCGTGGACACGCAGCGCAGCCACCGGCTTGAGGCGGGATCGGTGCTGCATATCCACGGCGCGCGGCGCGGCGTGCGCAGCTATCTGGCCGTTGCGGCCGGGTTCGATGCGCCGCAACTGCTCGGCGGCACCTCCTCCTATCTGCCCGCGGCTATCGGCAAGCCGCTGTTGCGCGCGGGAATGGAGCTAGGCTTTACCCGCGGCGATGCGGGCGAGGAGCGGCATGTGCCGGACAGCTACCGGCTGACGATGACGGACGAGATCGGGCTCCACGCCGTGCCCGGGCCCGAATACGATCGGCTGGATGCCGAGGGGCGGCGCGCGCTGTTCGAGGATGCGTTCACGATCGGCAACCGCGCCAATCGTATCGGTTGCGAGCTGGAGAACACGGCCTTGCGCCCCGCCCCTTCGGGTATCACCAGCGCGGCGGTATTTCCGGGCACCGTACAGGCGCCGCCTTCGGGCAAGCCCTTTTTGTTGGGCGTCGATGCGCAAACCACGGGCGGCTATCCGCGCATTGCGCAGGTTATCCGCGCGGACCGGCACAGCATCGGCCAACTGCGGCCCGGAACCCGCGTGCGGTTCCTGCGCACAGACCCGGAGCGAGCCGCCGAAATCCTGCGGCGCAAGCTGTTGCTGTGGCGCGCGCTTACGCCTTCGCTGCACTTATAGAAAAACCGCCACCGCGGGCAGCCGAAGCTTCCGCGATGGCGGTTTTAAAAGATACCGGGGGTTCGCGAAGAACCCGCGCCGGATCACTTCTTGAGGCTGAGCCCGCCGAAGCGCTTGTTGAAGCGTGCCACCTGGCCGCCCTGATCCATCAGGCGCTGGTTGCCGCCGGTCCATGCCGGGTGCGAGGTGGGATCGATATCCAGCTGCAGCGTGTCGCCTTCCGCGCCCCAGGTCGAGCGGGTCTCGAACACGGTGCCGTCGGTCATCTGGACCTTGATCATGTGGTAATCGGGGTGAAGATCTTTTTTCATGCGCTTAGGCTCCGATTGCAGGCCGGTTTCCGAACGGCCATGGGGAGGAAAGCGCGCGCCTTAACGGCGCGCGCGGGAATTGGCAAGCGATGTGCTACGCTCTTAGCGGATCAGCTGGCGGACGGCGGGTCCGCGATCATCGCGGTGAAGCTGGCTTCGGCGGCAAGCTGATCGCCGATCATGGCCTTGCCTTCGAACCGGCACACGCGCGCGCGCTTCTGCAGGAAGGAGACGTTGAGCTCCAGCAAACAGCCCGGTTCCACCGGCGCACGGAACTTCGCGTTCTCGATCGCCATGAAATAGACGAGCTTGTTCGATCCGACCAAATCGAAGCTTTCCATCGCCAGTACGCCGGCAGCCTGCGCCAGCGCCTCGACGATCATCACGCCGGGCATGATCGGACGGCCGGGGAAATGCCCCTGGAAGAAGTTTTCGTTCATCGTGACGGCCTTCACCGCCTTGATGCTTTCGCCTTTTTCCAGTTCGACCACGCGGTCGACCAGCAGCATGGGATAACGGTGCGGGAGCACCGCCATCACCTTTCGAACGTCATAATCCAGCGCGTCAGCCATGGTCAGTCGCTTCAGCGGCTTTCGGGCTGTGCCGCGGCGGCGGCGGGCTGTGCCTGCTGCTGCGCGGCAAGACGCTCCCGCTGCGCACGCGGCAGCCAGCCGGCGGGCGGCACGATCTGCGCGGCGGGGATCAGGCGGTTGAGCTGCGCCGTGATCTCATCGGTTAGGTCATATGCGTCATCGCCATCGATTACCGAACCGGCGCCGAGCAGGAGGCTCACCTTCGCCTGGGCGCGGGCGGCGTCTACGGCGGCCTTCAGCTGATCGCTGATCTGTTCATTCACATAAGCTTCGGACAAAGCGACCGGCTGCAGAATCTGCTGCAGCTGCTGCTCGCTGTCGTTCTGGATCTGCTGGATCTGGCCGTAGAGCGTCTGCAGCTGGGTCTGATCGGGCGTTGCCGACTGGCGCGCAGTGTTGAACTGATTGGCCAGCGGCTCGAGACGCTGCGCAGCGGCCTGGCGAGCGGACTGCGCCTGCTGGATCTGCGCGGCATAAGTGGTCTGACGCTGCTGAGCTGCGGTCGTGTACGCGCTCGACTGGCGGGCGGCGGCTTCCAGATCGGCAAAGGCGATACCCTTCACCTGCTGTGCGGCCACGGGGGCGGCGAGCGAAACGGTGGCCGTGGTTGCCGCAAGAGCCAGCGACGCGGCTTTGATCAGATGTTTCATCAGAATTGGGTTCCTACGTTGAACGTGAAGGTCTTGGTATCGTCGCCCTCCTGCTTCAGCAGCGCCGTTGCGACGTCGATGCGAAGCGGGCCGAAGGGCGAGTTCCAGTTGACGCCGGCGCCGATCGAAACGCGCGGGCTGGCGCTGTCCCCGACGAACCGTTCCTGGAACGGCGTGCCGGTGCTGGTGAGAACGGTGGCACCGGCCGGGCAGGTGTCGCCCATGCCTTCCACCGTGCTCGCCGGATTGTCACCCGACGCCGGAACCGCGCAGGCGACATTGCCCGACGGGAAGCGCTGGGTGGTGGTCAGGCGCGGATCGCCGGGCAGGAAGCTGTCCACCAGCGGCCGCGTAATATCGAAGACCGAGCCGATGTCGACGAAGACCGACGGGCGCAGGCCCAGCTCGCGCACGCTCGAGCCGAGCGGAACTTCCAGCTCGAACCGGCCCAGATAATAGGCCCGGCCACCAATGGCGCTGTCCTGAATGCTGTTGCGATCGGTCGGGAAGAGCGGCTCACCCTGATCGTTGAGCACGATATCGGCCGCGCTGCTGTTCGAATTGCAGGCCACGGGATCGCCGCCGCCTTCGGCAGTGTTCATGCACAGCACCGGGCCGCGCTGCACGCGGGGGCCGATGCCGCGAATGTCGAAACCGCGGATCTGGGGTTCACCCAGGAAGAAGCGGTCGGTCAGACGGATATCGTCGACCCCTTGCGACTCGAGCCCACGATTTTCGAGCGGATGGATGTACCCGCCCTCGGCGCGAACGGAGAAGATGAAGCCGTTATAGACGTTCCACCATTTGCCGCTTTCAACCTTGGTTCGGATGAACTTCACATCACCGCCCAGACCGGCGAAGTCCTGCGTCAGCGTGACATAGTGGCCACGTCGCGGACGGATGCGGTTGTCGCGCGTGTCGTAGTTCAGTGAATAGCTGAGCTGCGAGGTGATGCGGTTACCCTCGGCATCGCAGAGATAGCGGTTGATCAGGCTGGGATCGCACTCCAGCACGCCATCGCCATTGATGTCGGACCGGAAACGATCGTTCACCGTCACATCGTCGTTGACGAGGCTGTAGCGCAGCGAGCCGTAGAGATATTCGTTGATCGGCACGCCGACGCCAACCTGCGCACCGGTGGAGATCTGGTTGAAGTTCGTCTGCCGGTCGTTGTTCACGCCGAAGAAGAAGTTGCTGTAATCCTTACGGAAAATATCGCCGCTGATCGCGATGTTCTTGTCGAACAGATAAGGCTCGGTAAAGCCCAGCTGGACCGACTTGTTGAACTGCGAATAGCTGGCCGAGGCGCGCAGCGTCTGGCCCTTGCCGCGGAAGTTGCGCTGCTGGATCGAGCCCTGGAAAATGAAGTTCTCGATCGAGGAGAAGCCCGCCGACAGCGTCAGCTCACCGGTCGAGCGTTCCTGCACGTCGGTCGACAGGATGATCCGGTCGGGCTCGCTGCCCTGGCGCTGCTTGATCTCCAGATCGTCCTGGAAATAGCCGAGCGACTTGATGCGGTTGGCCGAACGCTGCACCTGGAAGCTGTTGAACGCATCACCTTCGGCTAGACGGAATTCACGGCGGATCACCTTGTCTTCGGTGATGCGATTGCCGTTGATCTCCACCTCTTCCACATAGGTCCGATCCGAGTCGGCGACCTGGAAGGTGATGTTCATCACATGATCTTCGCGGTTCGGATCATATTGCGGCCGGACATCGGCAAACGCATAACCGAACAGGCCGGCAGTCTCGGTCAGGCTCTCGACCGTGTCTTCCACCAGCTTGGCGTTGAACCAGTCACCCTTCTTGATCGCGAGATTGCGCGTCAGCGCCTCGCTATCGAAGTCGCGGATTTCGCTCTCGACCTTCACATCGCCGAATTTGTAGCGATCTCCTTCCTCCACCACATAAGTGATGATGAAGTCCTTTTTGTCCGGCGTCAGCTCGGCAACCGCGGAAACGACGCGGAAATCAGCATAGCCTTCGGTCAGATAGAACTGGCGCAGCTTCTGCTGGTCGGCGGCAAGCCGATCCGGATCGTAGCTGGTGTTCGACGAGAAGAAGCGGAAGAAGCGCGACTGCTTCGTGTACATCTCGCTGCGAAGTTCGCTGTCCGAGAACTCCTCATTGCCGATGATGTTGATCGCGCGGACCTTGGACTTGGGCCCCTCGTTGATTTCGAATACGATATCGACGCGGTTCTGATCGAGTTGCACCGCCTTCGGCTCCACGCTCGCAGCGAAGCGGCCCTGGCGCTTGTAGAGCTCGATGATGCGCGCAACGTCCGCACGCACTTTGGACCGGGTGAAGATCTGGCGCGGCGCCAGCTTGATCTCCGGCGTGATCTTATCGGTCTTGAGGCGCTTATTGCCCTCGATCAGGATGCGGTTGATCACCGGGTTCTCGACCACGGTTATTAGCACATTGCCGTTATCGTTGCGGATCGAATAATCCGCGAACAGCTCGGTCTCGGCCAGATCGCGCAGCGCCTGGTCGGCCGCTTCCGGCGTGTAGACCTGGCCCGGACGCAGCTTGATATAGGTGAGCACCGTATTGGGCTCCAGCCGCTGGGTGCCCGCGACGGAAATGGTGCGGATCACATCCTGTCCGGGGCGGGTTGCGTCCGTCTGAACGGCCTGCTGCGTTGCCGGCGCGGTCGCGGCCGGCTGGGCGGTCTCGCTCTGCGCGGAAGCTGGCGCGGCAATGCCCGCCAGGATGGTGCCGCTGAGGAGCGCCGCAGCGAAGCGCGTGCGACCGTTCGTGCAATGACGTGCTGTCACCTGGATCAATCCCGTTCCCTTACCGGCGGCGCGCGCCGGTCCCAATTCCGCCGGCATGGGGGCCGGCTCCTATTCAATCGGGCGCCGCCTTGCACGAAGCAGGCGGTCCGATCAAGAAAGCTTCGCCTTAGAAGAGGCCGAAGGACGACAGATCGTTGAAGGTCACCAGCAGCATGAAGGCGATGACGACGGCAAAACCCGTCCTGTAGGCCCATTCCATGGCCTGCGGACCGACGGGCTTTCGCCGCACGGCCTCCACCGCATACATCAGGAGGTGCCCTCCATCGAGCATCGGAATTGGCAGCAGGTTAATGAACCCCAAGTTAATCGAGATCAGCGCGATAAAACCGATGAAAGCGTAAAGACCAAGGCTCAGTTGTTCGCCCGAAACCTGCGCGATCTTCAGCGGCCCGCCCAGCTCCTTGACCGAACGGCGCCCGGTGAAAACCTGGCCGAGTGTGGTCACCATCAGACGAACGACATCGCCGGTCTGCTTCGTCGCTGCGATCGGGGCCTCCCACAGCGGCACATCGCGCATCACCTGCTGCGGCCAGGGAATACCCAGAAGGCCCAGCTTGTATTGGTTGCCGAACCGGTCCTGCTCGATGCGCACGCCCAGCGTACCCTGCAATTGCAACTCGCGCCCTGCCCGCTCGACGGCGATCGTCACCGGCTCGGCAGGATGGATCGAGACCTCGCGCGCCATCGCGCCAAAGGTTTCGGTGCGGTTGCCGTTGATGGCGAGGATCTCATCGCCCGGCTGAAGACCGATTTCGGCGGCCGCGGTGTTGGCGGGGACTTCCGGTACCACGCTGGGCGTTACCGGCTGGCCGAAGGCGATGAAGAAGCCTGCAAAGATGGCGATCGCCACGGCGAAATTCGTGACCGGCCCCGCCGCGACGATGATCGCGCGTTGCCATAAGGGCTTGGACTGGAACATCTGCGATCGCTCGGCCTCAGGTAGACGCTCGAACTCCGGATCGGGCTGGCTCGCCGCACCCATATCGCCGGCGAACTGAACATAACCGCCCAGCGGCAGCATCGCGATCTTCCAGCGGGTACCGCGTTTGTCCGTCCAGCCGGTCAGTTCCTTGCCGAAGCCGATCGAAAAGGCATCCGCCTTCACCCCGAACAGCCGCCCCGCCCAATAATGCCCATATTCGTGCACGAACACGAGCGAGCCGATCACCACCGCAAAGGCGAACAGCGTCAACAGCAGGCCGGGGCCTTCAGTCACCACGCGCAAACTCTCCAATCATTTCAGAAGCACGCGCCCTGACTGCCCGGTCCACCGTGAATATGTCCTGAAGGTCGCGCGGCTCGGCAATGTCTGCTTCGTCAAGCACCCGCTCGACCAGCGCGGCGATATCCAGAAACCCGATGCGCTCTTCCAGGAAGGCTGCGACTGCGATCTCGTTGGCCGCGTTCAGCGTTGCGGGCGCCGTCCCCCCACGCCGGAGCGCCGCGCGGGCAAGCCGGAGCGCGGGAAAGCGCTTTTCATCCGGCGCTTCGAAATCGAGCCGCCCGATCGCGGCCAGATCGAGCGGACCGCAGCCGGTTTCGATCCGGCGCGGCCAAGCCAGCGCGCTGGCGATCGGCACCTTCATGTCCGTCGGCCCCATCTGCGCCAGCGTAGAGCAGTCCTTATACTCGACCATCGAGTGGACGACCGATTGCGGGTGGACCAGAATGTCGATCCGCTCCTCGCCCACCGGAAAGAGATGATAGGCTTCGATCAGCTCGAGCCCCTTGTTCATCATCGTCGCGCTGTCGACCGAGATTTTTGCGCCCATCGACCAGTTGGGATGGGCCACCGCTTGCGCCGGCGTCATGCCGCGCATTTCGTCCAGGCTTTTCGTGCGGAACGGCCCGCCGCTGGCGGTCAGGATCAGGCGGCGCACCTCTTCGATGCGCCCGCCCGCGAGGCACTGGAACAGCGCATTATGCTCCGAATCGACCGGCAGCAGCGTCGCGCCGCTGCGCTCCACTGCGGCCATCATCAGCGCGCCTGCCGACACCAGCGATTCCTTGTTGGCGAGCGCGACCGTGCGGCCCTTTTCGATCGCCGCCATCACCGGCTCCAGCCCGGCACAGCCGACGATCGCGGCCATCGTCCAGTCCGGATCGAGATCGGCCGCATCGACCAGCGCCTGAGTGCCCGCGGCCACCCCGATATTGGTATCGCTCAGCGCGTCCTTCAGCGCGCCGAAGCAATCCTCATCGCCGATCACGACGAAGCGCGCCTCGAACTCGCGCGCCAGCTTCGCGAGCCCCTCGACATCGCGATGCGCCGTCAGCGCCTGCACGTCATAGGCATCGCGGTCACGCCGGACGAGGTCCAGCGTCGAGGTACCGACCGAACCGGTCGCCCCGAAAATGCTGATCGTCCGCTTGTTCACATCATCCACCATAGCCAAAGCAATGCCACGAGCGGGGCCACCGGCACCAGCCCGTCGAGCCGGTCCATCACCCCGCCATGGCCGGGCAGCAGATCGCCGCTGTCCTTCACCCCTGCCCGGCGCTTCAGGAAGCTTTCGAAGAAATCACCGGCCTGTGCCACAACGGAAAGCAGGCCGCTCGCCAGCGCCAGCTCCAGCGGTAGCCGACCGAAATAGTGAAAGAGCAGCCCCGCGCCGATCGCCGCCAGAACGCCGCCGATGCCGCCGGACCAGGTTTTTTTCGGGCTGATTGCGGGCCATATCTTGGGTCCGCCAAGCGACTTGCCGACGAAGAAAGCGCCGATGTCCGTCGCCCAGACGAGCGAGAGCGCCCACATCGCGATCTCATGCCCGAAATCGAGCTCTCTCAGGAACACCAGCGCCACGGCTGGCAGGCCCGCGTAAAAGATGCCGAGGGCCAGGCGGATCGATTGCGCCCCGATGGCGAGCGCGCCTGCCATGCCGGCGAAGACAAGGATCACGATGATCGACGGCCCCGGAAACGGTGCCTGCGGTGCCAGCAGGATCAATGGCACGGTAATGGCGGCCTGCGCAAGACGGCGCTTATAGCCCTCCTTCACCAGGTCCGACCATTCGCCCATCATCAGGATGGAGCCGAGCGACACCAGCGCCCAGAAATACAGCCAGCCCAGCCAGATATCGCCCAGTGCCAGCGCAATCAGCGCAATGCCGACGGTGATCCGCCGGGTCAGTTCGCGCTGGAAGCGCGGACGGATATGGGCGGCCAGGCTCATCGCCCTCCGAACCGCCGTTCGCGGGCGGCGAAATCGGCCATGGCCTCGGCCAGATGCGCCGGCGTGAAATCGGGCCACAGCGTTTCGGTGAACCACAGCTCCGCATAGGCGCACTGCCAGAGGAGAAAGTTGGAAAGCCGCTGCTCCCCCGATGTACGGATCAAGAGGTCGAGCGGCGGCATGTCCGCGGTATCGAGCCCTGCAGCCAAAGCATCGGCGTCCGCGTTCTCGGGCGAAAGCGAACCATCCGCGATGCGCTGCGCCATCGCCTTGGCGGCGCGCACCAGCTCGTCCTGCCCGCCATAGTTGAGCGCGACGGCCAGCGTGGTGCGCGTGTTGTGCGCGGTCTTTTCGATGGCATCGTCGATCAGCGCCACGATGTCGGGCGCCAAGTCCTTGTAGCGGCCGATCACCTTCAGCCGCACGCCATTGGCGCGGAATTCTTCCAGATCGGCGATGATGAAGCGCTTCAACAGCCCCATCAGATCGCCGACCTCGTCGGGCGGCCGTTTCCAGTTTTCCGAGGAAAAGGCGTAGAGGGTGAGCGCTTCCAGCCCCAGATCGCCCGCCGCGCGGACAATCTCGCGCACCGCCTCCACACCGCGGCGATGGCCCATCACCCGCGGCAAATGGCGTTTCTTGGCCCAGCGGCCATTGCCGTCCATGATGATGGCGACGTGCCTCGGGCCCGCGTCTCCGCCGCCCCTTTCGGTCGCTGATGCACCCTGTTCCAATGGCTTCGCCCGGCTACCCCCTCCAGCGCTTACTGGGTCAGGATTTCCTTTTCCTTGTGCTCGGCGGCGGCATCGGCCTCGGCGATGTGATCGTCGGTCATTTTCTGAACCTCGGTCTCGAGACGCTTGGCGTCGTCCTCGCCGATTTCTTTCTTGTTCTCGTCCGCCTTGATCATGTCCATGCCATCGCGGCGCACATTGCGGATCGCGATACGCGCCTTTTCGGCATAGCTGCTGGCGAGCTTGGCCAGTTCCTTGCGGCGCTCCTCCGTCAGATCCGGGATCGGCAGGCGGATGGTGGTGCCGTCGTTGATCGGGTTGAGGCCAAGCCCGGCGGAGCGGATCGCCTTTTCCACCGGGGTCACGTTCGACTTGTCCCACACCTGCACCGAAAGCATGCGCGGCTCGGGCACCGAAACGGTGGCCACCTGATTGAGCGGCATGTTGGAGCCGTAGACTTCCACGGTCACCGGATCGAGGAGCGCGGTATTGGCACGGCCCGTGCGCAGGCCAGCGAGATCGCCTTTGAGCGATTCGACCGCCCCATTCATGCGCCGCTCGAGATCGGCCTTGTCATATTGCGCCATCAGTTGGTCTCCTTGCTTCTGACGATCGTCGCCGTCCCCTCGCCCGCCAGTACTTTGGCGAGATTTCCGCGTTCGCGGATCGAGAACACAACGATCGGAATGTCGTTATCGCGGCACAGCGCGACGGCGCTGGCGTCCATAACCTTCAGGTTATCGCTCAGCACCTGATCGTAACCCACGGATTCGAAACGCACCGCATCGGGATTTTTCTTGGGATCGTCATTGTAGACGCCGTCGACGCTGGTGCCCTTGAACAGCGCGTCGCACTTCATCTCGGCCGCGCGCAGAGCCGCCCCGCTATCGGTGGTGAAATAAGGGCTGCCGACGCCCGCGGCAAAGATCACGATGCGGCCCTTTTCCAGATGGCGCAGCGCGCGGCGGCGGATCACCGGCTCACACACCTGGTCCATCTCGATGGCGGACTGCACGCGCGTGCCCACGCCCAGCTGCTCCAGCGCGTTCTGCATGGCGAGCGCGTTCATCACCGTTGCCAGCATGCCCATATAATCGGCCTGCGCGCGGTCCATGCCCTTGGCGGCGCCTGCCATGCCGCGAAAGATATTGCCGCCGCCGATGACGAGGCAGATCTCACTGCCATTGTCCTTGGCGGCCTTCACCTCCTTGGCAATGGCGGCAACGGTTTCGGGATCGATGCCGAACTGCCCGTCCCCCATCAATGCTTCGCCCGACAATTTCAGCAGGATGCGGTTGAAGCCGCCCATGAGATCCCCTCGTGTTACGCGTTCCGCAGCGGCGCCGCGCCAATGACGCGCCCCTACCCCGGACATGATGAAGGCGCGCACCTTAGGGGGCACGCGCCTTCAGGCCAAGTGGCCGCGGTGGAAAATTCACCGCTTGATTGTATGCGATCGATTCGCCCGATCAGTTGCCTACCGCGGCAGCTACTTCGGCGGCGAAATCGCTCTCTTCCTTCTCGATGCCTTCACCGAGCTGGAAGCGGACATAGTCGGTCAGCGTGATCGGCTTGCCGGCTTCCTTGCCGGCCTGCGCGACAACATCCGCGATCGCGGTCTTGTTGTCGATCACGAACACCTGGCTCAGAAGCGCGTTTTCCTTCGCGAACTTCTTCATCGAGCCTTCGACCATCTTTTCCACGATGTCGGCGGGCTTGCCGCTCTCGGCAGCCTTTTCGCGCGCGATCTGCGCTTCGCGGTCCATCGTGTCCTTGTCGAGGCCTTCTGCATTCAGCGCCAGCGGGAAAGCCGCGGCGATGTGCATGGCAAGCTGCTTGCCGAGCGGCTCCAGCACGTCTTCGCCGGCTTCGCTTTCCAGCGCCACGAGCACGCCGATCTTGCCGAGGTTCGGCGCAGCGGCGTTATGCACGTAGGAAACCACCGCCCCCTTCTCGACCGAAATGGTCTGAACGCGGCGCAGCGTCTGGTTTTCGCCGATGGTGGCGATGTTGTCGGTCAGCTTCTCGGACAGCGTGCCGCCGCCGGGATAGCCTTCGTCCTTCAGCGCATCGACGTCGTTCGCGCCCTTCTTCAGCGCGATCTCGGTGGCGTTACGCACGAATTCCTGGAACTTGTCGTTCTTGGCGACGAAGTCGGTTTCGCTGTTCACTTCCAGAGCGGTGCCCTTGGTGCCTTCGGTGGCGACGCCAACGAGGCCCTCGGCCGCGGTGCGGCTGGACTTCTTCTGCGCGGCGGCAAGACCCTGCGTGCGCAGCCAGTCGACCGCCGCTTCGACGTCACCGTCGGTCTGGGCGAGCGCCTTCTTGCAATCCATCATGCCCGCGCCCGAACGGTCGCGCAGCTCTTTAACGGTGGCGGCGGTAATGGCCATGGCTGTTACATCCTTCTTCATCTGTCGATACGGAAAATGGCGCGCGGGGGAGATCCAAGGATCGTCACCCCGCGCGCCCTGTTAGGCGGTTATCTGGTCATTCGTGCGACGGTTTGAAAGGGCCGCACGAACGATGCCGTTACGTTCGGCTCAACCTTCGCTCTTGGGCGCGTTTTCCAGCACCTTGGCCGCTTCCTCGGCGGATTCCGCCTTGGGCTCGGTCTCGGTGGCCGGATGCTCGGCGGAAGGCTTCTCGCCTTCGGGCACGGCAGAAGGAGCGGGCGCAGCCTGCTGGGCGTTGCCTTCGTTCTTCTTGGCCAGCGCCTCGATCTTCTGGGCAGCTTCCTCGGCGGCATAACGCTCGGCAGCGGTCGCGGGCTCTGCCGGCGGCTCGGCCATAGCGCCGAAGTCCTGGCCGGACGTTTCCATCTGGCCCTGCTTGCCGCCCTGGGCGGCCTGAGCGATCGCTTCGCAATACAGCCGGATGGCGCGCGCGGCGTCATCGTTCGCCGGAACCGGGAAGGCGATGTTCGAGGGATCGACATTGGTGTCGAGGATCGCGACCACCGGAATGCCGAGCACATTGGCTTCCTTGATGGCGAGCTCTTCCTTGTTCGCGTCGATCACGAACATGACATCGGGAATGCCGTTCATGTCGCGGATGCCGCCGAGCGAAAGCTCCAGCTTGTCACGCTCACGCGTGCGCTGCAGGACTTCCTTCTTGGTAAGGCCCGAGGTGTCGCCCGAAAGCTGCTCTTCCAGGGTCTTCAGGCGCTTGATGGAACCGGACACGGTCTTCCAGTTGGTGAGCATGCCGCCCAGCCAGCGATGGTTGACGAAATGCTGGTTGCAGGCGCGCGCGGTGTCGGCGATCGGCTGCTGCGCCTGGCGCTTGGTGCCGACGAACAGAATCTTGCCGCCTGCGGCAACGGTCTGCTGCACAAAAGCGAGCGCACGCGCGAACAGCGGCACGGTCTGCGACAGGTCGATGATGTGAACACCGTTGCGGTCGCCGAAGATATACGGCTTCATCCGCGGATTCCAGCGGTGGGTCTGGTGGCCGAAATGCGCGCCGGCCTCAATCAATTGCTGTAGCGTGACGACAGGGGTCGCCATAATCTTTCTCCTTACCGGTTATACCTCTGGGCCGCTGAAGAACCGACGATCCCGCCTGAAAGGCCGGGGCCGGCACCGGATATGGTGCGTCCCATGTGGAATGGTGCGGGCCGTTATCGGGCCACTGCCGTCTTGGCAAGCGCTAAATATGGAACAAAATAGAAACTTCAAGCTTGACGGCGCGGAACGTTTGCGGAACATTGCCGAAATCGTCGGTAAATCGTTGGTTAAGTTCGACGAGCCGTAAGTTGGACCGGAACCAACAGCCGTTCCACATATTATCCACAGGTCTGTAACACAGCAGACACGTTTGAAAGATACGGAAATGGTCTCGACAATCGCTGCCGCCCTGTTCCTCACCGCCATTTCACTGGCCGTCTGGACAATTGCTCACACGTTGCGCACCCATGCTGGTCAGATTGCCGCGCTCTACGGCAAGCAGTCCAGTGTTCCGGCTCTTTCGATGAAGGCACGGCGCGTCAACGACGTGCGTCGGCCAGTAAAGGTTACCCCGCTTCGCCCGGCTTCGCATCGCGCCGCCGCATAGCTTTTTTGTAGCTGAGATACGCTAGCGGAACGAGCGCCAGATATACGACGCAGATTACACTCAAAGTGATGAAGGGCGCGCCGATCAGCGCGGCTACCAAAAGCACGAACACTGCAATTGCCTCGAACCGGATGCTCCGGCGCAAGCGCAGCGAGCCCCAGCTGAATGTCGGCAAACTCGATACCATGAGCGCGGCTGAAGCAAGTAGCCAAGGCCCGGTAACAACCCAGCTTCTGGATTCTTCAACGCCAAAAGCCAGCCAGATAAAGATCGGCAAGAGCGCCAATCCCGCACCGGCGGGTGCCGGCACACCGGTCAAAAACCCCATCTCCTTGCGCGGATGGGCTTCCATATCGATCCGCGCATTAAAGCGTGCGAGGCGCAAGGCGCAGGAAACCGCATAGAACAGCGCAATTGTCCAGCCGAATTTCGGCATATATTGGAGCGACCACAAATAGGTGATGAGTGCAGGGCTGACCCCGAAAGCGATATTGTCCGAAAGCGAATCGAGCTCGGCACCGAATTTGCTCTGCCCATTCAGAAGCCGCGCGATGCGGCCATCCATCCCGTCCAGAATACCGGCGACGATAATAGCGCCCACCGCCATGTCCCAGCGCTCCGAGATGGCGAACCAGACGCCGGACAGACCGGTGCAGAGCGCCAGCGCCGTTACCGCGTTGGGAACGAGCGCCCGCAGCGGAATGGCATTCGTAAAGGCCGTACCTTTGACCATGTCAGTTTGCCCCCCTGCCCCGTTCGGCGACCTGCCGAATCACTGGGCGATGCCCTCGATCAACTTGTTCTGCCCCAGTTCGGCGATGACTGTTTCGCCCGCCACCGCGCGCTGCCCCTTTACGATGCGCGGCGTCGTGCCTGCGGGGAGATACACGTCGACCCGGCTCCCGAATCGGATCAGCCCGATGCGCTGGCCAGCCGCCAGCGTGTCGCCATCTTTGATATAGGTGACGATCCGCCGCGCCACGAGCCCGGCAATCTGCGTCATGCCGATCCGCGTGCCGTCAGCACGCTCGATCAGAACATGCTGACGCTCATTCTCTTCGCTCGCCTTGTCGAGATCGGCGTTCACGAACTTGCCCGCGATATAGGCAACGCGCTTCACCGTCCCGCCGATCGGCGCGCGGTTCACATGAACGTCGAACACGCTCATAAAGATGGAGACGCGGATCATGGGCTCCTCGCCCAGCCCATCGGCCCCGCGCATTTCCGGCGGTGGCGGCACTTCGATGATCAGCGTCACCAGGCCATCGGCCGGGCTCGTCACCAGATGGTCGCCCTGCGCGGTTACGCGCACCGGATCGCGAAAAAAGGCGACCGTCCACACCGTCACGCCTACCATCAGCCAGCCGAAGATGTCGGGCAGCAAGATGAAGAACAGCGCGGTAATGGCCGCGGCGATCAGACCGAACTTGCGGCCCTCGGGATGGATCGGGGGGAAGGACCATTTGGCATCGCCATCGCCCCGGTTCGTCAACATACGGTCTTTCATCGATCGGGTTCTAAACGCCCCCCGCCAAGCCTGCAACCGCGTCATCGCCTTCCGCTACGTTAGCGCGCACGTCCCGATGGATCGTCCGCCCGCTCAAATGGTTGAAAATGGCGAGGCGCTTGCATAGAGCCCGCAGCAACCCGAAATCCAGCGCGTGAGCCCGGCTCGCACGCCCCATTCCAGCGGAAGATAGCAGCACATGGCGAAGATCAAGGTAAAGAACCCCGTCGTCGAACTCGATGGCGACGAGATGACGCGGATCATCTGGGAATGGATCCGCGAAAAGCTGATCCTCCCCTATCTCGATATCGATCTGAAATATTACGACCTCTCCGTGCAGAAGCGCGACGAGACCAACGACCAGATCACGGTCGATGCCGCCAACGCCATCAAGGAGCATGGCGTGGGCGTGAAGTGCGCCACCATCACGCCGGACGAAGCGCGCGTCGAGGAGTTCGACCTCAAGAAGATGTGGAAGAGCCCCAACGGCACCATCCGTAACATCCTGGGCGGCGTGGTCTTCCGCGAACCGATCGTGATCGACAATGTGCCGCGCCTGGTGCCCGGCTGGACCGACCCGATCGTGATCGGCCGCCATGCCTTCGGAGACCAGTACCGCGCCACCGACATGCTGATCCCCGGCCCGGGCAAGCTGCGCCTCGTCTATGAAGGCGAAGACGGCAGCGTGCAGGACGAAGAGGTGTTCCAGTTCCCGAGCTCGGGCGTCGCCATGGCGATGTACAATCTGGACGATTCGATCCGCGATTTCGCCCGCGCCAGCTTCAACTACGGTCTGCAGCGCGAATGGCCGGTGTATCTTTCCACCAAGAACACCATCATGAAGAAATATGACGGCCGCTTCAAAGACCTGTTCCAGCAGGTGTTCGAGGAAGAGGGCTTCAAGGAGAAGTTCGACAAGCTCGGCATCGTCTACGAACACCGCCTGATCGACGATATGGTCGCCAGCGCGCTGAAATGGTCCGGCAAGTTCGTCTGGGCCTGCAAGAACTATGACGGCGACGTGCAGTCCGACACGCTGGCGCAGGGTTTCGGCTCGCTCGGCCTGATGACCTCGCTCCTCATGGCGCCCGACGGCAAGACCGTGGAATCGGAAGCCGCGCACGGCACCGTGACCCGCCATTACCGCATGCATGAGCAGGGCAAGGCCACCTCGACCAACCCGATCGCGTCGATCTTCGCTTGGACGGGCGGCCTGCGCTATCGCGGCATCTTCGACGAGACGCCCGAGGTTTCGAAGTTCGCCGACACGCTGGAAGCCTGCTGCGTCGAAGCCGTGGAAAATGGCGAGATGACCAAGGACCTCGCCATCCTGATCGGCCCAGACCAGAGCTGGATGACATCGGAGCAGTTCTTCGAAGCCGTCCGCAAGCGCCTGGAAGACAAGATGGGCAACTGGGCCTGATCTCTCGCCCGCTGCCAGTTAAGCCATGATCATGGCCCCGAGCGCGTCGAAGGTCGCTTCTCTATCACGGAGACACCTTCCGGCACGCTCGGGGCTTTCGAATTTCTGATATAGGAACGCCCCATGTCCAGCACCGCCAAGGCCCGGCTCGAAGTCCGGCAGGCCAAGATCTCCGATATCCCCGCGATCGCGCAGCTGATCCGGCGGGTGTACAAGGACATGCCGCCCTATACCCATGGCGAGCTGCGCGGGCAGATGAACAATTTCCGCGAAGGGCAGTTCGTCGCGGTTCTGGATGACGAATTGGTGGGCTATTGCGCGTCCTCCCGCATCTCCGGCTCGATCGCGCTGCAACCGCATGACTGGGAAGAGATCAGCGGCAACGGCTTCGGCTCGCGCCACAATCCGGCGGGCGACTGGCTTTACGGCTATGAGATGTGCGTCGATCCCAAAACGCGCGGCACCCGCATCGGCAAGCGCCTGTACGAAGAGCGCCGCACGCTGGCCGAGCGGTTGGAGCTGCGCGGCATCGTCTTCGGCGGCCGCATGCCCGGCTATGCCCGCGCCAAGCGCCTGAAGAAGGTGGAAAGCCCGGAAGACTATATCGAACAGGTGCAGGCCAAGAAGCTGCGCGATCCGGTGATCGGCTTCCAGCTCGCCAACGGGTTCGAGCCGATGGGCGTCCTGAAAAACTATCTGCCCGAGGACAAGGCGTCCAAGGCCAATGCCGCGCACATGGTCTGGAAGAACCCCTATGTGGACCATGACAGCCCCAAGCAGTTCCGCGTGCCGCGCGACGTGGAGCAGGTGCGCCTCGCCACCGTGCAACTGCAGGCGCGCGCGGTGAAGGATTTCGAGGATTTCATCGGGAATATCGAATATTTCGTGGACGTTGCCGCCGACTATGAAAGCGATTTCGTCGTTTTCCCGGAGCTGTTCACGCTGATGCTACTTTCCTCCGAGGAGAAGGAGCTTTCGCCGCAGGAGGCGATCGAGGCCCTGTCGCGCTGGACGCCGCGTATCCGCGAAGAACTGTCGCGCATGGCGATGAACTACAACATCAACATCATCGGCGGATCGCACCCCACGCGTACCGATGACGGCGAAATCCAGAACGTCGCCTATATCTGCCTGCGCGACGGCGCGATCCACGAGCAGGAGAAGATCCACCCCACGCCGAACGAGCGTTACTGGTGGAACATCAAGGGCGGCGACAGCATCGACGTGATCCAGACCGATTGCGGCCCGATCGGCGTGCTGATCTGCTATGACAGCGAATTCCCCGAACTTGCCCGCCGCCTGGTGGACGAAGGCGCGCGGATCATCTTCACGCCCTTCTGCACCGACAGCCGCCAGGGCTATCTGCGCGTGCGCTATTGCTGCCAAGCCCGCGCCATCGAGAACCAGTGCTTCGTCGTGATGAGCGGCAATGTCGGCAATCTGCCGAACGTGCACAATATGGACATCCAGTACGCGCAAAGCTGCATCCTGACGCCCTGCGACTTCCCCTTCGCGCGCGACGGCATTGCCGCCGAAGCCACCGAAAATGTGGAGACGCTGACAATCAGCGATGTGAACTTGGCCGATCTTGCCTGGGCACGCAGCGAAGGCACGGTGCGCAACCTGACCGACCGCCGGTTCGACCTTTATCATATCGAATGGGACAAGAGCGTGGGCAAGGAACGCCGCCCGCGTACCGGGCGCGAGCCGATCGGACCGGCCACCCCCGGCGGCGGCTGAGCGGCAAACCGGCGCGCTGTCCTACAGGCCGCGCGACGGGTAATATGGCGGCGTGACAATCCAGCCGCCCGCCCTCCCCGCTATTCCATTCGCCGACACAGGCCCTCGTCTCACCGGAATTGCGAGGGGGATGTCCCCGGACCCGTGCGACCTTTGGCAGCTTTCCCGAAAACGTCCCGCGGGCGTTGCGCATTCGGCCTGCGCGGGTAAACAAGCCCCATGATGCACGGTGGATTAAGCGACCAGGTCAGCGATGCCTTGGTGATTTTGGGCGCGGCCGGGATCGTTATTCCCCTGTTCGCGCGGTTCCGGATCACGCCGATTATCGGCTTCATCCTGGTCGGTGTGCTCGTCGGCCCGGCAGGACTGGGCTCCCTGACCGATCAGGCACCATGGCTCTATTACATCACGATCACGGACCGTGAGGCGATCGCCCCGTTCGCCGAGTTCGGGATTATCCTTCTGCTCTTCACCATCGGTCTGGAGCTAAGTTTCAAGCGATTGTGGGAGATGCGCGCGCTCGTTTTCGGCGTCGGCGCGGCGGAGCTGATCGGATCGGGCTTGATCATCGGCCTGGCGCTGTTCGCCATGGGCCAGAACGCAGCCGGCGCGCTGGGCCTTGGCCTCGCGCTCGCCCTCTCCTCGACTGCGCTGGTGCTGCCGATTTCGGGCACCACCAGTCAGGTCGGGCGCTCGGCGCTCGCCATGTTGCTCTTTGAAGATGTCGCCATCGTGCCGATCATCTTCATGCTCGGCGCGCTAGCACCTTATGCATCCGCCGACGGCCTCGAAGGGCTGATGACGACCGTGTGGATGGGCGCCGCCGTCATCGCCGCCATGCTGGTGCTGGGGCGCTTCATCCTGCCCAAGTTGTTCGGCCAGGCGGCGCGCACCAAAAGCCCGGAGCTGTTCCTCGCCGCATCGCTGCTTGTCGTGATCGTCGCCAGCCTCGCCACGAGCGCGGTCGGCCTTTCGCCCATCGTGGGCGCGCTGATCGCGGGCCTGCTGATCGCGGAAACCGAATATCGCAGCGAAGTCGAGGTGATTACCGAGCCGTTCAAGGGCCTGGCACTCGGCGTGTTCCTCATCACCGTCGGCATGCAGATCGATCTCGCGGTCATCGCCGACAACTGGGTGTCGCTGGTCACCGCGGTCATAGGCGTGGTGGTGGTGAAGACGATCGTCACCGGCGCGCTTCTGAAAATCTCGGGCGCGCGCACCGGCACTTCGGCAGAAGCGGGTCTGTTGATGTCCAGCCCGTCAGAAACCACGTTGATCGTGCTTACCGCCGCTGCCGAAGCCGCGCTGATCCAGCCCGAAACCGCTGCTTTCTGGACCATCGTTACCGCCATCGGCCTCACCATCACGCCGATCCTCGCGCGCGTCGGCCACGACGTGTCCCGCCGGATCGAACTGAAGCAGCATGATCAGCCGGACGAAGTGCCGGAGGACGAACCACGCACCATCGTCATTGGCTTTGGACGGGTCGGGCGGCTGGTGGCCGACATGCTGAAAACGCACAAACAGCCCTTTCTGTGCGTCGATTCGGACATCGATTGCGTGGCTGGTGGCCGGCGGGAAGGCTATCCGATCATCTTCGGCGATGTCGCCCGGCCCGAAATGGTGGACCGGCTGAAGCTGGGTCATGCCCGCGCGCTCATCATTACCATGGATGAGCCCGTGCTGGCCAATGCGGTGGTGAAGCGTGTGCGCGGCTGGGTACCCGACCTGCCGATCATCGCCCGCGCGCGCGATGTCGATCACGCCGCAGAGCTATATCGCGCCGGGGCGACGGACGCGGTACCCGAGACGCTGGAATCCTCGTTGCAATTGTCGGAGGCGGTGCTGGTGGACTTGGGCGTGCCGATGGGTCCGGTGATCGCATCAATCCATGACAAGCGCGATCAGTACCGGCGTCAGATTATGGAGAGCGGCGGGCTGACCGAAAAACCGACGCTGAAGACGCAAACCCTGCGCGACAGCGCACCCGGCGCCAAGCCCGCCGAAGCTTGAAGGACATTACCGCATGACCGCCATTGGAATCGTCGGCAGCCAAGGCCGCATGGGCCGCGCCATCGCCGCCGCCATCAAGGAAACGCAAGGCGCCGAACTGGCGGGCGGGGTCGATCATGAAGGCGATGTCGCGGCGCTCACCAAGACGGCAGACGTTTTGGTCGATTTCTCTTCCCCCGATGCGCTGGAGGTGACGCTGGACGCCTGCGCCGCTGCGGGCACGCCGATCCTGATCGGCACCACCGGGCTGGCCGAGCGCCATCACTATCTGATCGACGACGCCGCGCGCGATATCGCCATTATCCAGACCGGCAACACCTCGCTGGGCGTCACAATGCTCGCCGCGCTCGTGCGCGATACAGCGGAGCGACTGGGCGAAGATTGGGACATCGAAATCCTGGAAATGCACCATCGCCACAAGGTGGACGCACCATCCGGCACCGCGCGCCTTCTGGGCGAGGCGGCGGCGGAAGGCCGCGGCGTTTCGCTGGCCGAGGTTACCGAGGAAGGCCGTGCAGGCCTTACCGGACCCCGCGCGGACGGAGCGATCGGCTTTGCGTCCTTACGCGGCGGATCGGTGGCGGGCGACCACCGGGTAATCTTTGCAGGGCAGGACGAGCGCATCGAACTGGCCCACATCGCGGAGGACCGCGTCATCTTCGCCCGCGGCGCCGTGAAGGGCGCGCTCTGGCTGCCCGGCCGCGATGCCGGACGCTATGACATGACCAATGTGCTGGGGATTTGAGGGCTTGTGCTACTCGCGATGCCAATCGGGCTTCGGGCGAATGCAACAGGGTGAAACAATAACAGCATGAAAAAAGCCGATATCGTCGATCTCTTCTCCCGGCTGGCCGAGGACAATCCGGAGCCGGTGACCGAGCTGGAATATGGCAATGATTACCAGCTTCTGGTCGCGGTCACCCTGTCCGCCCAGTCCACCGATGTCGGCGTCAACAAGGCCACGCGAAAGCTGTTCGAGGAGGTGAAGACCCCGCAGGCGATGATCGATCTCGGCGTCGACGGGCTGAAAGAGCACATCAAGACCATCGGGCTTTATAACAACAAGGCGAAGAACGTTGTTGCGCTGTCCGAGGCGCTGGTGGCCGATCATGACGGCGAAGTGCCGGAGGACCGCGACGCGCTCACCGCCCTGCCTGGGGTCGGGCGCAAGACCGCGAATGTGGTGATGAATTCGGCCTTCGGGGCGGAAACCTTCGCCGTCGATACGCACATCTTCCGCGTATGCAATCGCACCGGCCTGGCGCCCGGCAAGACGGTGCTGGCGGTGGAGAAGAAGCTCGACAAGGCGGTGCCCGCGCCCTTCCGCGTTCACGCGCATCACTGGCTGATCCTGCATGGCCGCTACGTCTGCAAAGCGCGCACGCCCGAATGCTGGCGCTGCCACATCGCGGACCTTTGCCGCTATAAACCCAAAACCTTATCGCCCGAGGAGCGGAAGGCATCGAAGAAGAAGGCCTGATCTGCTGGCTGTGCGGGCGCCCACTGGGCCGCAAGGTGGAATATCACCACCCCGTGCCCAAAAGCCGCGGCGGACGGGCCACCGTCCCGGTGCACCCGATCTGCCACCGGACGCTGCATGCCACGTTCTCAAATGCAGAGCTGGAGCGGCAGTTCAGCGAACCGGACAAGCTACGCGCGCACCCGGATATCGCGAAATTCCTGTGCTGGATCGCTCGGAAACCGCCCGATTTCCACGCGCCCACCCGCAGAAGGAAATAGCCATTCAGCTTGGCTGTGCCTCATCCCCCAGGTCTGCACCATCGCGCGAGGCCTTTCGCGCAGCGCGGTTCGCCCGGCGCACCCGGCGCTTTTCGAGCACCTTGGCATCAACCTCGTCGGCCAGATGCAGGTCAGCCAGCACCGCCCCGCGATCGCCCGCAGGCCGCGCCGGCCCGATTGTGCTGTCAAACGCGGTCTGCCGTTCCGCTTCGGCATTCAGCAGCGCGCCCAGCAGCAGCGAATAGCAGGAGAGGAAGAGCCACATCAGGAACACCACGATGCCCGAGAGCGAACCATAGGTGGCGTTGTAGTCGGAAATGAATGCGACATAGAGGCTGAAACCGAAGCTCACCACGATCCAGAGCAGCGTGGACATCAGCGATCCCGGCGTCAGCCACTGCCACTTTGCCGCGCGCCGATCCGGCCCGAATCGGTTGATGAGACCGAAGCCGAAGCTTCCCAGCAGCAACGCGAATACCCAGGTGAGGACCTGGATCAGGCCAGAAATGGCCCTGTCCGCCACGCCGATATCGATAGTGCGCAAGACCGCGAAAACCGATGCCGAACCGATGCCGACGACCGCGACGAAAATCGCCGCAACGGTTAATCCCAGTGCGGTGAGATTAAAGCGGATGATGGAGCGGGTCTCATGCTCTTCGTTGATGATGTTGAGCGCGCCGATCAGCCCCTTCGACGCGCGCGATGCTCCAAAAATCGCCAGGAAAAGACTGACGCCAAGGGCAAGGCCTGCCACGCCGCCGCTGGTTTCCACCGCAGAGCTCAACTGTTCCTGGATCAGCCGCGCGGCATCGCTGGGAACCACCTGAATGATCGCCTGCATCGATTTTTCCACCGTCTGAGCATTACCGATCAGGCCGTAAAGCAGGACAGTGGAGGCAAGGAGAGGAGTAACGGAAAGGAAGGTATAAAATGCGACGCCCGCCGCCAGTAGCGGAAGATTATGAAAGCCGTTCATGACGAAACAGCGCTTCAGAATTTGCCACCATGCGCGCATCGGCAACTGCCAGGGCGTGCGCGCTTCCATGCCATATTCAAGCTGCGCCCTCTCCCGATTGTTGCCTTCCGGCGCCGCAGCTTCTTCCATTCACAATTCCCCGTTTTTTTGCGTAGTTGCTTACGAAACCCCATGCTAAGAGCCTAAGTTCCATGCAAGCAGGGGTGAGGTTGTGGCCGGTGTATGACGGCGAGGGAGCAGGTCGCTCCATAAAATTGCTTCTTGCCTGTGCGATTGCCACCGCGCCATCAGCGCTTCTGGCGCAGCAGGACGGCGGTGCTAGCGCATCCACCGACAGTACAGCGCAGCAGCCGGAAAATCCTTCCGGGCAGCAGCCGGCCGACCCGATCATTTCGAACGAGGAGTTCGAAAAGGTGGTGCCCGAGCTTGATCCCACGATGGATGCGCCGCTCGAATCGATGGAAGATTTCACCGCGCGCCAGGACGCGCTCGATGCCGAGGCGGAGCAGAACCGCAAGGCAGCCGATGCCGGCAATGCCGAGGCGCTGCCCGCCGCGCAGGACGGCGATGCCGAAGAGCAGCTTGCCGATGCGCCGATCACCGATCCCGCGATCGACGACCCCCTCCCCGCGCTGGCCGACTTCCAGGTCGAGCCGGTAACGATTGAGGGTGAGACGCCCGACAATCAAGACGTCGAAATCAAATATGCCTACCGCATCGAAGGGCTGGAGCCGGTCGAAAAGGCGGTGGAAGACAACAATGTCCGCGATACCTTTGCCGAGCTTTCGGCGCTGAAGGACGGCGACGGCACCGCCGCCAATGCCGCGCAGGTGCAGGCGCGCCTCACCAGCGACCAGCAGCTGATGGTCACGATCTTGGAGAGCGAAGGCTATTACGATGCCAGCGTGACCGGCGGGATCGAGCTTCCGCAGCAGGCAGGAGGCGAAGCCACCGCCATCCTGAACGTGCAGCCAGGCGAGCGTTACACTTTCGGTTCGATCACGCTGGATTCGCCGCCGATCGTGCCGCCGAATTTGCTCACCAGCAATTTCGGACTGAAGGTCGGCAATCCGATTATTGCGGCCAACGTCCTGGCGGCCGAGGCCAATCTCTCGGTCATCGCGCCGCAAAACGGCTATCCTTTCTTCGAGATCGGCCAGCGCGATATCCTGCTGGATTCCGTGCCCGCGACCGGTGCCTACACGCTTCCCATCACGCCCGGGGCCCGTTCCAGCTTCGGCGGGTTCGAAACCAGCGGCGATCTGGCTTTTGATGCCGAACATGTCGCGCTGCTCGCCCGGTTCGAGCGCGGAGACCTGTACGATAGCCGCAAGACCGACGATCTGCGCCAGGCGCTGGTCGCGACCGGGCTGTTCAACACCGTCACGGTGGAGCCGAAGCAAACCGGCGAAACCGCGCCCGATGGCACCGAATATGTGACGCTGGATGTCGTGCAGAACGCGGGGCCGCCGCGCACCATCGCGGGAAGCGCGGGCTACGGCACCGGCCAGGGCTTCCGAGTGGAAGGCAGCTGGCAGCACCGCAATCTCTTCCCACCGGAGGGCGCGCTCATCGCCCATGCGGTGGCGGGAACGCAGGAACAGGGCGCGGGCGTCACCTTCCGACGCTCCAATGCGGGCAAGCGGGACCGGACGGTCGAGCTAACGCTGAACGCCCTGCGCAACGACTTCGACGCCTATAACGCGCTCACCGGCCGCCTTGCCGGACGGATCAGCTATGACAGCACGCCGATCTGGCAGAAGCCGCTGACCTATGGCTATGGCTTCGAACTCGTCGGCTCCTATGAAGAGGGTTATAACGAAGCGCTTGGCGCACGTGAGAAGGAGCTATACTTCATCGGCGCGCTGCCGGGCCAGGTGACATTCGATCAGTCGAACGATCTGCTGAACCCCACCAAGGGCTATCGCCTCACCGCACGCCTTTCGCCCGAAGTCGCGCTGAACGACGGAACGCGCACCTATGCGCGCACGCTGCTGGAGGCGACCGCTTATCAGCCGTTCGGCGAAAGTTTCGTGCTGGCGGGCCGGGTGCGTGCAGGCGCGATTGCCGGGATCGATCGCAACGACCTTGCACCCTCACGCCGTTATTATGCGGGCGGCGGCGGATCGGTGCGCGGATATGGTTATCAGCAGCTTGGTCCCAAAGATCCGAACGGTCGCCCGATCGGGGGACGCAGCCTCAATGAAGCCTCGATCGAAGGACGCTATCGGTTCGGCAATTACGGCATTGTCGCCTTCGTCGACGCGGGTCAGGTCTATGAAAGCGTTCTGCCGAAGGGCAAGGACCTGCGCTACGGCGCGGGCATCGGCGGGCGGTTCTATACCAATTTCGGCCCCTTCCGTCTGGATGTCGCAACCCCGATCAATCGCCAGCCGGGTGAAAGCATCGTATCCGTCTATGTTTCGATCGGGCAGGCCTTCTGATGGCCGAGGAAAACGAGATGGAACCCGGAGCGCCCGAAGGCGAACCGGTCGAAGTGACCGAGACCGTCACCGAATATGATGAGCCGCGCGCCCATCGCGGACGCCGCCGAGCGCTGAAAGCTGCGAAATGGCTCGGCATCATCGTGGCCGCTCTCATCCTGCTGGTGGTGGCCGCTATTTTTGCGCTCAACACCCAGCCTGGCCGCGATTTTGCGGTGAACAAAATTAACAATCTTGAGCTCGCCTCCGGCCTCGATATCCATGTCGATAAGATCGACGGCTCGCTTTACGGCGATATGACGCTGGTCGGCCTGACGCTGCGCGATCCCAAGGGCGTGTTCGCCACTTCACCGCGCGTCCGTGTCGACTGGAGCCCGTTCCATTTCGTCACGCAAAACCTGCTCGACATCCACGCGCTGGAATCGCCGCAGGTCCGCCTGCTGCGTCTGCCAGAGCTTATTCCCTCCGAAGACAAAAGCGGCCCGCTGCTGCCGGGCTTCGACATCACGGTCGACAAGCTCAAGGTCGATGAGTTGATCCTGGAACAACCGATTGCCGGCAAGCGGAGTATCGCCGCGCTCGATGGTAGCGTGAATATCCGCAACCAGGTGGCCAAGCTTGCCCTGAACGCGCGGACGCTGCGCAAGGAAGGGCTTGCCGGCGGTGACCGATTGATGGTGAACCTCGACGCTGCGCCTGAACAGAACAAGCTGGATATCGCGCTCGATCTGAGCGCCCCGGCGGATGGTCTCGTCGCCAGCTATACCAATATCGCGCAGCCGATCACCGCGCAGCTGAAAGGTGCAGGCGATTGGCAGCGCTGGAATGGGCGTCTGCTTGCCAATCTGGGTGGAGACCGCATCGCGGCGCTGGACCTTGCCGCGCGAAACGGCACCTTCCGCGTGCGCGGCGATACCAATCCCGGCCTGATCATGACCGGGCCGACCCAGGCCCTGCTCTCCCCCGTCACGCGGATCGATCTGACAACCGCTGTCGATAACAGTCGCTACGATCTGAAGGGCACGCTGTCGTCCGAAAATTTTGCGCTTGCCACCACTGGCGTGATCGACCTTGGAAAGAACGCGTTCGACGGCCTCAAGCTTGATTTCCTGCTGAACAAACCTTCCACGCTGGCGCCCAATCTGAATGGCCGCGGCATTCGCGCCAATCTGGTGCTCGACGGCGATTTCCGGACGCCCGCCGTCGCCTACAAACTCAATGCCGCCGCGCTTGGCTTCAACGATATCGTGGTTGAGCGCCTCTCTGCCGAAGGCTCGGCAAAGGTGGACTCGAACCGCATTCTTGTGCCGGTCAATGCCAGTGCTGCGCGGATCACGGGGCTGAACGCCACGGCGGGTGAACTGCTCACCAATGTACGCCTGAACGGCGACATCGCGATTGATGGGCCGCGCATTCTCAGCGACAATCTGCGCATCCGGTCCGATCGTCTGCAGGCCACCGCGCTGATCCTCGCGAACCTGGAGACCGGACTCTACACCGGCGCGCTGCAGGGTCAGCTCAACAATTACCGGATCGACAGCGTCGGCATCTTCAACATCAGGACCGATGCCGATCTGAAGGCGAACAATCAGGGCGGCTTCACGCTGGGCGGCAAGGTCCGCGTGCAATCCACGCAGATCTTCAACCAGAGCGCGCGCGACTTCCTGGGCGGCAACACGCTGGTTTCCACCGATTTCGCCTTTGGCAGCGACGGCGTGGCGCGGGTACGCAACCTCAATATCGCCTCCCCGTCCTTCCGCCTGACCGGCGGATCGGGCAGCTATTCGCCCGACGGCCAGATCAGCTTCAGCGGTCAGGGTGTGTCCCGCCAATATGGTCCGCTGGGCCTCCAGCTTACCGGCACGCTCACCAACCCGACGGCCGTGCTGACCGCAGACCGCCCAGGTTTCGGTATCGGCCTCGCCAACTTCCGGGCACAGGTGAAGGGTAGCAATGCAGGCTATGCCGTGCTGGCCAAAGGTGACACCGATTACGGCCCGTTTGACGCAGACCTCAACGTCATCACCGGTAATGCGCTGACAATCGATATTGCCCGGGCAAACTTCGCGGGCATCGCCTTCGACGGGCGGGTGCAGCAGACCGCCGCGGGTCCGTTCGCGGGACAGCTCAACGCTAATGGATCGGGTATCAACGGCGTTGTACGGCTGGCATCGGTTTCCGGCGTCCAGCAGGCCGTCATCAATGCGCGCGCCAACAATGCCCGGCTGCCCGGCCAAAATAATGTGTCGATCGGCAGGGCGATCATCGATGCCACCGTCACGCTTTATGCCCAGCCATCGGTGGTCGCCGACGTGCAGTTTGCGAACACCAGTTATGGCGAACTGGATATTAACGCCGCGCGCGCCAAGGTGAACTATCAAGGCGGCAACGGACAGGCGCAGCTTTATGCCGAAGGGCGCAATGGCGTCCCGTTCCGGATTGGCGCCAATGCGGATCTGCGCCCCGATCTGTGGCGCGTTGCGCTGGACGGGCGCGCCAACGGCATCGATTTCAAAACGAAGAATCCGGCACGCATCATTCCGGACAAGAGTGGCTATCAGCTGCAGCCCGTCACCGTGCTCCTGTCGAGCGGATCGCTGCAACTCGCGGGTCAGTATGGCGACGGACTGAAGATCCAGAGCCGCCTCAACGGGGTGGACCTGTCTATTGCCAACACCATCAGCCCCGGCCTGGGTCTGGGCGGCAAAGCGAACGGCAGCCTTGATTTCAGCCAGCCTTCCGGTGCCAGCTTCCCCAGCGCCGATGCGCGGCTCAGCATCGACAATTTCACGCGCACCAGCCTGTCCGCGGTTTCCACACCGGTCGACATCAACTTCGTCGGCAAGCTGCTGCCCGATGGAGGCGATGCGCGCGCGGTGCTGCGGCAGGGTTCCACCGTGATCGGCCGCATGGTGGCCACGCTCAATCCGCTGCCCCCCGGTGCGGGCAGCTGGACCACGCGTCTGTTGGCTGCGCCACTTGGCGGAGGCATCCGCTATAATGGCCCTGCGAGCACGCTGTTCAGCTTCGCCGCGGTGCCGAACCAGACGCTTAAAGGCACGATCGGCCTCGCCGCCGATTTCGCAGGCCGGGTGCAGAGCCCGCAGCTCAACGGCCTCGTGCGCGCCAACGATCTTACTTATGAGAATGAGGTCTACGGCACGCGCCTCAGCCAGATGAAGCTGGCGGGCAGCTTCAGCAATGATCGCTTCCAGCTCGATACGCTTCGCGCGGTGGCCGGCAATGGCACCGTCGAAGGATCGGGCTTCGTCAGCCTGAGTTCGGATAAGGGTTTCCCGCTCGATCTGCAGCTGAACCTGAACGATGCCCGCTTGGCACGCAGCGACAATATCAGTTCGACTGCCACCGGTAATATCCGGATCACCAACCAGCCGGGATCGAACGCGAAGATCGCAGGCACCATCCGTCTGCCGCAGACACGGTATCGCATCATCCGCCAGGGCGGCCCTGAAGTGCCCAAGCTGACAGGTGTGCGCCGCATGCCGCCCACCGGCCGGAAGAAGGTAACCGGTGATCCGGAGCCCGGCGCCGCGCTGCCGACGGTGTTCGACCTGGCTGTCACGATCAAAGCGGACGACCAGATCTACATTTCCGGCATGGGGCTGGAGTCCGAATGGGCGACCGACCTGCGGATCACCGGTACTACCGCCAATCCGGTCATTTCAGGTGATGTGTCGCTTGTTCGCGGCACCTATGGCTTTGCCGGCAACAGCTTCACGCTGACCGAGGGCCTGATCACCTTCAATGGCGGCCAGCTTACCAATCCGACGATCAAGATAGCCGCCTCCGCCGATGTCAGCGGTGTCACCGCGATCTTGAACGTCACCGGCCGCGCGCAGAACCCGCAGATTTCCTTCACCTCGACGCCCGCTCTGCCGCAGGACGAGATTATCAGCCGCATTCTTTTCGGCAGTTCGGTTGCCAATCTCTCGGCCATTCAGGCGGTTCAGCTCGCTTCTTCGCTTAACAGCCTGCGCGGCAGCGGGGGCGGGTTCAATCCGCTGGGTGAGCTTCAGGCGGCAACCGGCATCGATCGCCTGCGCATCCTTGGCGCGGACAACAATTCAGGCCGCGGTACCGCGCTGGCGGCAGGCAAATATCTGACGGACGATGTCTATATCGAGATCATCACTGATGCGCGTGGCTTCACCGCGACGCAGCTGGAAGTGACGCTCACCCCCGCCCTCTCGGTGCTGAGCAGCTTCGGCAATTTCGGCCAGTCCAATGTCAACGTGCGCTACAAGAAGGACTATTGATGCGCGCCGCGGCGTCTGGATTGCTGCTCTTGGTCCTCCTTGCAGGCTGCAAGGAGAAGGAGCCCGACTTCGATACGCAGTACGATAACACCGCCAAGGAAATCGAAGCGCGCGCCCGGAAGCTCGACGCGAAAATGAACGAGCAGATGCAGGTGATGGACCGAGAGCTGGAGGTGCGCGGCATGACCACTCCCCCCACCACGCAAACACCGGCTGCGGTCACCGAACACAACTAATCCGTTCGTCGCACCTCGGCGTCGGTTCATCGCGCAGCATTATGGTAATGATGTATCATTGCGTAACGGCTGCCGGATCAATCCTTCCACCCTAAGAACGGTCGATCCTACATGAAATTCGCTTATTTCCTGCTTGCAGGAACCGTCCTCACGTCTCCGCTTGCCGCCGCCGAAAAGGCGCCCGACGTTCCCGCCGCAGCCCCGGACGCCGCCGCGCCGGCTCCTGTCCCTGCCCCGCAGGCCGGTACGACCGCGCAGACGCAAGACGCTTATCATGACGAACCGTCGACCGAGATCATCGTCACCGCGCCGTTCCAGCGTAACCGACTCGACGTGCTTTCGGGCACCTCGGTCCTTACCGGCACCGAGCTGACGCGCGAGTTGCGCCCGACTATTGGTGATACGCTGGCAAAGCAGCCGGGCGTTTCGGCCACCTCCTTCGGCCCCAACGCCTCGCGTCCGGTATTGCGCGGCTTCCAGGGAGACCGCGTGCGTATCCTGACCGACGGCATCGGCAGCTTCGACGTATCGAACACCAGCGTGGATCATGCCGTCGTTATTAACCCGCTAACCGCGGACCGGATCGAGGTGCTGCGCGGTCCGTCGGCCCTGCTCTATGGTTCCTCCGCCATCGGCGGCGTCGTTAACGTTATCGATTCGCGCATCCCGCGCCGCGTACCGGAATCGCCGCTGCACGCGGAGGGCCTTGCCACCTATGGCAGCGCGGCGGACGAGCGCGCCGTTTCCGGTGCGGTCGACGTGCCCTTCGGCGGCAAATTCGTGGCCCATGCCGATGCGAGCTACACCAAAACGGGCGATCTGGAGACCGGCGGCTATATTCTGGCCCCCGCCTTGCGCGCCGAGGCTGCGGCTAGCGCCGACCCCGAAATCCGCGCACTGGCGGACCTCGAAGGCAAGTTGCCCAACAGCGCGGCGGAAACGTCCGATCTGGCTGCCGGCCTTGCCTTTATCGACGAAGGCGGTTCGATCGGCTTCTCGGTCAACCAGTATGACAGCCTCTACGGCGTTCCGATCCGTTATGCTTTGCAGCCCGGCGAAGATGCCGAAGCCGTGCGTCTGGACGTCAAGCAGACCCGCGCGGACCTGCGCGCCGAAGTCGATACCGGCGGTGGTTTCCTGCGGCAGATCAAGCTGCGTGCGGGCTTCGCCGATTACGAGCATAGCGAGATCGAGGATACCGGCGAAGTCGGCACCACCTTCTACAATCAGGGCATCGAGGCGCGTCTGGAGCTTGTCCAGGCCCGTCGCGGCAACTGGGAAGGTGCCATCGGCGGCCAGATGCTGATCCGCGACTTCAACGTGGTGGGCGAAGAGAAATTCCTGCCGCGCAACCGCACCCAGCAATATGGCATCTTCACGCTGCAAAGCTTCGATCTCGGCCCGCTACGCGCCGAAGCGGGTGGGCGCTATGAACATAGCATCCTCAACGCTTTCCCCGACACGGACCTCGGCAATCCCTTCATCGAGCGGCGATTTGACGCATTCTCCGGATCACTCGGTGCGAGCTACGGCCTTTCCGATGCATGGCGCCTGGGCCTAAGCGGCACTTATACGGAACGCGCACCGGCTGCCGAGGAGCTATTCCCCAACGGGCCGCACGCCGGCACGCAGGCCTTCGAAATCGGCAACCCGAATTTCGACAAGGAACGCAGCAAGGGGCTGGAAGCCTCGCTGCGTGGCAAGGGCGACGGCTATAATCTGTCGGTTTCCGGCTTCTACAACTGGTTCGATAACTTCATCTACGATCAGCAGACCGGCGAGCTGGAGGACGGCCTGCCCGTCTACCAGTTCATGCAGGCCGAGGCGCGCTATTACGGCTTCGAAGTCGATGCGTCCGCGCGTCTCGCGCAGTTCGGCGATTATGCGATCAATGTCGACGGTATTGCCGATTATGTGCACGCCACCATCGTCGATGTCGGCCCCGCGCCGCGCATTCCTCCGCTCCGCCTCCTCGGCGGCATCGAAGCGCAGTCTGACCGGCTGACCGGCCGCATCGAGGCTGAGTATAACGCAAAACAGACCCGCGTGGCCCCGATCGAGACGCCGACCGACGATTTCACGCTGGTCAACGCCTCGCTCGCCTTCCGTCCGTTCGACAGCAACCGCACACAACTCATTGTGTCGGCGAACAACATCTTCGACGTGACGGCCCGCCGTGCGGCGAGTTTCCTCAAAGACTATGCGCCGCTGGCTGGGCGTGATTTCCGGGTGAGCCTGCGTCTCTCGCTCTGACGCGCGCTGGTTTCCTGCCCGGTTGGGGCTGGACGCGGCGGCGCATCTGAATAGAAGCGTCGCCATGACCCAATTCGATCTGACTGAAGAGCAGCGCGCCATCCAGGAGATGGCGCGCAAATTCACCGCCGACGAAATTACGCCCCATGCGGGCAAGTGGGACGAAGAGCATATCTTCCCGCGCGAGACGATCGTGAAGGCGGCCGAGCTCGGCTTCGCCTCGATCTACGTCTCCGAAGAATCGGGCGGCATCGGCCTCGGCCGGCTGGACGCGGCCCTGATTATGGAGGCGATGGCCTATGGCTGCCCTTCCACCAGCGCGTTCATCTCGATCCACAATATGGCGAGCTGGATGATCGATGCGTTCGGCAGCCAGACGGTGAAGGACAAATATCTCCCTTCGCTCGTCACGATGGACAAGATCGCCAGCTATTGCCTCACCGAGCCCGGCTCCGGTTCGGACGCCGCGGCGTTGAAGACCACGGCACGGCTGGACGGCAATCATTATGTGTTGAACGGCTCCAAGCAGTTCATCTCGGGCGGCGGCGAGAACGAGGTTTATGTCTGCATGGTCCGCACCGGCGATGCGGGCCCCAAGGGCATCAGCTGCCTCGTGGTCGAGAAAGACATGGAAGGCGTCAGCTTCGGCGCGCCGGAAAAGAAACTCGGCTGGCATTCGCAGCCCACCGCGCAGGTGATGTTCGACGATGTCCGCGTGCCGGTGGAAAACCTCGTCGGCGCAGAGGGCCAAGGCTTTTCGATCGCAATGCAGGGCCTCGACGGCGGCCGCCTGAATATCGGCGCCTGCTCGCTCGGCGGGGCGCAGCGCTGCCTGGATGAGGCGATCGCCTATACCAAGGATCGCCAGCAGTTCGGAAAGCCCGTCGCAGAATTCCAGAACACCCAGTTCATGCTCGCCGATATGGCGACCGATCTGGAAGCCGCGCGTGCGCTGCTTTACCTCGCCGCCGCCAAGGTGACCGAGGGTGCGCCGGACAAGACCCGCTTCGCCGCCATGGCCAAGCGTCTCTCCACAGACAGCGGCTCGAAGATCGTCAACGACGCGCTGCAGCTGTTCGGTGGCTACGGTTATCTGATGGACTATCCGATCGAGCGTTTTTGGCGCGACCTGCGCGTGCACTCGATCCTGGAAGGCACCAACCAGATCATGCGGCTGATCGTCTCGCGCGATCTGCTGCGACAGTAATCATCTCCGTAAGTTCTAGGGCTCACGGCATTTGGAAAAGTGACATGACCGACCAACTCATCATCCGCACCGAGGGGTTCGCAGGCCGCATCAGCCTGAACCGCCCGGCCGCGATCCATGCGCTCACCACCGAAATGTGCTTTGGTATGACCGAGGCCCTCAAGGCTTGGGAACATGACGACGCCGTCCAGGCGATCCTCATTGACCACAGCGAAGGCCGCGGCTTTTGCGCGGGTGGTGACATCCGCATGCTCGCGGAAAGCGGTGCTAAAGACGGCAAGGATGCACGCGAGTTCTTCTGGAACGAGTATCGCCTGAACCACCAGCTGTTTACCTATGACAAGCCCGTGGTTGCGTTCATGGACGGCATCACCATGGGCGGCGGCGTGGGTATTTCGCAGCCTGCGCGCTTTCGCGTGGCAACCGAGAACACCCGTTTCGCCATGCCTGAAACCGGCATCGGCCTTTTCCCGGACGTGGGCGGCGGCTGGTATCTGCCGCGCCTGGAAGGCCGCGTCGGCCAATTTCTCGCGCTCACCGGCGCGCGCATCGATGGCGCGGAATGCCTCGCGCTCGGCCTCGCCACCCATTATCTGCCTGCCGAAAAGCTGGAAGAAGCCAAGGAGCGCATTGCCGAGCGGCCGGGCCGCATCGCCGGAATTCTTGGCGATCTTTCGGTCACCGCGCCGGACGCGCGCATCACTGCGAACATCGACAAGATCAATCGCCTGTTCGCCAGCGATCGCTATGAAGATATCCTCGAGGCGCTGGAAAAAGACGACAGCGATTGGGCGCAGAAGGAACGCGATACACTCGGCACCAAGAGCCCCCAGACTTGTAAGGTAGCGCTGCGCCAGCTGAAGGAAGGCGCCGAGATGCCCGACTTCGCCAGCCAGATGAAACAGGAATATGCCATCGGTGCGCATGTCGTCGGGCGGCACGATTTTCTGGAAGGCGTGCGCGCGCTGATCATCGACAAAGACAATCACCCGAAATGGGATCCGCCAACGCCCGAAGGCGTCACCGATGCTATCATCGACGAGATTTTCGCGCCCATGCCTGCGGGCGAGGAATGGCACCCGCTGGAAGACTGATCCGGAGAAACCCGATGACCTACGAAACCATCACGACCGAAACCCGCGATGCGGTAACGTTGATCACGCTCAACCGCCCCAAGGCGCTGAATGCGCTCAACACGCAGGTGCTGGAGGAGCTGATCGACGCTTTCTCCGCCTATCAGTCGGACGACAGCCAGCGCTGCGCGGTGCTGACGGGGTCGGGCGAAAAGGCCTTTGCCGCCGGTGCGGATATCAAGGAAATGGCCGACAAGCCGAGCGCAGAATTCTACTCGCAGGACTTCTTCGCCAAGTGGACCAGCCACATTGTGAAGGCGGTGCGCAAGCCCTGGATCGCTGCGGTAAACGGGTTCGCGCTCGGCGGCGGGTGCGAGCTTGCCATGATGGCGGATTTCATTCTGGCGAGCGACAGCGCGAAATTCGGCCAGCCCGAAATCAAGCTGGGTGTTGCGCCCGGCATGGGCGGATCGCAGCGCCTTACCCGTGCGGTCGGCAAGTCGAAGGCGATGGAAATGTGCCTGACGGGCCGCATGATGGACGCCGAAGAGGCCGAGCGCGCCGGCCTTGTCGCCCGCGTGATCCCCGCCGCTGACCTGATGGACGAGGCGATGAAAAGCGCTGCGACGATCGCCGCCATGCCCCCGCTCGCCGCGATGGTGAACAAGGAGATGGTGAACGCGGCCTATGAAACCACGCTCGACCAGGGCCTGCTGCACGAACGCCGCCTGTTCCAGATCCTCACCGCCACCGAAGACAAGGTGGAAGGGATGAAGGCGTTCATCGAGAAGCGCGACGGAAACTGGAAGGGCCGGTAAGCCTACAGACCACCGTCACTGCGAGGCACCCGAAGGGCAACGAACCAATCTAGAGTGGCTGCAACGCCGCAACCGCCCTGGATTGGTTCTTCACCCCTTCCCTTCCAGCACCTCCAGCGCCGCGGCATCGATCCGGCGCAGCATCGCTTCGAACGCCGCCAGTTCCTCCGCTTCGAACCGGCCGAAGATGGCGCGCTCCATCGCGCGCGCCTGTGCCCCGATTCGCCGGTGCAGTTCTTTACCCTGATCGGTCAGTACCAGTGCGTGACTGCGCCTGTCCTCCTCACGAACCTGCCGCGCCACTAGCCCGCGGCCTACCAGCACTTTGGCAGCTCGGCTGACCGTCACTTTGTCCATGCGCGTGCGGTGGACGATGTCACGTTGGGTCATCCCCTCGCCTTCGGCAATCACCGCCACGATCCGCCATTCCGGTATCGTCAGCCCGAAATGGGATCGATAGGTCGCAGCGATCGTTTCACTGACGAGATTGGACGCAAGCGACAGCCGATAGGGCAGGAACTGGTCCAGCCGCAATTCGTCCGCCGCAGCGTCCCCGGATTGATCTTCGGTGCTCATTGCGATAAGATAGTTGCAAATGTAACGATATTGGAGTCTCGACCCATGCCAACCGATGTAACGCAGCTCCCCGAGAATGTCGCCGGTCTCGACGGCTTCGAGTTCCTCGAATTTGCAGGCGATCCGAAGCAGATCGACAAGGTGTTCACGCAGATGGGTTTCGTGCCCGTAGCGAAGCACCGCTCCAAGGATGTGACGCTCTATCGTCAGAACGGCATCAACTTCCTGTTGAACAATGAGCCCGGCAGTCAGGCGCAGCACTTTGTGCGCGAACACCACACCGGCGGCGCGTGCGCGATGGGCTGGCGCGTGAAAGACGCTGCCGCGGCATTCAAGCACGCCGTCGATAACGGTGCGGAACCCGTCACCGGCGATCTCGGGTGGATGGAGCTGAAGATCCCCGCCATCCGCGGCATCGGCGGCAGCCTCATCTATTTCGTGGACCGCTACGGCCAGGACGGCAGCGCGGACATCTACGACATCGATTTCAAATTTTTCGACGGCGTCGACAAGAACCCGGAAGGTGCCGGCCTCGCCATCGTCGATCATCTCACCCACAATGTCTATCGCGGCCGCATGAAGTTCTGGGCGGAGTTCTACGAACGCCTCTTCAACTTCACCGAAATTCGTTATTTCGACATCAAGGGCGAATATACCGGCCTCACCAGCAAGGCGATGACCGCGCCGGACGGCAAGATCCGCATTCCGCTGAACGAGGAAGCCGAAGGCGGCGGCGGGCAGATCGAAGAATATCTGGTCGATTTCAATGGCGAAGGCATCCAGCACATCGCGATGTCCACGCCCGATATCTACAAAACCATCGACCAGCTGCGCGCCAACGGCCTGCCCTTCATGGACCCGCCGCCCGACACCTATTACGAGATGCTGGCGGAACGCCTGCCCGGCCATGGCGAGCCGGTGGACGAGATGAAGGCCCGCGGCCTGCTGCTCGACGGTTCCACCGAAGAGGGCGATCCGCGCCTGCTCCTGCAGATTTTCACAGGCAACATGTTCGGCCCGGTGTTCTTCGAGATCATCCAGCGCAAGAAGGACGAAGGCTTCGGCGAGGGCAACTTCAAGGCCCTTTTCGAGAGCATCGAGCGCGATCAGATGCAGCGCGGCAAGCTGAAAGGCAAAGGCGAGAAAGCGGAGGCCTGAGGCTGACGGCTTAGCCCCTCGGAACCGTTCGCCCTGAGCCTGTCGAAGGGCCGTACTTTTCTTGGAAAAGCGCGGTGCGATGGAAAAAGACAGCGCTTCGACAGGCTCAGCCCGAACGGGTCCGGGGGATGGCGTAAAATACTGCGGAGAGGATCATGAACGTCGAACGCACCATCGCCGCCAAGTCGCGCGAGGCCGATTATATGACCGGCTTCGGATCGCATTTCGCGACCGAGGCCGTTCCCGGCGCATTGCCCCAGGGCCAGAACAGCCCTCAGCAGCCGCCTTACGGCCTTTATGCCGAACAGCTTTCCGGCACCGCGTTCACTGCGCCGCGCCATGAAAACCACCGCAGCTGGCTTTACCGGATGCGCCCCAGCGCGGAGCATCCGCCGTTCGTGCGCTATGAAAGTGCTCGCCGTTTCAGCGCCACCTCTCCGAACGAACCGCTGGCGCCCAATCGCCTGCGCTGGGACCCGCAGGCGGAAGCGGCGGCGGGTGTCGATCTGATCGACGGCATGACCACCATGCTCACCAACCGCGATCCCTCCGAACTGACCGGTGTCGCAGTGCATCTCTACGCCGCGAGCGCGGACATGGAGACCCGCGTGTTCGTGGACGCCGACGGCGAACTTCTGTTCATTCCGCAAGAAGGTCGGCTCGAACTGTTGACCGAACTCGGTCGCATGGTGATAGGCCCTGGCGAGATCGCGTTGATCCCGCGCGGCGTGCGGTTCCGCGCGCTGCTGCCGGACGGCACAGCCAAAGGCTATGTCGCCGAAAATCACGGCGCGCTTTTCCGCCTGCCGGATCTGGGGCCGATCGGCGCCAACGGCCTCGCCAATCCGCGCGATTTCGAGACGCCGGTCGCCTGGTATGAGGACCGCGACGAGGAAATCGAGCTCGTCCAGAAATATCTGGGCAGCCTGTGGACCACCACGCTCGATCACAGTCCGCTCGACGTGGTCGCCTGGCACGGCAATCTCGCGCCTTTCCGCTATGATCTGTCGCGGTTCAACACGATCAACACGGTCAGCTTCGATCATCCCGATCCCAGCATTTTCACGGTGCTGACCAGCCCCAGCGAGACGCCGGGCCGCGCCAATGCGGACTTCGTGATCTTCCCGCCGCGCTGGATGGTGGCCGAAAAGACCTTCCGCCCCCCCTGGTTCCACCGCAATGTGATGAGCGAGGCGATGGGCCTGATCCACGGCGAATATGACGCGAAGGAAGGCGGCGGCTTCCAGCCGGGCGGCCTTTCGCTTCACAATCTCCTCGCCGGCCACGGCCCAGACAAGGCGAGCTGGGAAAAAGCCAGCGCTGCCGACCTGAAGCCCGTGAAAATCGACGGCACAATGGCGTTCATGGTCGAAAGCTGCTGGCCCTATCGCCCGACGCCTCACGCCATGGAGCATGCGCAGCCCGATTATGACGAGGCCTGGGCCGACTTCCCCAAGGCGCAGCTCCCCTGAATTACTCTGGAAAGGCTATCATGACCGATCAGACCCACAGCCCCGACCTCACCAGCTGGGTGAAAAGCGCCAACGGCCATGCGGATTTCCCGATCCAGAACCTGCCGCTCGGCATTTTCAGCGTCGGCAGCGAAGGTCCCCGCGCCGGCACAGCGATTGGCGACAAAGTTCTCGATCTCTGGGCGGTTGCCGAACTCGGCCTGCTGCCGCGCGCCGATGTAGTGCCGCTGGAAGACCCGACGCTGAACGCTTTTTTCGCGCTGCCGAAGGAAACGCGCGTCGCCTTCCGCGCGCGCCTGTCCGAGCTTCTGAGCGACGAACAGCATCGCGATCAGGTCGAGCCGCTGCTGCACGAGGCGGCGGACTGCACGCTGCATCTGCCAGCGCGGATCGGCGATTACACCGATTTCTATGTCGGCATTCATCATGCCATGAACATCGGCAAGCAGTTCCGCCCGGATAACCCGCTGCTGCCGAACTATAAATATGTGCCGATCGGCTATCACGGCCGGGCCAGCTCGGTGCGCGTGTCGGGCGAACCCGTCGTACGCCCGCTCGGCCAGCGCAAGGCTCCGGACGAGGATGCACCGACGCGCGGCCCCTCCCGCCGCCTCGATTACGAGCTGGAATTGGGCGTCTGGATCGGCCCGGGCAACGAACTGGGCCATCCGATCGCCATCGCCGATGCAGGCGATCATGTCGCGGGCTTCGGCCTGCTCAATGACTGGTCGGCGCGCGATCTGCAGGGTTGGGAATATCAGCCGCTGGGGCCGTTCCTCGCCAAGAATTTCCACAGCACAGTCTCGCCTTGGGTGGTGACGGCGGAGGCGATGGAACCGTTCCGGAAAGCCCAGGCGCCGCGCCCCGAAGGCGATCCGGCACCGCTGGATTATCTGAACGACGCGGACGATCAGGCGCGCGGCGCGCTGGCACTGGAGCTCGACACTTTCCTGCTCACCGCCAAAATGCGCGAAGCGGGTGACGAGCCGCATCGCCTGAGCAAGAGTGCGGCGGAACATATGTACTGGACGGTCGCGCAGATCGTGACGCACCACGCCTCCAATGGCTGCGATCTGAGGCCCGGCGATCTTCTCGGTACCGGCACGATTTCCGGCCCGAATGATGAGAGCCTGGGCAGCCTGATGGAAATCTCGCAGGGCGGCAAAACGCCGATCACGCTTCCGAATGGCGAAACGCGCAGCTTCCTGGAGGATGGCGATGAGATCATCCTGAAAGCCACTGCGCGGGCGGACGGGGCAGTGCCTATCGGCTTCGGCGAATGCCGCGCGGTTGTGATGCCGGCGCGCGCGTAAAGCGCTTTTCAGACAGGAGAGCGCCGATGACCGATCTGATCCTCCACGGCTATTGGCGCTCGGGCACCAGCTATCGCACGCGCATTGCGCTGGGGCTGAAAGGTTTGGCGTACGAATATCGGGCCGTGAACCTACTGGCAGGCGAGCAGCGCGGCCATGCCTATCGCTCGCTCCAGCCGCAGGGTCTCGTGCCTGCGCTGGAGGTGGATGGGCATGTGCTGACGCAGAGCCCGGCGATCATCGAGTATCTGGAGGAACGCTGGCCGGAACCCGCGCTGCTGCCCGCCGATCTGGAGCAGCGCGCCGTGGTGCGCGCCATGGCGGCGGTGATTGGCTGCGACGTCCATCCGCTCGGCAATCTGCGCATCCTGCAATATCTGAAGGGCGAACTGGATGCGCCGCCGGAAGCGATCAAAGCCTGGATCGCGCGATGGATCGGCGACGGTTTCGCCGCGCTGGAGGTGATGGTGCGCCAACATGGCGGCGGCTTCGCCTTCGGGGACGAGCCCGGCCTAGTCGAATGCTATCTCCTCCCGCAGGTCTACGCCGCAGAGCGGTTCGAGGTGGACATTACGCCCTATCCACGCCTGCGCGCGTTAACGGAGCGCGTATTAGCGGACGAACGCATCGCGGCAGCGCATCCCGATCGCCAGCCTGATGCGAGCGTGGGTTAGTCGCCAACCGTTCCAATCCCGTAAGTGCTGAGCCGGTGGCGCCATGCGCCGTCTTCGACTCCGAAGCACGTTTCGAGATACAGCGCCAACTACCGGCCGCGCTCACCCGACAGACGCCCTTCGACAAGCTCAGGGCTTCGGCCCCCAGATGAGGAAGGCTCACCCCTCCGCCTTCTTCTTGCGGCGATATTCGTGCAGCAGAGGCTCCGTATAACCGCTGGGCTGTTCCTCGCCCTCGAATACCAGCGCACGGGCGGCCTGATAGGCGATACCGTCCAGCCCCGGCGCCATCGGACGATAACTGGGATCGCCCTCATTCTGCATGTCGACCTTTTCGGCCATGCGGCCGAACACCGCATCTACCTGCTCTCGGCTGGCAACGCCATGCTTCAGCCAGTTGGCGACATGCTGGGATGAAATGCGCAGCGTCGCGCGGTCTTCCATCAGGCCGACATCATGGATGTCCGGCACCTTGGAACAGCCTACGCCCTGATCGATCCAGCGGACGACGTAGCCGAGAATACCCTGGATATTGTTCTCCAGCTCGTGCTCCACCGCCTCTTCGGGGAAGTTCGTGTCGGTAGCGAGCGGCACGGTCAACAACTTGTCGAGCCCCGGCGTTTCCCGGCCCGCCACCTCTTTCTGCACGTCGAAAACGTTCACGCGATGATAGTGGACGGCATGCAGCGTCGCGGCGGTCGGGCTCGGCACCCAGGCGGTGTTGGCGCCCGTTTTCGGATGGCCGATCTTCTGTTCCAGCATCTCGGCCATGCGATCGGGCGCGGCCCACATGCCCTTGCCGATCTGCGCCTTGCCCGAGAAACCGTGGGCTAGGCCGATCTGGACGTTGCGGTCCTCATAGGCCGAGATCCACGCGCTGGACTTCATCTCGCCCTTGGGCACCACAGCGCCCGCCACCATACTGGTGTGCATCTCATCGCCCGTTCGGTCGAGGAAGCCGGTGTTGATGAAGAAGATGCGGTCCTTCACAGCTTGGATGCAGGAGGCAAGGTTGGCGGACGTGCGCCGTTCCTCGTCCATCACGCCCATCTTAATCCTGTTGCGACCCAGCCCCAGCATGTCCTCCACAGCCGCGAACAGCGCATCGGCGAAGGCCACTTCCTCCGGCCCATGCATTTTGGGCTTCACGATATAGATGGAGCCCGCGCGGCTGTTCGTCACCGAGCCGGTGCCGTCGCGCTTGCCGATCAACGCGGTGACGGCAGCGTCGAGAATGCCCTCCGGCGCCTCGCTACCATCCGGCAGCTGCACCGCGGGCGTCGTCATCAGATGGCCGACATTACGCACCAGCAGCAGGCTGCGGCCGGGCAGCGTGAACTCGCTGCCGTCGGGCGCGGTATAGCGCCGGTCCGGGTTCAGCGTGCGCGTCATGCGCTCGCCGCCTTTTTCGAACGTCTCGCTGAGTTCGCCCGTCATCAGGCCGAGCCAGTTGGTGTAACCGAGCACCTTGTCTTCCGCGTCCACCGCGGCGACCGAATCCTCCAGGTCCACGATCGTCGACAGCGCCGATTCCAGGATGACGTCGGCGATGCCGGCCGGATCGTCCTTGCCGACCGGATGGTCGCGGTCGAACCGCGCTTCGATATGCAGGCCGTTATGGCGGAACAGGCGGCCCTTGCCGTCTTCGCTGGTACCGACGAACTGGCTGTCGTCGGCCAGCGCGATGTCGCCTTCGGTCAAATCCGCCCAGCTGCCGCCGGCAAGCGGCACGGCTTCGTCCAGGAAGGACTTGGCCCAGGCCACCACCTTCGCGCCGCGTTTGGGATCGTAACCGCGCCCTTCGGCCTCACCGGGGATCGCGTCGGTGCCGTAGAGCGCATCGTACAGGCTGCCCCAACGCGCATTGGCGGCGTTGAGCACGAAGCGGGCGTTCAGTGCGGGCACCACCAGCTGCGGACCGGCCAGCGTCGCGATTTCCGGATCGACATTCGCCGTGCCGATGTCGAACGCAGCCGGCTCATCGACCAGATAGCCGATCTCGCTCAGGAACGCGCGATAGGCCTCGCCTTCGCTGCGCACATCATGTTCGCGGTGCCAGTCATCGATCTGACGCTGCAGCTCTTCGCGTTTGGCGAGGAGATCGCGATTCTGCCCTGCAAAACGCTCGTACAATCCAGCCAGGCCCTCCCAGAAAGCCTGGGCTTCCACGCCGCTTCCGGGCAGCGCCTGCCCTTCGATGAAGTCCGCCAGCTGCTCGTCGACCTGAAGGCCTGCCCGTTCGATCATGATGTCTGTCCTTTATCCGGTCTGGCCCATACGGCGCATGAAGTCCGCGCCCGCAAAATGCGCGTGACCACCCAATTGCTCCTCTATCCGCAGCAGCTGGTTGTACTTGGCCGTCCGGTCCGAACGGCTGAGCGAGCCGGTCTTGATGAGCCCGCAATTGGTGGCGACGGCGAGGTCCGCGATCGTCGTGTCCTCGGTCTCGCCCGAGCGGTGGCTCATCACGGCGCTGTAGCCGTGGCGATGCGCGATATCGACCGTCTCCAGCGTCTCGGTGAGGGAGCCGACCTGGTTCACCTTGATCAGGATGGAGTTGGCAAGGCCGCGATCGATGCCGTCGCGCAGGCGTTTTTCCTGCGTCACGAACAGATCGTCGCCGACCAGCTGGCATTTCGCGCCGATGCGGTCGGTCAGCTTCTTCCAGCCGTCGAAATCGTCCTCATCCATCCCGTCCTCGATGGACAGGATCGGATAGGCGCCCTGCAGTTTTTCCAGATACGCCACCTGTTCGTCGATCGAGCGGGTCACGCCTTCGCCTTCATAGACATAAGCGCCGTCCTTGAAGAACTCGCTGGCCGCGACGTCGAGCGCAATCACCATGTCCTTGCCCGCCTCGAAACCGGCATCGCTCATCGCGCCCATGATGAAATCGAGAGCTTCCTCGGCAGAAGCAAGATTGGGCGCGAAACCGCCTTCATCTCCCACCGCGGTGTTCTGCCCCTTCTTGGACAGCGCAGACTTCAGCCCGTGAAACACCTCGGTGCCCATCCGCAGCGCCTCGGCAAAGCTGTCCGCCTTCACCGGCATGATCATGAATTCTTGGAAGTCCAGGCGATTGTCGGCATGCGCGCCGCCGTTGACGATGTTCATCATCGGTACCGGCATGGTTTTGGCATTCGCCCCGCCGACATAGCGGTAGAGCGGAAGCCCGAGGAAATTGGTCGCCGCATGCGCGGTGGCGAGCGAAGCGCCGAGAATGGCGTTCGCGCCCAGTTTCGACTTGTTCTCCGTACCGTCGAGCGCGAGCAGCGCGCGGTCGATGCCCACCTGATCCGTCGCATCCTGATCGATCAGCGCATCGCCGATCGGGCCGTTGATTGCCTCAACCGCTTTCAGCACGCCCTTGCCGCCGTAGCGGCTCTTGTCGCCGTCACGCAGCTCGATCGCTTCATATTTCCCGGTCGATGCGCCCGAAGGCACTGCGGCGCGGCCCACCGTGCCGTCGTAGAGATGCACCTCCGCTTCCACCGTGGGATTGCCCCGGCTGTCGAGGATTTCACGTCCGACGATCTTGGCGATACTGGTCATGGGAGGGCCTTCTTGGTGCGTGTGGATTCGATGCGCGTCGTCCTGACGCACCGGGCCGCAATAGGCAAGGCGGGGCCTACCCTTCGACGCAAGAAAATGGCGTCAGCGCTGGCAATCGGCGCAATAGAAGGTCGATCGGCCGCCCTCCGTCCGCCGCCGCACGATGCCGCCGCAGGGGCATTCCAGGCCCTCGCGTCCGTAAACGCGCCACTGCTTGGCGAAATACCCAAGCTCGCCATCCGGCCGGGCATAATCGCGCAAGGTGCTGCCGCCCGCGTCGATCGCCGCCAGCAGGACGGTGCGGATCGCCTCTACCAGCCGCTCCAGCCGCTTGAGGCCGATCCTGCCCCCCTGCCGCCCGGGGGCGATGCCGGCCATGTTCAGCGCCTCGCAGACATAGATGTTGCCGAGCCCCGCCACGATGCGCTGATCGAGCAGCAGCAGCTTGATGGACGCAATGCGGCCTGCCAGCGCCTGTTGCAGATGCCTTGCGGTAAAGTCCGGTCCTAGCGGCTCCGGCCCCATGGCGGCAAAGGGCGGCCAGGCGTCGATATCGTCCGTGGGCAATAGGTCGACCGAGCCAAAACGGCGCGGATCGTTGAGGCTGAGGATGTGGCCACTGTCGACACCGACGATCAGATGATCATGCGTGCCCAGTTCTTCCGGATCGATCCGCCAGCGCCCGGACATGCCGAGATGGAAGATCATCGTATCGCCGCGGTCGGTTTCGATCAGCCCATATTTGGCGCGGCGGCCGAGCGCGGACACGGTGGCGCCGGTGAGGCGCTGGCGCAGGTCCTCAGGAAAAGGCCGCCGCAGATCCGCACGGCGCGCCTCGACGCCTGCGATACGCTTCCCCTCCATTACGGCAGCGAGCCCGCGCACGGTGGTTTCGACTTCGGGTAATTCCGGCATGCAAGCGATATAGACCTCACGGCGATCAATTCCATCGCCCGCATCGACGACGGCATTGTTCACAAAGCTCGTCCCACCCATCTAGCAAAAGCGCGCCCGCCTCCCTAAGGCGCTATCCACCGCTTTTACTCGAGGACCACGCCATGACCGACACCGTCTCCTTCGGCTATGAAGAGGTCGCGCCCGAAGAAAAGACCCGGCGCGTCGGCGGGGTCTTTTCCAACGTCGCCTCCAGCTACGATGTAATGAACGATGCGATGTCGGGCGGCATGCACCGTCTGTGGAAGGACCGGTTCGTGCGCCTCGTCAAACCGCGCGAGGGCGAGGATATTCTGGATATGGCGGGCGGCACCGGCGATATTGCCTTCCGCCTGCAAGACCGCGGCGCGAACGTGACGGTGGCGGACATCAACCCGGAAATGCTGGCCGTGGGCATGGAACGCGCAATGAAGCGCGGACGCGACGGCCTGGTCTGGACCGAACAGAATGCCGAGACGCTGACCTTTCCGGACCGGCATTTCGATGCCTACACCATCGCCTTCGGCATCCGGAACGTCACCGACATTCCCGCCGCGCTGGCAGAGGCGCACCGCGTGCTGCGCTTCGGCGGACGCTTTTTCTGCCTGGAATTCTCGACCACGTTGTGGCCGGGCTTTGCCGATGTCTATGACTGGTATTCGATGAACCTCGTACCCAAGATCGGAAAGGCGATCGCGCGCGATGAGGACAGCTATCGTTATCTCGTCGAATCCATCCGCCGCTTTCCGGACATGGAGCGTTTCAAGGGCATGATCCAGGATGCCGGTTTCACTCAGGTGAAGGCCGAGCCGATCCTTGGCGGACTGGTCGCGATCCACAGCGGCTGGAAAGCGTGACAGGGGGCCGCGCGCCAGCATGACCGCCGCCCGCACCCATATCTTCCGGCTTCTGAAATGGGGCCGCATTCTCGCACGCCACGGGGCGCTGCGCGATATCGAGAACGCACGCCAGACGCCGCTGCCGGTCAGGCGCCTGTGCCGCATCGCGCGGTTCGGCACGATCCAGCCCAAACATCCAGATTACGCCGCGGCTTTCCGTGAGATCGGCCCGGCGGCGATCAAGCTTGGTCAAACGCTGGCCACCCGGCCCGATCTGGTCGGCGAAGATGCGACGCATAATCTTTTAGGGCTTCAGGATGCCCTACCGCCCGAACCCTTCGACAAGATTTGCGAGCAGATCGAGCGCGCGCTCGATGCGCCGTGGGGCAAGTTTTTCCAGTCGATCGACCCCGAACCTATCGGTTCCGCATCGATCGCGCAGGTCCACAAGGCTGTAACAACCGACGGGCGCACCGTGGCCGTAAAGGTACAGCGCCCGGGCATCGACAAACGCTTCCTGCGCGATATCGAAACTTATGAATGGGCCGCCGCGCATCTGGAGGCGTTCGGCGGAGAGGCCGCGCGCCTTCGCCCGCGCCTCACCATTGCCAACTTCAAGCGCTGGACGCTGCGCGAGCTTGACCTGCGGCGCGAGGCCGCTTCGGCGAGCGAGCTCAAGGACGCCATGCAGTCCGAGCCGTTTTACGAGGTGCCCGAAATCGATTGGGACCGGACGGCGGGCAAAGTGCTGACGCTCGACTGGATCGACGGCATCAAGATCGCCGACCGCGAGGGCATTCTGGCCGCCGGCCATGATCCGCATGTGCTGGCCAACCGGCTGGTCCACGCCTTCCTCCGCCAGGCAATTTCGGAAGGCTTCTTCCACGCCGACATGCACCAGGGCAATCTGCTTGTGCGTTCCGACGGCACGATCGTCGCGATCGATTTCGGCATCATGGGCCGCATCGACCGCAAGGCGCGGGTCTGGCTGGCCGAAATTCTCTATGGCCTCATCACCGGCAATTACCGCCGCGTCGCCGAAATTCATTTCGAGGCGCAATATGTGCCCGCGCACCATAATATGGAGGAGTTCGCCACGGCGCTGCGCGCGGTGGGCGAGCCAATGCGCGGCAAGCCGGTAAGCGAATTGTCGGTCGGCATGATGCTGGACGGCCTGTTCGCCATCACCCGTGATTTCGACATGCAGACGCAGCCGCATCTCCTGCTCCTGCAGAAGACGATGGTGATGGTGGAGGGCGTGGCGACCTCGCTCGATCCCGGCATCAACATGTGGGACACCGCCGCCCCGTTCGTGCGCGAATGGATCCGCACCGAGCTGGGCCCCGAAGCGAAGGCGGCGGACGGAATCCGGCGGCAGTTCGAAACGCTGGCGCTGCTGCCCGATCTCGTCCGGCGGCTCGATGCGCAATTGCCGCGTGAAGGCGGCGCCCCGCCCGCCCCGCCGCTACCCGAGGTCAAGCTGATCTGGGACCGCGATCGTCCGCGCAGCACCGCGCTCGCGTTCACCGTCACGGCGATCATCGCCGCAGCCGCTGGCGCGGCGGGCATGGCCTGGCTGGGCTGATCGGGATGAGCAGCCCCTCCATCCTCCTGATCGTCGGCGGCGGCATTGCTGCCTACAAGTCGCTGGAACTCACGCGCTTCCTGAAGCGGCAGGGCATCGCCGTTCGCGCGGTGATGACGCGGTCCGCGCATGAATTCGTGACGCCGCTCTCGCTGGGCGTAATGACCGAGGATCATGTCTATTCGGACATGTTCGATCTGAAGGACGAGCGAGAGATCGGCCATATTCAGCTCTCGCGACAGACGGACCTGATCGTCGTCTGCCCGGCCACCGCCAATCTGCTGTCCAAAATGGCGGCAGGCCTGTGCGACGATCTGGCGACCACCGTACTTCTGGCCACCGACAAGCCGGTGCTGGCCGTGCCCGCGATGAACGTGCGCATGTGGCAGCATCCCGCCACGCAGCGCAATATCGCGCAGCTGCGCGCCGACGGCGTCAGCGTGATGGAGCCCGACAGCGGATCCATGGCTTGCGGCGAATATGGCCCCGGCCGCCTGCCCGAACCGCCGGACATCGCCAAGACGATTTGCCGGATGCTAAACCATCCGTTCGATCCCGCGCTGGCGCAGCCCCGCTCGCCGACGACGGAGCCCGCCGATCCGCTGGCGGACCAGCCCGCCTTCGCGCCTGATGCGCACCGTCCCCTCCACGGCAAGCGCGTGCTCGTTACCGCCGGACCGACGCATGAGCCGATCGATCCGGTGCGCTACATCGCCAATCGAAGCTCGGGCCGTCAGGGCTTCGCGATTGCCGAAGCAGCGGCGGCGCTGGGCGCGGACGTCACCCTGGTGGCAGGCCCGGTCTCTCTCCCTACGCCGCCCGGCGTGATCCGGATCGATGTGGATACCGCGCGCGAGATGCAGGCGGCGGTCGATGACGCCCTGCCTGCCGATACCGCGATCCTCGTCGCCGCGGTGGCCGACTGGCGCGCTGCCGAAGAGGCCGATCGCAAGATCAAGAAATCGGGCACCGGCCCCGCCCCGCTGGCGCTGACCGAAAATCCGGACATTCTGGCCGGGCTAGCGAGAAGCGAGCAGCGCCCTGCCCTGCTCGTCGGCTTCGCGGCAGAAACCAACGACGTGATCGATCACGCCCGCGCGAAGCTGGAAACAAAGGGATGCGACTGGATCGTCGCAAATGACGTATCCGGTGACGTGATGGGCGGCGAAAACAACGCCGTGCATCTGGTCACATCCAGCGGCGTCGAGAGCTGGGATAACGCGCCCAAAGGCGTGGTTGCGCGCAAGCTGATGGAAAGGATCGCCGATGCGCTTCGAACCGATTGAGATCGCGGTCAAACGCCTGCCCAATGGCGCAGGCCTGGACCTGCCGGGATATGCTACGGACGGCGCGGCGGGCATGGACGTCTGCGCCGCCGAGAGCCTTACCATCCGCCCAAGCGCCCGCGCGCTGGTCGCCACCGGGTTCGCTGTCGCCATCCCGCCAGGGTATGAGATTCAGGTGCGCCCACGCTCCGGCCTCGCCTTCAAGCAAGGTATCAGCGTGCTCAACACGCCAGGCACCATCGACAGCGACTATCGCGGTGAGGTGAAGGTGCTGCTCGCCAATCTGGGCGAGGACGATTTCGCCATCCGCAAGGGAGACCGGATCGCCCAGCTCGTCGTCGCGCCGGTGCAGCGCGGGATCATGCGCGAGGTGGAAAATCTGGACGATACCGCTCGCGGCGACGGCGGATTCGGATCGACCGGGGTGTGATCGGTAAGCGTCTTACCCTATCTCCCGCAGCATGATCACCCTCACCGACAACCAGCTGGACCGCTACGCCCGCCACATCGTGCTGCGCGAGATCGGCGGTTCCGGGCAGAAGAAGCTGCTCGGCACACATATTCTGATCGTCGGCGCGGGCGGTATCGGCTGTCCGGCGATCCAGTATCTGGCGGCGGCAGGCATCGGCAGGCTGACCATCGTCGATCCGGATACGGTCTCCCTCTCCAACCTCCAGCGCCAGCCCCTTTATGGCGAGCAAGACGTCGATGCGCCAAAAGCAGGGCGCGCCGCAGACGCTGTTCGCCAGCTCAACCCGGACGTTTCCGTTACGGCCATTACCGAAGCCATCACCACCGAAAACGCCGCCACCCTGCTCGCCGAAGCCGCGCCCGACATCGTGCTCGACGGCACCGACAATTTCGCCACGCGCCTGGTGGTTTCCGACGCCTGTGTGGCCGCGCGCATCCCGCTGGTGTCCGCCGCAATCGGCATGTTTCAGGGCCAGGTCGGCAGCTTCTACGGCCATGAAGCGGAGGCGCCCTGTTATCGCTGCTTTGTGGGCGATGCGCATGACGCGGACGATTGCGATACTTGCGCGGACCAAGGCGTTCTCGGCGCGATGTGCGGCATGGTCGGCGGCATGGGCGCGATGGAAGCGATCCGCGCCGTCGCCGGGTTCGGGGAGGATGCGCGCGGCAAGCTGCACGTAATCGATGGCCTCAAGCCCTCGATGTACACCATGCGTTTGCCGAAGGACCCGAACTGCCAGGCTTGCGGAACCAACAACTGAGACGCAGGCGGGCGCTTCAATAGCCGCATCGCCCCCTGCATAGGCTTGCACGCCGCCTTTCTCCGGCTATCCTGAAGCAATCATCAGGGGGGCGATTTCATGGGACTATTTCAGAACCGATGCTGGCTTACGGCTGCGGGCCTTGCCACCGTCGCGGCAGGTTTTTCAGGAACACCGGCGCTTGCCAAGGCTGACCCCCTGGTTCTCAAGCCGTCTTCGAAGTGGCACCTCGATTATTCCCCCGACAGCTGCCGCCTCGCCCGCCAATATGGCGAGGGCGACGACGAGGTTCTGATGGTTCTCACCCGCTACGATCCGGGTGTGGAGGCCGAAATGTTGCTGAGCGGAAAGCCGCTGCGCCCTATCCAAGACCGCAGCGAGGCGGACATTACCTTCGGCCCGCAGGAAGAAACCCTGGAGCGCGATTTTGTGCGCGGTGAGCTTGGCGATCGACCGATGATGCTGGTCCTCGGCACCTTCGCGCCCTGGAAGCTGAGCGAAGAGGAAGAAAAACGCCGCGAAGCGGCTCAAGACGAAGGCATACCTTCTGTAGAGGACGAAGCCAGCAATGCTGCGCGCTTTGCCTCAATGCAATGGATCGAGGTCGATGCATCTTTCATCAAGCCGATCCGGATGGAAACTGGGCCGCTGGACAAGCCGTTTGCGGCTTTCAACAAATGTATGGACGAACTCGTCCATCATTGGGGCGTCGACGTCGATCGTTATAAAGCCCGGATCCGAAATCCAAAGCCAGTGAACAGTCCCGGCAAATGGGTGGTCTCAAAAGACTATCCAAGCGAGGCGTTGCGCAGCGGCCAACAAGCAGTCATCCACTTCCGGCTGTCGGTCGACGCAGAAGGGCGGGTAAGCGATTGCCATATCCAAGGGGGCAACCGCAGGCGACGGATTCAAGGAAGCCGTTTGTTCCGGCATTACCAAGCGCGCTCGCTTCGAACCCGCGCTAGACGCAGACGGCAATGCCATGGCGGGCTACTTTATCAGCACCGTCCGTTTCGAAATGCCGAGCTAAAATCGAACTGACGGCGGGAGCCAGCCGGACTGCGGGACAACCGCAGCCCGGCCGATCGGGTCACGCGCGCGCGGGAGCGGGTTCACTGGTGTCGGCTACGTCGCCATCCGCGTCCTGCTCCGCCGCTTCCTGCGCCTCGATCTCGTCATGCTTCTCATGCAGTGGGGTGAAGCGCAGGATCGCATAGCCTACCAGGGCAGACAGGATCGAGCCCATCAGGATGCCCACCTTCGCTTCTTCGCGCAGCAACGAGCTGCCCGCGAACGCCAGTTCGCTGATGAACAGGCTCATCGTGAAGCCGATACCGCAGAGCATCGAAACGCCGTAGATCTGCGGCCAGGTTGCCCCGCGCAGCTTGTGCGCCAAGCCAACCTTCACCGACAGCCATATCGAGGCAAAAATGCCCAGTTGCTTGCCGAAGAACAGCCCCGCGGCGATGCCGAGCGGCAGCGGCGCGAAGATTTCCTTCAAAGTCAGGCCGCCAAGTTCCACGCCCGCATTGGCAAAACCGAAGATCGGGATGATGACATAGGCGCTCCACGGTGAGAGATAATGTTCCAGCCGGTGAACCGGGCTAACCTCTGAATCGGGCGCGCCGGGCGTGACGATGATCGGGATCATCAGCGCTGCAAGAACACCGGCGATGGTCGCATGGACACCCGACAGCAGCACGAAAAACCACAGGACCACGCCCAGGATAATGTACGGCCACAGAACGTGCACCTTCATCCGGTTGATGAAATACATCACCGCCATCGTGGCAGCGGCGAAGAACAGGAAGATGGTCTTCAGATTGGCGGTATAAGCGATGGCAATGATCGCAACCGCGCCCATATCGTCGACAATCGCAACGGTGAGCAGGAACAGCTTCAACGATGTCGGCGCGCGCTTACCCAGAAGAGCAAGGACACCGATGGCGAAGGCAATATCGGTGGCCGCGGGAATGGCCCAGCCATTGACTATCTCCGGATTGCCGGTCGCAATGACGAGATAGATCACCGCCGGTGCCACCATGCCCGCAAAGGCTGCGATCACGGGCAGACGCCGCTTCTCCCAGGTGGACAGGCGCCCGTCGACGAACTCGCGTTTGATCTCCAGCCCCACATAGCAGAAGAAGATCGCCATCAGGCCGTCGTTGATCCAAAGATGCAGCGTGTCGAGCTTCTGGATCGGCGTCCAGGGCAGCGTACCGTGCAGGATCTCGTGATAATCGCGGTAGAGCCCGATATTGGCGATCAGCATCGCCAGCGCAGCCGCCAGCATCAGCAGCACACCGCCCGATGCCTCGCTGCGCAGAAACTGGCGCAGCGCCGAAATTACCTTATCCGGCACCACTTCGGCTTGTTGGAGTTCGGGTGTGGTGATCTTGTCGGGGCCATCTTCCATTCCCTCTCCTTAATCGCTGGCGAAACGATGTCCAGATTTCCGGGCCACGAGCGTTAACCCGATTGACATTCCCTCCGAAACGGCGTGAATTTTCTGTCCATTCCGGGGGGAATCGAAATGGGGGAATGGCTCTTCTGGGCCGAGGCCGCGCAGCACGAATTGCTGCTGTTCTGCGGCATTTGGTTTCTGGTCGGCGCGGCCGACGATCTGGCGATCGATGTGCTGTGGCTCACGCGGCGCGCATGGTTTGCGTGTCGCGGCACGAAGCCGGCGCAGCATCTTCACCAGCTGGAGCCGCCGCGCGATCCGGGGCTGATCGCCATCTTCATTCCGATGTGGGACGAGGGAGCCGTCGCAGCACAAATGCTCGCGCGTTGTAGCGAGCGTTGGGCAGGTGCGAACTACCTCCTGCTGGTGGGCTGCTACCCGAATGATTTCGCCACGCTGGCCGCTGTCGACGCAGCTGGCCGATCAAACCCGCGCATTGTCGGCGTCGTCAACGCCCGCCTCGGCCCCACCACGAAGGCCGATTGCCTGAACAGCCTTTGGAAAGAGCTGCTCCGGCGGGAGCGGATCGCGGGCGAGACTGCCAAGGCCGTTGCGCTCCATGACGCCGAGGATCTGGTCCATCCGGATGAGATTGCGCTCTATGATACTCTGATCGAGCGGTTCGACCTCGTCCAGCTTCCGGTCCGCGCGATAGCGGTTCCCGGTTCCCCGCTCGTCAGCGGCCATTATTGCGATGAGTTCGTGGAGGCCCATGACAAGGTCCTTGTGGTGCGCAGCTGGCTGGGCGCAGGGCTTCCCGCTGCCGGGGTCGGCTGCGCCTTCTCGCGCAGCATGCTGGAGACAATCGCCATGCGGGAAGGCGGCGATCCTTTCTGCGCGGAGAGTCTGACCGAGGACTATGAGCTTGGCCTCAAGGTCCGCGCTTTGGGTGGCCGGCAGACCATCGCCCATATTCGGGGCCGCGACGGCAGCCTGATCTGCACCCGCTCCTGCTTCCCCGACAATTTCCGCGCCAGCGCACGGCAAAAGGCTCGCTGGCTCACTGGTATTGCGCTCGCCGGTTGGGACAGGCTGGGCTGGAGCGCCCATCCTTCGGAGCTCTGGATGCGCATCCGTGATCGGCGCGCGATATTCGCCGCCTATTTGCTGCTGGCAGCCTATGTAGCGGGCCTTCTCACGCTGATACTTCTGCTGACGAGACTGATCGTACCGAACCAGCCTTCGATCGGGGTGAGCGACCAGCTTTTGGTTCTAACCGGCATCACCTTTTCGGCGCTTCTCTGGCGGCTGCTGGTCCGATCGATCATGGTGGCGAGAGTTTATGGCCTCCGCGCCGCCTTATGGTGCGGTCCACGCCTGCTGATGGGCAATCTGATCGCGATCGTCGCGGCAACCAAGGCACTGCAAAACTACATTTCTTATTGCTTCGGCGGCGTGCTGCGCTGGGATAAGACCACGCACCATTTCCCCCCTGATCCCCAGGACGTGCGATGAGAATGCAGCGCGGACGTGCGCTGCGCTTTCTATTCCTGCTCATGACCCTGTGGATCGGCGCGCGGATCTATCTGCTCTGGGGGCCGGGCGATGCGCCGGTCGCGGCGACGGAGCTTCTCGAAGTGACGGCGACACCGCAGCCGAAAGCTTATCGCGCTGTTCCCGCGATGGCGATCATCACCGTCCCGTGGCAGCATACCCTACCTGCTGCAGACCGTTTAAACCCGAAGCCAGCACCCGCCGCGCTGTTTCGTGCTTTCTCACCCAGAGAAGCGGATCGAATGCCACTTCTTTCCGGCACCGCGGTATCGTCTGGAGAGCGCCCTGCCTTGCCGTTAGAGCCCAGCAACGTCGCGCCGCCGCCGCTGCCGGTCATCATTGGAGAGGCTCGGAAAACGGATGACTGGTCGGTCTATTCCTACGCCTTTTTGCGCTTTGCCAGAAGCCCAGCCGATCTGGCCCAAACCCGCTATGGCGGCTCGCAGATCGGCGCGATTGCCTATCGCCGCCTTGTGCAGACCCGCGCCGGGCAAATCGATGCGCTGGCGCGGCTGAACTACGCCCCAGACGATCCCCGCTCGCTAGAGGCGGGCGCCGGCCTGCGCTGGTCGCCGCGGCAAAACCTCTCGGTCGCAGCCGAATATCGCCGACGCGCCGACGGGACAGGCACCGCGATTGCTTATACCGCGGGCAGCACGCAGGCCGCGCTCCCCGGAGGCTTCACCCTCGCCGCTTTTGGTCAGGCAGGCTTTTACCGGCAGGACGGGGCACGAGCCGAAGCGGGTACGCACGTCTTCGCGGACGCCCAACTTACTGCCACACGCCCGATCGCGGATATCGGCGGCCTCGCGCTGGAAGCGGGCGCCGGAAGCTGGGCCGGCGGCACCGATAAAACCCGGCGCCTCGACATCGGCCCTCGCCTGTCCGCCAGCGCACCGCTGGGCGACACCCGCATCACCATCGCCGCCGACTACCGCCTGCGCATCGCGGGCAACGCCGAACCGGCCAACGGCCCCACGCTGACGCTATCGGCGGGGTTTTAGGAGAACGGTCCCCTGCCCTCGCGGCACTTCCCGTTCAACGCGATCCCCTAAGCATCTTCCCCGCTTTATCGCGCCGCAAAACACGGCTAGTCGGTCCTTGGAAGGACGGCCCCCTTGGACATCTACCTGCCGATCGCGAACCTGTCCGTGAACGGACTGGTGATCATCCTGCTGGGCGGACTGGTCGGCTTTTTGTCGGGTATGTTCGGCGTGGGCGGTGGGTTTCTGACCACGCCGCTCCTCATCTTCTACGGCATTCCGCCCACCGTCGCCGCCGCGTCCGCCTCTACGCAGGTGACCGGGGCCAGCGTCTCCGGCGTGTTCGCGCATCTGAAGCGGGGGGGCGTGGATTTCCGCATGGGCGCTGTGCTGGTCTGCGGCGGTATCTTCGGCACGGGCGCGGGCGCATGGCTGTTCGCGCTGCTCACTCGGCTGGGGCAGATCGATACGGTGATCAACATCGTCTATGTCGTGATGCTGGGCAGTATCGGCGGATCGATGGCGGTGGAAAGCTTTCGCAGCGTGCGCGCCCTTCGCGGCGGCAAGCCCCTGCCCGCGCGCAAACGGCGTCACCACCCGCTGGTGGCGAACCTGCCCTGGCGCTGGCGCTTCTATCGCTCGGGCCTCTACATATCGCCGATCGCGCCGCTGCTACTGGGCTTTGCGACCGGCATCCTTACCATGCTGCTAGGCGTGGGCGGCGGATTCATCATGGTGCCCGCTATGCTCTATATTCTGGGGATGGGAGCGCGTGTGGTGGTGGGCACCTCGCTGTTCCAGATCCTGTTCGTCACCATGACCTCTACGATGATGCACAGTCTCACCACCCATGCGGTGGACATCGTGCTGGCAATCCTGCTTCTGATCGGCAGCGTTACGGGCGCGCAGATCGGCGCGCGGTTCGCGCAGAAGTTGCCGCCCGAATATCTGCGCCTCGCCTTGTCCTGCATCGTGCTGCTGGTGGCGATCCGCATGGCGATTGGCCTCACCTGGCGTCCGTCAGAGATTTTCACGGTGGTGCCGCTATGAAGCGCCTACTGTTCCTCGCGCTCGCTCTATTGGCGGCAGCGCCCGCCGCGGCGCAGAACGCGCCCCTTCTGGTACCCGACGTCAGCCAGCACCGGATCGATCTGCAATCGGGCTTTACCGGCGCCGAGCTGCTGTTGTTCGGCGCCATCGCCTATCCCGGCGGCCGTATTCCGGAAGGACAGATCGACATCGCCGTGGTAATCGAGGGGCCGCGCAAACCCATCACCGTGCGCGAGAAAGCGAAGCTGGGAGGCCTCATCTGGGTAAATGCGGAATCGAACAGCTATCGCACCGCACCCAGCTTCTACGCCGTCGCCTCCAGCCGCCCGATCGCCGATATCATCGATGAGCGGGAGGCTTATGTATACGAAATCGGGCTGAAGCATCTCCAGCTATCGCCGATCCAAGTGGGCGATACGCGCGAGCAATTGCGTTTCCGCGACGGCCTGATCGCCACCAATGTGGAGGACGGAAGCTATTCGCAATCCTCCGGAAGCGTCCAAATCACGCGCAAGCTGCTTTATCAGGCGCGCATAGAAATTCCGGCCAGTGTGCCGGTGGGCACCTATGATGCCAGCACCTACCTGATCCGGAACGGAAAGGTGGTGTCGGTGGCGGAAACCGAAGTGGTGGTGGGCAAGCGCGGGTTCGAACAGTTCGTTTCGATCGTGGCGGCCCGTTACGGCTTTGCCTACGGGCTGGTCGCGGTGTTGATCTCGCTCGGCCTTGGCTGGGCGGCGGGTGCCCTCTTCCACCGCCGCTGACGCCGCCAAGCGGGGCTGTGCTGGCGCGTCCCAAGGGCGCTAAAGCCTTTATTTACGCTAACACAATATAGCGTGCCGCATATCTGGGTATTCAGGATGTGCAGGATGGACATGAGCGGTCGCAATTTCGAGAATGCTGAGCCGGTCCGTGGGCCAGTGCTCCACCCCGATGCGCCCGCCTCTACCAAGAAACCGCAAGGCGCGCGGCCGATAACCGATGTCCATATCGGCTACGTCATCGAAATCGCCGGATCGGGTTCATCGATCCTGCTGGATGGCGATATGCTGAAGAAACTTGCCAGAAACAGCGATAGCAGCATCGCGATGGCCGGCCAGGTCGGCAGCCAGGTGAAGGTTCGCGTGGGCGATAGTTGGCTGCTGGCCAGCATCCGTACGCAAAAGCTCGATCATGAAAGCGACGGCGCGATCATCGCCAAGGTCGATTTTCTCGGTGAGGGCGAAGAGGAAAAGCTCACAGGCCGCATCTACAAGTTTCGCCGCGGCGTCACCCGCTATCCCGTGCCCGGAAGCGAGGTATTTGCTGTCACCTCCGGCGATATGAAGCAGGTCTATGCCGCCGATACGCGCGCGCATATCGAGATCGGCACCGTCTTCCCCACCAGCAATATCCGCGGCGCGCTGTATGTCGACGCCATGCTGGGCAAGCATTTTGCGCTGCTCGGCTCCACCGGTACCGGCAAATCGACCGCCGCCGCACTGATCCTTCACCGCATCTGCGATCTGGCGCCTCAGGGCCATATCGTCATGGTCGATCCCCACGGCGAATATTCGGCCGCCTTCAAGGGTAATGGCAAGATCTTCGACGTGAACAATCTCGCCATGCCCTATTGGCTGATGAACTTCGAAGAGCATTGCGAGGTGTTCGTCACCACACGCGGCAATGAGCGGCAGACAGATATGGATATTCTTGCCCGCTGCCTCATCCAGGCGCGCGCGAAGAACCGTATTGCCGAGACCATCGGCAAGCTGACGGTCGACAGCCCCGTACCCTACCTCGTGTCCGATCTGATCAATATTCTGCAGAACGAGATGGGCAAGCTCGACAAAGCGACCTCCAGCGCGCCCTATATGCGGTTGAAGTCCAAGATCGAGGAGATGAAGAACGATCCGCGCTACAACTTCATGTTTTCCGGCATGCTCGTCGGCGACACGATGGCGCAGTTCATCGCCAAGATCTTCCGCCTGCCGAGCGAAGGCAGGCCCATCTCCATCATCGACGTGTCCGGCGTGCCCTCCGATATCACCTCAACGGTGGTCGCCGTGCTTAGCCGCCTGGTGTTCGATTACGCCATCTGGTCGCGCAACGAGCCGCAACGCCCGATCCTGCTGATGTGTGAGGAAGCGCATCGCTACATCCCGTCCGACAGCAAGATGGAACATAGCGCCGTGCGGGATGTGCTGAGCCGGATCGCCAAGGAAGGCCGTAAATATGGCGTATCCTTGGGGCTGATCACGCAGCGGCCGTCGGATCTGTCCGAAGGCGTACTTTCCCAGTGCGGCACCATCATTTCGATGCGCCTCAACAATGATCGCGATCAGGCCTTCGTGCGCGCGGCCATGCCCGAAGGATCGCGCGGGTTCCTCGATTCGATCCCGGCGCTGCGCAACCGTGAGTGCATCGTCTGCGGCGAAGGCGTCGCGATTCCGATCCGCGTCTCGCTCGACACGCTCGCGGAGGAAAAGCGCCCCGCCTCCGAAGATCCGATCTTCTCGGCTCTCTGGCAGCAGTCCGGCGGCGAGGAAGAGATGATGCCGCGCATCGTCAAACGCTGGCGCAGCCAAGGCCGCTAAGGCCGATCCTCCGCTAGGCCGGGTTGGTCAACTCAGCCTTGCCAGCGCCGCTTCCAGCCGCTCCGCCTCGCCCGCCTTTTCGGCATGGTCCGCGCGGGCCTTTTCCACTGCTTCCGGCTTCGCCTTCTCGACGAACTGCGGATTGTCCAGCCGCTTGGCGAGGGAATCGCGTTCCTTGATCGCCGCATCGCGCGCCTTGGCCAGACGCGCGCGCTCCGCATCCAGATCGATCACGCCTTCCAGCGGCAGCGCAAAGGTGGTGCCGTCCACCAGGATCTGCACCGCCGCGCCCTCCGGCGGCGCCTCGAAGCGCACCGCATCGAGCCGCGCAAGCCGGTCGATCGTCGGCTGCTGCCGCTCCACCAGCGCGCGCACACGCTCGTCCGCTTCCGCGGCATAAGCCGTCATGCGCGTGCCGGGCGGGATGCCGAGTTCGGACTTCGCACCGCGCAGTTCGCGCACGAGCGCGATCAGCCATTCGACCTCGCGCTTGGCCTCTGCATCCACGCTCGCCTTCGGATCGCACCAGCGCGCGGTGATCAGCGGATGATCGCCCCGGTCCCCCATGGCGTGCCACAGCTCCTCGGTGACGAACGGCATGAACGGGTGCAGCATGACCAGGATCTGATCGAACGCCCAACCGGCGACGCGGCGGGTTTCGTCAGCACCGCCCGCATTGCCGGCCAGCACCGGCTTGATCAGCTCCAGATACCAGTCGCAATAACGATCCCACACGAAGTGATAGATCGCATCCGCCGCCGCATCGAAGCGCAAGTCGGCAAGCGCACGGTCCAGCTTTGCCACCGTCTCCGCCACCTCGCCGATGATCCAGCGATTGACCGCCAGCTTTGCCTCGGGCGCCGCCACGCTGTCGCTCGCACCGATGCCGTTCGCCTGCGCGAACCGCGCTGCGTTCCACAGTTTGGTCGCGAAGTTGCGGTAACCCTCGACGCGGCCCTCATCCATCTTGATGTCGCGGCCCTGGCTCTCCATCGCCGCCATGAAGAAGCGCAGCGCATCCGCACCATATTGATCGATCAAGCCCAGTGGATCGACCGTATTGCCCTTGGACTTGGACATTTTCGAACCGTCTGCGGCGCGCACCAGCCCGTGCAGATAGAGCCGCTTCCAAGGCGGCGTGCCCATGAACTCGATGCCCTGCATCAACATCCGCGCATCCCAGAAAAACAGGATGTCGAAGCCGGAGATGAGCAGGTCGTTGGGATAATGTTTCTGGACGAGCGGCGCGCCATCCTCGGGCCAACCCAGCGTCGCGAACGGCCAGAGGGCCGAGCTGAACCAGGTGTCGAGCACGTCCTCGTCGCGCGTGAGTTCGGCCCCTTCGCCCGCCTGCGCCCGCGCTTCTTCCTCAGTCTCCGCGACAAAGACGTTGCCGTCGGCATCGAACCAAGCCGGAATCCGGTGCCCCCACCAGAGCTGACGGCTGACGCACCAGGGCTGGATGTTCTCCATCCAGTTGAAGTAGGTCTTCTCCCAGCTCTTGGGCACGATTTCCACCGCGCCGGAGCGGACCGCGTCCATCGCGGGGGCGGCGAGCTTTTCGGCATCGACATACCATTGATCGGTCAACCACGGCTCAATCACGACGCCGCCGCGATCGCCGAAGGGCGTCTGGATCACGCGGTCCTCGACCTCGCCGAGCAGGCCGAGTTCGTCCATCGCCGCGACGACTTTCTTGCGCGCGTCGAACCGATCCATGCCGAGATAATCATCGGGAATCTTGCCGTCGCTCACCTGAACCACGCGCGCTTCGGCATCCAGCATGTTGAGCATGTCGCCCGCCGCTATACCGGCGCGCCGACCCACCTCGAAATCGTTGAAATCGTGCCCCGGCGTGATCTTCACCGCGCCCGATCCCAGCTCCGGATCCGCATGTTCGTCCGGCACGATCCGCACACGACGCCCGGTGATCGGTAGCTCGACCTCGGCCCCTGCGGCCACCAGCGAGGCATAGCGTTCGTCCTCGGGGTGCACCGCCACCGCCATATCGGCCAGCATGGTTTCGGGCCGCGTCGTCGCCACCACGATATGGTCCGCGCCGGCGGCCGTTTTCGCGCCGTCCGCCAGCGGATAGCGGAAATGCCAGAACTTGCCCTGCACCTCGCGCTGCTCGACCTCCAGGTCGCTGATCGCGGTTTTCAGCGCCGGATCCCAGTTCACCAGCCGCTTGTCCCGGTAGATCAGCCCGCGCTTGTGCAGCTCCACAAACACATGGGTCACCGCCTTGGAAAAATGCGGGTCCATCGTGAACTGCTCACGGCTCCAGTCCATCGAGCAGCCCAGGCGACGCAGCTGTCGGGTAATCTGGCCGCCGCTATCGTCCTTCCATGCCCAGACGCGCGCGAGGAAATCCTCGCGGCTCAAATCGGTGCGCTTCTCCCCTTGCGCGGCCATATTGCGCTCGACCACCATCTGCGTGGCGATGCCGGCATGATCGGTGCCGACCACCCACAAAGCGTCCTTGCCGCGCAGCCGCTCATAGCGGACCATGATGTCCTGCAGTGTGTTATCGAGCGCATGGCCGATGTGCAGCACGCCGGTAACGTTCGGCGGCGGGTTGACGATGGTGAACGGCTCGGCGTCGCCACGCTGCGGGCGGAACAGGCCGTTCTTTTCCCAATGCGCGTACCAGCGCGTTTCCAGCTCGGCGGGATCGAAGGTTTTGGGCAGGGTCTGGTCGGTCATGCCCGCAGCAATGGCAGCGCGCCCGCGCCATCGCAACGGTGATTAGCCGTCGAAGATCGTCGTCTTTGCGTGGAACCGCAGGCGACGCGGCAATCCAGGGCGGTTACAGCGCTGTGTGCACCCCTGGATTGCTGCACTCCGTCCGCAATAACGAATTCTTACTGCGCAGGCGTCCCCCGCCCCGTCCACTTGTCCAGCCAGTCGAACACGTCGCGGTGCCATTGGATGGAGTTCTGCGGTTTGTTGATCCAGTGGCTTTCCTCCGGAAACACCAGCAGGCTGGACGGGATGCCCTGGCGCTGCGCGGCGGTGAAGCCCATCAGCGACTGGGTGTAGGGGATGCGGAAGTCCTTCTCGCCATGGGTGAACAGGACGGGCGTCTTCCAGTTGGTGACGAAGTTCACCGGGTTCCATTTCTCATACAGCTCGCGCTGCGCGTAATAAGGCCCGCCGAAATCCCATTCGGGGAACCACAGTTCCTCGGTGGAATAATAGAAGGCGCGCGTATCGAAAATACCGGCATGGTTGACGATGCATTTGAACTGATCGGGCCAATTGCCCTCAATCCAGTTCATCATATAGCCGCCATAGCTGGCGCCCAGCGCGCAGGCATTGTCCGGCGTCACCGCGCCGTCGAATTTCGCCGCGGCGGCTAGGCCGAGTTTCAGGTCCGTCAGCGGTTTGCCGCCCCAATCCTTGTTGATCGAATCGGTGAAGGCCTGGCCGTATCCGGTGCTGCCGTGGAAATCGATCGTCACCACGCTCATGCCGTGGCTGGCGAAGATCTTCGGGTTCCAGCGGAAGCTCCAGCTGTCGCCGAAGCTGCCCTGCGGCCCGCCATGCACCAGAAACGCCGTCGGCGTGCCCTTGGGCGCGCCTTCGGGCTTCACCACCTGGCCCCACACCGTGTCGCCGTTCGCGCCCTTGAAGCTGAACCGCTCGACCACAACCGGGTCGATCTCGGCGAACAGATCGGCGTTCACCGCCGTCAGCTGCCGTTCGTTGCCGCCGGGCAGCATACGATACAGGTCGTTCGGCGCCTGAATCGAGTTTTTGGTGTAGAGCATCGATCCGTCCGCCATGGGGATCACATCGCCCACATTGCCGCGCTGCGTAAGGCGGCTGACCGTGCCGTCCAACGCGATCATGTAAGCCGGATGGTCCAGGGTGTCGCCCGCGGTGACGATCAGGTGGCTGCTGTCCGGCGCCCAGGCGATGGAGCCGACCGAGCGGTCCCACCCCTGCGTCAGTGCCTGCGTTTCGCCGCTCGCCAGATCGCGCAGCATCAGCACCAGCCGGTCGCTCTCATAGCCCGGTCGCGCCATCGCGGCATAGGCCAGATAGCGCCCGTCCGGCGAAGGCGTGGGCATGGTGTCGGTGGCCTGATTGGCATCGGTGAGGTTGTCCACCCGGCTGCCGTCCGCCGCGGCGGAATAAATATCGAGATCGGTGGAGCGCGGCTCCATCGCGTTCGCCTCGCGCAGCGTATAGTACAGCGTGTTGCCGTCCGTGCTCCAGTTCAGCTCCTCGCCGCCGCCGAAGGGATCGGTCGGCGCATTGCCGGTGATGCTTCCGTCCAGCGGGGTGCCGAGGCCGGAGACCTTCCCATTCGCCACGTCGAAGGCGAAGATGCGGTTGTAGACGCCGGGCTCGCGCCAGCTGGTCCAGTGCCGCACGAAATATTCGTCATATTCGCGGCCCGTCGCCTTGGCTTCCTCGGGAGACGCGGTGGGTGCGGGGCAACCGAATTCGGCGCAATCGCGCGGGATCGCGCTCCAAACCGCTACACGGTTTCCGGTTGGCGCTAGCTTGAACCCGGCAACGCCGACCGAGAAGTCGCTCGCCTGCACAGGCGTGCCGCCCGGCATGGCCACGCGCCAGAGCTGGTCGCTGCCCGATTTGTCGCTGATGAACCAGAGCGATCCGTCCGGCGCAAAGGCAGGCGCGCTTTCCGAAGCGCCGTCCATGTCCGCGATCAGCACCGGCTGCGATTCCGGGCGGGTCAGATCGAGCATGTAGAGCTGCGTCGAGCGGCTATTTTCCGAGATGTCGGTGCTCGTCACCTGATACACCGCCACCGTACCGTCCGGATTGACCGCAGGCGCGCCGAGGCGTTTCATTTCGTTAAGGTCGATTGCGGTCATCGACCGGGCGGCGGCGGGGGACGGTGCGGCGGCGATCGCGATCGCGGCGGCAGCGGCGGACAGAAGAAGCGTTTTCATGGGGGCCCACGCTAAGCCGGGCCAGGCAGGCGGGCAAGCCGGTTCGAACGGTCAGGCGGCAAGCGTCGCCAGTCTTCGGTCCTCATCGTCATTTGCGGCATGTTTCGGCGGCGTGCGCAACTGCCTGCGCTTCGCTCGTGGCTTTGCGCGCCGCGCCGGACGGATCGCACCGATCCATGCGCGCATCATGCCGCGCGACCGCGCCGAAAATGCGAGGAAGCCAGCCATCGCCAGATCGGCGGTGGTGGCGATATCGAAGGCGGCGATCCAGCCCATCAATTCGGGCGTTGCCAGCCCCAACAGCCGCAGCCCCTCACCCGACTCGGCGTAGATGAGCAGCCCTGCCACGATTACCAATGCCAATGTTACAAGCACTTGGCCTCGAGAGACGCGGTTGAGCGCATCGGCGGGCTGGCGCACCAACCAGCGATTTAGAAAGCGCGCCATCGCCGTATCGGGCGCAGCCTTGAGGATGAGGAATACGCCGAAAAGGACGGCGACCAGGGTCATCAGCCTTTACGGGTGATCCGCTGGATTTCCTTGCGCACCATGGATTCGACCAGCGGCGGCAGGTTCTGGTTGAGCCATTCTTTCAGCATGGGCCGCAGCATTTCGCGCAGCAGCTGCTCAATGGACGTTTCGCCCGAGCGCACGATTTTCGGCTTCGCGCTGGGTTCCGCCAAGGTAGCCAGCGCGCTGAGAGACGCGCTGAGCGCTTCCGCATTGGCTGTGTCGAGCAGATCGTCGTCGCCCGCTTCGTCGCGATCGAAATCCTCGACGCTGTCGCCTTCGGTCAGCTCAAGCACCGAGTCGTTGGACGTTGGCGCCGCGGACGATGAGCGCGCGGCGCTTTCGCGGCGATTATCTTCGGCGATGATGCGTTTGATCGAGGAGAGAATTTCTTCCATCGAAGGTTCGTGCTCGCTCACGCCTTATCCCCTGTCAACCAGGCCCCGCCCCCGGAGACCATCGGCCCTCAATCGATCGGCTGGCGCGGCCCATACAGGTTGCGCGCGGCTGCTTCCGGCCCGATCGTTTCCGGAAGCGGTTCTATTGGAGCCGCCTGGGGCTCGGTGTCAACGGTGCGCGTGGCAGACGGCACCGGATCGGGGCGCGACGTCCAGTCACTGCGCCGCCCGCGCACATCCTCATAATAATCGAGCGGATCGTAGAAGATGCCGCCGTCGAGGCCGAGATCCGCCGCCTCCGCGCGCCCCATTGCCGCCAGCAACGAAAAGCCAGCGACATAGGCGTTGCGCCGCGCCGCGACGAGCTGAACCTGCGCGTTCAGAAGCTCCTGCTCGGCATTCAGAATGTCGAGGATGGTGCGGTTTCCCACGCTGTTTTCGGCCCGCACGCCTTCCAGCGCGAGCTGGTTCGATTCGACCGCGATCTGGCTAGCCTGAATGACCTCCTGCGAGGCGCGCCAGCTGGCATAGGAAGCACGGACCTGCGCGATCACCGATCGCTCGACCTCGATCTCCTGCTCTTCGGCCTGTCCCAGCAGCGCCTGCGCGCGGCGCACCTGCGCGGGCACGCGCCCACCCTGATAAAGCGGAAGGTTGGCGCGCACGCCGACGGCGAGATTCTGCTGCGAGTTGGGGATGGCCGGGATCGTAATATTCGGCTGGCCCGGATTTTGCGGGCCGATCGGAGTGAAATCGGGCGTGATCACCGATCCCAGGAAATTGGCGTAGGAGCCTTGCGTAAACGCGGAAACCCTCGGCAACCGCCCGGCTTGCGCCACGCGCACATCATAAGCAGCGGCCTTGCGCCGTTCATGGGCGGCAATCAGATCCGGATTGGAATCGAGCGCAATTTCTACGGCGGCGCTGGCCGTTTCCGGCAGGTTCGGCAGCGGCGGCGGCGGCTCCAAAGCATCGGGCGCCTCGCCCACCAGCTGGACGTAATTTTCCTTGGACTGGATCAGGTTCGACCGCGCGGTCTCCAGATCGCTCGTCGCGATGGCAAGACGCGCTTCGGCCTGCGCCACGTCGGTTCGGGTGAGATCGCCGATCTGGAACCGATCGCCTGTCGCCTCCCGGTTCACCGTCAGCACGCCGACATTGGCGCGGTTGAGCCGCACGATCGCCTCGTCGCGAATCACGTTCATATAGGCCGCGACGGTCTGGCTGAAGATGCTGCTCTCGGTCCCGCGCAGTGTGGCGCGTCCCGCCTCCACGCGCTTGTCCGCAGCCTTCACGCCATATTTCACCGCGCCGCCGGAATAGACCGGTACGCTCAGATCGATCGCCGCCACCGCCTGTCGGTTGGAGAACGGGTTCGAATTGTCGACGCTCTCCTGATAGGTGCCCTGCCCGCCGAGCTGCGGGCGGCCATCCGCCTTCGTGATCGGCACGGTCTCGTCGGTCGCGCGCAGCTGGGCGCGCTGCCCGGTGATCGTCGGATTGTTCAGATAGGCCTGGGCCAGCGCCTCGCGCAGCGTGTCGGCCGCTGCAGGCGCAGCAAGCAGCGTCGCGGCGGAAGCGGCGAGGAGCAGTCGGCTGCGCTTGCGCATGATTAGAACCGGAACGCTTTCGCGCGCTCGAAACCGGGCAGCACCGGCACTTCGCTATCCTCGAACGGCACCGGACTTACCACGCCGCCACGCTTGCGCGCGATGGCGAGGCGCGTCAGGCCCTTGTCGGCGATGCCGCAGACCAGCCGCCCGCCTTCGGCCAGCTGATCGGCAATCGCATCGGGCACGGTCTCGACCGCGCCGTCTATGAGGATGAGATCATAAGGTGCGCCGTCAGGATGTCCCTCAGTCAGGTCGCCCTCGACCAGCTGGATCAGGCTCGCATCATCGAAATTTCCGCCCTCCAGGCGTGGGCGCGCAATAGCGGCCAGCTCTGCGTCCGATTCCAGCGCGGTAACGGGGCCCGCCAGCCGCGCCAGAACCGCGGCGGAATAGCCCGTGCCCGCCCCTACGATCAGTGCGATGTCGCTACGCTGCGGTTCGGCGACCACCAGCATGCGGCCAAGCGCGACGGGCGGTGCCAGATAACGATCATTGCCCAGCGGCACGGAGCGATCCGCATAAGCCACCGAGGCCCGCACCTCCGGAACGAACTCCTCGCGCGGCACGCTGGCCATCGCACGGATCACATCGCGGTCGTTGACACCTGAGGGGCGCAGCTGGCTATCCACCATCGCGTCGCGCATCGCCTGAAAACTCTTATCGTTGGTCATGATCCGAAGCCCTACAACAGCTGTGTTAGTATTGCAATACAGCTAATCCCTGTTTTGTCATAACGAGGGGTCCGGGCAGCGCCAAGCCGCTTTTGGACGAACGTACGCCGCGCGGGGGCAAACGCCGCGGAAGCCATCGCGTGCCGCAGCAGCGCTTGACAAGCATGCGCCATTTCCACAATGGCGGGCGCTCGCAAGCTCCGGGGCCCGATGGCGGAGTGGTTACGCAGAGGACTGCAAATCCTTGCACGCCGGTTCGATTCCGGCTCGGGCCTCCACTTTCCGGCGCTGCGCCGACTTCCCAGACATTCCGAATAGACCGGCTGCTTCGAAGAGGCGGCTGAAACGCATGTGCGTCCGCGCGCTGCGCGAATCTCGCTGCGGACGCGGACCTGTTGATTTATTGGAGAATTATGGTGCCCGGGGGCGGGATCGAACCACCGACACTACGATTTTCAGTCGTATGCTCTACCAACTGAGCTACCCGGGCATATCCGTTCGAACTCGGCGGGCGCGGGGCCGGCCGGCGAGCGGGAGATGGGCCTATAGGCGTGGGTACCGGGGCTTGTCCAGCCCCGATTAAACCTCTTCTTCTCCTGCGCGCAGGCTTTCCGGCGGAACGGCGGGGCCCGGGATGCGATAGCCGTCGCCAAGCCAGTTCAGAAGATCGCGATCCTTACAGCCGCGCCCGCAGAAAGGCGCGTGATCCGGGTCAACCGGCTTGCCGCAATTGGGACATTTGGGTTCGCTCATGTTTCCACCTCGTTCACCGCCTCGCCTTGCCACAGTCCGCGGGCGGGATCGCTTTCCATCACCACCGGACGGCCGATGCGCTGAGCCAGTTCCTCCACCAGATGGAAACGACGCTCGAGCCGATCAATGACCGCGGGAGCGGCCGACAACATCAATTGCCCGCGTCCACCGGATCGCTCACCGATGCGCAGCAGCGCCAGCGCTGCGGAAGCGACGTCATTGCCCTGAAGCTCCTCGACCACGGAAGGGCGCACCCGGCGGCGTACGATCTGGAGCAGGCCGAAGCCGTTCACCGCCGTCCGTTCGCAGTCGAACGCGGCGGCCTCGTCAAACAGCTCGACGATGCGGGCACGGTCCGCCTTGGCCGGGAGCGTCGGAAAATCAACCGCGATGCTGCCCTGCAGATCGAACAGGCGAATCGCGCGGGCCACCTCAGGCGCTGCGGCAAAGGCAAGTTCACGCGGGGAGAGATCGCCATCGATATCGATCGCGATGAAGGCGGAGGTGCTCTCGATTCGAAGCGATCCGCCGGCAAAAGGAACTAGTCCCTGGCGGGCCTGCTCGAACAGATCGTGCCAGCCATGATCGTCCAGCGTCTCGGCCCCCGCAGCGCGCACGACGCGCACTGCATGATCGCCCATGATGCGTTCACGCAATGTCGGGCCGTCGCGACGCGGCTCTTCGGTCGGGCGTACGAGACCGAGCTTCAGCCTTCCCCGTTCACGCATCAATTCGCGCGTCACCTCGACCCGCAGCTGCTGCCCCTCGCTTGCGCCTTTAGGCAGCGGGGCGAGCAGCATCTGCTGGCCGCATTCCATTTCGACAAGACCGCGTGCGCCCAGTTTCTTCACCAGCTTGGCATGATCGCGCACCGCACCGGCCCGCGCGGGGCTTGGGCGTTCGATCCGCATCTCGACCGGACGGCCCCCTTCCAGCATCAGAGCGCGCGCTTCGCCGATCCCGTCTTCATAAAGCCACTCAGCCAAGGGGATATCCTCCCTGCTTCAGCAGCAACCGGGTCTCATAAAGCGGCAGGCCCATGATCGCCGAGTGGCTGCCCGACATCCATGTTATCAACGATTCGGCGCGGCCCTGGATGGCATAGCCGCCGGCCTTCCCGATCCCCTCCCCGCTTTCCACATAAGCGGCGATTTCGTCGGCATGGAGCGGTTTGAACTTGACGATATTTTCCGAAACCTTGGTGCGCTGCGTGCCGTCTGGCGCGATCACGCTGACCGCGCTGTAGACGCGGTGGCGGCGGCCCGAGAGCAGCTCCAGGAAGCGCCGGTTCATCGCCTCATCTTCGGCCTGCTGCAGAATGCGCCGTCCGGGCGCCACGGCGGTATCGCCGGCCAGCACCATCTCGCCATCGGAGCGCGCGACGGCGCGGGCCTTTTCCTCGGCCATGCGCAGCGCATAGACGCGCGGCAGCTCGCCCTTCAGCGGCGTCTCATCGATATCGGGGGAGGCGATCCTGTCCGGCGTCACGCCCAGACGCCCCAGCAATTCGCGGCGGCGCGGGCTGGAGCTGGCGAGGATCAGCGTGGGCGCTGTTTCACCCACCGGAACTTATCGCGGTGCCGGGCCGCCGCGTCCCGGCATGAAGCGATAGGTGATGCGCGCCTTGGTGAGATCGTACGGGGTCATCTCGCACAGCACCTCGTCGCCCACCAGCACGCGGATGCGGTTCTTGCGCATCTTGCCGGCGGTGTGGCCGAGCACTTCATGGCCGTTCTCCAGCTCCACGCGGAACATCGCGTTGGGAAGGAGTTCACGGACCACGCCGCGCATTTCGAGAAGTTCTTCTTTCGCCATTCTTGTCCTGATCGCTTGCGGCCCCGCTTGGCGGCGCCGTCGGTTTCGCTCGCCCCCCTAGCCGCCTTGGGAACAAAAGGGAAGCGGGCCACTATTCGATGAACATGGGATGAGAAGCCACCAGCGACAATTGGTTACAGAATATCGCGCGACTTTTCGATCATTGCCGGGTTAAGCCATGGGCCAACGGGGCAGACAATAACAGGCGGGCCATCCCCGCCCCACGCCAGCAGAGTTCTCCCGATCATGACGCAAGCCGCGCCCTCCATTATGCCCAAGGGGCTCCTCATCTGCTCCGCGGCACCGTTCGCGCTTATGATGGCAGGCCCCCTCGCCGCGCAGGAGCAGGACGATGCCGTGCCCGCCCAAGGCGAGCAGCAAGATAGCGGGGATGAGCAGGACGCTTCCGATCAAAGCATCTATAGCGGCGGGGATATAGTGGTGCGCGCCACGCGGCTGCGCGGCGAGGTGGATACCGACATTCCCGTGCTGGACGAGATCGGTGCGGAGGAAATCGCAGGCTATGGCGCGTCTTCGATCGGCGATCTGATCGATCTTCTGGGCCCGCAGACCGGATCGGCGCGCGGGCGCGGCGGCGGGCGGCCGGTGATCCTCCTGAACGGACGGCGCATCTCCAGCTTCCGCGAACTGCGCGATCTTCCGCCCGAGGCGATCGAGCGGGTGCAGGTGTTCCCCGAAGAGCTGGCGCTGCAATATGGCTATCGCCCCGATCAGCGCGTCATCAACATGATCCTGGTCGATAATTTCAAGTCCGTGACGGCGGAGCTGGAATATGGCCAGCCTTCGCAAGGCGGGCGCGCAAAATGGGAGACGCAGGGAGGCCTCACCCGCATCGGCGACGATTTCCGCTTCAACATCAACGGCGAATATACGAGCCAGTCCTCGCTGACCGAGGCGGAGCGCGGCATTGCGCGCGCGGCCACCAATATCGTGGTGCCGGACGGCGTGGATCTCGGCCGTTTCCGCACCCTGCTGCCACAAAGCGACCAGTTCTCACTGAACGGCAGCTACAGCAAAAGCCTGACCGAAAAGATCCAGCTCTCGCTCAACGCCGCTTACGAGCTGACCGATTCCAATTCGCTCAACGGCCTTGGCACGGTGGATTTGTTCGTGCCGGGCACCAGCCCCTTTTCGCAGACCGGGCAGGACGCCGTCCTGACGCGCGCCTTCACCGATCCCCGCCCCCTCGCCGGATACTCGACCGTGCAGACCCGGTCGGCCAGCGCGGGGCTCAACAGCGACTCTTCAGGCTTCCGCTGGTCGGTGAACGGCAATTATTCGGAAAATCAGACCGACATCACCACCAACCGCGCGCTGGACAGCGCAGCGCTGGAGGCCATGGTGGCCGCCGGCGCCGTCGATCCCTTCGGCGCGGACATCGGGCGCGGCCTGTCCTTCGCCTATCCCGATCGCAGCACCAGCCTGTCGAGCACCGCTTCGCTGATTGCCGAGGGATCGCGCGAGCTGTTCGCTCTGCCTGCCGGCGGGGTGCAACTGAACCTCAACGGCGGCTACACGCGTGAGGATATCCGCGGAACCGCGCTGCGATCGGGCGAGGCGTTCGCCACCGATCTCGGCCGCGGCACGGCCAGCGTGGGCGGCAACGTCTCGCTGCCCATCAGCAGCCGGCGCGAAGGCGTGTGGGACGCAATCGGCGATCTCACACTGAACGCCAATGCGGGTTACAGGCAGCTGACCGATTTCGGCGGCATCGCCAGCTACGGCGGTGGCTTCAACTGGTCCCCGGCCGAGCGGCTCAGCATCCTGTTCAGCTATATCGGCGAGGAAAGCGCGCCGGGCATTTCCGATCTAGGCGCGCCGATCATCGTCACGCCCAATGTGCCGATATTCGATTTCACCACCGGCCAGTCCGTGTTGATCGACCGGACGACGGGCGGCAACCCGCTGCTGCTCGCCGAGCGCCGCAATGACATCAAGTTCAACATCGGTTGGGAGCCGCCCTTCCTCGACGATTTCCGGATCGAGGCGGAGTATAACCGCAACCGCTCGCGCGATGTGACCAACGCCTTTCCGCTGCTCACTCCCGCCATCGAAGGCGCATTCCCGGACCGCGTGACGCGCGGGCCGGACGGGACGCTGCTGGCGCTCGATGCCCGGCCCGTCACCTTCAGCGAAGTGAATGCCGAGCGTATCCGCTGGGGCCTCAACTATCGCGGCGAATTCGGCGGCAACAAGGATGAAGGCGAGGAGCGGCGCGGCGGACCGGGCGGCGAGCGGCGGGCCTCTCCGAAGCGCGTGGCACAGCAGGGAAGCACCCCGTCCGGCGAACGAAATGGACGCGCCGAAGGACAGTCCGAGGGCAAACCGGCGAACGGCGAAAAGGCGGAGGGTGAAGGCGGCGAGAAACAGGCCGAGCGGCCCCAGCAGCGGCAGCAGCGGGGCGGCGGGCGTCGCGGCGGGGGCATGTTCGGCCGCGGCAACGACGGCAAGGCGCGCTGGAACGTCTCGCTATACCACACCTACACGCTGCAGGACGAAGTCGTGATCCGGCCCGAACTGCCCCCGCTCGACCTTCTGAACGGAGACGCGATCGGCGCGAGCGGCAGCCCGCGTCACAAGGTAGAGCTGCAGGGCGGCATCTTCTACAAGGGCATGGGCATGTTCCTGCGCGGCAACTACGCCTCTGCGACCCGCGTCAACGGCGATCCGTTGACCGGCTCGAGCGATCTGTTCTTCGGCGATCTCGCGACCTTCGATCTGCGGCTGTTTGCCAATCTGGAGCAGGTGCTGAAGAAGAAGAAGGGCTTCTTCAAGGGTACTCGCGTTTCGCTCCGCGTCGACAATCTGTTCGGCGGCATCCAGAATGTGCGCGACGCGGACGGCAACACGCCGCTGCGCTACCAGCCCGGCTTCGTCGATCCCGTGGGCCGCTTTATCGAGATCGATTTCCGCAAGCAGTTCTGATCGGCGCAAACGCGCTCAGGAAGGTTCCCGAGCGCCCTTTGCCACCGCCTCTGCACGAGCCGCCGCCTTTGGCGCCACCCGCCACACGGTGTTCGATACATCATCCGCCACGTACAGCGCGCGCCTTGTTGGATCGAACGCAACGCCGACCGGGCGGCCGCGCGCATGATCGCCCTTCAGGAAACCACCCACCACATCGATTGGCTTGCCCGAAGGGCGGCCACCACGAAACGGCACGAACACAACCTTATAGCCCGAAGGATCGCGGCGGTTCCAGCTTCCATGCTCGCCGACGAACGCACCTTCGCTCATCGCGCCGCCGAACCCTCCTTGCTTTGCGAAATCCAGCCCCAGCGCGGCGACGTGGGAGCCCAGCGCGTAATCGGGCGCAATCGCCTTGCGAACGAGATCGGGCCGCTGCGGCTGAATGCGCGGATCCACGTGCTGGCCGTAATAGCTGTACGGCCAGCCATAGAACGCGCCCTCCTTCACCGAGGTGAGATAGTCGGGCACCAGCTGCGGCCCCAACTCATCCCTCTCGTTCGCGACTGTCCACAGCTGGTTCGTCGCCGGATTGATGGCGAGCGCCGTGGGGTTGCGCACACCGGAAGCATAAATGCGGCTGGCACCCGTGGCCCGGTCGATCTCCCAGATCACCGCGCGGTCTTCTTCCACATCCATACCACGCTCGCCGACATTGCTGTTGGAACCGATGCCGACATAGAGCTTGGAGCCGTCGGGACTTGCGGTCATGGACTTTGTCCAATGATGGTTGATCCGCGACGGCAACTTCGTCAGCTCGCGTCCCGGCCCGGCGATGCTCGTGGCGCCGTCGGTGTAGGGAAAGCTAACCACATTGCCCTGATTGGCGACGTAAAGCGTGCCGTCCACGAGTGCCATGCCATAAGGCGCATCGAGCCCGCTGATGAAGGTGGTCTGCAGATCGGTCTTTCCGTCACCATCGGCATCGCGCAGCAGCGTGATGCGGTTGCCGCCCTTTACCGCACTGGTGCCCTGCTTCTTGATGATCCCGGCGATCACATCCTTCGGTCGCACCGGCGAAGCATGACCCCCGCGCCCTTCGGCGACGAGGATGTCTCCATTGGGCAGCACCAGCATCTGGCGCGGAATCTTGAGGTCCTTGGCGATTGGCGCAATGGTGAAGCCATCGGGCACCGTCGGCAGTTCGCCGTCCCACCCTGCGGGCGTGGGAATGGTCATCGCCGGGATCAGCGCATCATTCTGGGTGGGCAGCTGCGGCTGCTCCCCCGTCTGATCGAGCGAGGGATTGCTGTCCTTCTGACAGGCGGCAAGCGCCAGAACGAGGGTGAGCGAAAAAGCGGCCTGGCGGATCACGAGCGGACCTCCTTGTGCACATATCCTGAAAAAGCGATCCACGCGGCGGCAAGCGCGAACAGGGTGGACAGCGCAGACAGCGTCACACCCAGCGTTCCAACCGAATCCCAGCCATCGCGCGCATGCTGGAATGCGTTGATCAGGCCCGTTACGAACATCAGCGCCACGAGCGCCAGATAGATCAGACCGCGTCCGCGCGCCTTGCTGGTGCGGCCGACGAACAGCCCAATCAAAGCCCATGCAAGCACCAGGCCGGCGAACACATCCGCACCCGCGATCAGCCAGGAGGAGAAGTTGGTCCACTGGACGACGGCAGTGTTGAGATAGGTAATGTCCGACAGCAGTGCTGAGCTATACAGCGCCAGCGGAAAGGCCAGCAACATGGCGTGTAGAGGATGAATGAAAGATCGGGCGTCGTGCATGGTCCTGGCCATGGCAATGTTCTCCTAGATCATGGGCTTCGCGCGCTACCAATTGGTTTGCCCCGGACAGCACGATCGGTGTGATGATCCAAACCAACGGTGGACGGAAAAGTGCCCCGGATGACCAAATCGGAAATAGGACGAAAGTTGACAGGCAGCCCGTAAAGAAAAGGCCCCGCATCGCTGCGGGGCCTTTCGTGATCTACAAACCGGAAGCGGGCCTTATTCGGCCGGTTCCATTTCCGGCGTCGTCGCCTTGGCAGATGCCATGCCGGGCTCTTCCGATGTGCCGCCGATCATGTCGCGCACCGATTTCTCGATCCGCTCTCCGATCTTCGCATCGACATTGCGCCAATATTCGAAGGCGCGGGTGAGCACCTTTTCGCTGACGCCGTCGGCCAGATGGCCCGAGACGTTGGAGACGAACCGGTCGCGCTGGGCATCGTCCATCACGTCGTTGATCAGCGCGGCGGCCTGGCTCCAGTCGTCGTCATCCTCGCGCAGGGTATAGGCTTGACGCACCATATCGCCATCGGCATACCAGGTCGCCTCGCCGCCCACTTCGGGCTGCGCGGCGGGGCCGCCATAGCTGTTCGGCGCATAGACCGGATCAACCGCGTTCTCGACGCGCATATGCCCGGCACGCGAGTAGCTATGCACTTCCGTCTTCGGCTTGTTGACGGGGATCTGCTTATAATTGACCCCCAGGCGCGCACGGTGCGCGTCTGAATAGGAGAAGCCGCGGGCGAGCAGCATCTTGTCTGGCGACAGGCCGATGCCCGGCACCATATTGTTCGGCTCGAACGCCAGCTGCTCGATCTGCGTATCCCAGTCGACCGGGTTTTCGTTCAGCGTCAGCTTGCCGACCTCGATCAGCGGATAATCGGAATGCGGCCAGGTCTTCGTCAGGTCGAACGGATTGATGCGATAGGTTTTCGCATCCTCGAACGGCATGATCTGGAACTTCAGCGTCCAGCTCGGCCCATTGCCCTCGGCAATCGCGTTGAACAAATCGCGGCGGTGATAGTCGCTGTCCTTGCCCGCCATCTCGACCGCCTCATCCTGCGTGAAATGCGCGTTGCCGCCTTCATCGCCCACATTGGTGTGGAAGTGCCACTTCACCCAGAACTTCTCGCCGTCTTCGTTGATCAGCATATAGGTGTGGCTGGAATAGCCATTCATCTCGCGCCAGTTCTTCGGCACGCCGCGATCTCCCATCAGATAGGTCACCTGATGCGCGCTTTCCGGGCTCAGCGTCCAAAAGTCCCACATCATGTCGTGATCGCGCAGGCCGTTGTCCGCACGGCGCTTCTGCGAGCGGATGAAGTGCTGGAACTTCAACGGATCGCGAATGAAGAAGATCGGCGTATTGTTGCCGACCATGTCGAAATTGCCGTCATCGGTGTAGAACTTCACCGAAAAGCCGCGCGGATCGCGCCAAGTGTCGGGGCTGCCCCGCTCGCCCGCCACGGTGGAGAAGCGCATGGCCGTTTCGGTCTTCGCACCTGGCTGCAAAAACTTGGCCTTGGTGTACTTCGAAACGTCATTGGTGACTTCGAAATGGCCGAACGCGCCCGAACCCTTGGCATGCGGCTGCCGCTCGGCAATCCGCTCGCGGTTGAAGTTCGCCATCTGCTCGATCAGGTAATGATCGTTGAGGACGATCGGGCCGTCCGGTCCCAGCGTCAGCGAATGCTCGTCGCTCTGCACCGGAATGCCGGCGTCGGTGGTGGTGGGGGGAACCTTGTTGGCCATGGCGCGGTCGCCTTTCTTACATATGGTGGGGTCTTTCTGCATACGTTTCGGCGACCGTTTCGGTTCCTCGAAAAGCTGCGGAAAACGGGCGCGTTTCGCATTGCTTCGCCGCCCCGGACCAAGCCGATTGCGCGGGCGGGCGCGGTCTGCCACATTATTGTTCGATGAGTTCTACGCTTTCCAAGATCGTCATGGTCATCGCGATCGCTTGCCTCGGCAATTACGGCCGCGAATGGGCGCGGCTGATGCTAGCGGAATTCCGGATCGCGAGCGAGGAAGGGCGACCGCTCTCCTTCGCCTTCCAGTGCCTGTGGCGCGCTCTGCGCGAAATGCCCAAGCATCAGGAAGGACGGCTTGCGCTGGGCCGTTACGGCGTGGCGCTTTTCCTGATGTTGCCGATCGCGGCGATCCTCACCGCCGGGGCGATCGGCGGATATCCCTTCATCAATCTGCCGGGCCTGCATCCGCACGCGGCGAGCGAATGGGCGCCGGGCGGGGTGAACGAAGGCAATCGCTTCGCGATGCAGACGCTCACCACCATGTTCGCCATTCTGGCAGCGCGCATGCTGATGGTGGCATGGCTCGTTACGGAGCGGAACTGGGCGCGGATCGGCAATCTGCAGCGCCTTGCCGCGGCGATCATCACGACGATCGCCATCTTCACCAGCGTGTTGATGCGCGAAGCGTTGAGCGCCGCTCTGCCCGCGCTGCTGCTGGGCCTGGAATTCGCAGTGGTCGCAACGCTGGCCCGCTGGCATGCCGCTACAGGCGGCAGGGCGCAAGATACGGAGGAGGAGCGGGAACCGGCCTACGAACAGGCGCGCGCATTCATTTCCGGCTGAGCGAAGCGCGTGAGGCGGCATCGGTGATCCGCTGATCTACAAAAGCAGGCCGCATCGACGATCCGGCCAACCAGCCCCCTTCCCCGCTTGACCGCGCGCAGCTACAGCATGGTGCATGTGGCGTCTTTACCAGTTCCCTCTCTGTCCCTTCTCCCGCAAGGTACGCCTGCATCTGGGCGAAAAGGGCGTGGGCTATGAGCTGGAGCGCGAAAATCCCTGGGCGCAGCGTGACGAATTTCTCGACATGAACCCCACCGGCCGCACGCCGGTGATCGAGGACGAAGAGCGCGGACTGGTGATCGCGGACAGCCGCGCGATCTGCGAATATTTCGAGGAAACTGTCGAAACCAACAAGATGATCAGCGGCAGTTCGGCCTATCGCGCCGAAATCCGCCGGCTGGTCGCCTGGTTCGACGAGCAGTTCTATGGCGATGTCACCGGCCCGCTAATGCACGAGCGGATGTACAAACGCCTTGTCCATCGCCAACCGCCCGATGCGCGCGTGCTGCGCGAGGCGATGAAGCTCGCCAACACGCATCTCGATTATATCGATTATCTGATCGATCATCGCAGTTGGCTCGCAGGATCGACGCTGAGCCTCGCCGATCTAGCCTGCGCCGCGCAGCTATCGGTCGCGGACTATCTGGGCGGGATCGACTGGAGCGGACACGAACAGACCAAGGGCTGGTACTCGATGTTCAAAAGCCGCCCCAGCTTCCGCCCGCTGCTGAGCGAACGCATGGAAGTGGTGAAACCACCTGCGCATTACGAAGAAGTGGATTTTTGACGCTTCGCAGGGTTCACCGCCCGATGCTTCTGCCGCGAAAACATCCCACGCCATTTTAACCCACGTCGCCCCGGACTTGACCCGGGGCCCAGCTTTTTTCTTTTACGTCGCTCATATAGCTGGACCCCGGGTCAAGCCCGGGGTGACGTAACAGGATTGTTCAAGCACCGCCGGAGCAATCTCTCCCTCCGGCTTGCGGGTCTTCACCCAGCCTTCACCGCCGCCAGGATATAGTTCAGCGTCTGATCGTCGCTGAGGTGCAGGCCCTGGCCCGGGCTGAAGGCAATGCCTTCGCGGTCGATCACGTCCAGTCCGGCGTCGGCCAGCAGCGTCTCGCATTCTTCGGGGGTGAGAAACTTGTACCAATCATGCGTCCCGCGCGGGATGCGGCCCAGGCGTTCGGCGCCCTCTACTAGTAGAAGCTTCGATGCGGGCGTGCGGTTGGGGGTGGAGAGGATGAGGAGCCCGCCCGGCGCGAGCTTGCCCGCCAGTTCGGCGGCAAAGCGCGCTGGATCGTCGACATGCTCGATCACCTCCAGACAGGTGACGAGATCGAACGGCCCCGCGTCCAGCGCCTCCACCGGGGTTGCCCGGTAATCGATATCGAGCCCGGCCCCGGCGGCATGCGCCTTGGCCGCGGCGATATTTTCCGGAGCGGCGTCGATCGCGGTCACCGCCGCGCCCAGCCGCGCCAGCGGTTCGGCGAGCAGCCCCGCTCCGCAGCCGACATCGAGGGCGCTGCGACCTTGAAGCGGCGTCCATTCGCATTTGTCGCAGGCAAAATGCCGGTCCACCTGCCGCCGGATATAGCGCAGGCGTACCGGGTTCAGCTTGTGCAGCATGGCGCTGGAGCCCTTGGGGTCCCACCAGTCGGCAGCCATCTTGCCGAAATGCGCGGCTTCGTCCGCATTGATCGTGGACGGCGAATTAGAGGGGGCGGACAGGGTTTCGACGCTTGAATTGCTCATTTTCGCTGCCTATCAGGTGCGCCGCTTGCCCCCAAGATAATTTCGCCGAACTCGTTTCTTTCGTAACTTTCCATCACGCCAAGGAGCAGACCGAACCGACATGGCCCGCATCGTGATGAAATTCGGCGGCACCTCCATGGCCGGGACGGAGCGCATTCGGCGCGTGGCGCAGATCGTCAAGCGCCAGGCCGAGGGCGGGCATGAAGTCGCCGTCGTGGTCTCCGCCATGGCCGGCGAAACAGACCGCTTGGTCCAGTTCTGCCGCGAGGCGAACCCGCTGTTCGATCCGGCGGAATATGATGTGGTGGTGGCCAGCGGCGAACAGGTCACCAGCGGCCTCCTCGCCATGACGCTACAGGCGATCGGCGCGAAGGCGCGCAGCTGGATGGGCTGGCAGCTGCCGCTGCGCACGGACCTGTCGCACAGCAAGGCGCGTATCGGATCGATCGTGCAGGACAATCTCATCGCCTCGATGCAGGCCGGCCAGATCGCCGTTATTCCCGGCTTTCAGGGCATGACCGATGAAGGGCGGCTCTCCACCCTCGGGCGCGGCGGTTCCGACACCAGCGCGGTGGCCGTGGCCGCGGCGATCAAGGCGGACCGCTGCGATATCTACACCGATGTCGACGGCGTCTACACCACCGATCCGCGCATCGTCAGCCGCGCGCAAAAGCTGAAGATGGTCACCTATGAAGAGATGCTGGAACTTGCCAGCGTCGGCGCCAAGGTTCTGCAGACCCGCTCCGTCGGGCTCGCGATGAAAGAGGGGGTGCGCGTACAGGTGCTCTCCAGCTTCGTGGAGGACGGTGCCCCGCCCGCAGACAGCCTGCCCGGAACGATGATCGTGAGCGACGAGGAACTCGCCGCCGCACAGGACAAGGACCCCAGCATGGAACGCCAGCTCATCACCGGCATCGCCCACGACAAGAACGAGGCGAAGATCACCCTCACCCGCGTTCCCGACGAACCCGGCGCGGTGGCGCGCATCTTCGGGCCGCTGGCGGATGCCAACATCAATGTGGACATGATCGTCCAGAATGTCGGGCGCGATCGCGGCGAGACCGACGTCACCTTCACCGCGCCGCGCAGCGACCTTGTCCGTTGTACCGAAATTCTGGAAAACCAGCGCGAGGCGATCGGCTACAACCGCATGATCACCGACAGCCGCATCGCCAAGATCTCGGTCGTGGGCGTCGGCATGCGCAGCCATGCCGGCATTGCGGCGGACATGTTCAAGGCGCTGTCCGACCGCAAGATCAACATTCAGGCGATCACCACCTCCGAAATCAAGGTCAGCGTTCTGATCGACGAGGACGAGACCGAACTGGCCGTGCGCGTGCTCCACACCGCCTACGGGCTGGACGCGGACTAGACACTCACTCGCTTTTGAGGGGAATGCCCCCTTCTCAGCTCCCCACCCGCTTGCGGGAGCGGCCCGGGGTGGGCATGGAAGATCCTTCAGATTCAGCGGCTCGCTTCGCTGACTTCCACCTTTAACCCCTCCCGCCAGCGGGAGGGGATCGAGCAGGACCACCATGACCCATCCCAACCTTCGCCGCCTGATGTCTCGCGGCACCGATTTCCTCGGCTGCGACTATGCCATTATGTGCGGCGCGATGAGCTGGGTGTCCGAACGCAATCTCGTTTCCGCCATCTCCAATGCGGGCGGCTTCGGCGTGATCGCCTGCGGCGCGATGACGCCGGACCTTCTCGACAAGGAAATCGCGGCGACCAAGGAGCGCACCGTCAAGCCGTTCGGCGTGAACCTGATCACCATGCATCCGGACCTGATGGAACTGATCGCAGTCTGCGGACGGCATGAGGTGACGCATATCGTGCTGGCGGGCGGCCTGCCGCCGCGCGGATCGATCGAGGCGATCCGCGAAACGGGCGCCAAAATCATCTGCTTCGCGCCCGCCATCGCACTCGCCAAGAAACTGGTGCGCACCGGCGTCGATGCGCTGGTGATCGAGGGCATGGAAGCGGGCGGCCATATCGGCCCGGTTTCCACCAGCGTTCTGGCGCAGGAAATCCTGCCCGAACTGGCCGATCAGCTTCCCATCTTCGTGGCCGGTGGCATCGGGCGCGGTCAGGCGATCGCCAGCTATCTGGAAATGGGCGCGGCGGGCGTGCAGCTCGGCACCCGCTTCGTCTGCGCCACCGAATCGATCGCGCATGAGAATTTCAAAAAGGCCTTCTTCCGCGCCTCCGCGCGCGATGCGGTGGCCAGCGTGCAGGTCGATCCGCGCCTGCCCGTCATTCCGGTGCGCGCCTTGAAGAACAAGGGCACCGAAGCCTTCACCGCCAAGCAGCGCGAAGTCGCCGCCGTGCTCGACGAGGAAAAGATCGAGATGAGCGAGGCGCAGCTTCAGATCGAGCATTATTGGGCCGGGGCCCTTCGCCGCGCGGTCATCGACGGCGATGTCGAGAACGGATCGCTGATGGCCGGCCAGTCGGTCGGCATGGTGAAGCAGGAAGAAAGCGCGGCCGAGATCATCAACGTGCTGGCGAACGAAGCGGAGAAGGCGCTGGCGCGATAGTTCACCCGCCTGCAATGGCCTGAAACCGTGAGTGCTGAGCTTGTCGAAGCACGGCTCTCGACTGAGAAACGCCGTTGGCCCGAGGGCCGTCTGCGACTCCGACAGGCTCAGGGCTACGGCTCTAACGGGTAAAGTTTGCGCGTTGGGCGAAAGCTGTCGGTCGCTGGTCGAGGCGCGCACTGGCTGTCTTGCAATCGCAACACAGCTTGGCGATACAGGCAGCATGACCGACGAACCCCAATCCGCTGCCGCCGAACCGCTCTGGGGTGAGGCTGAGGGGCTGACCGCGGTGGAGCCGAATTATCGCTGGGTGATGACCATCAACGCGGGCATTCTCGGTCTCATACTGCTCGTCGGCGTGGCCGTCGCGGATTTCGTGCTGGCCGAAAAACTCGGTTGGCAGCAGGGCAGCCTGCTCGGCCCGCTGGCGCTGATTATCCTCTATCTCGTCTTTGCCATTCCCGGGCGGCGCTGGCTGCGGCTGGGCTATGATCTGAGCGAGGACCGGCTGCGCGTGGCGCGCGGTTATCTGTGGCGCCGCGATACGATCGTACCGTTCGGACGCATCCAGCATATCGATGTCGATCAGGGTCTGATCGATCGCGGCTTCGATCTGGCGACGCTGATCGTCCACACCGCAGGCACGCATAACAGCACGGTAAGCCTGCCAGGCCTCGACGAAACCCGCGCCGCCGAAATGCGCGAGGCGATCCGCGCGCATATCAAGCGCGAGACGCTGTGAACGAGGCCGCGGCCCCGCCCCGCCCCTGGGGCGAAGAGCGTCCTGTGGGAAGGGATGCGGTGGTGGCCGCGGCAGCCGGAGAGCCGCAGCGCACGCATCCGCTCTCGATCGTCACCGGTTTCATCGCCGCCTTGCCGCAGGCGCTGTACGCCATTCCGGCCTTGCTGGTGGGCGGCGGAAAGGCGCTGCCTTTCCTGATCTTCATCATCCCCACAATCATCGCCTTGTCAGGTTTCGCGCGCTGGCTGACCTGGCGCCATTTCACCTATCGCATCGGCGAAGAGGAAATCCGGATCGATCAAGGCGTGGTCAGCCGCCAGAGCCGGTCCGTGCCGTTCGAGCGCATTCAGGATGTGGGGCTGGAACAGAAGCTTTTGCCCCGGCTGCTCGGCCTTGCCGCGGTCAAGATCGAGACCGGCGGCGGCAAGGGCGAGGATGCCGAACTGAGCTATCTGAAGCTGGCCGATGCCGAGGCGCTGCGCGACCTGATCCGCGATCGCAAGCACGGGGTCATTTCTGAAACGGACACTGCGGTGAAGGCCGCCGTCGAAGACGAAGCGCCGCCGCTCTTCGCGATGGATACGCGCCGCCTCATCATCGCTGGATTGTTCAATTTTTCGCTCGTCGTGATCGGCCTGACCTTTGCGTTTCTGACGCAGATTCAGGATTTTCTGCCCTTCGATCTGTACGATACGGAATTCTGGATGGGTGTCGCGGGCCGGGTGCATATCGAGGAAATCCGTACCATTGGCCTCGCCGCGCAAATCATGGCCGCCTTAGGCGGTGTTCTGATCCTGATCGCTGTCGGCATCTTGAGCGGTATCATACGCACGGTGCTGCGCGATTACGGGTTCCGGCTCAGCCGCGTGCCTGCGGGCTTCCGCCGCCAGCGCGGGCTTCTGACGCTCACCGATGTGGTACTGCCGCGTCACCGCGTTCAAGCGGCGCTGATCCTGAGCGGGCCGATCCGCCGCCATTTCGGTTGGCGCGAGTTGAAGTTTCAAAGCTTGGCGCAGGACAGCAAGGCGGGGAGCGACCACAGCGTCGCCCCCCTCGCCCACCCAGCCGAGCTAGAACCTATCTTGGCAGAAGCGGGGCTGGAAAACGCCGCCGACGCCGCCCGTTTTCACCGCGCAAAGCTCGGCCCGTTCCTGCTGAACTGGTCCATCCTGGCGCTCCTGATCGGGGGCGGGGCTACGGCGCTGCTGTTCATCGCACCGCTCGCCGCGCCAGTCGCCTATGCCATTGCGGGGTGGTTCCTGCTGCTCGCCTGGCTGCGCTGGCGCTATCATCGGCACGCGCTCGTCGGCGGCCAGCTTTATGTGCAGACCGGCTGGTGGCGCCAGCGCCTGACTCTGCTGCCTATGGTCAAGACGCAGAGCATCGATCTGGTGCGCAGCCCCGCGGATCGCCTGTTCGGCACGGCAGGGCTGGTCTTCGGCGTGGCCGGAGGATCGGCCAGCTTCCCGCTTCACCTGCGCGCGCTGCCCCTCGCCGACGCCGCAGCGCTGCGCGAGACGATCATGGCCGCGGTAACGCGCGTCGATTTTTCCGAAGTGAACGAGGCGTAACGCCCCGCCCACCCATCGATCCGCAAGCGCTTAATATAAGACCGTAGCCCTGAGCCGGTCGAAGGGCGCTTCTCCGTGTTGCGCTGCATCCGATAGACGCCCTTCGACAAGCTCAGGGCTTACGGTTTTCATCAGCATGCATTTCCAGATGCTGGCCATTCTCGAGGCTGCATCCTAGCATCCAACAAAAGACCAACAGGGAGACCCTTCATGCGCCCCGCTTTCGCATCGCTCGCCGCCATTGCGCTCGCCACCCTTTCGCCGTCCGTCGCCGCCCTTGCCGCTCCGCCAGCGCCGGAATCGCAGCCCAATCAGGATGCGGCGATCCTGCATGATGTGATGGACGAATTCTGGGCCTATGTGCTGGAGCGCAACCCAACGCTCGCCAGCTCGGTCGGCGTGGACGATTATGCCGGACAGGTCAGCGATTATTCGCTCGCCGAGATGGACCGGGAGGCAGCGCAAGCGAGCGCGTTTCTGAAGCGGCTCGATATGGTCCACCCCGATCGCCTGAATGAGGAAGATCGGGTGAACTACGCCATCCTTCAACGCATGCTGCGCGAGCAAGTGGAGGCCAATGCGTTCGGCCAGCGCACGGTGAACTTCACCAGCTATTCCAGCTGGCACCAGAATTTCGCCTCGCTTGCCAGCAATTCGCCCTTCGATACCAAAGCGGATTATCGCAGCTATATCGATCGCCTCGCCAAATTCCCGCAGATCAACGATCAGTCGATCGCGGTGGCGGATCAGGCGATCGCGGGCGGCTACACCCAGCCCTGCGTCACCCTGGTCGGTTATGAAGGCACGATCACGGGGCTCATCACCGAAGACCCCACGGAAAGCCGTTTCTACGAACCCTTCACCCGCCCGCGCCCGGCCACGATTACCGAGGCCGATTATGAGGCGCTGAAGCGTGAGGCGGCACAGGTGATCCAGCAGGAGGTGTTCCCAGCGCTCATCAAGGAGCGCGACTGGTACACGGAAAATTACGCCCCCAAATGCGCGCGCGATCCGGGCGTCTCCTCCCAGCCGGGCGGCGCGGACTATTACGCCTTCCGCATCCGCCAGATGACGACGACGGACATGACCGCGGACGAAATCCATCAGCTCGGCCTTAGCGAAGTCGCACGCATCCGGGCCGAGATGGAGAAGGTCGCGGCAAAGGCGGGCTATGACAGCCGCGAGGCGTTTATCGAGCATCTGCGCACCGATCCGTCTTATTATGCGAAGACGCCGGAAGAGCTGCTCGCCAAAAGCGCGCTGCAGGCGAAGAGCAATGACGGCAAGCTGCCCGGCCTGTTCGGCCGCCTGCCCCGCCTGCCCTACGGCCTGAAGGCGATCCCCGCCGAAACCGCGGAGGGCACCACCACCGCCTACTACGGCCCCGGATCGCCGGAAATCGGCGTGGCGGGCACCTATTTCGTGAACACGTCGAAGCTCGACCAGCGGCCCTTCTGGGAAATCCCGGCGCTGACATCGCATGAGGCGGTGCCCGGCCACCATTTGCAGATCGCACTGCAGCAGGAGCTGGAGATGCCGGAGTTTCGCAAGCAGCTCGCCTTCTTCACCGCCTTCGTGGAAGGCTGGGGGCTCTATTCGGAACGGCTCGGTATCGAGATGGGCATCTACGACACGCCGGAAAAGGATATGGGACGGCTGAGTTACGAAATGTGGCGCGCCTGCCGCCTCGTCGTCGACACCGGCATCCATTCCAAGGGGTGGTCCAAGGAGAAGGCCGTGGCCTTCATGACCGAGAACAGCGCGCTCAGCGCGGCGAATATCGATGCCGAGGTGAACCGCTATATCTCATGGCCGGGCCAGGCCCTCGCCTACAAGATCGGCGAACTGAAGATTCGCGAACTGCGCAAGCGGGCAGAGGACAAGCTGGGCGAAAATTTCGACATCCGCGGCTTCCACGATGTCGTGCTCGGCCAGGGCGCGGTGCCGCTGGATCTGCTCGAACGGCGCGTCGATGCATGGATTGCGGAAAAGGCGGGCTGAGCGGCCCGCCTTTCAACCAACACCCGTTCGCACTGAGCCTGTCGAAGTGCCGTTCTCACCTGGAGCGGAGCCCAGTGAGAAGAACAGGGCTTCGACAAGCTCAGCCCGAACGGATTTTAGTTAAATCTAAGGCTCAGCTCTGCGGTTCGGGCAGCGGCGTGGTTGCCACCGGATCGGCCTCGCTCTCGGGCACATCGTCCGCAGGCGTTTCGCCGGCAGCCGCTGCGGCCTGCGCCTTTTCACGCGCATCGCGGCGGGCCAGCTCTTCCTGCACCAGACGTTCGGTCTCGGCCGCTTCCTCGTCGATCCGCGCAAGGCGCTTTGCCCGCTCTTCCTGCACCAGCAGACCGGCCTGCATCTCGGCGCCGCCATTGCGCTCGGCATAAGCGCGCTGGATCAGCTGCTGCGTACAGCCGGTGACGCCACCCGGCCCCGTGGGCGTGCAGCTGCCGATGCCGCCCTGGCCGATCGTCTCGAGCGAACGCACCCGCTCGCTCCACGATTCATTCTCCGGGCTGTCGCTGGAGCGCAGCCCTTTGGGGATGCGATAGCGTTCGCTCTCGTCGAAGCGCTTGCAGACCACGATTTCGTCGGCGGTGCTGGGCGGGCAGGCATCGTCACCGTAAATGGCAAGCACCTGCACACGGTCTCCCGCATTGTCCTGAGCAGCGGCGGGGGTTGCGGCGGCAAGGGCGAAACCGCCGGCGGCCAGAGCGAAAGAGAGTTTTGCGAAGGTCATGTCCATCCTCATCCCAGCGGCCGCGTGAACGCTGCCTTAAATTCGTTTCGAAACCGCAATCGCCACGCGGCAACCCAGCCGGATCAATCCGCTCATCAACGGATAGCCCGGGGCGTCCTCCGCACCGGAGGCAAGCGCCGTGTCGCGATGTTCCAGCTCCTCTTCCCTGAAATCCGCGATCATGGCCGATAGTTCCGGGTCGCTATCGCCCAGCTCTTCCAGCTGCTCGCTATAATGCCGGTCGATCTCGGTCTCGACCGCGGCGGTGCAGGCCATCGCCGCCTGGGGGGAGATGGCGGCGGTCACCGCGCCCAGCGCAAAGCCTGCGCGGTCCCAGAACGGGCGCAGCGCCGTCGGGCGAACCCCGCGCTCTATCATCAGCCGGTCGAACTCGCTGCAATGCCGTTCCTCCTGCGCCGCCATATGCGCGATGGAGCGGGCCGCGGGCGAGCGATCGCCCATGACTGCCAGCTGACCGGCATAGATGCGCGTGGCCCCGAATTCGCCCGCCTGATCCACGCGGATCATGCTCTCGATCGATGCTTTTCGCGGCTGGCTCATGCGGGCCTCCTGCTGGCGTAAAAGAAGATGGCGGCAGCGCCGACCACCGAAATGAGGAAATTATATCCGGCCAGAGAGATGCCGAACAGCGACCATTGCACCTGATCGCAGCGCACGATGGGCGCCTTCATGATCGCGTCCAGAAAATCGCCACCGCCGCTCGCCTGAATAGTGGAGGAGCAGCTGGTGATGCCTTCCCACCAGCCATATTCCACCCCGGCATGAAAACCGCCGATAAGGCCGGAGATCAGGATGGCGAGGCCTGCCAGGATGACGCAGGCGCGCGCCGCGCCGCCCTTCACCGCGAACGCCAGCAATGCCAGCGCGAGCGCGGCGAAATGGGGGTAGCGCTGCCACCAACACATTTCGCACGGGTAGAGCCCATATACATATTGGCCGACATAGGCCCCGCCCAGCAGCGCCGCCGGGATCAGCAGCGCCAGCCAGCGCGCGGTAAACAGCGCCCGGGTTCGCCGCGCCGCCATGTCAGTTCGTCGCCGCCTTCTTCTTGGCCGGAGCGGTCTTGGCCGCCGCCGCGCCGAGCTGCCCGTTCTTGCCGAGGCGCCCGATCGTCTCCAGCGCATAATGGAGCTGGAAGTCCTCGATGCCCTGCGCCTTCAGCTCATCCGCGGTCATGGAGAAGCGCGGATCGTCCTTCTGGTCTTCCTCCAGCGCCTTGTCGTCGGCGGCCAGCTCGTTGATCAGATGGCGGCGCAGATCGGACTCGCGGATATTGGTGCGCGACGCATAATCAGGATCGCTCAGCTGCGGCACGCGGATATCGGGATCGATCCCGCCCTCCTGCACCGATCGGCCCGACGGCGTATAATAGCGAGCGGTGGTAAGCCGAAGCCCCGTATCGTTCGTCAGCGGCACGATGGTCTGCACCGATCCCTTGCCGAAGCTACGCTCGCCCATCACCAGCGCGCGGTGACGATCCTGAAGCGCGCCCGCCACGATTTCGGACGCCGACGCCGAACCCGCGTCGATCAGCACGATCACCGGCAGGCCGCTCGCGGCATCGCCGGGCTTGGCGAAGAATTTCAGCGTATCGGCCTGGCGACGGCCGCGCTGGGAGACGATCTCGCCATCGTTCAAGAAGTCGTCGGAGACGTTCACCGCCTCGTCCAGCAGCCCGCCGGGGTTCGAGCGCAGATCGAGGATATAGCCCAAGGGCTTGTGGCCCAGCTTCTGGTCGATCGCCTTCATCGCCGCGCGCACGTCCGCGCCCGCGCCGTCGGTGAAGGAGCTGATGGTGATGATGCCGACATCATCCTTCGTTTCCCACTTCACCGGCTCCAGATCGATGATCGCGCGGGTGATGGTAACGTCGAACGGCTTGTCGCGGCCCGGGCGGAAGATGGTGAGCGTGATATCCGTGCCCGGCTCGCCGCGCATCTGCTCCACCGCCTCGTCCAGCGTGCCGCCATAGATCAGCTTGCCGTTCAGATGGGTGATGAAGTCGCCCGCCTTGATCCCGGCCTTGTCGGCGGGGGTATCGGCGGTCGGCGCGATCACCTTGACCGCATCATCCTCCATGGTGACGGTAAGGCCGAGGCCCCCATACTCACCCTCGGTCTGCGTCATGAGGTCCGAATAAGCGCGCTCGTTCAGATAGGAGCTGTGCGGATCGAGGCTGGAGAGCATGCCGGAAATGGCGCCCTCGATCAGCTTGTCGTCATCCACATCGTCGACATAAAACGCCTTGATCCGCTGCATGACGCCGATCAGCTCGCTCATCTCCCGCGCGGACCCGGCGTCGACCTGCGACATGGCGGCGGTGGAGATGGGAAGCAGTGCGGCGGCTCCGGCCAGAGCGAGCGCGCGGAAAAGACGGGTGTTCATATCGGTGTGCAGGCCTTCGGGTGATGGGATGCAGGCATGGCACCGCTATAAGGCGATGCGCGCCCGCTTTCCAATCGCATTAAACACGCATGACTTTCATGGGCGTGAATAAGGGGCGAAGGCGAGGCCAGTTCGTTCTAGAAACCGTAGCCCTGAGCCTGTCGAAGGGCGCTTTTCGCAAGGGCGCTGCCGTCGAGAAACGTGCTTCGACAGGCTCAGCACTTGCGAATTTTTGCGACTGTGGAGGGAGGCTTTCACAGCATCGCCGCGACGTCCACCGGCTTGCCCTTGCGGCGCAGCTCCAGCGTCACAGGGCCACCCGCACTGCCGAGCGGTTCACCGGCGCGCACGACCGTGTCCTTGGCAACCGAGAGGCGCCCGAGGCCGGTGACGAGGCTGGTCCAGCCCGCGCCGTGATCGATAATCACGATATCGCCGAAGCTGCGGTAGCGCCCGGCATAGCGCACGGTGCCCGCCGCCGGGGCAACCACGGACGCGCCCGGGCTTGCTGCAATGGTGATACCCCGCTGGCGATAGCCCGAGGCGCTTTCCTCTCCGAAACCGTTCACGACCCTGCCCGCCACCGGCAAGCGATAGGCGGCTGAGCTTCGTTCGGGACTATCGCCGCGCGGCTTCACCGGCGGTGGCGGCAGATCTTGCAATACGGCCAGCACCTCGCCTGCCGCCCGGTCGCGTTCCTCGTTCGCCACGATATCGCGCGCCTCTTCACCCAGCGCCAGCGCGCGGGAGCGTTCACGCACCGCACCGCTCTGGAGTGCGGCGAGCGCGCGGCGTTCCGCCACCTCCGCCTCGGCCAGCGCCTGACGCCGTTCGGTGAGCGCGGCGCGTGCGCCCGCCAGATCGTCCAGTTCGGCGCGTTCGGCGGCGCGAAGCTTCTCCACCCGGCGGATCGCGGCGCGCGTTTCGGCGGTCCGTGCCTCGATGCGCGGGACGGTGCTGTCCAGAATCGCGCGGACATGAACCAGATCCTTGGTCGATCCGGGGCGCAGCAATGCAAAGGCAGGCGGCTGGCGCGAAAAGCGTTCCAGAGCGCCGGTCAGCCGCATCAACGGTGCGCGGGCGATGGCAAGCGCGCGCTCTTCCTCCGCCAGCCGTCCGCCGATGATGGCAAGCGCCGCGCGGGCTTCTGCGATCCGCGCTTCCTGCGCGGCGATATCGCGCTCCAGCGCCTTGCGCCGGGCGGCGGTTCCGCGCACGGCGCGCTCCGCTTCCTCGGCCTTCACCCGAAGCGCCTCGCTGCGCTCCTCCGCCGCCGCGGCATCATTCTGCGCGTCCGCCACCGTGCGCTGCGCCGCGGGGCCAGCCGCGGCCAGCAGCGGCAGTAGAGCGAGGATGGGAAGGGCTTGGCGCATCGCGTTACCCTTCGCGATGATAGGGGTGGCCTGCAAGGATCGATGTGGCGCGATAAAGTTGTTCGGCCAGCATGGCGCGGGCCAGCATGTGCGGCCAGGTGGCGCGGCCGAAGCTGAACAGCAGGTCCGCTTCCGCCCGCTGGGCATCGTCAAATCCGTCGGCCGCACCAATCAGGAAGCGCGCCTCGCGCACCCCGTCGTCGCGCCAGCCGCCCAGCATGTCGGCAAATTCCATGGAATTGAGGGTGCGGCCCGTCTCGTCCAGAAGGATGGTGCGCTGCTGCGCCGCGGGCTCGGGCACTTTCCCGCCGCGATCGGGCAACTCGGTCAGCTTTGTGGGCCACTGGATGCGCTTCACATAGCGCTCGACCAGCTCCGCCTCGGGCGAGCGCCCGATCTTGCCGCGTGCAACGATGTGAAGCAGCACGCGGCCCCTCCCCGATTCAGTCTTCCGCGCGCGGCGCGGTTGCCGTCAGGCGTTCGCGGTTTCTCCGCCCTCGAACGCCCACATCCGCTCCAGATTGTAGAAGCTGCGCACTTCGGGGCGGAACAGGTGGACGATCACATCGTCGGCATCCAGCAACACCCAATCGGCATTGGGAAGCCCCTCGATCCGCGCGCGGCCGCCAGAATGCTTGATCTTCTCGGCCAGCTTTTGCGCCATCGAGGCGACCTGCCGCGTGGAACGGCCGCTGGCGATGACCATATGATCGGCGATCGAGCTTTTGCCCTTCAGATCGATCGAGACGACTTCCTGCGCCTGATCGTCGTCGAGCGAAGCCAGTACGATATCGAGCAGCCCGTGTCCCGTCGGGATGGGGGCGGTTGGCGCCGTGGGGCGGCCCGGCGCAGGCGTGACGTTTCCGGTCAATTCGACTCCTCGGTGTGTTGAACGGACGAACTCGCGTTCGGCGATTTCCCATTTGCGGGGCCATCGCCGTCCGTCAGAAATTCGCGATACCAGTCGGGATCGGCCATGCGGATGGCGGTGGCCGAGCGGGGATCGGGACGAAAGCGCAGTAACACGAGCGCCGGCGTACTCCAGTCCGTCCAGTTTCTTCGCCGGTCCGGGCGATGGACGAACCGCCGGAACCAGGCCATTGCGGGTGACGCAAGGGCATCCTCCATATAGCCCGGACGGGCAATGACCGCAATCGGCATCGTCCGCGCGATCCGGCGCCAGTCCCGCCAGCGGTGAAATTGCGCCAGATTGTCCGCCCCCATCACCCAGATGAAGCGGTGCTTCGGATAGCGCCGTTTCAGCGCGCGCAGCGTATCGACGGTGTAGCGCGTGCCCATCCGCCGCTCGATATCGCTGGCGACGATACGTGATCGGCGGGCCTGGCGCTGCGCAGACCCCAGCCGTGCTTTATACGGGGCCATACCCTTTCTGGGCTTCAGCACATTGCCGGGCGAAACGAGCCACCACATCGCGTCCAGCCCCAGCGCGTCGATCGCGAACAGGCTGATAGAACGATGCCCGCCATGCGCCGGATTGAACGATCCGCCAAGCAGCCCGACGCGGCTCACGCCGCGCACCCGAAACGAATCGAACAGGACGGGAACAAAGCACGATTCAAGCCACGACCGGCCCATCTATTGAGCTGATGCATATCAAGGTTCCCTCTAAAATAGGTCATTTCATCGCACCGTCGCCTCGACTCGTCCGTATTTCAGCGGACATTGATTCGCATTCGATGGATCGCGCCGCTAACTCCGGACCCGAAACGAACAAAGGGTGGGTCTCTTGAGCTTTCAAGCGAAGGCAGCCGGTTTACGCAACCGGCTGACGGAACTATTTGTCGATCGCGAATTCTTCATGCGCGCCCAGGGTGAGGTGCGCTTCATCAAGATCAGCGCGAAATTACAGAAGCGGCTGGCGACGCTTGGCGCGCTCGTGCTGATCGCGATGATCGCGATTTCCGGCGCGGCGCTGTTCGGCCTGATCGCCACGGGCATGGAGCAGAACCAGCTCGCCGCCAAGCAGCAACGCATCGCCACCGCGCAGGAACGCGTCGCGGCCTATCGCGGCTCGATCGACGAAGTGGCCAAGGATCTGGCGGCGCGGCAGGACAAGCTGGACCGCTTGTACGAAGGCCATTTCGGCCCGCTGAACGATGCGGCTGCGCCCGCGGCAGAGGTGGACGAAACCACCAAAAAAGTCAGCGCGATGATCCCCGAGGCCGCGCCGCTGGCCCGCCTTGAAGCGCGCCAGCTGGCCTTCGTTTCGCAGCTTTCCGGCCTTGCCGATCAGCGCTCCAAGCGCGCCGAGGCGGCCATCCGCAAGTTCGGTATCGATCCGCGCCGCTTCCTGAAATCGAACGAGGCGAGCGGTGGTCCGCTGATCAAGGCCGGCAACACCAAACAGGATTATGCCGATCCGCGCTTCGCCAGCCTGGCCGGCAAGCTGGGCCGCATGGACGCGCTGGAGCGCCTGCTCGCCGCCATCCCGACGTCCAAGCCCGCCGCGATCACCGCGATGACCAGCAATTTCGGCTTCCGCCACGATCCGTTCACCGGCGAAGGCGCGTTCCACAGCGGCATCGATTTCCGCGGCCCCAGCGGCACCCCGATCCTCGCCGCGTCGGAGGGCAAGGTGACTTTCGCGGGCGTCAAGGGCGGCTACGGCAACTGCATCGAAATCACGCACCGCGGCGGCATCGTCACCCGCTATGCCCACTTGCGCAAATTCACCGCGCATGTCGGCCAGACGGTCGATCGCGGCCAGCAGATCGCCCAGATGGGCTCCACCGGCCGCTCCACCGGCCCGCATCTGCATTTCGAGGTCCGCGTGAACGGCCGCGCCGTCAATCCCGCCAAATTCCTGGAGGCCAATCCGGATGTTTTCCAAGCCCAAGCAGACGCCCGAAACCGCACCGACGCCGATGCGTAACCGCGATGCCGCGGGCGGCCACGGCACCACCTTCTCGATCATCGGCGCGGACGTGCGTGTGAAAGGCGATATCGAGGCGAGCGTCGATCTTCATATCGACGGCCAGGTGGAAGGCGACGTGCACTCCGCCGCGCTCGTGCAAGGCGCGGGCAGTCTGATCACCGGCGGCGTGGTGGCGCAAAGCGCCAAGCTGGGCGGCCGCGTGGAAGGCTCGATCGACGCGGTCGACCTCGTCATCGAAGCGGGCGCGGAAATCCAGGGCGACGTGACCTACACCAACCTCACCGTCGCCAACGGCAGCAAGGTCGAAGGCGCCTTCCGCCACAAAAGCAGCGCGGGGGAAAAGCCCGCCAGCAATGTCGAACCGATCACGCCCGCAAAGGACATCGGCGCGCTGCGGGCGTAAATCGGTACGAGCCACCAACGCCCGCCCGATGGCCCATCGTCATTGCGAGAAGCGGAAGCTGACAAAGCCTGTCCTGAGCGACTGCTGCAAGCAGTCAGTCGAAGGGCAATCCAGAGCGCACACAGCGCTGCGCCGGCGCCGGATTGCCGCGCTCCGGGCTACGCCCTCCGCTCGCAATGACGCCGGTTCGGCGCGCCTCATGGCGCCTCAACCAATTATTTCGATTTCCGGTCGCAAACTGCATTATTCCATATCTAGTTCATATTCCTCATCGGCTTGGACTTTTTTCAGCAACGTCAACGCATCGTCCGAGTATTTATGGAACACCGATTTATTGATCTTCTCGGATCGATGATATCGATTGTCACTTGCCTTGATATCTACTCCTTTGTCCTCTTTGATCTTGCGGCACAGAGAGACCGCCAGATAAGAGCCGTTACCGCCGAGTATTTTGGTAAGCTCGGTCGCGCTGTATGGATACTGAGCAGAAGCCGCACTGTAATCACTGATGTTCGCGATCCCGAATAGTTTTGCAAAGCTGTCCGAGTCCTCAACCGCCTGATCGAGCATCTGAAAATCGGCCTCGATCTTCATGGTCGGAATATCATGACGAACTAAGTTATATGATCTTGCAACAAGCGCTCTCAGCACTCGCGGGTTCACATCATTCAAAACCGGATTGGCCGCGAACGCATCGAACACCCATCGAAAATTAGATGCCTCGATCAGCTTGACCCGGATGCTTCGATCTTCGCCAGTCGCGATCAGTTTGTCTCGCGCTGGTGCGCTGTCTGATGTGATCTCATCATTCCACTCCAAGATGTAGACGTTGGGGATTACCCCGCCCTTCACAGGCAGCGCCTCGTCTATGTCCGATAGAATGGAGCGGATATTTGGATCCGATGCGCTGTAGCCAATGAACAGCAAGGGATGCTCATTGAAGAATGTCATTAGCTTGGCGCTTAAGAATTTCTTCTTTTTTGCGAACTCTTCGTAGTCGCTCTCGGTGAAAACCAAGCTCTCGTGGTCCTCAATGGAGCCGTGGATTTTATAGACCTCTCCAACTGCAAAATGCTGACCCTGCAAAATTTGTTGGCCGATGATTGGCTGATGATCGGGGAAAATCAGCTCAATCATCTGATCGTAATTAGTCGTGATTATGGCATGAGGCTTAATCTGGCGCAGTGCTTCAATCTCTTCGGCGTAGTCGCCCTTAACAAGATCGGATACGTCGGATGGCGTGAGCGATTTCAGATACTCGGCGATCCTGAATTTGATGTAGGCTTGTGCATCCACGTCCTCGTCAAACATCGTCTCGGGAAATTCGTTATGGCCCGCGCCCCAAGCCCATTCCTGGTAGAGCCGCGCGAATTCCTCACCGATCTTAATCGATGTCTTTAGTGATTGCTTATAAAAACCGAGACCTTTTTCAATAGTTGAACATTCGTCGGCCAAATGCCCCAAAAGTTCATCCCAACTTGGCGCTTCAATGTAGCGACGAGCGAGGCCTGAACCGATGAACAAGATCGGCTGACAACCCAAAGTCTGAACCGTCTCGGCAATGTCTTCGCTGACTTCCTCAACGTAGCGTTCGTAACGTGGCTGCTGCTCGTCGCTCATGTTCCCTCCATTTGATCGTCATTATGATAAGCGGCGGGCAATAGGCGGTCCAGCGCGTTTGACTATTTACTGGGTGAAGAACCGCCTAGCCAATTCTCCTACGATCATTCGATAGCAATTCGGCCTGAACCCTTGCCAGCTAGAGTTGGAGAACCTCTCCGCTCATGACTAGCGCATAGAATCGCTGTCCTACATGGCCCCGCCCGCATTATAACCGCCCCATGCCCGTTCCGCACCTCCACCCCTCTTTCGACGGCGGGCGCGGGGGAGGCGCTTGTTGCGAACGACTTCGCGCGAAAGGGGCGTTTGACGACAAGGGTGACAAGCGAAGCTCAGGCGCGCGGGGGTTGGCGGCGGTAGCTGAGGGCTTCGGCGACGTGGATGCGGCTCACCTCATCGGCCCCGGCCAGATCGGCGATGGTACGCGCGACGCGCAGCACGCGGGTGTAGCCGCGCGCGCTGAGGCGCATCGCCTCCGCCGCCTGGGCGAGCAGCTTGCGGCCCGCCTCGTCCGGCGTGGCGTGGGCTTCCAGCACCTCGCCGTCGATCTCGCAGTTCGTCCGCGCCGCCACATCGGCATAGCGCGCGGTCTGGCGCGACCGCGCGGCGGCCACTCTGGCAGCGACCTCCGCGGAGCCCTCGGCGGGCGGCGGCAGGACGAGGTCCGCGGCGGTCACCGCCTCCACCTCCACGTGCAGGTCGATCCTGTCGAGCAGCGGGCCGCTCACCTTGCTCTGATAGTCGGCGGCGCAGCGCGGCGCGCGGCTGCACGCCAGCGCCGCATCGCCCAGATGGCCGCAGCGGCACGGGTTCATGGCGGCGATCAGCTGCACCCGCGCGGGGAAGGTGACGTGGCTGTTGGCGCGCGCGACGCTGACCTCGCCCGTCTCCAGCGGCTGGCGCAGGCTGTCCAGCACGGGCCGCTGGAACTCGGGCAGCTCGTCGAGGAACAGGACGCCCAGATGCGCCAGGCTCACCTCGCCCGGCTTCACCTTCAGCCCGCCGCCGACCAGCGCGGCCATCGAGGCGCTGTGGTGCGGATCGCGATAGGGCCGCGCGCGGGTGATGCGCCCATCGATCAGCGTGCCCGCGACGGAGGCGACCATGGACACCTCCAGCGCCTCGGCCGGCGTCAGATCGGGCAGGATGCCGGGCAGGCAGCTCGCCAGCAGCGACTTGCCCGCGCCGGGTGGCCCGATCATCAGCAGGTTGTGCCCGCCCGCCGCGGCGATCTCCAGCGCGCGCTTGGCTGTCTCCTGCCCCTTCACCTGGCGCAGGTCCGGCCCGGCCACGCGCTCGCTTGCCTCGCCCGGCGCGGGCGGGGTGAGGACGGAGCTGCCGTTCAGATGGTTGAGCAGCGCAAGGAGGTCGGGCGTCGCCAGCAGGTTGAGCTCGCCCGCCCAGGCTGCCTCCGCGCCCTGCGATGCCGGGCAGATGAGGCCGCGGTCGCTCTCCGAGGCGTGGAGCGCGGCCAGAAGCACGCCGGGCGAGGCCGCCACGCGCCCGTCGAGGCCCAGCTCGCCCACCACGACATACTCGCTCAAGCTTTCTGCATCGGCCACGCCCATGGCGCCGAGCAGCGCGAGCGCGATCGGCAGGTCGTAATGCGAGCCTTCCTTGGGCAGATCGGCGGGCGAAAGATTCACGGTGATGCGCTTGGGCGGAAGCGACAGGCCGATGGCGGTGAGCGCGCTGTGCACCCGCTCCCGGCTCTCGGCCACCGCCTTGTCGGCAAGCCCGACGATCGTGAATTTGGGCATGCCCGGCGCGATCTGGCACTGCACCTCCACGGCGCGCGCCTCCAGCCCCAGATAGGCGGTCGTGGCGACCGTCGCGACCATATGCGTGCCTCCCCCCAGAAGCGGGCGGCCGGAGCGGACGCCTTAGCCGCGATAGTGTCGCGCGCGGACGCTCCTGACAAGCGCCGAAATGGAGGAAAGCTCAGTCCGCTTCGGAGACTTCGCCCACCAGATTGCATGCGAACAGGCGCTCCACGTCCTTGCGCGCCCAGCCCTCATGCTCCGCGGCGGCGAGCAGCACCATCAGCTTGGCGAGCGCGGCGACGGGCGTCATGTCGCCCGAAGGGATCGCGCCCACCTGCGGCAGCCAGGCGCCCGCCGCATAGGCACTCGATGCCTGACGACCGGCGATGACCTGCGTGCTGTCGACCACGATCACGCCCGCCTCGCTTGCGGCCTGCAGCGCGCGGTAGACGGCGCCCTCGGCCGGGGCGTCGGGGTTGCCGGAGGGGAAGTTGCCCTCGCCATAGCCCAGGAGCACGAGGCCCTTGAGGCCGGTGGCGACACAGGCGTCGATTAGCCGCGCCATCTGCGCGGAGCCCGCGGCGGCATCGAAGGCGGCGGGAAAGGCGCTAAGCGGCATGACGGTGCAGGCGTCGATGCCGTACGTGATCGCCGCCAGCCGGTCGCGCACGCGCTGACGGACGGCGGGGTCGGCCAGGCTGACGGACCGGTCGGCGGGCCCGGGCAACACGCGGGCGCAGTCCACGTCCAGCGCGATGCCATAGTCGCCCAGCGGCGGGTAGTTGGGCGAATCGAACGCGCGGAAGTCGCTGGCGTCCACCTTCAGCACGCGCGATCCGCGGAACAGGCGCGCGTCAAAGTAGACGCAGACCTCCGGCAGCCCCAGCCGCGCACAGGCCACCGCCCCGCACAGGTTCTGGAAGGCGTCGGTGTTGAAGCGCAGCACATCCGGTTCGCCGCGCGCGTACATGGGCACCTGGCTGCCAGTGACGATGACGGGTTTGGACAAGAGCGCCTCCCCCGCCCCGCCGCAGCCAACGCGGTTCAGCAGGAACGGCAGCGCGGCTGCAGTGTAGTCCATCGAATCGGTGCCGTGGAGCAGCACGAACCCGTCGAACCGGTCATACTGCTCCAGAATGTAGTCCGCGATCCGGCACCAGTCGCGCGGCTGCAAATTGGTGCTGTCCAGCGTGCCGGTTGCCGCGTTCGGGAAGGCGAGCCCGGTGTCCCAGCTTAGCTCCAGCTCAGGGTACATCGCGGTCAGCACCGGCTCGATCAGCCGCCGCGAATTGGCCGCAAAATCCTCCGCGCTCATCGGCGCCAGCGGAGCGCCGACGCAGGCAATGGTCCCGCCGCTGTTGATGACGCAGATCTTCATGAGGCTGTGCCCTACCCTCTATTCGTAATCGTCGTCCTGATAATAGTCGCCTGCCAGATCGCTGAATTTGGTGATCTCGCTCTGGAACTGCAGGGGCACGTTACCGGTGGAGCCGTGGCGCTGTTTGGCGACGATCAGGGTGGCGCGGTTGACGAGCTGCTGGTGGCGTTCCTCCCATTGCGCCCATTTTTCCACTACATCGGGCGGGCTCGATCCGTCCTGATTGGGCGCATCGGGACGCAGCGCGTCGTGATAATATTCGGCGCGGTAGATGAAGAGCACGATATCGGCGTCCTGCTCGATCGAGCCCGATTCGCGAAGGTCAGAGAGCTGCGGGCGCTTGTCCTCGCGCTGCTCCACCGCGCGGCTGAGCTGCGATAGCGCAAGCACTGGGACGCTGAGTTCCTTGGCCAACATCTTGAGGCCACGGCTGATTTCCGAGATTTCATTTACGCGGTTGTCGTTCGCGCGGCCCGTGCCCTGCAGCAGCTGCAGATAGTCGACGATGATGAGGCCGATGCCGTGGCGGCGCTGCAGGCGGCGGGCGCGGGCGCGAAGCGCCGCAATGGTGAGACCGGCGGTATCGTCGATATAGAGCGGCAGATCCTGCAATTCCCGGCTGGCACGGGACAGCTCGCGAAACTCCTCGCGGCTGATCTTGCCCATGCGCAAATGCTCGGACGAGATGCCCGACTGTTCCGCCAGAATACGCGTCGCCAACTGGTCGGCGGACATTTCCAGGCTGAAAAAGGCGGTCTTGGCGCCGACAGACTGCGCCGGATCGATGCCGTCTGCCATGTCGCGCATGTAACGGCTCGCCGCGTTGAACGCGAAGTTGGTGGCGAGCGCGGTCTTGCCCATGCCCGGACGCCCCGCAAGGATGGTAAGGTCGCTCGCGTGCAAGCCGCCGATCTTGCGGTTCACGCTGTCGAGACCCGTGGTGGTGCCGGAGAGGTTGCCGCCCGCCTGCAAGGCCCGCTCGACCATGCGGATCGCCTCGGTCGAGGCGGTAAGAAAGTCGGTCGCCTGTCCGCTCTCCCCTTCGCCTTCGGCCACCTTATAAAGCGCGCTTTCCGCGTCCTCGATCTGCTGTTTGGGATCGATCGATTCGCTTGTGTCCAGCGCCGCCTCGACTAGGTGCCGACCGACCGAGACCAGCTCGCGGAGCAGCGCAAGGTCATAGATCTGCTCGGCGAAGTTTCGCGCGCCGATCAGGCCGATATTGCTCTCGGTCAGGCGCACCAGATAGCCGGTGCCGCCCACTTCCTTCAGCGCCTCGTCATGCTCGAAAAAGGGTTTCAGCGTGACCGGCGTCACCACCATGTTGCGATCGAGCAGCTTCAGCACCTGATCGTAGATGCGCCCGTGCAGCGGTTCGAAAAAATGCTGCGATTGCAGCTTGGTCTGCACGTCTTCCGCGATACGGTTGTCCAGGAGCAGCGCGCCCAACAGCGCGGCCTCCGCCTCGATATTGTGCGGCAGGCGGGTGGTCTCCTCGCCCTCCCCGCCATCGCTCACCAGTCTGATTGCTTCCGCCATGAGACGCCTGATGAACCCTCGGCGGCGATGCTGGCAAGTGCGGCGGCGATTATCGCTGGGGAACGATCTGTGGATCGCTGTGGATAAAACATTACTGCTTGTCCCTGCGCGCTCATCGCCTATCGATGACGACATGGCGAACCCGCGCATCATCAAGGTAGAGCTGGACGAGGCGACGATCCTCTGGCGCAATGCCGATATCGAGCAGGAGCGCCGGATCGCGATCTTCGATCTGATCGAGGAAAACCATTTCGCGCCCTGCCGCGATTATCCGGACGGCTATGCGGGCCCCTATCAGCTTTATCTCTCGGTGAATGAGGGGCGACTGGTGCTCGACATCAAGCGCGAGGATGGCGGAGCGCTGGAGACGCTGATTCTGGGCCTGGGCCGCTTCCGCCGCCCGATCCGCGATTATTTCGCGATCTGCGACAGCTATTATCAGGCAATTCGCAAGGCCACCGCGCAGGAAATCGAGACGATCGATATGGCCCGGCGCGGCGTCCACAATGACGCGGCCGAGCTGCTGAAGGAGCGGCTGGAGGGCAAGGTCGACGTCGATTTCGCCACCGCACGGCGGCTGTTCACATTGATCTGCGTTCTGCATATCAGGGGTTAGAACTGCGGTGGCCGATTCACCGGCCCGCGCTCTCATCCAATCCGAATGACAGGGGAATTCACAAGGTGGCGCGACGGCGTGGCAAGCTGCTTGGCATCGTTCTGGTGCTGCTGGTTCTCGGCGGACTGGCGGCGGGCGCGTGGCTGTTCGCAGTGCGCTGGGCCCCTTCGCGCGCGCAATATCCGGTACAGGGCGTCTATCTCGATACGCATGAGGAGCGCGCGACTTGGCCTACGATGAAAGCGACCGGCGTCGATTTCGCCTATCTGCTCGCCACCACCGGCAGCGACGGGCGCGATCAGGATTTCCAGCGGCGGTTGGCCGAGGCAAAGGCTGCAGGAGTGCGCGTGGGCGCGGTACACCGCTTTGATCTGTGCCGGCTGGCAGGCGATCAGGCAGGCAATTTCATCACCAACGTGCCGCGTGGGCGGGACATGCTGCCCCCGGTGATCGAGATGCGTTTCCTCGACAGTTGCAAGGACAGGCCGGGCCGTGCGCTGGTTCTTTCCGAGATTGCAGCGCTGATCGCGCAGATCGAAAACCATTCGGGCAAGCCCGCGGTAATCAAGCTGGGCAAGGATTTTGAGGCAATGTACGATATCAGCACGGCGGTGAACCGCACCGTCTGGCTGCAACGTGATTTCTTTCCGCCGGATTATGCGGCAAGACCCTTCGTTATGTGGACGGCGAACGAAAAGCGCGACGTGGAGGGGCTGGAAGGCCCCGGCAACTGGGTGGTGGTACAGCCATGAGCGGTGATTTTTCCGGACTGGACCTGGCGTTGGTGGTCGAGGCGCGCAAGGCGATGGCGAACGCCTATGCGCCCTATAGTCGCTTCGCGGTGGGCGCGGCGGTTGAGCTGGACAACGGCACCGTCGTGCGCGGCTGCAATCTGGAAAATGCGAGCTACGGCCTGGCGTTATGCGCAGAAGCCACAGCACTCGCCACAGTGAACGCGCATGGCGGCTTTGCCCGCGTGCGCCGCATTGCCATCGCCGGCGGCCCGATGGACGCCGATCCGGGCGCACCCAGCGCCGTCGTCACTCCCTGCGGACGCTGCCGCCAGATGATCCGCGAAGCGCGCGATGTAGGCGCCGCGGAAATCCGCATCATTTGCGCAGGCGCGCACGGAGAAACGATGCGGGTCTACGGGATCGATGACCTGCTGCCCGATGCGTTCGGGCCGAGCAATTTGAGCCAGGGGACCGCATGAGCATTCTTTCCGATATCTGGATCCGTGAGCAGGCGCAGGGCCATGCCATGATCGAGCCGTTCGTCGAGGCGCAGCGGCGGGACAACTGCATCAGCTATGGCCTCAGCTCCTATGGCTATGACGCGCGCGTGGCGGACGAGTTCAAGATCTTCACCAATGTCGACAGTGCGGTGGTGGACCCCAAGAACTTCGATTCGAACAGCTTCGTCGATCGCAAGACCGATTGTTGCATCATTCCCCCCAACAGCTTCGCCCTTGCCCGCACGGTGGAATATTTCCGGGTGCCGCGCGACGTGCTGGTCATTTGCCTCGGCAAATCGACCTATGCGCGTTGCGGTATCATCGTGAACGTCACGCCGCTGGAACCGGGCTGGGAGGGGCATGTCACGCTGGAATTTTCCAACACCACACCGCTGCCCGCCAAGGTTTACGCCAATGAAGGCGCCTGCCAGTTCCTGTTCCTGAAGGGCGATCAGCCCTGTGAGACGAGCTACGCCGATCGCGCCGGAAAATATATGGGCCAGCGCGGCGTGACCCTGCCGAAATTGTAAAGATCAGGGGGCGGCATTAGCGATTCGGTAAGCTCTGATCGCCCGCGACTCGCCGGTTTCCGTGGGTTTACGTCTTATTAACCTTTTGCATTCATTTGTCGGATGGTTAATAATGCTGGCGCGTATCCGTTTCAGGGATCGGAACGTGCGGACCGAATGAGTCACAAAGGGGCGACCTCATGCGTGTACTTCTGATCGAAGACGAGCCGACCACCGCGAAAGCGATCGAGATGATGCTCGCCGCTGAAGGCTTCAATGTCTACACCACGGATCTGGGCGAAGAAGGCCTCGATCTGGGCAAGCTGTATGATTACGACATCATCTGCTTGGACCTGAACCTGCCGGACATGCACGGCTACGACGTCCTAAAGAAACTGCGCGTCGCCAAGGTGCAAACGCCGGTGCTGATCCTCTCAGGCGTCGGTGAAATGGATTCCAAGGTGCGCAGCTTCGGCTTCGGTGCCGACGATTACGTCACCAAGCCCTTCCACCGCGAAGAGTTGATCGCGCGTATTCACGCCGTTGTGCGCCGTTCCAAGGGCCATTCCCAGTCGGTCATCCGCACCGGCAAGCTTGCCGTGAACCTCGATGCCAAGACCGTGGAGGTGGACGGCAACCGCGTGCACCTCACCGGCAAGGAATATGCGATGCTGGAGCTGCTCAGCTTGCGCAAGGGTACCACGCTCACCAAGGAAATGTTCCTCAACCACCTCTATGGTGGGATGGACGAGCCGGAACTGAAGATTATCGACGTCTTCATCTGCAAGCTACGCAAGAAGCTCAGCCTGGCCTGCGAAGGCGAAAACTATATCGAAACCGTCTGGGGCCGCGGCTATGTGCTGCGTGACATCGACGAAGACGGAACGGAACGCACCCGCGCCGCCTGATCGGCCGCGCGAAAACCTTCATCAAGGATCGAGTGAAGGCGGTGCCGCGGCGCCGCCTTTTTTCATTCCGCCGTATCGATGAACCAGCGTTCGGTGCCTTCCAGCCCGATCGCGGTCAGTTTGCCGCTTTCCCATGCACCGGTATCGATGCCGATGCGGTGGCCGCGCTCTTCCACCTCTTCACTGATCGTGTGTCCGTGCACCACCAGCTTGTCGAGCCGCCCCTTATGATCGAGGAACTCCTCACGGATCCAGCGCAGATGCCTCGCCTTCTGCGAATCGAGCGGCACGTCCGGCTTCACGCCCGCATGCACGAACAGATAATCGCCGATCGCGATGCTATCCTCGAACGCTTCGATGAAGGCGGCATGTTCTTCCGGCACGACCTGCGGGATGCGCTGGGCCAGTTCGGCATGATCAAGTGCGTTCATTTCCTCTTCGGACAGGCCATAGCTCATCACCGTCTCACGCCCGCCAATCCTGTAGAAAAAGCGCGCGACTTCCTTGGAGGGTGAGCGCACTGCCTCCAGGAACACCTCTTCATGATTGCCGGCGAGAAACCGCACATTGCCGCGCGTTGCGCCCAGCTTCATCGCGCGTTCGACCACGCCGCGCGAGTCGGGCCCGCGATCAACCAGATCGCCGAGCAGGATCAGTGTGGTCTCCGCGTTGCCCCGCGCCGTATCGTCCGCCTCGATCTTCGCCAGCAGCGCATCGAACAGGTCCGCGCGGCCGTGGATATCGCCGATCGCATAGACGCGCTCCCCCTCCGGGATGCTCGCCTTGCGGCCGCGCGGGCCGACCACGTCTTTTTTGCGTTTGAGAAGTCTCAGTACCATAAGGCCAAACAGATTGCCGAAAAGCGCGCGCTTATAGCCTGCCTCGCTGAACTCAAGCTTGATCGCGTCATTCGGATGCGAAAGTCAGCCCCGCCCGTTCTTCGAGCCGCTTTGCCAGTTCCTCACCGAAGAGCGCGCCCGGCGTCCATACCCCGCCATCGCCGTCATGTGCGCGCTCGGACAAGAGGATCGCCGTTTCCGCGATCATGCGACTGGTGGAACCGTACCCCGGATCGCGATCCCCCTTCACGCCAAAGCGCGCGGCACGACCGTCCGGCCATTCGCCGATAAACAGGAGATCGTAGAAGCCGGCATCCCGCTCCGCCTTGCTCGGCCCTTCGCCCGGTTTCGGCCCCTTGTCGCCGGCCAGCGGATTGGCCTTGGCGAGCATTTCGGCGGCCTTCTGGCCCATTTCGCCGGGGCTCGTAACCACCATCTCGTCATATCGAAAATCTTCGCCATAGGGATGGCCGAGCAGACGGTTGGTGCGGTGGACGTTCTTGGTGTTGATCGTCGCCATGATGAACGGCGCCACCCAGCTGTCCAGCGCATCATCGACATGCGGAACAAGACCCTTGGGCTGGTCCGGCCCCTCGAAACCTGGCGTCAGCGAAAAGGGATCGGTGAGATAACCGATCACCTTCGGGTCTTTCGCCGCCGCGGCCATGGTGGCCTTAAGGCTGGCCGCCGTACCGCCGGAGAAACCGCCTTCCATCGCCCTCACCCGTCCTTTCACGCGCGGCGCTGGAGTGCCGTTGGTCGCGCGGGCGTGCTTTTGCAGAAGAAGCACGCCGAGATCGAAGGGGATCGAGTCGAAGCCGCAGGAAAAGACGATCCGCGCGCCCGTGCGCGCCGCCTCAGCCTGATGCAGGTCGATCTGCTGACGCATCCAGGCGGGCTCTCCGCACAGATCGCAATAATCCGTACCAGTTTTGGCGCAGGCGGCGACCAGTTCGTTGCCGTGCAGCTGGTAAGGCCCGACCGTGGTGAGGACCACCTTGGTGCGCGCGCACATCGCTTCGAGCGAGGCGGGATCGGATGCGTCGGCGACAATCAGCGGCGTATCGCTCGGCGCGTCAATCGCGCTGCGCACCTGCTCAAGCTTGGTGAGATTGCGCCCGGCCATCGCCCATTTCAGCTCGCTGCCGCCATGGGCCTGCGCGACATATTCGGCGACCAGCTGTCCCGTGAAGCCCGTTGCCCCATAGATAACGACATCGAATTCGCGATTGGTCATGCCTTCCCTCCCGGCTTGGTTGCTACGTCGAAATCGCCGCGTTTGCGCGCCACCTCACGCTCACGATGCTCTTCCAGCTCCCGCTCGCGTAGCTCGTGCTCGCGGTCCCGTTTTGAACGCATCCGATCGAGCCCGTGGCTGACATTGCCATAGGAGAACACCATGATCAGGCCGCCCGCAACGGCAAGGTTTTTGAGGAACATCGCCTGCTGGATCGGATCGCCCCAGTCATTGTGAAAAACCAGGCCGGTGATAATGCAGAAGCCTGCCAGCAAAATGGCCGTCAGACGCGTGAAAAGGCCGAGCAGCAACAAAAGCCCCAGCACCACCTCGAACGTGGCCGCGGGCACGGCGAGGCCAGCCGGCAGTCCGACAGACTGAATATACTGATCCGTGCCCGCCAGATCGAGGAACTTGCCCAATCCCGCCAGGATGAACAGCGGCGATATCAGGATGCGCGCAATCAGCGCGGCAAATTTGCTGACGAAGTGCATGGGACCCTCTCTTCCTTGGCTCGGCCGGTTTGTTACCGCCACGTCCATTACGCACCCGTCATGGCTTTCGTTCCGCGCGAGACGGGCCGCGGCGCATTTGCGGCGCATCGCGGTTGTACGTTACGCCATACCGCGCATATGAAAGATCACGATCATTCGAGAGGAGCAAGGCATGCGCGAACATCTGAAACATTATATCGGCGGCCGATGGGTGGAAAGTGAAGGCGGTGAGCGGCATGAGGTGATCAACCCGGCGACTGAAGAGCCAGTCACCGCGATTACGCTGGGTACCGCAGCCGATGTCGACAAGGCCGTTGCCGCTGCGCGCGAAGCCTATGAAAGCTTTTCGCAAACCAGTGTGGAGGATCGCCTCGCTCTGCTACAGCGCATTGCCGACGAATATAAAGCGCGCATGGGCGACATGGCCAAGGCGATCAGCGAGGAGATGGGCGCGCCGATCAGCTTCGCCGGCGCCGCGCAGGCACCCGCCGGCCTCGGCCATTTTCTCGCTACCGCAAAGGCGCTGAAGGATTTCGCGTTCGAGGAACAGATCGGCAAGGCCACGGTGCTGCATGAACCGATCGGCGTCGTCGGCCTGATCACGCCGTGGAACTGGCCGGTCAACCAGATCAACGCCAAGGTCGCGCCCTGCATCGCTGCAGGTAATACGATGGTACTGAAGCCGTCCGAAGAGTGCCCGTCCAATGCGGTGATCCTCGCCGAGATCATGGAAGCCGCCGGTGTTCCCGCGGGCGTGTTCAACCTAGTACAGGGCGACGGGCCGACCGTCGGCGCGGCGATCGCGGGCCATGAGAATATCGACATGGTGAGCTTCACCGGATCGACGCGCGCGGGCATCGCTGTGGCGCAGGCCGCCGCTCCGACGGTGAAGCGCGTTCACCAGGAACTGGGCGGCAAAGCGCCCAATCTGGTGCTGGAAGGCGCCAAGCTGGACGAGGTGCTTCCGCCCACGCTGCAAGGCGTGCTCGCCAATAGCGGGCAGAGCTGCATCGCGCCCACGCGCCTACTCGTTCACGAAAGCCAGAAGGAAGAGGCCGAGCAATTCGCGAAAGCGATGTTCGCACAGACCAAGGTGGGCAGCCCGGACGAACAGGGCATGCACATCGGCCCCGTCGTGAACAAAACGCAGTACGACAAGATCCAGGAACTGATCGAGAGCGGGATCGAGCAAGGCGCGACGTTGCTGGAGGGCGGCCCCGGCCTGCCCGAAGGCGTCAACCGCGGCTATTATGTGCGCCCCACCGTGTTCGCCGACGTGACGCCCGATATGCGGCTGTTTCGCGAGGAAACCTTCGGCCCCGTCGCGACGATCACGAGCTATGCGAGCAGTGAGGAAGCCGTGCGGCTGGCCAATGACACCGCATACGGCCTTTCCGCCACCATCTCCGGCGATCCGGAAGCGGCCCGGCCTGTCGCGGCCAAGCTGCGCGCGGGACTGGTCACCGTGAACAGCTGGGGGCCGGACAGCGGCGCACCCTTCGGCGGCTACAAGCAATCGGGCAATGGCCGTGAATTCGGCGCGTACGGCTTGCGCGACTTCATGGAGGTCAAAACCCTCGTCGGCGCCTGAGCGAATATCGCCCGCCGCCGCCAGTCAGTGGCGGCGGGTGGTCTCCGGAAAGTTTCTATTGAAACAAAATTGCTGAAAAATAGTCGCGCGCGCACACTTGACATACACATAGGCTCCTGCCACCCAAGCGCCGCCTGCAATGGTGCGGGTGAAGGAGCTTTTGCCATGACCAACGGACGGGACACCCTATTTCCCACACCGGGCGCGCGCTTCTTCTATTATTATCTCGGCTCGTTTAGCAGCCGGTACGTCTACTGAGGCGTATCGGACCGAAAATCACCGCCGGAGAACCGGCGCATTTGCTGACGGCGGCCATTCTATGCCGCATATCCATCCGAGAGTTATTCCATGACCCAGAATCCGAAATCCGCCCCGCGTCCGATCGATAATCTGCGTGAAGAAATCGACGCGCTCGACGATGCACTGCTCGATCTTGTTGAAAAGCGCTTGGCGCTGTCCAAGTCCATCGCCGCCGCCAAGAGCGCAGAGGACGACCGTCATCTGATGATCCGCCCCAAGCGCGAGCGGCAGCTGATCGAGCGCCTCGCCGGCAACACCCGCGCCATCCCGCGCGCCAGCGTTTCGGCGATCTGGCGGGAACTGATGAGCCTCAATCTGCAATCGCAGCGCAGCACCGAACTGGCGCTATGCGCCGATGAGCGCCGCATGCACGTCGCCGATCAGGCGCGCCGCCGCTTCGGCACGGTCGCCCCCATGGTGGAGGTGGCAGAGCCCGCCGCTGCACTGGAACGCGCCCGCACGCGTGAAACCATTGCGATCATCGAACTCAATCCGAAGGCGGACTGGTGGACGGTGCTGGCCGAGGACGACGATCTTGTCATTTTCGATGCGCTGCGGGAGGAAGGCGGCTGGGTTACGGCCATCGTGGTCGGCCGGCTGGACAGCTCGCATGTGCCCGAAGACCGCCGCTACTGCGTCGTGAGCGCGAGCGAGCTGTTGTCGCGCGTGGTGAAGGGGGAGCCGATCTGTCCGCTCGCCAGCGCAGGCGATTGGCGGTTGTGCCTTACCGATCTGGCATCGGCACACACGCTTTCCGACGCCGCCTGAAGAGGCCGCATCATGACCAGTGAAGTCGCCTATCAAGGCGAGCCCGGCGCGTTCGGCGAGATGGCCTGTCTCGCCGCCCTTCCGGACTGGAAGCCGGTTGCCCATGAAAGTTTCGAAGCGGTGGCCGACGCTGTCGCCGCCGGACGCTTCCAACGCGGGATGATCCCGGTCGAAAACAGCAATGCCGGGCCGGTGCCCGGCAATCTGGAAATGATCGCGTCCAAGAACGTCACCGTCCTTTCGCGCCATGCGCTGCCGGTTGCGATGCACTGTCTCGGCCTGCCGGGCGCCCGGCTGGAAGATATCCGTCTTGTGCGCAGTCATCCCATGGCGATCAAGGAGTCCCGCCGGTTTCTCTGTGATTTGGGGGCGGCTACCGAGGAATCGCGCAACACCGCGATGGCCGCGCATCGTCTTACCGAAACGGGTGATGCCTCGGTGGCCGTGCTCGCCTCCTCCCGCTCGGCCGAGATCTACGGTCTCGAATTCCTGGCGCGTAATGTGCAGGACAGCGCGGACAACACTACCTTTTTCGCGATGATCGCCCCGCGCTGAGGAGGCCTTGCCAGCTCAGTAATCCCGCGAAACCCGCGCGTTCACGCTCTGGCGGCCGATGGTCGAAATACTCGACAGGATCGATAGCCAGCGCGTGATCTGGAACTCCACGCGCGTCGCCGAATAGCCGCGCCCATCGGTGATCAGCTCCACATAGGTGCGGCGGGTAAGATATTTGCCTGCCGCGATGCTGGTACCCTGCCCGGTTTCCGCGTCGGCGGGCAGGAAGCGAAGGCGATCGAGTCCGGCGGCGCGCCGTACAGCGTTGATCGGATCGAGCCCGCCGCCGCTGCGCAGCCCCGCCACCGCGCTCGCCAACTGAACGGCCTCCGGCGCGCTGAGATCGGTCACGGATGATCCGAACAACAGCCGAGCGAGCAGTTCCTCTTCCGGCAAAGCGGGGGTGCTGGAAAAGCGGATTTCGGGCTTCTGTCCGGTACCGGTGACATTGATGGTGGCATCGACATCCCCCGCATCGGCGAGCGCGACGATATCCAGCGCGGGATCGGGCGGGCTTTCGCCGCGGAAGCGGATGAACCCGCGCGAGAGGCGGAATTCGCGGCCTGCAAATTCGTAATCGCCGCGGATCAGTTCCGCCTGCCCCTCTATCTGAGGGGCGTTGACAAGGCCGCCGACCTGGAAATTGCCCCGCCATTCGCTGTCGAGGCCGAGTCCTGTCACCACGATCTCATCGGGTGCGCGCGCCTCCAGCGCGAACCGCCATTCGCCGCCGCGCCGACGCTGCACCCCGTCATCCGCCGGGCGATTGATCTCGCGCACCACGAGGTCCGGCAACTGCTCGCTAGCCTCTGCATTGCCGAGCGTGAAGCGTCCCTCGTTCACCAGCACCTTGCCCGAAATCGTGCCGCCCTGCCCGCTTGACTGGATGTGCAGCGGCCCGGTCACGGTCGCGGCGAAATCCTTGCGGTCAATCAGCTCCGCGCTGTCCGCCGACAGGTTGAAATCGATCGCAACGCCGCGGCCACCGGAGAAATCGAACGCGCCCGATCCGGTCACTTTCCCGCGTCCAACCTTGCCGCTGACCTGCTGAAACAGAAGCCGCGAGCCGTTGAACCGGCCCTGCGCCGCGATATCGGTAACCACGGTACCGGAAACGCCGCTTTCCAGCCGGGCACCTTGCGCGCGGACAACGCCGCGGATCACCGGATCGGTCAGACTGCCGCCGATGTCCGCGCCCAGCCCGACCGGGCCGGACAGGTCGAACAGCTCAAACCCCGTAAGGCGCCAGAGCGTGCCCGCCTCACCGGAATAGCGCGCCTGCGCGAACAGACGGCCATCATAAAGACGGTTGATCAGGTCTCCGGTCGGGGCAAGATCGGAAATACGCGCCTGGACACGGCCGACGGTCTTGCCGTCATTCGCGATCACCGCGCGCATCGCCATCGCATCGGCCGAAAGCGCCGCGTTCAAGCCGATATCGAGCGGACGGGAGCTTACGAACAGGCCGGAGCGGCTGAGGCCCTTGATCCGAAGCTTCGCATCGCCCGTCGGCTGCAGCCCACCGCGATAATTGACCGTACCGGTTGCCCGCCCGCCAAGGCCCAGATCGGAATAGGCCAGATCCAGCAGGGCCAAAGGCATTTCCGCAAAGCGCAGTTCCAATTCGGCCGAGCCGCCGAACTGTCCCGCGGCGCGCAGCGTGCCCCCCCCATAGCTGATCGCCGTGGGGCGCAGGCGCCAGCCCGCATCGTCGCGCACGAAAATGGCAGGCTTGGTGAGGCGGATCGGCTGGCGGCGAAAGCTGCCCGATCCACTCACCGCAATCCGGTTCGGCGCGACGGCGGCGCGCGCATCAAAGGCGAAGCGGCTGCCGCGCGTGCCCGCCAGCTTGGCCGCGACATTGCCGCTCCCGTTCACGATCTTGGCCCGCGCGTCCAATGTACCGAGCACGAACTTACCCTGGCTTATTCCCTGCGCGCGCAAGGTGGCATCGATATCGGAACGCCCCTCACTAAAGAAGGCGTCTATGCTGCCATCGGCGGTGCGGATGCGAATGTCACCGGCATTTCCGAAACGCGCGTTGCGCGCCGTAAAGCTGCCCTGCACGCGCTGCCCGCCGGGCTGACCCATCAGCCGCAGATTACCGTCCACCCCGCCCCCGCTGAGCGCCAGCGTACCTGTCAGCCCGCCATTTTCCGGGCGCACTCGCCCGCGCGCGAGGGTATCGGCCACCAGCAGCCGCTCGACATCGAAGGTCGCGCCGCCACCTTTGGGCAGCAGGATCGCGCCATTGCTGGTGAACGGCCCGAGCAGCGATCCGCCTGCCGCTTCATAGGCGAAACCGCTCTGCGTGGGATCAAGCACGAGCCGCACATCGGACAGGCCCGCCGCGTCGAAGGGATTGGCGAGGTTCAGTACCAGCCGCGGCCGCTCCAGCCGCCCCACCAGCGCCATATCGAAGCGCCCCCACCGTTGATGTTCGCCCACGCCGTCGATGTCGAAAGTGCCGTCGCGATTGCGCAGCCCGCCACCTGTGAAACGGAGCAGCGGCGCAGTGACGGTGAAGTCGGGGAAGCGGAACAGCCCGTCCTCTCCGCGCACGAGCCGGGTGCGCAGCCGGGGCTGACCGCCCGCTAGATCGCGCAGAAACGCATTGTCGAACCGGGTGGTGACGGCATCGACATCGCCCGCGATGGTCAGCCTGCCAGCTGCGCCCGGTGCCAGAAGTAGGTCTGCGCCGACATCGACGAGGCCAAGGCCGTTCACCGGAAAATTGGGTGCCTTACCAATGATGCGTACGCGCCAGTCGCGCCTGTCCAGCGCCACATCCACATTCGCGCGTCCGGAAAAGCTGCGGGTCCGCACGGCAAGCTCCTCCCCGGTGATCCGCGATCCGGCGATGCGCAGGCGCCCGTCCGCCGTCAGATCGGAAAACAGCCTTTCACCCAGCGGGCCGAGGCCAACCACCAGGCCTGCCTGCAAACGGATCGGCAAGGTGCCGACGCCGTTCACCAACCGCCCATCGCCCGCCGCGCGCAGATTATACAGCTCCGCCTTGCCCAGCATCAGGCTGTCCGCGCTCGCCCGGTAATCGAAGCGAAGTCGTTCCGGCGGACCGTTGAGCCGCGCCAGCACCCGCAGATTGCCGGCCTTCAGGTCCTTCGAAAGCATGCGCGGATCGAGTATGCGCAGGTCCGCCCGCATCGCATCGAAGCCGCCTTCGCGGGCATCATATCCACCATCGAGCGCCAGAAGCGCGCTGTTAGAATGCAGCGTGCCGCGCCCTGACCAGATGCCGTCCTCGACACGGCCAGCCAGATCGACCGCAAGTTGCGGAGCGGTCAGCCGTGCCAGCGCGCCGCGCAGGAACCGGTCCGCATCCAGGGTGCCCATCGCGGTATAATAACCCGCCCGCGCACCCAGCGTCAGATCCGCCAACATATTTCCGCCGCTGTTCGCCGTCAGCCGCCCGTTCCAGCGCTTCCAGTTTCCTTTTCCTTCCACCTGTGCGGAAAGGCCTTCCTCTACGCCGATCAGCGCCGCGATCAGCCCGCCTTGCGGCGCCAGCACGTCACCGTCGAGCGCGAAACGCTCCTCATCCGGCGCAATATCGATATCCAGTTCAATGCTGTCGCCTGCACTGGCGAGACCGGTCAGCTGCGCGCGCAGGCGATTGTCGCGTATCTCCCCATTGCCGAACAGCTTGGCGGTCTGTGCGCGGCCGCCCACCGCCTTGTCGATCCGGATATCGGGCAGCGAAAAGCTTCCGATATAGATGTCGAATTGCGGCAGCAGCGGACCGCCTGTCGGCACGAGCGCGGGTTTGCGAAGCAGCTGCGCGCCGTTCGCTTCCAGCCGGTCGATCGAGAGCCGCTGGCCGAGCAGCGCGAACGGGAACCAGTCCAGCGCCACTCGCTCTGCGCGGAAGAAGGTGCCTTGCGGGTCGCTCAGCGTCAGGCCGCGCACAATGGTGTTTTCGTAGATCGAACCCTCGATCCGGTCCATCCCGATGCGCAGGCCGCTTCTCGGCTGCTGCTCCTCGATTTTCGCGACGATAAAACGGTGCCCCGACGGCGTGTCGAGCCAGATCATCGCGCTGGCGAGCGCGGTGAGCAAAAGAAGAACCACCGCCAGTATGCCGGCCTGCCAGCGCCTGCTGCGGCGACGCGGACGCGCGGCTTCTTCCTCGGCTCGGACCTGATCGGCTGCGGGCTGCTGCTCGCTCAAAAGGCCTGTCCCAAAGACACCGCCACCGCGATCGGCCCGTCGCCGGGGCCGGGGTTCAGCGGTGTGCCGACATCGATGCGGATCGGCCCGAAATCGCTATAATATCGCAGGCCCAGGCCCACGCCATATTGCAGGTTGGAAAGGTCCGGGAACTGCGCGGTGGTGACGCTGCCCGCGTCGATAAATGGCACCACGCCGAAATTGCCGAAGCGATAGCGCGCTTCCAGCGAGAATTCGGCAAGGCCGCGTCCGCCGATCGGATTGCCGCTGGGATCGCGCGGGCCGATCCGTTGAAACCCGTAGCCGCGTACCGATCCGCCGCCGCCCGCATAATTGCGGCGCGAGGGCGCGATCAGGCCAAGCTCGGTTCCGCTGATCGCGCCGAAACGTGCGCGCCCTGCAATTACGACATCGTCGCGGATGGGCTGATAGGCGCTGGCGTCCAGCTGCATGCGCGCATAACCGTCTGCGGCACCGAGAAAGGAAATCTCCGGAGACAGCGTTCCGCCGAGCCGGAAACCACGCGTCGGATCGAGCAGATTGTCGGTGCCGTCGTAAAACAGCCCGGACGGGAAAGCGCCGATGTAAAAGGTCTGCCGGTCCTGCGCGCCTAGCGCCAGATTATACGCCTTTTCCTGCGTGTAGAGGATTTCCGGCCCCGCGAACCACGTCCAGCGCTTCTGGAAGATCAGCGTCGTCAACCGCTCATAATTGGCGGAAATCGAAATGGTGCGCGCGTCGAACGCGTCCAGCCGGGCGTTGCGGGCGAGCACGCGCGCGGTGAGCACCCTGTCCCGCCCGTAGAAATTATTGCGGCGATAGGTGAGCCCGGCCAGCTGCTCGCGCGTGCCCAGCACGCCGTTCACGCGCAGCGCCCCCTCGGGCGGGAAGAAATTGCGGTGCTCCCAGCTTGCCTCCACCCGGAAGCCTTCACCGGTGCCGTAGCCGATTTCCCCGGCAATGGTGCGCGGCGGCGCGGGATCGATATCGACGGCAAGGTCCACCTCGCCCGGCCTGTCCGATGCTACCGGCTCGATGTCCACCTTGGAGACCAGCCCGGTGGCAATCAGTGCGCTGTTGAGATCCTGCACGTCCGAGCGGCGAAAGATATCGCCTTCATCGAACCGGGCGATGCGCGACAGGTGGCGCGCGCCGAACAGATCGTTACGGCGCGGCACAATCCGACCGAAAACGAAGCGCCCGCCCGGCGTCACCGTCATATCGAGCGTGCCGCTATCCGCCGATCGGTCCACCACGATTTCCGGTTCGCCTGTCTGAAAAAAAGGATAGCCGCTTTCCTCTGCCGTGCTGGTGAGGTTGGTGCGCGCAGCGACCACCAGATCCTGATTGACCGGATCGCCGACGTTCAACGTGAAGGCGGAACGCAGCCGCTCGGTATCGCTGCCCGCCGCGTTGATGCCCGGCAACGTAATGCGCTGGAAATGATAGAGCGAACCTGGTTCGACATCGAGCTCAACCGAAACGCTGTTTTCGCCCGCGCCGTTCAGCTGTGAATAAACGAGCGCGTCATAATAGCCATCGATGCGCAGCAGACGCTCCAGCAGTTCGGCATCATCGGTCGCCCGTCGCGCGATTTGCCCGGCGAAGGAGCGATCGCCGTCGCTGGCTTTCAGAGTGGACAGCGTATCGAAGCGCTCACGCAGCTTTCCGGTAACCGCATCGGGCAGGCCGGTGAGGTTCACATCATAAGCAAACGGGCCGTCGCCGATGACGGGCGCAGCTGGCTCTTGCGCCTCCTGCGCCGCCAGCGCGTCGGACGGCAGGGCGAGGTCCGGCCCGAAATCGGCGTCAAAATCGGGCGAGGCACCGCTGAGATTGGCGGGCACCGTCTCTTCCGCCAGCGGTTCGGCGGACGGCGGATCGTCGAAAGCACCTTCGTCGGCCAAGGGATCCTCGGCCAGCGGTGTGCCTAGATCGGGCCAGTCGACGCCGAGATCAGGGAGCGGCGCCAGCGGGGCGTCGGGATCGAGCGGGGCATCAAGAAAATCGTCATCGGCCTGCCCGTCCTGCTGGGCGAGGGCCGCGACGGGACAAGCGCACAACATGGCGGCCAGTGGCACGAAGACGGCGCGGCGGCGACCCAATCCCAACTCTCCCAACCCGGTCCATGGCATAGCCCAGCCGCGGCCTTAGGAAAATCGGTCTGAACCGGCAACAACGCGCTGAGATTTGCGCCATTCGGCGGTGCGAACGCCGCAAAACCATTGAGCCAGCCTTGCAGCGGAATTTCGAGCCCTGACCGGGCAACTTTATCTAGAAGGCGCGTTCGAGCCGGTCGTGCAGATCGTGAACAGGCTGCTGCTCACGATAGGTGCCTTTCAGGCGCGCGGCCATGCGATGGACGCGATAATAAAGATCCTCGCTCTGACGCGCGAGATAAGCGGGGCCGGCCCGCAGCAACGCTACCAGTTCCTCGTCGCTCGCCACGGCATAGCCCAGGCTGCGCTCTTCGGTATGGAGTTCGTCCAGCGTCAGCTCGCCGGCGCGATAGGCCTTCTGGTTCAGCAGCCAGGCGATAACCTGCATCAGCCGGGTCGTTACCTTCAGGGATTCGCAGGAAAGCGCCAGCGTCTCACGCGGCGACAATGTGATGTCCGTCTCTTCGAACGCCGAGCGTGCCTCATCCGCCAGGACCAGCGCTTCGCAATACAGCGAATCGATGAGCTTGGTAGTGAGACACGCGTCGGGTTGGGAAGTTTGGAACATGCCGATCATATGGCAGAGCGATTCGTCGTCGAACAGCTTATTAACGATAATTCAGATGGTTAACGCAATATTGTGCCGTTTCGGCACGGGTGATTATAAGTCATGAGAGCTGGGGAACCGGTCAGGCGATAATGTCCGGCGTAATCTCATCCTCGATGCGCCCGATGCGGTCTTTCAGCGCGAGTTTCCGCCGTTTCAGCCGAGCGATCTGCAACTGGTCCGGCACCTGCTGTGCCGTCAGTGCGGCGATCGCATCGTCGAGATCGCGATGTTCGATGCGCAGCCCCTGGAGGACCTGACGGTAACCTTCATCATTCATTGCCTGCCCCTTCACTCCGCCCGCAATCCCGTTTTATCGCTAGCAACAGCACGCATAGGCCGCCAGTCCTTGGCGAAGTGTCATCAGATCGTCGCATTTCGCACCCTGACCGGCGAGATCATAGGACTTTGGAAGGTTTTTATGCTTCACTTCGAATCACCGGCAGGATCCTCCCGCCGGCAAATACGAAGGAGAACGCCATGCACAACGGCCATCTGTCCGCACTCGAAAACAAGCATGCCAAGCTTGAGTCGCAGATCGCTAATGAGGCTAACCGTCCCTCTCCCGATCCAGTGAGGATTCACGCCCTTAAGAAGCAAAAGCTCGCCCTCAAGGACGAGATTAGCGTAGCAAGAGCCCACTGATCGATTTGTAATCAAACCGCACAGCGCGGGGGCGGCGGCACCTGGCCACCGCTCTCGCGCGCATCCGGCGGAGTCCTCCCCGGGGAAAGCCGCATCGTTGACATCGGCTGAAAAGTGCGACGACCCCATATCCAAACTCGCGCGATACCCCGCAAGCTGATAGGCCGATGGCATGACGCAGACCGCCGCCATCTCCGCCAGACAGATCCTGACCGGCCTCCACGAAGTGATGGCCAGCCGCACCCATGCACAGGGCAAGCTGAACCATGTCGTCGATATCATCGGCGAGGCGCTGGATAGCGAAGTCTGCTCGATCTATCTGCTGCGCGAAGGTGCGCTGGAGCTTTATGCGACGCGCGGCCTCAACCCCGAAGCGGTTCACGTCACCCGTCTCGCCCGCGGAGAAGGCCTGGTCGGCACGATCGCCGAGAATAACGACACGCTGAACCTGGCCGAGGCGGCGACGCATCCAAACTTCCTCTACATGCCCGAAACCGGCGAGGAGAAATTCCACAGCTTCGCCGGCGTGCCGATCGTCCGGTCCGAGCGCGCGGTGGGTGTGGTCTGCGTGCAGCATCGCGATCCGCGAAAATATGAAGAGGTGGAGATCGAGGCGCTGCAGACGGTCGCGATGGTGCTGGCAGAGCTGATCACCAATGCCGAACTGATCGATGATCAACGCACGCAGATGGTGGCGGACACCGGGGCTACACGCCTGTCCGGCCTGCCGCTCGTCAAGGGCATGGCCGCGGGCGCGGCGATCTTCCATCAGCCGCGCATCGAGATCGAGCATGTCGTGGCCGAGGATATCGAGGCCGAGCGCGCGCGCGTATACTCAGCGTTCGACAAGATGCGCGACCAGATCGATCGCATGGCGAGCCAGGCCGATTTCGGCGTGGGCGGCGAGCATGAAGAGGTCCTCGAGACCTACAAGATGTTCGCCTATGACGAGGGCTGGAGCCGCCGCATCAACGAGGCGATCGACAGCGGCCTGACCGCCGAAGCGGCGATCGAGCGCGTCCAGCAACGCACCCGCATGCGCATGCGCCAGATCGACGATCCCTTGCTTGCTGAGCGGATGCACGACCTGGAGGATCTCTCCAACCGCCTGCTGCGCATCGTCTCCGGCCAGATGGGCACCGCCGCGCAATTCGGGCTGCGCAAGGATTCGATCCTCATCGCGCGCAATCTGGGTCCGGCGGAACTGCTGGAATATGATCGGCGGCGGCTGAAAGGCGTGATCCTGGAAGAAGGCTCGCTCACCGCGCATGTCACCATCGTGGCGCGCGCGATGGGTATACCGATGATCGGGCGGGCGCGTGGCATCCGCAGCCATCTGCGCGAGGGCGATGAACTGCTGCTCGATGCTGACAGCAACAGCATCTTTATCCGCCCCGACACGGAGATCGTCGAAAGTTACGAGACCAAGCTGGCGAAGCGGCAAGAACGGCGCGCGCGCTACGCTGCCTTGCGTGATGCTGAGCCGGTGACCATGGACGGCACGCGCATATCGGTGATGGTGAACGCCGGCCTTCGCGACGATGTCGGCGCGGTGGCGATGACGGGCGCGGACGGCGTGGGTCTGTTCCGCACCGAGTTCCAGTTCCTCGTCAGTTCCACTTTGCCGCAGCGCGAGCGCCAGATGCGCTTCTATCGCGATGTGCTGGATGCCGCGGGCGAGAAGCCGGTGATCTTCCGCACGCTCGATATCGGCGGAGACAAGGCGCTGCCTTACATCAAGGACGCCGGGATGGATGAGGAAAACCCGGCCATGGGCTGGCGCGCGCTGCGCGTCGCGCTCGACCGCAGCGGCCTGATGAAAGCGCAGGCACGCGCGCTGATCGAAGCGGCGTCGGGCCGCACTTTGCACGTGATGTTCCCGCTGATCGCCGAGCCGTGGGAATTTCTGGAAGCGCGCGATCTGTTCTACGAGCAGGTGGAGTTCTTGCGAACGCGCAAGAAGCAGCTGCCAGTCCATATCCGCTACGGCGCGATGCTGGAGGTGCCGGCCCTTGCCGATGCACTCGACCAGCTGACCGGCGAACTGGATTTCCTCTCGGTCGGCACCAATGACCTGACCCAGTTCCTGTTCGCGGCCGATCGTTCGCACCCGCGGCTGGCCGAGCGTTACGACTGGCTGAGCCCCGCGATCCTTCGCTTTTTGCGCCGCGTCGCTCGCAATCTCGACGATACGCCGGTGCAGCTTGGCGTTTGCGGTGAGATGGGTGGCCGCCCGCTCGAGGCCATGGCGCTCCTGGGCCTGGGCTATCGCCGCCTGTCGATCACTCCGGCCGCGGTGGGGCCGATCAAGGCGATGGTCCGCTCGCTCGATCTCGGCGCGGTCAGCACGCTGATGGAGGAGCTTCTTGCGCGCCCGCCCGCAGACTTGCGCGCGACACTCACCGCCTGGGCGAACGAGAAGGCTGTCGATATCGGCTGACCGGTGCGCCGAGGGGGTGAACGGCATTGACAATGCCCCCTCGCCCGCCGCATTTGCTTGGCCCAGGGGCAAGTCTTTCCAGTAGGACGGTAGGGAAGCCGAGGGATAGTGGACGACGAGCGAGAACAGCCCGCCGCAGAGGCCGACACCTATGGTTCGGTGGGAGAAATGTTGCGGCTTGAGCGGGAGAAACAGTCTCTCACGCTGACCGATATTGCGGACAAGACGCGCATCCCGATGCGGCATCTGAAGGCGCTTGAGGCATCGGATCACGATGCGCTGCCCGCCAGCACCTATGAGATTGGATTTGCAAAGGCCTATGGCCGCGCGCTCGGCCTGGACGAAGAGCATATCGCGAACGAGCTGCGCGATGAGATCGGCCACCGCCCGAGCTATGATCGCACGCGCGATCGCGACAATTTCCAGCCCGCCGACCCCGCGCGTACCCCGCCGCGCCTGATGGTGTGGACCGCGGCGCTGATCGGCATCCTGCTGGTGGCCGGATATGGCATCTGGCGCGGCTTTTTCTGGACCAGCGATCCTGCCGATCCGTATCTGGATACGGCCAATCAGCAGCAGGTCGCTTCCGCAACGCCCGTCGCCAAAGCGCCGATTGCGCCCGCCGGCCCAAGCGCGTCCGATCCGGTGGTGCTGACTGCCACAAAGGAAGTCTGGGTGCGCATCTACAATGGTGCCGACGACACGCTGCTCATGAAGACGATGGCGCCAGGCGAGAAATTCGAAGTGCCCGCGCAGGCCGAAAATCCCATGATCAACATCGGCCGTCCCGAGGCACTGACGGTGACTGTGGGTGGCCGCGAGGTTGCCCCGCTCGGCCCGCCGGAGCGCGCGATCAAGGATATCGGCATCAGCGCCCGCGCGCTGCTGGCGCGCGACACGGGCGGCGCTGCCGCCAACGCCGCGAGCGCTCCGGGCACCACCTGATCGCGGCCCATTCAGCGCCGCGTCAGCAGCCGACAGGTTAAAGCGGTTTCCCGCAGCCGTCCGACATGGCACAGGCAAAGCGGTGACAGCGACATACCGGCGCTTGGGATTTTGGGAGGAGCGCCGGAACGGGAGGAAAAACATGCGCCTGAAATCGATGATCCTGGCGAGCGTACTCGTGCCGTCCGCCCTCGCACCGCTGGCGTTGATGCCGACCGCGGCCAGCGCGCAGGACACGAGTGTAAATGGTCGCATCGACCGGCTGGAACAGGAAGTTCGCGCCCTGCAGCGCAAGGTCTTCCCCGGCGGATCAGACCGCTATTTCGAACCGGAAATCCAGGCGCAGCAGCAGCCCTCCCGCGTGCCCGGCACCAGCACCGATGCCAGCGCCGTGACCGGCCTGATGACGCGCGTCGATGCCTTGGAAGCGCAGCTGGCGAGCCTTACCGGACAGGTCGAGGAGCGCGGCTATCAGATGCGCCAGATGGAAACGAAGCTGAGCGCGCTGCAGGACCGGATCGCGCGTCTGGAAAGCGCCCCGCCCGCCGCCGCTCCCGCGGTGGAAGAAGAGGCGAACCCGGCCCCGGCTCCCTCGGCAGCGTCCAAGCCCGCCGCTGCAACCAAGCCGTCTGCCGTCACCAACACCGGCCGCGCGCAGGCCGTGGCCGCCATAGAGAAGCCTTCGACCGGCGATGCCGCGGAAGACAGCTACATCTACGGCTATCGCCTCTGGGAAGCGGGTTTTTATCCCGAAGCGCAGGCGCAGCTCGCCAAGACGGTGAAGGATTATCCGAAATATTCGAAAATGAGCTATGCCCGCAATTTGCTGGGCCGGGCGTGGCTGGACGATAAGAAGCCGGCCACCTCCGCACAATATTTTCTGGAAAATTACCAGAAGGACCCGCGCGGGGACCGGGCACCCGACAGCCTGTATTTCCTGGGCGTCGCGCTGACCGACCTGAACAAGAAGAGCGAGGCCTGCCAGGCCTATGCCGAACTGGCGGACGTCTATCCGGATATCGCCAGCGGCCGATTGGCGAACCGTGTCACGTCCGGCAAGGCGAAGGCCAATTGCAAATGATCTGACCGAGCGCTTCGCCTCCGGCCTGTTGCGGGCCGTGGGCGGAATGCCGGACAGGCTGGGCCTCGCCGTTTCCGGCGGGCCGGACAGCCTGGCGTTGTTGCTGCTGGCGCACGATGCTTTGCCGGGACGGATCGCCGCGGCCACGGTTGATCATGGTCTGCGCCCGGAAGCGGCGGATGAAGCCGCCTTCGTCGGCGCGCTCTGCAACCAGCGAGGAATCCCACACACAACGCTGCGCCCCCTGCAGCCGATTACGGGCAACATCCAGTCCGCCGCACGCGCCGCCCGCTACAGGTTGCTCGTTCAATGGGCCGAGGAGCAGGCCCTCCCTTTTATCGCGACGGCGCATCATGCGGATGATCAGCTGGAAACATTGCTGATGCGGCTTGCGCGCGGCAGCGGCGTGGCCGGCCTCTCCGGCATCCGTCGGCGCAACGGCAGGATCGTGCGGCCACTTCTGGAGTTCACCAAGGATCGGCTGATCGCCATCTGCGCGGAGGCAGGCCTTACGCCTATCGACGATCCCAGCAATCGCGACCCGGCCTTTGATAGAGTGCGTATACGCGCCCTGCTGAACCAAAGCTCGAACGCCTTTTCACCCGGCGCGACACAGCGCACCGCCGATGCGCTTTTCGACGCGCAGGAAGCCTTGTGCTGGGTCACCGATCGCGCGGCGTCCGAGGCAATCACCGCGCAGGGCGAGGGCTGGCTTCTCCGTGCCGCGCCCTATCCGCGCGAAATTCAGCGCCGCCTCCTCAGCCTCACCCTTGCCCGGCTAGGCGAATCGCCGCGCGGAGACGTGCTGAGCCGCGCGCTCGAGTCGTTGCGGGCGGGCCAGAAAAGCAGCCTCGGCGCAGCTCTATGCGATCCACGCGATGATGGCTGGCTTATCTGCCCCGCCCCGCCCCGCCGCACCGGCTGATGCGCCGCGCTGTCCAGAGCCCCGCAACGATGCTATCCTTGCCTCACGGCCGCAGACCTTTGCCGCCCCGCCATGCCTATCGATAGGTTTCTCGCAAGCGGCGGGAGGTCTCGGGCAACCGGCCCGGTCAAATCGTGATTACCGCCGGCCGCATTATATTGCCATTCACCATCGCCGCCTTACATTGCACGGGTTGGATTGGAGCAAAGCATGAACGACGATCAGGAGCCGAAAGGCAATCCCTGGATGAAAAGCATGATGATCTGGGCGGGCGCGATCCTCGCAGTCCTGCTCGTATTCTCGGTGTTCGACGGCAACCAGGCCGCCGATGCGCAGGGCGTCAGCTATACTACGTTCCGTGAAAAGGTGGCCTCTGGCTCTGTGAAGAGTGTGCAGATCGGCCCGGATCGCATCATCGGCACCTACACCGATGGCGACAAGTTCCAGACGATCCCCGTGCCGAACGACAGCAGCCTGAACCAGCTGCTGGAAGCCAACGGTGTCGAGGCAAGCGGCATGGCGCAGGAGCAGCCGAGCATCTGGCAGTATATGCTGGTGCAGGCCCTGCCCTTCCTGCTGATCATCGGTATTGCCTTCTTCGTGCTGCGACAGATGCAGAAGGGCGGCGGCGCCAGCGGCGCGATGGGTTTCGGCAAGTCCAAGGCCAAGCTGCTGACGGAGAAGCACGGCAAGGTGACGTTCGACGACGTTGCCGGCATCGATGAGGCGCGCGAGGAATTGCAGGAGATCGTCGAGTTTCTGCGCGATCCCACCAAATTCTCCAAGCTCGGCGGCAAGATTCCCAAGGGCGCGCTGCTGGTCGGTTCGCCCGGCACCGGCAAAACGCTGCTCGCCCGCGCGATTGCAGGCGAAGCGGGCGTGCCGTTCTTCACCATCTCCGGTTCTGACTTCGTCGAGATGTTCGTCGGCGTCGGCGCCAGCCGTGTGCGCGACATGTTCGAGCAGGCGAAAAAGAACGCGCCGTGCATCCTGTTCATCGACGAAATCGACGCCGTCGGCCGCCATCGCGGCGCCGGCCTCGGCAATGGTAATGACGAGCGCGAGCAGACGCTGAACCAGCTGCTCGTCGAAATGGACGGTTTCGAGGCGAACGAAGGTATCATCATCATCGCCGCGACCAACCGTCCCGATGTGCTCGACCCCGCGCTTCTGCGTCCGGGCCGCTTCGACCGTCAGGTGGTCGTGCCGCGTCCGGACATCGAGGGCCGCGAGAAGATCCTTGCGGTGCACATGAAGAAGGTGCCGCTGGCCCCCGATGTGGACGCGCGTACCATCGCGCGTGGCACGCCCGGCTTCTCCGGCGCGGACCTTGCCAACCTGGTCAATGAAGCTGCGCTGATGGCCGCACGCCGTTCCAAGCGTCTCGTCGCCATGCAGGAGTTCGAGGACGCCAAGGACAAGGTCATGATGGGATCGGAGCGCCGCTCCATGGTCATGACCGATGACGAGAAGAAGATGACCGCCTATCATGAGGCCGGCCATGCCATAGTCGCGATCCATGAGCCCGCGTCGGACCCGATCCACAAGGCGACGATCATTCCGCGCGGCCGCGCGCTCGGCATGGTCATGCGCCTGCCGGAGCGGGACAGCTACAGCTATCACCGTGACAAGATGCACGCGAATCTGGCCGTTTCCATGGGCGGACGCGTGGCCGAGGAAATCATCTTCGGGTACAACAAGGTTAGTTCCGGCGCTTCGAGCGATATTCAATATGCCACCAAGCTCGCCCGCGACATGGTGACGCAGTGGGGTATGTCGGATGAGATGGGCCCGCTGCAATATGAAGAGCCGCAGGGTGAAACCTTCTTGGGCTATTCGCAGTCGCAGCGCAGCCACATGTCGGACGAGACCGCCAAGAAGATCGATAAGGAAATTCGCCGGATCGTCGAAGAAGGCTATGAGCGGGCGAAGTCGCTTCTCAATGAGCATAGCGATCAGCTGCACCAGCTGGCCAATGCAATGCTGGAATATGAGACGCTCTCGGGCGACGAAATCCGCGAGTTGCTGGAAACCGGCAAGTTCGAGCGCGAGGACGGCGAAATCGTGAAACCCTCGGAAACCCCTCAACTGGGTACACTCATCCCGTCTGCCGGGCGCGGCAAACCGAAGAACCCATTCGGAGATGCCAGGCCTCAAGGGGCCTGATCGCCACAGTGTAAGAAAGTAAAGAGAAGGGGCCTGCGGGCCCCTTTTTTTCACGTCTCTCGAAGCTAGGGTGCTGACAGAAATTCAGGGGGGATTGAATGACTTTGAAGTGGGTCAGCCGCGCATTCGTTGCGGGCATGTTTGCAAGCACATCGATCGCAGCTCACGCAGCCACGCTGGAGCAGCCGCGTTATGAACCGGCACCGGGCTGGGTGGAAGCGCGCCAGCTCGACCCTGTCGGTGAGGGCGACAGGACCGTGCTGCTGCTGGTCGACAGCCAGATCCGCGTCGAGGACGATCGCTCCGTCGAATATCGCGATCTCGCCTATCAGGTCGTCTCGCCGGAAATGCTTTCCCGGCTCGGCAATGTGAAAGTGGAATGGCAGCCCGACGTTCAGGACGCGCTGATCCACGCCGTTTCGATCGTTCGCGGTGGAGAGACCATCGACGCGTTGAACGGCGGCAAATCGGTCGAAGTGATCCGCCGCGAGGCGGACCTGGAAAAACAGTCATTGGACGGCAAACTGACCGCGACAATGCAACTGACCGGCCTGCAGCTTGGGGACGTCGTTCGCGTGACCTATAGCGTCGTTTCTTCCGATCCGGCGCTCGGAGGTAATGCGGAGGGTCTGGAGAGCCTGCCCGTCGCACCGATCCAGGTCGGCCAGTATCATTTTCGCCTGCTCTGGCCCGAAGCGAAGGCCCTGCGCTGGACGGCCGACACAGAGCTGAGTGAAGAGAGCACCGGATCGGTGAGCCAGATCCATTTTGACGGGGTGCTACCCAAACTCAAGGACCAGCCCGAAAACGCGCCCGCCCGTTTCGTCCAGCCGCCCAAGGTCAACTATACCACCTTTTCGGACTGGCAGAGCGTCAGCCTTTCGGTTGCCCCCCTCTACAATGATCATGCGAAGCTAGTTCCCGGCGGCCCACTAGCCCAGCGGGCCGCAGCCATCGCCGCCGCGCATGATAGCCAGCTGGATCGCATGGCAGCCGCTGTGGAGCTAGTGCAGGATGAGGTGCGCTATCTGTACGAGGGGATGGAGTTCGGCAATTACACGCCGCAAGATCCGGCAGTCACCTGGGAAAAGCGGTATGGCGACTGCAAGGCGAAATCGCTGATGCTCCTCAGCCTGCTACGCGAACTCGGCATCGAAGCCGATGCGATGCTCGTGCGCGCCGAGGACGGTGATATCGTGGGCGAACTGCTGCCTGGGCTATACGCTTTCAACCATGTGGTGGTTCGCGCGAAAGTGGACGGGACCGACTATTGGCTCGACGGCACCATGCAAGGCACCACCCGCGCTAATATTGCCGACGTCGCCAACTTCGCCAAGGCACTTCCACTGACCGAAGCCGGAAGCGACCTGATCGACGTGCCGGTTCGTCCGATGAGCGAACCGACGCAGGTTCTGGAACGCGAGCTGGACCTGCGTGCAGGAGTTGGGTTCCCGGGCATCGACAGCATCACGATGCGGTTCCGGGGGCCGACCGCCACGCAGCTGCTTGCCGCACAGTCCAGCCTCGACAAGAAGAGCTTCGACGATGTGCTCGACGGGATACTTAGTTCGGCAGGCAATGACGGCGCAGTCTTCGAACGCTCGCTTCATTTCGAAAATGACGGCCAGACTGCCATTGTCAGCGGCAAGGCTCTCGAAAGCTATTACTGGCAATGGGAGGATCGCCGATATCAGACGCAGCTCAATCCGCCGGTAGAGAATTTCACGTTCGACGCCGATCGCGGGCGCGCCGCCTGGTCTCACATTCCGGTAATGGTCAACCATCCGCTTTATCAGGCGACCACGGTCAGGCTGTTGCTGCCGGAGATGGCAGAACCGTTCGAACTGCGCGGCGCGGCAAAGTTCGATGGCGGGATCGCGGGATATCAGTTTCATCACGACTATGAGCTTGCCGGGCAGATATTGACGGGCGACATGATGTATCGCTCGGTCGCGGCCGAGATTGCCGCATCGGAGCTTCCCGATGTCCGCACGCGGATTGCAAAGGCCAAAGCGGACAAGCTTCGCCTGCTCGTCCCGGCCAGCCTGACCAGCAAGACGCTCGCCATCCGTCAGAATGTGAAATCACCTGCGGTTAAGCGGCTTCGCGACGCCTATGCCGCCGCCATTGTCCAAGCCGATGACGACGATTTGCAGGCCTATCGCAACAGGGCTTCCTTCCTGACGGGTATCGGTGAGCATGCGGGTGCTGCGGACGATCTTGCAAAGGTGCTTGAGCAGGAACCGAGCGTTGCAGACTATATCTGGCATGCACAGCTGACCAAGGTGGACGATCCCGAAGCCGCGCTGCGATCGATTGCCAAAGCGCGCGAGCTGGAGCCGGCCTCTGCGAACGTCATGAACGGGCTTGCGAAAGTCCTATGGCTGAACAACCGGCCGGACGAGATCCTTCTGGCTGCAGACGAGTTCGAAGCGCTGGGCGTCGAGAAAACGGACGTGGACATGGTCCGCGCCACCGCAATGGCCTTGGCCGGGCGGGAAGAAGAGGCGGTTGCGCTGCTTGATGCCGCATTCGAGGAGAAGCCGGGCAACGCCGCGCTCTATCGCGCACGCTGTTCGCTCAAGGCGCAATATGGCCTTCAGCTGGAAAGTGCGCTGAAGGACTGCACGCGGGCGACGGAGCTTAGCGAGAACAGCTCCAGCGCGCTGGAAGACCGCGGCCTAGCTTATTGGCGCATGGACCGGAAAGAAGCGGCGATCGAAGACTGGCGCTCGGCGCTCCTTACCAACCCCGATGCACCGCATGCACGCTGGCTGCTTGGCCTCGCCCAAGGCGGTAAGGCTGGCGCGCAGATGCAAAGGGAAGCGATCCTCATGGACGAAGAGCTTCCGCTGGAACTAAAAAATTGGGGCCTCGCCGACTGATCCCGGCAAGGCCCCGAACATGGTCTGAAACAGTGACGGGGCTCGGCCCCGTTGCTGGCGGGATCAGTCCCGCGCAACACCCGCAGAACGCGCGGGAGCGGCAGCCGTGACGCGCAGCGCTTCGGCGGACTGGCTGAGCGAGCCGACTTCCTCGATCTCATCATCATCGTCGACCTGCACCTTCTGCAGCGACTGGACGAGCCCTTCTTCGAGATGTTTCGGCTTCACCGTCTGTTCGGCGATTTCGCGCAGCGCCACAACGGGGTTCTTGTCACGATCGCGATCGACGGTGAGGTCGGCGCCGCCGGAAATCTCCCGCGCGCGTTCTGCGGCGAAGAGTACGAGATCGAACCGGTTCGAGACCTTGTCGACACAATCTTCAACGGTAACGCGCGCCATGACGGCTCCTATAATCTGGGATGTACGGGATTTTTGACTGGCCGCAGGTAGGGATCGTACCAGCCAAAGTCAAGCGTGGCAGAGCCGGAATGCCCCTCCGCCTATCGGGCGGCGGGCGTGTTGCCCGCTGCCGCTGCGCTTGGCTTACCCGCGGGCGTCACGCGCCAGATGACATTGCCGACATCGTCGCTGACGAGCAGCGCACCGGTCTTGTCCGCGGCTAACATTGTGGGCCGCCCGTGCGCATTACCCTCCGCATCCAGAAAGCCGGTCAGCACCTCGATGGGCTTGCCTTGCGGTTCGTTCCCCTGAAACGGCACGAAGATCACATCGTAACCCGCTGCGGGCACGCGGTTCCAGCTGCCGTGGCGCGCCACGAAGGCACCATTGCCGAAGGGGCCGCCAAGCTTTGCCTGGCCGGCGAACAGCAAACCCAAGGGCGCGACATGCACGCCGAGGGAATAATCCGGACGCCGCTCATATTGCCGCTTGTCCGGAGCGGGGTCATCCAGCCGGGGGTCGGTATATCCGCCCCAATAATGATAGGGCCAGCCATAGTCCGAACCGAAGTCCACCAGCGCGAGATAGTCGGGCACCAGGTCGGAGCCCAGCATGTCGCGCTCGTTCACCGTGGTCCAGAGTTGATCAGTGCCGGGATGGAACGCCAGACCCACCGGGTTGCGAAGGCCGATTGCGTAGGGAATCGCCTTTCCGGTGTCCAGATCATACTGGATTACCATCGCACGGCCCTTTTCGGTATCCATGCCATTCTCGCCGATATTGCTGTTGGAACCGACCGCGATGTACAGCTTAGTCTCGTCCGGGGAGACCGCGAGATTGCGGGTCCAGTGATTGTTGGGTGCCTTGGCATTCAGCGCATAGATTTTGCGGCCCTTCGCGGAAATCTGCGTGTCACCCTGCGCATAAGGAAATTCCAGCAGCGCATCGGTATCGGCCACGAAAAAACGGTCGCCCACCAGCGCCATGCCGAAGGGGGAGTTCAATCCTTTCAGGAATGTCGATCGCAGATCCACCTCCCCGTCCCCATCGCTATCGCGCAGCAGCGTGATGCGGTTTGCAGACGGCGTGGCCGCGCCCGCCTTGCCGAGCAAATGCTTCATCACCCAACCCTCGATGCCGCCGTTCTCACGCGGAGGACTGTTGGTTTCAGCGACCAGAATATCGCCATTGTGCAGCGTGTAGAGATTGCGCGGATGATCGAGATCGACGGCGTAGCGCTCCACCTGGAGCCCCTGCGCGGCGGTCGGCTTCTGATCCGCCCCCCAGCGCGCGACTTCGGCAATATTCACCGTCGGCACCGTCTGGGGCCGGGGTTCACCGAGCACGGGATCGCGCCCCACCATCTGATCCATCGGCACCTGTGCCTTGTCAGGCCGGGTCAGCCAGAAGGCGACGCCGATCGCCAGGATGACAGCAATGATAGTAAGATTTCGGATATGTTTGCGCATATTATGGAATTACGCTGCGCGGGCGTGGCTGGCAAGCAGCGCCCGGCCTCATTACGCCGGGAAAATCGCTCAGCGCTTCGAGCGGTCGACCAGCCAGATGGCAAGCGCGATGGCTCCGCCGATCAGCAGACCGCCGATCATGTACAGCGATGATTGTCCGCGAAATATGCCGATGATCGCACCGATCAGCAGCCCGGCGGCGATGAAGAAACCGCCCGCGACGGGATTTTTGGAAGGAGGATTGGCCATACCGAGCCGCTTGGCATGCCCGGCCCGGGCGGACAAGGCCTGCTATGAAGAAGTCGTCAACCAAACTGCTCCATGGTTCTTGCACGGCTGACCGCTAGGGCCGTTGTCTGTCGGTCCGACCGATCCGTTTACACATCGATGGAGTATTCATGCAGGCACCCACTTTCCTGAAGCGCGACGACGTGGCCGAAGCGGAACTGCTGATCCGCAGTTTCGGACGCGCGGCAGGACTGGAAGCAGCCGAGCGCGCGGAAAGTAGCCGCAATATCGGAAATGCCCTGCAATTCTGCCGGTGGCGTCAAATCGAGCGGCTGATCCTGTTTCTTTCCGCACCGCAGGTGACCGGCACCGTGCACTGAGGAGAAAACACGCGCCTTAGAGCCTCAAACCCTCTGTTTCCGGCTGCCCGGTCATCAGGTTGAGATTCTGCACGGCCGCGCCGCTTGCACCCTTACCGAGATTATCAAGCATAGCGATCAAACGGGCCTGGCCGCCGTCACCGCTTGAAAACACATAGAGGTCGAGCCGGTCGGACGGCGCCTGATCCTTCGCGATCAGCATTTCGCCGATGCCATCGGTTTGCTTGACGGTGACGAGGCGCTCACCGTCATAATGTTCGGCAAGTACTTCTGCGAGGTCCTCCGCACGCCCCTTGGCGCCCATTGCCGCGAGCGGCAACGGCACCTCGACGAGCATTCCGCGAAAGCCAGGCACCACGGCAGGCGCAAAAATCGGCGTTTCGGCGAGGCCCGCATGGGCTTTCATTTCCGGGAGATGCTTGTGCTCCAGCGTCAAGCCATAGGCGCGAAAAGCAGGCGCCTCGGCCTGCTCGTAGCGTTCGATCAACGCCTTGCCACCGCCGGAATAGCCGGAAACCGCGTTCACGCTGTAGGGCCAGTCGGCCGGCAATAAGCCTTGCGCGACCAGCGGCGCGACGAGAGCAAGAAAACCGGTGGGGTAGCAGCCGGGGTTAGATACCAACCGTGCATTCTCGATCGCCGCGCGCTGGCCGGAGTTCAATTCGGCAAAGCCATAGGTCCACGCCGGATCAGTCCGGTGCACGCTCGATGCGTCGATAAAGCGGCTGTCCGGGCCGCCGAGCGACACAGCGTCACGCGCCGCATCATCGGGCAGGCACAATATGGTGACGTCGGCCGAGGCAATGGCATCGCGGCGGGCCGCGACGTCCTTTCTGCGCTCATCTTCGAGAACGATCACCTCGAACGCCGCGCGACCGCTGAGGCGCTCGCGGATTTCAAGTCCGGTGGTACCGGCGGCTCCATCGATGAAAACGGTGTTCATAGTACTGCCCCATCCAGCGCGAGCGAATAACGCGATGGTGCGCCGTTAGCGGACAAGCGGGCGTACTGGCAACGCCCCCGCCGCGGTGCGACTAGTGGTTCGCGAAGCTTGGTGCTTCGCCGCGGGCCGGGAAGCCCTTGTCGCGCTTTTCGGCGTCGGACTTGATGAAGCGCTCAAACCGATCGAGGAAGCTTGCGCCCTTGTCGGTCCCCACCACAAAGACATTGCGCCCATCCGCCTCGTCTCGCTGCCGACGCAGATAGCCAAGCTGCCCCAGCTTGTTGAGCGCACGCGTAATGACGGGTTTCGAGACCTTTAGCTTCTCCGCCAGTCCGCGAACCGTGTGCGGTCCGCGACGGGTATAGACGGTGAATATGATGGCCATTTGGCGATTGGTGAGGTCAGGATCACCTGAGCGCACATAGGCAATCAGGGTATCCATCCAGTCCAACATAGAGTCCGTGGTGGAAAGCGGATTCTGGTCCATCAACATATCGCAAAGAACGGCTTGTGCGGGAAATGGTTTCCTTGCCGTTATATTCGTTCGCGGCTTGCGACCGCTGCCTATCCGTAACGGTTTTTCAGATAACGGAAGCTGGCACGCAGACCGAGTGCTTCCCCGCCCTTGGGCCGTCCGGGCTTGGCCGATGGACGCCACGCAAAGGTGTCAAAATGCGCCCAGTCCGCTTTTTCCGGTGCAAACTTCTTCAGGAACAGCGCGGCCGTGATCGATCCGGCGAACCCGCCGCTGGCGCTGTTCACGCAGTCGGCGATATCGCTGGAGAGCATCTCCATATAGCCGTCCCACAGTGGCAGCCGCCATAGCGGGTCGTCCTCCGTCTCGCCGCCTTCGGTGAGGCCTGTGGCAAGAGCATCGTCATTGGCGAACATCGCCGGCAGATCGGGGCCGAGCGCAACCCGCGCCGCGCCGGTAAGGGTGGCGAAGTCGATCACCAGTTCCGGGTTGTCCTCGCCTGCCTTGGTCAACGCGTCGGCCAGGATTAGACGCCCCTCGGCATCGGTGTTGTCGATTTCCACCGTCGTGCCGCTGCGCGCGGTGATGACGTCGCCAGGGCGCAGGGCGTTGCCCGAAATGGCATTTTCGACGGCGGGTACCAGCATATGGAGCCTTACCGGAAGGTTCGCCTTCATCACCAGTTCGGCGAGCGCGAGGGCGTGGGCGGAGCCGCCCATATCCTTTTTCATCAGCCGCATGCCGGTCGACGATTTGACGTCGAGGCCGCCCGAATCGAACACGACGCCCTTACCGATGATCGCCAGTTTGGGATGATCTTCCCTCCCCCAGCGCAGCTCGATCAGCCGGGGCGCGTGCTCGCGCATCGCAGCCTGACCAACCGCGTGGATCAAGGGATAACCGGTTTCCAGCGCATCGCCGCGTGTCACCTCCACGCTGCCGCCATGCGCCTTGGCAATGCGTTCGGCTTCCGCTTCAAGCGCGGGCGGTCCGCAATCGACCGGCGGCGTGTTGACCAAATCGCGCACCAGCGCGGTCGCTTCGGCCAACATGACCATCTGGTCGATCTTCGCAGGCTCATCTGTCAGCAGCACGCGCGGCCCTTCAGACGGAGCCTCGAGATAGCGCGTGAACTTGTACTGCCCCATCAGCCAGCCGAACACGGCAGCGCCGGGATGTCCGTTCCCAAGCTTGTAAGTGCCCGCAGGCAGCGTCTCCGACAGCTTGGCGAGACACCAGGTCGAAAGCGCATCGCCATCTTCCACCCCTGCGACTACGGACCAGCTATCGCCTTCACCTGGAAGGATCGTGAAAGTGGCGGGCTCTGCCTTGAAGCGGTGCGCAGCCATCGCGGTGCGTTCCCGCGCGCTGCGGCTCTTGGACCATTGTTCGAAACCGTTCGTCGAAACGCAGTGGATCGGCACGGCGTCCTGGCCGTTGTCGGGGCGAATGAGCTGGCTGTATTGTGTCATGCAGAATCCTTAAACCCGGACCGAGCCCGATGCCCAGCCCCGTCCACCGGAGAAAATCGATGCGAAGTTTGTCCCTTGCCCTGGTGGTTACGCTTGGCGTTGCAGCCTGTTCCTCCGGCGATACCGTGCAACAGGATGAGCAGACCAGCCCGAAGGCAAGCGCTCGCGCTGAAGCGTCTGCCAAGGAAGCCGTCGCCACCGCTGCTAGCGACACCAGCGGCGCGCAGGGGTCGGCTTGGGACTACAAACAGAAAAACGACCTTTACGAATTCGAATATAAATTCCCCGCCGTGGCGCCAAAGCTGGCCGCCATTCTGAAGAAGGAGGCCGAAAGTGCGGAGGCGCAGCTGAAGGCCGATACGAAGCAGGCCCGTATCGAGGCGAACAATAGCGACTTTCCCTATCGCCCCTACGACCTGATGTACGTCTGGCAGCAGGTTGCCGACATTCCGGCCTTCCAGAGCCTCTCGGCGCAAATCTACAGCTTCTCTGGCGGTGCGCACGGTAATACCGCTTATGACAGCCTGGTATGGGACAAGTCGGCGGGCCGGGAGATGAAGCCGATCGATTTCTTCACCTCCTCATCCGCCCTGGGCGCCCAAATTCGCCAGACATATTGTAAGAAACTGGATGCCGAGCGCCGCAAGAAACGCGAAGGCGATCCTGGCGATCCCAACGGCATGTTCAACGAATGCATCGATCCGATGGAACAGACGCTGCTGCTGGGCTCGTCCAACGGCAAAAGCTTCAATCGGCTGGGGATCATCGCCGGGCCCTATGCCGCCGGCCCCTATGCCGAGGGCAGCTACGACGTCACCTTGCCGGTGACGCAGGCCATCCTCGATCAGGTGAAACCTGAGTATAAATCCGCCTTTTCCGTGATGCGCTGACCCTTATTCCGCTGCGGCCATGACGGGCGGGGCATGCTCCGCCTGTCCGGCCTGGTGGAACACCAGCTCGCCATCGTCGATCGGGTCCTTCAGCAGGATTTTCCGGTCCAGCAGATAGTCTTGGTTGAGCTTCCACGGTTGGCGCGATCCGCTCTTGGGCAGGATATCCATCGACCGCTGGAAATAGCCGGAGGAGAAATCGAACGCCGCCTCGGCCTCCACCGATCCGTTGGCGGGCAACGTTGGGACCGCATAATCGCCCACCCGCGCCTCGACGGTATTAATGAACCGGCAGAAATAGCGCGCCACGATGTCCGCCTTCAGCGTCCAGCTGGCATTGACGTAACCGAACACGGCCGCAAGGTTCGGAATCCCGCTAAACATCGATCCCTTGTAATAGATGCGATCGGCGAAATTCACCGGTTCCCCATCGATATCGAAAGCGATCTTGCCGGCCACCGCCAGCTTCAGGCCGGTGGCGGTGACGATGATGTCCGCATTCAGATGTTCGCCCGATTTCAACTGAATGCCGGTCTCGTCGAAACGATCGATATGGTCGGTCACGATACTGGCATCGCCCGCCTTCAATGCCTCGAACATGTCCGCATCGGGCACCAGGCAAAGCCGCTGCTCCCACGGATTATAGGGCGGCGTGAAATCCTTCTCGTCCATCTGCCCGCCCAGCGCCTCGCGAATCTTGCCGTGCAGAAACTCGCCAACCTTGCCGGGCTTGGAGCGGGCGCGGTTGAAGAAGAAGCGCTGCAACAGGACGTTGCGCTTGCGGATCAACTTGTAGGCCGTGCTGTCGGGCAGGACCTTGCGCAGACCGTTGGCGATCGCGTCCTCGGACGGGCGGATTGCATACCAGGTCGGCGTGCGCTGGAGCATCGTGACATGCGCCGCTTTCTTCGCGATCGAGGGCACCAGCGTCACCGCCGTGGCGCCCGACCCGATCACCACCACCCGCTTGCCCGAATAGTCGAGATCGTCGGGCCAGAATTGCGGGTGGACGATCTGCCCGCCGAAATCCTCGCGCCCTTCGAAATGCGGTTCGTGCCCCTTGTCATAATCATAATAGCCGGAAGCGAGATAGAGATAGCGCGCGCTGCACTTTGTGCGATGGCCCTCCCCATCGACGGATTCCAGCGTCCATAAAGCGGTCTCGCTCGACCATTTGGCGGTCGATACCTTCTGGCCGAAGCGGATATGCTGCTCAATGTCGCGCTCTTTGGCGATCCGATGGATATAGTTCCAGATCGAAGGGCCGTCGGCGATCGCCTTTTGCTCTGTCCAGGGTTCGAAATCGAAGCCAAGCGTGTGCATGTCGCTGTCCGATCGGATGCCGGGATATTGGAACAGATCCCAGGTGCCGCCCAGATCGTCGCGCTGCTCGAGGATGGCGAAGGTCTTGCCCGGACAATCGCGCTGCAGATGCACTGCCATGCCGATTCCCGATAGACCCGCGCCCACGATCAGGACGTCGAATTGCTCTTGGCTCATGTCACACTCTCCTCGATGGCAGAGTGTATAGGTTGCATTGCAGGACGCAAGTCGCAGCGGGCGATTCGCAGGAAGCCGAGCTTATTGCGAATGGAAAGTCGCGAGAGTCCCTATACCGGCAGGCCTGTTCGGCTCCGCCCGAACGCTTGTTGCGAATGAGCGAGCGGCGCAGGCGAAGGAAGGTCATCCTGCCGTTTTTACACCCTCACCGCGCGGTAGGACAGCGCCCCCTGCCCGCGCCTATTTCGTAAGCCAGATTTCGCCATAGCCGTTGAACGCCGGCGCGATCTTGTGTTTCAATTCGTGCGCGTCCGAAAAGGCCAGGTTCGGGAAGCGATCGAACAGCATCGGCAGCGCGATGCGGCCCTGCGCGAGCCCCAGTTGCGCCCCCAGACAATAATGCGCGCCGCCGCCGAAAGCGAAATGCGTGATCTCGTCCCGGCCAATGTCGAAGGCCTGCGGATTTTCGTTGAGCGCCGGATCGTAATGCGCGCCGAACAGCGAGAGGTGGATGGTCTCCCCCTTGGCGATGCACTGGCCGTTCACCTCCATGTCCTCCGGCGCGGTGCGCAGGCACTGGGCCACCGGCGGCTCGACGCGCAGCACCTCGTCCAGCGCCTTGTCAATCAGCGCGGGATCGCCTTTCAGCTTGGCGAGCTGATCCGGGTTCTGCAGCAGCTTCACCACGCCGCTGCCGATCATGTCCGTTGTCGTACTGTTGCCAGCAATCAGCAGCAAGCGGATCAGCAGCACGATATCGCGCGTCGTCAGCGTGTCGCCTTCTTCCTCGGCGCGGGCGAGGCCGGAGATCAGATCGTCCCCAACGCCGCCGCGGCGCTTTTCCACCTCGCGCGCCAGATAGTCGGCCAGCGTCGTCGTTCCTTCCTCATATAGTGCCGTCTGTTCGGCGGTGCGGAAGGGATTGAGCGCCTGCATGCAGCCCAAAGACCAGCGGCGAAAATCCTTGCGATCCGCCGGATCGATGCCCAGCAGTTCGGCCATCACAGTGGTGGGCAGCGGAGAGCCGAATACGGCGACGAAATCGAACGGATCGTCGGCCGCCTCGATATCGTCGGCCAGCGTGGCCGCGATCGCATCGATCCGCGGCAGCAGCGCATCGACGGCGCGCTTGTTGAATGCCTTCAGCACCAGCCGCCGCTGGCGCGCATGGTCCGGATCGTCGAGCATCAGCAGCGACAGCTCCTTGCTGTTCGCGCCGTAAAGCGTCTTGGTGAACGTCCCTTCATTGGCCTTGGCCGGATCGACCACCAGGCTGCGGTCCTTCACCAGCCGCTCCACCTCATGCCCGCCGGTCACGAAATAACGGCCGAGCTGCTGATCGTGATGCACCGGCTCCGCCGCGCGCAGGCGATCGAGCGTCACCCAAGGCGTTTCGCGATAGGTCGGGTCGATCGCGGACAGGGCGTAGCCCGTCGGCAGCGTGGTTTCGTCGGTCATCTGATGCCCCCCGGATGTTGTCAGAACCGTTCGCGCTGAGCATGTCGCAGCACGGTTCTTCTATGCGGAGGGCAGACAAAAAAGAACAGCCTCCTTCGACTGGCGGAAGGATGGACGGAAATAGAACCACGTCATTGCGAGGCCGCAGGCCGAAGCAATCCAGGGCCGTTACAGCGCTGCATCCGCTCTGGATTGCTTCGTCGCCTGCAGGCTCCTCGCAATGACGGTGGGTTGCAACCGATTGGGCGGCTAAGCCGGCACCCCGAACAGATCGTGCTCGTCCGCCTCTTCGATTTCCACGTCGAGGATATCCCCCGGCTTCATCTCGCCCGAAACGTTGCGCAGATAGACATGCCCATCGATCTCCGGCGCATCGGCCTGGCTGCGGGCGGTGGCGCCGATGTCGCCATCCTCATCGGGCTCGCCCACTTCATCGACGATCACCGGCAGGGTGCGACCGACCTTGGCCTGCAGCTTCGCGGCCGAAATCGCGGCGGTCTTTTCCATGATCCGAGCAAAGCGCTCTTCCTTCACCTCTTCGGGCACCGGATCGGGCAGCGCATTGGCTGCTGCGCCCTCCACGGGTTCGAAGCGGAACGCGCCGACGCGGTCCAGCTGCGCCTCGTCCAGCCAGTCGAGCAGATACTGGAAGTCCTCCTCCGTCTCGCCGGGGAAGCCGACCACGAAGCTGGAGCGGACCGCAATGTCCGGGCAAACCTCGCGCCAGGCTTTGAGGCGGCCGAGCACCTTGGCCTCGTTCGCCGGGCGCTTCATCCGCTTGAGCACGGACGGTGCGGCATGCTGGAACGGGATGTCCAGATAGGGCGTCAGATAGCCTTCGGCCATCAGCGGGATGACCTGATCGACATGGGGGTACGGGTAGACATAGTGCAGCCGCACCCATGGCGAAGCGCCGTCGATGGTGCGAAGCTGACCCAGTTCGCGCGCCAGATCGGTCATATGCGCGCGCACTTCGCGGCCCTTCCATGCGCGTGGCTCGTGCCGGGTGTCGACGCCATAGGCCGACGTGTCCTGGCTGATGACGAGCAGTTCCTTCGTGCCCGCCGCCACCAGCTTTTCCGCCTCGCGCAGCACCGCGTCGATGCGGCGGCTGGCAAGGTCCCCGCGCAAAGACGGAATGATGCAGAAGCTGCAGCGGTGATTGCAGCCCTCCGAAATCTTCAGATAGCTGTAGTGGCGCGGCGTCAGCTTCAGCCCGCCGATGGTGTCGAGGTTCGGGATCAGATCGACATAGGCCCCGCGCGCAGGCGGGGCCGCTTCGTGCACCGCGCCGACCACATCCTCATATTGATGCGCCCCGGTGATGGCGAGCACGTCCGGAAAGCGCGCGCGGATGGCGTCGGCTTCATTGCCCATGCAGCCGGTCACGATCACGCGGCCATTGGCGTTCATGGCCTCGCCGATCGCCTCCAGACTTTCCTCCTTGGCGGAATCGAGGAAGCCGCAGGTGTTGACCAGTACCACGTCCGCGCCTTCATAATCGGGCGCCATGTCGTAACCGTCCGCGCGCAGGCGCGTGAGGATGCGTTCGCTGTCCACCAGCGCCTTGGGACATCCCAGCGAGACCATGCCCACCTTGGGCGGCGTTTCGATTTTCGTTGCCATGATGCGGGCGCAGATAGGCGCGAACAGGTGAAATGTCACCGTTCTCCTGATAGAAGGTTCATCGCTTCTGCTACCGCCGGAGCGATGCAGCTATCAAGGAACAGGGCCGCCGCCATGAATATTCTCATCATCCTGCTCGCCGCGCTGGCCGCGTTTCTGGTGGGCGGGCTGTGGTACGGGCCTGTCTTCGGCAAGGCGTGGATCCGGCTGATCGGCAAGGCGGCGGACGGTCTGCCGGCGGGAAACATGTTCAAGATCTACGGCCTCGCCTTCCTGTTTGCGCTGCTGCAGGCGACCATGCTCGCGCATATGTTCGATCGGCTGGGCGATCCACCCTTCCATATCGTGATGATGATTTCCTGCGGTCTGGCACTGGGTTTCGTGATCCCGGCGATCGGCACGAACTATCTATTCCGGCGCGAACCGCGGAAGCTGTTCTTCATCGATGCCGGATACTGGCTCGCCTTCTACGCGGCGATGGGCCTCGTATTCGCGCTGCTCGGCTAAGCTATCTATCCGCGCTGGTGCCGGTTCCGGCGACGATCTCTACCACCGTATCGCCCGCCTGCATGGACTGGGCTTCTTCCTGCCAGAAACCGAAGGGCTGTCCGTCCCGGTAGAGCCGCACGCCTACGCCGGTTTTCAGCGCCGTCATCGGCTGACCATATTCCTCCGGCTGGATCGCGCGTTCGGCGAGCGCCACGCGGCCCGTTACGGAGGCGAGGTCCGAGATATAATCGGCGATATGTTCGCCGTGGCAGCTTCCCGCCAGCAGCAAACCGGCAAAGTTCACCGGGTTGATGACATTGTTCGCGCCTGCCTGCCGCGCGAGCAGCTCGTTGTCCGATGCGCGCACGACCACGCTGATCGGCACGTCCGGTGCCAGATGGCGGACGGTCAGCACGATCAGGATCGAGGTATCGTCGCTGCCCGCCGATACAATCACCGAGGCTGCCGTGCTTACGCGCACGTCGGTCAATGTCTGGTCGCGCGTCGCGTCCGCGGAAAGGACGGTACAGCCCATGCTTTCCGCCGCGGCGGTTGCATCGGGGCTCTTGTCGACCACCACGATCGACTTTGGATCCTGCCCGCGCTCCAGCAACTCCTTGGTCGCCTCCTGCCCGCTGACCCCGAAGCCCGCGACCACGATATGGCCGCTCAAATTACCCTGCAGAAGTTTCATACGCCATTTGTCCCAGGTACGCTTGAGCACGAAGTTATAGGCCGTGCCGACGAAAATCAGCACCACGAAGACGCGGATCGGCGTCACGATCAGTGCATCGAACAGCCGCGCGCGCTCCGTGACAGGCGCGATATCGCCATAGCCGGTGGTGGTGATCGATATCATCGTGAAATAGACGACATCGAGGAAACTCACCTCGCCATCATAATTATCCTGAAGGCCGGTGCGGTCGAACCAGTGAACGGCCACGGCCAGTCCGATCAGGAAGAAAACGAACAGCACGCGCAGCATCGCGTCCGCCCAGACGGGCAGAGAGCTTTTGCGCGTCAGCATCGCGGTGCGGCTACGCTGGCGCGAACGGACGCTGCTTTCTCTTGATCCGTCAACCATCAGCTGCTCGGCAACTTGCTGGCGGGATCGATGGGTTTGCGCTTCTGGCGGATTTCGAAATGCAATTGGGGCTCACTGACATAACCGGTCTGGCCGACGGTGCCGATCGGCTCACCGGCGCCGACCTTTTCGCCGCGCACCACGTCCAGCCGGCCAAGATGACCGTAAGCGGTAATCCAGCCGCCGCCATGATCGATCAGCACAAGCCCGCCGAACACGCCGATCTCATCGCCCGAATAGGCCACCACACCGCTGCCTGCGGATAGCACCGGCGTACCGGCCTTGGCCGCGATATTGATGCCATCATTGATCCGCCCATCCTTGTTCGAACCGAAGCTGGAGAGCAGCCGCCCGCGCACTGGCCAAGCAAAGCGTCCATTGAAAACGGCAGGCTGCGCAATCGCGGTGGCCACGGCCTGCTGCGGCTTGGCGACGGCGGCGGTAGCGCGCCGTCCTTCCGCCAGCGCAGGCTGGCTGCCGGTGACGATATCGTCGATCCCGATGCTGAAGGCAGCGGCGCGGCGTTCCAGAGCGCTGGCCTGATCGGAAGTAACAGCGGCGGGCGCTCCAGATGGGATGGGTGCGGCGGCGGTGCGTACGGGCTGCATCGTAGCAGCGCCTTCTGGCACCTGCAGCTTCTGCCCGATGCGCAAAATGTAAGGTTCCTCCAGCCCGTTCAGCGCAACCATATCCGCCCAGCGCACGCCATAAGCCTGCGCAATGGCAATGCCGGTCTCTCCAGCGGCAACGCTGTGATAGCGCCCGCCGGGAATGATCAGGCGCTGTCCCGGATAGATGGTGAACGGCGGCGGCAGATTGTTGGCGGCAGCAATCGCCTCCGATCCCGCGCCGGTGCGGTTGCCGATCCCGCGCAGCGTATCGCCCGCGCGCACGACATATTCGCCAGGCTTCACGGCGCTGTCCCGCTTCACCACCTGGCCGCCGTCCCATGTGGGACGCGGCGGGGCGACGAGCGCGCCGTCATTGGTTTCCAGAAGCGGACCGGGCTTGAAAGGGGTGGACGCCGGCGGTGCGGCAGCGCGGCGTGCGGGGGCCTGAACGGACGGAATGCAAGCGGACAGCATGGCAGCCGCCACTCCTGCGCCCATCGCTCCCCTTATCGCGCTCATTCCCCTCATCGACACAGCTTCTAGGCTTGATCGCGCTCTTTTGCCAATGGCCTAGAGACCCGAATAGGCGTCCGCGAGACGCCCGAGCGAGGCGTCGTGCGTCAGATCCAGCTGCAACGGCGTGATCGATACGAAACCGTCGCCAATCGCCTCCAGATCGGTTTCCTTACCGGGCGTATGCTCCACGCCCTGCAGGCCGAACCAGTAATAGTCATAGCCGCGCGGATCGGTGCCCTTGACGATGCTGGAGCGGCGATAATCGTGAAACCCCTGCCGGACGATGCGCACGCCCTGAACCGCATCGGCGGCGACCGGGGGGAAATTGACGTTGACCAATGTACGGCGCGCGAAGTCCATGTTCAGCAGCGGACGAATAACCTTGGCACCCCAGTTGCGCGCCGCGGCGAAGGGCACTTCATCGCCCATGCCTTCCTTGGAATAGACCTGGCTGAGCGCGATTGACCGGATACCGGCCAGCGCGCCCTCCACCGCTGCGGAGACGGTGCCCGAATAGGTAACGTCATCGCCAAGGTTGGCGCCGCGATTGACGCCCGACAGGATAAGGTCCGGGCGGCGATCCGCCCCCAGAACCTGGCTCAGCCCCATCATCACCGAGTCGGTGGGCGTACCGCTGACAGAGAAGCGCCGCTCACCATGTTTGCGCAGGCGCACCGGCCGCGTCAGCGTGAGCGAATGGCCCGCGCCAGACTGCTCCTCGGATGGGGCGACCACCCAGATGTCGTCCGAAAGCTCTGCCGCAATTTCCTCCAGCACCTTGAGGCCGGGGGCATGGATGCCGTCGTCATTGGTCAGAAGTATCCGCATGGACAGGGCCTATGCCGCCCGACGATTGGCCTGGCAAGGCAAGCTTCCGGCGCCGTTTTTGAAACCGCCCCGGCCCTGCGCCGTTGATCCGGCAGAAGGAGAAACAGAAAATGCAAATACCCCATGATGCCGCCGTTCTGGTCTGCGACGGAGAAAAGCTGCTCTGGCTGCGTAACGAGGGCGATGCGGATTATCCCAACCTTGAAGTTGAGGGAAAGCGCAAGGAAGATAATCCGCCGGACCGCGAACTGACGGCCAATCGCCGTGGCCGCGTACAGGAAAGCGCCGGGCATGGCCGCAGCGCCTATGAGGAAACGGACTTCCATCAGCTGGCCGAAGATCGCTTTGCCGCGGACGCTGCCGAAATGCTGAAGAGCCGGGCGCTCAAGAACGAATATGAGAAGCTGATCGTCGTCGCCCCGCCGCGCACCCTTGGCGAAATGCGCAAGCATTATCATGTCGAGGTGGAACAGCGCCTGATCGGCGAAGTGGACAAGGAATTGACCGGCCATCCGCTCGACGAGATCGAGAAGATCATCAAGGCGAGCTAAAAACGGTTCCGTCAATCCACTCGCATTTTCGTGGCGTCAATTGCGACATCGCGGATGGATTTGAACTTTAGATGACTTAAAAAAAAGGGCGGTCCGTCGAGGCCGCCCTTTTGATATGCGTAACCGGTCAGGAAATAATCAGGCGGCGCGCGCCTCTCCCTTCTTCTTGGCGAACTTGCGACGGGCGAAAAGGGCTGCGGCGCCTGCACCGAACAGCAGAACCATGGGCGGCGCGGGGACATCGGTGCCGCCCGTCGAGCTGTGATCGCCCGGATTGTCGGGACGGTCGGGATTTTCCGGATTGCCCGAATTGTCACCCCAGTCGTCGGTGGAGCCGGACGAGGTGTTCTGGCCCTGCCCTTGGCCTTGGCCCTGCCCTTGGCCCTGCTGCTGTCCTTGGCCTTGCTGCTGACCCTGTTGCTGGCCTTGCTGCTGCCCCTGGTCCTGACCCTGATGCTGGCTTTGCTCGTTCTTGTTATTGTTCTCGTTTTCGTTGTTGTTGTAGTTGCCGTTTTTGTTTTCGTTATTGTTTTTGCTGCTATTATCGTTGTTGTTCTCGTTATTATTCTCGATCGAGCCTTCGTTCTTGTTGTCGATATCGATATTATTGCCGTTATCGACGTTATTCTCATTCTTGTTGCTATTATCGACATCGACGTCGACCTTGGCACCGCCGGTCGAGCTGCTCGTCGAGCTGGTGCTGGAGAGTTCCACCTTCGTGCCGCCGGTGGAGCTGACGACGATACCGCCGCCGCCGCCACCGCCGCCGCCGAAGAAGCCGCCGAAGAAGCCTCCACCGCCGAAGCCGCCGCCTGATCCACCGACCGCAACGGGAATGCCGCCACCGCCGCCAATGAACTCGCCGCCGCCTTCAAACGCAGGGGGGAGCGGGGCGTAGGGGACCGGCACCGGCGGGAGCGGCTGCGCGCCCTGCGATGCGACCGTCACCACCGTGGGCGTGGCCGCACAGCTGGTGGTCGTCGTGGTCTTCGTCACCTTGGTGCGCTTCACCTTGCGGGCGGGGCCATGTTTGGAGATGGTGCGGCTGCGCTTCACCAGTTTGGTGGGATAGCTTTCCTTCGCCACCTGCTGTTCGTACTGTTCCTGCGCGGTCGCGGGGCTGTCCGTGATCTGCATGGCTCCGCCACCAATGATCGCACCCCCGCAGGTGCATGCACAAAGTTTCGCAAGGGCCATCCGTACCGACATGATATCTCTCTCTCGTTGCGCGGAGGGTAAGAGCGGTCGATCCACCCATTTCCGCCTCTCGATATCTCAGGGAAGCCAGAAGATTGGGTTAAGCTCAACGCGATTAACCGCAAATCCTAACGCTTTGCTGTCCCGAAACGAAGAAATCGGGGGACGATCCGGTTTCTGTCCCGAACTGGCACTCGGTTGGGCTGGAATCTTCCATATCGCGCCCTGTGGCACGGCCCCGGCGTCGATAGCGTGGCGAATTGGCATCACCGCGCCTGTCGATCCCATTTTCGGCAATTCTCTATGCTTGTTTGCGCCCCACCCCCTGTCTATAGGCCCGGCGAAGAGGAACACCGGTGGTAGCTACCCCGGCCATTCGGGGGTCTGCTTCCGCGCGTCGGAGAGTCGAGATGGATCAAGCCCTTGATCGCGGTGAAGAAAATGGTGCGGCGCCGCCGCCGGCCATGGACGATGGCGAAAACGCCTATATCCCGTCGGACAGCGAAGAGTTCATGAACGAGCGCCAGCTGCGCTATTTCGAAGAGCTTCTGCTGGACTGGAAACGCTCGATCCTGAACGAGGCGAGCGGCACACTCAACAATCTGCAGGAGGGCCCGATCCGCGAGGCGGACCAGAACGATCGCGCCTCCAGCGAGACCGACTGGGGCATCGAACTGCGCACCCGCGATCGCCAGCGCAAGCTGATCGGTAAGATCGACGCCGCGCTGCGCCGCATCAAGGACGGCGAATATGGCTATTGCGAAGTGACGGGCGACCCCATCTCGCTGGGTCGCCTGCGCGCCCGTCCTATCGCCACGATGACGGTGGAAGCGCAGGAGCGCCACGAACGCCGCGAAAAGATTTCTCGCGACGACTGAGCGAAGGCCGTCTCCTAGGGGCGTCTGCCGCAAAAATGTTGATGCCGGCGCGCGCGCGTTAACGCTTTGCTGATGTTCACCGCGCTAATATCGCGTTCGTGAATTTACGACTGAGGCGAGCGAAGCGACGATGACCAAGCCGTTCCTGCCACCATATGAGAGCGAGGCCGAGGGCCAGCTTCCGCGCGACAAGGATCGCGACAGCCTGTTTCTTCAGGCTGACGTACGGATTCCCGGCAAGTGCAACGCCACCCGCGTGCGCATCCGCAATCTATCCGCCGGCGGCCTGATGGCCGAAGCGCCGGTCGAGGTGGAACGCGGTGACGTGGTGCATGTCGATCTGCGCAATGTGGGGGATGTTAGCGGCAAGGTTGCCTGGACGGCGGAGGGCCGATTCGGCGTCGCCTTCGACCATCCGATCGATCCGAAGCAGGTGCGCAAACCCGTAGGGTCCGCCGACACCCGCCCCAATTTCATCCGGAAACTGGACATTATGGGCCGTCCGATCGGCCCTAAATCCTACTGACGAGCAAGCGGGCGCGCCTGCCCGCTCAGGTCTCTAGCCAATAGATATCGACCGGCACTTTCAGTTCTCCGAACAGCCGGCCGACCGGCACACTGGAAGACGCACCATCGGCTATCGCCTTTTCCAGCAAAGCCTTTTCGTCGTCACCCTCGATCGTGAACAGCACCGTGCGCGATTCGCGGATCGCAAGGACCGTCAGCGTCACACGGTCCACCGCCGCATCCTCCGGCATCGGATCGGGGCGCACGCCCACGGCACGCCGCTCGCTTGGTCCGGCAACCGCCTCATCCATATCGGGCCCCGGATAGATCGAGGCCGTGCTTCCGTTCGCCCCGACGCTGAGCCAGACGAGATCCGGCGGCCAGTGCAAATCCTTCAACCGAGCATCGGCCGCACTGCCGGCCAACTTGTAATCCTCCGCCTCACTGGTGATCGGCAGCACCCGCGCGCCCAGCGGCAGAAAAGTGCGCGCGATATTGGCGATGTTGGACCGCGGATCGTCCACCGGCACCAGCCGGTCGTCCGTCGGCACGATCGTCACATTCTTCCAGCGGATGTCGCGTTCTGCGAGTTTCTCGAACAGCGGCACCAGTGCGGCATGGCCCGGAAACGCGACCAAGGCCTGGCCGCGCGCCTCCAGCGCGCTTTCGATGATGAAGCCGATGTCACCGGCGACGGCATCGGCCAGTTCGTCCTTATCCTCGAACTCCCACCATTCGACTTCGGTCATCGCGATATCGCTTTCCTGTATTTCCATCGCACCGACATAGGCGCGCCGGGCGCTGCGATCAAACGGCGCGTTCGCCTTGCGCTCAATCGTCGAAGCTGAAGTCCGGCAGCGAGTTGAAGGCATTCTTCAACGCATCGCCCCAGCCGGTTGAAACCTGCGCGAAATAAGGATCGTGCGGACCGAAGCGCTTCTTGTGGAGCACGCTCTTGCTCTGCGGGTCGACCACCATGAGATCGATTGGCGGATCGACGCCGGCATTGGCGCGAATGGTCGAGTCGAACGAGACGAGCAGCAGCTTCACCGCCTCCTCAAAGCTCATCTTGGGATCATAGGCGCGCACCAGGATCGGGCGGCCATATTTGGTTTCGCCGGACTGGAAGAAGGGATTATCCTGCCCCGCCTCGATGAAATTGCCTTCGGGATAGATGTAGAAAAGCGTGGGATCGCCATCGCCCACCTGCCCGCCCACAATCAGCGTGCCATTGAATGTGCCAGGCTTGCCGCCCGTTTCTTTCACCTGCTTGCGGATCACCTCGCGCAGCGTATCGCCGATGATGGTCGCGACCTGAAACATGGACGGCGCGCCCATGATCGTCGGCGTCCGGTCGGCCGGCGCCTTCGAACGCTCGTCGATCAGGCTGATGACGGCCTGTGTCGTGGCGAGATTACCCGCGCTTAGCACCACGATCACCCGGTCACCGGGCACTTCCCAGCAGGTCAGTTTCTTCACGGTGGAAATATCGTCCACGCCCGCATTGGTACGGGTGTCGGACATGAAAACGAGGCCCCTGTCGAGTTTGAGGCCCACGCAATAGGTCATAAATTTCAAATCCCTAGGAAGGGCCGGACGTCGAACCCTGACTTTGCTGTTGCTGCTGACCCTGCGTCTGGACCTTCAGGTCGACGTGTAGCTCTTCCTGCGCGGAGCCATAGCGCATTCCCGATATCGGAGCGGCCCCGCGATAGTCCAGCCCTGTTGCGACGCGGACATAGCGTTCATCCGGCGAGATGACATTGGAAATATCGAAACCGATCCAGCCGACGCCGTCCACATAGGCTTCCGCCCACGCATGGGTCGCATCCTGATCGATCACGTCATCGATCTTGAGATAGCCGGACACATAGCGTGCCGGATAGCCGAGTTCGCGCGCGGCGGCGATGAAGACATGCGCATGGTCCTGACACACCCCCTGCTTGTTCCGGATCGCATCCTCGGCGGATGTTTCGACATTGGATGTGCCGACCTGATAATCGACCCGGTCGCGGATCAACGCGGACAGCGCATGCAGCCGGGAGATATCGGCATCGTCCGATTTCAGGTCTGCCAGAATGCCGCGAACGCCCTCGCCAACCTGGGTCAGCGATGTCTGGCGGCGGAACAGCCAGAGCGGCGCGTAACCACCATGACCGCCGATGATGCCATCGGTCTGCGGTGTCTCGACCTCACCGCGGCAGATGATCGAAAGTTCGGTAGCCCCCGGTTCGATCCGAATGAGGTCGACCGCATTATTGTGCTCGTCGTCAAAGGTCAGTTCCTTGGTGCCTCCGGAAACCTCGATCGACCAATCGATGATACGCTGGCCGGCGCGGGCCTTCGGCGTAAGGCGGACCTGTTGCAGGCCGTACGGGACACCGGCGTCATAGCCATAGGTGGTTCGGTGAAAGATGGTGAGACGCATAGGGGTCAATCCAGAAAACGATAATCTTGTTCGATCGCGGCGGCGACGCCGGCATTCTCATCCAGGAAGTTGCCGAGAAACTCGTGCAATCCTTCTTCGAAGACCGATTGAATCGTGCTGTTGTTCAGCTTTGCCGCGATCGTGCGGGCACGGATGCAGCTATCCATTTCCTCGCCATGCTCACCCGCGATGAAATCGGAACATTTGGCAATGGTATCGTAACAAAAGGCGAGGCTGCGGGGCAGTTGCCGGTTGAAGATCAGGAAATCCGTGATCGATCGGGCGCTCATGTCGCTGCCGACCGCCCAGCGATAGGCGCTGTGCGCAGAGCAGGAGCGCAGGATTGTCTCCCACTGAACATTGTCCATGCTGGAGCCAACGCCGATGCTGGACGGCAGCAGCACGAAATATTTCACGTCGATAATGCGCGCGGTGCTGTCTGCCCGCTCGATGAAGGTACCGAGCCTGGCAAAGTGAAAGCCTTCATTGCGAAGCTGCGTCCCTAAGATCGCGCCGCGGACCAGCGCGCTGTAGCGGCGGATCATGTCGATCATGTCGGGAAGATCGCGGTCGGCCACTGGCTCGGCTAACGCGCGCTTCATCTCCATCCAGCATTCGTTGACCGATTCCCACACCTCGCGGGTCAGCGCGGTGCGCACCAGCCGGGCATTGTCGCGCGCGGCCTTGACGACGTTGAGAACGCTGGACGGATTGTCGCGGTCTCGCAGCAACCAGTCGATCACGTCGGACTGGTGGAATTCCTCGAATTTCGCGGCAAAAGCATCGCGGCTGGCAGCGGTGGTGAGGATGGACGCCCACTCGTCATTGGCGGAGGAATTGCGCGTCATCGCAATGCGCAGACCTGCTTCCAACAGCCGCGCATAGTTTTCGCTGCGCTCCATATATCGGGCCATCCAGTAGAGGCCCCCTGCGGTCTTTCCTAGCATCGCTTATTCCTCCAGCACCCAAGTGTCCTTGGTGCCGCCTCCCTGACTGGAATTGACCACCAGCGATCCCTCGGTCATCGCCACGCGGGTCAGTCCGCCGGGCGTGATGTCGATGCCTGCCGGCGAAACCAGCGCAAAGGGACGCAAATCGACATGGCGCGGGGCAAGTCCGCTGTCGGCGAAGATCGGCACGGTGGAGAGCGCCAAAGTGGGCTGTGCGATATAACCGTTTGGCTTCGCCTCCAGCTTCTTCCGGAATTCCTCGACCTCATCCTTGGTGGCGGCCGGGCCGACCAGCATGCCGTAGCCGCCCGATCCGTGCACTTCCTTCACGACGAGCTCTGCAAGGTTATCGAGCACATATTGCAGGCTTTCCGCATCGGAACAGCGCCATGTCTCAACGTTCTTCAGGATTGGTGCCTCGCCCGTATAGAAGCGCACGATATCCGGCATATAACTGTAGATCGCCTTGTCGTCGGCGATACCGGTGCCCGGCGCATTGGCGATCGTGATGCCGCCCGACCGATAGACATCGAGAATCCCCGGCACGCCCAGAAGCGATTCCGGATTGAAGTTCAGCGGATCAAGAAAATCGTCGTCGATCCGGCGATAAAGGACGTCCACCGGCTCATATCCGCGCGTCGTGCGCATGGCGATCTTGCCATTCGTAACCCGCAGATCATGGCCTTCGACCAGTTCCACGCCCATCTGATCGGCCAGAAAGCTGTGTTCAAAATAGGCGCTGTTGTGAATGCCGGGCGTCAACACCGCGACGGTCGGCTTGCCCTCGCAACGCGGCGGCGCGCAGGCGGCGAGCGAGCGGCGAAGTGCCTGAGGATAATCGGACACTCGCTGGACCGGGATCTTGGCAAACAGCTCCGGAAACATCTGGAGCATGGATTCGCGGTTTTCCAGCATGTAGCTGACGCCTGAAGGCGTGCGGGCATTGTCTTCCAGCACGAAGAAGTCGTCATCTCCGGTCCGTACGATGTCCGTCCCGACGATGTGAGTATAGATATCGCCTGGCGGGGACACGCCGATCATCTTGGCGAGATAGGCCTCATTATTGGCCACCAATTGCCAAGGCACCTTGCCTGCCCGCAGAATTTCCTGACGGTGATAGATGTCATGGAGGAAAGCGTTGAGGGCACGCACGCGCTGTTCGATACCGCGTGAGAGCTTGCGCCATTCGCGGGCGGACAGAATGCGGGGGATGATATCGAACGGGATCAGCCGCTCTTCGGCTTCCTCGCGTCCGTAAACATTGAAGGTGATGCCTGTTCGCCGGAAGAAATTCTCGGCCTGTTCGGATTTTCGCAAAAGACGCTCTGCATCTTCGGAATCGAACCAGCGGCGATAGTCGCCATAGGGCTCACGCGTGGCGTCGCCATCTCCCAGCATTTCGTCGAACAGTGGCTTTCCCCTTTTTTGGGAGGCATTCGTTTCGCCTCCGTCCTGAAACTATACGTGTGAAGCGGCCGGTCAGTTCCGCCCCCACGCTTGCCTTGCCGCTTGGGCCGTGGGAAAGCGCGCGGCATGAGCGACAAATTCGAACGTCACAAACAACCCTGGACCGCGGACGAACTGCAGACGCTGCACCGGCTGGCGGGCAAGGGCATGGGGCTGAAGGCGATTGCCAAGGCCATGAGCCGCAGCGAGGAATCGACCAAGGCGCGCGCCAAGCAAGACAAGATCAAGATCGCCAAGAAGCGCTGACGGGCGTGGAGCGTTTCGATGCCATCGTGTTGGGCGCGGGCGCGGCGGGGCTGATGGACGCCGCCGTGGCGGGCCAGCGGGGCAAGCGGGTGCTGCTGATCGACCATGCAGACCGGCCGGGCAAAAAAATCCTGATTTCCGGCGGCGGGCGCTGCAATTTCACCAATTTGGGGACCGCGCCGGACCGCTATCTTTCGGCCAATCGCCACTTCGCCAAGTCCGCGCTCGCCCGCTACACTGCGCGCGATTTTCTCGATCTCGTAAAGGCCTATAGCATCGCCTGGCACGAGAAGACCCTGGGCCAGCTGTTCTGCGACGGATCGGCCAAGCAGATCGTCGACATGCTCCTGGAGGAATGCGCGAAAGGCGACGTGGAACTGGCCCTGGGCCAAGCGCCGCAGGACGTTTCCCATTCCGATGGCGCCTTCTCGCTGCGGGTCGGTGACCGCAAATTGAGCGCACCGGCGCTGGTGATCGCCACCGGGGGGCCCTCGATCCCGAAAATGGGCGCGACCGGCTTTGCCTATGATCTCGCCCGCCGCTTCGGCCTCAAGATCGTGGAGCCGCGGCCTGCCTTGGTTCCGCTGACGCTGGGCGGAGAGGATGTGCTGTTCCGCGCGCTCTCCGGTGTCGCCGCGCCGGTGGAGGCACGCGCGAACAAAGCCGCGTTCAGGGAAGCGGCGCTGTTTACGCATCGCGGCCTGTCCGGCCCCGCGATCTTGCAGGTATCCAGCTACTGGCGGCCGGGCGATGCCGTGACGATCGATTTCCTGCCGGACCATTCACCGGACTGGCTGATTACGGCCAAGCGCGAAACGCCCCGCGCGACCGTCAAAGGCGTGCTCGGCGGCGCACTTCCCGCCCGGCTCGCCGAAACGCTAGCCGAACGGCTCGATCTGCCCGGAGAGCTGGCCAACCTGCCCGACCGCAAGTTGGAATCCGCCGCGCGGCAACTGGCCGCCTGGACTTTCGTTCCCAATGGCAGCGAAGGCTTCGCCAAGGCGGAAGTGACCGCGGGGGGCATCGCCACCACGGGGCTTTCCTCCCAAACAATGGAGGCGAAAACGGTGCCCGGCCTATATGCGATCGGCGAAGCCGTGGACGTGACCGGCTGGCTCGGCGGCTATAACTTCCAATGGGCCTGGGCCAGCGGCTGGGCGGCAGGCGTCGCGATCGGGGAGCGGTAAGCTCCAATTCCAAAAACCGTAAGTTCTGAGCCTGTCGAAGGACGTCTATCGGCCGAGCGCCGCGCCTATACGAGAAGCGCCCTTCGGAGTCGGAGACGGCGCATGGCGCCACCGGCTCAGGGCTACGGTGGTTAAGACCACCAAATGCGCCGCGGACTTCCCCCGCCCGCCCCGCCCTGCTAATCGCGCGGCCATGCTCAATCTCAACGCCATTACGGTCCGCCTGGGCGGGCGGCTGATCCTCGACGGAGCCAAGGCTGCCTTGCCGCCGGGCTCGCGCGTCGGCTTAGTGGGCCGCAATGGAGCGGGCAAAACCACGCTGGTGCGCGTCATCGCCGGATCGCTGGAGCCTGACAGCGGCGGTGCGGAAATGCCTAAAGGCACGCGCCTCGGCTATATTGCGCAGGAAGCGCCGGGCGGACAGACCACGCCGTTCGAAGAGGTGTTGGCCGCGGATATCGAACGTGCCGCGCTGATGGCGGAGAGCGAGGGCGAGCTCGACGCCGAACGCCTGGCCGAAGTCCATGAGCGGCTGATCGCCATCGATGCACATTCCGCACCCTCCCGCGCGGCGCGCATTCTGGCCGGCCTCGGTTTCGACGAAGACGCGCAGCACCGCCCGCTCGACAGCTTTTCGGGCGGTTGGCGCATGCGCGTCGCGCTCGCCGCGCTCCTCTTCTCCGCGCCCGATGTGCTGCTGCTCGACGAACCGTCGAACCATCTCGATCTGGAAGCGGTGCTGTGGCTGGAGGACTTTCTCCTCTCCTATCCCGGCACGATCCTACTGGTCAGCCATGAGCGCGATTTTCTGAACAATGTCGTCGACCATATACTGCATCTGGAGCGCGGCGGCCTGACGCTGTACCCCGGCGGCTATGACGCGTTCGAGCGGCAGCGGGCCGAGCGGCAGGCGCAGCTGGCGTCGGCCAAGGCCAAGCAGGAAGCGCAGGCCGACCGGCTGAAGGACTATATCGCCCGCAACAGCGCGCGCGCCTCCACTGCCAAACAGGCCCAGTCGCGCGCCAAGGCGCTGGCGCGGATGCAGCCGATTGCCGAACTGGTGGACGATCCCTCGCTCAGCTTCGACTTCCCCGATCCGGGCGAGCTGCGCCCGCCGCTCATCACGCTGGATCAGGCTGCGGTCGGTTATAATGGCGAGCCGGTGTTGCAGCGCCTGAACTTGCGGATGGATCCGGACGATCGCATCGCGCTGCTCGGTCGCAACGGAAACGGCAAGACCACGCTCGCCCGGCTGCTCGCTGCGCAGCTCGCCCCGCTGGATGGCGAGATGAACGCCAGCGGCAAGATGCGCGTCGGCTATTTCACGCAATATCAGGTGGAGGAACTGGACCGCGACGAAACGCCGCTCACCCATATGACGCGGCTGATGAAGGGCGAAACGCCGTCCAAGGTGCGCGCGCAGCTAGGCCGCTTCGGTTTCGGTCCGGACAAGGCGACTACGCTTGTCGGCAAGCTTTCGGGCGGCGAGCGAGCGCGGCTGGCGCTGGCGCTGATCACCCGCGACGCGCCGCACCTCCTGATCCTCGATGAGCCGACCAACCATCTCGACGTCGATGCGCGCGAGGCACTGATCCAGGCGCTTACCGCCTTTTCGGGCGCGGTGCTGATCGTCAGCCATGATCGGCACATGCTGGAAATGACGGCCGACCGGCTCGTGTTGGTCGATGACGGCACGGCGCGCGAATATGACGGCTCGATCGACGATTACATCGCCTTCGTGTTGGCCAAGGAGCCGGCCTCCGAGGGCAAGAAATCGTCCGAGCCCAAGCTCAGTAAGAAGGAAGCGCGCCAGGCCGCCGCACAACTGCGCGAGCAGAACAAGGGCCTGCGCGATGCGGCGAAGAAGGCGGAAACGCAGCTGGCCAAACTCACCACCGAACGCAGCGCGATCGACCGCGCCATGTTCGATCCTGCGAGCGCGGAGGGCAAGCTGGCAGACCTTACCATGACCGAACTGATGAAACTTCGGGCCGGCGTGGAGGAAAGGATCGAGGAGGCGGAAACCGTCTGGCTGGAGGCAAGCGAGAAGCTGGAGACCATCCTCGCCTGATCCGCATCTCATTGTCTTAAAGGAATTTTAGGTCTGCAAAGGCTAAGCCGTACCAGGGGGATTCGCTCAGGCAGGGAGTCCATCATGATAACCGTCAGCACCGATCCGAGCCGCAAACTCGTCAAGGCGAGCATGCTCGGCTTCCTTTCGCTGTCCGATGTCGCCAGCTTCGCAGAGGACGAACGCGCCGCCGTGGAATCCATAGGTCTCGGGTCGGGCGAATTTTACCTATTGATCGACACATCGGAAGCGAAGATCCAGCCCCAGGAGGTCGTCGCGGCTCTTCAGCATCTGGTGCTGACCGCCACCTATAAGGCCAAGCGGATTGCGGTGGCCCGGCAAGGCTCGCTTACCAAGTTGCAGACCCGGCGAATCCTCAGCGTTCGCGGCCATGCCGCCGTCTTCGAGACGCTGGAGGAGGCCGAGCTGTGGCTTTTCAGCGAGTTCGAGAACGATGAAGGCTTGGTCTCACGCGCCGAGGCCCGCCGCGCCTGAACCACCTCCGCGCCCAGTCGCTTCAGTTCCAGTAAAGGCCGATCGATTTACCTGTTCATCTGATCGGGCGGCGTGCCTATGTCCGGGCTACGCCGCCTACAAGCGATTAGACGAACAGGAATTTCCATGCGCCTTGCCACCTCCGCCGCCCTTCTTCTCATGACCAGCGTCAGCGGCGCTGCTCTAGCGCAGGACGCGCCTGTCGCAGCCGCGACGGCGGCACCGGCCAGCTTCGCCGAAGATGTCTGGACCTATGCCGAGCCGGAGACGGCGCGCGTTTCGCACGTCGATCTCGATCTCGTGACCGATTTCGATAACAAGCGCCTGTACGGCACGGCGGTGCTCGATGTGGTGGCGGAGCCTGGCGCCAAAAGCGTGGTGCTGGACGACAACGGCCTTCAAATCCAATCGATCACCGATATGGACGGCAACGCCCTGCCCTACACCGTGGGCAAATCGGACGATCAGCTCGGCAGCCCGCTGACGGTTGAGCTGAACGGAAACGACAAGATCAAGATCACCTACGCCAGCGCACCCGGCGCCGATGCGCTGCAATGGTTGCCCAAGGAAGCGACCGCAGGCAGACAGAAGCCCTATCTGTTCAGCCAGGGCCAGCCGATCAACAACCGCAGCTGGATCCCTACACAGGACAGCCCCGGCATCCGCCAGACCTGGGACGCGCGCATCACCGTTCCCAAGGGCCTTGTCGCGGTGATGAGCGGCGACAAGCTTACGCCGGACGGCGTGCCCACCGCCGATGGCCGCGTGAGCTACCGGTTCAAGATGGACAATCCGGTGCCGCCCTATCTGATCGCGCTCGCGGTCGGCAATCTCGCCTTCCAGAAGCTCGGTCCGAATAGCGGCGTCTATACCGAGCCCGAGCTGATCGACGCCGCGGCGAGCGAGTTTCAGGACGTCGAGAAGATGATTTCCGCGGCGGAAGACCTCTACGGCCCCTATCGCTGGGGCCGGTACGACATGCTCGTCCTGCCGCCGAGTTTTCCCTATGGCGGAATGGAGAACCCGACGCTCACCTTCCTCACCCCCACCATCATTACCGGAGACCGCTCCAACACCGATGTCGTCGCGCATGAGCTGGCGCATAGCTGGTCGGGCAATCTCGTCACCAATGCCACCTGGTCGGACAGCTGGCTGAACGAAGGCTTCACCACCTATTTCGAAAACCGCATTATGGAGGCGGTGTACGGGCCGGAGCGCGCCGCCATGTACGCCGATCTCGATTATGCGCAGATGCTCAAGGACATCGAGAATGCTGGCGGTATGGATGCACCCGCCACGCGCCTGCACGGTGAGCCGGGGGCAACGGCGGGTCAGCTCGACTACTTCAAAGGATCGACCTTCCTGCGCACCATCGAGAAAGCGGTCGGGCGCGAGCGGTTCGACGAATATCTGCGCGGCTATTTTGACCGCCATGCCTTCCAGCCGCAGACCTCCGCGGGCTTCCTGACCGATCTGCGCACGAACCTGATCAAGGGCGATACGCAGCTGGAAAACCAGCTCCAGCTTGACGAGTGGGCCTATCAGCCGGGCCTGCCCAACAATGCCGTGCATGTCCGATCCAGCACGCTGGCCGAGGTCGACCGGGAACTCGCGGCGTTCAACGCCGGGGGCCCCGCTTCGGCGGTCGACACCGACGGCTGGAGCACGCAGCAATGGCTGCGCTTCCTGCGCGGCGTGCCGAAGCAGCAGACGGCAGCGCGGCTGAAGGAGATGGATAAAGGGCTGAACCTTTCGAACAGCACCAACCCCTATGTCCGTTCGGCGTGGTATGAGATTGCGATCCCGAACCGCTACGAACCCGCGGTGCCTTCGCTGAAGAATTATCTGAACAGCGTCGGGCGCATGCTGCTGATCCGGCCGCTCTATCAGGCGCTGGAAGCCCAGGGCGACTGGGGCCACGCCATTGCCGCCGATGCCTTTGCGCAAGCGAAGCCTGGCTATCACCCGATGGCGCAGGCGATGACCGAGCAAATCCTGGCCGGTCCCTCGCAATAAGCGAAGTATTCGAAAAAGGCGCAGGGCTGGAGCATCGGCGGGGGTCGCCGGTGCTCCGAGCGCCTTTGTTCATGTAACCGGTATCTTAGCTGAATATTTCTTCACGGTTCAGCGGGAGGTCAGACGGGCCGGTCCAGAAGGAAAGCAGGAGGGCGCTACAGGAGTTGCCCATTGCGGCGGAGCGGTCCGCTGCTGCGCCAGAGGAGAAACCCCATGCGCACCCTGTATTTTGGCGCCTTGATGGCCGCCACCATACTCACCCCCGCTGCGGCCGATGCCGCCCAGGCCAACATCCACGCGATTGATCGTTCCGGCATCGCCTTCACCGAAATTTCGGCCTCGGCGGTTGCGCAGCGGGAACGCGGCGAACGTCGCGGCGAGGCTCGGCAGGAGCGCCGCAGCGAACGGCGTGCCGAGCGTCGGCAGGAGGCGCGCCGGGATCGCCGCCAGGATGCCCGCCAGTTTGAGCGGCGCGCCGAGCGACGCCGCGAAGCGCGTCGTGATCGACGGCAGGATGCTCGCCAGGACCAGCGCCGTGCAGAACGCCGCGCGGAGCGGCGCAGGGATTATCGCCGCGAACAGCGGCGCGAGGCCTATCGCGATTATCGCCAGGACAGGCGGGAAGCCTATCGTGACTATCGGCGCGATCGACGCGCGGACTATCGGCGGGACCGGTATAATAATGCCCGTTTTGCCTATAACGGACGCCAGTATAATCGCTGGAACAACAATTGGCGGAATGATCGCCGTTACGACTGGCGCCGCTATCGCCGTGCCAATCGCGGCCTGTTCACCTCGCGCTATTACGCGCCTTATCGGAACTATGGCTATCGCCGCCTCTCGGTCGGGGGGATCCTGGGATCGCTGTTCTATTCGAACCGCTACCGGATCAACGATCCCTACCGCTATCGCCTCCCCCCGGTGTACGGCCCCTATCGCTGGGTCCGCTATTTCGGCGATGCGGTGCTCGTCGACGTCCGGAACGGCCGCACGGTCGACGTGATCTACGACTTCTTCTATTGAGGTCGCCATCACCAGGAAGCCCGGTCCGCCAAGCGCGGCCGGGTTTTTTGCCTCTCAAGACGTCGCTGCGCGCTTCCACCGGATTGCCGGAGCCGCTAGACGCATCCCACATAATCTGACGGAATTTTCATGACCCTGTTCCTCGCCATGCTTCTGCAATCCGCGGCTCCTGTTTCCGTGCTGACCGATATGCAGCAGCGCGATATCGATTGCGTCGCCACCTTCGGGCTGATCGCCTTTCAGCAATCGCAGGATGCTGAAGGCGCGGATCGGCTGCGCGCCATGGCGGAGCCGGGCAAGGTCTATGCGGGTCTCGTTGGCTCGCGCGTTATGGAGGAAACCGGCTTGCCGCGTGAAATCATCGCTGCGGCGATTGCGGAATCCGCGCGCTCGCAGGCCAATGCCGCCATCGCGGACGGCGATGTCATGCGCTTCCTCACCACCCGCTACGAACGCTGCGAGCCACTGCTCGATGCCGAGATCGCAGCGGGTGCGGACGAACCGCTGCCAGAGCCGCAGCGCTGATCCGATGAGCCTGCGCCCCTTCCACCTCGCCTTTCCAGTCCATGATCTTGCCGCCGCGCGCGCCTTTTACGGAGAATTGATGGGCTGCCCCGAGGGGCGGAGCAGCGAGCAGTGGGTCGATTTCGATTTCTACGGACATCAGATCGTCGCGCATTTGGGCGGGGAGCGGCGCGCTGCGCATCATAATCCGGTGGACGGCCATGATGTCCCGGTGCCGCATTTCGGCCTGGTGCTGACCATGCCCGATTGGCAGGCGCTGGCAGAGCGCTTCCACGCCGCCGAAACGCCTTTCATCATCGAGCCGACCATTCGCTTTCAGGGACAGCCCGGCGAACAAGCGACGATGTTCCTGACCGATCCCAGCGGCAACGCGCTGGAGTTCAAGGCGTTCGCCGACGATAGTGCACTGTTCGCAAGCTGAACCGTTACGAAAGCGAAACCGGAAGCGCTTTCATTCATTCTCCCAGCATGGACCGCACCGCCATTTCCGGTGCTCGATGCATGGAGATTGAAGAATGAACCCGACCACCAAGAAAGCGATAATCGGCGGCGGCGCGGCCCTTGCGGCCGGCGCGATCGGCTATGGTCTCTACGCCCGCTCTGAAAAGCAGACCGAGAGCCCCGCATACCGCCCGGTGCGTACCGAGGGTGATTTCGAGCTGCGCCGCTATGCCCCCTATCTGGTCGCCGAAACGGTGGTGACGGGAACGCGCAAGCAGGCCGAGAAGGAAGGCTTCAAGATCCTGTCCGACTATTATTTCGCCAAGTCCCGCGACGGCGAGAAGCTGGACATGACGGTACCTGTTACCGCCTCGATCGAAGGCGATGCCGAACATGATTTCGACAATGAGGGCGGCCGTTGGGCCGTGCGCTTCGTCGTCCCGCGCGGCAAGACCAAGGCCAGCCTGCCTGCCCCGCCGCTTTCCATTGCACTGCGCGAAATGCCGGAGCGGCTCGTCGCCACCGCGCTGGTCAGCGGCGCGCCGAGCGATGCGAAGTGGCAGGAGACGATCCAGCGGCTGGATGCGTGGGTCGCCGAGCGGCGCTGGAACGGCATCGGCAATCATGAGCTTGCCAGCTATAACAGCCCGATGATCGTGCCCCCGATCCGCCGCGACGAGGTTTTCCGCACAATCGAAGAACCGCTCGGTTGATCGCATTGAACGGATCAAATGAAGGGGCGCGCGAACCGGGTTCGCGCGCCTTTTTCAATGCACGATATATTTGACCGCCACGAAGCCCAGTATCGCGAGCGCGCCCAGGACGGTGGTTGCGAGGGCGAAGTGTTTATCAATCCATAGCTTCATCGGCGGGCCGAAAAAGCGCAGCAGTCCAGCCACCAGGAAGAAACGAGCACCGCGCGAGATGATGGCCGCGAACAGCAGGATTTGAAGCGGCATCGCCGTCGCGCCGGCCGCGATGGTAACCACTTTGAACGGTAGAGGCGTAAAGCCTGCCAGCAGCACGATGATCCACCCTTGCGCGTTGAACTGCTGCTTGAAGTGCTCGAACTCCGCGCCGACGCCGTAGAAATCCAGGATTGGCTGGCCGATCTTATCGAACAGGAAAAAGCCGATCGCATAGCCCAGCAGCGAACCGAGCACCGATGCGATGGTGCAGACCAGCGCATACCACCAGCTGCGCTGCGGCTTGGCAAGGCACATCGGTGCCAGCAGCACGTCCGGCGGGATGGGGAAGAAGCTCGATTCGGCAAAAGATATACCGGCCAGCCAGCGCGGCGCGGTGCGATGCCCGGCCTTATCCAGCGTCCATTCGTAGAGGCGTCTCAGCATGAAATACTCGCACCCGCTGCCAAGGCCCGTTCGCCCTGAGCTTGTCGAAGGGCTGTACTGCTTCGCGCGGAAAAGAACAGGGTTTCGACAGGCTCAGCCCGAACGGAGATGGGGGCGATGCGCCGGAGCTAATGCCCCGGCGCGCCCGTCACCTCTTCGCTGAGTTCGGCCGGCGTCTCGCGGCCATGGTCCTTGCCGGCGTTTCGCACGCCGCGGGCCAGCGCGAACACCACCCCAGACAGCGCCAGCAGCGCGATCATGTTCGGGATCACCATTGCCGCATTGGAAATATCACCCAGCCGCCAGATGAAATCGAGCGGGGCGGATGCGCCGATATAGATGAAGATGCACCACAGCACGCGCCAGATCATGTGCAGGCGGCGCTCGCCCCGCTCGTTTGAGCCGGGCAGCTGATCGTAGAGATAGGTGATCGCGCGCTCACCATAATAGCTCCACGTCAGGAGCGTGGTGAACACGAACAGGATCAGCGCAACCGATGCGATCAGCGTGCCGATCGGGATACCTGCGACGTCCAGCGGGAATGCCGCGGCGAAAGCGCCGGATGTCATCCCGAAACCTTCCAGGTTGGAAGCTTGCCAGGCGTGCCTCACCGGCTCGCTCAGGCCGGTGACCGGATCGGTCGCCATGAACGGCCCCTCCACGGTCAGGATCACCAACGCCGTCATGGTGCAGATGACGATGGTATCGATGAACGTGCCGAGCATGGCGAAATTGCCCTGCGCGGCCGGATCGTTGGTCTGCGCCACGGCATGCGCGATCGGGGTGGAACCTTGTCCGGCCTCGTTGGAAAACAGGCCGCGGGCCACACCGGCACGGATCGCCAGCATCAACCCAGCGCCCACGAAACCGCCGCTTGCGGACTGCGCATTGAACGCGCCGCTGAAGATGCGCCCGAAGGTTTCCGGAATGTCAGCGATGTTGAGCAGGATCGCGATGATCGCCATGATGATGTAAGCGCTCGCCATGAACGGCACGACCTTTTCGGCCACCGCGCCGATCGATTTGATGCCGCCGATGATGACCACGAAAACGGCAATCGCGGTGATGATACCGCCGATCCAGTCTTCCAGACCGGTCAGCTCGTTGATGGAATCCGCGACCGAATTGGCCTGAATGCCGTTGCCGGTGACGAGTGCGGAAAACAGGGTGCCGATGCAGAACAGGATCGCCAGCCACTTCCATTTCGGGCCGAGGCCGTAGGTGATGTAGCTCATCGGTCCGCCGCGATATTCGCCGTCGGGCGTGCGTTCGCGAAAGCGCACCGCAAGCGCACCTTCGGCAAAACCCAGCGCCATGCCGATCAGCGCGGTGATCCACATCCAGAAGATCGCGCCAGGCCCGCCCAGCGCGATGGCCGTGGCGACACCGGCCAGATTGCCCGTGCCCACCTGGCCCGATAGCGCGGTGGAAAGCGCCGCGAACGGGCTGATCTCACCAGCTGCGCCCTTGTCCGATTTCACGAAGAGCTTGCGGAAGGCGGGAATGAGGTTGCGGATCGGATAGCCGCGCAGACCGATCATGATCCACAGGCCGCCGCCCAGCAAGATGATCACCATCGGCGGGAAGGGAATCACCTCCGTGCCGTTCCAGGTGCCGCCCCAAATGAAGTCCGATACGTTGATGACCGGATCGGTCCAACGCTCGAACGCCGCGGCCATGCCGCCTCCGCTTGCCATGATATGCTTTCCCTCGGCGGCTATTGCCGCTCCCTTGCCCTCGTTCAGCCAGCAGGCTTAGCAAAGGAAGGCGCGATGGCAAGCCGCGGGGGCCCATTGCCAAGTCCTGGCGAATGGGCGCCGCAGAGTCGATCGGCGCTGAAAAAGAAAGGGCGAGCCGTCACCGGCCCGCCCTGAAATGTTTATCTTTGACGCTAAGTTTAGGCGTCTGCACCCTCCAGTACAGCGCTTGCGATCGCTGCACAGAAGTTGTCGAGATCATCCGGATTGCGGCTGGTGATAAGATTGTCATCCACGACCACGCTTTCATCGACCACTTCCGCTCCGGCATTGGAGAGGTCCGTACGGATCGACTTGTAGCTGGTAGCCTTGCGCCCGTTGATGATCTCCGCTTCGATCAGCAGCCACGGTGCGTGGCAGATAGCCGCCACGGTTTTGCCCGAGCTATCGAATTCGCGGATCAGGTCGAGCACCGAGTCTTCGACGCGAAGAAGATCAGGGTTGATCTGTCCGCCCGGCAGCACCAGCGCGTCATAATCGTCGACTGAAACGTCGGCGACCAGCTTGTCGACTTCTACGCTATCGCCCCAGTCGTCCTCGTCCCAAGCCTTGATCTCACCCTCTGCAAGCGATGCGATATGGACCGTCGCGCCTGCACCGGAGAGCTGATCGCGCGGCTCCAGAAGCTCGGATTGCTCGAACCCGTCGGTTGCAATGATTAGGATGTTGAGACCCGTAAGATCCTGTTCGATAGCCATGGGAGAAACTCCTTCCTTTGAAGCTGTTCGGAAGGATCAACAACGCTGGCGCGCCGGAGTTCCGCGAGGCTGCATGCTTATAGAGGTAACAACCGCACGCCATCTGCCGACAAGAAAAAAGGGGCGCTCCTCATGGAGCGCCCCTGTTCAATCGAGCCGGGACCTGAGCGAGTCAGTTCGCTTTTCCGGCATCTACCTTTTCAACCCATTCGGGGAAAAAGCTTGGTGCGCGCTTGGACCAGCCGGTCGCCGTCGCTGCGGCTTCGGTGATCGACTGCAGCAATTTCTTGCGCTGTTCGGGCTGCAGCTGCGGCAGGGTCGCCGCGGCGCAGAAGGCACCGGGAAGCCAAGGCCGCGCGTCGGCACCGAGCAAGCGCTCATAAAGGAAGCGATAGGATGCGAAGCTTTCGATCCGCCCCTGCCCAAGATCGAACGCCGAAACCGTGATCAGCGGTGACATGAACGGCTCCGCCGCATCGATGTCGCTCGACGTAGGAATGAGGCCGCGCAGCGCTTCGAGCCGCTCATACAGGCGATATTGGGCGCGGATGCTGGCGACTTCGCCAACATCGCGGCTCCAGCGCTTGACGGCGTCTTCGCGCTCAAAAGCCACGTCGAGCGAGCGCCGGATGTAGCGCTGCGTCGCGGCGGTGAAGCCTGCGAATTCCTTCATTTCTGCCAGGGTAACCATTCCCGGCGCTTCGCTGGTCTGATCGGTCATAATGTCAGGCTCCCAACCCGTGTTCGACAGAGGATCGTCATATCATGGACATGGTGAATGTTATCTTAAAGCGCAAATTGACGCATCGCAGCAAGGTTATTGCGCCAATGGCCGGGAATTGAAATTTCGCTGTGACATTCCCGCACGAAACGATGCGGTGACGTAACGGTGCGCCGATGCAGACAAGCCGCCGCCAAGCCGCTAATCCGCCGCCATGACCCTCGCCCCGATGCCCCGCAGAACGATTTCCCTGCGCCTGGCGTTCCTTTCCATCGTCGGCTTCTGGGCTGTTTATGCCGTGGTCAACACCGCGCGTGCCGCCGTGATGGGCTTTCCGGCGCAGGACGAGCTGATCTGGCGTCGCATCGCGGTCACCCTCGTCGGCATCGGCCTGACATTCTGCTTCTGCCTGCTGCTGCGCCTGTTCGACGACCGGCCGTTCGGCCAACGCATTACCGCGGCCTTTATCGGCGCCGCACCGACCGCGATCTTGATGAGCCTGTTCAATTACTGGCTGTTCAATGTCTACGATCCGGAGCGGATCTTTGCTGGCGCGCCCGATATCGGCATCCAGCAACCCCTGAGCATGGTCCAGACGCTCGCGGAGTTGGCGCTCAACCGCTACTTCTTCCTTGCCGCCTGGGGCATGTTGTTTTTGGCGCTGAGCTACGCCCGCGAGGTGCGCGCGGCGGAGCGACAGGCAGCGCGGCTCAGCCAGGCCGCGCACGAGGCCGAGCTGCGCGCGCTGCGGTATCAGGTGAACCCGCATTTCCTGTTCAACACGCTCAATTCGCTCAGTTCCCTGGTGATGCGCGGCGATGCCGACCGCGCCGAAGCGATGATCATGAACCTTGCCACCTTCTACCGCACCAGCCTTACCAGCGATCCGCTGGCCGATGTCACACTGGCCGAAGAAGTGGAGGCGCAGTCGCTCTACCTCGCGATCGAGTCGGTGCGCTATCCCGAGCGCCTGCGCAGCCGAATCGAAGTGAGCGAGGCGGCTGCGCGGGCCAGGGTTCCCGCACTGATTCTCCAGCCGCTTGTCGAAAACGCGATCAAGCACGGCGTGTCGCGGGCGCGCGGGCCCGTCACGATCACAATCCGCGCACGGGTGGACGAAGCGACGCTGTTCATCAGCGTGACGGATGACGGCGCCGGAGGCTCCACGATGCGCGGCGAGCCGGGCGGCATCGGCCTCGTCAATGTTCGCGATCGACTGGAAGCGCGCTATGGAAGCCGCGCACGCTTCTCCGCCTCGCCGGATGCGGAAGGCGGGTTCGTCAACCGACTGGAGATACCGCTGGATGTCCGCTGATACGTTGAACACGCTGATCGTTGATGACGAGCCGCTTGCCGTGGAGCGGCTTGAACGATTGGTGGCAGGCATCGACAGGCTGGAACTTGCCGGCACCGCCAGCGATGGCGACGCGGCGCTTAAAGCCGTGCGCGCGGGCGGCATCGATCTGCTGCTCCTCGACATCGCGATGCCGGGCCGCGACGGGATCGCCGTGGCGCGCGCGCTTAGCGGTATGCGGTCCCCGCCCGCGATCATTTTCTGCACCGCATTCGATGGATTTGCGGTCGAGGCGTTCGAGCTGGGCGTGGCGGACTATGTGCTGAAGCCGGTGGCGCAGGACCGCCTTGAGAAGGCCGTCGCACGCGTTCTGGCAGCCCGAAGCGAAAAGAGGCCGGAGCCAGTGGGCGCACAGGAATTCTGGGTGCCGCACCGATCCGAACTGATCCGCGTCGCCGCTGAAGACATCGACCGGATCGAGGCAGAGCGCGACTATATGCGGTTGCATCTGGGTGACCGCAGCTATCTGCTGCACGAGACCATCGGCGCGCTGGAAGAGCGGCTGGACGAAGCAAAATTCCTGCGCATTCACCGCAGCCACATCGTGCGGCGGGATTTTGTTACCGGCCTGCGCCATGAGGGCGGCGGCGTCTGGCATGCCCAGCTTGCGGACGGCGAATCCCTGCGGATAGGCCGGAAATATCTGAATCAGGCGAAGGAAATAGCTGGGCGATGAGTGCCCAGCTCTCCGTTCAGATCAGCCCCGCCAACGGGCTCGACGGATCGGCATAGCGGCGCTGCGCCATGCGACCGGCGCGATAACTGTGCCGCCCGGCCTGCACTGCCAACTTCATCGCCTCGGCCATCCGCAGCGGGTCCTTCGCCTCGGCGATGGCGGTGTTCATCAGCACGCCGTCGCAGCCAAGTTCCATCGCGATTGCCGCGTCCGATGCCGTGCCGACGCCGGCATCGACCAGGACCGGCACATTCGCGCCCTCGACAATCAGGCGGATGGTCACGCGGTTCTGGATACCGAGGCCGGAGCCGATCGGCGCGCCCAGCGGCATGATCGCGACGGCGCCTGCCTCCTCCAGTTGCTTCGCCGCGATCGGATCGTCCACGCAATAGACCATCGGCTTAAAGCCTTCGGCCACCAGCGTTTCCGTGGCCTTCAATGTCTCGCGCATGTCGGGATAGAGCGTTTTCGCCTCCCCCAGCACTTCCAGCTTCACCAGATCCCAGCCGCCCGCCTCGCGCGCAAGGCGCAGCGTGCGAACAGCTTCATCGGCGGTGAAGCAGCCCGCCGTGTTGGGCAGAAAGGTGTAGTCCTTCGGGCTGATATGATCGGTCAGCATCGGCTGAGTGGGGTCCGACACGTTCACGCGCCGCACCGCCACGGTGATGATCTCCGCCCCGCTCGCCTTCAGCGCGGCTGCGTTCTGTTCGAAGTCCTTATATTTCCCCGTACCGACGATGAGGCGCGAGTTGAAAGTCTGGCCGGCAACGGTCCAGGTATCGGGAGAAGAATCGGTCATGTACCGGACTTAGGAGCGCGCGGGCGGTGAATAAACCCTCCCCGTGAACGACCGCTATGAAGAGTCCCGACGAGCGCATCAACCGTCGGCATCACGTGGCGGCGCGCCCGATCAGCCTCCGCCGACGAAGTGGACAATCTCGAACACATCGCCTTCTTCCACCATCACCTGGTCCAGCGAGCCGCGCGGCACGATCTCGCGGTTGCGTTCCACCGCCAGCTTTTCCGGATGGAGCCCGAGCGCGCGCAACATGTCGGCGACGGTGCCGCTTTCCACGCGTTTCGCATCGCCGTTGATCGTGACGTTCAGCATAGCCCTGCTCTAGCGCGCGGGGTGCCAGGAAGTCGAGGGGCGCTCGACTTCCCCCGCACGCGGCGTTTAAAGGGGGGCAAGAGCACTTACGGCAAAAAAGGGGGCAGACTTGGCCGACCGGCAGACCATCTTCGTCCTCAACGGACCCAATCTCAACCTGCTCGGTATGCGCGAGCCAGATGTCTACGGTCCCGAAACGCTGGATGATATCGCAGGGCGACTGGAAGACCGCGCGGCCGACCTCGGCTTCGATATCGATTTGCGCCAATCCAACCATGAGGGTCATCTGATCGACTGGCTGCACGAGGCAGCGGCGAGCCAGGCCAAAGCGGTGCTGCTGAATGCAGGCGCGTTCACGCACACCTCGATCGCGCTTTACGATGCCATCCGCGCGATCGATGTGCCGGTGATCGAGGTTCATCTGTCCAACCCCCATGCACGCGAAAGCTTTCGCCATCGCAGCTGGATTGCCCGCGCGGCCAAGGGAACCGTCAGTGGCTTCGGCGCGCTGTCCTACGAACTCGCGCTGGACGCGGCGGCCCGGCTCTGATTAAGCAGCCGCAACGTGAAATATCATAACAAGGGTTTGAAAGCCTATGTCCGACGAACATGAAAAACCCAGCGAGGGACCAATGAACATCGACGTATCGATGGTGCGCGAACTGGCCGAGATGCTCGGCGATACCGGCCTCAGCGATATCGAGGTGGAAGACGGCCCGCGCCGCATCCGTGTCTCGCGCAACATTCAGGCCGCAGCGGCACCGGTTGCCGCGCCCGCTCCGGCGACAGCCGCTGCGCCGAGCGCCGCACCTGCTCAAGCCGCCGCGCCGCAGACCGACAGCGCAGATGATGATGCCAACGCCATCCGTTCGCCCATGGTCGGCACCTGCTATCTCGCCAGCGAGCCGGGTGCCAAGCCGTTCATCAGCGAGGGGCAGAAGGTGGAAGCGGGCGATACGCTGGTGATCGTGGAGGCGATGAAGGTGATGAACCCGATCAGCGCACCAAGCGCCGGGACGGTGAAGAAGATCATGGTCTCCAACGGCCAGCCGGTCGAGTTCGATCAGCCACTGGTGATTATCGAATAGAATCTCTCGTCCCGCACTCCGTTCGCCCTGAGCCTGTCGAAGGGCGGTACTGCTTCTGTTAGGGTGGGGGAAAGGCGGGGCTTCAACAAGCTCAGCCCGGACAGAAATTTTTTGGCAGCGTAGAACCGAGAAGGGTCAACGAAACCCATGCCCATCAATAAACTGCTGATCGCGAACCGCGGCGAGATTGCGCTGCGTATTCATCGCGCCGCCCACGAGATGGGCATCAAGACCATCGCCGTGCACAGCACTGCGGACGCCGACGCCATGCATGTGCGCCTGGCGGACGAGGCGATCTGCATCGGCCCGCCGCCGGCAACCGACAGCTATCTCAACATTCCCGCGATCATCAGCGCTGCCGAAATCAGCCAGGCGGACGCCATTCACCCCGGTTACGGCTTCCTGTCCGAGAATGCGAAGTTTGCCGAGATCGTAGAGAGCCACGGCATCATCTGGGTCGGCCCCAAACCCGAACATATCGAGACGATGGGCGACAAGGTAGCCGCCAAGAAGACCGCGGGCGCGTTGGGCCTGCCGCTGGTTCCCGGCTCTGCCGGTGCGATCGAGGATCTGGACGAGGCCAAGGCGCTAGCCGCGGACATCGGCTATCCGGTGATCATCAAGGCGGCGTCCGGCGGCGGCGGCCGCGGCATGAAGGTGGTGAACGACGAGCAGGAGCTCGAAGCCCAGATGGGCCAGGCGCGCAGCGAGGCGAAGGCCGCGTTTGGCGATGCCACGGTCTACATGGAAAAATATCTCGCCGACCCGCGCCATATCGAATTTCAGGTGTTCGGCGACGGCAAGGGCAATGCGATCCATCTGGGCGAACGCGACTGCTCGCTGCAGCGGCGCCATCAGAAGGTGCTGGAGGAAGCCCCCTCCCCCGTCATCACCGCCGAAGAGCGCGAGCGCATGGGTTCCACCGTGGTCAAGGCGATGGCCGACATGGGCTATCGCGGCGCCGGCACAATCGAGTTTCTTTACGAAAATGGCGAGTTCTTCTTCATCGAGATGAACACGCGCCTGCAGGTCGAACATCCGGTGACCGAGATGATCACCGGCATGGATCTCGTGCGCGAACAGATCCGCATCGCGTGCGGCGAGCCACTGTCCAAGACGCAGGACGAAATTCAATTCAATGGCCACGCCATCGAATGCCGGATCAATGCCGAGGACCCGGAAAACTTCACGCCGTCGCCGGGCAAGGTGACCGCCTACCACGCCCCCGGAGGCCTGTTCGTGCGCGTCGATAGCGGTCTTTATCAGGGCTATTCGGTGCCGCCTTATTATGACAGCATGATCGCCAAGCTGATTGTCTTCGGCCACAGCCGCGAAGGCTGTCTGATGCGCCTTAACCGCGCGCTCGAGGAGTTTGTGATCGAGGGGATGAAGACCACCATCCCGCTGCATCAGAAGCTGCTGACGGACGAGGAATTCCGCGCCGGCGACTATACGATCAAATGGCTGGAGAAGTGGCTCGCCGATCAGCGCGAGGCCAAGACGAACTGAGCCCTGCGATCGGTCGCGCTTCGCAACCGAAGGGGCGTTGCAAGCATTGAACTCGTGATGGCGGCGGCCACTGGACCGCCGCCCCTCCCATTTGTCACGAGGATACTCCCCATGCGTTACAACCGTCTCGGCTCAACCGGCCTTTTCGTTTCCGAACTGTGCCTTGGCACCATGACTTTTGGTGAAGCCGACGGCATGTGGGGCAAGATCGGATCGCTTGGGCAGAATGATGCGGACGAGCTGGTCAAAACTGCGTTCGACGCGGGCGTGAACTTCATCGATACCGCCAATGTCTATCATGGCGGCAAGTCGGAGGAGATTACGGGCACCGCGCTCAAGAACCTTGGCATTCCGCGCGACGAAATTGTCGTCGCCACCAAGGGCTATGGCCAGATGGGTGAAGGGCCCAATGGCCGCGGCAATTCGCGCTACCATATCATCGATGCTTGCAAGGCAAGCCTTGAGCGACTTCAACTCGACCATATCGACCTGTACCAGATCCACGGCTTCGATCCCGCGACGCCGATCGAGGAGACGATGCATGCGCTCGACACGCTCGTTCAGCATGGTCATGTGCGCTATATCGGTGTCTCCAACTGGGCTGCCTGGCAGATCAGCAAGGCGCTTGGCATCAGCTATAATCGCGGTCTCGCCCGTTTCGAATCCCTCCAGGCCTATTATACGCTCGCCGGGCGCGATCTGGAGCGCGAGCATGTGCCGATGATGGAAGACGAGGGCGTGGGCCTGCTCGTCTGGAGCCCGCTTGCCGGCGGTTATCTGACCGGAAAATATTCGGGCGATCAGGACGGAGATGGCGGACGCCGCGCGGGTTTCGATTTCCCGCCGGTGGACAAGAGCCGCGGCGAGAAGGTGATCGAGGCGATGCGCCCGATCGCCGAAGCTCATGAGGCGTCGATGGCACAGATCGCGCTGTCCTGGCTGCTGCACCAAAAAGCGGTAACAAGCGTGATCCTGGGCGCCAAAAAGCTGTCGCAGCTGGAAGACAATCTTGGCGCACCGGACATCGCGCTCAGCGACGAGGAACTGGCCCAGCTCGATGAGGTCAGCAAGCTACCGGCCGAATATCCCGGCTGGATGTTCGAGCGTCAGGGCGAATATCGCCGTGACCTGCTGAACCCCGCGCCGCGCGGCAGCAAAGACAGCTGATCCGATAGAGCAAAAGGACGCCGGTCATGCCCCGCCCGATGAAGATCGATTTTGTTTCCGACATATCCTGCCCCTGGTGCATCATCGGGCTGCGGGGGCTGGAAATCGCGCTCGATCGGATCGGCGGGGCAACCGAGGCGCAGATCATCTTCCACCCGTTCGAGCTTAACCCTGACATGCCGCCGGGCGGACAGGATATTGGCGAGCATATCGCGCAGAAATATGGAGCCAGCCCGCAGCAACGTAAGGCGAACGGCGCGATGATCCGCCAGCGCGCCGCGGATGTCGGTTTCACCATGGCGGACCGTTTGGACGGCCGCATCTACAACACCTTCGATGCGCACCGCTTGCTCCACTGGGCCAAGTCCGAGGGCTGTCAGCTTGAACTCAAGCATCGGCTGTTCAGCGCCTATTTCACCGATGGCGAGGCACTTGAAGATCATGATGTCTTGATCCGCTGCGCAGCCGATGCAGGCCTTGACCCAGCGAAGGGCCGCGCCATTCTCGAAAGCGATCGTTTTGCCGCAGAAGTACGCGCCGAAGAAGAGACCTGGCGACGCGGCGGCGTCAGCTCCGTGCCCACGATCGTGATCGATGACCGCTATGTCATCAACGGCGGACAGCCGCCGGAAGCCTTCGAACGCGCCCTCCGGCGCATCGCGGAGGAAGCTGTCGGTGCTTGACCACGCCGATATGGACCTGAATTTTCACAGCGCCCTAAGTCGATAGAGGCTGAAATGCCGGACTCGATCTGGAACGGCACCATTTCCAGCCCTGCTTCCCCCAACTGACGATAAGCTCCTTCATAGGGCTGACAGCGGGTCAGTCGATGAGGAGGTACAAGATGAATATTTTGAAGAAATTTGCCCTCGCAGGGGCCGGCGCCGCCATCGCTGCATTAGGGGTCACATACGCGCCCGCAGCCGCGCAACAGGGCGGCTACTACATCTATGAATATACCTACTACAGCGACGCTTCGAAGACCGAACAGGTCGGGTTCGAATTCCAGCACTGCGACAGGCCTGCCGATAGCTACGGCACGACTACCCCCTATTATGACCGCGCCCGTGTAGGCTTTTGCCAATATGGCGGCGGTGGCGGCGAATATTGATTGCGGCGGAGCCGGGGAAAATTTCTTCGGCTCCGCATCCGGTTCGATATCTTTCCATGCCCTAACTGCCGTCCAAGGATATATTCAGGCGCTCACGCTATTATATCCCCATGAGTTTCGGGCACACTTCCCCGCGCGAGCGTGCGCCATCGATCGCTGCGGCGATCGCGATTCACCTCGTCCTGGGATATGCGCTGATCAGCGGACTTGGCGCCAACGTGGTGAACCAGGCAACCGAAAGTTTGAAAACCTTTACCGTCCAGACCGATCCGGTGCCCCCACCGGCCCCGTCTCCCCCGCCACCGCCAGAAGTCACGCCCAAGCCGGACGCGAAGGAAGAAGGTGCTGCCGCTCCGCCGAGCCTCAAGGCCAAAGCATCGCCGATCAAGGCCCCGGAACCGATCGTGCAGGTTCCGATCCCCGAACCCGTCATCGACACTGCAAAGCTGCCCGATCTCGGCGCGGCCAGCACCACCGGCAATGCGGATATCGAAGGGACCGGGACCGGAGCAGGAGGCATCGGCAACGGAACCGGCAGCGGGAACAACGGCACCGGTGCCGGATCGGGCGGTTATCCCCCTGTCCCGGCGCGGCTGGTTAGCGGTCGCATCACGCCGAAGGATTATCCGCGATCGGCGGCGGACGCGAATGTCGAAGGCATCGTAGGCGCGAACGTTTATATCGGCGCGAACGGTCGGGTGACGCGCTGCGTCGTCAAGATTTCAAGCGGAAACCAGGCGCTGGACGATACCACCTGCCGCCTGATCACGCAGCGCTTTCGCTATGAACCGGCGCGCGGCACGGACGGGCGGCCCGTCGCGGATATTGCCGGATGGGAACAGCGCTGGTGGCTGGGGCGCGACCGGGATCGGTGAGCGCGTTCCTCCGCTTGCCCCGTTCACCACCTCCCCATATATCCGCACGCAACAATCTTACAGGCGAGGACAATCCGTGACCGTAGCGACCCCCGATTTCGATTTCGGCCTGACCGAAATGGCGAACCAGATCCGCGAAACCGTCCGCCGCTTCGCCGACGAACAGATCGAACCGATCGCCGCGAAGGTGGACCGCGAGGACTGGTTCCCGAAGGAAGAACTCTGGCAGCAGATGGGCGAGCTCGGCCTGCACGGCATTACCGTGAGCGAAAACGACGGCGGCCTGGGGCTCGGCTATCTGGAGCATGTTATCGCGGTGGAAGAAATCAGCCGGGCCAGTGCCTCGATCGGCCTCAGCTACGGCGCGCATTCCAACCTGTGCATCAACCAGATCGCGCGCTGGGCGAATGCGGAGCAGAAGGCGAAATATCTGCCCGGCCTGATCAGCGGCGAACATGTCGGCAGCCTGGCGATGAGCGAGAGCAATGCGGGCTCCGACGTCGTCTCGATGAAGCTGCGTGCGGACGGCGTGCAGGGCGGCTATCTGCTGAACGGCACCAAGTTCTGGATCACCAACGCACCCTATGCCGACGTGCTGGTGGTCTATGCCAAGACCGATCCGGACAAGGGCTCGCGCGGTATCACCGCCTTCCTGATCGAAAAGGACATGCCCGGCTTCTCCATCGGCCAGAAGATCGAAAAGGTCGGCATGCGCGGTTCCCCTACCGCCGAACTGGTTTTCGACGACTGCCATGTGCCGGAGGAGAACGTCATGGGCCCCGTCGGCGGCGGCGTGGGCGTGTTGATGAGCGGGCTGGATTATGAGCGCGTCGTGCTGTCCGGCCTGCAGCTCGGCGTGATGCAGGCGTGCCTCGACACCGTGATCCCCTATGTTCGCGAGCGCGAGCAATTCGGCAAACCGATCGGCAGCTTCCAGCTCATGCAGGCGAAGATTGCGGACATGTACGTCGCGCTGCAATCGGCCCGGGCCTACACCTATGTGGTCGCGCGGGCGTGCGACAACGACAAGACCACGCGGTTTGATGCTGCCGGCGCGATCCTGCTCGCCAGCGAAAACGCGTTCAAGGTGGCGGCGGAAAGCGTGCAGGCGCTGGGCGGTGCGGGTTACACCACCGACTGGCCCGTCGAGCGATATATGCGCGATGCCAAGCTGCTCGATATCGGCGCGGGCACCAATGAAATCCGCCGCATGCTGATCGGGCGGGAGTTGGTGGGCGCTGGCTGAGCGCTCACTTCCCCCCGAACAGGAACAGCACCGCGCCCACCATGCAGAGCGCCGCGCCCGCGTGGCGCCAATGGAGCGGCTCGCCCAGATAGAGCACCATGAAGCCGCCGAAGACGGTGAGCGCGATCACCTCCTGCACGATCTTCAGCTGCGCGGGCGTCCATCCGCTCGCGAAGCCGATGCGGTTGGCGGGCACGGCGAAACAATATTCGACCAGCGCGATGCTCCAGCTGATCAAAATCACCGCCAGGATCGGTTTGTTCATTCCGCCTTTCAAGTGCCAGTACCAGGCGATGGTCATGAACAGGTTGGAGATGATCAGGAGGGCGATGGTGGGCATGGCGGCATGACTCCGGGAACGGGGCGGAAAGCGCTGTTTTAGCCGATCGCACGGCGATGCCTATCGCCCAAGCTTGCCCCCTCACCTTACGTAAACGTAAAATCGCCTCTGGACAGCGCGTTCCAGGATGCGCAGACCCGGTGCAAACGAACGAGGAGCCTGAACCATGACCATCGATTTTTCCGGAAAGACCGCCATCGTCACCGGTGCGGGCGGCGGCCTGGGCCGTGAATATGCGCTCGAGCTCGGCCGGCGCGGCGCCAATGTCGTCGTAAACGATCTCGGCGGATCGCGCGACGGCACCGGCACTTCGGACGCTGCAGAAAAGGTGGTCGCGGAGATTGTCGAGGCGGGCGGCAGCGCCATGGCCAATGGCGGCTCGGTCACTGAATATGACCAGATGGTCCAGATGGTCGAGGCGGCCAAGGAGAAATGGGGCCGCGTCGACATCGTGATCAACAATGCCGGCATCCTGCGCGACAAGAGCTTCGCCAAGATGGAGCCGGAGGATTTCGATCTGGTGGTCAAGGTCCACCTCATCGGCTCCGCCAACGTCACCAAGGCGGTGTGGGAAACGATGCGCGAGCAAGGCTATGGCCGCATTCTGATGACGGCGAGCTCGACTGGGCTGTTCGGCAATTTCGGACAGGCCAATTACGGTGCCGCCAAGCTGGGCCTCGCAGGCCTAACTAAGACGCTCTACCTCGAAGGCGCGAAATATGACATCAAGGTCAACACGCTGGCCCCAGTCGCGGGCACGCGGATGACCGAAGATATCTTCCCCGAACAGGCGTTCGAGGCGTTCGATCCCGTGAACGTCGTCCCCGCCGCGCTCTTCCTAGTCAGCGATGACGCGCCGACCAACATGATCATCGGCGCGGGCGCGGGCGTTTACCAGGCGAGCTATGTCACGCTGACGCCCGGCGTCGCGCTGCCGCCAGAAAAGCGCACCGTTGAAGGCGTGGCAGAAGCATTCGACAAGATCATCGACCGCAAGGGCGAAACGGTGCCGCAAAATGGCGCCGAACAGTCGATGGCGATCATGAAGGCCTTGCAGGCGCTCGGCTCCTGACGATCGGCTGAAGCCGTGCTGTATTGACACAGTAATACGGCAAGCCTAGCTTCCACCTGAACAGTGGGAGAATTGGGCTATGTATAGTGAGACCGACCTGCAATCCGCCGTGTCGGCGGGTGCGATCAGCCCGGAGGCTGCTGACGCACTGCGCGCGCATGTCAGCATCGTCCGGCAATCACCGATGGTGGACGAAGAGCAGTTTCGCCTGATCACAGGCTTCAACGATATCTTCGTCGCCATCGCGATCGTCATCATGCTGGTGGCGGTCGGCGGCATCGGGCAGGCGATCACACCGATCATGGACGGCCCGCCGCCCTTTGCCGGACTCTTCGTGGCAGGCGCCGCCTGGGGACTTGCCGAGTTCTTCACCCGTCGCCGCCGCATGGCGCTGCCCAGCATCATTTTGCTTATCGCGTTCCTTGGCGGCCTGTTCGAAGCGCTCCTGGGTTTCGGCTTTCTAAGCAATGTTTTCGATGGCGGAGACGGCGGATTGAACGATACTGCCGCGGCGCTCTGGGTAGCAGGCAGCGCGGTGCTGACGGCATTCGGCGCATGGCTCCATTGGCGTCGTTTCAAGGTGCCCATCACCGTTGCAGGCGGGGCCGCTGCAGTTGCCGCGACGATCGTCGCCTTGATCGCTTCGGCCATCGGTCCGGAAAATGCGAACATTCCGGACATCATGCTGGCCATCGTGTTCGTCCTCGGCCTCGGCGTTTTCGCTTTTGCCATGTGGTGGGACATGTCGGACCGCGCGCGTAAAACGCGGCGTAGCGATGTGGCGTTCTGGCTCCACCTCTTGGCTGCACCGATGATCGCTCATCCGCTCTTTTCGCTCACCGGGGTCACCGACGGGCAATTGGCCGGCGTGCCGGGCGCGCTCGGAGTGATTGGCGTCTACCTGGCCTTCGCGGTCGTCGCGCTCGCAGTCGATCGGCGCGCGCTTCTCGTCTCCGCACTGGCTTACGTGCTCTATGCCGTGACGCAGCTTTTTCAGGAATTTGGTGTGGTTGAGCTCAACATCGCGCTGACTGCCTTCGTAATTGGCTCGGCGCTGCTGACGCTTTCGGCCTTCTGGACGCCGATCCGCAACGCAGTGGTCAACCACTTGCCCGGAACGCTGCAAGCCCGCCTACCGCTCTCACACCTAGCGATGGCCTGAGGCGCACTGACAAGGCTGGTCGGCGGCTCTCAGCCGCCGACCAACTTCATCAGTTTTCGTTCCACGGGGGCCAGAACGGGCTTCAATTCATGGCCGCGTTTCAGGATTGCGCCGCCCTCGCCCACCAGCGCCCACATGCCCTGCCGATTGCGCAGGGCCGGACGCTTCTCGATACGATATTCGGGACGCTCGGCAGACCGGCGAAAGCAGCTGAAGACCGCCGCTTCCTTGCCCAGGTCGATCGCATAATCTTTCCAGTTCCCGGCCGCGACCATCCGGCCATATAGATCGAGAATACGGGTCAATTCCTCGCGGTCGAAACCGACCTGCGCTGCGCCTGCTGCACCGGGGAAGGGTACGATATTGCTCATCAGGCGCGGTCGCGGCGCTCCGGCTCGCCGCCATCGTCGCTTTTCTCGCCAAGCCGCGCTTCAAGCGCATCGATCTTCGCCTGCATCGCCTCTAGCTTCTGTGTCAGCGGATCGGTTATTTGCGAACAGGGCGTGCCATATGGAACAAAGTCACGCGCGTAATTTTCTGCCGCTACCAGCGTGGAGCGCGCCTTTTGCCCCACCATCGTCGCGCCTTCGGGCACATCGCCAGTCACAACGGCATTAGCCCCAACGCGCGCGCGTTTGCCCACGGTGATCGGCCCCAGGATCTGTGCACCCGAGCCGATGATGCAATCATCCTCGATCGTCGGATGCCGCTTGCCGGGTTCGCCATTGGCGGGGTTGGTCCCGCCCAGCGTTACGCATTGGTAGATGGTAACATTGTCGCCGATCTCCGCGGTTTCGCCGATCACCGTGAATCCGTGATCGAGGAAAAAGTGACGGCCGATCTTTGCCCCCGGATGAATGTCGATGCCCGTCAGCATGCGCGAAAAATGATTCACCAGCCGCGCGAGGAAATAAATCTCTCCAATGAACAACCAGTGCGCAACGCGGTGGAATCCAAGCGCCCATAGCCCCGGATAAAGCAGGATTTCCCAGCGCGAGCGTGGCGCGGGATCGCGGGCCTTGATCGAATCGAGATAGGCGATGAGGTCCCGAAACATAGGGGGGCGCTCCTTCACGGTTGAGCGGCGAAGATAGGAAAGCAGGCCCGCGATGAGAAGGGAAGATCAAGGGATGGTGGGAGGAATGCCATGCGAAGCGCCGTAAACGCTGGACTAATCGGTATTTTGCTATATTTATCGCAATAAATATCGACGGAGTGACTTTGTGAACAGCTATCTGCCCACCTTGAAGCAACTCCAATATCTGGTTGCGCTGAAGGAGCATGGCCATTTCGGCCGCGCGGCCGAGAGCTGTTTCGTCACGCAGTCCACCCTCTCCGCCGGCCTGCGTGAGCTAGAATCGCTGCTTGGCGTGACGCTGGTCGAGCGGACGCGCCGCGTGGTGCGCTTCACCCCGCTGGGCGATTCGATGGTCGAAAAATCTCATCGCATCCTGCGCGGGGCGGAGGAGCTGACCGAACTCGCCCGCTCGGCCGGCAAACCGCTGACCGGCGATCTGCGCATGAGCGTGATACCCACGATCGCGCCCTTTCTTCTCCCGCGTCTCCTCCCGGATCTTCGTCGCAGCTATCCCGAACTGAAACTCTATTTGCGTGAGGAAACCAGCGCTGATGCGTGTGAGGCGCTGCACCATGGGCAGGTGGACTGCGTACTGCTGGCCCTGCCCTTCCCCTGCGGAGACAGCGATCAGGAACTGTTGTTCGAGGACCGGCTGTTCGTCGCTTTCCCGAAAGACGATCCGCGCGAATTGCCCGCGAACGTCCCGCCGGAGTTCATCGACGAAACGCGGCTTCTGCTGCTGGTCGACGGCCACTGCCTGAAGGACCATGCGCTGGCCGCCTGCAACCGTCCGGAGCTCCGCGCTTCGGCAACGATGCTGGGCACATCGCTGCATACGCTGGTGCAGATGGTCGATAATGGGCTTGGTCTCACGCTGCTGCCGGAGATGGCGCTGAAGGCAGGCCTGCTGGAAGGCACCGAGGTGCAGGGTCGCCCTCTGGAAGCGGACCGTGCCTCGCGCAGCATCGCGCTGGTCTGGCGTAAGGCGAGCCCGCGAGAGGAAGAGTTCCGCATGCTCGCCCAGGAACTGCGTTCGCTCTATGCCGAGGAGCTGGGCGCCGACGCGCGCTGAAGTGCCGCACACGCGCGGTCGCCCCCCTCCATATCGCTTGGGTTCATCCACGCTTTGCGATAGCGCTTGCCTGTCTTTCTGGCGCCCCGCAAAAGGGCGCAAACCGAATGCGGGAGTATCGAGCACCATGAAGTCCGCCATAATTTTATCAGGCCTGGCCACCATCCTTGCCGCGCCGCTGGCCGCGCAGAATGTCGCGCCGCTGCCTCCGCAAGGTCAGGCAACGCCGACTCCGGCGCCGACCGCGCAGCCCGATCAGACGACGCAGCCCCCGCTGCCCGGACAGGTAGCGCCCAAGCCCTACCCCGCGACGACGACCCAGAGCGGTCAGCAAAACGCACAGCTGCCTTATGAGCAGACCGATACGACCGCGCCGCCTGCCTATCAGCAGCCGGCAACCAGCTACGCAGCCCCCGCTGTGCCGCAGGCCAAGGCGGCCGATTTTATCACGGTCGTGGACGTCATCAGCCAGTCGCCGACCAACACGCGTCTTGCGCAATTGCTGCGCCAGGGCGGGCTGGTCGATGCTCTGGAAGCCACTGGCCCGTTCACGATCTTCGCGCCCAATGACGCGGCGTTTATGGCAATGGACCAGGCAACGCTCAATGATCTGCTGAAGCCCGAGAACAAGGCCGCTCTCGATCGGCTGCTGCAATATCATGTGATCAAGGGCTATCTCGCGTCGTCGGAGTTGGTGAAGCAGCTCAAGAAAAATGGCGGCAAGGGCAGCCTGCCCACATTGCAGGGGCAAACGCTGGTTGCCGCGCTTTCGCCCGAGGGCAAAGTTACGCTGACCGACCCCGAAGGCCATGTCGCGACAATCACCAATTACGATCAGGGCGCTTTCAATGGCCTGATCCACACCACCGACATGGTGATGGTGCCCAAGGCACCCGAAGATGCGAACGGCAAAAAGAAGAAGCGCCGCCGCTAAACCCGATCAGGCGACCGGGCGTGTAAATCAGGCCTGGTCGCTATCCTCCGGCACGGGCTGGCCTGCAGGGCCACGCTTCGTGATATCGCGGTCCAGGGTATCGCTCGGTCGCCTGGCGTCGCCTTCTGCCTGATGTTCGGTCGATGTGTTCGGCCGGTCCTGCGTCTTCGTAGGGCGCATGTCCTCGTCTTTTCTTTCTGTCATCGCGAAATTCCTTCCGGCGTCATCAACGTTGGCGCGGAGCGGTGGTTGCGCGTTTGGAATTTCGATATACCGGACCGAGGGCTTCCGGCATGAAAAAAGGGCCGGAGGATCGCTCCTCCGGCCCCGATAGTATCCGGCCAGGCCGGACGACTGGTTCAGCGGACTTAGAAGTCCATGCCGCCCATGCCGCCCATTCCACCCATGCCGCCCGGCATGCCGCCGCCGCTGCTCTTGTCTTCCGGAAGCTCGGCCACCGTGGCTTCGGTGGTGATGAGCAGACCGGCGACCGAACCGGCGTCCTGCAGCGCGGTGCGCACAACCTTGGTCGGGTCGATCACGCCGGCCTCAACCAGGTTCTCATATTCGTCGCTGAACGCGTTGAAGCCGTAATCGGTGTTATCCTGATCGAGCAGCTTGCCCGACACGACGGCACCGTCGAAACCAGCGTTCTGAGCGATCTGACGCACCGGAGCGGTCAGCGCCTTGCGCACGATATCGATACCGCGAGTCTGATCGGCATTGTGGCCTTCCAGGCCTTCCAGGGCGCGGGTGGCGTAAAGAAGTGCCGTACCACCGCCGGGAACGATGCCCTCTTCGATGGCCGCCTTGGTGGCGTGACGCGCGTCTTCTACGCGGTCCTTCTTTTCCTTCACCTCGACCTCGGTGGCACCGCCGACCTTGATCACGGCAACACCGCCCGACAGCTTGGCGCGACGCTCTTCGAGCTTCTCGCGATCATAGTCGGAGGTGGTGTTCTCGATCTGCGCGTTGATCGCGTCGACGCGGTCCTTGATAGCCTGCTGGTCGCCAGCGCCATCGACGATGGTCGTGTTGTCCTTGTCGATGGTGACGCGCTTGGCTTCACCCAGCATGTTCAGCGAGACGTTCTCCAGCTTGATGCCGAGATCTTCGCTGACCATTTCGCCGTTGGTCAGGATCGCGATGTCCTGCAGCATGGCCTTGCGGCGATCGCCGAAGCCCGGAGCCTTCACGGCAGCAACCTTGAGGCCGCCGCGCAGTTTGTTGACTACGAGGGTGGCCAGCGCTTCGCCTTCGATATCCTCGGCAATGATCAGGAGCGGACGGCCCGCCTGTACCACGGCTTCCAGGATCGGGAGCATGGACTGGAGGTTCGACAGCTTCTTTTCGAAGATGAGGATGTACGGATTGTCGAGCTCGACCGTCATCTTCTCACTGTTCGTGATGAAATAGGGCGAGAGGTAACCGCGGTCGAACTGCATGCCTTCGACGACGTCGATCTCGAACTCGAGGCCCTTGGCTTCTTCAACGGTGATCGGCGCGTTGTGGCCGACCTTGTCCATCGCTTCGGCGAGCTTCTCGCCGATTTCCTTGTCGCCATTGGCGGAGATCGTGCCGACCTGGGCGATTTCCTTGGAGCCGGAAATGGTCTTCGAACGGCTCTTCAGATCCTCGACCACCTTGGCGACGGCGATATCGATGCCGCGCTTCAGGTCCATCGGGTTCATACCGGCGGAAACCGACTTCATGCCTTCACGCACGATCGCCTGAGCGAGCACGGTGGCGGTGGTGGTGCCGTCGCCGGCCGCGTCATTGGTCTTGCTGGCGACTTCGCGCAGCATCTGTGCGCCCATGTTCTCGAACTTGTCCTTCAGTTCGATTTCCTTGGCGACGGAAACGCCGTCCTTAGTAATGCGCGGAGCGCCGAAGCTCTTGTCGAGCACGACGTTACGGCCCTTGGGGCCGAGCGTGACCTTCACCGCGTCGGCGAGGATGTCCACGCCCTTCATGATGCGCTCACGCGCGTCGCGGCCGAATTTTACGTCCTTGGATGCCATGTGATGTTATCCTTTCTGGAATTTGGAGAAGTAAGAAAAGCGCCTGTCGCTCAGCCGATGATGCCGAGGATGTCGCTTTCCTTCATGATGATCAGCTCTTCGCCGTCGACCTTCACTTCGGTGCCGGACCATTTGCCGAACAGGATGCGGTCACCCGACTTCACGTCGAGCGGGGTCACGGTGCCGTCATCGGCCTTCGCGCCGGTGCCGACGGCGACGACTTCGCCTTCCTGCGGCTTTTCCTGAACGCTGTCGGGGATGATGATCCCGCCGGCGGTCTTCTGTTCGGCTTCGACGCGGCGAACGAGCACGCGGTCGTGGAGCGGACGAAAGTTCATATGATTGTCCCTTTCCTTCTGTATCTGGCAAAAGCGGCTTCCGCCGGGCGCCGGATCGGCACCCGAGCGGGAGAATGGGTGTCTGTTAGCACTCTCAAAGGGTGAGTGCTAACGCGGATCGCATATGGACCGCTTGCGCGACAGATCAAGGGGGTTCGGCGGTATTTTCGTGCGCGGCGGCGCAAATTTTTATGCTAGCCGCGGGCGGGCAATCCCGCCGCCCGCAGCGCGGCATGAGCCTCACCGATCGTCGCTTCGCCGAAGTGGAAAATCGAGGCGGCAAGCACCGCGCTGGCGCGGCCCTTGGTCACGCCTTCCACCAGATGATCGAGCGAGCCGACGCCGCCGCTGGCGATCACCGGCACGGACACCGCATCGGCCATCGCCCGTGTGAGCGCAAGATCGAAGCCTTCGCGCGTTCCGTCGCGGTCCATCGAGGTGATGAGCAGTTCGCCCGCGCCAAGGTCCACCAGTCGCCGCGCATGGTCCAGCGCGTCGATACCGGTCGGCTTCCGTCCGCCATGCGTGAAGATTTCCCAGCCGCTGCCATCCTCGCGCCGCCGGGCGTCGATGGAGGCAACGACGCACTGACTGCCGAAGCGCGCCGCAATGTCGCTGACCACTTCGGGGCGCGAGACGGCGGCGCTGTTCACCGCCACCTTGTCGGCCCCCGCCATCAAAAGCGCGCGCGCGTCGTCCGCGGTGCGAATCCCACCGCCGACGGTGACCGGCATGAAGCAGACTTCCGCGGTGCGGCGCACCACATCGACGATGGTATCGCGCCCCTCATGGCTCGCGCCAATATCGAGGAAGCATAATTCGTCCGCGCCGGCGGCATCATAAGCGCGCGCCTGCTCGACCGGATCGCCCGCATCGATCAGATCGACGAAGTTCACGCCTTTCACGACGCGGCCGTCCGCCACGTCGAGACAGGGGATCACGCGAACACGAACGGTCAAGCGCCGGCCCCCAAGGCGATCGCGGTCGCAAGATCCAGCGTGCCGTCGTAGATCGCGCGGCCCGTGATGACGCCTTCTATGCCCTGATCGGCTTGCAGCGCCAGCATGCGGATGTCCGCAATGCCCTTCACTCCGCCACTGGCGATCACCGGAATATCGACCGAGCGCGCCAGATCGACCGTCGCTTCGATATTGCAGCCTTTGAGCAGACCGTCGCGCCCGACATCGGTAAACAGCAGCGCAGCGACGCCCGCATCTTCGAAACGGCGCGCGAGATCGACGACGGTAATGTCGCTCTTTTCGGCCCAGCCATCGGTGGCCACCATGCCGTCGCGCGCATCGACGGCAACGACGATGCCGCCTTCCCAGTCGCGCGCGGCTGCCTTCACGAATTCGGGATCTTTCAAAGCCGCCGTACCGATGACGAGGCGCGCCACACCGCGTTCGAACCAACTATCGACCGCTGCGCGATTACGGATGCCGCCGCCAAGCTGGACGTGACCGGGAAACGCCTCGACGATCCGTTCGACTGCGTCCGCATTGCGCGCTTCCCCTGCAAAGGCGCCGTCGAGATCTACGACATGCAGATGCTGCGCTCCCGCCTCGGCGAAAAGCAGCGCCTGCGCGGCGGGATCGTCGGCATAGACGGTGGCGCGGTCCATATCGCCCTCGGCAAGGCGCACCACTTCGCCGCCCTTCAGATCGATGGCCGGGAAGACGATCATGACGTAATGCCTTCGCGCTGGTGCGCAGAAAAACCGTTCACGGCGCCCATTTCAAAAACCTTTCCAGCATAGCGATGCCATAGCCCTGGCTCTTTTCCGGATGAAATTGCACGCCGAGCATATTGTCTCGGCCCACTGCCGCGACGACCGGGCCGCCATGATCGGTGACGGCGATCACATCCTCGGTCCGCGTCGGTTCGAACGCGTAGCTGTGCAGGAAATAGGCCTCGCCGTCCTTCACCACATCATGCCTCCGATCGGTCGAGACGGCGTTCCAGCCCATATGCGGCACGCGCACCTCGCGCACGGCGGGATCGAGTGCGATCACCGACCCAGCGATCCAGCCGAGGCCGTGATGCTTGCCATGTTCGTGACCAGTGCCTGCCATCATCTGCATACCGACGCAGATGCCGAGGAACGGCACGCCGTCCTTTCGCACGCGGGCGTTCAGCGCTTCCACCATGCCATCGATCGCGAACAGCGCGGCGCGGCAGGCGGCAAAGGCGCCGACACCGGGCAGCACGATGCGGTCCGCGCGCGCGACCAGCTCCGGATCGGCCGTGATCGTCGCCTCCGCACCCGCCGCCTTCAAGGCGTTGTGGACGGAATAGAGATTGCCCGCGCCGAAATCGATCAGCGCTATTGCTTCAGCCACCAAAGGCCTCCAGCCCGGAGCCCAGAAAGCGCGGATTCCATTCGATGATCTCGCTGGTTGCGACGCCATTGGTCATGAAGGGATCGCTGGACAACAGGCTTTCCGCTTCCGCGCGGTCCTTCGCTCGGACGAAGATCACCCCGCCATCGCGCGGCTCCTTCGGTCCCCAGGCGAGGAAATGGCCCGCCTTGTGCCCTGCCTGCAACCATTCGAGATGCGGCTTCAGTAGATCGTCGATCTGTTCGATCGGCACGGTGTAGCTCAGCGATGCTATAAAGATATTAGCCACCCAGCTGCCCCTTGGTGCTCGGCACCGCGCCGCCCTTGCGCGGATCGATCTCCACCGCCTGGCGCATGGCGCGCGCAAAGCCCTTGAAGATGCTTTCACAGATATGATGGTTGTTCTTGCCGTACAGCAGCTCGATGTGGAGCGTGATGCCCGCCGCATCGGCGACCGAGTGAAACCAGTGCTCGATCAGTTCGGTATCGAGCTCGCCCAGCTTCTCCTGCGTGAACCCGGCTTTCCAGGCGAGCCAGCTGCGGCCCGAAATATCCAGCGCAACGCGGCTCAGCGTCTCGTCCATCGGCGAATGGCATTCGCCGTAACGCTGGATGCCGGCCTTGTCGCCCAGCGCATCGAGGATCGCCTGGCCGAGCGCAATCGCACTATCTTCGGTCGTGTGATGCTGATCGACGTGCAGATCACCGTCCACCTTCAGCTCGAGGTCGATCAGCGAATGGCGCGAAAACTGCTCGATCATGTGATCGAGAAAGCCGATGCCGGTGGAGACATCATATTGCCCCGTCCCGTCCAGATTCAAATGGACGCGGATCGCGGTTTCCTTGGTCGAGCGTTCGATGGTTCCGGTGCGCATAGGGGCTGTATAGGTGTCCTTTGCGCCAATGGAAGCCCGCGCACGTCTTAACCGTCTTGATTCAAGGACGCATCCGGTCCACGAGTCCGCGCCATGAGCGAGGATATGCCCGACAGCCTGATTCCCTATGACGAAATCGTGCAGGAGGCCCTGCGCGCGGTGGTCGGTCGGGTGCTGAGCGAAGTGGAAGCCGGCGGCCTGCCCGGCGAGCATCATTTCTACATCACCTTCAAGACGCACGCGAAGGGCGTCTCCATCCCCTCGCATCTCGTCGAGCGTTTTCCGGACGAGATGACGATCGTGCTTCAGCACAAATATTGGGATCTGAAGGTGGAGGACGGCCATTTCGAAGTCGGCCTCAGCTTTAATCAGATCCCCAGCCATCTTGTCGTGCCCTTTTCCGCGATCACCGCGTTTGTCGACCCCGCGGTCGACTTCGCGCTGCAATTCCAGGTGGATGGCGAACTTGCCGCGATGGACCATGACGACGCCGCCGAAAATGACGGCCCGACGGTCGAGCGCGAAGACGGCAGCAACGTCGTCAATGTGGACTTCGGCAGGAAGAAATAATCCCGACCTTTCGCACGGCTGCTCTTCGGCACCGCCGGAACGCAGTCTCTGACGTAACCCGATAAAGCCCCGGCTTGTCGCCCGGGGAACGAAAGAGACCATTATGACCGACACCCGCACCGAAACCGATTCGATCGGCCCGATCGACGTTCCCGCAGACGCCTATTGGGGCGCGCAGACGCAGCGCAGCTTGCAGAACTTCCCATTCGCGGAGCGCGAGCAGATGCCGATCCGCCTGGTCCATGCGCAGGCGATCGTGAAGCAGGCGGCCGCGCGGGTAAACCGCAAGCACGGGCTGGACGACAAAACCGCCGATACGATCGAGGAAGCGGCGACCGCCATCACATCCGGCGCACATGACGATCAGTTTCCGCTCACCATCTGGCAGACGGGTTCGGGCACGCAGACCAACATGAATGTGAACGAGGTGATCGCCGGCATCGCCAATGAAAAGCTGGCAGGCACGCGCGGCGGCAAGGAGCCGGTGCACCCTAATGATCACGTCAACAAGTCGCAAAGCTCCAACGATAGCTTCCCCACCGCGCTGCACATCGCCGCCGTTCTGGCGACCCGCGAGCAGCTGCTGCCCGCGATGGACGTGCTCATCACCTCACTGAAGAAGAAGGTCGATGCGTGGGACGACATCGTGAAGATCGGCCGCACGCACACGCAGGACGCCACCCCACTGACGCTGGGCCAGGAGTTTTCCGGCTATGTCGGTCAGCTGATCGCAGCCCGCACGCGGATTGAGCGCGTAGCGGAATCGAACCTGACGCAGCTCGCCATCGGCGGCACCGCCGTCGGCACCGGCCTCAACGCGCCGCAGGGTTGGGCCGAGGACATGTGCGCCGCGATTTCGGACATCACGGGTGAGGCCTTCACGCCCGCACCCAACAAGTTCACCGAACTTGCCGCCAAGGACGCGCTGGTGTTCTTCCACGGCGCGCTGAACGCGCTTGCCGCGGGCCTCAACAAGATCGCTAACGACATCCGCTATCTCGGCTCCGGGCCGCGGTCGGGTCTTGGCGAACTCAACCTGCCCGCCAACGAGCCGGGCAGCTCGATCATGCCGGGCAAGGTGAACCCCACCCAGTGCGAGATGCTGACGATGGTTGCCGCCCAGGTGATCGGCAACCAGCAGGCGGTGACGGTCGGCGGCATGCAGGGCCAGTTCGAGCTCAACGTATTTATGCCGCTGATCGGCTCCAACGTGCTGCGCTCGATCGACCTCCTTTCGGTCGGCATGGACAGCTTCGCCACGCGCCTGGTCGATGGAATCGAGGCGAATGAGGAGCGGATCAAGGATCTGGTCGATCGCTCGCTGATGCTGGTCACCGCGCTCGCGCCCGTCATCGGCTATGACAATGCAGCCAAGATCGCCAAGCATGCTCACGCGAACGGCCAGACGCTGAAAGAAGCGGGCCTGGAACTGGGCCTCGTCGATGAGAAGACCTTCGACGAACATGTGAAACCGGAAAATATGGTGGGCCGCTAAGCGGGCCTTCTTTTCATCGGCTGTGACGGCAGCCGAAACCGGTTGAAAATGATTGGTCCCGGGCCTGCGCTCCGCCGCGCAAGCCCGGGATTTTTACGTGACCTTTAGTCGCTGAACCAGACGCGCGATCATCGCCCCGGAACTCCCCGCCGCCCATCCCGTTCATATTCCAACCGAAACGAGGTTCGTCAGAACAGGGAGACGCGCGCGACATGGGCAAAGCCACCGATCAATTTCAGGGACCGGTCCAGTCGCTCTTGGAGCAACTGTCATCGATGGCCGATGGCTTTTTCAAGCTGCTCCCGCTCCTCGCCATTGCCCTCATCGTTGTCTTCATCACCTGGATGGTGGCCAAAGGCGCTCGCAAGATCGCGGACCGGGTCACCGCCAAAACCGAAATTCGTCCGTCGCTAAAGGCGCTGGTCGATACCCTGGTGACCATCTTCGTCTGGGTGGTGGGTCTGATGATCGCGGCGACCATCATTCTGCCCGGCCTGACGCCCGCCAGCCTGCTCGCCGGCCTCGGTATCGGCGCGGTGGCGATCGGCTTTGCATTTCAGGATATTTTCGAGAATTTCTTGGCCGGCGTTCTCATCATGATCCGCAAAAAAATGCGTATCGGCGATGTGATTAGCTGCGAAGGAATTGAAGGCCGCGTGGAGCACATCACGCTGCGCGAAACCCATGTCCGCCGCCTGTCGAATGAGGTCACGATCGTGCCCAATTCGATGCTCTTCAAAAATCCGGTGCAAATCCTGACGGACGATGCCGAACGGCGTCACGAGGTGGTCGTCGGCGTCAGCTACGACACCGATCTGGAAGAAGCGCGTGAGGTGATCCTGAAAGCCGTGGAAGATGCCGAAGGCGTGAACACCGAAAAGCGGATCGACATCTTCGCCTTCGAATTTGGCGACAGCAGCATCAATTTCCGCGTGCGCTGGTGGGCCGGCTCCAAGCCGCTCGCCATGCACCAGACCCGCGACACGGTCGTCCGTTCGGTCAAGCGCGCGCTCGACAATGCGGGCATCGAAATCCCGTTCCCCTACATCACCCACACCTTCAAGGAGCCGGTGCCGCTCGCCCGCAAGGCGGACAACGACGCCGAAGCTCCTTCAACCGGAGACTGAAAATGGCTTTTCTCAAATCGCTCGCAGGGACATTGATCGGCAAGAAAGTCGGCGAGAAAACCGCCGGCCGCGGCCTGCTAGGCGCGGGTGTCGGTTTCCTCGTCACCAAAGTCGCAACCCGCTCCCTTCCCGGCGCGGCATTGGTGGGGGGCGGTTACCTCGCAAAGAAGCTGTACGACAAGCGTAAGGCGGATCGGCGTGCGCAAGCGGCGACCTCCACCGGGCTCAGCGACGAGGACACCGACATGGCGATGGCCCGTGCCGAAGGCGAGACCGAAATCGTCGATGGTGAATATAGCGACAGCGCTGTGGACGATCCGCGCGACGCCCAGCAGCTTGACCCCATTCCCCCGCGCCCTGTTACCAGCTGACCTACCCACACCCCGCATGCCCTTGACGGCGTGCGGGGTGCGCGGCCATGAACCCGCATGGCCGACCGAATTCCCCTCCAGCGCTACGGCGTGCTCTTTGTCCTGTCCTCCCCTTCGGGCGCGGGCAAATCGACCATCGCGCGCATGCTGATGAAATCCGATCCGCAGATCGCGCTGTCCGTCTCCGCGACCACCCGTAAACCGCGTCCGAACGAGAAAAATGGCGTCGATTATCACTTCGTGAGCGACGAAGAGTTCGATCAGCTGGTGTCCGACGATGCGTTTCTGGAATGGGCGCATGTGTTCGACCATCGCTACGGCACGCTCAAGGCTTCGGTGGAAAAGCTGCTCGAGGACGGCAAAGACGTGCTCTTCGATATCGACTGGCAGGGCGCGCAGCAGCTTCACCAGCGCGCCGGCAGCCAAGTGGCGCAGGTCTTCATTCTGCCGCCTTCAATCGAAGAGCTGCGCAGCCGCCTGAAAAAACGCGCCAGCGACAGCGACGAAGTGATCGCGGGACGCATGGCCCGTGCGCGCGCCGAAATCAGCCACTGGGACGGCTATGACTATGTCGTGGTGAACGACGATGTGGAGCGCTGCTTCACCGACGTGCAGACGATACTGCGCGCCGAACGCATGCGCCGCCGCCGCCAGACCGGCCTGATCGAATTCGCCCGCGAGTTGATAACGGACTGAACGAAAAAGGGCCTCGCATCGCTGCGAGGCCCCTTCTGTATTCCGATCCAGTGAGCCGGATCAGCCGCCGATCAGCGGCTGCACCACCGGGGCGAGCGAGGGATCGAGCGTGCCGGCCGTGTTCAGCGCGGTCGCAATCGACTTAACCTTCGCGTACCATTCCGGATCGGCAGTAACATTGTTCATGCCGATCGCGGCGGTCAGATAGGCATTGCCCAGCTGGCCGTTCGCCGGATTGGCATCGTAACCCGCCTTTGCAACTTCCGCGGCTTCCTTGAAGTACGGTCCGGCAGCCGGCTTGTCGCCGCCCTGCAGGATGATGTTGCCGGTGTTGTTGAGCGCACCGATCAGCGCCAGACGCGCGTTAACATCGTTCGGGTTCATCTCGAAGATCGCGCGGCGGGCAGGCACGGCCTCTTCAAGAAGCGCACCGACATTGGACATGTCACCGGTCTGCGCCTTACTGACGGCGACGGTGGTGAGCGCATCGGCAAGGAAGCCCTGGCTCTGCGCATCGCCCGATGCGGCCATCTTGCGGATGGTGTCGAGATGCGGCTGCAACGCGGCCACGGCACCAGCGAAATCGCCCGAAGCCTGTGCGGCCTGCGCCTTGGTGAAACCTTCGATCGCGGCATTGCGCATTTCAACCGGCACGCCGGCATCGTCCACTGCAACGGCGGCATCAGCCTCAGCCGTCACGCCGGCCTGCGCTGCACCGTCACCGGACATCAGTTCAGCATCGGTACCAGCCTGAACGTCGGCACCCGCTTCAGCGGACATATCGCCATGGTCCATCTGACTATGGTCCATCTTGCTGTGATCCATCTGTTCGGCCTGGTCCTGCGCCAGCGCGGGCGCAGCAATCGCGGACGATGCGAGCAGGGCTGCGGCAAGGATACGGGTCTTGGTAATGGGTCTTCTCCTCTGGTGGTTATCTGGCCACACGGCTTCGCAATCGCAAAAGCACGCGGGATTGGGTGATTTTTCGGCTCGGCCAAAGGGCCGCTTTCCTGTTCTGGTATAGTCGCAGGGAGATGAACCGAGCTTTTACGGCCGTGTCAACCTTGGGTCAGGGCCAATTCGCGGAACCGCCACGCGGCGGCGAAGTCAGCCCCGCGCGCTTCGCGGGCCTGAACCGCCAAGGCGTCTGCCCCCCAAAGCTGCTCCTGCCAAAGCTCATCCAGCACGGAGGCCTGCCATGCCTCGTCCGGCGTAATCGCGCCTTCGTCCACCGCCAGCATCAGCACCAGCGAACCGCTAATGGGTATGGTGCGCGCGAGACTGGCCAGCGCCCAATCGTCCCGCGCCGCCAGCGCCGCGGCCAGCCGTTCGAGCGTCTGCGGCGGCTGCCGCTGATGCATCACGCCGCTGGCCAGATGGAAATCGATGTCGAAACGCTGGCGCGCCCAGGCGAGCACGGGATCCCAGCGCGCAGCCTGGTGCTGCACCAGCTCCTCCGGATCGGCCGCGCGGTAATAGAGCAAATCCGTATCGCCATAGCCGGAAAGTTCGCGCTCGAAATCCGCCCTGCCCGGCGCGATCCGGTCGATCGCCGCATTTGCGAGACCGGTGAGCGGCATGGCCGCCGGATCGATCACCTCGCCCTGCGCGCGCCATTCCTCTGCCACCGCCTCGGCCAGTGCATCGGTGGGTAGGAGCAAGGCCTTGCGCGCCGGCGTGTTGACGGGCCTCCCATCCAGCAGGATTGTTCGGCCTCCGCCGCGAACCTCTACCGCGACATCCTTGTAGAACCGCTTCGTCATCGATCCTGCGCGCTCATTCGCCCGGCGTGCGCCATTGCGCGGATAAAAAGCGCGGCACGAACACGAAATCGGCAAAGCCCAGCACAATCAGTGCGATCCCGATCGGCCGCGGCGCGGGGATCAGCTCCAGAAAGACGAACAGCCCCACGATCACGGTGACCGCCCCCAGCAGGCGGGCGATCGATATGATGAAGAAGCGGGCCTTGGCGGGATCGTCGCTCATATCATGCTCTCCAAGATCGTCGAAATGTCCTGTGGGCGATCGGCCACCGCCTGCGCGCCGGCGCGCAGCAGCTCCGCCGGATCGTGATAGCCCCAGGCAACGCCCAGCGCATGCGCGGCGGCAGAACGCGCCATGACCATATCGAAACTGGTGTCGCCGATCACAATGGTTGTCTCCGGCTCCGCCCCGGCTTCCGCCATTGCCGCTTCGACCATCGCCGGATGCGGCTTGGACGGATGGCCGTCCGCCGTCTGAAGGGTCACGAACAGCGCGCTCAGTCCGTGGGTGTGCAGCAGACCATCGAGCCCGCGTTTCGATTTGCCGGTGGCAACGCCCAGCAACCAGCCCGCTTCGTCCAGCTGCGTCAGCACGCCCGCGATCCCGTCGAACAGCGGCTCCTCCAGCAAGCCGTTCTGCCGCATGGTGCGGAAGCGATCCTTATACCGCTCGACCAGCCCCATATGCAGCGCCTCGTCGCCCTCCGGCACAAGCACGCGCATCGCCTCGAAGAGGCTGAGGCCGACGATCCGGCGAATATCGCCGCGTACCGGAGCCTTGCGCTCCATATCCTCGAACGCGCCTTCCATGGACACGCAGATCGCCGCCTGGCTATCGGCCAGCGTGCCGTCGCAATCGAACAGGGCAAGGCGGTTGGCGATGGCGCGCTCCCCTTACTTACGCGCGTTGCGGGAGCTGCCGCGCTGACGGCGCTCGCCGCGCCGTTCCTTGCGGATCTGCTTGGCGTGCTGGCGCGCCTTCTGCTTCTTGATCTCGGGCGGCGTCTCCGGCGGACCATCGTCGAATGGCAGGTCGCCAAGCGCCTGATCGAAGCCCAGCTGCTCCATGCTCTCGGCAAAATGCTCGGGCAGTTCGGCAGTCACGTCGATCTTGCTGCCCTGCGGGCCGCCGATCTTCAGGCGCCGCGCATGCAGGTGCATCTTGCGGCTGATCGAGCCGGTCAGAAACGCTTCCTTGCTGCCATATTTCCCGTCACCGACGATGGGATGGCCGATCGCCGCCATGTGGACGCGCAGCTGGTGCGTGCGGCCGGTATAGGGCTGCAGCTCCACCCAGGCAGCGCGGTTGCCGGCGCGTTCGATCACGCGGTAGCGCGTCTTGGAGGGTTGGCCGTTCTCCTCGTCCACATGCATCTTCTCGCCGCCCGTGCCGGGCTGCTTGGCGAGCGGCAGTTCGATGATGCCGTCGGCGATGTCGGGCACGCCGATCACCAGCGCCCAGTAGATCTTGCGGGCCTTGCGCGTGGCGAAGTGCTTGCTGAAATAGGCCGCGCTACCGGGCGTGCGGGCGAGCAGGACGACGCCGGACGTGTCCTTATCCAGCCGGTGGACCAGCTTGGGACGCTGCTCGCTCCCCTCCTCCATCAGCGCATCGAGCATGCCGTCGAGGTGGCGCGTGGTCTTGGTGCCGCCCTGCGTGGCGAGGCCCGGCGGTTTGTTGACGAGGATGGCGTGCGCGTCCTTGTGGATCACGAGGGTTTGCGCATAGGCCTCCTCCTCCGGACTCAGCGGTTCGCGGCCACGGCGCGTCGGCGTGTCGCTCGGCGCTTCGGCGGGGGGAACGCGCAGCTCCTGCCCCTCGGCGATGTGATCGCCTACCTTGGCGCGCCCGCCGTCGACGCGGACCTGGCCGGTGCGCACCCAGCGCGAGACCAGGCCGAAGGGGATGTCCGGCATGTGCCGCTTGAACCAGCGGTCCAGCCGGATGCCGTTATCGTCCGCCTGCACGGTGAACACGCGCACCTCTTCCGATCCCTGCTTCATGCCGCCACTCCGCGTACCAGGAGGAGGCCCGCGAACAGCGCGCCGACCGACACCAGCACCGATGCCAGCGCATAGCCCGCCGCGCCCATCAGCGCGCCGCGCTCTACCATCTGCACCACCTCGAGGCTGAAGCTGGAGAAGGTGGTGAACCCGCCGAGCAGGCCGACGCCCAGGAGCAGCCGTGCGTTCTCCCCCGCGTTCATCCGCGCCATCGCGCCGACGAGCAGGCCCATGGCGAGCCCGCCGATCACGTTGGCGGCAAAGGTGCCCCAGGGCCAGCCGGGGCCGGTCAGCTGGAAAGTGAGCCGGCCGAGCTGGTAACGCAAGGCCGCGCCCACGGCGCCGCCGATCATGACGAGGAGGGTGTTCATGGGGCAGCGCCTTACGCGCCCCGCGCCCCCCTTAGCAAGCCGCCGCGCCCTTCGCGCATCGCGGCGCGCGCCTCAGCTGCCGCCGTTCGCGACGATATCCACCGCCGTGCCGCCGCCGGGACGCTCTGCAAAGGTGATGTAGTAGGCATTTTCCCCGCGCGTGCCGCCGAGCGCATGGTCGCCCTGCCGGATGACGTACTCCGCGTCATAGCCTGCGCCCTTCGCGCGGGTGTAGTAGTAGTCCACCACCTCGCGCATCGGGTTGGCGCTGACGAAGCTGACCACGCGGATCTCGCAGGCGGTGCCCGATGCGCCGGCGGCTTCCTGCACGCGGCCCTTGGGGTAGACGGGGAAGGCGGCGGGCATGCGGTTCGCCCAGCCCGCGCCATAGCTGAGCTTGCCGTCGCAGGACCCGGTGCGCGCCGCCTGCCGCGCGGCCAGCGTGCCGAGCGTGCGAGGCTTCGCGCATTCCTTGCACTCCTCCTCCTTCATCACGCGCGGCTCGGGCGCGTGCATCAGCTTCAGCCCGTCGAGGTCCGCCGCCGTCGCCTTGTCCCCCTGATAGCCGTTGTCCGGGGGCACCGCGCCGGTGCCGCCCGCATTCGCATCGCGCAGCGCGTTGCGGTTCGACTGATCGGTGAGGTTCGGATCGACCAGGATGGGGGAGTTCATCGCCTCGTTCACCGCGGGATCGGCATCGGCCCCCGACAGCTTGTCGTCGAGCTGGGCCACCTGCTGCTCGTTCGCCTCCTGATCGCCGCAGGCGGCGAGCGTGAGCGGCAGGCCGAACGCGGCGGCGGCGAGCAGGGCGGCGCGGACGGCGGCCATCGCGTGGTGGGTAGGGGCGGTCTGCAGGTCATCGGTCATTGGGCATCGGGCTCCATCGGTTCGGGCGCGATCTTTGCGTAGGACACGCCGCGCGGGAAGCCCGAAAGGCGGTTAACGCCGCCCCGAACCGGCCCCGCGAGCCGCGATCCGCGAGGATCGTGCCACGGCGGGACGGATGCCCCGCAAACCCTAATCCCCATGAGCCGCCCGGCCCAGCTTCACACTGCTTCACACTGTCCAGAGCGGGAAATTGTCCAGAGCAGGAAATTCGAAAGTCGACCGTCCTTTTTTTGACTGAGTATGACAGAACGGCATAGTCAGCATTTCCATCAGTCCTTTAAAATGAGCCCTGATCTTATAAGACCATCACACGCTTGTAGGACAGCGTTATGTCAGCTTCATTTTGCTAACATCCACCCCATCAGCGGCGTGCAACTCTGGCGTGAGTCTCTCATCAATCGCTACAACTTCGGTCGCAAAACGCCCTTGCTTGAAAGAGGAAAGAACAGATTGGCCGCTTGCCAAGGCAGCATAAAAGTTCACGGCAAACGCGGACGCAGCCATGTCTCCAACGCTGGATGTCATAACGACCGCTACGTCGACAATATCGAGAAGATTGCTGTTCAGGACTCCGGCGCTAGAGCAGGAGTTCAAGACAACAACTTTCGGGGGACTGTCGAATGAATCAAGAGCACGCACGAAGCTATCGAACGATAGAAAATGACTGCCCGCCAATACGCCCCCACTAACCGACGTCGCGATACCGCTGCTATTTCCATGTCCGGAAAAGTGCAAAACTTGTGGCTGATGGAAGTTTAGGTCCGCCAGCAAAGATTCAGCGGTTAAGTTTGGCGACTTCTCTATCTTAATATTTTCGCGAAAAAGCGTAGCTCTTATTTCTCGTTGCAGACGGGCAATTTCCTCGTCTAGATTTAGAAGTCCGTCACCCGAAGCATTAGAGTACGTATACAAAATTTTCACGGGAGAGCGTCTTCTGAGTTGCTTCCTAGAAATAGTCGGTTCAGGCTTAGTCGGCGAATTTCGGTTCGACCGCTTAGTCGGCAAATTCGCAGCGGCGACCCTATCATCAGCAAATTTAAGTATTTCTTTCTTATTAGCCCTTACCACTTCTATTTTACTATAAACATAGCGAGAACCATCATTCACGACACCCTTGTTCTCAGATTTCAGAATTAAGTTGTGCTTAGATAGATGATTTAAAGCGTTCGTAACTTGTTGTTTTTTAGGAAGTTTGAAGCTTGCTGCATCCATGATTTGAAAGATAGACTTAGGCTTGGAGCCGCGGCCATAAATAACGTTAAACACGCCCCGCCGAACTGCATTCGTGCCTAAATGCCTCGAAAGTCTTTGAATACTTTCTTCGTAATCTCCAGCTATATTTGTATGATCTGCCACTATTTTCAAGTCCGCTTAACGATCTTAGCCTAAATCATCTTTCTGATAGGAGGTAGACCGGCGCTCAGCCTAAAGGCGATCTCGTTTCAAGACCGACATTTCTCCCACGTATTCATTACATGCGATTAGCGACACAGATCACTAAATGCCCTTCAGTATATAAAGGTCCTGGGTATAGCTAATTTTCTGCTCGGCTATTTAGGTGAGCCCCCCCCCCAATCAGGGGCGGCCTTTGCAGCACCTTTCATCATGTTACTCAACTTTCCCGTGCTAATTTCAAGCGTTTTAGCGATCTGGGTTTGAGTATATCCCATGGCTAGCGACTGCATTATCATCAGTTTCTTGATCTGACCAAGCTCGTTCTCGATGCTGTCTATTTCTTTGTCGGTCATTCCATGCCCCCTTTTCGAACTTCTGTCAGAAGGCCTGGCGGAAACATCCGAGCGACGGTGGTTCGATCTAGCTCAAGAGCATCACCGATCTGGCTTGAGGTGAGACCCGACCTAGCAAGACCAAGGATCATTAATTTTTTGATGTCACGCAGATCATCATCAGAGCTTACATTCGACATGCCACCTCCCTATTAAGACCTATTCTTCATCTTCGACAAAGCTACGCTAACCGTATTTCGAGACGTCCCCAGTATTTCGGCAATTAGCGAACTGGACAATCCCGCGGCGGCTAAAAACTCAATCTTATCTTTTTGCCTCTCAAAGTTAGATACAAGCGCTTGAGCTTGGAGCCTGATTAGAATGTCAAGCTTATCAGCAATACCTTGTTCCACAGCCCACCCCTTATTTCCTTTTATCTGGCAAGAGATAGAGAAATCGAAGGTTGCCGTTCGCAAGACGAAATACGACGCCAGCTTCAATCCACCTGTTTACTAGCCGGCTGAAATTGCCTCGGTCATAACCGGTCAACTCGGCTATTTCACTCTGCGTTCTCAAACCAGTGCATGAGTTGTAGGCCAGCACTTGCTTAGAGCCATCACCGCTGGCAGCGATTAGACTAAAAAGTTCGTCCGGCGGAAAAACGGCACGCGCTGATGTCGCTAGAAGCGCCAGCATGACAGGCAACAAGTCTTCTTTCTCGTTCATATCGCCAAAGTATACTTCACGAACAGCGTTTCAATAGAAACAGTGCGCGATTTATGTGGATAACATGATACTCACAGCCCCAACTCCATAAATATCTGATTTCTAAGGATGAGTTTTCCCCTCATCCTTTCGCTGTTATCGAGCTTGCGAAATCTTTGTTTCCAGGCGTTGTGTTTTCGTGCTTTGTTCTGAAAGATTCGTTGTGTGCTGCGTAAGATTCCCCCCCGCCTTCAGTAATTCGACCCCCGCCCCAAACTGCTTTGTCTTCCCTATCGCCCCCGCAACCCTCCCCTCCCTTGCGCGTTGGCCCCGTAACGAGTAGCGCTTCGCGCGCATCTCTCCCCGTGCGCGCTTCGCGGCGCTGCACCCCCACAGACCAACCGGAGCATTCCCGTACATGACCCAGATCGGCCAAGACAGCCTGGACACCCGCGACACGTTGAGCGTGAACGGGCAGGATTATACCTATTTCTCGCTCGCCAAGGCGGCGAAGCTCGGCGATGTCTCGCGCCTGCCCTTCACGCTGAAGGTGCTTCTGGAAAACATGCTGCGCTTCGAAGACGGCGGCGCCTCCGTCTCCACCGAGGACGCGCAGGCCGTGGTCGACTGGCAGAAGGAGCAGCGCAGCGACCATGAAATTCAGTATCGCCCAGCGCGCGTGCTGATGCAGGATTTCACCGGCGTGCCCGCCGTGGTCGATCTGGCCGCGATGCGCGACGGCATCAAGGCGCTGGGCGGCGATGCGGAAAAGATCAATCCGCAGGTGCCCGTGCACCTCGTCATCGACCACTCCGTCATGGTGGACGAATTCGGCACGCCGCAGAGCTTCGAGGCGAATGTGGAGCGCGAATATGAGCGCAATCTGGAGCGCTACCAGTTCCTGAAATGGGGCAGCCGCGCGTTCGACAACTTCCAGGTGGTGCCGCCCGGCACCGGCATCTGCCACCAGGTGAACCTGGAATATATCGGCAAGGGTGCGTGGACGAGCGAAGGCAAGGACGGCAAGACCTATGTCTATCCGGACACGCTGGTCGGCACGGACAGCCACACCACGATGATTAACGGCCTGGGTGTGCTCGGCTGGGGCGTCGGCGGGATCGAGGCGGAAGCAGCCATGCTGGGCCAGCCGGTCTCCATGCTGATCCCCGAAGTCGTCGGCTTCCGCCTCACCGGCAAGCTGGCCGAGGGCATTACCGCCACCGATCTGGTGTTGACCGTCGTCCAGATGCTGCGCGAAAAGGGCGTCGTCGGCCGCTTCGTGGAGTTCTACGGCCCCGGCGTGGGCGCGCTGACGCTCGCCGACCGCGCGACCATCGCCAATATGGCGCCGGAATATGGCGCGACCTGCGGCTTCTTCGCGATCGACGACAAGACGCTGGAATATATGCGCCTAACGGGCCGCGACGATCAGACGATCGCGGTGACGGAGGCCTATGCCAAGGCGCAAGGGCTGTGGCTGGACCCGGACGTCGAGCCGGTGTTCACGAGCACGCTGTCGCTCGACATGGGCGAAGTCGTCCCCTCGCTCGCGGGCCCCAAGCGCCCGCAGGACCGCGTGCGGCTCGACCAGATGGACGATCAGTTCAACAAAGATCTGGTCGATGTCTTCTCCCGCCCCAAGGAAGGCGAGAGCGTCGCGGTGGACGGCGAGGATTACGAGTTCGCCGATGGCGACGTGGCGATCGCCGCGATCACCAGCTGCACCAACACGTCCAACCCCAACATCCTGATCGCCGCGGGCCTCGTCGCCAAGAAGGCGCGTGAAAAGGGCCTCAGCCGCCGTCCGTGGGTGAAGACCTCGCTTGCGCCGGGCAGCCAGGTCGTCACCGATTATCTGGTGGCGAGCGGCCTGCAGGACGATCTGAATGCGATGGGCTTCAACCTGGTCGGCTATGGCTGCACCACCTGCATCGGCAACAGCGGCCCCCTGCCCGCGCCGATCAGCGCCGCGATCAACGACAATGATCTGGTGGCGACATCGGTCCTTTCGGGCAACCGCAACTTCGAAGGCCGCGTGAGCCCGGACGTGCGCGCGAACTATCTCGCCTCCCCGCCGCTGGTGGTGGCCTATGCCCTGAAGGGTACGGTGCGCGAGGATATCTACGAAACGCCGCTCGGCACCGGCACGGACGGCCCGGTTTACCTGCGCGACGTGTGGCCCACCAACGAAGAGATCCAGGAGATGGTGCAGCAGCATGTCGGCCCCGACATGTTCGCCAGCCGCTATGCCGAGGTGTACGAAGGTGACGAGCGCTGGCGCGCGATCGACATCACAGGTGGCGACACCTATGATTGGCCTGCCGCCTCCACCTACATCCAGAACCCGCCTTATTTCGAAGGCATGGGCATGACGCCGGATGCCATCCAGGACATCCGCGATGCCAAGGTGCTGGCGCTGTTCGGCGATTCCATCACCACCGATCACATCTCGCCGGCCGGATCGATCAAGGTGGACAGCCCCGCGGGCGAATATCTGCGGGACCATCAGGTGTCGAAGACGGACTTCAACTCCTACGGTTCGCGCCGCGGCAACCACGAAGTCATGATGCGCGGCACCTTCGCCAATATCCGCATCAAGAACGAGATGGTTCCGGGTGTGGAGGGTGGCTACACCACCTATCAGGGCGAGCAGATGCCGATCTACGACGCCGCCATGAAGTACAAGGCGGAGGGCACGCCGCTCGTCGTCGTGGGCGGCAAGGAATATGGCACCGGCTCCAGCCGCGACTGGGCGGCGAAGGGCACCATCCTGCTCGGCGTCAAGGCGGTGATCGTGGAAAGCTATGAGCGTATCCACCGCTCCAACCTCGTCGGTATGGGCGTGCTGCCGTTGCAGTTCGCCGAGGGCGAAAGCCGCGAAAGCCACGGCATGACGGGCGATGAAACCTTCACCATCAAGGGGCTGGCGAACCTTTCGCCCCGCCAGATGGTCGAGGTGGAGATGACCCGCGCGGACGGATCGACCGAGACGTTCGAGGCGCTGTGCCGCATCGATACCGCGAACGAGATGGAATATTACCGCAACGGCGGCATCCTCCATTACGTGCTGCGCAACCTCGCCGCCGAATAAGCGGCACAGGGACGGGGCTTTCGAGGGGCCGGGCGCGCGATCGCCCGGCCCTTTTTCGTGCGCGCAACCATGACGGCCCGCCGCCGTTGGCTCGGGGAACACGCAAACGAAAAGGCCCCTCCCCCATGGAAAGCAATCTGAACCGCTTCGGCGGCATGAGCATCGTCGTGACCGGCGCGGCGTCCGGCATCGGCAAGGCGACCGTGGAGCGCTTCCTGTCCGAAGGCGCGAACGTCACCGCGCTCGGCCATCATCGCGACAAGCTAAAGGGTGCATTCGACGGCGCGAACAAGGAGCGGCTGCAGCTGCTGGACGGCGACGTCGCCGATCCGGATCTGGCACCGAAGGTCATCGCCGCCGCGGTGGATCGTTTCGGCGGCTTGGACGTGCTCGTCAACAATGCCGGCATGGGCACGGGCGGCACGGTGGAGGACATCAGCCTGGAGGACTGGAATCGGCAGATGGCGGTGAACGTCACCGGCTATTTCCTGATGGCCAAGGCCGCGATGCCCGAAATCCGCAAGACCAAGGGCGCGATCGTGATGACCAGTTCGGTCTCGGGCTTGGGCGGGGACTGGAGCTTCGTCGGCTACAACGCCTCCAAGGGCGCGATCACCAATATGGTGCGCGCGATGGCGCTGGACCATGCGGGCGAAGGCATCCGCGTGAACGCCGTCTGCCCCAGCATGACGAAAACCGGGATGACCGAGGGCATGATGGATAACGATGAGCTGCTCGACAAATTCCGCGAGCGCATCCCGTCTGGCCGCCCCGGCGAACCGGAAGAAATCGCGGCCGTCATCGCCTTCCTGGCCAGCAAGGACGCGGTCTGGGTGAACGGCGTGAACCTGCCCGTCGACGGCGGCCTCAGCGCCAGCAACGGCCAACCGCCACTGGGGTGAGGGAGTGGCAGTGGCTTTGGTTCCGTTACTGATCCGGTAGCAGACAGTCCGGTCTAGGCGAACGGTGCTGGCTAAGCGGCTATGACGCTGACCACTTGAAGGCGTCCATCGGCAGCAATTTGGATCGCGATCCAAAGGCAGCGCTTACCGTTGGAAAGCGAAGACTCACTCCGCCAGCCATCGATGTGACAAACCTGCCGCTTCCGATCGGGCGATAATGCCGATCGCACCTGTAAAGGATTGTTAGCGATTGGTGAGTATCGATTCGTGTCAAGCCAATGCTGCGCTATTCGTACCTTGTGCTCGGAGAACCTGGCTATGTTTCGTTTCAAGACTACGCCTCAGTCCCAGTGCGATGATGCTCTTTTAGAGCTCGTTAAGACCACGCAAGCAGTAATTCACTTCTCACCAGATGGAACGATACTCGACGCGAACGAGGCATTTTGCGAAACCGTCGGATACGAACTCGCCGAAATTAAGGGGCGCCATCATAGCTTATTTTGCTCGTCCGAATTAGTCGGCAGTCCAAAATACCAGGAGTTCTGGGCCGATCTCGGGGCCGGAAAGAGCTTTTCATCGCGCTTTCCGCGCGTCACCAAATCCGGCAAAGAAATTTGGCTTCAAGCGACATATGGCCCTGTCATCAATGCTCAGGGCGAAGTCGAACGGGTCGTCAAGATCGCTACGGACATAACTCCTCACTACAAGGCCATGAGCACTATTCTTGCGGCTATGCAGGCACTCGAGGATGGCCAGCTGGACCAGAAAGTCGCATCAACAGGGATTGAAGAAGTCGACTCTTTCGGCGAGGTTTTCAACGCTTCGGTCGCCAAGTTAGAAACGATGATCATGGCGGTGCGTGCAACCGCGAATGGGGTCAAGAAAGGCTCCGATGAAATCCGCGCCGCGTCCGAAGACCTCGCCTTACGCAACAAAGAACAGGCCGCCAGCCTTCAGGAAACCGCCACCTCAGTTAGATCTACGGTAGAGCTTACCCGCCAGTCGGCCGACAACGCGTCGGCCGCCAAAAGCGCAATCGCCCAGACCCATGCCCGTGTCACCGAAGGAGCAGCGGTGGTCGGCAAGGCGGTTGCGGCGATGGGGGCAATCAAACAATCAGCCAAGGAAATTACCGAGATCATCGATGTGATGGACGGAATTGCGTTTCAGACGAACCTGCTTGCTTTGAACGCGGGCGTCGAGGCCGCGCGCTCCGGCGAGGCGGGCAGAGGCTTTGCCGTGGTAGCCAGCGAAGTGCGCGCGCTCGCAGAGCGATCGGCCGACGCTGCGGGCAACATCAAGGCCCTTATTAACAAGTCCGCCGCTCATGTGGGCGAGGGCGTCAGCCTAGTGGGCGAGACCGGCACGCTGCTCGCCGAAATCGTAACGCAAATTGGTTCAGTCACCGCCCAGGTGAATGATATCGCCGAGACCACAGCGGAACAGGCCAATCATCTGGAGAAGGTGGACGTGGCAGTCAGTGCCATCGACGGCATGACGCAGCAGAATGCCGCCATGGTGGAGCAGGCGACGGCGGCCACTCGTAAATTGTCGTCCGAGGCACAGCGCCTCACCGAGCGGGTAGCCCAGTTCCAAGTCAGCGGGGGAGACCATCCTGCTCTAGCCGGTGCGACCGCGGCCCAGTTGCGTGAACGCATGCCTGCCTTCAAAAAGGCGTTACCTCTAAGAGCTAAGACGCCGCTGCCTCAATCTTTGACCGTCACAGGCAATCTCGCTCACAAACCAGCACTGGTCTCCGCGCAAGACACGGACGCTTGGGCCGAATTTTAGTTGTAGCGGTGATAGCGCTTGAGGCCTTCGCCTGAGGAAGCCGAGAGTTTACAGAAGAGCCTCGAAGACTGGCCATACCAGGCCATAATGGAAACGACCGCTCTCATTCGTTAGGCGCGACTAGACAATGTATGAGACTTGGGCGCAACGCTGACCTTAGCTCGGCCCACGACTAATGCCGAACCTGGCGGCGGGAACGGTCTTGACGATCGGCTGTTGCACTCCAAATCGCAAGCCATGCCTCGGGTGTGAAGTTGAAGAAGCGAAGAGAGTAGTTTAGCAGCTTCCGCTCTGCGGTTACTCTCACCGGAAATTCGGTGTCTCGATCAACTTTCGGATCGAACAAAAGGCGGCGGCAACACTTTCGCAATTTCCGCAGCCTCCCCCCTAGAAGAAATAGCCGGCCATGATCAGGAGCGATGTCTTCCAGCGGTCGTCGCCGCCTTGCGCGGCGCCGGAGACGAATTGGCCGGTGCCGACATAGGGATCGTTGCGGCCGATCAGGAATTCGGACCAGATTTTTATGCGCTGGCTGGCCTTGTCATTCCAATAGGCGCCCAGATTGATCCGCTGGGTATCGGCGAAGCCGGCATCGTCCTTCAGCATGTGGGTGTAGCTGCCGTACAGATTGACGGTGAACGGGAAGGCGCGGGTATCGATGCTGCGGCTGACCTCCCCGAACAGCATCGTGCTGCGCGCGCCAATGTTGTAGGAGGAATCATAATCACCCACCGCGATCAGATCGTCGCGGCCGGGGTTGCGCGGGTTGATCGCCTGCCGTGCGGCCAGCAGCCGCAACTGGAGCGGGCGGCGCGTATCGCGCAGGCTGATCGCATAGGCGCGGCGCGATCCGTTGCGATCCGTATCGTAATTGCGCACGCGTGAAGCCCAGGCGGAACCCGCCAGCGTCAGCGCGCCTTCTTCCGACGTGGCGAGCCGATAGCGGATGCGGCCCACGAACATATCCCGCTCACTATTGTCGGTCGCATCGGGCACATACGGGTCCGCCCGCACAATATTGACGCTGTAGCGCGCCGAGTCCCGGCTGATGCCGAAACCTGCTGGCCCCGTGGTCGGAAAATATCCCGCCGTCAGATCGAGCGGCCCGTCGGAATGGCTGGCGCTGATGCCGACATTGTAGACTTCCTCCAGCCCGTAAACGAAGCCCAGTGTGTTGTACCATGAGGAGCCCCAATAACGCTCGTCGAACGGCACGGACTGGAAGCCTACGGTCACCTTGTCCTGCGGCGTCAGCTTCACCCCGGCATAGGCAAAGGAGGGAAAGCTCACCTCGCCCGGATATCCGTCATAGCCGTTGGCGCGGCTGTAGATGAAATTGCCGCCGTAGAAACGATATTCGGCAGCCCCGAATAAAGTCGGCGAATCATAGTTCAGCGTCAGGATCAGCGTATCGAACGAAAGGTGCGTGGAGGTGTAGGGATCGCCCGATGGCCGGGCATCGTCGAACCGTACATCGAGCCGCGCGCGAATGCCGACTGTCAGCTTCAGGCGCGCCTGTTCGGCAGCCGATGTTTCAGCGGCAGCTGATTCAGGCGCCGTGACGGGGGCCGAGGGCGCGATATCCTCGCTTACCTCCGGTTCTCCAGTCAGCTGCGGCAGATCCTGCCCGGCGCGCGGCGCGGCATCGCGAAGGTCCGGCGTCGTAGCGGTGGCCGTGATGGGCAGCAGCGAGGGGGCGGCGCCTTCCGTGGCCTGCGCGGCGATGGCAGGTGCGGCCAGACCCAGCCAGATAGTGGATGCGGCAATGCCCAAAATTTATCTCCGGCCGGCACGTCGTCGCTGCCTGAACGATCGCGATCATAGGTGATTGTTCAGGAACTTGCGGCGTCCCCGTCTCCCCTGGTCGGATCGGCGCCGCCGTTCGCCTTTGCCCTCTCTTTTCCAGAAAATCACGCACCGATTGCAACATCGGCCCGGTCGGATGACATGCTCCCCTCTTTCATAGGGAGGAGGCCGGGCACTTCAGGCGGTCCGCTGATTTTCATGCAGATGGGCGGACCGGAAACGATCAGCGCCGTCCACCAGGACCGCCATGCCCTCATCCATGTTGCGGAAACGCTGCTCGGTCTCGTCCAAGGTGGTGAGGAGGGTGTTGATATCCTCGCTTACCGCAGTGATGCTATCGCGCATGGATGCCGCCGCCATCGCGGTTTCGTCGATCGTGCAGGCTACGGCGGTGACCTTCCGCTGCTGCTCCCCGGTCTTGGCTCGCACCGCTTGCGAGAGATCGTTGATGCCGACGATCGAGGATTCGATCTGGCTGTTCGCGCTGGAGGACTGAGCGGCGAGCTTGCGGATGCCCGCAAGATCGTTTTCCGTCTGCACTGCCGCGCCGGCAATCTGCTCGGCCAGGGATTTCACCTCTTCGGCGACCACGGCAAAGCCCCTGCCGGCATCTCCGGCCCGCGCTGCCTCGATCCGGGCGTTGAGCGACAGGAGGCGGCTTTGCGCAGCAAGCGACCGGATCCGGCCAAGCACATCGCTCGCGCTGCCGACATGGGTGACCAGTTGCTGGGAAATATGCTTACCGCTCTCGGCACTGTCGACCGCCACGCCCACCTGCGCCGTCACGCCGTCCAGATCGTCCAGCAACTTTTCGAAGACGAGTCCGATCTGACCGTTGGTCTCTGCCGCTTCCGCCATTGCAAGCGCGGACTGTTCCGTGGCGGCGGAAAACTCGGTCATACGCGCGGACGCCTCGCGCGCCGCCTTCAGACCATCGGCATGTCGGCGGCCCGTCTCTTCCGTCGCACCGGCGACAGAGGAGATGGTGGACTGGACTTCGCGGTGGAAGAGATCCGCCTCGGCCGCACGCTGCTCCGCCAGCGCAGCCAGGCGATGCTCCATCGTGACATCGTCATAGGTCAGGACGGCCCCTTCGCCCTCTTTCGGAAAGAAGCAGATTCTCAGGACAGTCCCATCATCATAATGATGGAAGATTTCCTTTTCTTCGCCCGACGCTTTCCAGATCTTATGGTTCTGGAAAATATTCTCTATCCGCTCGGGCGACCATCCCACATTCTTGCCGATACAGGTCAGAAGCTTGTGCAGACCGTCACCGGGCACGATGGTTCCCGGTTCGCAGTGGAACATGGCCAGCGTCTGTGGGCTGATCAGGAGCACCACCTCTTCCTCATCGAGCACGACCACGCCGTTACTGATATGGGCAAGGGCCCGGTCCCAGATGCTCGTTTGGCTCAATGCAGCGCCCCAAAAAAGAATCGTGCCCGCCAACGGGGCAAGGGTCACAGTCGCGGATCAGGGTTAAATCGGAATTAAGAACAATCCGTTTTGCCAAGCCTGACAATGCATTGCGGGCATCCGGTACCGTTCAGCCAGAGGGGCAGCGGTGCGCGGCGGTGACAAAGCCCGCAAGAGCAACCCAGCTCGCCCGATCGCGCATTTCATTGCGATGGGCACCCACACCCGCTCTCAGTCCCGGCGCGGGACAGCCAGCGCGGGGCCCATTCGCGCATGCGCGAAATGGTTAATTCTGTGCTAAGCCATACCCCGAAGCGGAGTCGCTGACGGCGGGGACGGGTCCTGCCGCGCGGGTCGCGACGGAGACGGGGCATGCGCATTTCCTTGAAATTCATGGCGGTTACGGGCGTGGTCGCGGCGGCCGCGGTAATTGCGACGCCCACGCTGGCGGCCGATCTGGCTCCCCCTGCTGCGCCCGATGCGCCCAAACTTGCCGAAACGTTCGCACCGACCGCGCATGGCGGCAAGGGCGGCGGACACTATCGTGGCGGATCGCGCGGCGGCTTCCGCGGCGGATATCGTGGCGGTTACAAGGGCGGCGGTCATTTCCGCGGCGGTTATCGCGGCGGCGGGCATGTTCGCGGCGGACGCACCATCTATCGCGGCGGCGGTTGGGGTGGCGGTTTTGGCGGCGGGTTCGGGGGCGGCTTCGTCGGCTGGTTCGGCGGCCCCGGTTATACGACCAGCCAGAACCTGACCTATCTCTGCTGGTACAACGGCGCCTATTATCCGCTGGAAGCCTGCAACAGCTATTTCGGCTATCAGGGTCAGCGCCGGGGCAGCTATTATTACTATTACCCGCAGGGCGCGGCCTATGGCGGCTATTACGGCCAGCCCGGCTACCCCTATGGTTATGCGCCAGGCGCGTACGGCTATGGCACCGCGCCGGACGGCTATGGCTATTCCTACGGCTACGGCCAAAACGGATATGATGGCGGCTATTATAACCAGGGCGATTACGATCGCGGCTATGACGCGCGTTACGACAGCCGGCGTTATGAACAGCGCTATGACGATCAGCGTTATGTTGGCCGTATAAGCGATGGCTATTATGGCTATGATTATCGCGGGGCCGCACATGATTGCTCCTGCGCTTGCAACGCCTGCGCAGCGGACGATCACCGGCACCATCGCTAAGGTCTCATGCAGCTGAAAGGCCGGCGATCACGCGGAACGCGGCGCTGGCCTTTTACCGGCGCCCTCGCCTAAAGTCCCGCCATGACCGCGGACCGTTTCTATTCGCTCCACACGCACGGCTTCGTGCGCGTGGCCACCGCCACCCCCGCGGTTCGCCCCGCCGATGTGGCGTTCAACCGCGATGCGATCCTGTCCGAAGCGAAACGCGCTGATGCCGCCGCCTGCGATCTGGTGGTCTATCCGGAGCTTTGCCTGTCCAGCTACGCGATCGACGATCTGCATCTGCAAGGCGCGCTGCTCGATGCGGTGGAGGACGCGGTGGCCGATCTGGCCGATGCCAGCGCAAGCCTCTGCCCGGTTCTTCTCATCGGCGCGCCGCTGCGCTTTCGTGGCCGCGTCTATAATTGCGCGATCGCGATTGCGCGGGGCCGCATTCTCGGCGTGGTGCCCAAGAGCTTCCTACCCAATTACCGCGAATATTACGAAAAGCGCTGGTTCTCCGCGGGACGCGATGTCGCGAACGAGGCGATGCTGCTGGCGGGCCAGACCGTGCCCTTCGGCAGCGATCTGATCTTCGAGGCAGAGGATCTGGCCGGCTTCTCCTTCCACATCGAGATTTGCGAGGATTATTGGGCGCCCATCCCGCCGAGCAGCCATGCCGCGCTGGCGGGTGCCACCATCCTCACCAATCTTTCGGCCAGCAACATCACCATCGGCAAGGCGGACGAACGCCATCTGCTCGCCCGCGCACAGAGCGCCCGCGCCGTCGCCGCCTACGCCTACAGCGCATCCGGGCCGGGCGAGAGCACCACCGATCTCGCCTGGGACGGACAGGGCATGATCTATGAACTGGGCGATCTGCTCACTCAGTCCACCCGCTTCGATCTGGAGCCGGAACTATGCATCACCGATGTCGATACGCAGCGCATCCTGAACGAGCGTGCGCGCATGCAGACCTATGGCGATGCCGCCGATCACGATGTCGAGGCCGTCCGCCGCTTCCGCCGCGTACGTTTTGCCCATGAGCCGCATTTCGCCGATCGCGGCCTCATCCGTCCCATCCGCCGCTTCCCCTTCGTGCCCAACCGGCCCGAACATTTGGATCAGGACTGCTACGAAGCGTTCAGCATTCAGGTGGAGGGCCTGCGCCGCCGGTTCGAAGCGACGCGCGCGAAGCACCTCATCATCGGCGTGTCCGGCGGGCTCGACAGCACCCATGCGCTGATTGTTGCGGCCAAGATGTGCGACAAACTGAAGCTGCCGCGCGACACCATCCTCGCCTTTACCATGCCCGGCTTCGCCACCGGGGAGGAGAGCAAGGGCAATGCCTGGAAGCTGATGGACGCGCTGGGTGTGAAGGCGGAGGAAATCGACATTCGCCCTGCCGCCACTCGGATGCTCGAAGATATGGGCCACCCCTTCAGCGAGGGCGAGCCGGTTTACGACGTCACCTTCGAAAACGTGCAGGCGGGCCTTCGCACCGATTATCTCTTCCGCCTGGCCGGGCAGCGGCAGGGCTTCGTGATCGGCACCGGGGACCTTAGCGAGATGGCGCTGGGCTGGTGCACTTATGGCGTGGGCGACCAGATGAGCCATTATGCCGTGAACACCGGCGTGCCCAAGACGCTGATCCAGTATCTTATCCGCTGGACCACGCGCACGGACCAGTTCGACGAGGCGACCGAAGAGGTGCTCGAAGCGATTCTGAATGCCGAAATCAGCCCCGAGCTGGTGCCCGCGGGCGAGGACGGCAAAGTCCAGAGCACGGAGGACCAGATCGGCCCCTACGCCCTGCACGATTTCTTCGTCCATCACATCGCGCGCTACGGGCAGAAGCCGAGCAAGGTCGCCTTCCTGGCTTGGCACGCCTGGCACGACGCCGAGCATGGATATTGGCCGATGGGCTTTCCGACAGACAAACGCATGGCCTATGATCTGTCCACGATCCGCCGCTGGCTGGAGGTGTTCTGCAAGCGCTTCTACGGCTTCAGCCAATATAAGCGCTCCGCCCTTCCCAACGGCCCAAAGGTCAGCGCCGGCGGCGCGCTAAGCCCCCGCGGAGACTGGCGCGCCCCCAGCGACGCCAGCGCCAATTTGTGGCTGGCCGAGTTGCGGGACAATGTGCCGGAAGCGTAATTCCGCGCCAGGGGATCGAACCGCGCCGAGCGACGATTCGTCCGCGCTGCATGTTCGATAATTCGATCGGTAGCTGCGAAAGAACCGATTTGCCCTCAATCGATCCGAGCGCCCCTCCTGGCTCGATATAAAAACGGTTATGCCAATTTTACCAGGTCCATTCGGACGTCTGGATGTGAGCGACCCGAGCACCGCGCAAGAAACTCGCAGCATTTGCGGCCTGATATTGGACCGGGCGGAACGCAGGATTCACTTTCCAATTTGCCTTTTACCAAAGCGAGCAACTTAAGGGTTTTGGGCCTTGTCTGTTTATTATCAAGTTTTTGCTAAATAGATATCAGTTACTATTTCGAGACCACTTAAGTTCATCGCAGTGAACTGTAACAAAAACAGCACAGATCACTTGGAAACGTAACAACTCTTTCAAATTGCTTTGCTGGCAAAAAGGTTCGGTTCCAAGACCTGCGGGTTGCACACGCTCGGGCAAGAGCGGGGGCAAGCGTTAAGGAAACGGGGAACGATAGAGATTGCCCGTCTCCTTTTGAAAAGGACCACCCAAGTGAAAAACAGCTATCTCTCGGCACTGCTGCTCGGCTCGGCCCCGTTCGCACTGCTTTCCAGCCCTGCGCTGGCTCAGTCTAACCAGGCAACCACGTTGCCCTCCAACAACCAGTCAACTGCGACCAGCGCGGACGATGAAGCGGACGCAAATGACGATCAGAACACGATCGTCGTCACCGGCTCGATCCTGCGTCAGACCGATGTTGTAACGCCCTCGCCCGTCACCACAGTCACGGTTGAGAACCTGGATCAGCGCGGCATCAGCACGGTGCAGGAAGGCCTGCAAATGCTGGCCTCCAACAACGGCCCGGCGCTCACCAACAGCTTCACCGCCAATGGCGCGTTTGCAGGCGGCGCTTCTGCTGTTTCGCTTCGCGGCCTATCGACAAACAGCACGCTCGTTCTTTTCGACGGACTGCGCGCCGCTTATTACCCGCTGGCCGATGACGGCTCGCGCAACTTCGTCGATCTCAACACCATTCCTGATGATATCGTTGATCGGGTGGAAGTGCTGCGCGACGGTGCTTCGGCGGCATATGGTGCCGACGCAATCGCTGGCGTGGTCAACATTATCACGAAGCGCGAATTCAACGGCCTGGCAGGCCGTGCAGAAGCCGGCATTTCTGAGCGCGGCGACGCCGGCGTCTACCGCCTCGGCGTGACGGTTGGTCATGGCGATCTCGCCAATGACGGCTTCAATGCCTATCTGTCCGGTTTCTACTATCGCAGCGAAAGCCTGCGCAATGCGGACCGTCCCTACCCCTTCAATTCGGACGACTTGCGCGCGCTGGGCGGCCCCAACAACACGCTGAACGGCATCGACGCGAGCGGCAATTTCCCTGGTCTTTCGACCGCGGCAAACTTCCTTGTGCGTCCTTACAACGCCACGAACACGACCGCGCAGGGACGCTATGTAAATCTCGGTCCGTGCTCGACCGGTACGTTCACCACCCTTACTGACGCGCAGTTCAATAGCTCGGCGACCACGCCGCGGCAGGTTTGTAACGTCGATTACACGCAGCAATATGGCATCATCACGCCGCAGATCGAGCGCTTCGGCGGTTCCGGACGCGCCACCTTCAAGTTCGGCGATACCGGCGAGGCTTATGGCGAAGTCAATTTCCAGCAGAGCACTTCGAGCTACACGGGTTTCCCCGGCGTCTTCTTCGGCAATGCTCCTACCGGCATCAACTTCCCGCAGTTCTCCACGGCGAACAACTCCGCGATCCGTGCACCCGGCTCTTTTGCCCTCACGCTTCCGGTTTATGTCTGCGCCAGCGGTGTCGGCAGCGCAAACGGTCTGAATACCGGCTGTAACGCAACCAATGGCCGTCTGAACCCGAACAACCCGTTCGCGGCGCAGGGCCAGGTTGCGCGTCTAATCGGCCGCGATCTGGACACCCCCACGTTCAACCAGACCCGCAGCCGCGTCTATCGCGGTGCCATCGGCGTGCGCGGCAACATCACGCCGGATATCCAGTACGATATCGGCGCGACCGCCATGCACACGGATCTGCAGCGTCGGCGCGAGGGTTATGTTTACATCGCCAACCTGCTAACCGCGGTTGCCCAAGGCACGTTCAACTTCGTGAACCCGTCGCTCAACACGCAGGCTCAGAACGATTTCGTGCGCCCCACGAGCATCGCCAATGCAAGTTCTGACCTGTATCAGCTGCAAGCCGTTGTCACGAGCCGTCTGGCCGAACTGCCCGGCGGTCCGCTTCAGCTGGGTGTTGGCGGAACGATCTATTACGAAGCGGTAGACGCGCCCAGCGGCAACCCGGACAATTTCGGACCGACGCAGCGTTACTTCTCGCTCAACGCGTTCGGCACCACCGGCAACCGTACGGTGAAGGCGGCGTTCGCTGAACTTCAGGCGCCGGTGCTCGATATCCTCGATATCCAGCTTGCCGGCCGGTACGACAGCTATTCCTCGGGTCAGAACTACTTCTCGCCCAAAGCCGGCTTCAAGTTCACGCCTATCCGCCAGCTGGCCATTCGCGGCACCTACTCCAAGGGTTTCCGCATCCCGTCCTTTGGTGAAGCAAATGCTTTGCCGACGACGGGTTACGTCACCAACAACGCATCGCTTTTCAACGATGCGTATCTGGCGCAATACGGCTGTACCGTCGCAACCTTCGCCACCTGCCCGACCTACATCCGGTCCGGTTCCTATGGCCAAACCACGTTGGCTAGCCCGAATCTCGATCCGGAAAAGTCGCGCTCGTTCACGGGCGGCATCGTGTTCGAACCGATCCGGAACCTGTCCTTCTCGGTTGATTACTACAACATCAAGAAGACCGGTGCGATCACGCAGCCAAGCAACTCGCCCGCACTGTTGGCTTATTATAACGGCCAGGCCATTCCCGCCGGCTACACCGTCATTCCCGACGCACCCGACGTGAACAATCCCAATGCCACGCCGCGAGTTGCCTTCGTGCAGTCGCAGCTCATCAACGCCAACACCATCCGCACCTCGGGTATCGACGGCTCGATCAGCTTCAACCGCGAGTTCGGCAATGTGCGCTTCGGCAGCTATCTGGACGCCACCTACATCCTGCGGCTCGAAACCGAGTTCCCGGACGGCACGGTGGAACGTTATGATGGCACGCTGGGTAACTTCAACCTGACCGCCGGATCGGGCACGCCCAAGTTCCGCGGCACCTGGCTGAACAGCATTGAAGTGGACAATGTTCAGCTGAACGCGACGGTGAACTATTTCGATGGTTACAACCTGTCGGCTGTAGACCAGGGCACTGGATATAAAGACGGCGGCCTGAACCCCGGTTATTCGCCCACCGGCGACAATGTTCCGGAATATGTAACGGTCGACCTCGGCCTGCGCATCAAGGCGACCGACGAGTTCACGTTCACCGCGAACGTGCTGAACCTGTTCGACAACCTGCCGCCGATCGACGTCGTCACCTACGGCGCCCACCTGTACAACCCGGTTCAGGGTGGCACGGGCATCCTCGGCCGCTTCTTCAAGGCTGGCGTGCGCGTCGGCTTCTAATCGGCGGCTATACAACAAAAATGAGGCGGCGTCGCGAGACGCCGCCTTTTGAATGCCAGCCTGCTCCCGGACTTTGAACTGCGCGAGATTTTGCGAGAGTAAAAACGCTGCGCCGCGCGGGCGTTAACGCCAAATTGATCATCTTCCTCCATTCAGGGGAGAATGACGGGGAAAAACAACTTGAAGGCCGCCTGCCAAGGCTGCCGCGACGGCGCTGCGCTGGACTTCGACATTTCGATGGCATTCCAGCCGATCTTCGATGTGCAAACGGGGCGGCCTTGGGCTTTCGAGGCGCTGGTGCGCGGGCCGCAGGCGCAATCGGCTTGGTCCATCCTGGAAAAGGTTTCTGCCGAAAATCGCTACAGCTTCGATCAGCGCTGCCGTGTGGTGGCAATCGAACGCGCCGTGAAAGCGGGCATCCTGGATACCGATGCGCGGCTGTCTATCAACTTCTTACCTAATGCCGTCTACTCGCCCAAGGCCTGCATTCAGCTGACGCTCCGCACCGCGGAGATTTGGAGCTTCCCGACGAGCCGCCTGATGTTCGAGTTCACCGAGAACGAGAAGATGGGCGATACAGCCCATGTCCGGTCGATCATCGACAGCTACAAGGAAATGGGCTTCACCATCGCGCTCGACGATTTCGGTTCAGGCTATTCCGGGCTGAACCTGCTCAGCGAATTTCAGACCGACGTGATCAAACTGGATATGGAGCTGGTCCGTAATATCGACCGTAGCATGCCTCGCCAGATGATCGTGGAAAGCATGGTCGCGCTGTGCAAGCGCATGGGGATCGCAGTGATCGCCGAAGGGATCGAGACCGAGGCCGAATATCGCTTCGTGCGCGATATGGGGATCGATCTGATTCAAGGCTATCTGCTGGCCAAGCCGGGCTTCGAAATGCTACCCGAACTCCAGTGGATGGAACCGCAGCCGGTGCCGCTGCGCCAGGCGAGCTGACCCCGCCCGGCGCGACCAAGCTGCTTCGGCGCGCCGCTTACAGCGTGCGGATGATGCCCGAAAAGTCCTTCCGTTCGTGGCCATCGTCCACGAACGCTTCGTAAAGCTCTTTCGCCTTGCTGCCCATCGGCACCTTGGCGTTCGCCGTCTCGGCCGCTTCCATGGCGAGACGCAGATCCTTCAGCATGAGCCCTGCGGCAAACCCGCCGTCATAATCATTATCCGCCGGGCTTTTGGGGCCGACGCCGGGGACAGGGCAGTAGCTGGTCATCGACCAGCTCTGCCCTGAGCTGACCGAGGCGATGTCGTAGAATTTCGCCGGATCGAGCTTCAGCTTTTCAGCCAGCGCAAAGGCTTCGCAGGTGGCGGCCATCGTCGCGCCCAAAATCATGTTGTTGCACATCTTGGCGGCCTGGCCGGTACCGTTGGTGCCGGCGTGGATCACCGCCTTGCCCATGTCCTTCAGGATCGCCTCGGCGCGTTCGAATCCCTCGTCCGATCCCCCGACCATGAAGGTGAGCGTGCCGCCCTCGGCCGCCGCGATGCCGCCGGATACGGGCGCGTCGACGGCGACCAGCCCTTTGTCCTCCGCCGCTTCCGCCACCGCACGCGCGGTTTCCACATCGATGGTGGAGCAATCGATCAGCAGCGTGCCTTCCTTGGCATGGGCGAATACGCTTTCCTGATAGACCGCCTGCACATGTTTTCCGGCAGGCAGCATGGTGACCACTGCGGCCACGCCTTCCACCGCCTCGCCCGCGCTGCCCGCGATCGCGCAACCCGCCGCCTTAGCCTTGGCCAGCGCGTCTTCGGACAGGTCAAAGGCTTTCACCTCGTGCCCCGCCTTGGCGAGGTTCGCGGCCATCCCGCCGCCCATATTGCCGAGGCCGATGAATGCGATGGCGGTCATATGATACTCTCCGTTCGTGAAACTCTATGGGCTGCCAACGGGCGAACGCGGTGCGCGTTTCCCATTCTGCGGCGCTTACACGTCATGCTTGTCCTGCCGCCGCGTGCCGAGCAGCACCTCGCGCTCCAGATGCGCACGAAGCCCGCGATAATAGTCGGTTAGGAACTGCCGATCGTCCGGCATGGGTCCGTCATAGCCGATGCGCCGCGCGATGGCGTCCGCCACGGTCCGTTCCGCGCGCTCATCGCCGATGCGCAGCACGTCTTCCAGCTTGTGCAGTTCGTGGATGCCGTAGGAATCAAGCGCGGCCTCGGTGAATTCGTATTGAACCGCGCGTTCTTCGGCCAAATCCGCCTCACGCTTCTTCCTCGGCCGTTCGACCACCCAGGTGCCCGCCAGCAGATCGCCGATCCGCATCCTGTCCCGGTTGAATTTCAGGAAGAAGGAGAAGCCGAGCGCCCAGAGCAATGCGGCAAGCACCGCCCAGCCATTTGCATCGCCTGTGGCGGCCATGCTGGCGATGATCATGAAGGGCAGGAATACCTCCACCTCACGCATCAGGTTCCGCGCGATCACCTGATCGATCGACAGCGGCCCACCATCGCGTGAGACGACGCGCATGCCCATGATGCGCTTGCCCCATGTCGCAGCCTTCGGCCGCGCCTCCATCGCAATGAAATAGACCATGCGGAAGGCAAATCCCCCCAGCGCCACGGCGATCACCAGCGGTTCCATTGCGCCGGCCCCGAAGGTGCCAACCGCCAGGGCCAGAAGCGCGAAAAGCGCCGCGAGCACCAGTCCGATAATTACGAAATCGAGGATCAGCGCGATCAGGCGCGCGCTGGCGGGCGCAATAACGACACCGAGCGGCACGCCCTCCGGCGTCACCAGATCGCGCCGTCTACGGACCGAGGAAGAGCGCCGCCGCTTACGCGCCATCGCCCCGTCCCTCATGGTCCTGTCCTTCATGGTAGTGGCTTCGCACGCGCAGGAGGTAGAAGTAGCTGCACCAGCCGGTCAGCATGAAGCCGCCAATGGCATATCGCGCGGCCGTGACGTTGATCGTCTGCCGCCCGATCCCTTCGAGCAGCCCTGCGAACAGCAACATCACGACAACGCCCAGCATCGCGGCGGCGGCGCTGCGCCCGGCCTCGGCCGCGGCATCGATCCGGGATCGATCGCCGGGAAAGGCGACGGCGGTGCCGATGCGCACACCCGCGGCCGCGGCGATGACGATCGCGAACAGCTCGGTCGTGCCGTGGATAAACAGCCAGCCGCCCATCTCCATACCAAGCCCCTTGGCGGCATAGACCTGCAGGAACGCGCCTATCATGCAGCCATGGTAAAGCGTCAGCAGCAAGGTTGGCAGGCAGAAGGCGAAGCCCAGCGCGAAGCACAGCACCGCCACCTGGCTGTTGTGGACGAACAGCATGACGGCAAATCCGGTGAGCATCTGTCCGCCGCCGCCATCGAACAGCATGCGGCGCATTTCCTCTGCCGGCATTTCCGGCCCGCGTCCGCTTGCCAGATCGGGCGGCACAAAGGCGGCGAACCAGCTGGGATCGCTGGCCACCAGGCCCCAGCCGATGATCGCGCCGAGCAGCATCAGCAGCGCCATCGCCAGAGTCTCACGCCACAATGCGCGCACCGCGGCGGGCCAGTTGGTGAGAAAGAATCGCGCCACGCGCCCGCCGAGCCCGGCACGGTTGCCGTATAGCCGGTAGTAACCGCGCAGGGACAGCGCCTCGAGATGCGCGATCAGCGCCTGATCGAGCGAGATGGCGCGCGCCAGCGAGAGCGAACTCAGCGTAGCGCGGTACAGGCGCGGCAGTTGCAACAGCTCGTCTTCAGTGAGGCGGCGGGGGCCGCGCTTTTCGACGCGGATCAGCAGTTCCTCGAACGCTTCCCAATCGGCCTCCCGCTCGGCGCGGAAGGCGGCGGCGCTCTGGATGGTGGGCGCGCCTCTCACAGCCGCTGCGCCTTCACGATATCGAGATAGCGGCCCACGAGCTGCGGGCCCATGTCACGCCAATCGGCTTCCAGAACGTCCGCCCCCGCCAGCCGCAGGCGCTCGATCACCAGCTTGCGCTCGCGTAGCAATGTGCCCGCGACGACGGCGCGCGCAACGGCCTCGCTGTCCTGCGGCACCTCATCGACTACGCTCTCCAGCTCCTCGTCGCGCATGATGAGGAAGAGGACGACATGCTTGGCGGTGAGCCGCCCTACGGTGCGCAACATCAGCTCCGCGCTCGCCGGATCGACGAAATCGGTGAAGATCACGACCAGAGACCGGCGGTCCAGCCGCGCGTCGAGGCTGGTAAGGCCGAGCGTGAAATTGGTCTCATGCGTGGAATAGCCGATGTCGGCCGCGAGCCGCTGCAGCTGCGCAAAGCTTTGCGTGCCGCGCACCGCGCCGCTGGCGATATGCGGGTGCGAATCGAAGGAGAACAGCCGCACCCCGTCCCCCGCCTTGAGCGCCACGAAGGCGGTGAGCAGCGCGGCGGCGACGGCGCGGTCGATGCGCGGCAGGCCGGCCACGGGCTCGCCCATCAACCGCCCGCTGTCGATGGCAAGGACCAGGCTGTTGGCGGTCTCTGCGCGATATTCCTTGGCGAGCAGACGCGAATGGCGCGCGCTGCGCTTCCAGTCGATCATGCGCCGTTCCATGCCGCGCTGATAATCGGTCAGCGCCTCGAACTCGCGGCCCTGGCCGATCAGCGGCTCCACCCGCTCACCGATCATGGCGTCGCGGCGCAAGAGCTGCATCGCATCCTCGCGCACACGGGCCAGATCGGGCTGGATTGCGACGCTCACCTCCGGATCGATCACGCGCTGCTTCCAGACGAGGCCGAGCGGCCCGCGCCAGCGCAGCCACAGGGGGCCGAGCGCAGACAGCCCGCGCCGCGCCGCGACGAGGCGGTGTATCACGCCGCCCTCTTGCTCGGTTCCAGCGAGCCGCAGCTTCGGCGCGAAACCGGCGATCTCGGCAAGCAGATCGTCATGGCCGAGACGCGCTTCGGCAGGCCCCGAGAGCCCGCTCACCGCGATCCGCACCGGCACTTCGCCGCCCACGCCTACCGCCTGCGGCGCGCCCACGCTCGCCTCCACGCTGCGCAGGGCAGCGCCCGCCAGCGCGTCGATCAGCATCAGCACGATCACCGCGCCGATCCAGACGATGGCCAGCGTCCACCAGGCGGGCACCAAGAAGGCGGCGAGCAGCGCCGGCAACGCGCCCGCCCCGGCCAGGACCACCGCCCGGCCGCTGGGATAGATCATCGCGGCGCCTCGGTTTCCTCAACCAGATCGGCAACGATCGTCTCGATATCGCGCGCATCGATCTGCGCGGTGGGCGACAAAGTGACGCGGTGGCGCAGCGCGGGAACAGCGAGCCGTTTCACATCGTCCGGGATCACATAATCGCGCCCCTCCAGCACCGCCCGCGCCCGCGCGCCGCGCGCCAGCATCGCGCCCGAACGCGGGGACGCGCCGATGCCGATGTCCGGACTTTCCCGCGTCGCGCGCACCAGCCGCACAATATAATCGGCGACTTCGTCCACCAGCGTCACCCGCTCCTCCGTCTCCATCGCCTCGGCCAGCTTCGCGGCATCGGCCTGCGCGGTGATGCCATAGTCCTGCGGCCCCTGGGACGTCGCGCCGCCGCCATGGGCGAGCACGATCGCGCGCTCCTCCGCCGCATCCGGATAGGCCAGCACATGCTTGAACAGGAACCGGTCGAGCTGCGCTTCGGGCAGCGGATAGACCCCTTGGTGTTCGATCGGGTTCTGCGTCGCGACCACCGTGAAGCGGTCCGACAGCCTGTGCGTCTCGCCATCGAAGGTGACCGAGCGTTCCTGCATCGCCTCCAGCAGCGCGGCCTGCGTCTTGGGCGGCGTGCGGTTGATCTCGTCCGCGAGCAGCAGATCGCAGAACACCGGCCCCTTGGTCTGGGTGAACGTGCCGGTCTGCAGATTATAGATGTTGGAGCCGATGATATCCCCCGGCATCAGGTCCGGCGTGAACTGGATACGGCCATAATCCAGCCCCAGCGCGGCGGCGAAACAGCGCGCGGTGAGCGTCTTGGCGGTGCCCGGCGGCCCTTCCAGCAGGATGTGCCCGCGCGCGAACAGCGCCGTCAGCATCAGATCGATCATGTCGCTTTGGCCCGTGATCGCCTTGGCGGTCTCCGCGCGGATATTCTCGGCGAGCGCCTGTACGTCCGAAATTTCCATCATCTCTGTCCTTCGATCCAGTGGGCGAGCGCTCTTGCGCGCGTGTGCAATTCCTCTTCGTTCTGGGCATTCGCCACCGCATCGGCGCGGGTGGAGAAGGCGCGTTCCTCGCCTCGTTGGCCGGTGCGTGCGTCGATCCATTCGGCCAGCCGGTCTCCGCTTAGCGAAGGCGGCGCGCCGAGCCGTTCGCCCGCACGCGCGCGCATCATCGCGGCGTAGCGCGGGCCGAGCCCGCCGATCCGCCCGGCCCGGCGCAGCAGGTCCGCGCTCGTTTCCACCAGCGTGCGCTTGCCCAGCGCGAACACGCGGGCGCGCTTTGCGACGGGGCCGAAGCGGTTGAACCCATGAATCAGCGCCAGCAGCCCGGCGAACAGCAGGATTAGCGTCAGCGGCAGGAATGGCGGATCGAACAGAAGCTTGCCCAGATTGCGCGCGCCCGCGGTGGACAGGCGCGGCGTCGCGATCAGCACCGGATCGCCGGTGTAACGCAGGTGATCCACCAGCGCGAACATCGCGCGCGCATTCGCCAGATCGTCGATCCCGGCATTGTTCATCATGTCCGGATCGGTCAGCACATAATCGCGCTCATGCTTGCCCGGCACGATCAGGCCCCGCCCCGCCCCTTCCGGAAGCCCGTCTTCCGTGTCGGCATCGCCGCGCGCCACATGCAGTTTGTCCGGCAGCGTCACCGTGACGCCGAACAGATCGGTGCGTGTGCCGCCCTGCGTCTCCGTAATCTTACCGGGCGCGATCGGGTCCAACAGGCTGTCCAGCGCGTCGGGCGGGAAGGTGCCCACCGCACCCACCCTCTTCTGGCTCAGGCCCATCGGCGCCACCGCCCATTTGGGTAGCACGAACAGCACCGGCTCCTCCGCATCGGCGCGGATTTCAGCGATCTCTTGCAATGCTTCCGGATTATCCTTGGCATCGACGAAGACGATCAGCAGCCCCTTCTGCCGCAAATCCATCTTGCGTGTCAGGACGCGCGTTTCCGGGCCCGCCTCGCGCAGCAGCCGCACGAAACCCGAATAGCCCACCGCCGTATTCGATGTGGGCGAGGCGGTGACGCCCTGCTCGCTCATCTTTTGCGGCGCATAGCTGTTCAGCACGAACGCCAGCAGCCCCGCGATCAAGCTGATCGCGATGCCGGCAATCACCACATTGCGCGCGAATGGGTTGGCGGCTTTTTCGCTCATGCCGCCCGCCAGCTTCCGGAGAAGGCGAAGCGTTCATAGGCGTCGCGCGCCTCTTTCCAGCCTTCAGCGCCCACCGGACGCCGCGCGAACAGTGCGCGCTCCGTGATCCCGGCCATCGCCCCGAACGGCTCGCGCGCCTGTTCGGGCAGGCCCGGCGCCCCGGCAATGTCGCGCGCGGTGGTGGACGGCATCAGAAAATCGGGCAGGCGTCCCGCGATATCCTCGACCGATCGGCGCAGGAGCAGATGCACCGCCTCCTCATAGCGTCCGTCCGCCGCCAGCGCTTCGGCCTCTTTCAGCAGGTGGCGCGCAGCGGCCGCCTCGGGCCGCCAAGCCTCCCCTGCCTCTTCCGGCACCTTACTCTTCTGCCATGGCCAGCGAATTGCGACGCCCAGCAGATCGCGGGCGATCCACCAGATCACGAGCGCCGCGACCAGCGCCAGCCCGATGTAGAACAGATACGGCACCGCCGGTGCCATCCATTGCAGAAATTTGATCAGCGGCTCCAGCCAGCTGGGCGGCTCGGGCGGAACATAGGGCGGCAAATCGAACTGAATCGCATTGTCCCGGAGCAGCGCTGCATGCGCTGCCTCCAGCTGCCTGTCCTCGGCGCCCCCCGCCGCGATCACCTGCTGTGCCGCCATCGCGCCGGACCTTGGCGACGCGGCCTGCGCTTGGCAAGCGCTGGACGGGCGCACAAGCGCACTTTATGCGGGCGGGCGTAACCACGATCCGCCCAACATCGATCAAGAAGACGAACCGCCATGCTCGACATCAAACAGCTCCGCAACGATCCCGAGGGCGTGCGCGCCGCACTGGCCAAGCGCGGGGCGGATATCGACCTTGCCCCGATCCTGAAGCTGGACGAGGAAGTCCGCGCGCTCACCGGCCGCATCGACGCCGTGCAGGCGGAGCGCAACGCGATCGCCAAAGCGATGGGGCAGACCAAAGGCAAGCCCGATCCCGAAAGCATCGCCAAGGCCAGCGCGCTGAAGGCGGAAGCGGCGGACCTTGCCACCGAACAGGGCATTGTGCGCGGACGGTTCGAGGAGGCCATGGCGGGCCTGCCCAACCTGCCCGATGCGCGCGTGCCCGAAGGCGGCAAGGAAGCCAACCGCGTCATCCGCAGCTGGGGGGAAAAGCCGGATCTGGGCGACAAGCCGCTCAGCCATCTCGAACTGATCGAGAAACACGGCCTCGTCGATTTCGAGCGCGGCGTGAAGATGGCGGGCAGCAATTTCTGGCTCTACACCGGCGACGGCGCGGCGATGGAATGGGCGCTGCTCGACTGGTTCAACCGCAGCCATCACCAGGATGGCTACACCTTCTTCCTGCCGCCGCATCTGCTGCTGCCCGAAAGCGGCTATGGTGCGGGGCAGTTCCCCAAGTTCAAGGACGATGTCTTCCACATCCAGGTAAAGGAAGGCGGGCAGGAACGCTTCCTGCTGCCCACCGCCGAGACCGCTCTTCTGAACATCTACCGCGACGAAATTCTTCCCGCCGAAAAGTTGCCGATCAAGGCATTCGCCTACACGCCCTGCTATCGGCGTGAGGGCGGCGGTGCGCGCGCGGACGAGCGCGGCACGGTGCGCGGGCACCAGTTCAACAAGGTGGAAATGTTCCAGTTCGTCGACGAGGATCAGGGCGATGCGGCGCTGGACGAACTGCTGGGCCGCGCGGAGAGCCTGCTGCAGCAACTCGGCCTGCATTACCGCACCGTGCTGCTGGCCGCTGGAGACGTCAGCGCGTCGATGGCCGTGACATACGATGTCGAGGTGTGGATCCCCTCGATCAACGATTACAAGGAAATCAGCTCGGTCAGCTGGGCGAAGGATTATCAGGCCCGCCGCGCGCGCATCCGTACGCGGGGCAAGGATGAGAAGCAGACGCGCTTCGTCCACACGCTGAACGGTTCGGGCCTGGCCACCAGCCGGCTTTTCCCGGCGATCCTGGAGCAGCACCAGCAGGCGTACGGCAGCATCGCCATCCCCGAACCCTTACGCGCCTGGATGGGCAAGGACCGGATCGGCTGACCCGCCATGCCCGGCGCCAACAAGCAAGTGACGGGCGGGCGCGGCTCGGCTATCAGAGGCGGCAACATGTTATCGCTGCCTAATATTCTGACGCTATCCCGCATATTGGCGGTGCCGATCCTGGCCTTTCTGCTGTGGCCGGATTTCGAGCCGCTGGGGCTGGAGCCTCGCCGGCTGGATTATCTGATCGCCTTTGCGCTCTACTGCCTGATGGGCATCACGGATTATTTCGATGGCTATCTGGCGCGTGCCAGCGGCGCGGTGTCTCGGCTCGGCCAGTTTCTCGATCCGATCGCGGACAAGATCATGATCGCCGCGGTGATCCTGATGCTGGTCTTCACCCGCGACATTCAGGGGTACAACGTCGCCGCTGCGCTGATCATTTTGCTGCGCGAGATCATCGTGTCGGGACTGCGCGAATTCTTGTCGGGCATTCAGGTGTCCATGCCGGTCTCGCGTCTCGCCAAATGGAAGACGACGGCGCAGCTCGTCGCCTTCGGCGCGATCATCCTTGCGGGCGGTCTGCCGATGTGGACCTTCATCGGCGTTGCCGGCCTCATCCTGCTCTGGATTGCGGCGATCCTGACGCTCGTCACCGGCTGGGACTATCTGCGCCTCGGCCTCAAGCATATGGACTGATGCGCCCATGAAGATCGTCTATTTCGCCTGGGTGCGGGAGCAGATCGGCTGCGACGAAGAACCCGCACCGGAAGGCGCCTCCACGGTCGCCGAACTCGTCGAATTGCTGCGCAGCAAAGGCGGCGGTCACGCCGCGGCGCTGGCCGATGAAAGCCGCCTGCGTTTCGCGCTCGATCAGCAGATGGTGAAGGCCGATGCGGCGCTGAACGGCGCGTCCGAACTCGCCATCTTCCCTCCGGTCACCGGCGGATGATCCGCGTTGCCGTCCAGACCGAGCGCTTCGATCAGGGCGCTGAGCTCGATGCGCTGGCCGAAACCGGCGCGGGCGCGGTGGCGAGCTTCCTCGGCATCGTGCGCGCAGACGGCGACATCGCCTATCCGGACCGCCGCGTCGTGGCGCTGGAGCTGGAACAATATCCCGGCATGACCGTGGCGGCGCTGCGCAGCCTCGCCGAAACCGCGAACGAGCGGTTCGATCTCACCGGCGCCGTCGTGATCCACCGCATCGGCAAGCTGGAGGCAGGCGCGCCCATCGTTCTCGCCGCCACCGCCGCACCGCACCGCGCCGCCGCGCTGGACGCTTGCGCTTTCCTGATCGACCGCCTGAAAACGCAAGCGCCCTTCTGGAAGAAACAGCATTTCGCCGACGGCAGCGCCAAATGGGTGGAAGCCAAAGCCAGCGACGACGCACGCGCCGCGGGCTGGGAATGATTTCGCGCCTATAGCTCCCCTTGGCGGCAAGTCCGGAGCTGGCGGGGAAGGATAATCGAGCGGCCCCCTTCCCCCGCCTCGTTCCCTCGCCCATATGGCCATTCGCATGGCGAGCACGGGCAAACTCACGAGCGGATCGATCCGCTATCATCTGTTTCACCAGACCTGGCCCAATGTCTTCGGCGTCGCCGCCTTGATGTCGATCGGCATTATCGATGCCTATTTCGTGGGACAAGAAGGCCCGAACCAGCTCGCCGCGATCAGCTTCATCTTTCCCATCATCACCGCGCTTTCGAGCCTGGGCGTCGGCGTGATCGTGGGCATCAATTCGGTGGTGAGCCGCGCGCTGGGCCGGGGCGAGCATGATTTGGCCGAAACGCGCGGGCTGCAGGGCTTCGTCATTGCCGCCATCGCGGGGCTGGGAATTGCCGCCTTGCTCTATCTCTTCCAGGGGGCGCTGTTCCGCGCGATGAATGCAGGCGAGGATCTCGCCCCGCTGATCCGCGCTTACATGACGCCCTATGCGCTGGGTTTTCCCTTCGTAATGGCGATGATGAGCCTCAACGGTATGTTGCGCGGACAGGGCGCGGCGCTGCGCAGTTCGGCGATCCTGCTCGTCAATGCCGCGGCAAACTGGGTGCTCGATCCCATGCTGATCGCCGGATGGGGTCCGCTACCGGGATATGGCATTGCGGGCGCGGCCTATGCCAGCGTGATCGCCTTTGGTCTTGCCGGCATCACCGCCTTCATCCTGCTGCAGACCAGCGATCTGAAGCTGCGCCTGTCGCGTTTCTCACCCGAAGGGTGGGGTGAAGGCGTGCGCGCGCTGGTGCGCGTGGGCGGCCCCGCGGCGATATCGAACAGTATCAACCCCATCGGCCTTGCCGTGCTTACCGGCTTCCTCGCCACCTATGGCAAGGATGCGGTGGCAGGCTATGGCGCGGCCGGGCGGCTGCAGAGCTTTGCCGTGGTGCCATTGCTGGCGCTGTCCGGGTCGATCGGCGCGATCGTCGGTCAGAACTGGGGAGCCGAGCAGGAAGGCCGCGCGCGCAAGGCGCTGCTTTATGCGGTGGGCTTCGCAGTGGTCTATGGCACTGCGATCGCCGCGATCCTGGTGATCTTCGCGCGAACCTTTGCCGGGTTGTTCTCGGACAGCGCACCGGTGGTGGATGCCGCGGCGCACTACCTCGTCATCGCCGCCTGGGGATATGGCCTCTACGGCGCGCTGATCGTTTCCAACGGCGCGCTCAACGCCATCGACAAGGCATCCAATGCGCTGATGGTCTCGGTCGGCCGGGTATTGCTGGTGATGGTGCCGGCCGCCTGGGCGCTGGGCGCGGCCTTTGGCCAGGGCGGTGTGTTCGGGGCGGAGCTGGCCGCGAATCTCATCGGCGGATCCATCGCCTTTTGGATCGCTTACCGCGTGCTGCGCGGCGGAGCGGAAAAGGAAAGGGCGCGCTCGGCCAATGCCGGCGCGCCCTCCAATGTCCAAGCGGCCGAGTGACGGCCGGTCGGCAATGAATCAGTCGGCCTTGGCTTCGGCGGTCGACTCATTCTGCACATCGGCTTCGGCTTCGTGCGCAGCCTGATCGGTTTCGGCAGCGGCGTGGTCGGCGCTGTTTTCGACAGCGTTACCGGCCTGATCCAGCTGATCGCCAGCTTCGTTCACGCCCGCTTCCACGGCATTGCCGGCGGCGTCGGCATTGGCTTCAACGTCGTTGCCCATGGAGTCCATGGCTTCGCCGGTCTTGTCCTGAGTTTCCTGCGAGCAAGCCGAGAGACCAAGCGCGGCGGTCGCAATCAGACCGGAGATAATGATCTTACGCATTCAATGATTCCTTCGGTAATGTATCCGACCCCCAATGGGGAAGTGGGCCAATACAGACAGCCGGCATTTATTTCAAGGCGAACCGTTCTGGATCGACGATGAAAGGCGACGAGCCGTTGGCGCGTGTCATAATCTGTCCCGCCGCGCCCGTCGAAACTGCCGATGGCATGGCGGGGGCCGAGCCGCTATCTGTGCGTCCATGACTTCCGAAAAGCCCGCGCAGCCGCATCTCTTCCTGGTCGACGGATCGGCCTATATCTTCCGCGCCTATCACCGGCTGCCGCCGCTCACCAACAAGCATGGCGAGCCGGTGGGCGCGGTTTACGGCTACACCACCATGTTGTGGAAGCTGGTGGACGATCTGAACGCCGCCGACGGGCCCACCCATATGGCGGTGATTTTCGACTATAGCTCGCACACCTTCCGCAACGATCTGTACTCCGAATATAAGGCGCACCGGCCCGAGCCGCCGGAAGACCTGAAGCCGCAATTCCCCATGATCCGCGATGCCACGCGCGCTTTCTCCCTGCCGTGCATCGAAGAGGACGGCGTGGAGGCGGACGATATTATCGCCACCTACGCCAAGCTGGCGCTGGCGCAGGGGTTCAAGGTGACGATCGTCAGCTCGGACAAGGATCTGATGCAGCTGATCGAGCCGGGTCTGGACCTCTACGACACCATGAACGACCGGCGCCTCGGCGCGGATTATGTGCAGGAGAAGTTCGGCGTGCCGCCCGAGAAGCTGGGCGATGTCCTGGCGCTGATGGGCGACAGCGTGGACAATGTTCCGGGCGTGCCCGGCATCGGGCCGAAGACCGCGGCCAAGCTCCTGACCGAACATGGCGATCTGGAATCCGTGCTCGCCGCCGCGCCGGACATGAAGAAGAGCAAGATGAAGGAAAATCTGCTCGAACATAGCGAAAATGCCCGGCTCAGCCGCGTGCTGGTGACGCTGAAGGACGATTGCGCGATCCCCGAACCGCTGGAGGATTTCGCGCTCAAAGGCATACCGGAAGAACCTTTACGCGAATTTCTGCAGCATCACGGCTTCGGATCGCTGCTGAAGCGCCTTGGCCAGGTGACGGGCACCAACGGGCCCAAGCCGACGCTCGGCGAAGCGGCGGAGACGCCTGCCAAGGCCCCGATGGCGAAGCTGCCCGAGATGCCGAAGATCGATACGTCCGGCTATGTCTGCGTGACCGATATCGACGATCTTGACCACTGGATCGCGCGGGCGCGCGAAGAGGGCGTGATCGGCTTCGATACCGAGACCGACAGCCTGGAGGCGGTGACCGCGAAGCTGGTCGGCATCAGCCTGGCCGTCGCGCCGAACGAGGCGTGCTACATTCCGCTCGCTCATGGCGGCAGCGACATGTTCGATGAGCGCCCGGTGCAGTGCGATGCGAAGGAAGTGCTCGCGAAGCTGAAGCCCCTGCTTGAGGACGAGTCGGTACTGAAGGTGGGTCAGAACCTCAAATACGACATGTCCGTGCTGGCCCAGCACGGCATCGAAATCCGCCCCTATGACGATGGCATGGTGATGAGCTTCTGCCTGGATGCGGGACAGGAAGTGGGCGGCGGCCACGGCATGGACGCGCTCGCCAAGACGCATCTGGATCACGAGCCGATCAGCTACAAATCGCTCACCGGCACCGGCAAAAAGGCAATCGGTTTTCACGAAGTTTCGCTGAAGGACGCCACCGCTTACGCCGCCGAAGATGCCGACGTCGCGCTCCGGCTGTGGAAGCATCTGAAGTTGCGCATGGCGCCGGAAGGTGTGGCGCAGGTCTATGAGCGGGTGGACCGGCCGCTGGTGCCGGTGGTGGCGCGCATGGAGTGCCGCGGCATCAAGGTGGACCGCGACGCGCTGGTCCGCCTCTCGACCGAATTCGCCAAGGAAATGGAAGCGCTCGAGGCACAGGTGCATGAACTGGCCGGCGAGGAATTCGCGCTCGGCAGCCCCAAGCAGCTGGGCGATATCCTGTTCGACAAGATGGGCCTGAAGGGCGGCAAGAAGGGCAAGTCCGGCGCCTTTTCCACCGACCAGAGCGTGCTGGAAAAGCTTGCCGGTCAGGGCGTGGAGATGGCGAGCAAGGTGCTGGAATGGCGCCAGCTCTCCAAACTGAAATCCACCTATACCGATGCGTTGCAGGCCCAGATCAACGAAACCACTGGCCGCGTCCACACCAGCTACAGCCTGGTCGGTGCGCAGACCGGGCGGCTTTCCTCCACTGATCCGAACCTGCAGAACATCCCGATCCGCACCGCCATCGGCCGCCAGATCCGCGAGGCTTTTGTGGCCGAGCCGGGCAATGTCCTGCTCGCCGCGGACTACAGCCAGATCGAGCTGCGCCTCGCCGCGCATATCGCCGACGTTCCGGAACTGCGCGAAGCGTTCGAGGCCGGCGAAGACATCCACAATCGCACCGCGCAGGAGCTGTTCGGCGAGGTGAACCGCGACACGCGCGGGCGCGCGAAGACGATCAACTTCGCGATTCTTTACGGCATTTCGCGCTGGGGCCTCGCCAAGCGGCTGGAGGTGGAGCCGGACGAAGCGCAGGAGATGATCGACCGCTATTTCGAGCGCTTCCCCGGCATCGCGCGCTACATGACGCGCACGCTGGAGCAGGTCCGTTCCAAGGGCTTCACCGAAACACTGTTCGGCCGCAAGACGCATTTCCCGCGCATCCAGTCCAAGAATCAGGCCGAACGGCAGGGCTCCGAACGCGCCGCGATCAACGCGCCCATTCAGGGCACCAGCGCGGACATCATCAAGCGCGCCATGATCCGCATGGAGCCTGCGCTGGAAGAGGCGGGGCTCGGCCACGTCAAGATGCTGCTGCAGGTTCATGACGAACTGGTGTTCGAACTGCCCGAAGGCGATGTGGAGGCGGCGAGCGCGGTGATCGAACGCGTCATGGCCGAAGCCGCCGCCCCTGCGGTGGAGCTAAGCGTGCCGCTCGGCGTGGAGATCGGCAGCGGCAAAAGCTGGGATGCCGCGCACTAAGGGCTTCGTCGCAAAAGGCCATTTTGCGCCAGTTTCTGGCGGGCAGCTCTTAAATAATAGGCTGCTCTCCAAGCACTTGGCCCCATTTCGCGCCGATCGCGTAATCCAGCTCCACCGGATCGAATGGGTCCAGGCCCGAGCCGGGGTAAACCGCGAATTCGCCGAAGCGCGGGCCTGCGTCGGTATCGTAAAAGTCGCAGCGCAGAAAGTCGAAGTCCGCGGCGAGCGTTTCCGCTGCTGCGATCATCGCGCCGATGCTGGCCGGAAACGCCGGATGGTCGCCGCGCGGATCGTTCGATACTGGCGCCAGGTCCCGGTCGAACAACAGCCAGCGGTGCGCGGTCTCCCGGTCCAGGTGCACCTGCACATATTCCGCGCGGCCTCCGAAAACGTAGATCTTGTAGTCCACCGGCAGCACGCCGTCCGATCCGATAAAGGGTTCGACGAGCAGTCCGCGCGGCACATCGCGATAAGCCCATTCGTCGAGCCAGCAGCCATAGCTCTTTGCCATCCACCGCACGGACGCGGCGCGAAGCTGCTGCCAATCCACCTGCGCATCGCGGCAGAACGCGCTCTGATTGCAGCCATGGCGGGCCTTTAGCACGAACGGCGTGGGCCAGACCGGTTCCGGCGGCAACGCATTCCCTTGCCACAAAGTGGGTATCACCCAGTCGCTTCCGAGCCGGTCCGCCGCATAAGCTTTGGCAGCGATCTTGTCCGTCAGTCTTGCGAAACGCGGGTCATGGTCGAAAAGTTTGCGGTGCTGAACGCGTTCGGTGAAGCTCACCGGATGGGCCAGATGAAGGAGCCGCCGGTGCCGCCAGCCATAGCAGAGCCTGACGCGGAGGCGATGAAGAAAGGGCGCTGGCAGTTCCAACGGCCGCCTTCGCGCCCGCCCCGGCGATAGGGACATATTCAAAACCGCTGCATCCGTCTCAACTCCGCATAAGCTATGGCCCGTCCAACGCACCGGAGCGCGGTTTCGCTTCACTTGGCCTTGCCTCCGGAGCAGTCCGCCTCTAAATCGCCCGAAACCTTTCCTTATCGGCGCGCGGGCAAGCGCAATGCCGCCAACGCTTTCAGGGCCACGACATGCAAGATCGCAACAACACTTTGATCGGTTGGATTCTAGGGGGCGGCGTGGTCGCTTTGGGTCTCTCGATCGGCTTCGGCAGCGTGTTTCACACGGAGAACCCCGAAGGCGAAAAGATGGGCTACTTCATCGAGGACACCGCGGCAGAAGGCGGCGAATCAAGCGGCCCGCCGCTTGCCACGCTGCTCGCCAAGGCGGACGTTGCGCATGGCGAAACCGTGTTCAAGAAGTGCGCCGCCTGCCACACGATCAATCAGGGCGGCGCAAACGGTATCGGCCCGAACCTGTACGGCGTAGTCGGCGAACCCATCGGCAAGGGCGTGGGCGGCTTCGCCTTTTCCGAAGCGCTTTCTTCGATCGGCGGTACCTGGACGTTCGACCAACTGAACAAATGGCTGGAAAGCCCGCGCAAGTTTGCACCCGGTACCAAGATGACCTTCGCCGGCCTCGGCGATCCGCAGGACCGCGCTGACATTATTGCCTATCTGAACGAGCAGGGTTCCAACCTGCCCTACCCGCCGCCGCCCGCCGAGGGCGCAGCTGAAGGTGGCGAAGGCGACGGCGCCGTGAAGGCGGAAGAAGAGCCCGTAGGCGACGCCGTGACCGACAAGGAACCCGCGACGAAGGGCACCGGCGAAGTCGCCCCCCCCGCCGAAGCGCTGCCATAAGCGGAAGGCATCCGCTCTTTCGACATGACATGAATTGTAAGAACGCCGCCCCATCCGGGCGGCGTTTTCAGTTCGTCTCCAGCTCGTAGAAGTCGCAGATCATTTGCCAGCCTTCCTCGGCCGTTTCGACGATCTTGAACAGATCGAGATCGGCCGGGCTGATCGTGCCTTCCAGCAGCAGCTCGTCGAAGTTGATCACGCGCGTCCAGAAATCGCGGCCGTAAAGCAGGATCGGCATTTTCTCGACCTTGCCGGTCTGCACCAGCGTCAGCAGTTCGAAAAATTCGTCGAACGTGCCGAAGCCGCCGGGGAAGGCCGCGACCGCGCGCGCGCGCAGCAGGAAGTGCATCTTCCGAAGCGCGAAATAGTGGAAGCGGAAGGACAAGGAGGGCGTCACATAATCATTGGGCGCCTGTTCGTGCGGCAACACGATGTTGAGGCCGATGGATTCCTTGCCCGCATCCTGCGCGCCGCGATTGGCGGCTTCCATAATCGACGGGCCGCCGCCCGAGCAGACCACGAAATGCCGCTTGCCGTCGACTTCGCGAAACTCGCTCTTGCTGGCGAGATAAGCGAGCTTGCGCGCTTCCTCATAATATTTCGCCTTGGCCGCCAGGCGGCGCGCAATTTCCTGCGAACGCTCGTCCACGGCGGCATCGATCACGCCTTGCGCCTTTTCGGGCGAAGGAATACGGGCTGAGCCGTAGATTACCAGCGTAGAGCCGATGCCCTGCTCTTCCAGCAGCATTTCCGGCTTCAGCAGTTCCAGCTGGAAGCGCACCGGACGCAGTTCCTCGCGCAGGAGGAATTCTTTATCCTGGAAGGCCAGCCGGTAGGCCGGGTCCTGTGTCTGGGGCGTTTCGACCGCTTCTTCTTCGGCGAAGCGGGCTTCCTGTTTGGCGCGGTAGAAGCGCCGTTCCTTGATGTTCTTTTTCGTCATACGGGGCGCGGCCTAAGCCAGCCCGCGCTCAGCGGCAATAGCCATTGCCGGACATGTCGAAGTGCAGGTGATTATAATGCGCGCTATTATAGTCCGGCCCGAGCACGGTGCCGAAGCGGCGGCACGCAGAAGCATGCAGTGTGCGCAGGAACGCCTGTTCACGCGGATCGCCATTCCAGCCGCGCTCCACGCTGACGCGCCGCCCATCGCGCAAGACGAATGCGGAAACGTCCACCGCATTGGCCAGCGCGTGCTGCGAAAGCTTGCCGGAACCTGCGCCGTTGATGTTGCGGCAGGCATAGGTCCCCATCGTCTCGATCTTCACGACGTCGCTGCCAAGCATCTGGCGAGCCGCCGGCTGCACGGCGTAGCGCGCCCATGCGGAGAAACCGGCTGCCAGCGGGCAGGTCAGCGCGCCGAGATTTGTCGTCGGAACACCGATATCGAGAAGTTGGACCGTATCGACCGTCCGGCATCCGCCGCCAAATTCGCGGTTGGGCAAAGCCTGATAGCGCACGCCGGCATGGCCGAGATCGGCCAGGCATTGCCGCGCGGACGTCGAGGAAAATGCAGAGGTGGCCGCTGCGGGTTCGGGACGCGGGTTACGGTCCGCCTTGCCGTGCGGCAGGACACCGCATCCTGCCAGCAGTAGTGTCGAGAAAAGCAACGGACGGGTCAGCGAGCGCATCGATGGAAATCTAAGCGCGCCATGGTTAACGATGTCTCAACGCTCAGGCGGCGCTGCGCTTCTCCATGGGCGGCTCTGTCGAGAGCGTGCCTTCGCCCTCCCGCCCGTCGCGCCAGCCGGTCTGCACCTTGAACTTGCTCGCCTCGCCCAATGTGGACAGCGCGATCTCCGCATCGAATTCCACGCCCATCCGGTTCTCGTGCGACCAGCGCGTGGTGGCCCCGACGAAGCGGTTATTGTCCAGCTCCAACTTGAACTGCGTGCCGGCGGGCACATCCCACAAGCCATCGATCATCGCGCCGCCGGGCGAAATATTGCGCACCAGCCCTTCATAGCAGAAGCCGTCATGATGCACGCCGATCCGGCGGAAGATGCGCTTGCGTGCCACGCGGTTGGACTTGAATCCTTCCGCATAGGCGTAGCCATCCCGCTCACTCAGCAGCACGGTGGCGCTGGTGGGGTCCATCGGCTTACCGTAGATATAGCCCTGAACATGGCTGCAACCGAGCTGGCGCACGAGGGCCAGTTCGTCATGGGTCTCCGCGCCCTCTGCCGTGGTATCCATCCCTAGCGCATCGGCCAGGCTGACGATCGAGGCAATGATCGCGCTATTCATGCTGCCCTTTTGGGCGGCGCCGCGCACAAAGCTCTGATCGATCTTGATTTTGTCGAACGGCACTTTCTTCAGATATCCGAGCGCGGAATAGCCCGTTCCAAAATCGTCCAGCGCCAGCCGAACGCCGCTGGCCTTCAGCCGGTTGAACGTCTCGATATTGTCATCGCCCCCATCCAGGAACACGCTTTCGGTGATCTCCAGCTCCAGCTGCGATGGCTCGATCCCCGTCTGGGCAATGGCATTCAGCGCCACTGCGGTAATGTCGCCCGCTGCGAACTGCGTGGGCGAAACGTTGACGGCGATGCGCAGCTTGCCCGGCCAGACGGCAATCTGTGCGCAGGCGCTGCGCAGAATCCATTCGCCCATCCGGCCGATCAGATTGGCTTCCTCGGCGATGGGAATGAACACATCGGGGCTGATCCGACCGCGCGTAGGATGATCCCAGCGGGTCAGCACCTCGAAGCCGACGATCTTCTCCGTCGCAACGTCGATCACCGGCTGATAGACGAGCGAAAGCTCGCCGCGGCCGAGCGCGTCGCGCAAATCTTCTTCCAGGGTGCGCCGCTCCGAAGCTTCGAGATGCATCGATTCTTCGTAGAAACGGTAGGTGCCGCGCCCCGCATCCTTGGCGCTGTAAAGAGAAAGATCGGCATTGCGCACGAGAGATGCCGGCTTCACTTCGCCGCTTTCATGCACCGCGATGCCGATCGAGGCGCCAATGCGGACCTGCGATCCCTCGACGATATAAGGCAGCGACAGCGATTCGATGATGCGCTTGGCCAGCTTTTCTAGGTCGGCAGTCGCAATCAGCTTGGGCAGTACGATCTGAAATTCGTCTCCGCCAAGGCGCCCCACCGTGCCGCGATCATCCACCACGCGCTGAAGCCGGTCCGCCACCTGAACCAGCAGGGCATCGCCCGCAGGGTGGCCCAGCGTATCGTTGACCTGTTTGAACCGGTCGAGATCGAGCAGGAACAGCGTGCAAGGCTCGCTCTTGCCCATATGGCCCTTGAGCGATTGTTCGAGCAGCCGGTTGATTTCCAAGCGGTTCGCAAGGCCCGTCAGCGTGTCGTAGCGGGCGAGCTGCTGAAACGCGTTCTGCGTTTCGCGCATGTCGGTGAGATCGGTGCCGCTGCCGCGAAACCCCTGAAAATTGCCCAGATCGTCGAGCACCGGATTGCCCGAAACGGACCACCAGCGCTCCTCATCCACATTAATCTTGATCGAAAGCTCGCTGAAGGGAGTACGCGACGAAAGGTGGAAGCCTAGCGTGCGTTCTTCTCGCTCATCGTCCCGTTTGCCGATCTGCGCGATCAGGCTGGTGAACTGCTTGCCGACAATATCCTCGACATGCAGGCCGGTGCGCTCGGCCACCATCGGCGTAATGTAGCGAAGGATGCCGTGCCGATCCGTTTCCCAGAACCAGCCGCGCCCGTCATTCTCATAGTCCGCGAGCAGCGCAGCGGCACGCAGCACTTCATCGGACCGTTTGTCCTGTTCGAACGCACGCCGATCCAGCTTTCGCTGGATCATCACGATGGAGAGCGTCGCCAGCGCGATCAGCACGGTCTCGATCAGCACCTGAAGGCTCAGACTCATGGAGACGGCGAGCGGAATCAGACTCGGCACGCCGTAAGCAAGAATCGTCTGTGGGCGCAGCGGCGTCGTCATCATTTTTCGCGTTAAACGAACAACCTTTCCGAGAAGTAACCATCGGTCCGATGAAGGCCACGGATCGGCGACCCGGCTGCGGCAATGCTTGACTTGGGACGACAGGCCTGTAGGCCGCCCCACGGGCCACGCCGTCCCAACGCGGCGCGCGCTCTCTGTAAGGAGAAGCATAGCATGACCGAATACAAGAATACGCAGCCCGAATTGCGCCCGGAGCGCCCCTTTTTCTCCTCCGGCCCCACCGCAAAACCGCCCGGCTGGTCCTTCGACAAATTGAAGACCGAATCGCTCGGCCGCTCGCACCGGTCCAAGATCGGCAAGGCGCGCCTGAAATATGCGATCGACCTCAGCCGCGAACTGCTGGGCGTGCCCGACGATTATCTGATCGGCATCATGCCCGGATCGGACACCGGCGCGCTGGAATGCGCGATGTGGTCCATGCTCGGCAAGGGCCCGGCCACCGTCGCCGCGTGGGAAAGCTTCGGCAATGTCTGGATTCAGGATGCCGTCAAGCAGCTGAAATTGCAGGACCTTACCGTCCTCGATGCCGATTACGGCAAGCTGCCCGATCTGTCCGCCATCCCGGCCGACAACGACATCGTGTTCACCTGGAATGGTACCACCTCCGGCGTGCGCGTGCCCAATGCGGACTTCATCGCCGAAGACCGCACCGGCATCACCATCAACGATGCCACCAGCGCCATCTTCGCGCAGCCGATGGATTGGCCGAAGCTCGATGCCACGACCTATAGCTGGCAGAAGGTGATGGGCTCCGAAGCCGCCCACGGCATGCTGATCCTGTCCCCGCGCGCGGTGGAGCGGATCGAAAGCTACGATCCGGAATGGCCGCTGCCCAAGCTTTTCCGCCTGAAAAAGGGTGGCAAGCTCAACACCGCGATTTTCGAAGGCGCGACGATCAACACCCCGTCCATGATGGCGACCGAGGATTATATCGCGGCGCTGGAATGGGCGAAGAGCATCGGCGGGCTGCAGGCGATGCATGATCGCGCCGACGCCAATGCCAAGATCGTGACCGACTGGATCGAAGCCACGCCGTGGCTGCGCAACATGGTCGACGATCCGGCGCTGCGCACCAATACCGGCGTGTGCATGGTGTTCCAGGGCGACTGGTATGATGGGCTGGACGATGACGCCAAGGCGTCGGTGCCCAAGACCATCGCCTCGATGCTCGAGGAACTGGACGTCGCCTATGACTTCAACGGCTATCGCGACGCTCCGCCCTCCCTTCGCATCTGGTGCGGCGGCACGGTGGAGCAGGAAGACCTGAAGCGTCTGCTGCCGTGGATCGAATGGGCCTATGCCGAGGTTAAGGCCAAGCATAACTGAGCTAATTTTCCGCTCGCTCTGAGCCAGTCGAAAGACTGTCCTGCCTTTTCGGCAGAGCAGGGTTTCGACAGGCCCAGTGCGAACGGCATCAGATATTTCTGAAAGGCAAACCCATGCCCAAAGTCCTGATTTCCGACAAAATGTCCCCCAAGGCCGCCGAGATTTTCCGGACGCGCGGGATCGAGGTGGACGAGATTACCGGCAAGACGCCGGAAGAGCTGAAAGCCATCATCGGCGACTATGACGGCCTTGCCATCCGCAGTTCCACCAAGGTCACGCCCGAAATTCTCGAAGCTGCCGACAATCTGAAGGTGATCGGCCGTGCCGGCATCGGCGTCGACAATGTCGATATCCCCGCCGCCTCATCCAAGGGCGTGGTGGTGATGAACACGCCGTTCGGCAACTCCATCACCACGGCAGAGCATGCCATCGCGATGATGTTCGCCCTCGCCCGCCAGCTGCCCGAAGCCGATGCCTCCACCCAGGCCGGCAAGTGGGAAAAATCCAAGTTCATGGGCGTCGAGCTGACGTCCAAGACGCTCGGCCTGATCGGTGCGGGCAATATCGGTTCGATCGTCGCGGACCGCGCGCTCGGTCTCAAGATGAAGGTGGTGGCGTTCGATCCGTTCCTGACGCCCGACCGCGCGCTGGAAATGGGCGTGGAAAAGGTGGAGCTGGACCAGCTGCTGGACCGCGCCGACTTCATCACGTTGCACACGCCGCTGACCGACCAGACGCGCGGCATCCTGTCCAAGGAGGCGCTCGCCAAGACCAAGAAGGGCGTGCGCATCATCAACTGCGCGCGCGGCGGGCTGATCGACGAAGCGGCGCTGAAGGAGGCGCTGGAATCGGGCCAGGTCGCGGGCGCGGCGCTCGACGTGTTCGCCGAGGAACCGGCCAAGGACAATCCGTTGTTCGGCACGCCCGGCCTCGTATGCACGCCGCATCTGGGCGCCTCGACCGACGAGGCGCAGGTCAATGTCGCCATTCAGGTGGCCGAGCAGCTGAGCGATTATCTACTGTCCGGCGGCGTCACCAACGCCCTCAACATGCCCAGCCTGTCCGCCGAGGAAGCACCGCGCGTGCGCCCCTATATGGCGCTCGCCGAAAAGCTCGGCAGCCTGGTCGGCCAGCTGCTCGGCAAGGACATCCGCGGGGTGGAGATCGAGGTGGAGGGCGCCGCCGCGCAGCTCAACATCAAGCCGATCAGCGGCGCCGTGCTGGCGGGCCTGATGCGCGTCTATTCGGACACCGTGAACATGGTGAACGCGCCCTATCTGGCGCGCGAGCGCGGGCTGGACGTGCGCGAGGTGCGCCATGATCGCACGCAGGATTATCACACCCTGCTGCGCGTCACCGTCACCACCGATGAGGGCGAGCGTTCGGTTGCCGGCACGTTGTTCGGCGATGCCCAGCCGCGACTGGTCGAACTGTTCGGCATCAAGATCGAGGCCGATCTTGGCGGCGACATGCTATATATCGTGAACGAGGATATTCCCGGCTTCATCGGCAAGGTCGGCACCGCGCTGGGCGAGGCAGGCGTCAATATCGGCACCTTCCACCTCGGCCGCCGCACCGGCGTGCGGGGCGACGAGGCGGTGCTGCTGCTCTCGGTCGACCAGCCGGTGGACGAGCCGGTGATGTGGAAGATCTGCAACCTCGACGGCGTGAAGAAGGTGAAGGGGCTGGGCTTCAAATAAGACCCGCCCTACCGAAAATACGTCATTGCGAGGAGCCGTAGGCGACGCGGCAATCCAGAGCGGATGCAGCCCTGCAATTGCCCTGGATTGCTTCGTCGCTGCGCTCCTCGCAATGACGGCGCCCCCTTGCGCAAAGCGTCTTATCCCATCAAAGACCCCAGCGATGAGTGACACCCCCGAATTGTTGCCGGTCGGCTTCCGCGATCGTCTGGCGCCCGTGGCCGAGCGCGGCGCGGCGATCGAGCGCGCGGTGCTCGGCGTGCTGGCGAGCCATGGCTATGACCGGGTCGATCCGCCGCTGGCCGAAACCGAGCGCGCGCTGAGCCAGCGCGGCGGCAACCGCACCGATCATCTGCGCTTCACCGATCCGATCTCGCAGCGCACTTTGGCCCTTCGCACCGACATGACCACGCAGATCGGGCGCATCGCCGCCAGCCGTCTGGCCGATGCGCCGCGTCCGCTGCGCCTCTGCTATGCCGGTCAGGTGCTGCGTCTGCGCTCCGGCCAGCTGCGCCCGGAACGGCAGATGACGCAGATCGGTGCGGAGATCATCGGATCGGACGAGGTGGCCGCCGCGCGCGAGGTCGTCTCGCTCGCCATCGAGGCGCTGCAGAGCGCGGGCGTTACCGGCATCACCGTGGATTTCACCCTGCCCGATCTGGTCGATCGCCTGGCCGAGACGCGCTATCCGCTGGACGGCGCGAAGCTGGAAGCGGTTAAGGCGGAGCTGGACAGCAAGGATGCAGGCGGTCTCGCCGCTCTGGGCGCGCAGGACTATCTGCCGCTCATCGCCGCGGCCGGCCCTTATCATGATGCGCTGACGAAACTGGAAGCGCTCGATGCGGGCGGTGCGCTGGCATCCCGGATCGAGGGCCTGCGCGCCATCGCCCTCCCCATCGCCGACGATATCCGTCTGACGCTGGACCCGACCGAGCGGCACGGTTTCGAATATCAGAGCTGGTTCGGCTTCACGCTTTATGCCGACGGCCATGTCGCCAGCCTGGGGCGCGGCGGCACCTATATGCTGAGACAGGCTGATGGCGGCAGCGAACCGGCGACCGGCTTTTCGCTCTACCCCGACGCGCTGGCCGAAGCCGGAAATGGCGAGAGCGCAAGGCGCCTGTTCCTGCCGATAGGCCATGATGGCGCGGCTTCGGCGAAGCTGCGCAGCGAGGGCTGGCGCACTGTTGCCGCCCTATCCGACGTGGACGACGCAAATGCGCTGGGCTGTACGCATCGCCTAGAAAACGGCGCAGCGCAGCCGTTGTAAGGCGAGCCAACCAAAAAAGGGCCCCCGCGTTGGCGGGAGCCCCTTTCACATTTGGTCGATCGAAGCGATCAGCTGTTCATCGTCGCAGGGTCCGGCCCAAGGCGACCGTCCTTGCTGTCGAGCTGGTCGAACGCCGCAAGGTCGTCTTCGCTCAATTCGAAGTCGAGCACGCCGAAATTGTCGCGCATATGATCTTCGGACGAGGCCTTGGGGATCACGAGCAGGCCGTTGTCGATGTGCCAGCGCAGCACCACCTGCGCGGGCGTGCGATCAAGCTTCTCGGCGATTTTCTTGACGACGTCATTGCCCATCGCATCGCCCTGACCCAGCGGGCTCCAGCTTTGCGTGGCGATGCCCATCTCCTCATGCACCTTGCGCGCTTCCTTCTGCTGGAAGCTGGGATGCAGTTCGATCTGGTTGAGCACGGGCACCACGCCGGTTTCATCCGCAATGCGCTTCAGATGCGGTTCCAGGAAGTTGGACACGCCGATCGACTTCGCCTTGCCTGCCTTCTGGATTTCTACAAAAGCCTTCCAGGTGTCGACATACAGATCGTTGTCCGGGCACGGCCAGTGGATCAGCACGCAATCCACCGAATCGCGGCCCAGCCGGTCGAGGCACTTGTCGAACGCCTTCAGCGTGCGATCATAGCCCTGGCTTTCGTTCCAGACCTTGGTCGTCAGCCATATATCGTCATGGCCCTTCAGGCCTTCGCCGACGCCCTTTTCATTCTGATAGATCGCGGCGGTATCGACGAGGCGATAGCCGATATCCACGGCTTTGCGCACGGCCTCTGCCGCGTTCTCTTCGTCGATCTTGTAGGTGCCGAAGCCGAGTTGCGGGATCGAACGGCCGTCGTTCAGTTCGATCATCGGCGTCTGGGACATGGTGTCGGTGCTCATAAAAATCCTTTCTCTATGCCCCCTCAACGAACGAACCCCCGCATGAGGTCCGCCCTTATCGCTGGACCTGGCGCCGCCCCGCTTTTAGGGCGGCGCTTCGAAACGGATCGACAGCAAGGGGCAGAGCATTGGCCAACGTCACGGTGATCGGCGCGCAATGGGGCGACGAGGGCAAGGGCAAGATCGTGGACTGGCTCTCCAGCCGCGCGGACGCCGTGGTACGCTTTCAGGGCGGCCATAATGCGGGGCACACGCTGGTGGTGGACGGCGAGGTCTACAAACTCTCCCTGCTGCCCTCCGGCATCGTCACCGGCACCTTGTCCATCATCGGCAACGGCGTGGTGCTCGATCCCTGGGCACTAAAGGCCGAGGTGGAGAAGCTGAGCGGCCAGGGCGTCACCATCACCGACGATAATTTCGCGGTCGCGGACAATTGCGCGCTCATCTTGCCACTGCACCGCGATCTCGACGGTCTGCGCGAAAATGCGGCAGGCTCCGGCAAGATCGGCACCACCGGTCGCGGCATCGGCCCGGCCTATGAGGACAAGGTCGGCCGCCGTGCGATCCGCGTGTGCGACCTCGCCCATCTCGATGCGCTGGAGCCGCAGCTTGATCGCCTGTGCGCGCATCACGACGCGCTGCGTGCCGGCTTCGATCAGCCGCCCGTGGACCGCGAGGCGTTGCTGGCGGATCTACGCGAGATCGCGCCGTTCGTGCTGCAATATGCGCAGCCTGTGTGGAAGCGCCTGAAAAAGGTGCGCAAGGCCGGCGCGAAGATCCTGTTCGAAGGCGCGCAGGGCGTGCTGCTCGATGTCGACCACGGAACCTATCCCTTCGTCACCAGCTCCAACACCGTGTCGGGCACCGCCGCGGGCGGATCGGGCTTGGGGCCCTCGGCCACCGGCTTCGTGCTGGGCATCGTGAAGGCCTACACCACGCGCGTCGGCTCCGGCCCCTTCCCCACCGAGCTGGAGGACGAGACCGGACAGCGCCTTGGCGAACAAGGCCATGAATTCGGCACCGTCACCGGGCGCAAGCGCCGCTGCGGCTGGTTCGATGCGGTGCTGGTGCGCCAGTCCTGCGCGGTCTCCGGCGTCACCGGCATCGCGCTTACCAAGCTGGACGTGCTCGACGGGTTCGAGACCATCCGCATCTGCACCGGCTATCGTCTGCGCGGCAAGATTCTAGACTATCTGCCCGCCCACGCCGCCGATCAGGAAGCGGTCGAGCCGATCTACGAGGAGATGGAAGGTTGGCAGGCGACCACCGCGGGCGCACGCAGCTGGGCCGATCTGCCCGCCCAGGCGATCAAATATATCAGCCGCGTGCAGGAGCTGATCGAAACGCCCGTGGCGCTGGTCTCCACCAGCCCCGAACGCGACGACACCATCCTGGTGCGCGATCCCTTCGCGGACTAACCTTGAACTTCTAGACGTCGTCCGCGCTGATCAGTTCGGCGCGATCCAGTTCTCCGGTCATGTGGGCCACCACGGTGGCGACCGTGGCGTCACCGCTGACATTGGTCACCGTGCGCATCATGTCCATGATCCGGTCGACGCCCGCCACGAACGCGATCGTTTCCAGCGGCACGCCGACGGTGCCGAACACCAGCGCCATCATGATCAGCCCCGCACCCGGAATACCCGCCGCTCCGACCGCGCCCAGCGTGGCGGTGATCGAGATCATGAAATAATCGGTCCAGCTGAGATCGACCCCGAACACCTGCGCGCCGAAGAGCGTGGCCAGGCCCAGATACATCGCCGTGCCGTTCATGTTGATCGTGGCGCCCAGCGACAGCACGAAGCTGGAAACGCTGGGGGAGACGCCGAGATTGCGTTCCGCGCAGCGCATGGTGACGGGCAGCGTGGCGTTGGACGAGGCGGTGGAATAGCTGACCGCCATCGCATCGATGATGCCGCGGAAGAAATCGCGCACCGGCAGGCGCGCCAGCAGCTTGATCATCGCCGAATACATCACGAAGATGATCAGCAGGCAGCCGAGATAGTTGAGGCCGACGAGCTTCGCGAGCGCGATCAGCGCGTCATAACCCAGATTGCCCGCCACCCAGGCCATCAGCGCGAATACGCCGAAGGGCGTCAGCTCCATGACGATAATGGTGACCTTCTGCATCACGACCGAGCCGGAATCGAAGATGCGGCCGACCGGCTCGCCCTCTTCCTTCGCCATCAGGATGCCGATGCCGATGAGGAGAGCAAACACGATGAGCGGCAGCACGTTCACGTCCGCCATCACCTGCACGGGGCTTTGTGGAATGATCGACAGCACCATCTGGCGCCAGCCCTCGCCGGACGGCTCGGGCACCGGCCCCATTTCGATATTGCTGGCATCGACGCCGATACCCGGCTGGATCACGGTACCGAGAAACAGGCCCAGCCAAACCGCGATCTGACCGGTGACCACGAACAGCAGCATCGCGCGCCCGCCAACCGCGCCCAGCTTGCGCAGATCGCCAATCGCGGCGACGCCGGAAACCAGCGAGAAGAAGATGAGGGGGACCACGAGCATCTTGATCGAGGCGATGAACACATCGCCGATGATCTTGATGCTCTCCGATCCCGGACCCCATAGAAGGCCGGTGACGACGCCGAGCACCAAAGCCGCGATCACGCGCTGCCACAGCGGTATCCTGAACCAGGTCTTCATTTCCCACTCCCTTTTCTCCCCCGGACGCTAGCGAGCGGCAGGACGCGGAGCAAGAAAATGGCGCTGTCGATGGAACTTCCGCGGGGGGTTGAGTAATAAAATTACAAGGCGCATAGCGCGGCTAACGAAGCGCTTCGACAGGAACGAGGACGGCGAGGACAGCATGGCAGACGGTGACAAGACGCAATCCGCTAAGGAGGGTGTCGATCCGGCGCTCCTCGACGCTCTGGGCACGGCGTTTCGCGCCAGTGCGCTCCCCGGAGAGGACGAGCATTTCGACGACGAGGCGTGCAGCGCCGCCGCTGCCTTCGTTCTCAAGACCGCCGAGACCCGCACCGCTGGCGAACCCGCGCTGGGAATGGAAAGTCTGACCGGCATCAACGGTCGTCGCCTGATGCGACTCGCCATCGCGAACGACGACATGCCGTTTCTGGTCGATTCGGTGGCGAACGCGATCGCCGGCCAAGGCATCGACATCTATCGGCTGATCCACCCGGTGGTGACCGTGGAGCGCGGCAATAATGGCGTGCTCGAAACCATCCGCAACGAACGCGGCGGGCCGGACCGCGCCGAAAGCTTCATCTATATCGAGATCGAGCGCGTAGACGCCAAACAGCGCCGCGCGCTGGAAGAGATATTGCGCGATGTGCTGCGCGATGTGCGCGCCGCGGTGGACGATTGGCTGAAAATGCAGGTGGCGATGGGCGAAGATGCCGAAGCGCTGCCCGATGGCGACGGCAGCGCGCTTCTGCGCTGGTTCCTCGACCGCAATCTGACATTGGTGGCGCATGAGCGGATCGCACGTGACGGCGGCCGCACCAATTGCCTGGGCGTTGCCCGCGTCGACGACGAGCAGATCCTGTCGGACGAGGCCCGCGAGCGCGCTTTTCAGTGGTTCGACGAGGGCAAGGGCGTGCCGCTGCTGATGAAGGCGAACCGCGTGTCCACCGTGCATCGCGCGGTGCTGATGGACCTGGTGCTTTGCCCGGTACGCGATGGCGACAAGATTGTCGCCATCTCGCTCCACGCGGGCCTCTGGACCAGCGCCGCGCTGGCCACGCCGCCCAGCCGCATCCCCGTGCTGCGCGCGCATCTTGCCAGCCTGATGGACAAGTTCGGCTTCGATCCGTCCGGCCATGCCGGCAAATCGCTGAGCCATGCGCTCACCAGCCTGCCGCATGACCTGCTGATCACCTTCCTTTTGGCCGATCTGGAACGGATCGTCCTCACCAACATGTCGCTGTCGGACCGGCCGCGCCCGAAGCTGCTGACCACCCGCTCCCCGCTCGGTCGGCATCTGTTCGTGTTCGTCTGGCTTCCGCGCGACGATGTCTCCACCTCGATGCGCAAGTCCATCGAGGACATGCTGAAGCGCAGCGCGGACGGCGAAATTTTAAGCTGGTCGATCTCGCTGGAAGACGGGCAAGTGGCGCTCCTGCGCTTCACGCTCAATCTGGACGATCGCAATGCGGTAATCGATGAAGAGGCGCTCGATGCGAAGCTGAAGCGCATGGTGCGCGGCTGGCAGCCCGCGGTAGAATCCGCTCTCGCCGAAACGATCGACGAGAAGCGCGCCGCCGCACTCTCCCTGCGCTATGCCGAGAATTTCGGCACCTCTTATCGCGGTGCCTATAATCCGCATGAGGCGGCCGCCGATATCTTGCGCCTGCATGCGCTGGACGAAGGCCACCGCCGCGGTGCCCGGCTCTATCGCCTGGAGGGCGATCAGGAGCATCAGCTGCGCCTGAAGATCTACCATCTGGGCGGCGCCCTGCCGCTCAGCGATGCGGTGCCCGTGCTGGAAGATTTTGGCTTCGAAGTGCTGGGCGAGATCCCCTCCCCGCTCGGCGACGGCACCTTCGCCTATATCCACGATTTTCTCCTCGGCGTGCGCGATGCCGGCAAGGCCGAGGCGCTGGTGGAGCGCGCCGAGACGATCGAACGCGCCATCACCGCGGAAATCGACGGCAGCGTCGAGAACGATCCATTCAACAGCCTGATCATCTCCGCCGCCTTGGAGCCCGAAGCCGTGGTGTGGCTGCGCGCCTGGTTCCGCTATCTGCGCCAGACCGGCATGAGCTTCTCCATGCAGACAGTGATCGACAGTCTGGCGCGCGCGCCGGAGATCACGCGGCAGCTGATTCACATGTTCCGCGTGCGCCACGATCCCGCTTTCGATGGCGACCGGGAGGGCGAAAGCCAGGCCGCCAACGCCCGTATCGACGAGCTGCTGCTGAACGTCGCGGCGATCGACGAGGACCGCATCTTGCGCAGCCTGCGCTCGGTGGCGCTCGCCGTCCTGCGCACCAATGCCTTTGCGGACAGCGCGGAGGAAGCGCTGGGCTTCAAGATCGAGAGCGCGGCGATCCCCGGTCTGCCCGCACCCGTGCCGTGGCGCGAAATCTTCGTCTATTCCCCGCGCGTCGAGGGCATCCATCTGCGCGCTGGCCCGGTGGCCCGCGGCGGCCTGCGCTGGTCCGACCGGCGCGACGATTTCCGCACCGAGATCCTGGGGCTGATGAAGGCGCAGCGCGTGAAAAATGCGGTGATCGTGCCGACGGGCGCCAAGGGCGGCTTCTTTCCCAAGCGCCTGCCCAATCCGGCCGAGGACCGCGACGCGTGGATCGCCGAGGGCACCGAGTGCTACAAGATCTTCATCCGCACGCTGCTGTCGATCACCGACAATATCGTCGAGGATAAGGTGGTGCACCCCGATCAGGTGGTCATCCATGACGGCGAAGACCCCTATTTCGTGGTCGCCGCCGACAAGGGCACGGCAACCTTCAGCGACACCGCCAACGCCATCGCGATCGAGCGCGGCTTCTGGCTGGGCGATGCCTTCGCCAGCGGCGGCAGCAACGGATATGATCACAAGGCGATGGGCATCACCGCCAAGGGCGCGTGGATTTCCGTGCAGCGTCACTTCGCCGAAATGGGCGTGGACGTGCAGGAAGAAAGCGTGCGCGTATGCGGCGTGGGCGACATGTCCGGCGACGTGTTCGGCAACGGCATGCTGCTGTCGAAGGCGATCAAGCTAGTCGCCGCGTTCGACCATCGCCACATCTTCCTCGACCCCGATCCCGATCCCGCCAAGAGCTGGGATGAGCGCAAGCGCCTGTTCGATCTGCCCCGCTCCAGCTGGGAAGATTATGACAAGAAGCTGATCTCCAAGGGCGGCGGCGTGTTCGCCCGCTCCGAAAAGAGCATCAAGCTTTCCAAGCAGGTTCGCGAGATGTTGGCCATCGAGGAGGAGACGGTAGATCCCGCCCGCCTCATGTCCGCGATCCTGAAGATGCAGGCGGATCTGCTTTGGTTTGGCGGCATCGGCACCTATGTGAAGGCCAAGGCCGAAGGCCATATCGACGTGGGCGATCCCGCCAACGATCCGATCCGCGTCAATGCCGAGGATCTGAACGTGCGGGTGATCGGTGAGGGCGCGAACCTGGCAGTCACGCAGGGCGCGCGCATCGCGTTCGATCTGAAGGGCGGCCGTATCAATGCCGACTTCATCGACAATAGCGCGGGCGTCGACTGTTCGGACAAGGAAGTGAACATCAAGATCGCGCTCAATACCGAGCTGCGCGACGGCAATCTGAAGGAGGACAAGCGCAACGCCCTCCTGAAGTCCATGACCGATGCGGTCTCCGAAATCGTGCTGGAGGACAATCGGCACCAGGCGCTCGGCATCTCCATCGCCGAAAATGACGGCACCGAGGGCCTGGCAAGCTATGTGCGCCTGATCGAGACGTTCGAGGGCGAAGGGCGGCTGGACCGCGCGGTCGAGGGGCTGCCCGGAAATGAGGAGCTGCTGCGCCGCGGCCAGGATCAGGAGGGCATGACGCGCCCCGAGCTCGCCGTGTTGCTCGCCACCGGCAAACTGGCGCTGCAGGATTCGATCGAAGGCACGGTGAAGCTGGACGACGGCTCGCTCGACGACGAGCTGCTTTCTGCCTTCCCGGAAGCGATGCGCAAGGCGCACCGCGACGCGATCCTAAACCATCGCCTGCGCGGTGAAATCATCGCCACGCGGATTGCCAACCGCATGGTCAACCGCCTCAACATCATCTACCCGTTCGAGCTGGCCGAGGAGGAAGGCGCATCGCCCGGCGATGTCGCAAACGCGTTCATCGTGGTCGAGCGTCTGTTCGGCCTGCAACAGCTGTGGGACGAGCTGGACCGGACCGCGATGGACGAGCAGGCCCGGCTGGATCTGTTCGACATGCTGGCCATGGCGGCACGCTCCCACATCGCGGACCTGATGCGGACCGACCATGCGGCCAAGCCGATCGGCGAGATCGTCGCGCAGCTTGAGGAAGGCGTCGGCAAACTGACCGTTGATGTGGACGAGCTTCTGTCCGATCGCGCCTGCGAGATCGCCAGCAACCAGACCGAAGCGATGGTGGCCGAAGGTGCCCCGCGCGAGCTCGCCGAGAACGTAACGCATCTCTATAAGGCGGACGGCGCGATCGGCATCGCCGACCTTGCCCGCCAGCGCGAAATCCCCGCGCGGGAAGTCGGCGCGGCGTTCATCAAGGTGGGCGATATGCTGGGCCTAGGATGGGCGCAGACAACCGCCAACACGATGAGCCCCGCCGATCCGTGGGAGCGCCTGCTCGCCGCTGGCCTCGCCCGCGATTTCCAGCAGATGCGGCTCGATTTCCTGCGCCGTGCGCGCTCCAAGGATCTCGCGCAGTTCGTCGACAATTGGGCGCAGGGACGCGAGGAACGCATCGCGCAGTTCACCGGCCTGATCGAGCGCGCGCAGAAGGCGCCGGTAGCCAGCGTGCCGATGCTGGCGCAGATCGCTGGCCAAGCGCGGGTGCTTCTGGGACGGTAAAACTCTCCCCACATCGTTCGTGCTGAGCCTGTCGAAGCACCGTTCTTTTTCGCCACCTCAGCGCAAAAGAACGGCTCTTCGACAAGCTCAGGGCGAACGGTTTTTTGGAAACTCCGGGCGTTAAACCAGCACGTCCACCAGATGGATGGTCACGCCCACCAAGCCGCCGACCAGCGTGCCGTTGATGCGGATATATTGCAGATCGCGGCCCACGGCGGTCTCCACCCGCTCGGTGATCGTGCGGGCCTCCCAACCGCGCACGGTGTCCGATACCAGCCGCACAATATTGTCTCCATAAGCAGAGGTGACGCCGGTGATCGCACGGCGTGCAAAGCGGTTGATCTGCCGTTTGAGGACAGGGTCTTCCTGCAATGTCTGGCCGAACTGGGATAGCATCTCGCCCAGCTTGCCCGCCATTGCCGCATCGGGATCACGCGCCGCCGACAGGAGCGCCCGGCGGGCCTGTTCCCACAGCCCGTTGATCCAGTCCGCCACCGCCGGATTGGCGAGCAGTTCCGCCTTCATCCGCGCCACCTTGGCGGCCATTTCCGGATCGTGGGTCAGATCGTCCGCCAGCCGCGCGAGCCCCTCTTCCACCCGCCCGCGCAAGGGATGCTCAGGATCGGCGTCCATATCGATCAGAAGCTTCTGCAGCCCACTGATGATGGCGTTGGCCAGCGTTTCGTCCAGCCCCGTCCAGCGCATGATGCTATTCGCCTTCTCATGCACCATATTGCGGATGAGATGTTCGTTGTCGTCCAGCGTCAGCGCCGCCCAGCGGATGCCCGCGCTGATCACCGGCAGATGACGCTTGCGCGCGATCATCGCGCCCAGCATCTGGCCCAGCAGCGGCGCGACGTTCATCTTTTCCAGCTGCCCGCGGACCGCACCCTTGGCCATGCCGCCGAGCCGTTCCTGATCGAGCGCGCCGACCACGTCCGCGATCAGGCGGGACGCGCCGCGGCGGATGCGCCCCTCGCCCGAACTGGGATGGCGTAGAAAACGCCCCGCCGCGCCCGCAACGTCGATCCGCCGCAGCCGCCGCGCCACCACGCGAGGGGTGAGGAAATTGTCGCGCAGGAAAGCGGCCAGCGTATCGCCGATCCGGTCCTTGTTGCGCGGTATGATTGCGGTATGCGGGATCGGCAGCCCTAGCGGGTGGCGGAACAGCGCGGTAACCGCGAACCAGTCGGCCAGCCCGCCGACCATCCCGGCCTCGGCAAAGGCGCGCACATAGCCCCAGGCGGGGTGCATCGGCTCCAGCGCGCGGGCGACGAAGAAAATGCCCGCCATCAGAATGAGTAGCGCGGTGGCGATGCGGCGCATACGCCGGAAGGCGGCGAGGCGCTGCGCCTCGGCCATGGGTCCGGCTATCGCCGCTGATCGGCCGATGGGCTTCATATTCAAAGGCCTAGCCCAGCGTGGCGGCGCTTGCCAAGCACCGCGCCGTTATTCGGCAGGCAACGCGCCCCCGCCCTCGCCCCGTGCGCGGGCCCGGTCGAGCTCCAGCGAGCGTTCCTTGTCGCCCGGCTGATAGGTCAGGATCTTGCCGAACCACAGCCCCATGCGCTTCTCGATGCTGTCCGCCAGACTGAAGCTGGCCGGCACGATCAGGAGGGTAAGCAGCGTGCTGAGGACCAGACCGCCGATCACCACCGTCCCCATCGGCGCGCGCCATGCCCCGTCGCCGGACAGCGAGAGCGCGGTCGGCACCATGCCCGCCGTCATCGCCACGGTGGTCATCACAATCGGCTGCGCGCGCTTATGCCCTGCCTCCATGATCGCCGCGAACTTCTCCTTGCCCGTCGCCATTTCCTCCAGCGCAAAGTCGATCAGCAGGATCGAGTTCTTGCCGACGATACCAAGCAACATGAGCAGGCCAATATAGACCGGCATGGAAATGGGCTGTCCGACGATCAGCAGCGCAAGCAACCCGCCGAGCGGGGCCAGCAGCAACGATCCCATGTTCACCAGCGGCGACATGAAGCGCTTGTAGAGCAGCACCAGCACCGCGAAGACCAGAAGGATGCCGGCGATCACCGCGATAATCACGTTGGTGATCAGTTCGGCCTGCCATTCCTGCTGGCCGAAGGCTTCGTTCGATACACCCTGCGGCAGGTTCTTCATGATCGGCAACGCGTTGATCTGCTCATAGGCGGTGCCTGTCACTACGCCGGGTGCCAGGTCCGCGCCCACGAACACGCGGCGCTGCTGGTTGTAGCGCTGGATCGTCGTCGGGCCGGAGCCGAAGCGGATATCCGCAACGCGCGACAGCGGCACCGATCCGCCTGTGGCGGTGGGCACCGGCAGATTCTCGATGGTCGACAGGCTCTCGCGCGATGTTTTGGGTAGCATCACGCGGATCGGGATTTGCCGGTCCGACAGCGAGAATTTGGCCGCGTTCTGATCGATTTCGCCCAGGGTCGCGATGCGGATCGCCTGGCTGAGCTGCGCCGTGGTGACACCGAGCGAAGCGGCCAGCTGCATATGCGGTTCAATGATCAACTCGGGCCGCTTCAGATCGGCGGCGATACGCGGCGCCTGAACCGTTTTCAGGCCCTGCATCTGCTGCACCAGCGTGCTCGCCGTGCGGTTCAGCAATTCCGGATTGCTGCCGGTCAGCATGATCGAAATCTCGCGGCCCGTCCCGCCGCCGCCATTCTGCGCGCCGAAGGACACGCGCGCGTCCGGAATATTTTGCAACAGCGGCGCGGTCTGCCGCTCGAACTCGGTCGAGGTCCGCTCGCGATCGGCTTTCAGATCGACATAGAGCGTCGCATTGCCTTCGCGCACGCGCTCCAGCGCCAGCTCCACCTCGGGCTGCTTATACAGGATCGTCGCCACGCGGTCCGCCACCGCTTCGGTCTGTTCCAGTGTGGTGCCCGGCACCATCTCGATCTCGACACGGCTATCGTCGCTATCGACATTCGGCTGGAACTGCTGCGGAATGGTCATCAGCAGCACGACAGTGAGTACCAGCGCGGCTCCGGCCACCATCGTCATCCAGACGCGGTGATCAAGGACCATGCTGAAGACCTTGCGCAGCCGGCCGCCGCCCTCGCGGAAACGCTTGGCCTTGCTCTCGTCAAGCGACCAGCGCAGCACGCCCATATACATGTCCATAAGCCGTCCCTCGCCGTGCGAGGCATGGCCCTTGGCCTTCAGGAAATAGGCAGCGACCATTGGCGTAATGAGACGCGCGACCGCAAGGCTGATGAGCACGGCCACGACGACCGTGATGCCGAAATTCTTGAAGAACTCACCGGAGATTCCGGGCATCAAACCGACGGGCAGGAACACCGCCACGATCGAGAAGGTGGTGGCGACCACGGCAAGGCCAATCTCGTCCGCCGCATCGATCGAAGCCTGATAGGCGGATTTGCCCATGCGCATATGGCGCACGATATTCTCGATCTCCACGATGGCGTCATCGACAAGGACACCGGCCACCAGACCGAGCGCGAGCAACGAGAGCGAGTTCAGGTTGAAACCGAGCAGATCCATGAACCAGAAGGTCGGGATCGCGGACAGCGGGATGGCAAGCGCGGAAATCAACGTCGCGCGCCAATCCCGCAGGAACAGAAGCACCACGATCACCGCGAGCACCGCGCCCTCGATCATCGCATCGATCGAGCTGTGATACTGGTCCTTGGTGTATTTGACGGTGGAGAAGAGCTGGATGAACTTGACGCCCGGATTCTCTTTTTCCAGCGCTTTGATCTGCTCCATCGCATTGTCGTAAACGGTGACGTCGGATGCGCCGCGTGCGCGCGAGATGGCGAAGTTCACCACCTCCTTGTCGCGCACCTTGCTGATCGAGGTGCGTTCGGAATAGCTGTCCGAAACCTTGGCGACATCGCTGAGCCGGATGGTGCGGCCATTGCCCAGCGGGATGCGCGTCTGCGACAGGGCGTAGGCATCGTCGGCATTGCCGAGGATGCGGACCGATTGGCGCGATCCGGCAATCTGCGCGCGGCCGCCCGCGGCATCGATATTGGTCTGACGCAGCGCTGCGTTGATCTGGCTGGCGGTGACGCCGAGCGCCTGCATGCGCGGCAGATCAAGCACCACGCGAATTTCGCGGTCCACGCCGCCGAAGCGATCGACCTCCGCCATGCCTTCCACGGAAAGGAGGCGCTTGGCGACGGTATCGTCGATGAACCAGCTCAGCTGCTCCAGCGTCATGTCGTTCGCTTCGACCGCAAAAATACCCAGCGGGCCGCCGCCGGTGACGTCCACCTTGGACACACGCGGCTCAATGATCCCGTCGGGCAGCGAGCCGCGAACCTGATCGACCGCGTTCTTCACCTCGTTCACCGCATCGTTGGGATCGATACCGATCTCGAACTCGATGAAGGTGTTGCTGTTGCCCTCGGACGCCGTGGAGTTGAGGTTCTTCACGCCGTTGATGTTGCGCACCGCCGATTCGACGATCTGCGTTACCTGGTTCTCGATCTCGGTCGGCGCGGCGCCGGGCTGCGAGATATTCACCGTCACCGCCGGAAACTCGACGTCGGGATTGTTGACGATGTCCATCCGCGCGAAGCTTAGGATACCGGCCAGGGTCAGGCCGATAAAGAGCACGATCGAAACGACCGGGTTGCGGATCGACCAGGCGGAGATGTTGCGGAAATTCATGAGTGCTTACTGCCCCGCCGGCGCTTCTAGATCAGCCGGTTCGTCATCGCGCGCCGTCTGACGGGCGATGCCCTTCTGTCGGCGCGGCTGCACCGTCTCGCCCGGATTGAGGAACCCGGCGGCGTAGAGCACCACCTGCTCATTACCGGAAAGGCCGCTGGCAATGGTCAGGCCCGCATCGGTTACGGTGCCGATGGTCACGCCGCGCCGCTCGATCTTGTTGCCGGGGCCGACGATGTAGACAAAATTGCCCTTTTCATCGCTCTGTACCGCGCTTTCGGGAAGAACCGGCGCGGAGACTGCACCGGCACGGATCAGCGCATTGGCAAAACCACCGGGGCGCAAGGACTTGTCATAGGACAAGGCAATGCGCGCGATGCCCTGGCGCGACTGGGGGTCAATGGTGGGGGAGACCTGCCAGATCTGCCCGTTCAATGTTTCCGTGGTGCCGACCGGCATCACCTGCGCCGGCACACCGACGGATATCTGTGCCAGATCATCCTCGCTCAGCTGTGCCTGCATCTCCATCTGGCCGCCCGCGGCCATGCGGAACAGCGTGCCGGAACCCTGGGTGACGATCTGGCCAGGCTGCACATTGCGTTCCAAAATGATGCCGCTTGTGGGGGCCACCACATTGAGCCGGGCGTTACGCGCCTGCGCTTCGTTCAGCGAGGCGCGCGCCACGCGAAGCTGCGCCTGCGCGCGCTCTTTCTCGGCGGTCAGACGATCGACATCGGCCTGACTGATGAAACCGCGGTCGACGAGTTGGAGGGCGCGATTGAGCTGCGCCTGCGCAAGGTTGAGGCTGGATTCGGCCACGCTGATCTGCGCGCGGAGCCCCTCGACCTGCTGGTTTTGCACCGACCGGTCTACAGCGGCTAGTACCTGCCCCTGCTTCACCCAGTCGCCGGCATTGACATAAACCTGTGTCACCCGGCCACCTTCTCCAACAATACCGACAGGCGTGTCGAACCGCGCACCGATGGTGCCAGTGGCGTTAATGGCGTTCACCACGGTGTTGCTGCCAGGCGCGACCACCGTCACCACGGGTGCCTCCTGTCCGCCGGCCTCTCCGCCCGCCGCAGCCGCATCGGCTGCAGGCTCTTCGCCGCGCGTGAAGAAATAACCGGCAATGCCGAGGACCAGCACGATCGCGATGATGGCGATAATGACCGTGCGCTTGCGCCTACGGGCCAGCCGCTCTTCACGGGCAGCTTCCACACCGGGGGATTCCATCTCGTTCGTGATCGTCGATTCGTAGTTCATTGCCATCTGCCCGTTCGCCCCTTTGCGGCCCGTTCCGGCCTGCAAGCGGAGCTGTATTATCCGAATAACTCAGTCACCGCAAGCGCCTCGCAAACGCCGCGCATTTGCGCAAGGTCATCGCATGGTGCGCCTTAACGTCAGCAGACCTTTTGGAAAAAGGAATTGGTCAGGCGCTGTCCGAGGTTCGACAAACGACGTGCCGGGCGGGAAGCGCATGGGCCGGCGCGGGCAAGGAACTTGCTCGCTCATTAAAAAAAAAGGGCTGCCGAAGCAGCCCTTTTCCTTCACCTGACCGCATCTGCGGCCGGTATTGAGTTGCGCTTAGCGAATACGCTTGCGCTGAATAAGGTTGGCGATCGCCAGCAGGATCACCGCGCCGACGAACGACATCAGCAGGCCGGGGATGCTGAAGCTCGTGAGGGTCGAGCCGATACCGAACAACGCGGTTCCAACCCAGCCGCCGATCAACGCGCCGATCAGGCCAACGACGATGTTCCAGAAGATGCCCATGGATGCATCACGACCCATGACCATGCTGGCAAGCCAGCCGATGATTCCGCCTACGATAATGGCTATAATCCAGCCCATTACACTTCCTCCTGCTTCACAGATGGGCCGGTTACGCTTGCCCGTCTTTCTGCAGGTTTCAATCAACCGTTAGGATAAAGGTTCCGCAAGCATAACGAAAAGCGCCCGCCAGAAAATGCTGACGGGCGCTCCGAATGGCTATGGTGCTGGAGAAGGCGACTGAGCAAGTGCCCGAGGGCATCAATATTTCTGCTGGCGCTCGTAAAGATCGCGATAATGCTGGATGCGCGTGACGCGCAGGCCCGGCATGCCCGATCGGTCGACGGCACGTTGCCAGCCGGCAAATTCCTCCAGTGTCAGATCATAGCGCTCGCACGCTTCATCCACAGTGAGGAGCCCGCCATTGACCGCGGCAACGACCTCGGCCTTGCGGCGCACGACCCAGCGGCGCGTGGTGACCGGCGGAAGATCGGCGATCGTCAGCGGCTCGCCGAGCGGACCGATTACCTGGGCCGGTTTGATTTTCTGGTTCTCGATCATTTCATTCCCCCAGAATGAGCGGCCATAGCGGCCCCTGGTGTTGGAGGTTCCTTACCCGTCATGTTCCTGCCAGATGTTGAAGCGCCAAGGTAAACAGGGTCTTTACGAGCCGCCGTCCGTCCGGCGAACGGAGCGAACGGACCGGCGAAGCGAGGCGAAGCGCCGCAGCGCCCTGCAAAAAAGTCGATTCGATCGTCCATCGTCCCCACCAGAAGGAAGCCCCGACGATCGCGCCGTGCGGACGTCCGCTCGCGCAGCCCCGGCGCGGCCAGTACGGCGCGCAAGGTCGCATAGTCGATGGCAGAGAGCGGGCTCCTCGCGCTGTCGAACTGCTGATGTGAGGGTATGTCCATACCCCCTCATTAGCTGCGAGAGGATAAGCTTCCGTAAAAATGCGGTTCAGCCGCCATTAGCTTTGGTTAACGCAGCCTTGTCGATTCGGCACGATGCAACCGTGCCCCCGCCGCGTTGCATCGCGGCCGCCGCTGGCAATTTTGCCCCGGCAGGACTATGTGCGCGGCCATGACGCAGATTGCAGATTTCCAGCTTGGTGACGATCTTACCGGCAAGCGTATCGTCGTTGCGATGTCGGGCGGCGTCGACAGCTCCGTCGTGGCCGCGCTCGCCGCGCGATCGGGCGCGGAAACCATCGGCGTGACGCTGCAGCTCTACGATCACGGTGCCGCGGTGCAGCGTGCCGGCTCCTGCTGCGCGGGCCAGGACATCCGCGATGCGCGCGCTGTCGCCGACAAGCTGGGCATCGCGCATTATGTGTTCGACCATGAAAGCCGCTTCCGGGATTCGGTGATCGACCAGTTCGCGGACGATTATGCGAACGGCCGCACGCCGATTCCCTGCGTCCAGTGCAACATGGGCGTGAAGTTCACCGATCTGCTTTCGCTCGCGCGGGATCTTGGCGCCGATTGCCTGGCCACCGGCCACTATGTGCGCCGGGAAATGGGCGCTGGCGGGGCCGAGCTGCACCGCGCCGCCGATCCGGCGCGCGATCAGAGCTATTTCCTGTTCGCCACCACGCGCGATCAGCTCGATTATCTGCGCTTTCCGCTGGGCGCGATGCCCAAGGCCGACGTGCGCGATCTTGCGCGCGAGGTTGCCCTGCCCGTCGCGGCCAAGCCCGACAGCCAGGACATCTGCTTCGTGCCCGATGGCGATTATGCGCGCATCGTGCGCAAGCTGCGCCCGGAAGCGGGCGAAGAAGGCGCGATCGTCGATTTGTCCGGTCGCGAGCTTGGCCGGCACAAGGGCATCATCCACTATACCGTCGGCCAACGCCGCGGGCTGGATATCGGCGGACAGGCCGAGCCACTTTACGTCGTGCGCATCGATGCGGCGCAGCGGCAGGTGGTGGTCGGCCCCAAGGCCGCGCTGGCCGTGGCAGGCGCCGAGCTGAGCGATATCAACTGGATCGGCGGGGAGCGGGACGGCCCACTTACCGCCAAGGTGCGTTCGCTCGCCAAGCCCGTGCCTGCGCGGCTGGAAGGAAACCGCATTCTGTTTGATGAACCCGAATATGGCGTCGCTCCGGGGCAAGCCGCCGTGCTCTATCGGGGAACGCAAGTGCTCGGCGGCGGTTGGATCGAGACAACCCTGGCGGCAAAGGATCAACTGGCCGCCTGAACGATTCACGCGGAAACGATGCCGGAACAGCGGGCATGGTTGACCCCGAAAGAGGCATGCCATGACTGAAAATGATCTCCCCACCGCCGGAATGTCCGACACCGGACGAGCAAATCTCCAGCAAATTCTGGATCACAGCGATGACGGTGCGAACCTGATCCTTCAGGCGCTCGGCCAGACGCGCATGGCCATGTGCGTCACCGATCCGCGCCAAGGCGACAACCCGATCATCTTCGCCAATCCCAGCTTTTACGAGATGACGCGCTATGATGAGAGCGATGTGGTCGGTAACAACTGCCGCATGCTTCAGGGCGAAGGCACCGATCCTTCGCACATCGCCAAGATGCGCGATCTGATCCGGAACGAGAAGACGGGCGTCGTCGAACTGCTCAATTATCGCAAGGACGGCACCAGCTTCTGGAACGCGGTGCATATCGGCCCGATTTACGACCGGGAGGGACGGCTCGTCTATTTCTACGGGACGCAGTGGGATGTCAACAATGTGGTCGCCGCGCGCGTGGCCGATCAGCAGTTCCGGATGATCAACCGAGAGCTGAACCATCGCATGAAGAATGTGTTTGCGGTGATCGCCTCGATTGTAACCATGTCCTCGCGCGGGATGGATAGCGCGCAGGACGCCGCCGATATCGCGCGCGACCGGATCGTGGCGCTGGGCCGCGCCCATGAAGCCACCATCGGTATGAGCATGGACGACAGCGGCATTCAACTGCGCGATATGGTGGCCGAAGTCTTGAGCCCGTTTCACCGCGCGACATCGTCCGACGCGCATATCGAGGGCAAGCCGATCGAGTTACCGCGCGACGCGATCACGCCGATGGGCCTGGTGCTGCACGAACTGGCGACCAACAGTGCCAAACACGGTTTCCTCGGCAACCGCGCGCAGGAGCTGACCATTCGCTGGGAGCTGAGCCGGGACGAAAGCGGCATGCTCGACTTCCTGTGGGAAGAGCGCTTCGAGGATCCCGGTACCGTCGACTCTGTGCATGAAGGATCGGGCACGCAGATCATCCGCACCGTATTGGCCGCAGTGCACGCCAGCTTCGAACGCAAGCTCGAAGAGAATTACTGGCGCTCACGCATCCGTCTGCCGATGACCAACCCGGTGCAGATCAAACCGTTCGAGATCTGACGCGCGAAAGCGGGCGGACAGCCTCAGTCTACTGCGTCCAGTTCCTCCGGCGTCAGCAGCACGCAGCCGAAATCGCCGCGCTTTTCCGCTGCCGCCTCGGCCAGCAGCGGCACCGAAGCGAACATGCGTTTGTTCGCAGGATCATCGCGCATCGACACGATTTCAGTACCCGGTTCGTTATCCGTCTCACAGCTTTGCAGGCTGCGTCCCTCGACATAGCGGCAGGAACAGGCAACGCGGGCAGTGTAGCGCGCGCCAAGTTCTGCCTGCATGCTCAGCGAGCGCCATTGCCAGATCAGCAATGCGCCTGCGATCAGCACCAGCAGCGCAGCGATGCGCACCGGCCAATACCACCAGTGGCGCGCGCGGGGATCAACACTTGTCATCAAAGGGCTCACTGGTGCAGGTCATCGCGCGCATGCCTAGGAACAAATCGCTTTATCCCGCAACCGCTTTCGCGGCCCTTCTGCTGCTCGCGGGCTGCGGATCGGACACCCCTGTCGCCCCGCCGCCGCCCGATCCGTGCGACGCGCGCTGCGACTATATCGCCATGGACAGCCCGGTGGACCGCGCTGCGCTCGATGCTCGGATCGAGCCGCTGTTCAGCGATCCCGCGCAGGCCGAAACGCGCGCCCTCGTGATCATGCGCTACGGCAAGCCGGTGGCTGAGCGTTACGCGCCGGGATATTCCGCCGACACGCCGCTCATCAGCTGGTCGATGGAAAAGAGCGTGACCGCCGTCCTCATCGGCATGCTGGTGGCCGACGGGCGGCTGAAGCTGGACGATCCCGCGCCCATTGCCGAATGGCAGAGCCCGGGCGATCCGCGCCGCAACATCACGCTGCGCCATCTGTTGCACATGGCGAGCGGACTCGATCATACCGAGGGGCTCGATCCTGCCGAACCCGGCGAGATTTACGATGGCGACACGGTGTGCATGCTGTTCCTCGACGGCGCGGACGATATGGCCCGCTATGCCGAAAGTCGCCCGATGGAGGCGCGCGCGGGCGAAAAGTTCGAATATAGCTCGGCCACCACGGTGATCCTCGCCGATATCATCGCGCGCGAGCTGACCGACAGCAAAAATCCGCGCGTGCGGATGGAGGCGGTTCGTCGCTTCGCTTATGGCCGGTTGTTCGAGCCGCTGCGCATGAACAGCGCAAAAATCGAATTCGACCGGGCCGGCACAATGATCGGCGGATCGATCATGCACGCCACCGCGCGCGACTGGGCGAAGTTCGGCGAGTTTCTGCGCAATGGCGGCTCGATCGGCGGGGCGCAGCTGATCCCGCGCAAATGGATCGAGTTCATGCGCACGCCCTCGCCCACCAACGCGGTTTACGGCGGCCATATCTGGCTGAACGCACGCGCCGGGGCGGATGGTTTGCCGATCCTGTTTCCGGATGAAGCGCCCGCCACCACCTTCGCCGCGCTCGGCCATCTCGGCCAATATGTCATCGTTTCGCCCGAACAGGGGCTGACGGTGGTGCGCCTTGGAAAGACGCCCGATGAGGGGCGTCAGGCGGCGCGCGATCAGCTGGGCCGCATCGTGAACCTGTTTCCGGTAAGGTAGAGCGCGTGACTGACTACACCGTCATTGCGAGGAGCCGAAGGCGACGAAGCAATCCAGGGCCGATTCAGCGCTGCGCACGCACTGGATTGCTTCGGCCTGCGGCCTCGCAATGACGATGAGCTAAAGTCGCTGGCGCCGATCCGTTAGAACGTAAACCGCCCCTCCGCCACCGTGACGCATGGCCCGCCGAGCACGGCGCGGGCACCTTCGCGGCGGCAGGTGAGATAGCCCTTGCGTTCGCTCGCCTGCAGCGCGGTGAAGCTTTCGCGGCCCAGCCGGTCGCACCAATAGGGCGTCAACGCGGCATGGGCGGAGCCGGTCACGCTGTCTTCGTCCACTCCGGCGCCGGGCACGAACACGCGGCTCAGAACGTCGGTATCGGTGCCGGGCGCGGTGCAGATAAATTGCAGATCGCCGAGCGGGGCCAGCGCGCGAAAATCGGGATCGAGCGCCATCACCTCGTCCGCAGTGGCATAACGAAAGATGTGATAGCCGCCCGCATGGCTCGCGATTTCCTGCGGCCGGGCGCCGAGCCCGCGCACCGCTTCGTCGAAGCTTTCCTTCGGCTCCGGCGCATAAGCGGGCAGCGAGAGCGCATAGCCCTCGCCGTCCCGCGATACCGTCAGCACGCCCGCCTTGCGGGTGCGAAAGCGGACCTCGTCCGCGTCCTTCATCCACTCGGTCAGCGCGATATGGCCGCTCGCCAGCGTGGCATGGCCGCACAGGTCCACCGTGCTGGTGGGTGTGAACCAGGTGAGCTCATAATCCGCCTCGTCATCCGCGCAGGGCACCAGAAACGCCGTTTCGGCAAAATTGTTCTCGCCGCCGATCGCCTGCAGCACGGCATCGTCCGGCCAGCTTTCCAGCAGCATGACGGCGGCTTGATTGCCCGCGAACGCTTTGTCCGCAAAGGCATCGACGTGGAAGTAAGGGACGGTGGGCATAAAGAGCTACCTTTGGTTTGAAAGCGCCGTTCGGGCTGAGCTTGTCGAAGCCTCGTTCTTCTTTCGGGCGAACGGATCTAGGGCGTTAAGTCAGGACGCTATTCGCTCCCCTCGAGCTTCTTGAACTGGTCCTCTTCCACCAGCGGATTGTCCGGCTCATCCACATGGCCTTCGGGGTCAATATGGATCAGCACTTCCACATCGGGGAAATGCGCGCGCAGATCGTCTTCCACGCGGTGAATGATATCGTGGCTTTCCGCCACCGTCATCTTTGCAGGCATATCGACATGGAACTGCGCGAAGTCGCGGTTGCCGCTGGTGCGGGTGCGCAGATCGTGGAGGTTCTTCAACTCCTCGTGCCGATGCGCCATTTCGATGAAGGCGAGGCGTTTTTCCTCCGGCCATTCCTTGTCCATCAGCTGATCGATCGCGCGGCTCGCCCCGCGAAAGGCGTTCCAGCCGAGCCACAAAGCGATGGCGACGCCGAACAGCGGGTCGGTCCAGCCGAGGCCCAGATACTGGTCCAGCACAAGCGCGGCGATGACCGAAAGATTCAGCAGCAGATCGCTCTGATAGTGCAGATTGTCCGCCTCGATCGCGACCGATCCGGTGCGGCGGATGATGCTCTTCTGATAGGCCACCAGCCCGAAGGTGGCGATGATCGCGATGACCGAGACGATGATGCCGGATTCCGCTTGCTCGACCGGTGCGCCCTTCAGCAGCCGCTCCACCGCGCGCCAGGCAATCAGCGCGGCGGACACCGCGATCAGCGCGACCTGGAACAGCGCGGCCAGCGATTCGGCCTTGCCATGGCCGAAGCGATGGTCCTCGTCCGGCGGCATCGCGGCATAGCGCACGCTGAACAGCAGGACGAGAGAAGCCGCTAGATCCAGGCCCGTATCGGCAAGCGAGCCGAGCATCGCGACCGATCCGGTGGCGATCGACGCCCAGGTCTTGAGGACGAGCAGGAACAGCGCGGTCCCCACGCTGGCAAGCGCCGCGCGCACATTGAGGGGCAGACCGCCGCCTGTGTCTGCAGTGCTCACGGGTAAAGCAGCCCTTCTGACCAACCGTCGCCATCGCGCACGAACTGGCGGCGTTCGTGCAGGCGATATTCGCGGTCCTGCCAGAATTCGATCCGCTCGGGTGTCAGGCGATAGCCGGACCAGTGCGGCGGGCGCGGCACGTCGCCGCCTTCGAACTTGCGCTCATAGCTCTCGAACCGGTCCAGAAACGTCTCGCGTTCGTCGAGCGGGCGCGACTGGTCGGAGGCCCAAGCACCGATCTGCGAATCGCGCGCGCGGCTGGCGAAATAGGCATCGGCCTCATCATCGGACACGCGCGACACCGGCCCGTATATCCGGATCTGGCGGCGCAGCGATTTCCAGTGGAACAGCAAAGATGCCTGCGGGTTCGCCGCCAGTTCCGCGCCCTTGCGGCTTTCGAAATTGGTGTAGAAGACGAAGCCGTCTTCGCCATGCCCTTTCAGCAGCACCATGCGCACCGACGGGCGCCCGTCCGCGTCCGCGGTGGCGAGCGCCATCGCGTTGGGATCATTGGGTTCGGATGCTTCCGCTTCGGAAAGCCAGCGGTCGAAAAGAGTGAAGGGATCTTTGGCCATGGCCCATGCTGTAGCGCCGCGCCGCGCACCGGTCGAGACGGCAGCGGCATGTGCCAAGGCCCAAGCATTTGTTGCCCTCGGGCCAAGCGCATCCTAACTCTCACGCCATGGCAGACCCTTATGCAACATTGGGCGTTTCGCGCGACGCCGACGAGAAGACGATCAAGAGCGCCTATCGCACGCTGGCGAAGGAGCTCCACCCGGATCGCAACAAGGACAATCCGGCCGCGGCGGACCGCTTCGGCAAGGTGACGCAGGCCTATGACCTGTTGATGGACAAGGACAAGCGCGCCGCGTTCGACCGGGGGGAGATCGACGAGGAGGGCAATCCGCGCGGCCCCTTCGGCTATGGCGGTGGGGGTGGCGGCGGTTTCCGCGGACAGGGCGGACCGCAGGGCGGCTTCGGCGGCTTCTCCGGTGGCCCCTATCAGGGCGGCGGCGAGGAAGTGGACCTGGGCGATCTGTTCAGCGATCTGTTCGGCGGAGGCGGGGGGCGCCAGCAGCGCTCCAATCCCTTCGGCCGCGGCGGACGCGCAGCCCCGCCCAAGGGCGCGAACATCGCCTATCGCATGCAGGTGAGTTTCACCGACGCCGCCACGCGCGAGCCGCAGCGGATCACGCTGGCCGACGGCAAGACGATCGACCTGAAACTGCCCGCAGGGCTTGTCGACGGGCAGCAAATCCGCCTCGCAGGCAAAGGCCAGCAGGGCCCCGGCGGCACCGGCGACGGCATCGTCACCGTGCAGATCGGCGGCCATCCCTTCTATGAGCGCGACGGCGATACCATCCGGCTCGATCTGCCGATCACGCTGAAAGAGGCGGTGCTGGGCGGCAAGGTGCGTGTACCCACCGTCGACGGCCCCGTGATGCTGACCGTTCCGGCAGGGTCCAGCTCGGGCAAGACGCTGCGCTTGAAAGGCCGCGGCTTCAGCACCAAAAGTGGCGGGCGCGGCGATCAGCTCGTCCGGCTGATGGTGGAGCTTCCGGAAGACGACGCCGCATTGAAGCAATTCGTAGAAGGCTGGCAGGCGCCGGGCGGCGTCCGGGACGAGCTGGGTGTCTGAACACAGCCCGCTCTCGCCGGAAGCCCGGCGCAGAACGGTTCTGCGCCGCCGCAAGAGCGAGCGCAGCAAGGAAACGGAGGCGAGCTGGTTTCAGCGGCTCAAGCCCGGCCAGAAGACGATCGAGGTGGTGAAGCGCACCGCCGTCGGCGTTTACACCGACGGCTTCACGCAGGCCGGCAATTTTGCCTATCTGTCGCTGCTCGCCGTTTTCGCCTTCTTCATTGTCGCCGCGGCCGTTGCCGGCGTGTTCGGCCGGACGCAGCTTGGTTTCGACCTGATCCAGAGCTTTTTCCAGACAGTGCCGCGCAGCGTCAGCGATGCGCTGCGTACACCCGTCGAAAGCGCGATGACGGCGCGCTCTGGCCCCGTCCTCTGGCTCTCCGCCGTCGTCGGGCTATGGACCACGGGCAGCCTGATCGAGACCATCCGCGCAGCCCTGCACGATGCCTATGGCACCACGGCCCAGCGCCCTTTCTGGCAATATCGCCTGCGTTCGATCGCGATCATCATCGGCGCGGTGTTCCTGGCCATGATCGCCTTTTCCACCCAGGTCATCGTCACCGGCGCGGAGCAATTCGTCTATACCTACCTCCCCTGGGCGCAGAATATTTCGCGTATTCTGTCGATCGGGCGGTTCCTGCCCTTTTTCGTGCTGTTCGGGGCGCTCTACATCCTGTTCCGCGCCATCACGCCGCGCGATTATCGCGGACCCGATTGCCCAAAATGGCCGGGCGCGGTGCTGGTGAGCGCCTGGTGGCTCGCCTCCACCATGCTTCTGCCGTTGTTTCTGGCAAACGCGACCAATTACGATCTTACCTATGGCAGCCTGGCCGGCGTGATCATCGCGCTCATCTTCTTCTATCTTATCGGCCTGGGCATGGTTACGGGCGCGCATCTCAACGCGGCTCTGGCCAATGAGGGCGGCTGCGATGTAGAGGGCGGGCAAGGAGAACAAGACGCATGACCGGATTGATGCAGGGCAAGCGCGGGCTCATCATGGGCCTCGCCAATGAAAAATCGCTCGCCTGGGGTATTTCGAAGCAATTGGCGGAGCAGGGCGCGGAGCTTGCGTTCAGTTATCTTGGCGAAGCGCTGGAAAAGCGCGTGCGCCCGCTGGCCGAGCAGCTCGGCTCCGACATCTGCATCCCCTGCGATGCGTCCGATCAGGAATCGATCGACCAGTGCTTCGCCGCGCTCGGCGAACAGTGGGATTCGATCGACTTCCTCGTCCACGCCATCGGCTTTTCGGACAAGAACGAGCTGCGCGGCAAATATGTCGACACCAGCCTCGACAACTTCCTGATGACGATGAACGTCAGCGCCTATTCGCTGGTCGCCGTCACCCGCGCCGCGCGCCCGATGATGAAGGACGGCGGTTCCATCCTGACGCTGACCTATTATGGCGCGGAAAAGGTGATCCCGCATTACAACGTCATGGGCGTCGCCAAGGCCGCGCTGGAATCCAGCGTCAAATATCTCGCGGTCGACCTCGGCCCGGAAAATATCCGCGTGAACGCGATCAGCGCCGGGCCGATCAAGACGCTGGCCGCCAGCGGCATCGGCGATTTCCGCTACATCCTGAAATGGAACGAGCTGAACAGCCCGCTGCGCCGCAACGTCACGATCGAGGATGTCGGCGGCGCAGGCGTCTATATGCTGAGCGACCTGTCGAGCGGCGTGACCGGCGAGGTCCACCATGTCGACGCCGGCTATCACGCCATCGGCATGAAAGCCGAAGACGCACCCGACATCGCGCTCGACCACGGATGAAGACCATCCGTCCGGAAGCGCGCGGCGACGTCCCCGCCATCCGCGAGGCCGTGCGCGCCGCCTTCCCGACCGACGCGGAAATGCGGCTGGTCGATGCCCTGCGCGAAAAGGGAGACATCGCCGCCTCTCTGGTGTGCGAGGCAGACGGCTTCATCGTCGGCCATGCGGTGCTCAGCCGGATGAACGTGTTCGCCGACGGCCGCCCGGTCGCCGCCGCCGCGCTCGGCCCGGTATCGGTGCTACCCGAATGCCAGAGCGAAGGCATCGGCACGCGGCTGATCCGCGATCTGATCGAGCAGGCACGCGGCATCGGGTTCCAGCTGATCTTCGTGCTGGGCGATCCGGCCTATTACGGCCGCTTCGGCTTCGACGCACCCGCCGCGAAACCCTATCGCAGCGCCTATTCGGGCGAGAACTTCATGGCGCTGGAACTCGACGCCCCTCCCCGCCCCTTCGAAGGCAGCGCAGAATATGCCGCCCCGTTCGGGGAAATGGAGGGCTGAAGAGAGCCACTCTCCCCTCCCGGGAGAGGAGGGGGAAAGGAAATTATGAGCCACAACAGCTTCGGCCATCTGCTGCGCGTCACCACCTGGGGCGAAAGCCATGGGCCGGCCATCGGCTGCGTGGTCGACGGGTGCCCTCCGGGCATCGCCTTGAGCGAAGCCGACATCCAGCCTTTCCTCGACAAGAGACGGCCGGGCACTTCGCGCTTCACCACGCAGCGGCGCGAGCCGGACGAGGTGCGCATTCTCTCCGGCGTGTTCGAGGGCCGTACCACCGGTACGCCGATCAGCCTGATGATCGAAAATGTGGACCAGCGCTCCAAGGATTATTCGGACGTCGCCAAGGCCTATCGTCCTGGCCATGCCGATTATGCCTACGACGCCAAATATGGCTTTCGCGACTATCGCGGCGGCGGGCGCTCTTCGGCGCGCGAGACGGCGATGCGCGTGGCCGCGGGCGCGGTAGCGCGAAAGATCATCCCGCAGGTTTCCATCACCGCTTGGACCGCCGAGCTGGGCGGGGATGCGGCGGAAAGCTTCGACGCTGCGCAGATCGCCGCCAACCCTTTCTTCGCCGCCGATGCCAATGCCGCTACGCGCTGGGAACAGCTGGTGGACGGCGCGCGCAAATCCGGCAGCTCGCTGGGCTCCATCGTCGCTTGCGAGGCGACGGGCGTGCCCGCGGGCTGGGGCGCGCCGCTCTACGCCAAGCTCGACGCATCGCTGGCCGCGGCAATGATGAGCATCAATGCGGTGAAGGGCGTGGAGATCGGCGACGGCTTCGAGGCCGCGCGGCTTTCAGGCGAAGCGAATGCCGATCCGATGCGCCCGGGCGCTAACGGTCCGGAATTCACCGCCAATCATGCGGGCGGCATCGCGGGCGGCATCGCCACCGGACAGCCGGTGACGGCGCGCATCGCGTTCAAGCCCACCAGCTCCATTTTGACGCCGGTCGACACCATCACTCCGGACGGCGAGGCCACGCAGATCGCTACCAAGGGGCGCCACGATCCCTGCGTCGGCATTCGCGGCGTGCCCGTGGTGGAAGCGATGATGGCGCTGGTGTTGGCGGATCAATATCTGCTCCACCGCGCCCAATGCGGCGGCTGAGGCGGCTGAGGCGGCGTGGGCACGAAAGGCCTGTCCTACAGGGCAAGCCAGTGATAACCATATCGGTTATAAGAGCCGCAATCTTTGAACCGCCCCGCTGTCTGTCAGCCGGTCTTGGCCGCGCGTGCTGCGAAGACATTCGCGCCAAAGCCGCGATCGGCGACAAGTTCGACAAGATAGCGGCCTCCGCCCCACCGCTCACCGTCAAAGCCTATGCGGCTCCCGCTTGTCTCGCCCCTTCCCCGCGCAATCCGCCTAGTGCGCGCCCGCAAACCGCTCTAACGGTAAAACGATGATCCTGATCGAAGCCTTCCGCGCATTCGTTGCCGAGTATCAGGCCATCATCGGCCTCGTCATCCTCGCGGCGATGTTCGTCGGCTTCGTCATGGAGCGCTTCCCGGCCACCGTGGTCGCGATCCTGGGCGCCTGCCTGTTCCTGTTCCTCGGCATTCTGGACGACAAGGGGCTGTTCTCGGTCTTCTCCAACCAGGCGCCGATCACCATCGCTGCGATGTTCATCCTGTCGGGCGCGCTGCTGCGCACCGGCACGATGGACGCCATCGCCAGCGCGATCATCGCCCGCGCCAAGAAGCGCCCGCAACTTGCCATCTTCGAGATGATGATCGGCGTGTTCTTCGCGTCCGCCTTCATGAACAACACGCCTGTCGTCGTCGTGATGATCCCCATCATCATGCGCCTGGCCCAGGCGCTGGGCACCAGCGCCAAGCGCCTGCTGATCCCGCTCAGCTACATCTGCATCCTGGGCGGCACGACCACGCTGATCGGCACCTCGACCAACCTCCTGGTGGATTCGGTCGCGCAGGATGCAGGCCTGCCCGGCTTCGGCATCTTTTCGATCACGCCCTACGGCCTGATCGCCGGCGTGGTCGGCGCGCTGATGCTTGTTTTCATCAGCCGCTGGTTCCTGCCGGACAAGGACGAGGACAGCCCTACGATCGGCCAGGAGGCAAGCGGCTTCCTGACCGAGGTGCGGATCCGTCACGATAGCGAATATGTCGGCAAATTGCTGTCTGATCTGCCGATGACGCGGCGCGACAAGGTGAAGGTGATCGCGCTGAAACGCGCAGGCCGCTTCCAACGCACCGGCATCGAGAACGAGGTGCTGCGCGCGAACGACCACCTCGTCTTGCGCTGCGCCATCGCGGAGCTGCTATCGCTGCGGTCATCAAGCGAGTTCGAGGTGGGGCTGACCGCCGGCGATTCGAACGTTTCGGCCAGTTCGCGCGGGCTGGTGGAAGCCACGATCGCACCGACGCATCCCTCGATCGGCCAGCGCTTGATCGACATCCCTTTCCTGTCTGACCTGCGTGTGCGCATCCTTGGCATCTCGCGCTTCCGCAAAGTTCCCGGCCCCGATTTGCCTGGCGCGCGCGTCCATGCAGTCGATCGCATCCTAGTCACCGGCGAGGACGAGGCGATCCGGGCAATGTACAGCAATCCCAATCTCTACGGCGTAGGCGAGACCAAGGAGCGCGAGTTCCGCCGGGACCGCGCACCGATCGCCATCGGCGCTCTCGCCGCCGTGGTGCTCTTATCCGCCTTCGGTATCCTGTCGATCGGCATTGCGGCGATCATCGCGGTGGGCGTGATCCTTTTGACCCGCTGCATCGACGCCGAAGAGGCCTGGAGCTCGCTCGATGGCAATGTGCTCGTCCTCATCTTCGCCATGCTTGCAGTGGGTCTGGCGTTGGAGAATGCCGGCAGCGTATCGCTAATCGTGGGCGCGCTGACGCCGATCCTGCGCGACGTGCCGCCCTGGGCGCTCATCTTCGCCGTCTACGGCATTTCTGTGGTGCTGACGGAGGTGGTGACCAACAATGCGGTGGCCATCATCGTCACGCCAATCGTCATCAAACTGGCAAGCGATCTGGGCGTGGAGCCGCGCCCGCTGGTCTTCGCGGTCATGTTTGCCGCGTCCGCCAGCTTCGCCACGCCGATCGGCTATCAGACCAACACGCTGGTCTATGCTGCGGGCGGCTACAAATTCACCGACTTCTTCAAGGCGGGCATACCGCTCACCATTGGTGTCGGCATCGCCACCTGCCTGGCGATCGACTGGCTGGCGTAACCGGGCGCCCCGGCCCTGTCAGATCACGGTCTTGCGCAGAGCCTTTTCGGTCAGCGCATCACCGCCATCGACATTGCCGATGATCGCCATGCTGCCGTCGCCCTGTTTCCGCGCAACGAGGAGCACAAACTCCTCCTCGGTCCCGGCAAACTGATCGAGCGACTTGGGCGCGGCGCTGCGAAGCTTCTCCCGCGGGTCACGCTTCACGGTGCGTGCCAGCCCGGCCTTCGCCTCGCGGCGCGCCTTGCGTTCGTCACGCACCAGCGCCTTCAGCCCGCCATCATAGCCCTCGATGGCCGCCCCGAGTTCTCCGCGCGCAATGCCCGTCCGCTCCGCGAACCCCAACGCAGCGGCATATTCGGCGATCCGCGTCTTGTCGTAATCCGCCCCGAAGACGAGTTTCACGATCGGCGTCATCGGCGCGCGCGCCTGGCGCTTCAGCCCGGTGTCCGCGAGCAGCGCGGCATAATCCTCCGGCTTCTCTTCGGCAGCCAAAGCGAGATCCCAGGCAAGCCCGATCGCGGCGTACAGCGCACCGCGGCTGCGCATGTCGATGCCCTGCGCGATTTCCGCCTGCTCGCGCGCGGCGGCAAGCCAGTCGGCCAGCGGTGCATCAGCATCTGGCACGACAATCGCCGCCTCGTTTAGCGCGAACTCTTCTTCGCTGTCGCCCACATCCATGCGGCTCGGCGAATCGGCCCAGACCGGCACCGGCTTGGGCCGCGGCCGCACGGCGCGCAGCGCATCCTCCACTTCGAGCTGGAGCTCTCCGGAGATGTCGTCGCCCGCCGCTTCCTTCCAGTTGATGACGCCGTAGATGAAATCGATGCTGTCATCGTCGGACGAAAACGGCAGCAGGATACCGCGGTACATGATCGTCAGGCCGCGCTGGTTCACGAACTCGGCCTCAAAGCCGATCGGCGCGCGGTTGGCGATGATCTGAAGATAGTGGTCGGTGATCCGCGTCAGCAGCGAACGCGGCGGCACCTGATCGAGATAGAAGATGTTGCCTTCGATCTGGCACTCATCGCGAATCGCGGAGCCCAAGAACTGGATCGACGGATTTTCGATGCCCGATGTGAAGTCCAGGAGGACGCCGTTATCGGCGAACTCGGGGACGCTGGCGGGTTCCAGATCCTCGATATCGGGAAAGTTGCGATCGCCGAGCAACGAGGTCCAGAAATTGTACGCACGCACCTGCATCCGCCGCTCATCGCCGGAAACCAGCGGCGGCGCGTCCAGGCCGACATCGTCTTCATCCAGCCCGACGTCTTCGTAACTCACATAGTCCGCATCATCGCCCTGAAAGCCGTCATGCGAACCGAAACCGCGCAGATCGTCCATCTTACCCCGCCTTGCACTCCGCCCGCCCCGGACAGGACAGGTGGCATGATTGTGCACCGCTTTTGGTAAAGAAGGTGTAAACCCTTGAAAGGCTGCGCCCGGCGCCCCCCCCTCTCTAAGAGAGTTCTGGATAGGACCAGCGCAAGTCGGCAATTCTGCGCACAACATCTTGCCAGCCGCCCCCACCCCCGCTATGCGCGCCCCTCGGTAAGCCGCTTTAGCTCAGCTGGTAGAGCACATCATTCGTAATGATGGGGTCAGGTGTTCGAGTCACCTAAGCGGCACCACCTTCACCGTGGCAGTACGCCGTGGGTTGTGACACTTCTGAGAAAAGCCTGCGCTGTTTCAATCCCCGTCCGCTTTCTTCCGCCGAGACAAAGCTCGGTTCTCACGGGTAAACTTCTACGGGGCGGCGGATGGTAGCACGGTGCTCTATTTCCATCTGTTGTTCGGCTGTCCCTTCCTGCCACCTGCAAAAGCGGACGCATTCGAGAAAGCCAATCTTCGTTGTCGCGCTGTGGCGCCTCTATTGCGGCGGGACACGGAGGAAGGCAGCGGAGATGCCATCGTCATCAGATTTGCCGGGCGCATGGCGTGTCTGCTCCATCAGCTGGGCATCGGCCGGGCGCGCCTTCTCGCCGCGGCTTGCGGAACGGCCTTCGCACTCTCCTAAGCGAGGGACTTTTCGCATCTTTGCAAACAGGTGGTGATCGCCGGACCTGCTCTGCTAATCAGCACAGGCTCCTCGTAAACTTCTACATGAAGGACGTCCCTGGAGCTGGAGCTGGCCGGCGTGCGCCCATTGGCGGCCGCATCGACCGTCTCAACGGTATCGACGATGTCTTGGGCCGCGCATTCGACCTTCTCGGCGTCGCGCTTGATCTCCTTGAGCTTCTTGCCGCGGCCGCTGAACTGGCCAGCCTCGACCGGAGCCGAAACTACAGTAGCCGCAAGCGCGAGGCCGACGGCAGTCACGATCAGCAAAGTCTTGAGCCCCAAGGGCCGGAGCTGACGTGTGACGCCCGGCTCAGGGCAGATCGATCGAGGTTGTCCAGCGCTCCGGGTGACCATTTTCGATCTCTATAAAGCACAACCATAACGGGCTCATGGCGGCTGCGATAACGCCCCGGCGGTCAGCCCCCCAAATTCCACATGGCAAGATAATGGGCATCCGACGGAATTGCAGGATCTGGTCGGCATGTTCGGATTGCAGGACGGGCAGCTCTTGCTGGACGCAAAAGCGAATGAGCAAGTGGTCAAATAGTTGGACTTTTCCCCTTTCCCCCTATCCTGTTCTGAGCTTCGCAGCCTATGCGCTAGTTGCCGGCGAAATCAGCGCCATGGTGGAACCGGGACTGGTGCTGACCCCGCCAACCGATGGCACGCAAACGGACGATGGATTCCTGTCCGCCTCCGAGATTTTAAAGCTCAATCTTGACGCGGACTGGGTCATTTTGTCCAGCTGCAAAATGGCCGCGGGAGGTGCCTATGGAGAGCCCGCGCTGATCGGCCTCGCGCGTGCGTTCGACGACGCGGGCGTGTGATCCTTGCTCGTCCCGCACTGGCCTGTACGAGATGATACCGCCGCTTTCCTGAACGTGGCGACAGTAAACGCTGTGATAGCAGGCAGATCCCGATCGATTGCTCTGCACAAATGACGATTATTGGGGACGATAGCGGCATATCTCGGACCGATCATCCAGCAATTTAGGGACCGTTTGTTGTCATGAAGCCCTAGTCATCGAGTTATTCGGGATATTGCGGTTCCCACATGCGGCTGGTGATGGCCTTGGCCAGCGCCGCGTCATCCGGCTGTTCGATCTGTGCGACGCCGTCGGCAAAGGCCTGCTGAGCGACGGCCAGCGCAATCTCTCGGGCGACGTCGCGCAGCTTTTCCTGACGGGGGATGAAATGGCCCGGCCCGTCCCGGCTGGACGTCTCGATCTCGCTTAGCTTGCGCGCCGCCGCAACGAACATGGCATCGGTCACCCGGCTGGCTTTTGCAGCGACTGCGCCCAGGCCGACGCCCGGAAAGATATAGGCATTGTTTGCCTGGTCGACCGGGTAGGTGCCCCCTTCAAAACGGACCGGGTCGAACGGACTGCCGGTTGCCACGAGGGCCTTGCCGCCGGTCCAGTCCACAAGGTCCTGCGGGGTGGCCTCGCTCTTCGCCGTCGGGTTGGACAGCGGCATGATGATCGGGCGGTCCGTGTGCCCCGCCATCGTCTCGACTGCCTTGCGGGTGAACGCCCCCTTTTGCCCCGATGTGCCAATCAGCACCGTCGCCTTGGCGTTTTCCACCACGGCTTCGAGGTCGATCCGGTCTCCCGGGACGCTCCAATCATCCAGCTCATTCGCCTTTCTTGCGAACGGCTTCTGGAAAGCCTTGAGATTGCTGTCATCGGTCAACAATCCATCGGCATCGATGGCGTAGAACCGTTTATAGGCATCATCCTCGCTTGATCCCTCGTCGATCATCAGCTTGACGAGCATGCGCCCAATCCCGCACCCGGCGGAACCGGCGCCGTAGATGACGAAGATCTGATCGCTCAATCGCCTGTCCGCCGCCTTCGAGGCTGCGAGCAGCATGCCCGCAACCACCGCGGCCGTGCCCTGCACATCATCGTTAAAGGTGCACAAATCCTCCCGGTAGCGTTCCAATAGGCGCAATGCATTCGCCTGCGCAAAATCCTCGAACTGCAGCAGGACATGGTCCCAGCGTTTCTTTACCGCATCGACAAAGGCATCGAGAAATGCGTCATAATCCTCGCCCCGAACGCGATCATGCCGCCAGCCGACATATTGCGGATCGTCTCGCCGATCATCATTGTCGGTGCCCGTATCGAGCAGGATCGGCAGCGTCTTGGCCGGATCGAACCCGCCGCACGCGGTATAGAGCGACAGTTTCCCGATCGGGATGCCCATGCCGTTGGCGCCCTGATCGCCCAGACCCAGGATACGCTCGCCATCGCTCACCACGATCACTTCGACATCGTCGAAACGCGGATCGTCCAGTATCCCGGCGATCTTGTCCCGTTCGGGAATGGTCAGGAACAGGCCGCGCGGATGTTGATAATGGCGGCTGAATTCGATGCAGCCCTCACCCACTGTAGGCGTGTAGATAAGCGGAAGGATGGTCGGCAGATCGCCGGTCACCAGCGCGTAGAACAGCACCTCATTATCGTCCTGCAGATCGCGCAGCCTCAGATAGCGCTCGATCGGCGGGTCCACCTCCATCACCATCGCCCGTGCCCGTTCAAGCTGTTCGCCGAGTGTTTCCACATGGGGCGGCACCAGTCCGCGCAGCCGCAGCGCGTCGCGCTCCTGCTCGCTGAAGGCAGTGCCTTTGTTGGACAGCGGATCCTGCAACAGGGCAGTACCCTGCTTGCCCGTCGGTTCAGCTCCGGTCTTGCCCGTCATTCTCATCCTCGTCCTCTCCGGGCACCGCGCCCGCATCATCATGCGCGGCCAGTGCCAGGCGCGCGTCGGAGCGATCCAGCAGCCGTAGCCAGAACCAGTGCAACAGCACTGCGATGCGGCTGCGCATGCCGATCAAGAAATAGATATGCGCCAGCCCCCAAAGCCACCATGCCAGCCTGCCGGTCAGCTTGATCCAGCCGAAATCGACCGCCGCCTGATTGGGGCCGATGGTCGCAAGATCGCCCTGATGACGATAGACGAACGGGCCGGGATCGCGCCCCTTACCCAAACGGTGGCGCAGCAAGCCGGCGAGGTAGGCGCCCTGCTGTTTGGCTGCGGGCGCAATGCCGGGAACGCTCTTGCCATCCTTCCAGGCCACTTCGGCGCAGTCCCCGATCACGAAGACATCGCCATGGCCCGGCAAGCTGAGATCGCGGGAGACAGGCACGCGCCCGCCGCGTTCCGCTTCCACGCCGAGCCACTTTGCCACCGGCACCGCGCGCGTGCCCGCCGCCCAGATCACCGTATCGCAGGCCAGATTGCCCGATTCCAGGCTCACCCCACCTTCGTGACAACCGGTCACCTTTTCACCCAGGCGAAGCTGGATACCCATCTTGCGAAGGCGTGCGGCACCATAAGCGGAAAGGTCGTCCGGCAGATTGGGCAGAAGCCGATCGGCCGCATCGATCAGCACGATCGTGCTGTCGGACGGATTGAAGCTGCGAAATTCGTCTTTCAGTTCTTTCTGGCACAAGGTCGCGATCATGCCCGCCAATTCCACGCCGGTGGGGCCGCCGCCGATGATGGAGATGCAGGGCGCGCGGCCCGAAGCCTCCCGCTCGCATTGTTCGAACGCGGCCAGAATGCGCGTGCGGATCGCCATGGCGTCGCTGGCCGTTTTCAGGCCGGGCGCCATGGCCGCCCATTGATCATTCCCGAAATAGCTCGTCACGCTGCCGGGTGAGAGAATCAGCGTATCATAGGGATAGCTGCCCTCCGGGTGGGTGCGCACCTCGCGCGCTTCCAAGTCAACGTCGCAGACTTCCGCCTGCACCACGCGCACATCGGGGCGGTCGCGCATCAGCGTGCGGATCGGCCACGCGATATCGGTCACGGGCAGCACGGTTATCGCGGCTTGGTAGAGCAGCGGCTGGAAGAGATGATGATTCTGCCGGTCGATCAGCGTGATCTCCAGACCGGCCATTTTGGCGGAGGCGACGAAGTTCAGGCCGCCGAAGCCCGCACCGACAACGACCACGCGATGGGGCGTGCCGTCCGCGCCGTAGCCCACATGGTCAGTCACGCTCGGCCAGCTTCCGCTTGATGTCCGCAATCGCCTTGGAGGGATCGAGGCCCTTGGGGCAGGCCGAGGTGCAGTTCATGATCGTATGGCAACGATACAGACGGAACGGGTCGTCGAGCTGGTCGAGCCGATCTCCGGTATGATCGTCGCGGCTATCCACGATCCAGCGATGGGCGTTCAGCAGGATGGCCGGGCCAAGATATTTGTCCGAATTCCACCAGTAGCTGGGGCAAGCCGTGGAACAGCAAAAGCACAGGATGCACTCGATCTGCCCATCCAGCTTGCGGCGCTGGTCGGGCGGTTGCAGCCGTTCGCGCTCCGGCGCGGCGGTGTCGGATTTCATCCACGGCTCGATCAGCTCATATTGCGCGTACAGCTGCTCAAGACTGCCGACCAGGTCCTTGATGACATGAAGGTGCGGCAGCGGCGTCAGTTCGATGTCGCCATCGCTCAGCTCCTCGATCGGGGTCAGGCAGGCAAGACCGTTCTTGCCGTTGATATTCATGGCGCAGGAACCGCACACGCCCTCCCGGCAGGAGCGGCGCAGGGCGATGGAGGGATCTACCTCATCAATGATCTTCAGGATCGCGTCGAGAACCATCTTGCCGGTATCGGCCAGATCGATGGTGTAGCTGTCCATGCGCGGATTGCCGCCCTGTGCGCGGTTCCAGCGATAGATGCGCACCGTGCGCGGATCCTTGGCATCATCCGGCGCGGGGTGGCTTTTGCCTTCAAGAACCTGCGAATTCTTCGGCAGACGGAATTCACCCATGGGTCCGGTCCTTATCCTGCATGATCACGGCCTAGATCTTCCGCTCGGTCGGCGGGAAGGGTTCGGCATCTCCGCGTCCCGTCGTGAGGGTCACGGGCCGGTAATCGATATCGACGCCCCGCTTGCCATCGCCGCCCTCCCGATCGAGCCAGGCAACGGTGTGCTTGAGCCAGCCGTCATCGTCGCGCTCCTCAAAATCGTCGCGAATATGCGCACCGCGCGATTCCTTGCGGTTGAGGGCGCTGGCGGCGAGCACCACCGACTGTTCGTACAGGTTCTTCACCTCATGCGCGGTCACCAGCTCCATGTTCCATTCCAGGTGCGGATCGGAACAGCCGATATCGTCCACATCGCCCGCCAGATCGGCCAACGCATCGATGCCCTTTTGCATCGTGTCTTCCTTGCGGAATACGCCGAAGCGCTCCTGCATGATGGCCTGCGATTTGCCTCGCACCTCGCCAGCATTCGCGCCGCCTTCATTGTAACGCAGCGCATCGAACCGATCGAGCGAGGCCTCCACCGCCGCCTTGGGCGCGGGCGGCGCATCGGCGTCCTTGTCCACGATCTCACCCGCCTTGATCGCAGCGGCACGGCCGAACACGATAATATCGAGAAGGCTGTTGGTGCCGAGCCTGTTCGCGCCGTGAACGGACACGCAGGCAGCCTCGCCAATCGCCATCAGTCCGGGCACGATCGCGTCCTTGCCCCCAAGGCGCGGGTTGATGACCTGCCCGTGGATGTTGGTGGGGATACCGCCCATTGCATAATGCGCGGTCGGCACGACGGGTACGGGATCGGTGCGCGCGTCGATCCCGCGGAAGGTCTTGATGGTCTCCAGAATGCCGGGAAGCTTGGTTTCCCAGGTCTCGTCCGGCAGATCCATCAGGCACAGCTCGATATAGTCACCATTTTCGCCGCAGCCGCGCCCCTCGCGCATCTCCACGCCTTCGGCATGACTGACGATATCGCGGCTGGCGAGGTCCTTCTCATGGGGCGCGTATTTCGGCATGAACCGGTCCCCCTCGCCATTGCGCAGATAGCCGCCCTCGCCCCGCGCGCCTTCGGTGATGAGCACGCCCGGCCCCTGCAGTCCTGTCGGGTGAAACTGCACAAACTCGCCATCCTGCATGGGGATGCCGGCACGCAGCGCCATGGCGATCCCGTCGCCGGTGCAGGTATGCGCGCTGGTGCAGCTTTCGAACACCCGGCCATAACCGCCGGTGGCCAGCACGGTCTGCTTGGCGAGGAACCGGTGGACCGTGCCGTCGACCAGGCTGAACGCCATGAAGCCGCGACAGGCGCCATCTTCGTCCATCAGCAGATCGGTGGCGAAATATTCGACGAAGAACAGGGCCTTGTGCTTCAGGCACTGCTGATAAAGCGTGTGTAGGATGGCATGGCCCGTGCGGTCAGCGGCGGCGCAGCTGCGCGCGGCCATTTCGCCCTCCGCACAATGCGTGGTGTGCCCGCCAAATTTGCGCTGGTAGATGCGCCCGTCATCGGTGCGGCTGAAGGGCACGCCCATATGCTCCAGCTCGATCACCGCCGGGATGGCCTCATGGCACATATAGGCAATGGCGTCCTGATCACCGAGCCAGACCGATCCGGCAACGGTATCATACATGTGCCAGTGCCAGTCATCTTCCTTGATATTGCCGAGCGCAGCGGCGATGCCGCCCTGCGCCGCCGCGGTGTGGCTGCGCGTGGGAAACACCTTGGTCACGCAGGCGGTGGAAAGCCCCTGCGATGCCATGCCCAGTGTGGCGCGCAATCCCGCGCCTCCCGCGCCCAGAACCACGACGTCGAATTCATGCTCTATCACTTGATAGGCCCGGGCCATGTCAGGCGCCTCCGATATGTTTGAAAAGCAGCACGAGGAGCCCGCCGATCGCGGCAAGCCCGGTCGCCCAGGCGGCGGCGTAAAGCGCCAGGATGGATGTCGTCAGCAGGAAGCGCGTATGGACATAATCTTCCAGCACCACCCGCAAACCGATCGTGGCATGGCGCAAGGCCATCAGCAGCAGCGCGGCGATCAGTACGGCATTGATCGGTGAGCCCAGCCATGCCGCCGGCGCTGCCCCCGCCCCCGTCATATGAACCAGCAGAGAGACGACGAACCAGACCGCAAGCGGGATTAGAGCCAAAGCGGTGAGCCGCTGCATGCGCCAAGTTCGGGAGCCCGTGCCCGATGCGCCATAACCCTTGGACTTGCGATACGCCTCGCGCTGATAAAGCTGCGTCAGGAGTGCAGCATTGGTCTCAGTCTTGGCGACCTTGATCTCTTCATGGCCCCCATCATCCCCATCAGCCTTTTGCGGATCATCGGTAGCGTCGTCGGTGCTGTCGGCGTCTTTCTGTTCGGTCATGCCCCCACCCCTCCAAACAGTACGAATACCCAGATCAGCAGCGCCAGCGCGACCGCGCCGATCATCGCCGCCCAGCCGGTCGAGCGCGTGTTCGCCATGCCGAAACCGTGGCCACTATCCCATCCAAGATGCCGTATTCCGTTCAGCAAGTGGAAGCAGATCGCCACGGTCCAGCCGAACAAAAGCAGCTTGGCGGGCCAGCTGGCATAAATCCGCGCGGTCCAGTCTGCGGCGGCGCCACCGGCCGCCATCGCGACGATCCACCAGGCCAGCACCGGCAAGCCCGCCGCCAGTGCGATACCGGTGGCGCGGTGCAGGATCGACGTCGACTGGCCGATTTCCCAGCGATAGTGCGCCAGATGCGGCGACAGGGGCCGCTCGCTGTTCAGCCCGCGATCGCCGCTCATGCTGCCTTGCCTTCCCGCACCGTCAGGCTGGCCGGATTACCCCTCCGGGGATTTTGCGCGTTATCGACCGTGCCCAGCATCATGGCGCCTTTCCGCAACAGCGATCCAGGTCTTGCCGCAAGCCGGGAGATCTGGGTCGCAGTCTCATCACCGATCCACGCAGACCCGACCGCCCTTGGCACCGATGAACCTCCTGTAAACGCCGGAATGCGGCCGAATGTTTCATGCAATTTCAGCCCGATTACCCGGTTCATCATCGTCGAGCCGGTTTGCAGGGCCGAGGAAGGATCGGCTCGCGGCGATGAAGGCGGCAGCAAACAGCACGGTTCCGACCAAAACGATGATCTCGGTGTCGTGCTTGCCCGCCAGGTGCCACAGGAAAAACAGAAGCAAGCCGCCATTTGCAAGCGCTCCAAGCCACAGCAGCACGGCACTGCCCCCTGTCTTTTCCAATCGATGAAGCACAACGCCAAGCGGGATGAAGGTGTGGACGAGAAGGAAAACCGCGCTGGCCACATCACCGATCTGTGAGATATCCAGAGACAGGATCATCAGGATCACGATCCCCACCGTCGCGACCATCGCCAGATTGCCCTGCCTCAGAAACAAGGGCCGCGCCAATATCGGGCTGACCCGCTTCTGGTCGGCCATGTAACCGATCGTGTTCGAGCCTGAGAAAATATTGGCGTTGATATTGGTCATGGTGGAAACCATCGTGGTGATGCCCACGATCAGAAAACCTGCTCTACCCAGGTCCGGCCTTGCACCGGCTACCCAGCCAACTGTGCGCGAAATGATCGATCATAGGCCGGGTAGAGGGCACCGCCGGGGCGGCAGCGGATGTCAGCCGGATATATTCTGGCGCCGATAACTGATCGCAAGAATTATGGCGTCCAGTTCACCCGTCACGGCAGCTCCAACTGCTCCCGGTCTGCGGTGGCGGCGATGAGTTCGCCTTTCAGCGCGGCGAGTTCATAGCGGGCATCGAGCAGGTTGATCCGCGCCTGCAGCAGCGCCTGTTCGCGCAAGTTCACCGTCAACAGATCGCTGGCACCTAAAAACAGGCGGCGGCGTTCGGCCTGGGCCAGTTGCTGCGCGAGGCTTGCGTCCTGACGAGCGAGGCTGATCTGGTCCTCCGCGGCATCCGCGCGGATGGCGAGCCGGTTGATCCGCACCACGATCTCGTCTTCCAGCTGGCTGTGCTTGCGCTGCAATTCGTCGATCTTGGCCGAAGCGGCGATGCTGCGTCCCTGCGCATCGCGGCGCTGCAGCGGCATGGAAAAGGTAACGCCGACCTTGGTTTCCAGCGGGGTACGGCTTGGCCCGCCAAGGCCTTCCGCCCCCAGATCCTTGGAAACATCGACTCCGACATCGAGCCGCGGACGCAGATCATTCTCCGCCAGCAACCGTTCGGCACGCGCTTTATCCATCCGCAGCAGAATCGCCGACAGATCGGGCCGGGCCAAGCGGTCCAGCCCGCCGAAAACCGGCAGAGGGCTTTTCAGATCGGGAAACTCATCGGGCAGCAGTTCGGACGTCGGGAAGACCGGACGGCCCAGCGCATCGCGCCAGAAGAAGGACAGGTCGTTGGCGGCGGCATCCAAGGTACGCTCTGCCCGCACCAGATTGGAGCAGCGCTGCACGATGTTCTGCCGATTTTCGACGGACAGGATCGCCGGCTGCGCGCCGAGGCGGATGCCGCGCTCTATGCCAGACTGGCGCGATTCGGCGAGGTTCAGAAGTTGCCGGAATACGCGCACGCGCTGCCCGGCGGCGACCCATTGCAGATAGGCATCGAGCGCGCGCTGCTGCACGCCGATGGCCACCATCTGCCGCTCGAACGAGGCAATCGATACGTCGGCTTCCGCCTGCGCCAATTTGGTGCGGCGACTGTCGGTCAGCCGATCCCGCAGCAGAGAAAAGACCCCGCCAACGCTGACCTCCCCCAGCTTGTTGGTGAAATATTGGTCTTCATAAATTGGAAAATCGCCGCGCGAGACACGGTATCCGGCGTAAACCTGCCCACCATTATTGGTGAGCGGCTGATAGGCCTTCGCCTCGGCCTTTGCCCCGTCATAATAGCCGAGCACGCGGGAAAAACCGTCGCCCTTGAACAGCAGATCGAATTCGCCGCGGGTGGAGAGGAGACGCCCCGCCGCCTGCCGTTCCTGAGCTGCCGCCGCCAGAATCTCCGGCGCATGGCGCGCTGATGAGCGCAGCACCTCGCGCAGCGTCAGCACATCGCCGACCGGCGGCTGTGCCGCCTCCTCAATCTCGGGCTGCGGATTGCCAACAGGCTCGATATTCTGGGCAGCCGATGGCGATGCGAACGCCTGGCAGGCCAGTAGCGTAAGCATGGGCCACGGGGAAAAGCGCGAAAGCAGCATCGCCCGCTCCTAAAGCGCCTTGCCGCTCGGCTCGTTCTGGCCGGATTTGTCCGCGGGCGTCACCCGGCCTTGCGGATATTCCAGCGGGAAATCGTTGAGCCGCCGCCACAGTTCGTAACCAACCGACACCGTTTCCATCTCAATCCAGCCGCGCGCCTTTGCGCCGACGCGCAGATATTCGGTGCTCGGCCAGCTGCGTTCACCGGGCTGCTGCTCTACAAGCACGCGGAACAGGCCGTTGGGCTGCGCCGAATGATCGACCGAGCGCACGCGCCCATCGAACAGGCCGCCGCCCAGCGTCGGCCATCCGCTGAACTGGATTGCGGGCCAACCTTCGAAGGCGATGCGCACCGACTGGCCGGGATGGATCAAAGCGATGTCGCGGCCATCCGCATACATTTCGAGCACGCGTTTAGGACGCAGCGGCACCACCGTGGCAAGCTGTGCGCCGGCATCGACATAGGTTGATCCGGTGGCTGAATTGACTCCCTGAATGCGGCCCGACCGGGGGGCGAACACCGTTTGCGAGGATTGCCGGTCCAGCGAAATATCCACCTGATTCAGCTTCGCCCGCGCCACCGCGAGCGAGCTGCGATACCCTGCGGCAGTGATCTGGGACGCTTCATAATCGCGCCGGGCAAGCAGCCCCTCGGAATAAAGTTGCTGATTACGGTCGACGTTCAAATTCGCCGTCGCCAGCGCGGCCTGGGCGGCATCGATCTCCGCCAGCACCTGCAGCCGTTCGGCGCGCAGTCGCTCGACCAGATTGGGGTCGTTGTCCATGATCCGGGCAACCGGATCGCCGGCCTTTACGAGATCGCCGTCCTGCACGAACCACTTCTCCACGCGGCCCGGAACCAGCGCTGTCACCGCCTGCGGGCGATCCTCAGGGTTCAACGCGACGATCTCACCCGGACCAGCGGCGGTCTGTACCCATGGCGCAAAAAACAGAACCGCCGTGACAAGCAGGATACCGATGATGGTGCTGATCACGAAGAAGCGCGCAATCCGCGGTGTCTTGATGGTCTGGAGCGTATGGAAATGATCGTAGCGGCCCGGCAGGCTCGCATCACTGCGCGCCGTCCGCTGCTTTTCCGAAAAGCTCGGCGCGAAACCCGGCTGGCCTGCGGAGTGTTCAGGCAGAGAGGACATAGCCGGTCTCCGTTCCCATATCGCGCTCGAACGTCTCCATCGAGGCAAAGCGCCGCTGTTCGGTCCCACCCAGCCAGAGCAGGGCATCCCGGTCCAGATCGGTGGGCCGCCGGGTGAATTGCAGCACGGTGGTGCCTCCCTTCTTCAGCTCGGCCAGCGCCGCCGTCACGCGCGCCGGGGGCAGCAGATCGTAGAGCGGAGACATGACGAGCAGGCGCGGCCTGGAAATCAGCGCCGCCGCCAGCTTCAGCGCCATGACTTCGCCCACGGTGAAGGGCCATCCGCTGTTGGACAGGATGGTGTCCAGCCCATCTTCCAGGGTTTCGATCCGCTGCGTCAGGCCGACACGGTCGATGCTGTCGTATATGACGGCGCGGCGATCCTCACCCTCGGTCTGCCGATCGGTCTCCTCCGCAGCGAGATCGAGATAATCGCGCACCGACATCTCGACCATTTCCGCGCGGTCGCAGATCATGACTTCCGAGCGCAGCTCATACAGCCCGAAATCGCCGACATCGTGACCGCCGATCAACAGCATGCCGCGCTGTGGGCGCTCCTGTCGCTTCAGCAGCTGCGTCAGGGCACGGCGCTCGTCCGCCCCTGCCACCACCGCGAGCTGCTCGCCCGCGCCAACCTCGAAGTCGAAACGATGGCCACTGGTGCTGACATTGCGCAGCACAAGCGCGCCGCTGTCCGGACGCCGCTTCTTGCCGCCGGGATCTTCCTGTTCGACATCCCAGAAACGGGTCGTTTCCTCCAGATTGGCGGCGAACTCATACAGAGTGGGCAGATAGATCGTGACCTGCGCGATGCCGTAGAACACGCTCGACAGGATCAGCTCGGCCGCCACCAGCTGCCCCAGCGAAAGCTGCCCGGCAATGATCAGCGCACCGCCCAGCGCGAGGAAACCCGCATTGGAGAGAGCGAACGCGACGAAAAAGGCAATGCTCTGCCCGAACGACTGCCGGAAGTGACGCCGATGCTTGTCCACCCAATTGGCGCTGAGCGCTTCCGAGCGATTGATGGCGTGGTGGAGATGGCGGCTGGATTTGAAGAAACCGCTCGATTCCGCCAGCGACTGGATCCAGTGCGCGGTCTGGTGCTTCGCCTCGCTCTGTTGAACGGCCGTGAAGATCGCGTCCTTGACCCATACCCGCCAGATGATCGCCAGCACGAGGACCAGGATCACGTTGAACAGGAAAACATAAGGATGGTAGAAACTGGTTACGACCAGTCCGACACCGCCCTGCAACAGGATCGCGAACAGGCCGATCAGAAGGCTGGGCAGCGACTTCTGCACCATGATCATATCGAAATAGCGATTGAACAGATCGCCGCGCCGCGAATCGTAGAAATGCGGATCGCGGGCGTGGACGGTGCGCAGCGTAATCTCGGCAACGATCCGTGTGTAGATGCGTCGCTCCAACAGGGCGATCACATACAGCCGGAAGGCACTGAGAAGCGCCAGCACCGTCAGCATCAGGAGGAGCATCAGCGACAGGGTGATCAGCGGCGTCGCGACATCGATGGCGGCGACGGAATTGATCAGCAGCTGCACCGAGATCGGCGTTGCCAGCCACAGCAGGGAAATGCCCACACCGTAGATCACGGCCATCCAGACATAGCGGGAATCGGGTCCGATAATCGTACCGAACCATTGCAGAAACTGAGTAACGCCCGCTTCCGACCGCTTCATCAAGGATTTCCCGTGAATCTGACTTGAGATGGGCGTGGCCTACCAACAAGCCTTTTCACGATCTACCCCAATCGTCGTGAAAGGCGCGCAAAAGCGGGGTTCTCAGAAGTTAGAGCAGCTCCGAAATAACATGCAATTGGTCTGATCGCTCACGGACCGAGGCGGCGGCTCTGGCGGAAGTGAGCGTAGCGATTGAGCAGATCGTTGATCAACTGATCGCTGCTGAACCCGGTTACGTCATGCGGTTGATCGCCTTCGGAAGAATGCGCCATCGCACGATAATGCGTGCGCTCGCCATCCTTGGTTTTGCGCGTTTCGGCCCAGGCGAAGCTTGGCGCACGAAAACCGCGGGCACGAATGGCGTAGCGGAAAGTGCCGCGTTCGCCATGTTCGATCTTCAGATCGATCACATCCTCATCTTCGCTGATTTCCGGCGAAAGTCCGCTGCCGTCGAATTGGCCCGCAATGGCTTGCAATGCCGGCTTGGCCGTCTCGCGCAGGAAGGCGGACACTTCCGGCTTGTCATGATGGCGGGTAATTGCGGACAAACGCGACTGCCAGCTGACCGGGCTGCGCGCGCCGGCTGGCACCCCGGTAATGGCAAGGTCCATGGCCGAGCCGCGTGTCTCCGTCTGCAACGCACGCAGCAGGCCGTAGCAGATGAACACCATCACCACGGAGAAGGGCAGCGCGCTCGTGATCGCGGCGGTTTGCAGCGCCTGCAGTCCGCCTGCCACCAGCAGCACCGCAGCGACCGCCCCGGCGCAGCATGCCCAGAAGACGCGCTGCCAGACCGGCGGGTTCTCGGCAGCGCCGGAGGTGATCATGTCGATTACCAGCGCGCCCGAATCCGCAGACGTCACGAAGAAAGTGATCACGAGCAGCGTGGCGAGGCCCGAAGCCAGGCTGGCGAGCGGCAATTGCCCCAGCACCTCGAACAGCGCGACCGGCAGATTGTTCTTCACCGTGGCCGCGATCGGCGCGATGCCGGAAAGGTCCATCGCGATGGCGCTGTTGCCGAATACCGTCATCCACAAGAACGTGAACAATGCGGGCACCAGCAGCACCCCAGCGATGAACTGGCGGATCGTGCGGCCGCGCGAGATACGCGCGATGAACATGCCGACAAAAGGCGACCAGGCGATCCACCAACCCCAGTAGAACAGCGTCCAGTTGGCGAGCCAGGGGTTCGGTTCATAGGCGTACATACGGAAGGTGCGCGGGACCACCTGGCCCAGATAGGCGCCCACATTCTGAACGAAGGCTTGGAACAGGAAGATCGTCGGCCCGGTGATCAGCACGAAGGCCAACAATAGGCCGGCAAGGATGATGTTGAGTTCGGACAGGCGCTTCACGCCCTTGTCCAATCCCATCACGACCGAAAGCGTCGCCATACCGGCGATCGCCGCAATCAGACCGATCTGAACCGGCACGGATACCGGCAGGCCGATGAGATAGTTGAAGCCTGCGTTCACCTGCAGCACGCCGAGGCCAAGCGAGGTGGCGACGCCGAACATGGTGCCCAGCACCGCAAAGATATCGATCGCATGGCCGATCGGCCCGTTGATGCGATCCCCGATCAGCGGATAGAGCGCGCTGCGGATCGTGAGCGGCAGACCCCGCCGGAAGGCGAAATAAGCGAGTGCCAGGCCGACGACGATGTAGATCGCCCAGGCATGCAGCCCCCAATGAAAGAATGTCAGCACCATCGCATCGCGCGCGGCCTGGATCGTGCCGCCCTCACCCACCGGCGGATTGGCATAATGCTGGATCGGCTCGGCCACCCCGAAGAAGATGAGGCCGATGCCCATCCCTGCGCTGAACAGCATCGCGAACCAGGACAGATAGCTATATTCCGGCTCGCTATCGTCCGGCCCCAGCTTCACATCGCCATAACGGCTGAGCATCAGGAACAGCACGAACACCAGGAAACCGGCCACGGTGAGGATGTAGAACCAGCCGAAATCGGCCACGATGCCAGCCTGCAGCGCGTCGAATATCTGTTTCGAACGCTCCGGAAAGAGCGCACCGAACAGCGCGAAGGCGAGGATCAACACGGCCGAGGTGAGGAACACCGGCGCATTGATCTTGATCCGGAAATTCTCCCCGGATTCGGCCGGTTCTTTCAAAACAGGATCGTTCATCGATGTTCTTCCGGCTGTTTCGTAGCGTCATGAACCGGCGAAAATCACCGGACGGGGCTGGGGGCGGGCTTCTAAGAGCATTCCGCGCGCGCCGATGCAACCGCAGCGCCCACTTCACCGCCATTTTCGCTCCGCTCATCGTTCCCGCAGCGCTAACTCGCCGTAGCGAGCTGTCCACCATGCTGCCAGGTGCCCCTTCACCTTTTTGCCTTCCCCATCCGCATTGCTGCCGCTAGGGCTCGGCAGCGATGCAGGCCTCTTTCCATCTGCTGAACAAGCGACGTTTTCTGCCATTGTTCGCAACGCAGAGCCTCGGCGCATTCAACGACAATCTGTACAAGACCGCGATGGTGCTGTTCGTCGTCTATGGCGTGTTCAGCGATCCGGAGAGCGAAACGCTGTTCAGCGCGGTGGCGACGGGCGTGTTCGTGCTGCCTTTCTTTCTGTTTTCGGCCATTTCCGGCCAGTTTGCCGATACGCGTGACAAGGCGCGGCTGATCCGCATCATCAAGGCTTGCGAGATCGCGATCATGGTGGTGGGCGGCACCGGACTGCTGCTCGCCTGGGCCGACATAGCGGTGCATCTGCTGGCGATCCCGCTGCTGCTGATCGCGCTGTTCGCCATGGGCGTCCATTCCACCTTTTTCGGCCCGATCAAATACGCCATCCTGCCGCAGCATCTGCAGCATGAGGAGGTGCTGGGCGGAACCGGCCTTGTGGAGGCGGGCACCTATATCGCGATCCTGATCGGCACCATTGTCGCAGGCATCATTCCGGTGGAGGTCGCCGCCGCGGCGGTAATCGGTATTGCGGTGATCGGCTATCTTACCGGTCGGCAGGTCCCGTCCGCCCCGCCCGAAGCGGGCGACATCCAGCAGATCGATTTCAACATATGGACGGCCTCGCGCGACCTTGTCTTGCTGGTGCGCGAGACGCCAGCCGTGTGGCTTGCCGTAGTGGCGATCAGCTTCTTCTGGACGATCGGCACCGTGCTGTTCATTCAGTTCCCGCCTTTGGTGAAGAACGTGCTGACCGGCGACAAGACGGTGGCGAGCCTGTTCCTGGCGGTCTTTTCGGTCGGCATTGCAATCGGTTCGGTGGCGATCAACCGGCTCCTAAAAGGCCAGGTGTCGGCGCGCTGGGCGCCGATCTGTGTCCTGGTGATGGGCGGCTTCGTCGCGCTGTTCTATTTCATCTGCCACGGCTGGCAGGTCAGCCGGTCCGGCACGCTGTACGATATCCCCGCCTTCCTGGCGCACCCGGACAGCTGGGGCGTGGTGGTGGCGCTGCTGGGCGTTGCGATCGCGGGCGGCATGTTCGTGGTGCCGCTCTATGCGTTTCTCACCACCACCGTGCCGAAGAGCCAGACGGCACGGGCGGTCGCTGCCAACAATCTGGTGAATTCGGGCGCGATGGTGGGGGGATCGGTGATCACGCTGGGCATGAGCGCGGCCGGCATTCCGATCACCGAACAGCTGCTTTTCAGCGCCGCGATGTGCCTGGTTTCTGCTTGGCTCGCGCACCGGCTGCACATGGCCAGCCGCGATATCATTTTGCGAGAGGCCGATGGGCCGATGCTTTAGGCAGGCCCGCCTTTAAGCGATAAACCCGTAAATCGCGGTAAAGAACGCCGCGAAACTGATCGCGAACAGATGCGTGTCTTCCTGTCGCCACCACCCTTTGTCCGGATTGCGCGGATCGGATGCCCGCGCGTCCGGCAACTGATCGGGTTGCGGCACCCGCAGGATATGCGGTTTCAAGGTGCGCCGGAATGGGTGGCCGGCAGCTTCGGATGTCAGAACGAGGGCGCGTTTCATGGTCCCACGTTAACGGTTTGTTAGGATTTTGATCCACCATCAATCGTCGTTAACGCCGCGCTGTCCAATCCGGGGACAGAAAAGGCCGTTAACCTTGGCGGCTCGCGGCGCGCCGGCGAAGGCAGACTGCTTCAGGCGATCCAGGCGCGGATCAGGAATGCCACGACGCCAAGCGTTGCTACGCTGATCCCCCAGATCGCCGCCATCCAGCCGACCCGCCGCCACAAGGGCAGCGCCTCCGCCTCATCCGCGCCGTCCAGCGGATCCAGCTTCATGAGTGATAGCCTTCCTCACCGGTCTTGCCGCGAAACACCCAATAGGCAAAACCGGTGTAGATCAGGATGACCGGCATAATGATCGCGGTGCCGACCAGCATGAAGATCTGGCTGCTTTCGGGTGCGGCGGCATCCCAGATTGTGATCGCGGGCGGAACGATATGCGGCCACATGCTCACCCCCAGCCCGGCCATGCCGAGCAGGAACAGCGCCAGCGAAAGCAGGAACGGCTGATGGGTCCGCCGCTTCACCAAGGCGCGCAGCAGCGCAAAGACGATGATTCCCGTCAGCAGCGGCACCTGCGCTGCGAAGAGAACATTCGGATAAGTGAACCAGCGCGAATAATAGTTGGCCTCGAGAAAGGGCGTATAAAGGCTGACCGCCACCATAAGGCCCAACGTGACGAAGAAGGCAGGCTTTGCCATCCTGTAGGCATGGTCGAGCGCGCGCCCTTGCGCCTTGATGATTAGCCATGTGCTGCCGAGCAGCGCATAACCCGCCACCGTGCCGAGGCCGGTGAGCAGTGTGTAGGGCGTCAGCCAGTCGAACCAGCTGCCTGCATAGGCACGCCCATCAACCTCCACGCCCTGCAACAGCGCGCCGAGGATCATGCCCTGCGCCATCGCGGCGGCCAGCGATCCACCGAAAAAGGCGAAATCCCAAAAGGTCTGGTGCCGTTCGTCACGCCAGCGAAATTCAAAGGCAACGCCGCGAAACACCAGGCCGAGCAGCATGATGATGATCAGCGGATAGGTGGCCGGCAGCACCACGGCATAAGCCAGCGGAAAGGCCGCGAAGAGGCCGCCGCCGCCCAGCACCAGCCAGGTCTCGTTCCCGTCCCAGACCGGCGCGATGCTGTTCATCGCCGCGTCCCGTTCCTTGCCCACGGTGATAGTGGGAAACAGAATGCCGATGCCCAGATCAAACCCGTCCATCACGACATACATGAATACGGCAAAGGCGATGATGAACGCCCAGGCGGTGGCCAGATCGAAATTGTAGAGCGCGCTCATTCCGCCATCTCCCGGTCCGCCATGCCGCGTCCTTTTGGTCCGCCGGGCTGCACATTTTCTCCCTGCACCGGTCCGGGCGTGATGCCTGCCGTCCTCACCGGCCCCTTCTCGCCATGCTTGACGCCACGCTCACCGGGCTGCGGCGGGCTCTTCATCAAGCGCAGGATGTACCAGGTGCCCACCCCGAAAACCGCCAGATAGACGGCGGCGAATGCGGCCAGCGATATTGCGACCGCCGGCGCATCGAGCGGACTGGCGCTATTCGCGGTGCGCAGCAGCCCATAAACCGTGAAGGGTTGCCGCCCGACTTCGGTCGTCACCCAGCCTGCAATCACCGCGACGAAGCCCGCTGGCCCCATCACCAACGCCGCCCGGTGCAGCCAGGGCCAGTCGTAAAGCTTTTTGCGCACGCGCGCGACAAGGCTCCAAAGGCCTAGGCCCAGGATCGCAAAGCCGATGGCGACCATGATGCGGAAGCTCCAGAAGACGACGCCAACCGGCGGCTGATCCTGATCTGGAATGGTGTCGAGGCCTGGTAAAGGCGCGTCGAGATCGTGCTTCAGGATCAGCGAACTCAGCTTGGGAATGCCGACTGCATAGTCGAGCCGCTGTTCCTTCTCATTGGGAATGCCGAACAGATAAAGCGGAGCGCCATCGGGATGGCTTTCATAATGGCCCTCCATCGCCATCACCTTTTGTGGCTGATGCTCCAGCGTATTGATTCCGTGCGCGTCCCCTGCGAAAATCTGAACGGGTGCCACCAACGCGGCCATCCACATCGCCATCGAGAACATTTTGCGTGCGTGGGCGTCCGTCTTGTCCTTCAGAAGGTGCCAGGCGCCGACACCGCCCACCACCAGCGCCGTCGTCAGATAAGCCGCGATCACGGTGTGAACCAAGCGATAGGGAAAGCTGGGATTGAAAATGATCGGCCACCAGCTGTCGCCCGGCAGAAACTGGCCGTTTCCGCTCAGTTCATAGCCCACCGGCGTCTGCATCCAGCTGTTGACGCTGAGAATCCAGAAGGCGGAGACGGCCGTGCCGGCGGCGACCATCAAGGTGGCGGTAAAGTGCAGCGTCTTGCCCACACGGTTCATACCGAAGAGCATGACGCCAAGGAAACCGGCCTCCAGAAAGAAAGCCGTAAGCACTTCATAGGCCATCAGAGGCCCCAGGATCGGCCCCGTCCTGTCCGAGAACACCGACCAGTTGGTGCCGAACTGATAACTCATGACGATGCCGGAGACGACGCCCATGGCAAAGGCCACCGCGAAGATTTTCAGCCAATATTTGAACAGGTCTTTATAGAGACTTTTGCCCGTCTTCAGCCACAGGCCTTCCAGCACCGCCAAATAGCTGGCGAGTCCAATGGAAAAGGCCGGGAAGATGAAGTGAAAGCTCACCGTGAAGGCGAACTGGATGCGCGCCAATATCAGCGCGTCGGCATTGTCGAACATCTCGGTTCGTCCCCGTTGGCGACCGGTATTGGGTCCGGCCCTCCCGACCCAGCCCGTCTAAAGGGGAACGGTTCGATCATCTACCCCCCCGAGGGTGGAAAAGCTCCCTCTTCCACTTGCACCGCGCGCAACTGGTATGGGCGCAGTGTTTCTTAGGCAGCTACAGCGGCCGCGCGGTCCTTGCGCCGGTCCGCAAGCCAGGTCACCACCGCGGCGACGGTCAGGAGGGCGACCAACAAGGGCGAATGGTTCAAGAGCGCATCGATAAAGGCGGCCAGCGGATTTTCCGTCGCAAAAATACGCTCGATCATCCAGCAGATCGCGGCAAAGCCGGCGAAGGCCGCGCCGCCGAGCCGCAGCCAGTCATAATGGCGGGTGCGCGCAAAAATCATCAGCGCGGGCAGAAACGCCAAAACCACGCCCAGTTGCACGATCTCTATACCGATATTGAACCCGAGGATGGAGACAATCTCCCGGTTCACGCCAAGCCCCAGATCTCCGACCAGAGTGGCAAAGGCAAGACCGTGGATAAGGCCGAAAACCACCGCGATCAGCGGCTCCCGCCCCGGAAAGATCGGTCGCCAAGCGTGGATCGCGGACACCAGAATAGAGATGGCAATGGCCACCTCCACCGGCTGCGCGGGCAGATGCAATCCGAGCAGCGGCGCAGCGATCAGCGTCAGACTATGGCCGATGGTGAAGCTGGTGATGATCTTCGTCATGCCCCACAGGGCATCTTTCGGCGGACGCGGGCCACCCCAGCGTTTGCGATTGGCGCTCAGCACAAGCGGCATCGGCAGAAAAAGCGCAAGAAGGAAGAGCAAGTGATCGTGCCCCTCCGCAATATGCTCCCCGCCGAGGCGCACCGCATTGGCAAAGCCGGTCATCGCGCTGGGATGACCGCGATCGACGGCAAGGCGCATCCGGTCGCTACGCACCGCGCCAATGATCTCACGCTCATCGCCATACCGACCGTAGAGATCGCGCTTGGCGACGAAGAGCACAAAATGCGCCGGGTTCACGTCGACCACCGCGCGCCAATCGACCGTGAACTGGCGCACCGGTGCGCCGGCCGGCGGCACCAGCCGCGCAACCGCGTGCAAATCGGGCGGCCCGGCGATCTGCGCAAACTCGGTGTTCAGAAATTCGATTGTCCAGGCGCGCCCGTCCGGGCTTCGGATGGCGATATGCTGTTTCAGCCAGTCCTGCGCCTTGGCATAATTTTGCGGCGTCCATGCAACCGAATTGCCGCTCGCCGCGGCATAATCGCCCAGCGGCACTATGATATCGGCGCGCGCTTCGCTGGGTCCGAAGTCGATCTGCACCTCACTATTGGGTGTCACATGCGCCGCCGCCGCGCCCGAAAGCATCAGCGCGAACAGCGTCAGAAGCAACGCGATCATCCGTGCCACATGCCGCTCAGCCATGGCCGAACCAGATATAGCTTTGTGCCGGATCGAATATCTTGGGATCGATTTTTTCCGCTTCCGCGCGCGCCGCATCGCTTGCCTTGCCATCACCCATCAGCGCTTCGGCTTCGGCGCGCAAGGCCCAGGCGCGCGCGCTGACCCAGCCGGAGCGATCAACCTGCTTTAGAAGGGCAAGCGCCTTTTCAGGTTGCCCGTTAGCCAATTCCGCCGATGCCAGCATGATCGCCGTCTGGCCGTGCGGTCGGGCGGCAAAATCGGCCGCCGCGATGCGCAGCGCCTTGGTGGGATCCCCGAGGGCCAGCTCATGTTCCACGGCATGACCGCGCGCCGCGCTGGGCAAGGCGGCCATGCGCCGGTCCCAGATGCCTTGCGCTTTCGCGATCCACGGCTTCGCCTCTGCAATCCGCCCATTGGCGCGCAGCAATGCGGCCAGAGCGTCCATTACCTGCGGATCGTTCGATTGGTTGGCCGCCTTGGTGTACAGAGCGACCGCACCGTTCACATCGCCTTGCAGCGCAAGCATCTGCGCCTGATAGGCCTCGGCCAGCCACCAGCCTTCGAAGGCGCGATTGGCAGCGGCGATATTCCTGGCCGCCATCGCCCAGTCTCCGCTCGCCAGACCGACATCGGCAAGTCGGAGGAAGAAAAAGGCTGCGAGATAGGGGCTCGGCGTTTTGGCGGTGGCACCGGCGCGGCGAATGTCCGCCTCAGCCTCATCAAAACGGCCATGCTTCAGCTCATAAGTGGACAGGCGCGTCAGGCTGCCGATATCCTCGCTCAGCCGCACCGATGCCCTGTAATAACGCAGCGCCTCGTCATAATTGCCGCGGTAAAAGGCGATGTCCCCGCGCATGCCGAGCCATTCGGCGCGCCCGGCATCGTTCGGCTGGACCGCAAACCGATCCGCCTGATCGAGATAGCGCTCGGCATCGTCCAGCCGGTGAACGGTTATGGCGTGGGCGGCAGCGGAGACAATCGGGCCAGCGCCCGTCGGCGCGTCCTGAAAGGCGCGCGCCAGTTCGCGGTCGATCGCTGCGAGATCGGTGTAATTGCCGGTCAGCGAGGCGCGTCGAGAAAGCGCACCGGTATACGCCTCGCGCAGCAGCCATTGGTCGGGGGCGTTTTCGAGACGCTGGCGCGTATTCGCTACAGTGGTTTCGGTGCGCGCAAGTTCGAGGGCGTAGCTGTCCGGGCCGACCACCCGATCGATGCCGATCCCTTCCGGCACCGGCGGCGCGTCTTCGCTGCCCCCGAACAGGCGGATAGCCAGCGCCACCAGCGTGGCAGCGGCAAGAAGAAGGATGACGAACTTCCACAGCCGGCTGGTCGAGCCGCCATGCGGGCGTTCAGGCCCGGTCGAAGGTGGAGGCGCCGTGACGTCCGTCACGCCGCCCCCTTCCATTCAATCATTGTGCACGCTTCACTTGGTGGTGGAGCAGGGCACAAAACCGGCGGTGATCAGATCGTCCCGCAAACCGGCGTGGATTTTCGTGAGTTCACTTGTCAGCTCGTTCACGAACTGGCCAGCGACATCGTCCGCAGGATCGGCGTCGTTATACGGGATTTTCTGGTTCGTCCCGATCAGCGCCGTCGCTACCGCAGGCATGCCCATACGGTCGACACGGACATAGGACGTATCAGGCTGGCTCCGGAAGTTGAAGTTTGCCCCAGCGCTGCTGGCACGCGGCGGCGAACCCTGGGCTTGGCCCAGCCACGGATAACCGCCAGCCATGCTGCGGTCTCCCTGCGCATAGGCGACATCGTTGCGCGGAACGTCCAGCGGCAGGTTCTGGAATGTGAGCGCTCCCTGCGTCGCGCCGCCGCTGGTCTTCGCGCCCAGCTTCAGAAGGATCACCGCTTCGGTGACGTTCGCGACCGGATCACCCACGCGGCGACCGTTCGGGAAGCCTGCTGCCGCGCCGTAGTTCAGCGTCAGCGTGTCTGGGATGATGAGATCGGCCACCGTGGTACCCGGCGCCACTTCCTGCGTGAGGCATTGCGACACATCGACGGTGCCGGTCGTGCTCGTGGGCGTGGGCGTGGGCGTCGGTGTGGGCGTCGGCGTTGGCGCAGGGGCCGGAGCCGGTGCCGGAGCCGCAGTTGGCGGCGGCGTAGTGTTGGCGTTATTGTCATCGCATGCCGTCAGCGTCAGAGCGATGGCAAGCGGGGTGGCGAGTGCGAGTGCACGCTTGGTGATAGTCATCAGAGCTGTCCTCCCAGACGCAGGGTTTCGGCCCAGACATCGATCGGAACGGCCTGTCCGTTGGCGCTGTTCTGCGGAATACGGCTGCGCGGAATTTCGATCACGATGGCGGTGTCATTCGAATTTGCGAAGAAATCGCGCGTGCTCATGATTGAAAGGTTGCCGGTCTGCTTGGATTGGGTGAAGCCCTGCAGATCGAAAAAGAACGGATCGTCGAATAACCCAGCGCGGAAGCGCACACCGTCGATCGTGTTGTCGGCTTCTACCGGTCCGACCAGCGCGTTGCCGCCATTGGTGTTCGGAATACCGGTGATCTGCATGCCATAGGCGTTGGCATTGCTCGGATCTTGGCCGAACCGAATGCGGATCGGTATGTTGGTCGCGGTGCGCGGCGCCTGGTTCGAAATGTTGATCTTATAGAGAACATCGCGGTCATAGGTTGCACCCGCCGTCGTCGGCATCGGGCCGGCAAAGGTCAGGATCAGCACCAGCTTGTCATCGGTGTGGAAAGCGAAGACGTCGGCGATATCGGCCGCATAATCGGGCGTATTATCGACGGTGGGGTCTGTACGCTGCGGCGGATCGCGGTGATCCGCAGCAGGAGCGAACTGCTCCGGCAGCATGATGGCCAGCGGCACGGCGAGCGCCATGGCACCCCCCGCGATCGCCAGCTTGGCAAAACGATTCATGTGGCTTCCTCCTCTAACGGCGGCGCGGATGGGGACTTCCCCTTGAGCTACCAATACAAGCCTACGCGGCGGGTCGCGGGATGGATGCTTTTAGCGCGAAAAATTTTCCCGATATTTTAAGCGCTTATAAATTTTGTTCAGAACCCAGAAAGGAACGCATCCGAAATGAACTCGTCGACGACGACCTGTTCAAATTGCGACGACAGCTATTTCTTGGCGCAAAGCGCATAGCCCGCCGCCGTAAGATCGTCTGCGAAGGCGTCGGTCAGGGCGCCCAGTTCGTCTTCGATATTGCCGACAAAGTCGCCGTCGACATCATCGCCGGGGCCTGCGTCATTATAATCGGGCTTCTTCTCGAACGGCACGACCACGGTGGACACCAGCGGCATGCCCATGCGGTCCACCCTGTCATATTGGTCATCGTCCTCATCGACGAAATTGAAGTTTCCGCCTACAGAACTTGCCCGCGGCGGACTGCCCTGCGCGGGGGCCAGATAGGGGAAGCCGGACGGGAAGGCGACATCGTTGGAAGCTGGGTTCAACGGAATATCGGCGAACCGACGCGCACCTTCCTTCGAGAGATCGAGGAAGATGTAAGCCAGGAAGATATCACCCACCTGATCGGTAAGCTTGCGGCCATTGGGGAAGCCGGAGGGGCGCGAATAATCGAGCGTCAGCGTGTCGGGGAAGATTGTCTGCCCAACGGTGCGGCCCGCCGGGACCGTATCGCTTTCCGGAATCCGCTGCGTCAGGCAGTCGCGCACCGAATAGCTAACCCCGCTCGGCGCGGGCGGAGGCGGGGGAACCGGAATGTTCGAGAAATCCTCCTCGGTATCGACGCCGTCATTGCTATTCCCGCAGGCAGGAAGCGCCAACAGCATGGAAACGGCCGCAACGGCGGCAATGGTACGAACGGTCATCAGGCAAAATTCCCCGCTACTGGCCTTGGACGGGCATGCTAGCAGAGGAACCGAGCGCTATGGTAGCCCGTAAAACCAGCGCAGACATGATCATGAAGGAGAGAGCGATGGCGGACGGCAAGCAGGAAGAGGCGCTGGTGGCGCGCCCGCGCGGCGGCAAGACGAATTGCACCGCGGAGGAATATGACCGTCTGTACGAACGCTCGCTGGCCGATCCCGACACCTTTTGGGGCAAGCAGGCCGAACGGGTGGACTGGATCGAGGAGCCGTCCACCATCTGCAACAGCAGCTTCGATCCGGTCGACATCAAATGGTATGAGGGCGGCAAGCTCAACCTCTGTCACAATTGCGTCGATCGCCATGTCGAAGACGGCAAGGGCGATGTCACCGCGCTGATCTGGGAAGCCGATGAGCCGGGCGACGTGCGCCGCCTCAGCTACAAAGAACTGCACCAAGAGGTGCAGCGCTTCGCCAATGTGCTGAAAGACATGGGGGTTGCGAAGGGCGACCGCGTGACCTTGTACATGCCGATGATCCTGGAAGGCGCGGTCGCGATGCTCGCCTGCGCGCGGATCGGCGCGGTGCATTCGGTCGTGTTCGGCGGCTTCAGTCCGGATGCGCTTGCCGGACGGATCGAGGATTGCGACAGCCGCTTCCTGATCACCGCCGATGCAGGCGTGCGGGCCTCCAAGACGGTGCCGCTCAAGAAAAACGCCGATGCTGCGCTGGGCAAACTGTCCTTCGAGGTAAAGACGCTCGTGATCCGCCACCGCGGCGAGGATGTGGCCATGAAGGAAGGCCGCGACATCTGGTATGACGAGGCGGCGAAGGACGTCTCGCCAAATTGCCCGTGCGAGGAGATGGACGCGGAAGACCCGCTGTTCATCCTTTACACCTCCGGCTCCACCGGAAAGCCCAAGGGCGTGCTGCACACGACGGGCGGCTATGCCGTCTGGACCGCGACGACCTTCCATTATGTGTTCGATTATCAGCCCGGCGATATCTACTGGTGCACCGCCGATATCGGCTGGGTGACCGGGCACAGCTACATCGTCTACGGCCCGCTACAAAATGCCGCCACCAGCCTGATGTTCGAAGGCGTGCCCAATTATCCGGACGTCGACCGCTTCTGGGACATGGTGGAACGGCACAAGGTCAACATCTTCTACACCGCCCCCACCGCGATCCGCGCGCTGATGCGCGAGGGCAGCGATCCGGTGACACGGCATAATCTCTCCTCGCTCAAACTGCTCGGCACGGTGGGCGAACCGATCAATCCGGAGGCATGGCGCTGGTACCACGATATCGTCGGCGGTGGCGATGCGCCGATCGTCGACACCTGGTGGCAGACCGAAACCGGCGGCGTCATGATCACCACCCTACCCCATGCACATGACATGAAGCCGGGCAGTGCGGGCAAGCCGTTTTTCGGCATCGAGCCGCAGCTGCTCGACGCGGACGGCAATCTGCTGGAGGGCGCGAACGAGGGCAATCTCGCCATCGCGCGCAGCTGGCCGGGGCAGATGCGAACCGTCTATGGCGATCATGAGCGGTTCGTGCAGACCTATTTCAGCACGTATAAAGGCAAATATTTCACCGGCGACGGCTGCCGCCGCGACGGCGCGGGATACTACACAATCACTGGCCGCGTGGACGATGTGATCAACGTCTCCGGCCATCGCATGGGTACAGCCGAAGTGGAAAGCGCGCTTGTGCTCCACCCCAAGGTCGCCGAGGCCGCGGTGGTGGGCTATCCACACGACATCAAGGGCCAGGGCATCTACTGCTATGTCACGCTCAACAGCGGCGTGGAGCCTTCGGAGGAGCTGGAGGCGGAGCTGAAAAACCATGTCCGCAGCGAGATCGGCCCGATCGCCACGCCCGACCATCTGCACTTCACCCCGGCATTGCCCAAGACACGCTCCGGCAAGATCATGCGCCGCATCCTGCGCAAGATTGCCGAGAACGACTATGGCGCGCTGGGCGACACCTCCACTCTCGCCGATCCGGACGTGGTCGAAGGGCTGATCGAGGGCAGAAAAAACCGGTGAGCGGAGGCTCCGTTTGACAATCCCGTCGCTCCGTTGAAGGCTGGGGCGACGGAGGAATTTCATGACGATAAAGTTCGCGCTTGCTCTGGCTGCCGCATCCGCGCTGACGGCCCAACCCGTATTCGCGCAGGCGCAAGATGCCGCCGCCGATCAGGCCGCACCCGCCCCGCCCCCGCCCGAACCCTCCTTCACCGAAAGCATCGGTGCGGGGGGCAGGCCTGTGGGCGCGATCTGGTCCCGCAGTCCGGTTTACGGCGCGAACGGCATGGCCGCGACGGCGCAGCCGCTGGCGAGCCAGGTGGCGATCGATGTCCTGAAGCAGGGCGGCAGCGCGGTGGATGCGGCAATCGCCGCCAATGCCGCGCTCGGGCTGATGGAGCCGACCGGCAACGGCATCGGCGGGGATCTGTTCGCGATCGTCTGGGACCCGAAGACGAAGAAGCTTTATGGCATCAACGGCTCGGGCCGCTCCGCCAAGGGCCGGTCGCTCGACCAGATGCGCGAAAAGGCTGGCGGCAAGAGCATTCCCGCTTTCGGCTCGCTGCCCGTCACGGTGCCCGGCACGGTCGCCGCCTGGTACGATCTGCACGAACGCTTCGGCAAGCTGCCCATGGCAGACAATCTTGCCCCTGCAATCCGCTATGCCGAGGAAGGTTTTCCGGTCTCCCCGGTCATAGCCTCTTATCTCAATGGCAATCTGAAGCGCTTCGAGCAGGTGCAGGACCAGATCGAGGAGTTCGACAACGCCCGCGCGACCTATTTCAAGGACGGCGCGCCGAAGACGGGCGACATCTTTCGCAACCCGGACCTCGCCAACACGCTGAGCACCATCGCCGAGGGCGGGCGCGATGCCTTTTACAAGGGGCCGATCGCGCGAACCATCGACGCCTATATGAAGCGGATCGGCGGCGATCTGGCCTATGAAGATTTCGCCGCGCACCAAAGCGAATGGGTCGAGCCTGCCTGCGTCGACTATCGCGGCACGGACCTGTGCGAACTGCCGCCCAACAGCCAGGGCTTCGCCGCGCTGGAGATGGCGAGCATCCTCAAAAATATCGATCTGTCCCGCTATCCGCGCGGCAGCGCCGAGGTGCTGCACTACATTACCGAGGCCAAGCGCCTCGCCTTTGCCGATCTCGCCCGCTTTTATGCGGATCCGGCCTTCGCCAAGATCGACTATGATCGCCTGCTCTCCGACGCCTATGGCCGCGAACGCTTCGCGCTGATCGATCCGGAGCGCGCCACACCCGAATTCGGCCCCGGCGAGGATCTGCTCGAGGGCGAAGGCGACACCACCTATCTCACCGTCGCGGACAAGGACGGCATGATGGTGAGCCTCATCCAGTCCAACTATCGCGGCATGGGATCGGGCCTGGTCGCCGATGGCTTGGGCTTCATGTTCCAGGACCGCGGCGAGCTATTCTCGCTCGATCCGGCCCATCCCAACGCCTATGCGCCGGGCAAGCGCCCGTTCCAGACCATCATTCCCGCCTTCCTGATGCGGGGCGGCGCCCCTCTGATGAGCTTCGGCGTGATGGGCGGCGGCATGCAGCCGCAGGGCCATGTCCAGATCCTGATCAACATGGTCGATTACGGCATGAACGTGCAGGAGGCGGGCGATGCCGCACGGCTGAACCATGATGGCAGCCGCCAGCCGACCGATCCGCTCGTGGGCGGCGATGGCATCGATCCGCTGGGCGTCCTGGCACTGGAACCCGGGATCTCGAAGGAAACGATCGCACAGCTCGGCGCGATGGGCCACAATGTCGAACTGGTCGACAATGGCGTGATCTTCGGCGGCTATCAGGCGATCCTACGCGATCCGCGAACCGGCGTCTATGCGGGTGCCACGGAGATGCGCAAGGACGGCACCGTCGCCGCTTACTGACTGCCGGGGATCAGCCCTCCGCTGGCGGAAACCAGCTATTGTCCATATCGAAATGGCGGTCACGATATTGCGAAATGCGGCGCAGCTGATCTTCGTCGCAAAGTTCGATTTCGCGGCGCGTGCGCTTGATAAGCCCTTCGCGCGTCATCTCTTTCAACAGCCGGTTGACGTGAATAGCCGTGAGACCGACCGCATCGGCCAAGTCGCTCTGCGTCAGCGGCACATGCATGACCTTGGTATCCCTTCCCTCCAGCACGCGCAGGCGCTCGGCGATGGAAAGGAACAACTGCGCGAGCCGCGCTTTGCCATCCGTCCGGCCCAGAGCGCGCAGCCGATCGTTCAGGTCCGCCACTTCCAGCATGCCGAGTGAATAGAACAGGCTCGCAAGGCGCGGCTGGCGCGCGAACAGCTCCCCCATCCTTCGTCGGGGCACAATGCACAACCTGGCATCCTCCACCGCGCGCACTGTGCTGGAGGCTTGGTTGAAGCTGATGCCGGCGGTACCGATCAATTCGCCCGGAAAATAGAAGCGTAATATCTGACGCTCGCCCGCTTCCAGGAAGGTCTCTGAAAGTAGCCACCCTTCCTGCACGATGCATAGGCTGTCACTGTCGCCGCCTTCTTCCCAAAGCTTCTGGCCCGCAGGAATGGTGATGGGCTCCTGCTCCAGCTCGGCAATAACGGATTTCTCTGCTTCGCTCAGATCCAGATAATGCAGCAGACGCTGCACGAAGCAACTGTCAGACGTCACGGTTACGCATCCCCCAAAGTGGTATTCCCATCCACGAGTCCGTTCTTCCTAACGCTTTGTTACGGGGAGGCAATCAACCCACGTTAATATCAAATAGCGCGCTATGAGCCAGATCGGCAAGAATATGCTGCCTTCGGGTTCAAATCCAGCTGGGCGCTGGATTTTCGACGAAACGGTATGGTGAAACTTGCCGCCTGCCCGTGCAACGGCTAGCCCTTGTCGAGATATGAGCATGGAAAATCCCCCCGCTTCGCCGCCCGCCTGGCCCGCCGCCACCCTTCCGCAGATCGAGGCCGCGCTTTGCGCGCCCGGTCAGCGGTTTGAAATGGAGGAAGTGGACGTGCGCGGCGTAACCACGCGCGCTTGGAAAAACGCTCCGCCAACGCTGGCGGCCCTTGCCGCGCTGTCGCGCGAGCATGGGGATGTCGACTTCACGGTCTATGAAGGCGAGCGCGTCAGTTATGATGCCTGGCACCGTGCCACCGCCAAGCTCGCGCGCCACTTCATCGAGGAAGGAATCACCAAGGGAGACCGGATCGCGCTGGCCATGCGCAATCTGCCCGAATGGCCCGTCATATTTTTCGCCGCGACCGCGATCGGTGCGATCGTGGTTCCGCTCAACGCATGGTGGACCGGTGCAGAGTTGGAATATGCGCTGAAGGATTCAGGCGCGCGGCTGCTGGTGTGCGATGCAGAGCGGCATGAGCGCCTTCACGATCATTACGGCGCGCTACCGGGGCTCGAGGCAGTGCTGGTTTCGCGTGGCCATGGCGCCTTGAGCGGCCACGCGCGCGCGCTCGAGGACATTATCGGCAAGACCGCGGATTATCCCACACTCGCCGACGACGATCTTCCTGTCGTCGATCTTGTGCCCGACGATGAAGCGACGATCTTCTACACCAGTGGCACGACTGGTGAGCCCAAAGGCGCGCTGGGCACGCATCGCAATATCTGCACTAACATCTTTTCCAGCGCCTATGCCAGCGCGCGCAGCTTTCTGCGGCGCGGCGAGATGCCGCCCGATCCACCCCCGCGCAATGTTGGCCTGCTGGTGATTCCGCTGTTTCACGTCACCGCCTGCTCGGCGACGCTGACGGGCGGGATGGCGGGCGGGGCCACGCTGATCTTCATGCACAAATGGGATGCGGAAGAGGCCTTTCGGATCATCGAGCGCGAGGGCGTGACCCTGGCGGGCGGTGTCCCGACGATCGCCTGGCAGCTGATCGAGCATCCCGCGCGCGACAAATATGATCTCAGCTCGCTGAAGACCATCAGCTATGGCGGCGCGCCGTCCGCGCCCGATCTGGTGCGAAAGATCCGCGACGTCATGGGCGCGCTTCCGGGCAATGGCTGGGGGATGACCGAAACGATGGCGACGGTCACCAGCCACAGCGCGGAAGATTATCTCAATCGCCCCGACAGCTGCGGCCCGCCGGTGCCCGTGTCCGATATCAAGGTGACCGGTCCGGACGGCGAAACCTTGCCGAGCGGCGCGGTCGGCGAGCTTTGGGCAAGCGGGCCGCAGATCGTCAAAGGCTATTGGAACAAACCGCAGGCTACCGCTGAAACCTTCGTTCATGGCTGGGTGCGCACCGGCGATCTTGCGCGGATCGATGCGGAAGGCTTCTGCTATATCGTCGACCGGGCCAAGGACATCGTGATCCGCGGCGGCGAGAACATCTATTCCACCGAGGTGGAGAACATCCTCTACGATCACCCTGCCGTCACCGATGCTGCGGTGATTGCCCTGCCCCACCGCACTTTGGGCGAGGAGCCCGGCGCGGTGGTCCATTGCGCCCCCGGTCAGGAGGCGAGCGAGCTGGAATTGCAGGACTGGGTTCGCGAGCATCTCGCCGCGTTCAAGGTGCCGGTACGGATCGTTTTTTCGGACGACACGCTGCCGCGCAACGCCAACGGCAAGATCTTGAAGGGCGAGCTGAAGGCGCTGTTCGAGCCAACCGCCTGAACAACGCCCCTTCTACTCCCGCCCTCAGGCGCCGCGATTGCCGCGCGGTGCGATAGGATGGCTCGCTGAAAGCCCGCCGTCGACGGGAAGCGCCTGTCCGTTGATGTAGCTGGCCTGATCGCTGGCGAGGAACAGGGCCGCGCGCGCAATCTCTTCCGGTTCGCCGCCGCGCTTCATGGGGTTGAGCTGCCCGATCTTGTCGAGCTTTCCGGCCTCGCGCGCATAATCGTAGACCGGCTTCGTCATGCCGGTTTCGATCAGCCCGGGGCAGATGCAGTTCACGCGCACACCGGTGCCGTCCAGCTGATAGGCCGCGGTCTTGACGAGATTGATGACGCCCGCCTTCGACGCCGAGTAGCTGGCCGGGCCCGCGCCCGAACGCAGCCCCGCCACCGAAGCGGTGCAGACGATGGCGCCGCCGCCGCGCGCCTGAATCTTCGGCGCAGCATATTTGATGGCGAGGAACGGCCCGATCAGGTTCACCCTCAACACTTCGGCCCATTCGGACGCATCGCTGTCGAACAGTCCGCCGGGCTTGCCGCCGGTGATCCCGGCATTGGCGTACACGATATCGAGGCCGCCGAAGCGGCTCTCCGCCTCCTCCACCAGTGCTTGAACCTGCGCTTCGTCACCGACGTCCATCTGACGCGCCGCGGCGGTGCCGCCGGCCTCCTCGATCAACTTCAGCGTCTCGTGCACCGCATCGGCCCGGTCCGCGATCAGCACCTGGGCCCCGGCCTGCGCAAACAACCGCGCCGATGCCCGGCCGATGCCCGACGCCGCGCCCGTGACGATAGCCACCTTGCCCGAAAGATCGATGGTGACGCTCATGCTTCGCTCTCCTAAGCTGTTTGCCCGGTCTTAGGCTGCCGGACACGCGCTGAGCAACAGGCGAAATCGAAAACGCACCGTACCCCGCCTTCGATGATCCCGGCTGCCTCCAAGTTTGCCAAACCGCCGTGCTTGTTGCCCAAAGCCCTCACCTTTGGTCCGAAACGTAGCGTAAAGGCCGTCATCGAACCGTATTTCAGATGACGCAATCGCGAAGCTTTGCTAGCGCCGAAATCTGCCAGGGGAGAATACCGCGCGCATGAATGCCGAGAGCAAGGCCGAAAACGGCAACGACATGGAAGAGCGCACCGACCGGTTCGAGGCGAAGCGCGAACGGATCATCAGCGCAGCCGCCGAACTGATCAACGAACGCGGCGTGAAGGGCATGACCTTTGTCGATGTCGGCCGCATGGTCGATCTCAACACCACCAGCATCGCTTACTATTTCAAGCGCAAGGAGAAGCTGGCCGAAGCGGTGTTCCACCGCACGCTCTCGCGGATCGAGCGAGAGGTGGACGAGGCGGGCGCCGAAGCCACGCCCGAGGCGCGGGTACATCGCTATCTGGAGTTTACCTTCGATCGCATCGCTGCACAGCGTCAGGGCAGTCATCCACCGGAGGCTGCGCTGTCCGACATCCGCGCGATGCCGGACGAAACGCGCGAACGACTGCTCGGCGAATTTGTCGGCATGTTTCGCAAGGCCCGCCGCTTTTTCGGTACGAGCGAAGACCCCGTCGGCCATGCGGACCTGACCGCCCGCGCGCACATCTTTCTGGAATTCACCTACTGGTTGCCGGTGATGCTGAGCGATTATTCGCGCACCGATTTTGGCCGCCTGCGCGAACGCTGTTTCGAGCTGATCTGTCACGGCATCGCCGCCGAGGGCCGCGAACCGTCAGCGATCGATCTGCCGGCCGAAGAGGCCGATGGCCCGGATGGGCCGGAACGCGGCCTCAGCGATTTTCTGGGCGCGGCCACGCGGCTGATCAACGAGCGCGGCTATCGCGGCGCCTCGGTGGAGCGTATCGCGTCGCAACTCAACGTGACCAAGGGCAGCTTCTACCATCATCTCGAGGCGAAGGACGACCTTGTGATGAAATGCTTCGCGGCAAGTTACGATCGCGTCTCGGCCACCCAGCGTCTGGCACTGGGTGAAGATGGCAGCTTTCTGGACCGGATCGCCGCCAGCGTGGAAACGCTGGTGCATTCGCAGTTCGACGGCAACCGGCCGCTCCTGCGCACCACCGCCATGGGCGTGCTGCCGCCGCGCATGCAGCAATTGGTGCTGGAACGCTCCGACTGGATGGCGCGGCGCTTTGCGGGGATGATGATCGACGGCATCGCCGAAGGATCGGTCCGCGCGGTCGATCCGCTGGTGGCGAGCCAGCTGGTCATGGTAATGCTGAACGCGGCCTGGGACCTTAAGAACTGGGCCGGCAGGCGGGATATGGAGCTGGCGACCCGGCTCTATGCCCGGCCGCTGCTCCACGGTTTCTTTCAGCCGCCCGCCACGGCCTAAGCTGCGCGGCGCGGCTCGTTCACACGAAGCCAGAAGGCCAGAAGCGCGGCAACCAGAAAGCCGGCCGTGACACCAAGCAACGCCACATAACCGAACAGATGCACGACCGCTCCGGCCAATAATGGCCCGGCGGTGGCGATGAAGCCCTCCACGGTGGTCGAAAGCGCCAGGCGCATCGGCATATTCTCCCGGTCGCCCAGTTCCAGCACCATCGTCTGCGCGCTCATCATATAGCCCGAATTGGCAGCGCCCAGCCCGACGAAGGAAAGAACCACAAGGGAATCGGTCTGCGCAACGACCAGGAGTAGGATGGAGCCGATCCAGGCGACGATCGTCAGGAGGAAGGTCAATCGGTATCCGAACCGATCGCCCAGCTGTCCCCACAGAATGTTGGAGGCCGTGTCTGCGCCCAGATAGGCAAGGCTCAGGATTCCGATGGTATTGCCGTCCAGTTCCATGACCCGTGCGGCATAGAGGATGTAGAAGGGAGCCGAGACCCGGCCGGTTACGGCGAGCGCCTGCCCGATCAGGAACCAGCGATAATTGCGCTCGGCCAGAAGCGCCGGCAGTTCGGTCAGACGCTCGCGCACCGGCATCCGCAGCCGGACCGAGGGCGCGTCCGGCTCCTTCATCCCGAATTGCAGCACCACGAGGCCGAGCGACGTCAGCACGAACGCCAGCAGGAAAGTGGTGGCATAGCCATTGCCGAGCACCTGTTCCTCGATCAGCCAGCGCCCTGCCGTATAACTGAGCGCCGCCGCGATCGCGCCGCCAGCCAAATTGCGCATGCCCTGCAGCCGCCCCCGCCTGTCCAGCGGGATGACCTTGGCGATAATCATCTGAAAGGCGACGCGCTGGAAGCCCTGAAACAGGCCGAGCAACAGGAACAGCACCATCGTCGCCACCAGAAGCGAGGTGCCCGAAAGAAAAAAGCCGGCCAATGCGAGGCCGAGCACCTGGACGCGCATGGCCGTGCCGATGCGGACCGAAACGGCAAGGATGCGTCGGCGATGTTCGAGCTGCGATGCGCCGATAATCGGCACCGCGAAACCGCCCAGCATCAACAGCGTCTGCCCAAGACCGACGAACAATGCCGAACCGGTCATCAGCTGGATATAGGCGGGAATGAAGGTCGGGGCGTAAATCAGCCGAAAGCCCGTCATTCCCAGCATGCCGTGAACGAAATTGGCGATGAAATTGCGGCGGAGATTACCCTCCACCTCGCGATCGAACGCGGCCTCGCGCGCGGTTACCTCTTCCCGCTGCGTGGCCGCAGCGGGAACATGGTCGGGCGCCGCCTCAGTAATCGTTGAGGCGCGCGAAGCGTTCGCGGTGGAAGGTAGATGAGCCCCACAGCTGCTCGAGCGTGCGGGCCCGCTTCAGATAGAAGCCGATCGCATATTCGTCGGTCATGCCGATGCCGCCGTGCAGCTGCACCGCTTCCTTGCTCATATGGTGGATAGTGTCGCTGGCCACGGCCTTGGCCTGGCTGGCCAGCATGGCGATGTCGGGGCGCTTGTCGTCGAGCGCGGCGAGCGCGGCCTCGACGGCCGAGCGCATGAGTTCGATCTCGCCGAACAGATCGGCCATCCGGTGCTGCAGCGCCTGGAAGCTGGAGAGCACCTGATTGAACTGCACGCGCTGCTTCAGATAGGCGAGTGTGACGTCGAACGCCTCGGAAGCCATGCCGAGCATTTCCGCCGCCGCGCCGACGCGCGCGCGATCGAGTACCTGATCGAGCAGATCCTCACCGCCATTTTCCAGCTTTTCAGCCGGTACGCCGTCGAAGGAAATTTCGGCCCAGCCGCGCTGATCCACCAGCGAACGGTCCGATCGGGTAATGCCGTCCGCCGAACCGTCGACCAGATAGACGCCGTCCTTTGCGGAAACTACGAACAGCCCCGCGCTCATGCCTTCGGGCACGAACATCTTGGTGCCGGAAAGCTTGCCGTCCGAAACGCTGGTATCGCATTTCGACGGATCGTGGCGCGGGCCTTCGTCGATGGCGAGGGTACCGATCGCCTCTCCGCTCGCAATCTTCGGAAGCCAGGCTTCCTTCTGCGCATCCGATCCGCCGAGGATCAGCGCGCTCGCCGCGCCCAGCGCGGAGGCGAGCAGCGGGCTGGCGGTGAGGCTGCGGCCGGTTTCCTCCAGCACGAGGCCAAGGCTCATATAGCCGAAGTCCGATCCGCCCTGATCTTCGGGAATGATGACGCCGGTCCAGCCCATTTCGGCCATCTGGCCGTAGACGGCGGGATCGAAGCCGCCCTCGAAATCGCCGTCGCGCATCTTGCGGAACGCGCCGACGGGGTTTTCCTTCTTGGTCCATTCGCGCGCCATATCGCGCAGCATGGTCTGTTCTTCGCTGAGGATTGCCATGAAAACTCCGAATATTTGGTGCCTGCCAGTGCAGGAATTTTAAGCCTGTGCAGCGCGGGGCCGCCTCAGGCTCCGGCGTTCGCCGGAGCTCGCGGGATTACTGATGGTCCAGCATGCCCAGGATGCGTTTGGCGATGATGTTGTTCTGCACCTCGGTCGAGCCGCCATAGATCGTGGTCGCCTTGCCGAAGAGCCAGGCGCGGGTCTGGCGCAGCTCGTCTTCGGAGAAGCCTTCGCCTTCCCAGCCGAGACCGTTCATGCCCATGATCTCGATCATCAGCTCGGCGCGGCGCTGGCCGAGCTTGGTGCCGACCTTCTTCAGGATCGAACTGACTTCGGAGACGCCGCCCGTCGCCTTCGCCTCGGCCTGCACGCGCATCGCGGTGGCGAGGAAGCTGCGCCACTGCATCTCGAAATCGCTGATCTGCGTGCGCAGTTCGCTGTCGGCAAGCTCGCCATTGTCGTTCACGCCTACATAGGTCTTGGCCATCGCGTGCAGCGGCATCGCGGGCATGCGGATCGCGCTGCCGCCGCCGGACAGATTGGTCCGCTCATGCTGCAGCAGGCGCTTGCCGATGGTCCAGCCCTGCCCTTCCTCGCCGACGAGGTTCTCTTTCGGCACCTTCACATTGTCGAAGAAGGTTTCGCAGAAGGGGCTCATGCCGCTGATCATGCGGATCGGCTTCACGTCCACGCCGGGCGCGTCCATGTCGATCAGCATGAAGGAAATGCCCTTGTGCTTGTCCGACTTGTCCGTGCGCACGAGCGCGAAGCATTTGTCAGCCCACTGGCCGCCGCTGGTCCAGGTTTTCTGGCCATTGACGACATAGTGATCGCCCTTGTCCTCGCCGAAGGTCTGGATGTTGGCGAGGTCCGATCCCGCATTGGGTTCGGAATAACCCTGGCACCAGCGGATTTCGCCGCGGCAGATCGGCGGGATATGCTCCTTCTTCTGCGCTTCGCTGCCATATTCCAGCAGCGTCGGGCCGAACATCATCACACCCATGCCGCCGATCGGGTTGTAGGCCTGTGCGCGGCTCATCTCCTGATGGAGCACCTTGGTCTGTTCGCGGGTCAGGCCGCCGCCGCCATATTCCTTGGGCCAAGTGGGTGTGCCCCAGCCGGTTTCGCCCATCGCCTCGCGCCAGGCCTTTTCGTCCGCGCTCTCCTCGGTCGGCCCTTCGACAGAGGACATCGTGTTGTCATGCCCCTTCAGCGATTCGGGGAAATGGGCATCCAGCCATTCGCGCACCTGGGTGCGGAATGCGTCGAGATCGGATTCGGGGTTTATCGCAGCGGCGCTCGCCATCTTGCTCTCCTGAGACTTTTCGTGCTTCCGGTATGCCCGAAAAGAGGGGGGAGCGGCAAGGAAATATCGTGCAGGCTCGAACCATCGCCCCGCCTCATTTACGCAGGCGCATCATTCCTTCCTGCGTGGCGCTCGCCACCAACCGTCCGTCGCGGGTGTAAAGGCTGCCGCGGTTGAAGCCGCGGGCATGGCCGGACCAAGGGCTGTCGAGGGCGAACAGCAGCCATTCGTCCATGCGGAAGTCCTCATGGTACCACAGCGCATGATCGATACTGGTCATCATCAGCTTTTCGGTGGCCCAATGGACGCCGTGCGGCAGCGTGCAGGTGCCCAGCAGAAGCATGTCGCTGGCAAAGGCAAAGAGCGTGCGATGTTCGGCCGCCGGCCCGTCGACCGGGGCCACCGCACGCATCCAGGCGTGCTGGAACGGCGGCTGCTTGTTGCCGCCGCCGACGAACCGCGTCTCGACCGTGCGAAACTCGATCGGGCGCGGGCGTGCGCGCATGCGCTCGAGATAATCGGCGGGCACGCCTTGCTGATTCTCCAGGCGCTCGATTTCGCCGGGCAAATCTTCCGGCCCCGGCACATCGGGCATCGGCAGCTGATGGGTAAGCCCCTCGGCCGGACGCTGGAAGCTCGCCGAGAAATTGAAGATCGGTCGGCCGTGCTGGATGGCGATCACGCGGCGGTTGGAAATGCTCCGCCCGTCGAAATCCCGCTCCACGCGATAGATGATCGGCACGCCTTCTTCGCCGGCGCGCAAGAAATACGCATGTAGAGAATGGACAATCCGGTCCTCCTCCACGCTCTGCGAAGCAGCGTCGAGCGCCTGCGCAATAACCTGCCCGCCGAAAACCCGTCCGCGATCGTCCTCGCGGTTCAGACCGCGGTAGAGATCGGTATCGAGTCGTTCCGTTCGCAACAATTTGCGCAGTCCACCGACGAGTCGTTCCGGCGGATAGTGGTTAACGCCCTGCGAAGACTCCGCTTCATTCATGCAAAGTTCCCCTTGAACCATTCGTCCGACCTCATCACCGGCACCGCTTGTCGCGTCAAGCGGGACAAGCCGCGGAACGCCTTCTAGCGAACAGTCGACCGCTGGAGGGCGGCCTGAGGTTGGTTGAGAAAATTTCGGTTTTCTGTTAAAAATCAAAGGCATGAAACAGATGCACATGAAGACGCAGATGATCAGCGCCCGTATTCGCGCACGCGCCAAAGGCTTCAGCAGCCGCCGCTATATGAGCTACGGCCTCGCCGCATTGGTGCCCGCCATGGGTCTGGTCGGCGCCGCACGCGCAGACGCCCCCGCCCCGGCAAGCGGCTTCGCGCCGATCGAAATCAGCGCCGATATCGATGCCGACATCACATCGCCTGCTGCTGCGAGTGTCGATCTTCATTTGGAACAGGACGCGGTCGGCATTGCCGATGAAGCCGAAGACATACTCGAAGATCTCGGCACCGGCGGTGCCAGCTATTACGGCCCGAACCTCAAGGGCAATCGCACCGCTTCGGGCGAGGTGTTCGATCCCACCGAACTGACAGCCGCCCACCGCACTTTGCCGATGGGCAGCAAGGTGAAGGTGACGCACAAGGGCAAGTCGGTCGTGGTGCGTATCAACGATCGCGGCCCCTTCCACGGCAACCGCGTGATCGATCTTTCCACTGCCGCAGCCAAGCAGATCGGCCTCTTCCGCGCCGGCACGGGGACGGTTCACCTCCAGCTGGTGAACGGCTGAGCTTCATTTGCGGACGCCGATAGGGCGCCCTAGCCCGCCGCCATCTTGCGGTTATAGGCCGCTTCCTTGTCCTCCTCGATATCGTGCATCGCTTCCTCCACCGTGGTGAAGCTACGCGCCTGACGCGGGCGATCGCTAGCATTCAGCGCCGCGGCGATGGGTTCGTGCATCGCGGCGAATGCGACGCGTACATTCTTTTCCTGCAAATTGTCGAGCAGCCGTTCCAGCATCGCCATGCCGCTGGCATCGATGCTGTTGACCGAGCGCATGTCGAGCACCAGCCAACGCACGTTCTTGTGGGCCGACACGAAGTTGAGCACCGCATCCTCGCAATAGGCGGCATTGCCGAAATAGATCGAACGGTCGATCCGCACGATCAGCACGGGAAGCGTGCGCGGGCCGCCGTCATGCCGGTCGATCGAGCGGTAGACGTGCAGATCGTCCATCCGGTCCACACGCGTTACGCGCGGCACGCTGGAAAACCATAAGAACGCGGCCAGGCCCATCAGGGTCCCCGCCGCCAGTCCCCACTGAACGCCGAGCAGCAAGGTCACCGCCAAGGTGGCGAACAGCACGGCGCTCTCCACCTTGCTGTAGCGCATGACCGCCTTGATCGCGCGCAGCTTTACGAGGCCGAACACCGCGCTGATGACCAGCGCGGCGAGCGCGGCCTTAGGGAGAAAAGCGAGCGCGCCGGTGAGGAAAAGCAGCACGGCCAGGGTCACCAAGCTCGCCACCACCGAACTGATCGGCGAGCGGCTGCCGCTGTCCGCGGTCAGGGCCGAGCGGCTGAGACTGACGCCGACCGCATAGCCGCCGGTGAGCGCCGCGGCGATGTTCGCCATGCCGAGCGCCAGCGCCTCGCGGTCGCTGCGCACCTTGCGCCGGTTGCGGCCCGCCAGCGATTTGGCGACGCCGCTGCCGATCACGAACACGATCAACGCCGCGATCAGCGCCGAGGGGGCCAGCGCGATCCACGGGTCCAGACCATATGGCGGCATGCGCAGGGAGGCGAGCCCGCCTTCGACCGCGCCGACACGCGGCACCGGCAGATCCGATCCACCGACCATCGCCGCCGCGCCGACCAGCACGAGCAAGGGAATGGCCTTCACGATCAGCCCGCGCCAGGGCGGCCGCACGCCCGCCTTCCAGAGCATCGGCCCGGCATAGCGATCCCCCAGCAGGAGCAGCAGGAGGGCGCCGAGACCGATGAGGACGACATCCGCGTGCAAATCCGGCAGCGCTTCGATCAGCCCCACGAGCGTTCCGATCAGCTCGCTGCTGCGCGGCACGTCAAGACCCAGCAAGGTCGGCAGCTGGCTCGCCGCGATCAGCACCGCCGCGGCGGCGGTAAAGCCCAGCATCACCGGCTCGCTGACGAAATTGACGAGGCGGCCGAGCCGAAACAGACCGACGAGCACCAGCATCGCGCCCGCCTCCAGCGCGATCACCATGGCCGCCGTCATCGGCGCGAAACCGCTTGCCGCAATGGCATCGCCCACGATCAATGAGACCAGCGCCACGGGGCCGACCGAAACATAGGGACTGGTGCCGAACAGCAGATAGAGGAGCGGCGGGGCCAGCGCGGCATAAAGCCCGGCCTGCGGCGGCAGTCCGGCAAGCAGCGCATAGGCCATCGCCTGCGGGATCAGCAGGACCGAGAGGACGAGCCCGGCGATCGCATCGTCGGCCAGGAAGGACGGCTTATATTCCTGCAGCCAGGCGGGCTTGTCCGGAATGAAGCGGGTCACGTCCATCGATGTCGCCGTCCCTTCTGCCGAAGCGGGCAGCCTAGCCGCGCGGCAAAGCGATGGGCAAGCGATGTAGGTTAATCGGACGGCCTTTGGTTGACGCTGTCAGCCGAGCACCCGTCCCGCAACCGCGTCCAGCTTCGTCAGAAGCGCCGGATCGCGGTGCGCGGGATCGGTGATGAGCGCGAAATCGAGTACGCTGTCGAGCGGGCTGGCCTCACGCTGCGCCGGCAGGGCGGAGACGAAGGCTTCCACCGCCTTGCGCGCAACGGCGCCGTTGGCGGTCATCTGCGCGATTACCTCGCTCACTTCGACGAACGCGGTTTCTTCGCGCCAGCAATCATAATCGGTGACCATGCCGATGAGCGCGTAGGGCAGCTCCGCCTCGCGCGCCAATTTTGCCTCGGGCATCGCCGTCATGCCGATCACGTCGGCGCCCCATTGGCGGTAGAGATGGCTCTCGGCGCGGGTGGAAAATTGCGGCCCTTCCATTGCCAGATAGGTGCCGCCCTTGGCCACATTGCCGCCCGCTTTGTCGATTGCCTCCGCGGCAAAGGCGGACAATCTCTCGCACACCGGCTCAGCCATCGACACATGGGCCACCATGCCGCTGCCGAAGAAGCTGGACGGACGGCCCTTGGTCCGGTCGATGAATTGATCCACCACCACGAAATCACCGGGCGGAAGCTCCTCGCGCAAGCTACCGATCGAGCTGATCGACAGCAGATCGGTGCACCCTGCCCGCTTCAGCGCATCGATGTTGGCGCGGGCGTTCAGATCGGACGGCGCGATCCGGTGGCCCCGTCCATGCCGCGGCAGGAAGCGCAGTCGCACATCGCCGATGCAGCCGAACAGGATCTCGTCCGACGGCTCCCCCCAGGGCGATTCGACGCGCCGCCATTCCTGATCCTCCAGCCCGTCGATCGCGTAGAGGCCGGAGCCCCCGATGATGCCGATGGTCCATTGGTCAGACATAGCTCAACTCCCGTTCGTCCTGAGCTTGTCGAAGGACCGCTCTTCTCTGGCGAGAACGCATAAGAACAAGGACGGGGCTTCGACAAGCTCAGCCCGAACGGATTTGGGTTCGAGATAGAAACTGTTACACTTGACGTTCGCGTAAACCTTCGGTCCAATCGCGCGAAAAGAGACCGAGGAGAGAGACCATGCCGATCGAGACCGCTACCCGCACTGCTTATGACGAGGATATGGAGGCGTTCCGCGATACCGTGCGCGCTTTTATGCGGGACCGGGTCCTGCCCAATGCGGACCAGTGGGATGCGGACAAGATCGTGCCCAAATCGATCTGGCGCGAAGCGGGCGAGCTCGGCATGCTCTGCCCCACCGTGCCGGAAGAATATGGCGGCCTGGGGCTCGATTTCCGGTACAACGCCATCGTCGACGAGGAAGCGGCCTATGGCGCGGGCACCACGCTCGGCTTCTCGCTGCAATCCGACATCGTGGCCGATTACATCATCAATTACGGATCGGAAGAGCAGAAGAAGGAATGGCTGCCGAAGATGGTCTCGGGTGAGGTCGTCACCGCCATCGCGATGACCGAGCCGGGCGTCGGCAGCGATCTGCAATCGATCCAGACCAGCGCCAAGAAGGACGGCAACCATTATGTCGTCAACGGCTCCAAGACATATATTACCAACGGCCAGAACGCCGATCTGGTGCTCGTCTGCGCGGTCACCAATCCGGATGCGGAAAAGAAGTGGCAGGGCGTCTCGATCATCCTGGTGGAAGCGGACCGGGAGGGCTTCAAGCGCGGGCGCAATCTCGACAAGATCGGGCAGGATGCCGCCGACACGTCGGAACTGTTCTTCGACGATGTGCGCGTGCCGATCACCAATTGCCTGGGCGAAGAGGGCAAGGGCTTCATCTATCTGATGAGTCAGCTTGGCCAGGAACGCCTGTCGATCGCGGTCAGCGCGCAGGCCAGCGCGCAGAAAGCGTTCGACGATACGGTGGCGTTCGTGAAGGAGCGCAAGGCGTTCGGCAAACCGGTATTCGATTTCCAGAACACGCGCTTCACGCTCGCGGACCTGAAGGCCAAGCTGCAGGTCGGCTGGGCGCATCTCGACCATTGCCTGACGCTTCACGCCAAGCGCACGCTGACGCCCGAGGAAGGCGCCGCGGCCAAGCTGTGGCATACCGATCTGCAGTGGGAGATGATGGACAAGTGCCTGCAGCTGCATGGCGGCGCGGGCTATATGAACGAATATCCCATCGCCCGCATGTGGCGCAGCGCGCGTGTGACGCGCATCTTCGGCGGCACCAACGAGATCATGAAGGAGCTGATCGGGCGTTCGCTCTGACCCCGAAGTCCGAAGTCCTGAGCATGTCGAAGGACGGCTCTCGAACAAGAAGCGCCCTTCGGAGTCGTAGACGGCGCATGGCGCCACCGGCTCAGGGCTACGGAGATAATTGAATGCAAAAACCACCCCGCGATATCGCGGCCTATCCCTTCGCCACGCACACCGAGACGCGATTTCAGGATCTTGATCCGCTCGGCCATATCAACAATGTTGCCTATGCCGCGCTGTTCGAGAATGGCCGCGTGCGGTTCAACCATTCGCTGGGCCTGGAGCACCCCCGCGGCACGCGCTGGCTGATCGCGCGCGTCGAGATCGATTATGTGGCGGAAGGATTTTTCCCGGAAGCCATGGAGATCGCCAGCGGCATCGGCCGGATCGGCAATTCGAGCTGGCAGATTCTGAGCGCCGCGTTCCAGAAATCCGGATGCGTTGCGACCAGCGTGACGACCTTGGTGCTGACCGACAAGAACGGCTCGATGCCGATGGACGATACCATGCGCGCTGTGCTGGGACGCGCGCGGGTGAAGGGTTGGGCGGACAGTTAAGGGGCGATCAGGGCAGTCGGTATTCGAAGCTGTAGCGATGATCGCCGGAAGACTGGTCGATCGTCATGGTCCCGGCAATCCCCTCCAGCTCGCCCGATCCGGAATCCGGGATCACCTGCACACTCAGTGACGGCGCGCCGCGGTCCATGATGCCATAATGCTGAAGTGCGAACCCGCCGCTCTTGCCGTTCAGCGAGCCTTCGAACCGCTCGATCGCGACATAGCCGGCGGAGCCTTCGGTATCGGTCCGCACCGCCAGCATTGCGCCGCGGCTGGTGCCGGTCAGATCGCCCTCGAACGTCTTGGCGATGGTCATCCGCGAAACCGGATCGCCGGCTTCGGAGGCGGGTTTCAGATCGACATCGAACCGTCCTTGCGCGGGCATGGTGTTCAATCCGTCCAGTTCGCGGCGCGCTTTTCCATCTGGCTCATCACCGCCTCGATCTGGTTGGGCTGGCGGATCACGCGGGCCTGCGCGTCGCTTTCGGCTTGCAGGATTTCGGCTTCATCCAGATCGACCGAACCGTTGAACAGCGTCTTCGCCTCCCGCATCGCCTGGGGGTTCCTGTCCGCGATGGTCGCGGCGATGGCTTTCGCGCGTTCCAGCGGCGCGTCCTGCACCTCGGTCGCGAAACCCCATTCCACCGCCTCGCGGCCATTGAATTCGGCGTTTGTGAAGGTCAGGCGTCGCAGCACATCTTCGCGCACATTGCGCCGCCACAGGGCATAGCCGCCCATGTCCGGCACCAGCCCCCATTTCATCTCCATGATCGACAGCAGCGTTTCGGGCGAGACGATGCGCATGTCCGCGCCGCTGGCGATCTGCAGCCCGCCGCCGAAGCAGATGCCGTGCACCGCCGCGATCACCGGCATCGGCAGTTCGCGCCAGATCATCGCTACCTTCTGGTAGAGGTTCGCGGTGCCGTGCGTGCGCTCGATCAGCGGCGCGCCGGTGCCGCCGCTCGCCATGCTGGCCATGTCGAGGCCCGCGCAGAAAGCACGGCCCTCGCCGGACAGCACGACGGCGCGTACGCCCTTCTCCTCGCGCAGCCGCTCGCCGGCCGCCACGATCCCTTCGAACATCGCGGGGTCGAGCGCGTTCATCTTGTCGGGTCGGTTCAGCCGCACATCGGCGACGTGATCCTGAATGGTGATGCTGACGCGATCGTTCATGGCGGCGTTCCTCTCCTGTCTTTTTAGTCTTTTTGGCCGCTCGGCACATTGACGCCGTGCGCGGTCATGAACTTCTTCACGCCGCGCGCGGCCTGACGAATGCGCTGCTCATTCTCGACCAGCGCGAGGCGCACATAGCCCTCCCCTTCCGAACCGAAGCCCGCGCCCGGCGCAACGGCGACTTTCGCCTCGCTGAGCAATCGCTTGGAAAATTCGACCGAGCCGAGATGCGCCAGCGCGGGCGGGATCGGGGCCCAGGCGAACATGCTGGCATCGGGCGGCGGGATGTCCCAGCCCGCGCGCCCGAAGCTTTCCACCATCACATCGCGCCGCGCCTTGTAGAGCTGGCGGTTCTGCTCGACGACGTCCTGCGGCCCGTTGAGCGCCGCCACGGCAGCAGCCTGGATCGGCGTGAACGCGCCGTAATCGAGATAGCTCTTCACCCGCGCAAGCGCGCCGATCAGCGTGGGATTGCCGACCGCGAACCCGATCCGCCAGCCGGCCATCGAATAGGTTTTGGACATGCTGGTGAATTCCACCGCCACATCCTTGCCGCCCGGCACCTGCAGGATCGATGGCGTCGGCTCGTCCCCATAATAGATCTCCGCATAAGCGAGATCCGAGATGACCCAGAGCCCATGCTCCTTCGCAAAGGCCACGACCTCCCGGTAGAAAGCGAGGTCCGCGGTGTATGCGGTGGGATTGGACGGATAGCCGATCACCAGAACCTTTGGTTTGGGCACCGAATAGGCCATGGAATATTCCAGGCGCTTGAAGAAATCCGGCCCCGGCGCGGCAGGGATCGATCGGATCGCGGCGCCGGTGATGATGAAACCGAAGGTGTGGATCGGATAGCTGGGATTGGGTGCCAGCACGACATCGCCCGGCGCGGTGATCGCCTGCGCCAGATTGGCGAGCCCTTCCTTCGAGCCCAGCGTGACCACCACTTCGCTTTCGGGATCCAGATCGACGCCGAAGCGGCGCTGATAATAAGCCGCCTGCGCTTTTCGCAGCCCCTTGATGCCCTTTGACGCGCTGTAGCCATGCGCGCCGGGATCGCGTGCAACCTCGCACAGCTTCTCGATAATATGCGGGGCGGGCGCGCCGTCGGGATTGCCCATGCCGAGGTCGATAATATCCTCGCCGCGGGCGCGCGCGGCGGCCTTCATCGCGTTCACCTCCGCGAACACATAGGGCGGCAGGCGGCGGATGCGGTAAAAATCGTCGTTCATAGCCAGGCCGTCATATCGGGCGGAACCGCGCGCGTCATGTGGAACTTCATGTTATGACGGCACGAAAGCTTGTAACAAAGCAGGCGCACAGGAGGAGGATGACGATGGCGGACAAAAGCGGCGAGGATGCAGTTGGCCCGGGTCTGGAGCAGGCCGGGCAGGATCTGATGGAAGGCACGCAGAACCTTCTGGAGCAGATGCAGCAATGGGGCTTTGTAACGCTGCGCGCCCAGCAGCTGTTGGGAGAATTCGCCGCCGAGCAACTCGCTGACGGACGCCTTGCCGAACAATCGGAAACGATGATGCGCCGCTGGATGGAGGGCGCGGACGCCCCGGCCCGCTATCGCCTGAGCGCGCAGGACCCGATGGACGTGATGCGCCGGCAATCCGAAATGATCACCTCCAGCTTCGAATATTGGGGCAAGCTGATGACGTCCGGCCTGGACGGCTGGAACCAGCCCGTTGAAACGCGCGACAAGCGGTTCCGGCATGAAGGGTGGGATAACCATCCGGTTTTCGCCGCGATCGCGCAGGCCTATCAGTTCACCGTCGAACGCATGCTGGCCTGGGCGGATGATATCGACGGGCTCAATCCGGACATGAAAGCCAAGTTGCGCTTCAATCTTTCCAACGCGCTCGATGCCGTCTCACCCACCAATTTCGCGATGACCAATCCGCAGGTGCTGGAACGCGCCTATGAAACGCGCGGCGAAAGCCTGCTCAAGGGCCTAGAGCATATGCTGAGCGATCTGCGTAAGGGCCAGCTGACCCATACCGATCCGAACGCTTTCGAACTAGGCGAGAATATCGCGACGACGCCCGGCAAGGTGGTGCACGAAACACCGCTTTACCAGCTGATTCATTACGCGCCGACCACCGACAAGGTGCTCAAAACGCCGCTGGTGGTGTTTCCGCCCTGGATCAACCGCTTCTACATCCTCGATCTCAACGAAAAGAAGAGTTTCGTGAAATGGGTGGTCGATCAGGGCGTGAGCCTGTTCATGGTCAGCTGGAAATCCGCCGATGCCTCCATGGCAGATGTGGAATGGGACGATTATGTCGCCGCCCAGATCGATGCGATCGACACCATTCGCGATGCGCTGGGCGTCGAGCAGGTCCATACCATCGGCTATTGCGTCGCGGGCACCACGCTTGCCGCCACCCTGGCCCTTCTGGCCGAGCGGGATGAGGCCGACAAGGTTGCCAGCGCCACCTTTTTTACCGCCCAGGTGGATTTCGAAGAAGCAGGCGACCTGCTGCTCTTCACCGGTGACGAGCATATGCAGCTGGTCGAGCAATTGAGCGAGCCGGGCTATCTCGACGGGCGCTATATGGCCGCCACGTTCAACATGCTGCGCGGGCGCGACCTGATCTGGAATTATGTCGTCACCAACTATCTGCTGGGTGAGGACTATCCGGCGTTCGATCTCCTGCACTGGAACGGGGACACCACCAACCTGCCGCGCAAATGGCACCGTTCCTATCTCGACGATCTTTATCGCGAGAACAAGCTGGTGAAACCCGGCGCCATCCGGATCGACGGCACGCCGATCGATCTCGGCAAGATCGAAACCCCGGCCTATATTCAGGCTGGCAAGGAAGATCATATCGCCCCGCTCGCCAGCGTCTGGAAGCTGATGGACCATCTATCGGGCGAAAAGCGCTTCGTTTTGGCAGGCTCCGGCCACATCGCGGGCGTCGTCAATCCGCCCGCCGCCGAAAAATACCAGCATTGGACGAACGAGGACGCTGGCGTGGAAACGCTCGACGAGTTCATCGCCGGGGCAAGCGAGACGAAGGGCAGCTGGTGGCCGGACTGGATCAAATGGCTGCGCGATCAGGCCCCCGAGGAAGTGCCCGCGAAGGGCGGCCGCAAACCCGGCAAAGGCAAGCTGAAAGCCATCGAGGACGCGCCCGGCCGCTACGTGAAAAGCCGGTAACGCCGCTGCAGCATAATTTTGATATCGATCCGTCGAAACGCCCTGAAACTGCGGCGTTTCGATCTTTGTGCAGTGCACAATATCCCTTGACAATCGTCGTCCGAAGGGCTATTGTGCATTGCAGCAAAGAAGGAACGGATTGACGATGACTGATCGTAAGACAGCGCCGAAATCGAAAGCTCCCGCGAAGGGGAAGGCTAGCGCACCCACCAGCCCGGCCAAGCCGGCGCCCAAGGCCGCGGAGCCTGCAACCAAAGCGGCTCCCGCCAAGGCAGCGGAAGCCGAGAAGCCCGTCCAGACCGCCGCAAAGGCTGGCGAGACGGCCGTTACCGAAGTGAAAAAAACTCAGGCGGCCACGCAAGATGCTGCCGCCAAGACCATTCAAGAAGGATCAAACACCATGGCTAACACCACCGAAAAGATGACCGACAAGACCACCGACATGGTCAACAACATGTCCGAGCGCGCCAAGGCCGCTTCGGAAAAGACCACGCAGATGATGAGCCAGGCCGGCGAATTCGGCCGTGGCAACGTGGAAGCGTTCGTCCAGGCCGGCAAGATCGGCGCCGAAGGCATGCAGGAAATCGGCCGCGACAACATGGAGTTCGCCAAGAAGAACTTCGAAGACGCTTCGAGCGCGATGAAGGACTTCACCTCCGTCAAGTCGCCGACCGAGCTGTTCCAGCTGCAGGGCGAATATGCCCGCAAGAACTTCGACGTGATGGTCGAGCAGAGCTCCAAGAACACCGAGAAGATGGTGAAGCTGTGGGGCGACATGTTCCAGCCGATCTCGAGCCGCATGGCCGAAGCCGGCGAGAAGATGAAGATCGAAGCCTAAGGCTTTGACCGCATCCGATCGGGCAACCGATTGTACAAGGGCCGCTCCTGGAAACGGGGGCGGCCTTTTTTATGGTGCGCACCAGCGCAGCCATCCGGATTTCAGCGTGGCATGTCCGGGTTTACCAATGTCGGGGCTTGCCCCAGCGCCACGCGATGCCATATTTTGACGCTGTATGACTCAACCAGCCCCTCTCTCGATCCGCCCACTTTCGATCCGCATGGCCAAGGATGACGAGCAGGATCCCGGCGGCCCCTCGGTCGGCCTCGCCACGCGCACGCGGCCCAAGACCAAGCAGCCGAGCCAGTACAAGGTGCTGATGCTGAACGACGATTACACGCCGATGGAATTTGTCGTACACTGTCTGAAGCGCTTCTTCACGATGGACACGGACGAGGCGACGCGCGTGATGCTGCACGTTCACCAGCGCGGCGTGGGCGTGTGCGGCATCTTCAGTTATGAGGTGGCGGAAACCAAGGTGAACCAGGTGATGGATTTCGCCCGGCAGAACCAGCACCCGCTGCAATGCACGCTGGAGAAGGCGTAACCTTCGCTTGTCCCCGGGAACTGTTGAGCACGCCCGGCTAAAAACCCGTAAGTCCTGAGCCTGTCGAAGGACGTTTCTCGGCAACGCTCCACACTCCAAGCCGATAGACGACCTTCGACAAGCTCAGGGCTTCCGACGTGTCTCAACCATTGGCGGAGGGGAGAAGGCGTTCCCCCACCTTGTTTCAGCCCGCGCAATCGCTATTCCCGTTCGATGGACAGAATTCTCATTCGTGGCGGCAATCGCCTTTCGGGCCGCATTCCCATCTCCGGAGCCAAGAACAGCGCGCTGACGCTGATCCCCTGCGCGCTCCTGACCGATGAACCGCTGACGCTACGCAATCTGCCGCGGCTGGCGGATATCGACAGTTTCCAGCATCTGATGAACCAGTTCGGCGTCTCCACCGCCATCGCCGGTTCGCGGCCCGAGGATTTCGGCCGCGTGATGACGCTGCAGGCGACGCGGATCACTTCCACCGTCGCGCCCTATGACATCGTGCGCAAGATGCGCGCCTCCATCCTGGTGCTGGGCCCGCTGCTCGCGCGCTCGGGCGAGGCCACCGTCTCGCTGCCCGGCGGCTGCGCCATCGGCAACCGGCCGATCGACCTGCATCTGAAGGCGCTCGAAGCAATGGGCGCGGAGATCGAAATCGCCTCGGGCTATGTCCGGGCGAGCGCGCCCGATGGCGGCCTTCCGGGCGGCACATACAGCTTCCCGGTGGTCTCCGTCGGCGCGACCGAGAATGCGCTGATGGCGGCGTCGCTGGGCAGCGGCACCACCATCCTGCGCAATGCCGCGCGCGAGCCGGAAATCGTCGATCTGTGCAAGCTGCTGGTCGCGATGGGCGCGGATATCGAAGGCATCGGCACGTCCGATCTCACCATCCATGGCGTCAAACGCCTGCACGGCGCCACCTACGAAGTGATGCCGGACCGGATCGAGGCGGGCAGCTACGCTTGTGCGGCCGCGATCACCGGCGGCGAGGTCGACCTTGTCGGTGCGCGCGCGGACGAGATGGAAACCACGCTCGACGCGCTGCGCGAAATGGGCCTGCATGTCGACGCCTATAAGGGAGGCGTGAAGGTGGCCTCCAACGGCGTGCTGAAGCCTGTGCGCCTGACCACTGCTCCCTACCCCGGTCTTGCCACCGACATGCAGGCGCAGCTGATGGCGCTCTTGTGCAAGGCGGACGGCAACAGCGTGCTGACCGAAACGATCTTCGAAAACCGCTACATGCACGTGCCCGAACTGGCCCGCATGGGCGCGAATATCGATGTCGACGGGCACACCGCCGTGGTGCGCGGCGTGGAGCGGCTGACCGGTGCGCCGGTGATGGCCACCGATCTGCGCGCCTCTATGAGCCTCGTGATCGCTGGCCTCGCCGCCGAGGGAGAGACGCAGCTCAACCGCGTCTACCATCTCGATCGCGGCTATGAGCGGCTGGAGGAAAAGCTGGAGGCAGTAGGCGCCGATATCGAGCGCGTGGGCGGAGAGTGAGTAAAGCGTCTGCGCGGCGACGGTTCCGGAATATTTATCGGACGTGCTGATCGACAAACTCAATCATTAAATCTGGACAAAACGCCTTTATAAATCTGTCGGGCGGGGTCATATGCTGCATTGCACACAGCGTTTCTCCCACCCCAACCGACAGAGGAAATATCCATGTCCGTCATCGACAAACCGATCAAACCGTTCAGCACCCAGGCCTATAAGCAGGGCGAATTCGTCACCGTCACCGACGAGGACACCAAGGGCAAATGGGCGGTCTTCTTCTTCTACCCGGCCGATTTCACCTTCGTGTGCCCGACCGAGCTGGAAGACCTGGCCGACATCTACCCCACGCTCCAGAAGATGGGCGTCGAGGTGTACAGCGTCTCCACCGACACGCATTTCAGCCACAAGGCATGGCATGACAGCTCCGAGAAGATCGGCAAGATCGACTTCTACATGCTGGGCGACCAGAACCACGAAATCGCGCGCAACTTCGAATGCCTGCGTGAAGCCCAGGGCCTTGCCGACCGCGCCACCTTCGTCGTCGATCCCGACGGCGTGGTGCAGGTGATGGAAATGACCTGCGAAGGCGTCGGCCGGAACGCGGCAGAGCTGCTGCGCAAGGTGAAGGCCGCGCAGTACATCCGCGAGCATCCGGGCGAAGTTTGCCCCGCCAAGTGGGAAGAGGGCGAAAGCACGCTCGCTCCCTCGCTCGACCTCGTCGGCAAGCTCTAAGCCTTCGCGCTGATTATCAGGGCCTGCCGCCGCCACGGCGGCGGGCCCACCCAAAGGAGCGAGAGGCCGGACCACCGGCCCCGCTCCGCCCCCCTCTCCCAAATCTTGATCCGGAACCCAAGCGATGCTCGATGCCGCTCTCCAGAACCAGCTGAAAACCTATCTCGAAAATGTGCGCGAGCCGATCGAGCTTGTGCCGTCCTCGGACGATAGCGCAAAATCGCGCGAGATGGCCGAGCTTCTGGCCGAAATCGCCGCACTGTCCGACAAGGTCAGTGTTGCCGCCGAAGAAGCGAACGAGCGCAGCCCGAGCTTCGCGATCCGCCGCACCGGCACCGACATCGCGGTGCGCTTCGCCGGCCTGCCGATGGGCCATGAGTTCACGTCCCTGGTGCTCGCCCTCCTCCATGTCGGCGGCCACAAGCCCAAGACGCCCGAGGACGTGCTCGATCAGGTCCGCGCGCTGGACGGCGATTACCATTTCGAAACCTATTTCTCGCTCAGCTGCCAGAATTGCCCCGACGTGGTGCAGGCGCTGAACCTGATGAGCGTGGTCAACCCGCGCATCCGCCATACCGCGATCGACGGTGGCAGCTTCAAGCAGGAGGTCGAGGACCGCAAGGTCATGGCCGTGCCTTCCATCTATCTGAACGGCGAACCCTTCGGTCAGGGCCGGATGGAGCTGGAGCAGATTCTGGCAAAGCTCGACACCGGATCGGAGGCGAAAGCCGCCGAGAAGCTGTCCGCGAAGGAGCCCTATGAGGTGCTGATCGTCGGCGGCGGCCCCGCAGGCGCGGCGGCGGGCGTGTACGCAGCGCGCAAGGGCATCCGCACCGGCATCGTCGCCGAGCGTTTCGGCGGCCAGGTGCTGGACACCATGGGCATCGAGAACTTCACCTCGATCAAATATACCGAAGGCCCCAAGCTGGGTGCCGAACTGGAAGAGCATGTCCGCCATAATGAGGTGGACCTGATGAACCTGCAGCGCGCCGAGGAGCTGATTCCGGCGGCAGAGGAAGGCGGCTATCACGAACTGCGCCTGAAGAACGGCGCTTCGCTGAAGGCCCGCGCGATCATCTTGTCCACCGGCGCGCGCTGGCGCCAGCTCGGCGTGCCGGGCGAGGAAGAGTATCGTAACAAGGGCGTGGCCTATTGCCCGCACTGCGACGGCCCGCTGTTCAAGGGCAAGCCGGTCGCGGTGATCGGCGGCGGCAATAGCGGCGTCGAAGCGGCGATCGACCTTGCCGGCATCGTCAAGGAAGTGACCTTGATCGAGTATGACGGCAGCCTTCGCGCCGATGAGGTGCTGCAGCGCAAGCTGCGCAGCCTGAAGAATGTGCGCATCATCACCTCCGCGATGACGACCGAGGTCAATGGCAATGGCGAAAAGGTGACCGGCCTGACCTATAAGGACCGCGACAGCGGCGAGAGCCATGAGCTGACGCTGGACGGGATTTTCGTGCAGATCGGCCTCGTGCCCAACACCGAATGGCTGCAGGGCACCGTCGCGCTCACCCAGCATGGCGAGATCGAAGTCGATGCCAAGGGCGGCACCAGCGTGCCCGGCGTCTATGCCGGGGGCGATGCGACGACCACGCCGTTCAAGCAGATCGTCATCGCCATGGGCGAAGGCTCCAAAGCAGCGCTCGGCGCGTTCGATTATCTCATGCGCCTCGCCCCGCCGGAGGAACAGCGCGAAGCGGCCTGAGCGCCGCCCCGCCGCCGCTGTCGTCAGAAGGTGTAGCGAAGGCTCGCGCGCAGCTGACGTGGTTCGACGGGATGGAAATGCCGGTCCGCAACCGGGGCCGGTTCATCGCGCAGCCGCGATTGGTAGAGATAGGTAATGTCGGCATCTTCGGCATCGAAGACGTTGAAGATGTCGACGCCCAGCCGCAGCCGCCCGAGCTTGTAATAGCCGCCCAGATTGACGAGCGTCGTCGGATCGCTGCGCACGCTATTGTCCTCGATCAGCGGAGCGGAGCCGAAATGGCGCAGCCGTGCGGTCAGGCTGAGCGCGCGTAGCGGGCTCCAGGTCACGCCGCCCGAAATCACCTCGGGCACCGCGTTCGGGATGTAGAATTCGCCGTCCGGCACATCGACGAAGCGCGCATCGGTATAGGCATAGTCGGCATCGACGGTCAGGTTCGGTAGCGGCCGCCAGAACAGGCTGGCCTCCACGCCGTAGCGGCGCGATCCGTCGTTCGCTTCCGTATTGCCGGCATCGCCCACGAATACGAGTTCGCTCGCCAGCGAAAGATAATAGCCGACAAGCGATGCCGTAAGGCCGCCGCGTTCGACGCGCGCGCCCAGTTCCACGCCGTCCGCCGGGGCAATCACGCCAACCGGATCGGCCGGATCGCCGCTCGCCGGATCGATGCTGATCGCCGCGCCGCGCACGTCATTCGAATGAAAACCGCGCCCGTAATTCGCATACAGTTCCAGCCCGCGGGCAGGCTGCCAGGCCAGCGCCAGCTTGGGGGCCAGCAGATCGCCATGGCCGCTGCCCGAATTGACCGCGAGATCGGCGGAAACATCATAACTGATCCGGTCGTAGCGCAGCCCGCCGATCGCGCGCAGCCCCGGCGCAAGCCGCACCTCCGCCTCGCCGTAAAGACCGAAGCCGAATTCATCGACCTGATCCTGACGGATGGTGTTGGTCGCCACGCCGCCCACGCTTTCGTAAAGCCCGACGCGGTCGATCGCATCATAGCGCAGATCGCCGCCCAAAGTGACGCTGAACCATCGGCCGAGCGCGATGCCGTGGCTTACCGCACCACCATAGGTCATGCGCCGGTCACGCTGGATGAATTCATCCCCGTTCACCGGATCGTCGAGGAAATAGGTGAAGTTGGAGGTCAGCTGGAAGTCGTAATAGGTCGCGAAGGCATTCAGCCGGGTGTCCCCCAGCGCGGCGTTGGCGACCGCGCCGATGCGCGTCGTGCTGCCACCCAGATCCGGATCGACGAAGCCGAAGCGCCCGATCCGTCCGCTTTCCACGGCGCGTTCGGGCACCTGATCGGTGGAGGTCCAGCGGCTGTCATAGCCGTTGAGCTGCACCGAATATTCGGTGCCGCCCGCCGCAGCGCTGCCGCCGCCGCTATATTTCACCAGACCTGCGATGCGGTAAAGGTCTTCGGGCAGCTCCCAAGGTCCGTCATATCCCTGTATCTCGGCGGCGGCGAGGAGGTTGCCACCGCCGAGAGGGGTGCTGCCCGCGGCCACGCCGCGGACATAGCCGAAGGCGCCCACTTCGCCCTGAACGAAGGGCTCTATGGTGTCGCGCGTTACGAAGGAGACCGTGCCCGCGGCCGAAAAATCGCCGACATCGGCGAAATAGGGCCCCTTGCGGTAATCGATCCGCTCCAGCGTTTCGGGAATCACGAAGTTGAAATCGAGATAACCCTGGCCATGGCCATGCGTGCGCATGTTGATCGGCACGCCGTCGACGAAACCGGCGAAATCGGTACCGTGATCGAGGTTGAAGCCGCGCAGGAAATACTGGTTCGCCTTGCCCGATCCCGAATGCTGCGTGGCGATGACGCCAGGCACATTCTCCACCAGCTCACCCGTCCGGCTGATCGGCACATTGTCGAAATCGGCATAGCCGACGGTGCCCTGCGATCCCGAAACGGCGATGCCGATCTGTTCGATCGCGCGGCCATATACGATGATGGGATCGCGTTCGGCAGCCGGATCGGCACCGGCGGGTGTGCGGGGGCCCGCTGTCTGCTGCTCGTCGGGCGAGGGATCGTCATGGGCAAACAGCGGCGGCGTCCAGCCGAGCGCCACCGGAGCCGCTAGAAACAGGATCGTCCGTGCGCGTACCGCTTTCACCATTCCTGCCCCCGCTTTATGCATTTTCTGCTCATTGTGCATACGCGCGGCGGCCGAGAGACGGATGCAGCGGTTTGACGCTTTTTTTGCCCGGTGGCATGAGGTGGGCCGCAAGGGAGCCACGCACGATGCAGCGGATCACCATATCGATCGACGACGGCCTCGCCGGGGAAATGGACGCCATGGCGCGGGCACGCGGCTATAACAGCCGGTCCGAGGCGCTGCGCGACATGCTGCGCGCGCAGACCGAGCGCTGGCGGCAGGAAGACAGCAGCGCCGCCTTTTCGGTCGGCAATCTGTCCTATGTCTATGATCGGCGCGTGCGCGCTTTGCCCGAACGCTTATCCGAACTGGAGCATGCGCATCACGATCTGGTGGTTTCGTCCACGGCGATGCGGCTCGACCATCAGGACAGCCTGGTATCGGTGATGCTGAAAGGGCGCACCGAGGCGCTGCGAAAGCTGGTGGACCATATCGTCACCCAGCGCGGGGTGCGGCTCGCTCAGCTGAACCTGATCGCCGTGCAGCCGGGCGACGATCACGAGCATCCGGGCGATCACGAACATCACGGCCACGAGCATCTCTCCCCCGTGACCAGCTGAGCTGGATCGGCACGGAGGGTTTCGTCAGGGGCGTGAGGATGCCGCCTCGTCATCACCGCCGAGCCAGCGATCTGCGAGCCATAGCCGGATGGCACCGGCAAGGCCGGGCGGGGTGTCCGATTCCAGCCGTTCGACATCGATCCGGGCGATGAGCGCGCTGAGCGGCTCGTCCCGCTCTTCCGCCGCCCTTTTCAGGAGCTGCCAGAAGAGCGGTTCGAGGCTGATCGACGTGGGGTGCCCCGCGATCGTCACCGATCGCTTGACCGGCGGATGGTAGCGCTCCGGGGTCATCCTACCTCCATCCGCCGGCGAAGGCTCAATACATGTGCTGACCACCATTAATGCTCATGGTCGAGCCGGTGACGAAGCCCGCATCCTCGGAGGTCAGGAAGCACACGCCGCGCGCGATCTCGTCCGCCTGGCCGAGGCGGCCGACCGGGATCTTGGCGACGATCTTCTCCAGCACCTCTTCGGGCACCGCGGCGACCATGTCGGTATCGATGTAGCCCGGCGCGATGGCGTTGACGGTGACGCCCGTGCGCGCGCCTTCCTGAGCGAGCGCCTTGGTGAAGCCGTGGATGCCGGACTTGGCGGCGGCGTAGTTCACTTGGCCATATTGCCCGGCCTGCCCGTTGATCGAGCCGATGTTGACGATGCGGCCCCATTTGCGCTCGCGCATGCCGGGATAGACCGCCTTGGCCATGTTGAAGCAGCCGCCGAGGTTGACGCGCATCACCTCGTTCCAGTCCTCGAAGCTCATCTTGTGCATGGTGCCGTCGCGGGTGATCCCGGCATTGTTCACCAGGACGTCGATCGGGCCGACGGACTGCTCGATCTCGGCGCAGCCGTCCATGCAGGCCTGATGGTCGCCCACGTCCCATTTGCGCGTTTCGATGCCGGTGCGCTCGGTAAATTCCTGCGCCGCCTGGTCGTTGCCCGCATAGATTGCGACGACCGTCATGCCCTTGTCCTTCAGCGCGCAGCTGATCGCCTCGCCTATGCCGCGACTTCCCCCGGTGACCACTGCGATACGTGCCATATGCTTCAAGCTCCTCTTCCTAGGCCGCCCGTGGAATCGACCGGCTTCCTCTAGGGAAAGGCTTAAAGCGCGCCGGGGTTGCCGACAAGCCGCGCTTTTTCAGCGCGTCCAGCCCATCAGCTCGCGCCGCAGCAGCGTCTCCAGCATGGCAATGCCGGGCGCGCTGTCGTTAAGGCAAGGGAGATACGCAAAACGCTCCCCGCCCGCTTCGAAGAACTGCTCCTGCCCGCGAATGGCGAGCTCTTCCAGCGTCTCGAGGCAGTCCGACGCGAAGCCCGGCGCGGCGATGGCGACGCGTTTGATCCCCTCGCCCGGCATGGCTTCCAGCACCGCGTCGGTGGCGGGTTCCAGCCATTTGGCGCGGCCGAAACGCGACTGGAAGGCCACGCGCACATCGCGGCCCATCGCCTCGCCCAGCAGCCGCGCGGTCTTGCGGCAGTGGCAGTGATAGGGATCGCCCAGTTCCAGCGTGCGCTGCGGCATGCCGTGGAAGCTGAGAAGCAGCGCGTCCGGGCTGAAGTCCAGCGTCTCCAGCGCTCCGCCGATCGAGGTCTTCAGCGCATCGATATAGGCCGGATCGTCATGATAGGGCGGCAGGCTGCGCAGCGCCGGTTGCCAACGCATGGCGGCAAGCGCGCGGTAGCACTCGTCCATCACCGTCGCCGTGGTCGCCGCGCAATATTGCGGATAGAGCGGCGCCACCAGAATGCGTTCGCACCCGTCCGCCTTCATCTGCGTCAGCACCTCGCCCACCGCAGGCTCGCCGTAACGCATGGCCCAGCGGATATCGACTTCCGCGCCGAAGCGCGCGGCCAGTTCCTCCGCCTGCCGCTTGGTATAATGAGCCAGCGGGCTGCCTTCCTCCATCCAAACCTGTTCATAGGCTTCGGAAGATTTCTTCGGGCGGGTTTGCAGGATGATCCCGCGCAGGATGGGCTGCCAGAGCAGCCGCGGGATTTCGACAACGCGGCGATCGGATAGAAACTCCCCCAGATAACGCTTCACCGCCTTCGGCTCCGCAGCCTCGGGCGTGCCGAGATTAACGAGCAGCACGCCGATACGCGGCGGCGGGATCTGGAGATGGTCGGCAGGTTTCACGGCTCACCCGTTGGCACATCGGGCGCGAAAGCGAAAGCCGTGAGCGGCACCGAGCGCCGCCTACAGCCCATCAGAAAGCAGCGGCAGATTGCGCATGCGCACGCCGGCTGCGGAGAACAGGGCGTTGGAGACCGCAGGGGCCACCGCGGGCACGCCAATTTCCCCGATACCGCCAGGGTCCGCGTCGCTGCGCACAAACTCCACTTGCACCTCCGGCATATCGGCAAGCGTCGGGAGATTGGCATCGCGCAGCCGCCGCACATTCGCCAATCCGCCTTCGAATCCTGTTGCAACGCCCAGCGCCTGCGCAAGTCCCCAGACGATGCCGCCCTCAATCTGCTGCCGCGCGATGTCCGGATTGATGAGGCGCCCGGCATCCACCATCGCCGAGATGCGGCTGACACGGACGCCGCGGTCTCCGGTGCGGGCGCTGGCGATCACCGCGATATAGGAGCCGCGCGCTACGTGACAGGCGATGCCCTGCCCCTCTCCTCCGGCGCCACCGGTCCAGTTCGCCATCGCCGCGACGCCGTTGATACAGGCGGCAAGGCGCGGCTGTCCGGTAAGCATCTGCATGCGGAAGGACAGTGGCTCGATCCCCGCAGCGCGCGCCAGCTCATCCAGAAAGGATTCCACGAAGAAAGCCGTGTAGCTATCCGCGTTGCCGCGCCAGCGCCCGGTCGGGATGCCGACATTTGCAGGATAGTGATCGATCGCGATGTTCGGGATCGCATAAGGCGGCATGGCCCCTTCGACGGCCAAGGGATCACGCTCATCGGCAGCTTCCTGCCAAGCCTGATAGGGCAGATCGCCGCGGATCATCCGGCGCAGCTGTTCGCGCATCGTTGCTGGCACGGCGATCTTGGCGGCGAAACCTGCAAGCTGTCCCGCGCCGTCGATCGCGCCGATCATGCGCGCCTTGGCGGGCGCGCGATAATGGTCCTGCAGGCATTCTTCGGCGCGCGACCATGTAAGTTGCACCGGCCTGCCCATCTGGCGGCTGATCAGCGCCGCCTCCACCGCAACCGCGGGATTGAGCGCGCGCCCGAACGCTCCGCCCGCCATCATCGGATAAAGGATCACGTCGCTGGCCGAAAAGCCCAGCGCGCTCGCCACCGCCTCGCGCGCTGCGGCGGGCGCCTGCGTCGCAACCCAGATTTCCGCCTTGGCGCCGCGCACCGATGCGGTGGCGCAGCGCGTCTCGATACCGGCATGGAGCGCGGGCGCGACATTATACTGCGCCTCAAAAACGCGCGTGCCCGCGCTCTTTTCCAGCGATTTCAGCAAGGAACCGCGACTGTCGATCTGCCAGCCCTTGCCGGTTCTCAGCGCCTCGGCAAGCGCGGTCTCGATGGATTCGTCGGATGGCAGACTACCGCTTGTCACGAACACGGGCGCCAGCCGATCGAGTGCCTTGTTCGCCGCCCACCAGTTGGTTGCCACCGCAGCAACCCAGCGATCATTTGTCACTACATCGACCAGCCCGATGATATCTTTCGCACCGGCGCTGCGCAGCGCTTTCAGGCGGCTGTCACCGATCGGGCCGTGCCGGATCGAGGCGTACAGCATCTCCGGCAGGCGGACATCGCCCGCGAATGTGGCGCTGCCGTCCAGCTTGGCCGGTACGTCGAGCCGCAGCTGGTCCGTTCCCGACAAAATGTTGCGCGGACTAGGCAGCAAAGGCACCGGATCGGGCGGGTCCAGCGCGGCGGCTTCGTCCACCAGCACTCCGAACCGCAGGCGCTTCTGTTGAAAGACGACGAAGCCGTCCTGCGCCTGGCAGCTCTCCCAAGCCACGTCCCATTGCGCGGCGGCGGCCTGACACAGCATCGCGCGCGCTACGGCACCGGCCTTACGCGCCGGCTCCTCGAACATACGGATCGAAGTCGATCCTGCCGTGACCATGAATGTGCTGCGCGTCGCCAGCTTGTCGATGGCATCGGCGATTATCGGCTCCTCGCCCGCACGGTCTGCGCCCACCGGCAACACCGCAGGCGCCCACTGCCGTGCCAGCAGATCGTTGGCGAACAGCGGATTGATCGCGGCCGGCTGCACCGCCACCGTGCGCCAGTCCGCGCCGAGTTCTCCCGCGACGATCTGCGCGAGCTGCGTATAGACGCCCTGCCCCAGTTCCGCCTGTGGCACGGCGACCGTCACCTGCCCATCGCGCGCGATCTTGAGCCAGGCATCGAATACCCGTTCATCCTCCGTCGCGGCGAGCCCCGGCCGATACTGTCGTGGCCATAGCGACCAGCCGACGACGAGCCCGCCCGCAGCGAGCCCGCCGATCAGCAGCGAGCGGCGGCTGAGGCCCTCTTTCGTGCGGTCAGGCTTTGCGGACACCGAGGCGCGGAATCTCGATCTTGGGACAACGGTCCATCACGACGTCCAGTCCGGCCTCCTCTGCGCGGGCCGCCGCGTCCTCATTGATCACGCCCAGCTGCATCCAGACCGCGCCGGCACCGATCGATATCGCCTGATCCACCGCATTGGCCGCATCCTCGCTGTTGCGAAAGATGTCGACCAGATCGACCTTTCCCTCGATATCGGCAAGCGATGCCACCACCTCGGCTCCGTGGATTGCTGACCCGGCGTGACCGGGATTAACCGGTATTACCTCATACCCCTGATCCAGCAGGAATTTGAGCACGCCGTTGCTGGCGCGATTCGCCTTGGGCGATGCGCCCACCATCGCGATCCGGTTTGTACGTTCGAGCAGGCTCTTGATTTCGTCTGCGCTCTCAAGCGGCATGTCCATGTCCTTCCATCCAGTCGATCACCTTATCGGCAATGGACAGGAACGCACGTCCCTGCACGCTGTCTCCCGCAGCGGGTGGAATACCGGCATCGCTAGCCGTCCGGATCGCAATGTCCAGCGGCACGCGGCCCAAGAAGGGCAAGTCCAGCGCCTTAGCCGCGGCTTCCGCTCCGCCCGAACCGAAGGGATCGCTCAGTTCACCGCAATGCGGGCAGACATAGCCCGCCATATTCTCGACCAGCCCGATCACCGGCACGCCCGCTTTGTCAAAAAAGGTGATCGCGCGGGTCGCATCAATGAGAGCAAGATCTTGCGGGGTGGAGACGATCACGGCGGCGGCCGGTTTATGGCTCTGCACCATAGACAGCTGGATATCGCCGGTACCGGGCGGGAGATCGACCACCAGCTCCTTCGCCTGCCAGTGCGCATCGATCAACTGGGTGAGCGCCTTGCCCGCCATCGGCCCGCGCCAGGCCACCGCCTGCCCTGCATCCACCAATTGGCCCATCGAAAGAAACGGCACGCCGTAATCGCTGTCGACCGGATGGAGCTTCTGATTTTCCGCCTCGGGCTTCACACCCTCACGGCCCAGCAATGTCGGCACGGAAGGGCCGTAGATATCGGCATCCACCAGCCCTGCGGAACGGCCACGCCGCGCAAGGGCCACCGCCAGATTGGCCGCAAGCGTGGATTTGCCGACGCCGCCCTTTCCGCTGCCGACCGCGATCAGCCGCGGTTTGGAGCGCTCAGCCGTCAGCGCGATGCGCAGCTTTCGCTCGCCCCGCAGCGGCTCGACCGCGCCGCGCACGGCCTGTTCGATCGCGTCATGATCTGAGGCCTTCACCCCGGCGACATCGACGGTCACCGTAATCGCGTCGTCATCCAGCCGCACGAGCCGCGCCCGTTCGGCGGCCGCATCGCGCAGCGCGGTCTCAATTGCTTCAGAGGTCGCCATGGGCGCGTGGCATAGGGACCAATTTCGTGCTTGGCACTGTTTTTCTGGCCGCACGCTTCCTATAGCATGGGGCATGAGGGAAATTTCCAGCACGTCCGGCTCGGTTGGGGCCGGAACAGGCAGCAATATGAACGATCAAGGCCCGTGGGGCGGTCCGCGCAAAGGCGGCAGCGGCGGAGGTGACGGCAGCGGCGATGGCGGCGGCGACGGTCCGCGCAATCCGTGGAGCCCCCCGCCGCAGGGACCTGGCGGCGGCGGTCCGCGCAAGGGCCGCGGCCCTTCGTTGGAAGATCTGTTGAAAAGTCGCGGCAGGTTTAACGTACCCGGCGGCCCGGCAAACAAATCCATCTGGCTGCTGGCGGTTGTGGCGCTGGTGGCGCTTTGGCTCGCCTTTTCGAGCATTCACGTGCTCGGCGCCGAAGAAGAAGGCGTTATCACCCGCCTCGGCGCATATGATCGCACGGTTGGCCCCGGCGTTCAGTTCACTCTGCCCGCCCCGATCGAGAAGCTGCAGAAGGTGGACACGCAGGCCATCCGCACCACGCAGATCGGCTCCACCGGCGCATCCCAGGAAAATCTGATCCTGACGAGCGATCAGAACATCATCGACATGGCCTATGAAGTCCGCTGGTCGGTCCGCAATCCCGCACGCTATCTCTTCCAGTTGGAAGATCCTGCGCAGACCGTTGCCGAAGTGGGCGAAAGCGCCATGCGCGCCGCCGTTGCGAACTTCGACCTCATCTCTGCGATCGGCCCCGGTCGCGGTGAGATCGAAGCGCAGGTACGCGAGCGCATGCAGCAGATTCTGGACAGCTACGGCGCGGGCATAACGATCGAGGCGATCTCGATCCTGCAGTCCGATCCGCCGGCCGAGGTGAACGAGGCCTTCAAGGAAGTGAACGCGGCCAAGCAGGAACGCGAATCGGCGATCAACAACAGCCGCGCCTTTGCGCAACGGGTGATCGAGCGCGCGCTCGGCGACACCGCACGGTTCGACAAGGTTTATGCCGAATATCGGCTCGCGCCCGAGGTGACCCGCCGCCGCATCTATTATGAAACCATGGAAGGCGTGCTGGGCGATGTCGACAAGACGATCGTCGATACCGATGGATCGGTGACGCCCTATCTGCCCCTTCCCGAAATCAGGAAACGCGCCGAACAGCCCGCGGCTGGTGCGGAGGCGAGCAACCCATGAACCGCAACAATCTGACAAGTCCGCTGGCGATCGCCCTGTTCGTCCTGGCCGCGATCATCCTGTTGGTGATGACGGTCTCGATCGTACCGGAAACCAAGCAGGCGATCATCACCGCCTACGGCAAGCCGGACCGGATCGTGAATCCCTATCGCACAAACGAGGAATTCGGTGAAACGCCGGGCAATCTGGTCGCGCGCATTCCGTTCATCGAGCAGATCCAGTTCATCGACAAGCGTATCCGCCGCGTGGAAATGGCGCGGCAGGAAGTGCTTTCGACCGATCAGCTGCGCCTGCAGGTGGACGCCTATGCGCGTTATCGCATCACCGATCCGCTGCGCATGTACACCACCATTCGCACCGAGGACGCCTTGGGCGACCAGCTGCGTACCATCCTAGGCTCCTCTTTACGCAACGAGCTGGGTAAGCGCGCCTTTGCGACGCTGCTCAGCCCGGAGCGCGGTCAGGTGATGGAGAACATCCAGGACGCGCTGAATATCGAGGCCAACAAATATGGTGCGCAGGTAATCGATGTGCGGATCAAGCGCGCCGATCTGCCCGAAGGCACGCCCCTGCAATCGGCCTATGAGCGGATGCGCACCGCGCGTCAGCAGGAAGCGGTCGCGATCCGGGCCGAAGGCGAGAAGCAGGCGCAGATCATCCGTGCCGATGCCGAAGCGCAGGCCGCGCGCACCTATGCCGAGAGCTTCGGCAAGGACCCGGAATTCTACGATTTCTATCGCTCGATGGAATCCTACGCCCGCACGTTCGAACAGGGCAAAGGCAACACCAACATCGTGATGTCCCCCAAGAACGAGTATCTGCGCAACTTTGAAAATGGTGGCGGCCGCTGATGTCGTTCATCGAACTGTCGCGCCCGAAAGCCTGAAAATCGGCGAGGTGGCGAGGGATATTCAATCGATGTTCAGCGTTGTGCGTGCATCCATTCGTCTCCCGTTGGGGGCAGTCGACCGCAGCTTTTCATGAGGACCCAATTTTGAGAGGACATTCCAAAGTGCGCTACGCTTATGCCTTCACCGCAGCACTTCTACTCGGCGGAAGCACGATCGCGCTGGTGAACGGCACGCCCGTAACCGCGCAGACCGCGCAAAACGAGGATCATGTGATGCGCGCCCTGGCGCCCGCTGGCGCTCCCGTCAGCTTCGCCGATCTCGCCGCGCAGGTTTCCCCCGCCGTCGTCAACATTTCCACCAAGCAGACCGTGAAGGTGGAGCAGAACCCGATGGCAGGCCTGTTCGGCCAGTTCTTCGGCCGACGCGGACAGCAGCCGCAGCAGCCCAGCACGCAGGAAGCGCAGTCGCTCGGCTCCGGTTTCATCGTGTCCTCGGATGGCTATATCGTCACCAACAACCATGTGGTGGCACCGGGCAACGAGAATGCGACGGTGGATTCGATCACCGTCATCATGCCCGATCGCACCGAATATCCTGCGAAGCTCGTGGGCCGTGACGAGGCATCGGACATTGCCGTCCTCAAGATCGACGCGGGCAAGACTCTTCCCTTCGTGAAACTGGGCGACAGCACCAAAACCCGTGTGGGCGACTGGGTGATGGCCATCGGCAATCCGCTGGGCCTTGGCGGCACCGTCACGAGCGGCATCGTGTCCGCGCTCTACCGCAATGTCGGTCAGGGCGGCGTGGACACGGGCGGCGCCTATGATCGCTTCATCCAGACGGACGCTGCGATCAACCAGGGCAATAGCGGCGGACCGATGTTCAACCTCAATGGCGAGGTTATCGGGATCAACCGCGCGATCCTGTCGCCCACAGGCGGCAGCGTAGGCCTTGGTTTCGCGACGCCGTCCGAAGTGGCTGCGCCGATCATTGCGCAGCTCAAGGAAGGCAAGGAAGTCGAGCACGGCTATCTGGGCATCCAGTTCCAGCCTTTGTCCGAAGACTTTGCCGCTTCCATTCGCGGTATCGACAACAAGAACGAAGGTGCATTCGTTCAGAGCGTCGTGCCCGGGGCATCCGCTGACAAGGGCGGTGTCGAAGCCGGCGACGTCATCACCGCAATCAACGGCCAGCAGGTTACGCGGGACAATACGCTGGCTTACATCGTGGCGAACATCCCGGTCGGCCGGACCGTCCCCGTGGATGTGATCCGCAATGGGCAACGCAAGCGCCTGAACGTCACAATTAGCCAGCGTCCATCCGATGAGGAACTTGCGAAGCTTGCGGGCGGTGACGAGCAGGACTTCTCCGAGCCCGACGAATCGGTGAACGAGCAGGCTGCCGAGGCCGATATGGGCATCGCTGTGCTCGATCTGACGCCGAACCTGCGCCGCCAGCTGCGGCTGGGTGCGGACACGCAGGGCGTGGTTGTGAACGGGGTTGATCCCAGCAGCGATGCGGCCCGCAAGGGTATCCAGCGCGGCATCGTCATCCTGTCGGTTGACGGACGCCCGGTGACATCGGCCGAGGCGTTCTCCAATGCGGTGAATGCGGCACAGCGTTCGGGCAAGGCAGCCGTGCTGCTTCGCGTGCAAGCGCCGGGCGGACAACAGCCGGTGTTCATTCCGGTGCGCATCCAGGGCGACTGAGCCCGCAGACGAAACAGTGACAGCAAGGCCCCGACGGATAGCGATCCGCCGGGGCCTTTTCTTATGGCGCGCCATCTGCCAATTCCCGGCCATCATCGGCGATGAAAGGCCCGGCGCATGGCAAGCGATAGCAACGAAGCGATCTTCATTGGCCAGAGCGAAGAACCGGATGGCGGGCATCCGCAGTTCCTGAATCTGAAGCGCGCCAATCGCCACGGGCTGATCGCGGGCGCGACCGGTACCGGCAAGACCATCACGCTACAGGGCCTTGCCGAAAGCTTTTCGCAGCAGGGCGTTCCGGTCTTTCTTGCCGATGTGAAGGGCGATCTGGCCGGTATGGCGATGGCAGGCTCACCCGATGGCAAGCTGCACGAACCCTTCACGAAGCGCGCCGCCGAAATCGGCTATGACGACTTCTCCTACGCCGACAATCCGGTCGTCTTCTGGGATTTGTTCGGCGAACAGGGCCATCCCGTCCGCACCACCATCTCCGAAATGGGTCCGCTGCTGCTCGGGCGGCTGCTGCAACTCAACGATACGCAGGCAGGCGTGCTCGAAATCGCGTTCCGCGCGGCAGACGACGAAGGCCTGCTGCTGCTCAATCTGGCCGATCTGCAATCGCTTCTGCAGTGGACCGCAGAAAACCGCGCCGATCTTTCGAAGAAATACGGCCAGGTCTCCTCCGCCAGCGTCGGAGCGATCCAGCGCGCCCTGCTCCAGCTCGATGCGCAGGGCGGCGCGCGCTTCTTCGGCGAACCGGCCATGGAAATCGCTGACCTGATGCGCGTGGAGGAAGACGGGCGCGGGCAGGTCAATATCCTCGCCGCGGACAAGCTGATGCAGAGCCCGCGGCTCTATTCCACCTTCTTGCTCTGGCTGCTGTCCGAACTGTTCGAGGCGCTTCCCGAAGTGGGCGACCCCGACAAACCCAAACTCGTCTTTTTCTTCGATGAGGCGCATCTGCTGTTCGACGATGCACCCAAGGTCTTGCTCGACAAGGTGGAGCAGGTGGTGCGCCTCATTCGCTCCAAGGGCGTCGGCGTCTATTTCGTCACGCAGAACCCTGTCGACATTCCGGAAGAGGTGGCAGGCCAGCTAGGCAACCGCGTGCAGCATGCGCTGCGGGCGTTCACGCCGCGCGATAAGAAGGCGATCCGGGCCGCGGCGGAGACCTTCCGCGAGAACCCGGACCTCGACGTCGAGACCGCGATCACGCAGCTGAAAGTGGGTGAGGCGCTGGTTTCCACGCTGATGGAAGACGGCGCGCCGTCCGTCGTGCAGCGCACGCTGGTGAAGCCTCCCCGTTCGCGCGCGGGGCCGCTGACGGCGAAGGAGCGCGCCATCATCCGCTCGATATCGCCTTTCGGCGACAAATATGATCACGAGGTGGACCGGGAAAGCGCGTCCGAAGTGCTCGCCGCCAAAGCTGCCGACGCCGCGAAAACCGCCGAGGCGGTGGAGCAAAAAGGCGTGGAAGAAGTTCGCAAGGAGCCGCGCCGAACGTCGTCCATCTGGGAAAAAGCGGGCAAGGCCGCAGTCGATGCGGCGGCGGCTTCCGCTGGCGGAATGATCGGGCGGAAGCTGTCCGGCCGCACCAGCCGCGCTGCGCCCACCAAAAGCGCCGCGGGTGCCGCAGCCGGAACGATCGGGACCGAGCTGGGCAAGGCGATCGGCTTTCCCGGCCTTGGCCGGTTTGCGCGCGGTCTGCTCGGTGGACTGATGCGCTAGCGCTAAAAAAAAAAACGGGACCCCGGTTTGCACCGAAGCCCCGCCTTTTAGTTAAAACTGCCAGCCTTAGCCTGCGTTCGCGGCCAGCCACTGGCGCGTCTGATCCATGATGCGCTGGCGGCGATCGAGCCGCGCCTTGATGATCGAGATCGTCTGGTCGACCGGCTTGCGGGCCTCCTCGCCCAGATTGGCCTTTGCATAGGCGTCCAGCTTGTCGATCGTTGCCGGGTCGTCCGAGCCCTGTGCGATGCGCGCGACGAAGCGGGACTGAGCGCTATTATCGACGATGCGATCGATCTCGACCGGGTGCGCCAGCGCGAAGTCGAGCGCCAGCTCCGGATTGTTCGCCGCCACGGCCGAGATGATCGACGCGCCGATGGTCGCGCCGGGTTCGTCGGTGATGGCAAGGTCCAGCGCTTTTTGCGCCAGCGCCGGATCCTTCACGCCGCCCAGGGCGCCGTAAAGTGCCGAGCGTTCGGTATAACCGCCTGCATTCTGCGCAAGCTGATGCAGAGTGTCCCAATCCGCCGCATCGGCATCGCGGGCGATCAGGCTGAGCCATGTGGTCTTCAGCGGCCCGTCCAGCGCGGTGGAATTCTTCGACAATTCGCCAAGCAGGCGCACTCGCTCCGCCTTGACCGACTCCAGCCCGGTGGAGCCGAGCACCGAGATCAGCGCGGGCCGTAGCAACGTCTCGCCTGCCGCCTCGCCATCGCGCACCGCAAATCCGATGCGATCGAGTTCGGGCGCATATTGCGTCTGGATCAGCTTGCCGATCTGCGCCTGCACGCCCGGCTCGCCGTCGAACATGCCATAGAGGCCGGACCAGGTGCCCAGCCCCTCTCCGAGTACCTTGGGATTGGCATCGGAAGGGATGGCCGCCGTAAGATCCAGCGCGGGGGCAAGCGGCTGATAACCGGTATAGGCCAGCGCGATATTGTCGTTCAGCAGGCCATATTGGTCGATCGGCTGCAGGCTGGCGAAGTTCTGCGCCAGCGTGGCGAGCTGTGGCGCCTGATAGAGCGAGCGATAATAGCCCGTCTGCCCGGCGTTGAGCAGCAGCGGACCGCAGCCCGGCACCGTCATCTGCGTGGACGGCCCCTCGGTCACGGCGCGCACCAGGGCACCGCCCGCCGTCGCCGCGTTGACCGGCACGTTCCAGCTCTGCGGATTGGCGGTCACTTCTGCGCGCCGATCCGATGAAAACTCGCTCTGGCGCAGTGTGACCAAGGTGTTGCCGCCCGTGCACTGCGCGTCCGTCACCTGGATCAGCGGCACGCCCGGCTGCAGCGTGAACTGATGCGCGATGCGCGTGAGGTCCGTCGCCCCGGCAGCTTCCACCGCGTTCCACAGATCGTCGGTGCGGGTGTTCTGATATTGATGCGCCTTGATGTAATCCTGCACGCCCTTGCGCCACACCTCGGCGCCGGCATAGCCCTCCAGCATTGCGATCACCGCCTCGCCCTTGGAATAGGTGATGGTGTCGAATGCCTGGTTGGTCTGCTCCACCGTTCGAATCTTCTGCACGATCGGATGCGTGGCGGCATAGCTGTCCAGCCCCATCGCCGCCTCTCGCGCGCTGACGCGGTCGATATCCGCATTCCATTCGGGATGCAGCGTGGCGGTGGTCTTGTTCTCCATCCAGCTGGCGAAGCCTTCGTTCAGCCAGAGATCGTCCCACCACGCCATGGTGACGAGATCGCCGAACCACTGATGCGCCATTTCATGCGCCGCGACCGAGAAGATCGACTGGCGGTTGCCCTCCGACGTGATCGTCGGATCGTTCAGCAGAATGCGCTCGAAGGTGAAGATCGCGCCCCAATTTTCCATCGCACCGAAGAACTGCGACTGGCCCGGCCCGGCAATGTTATCCAGCTTGGGCAGCGGATAGGGCGTGCCGAAATAATCATTGTAGAAGGGCAGGATCGCAGAGGCCGCATCCAACGCGTATTGTCCCTGGTCCGCCTTGCCCTTGCTCATCACGATGCCGACATCGGTGCCGCCCGCCTCGCGGTGGATGCGCTCGAAGTCGCCAAGACCGAAGAACAGCAGATAGCTGGACATGGGCGGCGTGGTGCCGAAGGTAACCTTCGACATGCCGTTGCCGACATCCTCGCTGGCCTTGATCGGCATATTGCTGAGCGGCATCTGGTCGCTCGGCACGGTCGCCGTCAGATCGAACACCGCCTTGTAATCGGGTTCGTCCCAGCTGGGCACGAAACGCCGCGCATCGGGCGCTTCGAACTGCGTGAACAGGCCGCGGCGCTGGGTGCCGTCCGGGTCCTTGTAGTCCAGAGCAAACAATCCGTTCGCCTGCGTGTTGATCTTACCGGTGTAGGGAATGTCGAGATAATAGGCGCCCGTGGGCAGGGTCTCGCCGAAATCGAAGCTTGCGGTCTGTGCGCCGGCGTCCAGCACAGCCTTCGCCCGGTGCGGCTTGCCGTCGGCGCCGTAGAGCGTCGCGCCGTCGATCGCGAGATCGGCCGCGTTCAGTACCAATGTATCGGTGGGCTTCACGATATCGAGTGCAATGCGCACCGCTCCGCCGAAAGTCAGCGCCTCGGCATTGGGCACCACCTGGATGCTGTAACGGTGCGGCACGGCGGTGCGCGGCAGCTGCGTGGGCAGGCTGGGATCGACGCTATCCGCCTGGGGCGCGGGCCGCGCGTCTGCGGCGGAACCTTGCGCCATTTGGGCCGCGGCGGGAACGGCCAGCGACAGCAGGGAAGCGGCGGCCAGTAGGCGGCCAGCGGGGCGGATCATGGACATGGGAAACGGCTCCGGGGTGGGCAGGCAATTGCGGCGAACCCTATGCCTACCCCCGCCGTCTCACAAGGCGGGATCACTTACCGAAATGTCGCTGGTCGAAACGCGTCAGTCGTCCGTCTTTGGGAAGAAATATTCCGAAATATCCTGCGCGATCCGGGTGGGGCGCAGCGTCTCGGCATCCAGGCAGCACCAGCTCGACTTCACCTCGGCCAGCACCTCTTCGCCGCGCTTGATCACCGTATCGTAGAAAGCGCGCGCGCCGTGCACCTTTTGCAAGATCACCTCGGCAAACACCTCGTCATTCAGGAAGGCGGGCTTGCGATAGGTGATCTCATGCTTCAGCGCGACCCAGAGATGCTCGGCAACCGCCTGGGAAGGCGCAATCTTCTGCCAATGCGCAACCACCGCGTCCTGCACCCAGGACAGGTAGTTGGCGTTGTTCACGTGCCCCATGAAGTCGATATCTTCAGGTGTGATGTCGATGGCGTGGCTGTGGCTTGCGGTCATGATACTGACAATAATGTCAGTCGCACATGAAAGATAGATGAAGGACGCAAGAAATCTGCGAAAAAACTTATCCGCGCCCTCGGTAAGAGGCAACGCCGGTGTCCGGCACCCACAAGCCGCGCGGGGCCTCTCCGCTCTGCCAGAACACATCGATGGGTATGCCGCCGCGCGGATACCAGTATCCGCCGATTCGCAGCCATTCGGGCTGCATTTCCTCGAACAGGCGAACGCCGATACCGACGGTACAGTCTTCGTGGAAGGCACAATGGTTGCGGAAGCTGCCCAGGAACAGTTTCAGCGACTTCGATTCGACAATCGTCTTGCCAGGCGCGTAATCGATGATCAGATGCGCGAAATCGGGCTGGCCGGTAACCGGGCAGAGCGAGGTAAATTCAGGCGCGGTAAATCGGACGCAGTAGAGTTGCCCGGCGCGCGGATTGGGGACATAATCCAGCTCCGCTTCGTCAGGCGACGAGGGAAGCGGGCTATCCTGTCCCAGGAAACGGGGTTTTGAATTTTCGGCCATGGCGGCATCCATAAAGGCGGGCAGGCCCATCTGTCATTCTCGAAAATCACGCGCACCGGCGGTTATGCTGCCGCTGGCGCTAATCGTGTATCCGCTGGCGCCAGCCGTCGCGCAGCAGAATAGCGGGCAGACCAACGATGCCAGCGGCGGCTTCCGGCTCGATCCGACGCCTGCACCCACACCGGCGCCGATCATTGCACCTCTGCCCAGCCCTTCGCCCCGTCCCGCCCCACTGAACGTTCCCATTCTGGACAAGGCGCCGCGCGCAACACCGACACCGGCGCGCCCTGCTCCCGCGCCGTCTCCTGCACGTATGCGTCCGGCCCCCACGCCTCCACCCCGACCTGCGCCTCCACCTCCGCCGCGCCCTGCACCGAGCCCGGCCGCGCGTCCCGCGCCTGCCCCTGCCGCACAGCCGGCTCAGATAGAAACCGCACCGCAGGCTGAACCGACGGCCCAGGCGACGCCGGAAACGATGCCCGCGGCAGGCCCGCCCGCGCCGGTGATCACACCGCCGCAAATCGCCCCGGATACATCTGCCGATGCCGTGCCGGTGCAGGAAGAACAGGGCAGCACCGACATTTTGAACATGCTGCCTTGGCTGGTGCCGCTGCTGCTAATTCTGGGCGTCGGCCTGATATGGCTTTTCGCCAGGCGAAAGGAGAAGCCGGGGGCTGCGTATGAAGCCGCTACTGCTCCTGCTGCTGCGCCGCCCCCTGCCCCGCCCAGCCAGACCGGGCCGCCCGCGCGTCTCCCCACACCTCCAGAACCGGCCCCCGCCCCGCCCCCGCCGCCGGCAGCGCCCGCACCGGAACGCGCTTCACCGCCCAGCGGAACGGTCACGTCCAGCGCAGGCGCCGCGGCCAGATCAGCGGGCGGGACGGTCCGCGCCTTCTCTGGCCTTACCGGAGCGCCGCCACCTGCGGCCCCCGCGGCTGCACCGGCCGGCCTTGTCACGACGCGTTTGTCGCAACCGGCCGCCGCCCGCCCGACGCTGCAAGCGCGGCTGGAAATCCTGCGGGCCGAACAGACGGCAACGCATTTCGAGCTTCACTACCGGCTCTGGCTGGCCAACACCGGGCCTGCGCCGGTCGACGGCGCGGTCCTGCGGCTCGACGCACTGCCCGGCGGACAGGATACGCAAGGACAGGTCGATCGCTTCTTCTTGCGCGAGGCATTTACCGGGCAAAGCGTCACCATCCCACCCATCGGCGCGGGCAGCCGCATGCCGGTAGAGGGCGAAATGCGCGTGCCGCTGGACAGCTCGTCCGCCTTCCGCATGAACGATCGCACCGTGATCATCCCACTCGTCGCCATCGATTGCGATTATCGCTGGCATGACGGCCAGGATCGTCTGCAAAACAGTTTCGTGATCGGCCGCGCCGGGGCTGCCGGTCAGGACAGGCTCGGCCCCATCCCGATCGATCCCGGCCCCCGCATCATCCAGGAAGTCGCCGCCAAGCCTGTCTGACGGCACGGTTGCGCGGGGAACCTGCATGCGCCTGCCGCGCTTTTGATCGGCATGGCCATCAAAACACTCATTCCTATTCTGGGCGATCAGCTTTCGCTCAACCTGCCCTCGTTGGATGGCATGAAGACTAAGGATTGCGTCCTCCTGATGATGGAGGTGGCGGACGAAACCGAATATGTCCGCCATCACAAGGCCAAGATCGCCTACATCCTCTCGGCCATGCGTCATCATGCCGCGCGGCTGGAGGATAAGGGCTGGACGGTCGATTACATCAAGCTCGACGATCCCGATAACAATGGCAGCTTTTCAGGGGAGCTTGCGCGCGCGATCGAGCGGCACGAGCCGGAGAGCATCCGGGTCACCGAAGCGGCCGAATGGCGCGTGCGCGAAATGCTGGAAAATTGGGAAGACCAGTTCGGCCTGCCGGTCACCATCTGTACCGACACCCGCTTCCTCGCCACCCACCAAGAATTCGAGGAATGGGCGGAGGGCAAGAAACAACTACGCATGGAATTCTTCTATCGGGAGATGCGCCGCAAGACCGGCATCCTGATGGAGGAAGACGGAGAGCCTGCCGGCGGCCAGTGGAATTACGATCAGGAAAACCGCAAACCTGCGCCCGGCGGCGATTTGCTGATGCCCCGGCCTATCCGGTTCCGGCCCGATAACGTCACGCAAGACGTGATCGCGATGGTGAACGAGCGGTTCGGGGATCATCCGGGCACCACCGAGAATTTCCATTTCGCCGTCACGCATGAAGAGGCGATGCGCGCACGCCGCCAGTTTCTGGACGAAGCGCTCCCCTGCTTCGGCGATTATCAGGACGCAATGCTGCGCGGAGAGCCGTTCCTGTGGCATTCGGTGCTGAGCCCCTACATCAACTCCGGCCTGCTCGATCCGGTCAATCTCTGCCGCGATGTCGATTCGCTGTACCGCGATGGCAAGGTGCCGCTGAACAGCGCGGAAGGCTTTATCCGCCAGATCATCGGCTGGCGCGAATTTATGCGCGGCATCTACTGGCGCGAAGGCCCCGATTATGTGGAGCGCAATTTCTTTGAGGCGGACCGCGATCTACCGCGTTTCTATTATGATGGCGAAACGGACATGGAATGCCTGTCCCAGGCTATCGGCCAGACGCTGGATTATGCCTATGCGCATCACATCCAGCGGCTGATGATCACCGGCAATTTCGCGATGCTGGCGGGGATCGACCCTAAACAGGTCCATGCCTGGTATCTCGAAGTCTATGCGGACGCCTATGAATGGGTGGAACTGCCCAATGTTCTGGGCATGAGCCAGTTTGGCGATGGCGGGCTTCTCGCGTCGAAGCCTTATGCCTCGTCGGGCAATTATATCGACAAGATGTCCGATTATTGCGGGGCCTGCCGTTACAATGTGAAAACCAAGACCGAGGACGATAGCTGCCCGTTCAATTCGCTTTACTGGGATTTCCTGGCGCGGAACGAGGACAAGCTGAGCGGCAACAGCCGGATGGCGCTCGCCTATCGCAACTGGGACAACAAGGAGACCGGCGAAAAAATCTCGCTGCGCGCAAAAGCCCGCGCAGTGCTGGACTCGCTCAATGAACTCTGAGGCAAGCCAAGGGTTTTCACCGCTCCGGTATGGCGCTAGTCCTGCCGGCCCACTCCAAAGCAGGAACGCGAATCGATGGACCAATTAGTTTCGACCGAATGGCTGGCAGGCGAAATGGGCGCGAGCGATCTGCGCGTGGTCGACGCAACCTATTTCCTGCCCGACGCCGGACGCAATCCGCGCGCTGAATATGAGGGCGGCCACATCCCCGGCGCGGTGTTCATGGACCTCGCCGAACTGGCCGATCCGTCGGGCGATCTTCCCAACATGCTGCCCAGCGCGGAAAAGTTTGCCAGCCGCATGCAGTCGCTGGGGCTTGGCGACGGCAGCCGCATCGTGCTGTATGACGATTCGCCGCTCAAGAGCTCAGCGCGCGCCTGGTGGATGCTGAACATGTTCGGCGCGCACTCCGTCGCCATCCTCGACGGCGGCCTTGCCAAATGGAAGGCGGAAGATCGCCCGCTGGAAACCGGCAAGCCCGATCTTCGCCATCGCCATTTCACCGTCTGGAAGGATGAAAAGCAGGTCGCCAAGAAGTCCGACGTGCTGGCAAACCTGCACGACAAGGGCGCCGAAGTGGTCGATGCCCGCCCCAAGGGTCGCTTCGACGGCACCGAGCCGGAGCCGCGTGAAGACCTGCCGAGCGGCCACATCCCCGGCTCGCACAGCACGCCGCATGGCCAGTTCTTCCACGAAGACGGAACCTGGAAGACCGGTGACGAGCTGAAGACGGTGTTCAAAGACGCCGGCGTCGATCTCGACAAGCCGATGATCACCAGCTGCGGCAGCGGCATGACGGCCGCCGTCCCGCTGTTCGCCGCGCATCTGCTCGGCAAACAGGATGTGCGCCTCTATGATGGCGCATGGTCCGAATATGGCGCGGACAAGGACGCTCCCAAGGCGACCGCATAAGCGCATCAAGAATACGAAATCCGTTCGGGCTGAGCTTGTCGAATCGTTGTCCTTCCCTCTAAGCCAAGGCCAAGAGGGAGCGAGGCAGCTGCTCGACAGGCTCAGGGCGAACGGAGTTCAAAAAATTGGCAGATAGCGGCTCGTCGAAAAAACCGGCCACGCAGCTTGTAACCGGCGGTCGTCGGCGCGAGTGGACGGGCGGGGCGGTGGTTAATCCGCCGGTCTGGCGCGGCAGCACGCATCTTTATGACAGCACAGCGGATCTGCGCGCCGCCAAAGGCCCGGTGCAGGAAGGCAAGTTCTTCTACGGCCGCCGCGGCGGCCCGACGCACTGGGCGCTCGCCGAAGCGCTAACCGAGCTGGAGCCGGGTGCGGCGGGAACTTATCTGTTCCCCTCCGGCGTGGCCGCCATTTCCTGCGCGCTTCTCGCCGTTCTGAAACCCGGCGATACGCTGCTGATGACGGACAATGCCTATGATCCGTCGCGCAGTTTCGCCGCTCAGTTTCTAAAACCCTGGGGCGTCACGACGCGCTGGTTCGATCCGCTCGCCAGCGTGGAGGAGATCGCGGCGCTGATGGACGGTGAGGGGGATGAAGGCCCGGCCGCCGCAATCCTGCTCGAAAGCCCCGGGAGCCTGACCTTCGAGGTACAGGACGTGCCCGGCATCTGCGCCGCCGCGAAGGAACGCGGCATGGTCACACTGCTCGACAACACCTGGGCGACGCCGCTGTTTTTCCCGGCGATCGAAAAAGGTATCGATCTCACGATCCTGGCCGGCACCAAATATATCGGCGGGCACAGCGACGTCATGCTGGGCACCGTCTCCGCAACGAAACGCTGGTGGCCTGCCCTGCGCCGTACCGCGTTCCAGTTCGGCCAAGTCATCAGCCCGGATGACGCCTATCTGGCCCATCGCGGACTGCACACGCTGGATGTGCGCCTGCGGCGGCATGAAGCGAACGCGCTCGCCGTGGCGCGCTGGCTCGCCGATCGTCCGGAAGTCGATGCCGTTTTCCACCCCGCGCTGCCCGGCTGCCCGGGCCATGAGACCTGGAATCGCGACTTCGCCGGATCGTCGGGGCTATTCTCCTTCGTACTGCACGATGTACCGACCGAAACCGCCGACGCCTTTATCGACGCGCTGCATCTTTTCGGCATCGGCTATAGCTGGGGCGGGTTTGAGAGCCTTGCCTTGCCGGTCGATCCCGCGCCGGACCGGACGGCGACGCGCTGGTCCGCCGGCGGACCGCTGATCCGGCTCAACATCGGTCTGGAAGATCCCGAAGACCTGATCGCCGATCTTGAACGCGGTTTCGCCGCGTTGCATGATCGCCGGGCATGAAGGACTTCGAACAATGGCTGGCTGATCTCGGTATCAGCGTCAATCTGGATGTCAGCACCGCGCTGATCGCCCTTGGGTTCATCGTCGCCGCCTGGATCATCGGTTGGGTTGCGGGCGCCGCTTTGGCGCCGCGCATTGAAAACTTCGTCCAAAATCGGCTGAAGCAGGATGAACATCCGCAGCGCTGCAAGCGGATCGAGCGCGTGGCCCGTTTCCTGATTGCCGCGATCCTTCTGTTCATTCTGTTCCAGTCTCGCAATTGGGGCCAGCTGTCGATCGCGCTGATCGGCCTCAACCTTGCCGCTGCGTCCACCCTGGTCATCAACCGGGCGATCCGCTTTCTCCACATGCCGCAATGGGCCGCGCTGCTCTTGTCCGGCGCGGTCTTCCTATTCGTCGTCAACGGCCTGATCGAGGGGTTACAGGGGATTGAGCCGCTCAGTCACGAGCTTGACCGGATCGGCTTCGATGCCGGCAAGACGCGCGTGTCCGTGCTCACGGTGCTGCAATGGGCCATCACCGGTATCCTGCTGTTTGCCATGGTGCGCTTCGTCAATCGTCTGACGCGCCACTTTATCGAAGGCGCCAACCGCTTCGATCCTGCGCAGAAACTGCTGATTGAAAAGCTAGCCGGCATCGCCGTCATAATCGTCGCCTTCTTTGCAGGCATCGACTTTCTGGGGATCGATCTTACCGCGCTCGCGGTCTTCTCCGGCGCCTTCGGCCTCGCCATCGGTTTCGGCTTCCAGAAGACCTTCGGCAACCTGATCTCGGGCATCATCCTCCTGATGGACCGCTCGATCAAGCCGGGAGACGTCATCGCGGTGGGCGACAGCTTCGGCTGGGTGAACAAGATCGGCGTGCGCGCGGTTTCGATCGTCACGCGGGACGGCAAGGAGCATCTGATCCCGAACGAGATCCTGATGACGGAAGAGGTGGAGAACTGGAGCTATTCCAGCAAGAATGTCCGCGTCCGCATTCCGGTTGGCGTGTCCTACAATTCGGACATGGAACTCGTCGTAAAGCTGATGGGCCAGGCTGCTGAGGAAAGCCCGCGGGTGCTCGATCTTCCCAAGCCTAATATCTGGTGGATCGGCTATGGCGACAGCAGTGTCGATTTCGAGATTCTGGTGTGGATCAGGGACCCTGAAGAGGGCGTTGGCAATGTGCGTTCGGATGTGCTGAGGCGCCTCTGGTTCCTGTTCAAGGACAACGGCATCGAAATCCCGTTCCCGCAGCGCGACATTAATCTGCGCAATCCACCGGCGGAGATTATCGAACGGCTGGCAAAGGCGCAGGCGCAGGACCGCGAGGGGCCGCCCGCGCCCGCCGACGGCTGATCCGATCAGCCTTCGGCGAGGGCGTCGATCGTCTTTGCCAGCCTCACGTCCTTTTCGCTGAGACCATCGCAATCATGCGTCGTCAGCGTGATCTCCACCTTGTCGTAAACGTTCGACCATTCGGGATGGTGGTCCATCTTTTCGGCATGCAGCGCCACGCGGCTCATGAAGCCGAAGGAACCCACGAAATCGTCGAACTGAAAGGACTTCGTGATCGCATCGCGCTCGGCATCGTGCGTCCAGTCCGCTAGCTCGGAAAGGGCGGTCTCGCGCTGGCTGTCGCTCAATTTCTGGACCATCGGTCATCTCTCCGGCTTGGCATGGGGGTGCGTCCATGCGTAAATCGCGCGATGGAGGAGCGTCAAGCAGGGCCTGCGATCAGCATCGAGAAGCTTGCCTGCCTGCGCGGCCAGCGGCTGGTCTTTTCCGGCCTGGACTGGCGGGTGGAACGCGGCACCTTGGGCTTGCTGACCGGACCGAACGGTGCCGGAAAATCCAGCCTGTTGCGCATCCTCGCCGGGCTGTTGAAACCTGCCGCGGGCCGGGCCGACATCACAGGCAGCGTCGCGCTGGCGGATGAGCGCCGCGCCTTCGACCCGGAATCGAGCGTCGAAAAGGCATTGCGTTTCTGGGGCGCGATCGACGGACGCAGCGCCTCCGATACAGCCGGGGTTCTGGCAGAATTGGGTCTGGACACGCTCGCGGAGGTGCCAGTGCGGATGCTGTCCACCGGGCAGACCAAACGCGCGGTGGCCGCGCGCGCCCTGCAATCGGGCGCGGACATATTGTTGATGGACGAACCGATGAACGGGCTCGATCAGCCGAGCGCCGAACGGATGGCCACCGCGCTCGCACGGCGGATCGCGGGGGGCCAGACGATCATCATTGCCTCGCATATTCCGATTGGCCTCGAGCCGGCGACGACCCTGAACATGAGCCCGCCCGCATGAACGCCGTGCGCCTGATCGCGCGCGATCTTCGTCTCGCCTGGCGCGGGGGCGGCTTGTGGCTGCCGGTGCTGTTCTTCTTGGGTGTCGCCATCCTTTATCCCTTCGCCGTCGGCCCGGATCTGAAGCTGCTGCGCGCCACCGGCGGCGCGATGCTGTGGATCGCGGCCCTGCTCGCCGCGCTGCTGCCGATCGAACGGCTGGTGCGTCCGGACCTGGAAAGCGGTCATCTCGATCAACTGGCGCTACGCGGCTGGGCGGACGAGACCATCGCCGCGCTCAAGATCGCCGCGCACTGGCTGGGCTTCGGCCCGCCGCTGCTGGTGGCCACCGTGATCGGCGGGGCGCTGTTCGATCTTGACGGAGATACTCTCGGCACGCTGCTGGCTGGCCTTGCCATCGCCACGCCCGCGCTCGCCGCCTTGTCGGTCACGATTGCCGCGCTCACGGCGCGCGCAGGCGGCGGAGCGGCGGGGCTGATGCTACTGCCGCTCGCCATCCCCGTTCTCATCTTCGGAGCTGGAAGCCTCGATCCCACCGCAGCCGGAGCCTTGCCGTTGCTGGCGGCGGTGAGTTTGGGACTGACCGTGCTGGCCCCGTTTGCGGCGGGAGCGGCCCTGAGAGCGTTGCGAGAATAGCGACTTCCCGCTCTTACAAAGAAATCAGATGCCGCCGTCCACGGGATCGAAGCCAAGTTCGCGCAGACCTGCCTTCAGCGCTTCCATACAGGCATCGAGTGAAGCCTGCTCGGTGGAGCGAACGACGAAATTGGCACCGGTGCGTCCTTCGCGAAAGAACGGATAGCTGCCGATCTGGCAATCTTCATGCGCCTTCTCGGTCTCGCGCAGAAGTTCGGCCACCTCGCTTTCAGCCGTCCAGCAGCCGATCTGCTCGGCGATCAGCGGCGCGCCGCCTTCCAGCGTGCCGGTCAACGCATCGAGCATGCCCGCGGTGATGTGCGGCACGCCGGCCATGATGAAGATATTGCCCAGCTTGATACCGGGCGCGCCGCTCATCTTGTTCGGGATCAGTTCGCCGCCGTCCGGCACGCGCGCGATGCGCAGGCGGCCTTCGTTGATGCCGCCCTTCGTCTCATAATAGCGCTCCAGCGTCGCGCGTGCTTCGGGATGGATCACCACCTCCACGCCCAGTGCCGCGGCGATCGCGTCCACCGTGATATCGTCATGCGTCGGGCCGATACCGCCGGTCGTGAACAGATAATCGTTGCGCGCGCGCAGAATGTTCACCGCCTCTGCGATCGCGTCCATATCGTCGGCAATCACGCGCACTTCGGCCAGCCGGATGCCCTGCACTTGCAGCCAGGTGGCGATCTGCGCAATGTTCTTGTCCTGCGTGCGGCCGGAGAGAATTTCATCGCCGATCACGATCAGCGCGGCGGTCCATATGCGGGAAGCGGTCATGGCGCGCACCCTAGCCGTACCATCGCGTCTCGCAAAGCGGTGCTTTGGACGCTATATGGGTGGGCATGGACCAATATATTACCGTCGACCCCGAACAGGCCGCCGTCCCGCGCGACGGCACGATCAAGCTGCATGGAGAAGAAGGCTTTGCCGGCATGCGCCGCGCAGGCCGCGCCGCCGCCGAAGTGTTGGACGCGCTCGTACCTCATGTGGTGCCCGGCGTTACGACCGCGGAGCTGGACGATATCGTGCGCAAACATATGCTGAGCCTGGGCGGCGTGCCCGCCACGCTCGGCTATCGCGGTTTCACGCACAGCTGCTGCACCTCGATCAACCATGTGGTGTGTCACGGCATCCCCAACGATAAGCCGCTGAAGGATGGGGACATCATCAATATCGATGTCACCATCATCATCGACGGCTGGCACGGCGATACGAGCCGCATGTTCCTGGTCGGCGATGTGCCGCTCAAAGCCAAGCGCCTGGTCGATGTCACTTATGAATGCCTGATGATCGGCGTCGACATGGCGAAGCCTGGCGTTCGTCTCGGCGATATCGGCGCGGCGATTCAGCGTCATGCGGAAAGCCACCGTTTTGGTGTGGTCCGCGAATTCTGCGGCCATGGTCTCGGGCGTCTGTTCCACGACGCGCCGGAGGTGGTCCATGCGGGCAAGCCCGGCACCGGCACGGAGCTGCGCGAAGGCATGTTCTTCACGATCGAGCCGATGATCAATCTGGGCAAGGCGGGCGTGAAGATCCTGGACGACGGATGGACCGCCGTAACGCGCGATCGCAAGCTTTCCGCCCAGTTCGAACATTCGATCGGCATCACCGCCGACGGCTGCGAGATATTCACCGAGAGCCCCAAGGGCCTGCACAAGCCGCCTTATTGATTTTGCGCGATCCATCCTTGTCGCAAGCCATTGTGCCCGTTAGCGTTAAGGCGTGAGGTACGTGCGACAATGCGATTGAGATTCTGGGGTCTGCTTGCTCCGCTGGCACTGCTGGCCGGCTGCAATTCGAATGAAGAAAAGAGCGGCGCGTCCGCGCCGACGTCGCAGGCTGTCGCGGCGACCCAGATCGATGGCGATTATCTTGCCACCGGCGGTGATGGCACCAATTGGGCTGCGATCGGCTTCAATTATTATGAGCAGCGTTATTCGCCGCTCGATGCAGTAAACCGCGGCAACGTCTCCAATCTCGGCATCGCCTGGACCGCCGACCTGCCGGAAGGCGAGGTGCCCCACTCCACGCCTATCGCAGCCGATGGCAAGATTTACATTACCACGCCGCGCTCTCGCGTGTTCGCGTTCGATGGGGCTTCCGGCAAACAGTTGTGGAGCTTCAATCCCGGTCTGGCCCAGCCCAAGGCGGGCGCAGACACGTCCGATGTTGGGAATCAGGGCCTCGCGATCTGGAAAGGTCGGCTTTACCTCGCCACGCTTGACGGGCAGCTGATCGCGCTCGATGCCATCACGGGTGCGCAGCTCTGGCGCGTGCAGACAGGCGGTGAGGCGGGCACCTATCGCATCACCTCCACGCCGCGCATCGTGAAGAACATGGTGATCATCGGCAGCGGGCGCGCAGGTTCGGGCGGACGCGGCTATGTGTCGGCTTACGACACAACCGATGGCACCCTGCGCTGGCGCTTCTACACCGTGCCGTCACCCGGCGGCACCCCGGACAAGGCATCGAGCGACGCCGTACTGGGTACTGCCGCGCAGACATGGGCGCCCACATCGCTGGCAGGCGCAGCGGGCGGTTTCGTGACCGACGCCATCACCTATGATCCGGATCTGGACCGGCTCTATGTCGGCGTCGGCGCTGGCCCCGGTTCGGACGGCAATGGCGGCGACCGGCTGTTCCTGTCCTCGATCATCGCGCTCGATCCCTCGGACGGCGAGTTTCTCTGGCAGTTCCAGGAAACGCCCGGAGCGCGGCCATCCTTCGGTGCAAGCCAGCCCTTCGTTCTGGCCGATCTTCCGGTTCCGACGCCCGCGCCAACGCCGACCGAACAGGCCAGTCCTCCGGCCAGTCCGCAGGCAAGCCCGTCACCCAGCCCGACAACGCAGCCTTCGCCACAACCCGTGCGCAAGGTGCTGATGCAGGCGTCGGATAACGGCTTCTTCTTCGTGCTAGACCGTCAGAACGGCAAACTGCTTTCGGCTACCCCGCTGTTCGACCGGCAGGGCTGGACCGAAGGGTATGACCTTTCCACCGGCCGCCCGTTGAAGCGCGCCCCTTCCGTGGGCGGCGCGGAGAAATCCTCGGCGGCGCGCAGCCTGGCCTCCGCCGAGACCCCGCGCCCGAATTTCCCGCCGGTCGACCCGCAGCGGGCACCGCGCTGGATGAGCTTCAATCCCATGACCGGCCTCGTCTATTTCACCTTGCCGCGATATGCCGATCCCGCACAGGACGACGAAGGCGAACAGACAACCCCCGCCCCCATCGGGCCGCGCTGGACGCCCGAAGGCGCGAAGATCGTCGCGTTCGATCCCGTGGCAGGCGAAATTCGCTGGTCGCGCGATCTGTCAGCGCCGCGCAACGGCGGACCATTGTCGACTGCCGGCGGACTTGTGGTCATCGGCACAGGCATCGGCCGCTTCGTCGCGCTCGATGCGATGACCGGTGAGACGCTCTACAATCGCGATCTTGGATCGGGCATTGTGGCTGCGCCCAGCACCTTCCTGATCGATGGCGAGCAATATTTCGCGGTGCTGACCGGCCTGGGCGGCGAATATGACTGGGCGGCGCCTGAAAGCCAGCCCGTCGCCATGCTGGAGGGCGAGCGGACAGGCTACACGCCCGGCTGGCTGCTGCGCGTTCCCTCGAAGCCGCGGCTTGTGCTCCTGAAACTTGGTGCCAACGGACAGGTCGCGGCGGTCCCAGGCCCCGCGCCGTCGCCCACGCCCCAGCCCACTCCTGACGTCGCAGCGACACCAACGACCGCGCCCGGCGCCGGGACCACGGAACCGCGCCGCCGATGATGCGCTTCATTCCTGTGCAGTTGAGGCGTCGGCACTATGATAAGCTGCTGCCACGCCGGACCGAAACGGACCCGATGCGGCCGGGACAGGGGAAGCGATGAAAAAGATCGAAGCGATCATCAAGCCGTTCAAACTGGACGAGGTGAAGGAGGCGCTTCACGAAGTGGGCGTCTCTGGCATCACCGTGACCGAGGCGAAAGGCTTCGGGCGCCAGAAAGGGCATACCGAACTGTACCGCGGCGCAGAATATGTCGTGGATTTCCTGCCCAAGGTGAAAATGGAGATCGTGGTGGAAGATGCGTTGGCAGACCGCGTGGTGGAAGCCATCGCCAACGCCGCGCAGACGGGCCGCATCGGCGACGGCAAGATTTTCGTCATGCCCGTCGAAGCCGCGCTTCGCATCCGCACCGGAGAGCGCGACTCGGACGCGCTCTGACGCCTCCGGGCAATCGATTCCGATAACGGAATCCCGCGCGATGGCCAATTTTGCTGCGCCGCAAAACAAATTTGCAGCGGATGCTGACTCCCTGTAGGGAAGTTGCGCGAAACACCTTAGACTGAAAGGCAATCGAACATGGCGACCTCCGCGAAGGACATTTTGAAGCGGATCAAGGATGAAGAGATCGAGTGGGTCGATCTTCGCTTCACCGATCCCAAGGGCAAGTGGCAGCACCTCACCATGTGCGCCGGTGTGCTCGGCGAGGAAGAGCTTGAAGACGGCCTCATGTTCGACGGCAGCTCGATCGAGGGCTGGAAGACGATCAACGAAAGCGACATGATCCTGCGCCCGGATCTGGATGCGATCTATGCCGATCCCTTCTCGGCCACCCCCATGCTGGTGGTGTTCTGCGACATCGTCGAGCCGTCGACTGGGGAACTGTATGCCCGCGATCCGCGCTCGACCGCCAAGCGCGCCGAGGCGTATCTGAAGCAGACCGGTATCGGCGACACGATCTATGTCGGCCCCGAAGCCGAGTTCTTCATGTTCGACGACGTGCGTTTCGAGGACGGTTACGATCGCAGCTATTACAAGATCGACGATATCGAACTGCCGACCAATTCGGGCCGCGAATATGATGTCGGCAATATGGGCCACCGCCCGCGCGCCAAGGGCGGCTACTTCCCGGTCGCGCCGGTCGACAGCGCCGTCGACATTCGCGGCGAGATGGTCGCCACGATGCTCGAGATGGGCCTCAAGATGGACAAGCACCATCATGAAGTGGGCGCGGCGCAGCATGAGCTCGGCCTTACCTTCTCCACGCTCGTCACCTGCGCGGACCAGATGCAGGTCTACAAGTACGTCGTGCACCAGGTTGCCCATGCCTATGGCAAGTCGGCCACCTTCATGCCCAAGCCCATCGCCAAGGATAACGGCTCCGGCATGCACACCCACATGTCGATCTGGAACGAGAGCAAGCCGCTGTTTGCGGGCGACCAATATGCCGGCCTCAGCGAAATGTGCCTCCATTATATCGGCGGTGTCATCAAGCACGCGAAGGCGCTGAACGCGTTCACCAACCCCACCACCAATAGCTACAAGCGCCTGGTGCCGGGTTACGAAGCACCGGTGCTGCTCGCTTATTCCAGCCGCAACCGCTCCGCATCCTGCCGTATTCCCTATGGTGCGGGCGAGAAGGCGAAGCGCGTGGAATTCCGCTTCCCCGATCCGCTGGCGAACCCCTATCTCGCTTATGCGGCACTGATGATGGCGGGCCTCGACGGCATCCGGAACAAGATCCATCCGGGCGATGCGATGGACAAGAATCTCTACGATCTGCCGCCGGCAGAGCTGGAGAATGTCCCCACTGTCTGCGCCTCGCTGCGCGAAGCCCTCGAGTCGCTCCAGGCGGACCACGACTTCCTGCTGGAAGGCGATGTGTTCACCAAGGACCAGATTGAGGCCTATATCGAACTGAAATGGCCCGAGGTCGAGCGTTGGGAAATGACGCCGAGCCCGGTCGAATTCGACATGTACTACAGCGCCTGATCCCCAGCGCGATCGAAACAGCGAAGGGCGTCCCCGCGGGGGCGCCCTTTTCTTTTGACCGCGTTCAATCCGACGACTGTTCCACCTTGCACCGTTCGGCGAGGTTTGCGGCAAGAAAGTCTACGAGAAGATCGACCCGTTTGGGCCGTAGCGGTGATGGCGGCAGGACGATTTGCAGATCCAGCCTTGGCGCGGACCAGTCCGTCAGCAGCGGCACTAGTCGTCCTTCGGCTAGCGAATCGCGGACGATGAATTCCGGCAGGAAGGCGATACCGAGCCCCGCCTCCAGCGCCTCCACCATCATCGCGCCATTGTTCACATGGAGGCGCCCGTCGGGATAGACGGAAACCCGCTCCCCGCCTTTTTCCAGTACCCAGCTCTGTCGGCCCGGCGCGCTGGTGTAGGCGAAGCATCGATCGCCCGGAATGTCCGACGGGTGCGCGGGCGCTCCATGCTGCTCGATCCAGCCGGGCGAGGCCGCCAGCACCACGCGGATCGGCCCGACGCGGCGGGTGCGCAGGCTGCTGTCGGGCAGATTGGCGATGCGCACCGCCAGATCGAACCCCTGCGCCACGATATCGACGCGCCGGTCGTCCAGCTCCAGATCGATGGCGATGGATGGATGCGCCTCCATGAACCGGGCGATCAGCGGCCCCAGGAAAGCGATACCGAAACTCATCGGAGCGCTGAGCCGGATCGTGCCGCCTGCCTGCCCCGCATCCTCACGCGCCATCTCTTCCAGCGCCTGCGCCTGCTCCGTCAGCAGACGCGCCGGGCTGGAGAGCCGTCGCCCGGCCTCGGTGAGCGAAAGCCTGCGCGACGTGCGATGGAACAAGCTGATACCCTGCGCCGTCTCCAGTCTAGACACTGCTTTGGAGACCGTCGCCTTGCCGATGCCGAGATCTCGCGCCGCCTCGGTAAAGCTTCCCGCCCGCGCCACCGCCGCGAAAATCGCCCAGCCTTCGAAATCCGGTAATGCCATGATCGGAAACGATCTGTTTCATGAGTGCTTATTTCGGAAACGATAAGCCGCAACTATATCCAGTGGCAAGCAAGGAGACCGATTATGCCCACCGTTACTGCATTTCGCCCTGCCACCCAGTCCGGTGCTCAGGCCATCGAGCGCCGCCCCTTCGCCTCTCTGGGCAAGGCCGATCATGGCTGGCTGAACGCGAACCACCACTTCAGCTTCGCATCCTATTACGATCCGCAGCGCATGAACTGGGGTGCGATCCGCGTCTGGAACGACGATGAGATCGCGCCGCGTTCCGGCTTCCCGCCGCATCCGCATGATAATATGGAAATCATCACCTATGTCCGCGAAGGCGCGATCACGCACCGCGATTCCATGGGCAATGAAGGCCGCACCGAAGCGGGCGACATCCAGGTGATGAGCGCAGGCACCGGCGTTCAGCACAGCGAGGCCAATGTCGATGATGAAACGACGCGGCTGTTCCAGATCTGGATCATGCCGCGTGAGCGCAACATCGCGCCGCGTTGGGATGCGAAGCCATTTCCCAAGGCGAATCGCTCAGGTGCCTTCGTCACGTTGGCCAGCGGCGATGAAGCCGACACCGACGCGCTTTATATCAACGCCGATGCCAAGCTGCTCTGCGCCACGCTGGAAGAGGGTCAGACCATCCAGCACCGGATCGAGGATGGCCGCCATGCTTATCTGGTGCCGGTAAAGGGCGGCATTACGATCAACGGTGAAACGTTCGATCCACGCGACGGAGCGGCGATCCGCGGCGGCACCGATTTCGAAATCCGCGCGTTGAGTGGGTGCGAAATCGTCATGATCGACAGCATCTAGAGCTCCGGCCCGTCATTCCCCCTCCCCACCCCTCCCCCTGAATGACGGGCCGGTTACCGCCGCGGCCCCATGGCGCGCGGCCTTTTTTCATCCACGAACAGAAGGTTGACCCTCATGAGCAAGATTCTCGTCCTTTATTACTCCTCTTATGGTCACACCGCGACGATGGCAGAGGCCATTGCCGAAGGCGCGCGCGCTGCCGGCGGCGATGTCGATATCAAGCGCGTGCCCGAAACAGCACCGGACGAGGTCGTGAAGCAGGCCGGCTTCCAGCATGATGAAAGTCACGGCGTGGCCGAAGTCGACCATCTGCGCGATTATGACGCGATCATCGTCGGCTCGCCCACCCGCTACGGCCGCATGACCAGCCAGATGGCCAGCTTCTGGGATCAGACGGGCGCGCTGTGGCAGGAAGGTACGCTCGTGGGTAAGGTTGGCGCAGCCTTCACCTCCACGGCGAGCCAGCATGGCGGGCAGGAAACCACGCAGTTCTCCATTCTGACAAACCTCATCCACATGGGCATGACTATTGTTGGCCTGGATTACGGCTTTGACGGTCAGCTCGACCTGAGCGCCGTGCATGGCAATTCGCCTTATGGCGCCAGCACCATCGCGGGCGGCGACGGCAGCCGTCAGCCGAGCGACAAGGACCTCGCCGGTGCGCGTTATCTCGGCAAGCGCGTGGCCGAAACTACCGCGAAGCTGCACGGCTAAACGATACGAATGATCGATCACGCTTGAAAGGCGGCGGCGGTGCTGCCACCTCGCCAGGCGTGATCGAAGTTCCCGAAACCCTGTTCATCGATGGCGAAGCCCTCGTCATCGACAAGCCCGCCGGGCTCGATGTCGAAACGCCCAAGCGCGGCGGCTTCAGCCTCGTTTCCATGCTCGGCGCATTGCGCTTCGGTTTCCGTCGGGAGCCGAGCGCGGTGCACCGGCTGGACCGCGATACAAGCGGCTGCCTGCTCCTTGCGCGCAATCCGAAGGCGCATGCGCGCTTCGCCAAGGCCTTCGAGGAAGGCATCGTCGAAAAGATCTATCTCGGCATTCTGGACGGCGTGCCGGAGGAGAGCGAAGCTACCATCGCGTTGTCGCTGTCCAAGCAAAGCTCGCGCGAGAAAGGCTGGCGGATGATCGCCGCGAAGAAGGGCAAGGCGGCCGTCACCCATTGGCGCCTGATCGATCGGAAAGACGGCAAGGCGCTCGTCGAATTCCGGCCCGATACCGGCCGCACACACCAACTGCGCGCCCATGCGCTCTACGGCCTTGGCATCCCGCTCGCGGGCGATCCGATCTACGGCCGGGGAGAGCAGACCCTGCTGCACGCCGCCGCCATCCGCATGCCGCGCGAGGGCAAACCCGCGGTGGAAGCTTTATCCCCCCTGCCCCGCGTCTTTACCGAGCGCGGCTTCACGGAACCCGAGATCGCGTTCGCCGCCGAGCCCGTCGAAGACGATGCGCGTTCCTGAAGAGCATATCGATGAAAGCTTCCTCGCCGGGTCGGGACCTGGCGGACAGAATGTCAACAAGGTGGAGACAGCAGCCCAGCTGCGCGTGAACATCTTCGCCCTCGGCCTTCAGCCTTATGCCTATCGCCAGCTCAAGGACCTGGCGGGCAGCAAGCTGACCAAGGACGGCGTGCTCGTGATCACCGCGCGCACCCATCGGACGCGCGAAGCCAACCGCGAAGAGGCACGCCGGCGGTTGGACACGCTTTTGACCAAGGCACATCAGCGCGATGCCAAGCGCCGCAAGACCAAACCCAGCCGCGCCGCGAAGGCCCGCCGGGTCGATACGAAAAAGAAACGCAGCGCCGTGAAGGAAAAGCGCGGCCGCGTCCGGTTCGATTGAAGGAAATTCCATGTTCGCATTCGACATTCCTGCCGACACGCCCGCCGCAGAGCGCTGGGACGAGATCGGCCGCGCCGCGCAAGCCATGGTGGACGGTGAACCCGATAGAATAGCCAACATGGCCAATGTCGCCGCGGTGCTGTGGCAATTTCTACCCGACGTGAACTGGACTGGCTTCTATCGGATGGTCGGCGACGAGCTTGTGCTCGGTCCGTTTCAGGGGAAAGCCGCCTGCATCCGTATCCCACTCGGCCAAGGCGTTTGTGGCGCGGCCGCCGCGACGCGGGCAACGCAGCTCGTGGAAGACGTCCATGCGTTCGAAGGGCATATCGCCTGCGATGCGGACAGCCGATCCGAACTGGTCGTGCCGATCCTGCACGATGGACAGCTTCTGGGCGTGATCGATCTCGACAGCCCTACGCCCGCGCGCTTCACGGCGGATGATGCCGCGGGTTGCGAGAAGCTGGCAGCGCTAATCGCGCCCGCTTTGGCAGGCTGATCGGGAACCGCGCCAAAACGGGACATGAAACGGCCGGCTTGCGGCGGTCAGTAGCGGCAAGCCTCTAGAAATGTTAAGGAACTCTTAACCAAAACCGCACGTTCGCATCCTCGAGCGTGGTAAGGCCGAGGAGTGACTTGATGAATAAAAATCTTTGTTTGTGGACGGTTGCAGCCCCCGCATTGCTGGCGGCTACGCCTGCGATCGCCGGACACGACTCACCCGATAGCGTGCCTTACGGCGCTGAATACGGCCCCACCGCTACCTATGACGACGGCGCATATAACTGGGATGACCGCGTCTATTCGCAGGAAGATCAGCAGAGCGGCACCTATGACGGCACCTGGTCCGGCAATTATGTCGATGATCAGGGCCGCGTCTATCAGGGCGAATGGCAGGGCACCTATGTCGACGAAAACGGCCAGGCTTTTCAGGGCAGCTATCGCGGCACCTCCATCGGCGCGCCGCGCTACGGATATGAGACCAATGGCGTAGCGACGGCTCCTTATGCCGGCACCGAATATCAGGCTGGAACATCCTATCAGGGCGCGCCTGCTTATCAGGGCACACCCGCCTATCAGGGCGGCTATGTGGCGCAGGCACCCGGTTACGGCTATGAGCAGCGTCAGGACAATGGCGTCGGCGGCGCGGTCATCGGCGGCGTTGCAGGCGGCGTTGCGGGCAATTTGATCGCCGGGCGCGGCAACCGCCTGGCCGGCACGTTGATCGGCGGAGGCCTTGGCGCCGCGGCCGGTTATGCAATCGACAAAGCGGAAGACCGCGGCCAGCGTCGCTATTATCGCGACGATCGCCGCGTATATGGAGGCTCCGCTCCCGTCTATCGCGGCCCCGCCCCGGCCTATGGCGGCGCTTATGCGCAAGGCGCGCGCGGATATGCGATGCCGACCGGCTATGGCTGGCAGGGCCACCGCTATTGGTATCGCGGCTATGCCCAGCCGCAAGCTTACAATGGCGGCACCACGACGGTCGTTGTCGTTCCCGGCCAGACGACCACCACGACCACGACGACCGTGACCGAGGAATATGTCAGCACCGGGCATGACAAGCGCGTGATCCGCAAGGACAAGCGTCTGCGCCGCTAAGGCACGCGTCGTTTACAAGCTGATTATCTAAAAAAACCCCGTCGGACCGGCGGGGTTTTTTATTGTCTGAAATCTCGATCTTACGCCAGGATCACGCGCCGCCGGGCTCGAACTTTTCCCAGCCCTCCGGCCCGAGCCGTTCGAGCGGGCGATAGCGGACCTTGTACTGCATCCGCGCCGATCCCTCGACCCAATAGCCGAGATACACATAAGGCAGCCCGGCCTTGCGCGCGCGCATGATGTGATCGAGGATAATGTAATTTCCCAGCCCCTTGCGGTCCTCCAGATCGGGATCGAAGAAGCTGTAGATCATCGACAGCCCGTCCGATTGCTGATCGGTGAGGCAGGCACCCACAAGCTTACCGGGCAAACCGTCCACGCCCGGCTCGCGATATTCAATGACATAGCTGTTGACCGGCGTCTGCTCGACCATGTCCGCATAGTCCATGTCGTCCATATCATTCATGCCGCCATCCGGATGGCGGGCGTTCAGATACCGACGCAGCAGATCATATTGCTCGGACGTGGACCAGGGGCGGCAGGCCGAAACCTGCAAATCTTCGTTGCGGCGCAAAAGCTTGCGCTGCGTCGCACCCGGCTCGAATTCGTTCGCGATCACCCGCACCGAAACGCAGGCGCGGCAGTCCGCGCAGCTCGGCCGGTACGCGACATTCTGGCTGCGACGAAAACCGATGCGGCCAAGCGCATCGTTCAGCTCATCGGCATGCTCGCCGTTGAGTTCGGTGAAGACCTTGCGCTCCGTACGCCCCGGCAAATAAGGGCAAGGCGCCGGATTGGTCAGGAAAAAGCGGGGAAAGCGTACCGGTGCGCTCACGGGTGGGGACTGTCCTGCCGAATGAATGAGGAGCGCTCAACCTATGCAGCGCGGCCCATCAAGGAAAGCCGATTTACCACATTTCGACGTTCACCGGTAACGCTTAGTCCATTTCGACTCGGTGGAGCGCATAACCCTGGCTCCGCAAATCCTCGATCAGAGCATCGAGCTGTTCCTTATCGCGCGCCTCGCACTCGATGTCGGTGATCAGTCCCTTGGCGGGCAGATTGGTGAAAATCCGCTGATGATAGATTTCGATGATGTTGACGCGGTGCTTGTCGAAGGTGCGCATCACCTTGAACAGCGCACCGGGCCGGTCCTGCAACGTGATGCGCAGGCGCGATAAGCGGCCCGAGCGGGCAAGATCGCGAATAAGGACGTTCGCCAGCAGACGTGTATCGATATTGCCGCCACATAGGACGAGGCCGACATTCTTGCCGGAAAACTTCTCCGGGTTGGCCAGCACGGCGGCGAGGCCGGCAGCGCCCGCGCCCTCGACGACTGTCTTCTCGATCTGCAGCAGCAGGCTGACGGCGCGCTCCAGATCCGCCTCGCTGACGAGCAGGATGTCGTCGACCAGCTCGGATATCCATTGCCGCGTGAGCGCGCCCGGCTCCTTGACGGCAATGCCTTCTGCCAGCGTGTCGCCAGCGCATTCGCCCGATCCACCCTTCACCGCGCCGTACATGGACGGGTACAGTTCGGCTTCCACACCGATAAGCTCGATATCGGGCTTCAGCGCGCGCGCCGCGGTGGCGATACCGGACATCAGGCCGCCGCCACCGATGGGTACGACCAGGGTGTCCAGATCAGGCTGGGCCTCCAGCATTTCGATGCCGATGGTCCCCTGCCCCGCAGCGACGTCGGGATCGTCGAAGGGATGGACGAAGGTGAGGCCCTGTTCCTGCTCCAGCTCACGGGCATGGGCGTAGGCATCGTCGAACTTTTCGCCGAACAGCACCACCTTGCCGCCCACGCTTTCGGTCTGCATCACTTTGACCACAGGGGTGGTCACCGGCATCACGATGGTTGCAGGAATACCAAGGCGCGTGGCGTGGTAGCTAAGGCCCTGAGCGTGGTTGCCGGCGGAGGCCGCGATAACACCCTTGGAACGCCGCTCTTCGCTCAGCAGCAGAAGCGCATTCAGCGCGCCGCGCTCCTTGAAGCTGGCGGTGAACTGGTGGTTTTCGAACTTCAGATAGATATTCGCGCCGGTGATGTTGCTCAGCGTCTTGCTGTGGCTCATCACCGTCTCGACCACCGCACCGCGCAGACGCTCACACGCCGCGCGGATATCATCGATGGTGAGATCGCTACGGCCGGCCCCGGGCGCTATTTTCGACTGTTCGTTCATATGCGCGGGCTAACCTGTCTGGCCCTAGCGCGCAACGCCCGTTAGGACATGACGCCATGACCAAGATCGCATTTATCGGGCTCGGCGTCATGGGCTTTCCCATGGCCGGGCACCTCGCAGCCGCCGGACACGATGTGACCGTCTATAACCGCACCAGCGCAAAAGCCGATGACTGGGTGGAACAGCATGGAGGCGCTATGGCCGCGAGCCCGCGTGAAGCGGCTGCGGGGGCCGAGATTGTCTTCACCTGCGTCGGCAATGACGACGATCTGCGCTCCGTAACGCTTGGGCAGGACGGCGCTTTTGCCGGATTGGCCGAAGGGACATTGTTCGTCGATCATACCACCGTGTCCGCGCATATCGCCCGCGAATTGGCGGAAAAACTGGAAGAGCAAGGTTGTCGCGGCATCGACGCGCCGGTCTCCGGCGGGCAGGCGGGTGCGGAAAACGGCAAGCTTGCCATCATGTGCGGCGGCTCGGACACGGCGATGGACCGCGCGCGGCCGGTGATGGACGCCTATGCCGCACGCATCGTCCATGTCGGCGGGCCGGGGGCGGGGCAGACCACCAAGATGGTGAACCAGATCTGCATCGCCGGCGTGCTGTCGGGGCTTTCGGAAGCGGTGCGGTTCGCGCAGGCCGCGGATGTCGATCTGGCCAAGGTGAGAGAAGCTATATCGGGCGGTGCAGCACAAAGCTGGCAGATGGACAATCGCTGGGACACGATGGCTGCGGGCGAGTTCGACTTCGGTTTCGCGATCGACTGGATGCGCAAGGACCTCGGGTTGGCGCTGGATGAGGCGCGGCGCAACGGCTCCAGCCTGCCCAACGCAGCGCTGGTCGATCAATATTATGCCGAGGTTCAGGCGATGGGCGGCAACCGGCAGGATACCAGCGCCATGATCCGGCGGCTGCGCAAGGGCGGAGACAAAGATTGAAATTACTGGGCCGTTTTGCGGGCGCGTTGCTGCTCGCATCGTCGCTTCTCTCAGCTCCGGCGATGGCCGATGGGCTGTACGACAATGTCAACGGCTTCACGCTGAATGATGATGGCCAGCTTGTCCGCTTCACCGGCATCCTGATCGACCGTGACGGCAAGGTCGCAAAACTGCTCGATCGCAAGGACAAGCGCCCGCGCGAGCTTGACTGGCGCAAGGACGGCGATGGCCGCACGCTCATGCCCGGTTTCATCGATGCGCACGGCCATATCATGGAGCTGGGTTTCAAGCAGCTGACGCTGGACCTCTCGCAGACCAATTCGCTGGCCGAGGCGCAGGCCGCGATCGCGGCGTATGCGCGCGAATATCCAGAACGGCGCTGGATCATCGGGACAGGCTGGAATCAGGAAAAATGGGGCCTTGGCCGCTTCCCCACCGCAGCCGATCTCGACGTGGTGGTTTCCGATCGTCCGGTCTGGCTGTCACGCGTCGATGGACATGCCGGCTGGGCTAACAGCGCGGCGATCGAGGCGGCGGGAATTACCGCGAAGACCGAAGTGCCCAGCGGCGGCCGGATCGAAATGGCGAACGGCAAGCCCAGCGGGGTGTTCGTCGACAAGGCCGGCGATCTCATACAAAAATTCGTGCCCGTCCCCCGCCCTGCCGAACGCGATCTGGCGTTCTCCAAAGCGCAGGACGTGCTCCTGTCCCACGGCGTTACCGGCGCGGCCGATATGGGCACCACGATCGAAGACTGGCAGACTTACAGGCGCGCAGGCGATGCCGGGTGGCTGAACATGCATATCGCAGCCTATGCCGCCGGTATCGATCAGATGATCGCCATCGCCGGGCCGCGCCCGACCCCCTGGCTGTACGATGACAAACTGAAGCTCGTCGGCGTGAAGCTTTATCTCGACGGGGCACTGGGCAGCCGCGGGGCGTGGCTGAAGCAGCCTTATGCCGACGCGCCCGGCCAAACCGGGCTTCCCATGCTCGGCAGCGCGGAATTGCGTAATCTGATGAGCCGTGCGTCAATGGACGGCTTTCAGACCGCGGTGCATGCGATCGGCGATGCGGCGAATGCAGAAGTGCTCGGCGCGATCGACGAGCTGGCGGAAACCTATGATGGGGACCGCCGCTGGCGCATCGAACATGTGCAGATCGTCGATCCCGTCGATCTGCCGCGCCTTGGCCGCAACGGCATCATCTCTTCCATGCAGCCGACCCACCAGACCAGCGATCGCCAGATGGCCGAAGCGCGGTTGGGACCGGATCGACTGGAAGGTGCCTATGCCTGGCGAACGATCCTGAGCGACGGCGGGAAACTGGCCTTCGGCTCCGATTTTCCGGTAGAGGCGCCCGATCCGTTTGCCGGGTTCGCGGCCGCGATTTCGCGCACCGGCCCTGACGGACAACCCTTTGGCGGGTGGCGCCCGCAGGACGCGGTCAGTCGCATACAGGCCCTCGCCGCGTACACCACCGGCGCAGCATTTGCAGAATTTGCTGAAAAGAGCCTCGGCAGCCTGACGCCCGGACATCGCGCCGATTTCATTCTGGTGGACCGGGACATCATGCTTGCCAGCCCCTCGGATATCCGCGCGACGAAGCTGTTGGAAACCTGGGTCAATGGCCGTCCGGTCTATCAAGCCAAGGATAAATAAGTCACGCTCAGGAATTTGCTGCACTGCAAACATTGCCTCGATGGAATGATCGGTGTATGGACCGAGCGATTTTTCAAAGATCAAAAGTGAGGGAGACAATTATGAAACTCGGAAAGATTGCAGCAGCCGCTGCCATGCTTTCGCTGACGGCCGCTCCGGCCATAGCGCAGGCAACCCAGTCCGCAAGCGCGCTTTCGGTCGCCGGTGCTGAGCGTCTTGGCGCTTCCGTCGATCAGGATAGCGATCTTGCCGGCAGCAACGTGCTTATCGGCATCATCGTTGTCGCAGCCATCATCGGCGCGATCATCGTTGTCGCCGACGACAATAATGATGAGCCGGTCAGCCCCTGATCGTTCGATCAGACTGATATGAGAAAGGGCGCCGCGGCGCCCTTTTTTGTGTCTTGCTTCAGGATGCGTTGCAGACGCCGGTTTTCAGATGCCGACGCTGAGGAAGTCTGGGACCGGCCCGTTCCAGTCTCCAGCCACATCTGACTTGCGCGCATGTCCATCAGCCCGCGTGTCGCTCTGCGTCTTGCGCGATGGCGATGTCCGATCTTCGGACGGCGTGGACGTATCCTTCGCGCGGCCACCACGGCTACGCGAACGGTTGGAACGCGCTGGCTTCTCTTCGCGCTCATCGGATATTGCCGACTGCTTCGGCTCAGCTGCTTTCTCGGATGAGGAGGTGTCCTTCGTCGCCGCATCGCTGTCCTGGCGCTGGATCTTGGTACCGATCAGCTTCTCGATATTCTCGAGCGCTTCTTCATCGTCCGGCGTTACGAACGTGTAGGCGACACCCGTGGCTCCCGCCCGGCCGGTGCGGCCGATGCGATGGACATAATCGTCCGGATGCCACGGACAATCATAGTTGAAGACATGACTGACGCCCTTTACGTCGATGCCGCGCGCGGCAACGTCGGAGGCGACCAGGATATTGACCTCGCCCGATTTGAAGAGGTTCAACTCGGCGATGCGCGCGGGCTGGTCCATGTCGCCATGGATTTCACCGCTGGCAAATCCGCGGCGCTTCAGCTCCTTGTTGAGATCGCGGACAGTCGTCTTGCGATTGCAGAAGACGATACCGTTCTGCACATTTTCGCTTTCGAGCAGTTCGCGCAGCTTCGCCTTCTTGGAACGCGCGCTCAGCTTCACCAGACGCTGATCGATATTTTTCGCCGCCGTCGCTGGGCGCGCAACCTCTATATGCTTGGGATTGGAGAGGAACTTGTCCGCAAGCTTCTTGATCGGCCCCGGCATGGTTGCCGAAAACAAAAGGGTCTGCCGCGTCGCGGGAAGCTTGGAACAGATGCTCTCGATGTCCGGAATGAAGCCCATGTCGAGCATCCGGTCCGCCTCGTCGATCACCAGCAGCTCGCATCCGTTGAGGAGGATGTTGCCGCGATCGAACAGATCCATCAGCCGGCCGGGCGTGGCAATCAGCACGTCGACGCCTTTTTCGAGCGCCTTGACCTGATCACCCATCGAAACGCCGCCGATCAGCAGGGCCATGGTGAGCTTGTGATTCTTGCCGTATTTTTCGAAATTTTCGGCAACCTGCGCGGCCAGTTCGCGCGTAGGCTCAAGGATGAGCGAGCGCGGCATCCGTGCGCGGCTGCGCCCATGGGCAAGAATGTCGATCATCGGCAGGACGAAGCTGGCCGTTTTGCCCGTTCCGGTCTGCGCAACACCAATCAGATTGCGCATCATCAGCACCGAAGGGATGGCGCTCGCCTGGATCGGGGTCGGCTCTGTATAGCCGGCCTCATCGACCGCTTTTAGAAGTTCATCGGAAAGGCCGAGATCGGCGAAGGTCATCCATGTTCCTGATATTTGCCGGGAGAAGTCGTCGTCATCCATCCGGTCTTGCACATGCGCATGCGTCGCTGCGGGAAAGGGCCCGCGCGAGACCCGCTGCCAATGCTGTAAAGTGGCGCCTTAGTCAAGCGATCCGAAGCTAGGCCCCGCGGCTACAAGCGCCGCCGCCCCGACAGAATGTTCAGTTTTTCGGTTCCGCAACAACGCGGCGTAGGCGATCAATCTCACACCGCATGCCCGAACGCGCCATCAACACATCGCGGCCTGCGCAAACCTTCCCGTCTTTACTTCGCTCCATGTAGAGCCCGGCGTGGAAGTCCATCGCGAGGCAGCCACCGTCCAGATAGGCGCGAATGCGCTGGCGGTCGCGCGTGATGAAATCAAGTGCGCGGCTGCGCGAGGGCGTCATGCCGACGATCTGATCGGACGCGAGGCACTGTTTCATCTTCTTCTCGACCAGCCGGGGCGGCGGAGCAGCGGCCGGCGCGCGCGCTGGCCCGGTGGCCGAAAGCTGCACGCGATCAGACGAGCGGCGCGGGATGCGGATGATGATGCGCTGCTCGATCCGAACCTGAAACACGGGCTCCGGTGCCGGGGACATGGTGTCCACCATCGGCATGGCTACTGGGTCTGCCGGAATCATGTCTCCGCCGGCGGCCGCACTGGCAGTCAGAATGGCGAGCCATTGCCAGATCACGCATATTCCCCAAGCAATTCGAAACGATCGGCTGCGATGCCGCTGCTATATGCTGTGCCATTGAACGTGGAGTGAACTGACACGTCAACCCCGCCATCGCGGGTGTCCCGTTCCTGCGCTTGCTCTTGCGCGGCTCCGCGGCGCAACCTAAGGCCTTGCCAGCAATATTCGAGGCCGTCCGCGGCCCGCCAAGTGTAATGGAGCAGAAGTGATGGCGAGTGCGCCGACCCCCAATAACCTTCCGATGTTTTACAAGGACCTCGTTCCGCTCAACAGCGAACAGCATGGCGACTGGCGCACGCGCGGTCTGGACGATGCCAAGTTCCTTTCGAACCAGCATGCCATTCCCATCACGGTCGATGAGTTTGTGCCCTGCTCGCGCAGCTATCCGATCATCTTCTCGTCGGGCGACCAGCCGGTGCCGCTGGCGCTGATGGGCATGAACGAGGGCGTCAACACCTTCATCAACGATGAAGGCAAGCTCGACCAGCCGGTCTATCTGCCGGCCTATATCCGCCGCTATCCCTTCCTCCTCGCGCGTCTCCAGCAGGATAGCGATGAGCTGTCGCTTTGCTTCGATCCCGAAGCCGGCGCGATCGGCCCGTTCGATGAAGGCGAAAAGCTGTTCGAGGACGGCCAGCCCAGCGAAGCGACCAAGAATATCCTGAAGTTCTGCGAGGATTTCGAGCAGTCCGGCGCGCGCACCCAGGCCTTTATGGAGGACCTCAAGAAGAGCGGCCTCATCATGGATGGCGAGGTGTCGATCCAGCAGAACGGTGTGGAACAGCCCTTCATCTACCGCGGCTTCGGCATGATCGACGAGCAGAAGCTGAAGGATCTGCGCGGCGACGAACTTCGCAAGATGAACCAAAACGGCATGCTTCCGTTGATCCATGCCCACCTCTTCTCACTCCAGTTGATGCGGGAGCTTTTTTCACGTCAGGTCCAGCTCGGTAAAATGCCGCAGGTGACCGAAGCACCACAGGTCTAAATCTTATGGCAACGACTACGAGCAACGGCCGCGATCGCTACTCCACGGTGGCGATCATCCTTCACTGGCTGATTGCCGCGCTGATCATCACCAATCTCGTTCTGGCGAAATTGGCAGAGGGCGCCAGCGGTTCGGCTCGTAGTTCGTTGATGGGGCCGCATATGGCCATCGGGATTTCGGTCCTGTTTTTCAGCATCATCATGGTGCTCTGGCGAATCACGCATCCGCGCCCGCCTTTGCCAGCCGAACTGGCAGGGTGGGAACGCGTCCTCTCCAAGATCGTGCACGTCCTGTTCTATATCCTGATCATTGCCGCACCGCTTGCCGGCTGGCTTCTGGTATCCAGCCATGGCGAATCCAAGGGTATCGACTTCTTCGGCCTATTCACCGTTCCCGATCTCCCGGTTTCTGCGGATAAGCAGGGCCATGAATTGATCGACACGGTCCACAAGAACCTGGGCGGCGCGTTCATCTATCTGATCGCGCTCCACGTGCTTGGTGCATTAAAGCATCAGTTTATCGACAAAATGCCCTATTTCCACCGGATGTGGCCCGGCTGAGTTGTGCCGAGCTTTTTTCGGCACGGACTTTGCATTTTATTGTGTCTGAATATTGAAACCAAAGGACGCGCAGGCCATTTAGGATTGGACGGACATTCCCCCTCTTGTCCGTCGGGCGCCCTTGGGGCGTCATCTCCCTGAGCCTTGGCCACCCCGAAAGGGGTGGTCTTTTTGTTTCAGGGTCTATTCGGCAGCATTCGGCCAGCTATGCTCGGTCAATTCCAGCTCCAATGTGGCGACTGCGCGGAGCAGCCACTCCGCCATGCCGTTCACCGCCTCGGCCACAGGCTCGCGCGCAAGGGCATCAAGATAGAGCCCCCGATCCACTTCCAGTTGCAGCGCCTGGATATGCCCTGCCGGATTGCCATGACGTTCCAGCACATAGCCGCCCGCATAGGGATGGTTCAGCGCCGCTTCCCACCCCTCCTGGCGTGCCTGCTCGACAAGGAGCGATGTCAAGCAGCTCGAGGCGCTGCGCCCGAACCGGTCGCCTACGACGATCCGGGGAGCGGCTCCCGCGGGATAACGCAAGCTTGGCATACTGTGCAGATCGAGCAATAGCGCGCAACCGAAGCGGCTTCGCATCGCGCGCAGCACGTCTGCGATCCGGCGATGATAGGGGCGGTGATCCTCCGCAATGCGCCGGTCGAGCTCGCTCCGGTCCAGACGACCGGTCCACAATTCCCCGGCCGTACCCAACCAGCGCGGGACCAGCCCCAGCCCTCCGCGCACCTTGGCATTAGGCGGATCGACCTCATGCGCGTTCAGCCCTTCGATCATGGCAGCGTCCACTTCGCGCTCCGATCGATTGAGGTCGATCCATGCGCGTGGGCGATGCGCGACGATACAGGGAAAGCCGGCATCGATCGCGGCCTTTGCGAGCAGATCGACATAGCGGTCCTCAAGCCGCTGCAGGATGGATGACGACACCCGGGACCGGGCTAGCAGGCCGGGCGGATAGACGCGGCCTGAATGTGGTATCGATATCAGCAGCGGGCGGGCGGGGTCGTCCAGTCCATAGCCGGTAAAACTTGGCAGGCGATCGGGTTCGCATTCGGCCATCATGAGCCGAGATAGTCCGCCCGGCGCCTACGCGCAATCACGCCCGGCCGCCGTTTCGGCCATAGAAAATAAACTTCTATCGGTTATGACAAGCTCACATCATCGATCCCATCCCGAACAGACCGAGCCTCCCTTATGCCCGACCCGATCCGTATTCTGCTGGCCGAAGACGAAGAGGCGATGCGGGGCTATCTGACGCGCGCCCTGGAAAAGTCGGGCTATGAAGTGGTGGCCGTCGATCGCGGTACGGAAGCACTGCCGTTGCTCAAGGAGCAGCGGTTCGACCTGCTCCTCACCGACATCGTCATGCCGGAAATGGACGGGATCGAGCTTGCCCAGCATTGCGGCAAGGTTTCCCCCGATACGCAAGTGATGTTCATCACTGGTTTTTCCGGCGTCACCTTGCGCGCCGGCGAGGCCGTTCCTCGCGCGAAGCTTCTGTCAAAGCCATTCCACTTGCGCGATCTGGTGCTGGAAGTGGACCGCATGTTTCAGGGCGAGAGCAAGAGCGGCCTGATTTAGGCACTTGAACGCCGGCCCTCCTGTCGTTAGAGGAGCGGCCTTCGATCGCGCCCCGCCAGGGGCGTGGCCACCGGAAAATGGGCGTATAGCTCAGTGGTAGAGCACCGTGTTGACATCGCGGGGGTCGGAAGTTCAATCCTTCCTACGCCCACCATTTTCCGGAACTGAAGGTTGATCCGGGGGAGTGCCCCCGGAGACTTCGGCACTCCCAGGCTCGCTAGCACGCGCGGCACTATCTGGAACCGTCGCGCCTACTCCGTCGCGCCCTTCATGATTTCCTCTTTGATCTGCTTGCGCCAGCGCGGCTCCGGCACGTCTCCGCCACCCGGCCAGCCTTCTCGCTGCTCGCCGCGCACGCCGTCGATATCTTCTGTCTGATCGTGGAACAGATGGACGTGCGTTTCATAAGGCATGTCGATCCCCGCCTCGTCGAGCGCATATTTGATCGCGCGGATCACCTCGGCGCGCGTTGCCACCAAATCTTCGCGGAGGCTCTTGGTCCACCAGCGCACGCGGATGGTGACCCAGCTTGCCGCCAGGTCCCAGGTCAGCACGTCGATGCCATGTTCGCTGTCGACATGTTCGCAGGCATCGACCGCGCGGCGAATCACATCGCGCGCGGCATCAAGATCGTCGCCATAGCCGATGCCGACATCATATTCCGCGCGCCGCGTGGCATAAGCGGTCTTCACCACCACGCTGTTGGTATAGACCGTGCTGTTGGGGATCACGATGCGCTGGCCGTCATAGGTGCGGATGTTGGTGGCGCGGGTCTTGATCGATTCCACCGTGCCGACATGCGTATCGACCTCGATCTGGTCGCCCACGCGGAAGGGCTGACGCAGCAGGATGAGGAGGCCAGCCAGCCAGTTCTGCAGAATATCCTTGAAGGCAAAGCCGATCGCGATGGAGCTGACGCCGAGCCCCGCCACCAGATCGCCCGGATTGAGGCTGGGCATCACGATGGTGAGCGCGATGAGGAGACCCCAAAGGATCAGCGCCCATTTCACGAGCGAGCCCAGCACTGCCCCCAGATCGCTGCGCTGCCGCGCCGCCAGGCTGCGACGGACGATCTGCCCCAGTGCATAGGCCAACAGCAGGAACAGCAGGAACGTGATGCCCGCGGCCACGAAATTGGGCCAGTTGAGATCGATCCAGTCCAGCCATCCACTGACCTTATCCACCGCCGCATTGGGATCGAGGGCGTTGCGGGTCGGGGCGGCGGCGGCAAGCATCGTGTGATCGATCATGCGGAACCAACCGTCCGCAGCCCCAAGCGTTCCGGCCCCGTAACGGGAACCGAAATCCCCGCCCGCCATTGATCGACGTGAACATTCAAAGCACCGACGGAGCTCTCATGACCGATATTTTCGAACGCCTGAAACAGGACCACGACCGCCATCGCGAGATGCTCGAAAAAATCGGCGACACCAGCGGCGACAGCGCCGACCGTGAAGAGCTGTTCAAGAAGTTTCGGATCGAAGTGACTGCCCATGCGGCAGCCGAGGAAGAGTCGCTCTATGCCGTGATGCTGCAGGATCCTGATATGCGCGAAGAAGGCACGCACTCCGTGTCCGAGCATAAGGAGATCGACGATTTTCTAGAGGAGCTCCAGGAAACCGACATGTCCAGCCCCGGCTGGATCGCCACGTTCAAGAAGATGCGTCACCGGTACGAGCATCATATCGATGAGGAGGAAGAGGATATCTTCCCGGTGGCGAAGAAAGAGCTCGACAAGGGCGTGCCCGAAGACCTCGCCGCCAAGTTCGAGGAGCGCAAGCCCGCCGAGAAGGAGCGCGCCGAGAAGGGCGAGAAGAACGAAGCGCTGGACTGATGCAATCGGGGGTTGCGGCATCCCGCGCCCCCATTACACCGGCTTTCATGAGCCTATCCGAACTTCTGAACACATTTCGTGCGAATGACCTTTCCGTAGCCGTCCCTTCAGGCTGGATGCAGGGTCGCACCGCTTATGGCGGCCTCTCCAGCGCCATCGCGCTGGAAGCGGCACGAACGATCGAGGACGATTTGCCGCCTCTGAAGAGCGGGCAGATCGCGTTCGTCGGCCCTATCGCCGAGACAGTGACCGCCAAGCGCCGCCTGCTCCGCCGCGGCAAGAACACGGCCTTCGTCCAAGTCGAGCTGGAAAGCCAAGGCGGGATCGGGATGATCGCCAGCTTCATCTTCATGAACGGCCGTGAAAGTTCGATCGCTTTCGACCTCGTTCCGAACATCGAGCTGCCACCGCTTCCGTCCGACGAGGAAACGCGCAGCGGCCCGCCGGAATTCTTCACCTCCCAACTCGATTATCCCGACAAGCGGCTGGAGCTGGGCAAGGGCAATGTGCATCTAGCCAATTGGCACCGTTTGAAAGAGCGCGAGGGGCTCGATCCAATGGTCGAGCTGATGGCGATCGGCGACGCGCTGCCTCCCGCGGCTATGGGCGCGATGGAAAAGCCCGGGCCGGTCAGCAGCATGAACTGGCAGTTCAACCTCCTCACCGATGCCCCCGAAACCACGGACGGCTGGTGGTGGGTCGATGCCGAGGGCCATCAGGCCGTCGATGGATCGAGCAGCCAATATATGTCGCTGCGCAATGCCGACGGCCGGCCGGTGATGATGGGGATGCAGTCGGTCGCGATTTTCGTCTGACCGGCGCCCCCACCCTTCATTTGCCCAGATAGCGCCTTTCCGCTTCCAGCATATAATCGCGCGAAAGCGGCAATGCGCGCCGTTCGCGGACGAACTGGATCTGATAATTGCACATGCCCCCGCCTTCGAAGGCCGCGGCGGCACCTGCCAGATAGAAAATCCACATCCGGTAGAAGCGCTCGTCATACATGGCGACGACCTTGTCCTTCTGCGCCACCACCCGCTCATACCAAGCGCGCAGCGTATATCCGTAGTGAAGCCGCAGCGTCTCGATATCGCTGTGGATCAGCTTGGTCTTCTCGCTCGCCACCAGCGTTTCCGACAGCGCGGGGATATAACCGCCAGGGAAGATATATTTGCGCGTGAATGCATCAGTTGCACCCGGCCCGCCAAAACGCCCGATGGTGTGGATCAGCGCCACACCGTCCGCCTTCATCAGCTTGCGCAGGCAGGCGAAATAGGTTTCGAAATTGGGCTGGCCCACATGTTCGAACATGCCGATCGAGACCACCCGGTCGAAGCTCTCCGGCTCACGCGCTGCCAAATCGCGATAATCGACCAGCTCGAACGTCACCCGGTCTGCCACGCCCGCCTTCTCGGCGCGCTCCTGGGCCAAGGCCAGCTGCTCGGTGCTCAATGTGATGCCGTGGACGCGGATGTCCATTAGCGAGGCAAGATACAGCGCCGTGCCGCCCCAGCCGCAGCCGATATCGAGCACCCGCTGCCCCGGCTCCAGCGCCAGCTTGGCCGCGATATGCGCCTTTTTGGCGGTCTGCGCCTCTTCCAGCGTCATGCCCTCTTCGGGCCAATAGGCGCAGCTATACTGCATGTCCTCATCCAGCCAGAGCCGGTAGAAATCATTGCTGAGATCGTAATGATGCGCGACGTTCTGGCGCGATCGGCCGATGCCGTTGACCTGATCCGCGCGGCTCAGCAGCCACTCGCCCGCACGCGCCAGCGGCTTGCGCGCGCCCACCTCGGCCCCGGCCTCCCAGGGCGCGTTGCGGCGCACCAGCATGATCAGATCCCAGATATCGCCCTCTTCGACGGTGACGCTGCCGTCCATATAGGCTTCGGGCATGCCGAGATTGGGATTGGTGACGATCCGCCGCTCCGCTTTCTTGTCGTGAAAGCGCAAGGCGACGTCGGGCCAGCCGGCGGTCCGTATGCCGAAGCGTTCGACGCTGCCGTCGGGCCAGAAAAACGCAAGAGTGCCGCGTTCGATGCGCGAGCCGATGATCCGTCCAAGCAAACTCATGTCAGGGCATTTAGCGTTCCCCTCCCATTTTACCACCGCTTGACGCGAGCGCGCACCGCCCCGCCATACCGGTCTTTCGAAATGCTTTGACGCAGCCCCCATCGCTGTTAGCTCTATGGCCGATAAAGGAGAGGCCGAATGGCAAGCAAGGCGGCGGATTTCGCCGAAACAGTGATGCCGGGCGTCAGCCCGCGGGCGCGCAAGATCACGCTCGCCCTGCTCACGATTACATATTTTTTCAGCTATATGGACCGGCAGATCCTCTCGATCCTGATCGAGGATATCAAGGCCGATCTCGTCCTCACGGACACGCAGATCGGCATTGTCGCCGGCCTTGCCTTTGCCGTATTCTACGCGACGCTCGGCATACCGGTTGCATGGCTGGCCGATCGCAAGAATCGCCGCAATATCATCTCTGTGGCTTTGGCGTTGTGGAGCGGAGCTACCGCACTGTGCGGATTCGCGAACAATTTCGTCCATCTGCTCCTCGCCCGGATCGGGGTGGGGATCGGCGAAGCCGGGTCCAGCCCGCCCAGCCATTCAATGATCGCCGATCTTTACGGGCCCAAGAAGCGCGCGGGCGCCCTCGCCATCTACTCGCTCGGCGTTACGCTGGGCGCGGCAATGGGTACCATTCTGGGCGGCACGATCGCGCATTTTTACGGCTGGCGCATGGCGTTCTTCGTCATCGGCCTGCCCGGCATTCTGCTGGCCATCGCGGTGCGCCTGTTCGCAGTCGAGCCCCCGCGCGGCATGTCGGACGCCGCGCAGACGGTGGCCGACGATAGCAGCCCCAGCCTGTGGGACGGCTTCCGCGCCCTTTGGCAGAACCGCGCCGCGCGCCATCTGGTAGCGGGCGTCACCATCACCTCGATGATCGGCTACGCGCTCACCTCCTGGGGCCCGGCTTATTATATCCGCAGCTTCGGCTTCGATAAGCTGGAGATCGCGCTCTACATCGCGCCCATTCTGGCGGTCGCGGGCGTCGCCGGGACCGTCGGCGGCGGCAAACTGGCCGACCGGCTGGCCGAACGCCATGGCTTGCACAGCCAAAGCATGATGATTGCAGTGGGCAAAACCGCGGCCCTGCCCTTTCTCTTCGCGCTCTATCTGCTGCAGGACGCCTGGTGGGCCATGGCGAGCTACTTCATCGCGCTGCTGTTCCAGAGCTGTTATCTCGGCCCCACCTTCGCGCTGATCCAGGGGCTTGCACCGCTTAAGATGCGGGCCGTCTGGGCGGCGATCACGCTGCTCGTCATCAACCTGATCGGGCTCGGTGCCGGGCCGACCGCGATCGGGATATTGTCCGATGTGTATCGCGGTGCTTTCGGTGAGGAGTCGCTGCGCTACGCCCTGCTGACCGGCGCCGCGTTCACACCCTGGGCGGTGTGGCACTATTGGCGCGCGGGCAAGGCGCTGAAGGAAATGGAGCGCGCCGCCGCCTAAGCCTCGCTTTCTCCTTCCAGCAGAACGCGCGGACCGGCACCCTTGGCCGCCCATGCGTCGCCTGGATTGTAGAGCGCGCATTTCTTCAGGCTGAGGCAGCCGCAGCCGATGCAGCCGGTGAGGTCCGCGCGCATTTTTTCCAGCGCCGCGATGCGCCGGTCGAGCACCTGCGCAATCCGGCGGCTGCTGCGTTCCCAGTCCCGCGCCGTCGGTGCCCGATCTTGCGGAAGCTTGGCGAGTTCGGCGCCAATCTCTTCGATCGTCAGGCCCAGCCGCTGCGCGATCAGCACGAAGCTGAGCCGCCGGGTATCCGCGCGGCGGAAGCGGCGGCGGTTGCCGCCATCGCGCTGCGGATGCACCAGCCCCCGCTCCTCGTAAAAGCGGATCGCCGAAACCGAGAGGCCGGTGCGCCGGGCCAGATCGCTTATACCAAGTAAGTCGCTTGCTCTCATCGATTTTTCCGTTCGCCAAATCGTTTGACCTCAACTTAGCTTGAGGTCGCACATGTTGCCAAGCGGTTCGCATCGGGCGGCCGTAACGAACAGGAGACAGGCACATGGAAACGGCAATCGACAGGATCTGGGACGGGCTGGCGATCAGGGACGAACGAGCGAAAGCAACGCCCGCACGGGATCGGCGGCGCATTCGGCTCGAAGCGGACGACGCCGCCATTCTGGCGCATTTGTTCAGCCTGAAGGCGTGAAGGGAGGAGCGATCATGACCGACGCTTTCATCGAACATATCAACATCACCGTCACCGATCCGGATGAAGCCGCCGAAAAGCTTAGGCAGATCTTCGGCTGGGCGGAACGCTGGCGCGGCCCCGCGCTGAACGGTGGACGCACGATCCATCTGGGCAGCAGCGATCACTATCTTGCGCTCTATAGCCCCAAGGACGCCCCCGCCGTGCGCTTCCCCAAGGGCGCGCCATTGCAGCATATCGGCGTGGTGGTGGACGATCTGGACGCGGCCGAGTCCCGCGTATCCGCGGCGGGCTATCGACCATTCAACCATGGCGATTACGAACCCGGACGGCGCTTCTACTTTCTTGGCCCCGACGACATCGAGTTCGAGGTGGTGAGCTACGCCTGAAACGCGGCGGGGCCGCACTGGCCAAGCGACGGGCACATCTTTATGCGCGCCAGCATGAGCACGCATTTCTATGAGCCCGCCGCCGGTCACGGCCTGCCCCACAACCCGTTCAACGCCATCGTCGCGCCGCGCCCGATCGGCTGGGTGGGCACGGTAAGCGAGGCGGGTGTCCACAACCTGGCACCTTACAGCTTCTTCAACGCGTTCAACTACGTGCCCCCGATCGTCGGCTTCTGCAGCGTGGGCGACAAGGATTCGCTCAAAAATGTGCGCGAGGTGCCGGAATTCAGCTGGAACCTCGCCACCTGGGCGCAGCGCGAGCAGATGAACGCGAGTTCGGCCGGGCTGGACCACGGCACTAGCGAATTCGAAGCGGCGAAGATCGATGTGGCGGAGCCGAAATTGATCCGCCCCAAGCTCGTCGCTGATGCGCCCGTCAAATTCGAATGCCGCGTGACCCAGATCGAGCAGCTCAAGACCGCGAGCGGGGACGACGTGCCCAGCTGGCTGATCCTGGGCGAAGTCGTGGGCGTCCATATCGACGAAACGATGCTGGAAGACGGCATCTACCAGACCGCCCGCGCGCGCCCGATCCTGCGTGGCGGCGGCCCCGGGGACTATTTCACCATCACCGACAACGACAAGTTTTTCATGCCCCGCCCCGACTGATCGATTCGTTCGATTGATACAGCAGTTTGTGATCCTAAGGTCGCGAATGTTCCGATACGGGGGGCCCCTTTTCCTCCGGCCGCAAGCTGAGCGGCAAAGCGAAGCAGGGCGGCGGGGCAAGCGGGGCATAACCGCAGTTTAGCGCCTCACGCCTTCTGTAGGACAGCACTTCAGACGCGGCGGCGGGCGATCAGCAACATTGCGGCGGCGATGGTGGCAGCGAACAGCGCGCCCTCCAGCATACTGGTGGCGATCCGCGTGAAGACGCCGAAGCCGTTTTCCCCGAACAACCCGCCGATGGCATCCAGCGACAGCTTCGATCCGGTGATGCGATCGGCGAACAGATCGAGGCTGCCGCCCATCAACCGTCCTCCCGCCAGCGCGATCGCGAGGCCTGCCGATGCGCCCACCGCGCCTGCCGCGGCGACGCCGACTTCCACCGGTTTACGCGCGAGGTGATGGAGCGCCAGCCAGACACCCAGCCCCACCGCAGCGCCGAGCAGCGCTCCCTCCGGTGCGCCGGTGATATTGCCGGGCGATCGGCCCAGCATCAGTTGAAAGGCGTCGAGGCCGAGCAGACGCGTCAAGCCGCCGATCACGAGCCCGCCCAGCGCGCCGCCGAGCGTCAGCCGCATCCACTGCGCGCCGCGCCCGCGCCCTTCCGCCACCGCGATACCGAAACACACCGCCGCCGCGCCCAGCGCCGCGACCATCAGCGTCACGCTGGCGATCACCACCAACACCGAGAGCGAACCCATGCCCGGCGTTACCGTCGCGCCGAAGCCGTAGAATAAGCCGCCCACCAATCCGGCCAGTGCTCCGCCGAGCGTTCCCGCTCCCCAGAGCTGCAACAAAGCGGTCCAATCGCGCCCGCTTTCTGGCGCGGCCCAACTCTCTCCTGCTCGCAGCGCTTCCGGCGCGGCAGGCTCGACCGACGCGATGAAGCGATAGCCATGCTTCGGCACCGTCTCGATAAAACTTGGATCGCTCGCGCTGTCGCCGAGCAGGCGGCGGAGGGTGCGGATGCATTGGGTCAACGCCTCGTCGGTGACGGGCACGCCGCGCCAGACCTCTTCATGAAAGCGGTCCTTCGTCACGAGCGATCCGGCCTCCGCCACCAATAGGGCGAGCGCATCGAAATAGCGGTTGGAGCAATCGAGCGGCACGCCATCTTCGGTCAGCGTGCGATCTGCCGGTTCGAGAACGAACCGGCCGAATTGCACGGGACTTCCGTTCGATTTCACCAATTGCTCAGCCCTTCCTCATGACGCTCATGACCTGCCGCGGCCAAATAGCGGCTCCCCTTTCGATGAGGAGACGTACTGCAATGACCGACGACGCGCTACGGCGCCCGCCCTACAACTTTCGCCGTGCGATCATCTGGATCGCGATCATCACCGCCCTCCTCTGCATCCCGCTGATTGCGATGCAATTGACCGGAGAAGTGGACTGGACCGCCGGAGACTTCGTCTTCGCAGGCCTGATCTTCGGCGCGGTGGCGACCGGATATGAGCTTGCCGCACGCGCCGCGCCCAATGGCTGGTATCGGCTGGGCGCGGGGCTGGCGCTGCTGATCGGCCTGTTCACCGTCTGGAGCAACCTTGCGGTCGGTATCGTCGGTAGCGAGGACAATGCCGTCAATCAGATCTTCTTCCTGATCCCGCTGGCAGCGATCATCGGTACGGCGTTCGTTCGGGGACGGGCGGACGGCATGGCCAAAGTGATGGGCGTGGCTGCTCTGCTTCAATTGCTCACCGTTCCCACTGCCATCCTGTGGGATCAGCGCGTGATCATATTCCTGATCGTCCTGTCCGTCGGCTGGCTGGCCTCGGCTTGGTGTTTCCGCCGCGCGGCGCGATGATCAGTCGGCCTTGCGCAAGGTGAGCGCGAGCCATTCGCGCCTCACGCCATCGCTGCCCTTCGCGGTATAGCGATCGGTATCGAGAACTCTGAAACCTGCCGCGGCATATCGCTCCTGCAGCCATGCGGCGGTAGGTAGGTTCGTCCAACGCCCCAAGGGATCGCGCCCCTCATCCGGATGGCATTCATCCGCCAGCTTGTAATTGGCGAAATGCAGTCCGCCGGGCTTCAGCGCGGCGTGGATGCGGGCGAGAATAGCGGGCAGCGCCGCGCGCGGCACGTGCAACAGCGATGCGTGAGCCCAGACGGCATCATACTTCTCCACGGCGTCCAATTGATCGAAGCGCATCATCCGTGCGCCGACGCCGAAGCGCTCGTTCGCCTTGCGCACCATCGCTTCGGTGCCGTCGGTCGCATCCAGCGCGAACCCGCGCCGGACGATGTGCGCGGCATCGAGCCCCACACCGCAGCCCAGTTCCAGCACCTGCGCACCCGGCGCAAGGCGATCCAGGAAAGGATCGAGGTGCCGGTGACGGTCCTGCGCCGTGCTCGCGGTGTAGCGCGGAGCCGCCGCCTGATAATAAGCGATGGTCTCCGCGTCGAAGCTCATCGGCCCTTCAGATGCTCGGCCAGGAAAGCGAGCGTCGCAGGCCAGATCTCCTGCTGCGCAGCGAGCGTCGCTTCGTCGGAGCGAAATTCGCCTTCGGTTCGCTGAACGCCGGTGCCGGACAATGCGTGGCCCGCGCCCGGATAGATCAGCGCGACCGTTTCCAGCCCGCCTGCCTCGGCGCGGCGTTCGGCAATGTTCTGCGCCATTCCGCCCGAATTCCAGGTGTTGTCTGCATCGCCGCCCGCCACCAGCACCGGCTCGTCGATATCCTCCACCTGGATGCGCGCGGCGGGCACCCGATCGGGATTGGCCCGGCGTCCGGAATCCTGCGGGGTGCGCAGGCGCACGACTGCACCGGGGATCGCATATTTCGCGAACTCCTCTTCCATGCCGAGATAGGGCACGAAGGGCAGCGGCTCGCCCTGCCAGGAGAAACTGCTGACCTCGCCGGGCTTTGCCTGCGGGCCCCAGCCCTCCCAGATCACATCGCTCGGCACGATCGCGACGACGGCGGCGAACCCGTCGATCCGGCTGGCCCCGGCAAGAACGAACTCCGCTCCCTTCGACACGCCGTACAGTCCGATCGCATCTGCTTTCACATCATCACGTTTGCGCAACCAGTTTTGCGCGATGGCAAGCTTTTCGAGCGGGATAGAATCGAACGCCTCGGGCAAGTCCGGCAACTGCTTGGCCGGGGGGAGATAGGCAGGCGAATAATAGGGCAGGCCGAGCACCGCATAGCCCTGTTCGATGAAGCGCGGGGCCGAGCCGCGCGACCCCGTGTCGCCGCCTTCGCTACCGCCGAGCACGATCAGCACCGGGAAGGGGCCGTCGCCCTCGGGCGTCGCGAAATAGGCATAGGGCAGTTCGTCTCCGACCATGATCTCGGTCGGGGCGACGGGCAGGCCGGGATCGGCCGACGCCGGCACCGAAAGCCCCAGACCGCAAGCCGCGAGAATTGTCAGAAACGTGCGCAAACTATACCTCCCTTAGTGTATTAGGAAGGCATTACACTTATGCACGACCGTTTCAAGCGGCGGTTGCAGCTTCCGCAGCCTCGCGGTCCCGCTCGGCCCGGCTCTTCTTCGTCGCCTGCGTTTTCAGCTGGCCGCAGGCGGCGTCGATATCACGGCCACGCGGGGTACGCACCGGCGCGCTGATGCCGCCTTCGAAGATGATGTTGCTAAATGCACGGATGCGTTCCGGCGTGGAGCATTCGTAGGGTGCGCCTTCCCAAGGATTGAACGGGATGAGGTTCACCTTGGCCGGCAGACGGTAATGCTTCAGCAGGCGCACCAGCTCGCGCGCGTCATCATCGCTGTCGTTCTTGTCCTTCAGCATCACATATTCGAACGTGATGCGGCGGGCATTGTTCGCGCCGGGATAGTCGGCGCAGGCCTGCAGCAGCTCCTCGATGCCGTATTTCTTGTTGATGGGCACGATCTCGTCGCGGATGTCCTTCGTCACCGCATGGAGCGAGACGGCCAGGTTCACGCCGATTTCCTGCCCGCAGCGCTCCATCATCGGCACAACGCCGCTCGTCGAAAGCGTGATGCGCCGCTTGGACAGCGCCAGACCGTCGCCATCCATCACCACTTTCAGTGCATCGCGCACATGATCGAAATTATAAAGCGGCTCGCCCATGCCCATCATCACGATGTTGGTGAGCATGCGGCCATCGGCGGTGTAGGCCGCCTGGTCGCTCTCTTCGTCCATATCGCCCACGGCCATGTTGCCGCGCGGCCATTCGCCCAGCGCATCGCGCGCCAGCATGACCTGGCCCACGATCTCGCCCGGCGTCAGGTTGCGCACCAGCCGCATCGTGCCCGTATGGCAGAAACGGCAGTTGAGCGTGCAGCCGACCTGGCTGGAAACGCACAGAGTGCCGCGGTCCGCATCCGGGATGAACACCATCTCGAATTCGTGCCCATCGACCGACTTCAGCAGCCACTTGCGCGTGCCGTCGGTGGACACCTGCGCCTCGACCACGTCCGGGCGGCCGATCACGAAGCGCTGCGCCAGCCAGGGGCGCATGGTCTTGGCGATATCGGTCATGCCGTCGAAGTCGGTTGCGCCGCGATGGTAGATCCAGTGGAACACCTGCTTGGAGCGCAGCTTGGCCTGCCGCTCATCCAGCCCGGCGGCGGAAAAGGTGTCGCGAATTTCCGCACGGCTCAGGCCCAGCAGGTCCACACGCCCATCCTCGCGTGCGGTGACGTTGCGGGGAACGGGCACGGGATCGAAATGCCCTGCGATGGGCATGGCGGTGGTCATACTGTCGGACATGACCGTCAATATACGTGTTCCGGCAGCGTTTGGGAAGCGGTGGCCTCGTGAGGCTTTTATCGCGAAAGGCAGCTGAGCCGCGCGGCGTCGATCGCGCTAGGCGCGCCGGCGAGCGCATAAGCATCGACGATCGGGCGCCCTTGCACATCCGTGCCCTCCAAGCTCATTGCATTGGCCATGCGCAGTGCGGAGAGGATCGCGCGGTCGGTTGCCGCCTTTGCGGCCAACGCCTCACGCCCCTTGCCGGTCAGCCGGAACCGGCGTCCCCCCAGCGTCACCGTCAGGCTGGTTCCGGCGCGCCGTTCCCGGCTGAGGCGGGCATAGAAGCGAGGTAGCCCGCCTCTAGCGAACGCGAACCCCGCATAAGCGCGCGCCGTCTCGCTACCCGCGACGCGTTCGGGGCGGGCGATCGCATAGCATTCCTGTTCCTGCGCGAATGCCCCCCACCCTTCGAACACGCCGAGAGCTTCCTGCGCAGCCAGCGGCGTGGCCATCAGGAGCGGCAGGAGGGCGAACATGGCACGCCTCATCCCTTTTCGCCCTCACCTTTCCCCATTACGATCACCTCTTCCACGCCATCCCGGACCATCACCATGCTGCCTTGCGGCAGGCCCGGCGCGATCGGCGCGTCGAAACCGTCCAGATCGGGCAGGCCGCACAGGATGCCGCGCAGCACGCGGCTGGTCATGCCGTGGCTGATAATCAGCATATCATTTTCGAATGCCTGTTCCGCGATCCATGCATTGAGCCGCGCAGCGATATCACCATAGTTTTCCGCATCCTCGGGCAGCCGCACGAACAGCCGTTGCTGCACATCGATCACCGGTCCCTCGGCCATCAGATCGCGATAATAACGCCCACCCCATCTGCCCACATCGATCTCGGCGAGCCGCGGGTCTGTCGTCGCCTCATGCCAGTCCCGCCCGATCGCTTCGGCCACGATGGCGAGCGTCTGGAGCGCGCGGCCGGTATCCGAAGCCACCAGATCGAGCGGCCCGTTCCACTCGCCGAGCCAGCGGGCCAGCCCGTCCCCCATCGCCAGCGCTTGGGCAAACCCGCGCGCGGTGAGCGGCGTATGCGCATGGGTTCCCTGAAGACGCCCGGCAGCGTTGAACACCGTCTCGCCATGCCGGGCGATAAACAGCTTTAATCCTTTTTTAATCAATTGTTTCACCCGACTTTGTGATCATTATGCAACAGGGTTTCGTTGTATCAGGTTCATGAAACAAACCGGCCAACCCCTCCGTTTTCCCGTCCGTGACACGCCCACAAAGGGCAGCACGAATAATAACGGAGTAACAAAATGCGTAAGATCTATCTCCCCCTCATTCTCGCCGCCGGTGCGGCTGCCACGCCTGCTCTTGCCCAGAGCGCGACCGCCGGCCCGTTCACCGGTCCGCGCGTCGAAGCCACGCTTGGCTATGACAATGTCACCGCCGGTAGCGATGTCGACAGCAATTTCGAGAATGACGACCAGTCGATCGACGGCCTGCTCTACGGTGCCGGCGTCGGGTACGACTTCAACGTCGGCGGCGTCGTCCTGGGCGTCGAGGGTGAATATACCGACAGCACCGCGAAGGTGGACTACAACAACCCCGATCCGAACACCTTCGGCTTCGGCCGCGTCGATGCGGGCCGTGACCTGTATGTCGGTGCGCGCGCCGGTGTGCTCGCCGACCCGCAGACGCTCGTCTACGTGAAGGGCGGCTACACCAATGCCCGCCTGAACCTGCTGGCGAACGACGGCGAAACCGAACTCGATCGCAACTATGAGCTCGACGGCTTCCGCGTCGGTGCGGGTGTGGAACGCGCCTTCACGCCGAACACCTTCGGCAAGATCGAGTATCGCTACTCGAACTATAGCTCGGCCGATTTCGGCACCGGCCAGTCGACCCTAGTGGACGACTTCAAGGTCGATACGGACCGGCACCAGGTTGCGGTGAGCGTCGGCTATCGCTTCTAACTCAGGCTTTATCTAAAGCCTTATCCACGCGTTTCGGCGCGTGAACGGAGGCCGGGGCGCTTGCCCCGGCCTTTTTTCATGTTAGGACACCCCGGCAATCTTGCGCGGGGGACTCGCACTTCCGCGCGCGTCAACGACGTACCGGGGTAGAAGAGGGATCCATGAAAGCCACGATCGAGCGCGCCAGCCTGCTGAAGAGCCTGGGCCACGTCCAGTCGGTGGTCGAGCGCCGCAACACCATCCCCATCCTGTCCAACGTCCTGATCGAGGCGCGCGAAGGCGGCGGCCTGAAGCTGATGGCGACCGACCTCGACCTGCAGATCGTCGAGACCGCAGAGGCGCAGGTGGAGACGCCCGGCACCATCACGGTGAGCGCGCACACGCTGTTCGACATCGCCCGCAAGCTGCCCGACGGCAGCCAGGTGCGCTTCGAGGCGTCCGACGGGCGCATGGCCGTGCACGCCGGCCGCGCGCGCTTCTCCCTCGCCACCCTGCCGCGCGACGACTTCCCGGTGATCGCCGAGGGTGAGCTGCCGACCAGCTTCGAGCTTAGCGCCCAAGACCTCGTCGCCATCATCGACAAGACGCGCTTTGCGATCTCCACCGAGGAGACGCGCTACTACCTCAACGGCATCTTCCTGCACGTGGCCGAGGACGGCGAGCCCGTGCTGAAGGCCGCGGCCACCGATGGCCACCGCTTGGCCCGCGTCACCCTGCCCCGCCCGGACGGCGCGGAGGGCATGCCCGACGTCATCGTGCCGCGCAAATGCGTGGGCGAGCTCAGGAAGCTGCTCGACGAGAATGGCGAGGCCCGCGTGCAGGTGGACCTCAGCGCCTCCAAGATCCGCTTCACCCTGGGCAATGCGGTGCTGACCAGCAAGCTCATCGACGGCACCTTCCCGGACTACAACCGCGTGATTCCCACCGGCAACGACAAGCTCCTGAAGATCGACCCCAAGAGCTTTGCCGAGGGCGTGGACCGCGTGGCCACCATCGCCACGGAGAAGACGCGCGCCGTCAAGATGGCGCTGGGCGCGGACAAGATCACCCTGTCCGTCACCAGCCCGGAGAACGGCACCGCGGCCGAGGAAGTGCCCGGCGCGTACAGCGCGGACGGGTTCGAGATCGGCTTCAACGCGCGGTACCTGCTGGACATCCTGGGCGAGATCGAGGGCGACAGCGTGGAGCTGCATCTGGCCGACGCCAGCGCCCCCACGCTGATCCGCGAAGGCGACAAGGCCCGCGCGCTGTACGTGCTGATGCCCATGCGGGTCTGACCCGCTGGACTGACACGCCGGGTCTGACCCGCGCCAGCTTCACACTGCTTCACACTGTCCAGAGGCGGAATGTCTTGCCCGTTCCGTTCCGCTTGATTGCGAGTCCCGCAATGACGGAGAACGGACGCGCAGGCGTGGCGCATGACGAGGCGGGGCGATCGGTTCATAGTCAGCCCGCGATATAACCGATCCGGTACGCTGTAGGACAGCGCTTTCTCTGCGCCGTCACCCCTATCAAACCGCATGGACAACCCCCGGCCCGCCCCATAAAGTTGCGTGCATGAGTGGGGGAGTAGATAGCGCGAAGCTCGCGCAGTTGATCGCGGACTTCGAAGCGTCCGGCGGTTCGGAAATGGCGAACGCGCAGCTGTTTGTGGAGCGGCTGACCGGCGCGCTGGGCGTGGAACAACCGTCGCCCGCGCGCGAAGACACGCGCCAGAACGATTACGTCTTCGAACGCAACGTCACCTTCCGCCATCCCGGCGGCGGCACCACCACGGGCCGCATCGACTGTTACAAGCGCGACTGCTTCATCTGGGAAGCGAAGCAATCCGCCAAGCGCGAAAAGGCGCGCGCGACCGAGCAGCTGGAACTGGCGGGCGTGGAGACCAAGCAGAAGCTGGGCCATGCCAAGCGCGGCACCAAGAGCTGGGACAATGTGATGATCGCGGCCAAGCGGCAGGCGGAGGATTACGCCCGCTCCCTGCCGGACGATCACCCTTACCCGCCCTTCATCCTGGTCGCGGACATCGGCAATGTGATCGAGGTCTATGCCGATTTCAGCGGGCAGGGCCGCAACTACGCGCATTTCCCCGATCGCCAGTCCTACCGCATCTCGCTGGACGATTTGCTGGATACCAAGGTGCAGGATCGCCTGCGCGCGATCTGGACCGATCCGCACAGCCTCGATCCCGCGAAGATCAGCGCCGAGGTGACGGAGGACATTGCCGCGCGTCTCGCCAAGATCGCGCGCAGCCTGGAAAGACGGCACGCACCCAAGGACATCGCCGAATTCCTGATGCGCTGCCTGTTCACGATGTTCGCCGAGGATGTCGGCCTGCTGCCCGATACGGGTTTCGAAAAGCTGCTGGAACAGATGGTGGAGACGCCGGAGAATTTCGCGCCTGCGCTGGAGAGCCTGTGGCGCGTGATGGACGAAGGCGGCTACGCCCCGCATCTCAACGCCACGCTCAAACGGTTCAACGGTTCGCTGTTCAAGACGCGCACGGCATTGCAGCTGGACGCGGACGATATCCGCGAACTCTGGCTCGCCAGCCGCAAGGATTGGTGCGATGTCGAACCCGCAATCTTCGGCACGCTGCTGGAACGCGCGCTCGATACCAAGGAGCGCGGCAAGCTGGGCGCGCACTTCACCCCGCGCGTCTATGTGGAGCGGCTGGTGGTCCCCACCATTATCGAGCCGCTGCGCAGCGATTGGCAGGAGGTGCAGGCCCTCGTCACCGATCTGCAGAAGCAGGGTAAGGACGATGCGGCCATCGCCGCCGTGCGCGATTTCCACCATCGCCTGTGCACCACCCGCGTGCTCGATCCGGCCTGCGGCACGGGCAACTTCCTCTATGTCAGTTTGGAACTGATGAAGCGGCTCGAAGGCGAAATCCTCGAAACGCTGGAAGCGCTGGGCGATGACGAGGCGCGCCTGCTGCTCGATGGCGAGACCGTCAATCCACGCCAGTTCTACGGGCTGGAAATCAATCCGCGCGCCGTGCCGATCGCAGACCTGGTGCTGTGGATCGGCTTCCTCAAATGGCAGCTGCGCACGGTGGAGGTGAAGGACCTGCCCGAACCGATCCTGCACGCTTATGGCACCATCAAGCATCAGGACGCCCTGATCGCCTATGACAGCATGGAGATGCTGCGCGATGCAGACGGCACGCCGCTGAGCCGCTGGGACGGCGAGACGATGAAGCGCCATCCGATTACGGGCGAGGAGGTTCCCGATCCCGATGCGACGATGGAGCTGTACCGATATGTGAACCCGCGCCGCGCCGAGTGGCCGCAGGTCGAATTCATCGTCGGCAACCCGCCCTTCATCGGGGGCAAAGACATGCGCGCCGAACTGGGCGACGGCTATGCCGAGGCGGCATGGAAGGTGCGTGAAGGTGTGCCCGGCGGCGCGGATTTCGTGATGCATTTCTGGGACGAGGCGGCAACCCGCCTCCTCGCCAAGCCACCAAAGGGTGCGCAGGGCGAGAATCCGCTGCGCCGTTTCGGCTTCATCACCACCAATTCGATCACCCAGACCTTCAGCCGCCGCGTGGTGGAGCGGCACATGAATGCCAAGCTGCCGCTATCTTTGGTCTATGCGATCCCCGATCACCCCTGGCTGAAGGCGAGCGACAAGGCGGCGGTGCGCATTGCGATGACCGTCGCCGTGCGCGGTGAGCGGCAGGGCAAACTGGCGGAAGTGGTGCGCGAGAGCGGGCTGAACAGCGATACGCCCGAGGTGAAGCTGGAGACGGATGAGGGGAAGATTACGAGTGCGCTTCGGATCGGAGCCGATCTTTCCAAGCTCAGCGAGCTTATCTCTAACGAAGGTTTGGCTCACATGGGTGTGAAGCTGCACGGCGCTGGTTTCATTATCGACAGCCAAGACCAGTCCAAATTTCCCGATTCGCCCCTTATTAAAAAGTTCGTGAATGGTCGCGATATTGCCCAACGTTCTCGCGGTGCCTCAGTCATCGATCTCTACGGGTTAACTGACATTGAAATACAACGAGACCATCCGCAAATTTACCAGCGCGTCTTGGAGCAAGTTAAACCAGAGCGAGATCAGAACAATCGCGAAATATATCGCAAGAAGTGGTGGATTTGGGGCGAACCTCGATCCGAATGGAGAGAGGCGATTGCCGATCTAGACTTCTTTTTCGCGACGGCGCGAACTGCAAGGCATCGGCTATTTCTGACACTTCCAAATGATATCACCATCGAAAGCAAGGTCGTTGGACTGGCCATCGAAGGCAGCGCAAACCTCGCAATCCTGAGCTCAACGGCGCATACCTGTTTTGCATTTGCAACGGGTGGCTGGCTTGGCGTTGGCAATGACGCAACATATAACCACACCGGTTGTTTTAATCCCTTCCCCTTCCCCGCCCTCGCCGACGCCCAATCCGCCTATCTCGACCAGCTCGGCGAGCGGCTCGATGCGTTCCGCAAGGAGCGGCTGGCGGCGCACGATTTCCTCACCATGACGGACATGTACAATGTCCTCGAACGCTATCGCGAACTCGATGCCAAGGCCGATGTCGTTCCGCTGAGCGAGAAGGAACTGGACATCGCCAAGGCGGCCCAGATCACGGTGCTCAAGGAAATTCATGACGATATCGACGCACAAGTCTTCGCGGCCTATGGCTGGGAAGACCTCGGCAAGCGGCTGGTGGGCAAGCCCGGCGCGACCACGCCCAGCCCGCACAAGTCCGCAGACCAGGAAGCCGCCGAGGAGGAACTGCTCGTGCGGCTGGTCGCGCTCAATCAGGAGCGCGCGGCGGAGGAGAAGCGTGGGCAAGTGCGCTGGCTTCGCCCCGAATATCAGCGCCCACGCCTCGCCCATAAGGTGAAGGGGCAGGACGCGCTCGACATCGAACTGGTGGAAGCGGGCGTTGTCGAAGAGCGTGCCTGGCCCGCCAAGGATCTCGACCAGATTCGCGCGCTGCGCGATCTGCTGCACGAAGCCGAAGCGCCGCTGCCCGCCGATGCGCTCGCCACCCTGTTCAAGGGGCGCACGACGCCCAAGCGCAAGGCACGCGTCGCCGACGTTTTGGAGACGCTGGTGGCGACGGGCGCGGCGCGGCACACCGACGAAGGCTATTTCCTGCCGCGCTAGGCTCAAGGCCTCTGTAGTTTCGGGAGGTCCGGCGATGCAACTCGGCAACGCTCGGCGGGCAATCGCAGCGGGGCGGGGCTTGGCCCTTCCGCTGCGATTGCCTCATGCACTAGGGGGGTGGTTTGGGGCATGGCGGGCCACCCAAAGCCGTCCGTTAAAGACTAAAAGCCATGCCCCAATTTGTCGGACGGCACCCCGCAGGGAGAAGGGGTGGGAAGCGGTGCGCCGTCCTAGCGCGCTTTTTCGTTTGAGGTCCGACGGTATCGGGGGCTGCCCGTCCCCCGGTTTCGATCTGCTCCTCGTTCCCCCAACAGATGGCGGCTGGCGCGTCATAAGACCAATCGAAACAGCGCTGGCCAAACGATAGAATTTATCTATCGTGTGGGCATGGTATCCATCCGGCAGCTCGAATATCTCATCGGTGTGGCGGAGGAGGGGCATTTCGGCCGCGCGGCGGAGCGGCTCAACGTCTCGCAGCCCACGCTCAGCCACCAGCTGAAGGCGTTGGAGGAGCGGCTGGGCACCGCGCTGCTGGACCGCGCCGGGCGCGGCGTCTCCGTCACCCCCGCAGGGCGCGAGATCGTGGACCGCGCGCGCGCCGTGTTGCGCGAGGTGCAGGAGCTAAAGCATGTCGCAGCCCTTGCCGCCAGCGGGCCGCTGGGGCGCGTACGTTTCGGCGTCAGCCCCACGCTCGGCCCCTATCTGATGCCGCAGGTGATCGCATCGCTGCACCGCGACGTGCCGGACCTGAAGCTCCTGATCCGCGAAGGCATTCCGGACCGGCAGATCGGCGAGATTGCGCATGGCGGGATCGACATGATCCTGGCGCCGATGCCGGTGCGCGGGGAGCATCTGCATGTCGAACATCTGTTCGACGAGCCGCTGGCGGTGATCGCCCCGCCGGAACACCCCTTCGTGAAGCGCGACTCCATCGCGCTGGGGGAGCTAGCGGGGGCCACCTTCGTCACCATCGACCGGCGGCACAATTATCACCGCGCGATCGAGCGGTTGTGCGAACGCAGCGGGGCGGTGCTGATGGGCGATTATGAGGGCACGAGCCTCGACAGCCTGCGCCAGATGGTGGGATCGGGCGTGGGCCTTGCGCTGCTGCCCGAGCTCTATCTGCGCTCCGAAGCGAGCGGCAAGGACATGGTGCGGCGCCTCAACATCGAACGCTGGAGCGAACGCCGCTCCATCGCCGCGGTGTGGCGCAAGAACGCCGCCTATGCGGACGTCTACGCCGAAATCGCCCGCCGCATCGCCGACCAGGCACGGGTGGAGCTGGCTTGAGAGGGTAGAGATTCAGGCCACAACGCCAGGTGTCTTGGCTGGTCGATCGGCGCGCCGCCCGATGGCGCGCCGATCGAACTCAGTTCGCCTTGCCCACTCGGAACAGTTCACCGTCAAAATCCAGGATGTAGACCAGGCCGTCGCCGCCGACCGTGAAGGCCACCGGATTGTCGATCGTCCCCACTTCCGGCTGTAAATCGTCGCTGCGGTTTTCGACATTGTTCATATCCAGCGTAGTGCCGCTGACGAAGTCGCCCGAATAATTCCAGATATTGCCATTGGCGAAATCGGCGAACAGATATTTGAGGCCAGGATAGCCACTGGCGCGCACGCCCATGATGATCGAATTGCCCTCGAACCAGCCCGAGCCATGGCGATATTGCAGCACCGGGTTTGTCAGCATGCTCGTGGTGGAACCTTGATAGGGCAGCGTCCCTTCGCGCACCGGCCAGCCGAAATTGGTCAGCGCGCCATCGGTGGTGCTCAACCAGTCGATCTCTTCGACTTTGTCCTGCCCCACATCACCGATGAGCAGATTATTGCCATCGAAGGTAGCGCGGAAGGGATTACGCAGGCCCAGCGCATAAACGGTGGGATCGCCGCCCGATCGCACGGTGTAGGGATTGCCGGCCGCAGGAGAGAGTTGAAAATTCCTGGGTACCGAGGCGCCCGCATAAGGATCGGCGTCGTAACGGAAGCGAAGGATCTTACCCAGTTTGGACTGCGGGTTCTGCGCATTGCCTTCCGGGTCCCCGGCTCCGCCACCATCGCCGGTGGCGACATACAGGTTGCCATCGGGACCGAACGTCATCCAGCCACCATAATGATTGGTATAGGTCGGGTGAGGGATGGCGTAGTTCGTTACGCCGTCCCGGCTGGTCCCGCCGGTTGCGTAGATCGTTCGCAGTTCGATATCGCCATTTTGCGCCACAGCGAACACGATCATGCCGCTAAAATTGGCGAAATCCGGCGTAGGTGCCATGCCGAGAAGCCCCCCTTCGCCAGCGGTACTGATGTCCGTGACGGTGGTTGCCAGCGTTTTAACACCCGACATATCGACAGAATAGATGCGGCCGCCTTTCTCGCTCACGAAAAGCCGGTTCGATCCCGGAACCGGCGTAACGAAAGTAGGCTGGTTGAAGCCGGTGGCCACCCGCGTGACCGCGATGCCCTCCTTGTCATTGGTTACGGTAATCTCGACGGTCTTACGGGCGGTTTCCTGTCCATCGCTGACGCTTACCTCCACCACGTAAATATTGTCGAGGTTGGAATCGCGCGGTCGCTCGTAGTTCGGCGCGACCTTGAACACGAGGTCTGAGCCGTTAATCGAAAAGAGGCTGGCATCCGCCCCGCCCGAGACCGAATAGGTCAGGCTGTCGCCATTCTGATCGCGCCCGTCGATCCGATAGGCAGTCGCATTGTTCTCCACCACTTTCGCAGTGCTGCCCGATGCAATCGTCGGAGCGACATTAGCGGCCGGGGGCGGCGGTGGCGGAGTTGAACTGCTGTCGCTTCCGCCACAGGCGGCAAGGAGCACGGTAAGCGCCAGGGGCATGGCACGAAGCCAATGTAGTCTGTTCTTCATACTCGACGACTAACGTCGGACGATATCTTTGTCGATCAAGTCTATCGAATAGTTTTACCTGCAAGTTCGGCAAACGATCGCCGTGAAACCGTTCAGCGGACTGACCGGTTTCGTCCTTTGCCCCTTCCCGCATAGGCGGGAAGGGGCCCAGAGCCTCGAGTCAGGCCGCTTTCTTGCGGCTCGCTTTCTTGCGCTCGTTGGGGTCGAGGATCGCCTTGCGCAGGCGGATGCTCTGGGGGGTTACCTCGACCATCTCGTCATCGTCGATATAGGCGATGGCCTGTTCCAGCGTCATGCGCGTGGGCGGGGTCAGGCGGATGGCGTCGTCCTTGCCGGTGGAACGGAAGTTGGTGAGCTGCTTGGATTTCAGCGGGTTCACTTCCAGATCGTCCGGCTTGGCGTTCTCGCCGATCACCATGCCTTCGTAAACCTTTTCCTGCGGGCTGACGAACAGGATGCCGCGCTCTTCCAGCGCGTTCAGCGCATAGCCGACCGCTTCGCCCGTGGAGTTGGAGATCAGCACGCCGTTCTGACGGCCGCCGACGGCGCCCTTATAGGGCCCGTATTTCTCGAACAGGCGGTTCATGATGCCCGTGCCGCGCGTGTCGGACAGAAATTCGCCATGATAGCCGATGAGGCCGCGGCTGGGGGCGGAGAAGGTGATGCGCGTCTTGCCGACGCCGGAGGGACGCATCTCGGTCATCTCCGCCTTGCGGCGCTGCATCTTCTCCACAACCGTGCCGGAATGTTCGTCGTCCACGTCGATTACGACGGTTTCATAAGGCTCCTCGCGGCCCTCGGGCCCATCGCGGAACAGCACACGTGGACGGCTGATGCCGAGCTCGAAGCCTTCGCGGCGCATGGTTTCAATGACAACGCCGAGCTGCAGTTCGCCGCGGCCCGCGACTTCGAAGCTGTCCTTGTCGGCGGCTTCGGTCACGCGGATCGCGACGTTGGTTTCCGCTTCGCGCATCAGGCGATCGCGGATCATGCGGCTGGTCACCTTGTCGCCCTCGCGGCCCGCAAAGGGGCTGTCGTTGACGGCGAAGCGCATGGCGAGCGTCGGCGGATCGATCGGCTGCGCGGCGATCGGATCGGTGACGTCGGGCTGGCAGATGGTGTTGGCGACGGTCGCGTCTTCCAGGCCGGCAAGCGCGATGATGTCTCCGGCGCGCGCTTCTTCGACGGGAACGCGTTCCAGGCCGCGGAAGCTCATCAGCTTCGTCGCGCGGCCGCTCTCGATCAGCTTGCCGTCGCGGTCGATCGCCTTGATCGGATCGTTGACGCGGATGGTGCCGGACTGGACGCGGCCGGTCAGCACGCGGCCCATGAAGTTGTCGCGGTCCAGCAGGGTGGCGAGGAACTTGAACGGCGCATTCTCGTCCAGGCCGGGGGCCGGCACATGATCGCGGATCAGCTGGAACATCGGGTCCAGCGTGCCTTCGCGTGCGTCGATATCTTCGCTGGCATAGCCGTTGCGGCCCGAGGCGTAGAGCACCGGGAATTCCAGCTGCTCATCATTGGCGCCCAGGTTCACGAACAGATCGAACACCTCGTCCAGCACTTCGGAGGGGCGGCCATCGGGACGGTCGATCTTGTTGACGACGACGATGGGCTTCAGGCCCAGCGCCAGCGCCTTGCCGGTGACGAACTTGGTCTGCGGCATCGCGCCCTCGGCGCTGTCGACCAGCAGGATCACGCCGTCGACCATGGAGAGGATGCGCTCCACCTCGGCGCCGAAATCGGCGTGGCCGGGCGTATCGACGATGTTGATGCGCAGGCCTTCCCACTCGATCGACGTCGGCTTGGCGAGGATGGTGATCCCGCGTTCCTTTTCCAGATCGTTCGAATCCATCGCGCGCTCCTCGACGCGCTGGTTGTCGCGGAAGGTACCGGACTGACGGAAGAGCTGGTCGACGAGGGTGGTCTTGCCGTGGTCAACGTGCGCGATGATCGCAATGTTGCGAAGGGACATGGGGGCGGGCCTTGGAAATGAGAGGGGTGCGGCGGGCGCGCATCGCCCGCATCTCGCACGCACGGCGCCCATAGCGCCTATGCTGCGCTGCGACAAGGGGCGTTGGGGTGGATGTTGCGGGAGAGGAGCCCGTCGCCCCACCCCGTAAGTCCTGAGCTTGTCGAAGGACGTCTATCGGGCGAGCGCCGCGCGTCTAGGAGAAGCGCCGTTGGCCCTGCGGGCCGTCTGCGACTCCGACAGGCTCAGGGCTACGGGCTTTTCCGCTGCCCTGTCCCCTGTCCCGCCCCCGCCCCGCGCCGAAGGTTTCAGAGCACGTCGAAAAACGTCGCTAACCCCCAAACCTCGCGCTGCGCCCTTGCGCTCCCTCCGCCCCACCGCCACAGCGCGCTAATCCATGATGCTCCTGCGCGCCTTTACCGATCGCTTCGTGCTGCTGCTGTTCGCCACCGTGCTGTTGGCGAGCGTGCTGCCGGTGAGCGGGCGCTCCGCGGAGATTGCCAGCATCGTCAGCTCGGCGGCGATCTTTCTGCTGTTCCTGCTCCACGGCCTGCGTCTGCCGCGCGAGGAGCTGGGCCGCGCGCTGAAGAACTGGAAGCTGCAGGCGGCGCTGTTCGTCTTCGTTTTCGCGGTGATGGCGGGCGCGGGCTACGGCCTGTCGCACCTTGCCATGATCTGGCTGCCCACCGATCTGGCGCTCGGCCTGTTGTTCCTCGGCACCCTGCCCTCCACCGTGCAATCGGCCACCGCTTATTCCAGCCTTGCGGGCGGCAATGTCGCCGCTTCCGTGGTGGCCGCGGCGCTGCTCAACCTCGTCGGCGTGGTGCTGACGCCGATCCTCTTCGCCGCGCTGGCCAGCACGGCAGGCGTCAGCGTGACGGGCGATGCGGTGATCCGCATCATGACCATCCTGCTCCTGCCCTTCGCGCTCGGCCAGATCCTGCAGAAATGGCTGCGTCCGCTGGTGGCCGAACGCAAGGCGCTGGTGACCTGGATGGACCGCACGGCCATCGCCATCGCGGTCTATGTCGCCTTTTCGGGCGCGGTGGTGGACGGCGCGCTGGGGCAGGTGAGCGCGAGCGAGTTTGCCGTGATGGGCGCCGCGATCGCCGCTTTCCTGGCCTTCGGCTTTGGCGGGGCGTGGCTCGTCGGCGGGCTTCTGCGGCTGGACGGGCCGGACCGGCGCACGATGCTGTTTTCCGGCGCGCAGAAATCGATCGCCATCGGCGCCCCGCTCGCCGCGATCCTGTTCAGCGCGGACCGGGCAGGTATCATCCTCCTGCCGGTGCTGATCTACCACCTCTCCCAATTGGTGCTGAGCGCGCCGCTGGCGGCAAGATTGGGTGAGAAGCGCGGATAAACGCAACATGATTGCGAGGAGCAGATGGCTCCAAGGATTGCACTGTTCTGCCAATACAATACAGTGTAAGACGAACGGGCTTGATGACCGGCCCCGCGCCGTCCATCTTTCCCGCCAAAGGAGCAGACACGACCATGGCCGAAGCCACCCAGACCGCCACCGACAGCAAGCTGGAACTGACCCCGCCCGATCCGGTGCCGACCGTCAGTGCGGAGCGAGCCGCGGGCCTTGTTCCGGTGAGCGAGGAGAAGAAATCCAAGCTCGACGAAAAGGTCGAGCAGTTCCTGGCCGATCTCGTCGCGCAGGACGTGAACTCGCCCGAATTCGGCAAGCGGGTCGATCAGATCACCAATATGGGCCGCAAGGAATTGCAGGCCGCCGCCGGCCAGTCCAACCGCTTCCTGGACCGGCCCGTGCGCGCGATGGACGAAACCAGCGGCGTCGGCGCGGACCTGGCCGAACTGCGCCGGACGGTGGAGGATCTCGATCCCAGCAAGCGCGGCAAGCTGCTGCAGAAGAAGAAGCTGTTCGGCGTCATCCCCTTCGGCAACAAGCTGCGCGACTATTTCGACGGCTACAAGAGCGCGCAGGGGCACATCTCGTCGATCCTCGACCGGCTGAAGAACGGCAAGGACGAGCTGTTGATGGACAATGCCGCCATCGATGTGGAGCGCACCAAGCTGTGGGCGGCGATGGGCGATCTGGAACAGATGATCCACATCTCCAAGACCATGGACGCGCGGCTGGAGGAAAAGGCGGACGAACTGGATCATAGCGATCCGGCCAAGGCCAAGGCGATCCGCGAGACGGCGCTATTCTATGTGCGCCAACGCACGCAGGACCTGCTGACGCAAATGGCGGTGACGGTGCAGGGTTATCTCGCGCTCGATCTGGTCAAAAAGAACAATGTCGAGCTGGTGAAGGGCGTGGACCGGGCCAGCACGACCACCGTCGGCGCGCTGCGCACCGCCGTCACGGTGGCGCAGGCGATGACCAACCAGAAACTGGTCCTCGACCAAATCACGGCGCTCAACACTACCACTGCAAACATCATCGAAGGCACCGGCAAGATGATGCGCGAGAATACCGCGCTGATCCACGAGCAGGCGGCGGGCAGCACCATTCCGCTCGAAACGCTCAGCAAAGCGTTCCAGGATATCTACGACACGATGGACACGATCGATCAGTTCAAGCTGCAGGCGCTCGGCTCCATGAAGCAGACGGTCGATGCGCTGGAAGGCGAGGTGGAGAAGTCCAAGGGCTATATCGCCCGCGCCGAGGGGCAGGCCGCCGCGCTGAAGGACGCGCGCGGGGCCGAGCCGGAGCTGCTCAGCGCGCTGGGCGCGGAGTGAGGGGCTGAAGCCGATGGTCACCGCCTCCGATCATGACGCCGTGATGCGCAGCGCCGCCCGCGTGATCCCCGATCAGCGGGCGCGGCGCGAAGGCTCGATCGGCCAGCGCTCCAAGGAGTTGAAGCGCAAGAAGGCGCTGCAGAAGCTCGCCATCGGCGCGGGCGGCGCGGCCGCGGTGGTCATCGCCGCGATGATCGCGGGGCTGATCCTGAACGGCATCGGCTTTACCGGCGTGATGATCGCCATCGGCCTGATCCTGCTCGCCTTCGTGATCGCCGCGATGCTGCCGGGCCTGCCCGAGCCGACGCCGGAGACGATCCAGAAGGCCGACCTCAAGACGCTCGCCGGCAAGACCGAAATCTGGCTGGAGCGTCAGCGCCCCGCCCTCCCCGCGCCCGCCGTGACGCTGATCGACGGCATCGGCACGCGGCTGGACCAGCTCTCCCCGCAGCTCGCGACTTTGGGCGAGAACGATCCGGCGGCGCAGGAGGTGCGCAAGCTGTTGGGCGAATATCTGCCGGACATGATCAACGGCTACAAATCGATCCCCGAACCGTTGCGGCGCAAGGACAATGGCGGCTCCACGCCCGAAGAACAGCTGATCGGCGGCCTGCGCACCATCGACCGCGAAATCGAGACGATGACCGGCCAGATCGCGCGAGGCGAGCTCGACAAGCTGGCGACGCGCGGGCGGTTTCTGGAGCTGAAATATGACGGGGCGGGCGAAGAGTAAGCGGCTCCCGCGCTTCAGCCCGACGTCATTGCGAGGAGCAGAAGGCGACGCGGCAATCCAGAGCCCCGCAGCGCTGCAACGGCCCTGGATTGCTTCGCTACGCTCGCAATGACGTGGTTCTGTTAGCGAACCATCGGTCACGAATGCCGCTGTAATTGGGTGGCGCGGAAACTACATCCCCAGCCGCCGCGCCACGCCCCAGGCCAGTGCCTTGCCGCGGTTGCTCGCGGGGAAGCGGCCCGGGGGTTTGGGGCGCATCCCCAGCTTGCGCAGCGTGCCGTTGAAAGCATGCGCGTTCGCCTCCGCCACGCTCCAGGCGGAACGCCAGGTGATCGACAGCGAGATGCTGGGCTCCGGCCCGTTGCGCACATAATGCGGCGCCATGACGGGGACGTAGATCGCCTGCCCCGGCTCCAGCGTCACATCCATGCCGCCGTCCGAAAAACCGTCCTGCCAGACGAGGTTGCGGTTGCCCCCGCGATGATAGCTTTCATGCGCCTCCTGCGGCGCGAACCGCGGATCGCCGGGCGGGTAGACGCGCATCGTCTTGGTGCCGCGCAATTGCAGCAGAATGTTGTGTTCGGGATCGAAATGATAGGGCGTCATCGAGCGCGGCGAGGAGATGAAGATATAGGCCTGCAGCTTCTTCATCGCGCCGGTCTTGGGCACGATATCGCCCTCCAGCTCCCCCAGCAATTCGTGCAGCAGCGCGGCATAGGCCGGATCGCTCTCCACATTTTTCAGCACCGCCCAGCTGTTCGCACCGTCGATGTTGCGGATGGTGTCGCCGATGCTCAGGCCGTTGGCAGGCACGTCCTCTGGGGCGATGCCGACGGGCAGATCGCCCAGATTATATTCGACGCGCGCCGGATCGAGCCGCTCTGCCAGATCGGCCAAGGCGGGCAGCGTCAGCAGGTCGTGATCGCGCAGGCCGTGGTGGAGCCGCCCCGGCACCTCCGGATAGAGCGCGGAAAATTCGGCGCGCGCGGTCTCGCTGAAAATCGTCATGTGCTGCTCCCCTATTTCCCCCGTGCCTGTTTCAGGCGCTTGTGCAATTCTTCAGCGGCGCGCACGGCGCGAAAATAAGCGCCCCGCCCGCGTCCGTTCAGCGCGATCGAGACGCTGCCGATGGGCCGCCGCGCGCGCCACAGATGGTCGATCATCGGATGGTCCTGCGCCGCGCAGCTGTCGATCCAGGCAAGGCTAGGATCGGCCAGATTCTGCAGGTTCATCAGCTGCAACTGCACACCGGGCGAATAACGCGCCAGTTCCTCGTCGAACGCGGTCTTGAAGGAGAACGCTCCCGCGCCCGATCGCAGCGTGACCAGCATCGCGATAGGCCGGCCGTCGAGCCGCAGGCCCTGCCGCAACAGTTGTCCGCGCGCCGCGGCACCCGCCATCGCCTCCCGGAAGAATGCGGCGGTTTCCGGTGAAGAGGCGAGCGCGGTTCCCTCCCCGCCTTTCCAGCCCGCCGCCTCCAGCGTCAGGAACTCTTCCACCCAGCGGTCCAGCCCTTCGTCGTCGGTCCAGCGATGCTCGGTCAGCGCGCCGAGCTCCTCCAGCCGCGCGCGTTGGCGACGTAGTTCCTTGCGTTTCTTCGGCCGAACCGCGCCTTTATAATAATCGTCCGCATCGCGCCCTTGCGCAAAGATGAAGGCGCGCGGGCGCACCTGCACCACATCGTGCCGACGCCCCATCGCATAGCCCGCGCGGCGCAATCCCTTGGCGAGCGGTCCGTCGAGCGGCAGGCCCTGAATATGCAAAAATCCGCCCCAGAAGCGCGCCTCGACCGCGCGGATGAGCGCAGTCCAGAAGACCTCTTCCGCCCCCGGCACCACCAGCGGGCTGCCGAGAAAGGCGTTGGCATGGCGCCAATTGGCAATGTGGCGGAACGGCCAGCGGCGATAGCGCCAGCTGCGCGTCATCGGCATCAGCCCGATCAGTTCGGATGCGTCGGGCGCGCCCTTCCAGAGCAGGAACAGCGACAGATCGTCCTCGCCCCGGCAATGGTGGATGGCGGGCATTAAAAGCGCGGGTTCGTAGAAGATATTGGGCTCGCCCGCCATGTCGGCGAGGGCCTGCCAGCGCTCCAGCAGCGCCGCATCAATATCGTCCGGTGCGCGCCAGCTAAACTCGGCTCGGGCAAATCGATCGCGCGCGGAGGCGCCGCGCTTACCCATGATCAGCCCTTCCGCCCGGCGAACAGCGCCAGCTGCCGCGCGGCGTTGCGGGAAAGATCGAACTCGTCCACCACCTTGGCGCGCCCGCGCTCCGCCATTTCGGCGGCCTCTGCCGGGTCGCTCACCAGCCGCAGAATCGCCGCGCCCAGCGCGCCTGCGTCCTTTTGCGGCACGAGCAGGCCGTGCTCGCCATCGGTAATCAGCTCCGGAATGCCGGAGATGGCGGTGGCGATCGCGGGGCGGCGATAGGCCAGCGCCTCGATCATGACATTGGGGATGCCCTCCATCCGCCCGTCCGGGCCGATGATGCTGGGGCACAGGCAGATCTGCGCCCCGGCATAAGCCTCGGCCACCGCCGCGAAATCCTGCCGCCCGCGAAAGTCCATGCGCTCCGCGATGCCTGCCTCCCGCGCGCGGCGTTGCAGCGCTTCGGCGCTCGGCCCGGTGCCGATCAGAACGCAGTTCCAATCGCCAAGTTCGGCATTGATCCGGGCGAGCGCGTCGATCAGATATTCCACGCCTTTTTTCGGCTCCAGTGCACCGACATAGAGCAGACGCGGCGCGGCGGGATCGATCGGCACGGGCGCGGCCGTGATGGCGCCGGTATCGATGCTGCTGTGGATCACCTCAATATCCAGCGCGCGGCCATTCGGCAGTTTCTCGCGCAGGAAATCCCACCCGAAATCGCTCACCGTGCGCACGCCGTTTGCCTCACCCAGCTTTTCGGGCAGAAGCTTTTGCGTGCGAAAAATGTCGTGCGCGCGGCAGCTCACCGAATATTCCGGGCCCCCGAAGCGTCGGCCAATCCAGGCGGCGGTTGCGGGGTGTCCGGCGAACTCGGCATGAACATGCGCCGCGCCCCATTTCCGCGCGTCTGCTGCGATGGCGAGCGCCTTGGGCAGCAGCGCAAGCGATTTGGCCAGAATCTTCGGTTGCCGCTTGTAGGCGCGCACGATCTGGCCGACCGTCCTGGCGAGCCGCCACGGATGCCGCACCATCGCGGCGGCGAGCGCGCCCAGCGCCTTGCCGCCAGCCATCGCGATCTCCTGCCGCGCCGCCATCAAGGGCTCGGCGAAGCTGTGAAGCTGCTGATCGGCACGAAACGGGGCGACATGATAGAGCCGCAGATCGGCCCCCTGCCGCCGGAACTCCATCAGATCGCGGTAGATGAAGGTCTCGGTCGCCTTCGGAAATTCGGTGACGATGATGGCGAGTTTCATGGCCCTTCCCCCGCGCGGCGCGCCTCGAAGCGCTGCATCGCGCCGCAGGCCATGGCAAGCCCGATCATCAGCCAGAGATAGCGGAAATCCTTGTGCGGCATGAAGAAACTTCCGGCATAGAGCGCCACCAGCGCTGCCATGATCGCGTGCGCCATGCGCGCCAGCAGCGGATCGACCGCGCGGCGTGCCGCCCGTGCCACCGCGAGGAAGGCCGTGCCGAGCACGCCCATGAACAGCGCGAAACCGATCAAGCCATATTCCACCGCGGCATCCAGATAGGTGTTGTGCAGCTCCCTTGGGTTCAGCGTGCGGCCCGGCAGGAAGCGATATTCCGCCTCCACATAATGCGACGGAAAATTACCCGGCCCGACACCCCAGATCGGCGATTGCTGGAGCAGGTCCCAGCCGATCCGCAGATAGGTGATGCGGCGATAGAGGGAGCGGTCCGCGGCGAAATTCGCCACCGCCTCGAACCGGGCCAGCGTGGTGGCGGGCACGAAGAGAAGGCCTATAGCAGCCAGCGCAATGCCGCCGAGCAGGATAAGCGGAAACCAGCGGCTGCGGTAGAAGCGGAACAGGATGATGATGCCGCCGATGCCAAGGCCAATGACCGCGCTGCGCGCCGATGTCATCACGATCGCGGCGCTGCCGATCAGAATCAGGCCGATCAGCACGGGCCGAAAGCGTTTATATCCGCTGGCGAGCAGGCCGGCGGCCAGCAGCACCGCGACCATCAGCATCTGCGCCACGCTGGTGGGGTTCAGGTCCGATCCGCCGGCGGAGCGGATATTGCCCTCGAAGTCCGCCTCCACCGCGGCGACCGAGGTGGAAAACAGCCGCGCGCCCGTCTTCGTTTCGTAGATGATGATCAGCGCGGTCACGATCCCCGCCCCCATGATGCCCCAGAGCACCGGTTGCAGCAGCTTGGGCTCCCGCAGGAAAATACCGACCAGAAACGGCAGCAGCATCACCGCGATGGCGCGGATCGCATATTCGAAGGCGAGCGCGTGATATTGCGCGAACACCGTGCACACGCCGATCCAGCAGATCAGCAGCGCAATCAATTTTGCGCCCAGCGGATCGACCATCACCGGGCGCTGCTTCACCGGCAATGCGATCAGCAGCGCAGCCAGCCCGACCAGCAGCGCGAGCAGAAGCTCGAACGGGGAGAGCGGCAGGAAGCCTATGAATTTCTTGGCGACCGCATCGAGCTGACCAAAAATCGCGACCAGCGTCAGCGCCAGCGTGCCGAGCGCCAAAATCCCACGGTCGTCCACGCGCGGACGGGCGGACGGCGCCGCAGGCGCGTCGATCTCAGTCGTCGAAAAAGGCGACATGCGGACGCTGGCCGGTCAGGGTTTCCAGACTTCGCGCCAGCGCTTCGGCCTCGTTCCGCATTTCGGTGCGGGTGGCGAGCACGATGTTACCGGCCCTTGCCACGAGCGCATTGAAGCGGCCCGGCTCGGTCAGCGCGCCGCGCACGATCAGGCTGACACGCCGCGCGGTCAGCCCGCTTTCGCCTACGCGGTTGTCGTTGACGCCCGCCAGGATCTGCGTGTCGATGCCGCGGCGGGACAGCATATCGCCGATCGCCTGCGCCGCGATGCGTGAATCTTCCGGATCGTCCAGGCTGGCGACCGAAATCGGCATGCCGTTGGCGATGGCAGGCGACAGCCATTGCATGAGCATATCGCCGAGTTCTGACAGCTGCGCGGGGCTGTAATGCGGCGGCTCCTCCGGGCGCGGCAGCAGGCGGTGGTCGTAATGCGGAGAGGCAAGATCGCGCTCTTCCAGGGCCGTGGCGGGGCTGTCCGCCGTATCGGCTTCGGCCATATCGTTACGCGCTTCGGCATCCGAAGAAGGTTCCAGCGCAGCCGCCTCCTGATTGGAGCGCGGGGGCGGCGCGACCAGTGAGGGACGTGGGCGCGAAGGCGTGGCCGCTGCGCTTGCCGCGATCAGTCCGCCACCTCCGGCAACCGCGAGACTGGCGAGCGCGGCCTGCGAGAAATCATTATCCTGCGCCTCGGCAACCGGCGCTGCCACCGGGCTGACGTCCGGTTCGGACACGGCGGCAACGATCGGCGCGGTGAACGGCGTCTCATCCTCAGCCATCGCATGCTCTTGCTCCTTCGTCTCCTCCGAAGGTTTTACCGGCACATCATAGGCTTCCGGTTTGGGCTCGGACTCCGCTTCAGGCTCCTTTAGCTCGTGCAAGGGATCGGCTGCGGTCACGAAAGCCGGAGTTACGGGGGCGGCCGCGATATCCTCATCCGGCTCCGCCTTCACCGTGCGCACGCGCTTTTGTTTCGGGCCAAGCAGCAGCAGCGCCATGCCCGCCAACGCGCAGCCCAGAATGAAGCCCAGGATGGTGTTCAGCAGCACCTTGGGCGAACTGCGCACGGCCGGCGGCTCGGCGCGGTCGACGATGCGGATGCGCGGAATGTTGGTGAGGTTCTCGGTCTCGCTGAACTGGGTGCGGCGCGTCAGTTCGGTCACTTCATCAGTGAGCGCCGAGATCTGATCGTCGATGTTCTTGATCCGCAGTTCCTGGCGCGACAGCCGTTCGAGCTGCGCCTGGATCGAGTTCACCCGGCGCTCTCGCGCGGCGCTGGACTGGCGCGCGGCGGCGGCCTGCGGCTTCTGCAAGGCCAGCTGCTGTTCGATCTCGTTCTGCGTGGTGCCGAGCTTGCCGGTCCGCTGCGCCTGCAGCGCATCGACACGCGCCTGCGCGGCGGAGGCATCGGATCGATCGGTGGTAAGCGCAGCCTGCTCGGCCAGCTGCGCATCGAGCAGCGCCTGCTTCTGCCGGTCGATATCGACCACGCCGAGCCCGATCTTCAGCTCGCGCGACTGGTTCTTGAGATCGGACAGCTGCTGCATCTTCCGGTCCAGCTCCGCCTGCAGGACGTCAGACAGTTGCTGTCCGGACTGGCGCGATAGGCTCTGCGCACGGGCCACCACTGCATCGGCCAGCGCATTGGCGAACCAGGCGGCGGAACGCGGATCGTCCCAGCCCACCGTCAGCTGCATCATATAGGTACCGTCCAGCGATTCGATCACCGTCGCCTCGCCCAGCTCCGCCACCATCTTTGCGCGCGGCGGCAGTTCGGGCGCGCTGCCATAGTTCAGGATCGACAGGATGCGGCCGGGCGAGAATCCGGGCGGCCCCTGCTGACTGGCGAGCCATGCCTTCTCGCTCATCCCCGCCGCCTTGGCGCGCATGGCGATATATTCGTTCACCACCTGAATGCGCGTTTCGCGGGCGCGCGCATATTCGGCATAGGTCTGCAGGAGGATCAGCCCGCCCTCGGTGGTCTGCCCCCGCGCGAACTGATTGGCATAGCCCAGCTCCTCCGATGTCGGCACGACATTGAGGCTGGTGCTTGCTTCATACACCGGATCATCGGCGAGCACGAACACGCTGAACGCCCAGGCGCCAACGGTGCAGACCAGGATAAGGGCCAGCAGAAGCGGCCAGCGCGACACGGCGGCGCGGCCATAATAGAGGAAGATGTTCTCTTCCGGCGGGGCGACGGTGCTGCTCATTGGAGGAAGCTGAACCGGGGCGCGATGGTGATGCCGTTCAGGCCGATGATGTTGCGGATCGTCTCCGCCTTGTCAGCGGTGCGCGCCAGCCGGCTGGAAGGCACGATGACGATGCTGTAGGGCGCGAGATAGCCGATCGAACCGGGGGCACCATCGAGGATCGCCTGCAGGTTGACGAGCCGCGCGTCGACGCGGTCTCCATTGGGCGTCAGCACCACGACCTGACTGAGATCGGCGCGCTGATTAGGCCCGCCCGAACGCGCAAGCCCTTCCAGCATGGTCACGCCGTCGCGGTATGCGAAGGCGCCGGGGTTGGTGACTTCGCCCATCACAAAAATCTGCGGCAGTGGCGGCGGATTGGCATATTCGACCACCGAGACCGATACGACGGGCTTCTCCAGCTTGGGCTGGTAGAGCTTTTCGAGGCGCGCCTGCAATTCGCCGACGGACACGCCGCGCGTCTGGACCGGGTCGAGCAGCGGCGGGGTGAGAAAGCCCGATAGCTGCACACGCTGATCGGTGTTCAGAACGGGGAAATAGGGGAAAGTCAGCCGCACCACATCATTGGGCGAGAAATCGCCGCGGCTGGCATAATAGGTCTCCAGCATGGCGTTGGCCTGGCGCGCGACATCGCGCGTGCCGGGATCGACCGCGATGCTGGCGGGCACATCATATTGCAGCTGCGGCGCGCAGGAGGCGAGCGCGCTCGTCGCCAGCAGGCCGGCCATCAGCCGCCGCACGGGCATTTGCCTCACTTCATTCGTCATCGCGCGCATTCGATTCGCCTTTCAGCGGGTCGTAGCGATGAAAAAGCCACGACCGGCACGTTGCGCCTGCCACGATATGTTGAACATTGGTTTAATCATAACCGCGCGAAAGCGTCCGCAAGTGCATTGGCGGAGGCGGCGATATCGTAGCGCGCGGCCGTTTCCTGCGCCGCGGCCGCGCGGGCTGCCACTGCATCCGGCGCGGCGGCAATGGCGATGATGGCGGCGGCGAGCGCGGGGGCATCGTCCACCGGCACGAGGCACCCTGTGCGCCCGTCCTCGATCAGTCCGCGCGGCCCGTCGCTGGCCGCCGCGAGCACCGGGGTGCCTGCCGCCATCGCCTCCACCAGCACATTGCCGAACCCCTCCCGGCGCGACGCGAGCACAAACAGATCGGCTTCGGCGAGACGCTGCGAAAGATCGGCGGCGTGGCCGGCGAGGCGCACCTGATGGCTAAGCCCGAGCGATGCGATCCGGGCGCGCAGCGGCGCTTCCTCTGGGCCTTCGCCATGAATGATGAGCGAAAAGGCGAGCCCGCGATCGCGCAGCAGCGCGCAGGCATCGATCAGGATATCGAACGCCTTTGCAGGGACCAGGCGGCCCGCCGAAACGAGGCGCAGCGGCGCGTCCGCCGTGCGTTCGCGTGGACGACGAAAGTCGATGCGATCGACCACGGGGTTGGCGATCACCGTGGTGGGCGGCAGTTTCGGTACGACATGGGATAGCTCCGCACCGATCGCCTCGGTCGGCACGAACAGGGCGTCGGCGCGCGGCAGCAGGCGGCGCATCGCGGCGCGGCGCAGGAAAGGCCATTTCGCCTGCGCCAGATAAGCGCGCGGACTTGTATGCTCGCTGATGACGACCTTTGTTCTCGTGCCGCGCGCGGCTGCACAGAGCGCCAAATTCATCGCGCTGGTCGCGCTATAGGCAATCTCGACGCCGTGGCCGCGCAGCATCGTGCGGATGCGACTCGGCAGACGCGCCGCGCGTGCGCCGCCGAGATCGATCACCGGCACATCGTCCGGCACCTCCTCCAGAAACGCTCCCTCGACGCGCTTCAGCATCAGCATCGGCGCAAAACGGCTTCGGTCCAGCGCTTTGCACCAGTTCAGCACTGCCCGCTCGGCCCCGCCGGGGCGCATGTGCGGCAGCAGGAAAGCGACCCGCTGCGCGCTCATGCGAAGCCGATCCGCTTCAAGAGTGGCCGCGCGGCAACCACCAGCGTCATCATCTCCTGCTGGCGGATTGCGAGCGCGGATAGCGCATAGGCCAGGATCACCGCGCCGCCGATCACGATACCGTCCGCGATCCACAGGAAAACGCCCTGCGGCGTCGGGAAAATTTGCGCCGCGCCCCAGCCTGCCAGCGCCGCCACGCCCGCGCAGGCCAGCGCGCCCAGGCTCTCACCCAGCGAGCGGCGCAGCCGGAAATCGGGGAAGCGATGCTTGCAGACGATAAGGCACAGGATGCTTGTGAAGATGGTCGCGCCGATCACCGCCAGGCTCAATCCGATCAGCCCATATTGCGGCACCACCGCCCAGACCGCCACGAAGCGCAGCGCCAGGCCAGAGGTGCAGAGAAACAGGATATGGACGAGCGGCGATCGGTGCGCATCGCTGAAGATCGCGTTCAGCGCGATATTGCCCGGCATCAGAAAGATCGCCGCGATCGAATAGGCGGAGGTCACGAGCGCGGTTTCCGCCTGCGCCGCCTCATCGAACCCGCCATGGCCGAACAGCACCGCGACGACGGCGGGCGCAGCCATCGCCAGCGCGATCGAAAAGGGCAGTTGCAGGAACAAGGTACCGCGCAGCATCTTGCCGAGCGCGCCAGCCGCCGCCGCGCGATCCTCGCTTGCCATCATGCGCACGATCTTGGGATAGAGCACGGTCGTCAGGCTTGCGGTGACCAGACCGGGGAGGAGGGAGACGAGGCGCGTGCCATATTCCATCGCCGCGACGGTGCCGGTGGGCAGCTGCGTGGCAAAGGCGAAATCGATCATCACCGTCACCTGAAAGAAGGCGAACATGGCCAGCGCCGAACCGATACGGCCGCGCGGCGAGGCTTTGACGGGTGCAGCAGGCTCATCAGGGGTTTCGAGGTTCGCCAGCCGCCGATGCATCACCAGCGCGCCGCCCGCCAATAGCGAGAGAGAGACCAGCCCGGCGCCCAGCATCGTCCAGCCCACCGCCAGAATGGCGAAGGGCGGCACGAGGAAAAAGAGAAAAAGGATCAGCAACAGCCGCTGAAAGGCGCGGGCCGATTCGCCGAAGAAGAATACGCCGCGCGCCGCCAGATAAGTGAGCAGCAACGCGGAGAGAACCGCGATGGGCAGCAGCGGGATCAGGATGGCGAGAATGGTCGATCCGATCGCCAACCGCTCGCCCGCGAAACCCGGCGCGAACAAGCCGATGATCGGGGCCGGAAACAGGATCGCCACCAGCGGCACCAGCAGCATCGCGCCGATCACCCAGAGCACGGGGCGCGGCAGGGTACGCCAGCTCGGCCGCTGCCCGCGATCGATGCTAAGTGCGATGGATGGCATTGCGAGCTGCTGCACCAACTGCTTCACCAGCTCCGTCATGCCTACCGTCGCCCGCCGCGCCATGAAAAAGGCATCGAGCTGCGCGCCCGCGCCGAAGCGGTTCGCGAGCAGGATCGCGACCAGGAAGCTGAGCGCGGTGTCGAACCCGCGCACCAGGAAGATGCCGATGGTCGAACGCGCCATCGCCCTGCGACCGGATGACGGGCGCGGCGCTGCTGTAACGGGTTCGCTCATCCGCGGCGAAGGCGGGGCCGGTTCCACGCCGGCGGAACGCGCGATCCGCGATAGCGCCGACGCGATTGCAGATTGAGGCCGAACAGCCGCGTTTCCACCATCAACTCCCCGGTCTCTTCGAAACCGATGCCAGCCTGTGCGCGGTAGCTCGTTTCATTGCCAATATCGCAATAGTTGAAGACACGGGTCACAGCGCGCGCGTTCATCTGGCGCAAACCGAATGCCGCCAGCAGCCGAGCCACGCTGCGGTCACGGTGCTGATGGTCTACCATCATGCCGAAAGCATAGGCTTCGCCTTCGGGCACCGTGACGAACAGCCTGCTGTTCGGATCATGAAAATCTTCGGTAGAGGCCCAGATGCAGGCGATTGCCTGTCCATCCGCCAGCGCGAACATCCCAATTCGTCCGTCTTCCAGCAGGCCTGCGAAATCGGCACATCGATGAGCCAGCCATCCGCTGAGGGGAGGAACGGCATCACCGCGCGTCAGCTCGACCAGCTTCACGCCGTCCGGCACCGGCGTTGCGTCGGCAGGCGGCAGATCGTCGGTGCGGCGGGCCAGGATGAACGACAGCTCCTGCCGGAAAACATGGTCGCGAATTGCCTTTGCCGCCATACCGCGCAGACCCAGCTTGCGCAGATTGGCGGCCATATGCTGCAACCGGCCGCTCCGTTCGGGCAAGGCGCCGTTCTCGCTCATTTCAGGACCGAGCGGACGAGCTGGCGCGATGTAAAGAGCAGACTGTGTGCCACCGGCTTCAGCGCGATGCTGTGCATCGGCAGCATTACCCGCCGGTGCGGGCGGAACGCATTCTTGAACTGCATCCGGCCCTTTTCGCCCGGATCGGACGGCTCGTCGATCGGCACGCCGGCCAGATCATATCCCACGCATCCCGATGCCCGCGCACGCCGCATCGCTTCCCACAGGAGGAGGTAATTGCTGGGGATCTTCGGTTCGGCATCGGTGCTCGCCAGGGTCAACCAGATCGCCTCGCCGCCCTGATGGACATAGGATGCCGCGCCCAGAAGCACGCCGTCCTTTTCGGCCAGCAGCATGGCCCCGCCAAGCTCCTCGATCAGCCCCGCCTGCGCCTTTGCATCCGGCGTCGACGACATTTCATAAGCCGGGCGATTTGCATCAAAGATATCGAGCGCGCGCTGGAAAGCGGCGATATCGGCCTCGCTTTCCACCGCACGCACCTGAACCCCGGCCTTGGCGGCCGCCTTCAGCTTGCGCCGTCCGCTCTGGCCGAAGCCTGCAAGAATGTCGTCCTCCGGCTTGTCCAGCCAGACGATACCGGTCGCGACGTGGAGCGATTGCTGTGATGCGGGCAGCGGGGTGGCTCCGGCGGCGCGCATCGCCTCCGCCTTCACTGGAAGATCGCGGCCACGCACGCGCGGTGCCAGCTGCCACGTGGCGGCCCCCGCATCGCGCAGGACATCGCCGATCGCGCGAATCACCTCACCCAGATCGGCGGGATCGCGTACCAGCGGCCCGCGCGCGGAACTTGCCAGCCAGTAAGGGCCCGCCAGCTTGGAGCGGCGCACAACCGCGCTGCCGATGATGGCATCGTCGCGGCGGCAGATTACTGCCAGATAATGATGGCGCGGATGCGCGGGCACCGCTGCCAGCCAGCCGGGCGTCTGCTGATAGGACCAGAACGGGCAGCTATCCACGAAGGCGGCGAACGACTGGCGCGTCCCCCCATCAAACTCATCGATGATTTCAGCAACGGTCACCCGTTACTCCTTCGGTTGCTACGCACATATAGGGCATGCTTTTGATAAGGCAGCGGGACACCCTCATCCAAGCGCGTTCACCTTAAAATCAGGCGCTTGTCCCCGTTTGAGGCGCTTTACTACCGAAACTTTGACAATTCGGTAGGGAAAGGTGCTTAGGATCATTTAAATTCCGTCCTCGGAGAAGCATGCCTTGTCCACAACGCTCCAACAGTCGCCCGAGCTGGCCGCGTCGCGTGCGCCGGACTGGTGGATGGATGCGTGGCGCATGGCCTATTGCGATGAGGCGAAGGCGCGGGCTCCTGTAGCCGGCCTACCGCTCCACGGCGCCAAGGGCGCGGCCCGTCTGCAAACACAGACGAACCTGCAATCAAGCTATCTGGATGTGGAACCCGGCGTCAGCGATGCCGATGCGCTGGCGCAGGCGCTCTTCGCCGATCCGGCAACGGCGATGGTTTCGCTCGATTATCTGTCGGAGCATTCGCGTGCGCTTGCCTTGTTGCGGAAGGTGAAGGATTTTCACCGGCTGGAGCGACGCCATGCCTCGCGCGCGCTGACCGATACGTCGCGGCCCTATGAGGAATGGCTCGCGGGCCGCCCCACCAAACGCCGCAAGCGGCTCCGCGCGCTCGATCGCGGCATGCCCGGTGCGATTGCCGCAAGCTTCACCGTCCACGCCCGTGCGGACGACGCGCTGCTCGAAGCGATTTTCGCACTGGAGGCGAAGGGCTGGAAGGGCCGCGGCGGCACGGCCATCAGCCAGAACCGCGCCGATCTTGTGTTCTACACCGAACTCGCGCGCGCCGCGGAGCGAGAGGGCGCGTTGCGCATCATCACGATTCATGACGGTGCGCAGCTTGTCGCCTTCGAATATGATGTCCTGCTTCAGGGCCGTCTCCTCAGCGCCAAGGTGGGATATGATGAGGAATATGCCGCATTGCAGCCGGGCAGTTGGCTGGCGCTACGGACGATATGCTGGGCGTGCGCGGAACCGGATATCCGGCTGATCGATATGCTCGGCAACAGCGCGCATATCAGCGAGAACAAGGCGCGCTTCGGGGATTTGCGGGAAGATCTTTGGCGGGTTCGCCTGTACCGTCCCGGTCCGCGCGGAACGTTGCTCTATGCCTGCCACACCGCGCGGCAGCGACTGAGCGGACTGAAAGCACGGCTGAGGCGGGCACGGTGACGCGCAAGCAGGAACGAAAGCGGCGCTTCGGTGCCGGAATCCTCGCGCTGCTGGCCGCGCTCGGCTGTCTGTGGGCGGCGAGCGCGGGCGGCGCTGCGCTGTGGTGGCTGGCCGGAGTGGCCGCAGCGCTGATCCTGATGCATAAGGCGATGATCGGGCCGCCGGGCGTTGCCGTGCTCACCTATCATTCGGTCAGCCCAGATCCGGGCTGGCTCCCCTGGTCGCAGGAAACCGCCGTTTCGCCCGAAACCTTCGCCGCGCATTGCAGCATGATCGGTGCGCCGGGGCTTCTGGCGATCACGACCGATGAGCTGGTGCGCATGCGCGCCGCTGGAGAACAACCGCGCGGCGACGAGATCGTGCTGCATTTCGACGACGGCTATCTCGACAATTGGCTCTACGCCGCGCCGATCCTGGAGCGCCACGGCATTCCTGCTAGCTTCTTCGTTTCGCTCGATTTCGTCGAGCCGGGCGCGCTCATCCGCACCGCCCCTGATGCGCGCGACGTCTCCGGCTATATGAACTGGGCCGAGATCGCGGCGATGCAAAAGGTCCGCGGGCTGGAGATCGAGCCGCACGGTGTGGACCATGCCCGCATTCCGGTGAGCGAGCGCGCCATCGACCGGCTGACCGAGGCGAACTGGCGCAAACATGCCTGGCTGCAATGGCACGGCACGAACGGCCCCAAACATGACTGGTATCGCAGCGACGCCCCGCCCGCCGTGCCGATCGGATCGCCTGTCCCTGAATCGGGCCTCGCGCTGGCTGTGCGCGGCTGGGTGAACGGACGGCGCGAGGACGTATCCGAACTGGAAGAGCGCCTGCGCGAACAGCTGACGCTATGCCAGACGGTGTTCGCGCAGCGGCTAGGCAAGATGCCGCGCATCTTCTGTTGGCCGGAAAACAAGGTCGGGGCCGAGGGCCGCCGCATCGCACGCGAGCTTGGTTTCGCGGCCACCACCGGGGGCAAGGGCCGCAACCGCGCGGATGAGCCGGCGGACGTCATCTCCCGCCTGCACATGGGAGACCGCGCGCTGGGATTCCGCTGGCTGGCCGCCGAGCGGCTGCATTTCCGCGCCGCGGTGCGCCTCGCCCAAGGCAATCATTATTATTACGCGCTCATCGCGCCGATGAACCTGTGCCGCAAGCTGGTCTTCGCCTGGCGCAGGCGTTTCGGCAAACCATTCGCGTGATCGAGGGTTTGGCCTGGACGCTGATTGCGCTGATTGCGATCACCTTTGCGGGCTATCCGCTCGCGGTGCTGGCGCTTTCCCGCTTCGCTCCGGCAAGGCCTTGGCACCATGCCGGCACTGCCCCGGCCCATGTACCCGATATCGCAGTCCTGATCTGCGCCTATAATGAGGCCGCACATCTGGGCGCGAAGCTGGAAAGCGTGCTCGCCGAAACCGCGCGCTGGCCCCGCAAAGCGGCGATCTGGGTGGCCGACGACGGATCGAGCGATGCTACCGCCGCCATTGCCGAAGGGTTCGGCGTGCATGTGCTGCGCCTGCCGCGCGGCGGAAAGGCGGCGGCGCTGAACGCGCTCAGCGCGCGCGTGGAGGGCGACATCCTGGTGCTGAGCGATGCCGATCCGCTGCTCGCACCCGGCAGCCTTAACGCCTTGATCGCGCCGTTCGACGATCCGCGCGTCGGTGCGGTCGCGGGCGAGGTCGAAAGCGCGAAAGGCGCCGGCGGCGGGCGGTTCGACCGGCTCTACCGCGCCTATGAAAGCGGCCTGCGCGAAGCCGAGGACCGGTTGTTCGGCTGCGTTTCCGCCGATGGCGGCCTGCTCGCCATCCGCCGCGAGCTTATGCCGCATGTCCCGCCCGACGGCACCGACGATTTCCACATTAGCACCGCCGCCGTTGCCGCGGGCAAGCGCATCGCCTTTGCACGTCATGCTGTGGCGATCGAGCAGCCGATTGCGGGCGGCAGGAAAACCATGCGGCGGCGCGTTCGCATTACCGTGCGCGGCCTCACCGCGCTCTGGCGGCGGCGCGGGCTGATGAACCCCGCGCGCACCGGCGGCTATGCGCTCGGCCTGTTCTTCCACAAATTCGCCCGCCGCTTCGCGCCCGTGCTCGTCCTGCCGCTGGCTTTGTGCGCCTTCGCGCTCGCGCTCACGGGCAGCGCGTTCTGGACGCTCGCCAGCCTCGCCATCCTAGCCGCCGCAGCGCTCGGCTTCATCGGCTGGTTCGCCGAACGTCGCCTGCCGAAAATCTTGCGCGTGCCCTATTTGCTCGGCCTGCATCTGACCGGACTGATCGCGGGCGTGGCGCTGTTCTGCTGGGGCACGCGTTATGCGCAATGGACCCCGCAAAAGAGCCTCTCATGATCCTAAGAGCCGCCCTCCCTCTGCTCGCTTGCGCCATAGCCGGCTGTTCCTCGCCCGAGCCTGATATGTCCGGCTGGACCGCTGAGGCCGCCGAACGCCCGCGCCCGCTCGCTCTCTCCGATAATTTCGATGAAGGCCTGTGCACCGGCGATTGCCCCGGCGCGATATGGTATTTCCGGCAGGAGGTGGAGGGGCACCTGTCTGTGGTGCCCGATCCGCGCGCGCGCGGCGGCGTGCTGCTGGCAGAGGCAGGGCCGCGCACGGGCCGCGTCCCGAAGGCGGCGCTGGTGGCGCGCTTCCCGCGGATCGGCGACGGCCAGAAACTCGCGATCGCATTCGATGTCATGATCCCGCGCGGCAGACCGCTGAATTCGGTTCATCTGCTCGATCTGGAATGCGCGGACTGCGGCATGCGTGGCAATCCCGGCATTCGCCTTTATCTGCGCCGCGGGCGACTGCGGATCGACCGCGCCAAGATCGGCATTGAACATGCCTGGACCGATGACGCCGCACCGCAATTGGAGCAGGGCCGCTGGCACCGGATCGAAGCGGTGGTCGACCTGGCACCCGATGATCGCGGCGGCGCGCGGGTGCTGTTGGATGGGCGGCCGGTGCTGGAGGCAAGCGGACGCACGCTGCTGCCGCGCCGCGATGCGGGGATCGACCGCATCCAGCTCGGCATCACGGCGACGAGCAACGACGTGCCTGCAGCAGCCCTTTTCGACAATTTCAGCGCGCGGACGCTGCGTTAGAGCCGCGCGTTTCCCCCGCCGATATGCGCTTCAGTGCGCGCCGTCTCCGCGCCGCACCGCGCCGACTGTGCGGAACATCAGACGCGTATCGTTGGCGAAGGACATGGAGCGGATATAGTCCACATCCAGCTCGGTCCGCTCGTCGAAATCCACATTCGCACGGCCCGAAACCTGCCACAGCCCGGTGATGCCGGGGCGCGCGGCCAGGCGCGGCAGATGGTGCATCTTGTAGGTACCGACATCGAAGGAGGTCGGCCGCGGACCGACCAGCGCCATCTCCCCGCGCAGTACGTTGATCAGGTTCGGCAGTTCATCGATGCTGGTCTTGCGCAGAAACTTGCCGACGCGGGTGATGCGCGGATCTTCGATAAGTTTGAAATCGGGCGAGTCGGCTGCATGATGATTTTGGGCGCGAAGCGATGCCTTCAGCGCCTCCGCTTCAGGCACCATGGTGCGAAACTTCACCAGCCGAAACGGGCGGCCGAGATAGCCCGTGCGGTTCTGGCGGAAGAAGATGGGGCCCTTGCCGTCCAGCCGGATCGCAATCGCCGCAGCCAGGAAGACCGGAGCCAGAAGCACCAGCAGCATAGCAGCCACAAATCGCTCGACCATCGGCTTCACACGGCGCGCATAGAAAGCCTGCCGATATTCCAGAGGCAGCGGAACGCCGCGCATGTCGCATTCGAAGCGCACGCGGCGTTGCCAATCCTGCCGGCGCTCCGCCTGGGGCCGAGCCGTCGTAACCGCCGGTTTGCCGGCAGCTACGCTCTCCAGTTCTTGAATTTCCAGGCCGATTCCGTGACCAAATCTGTGCATGACACTGCCCCGCTTCTGACTGGAGCGACTACGCTGCCGACCCTCGTCGCGGCTTCACATATGATTAAAAATGTCTTTAGAGAAGGGCGCGGCGGAGACCGCTTTTGCCCTGCCCCGTAATGCGACAACCGCGCGCCCCCACGTTAACATCCCCTGTTGACAGCTTTTGCCCGCCAGACAGTTGCCGCTCGCATATTACTATTGCCAAGGGGCGGCGAAGCGATAGATATTTGCGCTCTGCTGTCTGGGGGGACAGCATTGGGGGGAAATCGAAAAAGATGATGTTCATACGTCGCATAGCCTTGGCGATCTGTCTTGCGCTGTCGCTCAGCGTGCCCGCCATGGCGCAGGAGCGCTCGGCAACCAGGCAAGGGTTCGAACTGGCGCCCGGCGAGGGCAAGAAGATCCTCGTCTTCCGCCCCGCCGTCAGCGTTGGCGGCCAATCCACCGCCGGAATGTTCGAACCCAATGGCGAATGGACCGAAGCCGCGCGGCGTAACATCGAAGCATCGCTCGCGCGGCTCCAGGCGCAGCTCGGCAATCAGGTGATCGCGGCGCCCGAAGCCTATGGCGAGGATGCGCAGAACCTGCAGGAACATTTGGCGCTGTTTGCCGCGGTGTCTCAGGCGGTGATCGAATATCAGTTCTTCGTCGGCAACCGCCTGCCCACGAAGAAGAAAGACAACAAAGAGGACGTGTTCGACTGGTCGCTCGGCAGCGGCGTGGCCGACCTTCCCGGCGCGAAGGATGCCGATTACGGCCTCTTCATCTGGAACCGCGATGCCTATGGCTCCACAGGGCGCAAGGTGCTGCAGGTGCTGGCGCTGCTCGGCCCCGGCGTCGCCGTGAAATCGGGCGAGCATCGGGGCTATGCCGGCCTGGTCGATCTGAAGACCGGCGATCTTCTCTGGCTGAACGCCGACGGCGCGATGGGCGGCGATGTGCGAAAGGAAGACGGCTCCGATAAGCGCGTGCGCCAGCTGCTGGAGGATTTTCCGGGCAGCAGCATCGCTGCCGAGGAACCGGCCGCGTGATGCGCCCATGGCTTGGTGGCGTGCTGGGCGCGCTTGCCATCGCCCAGCCGCTATCCGCTGAGGAGAGCCCCCTGCCGCCGCCCTATGAGGGCGTCTACCAGCCGCAAGGGGTGGATGAGATCGGTTTCTGGCGGGAGGATGACGAAAGCGAGCGTGCCCTTGCCGCCTCCCCGCTCGTTATTCGCGATGCGGCGCTCAACAGCTATGTCAAAGGCGTGCTGTGCGACACGGTCGGCCCGGATCGGTGCAACGCCGTGCGCGTCTATATCTTGCGCGAGCCGACCTTCAACGCCAGCATGTCGCCCAACGGCACCATGCGCGTGTTCAGCGGCCTGTTCCTGCGGGTGCGCAGCGAAGCGGAGCTGGGCGCGGTGCTGGGGCATGAGTTCGGCCATTTCGAACGGCGCCACTCGCTCGCAGGGTTCCGCCGGGCACGCAGCGGGACGGATCTTCTCGCCTGGACGTCGCTGCTCGTCAGCATGGCCCCCAGCTATGGCGCGGCGAGCAGCCAGCGGAGCCTGGAGATGGCGGTCTACGGCCAAATCTTTCGCCACGGCCGCGATCAGGAGCGCGAGGCGGACCGGCTGGGCGTGAGCTATCTGAATCAGGGACGGCTCAGACCGCAGGCCGCCTCAGAGGTTTGGAAGACCGTCATGACCGAAGCTGAATCCTCGGCGCGGTCGCGCGGCCTCAAAAAACCGAATTTCAAGGCCATTGCCTTTTTCGCCTCGCACCCGCCCGAAGCGGAGCGCGCCGACAATCTCGCGGCGCTGGCGGTGCCCGACGGCGCCGCGCGGGACGACGGCGCGTTGCGCTACCGCGAAGCGCTGGCACCCTTCATGCCGCAATTCCTGGACGATCAGATCAAGCTGAACGATTTCGGTGCCAGCGATTTCCTGATCGAGAACATGGCCGAAAGCGGCGGCTGGTCCGCTCCGCTCTGGTTTTCCCGCGGCGAACTGTATCGCCTGCGCGGCGCGCAGCGCGATTTCGTAAACGCCGCAGATTTCTACGCCCGGGCCATCGCGCTCGATCCTTCCCTGGCGGAGGCGCATCGCGGCCTCGGCCTTGCCCTGTTCAAAACCGGGCGGCGCGAGGAAGGCATGACGGCGCTGAAAGAGTATCTCAACCTGAAGCCCGACGCCTCCGACGCGAAGATGATCGCGCTCATGCTGCCCCAGGACACCGGATCATGACCCCTTCCCTGCCCGCCAAATGGACCCTCGCAGCCACCGCGCTGCTGCTCGCCGCCGCGCCCCTTTCGGCGCACAAGCTGCGCGAAAAGGGCGCGAGCGTGACCGTAGCCAATTCGGCGATGACGGTGACGCCCGCGCGCGACTGGAACAGGCTGAGCGGATCGCCGGGCAAATTTGCTGAAAGCTGGACGCTGAATGGCGAGCAGCTGGACGACCTTACCTTCTACGGCGGCATCAAACCGGGCCAGCCTCTGGTGAAAGAGCGCAGCAAGAAGCGCGATCCCCTACCCAAGTTTAAGAAAAGCACACTCCTTATCGAAGTGCCCGAGCTGCTCGAAGGGACCTATCGGACGTACAAGACGCTTGGCACCTTTCAGTTGCTCTCGGCCGAGCCGGCCCCGTTCCTGCGGAAAGACGGCGTGCGGTGCACCTATGAATATACCGATGATGACGGGCTCACCCGCAAGGGAGAAGCACGAGCCGCGATCGTGGACGGCCAGCTTTATATGGCCACCTTCGATGCGCCGCGTCTGCATTATTTCGATCGCTCGATCGAAGACGCCCGCGCCATCATGGACAGCGCTAAGCTTTAAGCTACGGTAATTTCGGTAGGATTATCGGCTGGAGCAATCCCCCGGATCGCTCACGATTGCCGAAATGGTGGGCGCGGCAAGGATTGAACTTGCGACCCCACCCGTGTGAAGGGTGTGCTCTACCACTGAGCTACGCGCCCGGATCGGCGATCCGAAGGGCGCGCCAATGCCAGAGAGCGCGCGGGATTGCAAGCGCGTGGTTGAAGCGCCGCTCAGGAAAGCGGTGCGCCGTCGGCGACCTTGGGGTCCATCGCCTCGATGCCGGCGCGCTGCCAATCCGGCAGATCGAGCGCTTCCATATCCTCGACGCGGCGATGCTCCACCGAGTAACCGAGTTCCGGATAGGCGATGCGCTGGCGCTTCTCGTCCGCCTGATCCAGCGGCACCACGGCCAGTCGTCGGTTGACCTTCTGCCGCCAATTCATGCGCGCGGTGTTTTCCTGCCCGACATAGCAGCCCTTGTCGAAGGCGACGCCGTTCAGTTCGATCGCGTTGCATTCGAGCCATAAGGTGGCTTCCTGGCCCAACTCTGCCTCGCCCTCCGTTACGCCACACGCCAGCCGGTGGGCGCGGAAACCGGCGGAGACGTCCGCATCGTCATCGGCGATCGGCGCGATCCAGCGGCGGCCGAGTTCGGGAAGGCGCGGATCGGGGCTGCCTTCGCCGCCATCGGCGCTCCAGAATACGCCCCGGTCCTCGTCCCGTTCGAACGCGATCTTGCGCCGGAGGCGGTAGATCGAGAGGCGGCGGATCAGGCCGTCTGCATGGGCTGCCTCACAATCGATCAGCACATCGTCGCCGTCCGCCCAGAGCAGGAAATCGAACAGCACCTTGCCCTGCGCGGTGAGCAATGCTGCCCATATCGGGCCGTCTGCGGCATCGGGCTCCAGCCGCCGCGTGTCGTTGGTGACGAGCCCCTGCAGGAAGCCGCGTACATCCTCCTGTCCGTCGGTGGCGGAAACGCGGATGAGCAAGCGGTCGAAAAGTCTTGGGGAAGCCATGGGCCTTAGGTAGGCACGCTCGACCTTGAAACAAACCCGTGAGTGCCGAGCTTGTCGAAGCACGGCTCTCCGGCGAGAAACGTCCTTCGATAGGCGTAAGGCTTACGGAACCAGAATGGCTGATAGCAAAAATTTCCTCACCATCCGCCGCCCGGACGACTGGCACCTGCATCTGCGCGACGGGGACATGCTGCAGGCGGTGGTGCCTTACACCGCGCGCCAGTTCGGCCGCGCGATCGTGATGCCGAACCTCTCACCGCCCATCACCAGCGTGGCCGCGGCGGAGAGCTATCGCAACCGCATCCGCCTGGCGCTGCCCGAGGGTGCCGATTTCGAGCCGTTGATGACCGCCTATCTGACCGACGAGATCGCGCCGGACGAGATCGAGCGCGGGCACGCGAAAGGCGTGTTCACCGCGGCCAAGCTGTATCCGGCCGGCGCCACCACCAACAGCGCGGCAGGCGTCACCGATATCGCGAACATCCGCCCCGTGCTGGAGCGGATGGAGCGCATCGGCATGGTGCTGTGCATCCATGGCGAGGTAACCGATGGCGATGTCGATATCTTCGACCGCGAGGCGGTGTTTATCGATCGGATATTGGCGCCGCTGACGCGCGATTTTCCGGCGCTGAAGATCGTGCTGGAACATATCACCAGCGCGGACGCCGTGCAGTTCGTGGAAAGCGCGGGCGATAGGGTGGCGGCGACGATCACGCCGCATCACTGCATCATCAACCGCAACGCCCTGTTCAAGGGCGGCATAAACCCGCACGCTTATTGCCTGCCGGTGGCCAAGCGCGAGCGGCACCGGGCAGCGGTGCGCGCGGCGGCCACCTCCGGATCGGCGAAATTCTTCCTTGGCACCGACAGCGCGCCGCATGCCCGCCATGCGAAGGAAAGCGCCTGCGGCTGCGCAGGAATTTTCAACGCGCCTTATGCACTGGAAAGCTATGCGCGCGTGTTCGATGAGGATGGCGCGCTGGACAAGCTGGAAGCGTTCGCCAGCGAAAACGGCCCCCGCTTCTACGGACTGCCGCTGAACGAGGGCACGGTGACGCTTCGCCGCGAGGCACAGAGCGTGCCGGATCAGCTGGAGGGCGAGCTGGTGCCGTTCCTGGCGGGCGAAACGCTGGAGTGGCGGCTGGACTGAACCGGCTGGCTCAGATCGCCAGCCCTAGATCGCTAACCCGCGCCGCGCCCGGCGAAAGCTGTCGACCGAGAAGATGACGAGCGCCGCCCAGATCAGCGCGAAGCAGGCAAGGCGCGGTGTGGTGAGCGGCTCGTCATAGAGGAACACGCCGAGCGCGAACTGGATGGTCGGCCCGATATAGCTGATGAAGCCCAAAGTGGTGAGCCGCATGCGCCGCGCCGCGCCCGCGAACAGCAACAACGGAAAGGCGGTGACCGCGCCGCCCGCGATGAGGAACAGATCGGTCCGCAGCGAGCTCCCGAAACCGCCCGCCCCGCCATAGAGCCAGAACCAGACCACCGCGCCCAGCGCCACCGGAGACAGGATCACCGTTTCCGCCGCAAGGCCCGGCATCGATCCGACCGGCGCGAGCTTGCGCACCAGGCCGTAGCTGCCGAAGCTGACTGCCAGCGCCAGGCTGACCCACAGGGTCTCCAGCGCGCCGGCAGCCAGAATGGCCACGCCAATGAAGGCCAGAACGACCGAGACCGCAGTGGCCTTCGTCATCCCCTCCTTCAGGAAGAAATAGCCGAGCAGGACATTGAGCAACGGTGTGAGATAATAGCCGAGGCTCGCCGCCAGAATGTGATCGGAGAAGACGGCAAAGACGTAGATCAGCCAGTTGGCCGCGATCAGCGAGCTGGACAGCAGCATCAGCCAGCGCGTCTTGGGCGTCTTCAGCACGCCCCAGAAGACGGCAAGCTGCTTGCGGAAGGCAAGGATCGCCAGCAGCAGCGGCACCGACCAGATGACGCGGTGCGCCACCACCTCCACCGCGGGCACCGTGGTCAACTGTTTGAAAAACACGGGCATGAAGCCCCAAATCACATAGGCGCCAAGCCCTTGAATAAGGCCATTGCCCTGCTCGGTCGGCGGCACATCGGCGCGGGCCGCCTCTACCGGGGCGGCGGGTGGATCGTCGCTCATACCGCGGGGCCGCTCAGAAAGTGATCAGCAGCCTAAGGAAGCAGAGCACGAATACCAGGATGCAGAAGTTCCGCCCGCTCTTGCGGCGCGAAAAGGTGCCGATGACGATACCGATGAGCGGCAGCGGCAGCAGGATCAGCGCCAGCAGCCAGCCCACGATCGGCAGGACCGAGGGGATGGCGATGACCGCCGAGACGATGCCGATGGCCCATGCGATGATGTTTCCCATGCCCCAGCACTGCCGATCCGTATCGAAGCTGGCAAGCGGTTTCTGGGGGCGAGTCGGACGCTTCCGCAGACGCGGGTGAAAGCCGCCGTTCATCCCTGCGGCATTTCGTCGATGGCCCGGAACGCCTGGGCTTGTCGTCAAATGTTCAGGAAACCGCGGGTAAACATGAACTGTTCTGACAAGAAATGGTCGCCTCACCCGGACGGCCCCAGCAAGGAGATAGAGGATGAAAACTGCAATTCTTGCCGCAGCCGCTGCGCTGACCATGGCCGTCCCCGCGCCCGATCTGGGCCCGGTTACCCAGGGTGCCGCACTGCATGCCGATCAGGGCCGCCATCTCGGCCACTACAAGAAGCATCGCAAGTGGCAGCGCGAGCGCGCCCGCGAACAGCGCCGTTATTACGCCCAGCAGGACCGCGCCTATGAGCGTCAGCTGAGCCGCAACGATCGCATCTGGCGCGGCGACGATGGCCGTTATCGCTGCCGCCGTGCGGACGGCACCGCAGGTCTCGTCATCGGCGGCGCGCTGGGCGCGATTGCCGGCTCCGAAGTCGCGGGCAGGCAGAACCGCACCATAGGCGCGATTATCGGCGCAGTGGGCGGCGGCCTTCTGGGTCGTCAGATCGACCGCGGGGGCTTGCGCTGCCGCTAAACCAAATAACCTGACGTCACGCGAGAGGGCGCTCCCATATTGGGGGCGCCCTTTTTCGCGCCTGCAATCCGGTCTATGGCTGGTCCTTTCCCACGAAAGGCGCTGCCCATGTTGAACGGTCCCCTGCTCGTTACCCAGCGGCTGATCCTGCGCCCGCCCGCAGCGGAGGATTTCGAGGCGGTGGTCGGCTTCTATTCCGAGCCCGAGACGATGGAACATCTGGGCGGCGTGAAGCCGCGTTCCGAGGTCTGGCGCGCCTGGTGCTGTATGGCGGGCAGCTGGCATATCAATGGCTTTGGCATGTTCTCCCTGATCGAGCGCGCCACCGGCCGCTGGATCGGCCGCGCGGGCCCCTGGCGCCCCGCAGACTGGCCGGTCGACGAGGTGGGCTGGGGCGTCGCGCGCGATTTCGCGGGCAAGGGTTATGCGCGCGAGGCCGCGGTGGCGGCGATCGATTACGCCTTCGACGTGCTCGGCTGGGACGCGGTGCACCATGTCATCGCGCCGAAAAACGCGGCTTCGATCAAGCTTGCCGAAAGGCTCGGATCGCGCCTCGAAGGCCCGACGCGCATGCCCGCGCCCTTTGGCGACAAAGAGGTGCAGAGCTGGGGTCAGACCCGCGAGGAGTGGCGCACGCGCAAAAACTAGGCGCCGCCTCAGACCGCGTCGATCTCCACCGTCTGCACCAGCTTCGGCTTCGCCCGCGCAGCGATGAGGCTGCCGGTAACGATCAGCACCGCGCCCGCCAGCACGGGCCAGCCGGGCGCTTCGGCGAAGAACAGCCAGCCGAACAGGCTCGCCCACAGAAACGCGGTATATTCCACCGGGATCAGTACCTGCGCCTCGGCCCGCGCATAGGCCCAGCTGAGCAGCAGGAGGGACACCGAGGATAGCGCCGCCGCGCCCAGGATCGCGGGCCAAGCCGGTGCATCCGGAACGGAGGCGAGCCATGGCGCGGCGAGTGCATAATAGCCCGCGATCAGCGCGCCCATCACGAACGCGATCTCCATCGGCCCCGCAATCTGCGCCTGCCGCCGGGCGAGGATGAGGTTGTAGGCGAACAGGCAGGCCGAAAAGAGCACCGCCCCCGCGCCCAGCAGCGCGTCCGCGTTATAATCTCCGCTCAGCCGTCCGCCGACGATCACCGCCACGCCCAGAAGGCCCAGTGCGGATGCGATGATCGCGCTGCGCCCGATCGTCTCGCCCAACAGCAACGCCGCTAGGTACAGCGCTATCACCGGCGCGATGAAGCTGAGCGCGATCGCCTCCGCCAGAGGCAGGCGCCCCAGCGCCCAAAAGAAACTGAGTGCCATGGGCAGGAGGACGAGCGAGCGGCGCAGATGCAGCCGCATCGCCGCGCGCGTGGGCCGCTGTCGGCGGCGCAGGATTAGGTATAGCGGCAACAGCATCGCCAGCGCGGCGAGCGAGCGCCATAGCATCGCGTCGTATACTCCGATGGTCAGCACCAGCTGCTTCATCAGCGCGTCCATCAGCGAGAAGCAGCCGATACCAAGGCAGGCGGCGAGAAAGGGCAGGATCGGACGCTCGGCCATGATGGGCGCTATCGGTTGGCGGACGGGGTGTGTCTACAGCAATGCTGCTCGATCCGTTCGCCCTGAGCTCAAACGGGAGGGGTCGGGAAGGAAGCAATTCGGAACTCCCCACGCCCCCGGCGCGTCGGTTTGGCAGAGCCTTACCGATTCGGAGACCCGCCGCATGATGCGCACCATCACCCTTTTCGCCCTGTTGCCGCTTGCCGCCTGCGCCTCGCAGGACATTGCCGGGCCAAAATCGCCTTATGAGGTGCAGCAGAAAGTGCGTGCGGATTCGCCCGCGGGCGCGCTCGATATGGAGCAGACCAATGGCACCGTGGTGGCGAGCGAGGAAGCGCTCGACCGGTTGCGGAACAATAGCGGCATCACGCTCCAATGGATCGGCTGGCAGAAGCGCGGAGAACTGGAGGTGACGCAGCCGGATGATGTGGTGATGCTGAAAGGGCTCCAGCAGGGCAACGATGAGCGTCCCGGCACGCTCAGCATCGACGGGAAGGTGACCGCGATCAAGAAGGACCGCTTCACGTTTGACGGTACGATCCGCATCGCGGACGCGCCGGATCCGGGCCGCGATTGCGTGCGGAGCGGGCCGATGGAATTTCTCGTGACGCAGGACCGCAAATATTGGCGGCTGCAGGACATGGTCGCCTGCGACGGGCTGACCGACTATGTCGATATCTACTTCTGAAGCGCAGCCCGCTGCTCGGGCGGCGGCGCGAACTTCGCATTTTCATCGGCCATCGCCAGCATCGCATTGGCGTGACGCTGCGCGACGGCGCGCTGGTCCTGCCCGTAGCCGCCGCCCATGGCGCTCGCGATCGGCAGACCGCGGCGGCGCACCTCTCCGATTACGAACCGGTCCCGCCGTTCCAGCCCGGCATCGGTGAGCGCCAGCCGCCCGAGCTTGTCCTCCCCATGCGGATCTACCCCCGCCTGATAAAGCACCAGATCGGGTCGCACCTCGTCCAGCAGGCGCGGCAGATGCGTGGACAGCGCTTCCAGATAGGCTTCGTCCCCGGTGCCGTCGGGCAGGCCGATATCGAGATCGGACCGCGCCTTACGCGTCGGGAAATTCTTCTCGGCATGCATCGAGAAGGTGACGATGTCGTCGCGCCCCGCGGTGAGCGAGGCGGTGCCGTCGCCCTGATGCACGTCGCAATCGACTATCAGGATACGCGCCGCATCGCCCTGCGCGATCAGCCGGTTGGCAGACACGGCGAGATCGTTGAACACGCAGTAGCCCGCGCCGGTATCATGCAGCGAATGATGGCTGCCGCCCGCGCTGTTCGCGGCAAAGCCGTGCTCCATGGCAAGATGCGCGGCGCGCCAGGTGCCGCCATTGGTATGCTGTACGCGCTGCGCGATATGCGGCGTCACCGGAAAGCCGATGCGCCGTTCCTTCTCGCGCGGTACATCGGCGGCCAGCACGCTGTCGACATAATCGGGATCGTGAACCGCCGCGAGCCAATCGCGCGGCATGGGCGGCGGCGCATGCTCGGTCATCGCTGCCCCGCTTTCGCGCAGGCAGATCATGACGAGCTGATATTTGTCGAACTTGAACGTGCCGCGCTCCGGCGGCGGCGCCATGTAATCGCGATGGTGGACCACGTGCAGCATCGGGAGAATGTGGCGATTGGGGACAACGGATCAACCGATCCGAGTATAAGCGAGCAACCGAACCCTTTATCGGGCGGTGCCCGCAAACCCCGTCAGCGCATCGCCTTCCATGCGCATGACGCGCCATTCGGGCTGCATCTTCGCGCCGATATGTTCGTAGACGCGGATCGCGCTCTCATTCCAATCGAGCACCACCCATTCAAAGCGCGCGCAATCGCGCTCGACCGCGATTTCCGCCAGCCGCTTCAGCAGCGCGCTACCGATGCCGTGGCCACGCTTCGCCTCGCCGACATAGAGGTCCTCCAGATAGAGGCCCTTGCGGCCCTCCCAGGTCGAGAAATTGTGGAAGAACAGCGCGAAGGCCGCAGGCTCGCCCTCCCACTCCGCGATCAGCGCCTCAGCGACCGCATGCTCGCCGAACAGCGCGTCGTGCAGCCGCTCCGACGTCGCCTTCACCGCGCCCGCCGGTGCTTTCTCGAACGCGGCCAGTTCCTCGACGAAACGCTGGATGGTGGAAACGTCGTTCCGAGTGGCGCTGCGGATCGAAAGGCTCATTCCGCGGGCACCGGTTGGGCGTCCGCGTTCGCCGCCTCGATCTCGGCCGCCTTGGCCTCGACCAGCGAGACGATGTGATCGAGCATGTCGCCGTCCGCCACATGATGGTCGGTCACACCGCTCAGATATACCATATGTTTGCCCTTGCCGCCGCCCGTCAGGCCGATGTCGGTCTCACGCGCCTCGCCAGGCCCGTTGACGACGCAGCCAAGAACGGAGAGCGAGAGCGGCGTGTTGATGTGCCGCAGCCGGTCTTCCAGCGCCTGCACCGTGCGGATGACGTCGAAGCCTTGGCGCGCGCAGCTAGGGCAGGAAACGATCCGAACGCCGCGCGTGCGCAGGCCCAGCGTCTTCAGAATTTCATAGCCGACGCGCACCTCTTCCTCCGGCTCGGCAGAGAGCGACACGCGCAGCGTATCGCCGATACCGGCCCAGAGCAGATTGCCGATGCCGAGCGCGGATTTCACCGTGCCGCCGATAAGCCCGCCCGCCTCGGTAATGCCGAGGTGCAATGGGCAATCGACGGCGTCGGCCAGCTGCATATAGGCGGCGACCGCCAGGAACACGTCGGAGGCTTTGACCGCAACCTTATATTCGTGGAAATCCTGATCCTGCAGCGACTTGATATGATCGAGCGCGCTTTCCACGAGCGCTTCCGGGCAGGGCTCGCCATATTTTTCCAGAAGATCGCGCTCCAGCGAACCGGCGTTCACGCCGATGCGAATGGCGCAATTGTTAGCCTTGGCCGCATCCACCACTTCCTTCACGCGCGCTTCGGACCCGATATTGCCGGGGTTAATACGCAGGCAGGCCGCGCCTGCATCGGCCGCTTCCAGCGCGCGTTTGTAGTGAAAGTGGATGTCCGCGACGATCGGCACCCGCGCCGCGCGCACGATCTGCTTCAGCGCGGCGGTGGACGCTTCGTCCGGGCAGGAAACGCGGATGATGTCCACGCCCGCTTCCTCGCAGCGGCGGATCTGGTCGATCGTCGCCTTCGCGTCCTCGGTCGGCGTGTTCGTCATCGTCTGCACGGTGATGGGCGCGTCGCCGCCCACGGGCACATCGCCCACCATGATCTGCCGGCTCTTGCGGCGTTCGATGTCGCGCCAGGGGCGAAGGGAAGGATTGTCGGCGGTCATGGGAACGGGCCTCGATGCTCGGTGGTTTCCCCCATATAGCCGCTCGATCTTACAGTTGCGAGTGGTGCCTTGCCCCTTCCCCTTACGCAAAGGAACTCTCCCATGCCCACCATCCTCATCACCGGCGGCAGCCGCGGCATCGGCGCCGAACTTGTGCAGCAATATGCCGCAGACGGCTGGGACGTGATCGCCACCGCCCGTTCGGACAGCGACCTCAAGGAACTGGACGGCATGGACAATGTGACGGCGATGGAGCTGGACGTGGCCAAGCCTGATAGCGTCGCCGCCTTTATCGACGGGATTGGCGACCGGCCCATCGACGTGTTCCTGAACAGTGCCGGCGTCTACGGCCCCCGAACGCCGGAGCGGGACGGCTGGATGGATGTGCTGGAAATCAACGTCGTCGTCGCGCCAACCCTGCTCGCCGAGAAGTTGAAGCCGAATGTCGCCGCATCGGAGAAGAAGGTCATGGCGGTGGTGACCAGCCGCATGGGATCCATCGGCGACAATGGCGGTGGCGGATCGATCCCCTATCGCAGCAGCAAGGCAGCGGTGAATGCGGCCTGGAAAAGCCTGTCGATCGATTGGAAGGATGACGGCATCGCCATCGTCATGCTGCACCCCGGCTGGGTGAAAACCGATATGGGCGGCGATAATGCACAGATCGATACGAAGACCAGCGTAGACGGTCTGCGCGATCGGATTGCGGAGACCGATCTGTCCAACACTGGCCGCTTCGTCGCTTATGATGGCGCGACGATCGAATGGTAAGTCGTTTGCGCCCGCCGCTCTCTGATGATGAAGAGAGCGGCGGGCGCATGTTCAATTAGAAGCGGGCGTTCAGCGCCAACCCGAACTGATCCACATCGCCGCGATTGGTGGACCGCAGCGTGGTGTTGATCTGCGCAGGCGTGCCCTCGTAGAAATTGTCCGACCGGTTCAGCGTCGCCGATGCCACGAAGACATGGGCATAGCTGAAGTCGATGTCGAACCGATCATTCAGACGATAAGTCGCGCCAACCGTTGCCCAGGTGCGGTCGCCATCGGGAACGCGGGTGCTGAGAAACGCATCGGGAACCGGCGTTGCATCATACATCGTGCCCGCGCGCAGCGTCAGGCGATCCGTGAAGTCATGCTCCGCACCCAGAGCCATCGACCAGCTGTCCTCGTAATTCTGTGGGCTGGACTGCGCCGGGCGGCCTTCGGGAAAGACGGTGATCGCATCGAAAGTGGACCAGTTGTACCAGTTCCAGCTGCCGTAGACCCGCGTGGCGCTATCGACACCGAACATCGCGCTGACAGTGGCGATATCCGGCAAGGTTAGCGGCGCGGTGGCGGTGGTCGAACCGTTCTGGCCCGCCAGCGGACCGACCAGACCGGACAGATCGAACGTGCCTTCCAGATTGTGCTTCATGCGCGAACGGTAATGCGCGCCGAGCCGTACCTTTTCGACTTCCAGCTGCGCGCCGACATTCCAGCCGACCGACACATCGTCGCCCTGCACCCGCAGGAAGCCGTCGCCGCTTGCCGGGTTGAGATTGGGCAGCGCGTTGGTCAGCTCCACATCGATATATTGCACATCGACGCCTGCACCGATCGAGAGGTTGTCGTTGATCTTGTAGGCAAGGCTGGGCTGCACATTCACCGTGAACACGTCGGAACGCAGCGAGTCGTAGCGGCCGAAGAAATCGTCATCATAGTCCACGACCACGCCGAAGGGACTGGAAACGCCCAGACCCGCCCACAGCCGATCGGTGATCTGCGCGGTGGCATAAGCCTGCGGCACGACGATCGGCTGGGAGAAGGGGTTTCCGCCGTCGCCGCCGGGCACGGGGATCGACACCGGGACGCCGGGAACGGTGCGGGTGGTGCCGCGATTTTCCTGGCGGGAGTTCACCAGAAGCAGCTCGCCGCCCAGCTGGAAGTTGATGCCCTCCAGCTCGGTCATGCCGGCCGGGTTGTAGTAAACGGTGGAGGCGTTGTCGGCCGATGCGGCCTCGCCCGAGAAAGCGCGGCCCAACTCGCGCGCAGACTGTTCCTGCAGATAAAAGCCGCCGGCCATGGCCGGGGCGGCGCTGCCGAGCAGCAAGGTGAAAGCGAGCATTTTGTAACGAAGGGACATGTTTGGATGGTCCTGGTTGGTTTGGGTAGCGGCCTGCCCCCTAATCGCCGATTGCGCGCAAAGCTCCTGCGAAAAACCGATTCCGGTGCAGCTGTGACATCGGCGCATCAGATTTCGCCTTCGCCGCACCCGATCCCGTCATGGCCGGGGCGATTGCGCGCGACCGGACACCGCCATAGGGTGCACGCCCGACAAAGGGGGTTCGAATGAAACGATCGACGATGATGTGGGCGGCGGCTTTGGCACTGGGCCTAGGCTCTGCGGTGCAGGCGCAGGACGGCGGCATGGGGGCGCAGCAGGCGCCGGAATGGGCGCTTACCATCCATGGCGGAGCCGGGGTGATCGAGCGCGACAAGCTTTCGCCCGAAAAGGACGCGGAAATCCGCGCGGCGCTGAACCGGGCGCTCGCCGCTGGATCGAAGGTACTGGCCGACGGCGGCGCCGCAATGGATGCGATCACGGCGACCATCACGGTGCTGGAGGACGATCCGAACTTCAATGCGGGCCGCGGCGCGGTTTTCACTTGGGACGGCGCGAACGAAATGGACGCCGCGATCATGGACGGTCAGACGCTGGACGCCGGCGCCGTGACTGGCGTCACCCGTACCAAGAACCCGGTGCTGCTGGCGCGAAAGGTGCTGGAGGATAGTGAATTCGTGTTCCTGAGCCGCGAAGGCGCCGACCAATTCTCGCGCGAGAACGGGCTGGAGCAAGTCGACCCCGGCTATTTCGCCACCCCCGAACGGCGGCGGCAGCTCGATCAGCTGAAGGCGGCAGAGGCGGCGGGTAGAACCATGTCGCAGCTCGATATCGATCATAAGTACGGCACGGTGGGTGCCGTCGCACTGGATCAGGCCGGCCATGTCGCCGCGGCCACCTCGACCGGCGGACTGACCGGCAAGCGCTGGGGCCGGATCGGCGATGCACCGGTGATCGGCGCTGGCACCTATGCCGACGATCGCTCCTGCGCGATTTCCGCCACCGGTGCGGGCGAATATTTCATCCGCCTGGGCGTCGCGCATGAAATCTGCGCGCGGTTGCGATTCGCTGCGATCGACAAAGCTGCCGAGGAACAGGCTGCGCTGCCGCTGGGGCCGGACGGCGCGCCGCCGCGCGTGGTGACGCCGGACGAGGTTTCGCTGTCGGACGGCGAGGTGCAGGACATCGTCGCCGGCGTGATCGACGAGTTGGGCGATCTGGGCGGCACCGGCGGTGTGATTTACGTCACCCCCTGGGGCAATCAGGGCTGGAGCTTCAACACGCCTGGCATGTACCGCGGCAAGGCGGCTGCGGACGCCGAGCCGATGGTCGCGATCTATGGCGACGAGGAGTAGGACGCCGTCTTTCCCTTGCCATAAATCGGGATTAGGGCGCGCGGCATGATCCGTATTCTTCTGGCGCTTTCTGCAGCAGCCGCGTTCCTGCTCCCCTCCCCCGCTTTCGCATGGGGCGAATATGGGCACCGCACCGTCGCCGCCATCGCGATGGATAATATCAGCCCGCACAGCCGCACCGTGATCCGCCGCCTGCTGAAGGCCGCGCCGCTGCTCGGTACACCCGATTGCGCGCTGAAGTCGATCGGCGATGCCAGCGTCTGGCCGGACTGCATCCGCCGCGACCGGGACCGCTGGGGCTATACCTCCCCCTGGCATTACCAGAATGTCGATATCTGCGAGCCATTCGCGCTGGAACCCAATTGCCCGAACGGCAACTGCGCCTATGCGCAGGTGGAGCGGAACATGAAAATCCTCTCCGACAAGTCCCTGCCCGACAATGTGCGGCTGGAGGCGCTGGCATTCCTCGTCCATTTCACGGGCGATCTACACCAGCCGATGCATGCGGGAGATCGGCACGATCGCGGCGGTAACGACGTGGATGCCGATTACGGCATCATCCCCGGCCTCAATCTGCACTGGATCTGGGACGGCCCGCTGGCGGAACGCGCCATCTCCACGCCCCCTGCGCTTGTGCGGCGCTATAGCGCGGCGGAAAAGGCCGCGATCGATCAGGGCACGCCCGAGGATTGGAGCCGCGAGGCTTGGGAGGCGAGCCGCGATATCGCCTACGCCCGCGCTCTGGATGGAGACCCTTGCGGTCCGAAACCGGGAGAAGCTGTGGTAATCGATGAGGCCGATGTCGCCGCCTCCGCCGATACGCTGCGGCTGCAGATCGAGCGGGCGGGGCTACGTCTGGCCGATATCCTCGACAAAGCCCTGTAATCCAAGAAACCATGTAACCGGCAAATTTTGAGAGAGCGCGGTTGCTCCAAACGACCGCTTCTGCGCGCGCGGCTATGACCAGTGCGTAATTGCCACTTCCGTCAGAACCCGCGCGTCCCCTGCCCTTTGATGTGACCGATATGTCACAAACACCCATCGGTTCAACGCTCGTGGAAACCTTTTCGCCGCGCCGCGTTGATTGGTGCAGTGCGAAAGGACAGTATTATGACAATCCAGACCACGGCCACGAGTTTTGGCATCCATGGCGCGATGGAGCGTTATTCCTTCATGTATCATGATGGAGAGGCCAATCATTGCCCGGGATGTGGACAGAGCCACTGGCATATCGGCCGCGCGACTGCCGAATGCGCGCATTGCGGCACGGCCATGCCGCTGTCCGAGGTGTCTTCCACTCCGGCGCGTCCGCTTTTCTACGTTCGCAACAGCAAGACGGCGATGGCGGCCTGAACCATTGCGGCAGGGTAAGCTCCCTTCCGCTGATCTATGAACGCGGGCGCGCGATGTGTCGCAGTGTCCGGCGTGATCATTGCTTTGCATCACAGGCAGTACGAAAAAGGGCGAGCCGTAAGGTCCGTCCTTTTCAATTCCGGTCTTCTGATTTCGTGCGGGAGGGCTTGAGGCTCTTGCCTCGGGCCCTCCCACTGATATTTTCTTATTCGCTGACCGAATCGGTCGGGAAACCACGCTTTTCCAGGATGAAGCGAACGTCCGGATCGCGGCCACGGAAGGCGCGATAGGCGTCGATCCGATCGGTCTCGTTGCCGGTGGACAGCAGGATCTCGCGGAAGCGATCCGCGGTTTCCTTGTCCCACGGGCTGCCGGCCTCTTCGAACGCGGCCCAGGTATCTGCATCCATCGTTTCGGACCACAGATAGCTGTAATAGCCCGCCGAGTAGGCGTCCGAAGAGAACAGGTGGTTGAACTGCGGCAAACGGTGCCGCATCACGATCTCCTTCGGCATGCCGATCTCGGCCAGCGTCTCACGCTCGAACGCGTCGACGTCCGTCACCGGTTCGGTGCGATCGTGCAGCTTCATGTCGACGATCGCGCTCGACAGATATTCCACCGTTGAGAAGCCTTCGTTGAACTTGGAAGACGCTTCGATCTTGTCGACCAGTTCCTGCGGGATCGGCTCGCCGGTTTCATAATGCACGGCATAGTTGTTCAGGATGTAGGGCGTCAGCAGCCAGTTTTCGTTCACCTGGCTGGGATACTCCACGAAGTCACGCGGCGTGCCGCGGAGGCCCGGATAGGTGACGTCGGTCATCAGCGCGTGCAGCGCATGGCCGAATTCGTGGAACAGCGTGCTGGCATCATCGACGCTGATCAGCGCCGCCTCGCCCTCCGCGGGCTTCACGAAATTGTTGTTGTTGGAGGACAGCACATTGCGCTCCCCGCCCAGCGACTGCTGCGAACGATAGGTGGTCGCCCAAGCGCCCGAGCGCTTTCCGGTGCGCGCATAGGGGTCCATGTAGAACACGCCGACATTGCTGCCGTCGCGCGCATCGGTGACGACCCAGGTGCGCACATCCGGGTGGAACACCGGAATCTCGCCGGTATTCTCGGTGAACTTCAGATCATAGAGGCGCCCGGCGGCATCCATCATGCCGTCGATCATCTTGGAGAGCTGGAAGTAGGGTTTGATCTCGTTCTGATCGAGATCATACTTATCCTTGCGCACCTTCTCCGCGTAGAAGCGATAGTCCCAAGGCTGGATCGTGATGTCCGCCCCTTCCTTGTCGGCGATCGCCTGCATATCGGCGACTTCTTCCTTCACGCGCGCGACCGCGGCGGGCCAGACCTTCATCATCAGGTCCATCGCCCGTTCCGGCTCCTTCGCCATGGTATCGGCCATGCGATAATCGGCATGGGTGTCGAAACCGAGCAGCTCGGCGCGCTGCTGGCGCAGTTTCAGAATGTTGGCGATGGTCTGGTTGGTGTCGTTCTCCCCACCATTGTCACCGCGATTGGCGTAAGCAGTGAACACCTTTTCGCGCAGGTCCCGGCGCGTGGAGTTTTCCAGGAAGGGCTGCATGAAGCTGCGCGTGTTGACCACGGCCCAACCCTGCTCGCCATTTTCCTCGGCCGCGCTCTTCATCGACGCGATCAGGCTGTCCGGCAGGCCGGTCAGATCCGCCTCGTCGGTGAGGAGGATGTAGCTTTCTTCATCCGCCAGCACCTTGTTCGAGAAATCGGAGAACTGGCTGGCCAGTTCGGTCTCGATCCCGATGACCTGCTGCTTCTGCTCGGGCGTCAGCAACGCGCCGCCGCGAACCAGATCTTCATATTGGCGGGTGAGAAGGCGCATCTGCTCGGCATCGAGGCCGAGCGAATCGCGCTGGTCATAGAGCGACTTCACGCGGGCAAACAGGCGCGGATCGAACTGCAGCTCGTTGAAGAAGGCGCTGAGCTTCGGGCTCCATTCGGCCTGAATCGCGCGGACCTCGGGGCTGGAAAGGTTGGAGGTGTAGACGCCCCAATAGCTGAACAGGCGGCCAACCTCCTCGCCGGCCAGCTCTAGCGGCACCATCGTGTTCTCGAAGGTGGGCTCGGCCGGATTGGCGAGGATCTGCTCATATTCGGCCTTGGTGTCGGCCATCGCGGCCTCGAACGCGCCGGGGAAATGGGACACGCTGACGGCATCCCATTGCGGCACGCCGCCATAGGGGCCGGTCCAGTCACGCAGCAACGGATTGGCATTGGGCATGGCAGTGCTTTCATCATCGGCGCCGACATCGGGCGCTTCGCCGGCTGCTGTTCCGGCCGCCGGACCGGTGGAGCCTTCGGCCTGCGCGAATGCGGGCGCACCAAGGGCGAGCGTGGAAACGGAAAGAGCGAGAGTCGCGAGGGTCTTGGTCAAGAAAATACCTTTCGGGCGTCTGTTCTATGGGGCTGTTGTGGCTCAGCGTCCCGATGCCTGCAAGGGCACGCCGGACGGGGTTGCAGGTCCGATCGATTGGCGGCGGCGGCCCACCCCCGCAAAAAGTCTCAACCGAAATGGACCAAATCAGAACGCTAGTGTAATCCATGCCGCCTGAACACGCGGTTACGGTCTTGGGGGAGGCATTCGGGTGGAAGATTACAGCAATAGCAGTCCCTTACTGTGGATTGTCACAGCGGACGCCGCACTGGAAAGCACCGTCGCCGAAATCGCGGCGCTAGCCGGGTGGCGGGCGGCGCCGCGGCTCTCAGCCATCGATGAGGCATCGACAAGCATGCCCGCCACGCCGCCCCGCGCGATCCTTGCCGATATTCGCTCCGGATCGGAGACAGAGCCACGCGAAATCGCGAAGGCAGCGGAATATGCGGGGCGGCATGACATCGCCTTCATTGTCTGGACCGATATGCGGCGTCTCGATGAGGCGGACGCGCTTGCCGATGGAAGCGATGCCGCGCTGCTCGTCGATCCAGAGCCGGCCGAGGCGGTCTACGCCTTGACGCGGGCACGCAGCCGCCAGGGCAGCCGCGCGCGCGAAAAGCGCGGCGAAAGTCGTGAACTGATGCGCCTCAGCGATGAACTGGTGGAGATGGCGCGGCGGGTTGCCGCGCTCACCCGCAACGACGAAGGCGGCGGCGTGCGCGCCGATCCGCTAAGCTATCGCGGCGCGCCGCCCGGCCACGACGGTGCTTTGGGCGCGGCTGGCGCGGCACCCACCATCGCGCCCGAACGCATTCGCGAAATGATTCGTCTGCGCCGGATGCGCGAAGATGAATTTGCCAGTGATCTGTTCGCAGACCCCGCCTGGGACATGCTGCTCGATCTCACCGCCTCGCGGATCGAGGACAAGCCCGTCTCTGTCTCCAGCCTGTGCATCGCCTCCGCCGTTCCGGCAACGACGGCGCTGCGCTGGATCAAGTTGATGACCGATCGTGGCATGCTGGAACGGCGCGCCGATTCGGCGGACGCGCGGCGTATCTTCATCGATTTGAGCGATGAGACCTATGTTCGCATGCAGCGCCTGCTCGGCCAGATGCTCGCCGGACAAACCCCACCCGTTTAAGGGGACCGGTGTAAATGATCGCGGAAATGGTGGGCGATGACAGGCTCGAACTGCCGACCCTCTCGGTGTAAACGAGATGCTCTACCAACTGAGCTAATCGCCCGCGCCCTCGGCTCTACTCAAGCCGCCGGGCAGGTCAAGTGGCTTCGGGCTCACCTGCCTCTGCCAACATGTCGGCAACGGCGGGATCGGTCCATTCGGTCGGCCCGATCAGGCGCCAGACCTCCTGCCCCTTAGCGTTATAAAGGATGGTAGTGGGCAGTTGCGCATTGCCGCCCAGCGCGGTGAGCAGGTTGTTGTTGGTGTCTGTATAAGGCTGGATCGTCGTGAACCCGTTCATCACCCAGAACGGATCGACCGCCTGTCTTCCGTCGAGATCCTGCGAGACGGTGAGCACCTGAAGCTTATCATTGCCGGCGGCCAGCGCATCCAGCGTCGGCATTTCCTTGACGCATGGCGCGCACCAGGTTGCCCACAGGTTCACGAGCAGCGGCCGCCCCTTGAAATTCGCCAGATCGATCGTCTCGCCATCGGGATCGGTGAAGGTGCCCGCCAGATAGGGACTGCCCTGATGATCGTAGGTAAGCTGCGCTTTCATGCCGTCCGCGGTTTCGATCTGTGCGCCCTCGCCGCGCTTGGCGGCCTGGCTTTCGTCGCCGGCCTGATCCTGCGCCCCTTGCGGCTGTTCGGGCGTACCACTATCGCAGGCGGCCAACGCCGGTAAGGCGGCAAGAGCAAGGGCGATGGGAAAGAGTGCGCGCATGAGCGATTCCAACAGCATGTGGGGCGGGCGCTTTTCGGGCGGCCCTTCGGCGGTGATGCGCGAGATAAACGCCTCCATCCCCTTCGACAAGCGCCTGTGGCGACAGGACATCCGCGCGAGCAAGGTCCATGTCGCCATGCTGGCGGCTCAGGGCATCGTGAGCGAAGAGGATGCCGCCACGATCCGCGAGGGTCTGGGTCGCATCGCTGCGGAATATGAAGCGGACGGGGTCCCGGAGAATTTCGACCTCGAGGATATTCACATGACCGTCGAGGCGCGGCTGACCGAGCTTATCGGCCCCGTCGCCGGACGCCTGCACACAGCGCGCTCACGCAATGATCAGGTCGCGACGGACTTTCGGCTCTGGGTGCGCGAGGCGTGCGAAGAGATGGAGGCCGGCCTTGCCGCTTTTCAGCGTGCGCTGCTTGCCCGTGCCGAAGAGCATACCGATACGGTGATGCCGGGCTTCACCCATTTGCAGGCCGCCCAGCCGGTGACGCTGGGCCACCATATGATGGCCTATTATGAGATGGCGAAGCGTGATCGGAGCCGCTTTGCCGATGCCCGCGCGCGCGCTGCCGAATGCCCGCTCGGCTCTGCCGCTTTGGCCGGCACCAGTTTCGATCTGGACCGCGATCGGACCGCGGGCGAGCTGGGTTTCGCACACCCCACCGCCAATTCGCTCGACGCCGTATCGGACCGCGATTTCGCGCTCGACTATCTGATGGCGGCGACCACCGCCTCGCTGCACCTTTCGCGCTTGGCCGAAGAATTCGTAATCTGGGCGAGCCAGCCCTTCGGTTTCGTGAAGCTTTCGGACGCCTACAGTACCGGCAGCTCGATCATGCCGCAGAAGCGCAACCCCGATGCCGCCGAACTGGTGCGCGGCCACGCAGGACGCATCGCGGGCTGCATGCAGGCGCTCGTCATGGTGATGAAGGGCCTGCCGCTGGCTTATGCCAAGGACACTCAGGACGACAAACCGCCGGTGTTCGAAGCGCATGACCTGCTCGCGCTGTCGATCGCGGCGATGACGGGCATGGTGGAAACCAGCGATTTCCGGCGCGAGCGGATGCGCGATTTGGCCGCTGGCGGCCATAGCACCGCGACCGATTTCGCGGACTGGCTGGTGCGCGCCATCGGCCTGCCCTTCCGCGAGGCGCATCATCTGACCGGCGCCGCCGTGAAACTGGCCGAGGAAAAGGGCTGCGATATATCCGAACTGGACGATGCCTCGCTGCGCGGTCTCGATCCGCGACTGGCCGAGGCGCAGCTGCCCGATCTCAGCGTCGAGGGCTCGGTCGCCAGCCGGATGAGCTATGGCGGCACCGCACCTGCGCGGGTAAGGGAAGCCATCGCCCGCGCGCGCAAGGAACTGGACCAATGAAGACCGCCGCCGCCCTGCTGGTCGCCACCGCCGCGCTTTGCGCTTGCGGCAAGGTGGGTCCGCTGGAACCCGCACCCGGTGCCAGCATGCCGCCCAAAACCTATGGCCAGACGAGCGCGGTGGACCCGCAGGCGCTGATCGAACCCTCCCCGCAGGCGCGGCCCGCGCGCAGCGATGAGCTCTTACAGCGCTCTCAGGTGCGCGAGCCCGATCCGTTCGATCTGCCGCCCGCAGGCCGCCAGTCCACCAACGACGCCGACGTGGCGCCCCCGCCCCCGACCAGCTGAGACCTATGGACCATTTTTCCTATCGCGACGGCATTCTTCATGCCGAGGACGTCCCGCTGCCCGCCATTGCGGAGGCCGTCGGCACACCCGTCTACATCTATTCGCGCGCCACGTTCGAACGGCATGCCCGCGTGTTCCGCGAGGGGCTGTCGGGTATAAAGGACAAGCGGATCGCTTTTGCGATCAAGTCCAACCCCAATCTCGCCGTGCTCAACGTGCTGGCCCGCGAAGGCTATGGCGCCGACGTGGTGTCGGGCGGCGAAATGGCCCGCGCGCTGGCGGCGGGCGTCCCGGCAGACGGCATCGTTTTTTCCGGTGTCGGCAAAACGCGCACAGAACTTGCCATGGGCCTCGACCAAGGCATCGGCCAGTTCAATATCGAGCATGAGCCGGAAGGTGCCGCGCTCGCCAAGATCGCGCATGAGAAGGGCCTGCGCGCCCCCGCCACGCTGCGCGTCAATCCGGATGTGGATGCGCGCACCCATGCCAAAATCTCGACCGGCAAGGCGGAGAACAAATTCGGTGTCGGCATCGATATCGCGCCGGAAATCTACGCCCGCTTGGCCGCGCTGCCGGGCCTGGACCTGCGCGGTATCGCGGTTCACATCGGCAGTCAGCTGTTCGATCTGGAACCCATGGAAGCTGCGTTCGAGCGGGTCGGCTCGCTGGTGCGCGATCTGCGCGCATCGGGACTTTCGGTTACCCATGTCGATCTCGGCGGCGGGCTCGGCATCCCTTACAAAGCGGGGGAGGCGCTGCCCCCCAGCCCGGCCGATTACGGCGCGATGGTTGCGCGCGTGACCAAGGACTGGGACGTGCATCTGACATTTGAGCCGGGCCGCGTGATCGCGGGCAACGCCGGCGTGCTGCTGACCGAAGTGCTCTGGGTAAAACCGGGCGCCGCCGCGCCGTTCGTGGTGGTGGATGCCGCGATGAACGATCTTGCCCGGCCCGCCATGTACGACGCCTGGCACGATTTTCAGCCGGTGCGCGAGACCGCCGAGCGCATGACCGCCTCCATCGTCGGCCCGGTCTGCGAGAGCGGCGACACCTTTGCCTTGTCGCGCGATATCGGCGTGGTGGGCGAAGGCGATCTAGCCGTGTTTCGCACCGCGGGCGCTTATGGCGCGACCATGGCGAGCACTTATAACAGCCGATCGCTGGTGCCCGAAGTGCTGGTGGATGGAGACAAGTTCGCGGTCGTCGCGGATCGCATCGCCGCGGGCACCATCATGGCTGCCGAGCGCGTGCCCGACTGGCTGGACTGAGGCCGCCATGCGCCAGTTTCCGCTGTTCGCGAACCTGGCGGGCCGCACCGTCATCCTGCTGGGAAGCGGCGAGGCGGCCGATGCGAAGCGGCGGCTGTACGAACGCGCGGGTGCCGTCATCTCGGACAATCCGAATGCCGAAGGCGCCGCGCTGGGCATCGTCGCGCATGAGGATGACGAACTGGCGGCGCTGGACGCCGCGCGGCTGAAGCGGCGCGGTCTTCTGGTCAACGTCGTCGACCGGCCCGAGCTGTGCGATTTCACCACCCCTGCGATCGTGGACCGCGATCCGGTGACGGTAGCGATCGGCACCGCCGGCGCCTCCGCAGGGCTTGCAAAAGCGCTGCGCCAGCGGATCGAGGCGCTGCTGGCCCCGCAGCTGGGCACGTTGGCGAGCGACCTGTTCGCCGCGCGCAATGCGATCCGCGCCCGCTGGCCGCAGCCCGCAGACCGTCGCCGCGCGATAGACGCCGCGCTGGCCGAAGGCGGCCCGCTCGATCCAGGCGGCACCGGCGCGTTCGATGTCTCAGCCTGGCTCACGGGCGAAGAAACGCGCATCGAAAGCGGCCTTCACATCTTCGATTTGATGAGTGACGATCCGGACGACCTTACGCTGCGCGCCGCCCGCCTGCTGGGCCAGGCGGATCGCGTCTATCATGACGCTGCCGTACCAGCCGTCATCCTGGAACGCGCCCGCGCCGACGCCGAACGAATCGCCGGCGCACCGCCCGAAGACCTTCCGGAAGGCCTAAGCCTCCATCTCCGCCGTCGATAGGCGCAACGAAAAACGGCGCCGGCTCCTACTGGAACCGACGCCGCCGTTCATCGAACCGGAGCGTGCCCCGGCTACTCGATCAGAAGTGGAACACCGCCGCCGCGCTCGGGCGGAAGGATTCGAAATCCTTGAACGTGTCCACGCCGAAGCGCAGGCGCACGCCGCTATTGCCGGTGATGCCGCCGAGGCCGATGTCCTTGGGGCCGACTTCGGCGCCGATGCCGTAGATCACGCCGTCGCGATCGCGGATGCTGCCTTCATATTGCAGCGGGTTGCCATTGGCGTCGAGCAGCAGCGGATCGTGCGATTCGCGGCCTTCGACCCACATGTAACCGACGCGGCCGTAGAACAGGCCGCTGTCGCCCACGCGCACACCGAAACGACCGGCCGCACCATATTCCCAATCGATGTCGTTGAAGCCCTTCGATCCGAAGCCTTCCGCACCCACGAAGACGGGGCCGAGCGGCACGTTCGCACCGATGATCCCGTTGATCACCGCACCTTCGGTCGAATTGACGCCGAATTCTGCGGGTTCGTTCGGCGTATCGTAAATATCATAGCCCCCACCGATTGCCACATAGGGCTCGATGCCGAAAGCGGGCGTGCCGTCGGGCGCATCGGCGTCGGTGTTCTGCGCCATCAGCGGCGCGGGAGCGAGGGAGAGGGCAGCTGCGCCCAAAAGGAGACGTGCGTTCATGTTCTTGTCCTTGGTCTTGGTATTCACCGGCCCCTGAGACCGGACCGCACCAATGGACCGCCGGAACATGCGTTCCCAAAATTGTCATAAAAATGCGACGAACCGTTAAAAGGTTCCATTCATGGCTAATTAATTTTCTGCGCTGCGCAATAAATAGTGCATTTGGGCCGATGCGATCAGCCGGTTGCGGTCGTCCTGCCAGGCCACCGCTTCGACATTGGCCAACGTGCGACCAAGCCGCGTAATGCGGCCGATCGCGAAGGTATCCTGATCGATGCCGCCGCGCATGAAATCCACCGTCACATTGATCGGCTTGATGCGCACTCTGGTCTCGCTCTCCGCCAAAGCCGCGCGCAGAGCTGCGATCGAAGCGATCTCGAGCAAGCCTGAGATTGCGCCGCCGTGCAGAAAACCGGGGCGCCCGACCACGTCTTCACTGAACGGCATGACGAGCACGGGAACGCCGTCCTCTTCGCCTGCGCCGCGCAGCTTCAGCGCGCGGGCATAAGGCGACACCGCCTGCGCGATATCGAGCCCGCTCACCGCCCAAATCCTTTGGTGCGGATGAAGGTGCCGGTGACATGCGCCACCGGATCGTCCGGATCACCATTATGCGCAGTGCCATGCACGAATCCGATCGAGCGGGTGACATGATAGCATTGGCCGCGCCCGATCACCGCCTGCCCCGGTGGGGACGGACGCATATAATCCACGCGCAAATCCATCGTGGCATGCGGGCGGAACTTACCGAGTTTGGTCCAGATGGCGAGGCTGGTGGCCATGTCCATCAACGAGATGATCGGGCCCGACGCCAGGATCTGCGTCTCCTCGTCCCCCACCAGATCCTCGCGCCAATCGAGCTTCAGCTCGACCCAGTCCTGCCCGTGATCGTGATAGCCGATGCCCAGCATGCCGCCATGGCCAAGCTTTCCCATGAACGCGATGATCTGCGCCGGATCGAACCGCTCGCCATCCTTCATTTGTGCCGGTGCCTTGCTCATGCCCCCGCCCATAGCGGTTTTTGGCGGTCGCACAAATGTCGCACCGCGTAAGCCTACTTGCGCGGGGTGCCCCCGTGGCTACATCGCCGGTGAAATGGAAGATTTACTGAGCCAAGGCCCCGGCACCGCCACGGTGCTTGAGGTGCTTCAAACCGCGCTGACGCCGGCCTTTTTGCTGGTGGCGCTGGGCAGCATGCTCAATCTGTTCACCGGCCGCCTGACCCGCATCATAGATCGCGCGCGCGACCGCGAGGCCCTCTATGACCAGACGACAGGCCCCGAGCATGAGCGACTGGTCTACGAATTGCGGATGCTGGAGCGGCGCATGACGGTGACTGGCCGCGCAATCTGGTTCGGCGTCGCCGCCGCGGTGGTGGTATGCGTGATGATCGGGATGTTGTTCCTGATCGGCCTTGCCGATGCGGAGCTTTCCGTCGCGATCGTCGCGACCTTCCTTTTAGCCCTGACGCTGATGGCCACCGCGCTCGCCCATTTCATGTTCGAGGTGCAGCTGTCCACGCGCGTCCTGCATGTGCGCGCGGAATATCTGGAATATGAGGAGGGGCGCTCCCGGTCCTGAGCGCCTTCCTGCGCCCGCGCTACGTGCGGGAGGGCGCGCGAATTCCCTCCCTCTAAGGCGCTACTGCCCCACCGTCGGCAGATAACGGGGCGGGACGCGGGCTTTGCTTGCGCGCTCATAGGCATCGCCGACTTGTAACAGGAAGTCGTCGGTCCAGGCGGTGCCGATGAAGCTGATGCCGACGGGCAGACCGTCGATCAGACCCATCGGCACGGTGAGGTGCGGATAACCGGCCTGGGCGGGAAGCCCGCTGGCGCTGGGGCCGGAAAAGTTGTCGCCTTCTCCCAGCGTACTGAGCCACACGGGACTGCGCGTCGGCAGCGCGAGCACGGTGACTTTGGCATCGGCGAGCATCTTGTCGATGCCCATCTGACCGGCCAGGCGCGTGGCCGTCTCACGCGCCTTCAGATATTTGGGATCGCTCAGATCGCCCTGCTTTTGCGCTTCCAGAAACAGCGATTGGTCGAAATATCGCAGCTCACGCGCCTTGTCCGCCTCGTTGAAGGCAATGAGGTCCGCCAGCGTCTTTGCCGTCACGTCATTATCGGGCAGGCCCTGCAGATAGTCCGCCATGTCGGCCTTGAATTCGCTCAGCAGGACCTGAAACTCGGCCTCGCCCACGCCCTCGGTGGCCTCGCGGCTCTCGTCGATGTCCACGATCGTCGCGCCCTGCGCGCGCAGCACATCGAGCGCTTCCTCGAACTTGGCGGTCAGCGCGGCGTCATCACCCACGCGGTCGCGCGGCACGCCGATCTGAAGGCCCTTCAGAACATCACGGCCGAGCAGTCCCGCATAATCGGACACCCGGCCCACCGCGGCGGCGGTAGCCGGATCGCCCGAATCCACGCCCGCCATCGCGCCTAGCATAATCGCGGCATCGCGCACCGTGCGCGTCATCGGCCCTGCGGTATCCTGACTATGGCTGATCGGCACGATGAAGCGCCGCGAAACAAGGCCCAGCGTCGGCTTCAGTCCGACGATCCCGTTGGAACTGGCCGGGCAAGTGATCGAGCCGTCAGTCTCGGTGCCGACGGTGCCCGCAGCCAGGCTGGCGGCCGCAGCCACCGCGCTACCGCTCGACGAGCCGCAAGTGTTGCGGTCCAGCGCATAGGGGTTTCGGGTCAGACCGCCCACTGCGCTCCAGCCGCTGGTGGAATCATTGGAGCGGAAATTGGCCCATTCGCTGAGATTGGCCTTGCCGAGGATCACTGCCCCGGCCTCACGCAGTTTCGCGACCAGCGGGGCATCGCGGTCCGTGACGTTGCTTTCGAGCGCGTAAGAGCCCGCCGTGGTCGGCACCGGGCCCTTCGTCTCGATATTATCCTTCACGATAACGGGAATGCCCAGCATCGGACCGCTGCGTCCTGCCGCCCGCTCCGTATCGCGGCGGCGCGCCTCTTCCAGCGCGCCGGGGAGAACAGCAATCACGGCGTTCAGCTCAGGCCCCGCATGGTTCATCGCCGCGATGCGATCGATATAGCCCTGCGTGATGGCGGCACTGGTCGTCTCGCCCGACTGCATGGCCGCTTCCAGCTCGGAAATCGACTTTTCCTCGACCGGATAATCGCCGTTCGGGGGCGCGTCCTGTGCGGCCAGCGGGGCCGCCAGAAGCGCGAGCGGGGCGAGCAGCCGGACCGCGCGCATCAGGCGTCGACCATCTTGGCAAGCTCGCCATTGCGATCACGCGCGGCCTCGAGCACCTCGGTGAGCAGTTTCACCAAGCGGTCGTCCGCATCGAGTACATTCATGCCCTCGCGCGTCGAGCCACCGGGGCTCGCCACCTTGTCAGCGAGCGCGCCGGGATCATCATCCGCCTGCACCGCCAGCGCCGCGGCACCTTCGACTGTCGCCAGCGCCATGCGTGCAGCCTGGTCTTCCGGCAGCCCCAGCTTGTGTGCAGCCGTCGCCAGCGCATCGGTGAAGCGGTAGACATAGGCCGGACCGGAGCCTGCGAGCGCAGCGACGAGGTCCATCTTGCCTTCCTCGTCGATCCATTCGGCGGTGCCGGTGGCATCCATCCAGCGGGTGATAGCGGCCTTTTCACCGTCGGTGAGCGCATCGGAATACAGGCCCAGTGGTGATTTGCCGAGCGCTACGCCGAGATTGGGCATCAGGCGGACGTTCTTGGCATCCGGAAACAACCGGTCCAAAGTCGCGATCTCGATACCGGCGAGAATGGAGATGACCACGGTGCCGGGCTTGATCGTCTTGCCGATCTGATCTGCCAGATCGCCCAGCATCTGCGGCTTCACGCCCAGAAGAACCATGTCATAGGGTTCGGTGGGCGGTTCGCTGACATGCTTCACACCGTCGGGAACGCCGCCCGGATGCGGATCGAACGCGGTGAAGTTCGCGGGATCGGCGCCTGCGCGAATCCAGCCTTTGAGAATGGAGCCCGCCATGTTGCCGCAGCCATAAGCGAGCAGGTTCGTCGGAAAATCAGTCTGTTCGTTCATGCGTCACGATGTGACATGTGCCGGGGGCAGGTTCAAGCGCGGTGCCAACGACCTATGGCAATCCGTTCGGGCGAACGGGGGTGGCACATATGCCCTAAGCCTCTCCCGCCGTATCGATCAACGCGGCATCGATCGCCTCGCGCGGAGTCTTGCCGCCCCAGATGATGAATTGGAACACCGGATAAAAGCGCTCGCACTCATCGATCGCGGCGTCGACGAGCACCTGTGCCTGATCCAGGCCGAGCATGCCGCCCGGCCCCAGCAGCGCGCCGTGGCGCATCAACAGGATGCCGTTCGCAGACCACAGATCGAAATGGCCGAGCCAGAGCTGTTCGTTGATAAGACCGACCGCCTCATACATGCGCGCGCGCAAATCTTCCGGCACGGTGATGTCCGGCAGCACCAGAATCTGGACGACATTGTCGTCTTCACGCGCAATCACGCGCAGCTGATAGCTGGTCCAGCTGCCCTTCACTTCGGCGGCAAGCTCGTCCTCGCCAGCCAGCTCGCAAGGCCAGCCGCGCGCCTCGAAGAGGGCGGCGAACATGTCGACGGCGGGGGCATCGCCCTCGTCCAGTTCGCTCATGTCCTCGTCATGCCCTTGCACGGTCCGTCCCCGATCGATCGTTCAGCGCGTCCGAATCTGATCGGCGACCGGCCTTTGGGCAAGGTTTTTCGGGGCTTGGCCCGATTGCTCTGGGGAGCTGTTGTGGAAAAGCGCGGCCCGGAAAGCGAGCTCAGAGAGCGCCGGGACCTTCCTTTTTCGGCGGCGCCTTGTGCGGACCGTCCGGCGCGGCGGGGCCGCCCTGGACCGGAGCGCTCTGCTTCGGGCTCGGATCCTTGCCTTCCAGCGCATCGAGCCGGGCCTTCAGCGTCTCCACCTCTTCTCGGGCCTTGGCGGCCATTGCCTTCACCGCATCGAACTCCTCGCGGCTCACGAAATCCATGCCGCCTACAAACTGGCGGGTGCGCTCCTTGAAGCCAGCCTCCGCCTCGCGGCCCATGCCGGCGACGGTGCCGGCCATGCCGTTCACGAATTTAACGATATCGTCGACGATGCGGTTTTCGCTCTGCATGACGGGTCCTTTTGCTGCCGTTCGCTTATATCTGGGTTCTGGCGGCGGGCGCGTAAAGGGTTTCCGCGTCCGGGTTCAGCCGGTCGATCTGAAAATTCAGGATCGCGGCGAAGCACAGCCACGCCAGATAGGGCACCATCAGCCAAGCGGCGAGCGGGCGAATGCGCCCGAAAAGAAGCGTCGCGCCGATTGCCAGAAGCAGGATCAGAAGGATCAGGAAAAACGCGCTCGACACCTGATGCATGCCGAAGAACAGCGGGCTCCAGACCATATTGGCCAGAAATTGGAGCGCGAACATGCCAACCGCCGTCCAGCGCAGACGCGCGCTGCGCGCGTTCAGCACCATGGCGAGCGCCAGGCCCTGCAGGAAATAAAGGGTCGGCCAGACGATTCCGAAAACATAGCCGGGCGGCTGCGCAGCCGGCTGCCTGAGCGCCTGATACCAGGCATTGGTATCGCTCGATCCCGCGATCTGCCCCGAAAGCCATCCCAGCACCATCAGCAAGGGCACGGTAAACAGCGCCCAGCGTATAAAGGACATGCGCAGCTGCGATCGGGATGCCAGTTCGCTCATTTTCCGTCGCCTCTTTCCAGGTCGAACAAGGGGGCGGAACGCGCCTTAACCGGGGGTTTCAAGATTTTCCACAGGACGTTGGTTCCCCATTGTCCCGTATAGGGCCGCCCAGTTGCGCCCCGATAAGAAACTCGACATTGCCGCTCGGCCCGGTGATCGGGCTGCGATCGATGCCGAGGACATGCCAGCCCTTTGTTTCAAGCCAGTGTCGCACCTCTTCGCACACCCTGGCATGCACCGCAGCGTCGCGCACCACGCCGCCTTTGCCCACTTCGCCGCGCGCGGCCTCGAACTGCGGCTTGATCAGCGCCACCAGCGCTGCGCCATGTTCGGCGAATGTAAGCGGCACTTCCAGCACCTTGGCCAGCGCGATGAAGCTGGCATCGCATACGATCAGGCTGACCGGTTCGGGAATATGCTCGGCCGTCAGAATGCGGGCGCTGGTCTGTTCGTGCACGATCACGCGCTCGTCCTGCCGGATTTTCCAGGCGAGCTGGTTGGTGCCGCTGTCTACCGCGTAGACACGGGCCGCGCCGCGGCTGAGCATCACATCGGTAAAGCCGCCAGTGGAGCTGCCGACATCGATCGCCACCGCGTCTGCCGCATCGATCCCGAACGCATCGAGCCCGTGCGCCAACTTGATGCCGCCGCGCGAAACCCAGGGATGATCGCGCCCGCGCACATCGACGACGGCGTCCTCGGCCACCTGCTGACCGGGCTTGGCCGCTTTGGTCTCCCCGATATAAACGAGGCCCGCCATGATGAGCGCCTGCGCCCGCGTGCGGCTCTCCACCTCGCCGCGGTCGACGAGAAGCTGGTCGAGGCGTGTCTTTTTTCCGGCCATTGCGGCGATACGCCTAGCCGCCCTCGGGCCGCGATGCCATAAGCTGTAACGATGACGCGTTCCGTTACCCGCTCCGCTTTCCTGCTGGCCCCTCTTCTGGCCGCCACGCTGACCCTATCCTGCTGCGTCGCGCCGGAGCGCGAACAGGCACCGGAAACCACCCCCGTGGCGGTGCGTGCCGCGCCCACGCCTCAGCCCACCCCCACGCCCACCCCGACGGTGGAGCTATCGGGCGAGTGGACCGAATGGCCCGCTAGTGCGGGTGAATGGATCTATCGTCAGGATGGGCGCGGCAGCATTGCGCTGTTCGGCATGGCCAACGAAGACGCTGAGCTGACGCTGCGATGCGACCGGAATGCGCGCCGGATCTTCCTGACGCGCGCGGGCGCGGCGAACACGCCGGTGCCGCTCACTATCCGCACCACGTCTGGCGCGCAAAGCTTCACCGCCCAGCCGACGGGGGGAGAGCTGCCCTATCTCGGCATTGCGCTGGCGCCGACGGACATGATTCTGGACCGGATGATCTACAGCCGCGGGCGCTTCCTGGTGGATGGCGGCGGCGCACCACTGGTGGTGCCGAGCTGGCCGGAAATCGCGCGCGTCGTGGAGGATTGCCGCGCCTGAAGCGCTGGAATGCGGCCTGACGTAACAGACACGCAATGAAAAAGCGCCGGAGTTACCCGACGCGACACAGACTGCGTGTTCTGACGCCAAAAAAAGAAAATTCAAGACTTGCATCGAAAGTGCATCTGACTCACCTTGCCGATGTGGAGGGCAAAATGATGCACACCATATTTGAGTTTCAACAAGCGAAAGGAGGTGATCCGATGTCTCATGGTTCAGCTAAGGGGTCGGATAATTCCGTTCGGGAGACTGCCCGCTGACGCGCCGGCGTTCACGCCAAGAACAATAAAGCGTTAGCCGATAAGGCCTATCTTCCGGCAGCGGACACTTCCGACCGCTGACCATGTTCTGGGGCCGCCCCGTTGCCGATGAGGCGCGAGGTGGCCCCTTTTCATGTCCGGCATCCGCATTTCGCCTTTGCCTGCTCCGCCCCGCGCTTAGCGCTTGCCGGGAAACGCTTTTGTCCGTCGTCGCTGATCGGCCGCTGATCGAAAGCGGCATGGACCCGCCGGACCATCGCGTTAAAGCCCAGCCTGCGCAATTTTCTATCATCATAACTACCAAGGTCTCCCCCTCATGAGCTTCGTCAAAGGCGCCTGGAAAATCCTTGTCGGCATCAAGGATGCGCTGGCCCTTCTCCTGCTGCTGATGTTCTTCGCGCTTCTGTTCGCGATCCTGAGCGCGCGTCCCAATGCAGCCGATATCAAGGACGGCGCACTGATGCTGAAGCTGCAGGGCACGATCGTCGAACAGCCGGCCACGCCGGATCCGTTCGGGGCGCTGCTGGGCGACGGGCCGGTGGTGCGGGAATATGCGGTGCGCGATCTTATCCGGGCGATCGAGACGGCCAAGGACGATGCGCGCGTAAAGGCCATCGTGCTCGATCTCGACGGATTTGCAGGCGGCGGCCAGGTGTCAATCTCCGCGGTCGGGCGCGCGCTCGACAATGCGAAAAAGGCAGGTAAGCCGGTTTACGCTTATGCCACCGCTTATGCGAATGACGGTTATCAGCTAGCGTCCCACGCCAGCGAGATCTGGGTGGACCCGATGGGCGGCGCCATGGTTGCCGGGCCGGGCGGATCGAGCCTCTATTTCGGCAACGCGCTCGACAAGTTTGGCGTGAAGGCAAATGTCTACCGCGTCGGCACCTATAAGAGCGCAGTGGAACCCTTCACCGGCAGCAAGGCGTCTGAACCGGCCAAAGAGGCCCTTTCCGCGCTGCTAGAGGAAATCTGGGGCGACTGGCTGGCCGGCGTAAAGAGCGTCCGGCCAAAGGCGAACCTTCAGCCGATCATCATGCAGCCCGCCGAGATGGTGGAAGCGGCCAATGGCAATCTGGCGCAGCTCGCGCTGAATGCCGGGATGGTGGACAAGCTCGGCTCGCGGCAGGCCTTTGGCGATTATGTAGCCAAGAAGGCGGGCAAAGGTCTGGACGAGACCCCCGGCAGCTTCGCGCAGATCGATTATGACGATTGGCTGGGCGAGAACGAGCCGGAGGATGAGGGCGACGCGATCGGCCTGATCACCATTGCCGGCACGATTACCGATGGCGAAGCCGGACCCGGCACCGCGGGCGGAGAAACCGTCTCCAAACTGATCTACGACGCGCTGGCGGAGGACGATCTGAAGGCGCTGGTGGTGCGGGTCGATTCGCCGGGTGGCTCTGTGCTGGCATCCGAACAGATCCGCCTCGCCATCCAGGCCGCCAAGGACAAGGGGCTGCCGGTCGTCGTCTCGATGGCCAATCTGGCGGCCAGCGGCGGCTACTGGATTTCCACCCCGGCCGACGCGATCTTCGCCGAGCCGGACACGATCACCGGATCGATCGGCATCTTCGGGATCATCCCGAGCTTCAATGAAGCGCTGAACAAGATCGGCGTCACCACCGACGGCGTAACCACCACGCCGCTGTCCGGTCAGCCGGATATCTTTGCCGGACCGAATGCGGCGTTCAACCGCGTCGCCCAGTCGTCGATCGAAAATGGCTATCGCGACTTCCTGACCCGCGTTGCCAAATCTCGCAACATGACGCTGCAACAGGTCGATGCTATCGGCCAGGGCCGCGTCTGGGCGGGCGGCACGGCGCGTCAGCTGGGCTTGGTCGACCGGTTGGGCGGCCTTGACGAAGCCCTTGCCGATGCCGCGCAGCGCGCCAAGCTGAAGACGGGCGGTTATCATGTGAAGACGATCGAGGAAGAGCCGGACGCCTTTGCCAAGTTCCTGATGGACGCGACGCGGAGCGACGACCCGAAAACGGTTCGGCTGGATCTGTTCGGCCATGCATCGCTGCGCCAGCAGCAGATGATGTGGCAAGCCGCGGCGACCGCTCAGGAACTTGTCGGCACCACCGGTGTGCAGGCTCGCTGCATCGAGTGCGAGTTGATGGTGCCGGGCGGCAACGTCTCCGCGGCGCGCAGCGGCTGGGCGGCGCTTCTGGCGAAATGGCTGTAGCCGCCGTCTAGGCCTCTGCCCGCGGCGTCCCTTCGGTGCGGGGCCTGGCCTTTCGCCGGCGAAACATGAGGATCGATCCGATCAGCATGCCGCCAAAAGCCAGCGCGGCGAAGACGACGAGCAAGGGATTGTTGACATCCTCGCGGGTCTGCAGGTCCATGATATGCAGGCCCCAGAGAAAATCGAACCAGCGCCAAAGCCGTGTGCGCACCGCCATCAATTCACCGGTATCGGCATCAATGTAGAAACGCGCGCCATCGGCGAACTGCACCGCCCAGGCGGGGCGTTCGCGGCGCAGGTCCAGCGGCGGATGCTGGGCATCGCTACGGGTGACCGAGACGATCGCTCCATCGCCCTTTCGCGCGGCGCGGGCAATGGCCGAGGCTTCGGACGCGCCGACCGCCGGTAGCAGTGCGCCATCCGCCGGATCGGCCCGGCGCCGTCCGCCGTCCTTATAGGCCACCACCCAGACCGCCTTGCCGCCGATGGTGAGCAGCTGCAATTGGTCTGCCGCGCGCCCTTCCAGCATCGGCGCGATCGGCGTGATCGGGGGAAGCGCGGGCGCTTCTGCGCGGAGATGCGCGCCGCGCACTCGCTCGATCGGCGCTGCGGCCATGAAGAGACCGCTTCCGGTCCACAGGATCAGCGGCACGCCGATCAACCAGCCAAGCCGCACATGCCATTTGCGCAAGGCCATCATGCGCGGCGTGCGCCCCTTCCTCACGATCCGGCTTCCATCAGCGATGGTGCGCGTGGGTGATCGCCACGGCCAGCGCGTCGGCGGCGTCCGCCCCCGCCGGCTTCGCGCCCGGCAGCAGGATCTTGAGCATCGCCTGCACCTGAGACTTGTCCGCGCCGCCCGTCCCAACGACCGATTTCTTGACAAGACGGGCGGCATATTCGTGCACCGGCAACCCCGCCTTGGCCGCGGCAAGCAGCACGACGCCGCGTGCTTGCCCCAGCTTCAGCGTCGATTGCGGGTTGGCGTTGACGAACACATCCTCCACCGCCGCCGCCTGCGGACGGTGTGCGGCAATCACCTCCGCCAGCGCGGCATCGATCTGCACCAGCCGTTCTGCAAGCGAGGCCTTGGCGTCGGTCTTCACCTGGCCATTCGCAATATGCGTCAGCCGGTTGCCCTCGGCCCGGATCACACCCCAGCCGGTGCAGGAGAGCGAGGGATCGAGACCGAGAATCAGCACCGGGACGCGCTCAGGCGTCCTGGCCGAGCTTCTCCATAATGGCGTCGGAAACTTCGTAATTGCCCCAGACGGTCTGCACATCGTCATCGTCGTCCAGCGCGTCGATCAGACGGAACAACGTATCGGCATCGCCTTCGGCGACATCGACCGTCAAATTGGGCTTCCAGGCAAGCTTCACCGTCTCCGCCTCACCCAGCGACTTTTCGAGCGCGCTTGCAACTTCGTGCAGATCATCGCCAGCGGTCCAGATCTCGTGCTCGTCCTCGCCAGACTGAATGTCTTCGGCGCCCGCCTCGAGCGCGGCTTCCAGCACCTTTTCCTCCCCGCCGACCGAGGCCGGATAGACGATCAGGCCCAGCCGCTCGAACCCGTGCGAGACGGAGCCGGACGCGCCCAGATTGCCGCCGTTTTTCGAAAACGCGGTGCGCACATTGGTGGCGGTGCGGTTACGGTTGTCGGTCAGCGCCTCGACGATCAGCGCAACGCCGCCGGGGCCATAGCCTTCGTAGCGGATTTCTTCATAATCATCGCCTTCATTGGCGGACGCCTTGTCGATGGCACGCTGGATATTGTCCTTCGGCATCGACTGCGCCTTGGCGTTATTCACCGCCAGGCGCAGACGCGGGTTCATGTCCGGATCGGGCATGCCGGACTTGGCCGCCACGGTGATCTCTCGGCTGAGCTTCGAAAACTGGGCGGAGCGCTTCTTGTCCTGCGCGCCCTTGCGATGCATGATGTTCTTGAATTTGCTATGGCCTGCCATGGCCTTATTCCTTCGATCTAAGGTTGTGCTGTCCCTTTAGGACAGGGCGCGCGCGGCGTGCAAGCGGGAGCGAGGCCCGCCGATACGCCGCCGTCAAGCGCTGTCAGATCCGCACTGCCGTGCCGCTGACGCTGACCATCAGCATGGATCCGTTCTGGCCGATCACTTCATAATCGATGTCCACGCCGACAACGGCGTTGCCGCCGCGCTTGGCCGCCTTCTCTTCCATCTCCGAAAAGGCCTCTTCGCGCGCCTTCCCCAGCGCCCGCTCATAGCTGCCCGAGCGCCCGCCGACGATATCGCTGATATTGGCGAACAGATCGCGGAAGATATTAGCGCCGATAATCACCTCTCCGGTGACGACGCCATAATATTCGGCGACCGGCCTGCCTTCGACGGTGGGGGTGGTGGTGACGATCATGAAGCGCTCTCCTCGTTGAATTATGCCGAGAAGATAGCACTGCGATCGGAAGCTCGCCATCCTCCCCCGGTAAGGGGGAGGATGGGTACTATTTAGCCGATGCCTAAGGCGGCTTTGTAGGTTTCGATCAGCAGTTCCATTTCCTTGCGCTCTTCCGGCTTCAGCTTCCGCAGACGCACGATCTGGCGCATGATCTTGACGTCGTAACCCTGGCTCTTCGCTTCGGAATAGACGTCGCGGATATCGTCGCTGATGCCCTTCTTTTCTTCTTCGAGGCGCTCGACGCGCTCGATGAACAGGCGCAGCTGCTGATCGGTGGTGGTGGCTTCTTCTTCGGCCATGACTCATCTCCTGATAAATGCCGTGAGCCCTGAGCTTGTCGAAGGGCGTCTTTCGTCACGGACAGAAGGGCTTCGACACGCTCGGCCCTGATGGATTGTGGAATGGACCCGGCCGTTCAATTCGGCCCGAATCGCGAACGGGCCGTGACTAGCCAGCCTAAGCGTTCTTCGCCACGCTTTCCTTCATGCGCTGGAGCTGCTCCTCGCTCGCGGGCGTCTGATGGCGGTCCTTATAGTCGCCATAGGGCATGCCGTAGACATATTCGCGCGCCTCTTCCTTACTGAGCGACCCGTCCGCTTCCATCAGCCAGTCGGCCAGGCAATTGCGGCAGAAGCCGGCGGTGCCCATCACATCGACATTCTGCACGTCGGTGCGGTGGCGCAAATGCGCGAGCAGCCGTTCGAAAGTGGCGGCGATGGCGGCGTCACTGGGCTGCGGACGGGCGGATTGTTCGGTGCTCTCGGTCATTTCATACCTATTCATCGGCTTTGGGGAAGGCGCGGAAGCATCTTGCCCCCGCAATAGTCTTGGGTCCTTCAAACTATGCCGCTAAGCCTTGCCCCGCAAGCACAGCGCCCGAGGAGCCCGCATGTCCGATCATACCCAGCCCCGCACCCGCAAGATCCGCATCCTCGCCACGCTCGGCCCGGCCAGCGAAAGTGCCGAGGCGATCGAAGCGCTCCACCGCGCGGGCGCCGATGCCTTCCGGATCAATATGAGCCACGGCGCGCAGGAAGATAAGAAAAAGCTGTTCGATCACATCCGCGCGCTGGAGGAAAAGACCGGGCGGCCGACCACTATCCTCGCCGATCTGCAGGGCCCGAAGTTGCGCATCGGCACCTTTGCGGACGGCAAGATCGTGCTGAAAGAAGGCGAGCCCTTCACGCTGGACCGGCTGGATGAAGCGGGCACGCAGACGCGGGTGAAGCTGCCGCACAAGGAAATCTTCGAAGCGCTGGCCAAAGGCGACCGGCTGCTGCTGGACGACGGCAAGATCGCGCTGCGGATCACCGAGGCCGGGCCGGACCGGATCGATACGACGGTGGAAGTCGGCGGGCCGCTGTCCAACCGCAAGGGCGTGAACGTGCCCGATGTGGCGATCCCGATGAGCGCGCTGACCGACAAGGATCGTTCGGACCTGGCTTATGCGCTGGATCAGGGCGCGGACTGGATCGCGCTCAGCTTCGTGCAGCGGCCCGAGGACGTGGCCGAGGCGCGCCGCCTGATCGGCAAGCGCGCCGCACTGCTGGCCAAGATCGAAAAGCCTTCGGCCATCGGACGGCTGGAGGAAATCCTGGAGCTGTCCGACGGTGTGATGGTGGCGCGCGGCGATCTGGGTGTGGAACTGCCGCCCGAAGCCGTGCCTACGCTGCAGAAGCGCATCGTCGCCACCGCGCGCGCCATGGGCAAGCCGGTGGTGGTCGCCACGCAGATGCTCGAATCGATGATCCAGGCGCCTACCCCGACGCGGGCCGAAGTCTCGGACGTCGCCACCGCGGTCTATGACGGCGCGGACGCGATCATGCTTTCGGCCGAAACCGCGGTGGGCGATTTTGCCATCGAGGCGGTTTCGATCATGGACCGCATCGCCACCAGCGTGGAGAGCGATCCGGGCTATGCCGATCGCGTGCACTTCACTGAAACGCGGCCCGATTCGACGACGTCGGACGCCATTGCCGCCTCATCCAGCTCGATCGCGGACACCATTTCGGTTTCCTGCATCGCCTGCTTCACCAATTCCGGCTCCAGCGCGCGGCGCATCTCGCGCGAGCGCCCGTCCGCCCCGCTGATGGTGCTGACCCCGCAGCGCGAAACCGCGCGGCGCGTCGGCCTGCTCTGGGGCGCCTATGCCGTCGTCACCCGTGACGTTTCCAGCTTCGAGGAGATGATCGCGAAATCCAAGCGCATGGCTCTGCGCCATGGCTTCGGCGGGGCGGGCGAGCGGTTGATCGTGATTGCCGGCGTTCCCTTCGGCACGCCGGGCAGCACGAACCTGCTGCACGTTGTGACGCTGAAGGGCGATGAGCTGAAGGGGCGGTGAAGGGGGGGGCACATCTGAAGCCCTATTCAAGGCAGGCTTCAGAGCAGCTCCACCCGCTCCAGTTCCGCGCGCAGCGTTTCGGCGTCCTGGAAGACATGGCCGTGCATGCCCGCCGCCTCGGCCGCGCGGACGTTTTCGATGCGATCATCGATGAACAGGCTCGCCGCAGGATCGACCCCGAATCGTTCGATCGCCAGCGCGTAGATTGCGGCGTCCGGCTTCATCAGCTTCTCGGTGCCCGAAACCAGGATGTCCGCGAACAGATCGAAGATCGGTTGTTCCGGCCGGAAGCCCGCCCAGAATTCATGCCCGAAATTGGTGATCGCATAGAGCGGGACGCCTCGCCCTGACAGTTCGCGGACGATTTCATGGCTGCCGGAAATGGGGCCGGGCACCGTTTCGTTCCAGCGTTCCGCATAAGCGCGAATCAGTTTCTCATGGTCGGGAAATTCGGCGATCCGCTCTTTCAGCATCTGCGCCAGCGGGCGGCCGGCATCCGCCTGGAAATGCCAGTCTTTCGTGACGACATTATCGAGAAACCAGTCCAGCTCCTCGGGATCGTCGATCAGCTTTTCGAAAAGGAACCGCGGGTCCCACTGGAACAGCACATGGCCGATGTCGAAGATGGCGGTGGTGATGGGCGGCATGGGGTCGGTCGCACCGACGCGGGCCGGTGCCCTCTCAATGGTTTCGAAAGCGCGCGGGCTGCAGGCCGAAAAAGCTACGGCGCGAAGTCGCCTGTGCAACTTCGCGCCGTGCTCAATCGATTGGCACCAGCCTGAAGGCTGGCGTGACCTGTCGGCCGAATCAGCCCTGGCGGGCCTTGAAGCGACGGTTGGTCTTGTTGATGACGTACACGCGCCCACGGCGACGGATCACGCGATTGTCGCGATGACGGCCCTTGAGCGACTTCAGCGAATTGCGGATCTTCATGGCTGGAGCTTCTTTGTTGGGGTGGAAATGTCGAAATTCGAAGGCGCGCACCTAAGAGGCGGTCAGCGCAAAGTCAAGCGCGGCAACCGCAAAGAGCGCCCGCGCGTTGATGCGGCTGACTGTATCATTTTTCAAGGAGACTATTCCATGCCGCGTATCCTGGCCCCCGTCCTCCTCGCCGCCGCCGCAACCGTAACCCTTTCCGCCTGCGCCTCCACGCAGGCCGGCCCGGTAGAGGTTACTCGTTTCCACCGCGCCGAGGCGACGCCCATAGCACGCGGCACCATTTCCGTGGGCGCCCTGCCCGCCAGCCAGATCGACCCGCAGAGCATCGAGGCGCGCACTTATTATCAGGCGGTGGGCGCCGAATTGAACCGGCTTGGCTATACCGTGGTCGAATCGGGCGGGGACTACCGCGCACAGGTGGATGCGCAGCGCGGCACCGCCGCACAGTTCGCCCGCCGCGGATCGGGCGTATCGGTGGGGGCTGGCGGATCGACGGGCAGTTTCGGCAGCGGCGTAGGGCTCGGCGTCGGCCTCGACCTCACCCGCCTGCTCGGCGGCGATCCGGGGCCGCGCATCGTGACCGAGCTCGACGCGCGTATCCTGCGCAATTCCGACGATCTGGTGATTTGGGAAGGACGCGCGCAGCAGGAAACCTTTGCCCGGACGGAAGCCTCGCAGCTCGACGTTATCTCAGCCAAATTGGCCGCCGCTTTGTTCCAGGGGTTTCCCGGAAACAGTGGTGAGACTATCAGAGTGAAATGACCTTACAGATCACGTCCGCGTTCGACAGCGGCAACATCATCGTCGAATCCATCAATGGCGACAGCGCGAGCCTTCGCATCGCCAAGGACCATCAGTCCGATTTCTACCAGTGGTTTCATTTCCGCGTGACCTGCGAGCCGGGCACCACACTGAAACTCGCGATCACCGATCTGGCCGACAGCGCCTATCCGGGCGGGTGGCAGAATTACGACGCGGCGGTGACCGAAGACCGCATGGAGTGGCTGCGTGCGCCCAGCAGCTGGGACAAGGACGCCGGCACGCTCACCATCCAGTGGGAATGCGAAAGCGGCAGCGCCTGGTTCGCCTATTTTGCGCCCTATAGCTATGAGCGGCACCAGAATCTCGTCGCCGACGCGGCCTCCTGCGAAGGCGTGACCTATCGCCAGCTCGGCACCACCGGCGACGGTCGCCCGGTCGATTGCCTGGAAATGGGCGAAGGGGAAAAGCAGGTCTGGCTTTATGCGCGCCAGCACCCGGGCGAATCGATGGCGGAATGGTGGATGGAAGGCGCGCTTGCTAAATTGACCGACCCCGCAGATCCTCACGCGCGGCTGCTGCGCCAGAAGTGCCGCATCCATGTCGTACCGAACATGAACCCGGACGGCAGCGTGCGCGGCCATTTGCGCACCAACGGTAAGGGCGTGAACCTGAACCGCGAATGGCATGAGCCGAGCGAGGAGCGGAGCCCGGAAATTCTGTGCGTCCGGAACGCGATGGACGAAAGCGGCGTCGATTTCGCGATGGACGTTCACGGCGACGAAGCGATTGCCGCCGTATTTCTGGCCGGGTTCGAAGGCATCGAAAACTGGACCGACGAGCTTGGCGACAAATTCTATCGCTATCAGGATCTGCTTAGCCAGCGCACGCCCGATTTCCAGAAGGAACTCGGCTACCCCAAATCGAAGCCCGGCACCGCCAATCTGACGATCAGCACCAACCAGATCGCCCAGCGCTTCGGCGCGGTGTCGATGACGCTGGAAATGCCGTTCAAGGACAACCAGTTCCTGCCCGACAAGCAGCGCGGCTGGAGCCCGGAACGCTGCATCCGCCTGGCCGACGATTGTCTCGCCGTGCTGGCGGAAATGATCGACGAGATTTGATGACGCGTATGAAGTCGGCAATGACGGGGAAAAGGCTTTGCCATCGCGTTCTGCCTGATTGCCATTGTCGGCTATCAAGTCGGTAAGGACATGGCGCTGCGCGACAATGCGAGCGATCGGATAGCCGAGCGTCAGGCAAGCTGATGGAAATACGCGACTGACGCCCGCAGGTCCTTCGACAAGGCCGGTCCAAGCGGTTAAGCGGTCGCAATCGCCACGGAAAAGGAGCTCTTCATGCCCAAACTCATCCTGCTGCGCCACGGCCAGTCCGAATGGAATTTGCAGAACCGCTTCACCGGATGGTGGGACGTGGATGTGACCGACAAGGGCGTCGAGGAAGCGCGCGCGGCCGGACGGTTGATGCGCGACAAGGGCATCGATCCGGACATCTGCTTCACCTCGCTCCAGACCCGCGCGATCAAAACACTGCATCTGGCGCTGGAAGAGATGGACCGCCTGTGGCTGCCGGAAATCAAGGACTGGCGCCTGAACGAGCGGCATTATGGCGGCCTGACCGGCCTCGACAAGGACGAGATGCGCGAACGCCATGGCGAAGAGCAGGTGCATATCTGGCGCCGCAGCTTCGATACGCCGCCGCCCGAGCTGGAGGCGGGCAGCGAATATGATCTGTCCGCCGATCCGCGCTATGCGGACATCACGGTGCCGACGACGGAAAGCCTGAAGCTGACCATCGAGCGCGTGCTGCCTTACTGGAACGAGACCATCGTACCGGAACTCAAGGCCGGCCGCATCGTGCTGATCAGCGCCCACGGCAATTCGCTGCGCGCGCTGGTGAAGCATCTCTCCAACATCCCGGACGATGAGATCACGAGCCTCGAAATCCCGACCGGTCAACCGATCGTCTACGAACTCGACGACCAACTGGCCGAGGTGGAGCGCTATTATCTGAAAGACCGGTAAGCCCAGCCATCTCCAACGGGACGGCGCGCTAACCCATTGCCCTTGCGCGCGCCCTTCCCTATCGCAAGGCGCTTCAGGAAGGGCAGCACGGGGCGGAAAATGAGCCAGGAACCGGCGATCGGAATCATCATGGGCAGCCAGTCTGACTGGCCGACCATGCAGGCAGCCTCCCGCATTCTGGATGAGCTCGGTATTCCCTACGAAGCGCGCATCGTTTCGGCCCATCGCACGCCGGACCGGCTCTATGACTATGCAAAGTCCGCCGAGGGGCGCGGTCTCAGGGCGATCATCGCGGGCGCGGGCGGCGCGGCGCATCTGCCTGGCATGGCTGCAGCGATGACGCGGGTGCCGGTGTTGGGCGTTCCGGTACAATCGCGCGCCCTGGACGGCATGGATAGCCTTTTGTCGATCGTGCAGATGCCCGGCGGCGTGCCCGTCGCCACCTTCGCGATCGGTGAGGCAGGCGCGAAGAACGCGGCGTTGTTTGCCGCCGCCATGCTCGCCACCACGGACGAGGCGCTGGCCGCACGGCTTGACGATTTCCGCGAGAAGCAGACCCAGAGCGTAACCGAGGTACCCAAGTGAACACACCATTGGCGCCGGGCGCGACGATCGGAATTCTGGGTGGCGGTCAGCTTGGCCGGATGCTTGCGGTAGCTGCGGCGCAGCTCGGCTATCGCTGCCATGTCTATGCGCCGGAAGGTCGCGCCGTGGCCGCCGATGTCGCGGCGCAGCGCACCACCGCCTCTTTCGAGGACCAGGATGCGCTATCTCGTTTTACGGATGTGTGCGACATCGTTACCTATGAGTTCGAGAATGTACCGACCGCGCCGCTCGCCGCGCTGAACCTTGGCGACAAGGTGCGTCCCGGCATCAAGGCACTCGACATCGCACAGAGCCGCATCGCGGAGAAAACTTTCTTCCGCGATCTTGGGGCGCGCACTGCGCCTTTCGCTTTTGTCGACAGCGCTGAGTCCCTCCAAGCCGCGATCGCGGACATCGGCGCCCCTGCGATCTTGAAGACGGACCGTTTCGGTTATGACGGCAAGGGTCAGGCGCGGATCATGGCGCCCGGCGAAGCAGGCCATGCTTGGAAATCGATTGGCGAGCGGCCCGCGGTTCTGGAGGGCTTCGTCGATTTCCAGGCGGAATTTTCGGTGGTCACGGTGCGCAGCGCGGACGGCGAAGTGCGCTTCTGGGACTCCACCCGCAACGAACATGAAGACGGCATCCTGCGCCGCTCGCTCTGGCCGGCGGGCGATGCCGTGACAACGCAAATCGACGCCGCCCGCGACATCGCGCGCAAGGCGATCGAGGCGATGGACGCAGTGGGCGTGCTCACCTTCGAATTCTTCGCCACGAAGGATGGACCGGTCGTCAACGAATGCGCGCCGCGCGTCCACAATAGCGGCCATTGGACGATAGAGGGCGCGGTGACGAGCCAGTTCGAAAATCATATCCGCGCGATCACCGGCCTGCCGCTCGGCGACTGCGGCGTGGTCGGCACCCGCATCGAAATGGCGAACCTGATCGGCGATGAAATTGAAGACGGCAATGCCATCCTCTCCGATCCGGCAGCGCATCTGCACCATTACGGCAAGGTCGAAGCGCGGCCCGGCCGGAAGATGGGCCATGTCACCAAGCTATATTTTTGAATATCGCTGGGTTAAGCGGCGAATCTAGCGACATGAACCATCCCGAAATCATCTTCGTCCTCGCCAGAGCCGACAATGGCGTGATCGGTGCCGATGGCGACATGCCTTGGCATCTGCCCGCGGATCTGCGTCACTTCAAACAGGTGACCGGCGAAAAGCCCATGATCATGGGCCGCAAGACGTTCGACAGCCTGCCCGTCGCCCTGCCCGGCCGCCGTCACATCGTGATGACCCGCAACGAGGACTGGTCGGATGAGGACGCGGAGGTGGTGCACTCCCCGGAAGCGGCGCTTGCCGCCGCCAATGCGCCGCATGTGGCCGTTATTGGCGGCGCGGAAATTTTCGCGATCTTCCGCGACCGCGCCGACAAGATCGAACTGACCGAAATTCATGCCGAGCCGGAGGGCGACACCTTCGTCCCTGCCTTCACAGCAGACGAATGGACCGAGACCGCGCGCGAACCGCACCCGGCCGAAGGGGGCCGCCCGGCATTTGATTTCGTCACGCTCGTTCGGAAATAGCATGGCGATCCCGCGCTTTTACGCCGATGCGCCGTTGCCCGAGCATATGCGCGGTGCCATCATCGCGCTCGGCAATTTCGATGGGTTTCATCAAGGCCATCAGGCAGTTGCCGGAGAGGCGATTCGCTGGGCGCGCGCAGAAGGCCGCCCTGCGATCATCGCCACGTTCGATCCGCATCCGGTGCGCCTCTTCAAACCGGACACGCCGCCCTTTCGCCTAACCACGCTCGACCAGCGCCAGCGTCTCTTCGGAGCGGCAGGCGCGGACGGCATGCTGGTATTCGCCTTCGACAAGACGCTGGCCGCGACCAGTGCGGAGGATTTTGCGCGCGCCCTTCTGGCGAACCACCTTGGCGCATCGGGCATCGTGACGGGTGAGGACTTTACCTTCGGCAAGGGCCGTGAGGGTAAAGCGCCGATGCTGGGCACCCTCGCCAGTGATCTGGGCCTGCGCGGCCGCATTGTGCGTCCGGTGCAAAGCGGTGATGCGGTGGTATCTTCCAGCCGCATTCGCGAGGCGCTGAAATCCGGCAATCCGCAAATCGCCGCCAAACTGCTGACGCGCCCATTCACGATCGAGGGCGTGGTGCAGCACGGGGCGAAGGAAGGCCGCAAGCTCGGCTTTCCCACCGCCAATCTTGACCTCGGCAATTATCTGCGCCCCGCTTACGGGATTTACGCGGTCCGCGGGCGCCTTGCCGACGGGCGCGTGCTGGACGGCGCAGCCAATGTCGGCATTCGCCCGAGCTACGAACCGCCGGTGGAGCTACTGGAGCCCTATTTCTTTCAGTTCTCCGGCGACCTCTACGGCCAAACCATCGCGGTCGAGCTGCACGACTTCCTGCGCTCCGAACAAAAGTTCGACGATCTGGAGGCCCTGAAACGCCAGATGGCAGCGGATTGCGACGAAGCGCGCACGCGGCTGGCGGATGCACCGGCCGGTTAGGCATGCGTTCATGGCGAACCATGCAGGGCAGTGGACGCTGGGGCGCTTTCGTGCAATCGGGGCCCCTTCATTACAAGGGACGGAGCCTTAGAGCCGTATGACGCGAACCAAGATTTACGGGCTGGTACTGGCCGCGTTCGTCGTGCTGCTCGATCAGGCGGTGAAATATGCGATGATCGTGCCGCTCTCCTTGCAGAGCAAGGGCACCATCTATCTGTTGCCGGTGTTCAATCTCACCTGGGCGGAGAATCGCGGCGTTTCGATGGGCATGTTCCAGGCGGGCACCGATGCGCAGCGCTGGGGGCTCGTCGCGCTGACCGGAATTCTTGCGCTTGCGGTTCTGATCTGGATGTGGCGCGAGCGCCGCACGGGGGACATCCTGGCACTCGGCCTCGTCCTCGGCGGCGCGGTCGGCAATATTATCGATCGGGCCCGCTTCGGATTCGTCGTCGATTATGCCGATTTTCATATCGGCGGCATCCGTCCCTTCTTCATCTTCAACCTGGCCGATGCGTGCATCACCATCGGCGTCCTGATACTGCTTGCCCGCGCGCTGCTCATGCGCGAGAAGCCAGCCCAGACAAATTCGGAGAATGTCCATGCGTAAATCGCTCGCGATCCTTGGCGGCGCGCTTCTGGCCAGCGGCCTTTCGGCCTGCGGCGGCGGCGGCCTGTTCGACCGCGACCGGCCGGACGAGTTTGCCGTTTCGCGCAACGCCCCGCTGGTGATCCCGCCGGATTACGCGCTCGAGCCGCCGCAGCCCGGCGCCGCGCCGGTCCAGGGCAGCACGGATCAGGAGCAGGTTCTCGATGCGCTGTTCGGCGGCCCCGCGCCGCGCTCGCCGGTCGAGCGGGCGGTGAATCAGCAGGCAGGCGATGCCGAGCTGGGCATTCGCAGCGAAGTGGGCGATCCGCAGACCAATGTGGTGAAGAAGGGTTCGGTCACGCAGGACATCATTGCCGCGCCGGAAGGCGACGGCCAATATGCGCAGTCCGGCATCAACGCCACCACGGTTCCTGCGACCGCGGCGGAAACGAACGATGCCAGCGATCCGTCGGTACCCGAAGGTTACGAACCGGCCCCCTCACCCAATTGAGCTAACGCCCGCGCGCTTGAAGAAACCCCGGCGCCTCGCGCAGCCGGGGAACACCGCACGATTCAGGCGGCGCGGCGCGGCGTTTTCACGGTCAGATAGCGGACGAACTGCGCCACCGTGGGATCCTCCGGCAAAACCTCCGGATCATCGGTGGTGGGCTGCGGAAGTGACCAGCGGTCGAAATGCTCTCGGCCGATCGCGCAATAATCGTCCGGATCGATCGCGAGATCGGCGAAAATTCGGTCGGTGGGATGCGGCTTCAGATAATCCGGCAAATGCACATCGAGCTGGCGATAAACCCAGCCGCCGATTAACGGATCGCAGCCGGAACCCAGCGATCGTACGAACGGCTCAGCCTCCAGATTGGGTCGTCGCCGCGAGAGACGGCGCTGCTTCTGCCACAGGAAACCAAGGCTGCCCGCAAAGAACAGCATGGCCGCGGCGAAGGTGACCAGCATCTCCGCCACGGCGTGTCTACCGTCAGGCGCGCGCGCCCGCCTCTTCCATATTGGCGCTGTTGTGGCGCAGCGCTTTCAGCACCGTTTCCACGATGTCCGGCGCCATCAGGCCCGCCTCGGCATATTGCCGATCGGGCTTGTCCTGATCCTGGAAGATATCGGGCAGGCGCATCGTGCGCACCTTGAGGCCGGTGTCGGTTAGCCCCTCGTCGCTCGCCATCGTAAGCACATGTGCGCCGAGGCCGCCGACGGCACCTTCCTCGATCGTGATGCAGACCTCATGGCTCGCCATCAGCTTGCGGATCAGTTCGTTGTCGAGCGGTTTGGCGAACCGCATGTCCGCCACCGTAGTGCTGAGGCCCTTGGCGTCCAGCGTATCGGCAGCCTTCAGCGCTTCGGCGAGGCGAGTGCCCAGCGATAGGATCGCGACCTTCTTGCCCTCGCGCACGAGGCGGCCTTTTCCGATCTCCAGCTTCTCCGGGGTTTCCGGCAGCTTTACACCCGTACCCGCACCGCGCGGATAGCGGAAGGCGATGGGCCCATCGTCATAGGCGGCGGCGGTGTGGACCATGTGGACCAGCTCCGCCTCATCCGCGGCGGCCATCACCACCATGTTTGGCAGCGTGGCGAGATAGGCGATGTCGAAGCTACCCGCATGGGTCTGTCCGTCGTCCCCTACCAACCCGGCACGGTCGATCGCGAAACGCACCGGCAGGTTTTGGATCGCCACATCGTGCACCACCTGATCATAGGCGCGTTGCAGGAAAGTGGAGTAGATCGCGGCGAACGGCTTCATCCCTTGCGCGGCAAGACCGGCGGCAAAGGTAACGGCGTGCTGTTCGGCGATACCGACGTCGAAGCTGCGATCCGGGAAGGCGGCGGCGAACTTGTCCACGCCGGTGCCGCCGGGCATCGCGCCGGTGATCGCGCAGATGCGATTGTCCTTTTCCGCCTCGGCGATCAGCGCCTGAGCGAACACATTGGTGTAGGTCGGCGGGCCGCCGCCCTTGCCTTTGTCCTGCTTGCCTGTGACGACGTCGAATTTCGAGACGCCATGATATTTGTCCGCAGACGCTTCGGCCGGGCCGTAGCCCTTGCCCTTCTGCGTCACGACATGAATCAGGATCGGGCCTTCTTCGGCATCGCGCACATTTTCCAGCACGGGGATCAGATGATCGAGATTGTGCCCGTCGATCGGGCCGACATAATAGAAGCCCAGCTCCTCGAACAGCGTACCGCCGGTCACCATGCCGCGGGTATATTCCTCCGCCCGGGCGAGGCCCTTGTGGACCCGGCGCGAAAGCTTGGATGTCATCTTCTTGGCGAGGCTGCGCAGGCCGAGATATTCGGATGAGGAGATCAGCCGCGCCAGATAGGCGCTGAGGCCGCCCACCGGGGGAGCGATCGACATGTCGTTATCGTTCAGGATCACGATCAGCCGGTTACCGGCCTGCGCGGCGTTGTTCATCGCCTCATAGGCCATGCCTGCACTCATCGCGCCGTCGCCGATTACCGCAATCGCTTTCTCCGGCCGCTCGCCCAGCTTGTTGGCCACCGCGAAACCGAGCGCGGCGGAGATGGACGTGGAGCTGTGCGCCGCGCCGAAGGGATCATATTCGCTTTCGGAGCGCTTCGTGAAACCGCTGAGCCCACCGCCCTGACGCAGCGTGCGAATGCGGTCGCGCCGGCCGGTCAGGATCTTGTGCGGATAGCATTGATGCCCGACGTCGAAGATCAGCCGATCATGGGGCGTGTTGAACACATAATGGATCGCGGCGGTCAGCTCGACCACGCCAAGGCCTGCACCGAGATGGCCTCCGGTGACCGAGACTGCATCGATCATTTCGGCCCGCAACTCATCGCACAACTGACGAAGCTGGTCCGGCTTCAGCTTGCGCAGATCCTTCGGTGTATCGACCGTGTCGAGAAGCGGCGTCTCGGGCCGCGGTGAATGGGTTTGTTCCGTCATAACCGAACCTTATACGCGTTGCGGAGCCAAGTCGATTGCCGCCAACAGCTCAGTCGCAGGCAGCACATTTGCCATGCACTTCAATTACCGGACGCTCCGGCGTGAAGCCGCTGGCGGTAGCCGTGTCGCGCACGCCATCGGCCAGCTTGTCATTATCGACATGCGTCACTTCGCCGCAGCTGTCGCAGATCATGAAGATGCAATCATGCACGCAGCCGGGATGGCTGTTCGCCACATAGGCGTTGGCGCTTTCCACGCGCTGCGCGAGATTGGTCTCAACGAAAAGATCCAGAATACGGTAGACGCTGTTGGGCGCAACACGCTTGCCGCGACGCTCCGACACCTTTTCGGCAATGTCATAGGCCGAGGCCGGCTTTCTGAAGGTTGCGAGCACGTCGAAGATCAGCGCGCGCATATCGGTCCACTGCTCGCCTGCGCCTTCCAGCGTAGCCTGCGCCTCGCGCTTCAGATCGGATCCGTGATGTTCGTGATGGGCATGGCCTGTCATCGCGTGAATGTAGGCGCGGGCGATGCCAAGGGCAATCCTTCCCCGGCTCCCATACTAATCCCTAAACGGATCAGTGCGTGGCGCGGAAATTCAGATCATGGCCGAGCGCCAGGATCGAAACGCCGAGGATGGTCGAGATCACTTCACCGCCCCCATGCGGCATGCTGAGCGCGCCCGCCATCACGCCAAGGCCAAACGAACCGATCGCGAGCGGGAGAATATAGCCATGCTGCAAGACGCCGCGACCTAGGCCGATCGCGCCGAGAACCATGGCAATGACCAGCCCGGCCTGATGAATCCATTCGGCACCGAGAATCCCGCCAATCGACGCAGCTGCTGCAACGAGTGCAGCGGTGGCGATGCAATGCACGACGCATAGCCCCGAGAGGCCCATTGCGGCCCTATCCCAGAAGCCTTCACGTTGCAGAAGCGTCGTCATATTCGAAGGTATAGAAGCGCCTTCACCAAGATACAATATCACATTGCATTATTTTGCGCAGGACCGTTCTCCGCGCTGCAGCCGCGCGAGCACGCTTGCGGGCATCGCGGCGGCGCGCCATATCGCGGGCCATGACTTCGCTTGCCGCCCATGCCGCGCCAACCCCTGCGCGCACCCGTCCTATTGCGATCGCCAACTGGCTGCTTGCCGTCGGCTTTCTGGTTTTCTGCATGGTCGTGGTCGGCGGGATCACGCGGCTGACCGAATCGGGCCTGTCGATCACTGAGTGGAAACCGATTACAGGCGCGATCCCGCCGCTGTCGCTGAGCGGTTGGGAAGCGGAATTCGCAAAATATAAGGCGACGCCGGAATATCAGGTAATCAACGGTCCGGCGGGCATGACGCTGGCGCAGTTCCAGTTCATCTTTTTCTGGGAGTGGCTGCACCGGCTGCTGGGCCGCCTGATCGGCATCGCCTTCGCCCTGCCGCTGGCCTATTTCTGGCTGCGCGGCGCTATTCCGCGGGAATACAAGCTGCGTCTTGTCGCGCTGCTGGCGCTCGGCGGACTGCAGGGCGCGATCGGCTGGTGGATGGTCGTCTCCGGCCTCACGCTGCGCACCGATGTCAGCCATTACCGGCTTGCCGTGCATCTTCTGACAGCGCTGTTCATCCTCTCCGGCCTCGTCTGGACCGCGCTGGATCTTCGCCAGCTGGCAAAGGGCAACGCGCGGCCCGCAAAACTCACCGGCAGGAACATCGCACTGCTCGCCATCATCGCGGTCCAGCTCCTGCTCGGCGCCTGGGTGGCCGGGATGGACGCAGGCTATATCGCCAGCGACTGGCCGCTCATGAACGGCCGTTTCTTCCCTGCTGGCGTCGACTGGAGCCATGGGCTGCTTTACGCCGCGTCCAACGATCCGTTCCTGGTCTATTTCCTCCATCGTTGGTGGGCCTTCGTCGCATTGGCTGCGGTCATCTTGCTGGCGCGCGGTGCGCGGCGCGCGGGCGTTCGGCCGGCCTCGATCATCCTATCCGCCGCCATCGGCCTGCAGATCCTGCTCGGCATCGCGACGGCGATGAGCGGAGTCGACCTCGCATTGGCTGCAGCGCACCAGGCCGTCGGTGCAATATTGGTGGCGAGCGCGGTGTGGGCTGCCCATGCTGCGGGACGGCGCAACCTGATCGAAGGCGTACCGGCATGAGCGGCGTTCGCATCATCTACACTCTCTTCGGCAGCGAAGAGGCCGCGCGCAGCGCTTGCGGGACGCTGCTGGAGGAAGGCCTGATCGCTTGTGCCAATCGCCTTTCCCCGGCGACAAGCCAGTTCCGCTGGCAGGGCGAGCTACGCGAAGAGCGCGAGTGGCCCGTCATCCTGAAAACCGATGATGCCCGCGCGCCCGGCGCTGCCAATCGCCTGGCCGAACTGCACGATTACGACGTCCCGCCGATCCTTCTGCTGCCGGTCGACACGGTGTTTCCGCCGTTCGAGCGATGGGTGGCAGAGCAGCTGCGTCGCTGAGCCGCCAAATTTCCATACGGTATCATTATACCCGCTCCAAAACGCCCGCTCAGCCTTGACTTGAAGCCCCTTTCGGGTCATTAGCCCGCCTTCACCGCCGTGGGGAAACCCGCGGCTTTTGCTTTTTCAATCCTCCAAGGACGGCTCCACATGAAGTCCCTTACCAAGACCACCCAGTCGGTGCGTCCGCAGGATGTCGAGAAGAAGTGGCACCTCATCGACGCCGAGGGTCTCGTCGTCGGCCGCGTTGCCACCATCATCGCCAATATCCTGCGCGGCAAGCACAAGCCCAGCTTCACCCCGCATGTCGATTGCGGCGACCATGTCGTCGTTATCAACGCGGACAAGGTGCGCTTCACCGGCAACAAGACCAAGCAGAAGGTCTATTACAAGCACACCGGTTATCCGGGCGGCATCAAGGGCGTGACCGCCGAGAAGGTGCTCGAGGGTCGTTTCCCCGAGCGCGTTCTGGAGAAGGCCGTTGAGCGCATGGTCCCGCGCGGCCCGCTGGGTCGTCAGCAGATGAAGGCGCTGCACCTTTATGCCGGCACCGAGCATCCGCATGAGGGCCAGCAGCCCGAGACGCTCGACATCGCTGCGCGCAATCGCAAGAACAAGGTAGGTGCCTAATGGCCGATAATCGTCAGTCGCTTTCCGACATCAAGGACATCGCCGGCGACGCCGCCGAAGCCAATGCCGCCGGCGCCGAAAACGGTGTCGACACCCGGCCCACCATGCCGCTGCGCGAGCAGGAGCTCGACAAGCATGGCCGCGCCTACGCCACCGGCCGCCGCAAGGACGCGGTTGCCCGCGTCTGGCTGAAGCCCGGCACCGGCCAGATCGTGGTCAACGGTCGCGATCAGAGCACTTACTTCGCACGCCCCTCGCTGCGCCTCGTCATCAATCAGCCGTTCGACGTTACGGAACGTCGCGGCCAGTATGATGTCATGGTCACCGTGAAGGGCGGCGGTCTCTCCGGCCAGGCCGGTGCGGTGAAGCACGGCATCAGCCAGGCGCTGACCCGTTACGAGCCTGCGCTGCGCAGCACCGTGAAGAGCGCCGGCTTCCTCACCCGCGACAGCCGCGTGGTCGAGCGTAAGAAGTACGGCCGGGCGAAGGCACGCCGGAGCTTCCAGTTCTCCAAGCGCTGATCGCTTTTCCAAACGCAATCACGAAAGGGCGGCCTTCCTGGGAAGGCCGCCTTTTCTGCTTTTGCGCCAGTCGCTTCCAGGCAAGGTTTAGCCGCTGTTTACCTTTCGCGGTTACCTGGGCCGCTGGAAGGAAAGCGGCATGCGCTACGCACTGACAAACTTCGCTTGGAAGAAGCAGCTCAGCTTTTATGGGCGAGAATTGCTGCGCTTCGATGCGATGCCGGGCACCACCCGCGCCGCAGCCCTGGACGAGCAGATATCCGCGTCGCTTAAATCGCTACGCAGTTTTTTGCCGTTTCTCACCTTCCTGGCGCTTGGCCTCCCTCTGTTTCTGACCGAATATGCCCTGTTCGGTTGGCTGATCGCCGGTTGCAGCGGTTTGCTGGTTGGCGCGATCATTGCCTATTTCCTCACTAATCAAACAATCCGCGCGCGGATACCGCATCGGCGGTTCATGCTCGCCCTGATCGCCAATACAGTCCTGCTGGGCATGTCTTGGACGATGGTTTTCATCAGCGTTCTGGATTCCGGCAACGAGGAGCTGATCCTCTTTGTCACCTCCGTCCATGCGGCGATGATTTTCGTCGGAGCCTTGGTTTTTATCAGCTTCCCGATTCTGTTCTGCTCCTTTTCGGCCCCCCTCTACCTGTTATTCATCACTGAGACGTTCGCGCGGCCGAACATCCCCATCATCACGCCGCTAATGCTTGTGGTGCTGGCCTCCATTCTGATCAAAACCGTTGTGGACCAATCACAGCGTATCGTTCAGTTGCAGATGCAGAGCGTTGAGCTGAAAAAGAAAAGTGAGGAGCTGCGTGCGGCACAGGTTGCCGAAGCCCTGTTGCGCGACCGGGAAACCGCACGCGAGCTGGACGAGGTCAACGCACGCGCCGCCGCGCGCGAAGCTGCTGAGACCGAACGACGCGCCCATCTGCTGACGCTCGGCAACCAGTTCGAAGCCACGGTGATGGAAACGGGGGACCGCGTCAGCGCCGCAGTTGATAATCTGACATCCTCCGCCGGCGCTCTTGCCGAGATTGCCGGATCGACCAGCCATGAAGCTGGCGACATGCAGACGCGGTCGAAAGCCTCCGCAGAAGCAGCCCAGCAGGTCGCGATTGCCGCCGAACAGCTCGATCAGGCCGTCGGCGAAGTCGCCTCCCAAATTCAGGCGAATCTCGGCCATATTCTGGAAGTGGGTGACGCTACGCGCGAGAGCGAGGTCTTGATGACCGAGCTTGTCAAACGCTCCGGCGGGATCGGTGAGATCGTGACCACCATCTCGGACGTTGCGCGCCAGACAAATTTGCTTGCCTTGAATGCGACGATCGAAGCTGCGCGCGCCGGGGAAGCAGGCCGTGGGTTCGCGATCGTCGCGCAAGAAGTGAAAGCGCTTGCCGGCCAGACCGCACGCATGACCGAAGACATCGCCGAGCGGCTTGGCGACATCGACCGATTCGTGAAGGATGCCGCACAGGCGCTCGACAAGGCCGGGCTTGAGCTTAGCCACCTGGAAAATCGCGGCACTATGATCGCTACCGCAACGGAAGAACAACGCGCCGCCAGCCAGGAGATTCGCCGCCACAGCAGCCGCGCCGCCGACGAAAGCGAGCAGGTACAGGCGAGCGTAGGCCGTGTCGCCGCCGCCGCCGCACAGGCGCGCGCGCACAGCGACGGTGTACGCGAAATTGCAGAGCAGTTGAATCAGCGCTCCGCGGACTTGCGCGACGGCACCGCGGGCTTCCTGAAGGAGTTGCGCGCCTCCTGATCTGTCTAAACGCAGGCGTAATGAGACCTACTGCGGCAGCACGCGCCGCTCAGATCATATATTGCGCTTCGACGTCGATCGCGCGGCCGTCGATGGCGACCCGATTATAGCTCGGCGGATTCTCGCGCACCCGTTCCGATAATGTGCCTGCGCCGATCAGACGAACCGAACCGCTCCCGGTCGGCCGCTCAATATCAAACGGATCGTGGACGTGTCCCGTAAGCACCGCCGCGGCCCCTGCCTCCTGCAATGCCATGAGCGCTTTAAGCCCGCCCCGGGTCGATCCGCTGCTGCGTGTATCCGCATCGACCAGCGGATGATGCGCCGCGATCAGCTTGACTGTGTCCGCCGGCAAGCTTCGCAGCGTGCGCAGCGATTCGCGCAGCGCATCCCCGCTTACCTTACCTTTCGACCAGTTGAGACGCAGCTGCGCGCGCGCAGTGGTCTTCAGCGGCACCACCGATACGCCAGGCAGATTGATCTCCGCCTCCACCTTGTCTTCGATCCTGGAATAGCGCCGATAAGGATGGCGGAACCGTTCGTAGAGATTGAAATAGGGCAGATCATGGTTGCCGACCTCAACCGTCACGGGCGCCTTCAAATTGTGAATCCATTCGCCGGCCGCCGCGAATTCCCTGTGCCGCGCGCGCATCGTCAGATCGCCGGTAATAATCACCGCGTCGGGCTTGTTCGCGCGGACTTCCTCCGCAAACCAATCAAGCGCAGCTCTGTCTTCCGCGCCGAAATGGATGTCGCTGCAATGAAAAAGGGTGGTCATAGGTCTGGGTTAGCGAGGCATTCCTCGGCGGTATAGACGAAGTCAATCGGCGACAGTCCGTGGCGGAAACGGCAACGAGCCGATCCCTCCGCCTCTTCGCCGTCGATCAGCAGGCCCACCGGCTTGCCGTCTGCTGCGCTGACCTCCAGCGCCTCTCGCATGCCGAGATCCTCATGGGGCCCTTCGCGAAAGTCGCCCTTCAGCCAGGATAGCCCGTGGGCGAACATCTGCCCTGCCCCTTCCGCGGTAAACCCAGTGACGTGAAGCGCATCCATCTTGGGCTCGATGAATAGCGCAGGATAAGGCTCTCCCGTCCCGTCCAGCTGCACCTGCGCACCCCCGAACGTCTTGGTCCACGCATCCGCGATCGAGCCCGGCATTTCGGCCAGATTGAAGTGCCGCATATCTTCGCGCACCTCGCCCCACGCGGTGGTGGGGCCGGCAATCACGCCGACCAGCGCGATCTCCCCTTCGCCCTCGGCCACCGGCATGCGCGCCAGCTTGATACGGCCCTGCGCATAGCGCTGCGCGATCGTCTCACTATCGACATCGCCGTGGAGCGAGCGGGAGAGGAGGTTCATCGTGCCGCCGGGCAGCACGAGCATGTGGCCGTCCCAACCCTTCGCCTGGCGCATCGCGCCGTTCACCGTGCCATCGCCGCCGAAAACAGCGAGCGCATCGACACCGGCCTGCCGAAGCGTGGCCGCATCGGGCAAGTCTTCATGCGGGCATTCGATCAGCCGCGCCATTTCATGCCCCTCGGCAGAAAGCGCCTGGCTTACCTCTTTGCAAAGGCCCTCATCATAACTGCCGCTATTGATATTAGCGGCCATCCATATCCTGCTCATACCTATCGCAACGCCCCACCTCGATTTCAGTGCCGAAGCGAACAAGGTTGCACGGAAAAGCGCGGATTGCCCGTTGATCCTGAGGGCTATCGGTTCTACCTCGAAACTGAATTTCAGCATCGGAGCGACCATGGCCACCTTCACTCTGCCCAAGAACAGCAAGATCCGGAAGAAGGGCAAGGTTCACAAAGTCGAGGGCGCGGCGCGCACCAAGACCTTCAAGATCTATCGCTATGATCCCGATTCGGGCGAGAACCCGCGCTATGATACGTTCGAGGTAAATCTCGACGAATGCGGGCCGATGGTGCTCGATGCGCTGATCAAGATGAAGAGCGAACAGGACAGCTCGCTCACTTTCCGCCGCTCCTGCCGCGAGGGTATCTGCGGCTCTTGCGCGATGAACATGGACGGCAAGAACGGCCTCGCCTGCACCACCGCGATCGAGGATGTGAAGGGCGATATCCGCATCACCCCGCTGCCGCATATGGACGTGATCAAGGACCTGGTGCCCGACTTCAAGCATTTCTACGCCCAATATGCCTCGATCCAGCCCTGGCTGAAGACCGTAACGCCTGAGCCGTCTGGCAAGGAACGCCTGCAATCGCCCGAGGAGCGCCATAAGCTCGACGGGCTGTATGAGTGCATTCTGTGCGCTTGCTGCTCCACCGCCTGCCCCAGCTACTGGTGGAATCAGGACAAGTTTCTGGGGCCGGCCATCCTTCTGCAAGCCTATCGCTGGCTTGCCGACAGCCGCGATGAAATGACCGGTGAGCGTCTGGACGAGCTGGAGGACCCCTATCGCCTCTATCGCTGCCACACGATCATGAACTGCGCGAATGTGTGCCCCAAGGGTCTTTCGCCCGCCAAAGCGATTGCTGAGACCAAGAAGATGATCGCCGAACGCGCGATTTGATCGTCGGCAATCCCAGCATCGTGACGGGCCACCGGCTTACAGCTGCTCCATGACGCGCACCATCGCGGATAATCCTTGGTTTGACCATCGGCCGGACCCGGACAATCCCGGCTGGATGACCTGGAACGCGAAGGACAATTCGCGCTTCAACGGCTTTCTCGGGCCGGTGTCCATCCGCGGCGATGACGCTGAGGATGCGGGCTGGGTGCGCATGACGCCCGAGCACAAGCACAGCAATTTCGGCGATAATGTGCATGGCGGCACGATCCTGGGCTTCATCGATGTGTGCCTGTTTGCCGGCAGCTATGCGCTCGACATCGATCTGGGCGGCCGTGCGGTGACGGTGGAATTGTCGACCCAATTCGTCGGCGCCGCGAAGGTTGGCGTAGCGCTGGACTGCCGCCTGGAAAGCGTCCGCGAGACAGGGCGTCTGCTCTTCCTGCGCGGCATGCTGATGCAGCGTCCGACCGAAGACGCGGCCTACACCAATGTCGCCAGCTTCACCGCTATCCTGCGCAAGGGCCTGCCCCGCACGTGAAAGTCGCTGAAAGGTATCGCGCGCTGGTCGACGTCGGCGAGCTGAAGGTTGATGCCGATCAGCAGCGCGCCGTCGATGCGCTGCAGCGCGTACAGGAGGAAATCGAGGCGCGGCGAGAAGCGCCGGGCTTCTTCGCCAAGCTGATGGGCAAACGGCGCGAGCCGGTTCGCGGCCTGTATCTCTGGGGCGGCGTCGGGCGCGGCAAATCCATGCTGATGGACCTGTTCTATGAGTGCGTGGACACGCCGCACAAGGCGCGCGCGCATTTCCATGAATTCATGATCGACGTCGATCGCCGCCTTGCGGCCGAACGGGCCAAGGATGTGGGTGATCCGGTTGCCCCGGTGGTCGCGCAGCTGGCAGACGAGGCGCGGCTGTTCTGCTTCGATGAGATGCACATCACCAACACCGCCGATGCCGCGATCATGGGCCGACTGTTCGGCGGTCTGATCGAGGCGGGCGTCACCGTCGTCACCACCAGCAACCGGCCGCCGGAGGACCTGTTCAAGGACGGGCTCAACCGCACGCTCGTCACCGGGTTCATCGCTTTGGTGCAGGAGCGGCTCGATATACTGCCGCTTGACGGGCCGACCGACTACCGGCGCGCTCGGCTCGGTGACGCGACCCTCTGGCATTGCCCCAATGGCGACGTAGCAACCGAAGAACTGAGCGAGGCGTTCTTCCGTCTGACCGACTATCCGCCCAGCGACGCGCAAAACGTGCCGTCGGAGGATATTGATCTTGGCGGCGGGCGCTCCATGCATGCGCCCAAGGCGCTGAAGGGCGTGGCGGTCTTTTCGTTCAAGCGGCTTTGCGGGGAACCGCGCGGAGCGGCCGATTATCTCGCCATTGCGCGGCGCTACCACACCGTCATCATCGTCGGCATTCCGGTGCTGGGTCGGGAGAATCAGGACCAGGCGGCGCGGTTTGTGAAGCTGATCGATGCGCTATACGAATATCGCGTCAAGCTGCTGGCGAGCGCCGATGCAGCGCCGGAAGCGCTTTATCCGGAAGGCCCGGGCAGCTTCGAATTCGAACGAACGATCAGCCGCCTCTCCGAGATGCGCTCTGACGCCTATCTGGCACTGGGCCACGGCTCGGAGGGCTGAACGGCAATAGCCGCGACATCAGGGCGCGCAGCCAGGGTTCGGCGGTGGACGCGATCAGCAAAGCCGTGCCGGTGATCGCCACCAAGGTGATCAGCGCGGCGGGCACATAAGCCAATCCCGCCTTCAGCAAGGCCGAGATCAGGACCAGCCCGATGGTCTGGTGAATAAGGTACAGCGGATAGGTCGCCAAACCAAGCAGCAGCACGGGTGCCCGCGGCAGATGCCGCTCGAGCATCGGTTGCAAGCGGGGGGAGAACCCGATGATCGCGAGGCCACCGAAAAAGATGAGCGGACCGATCCAGCGCGGATAGGCGATTTGCATGCCGATCCCAGTCGCGCGGCTGATGAACAGGATCTCCTGAACGCCTGTGCCGATCATCAACAGCATGGCTGCCGCGCGCCACCAACCCCTATGCCCTGCGTGCCAGCGATGCAGAAAGATGCCGAGCGCGAAAAAGCAGCCATGGGGAAGCAGGAGCAGCTGCGCGTCGCGCAGATCGAGCGCCAATTCCGCACCCAGACCATTCCAATAGAAGAGACTTGCCGTTCCCAATATAAGAGCCAGCGCCTCGATCCGGTCTCGCCATGGGCTGATCCAGAGTAGCAGCGCCACCAGGGCGTAGAACACACTCTCGACACCCAAGGTCCAGTAACTACCGTCGATATATTCGCCCCACGGCCACAGCATAGCGGAGCGGGCATATTCCTCGAAATGGGACAGTCTTGGATCGAACGGCCACAAACATGCCAGCGTTAGGCTCGCGCAGATGAGTGCGGCAGGCCAGAGCCGCAGCAACCGCCGCCGCGCAAACGGCAACGCCCGTGATCCATGCGCGGAAATGGCGATAACATAGCCGGAGATGACGAAGAATATCTCCACGCCGATCCAACCATAGCCAGCGTAGAGCCTGCCGACATCCGGCAGCAGGCTCTGGTCGATCAAACGGCTGGCAAGCCGGTGCCCCGGGCTGGAATAGCCCGCAAAGAAATGGAAAAGCAGCACCAGCATCGCGGCGGCAAAGCGCAAGAGATCGATCGCATAGAGCGCGCCGCGCGGCCGCAGAGTGTCCGTCGGGCGCGCGGGAAGATCGGTACTCGGCTGCGGTGCGGAGGCCATGGCGGCTTGCTAGCAGCATCCATGGCCCGCGGCTTGGGGGAAATTTAACGGCTGCCCGTTAAGGCGGGGGCCATGGCCAGCGCCGCTTTGCCCCTCCAGCCGGTCGATCTCGGCCCGGTGATCGCCAGTCGCCGCCTTTGGCGCAGGCGCCTTCCGCTGCAGCAGATTGAGCCGACGCTCACGGCGCTGATCGAGGGGCGTCAACCGACGATTGATCCCTTGCCGGATGACGCAGCGGGCTATCGTTTCCAATCCTGTCCGCGCGCCTTCATCGACAGCCTGTCGCAGCGCTTGCCCGGAATGGCGGCCGGGCGGCGGCAGGATTTTCCGCGCCATTATATCGACATGACGACGGGCTTTGACGCTTATCTGGCGCGCTTCTCCGGCAAGACGCGTTCCACCTTGCGGCGCAAAACCCGCAAACTGGTCTCACAAAATGGCGGCACGCTGGAGGTGCGAAGCTTTCACCGCGCCGAAGAAAGCAAAGCCTTCTTTTCCGATGCCCTTCCGCTCTCGGCGCGCACCTATCAGGATCGATTGCTGGACGCCGGCTTGCCCGGAGACGCGCTGTTCCGCGCCGAGGCCAAACGTCTGGCGGGGCAGGACGCTTTGCGCGCCTGGGTGCTCTATCTGGCGGGCCGCCCCGCCGCTTATCTCTATCTGCCCGTCATTGGTGAGACGGTGCGCTACGATTTTCTTGGCTATGACCCCGCCTGTGCTTCGCTTTCCCCTGGCACCGTCTTGCAGATGCATGCGCTGGAGGAAATAATGGCGGAAGAGCGCTTCCGCTGGTTCGATTTCACCAGTGGAGACGGCGCACATAAGCGGTTGTTTGCGACCGGATCGGTAGACTGCAGCACGCTGGTGATGCTGCGCGGCGAATGGCGCAACCGCCTGACGCTGGCGGCGGGCGACGCGATCGATGCGGCGGTGGACCGCGCAGGCCATCTTGCCGATCGATGGGGCATCAAGGCTAAACTGAAGGGCCTTTTGCGCCGCTGACGATTTAGCCGAGCGGCGGATAATCAATGCGCTCTTCGATCAGCAAGCGCGCACCCACCTGCTCGGCCAGCCGCAGCGCGCGGCGCGGAGGGCTTGCCGGCAGCGGCGGCGCGCCCCGATGGCGGCCGCGCCGCGCGAGCCGTTCGAACCCACCGGACACCAGGCGATCGTCCCGGGCAATGGTACGGCAGAGCGAACGATAGCGACGTGCGACGAGCGGATGACCGCGTGATGCGCCGCGGACGAACATTTCGAAGCTGTGGTTCACCACCGTGTAAAAATGCGCGCCGCGGTCAGCCGCATGCAGCAGCGCCCGTTTCATCTCCAGAGAAGACAAGGCGCATAGCTGCGCATGCCGCAGGATGCCTGGCCGGTCCTCGATCACGCTGATGGGGAGCAGCTGCACGCCCTCATATTGTGTGACATGGTGGACGTGCGGATCGAGCCCGATGTTGCAATCGCCGTCCAGATGCGCGGCATTGAAGCTGCTGTCCCAGTCAATCCCGATGGCGGCGAGCGCGCGCAGCGTATCGTCGTTCGCACCGTAATTGCCCGCGCGAAACGCGGTTGGAGGCGGCGCGCCTGCCGCAACCAGCAGATCGCGCGCCAGACCCAGCAGAATGATCTGATCCGACAAGGAGAAATCGCCGATATTACGTCCGGTACGCCCGCCAACCGGGCTATCCGTAACATGGTCCAGCCATTCGGTATGGATGTGAAGCTGCACCTCGTGCCCGCGTTCCAGGATCGGGCCGACCATGTCCGCCACAATCTGCGGGCCGTAAACCAGAGCGGGCATCGGATCGACGAAGAACACCGTCTTCAGCCCCCACCGGTCGAGCTCGTCCAGTTGATAGCCGATGCCCCAGCGCCGCCCGCGCCAACAGCGCCCCTCGATCGAGCGCAGATAATTCTGCCGCGCGCTCAGTCCCTCCGCATGCAGCGAAGACGACAGTTCGGTATCCGTCGTAAGCAAGACTTGGGTCGGCATGGAACGGGCATAGCAAAGCACCGTTAAGCTACCGTAACCGCTTGGATCACCGCATTATTGCAATTGGTTCGCAGTATCTTATTTACTTTTCAGCCCCGGCATTTCGGTGGTTGATCCGGATTGTCCACAGGCGTAAGCCGCCCGACAACCTTTTCTCCCCACCGCCCGTCCGGGCGCATGACATCCTCAAAGGAGACACCCATGGCCCGCAAGAAAATCGCGATGATCGGTTCCGGCATGATCGGCGGTACGCTCGCCCATCTCGCCGCAATGAAGGAGCTGGGCGACGTCGTCCTGTTCGACATCGCCGAGGGTATGCCGTCGGGCAAGGCGCTCGATCTCGCTCAGGCGGCGCCGGTCGAAGGCTATGATTCGAAGCTGAAGGGCACCAGCGATTATGCCGATATCGCGGGCGCCGATGTCTGCATCGTCACCGCCGGCATCCCGCGCAAGCCGGGGATGAGCCGCGACGATCTGCTGGAAACCAATCTCAAGGTGATGAAGGCCGTCGGCGAGGGCATCAAGAAGCATGCACCCGACGCTTTCGTGATCTGCATCACCAACCCGCTCGACGCGATGGTCTGGGCGCTGCGCGAATTTTCCGGGCTGGACCAGAAGAAAGTCGTCGGCATGGCCGGCGTGCTCGACTCGGCACGCTTCCGCCATTTCCTCGCTGAGGAATTCGACGTGAGCGTGGAAGACGTCACCGCCTTCGTGCTCGGCGGCCACGGCGACACCATGGTGCCGGTAGCGCAGTACAGCACCGTCGCTGGCATTCCGGTGCCCGACCTTATCAAGATGGGCTGGTCCACGCAGGAAAAGATCGACGCGATCATCGCCCGCACCCGTTCGGGTGGCGGCGAGATCGTCAAGCTGCTTGGCAATGGCAGCGCATTCTATGCGCCCGCCACCAGCGCGATCATGATGGCCGAGAGCTATCTGAAAGATAAGAAGCGCGTCCTGCCCGCCGCCGCGCACCTGACCGGCCAATATGGCGTCGACGATCTTTATGTCGGCGTTCCGGTGGTGATCGGCGCGAACGGCGTCGAGCGCATCGTCGAGATCGAGCTGGACGAGGAAGCCAAGAAGGGTTTCCAGGTCAGCGTCGACGCGGTCAAGGAGCTGAAGGACGTCTGCAAGGGCATGGATAGCGCTCTTGCTTAAACGTTTCGCCCTCCCCGCGGTGGCAGCGGCGGCTGCACTCGCAGTGCCAGCTTCTGCACAGCTAAAGCCGGCCAGCGAGGCACATATTGCCGCTGCGACCGCGCAGTGTCTCGCGGCGACCACGGCGGAGGGCATCGATACAGATATTATCGAGGGTGCTGGCTGGGAAGCCGCAACTGCCAGCAAAGATGGCAAGGCTATCGCGATGCCGCTGGGCATTTACGGCGCAAGCGGAAATGACGCGATGATCATGACGGGCCCCAAAGGCGAAGCTGCCAATAAGGTCTGCATCGTCATGGCGCGCATGGGCAAGCTGAAAGAATACGATGCCCTGGCCTCGGCCATGTCCGCTCGATACGGCAAGCCGCTCAAGGTCGAGGGCGGTAAACGGATCTGGTCCGCTGACGGCAAAATAATTCAAATGGATGCAACCGGGTCGCGCGAGAAGCCGTCCGTCCGCATCGCCACTATGGCAGTTTCGGGAGCTAATTAATGTCCATCCTCGTAGACAAGAATACCAAGGTCCTTACGCAGGGCATGACCGGATCGACCGGCACCTTTCACACCGAACAGGCGCTGGCTTACGGCACGCAGATGGTTGCCGGTGTCACGCCCGGTAAGGGCGGCACCGAGCATATCGGCCTGCCCGTTTTCGACAGCGTTGCCGAAGCGCGCGACAAGACCGGTGCGGACGCCAGCGTTATCTACGTGCCGCCGAAGTTCGCCGCCGCCTCGATCATCGAGGCGATCGAAGCGGAAATCCCGCTGATCGTGGCGATTACCGAAGGCATTCCGGTGCTCGATATGGTGAAGGTGAAGGGCAAGCTGGAAGGCTCCAAATCGCGCCTCATCGGCCCGAACTGCCCCGGCGTTCTGACGCCGAACGAATGCAAGATCGGCATCATGCCTGGCTCCATCTTCAAAAAGGGTTCGGTCGGCGTCGTTTCGCGTTCGGGCACGCTCACCTATGAAGCGGTGGCGCAGACCACTGCGGCAGGCCTCGGCCAGTCGACCGCGGTCGGCATTGGCGGCGATCCGGTGAACGGCACCAACTTTATCGACATGCTCGAGATGTTCCTGGCCGACGACGAAACGAAGTCGATCATCATGATCGGCGAAATCGGCGGCAGCGCGGAAGAAGAAGCCGCGCAGTTCCTCGCCGACGAGAAGAAGAAGGGCCGGTGGAAGCCGACCGTCGGCTTCATCGCCGGGCGCACGGCGCCTCCGGGCCGCCGCATGGGCCATGCCGGTGCGATCGTCTCCGGCGGGCAGGGCGGCGCCGAGGACAAGATCGCCGCGATGCAGGAAGCAGGCATCACCGTCTCCCCTTCGCCCAGCGAGCTTGGCACCACGCTGGCAGGACTGCTTGCCGACGCCTGAAACCGGGCGCGGCTATAAGAGCGGGGGCAACCGTCTCTAATCCGGATGCGATTTTATCCGGGAACGAAGAAAGAGTGATCATGGGCGTAGAAGGCCAGACGTTCGAAACCGGACAGGAACCGCGCGAGGGGCCGAGCTGGCAGCGGTCGAACTGGCCGCTCGATGTTGCCGATGATCTGAACGCGGCGCTTGACCCCACCCGTATGGCGGTGGAGGTCAAGGCTGCTGCCGAAGCCAAGGGCGAGACCCTGTCCGGCGCCGAGATTGAGAAGGCAGCCGGCGATTCGATCCGCGCGATGATGCTGATCCGCACATACCGTGTGCGCGGTCACCTCGCCTCCAATCTCGATCCGCTGGGCCTGTCGCACCGCGATCTGCCGGGCGATCTCGATCCCGAATATCACGGCTTTTCAAAGGACGATCTGGACCGCGAGATCTATCTCGGCGGCAATCTAGGCTTCGAATATGGCACGATCCGTGAGCTCGTAGAGGTCCTTCGCGCCAATTACTGCGGGCCGGTGGGCCTTGAATATATGCACATCTCCGACATCGAGGAGCGCCGCTTTCTGCAGGAGCGTCTCGAAGGCAAGGAGAACGCGATCAGCTTCACCGCCGAGGGCAAGCGCGCAATCCTGAACAAGGTGATTCAGGGCGAGCAGTTCGAAAGTTTTCTCGGCAAGAAATATGTTGGTACCAAGCGCTTCGGCCTGGACGGCGGCGAGGCGATGTTGCCGGCGCTGGAAGCGGTCATCAAATATGGCGGCCAGTACGGCATCCGCGAAATTGTGTACGGAATGGCCCATCGCGGCCGTCTCAACATCCTCGCCAATGTGATGGCCAAGCCCTACCGGGTCATCTTCCACGAATTCCATGGCGGCACGGCCAACCCGCAGGATGTGGGCGGCTCGGGCGATGTGAAATATCACCTCGGCACCAGCACGGACCGTGAATTTGACGGCATTACCGTGCACATGTCGCTGGTTCCCAATCCGTCGCACCTGGAGGCCGTGGACCCTGTCGTTCTCGGCAAAGTGCGCGCACAGCAGGTGATGCGGCAGGACGATGCGAAGCATGAGCAGGTGCTGCCCGTGCTCATTCACGGCGACGCAGCCTTTGCCGGTCAGGGCATTGTCTGGGAGACGCTCAGCTTCTCCGGCATTCGCGGTTACAATACCGGCGGTTGCATCCATTTCGTGATCAACAACCAGATCGGCTTCACCACCAGCCCGCAATTTGCGCGCTCCTCGCCCTATCCCAGCGATGTTGCCAAGGGCGTGCAGGCGCCGATCTTCCATGTGAACGGCGACGATCCCGAAGCCGTGACCTATGCCTGCAAGATGGCGATCGAGTTTCGCCAGCATTTCGGCCGCGATATCGTGATCGACATGTGGTGCTATCGCCGCTTCGGCCACAATGAAGGCGATGAGCCGAGCTTTACCCAGCCGCTGATGTACAAGGCGATCAAGTCCCACCCCAAGGTGAGCAAGATCTACGCCGAACGCCTGTCTGAGGAAGGCGTGATCGACTCCAATTGGGTGGATGAGACCACGCGTTCCTATACCGATCATCTGCAGGCCGAGTTCGACGCCGCCGAGAGCTACAAACCCAATCGGGCGGACTGGTTCGGTGGGCGCTGGTCCGGTCTTCATGTGCCGCCGGATAACGAGACCGCCCGCCGCGGTGTCGAGAGCGGGATCGAGCGCAAGCTGTTCGATTCGCTCGGCCGAAAACTGACCGAGGTTCCCGGCGATCTGAATATCCACAAGACGCTCGGCCGCATCCTCGATGCCAAAAAGGCGATGTTTGAGAGCGGCGAGAATTTCGATTGGGCGACCGGTGAAGCGCTGGCCTTCGGTTCGCTGCTTTCGGAAGGCTATGGCGTGCGTCTGTCCGGTCAGGACTCCGGTCGCGGCACCTTCAGCCAACGCCATGCCGTTTGGATCGACCAGGAAAATGAGAGCAAGTACACGCCGCTCAGCCAGGTTCCGCATGGACGGTTCGACGTGCTCGACAGCCCGCTGTCCGAATATGGCGTGCTCGGTTTCGAATATGGCTATGCGCTGGCGGACCCCAAGGCGCTGGTGATGTGGGAAGCGCAGTTCGGCGATTTCGCCAATGGCGCGCAGATCACGATCGATCAGTTCATCGCCAGCGGAGAGGCCAAATGGCTGCGTGCCAATGGCCTCGTGATGCTGCTGCCGCATGGATATGAGGGGCAGGGCCCCGAGCACAGCTCGGCACGGCCCGAACGCTTCCTGCAGCTGTGCGCGGAAGACAATATGCAGGTGTGCAATATCACCACGCCGGCCAATTACTTCCATGTGCTGCGCCGCCAGATGCTGCGCAATTTCCGCAAGCCGCTCATTATCATGACGCCGAAGTCGCTGCTGCGGCACAAGATGGCGGTGTCCAATCGCGAGGAGTTCCTGGGCGATCAGCACTTCATGCGGATCAAGTCCGACACCAGCCCGCCTGCCGATGAGAAGATCAAGCGCCTCGTGCTGTGCACCGGCAAGGTGGCCTTTGATCTCATCGAGGCGCGCGACGCGGCGGGTGATGATACCACCTCCATCGTGCGGATCGAGCAGCTTTATCCCTTCCCCGGCGAGCCGCTGACGGTTCGTCTCAAGCGCATGACCAATCTGGAAACGGTGGTCTGGGCTCAGGAAGAGCCGAAGAACCAGGGCTACTGGAAGTTCGTGGAGCCCTATCTGGAGCAATGCCTGCACGATAGTGGCGGCGCGCCGCAGCGTGCGATCTATGCCGGCCGCGATGCCTCTGCGTCCCCCGCCACCGGCCTCGCCTCCCGCCACAAGGAACAGCAGCAGCGGCTGATTGCCGCAGCGCTGGGCCATGACGGCAAGGAAGATCTGGAACTGAACCCCAAGGACAAGCTGCGCAACTGAGCCGCAGCCGATCCTCCCACTATACGGCCGGCTTCGCGCTCGGCCAGCGCAAGGACGAAGAGAGACCATGTCCCAAGACGTCAAAGTACCCACCCTCGGCGAATCGATCACCGAAGCCACCATTGGCGAATGGCTGAAGCAGCCTGGCGACCGCGTGGAGATGGACGAGCCTATCGCCAGCCTGGAAACCGACAAGGTTGCCGTGGAAGTGCCCTCGCCCGTGGCTGGCACGATCGGCGAATTGCTGGCCGAGGTGGGTGACACGGTAGAAGTCGATGCGGTGATCGCGCGAATTGAGGACGGCGACGCGCCGGCCACCTCGCCCGCCCCGCAGAAGGACAGCGCGCCCAAGGCCAAGAAGGCCGATGATGAGGCTGTCGAAAAGTCCGAAGAACCCGATCCCGATTTTGCCGCGAAGGAAGAGGGCGCAGGCAATGGCGATTCGCCGCCGCTATCTCCCTCCGTGCGCAAGCTGGTGCTGGAACACGGTGTCGATCCCACCAAGATTAAGGGCAGCGGCAAGGACGGTCGCTTGACGCGCGAAGACGTGTTGGAAGCCGCCAAGTCGGGCAAGGCTAAAAAGGCCGACGATGCGGCTGCAAGCGAGACGCCCGCCCCCTCCGGCAGCGGCGGACCGTCGCGCAAGGAAGAGCGCCAGCGCATGACGCGCCTGCGCCAGACCATCGCCAAGCGTCTGAAGTCCGCGCAGAACGAGAACGCGCTGCTCACCACGTTCAACGATGTGGACATGACCGCGGTCATGGAAACGCGCGCGAAGTACAAGGACCTGTTCGCCAAGAAGCACGACGTGCGCCTTGGTTTCATGGGCTTCTTCATCAAGGCCGCCTGCCTTGCCGCGCGCGACGTTCCCTCGGTCAACGCCCGGATCGACGGCGATGAGATCGTCTATCACGATTATGTCGACGTCTCGGTCGCGGTTTCCGCGCCCAACGGTCTCGTCGTGCCGGTAATCCGCAATGCGGAAAGCCTGAGCTTTGCCGAGATCGAAAAGACCATCGGCGATTTCGGCCAGCGCGCCAAGGCGGGCAAGCTGACCATGGACGAGATGCAGGGCGGAACCTTCACCATCTCGAACGGCGGCGTCTTCGGTTCGCTGATGTCCACCCCGATCGTAAATCCCCCGCAGGCCGCCGTGCTTGGCCTGCACCGGATCGAGGAACGCCCGGTCGTGATCAACGGCGAGATCGTCGCTCGGCCGATGATGTATCTGGCACTCACCTATGATCACCGCCTCATCGACGGCCGCGAGGCAGTGACCTATCTGGTGCGGATCAAGGAAGCGATCGAGGATCCGGCCCGGATGCTCATCGACCTGTAAGAACATATTCCCGTCCGGGGCGAGCTTGTCGGCGCCCGGACATAGAGCGGATGATATTGTGTAAATGCAGCCCTTCGACAGGCTCGGGGCGAACGGAGTGCTGAAATGAGCGATTCCAATTACGACTATGATGTCCTCGTGATCGGCGCGGGCCCAGGGGGTTATGTCGCGGCCATCCGCGCGGCGCAGCTGGGCCTGAAAACCGCCTGTGCGGAGAGCCGCGAGACGCTGGGCGGCACTTGCCTCAATGTCGGCTGCATCCCTTCCAAGGCGATGCTGCACGCTTCCGAATATTTTGACGCCGCGGCCAACGGCACGTTCGCAAAGCTCGGCATCAAGGTGAAGCCGGAGCTGGACCTCGACACCATGCACGGCCAGCGCCGCGATGCGGTGAAGCAGCTGACCGGCGGCATCGAATATCTGTTCAAGAAGAACAAGGTGGACTGGAAGAAAGGCCGCGCCAGCTTCCAAGATGCGCACACGGTGAAGGTGGGCGAAGAAACCGTGACGGCAAAGAACGTCATCATCGCCACCGGTTCGTCCGTAACGCCGCTGCCCGGCGTCGAAGTCGATAATGAGGGCGCCATCGTAGTGGATTCCACTGGAGCGCTGGAATTGCCCAAGGTGCCCGAGCACATGGTCGTCATCGGCGGCGGCGTGATCGGTCTGGAGCTCGGCAGCGTGTGGCGTCGGCTTGGCGCGAAGGTGACGGTCGTCGAATATCTGGACCAGATCCTGCCCGGTTTCGACGGCGACATCCGCAAGGAAGCCAACAAGATTTTCAAGAAGCAGGGCTTCGAATACAAGCTTTCCACCAAGGTGACCGGGGTCGAGGTCAATGGCGACAAGGCCACCGTCACCGTAGAACCGGCCAAGGGCGGCGATTCGGAAACGATCGAGGCCGATGCGGTGCTCGTATCGATTGGACGCCGACCCAACACCGACGGCCTGAACCTCGATGCCATTGGCCTCAAGTCCAACGAGCGTGGCCAGATCGAAGTGAACGAAGAGTTCCAGACCGCCGTCGACGGCGTCTGGGCCATCGGCGACTGTGTGCCGGGCCTGATGCTCGCCCACAAGGCCGAGGATGAGGGCATCGCCTGCGCCGATAATATCGCAGGGGACACCGGCATCGTGAACCACGCGATCATCCCGTCGGTCGTCTATACCTGGCCGGAAATCGCCGGCGTCGGCCTGACCGAAGAAGCGGCCAAGGAAGCCGGCCACGAAGTGAAGGTCGGCAAGTTCCCGATGATGGCCAATTCGCGCGCCAAGACCAATCACGAGCCGGACGGTTCGGTAAAGGTGATCGCCGATGCCGAGACGGACCGCGTGCTCGGCATATGGTGCATCGCCTCGGTTGCCGGCACGATGATCGCGCAGGCTGCACAGGCGATGGAATTCGGTGCGACCAGCGAAGATATCGCGCTCACCTGTCACGCCCATCCGACGCATTCGGAGGCGATGAAGGAAGCCGCCATGGCCGTGCGAGAGAAGCCGATCCACATCTGAGCGCATTCTCCCCGGCGATCTTCGGCCAGACGAAGAAATTGACGGTTGAGCACGGCCGCGCTGCCGCCTAGGCGGCGCGGATGAACGCAGGCAGCATATTACCCAATTTCGAGATCGGCCCGATGCTGTCGGCGCTGGACCTGCTCGGCATCGCGGTGTTCGCGGCGTCCGGTGCGTTGGCCGCAGCGCAGAAGGGCCAGACGCTCGTCACCTTCAGCTTCTTCGCGCTCGTCACCGGCGTTGGCGGCGGCACCGTGCGCGATCTTCTGATCGGCGCGCCGGTGTTCTGGATCGTCGACAATAATGTCCTCTATGCCATCGCCTTGGTGGTCGCGCTGATCTGGATTACGCCGCAGACATGGTGGCGGGCGAGTACGCTAGACTGGTTCGATGCGATCGGCCTGGCCGTCTATTCCGTCTACGGCGCCGCCAAGGCGATCGAATATGGCATCAATCCCATCCCCGCCGCGTTGATGGGCATCATCACGGCCTGCGTGGGCGGCGTTATCCGCGACGTTCTGGCGGGCGAACCCTCGATCATCCTTCGCCCGGAAATCTACGTCACAGCCGCCGCGCTTGCGTCCAGCCTGTTTGTCATACTCAAACTGCTCGGCGTGGACACGCCGATCGCCGCGATCGTAGCGGCGCTGGCCGGCTTCATGCTGCGCGGCGCAGCGATCCATTTCGGATGGTCGCTCCCCGCCTATCGCGGCAACACCTCCGAAGTATAAGATCAACGCTGGCATGCCCGCCCGCGCGCCGTTAGGGAACAAAGCATGATCGCGAAACTCAGTGGACGGATCGACGCGGCGGGGGCCGACCATCTGGTGATCGACGTGGGCGGCGTCGGCTATCTCGTCCACGCCTCCGCGCGCACCATCACCGCCATCGGAGCGGTGGGAGAGGCCGCCTCCGTCCACACCGAAATGCAGGTGAGCGAGAACGACATGCGCCTCATCGGCTTTACAAGCGCGGCGGAGCGGGACTGGTTTCGCCTGCTCGTGGGAGTACAGGGCGTGGGCTCCAAGGTGGCGCTCGCCATCCTCTCCGCGCTGGAGCTGGACGAACTGAAGCGCGCCATCGGTTCGGACGATGCCGCGATGGTGGCGCGCGCCAACGGCGTGGGGCCAAAGCTTGCCAAGCGCATCGTCAACGAGTTGCGCGACAAGGCCGGTGCCATTCCGGGCGGGCCAGCCGGCAGCGCCCCCATCCCCGCTGGATCACACAGCGCCGATGCGGTCAGCGCGCTGCAGAATCTGGGTTTCAAACCAGCCGAAGCATCTCGCACCGTCGCTGCGGCTGCGGACGATTTGGGCGACGACGCAAGCCTCGACGCGCTGGTGCGCCTCGCCCTAAAGAAGGCTGCAAAGTGAATGAAATGGACGGACGTGCGATGAGCTATTCGGTGATCTGGGAATATTTCGTGCCGGAAGATCGGCGCGCGGACTTCGAGGCAGCCTATGGCGGCACCGGCCCATGGGTCGATCTGTTCGAGGAGGCGGAGGGCTTTCTGGGCACCTGGCTGCTGCGCGACAAAGAACAGCAGGGCCGCTATCTCAGCCACGACCGCTGGGCCAGCCGCGCCGCTTATGACAGCTTCAAGCGCGCCTTTGCCGAACGCTATGAGGAGTTGGATCGCCAGCTGGACGGGCTTTCCACGCGCGAAAACTATATTGGTGCCTATGATGAGGTAGCGGGGTGAGCGATCTTGGCGGCATCGGCAAAGCGGAGTAGGATCGCGCCATGGGAGACATGAACATCTCGATCCCCCCTGCCTTGGAAGACTGGGTGGAAACACGCCTTGCCGAAGGACGCTATCTCGACGCGGGCGACTATGTGCGCGATCTCATGCGGCGTGACCGGGAGCGGACCGAGGACGAAAATGCCTGGCTGAAGCAGCTCGCCGACGAGGGGAGAGCCTCGGGCATCATCGAAATGGAGTCCGAAGACGTCATCGAGAAGATCATCTCGGACCATCCCGCAAACCGTGACTGATCTCCGACTGAGTTCGGCCGCCGGCGAAGATCTTATCGAAATCCGTCTGTACAGCCTCAACGAATTTGGCGGCACCGTTGCAGACGACTACCTTCGCGGATTCAAAAAGGCGTTCGATCGGCTTCGCGAATACCCCAAGTTGGGTTCTCTGACGCCCGAACTTGGCAACGGCGTCCGCTGCCTGATCCATCGCCGCCACCGAATTCTCTACGAGATTAATGACGACACGTTAGTGGTGTTGCGCGTGATTCACAGCGCACGCAGACCATCCCGCACACTTCTCGAAAATTCCGGCGAATAACATGTCCGAACCCGCCCCCCTCCTCTCCGCCGAGCGTCAACCGGATGATCCGGATGCGGCGCTGCGGCCCAAATCGCTCGACGATTTCGTCGGGCAACGGCAGGCGCGCGAGAATTTACGGGTGTTCATCGAGGCGGCAAAATCGCGGTCCGAGGCGATGGACCATGTCCTGTTCTTCGGCCCGCCCGGCCTTGGCAAGACCACGCTGGCGCAGATCGTGGCGCGCGAACTGGGCGTGGGGTTCCGCGCCACCAGCGGACCGGTGATCGCGAAATCCGGCGATCTTGCCGCGCTGCTGACCAATCTGGAAGAGGGCGATGTTCTCTTCATCGACGAAATCCATCGCCTCAATCCCGTAGTGGAGGAAGTGCTCTACCCCGCGATGGAGGACCGCTGCCTCGATCTCATTATCGGCGAAGGCCCATCCGCGCGCAGCGTCCGGATCGATCTGCCCGCCTTCACGCTGATCGGCGCAACAACCCGGCAGGGGCTTCTGACCACGCCGCTGCGCGATCGCTTCGGCATTCCGGTGCGGCTCAATTTCTACACGGTGGAAGAGTTGCAACGCGTGGTTACGCGCGCCGCTACGCTTCTGACCCTGCCGATTGCCCCGGATGGTGCGGCCGAAATCGCCAAGCGCGCCCGCGGCACGCCGCGCGTTGCCGGACGGTTGCTGCGCCGCGTGCGCGATTTCGCGAATGTGCTGGGCGAGCATGAAGTTACCGCCAAGGTGGCTGACGAGGCTTTGACCCGGTTGGAGGTGGACTCGCTCGGTCTCGATGCAATGGACAGGCGCTATCTCCACATGATCGCAGACATCTATCGCGGCGGGCCGGTGGGCGTGGAGACGCTGGCCGCCGGCCTATCCGAGCCGCGCGACACGATTGAGGACGTGATCGAGCCCTATCTCATCCAGCTCGGCCTGATCGCACGCACCGCGCGGGGCCGCTGCCTCAACGGGCGCGGCTGGACGCATCTGGGACTCGCCCCGCCGCAGGGCAGTGCGACGCAGGACGGGCTGTTCGACTAAGGTCGGTCCCATGCAGGATGCACCCTATCACGGCCATTTCATAGGCCCCGAACATCGCTTCGCCATCCGCGTCTATTTCGAAGACACGGACTTTTCCGGCGTTGTCTATCACGCAAATTATCTGCGATTCTTCGAGCGGGCACGATCCGACATGCTGCGCGTCGCGGGCATTGATCAGGCCGCCGCGCACGAGGCCGGCACCGGCGTTTATGCCGTTGCGGCGATGGACCTGAAATTCCGCGCGCCCGCCCATTTCGACGATGCGCTATTGATCCGCAGCCATGTCACCGCTGTGCGCGGGGCAAGCTGCGTGATCGCACAGCGTCTGTTCAGGGACGATCTGTTGCTGTGCGAGGCGAACGTGACCGCCGCATTCGTTTCGCCCTCGGGCCGTCCCACCCGGCAACCGAAGGATTGGCTTGCCATATATGAGGCGCTAATGGCCGACACCGATCCTTTGGAAGAGCGCTGATTTGACCTCCCTTTCTCTCCTCACCGCCGCCGCGACGGCCACCGCCGGTTTTTCGCCGATCGGACTGTTTCTGCAGGCCGATATCGTCGTCAAAGCCGTGATTATCGGCCTCATCCTGGCCAGCATATGGACCTGGGCGATCATCATCTCCTTCGTCGTGCGCATAAGCAGCATCCGCCGCAAAACGAAGGAATTCGAACGCGAGTTCTGGAAGACCGAGGACATTGACGGCTTCGTCAAGACGCGCACCAAGAACAAGTTGCCGATCGCGCAGGTTCTGGCGAGCGCGGTGACGGAATGGCGCCATTCGACCAGCGGCAAGCGGATCGACCGGGAGGGCACGCGCGAGCGCTTGGGCGCCGTCATGAACACCACCATCGCGCATGAAATCGACAAGCTGTCCGAGCGTCTGAACTTCCTTGCCACCACCGGGTCTGTCGCCCCTTTTGTCGGGCTGTTCGGCACAGTCTGGGGCATCATGCGCAGCTTCACCGCCATTGCGGCCGAGCAGAACAGCACGCTTGCCGTCGTCGCGCCGGGCATTGCGGAGGCCCTGTTCGCCACCGCCATCGGCCTGTTCGCCGCGATCCCCGCCGTCATTGCCTATAATCGCTTCGCGCACCGGCTGAACCAGCATGAGGCGCGGCTCGGGCGTTTTGCCGACGGGTTCCACGCAACACTCAGCCGTGAGCTGGAGAAAGACGCCTGATGGCGATGCAGCTGGGCAATGGGCGGGGCGGATCGCGGCGGCGGGGCCGCGGCGGACAGCGCGCGCCGCTGGCCGAGATCAACGTCACCCCGCTGGTCGACGTCATGCTGGTGCTGCTGATCATCTTCATGGTGACGGCACCGCTTCTGGTAACGGGAGTGCCGGTCGAACTGCCCGAAAGCCGCGCGAATGCGATCGAACAGCCCGAAGAACCGATCGAGATTTCGATCGATTCCTCCGGCATTGTCTATATCGGCGAGGATGCGGTCAGCACCACCGAGCTGCCCGGACGGCTCGAAGCCCTGGCCGCGGCGCCAGGTGCGGACGAGCGTGCCGTCATCCTGCGCGGTGACAAGAATATCGATTATGGCGCGATGATGAGCGTGATGGGCGAACTGAACCGCGCCGGGCTGAATTCGATCAGTCTGGTCACCACGGGTTCAGGCGCGCAGCCATAGCCCGATCAGCGGGATGCAGAGGGCAGAAAAAATCGGGCTGGGAATCGCGGTTGCAGGGCATGTCGCCCTGTTCGCTGCCCTGTCGCTTGGCCTGTTTTCCGCCGATGAGCCCCCCGTCCCGAAGCCCGATCCCGTCCAGGTCTCGCTGATCGGCGAAGTGGCGCCCCTCGCCGCCGCGCCCGAGATCAACAGCGAGGCCCCTGCCCCCGCTCCTGCCGACGACATCGGCGATCCGCTGGAGGCGGCGGCAGAGCCTTTGCCGCAGATGGACGCGCCCGCGCCGGTGACGCAGACCGAACCCGCACCGCCGCGTGCCGAGCCCAAGCCGGTGCCGAAACCAGACCCCAAGCCTGCCCCGAAGCCGAAATCCGCGCCCAAGGCGAAGGAAAAGCCGAAGCCCGAGCCTAAGAAGGCCGAAACCAAAAAGGCCGAGCCGAAGAAAGCGGAAGCCAAGCCTGCGGCGAAGGCGGCCCCGAAGAAAGAGACCAAGCCCGCGCCCGAAAAAGCGAGCAGCGGCAGCCGGGCGACCGCGAGCCGTTCGCGCAGCTTTGCCGACAGCCTGCGCGGGTCGATCGGCACCGACGGCAAGTCCGACAAGCCGGTCGCCGCCGCCTATAGCGAGACCACCCGCCGCCAGATCGACGTCAGCATCAAGGGCGAGATCGCGCCCTATTGGAAACGGAATGTACCGACGGGCGTCGATATCGATCAGCTGCGCACGGTCCTGCGGATCACGCTCAACAAGGACGGTAGCCTTGCAGGCACGCCCAAAGTGATCAGCCAGACCGGCAAGACCGCGAGCAACGAGCCGCAGCAGAAGCTGCATATTGAACGGGCCATCAAATCGGTGCGGCAGGCCGCACCGTTCAAGCTTCCGGCAGAATATTATGATAACTGGAAATCATGGGACCTGACGTTCAGAACGGATATATGAAGAACCTAGCCCGCCACATCATCCGCGCCGCGTTGCTCTCAGCCGCCGCGCTCGTCCCCGCCGCCGCCATGGCGCAGCAGAGCGAGGACATTGTCGCCGACGCGCAGCAGAACGACACGATCATCGCGATTCCCGCCTTCGCCACCGATGCGGATCGGCCGACCGATGCTTATTCAACCGCCGATCTTGGCCGCAGGATTGCTGCGGTCATCACGGCGGACCTGCGCAATAATGGCCTGTTCACGCCGCGCGGGCCCGATCAGGTGCGCTCGATCGGTTATAATGAGGTCACCGCACCGCAATTCCCCGGCTGGCGGAACATCAACGCCGAAGTGTTGGTGCAGGGCTTCGTACGCGCCGCCAATCCCAACGAGATCACCGTCGGCTGCTATCTCTACGACGTCGGCTTGGGTAGCGAACTTTCGCGTCAGGGCTATGTCGTCCCGGCACGCGACTGGCGGCGCGCGGCGCACAAATGCTCGGACATTATCTATTCGCGGCTGACCGGCGAGCAGCCCTTCTTCGACAGCCGCATCGCTTATATCGCGGAGAGCGGGCCGAAGAATAACCGGCGCAAGCAGCTGGCCGTGATGGATTCGGACGGTGCGAACCACCGTATTCTGACCAGTGGCGGCGCAACGGCGCTGACGCCGCGCTTTTCACCCAATTATCAGTCGATCCTCTATCTCAGCTATGTCGACGGCAATCCGCGCATCTATATCTATGATATCGGCAGCGGAAAGCAGCGGCTGGTGACGCAAAGCTCAAACGCCACCTTCGCGCCCCGCTGGTCCCCCGATGGGCGCACCATCCTCTACTCGATGGCGGTGAACGGCAATACGGACGTCTACAAGATCTCCGCGGATGGCGGCACGCCGGTGCGGTTGACCACGGCACCCGGCATCGATGTCGGCGGCAGCTTTTCGCCCGATGGCAGACAGATCGTGTTCGAAAGCGATCGTTCGGGCAGTCAGCAGATCTATGTGATGAACGCGGACGGATCGAACCAGCGCCGCATCAGCTTCGGCAGCGGCCGCTACGCCACGCCTGAGTGGAGCCCGCGCGGAGATCTGATCGCCTTCACCAAGATCGCCGGAAACCTTCGCATCGGCGTAATTCGCCCGGACGGCAGCGGCGAGCGACTGCTGACCGACAGCTGGCAGGACGAGGCCCCCACCTGGGCGCCCAACGGCCGCGTGATCCAGTTCTTCCGCACTGCGCAAGGTTCGGGCGATGCATCGATCTGGCAGGTGGACGTCGCCGGTGCCAATGAGCGCAAGCTGCCCACCCCCGGCAGCGGTTCCGACCCGGCATGGGGTCCGATCCGCCCTTGACCACCGACTTGTTCCTACAACGCCCCGTTGCCAGTGGCGGCGCGGAGGCTCAGCATCAGCCACAGGAGAACAGAGGGATGATGACCAACCGTAACCGGATAATCCTGCTCGCCGCGGCGGGGACCCTGGCGCTTGGCGCGTGCGCGAAGAAGGCACCGCCGGAGCTGCCGCCGGCCCCGCTCAACGAAGGCAATGGCTATGATCAGAACGCCGGCGCTTACGATCCCAATGCGAACAACGGCAATGCAGGCGCTTACACGCCGGGCGGACCCGGCAGCCAGGAAGACTTTGTCCGCTCCGTGGCCGGGGACCGCGTGTTCTTCGACACCGACGAATATAATATCGATGCGCAGGATGCGGCAACGCTGCGCAGCCAGGCCGAATGGCTACAGCAGTACCCCAATGTCACGGTGGTCGTCGAAGGCCATGCCGACGAGCGCGGCACGCGCGATTACAACCTTGCTCTCGGCGAGCGCCGCGCGACCGCGGCAGCGAACTACCTCGCCTCTCTGGGTGTCGCCCGTAATCGCATTCGCACGATCAGCTACGGCAAGGAGCGCCCGCAGGAACTCGGCTCCAACCCGCAGGCCTGGGCGCAGAACCGCCGCGCCGTGACGGTAACGGTGCGCTGAAGTAGAGCAACCCGCACCTCAAAACCGTAAGTCCTGAACTTGTCGAAGGACGTCTCTCGCCGGGGCTAAACGCCCTTCGACAGGCTCAGGGCTCCGGATTTCTTAAGAACCGCAACAAAAAAGGGCCGCCCCATCGGGACGGCCCTTTTTCTTTGTTCGAAGGCGAAAAGGCCTCAGGCCTTGCGCTCACCCGTCAGCGGCATTTCACCGAATGCGCCGGCCTTGACCATACCAGTCATGCTGTCGCCATCGACGGTTGCCTTGTTGTCGAGCGTCATCGGCATGGGGCTGGTGATGTCCATCGACCAGATCAGCGTATCGCCTTCCACCTTGCCGCTGACATCGTCCGAGCCGAGCGTGCCGGACATTGCACCGGTGAAGGTATCGCCGCTGCTGTTCACAACCAGATCGGATTTCTGATCGCCCATCGGGGTCTTCACGGTGATCGCCCAGGTGCCGTCCACATTCGCCATTAAAAAGTCTCCTGATATTAAGTTCGTTGCGTTGATAGAACGAATTACTCGCCAGAGGTTTCCATCGGCGCGCCAGCTTCTTCCACGGCTTCCGGATCGAATCCGCGATACTCCACCGGCAATCCGATGTCAGCCAGCTGCGGCTGAATTTTCGCTGCATCGCCGACGATCAGCCAGGTGAGCTTGGGCACATTCAACGCCTTGCGCATCGCAGCGTCCAGCTCCGGTGCGGTCAGCGCCTGATAACGCTGCGCCAAGGTGTCCGCGTAGTCGAGCGGGCGATCGTATAGCACGTCGGACTGCATCTGGTTGAGCACCGCGTTGGACTGTTCGAAATTGCCCGCCAGTTCCAGCGTGTTTCCGGTGATGGTGCGCTCCAGTTCTTCCGGCGTTACGCCGTTTGCGCCGTTGAACGCGTTCATCTGCATGATCAGTTGCTTGACCGACGGGCCGGTCTGGTTGGTCTGCACCGGAGCATAGACCATCATCGGCACCTGCTCTTCGGGCCGCTGGAGGAAGGTGAACGCGCCATAGGCCCAGCCCTTGTCCTCGCGCAGGTCCATGTTGATGCGGCTGAGGAAGTCCCCGCCCAGCACTTCGTTCGCGGCGGTCAGCGGCAGCAGATCATCGGTGCCCTTCGCGTCCAGAACCTCGCCCGCCAGGATCAGCGACTGCGGCGAATTGGGACGGTTGATGACGATGATCTTGCCCTGATCGGACGCCATCGGCGCACCGAAGACCTTGGCCGGAGCGGCGGCACCTGTAGCCTTCCAGTCACCGAACCGCTCTTCAAGCATCGGCTTGATCTCGGCGAGCGTGGTATCGCCGACCACGAAGATTTCCGCCTTGTCCGGGCGCATCCAGCGCTGGTGGAAGTTGGCGAGATCCTGGCTGGTGAGCCGCTTCACGACATCGATGTCACCGGTGCCGGTGAAGGGCACGCCATAAGGATGCTGCGCGCCGTACAGCATCGGCGGCAGAACGCGGAAAGCCAGGCTCTGCGGCTGGGTGCTCTCCGCCTCGATCCGGGTGACCTGCTGCACGCGCACGCGCTCCAGCTCGTCCGGGTTGAACGCCGGGTTCTTGATGACGTCCGCCATCAGATCGAGCGTGGGGGCGAGGTTCGCCTTCATCGCCCGCGCGTTCACCTCGGTGCGATCGAGGCTGGAACCGACGCCGATATTGGCACCCAGCGCTTCCTGTGCCTCCGCAAGGGCGTTCGCATCGAGCGAGGTGGTGCCCTCGTCCAGCATCGCCGTCATCAGACCAACGGTACCGAGCGCATCCTTGGGATCGCTGGCATAGCCCGCATCGAAGCTCACCGACACGCGCACCACCGGCAGGGAGCCGCGGCGTGCGAAATAGACCGGAATACCGTTGGAAAGCTTGGTGGTTTCAACCTTGGGGTAATCGAGATCCGGAACGGGGCCAGGCTCGGGGAACTGGCTGCGATCCTGGAAGCTCAGCGGAAGATCGCTCGCCGGCGCGTCCATCCAATCGCCTTCGGGTGCCCGGTAATAGTTCGGCGCTGGCGTCGAACCGTCGACCACCTTGCCACCGGCACCGGCAGCGACCTCATCATAAGCCTCGCGCTCGCCCGGCTCCACGACGATCTCGGCATAGGGCCGCGTCATCCATTTGCGGGCCGCAGCCTGCACCTTGGCAGGCGTCATGTTGGCAAGCTGCTCCAGCTGCTTCTTATAATATTCCGGATCGTCGGAATAGAGCTGCCCCTGTGCCAGCGCAGCGGCCTTTCCGCCGAAGCCGCCGACCTGTTCCAGCCCGGCGATGCGGTTCGCAGCCTCGCTGGTGGCAACGCGCTTCACCTCTTCGGCGGTCGGCCCGTTCTTGATGAAGTCCGCGATGATGGCATCGAGCTGCGCGTTCACGGCTGCCGGATCCTCGCCCGGCTTCACATCCACCTGTACATTCATCATCGAGCCGTGGGTGAAGGGCAGCAGATAGGCAGAGGCCGCAACCGCGCTCTGCTCCCCGCGCACCATCTGGTTGTCGAGCCGCGAGCTAGCGAGACCGCCAAGAACCGAGGCCGCGACATCAAGCGCGGTGAAATCGGGATCGTTGAGACCAGGCATGGCCCAGTCGCGATAGATCCGCGTGGTCGGCACCTTGTCTTTAAGGACAACCCGCTTGATCGAATCGAGCGTCGGAACCGGAGCGTTGAGCGGCTTCACCGCAGGCCCGCGCGGAATGTTACCGAACCATTTCTGGACGAGTTGCTTGGCTTCCGTCGTCGTCACGTCGCCCGAAAGCACCAGCACGGAGTTATTGGGTGCGTAGTGATCCTTGAACCAGTTCTGGATGTCTTCCATCGATGCGTTGGAAAGATCCTCCAGCGATCCGATAGTGGAGTGACCATAAGGATGGTCCTCCGGATAAAGCAGCTCGGTCTGCTTGTAGGAGACGAGGCCGTAAGGCTGGTTGTCGCCCTGACGCTTCTCGTTCGAGACCACACCGATCTGGTTGTCGAGATTTTCCTTGGTCACCGCGCCGAGCAGATGGCCCATCCGGTCGCTTTCCAGGAACAGCGCGGATTCCAGCGCGGACTTGGGCACTGTTTCAAAATAATTGGTGCGATCAAGCCAGGTGGTGCCGTTGAGATCGGTGGCGCCGATCTTCTTGGTGTAGCTGAAATAATCGCCCGGCGCGTTTTCCGATCCGTTGAACATGATGTGTTCGAACAGATGGGCATAGCCCGTCTTACCCTTGGGCTCATTGGCCGAACCGACATCGTACCACACCGAAACGGCAACGATCGGCGCCTTGTGATCCTCGTTCACGATCACGGTAAGGCCGTTGTCGAGGGTGAACTTGGTGTAGGGAATGTCGACCTGATCGACCAGCTCCTGCACCGGCGCGGCCTGTGCAGCGTAGTTTTCCGGTTTCGCGGTTTGCGCAGCGGCGCTTCCGGCTGCCAGTGCGGCGGTGCAGCTCGCGAGCGCGAGTTTCGTGATCAGACGCATGGATTGTTTCCTTCCCCTTGAACAGCGCGGCGAACGCCGGGCTGGCAACCCGGCCCGACTCGATAACGGCGCCGGGCGGGCCTATCGCCGCGAACGCTATCGCGCTTCGCCGCGGTCTGCCAGTCGGGCAGACGTGAAATAGACCGGCTCCGTATGTTTTTCGACGAACAACGGCGGCCAATGCGGACGGTCCGGCGCGCGGGCTATGCGCCCTTCACGGCGACCCTGGTGGACGGCAGAAGGCTGGTGACCGCCAGCGCGGTATAATTCAGTAGCTGATACAGCACGAAGATCGTCACGAACATCGCCTGCAGGTCCTGCGGATTGACGCCGGTCGACCCGGCATATTCGATTACGAAGGCGAGATAAATCAGATCCCGGTTCGGCAGCAGCGGCAACTGCGAGATGACGAGCTGCACGGTGATCAGCGTGAACCACAATTCGGCCGTTCCCGCGGGCACGCCGACATCCCACTGCCACGCCTGCAAAATGTAGGTGAGGCCGATGCGCGCGAAATGAAGCGCCATGACGATGGCGAAGATGCGTCCGCCGATGCCGAAAATCTTGGCGCGAAAGACGTAGAAGAGAATCAGCACCGCCACGATCAGCACGGCAAACAGCCCGATGGAAAGCGGCCCTGCCCGTTCTACCAGCCGGTCGCGAACCAGATCGGGGTTGATCCAGAGCAGCATCAGGGCGGCGACAATCGCGCACAATGCGGTGGCGATGCCGGACATCAGCACATTATCCTTAAGGCCACTCGCCAGCCGCCGCCCCGTCAGGCCGAAGCGGGCCTTTGCCCATAGGTAGAGATAGACCTCCCCTGAATAACCGATCACCGAGTTGTTGAGCGCCCGCTTGCGCAGCATCACGCCGAAGGTGCCGGACATCGACACGCCCCATATCAACGAGAAAATAGCGATCTCGGACAGAGGCAGCACCGAATAAGCGGTGAAATGCAGGACGTAGAAAAGCGGTTCGGTCGGCAGGTTGCGCCACAGCTCGCCCCAGCCGATCAGCGTCAATCGCCAGATGATGAAACTCAAGATACCGATCGTGAAGGCCCGCCGCAGCCAAAGCTTCCAGCCGGCCGGTCTGGCCTCTTCGCGGGGGCCGAGCGGATCGACCTCCGCAGCCTCCTGCGTGTCTCCGTCCCCGGTCATTGCGACAAATGAGGGCCGGCAGGGCAAATCATGGCTTCGCCTAAGCGGCACCCTGGGGGCTGTCAATGCGGCCCCACTGGGTTAAGCGAAGGTGCCATGCGCATCGCTCTTATCGCCACCCATCATAGCGACTATGCCGCCAATCTGGCGCGCGCACTGGCGATGGACCACGAGGTCATGCTGGTGCTCAGCCGGCGCAGCGCCGCACGGCAGATTGAACCGGAGGCGCTGTCCCTGTTGCGGCGCAGTGTCCGTGTCGAGATCGTGCCGCATCATTATGCACCGCTTCAACCGCTCGTCGCACGGCTGTGCCAATGGCATATCGCGCGGTTCCGGCCCGACATCGTGCATGTGCAGGAGCATCCGACCCGCTCAATGGGCCTGCTCGCCCGGCACTTGGGCTCCAAGCTGCCGCTGGTGACGACGGTCCACGATCCCAAGCCCCATAGCGGCGGAGACAGCGAGGCAGCCGACGCCTTTGCGCACTTTTATGAGGAACTGCGGGGGCGCAGTGACGGCCTGATCGTGCATGGACAGGCGCTAATCGGCATGCTGGCGCAGACCGGTGTTCCGCGGTCTAAAATCCGATCGATCATGCACGGCGTGCTGCGCTTCGGCCACCAACAAGCGAATGCGGCGGCAGCTTCCTCGATCCACGCGCATCGGCTGATCTTCTTCGGGCGCGTCGAAGCCTATAAGGGCCTCGATACGCTTCTCGCCGCCAACGTCATCTGGCGGCGTGAGGGTGTGCCGATCAAGCTTTTGATTGCCGGTACCGGACCGGATCTGGACCGGCACCGCGATGCAATGCGAATGCCCAATATCACGCTGATGCAGAGTCGTATCCCGCAGGATGCGCTCGCCGGTCTGGTCGGCGGAAGCCTGGCGGCCATATTGCCCTATCATGATGCCACGCAGAGCGGCGTCATTGCCTCTGCCTTCGGTGCGGGCCGCCCGGTCATTGCCACCGATGTCGGCGCGCTCGCCGAGGCGGTGGGCGATGCCGGATTGATCGTTCCGCCGCAGGACCCGGAAGCGCTGGCCGAAGCCGGACGGGCGATCGTCGAAAACGAGGGGCTACGCCAACAGCTCGAACGCGCCGTCGCCGCGCGCGTGGAGGGCCCGCTGGGCTGGGACGCAATTGCCGCGGAAACGGCGGTTTTCTACCGTGAGTTGCTTTCCGATCGCGCATAGACTTCGCCGAAGAGTTGGGGTGACATCACGCCTTGTGTTGCAAATATGCAACATTATATCGGGCGGGAAATCTCATATCTAAGCGGCCATCGGTCGCCATGTGCAAAGGGCTTGCAAAGCATGAACCTCGAAAAATTCACCGATCGCGCCAAGGGCTTCCTGCAGTCCGCGCAAACCGTCGCCATCCGCGAAAGCCATCAGCGGATCGGCACCGAGCATCTTCTGAAGGCGCTTCTCGAAGACAGCGAAGGCATGGCCGCCGGGCTGATTGCCCGCGCGGGCGGTGATGCCAAGCGCGCGGTGGCCGAAGTCGACAAGGCGCTTGTCAAAAATCCACAGGTCTCCGGCGGCGGTGCGCAGCAGACGCCTGGCCTCGATAATGATGCGGTGCGCGTGCTGGATCAGGCCGAGCAGGTCGCGAAGAAGGCGGGCGACTCCTATGTGACGGTCGAACGGCTGCTGCTCGCCCTGGCGCTGGCCAAGGACACGGCGGCGGGCAAGGCGCTCGACGCTGCGGACCTCACGCCGCAGGCGCTAAATGGCGCGATCGACGAACTGCGCGGCGGCCGCACCGCCGATACCGCCAGCGCGGAAGATCGCTACGATGCGCTGAAGAAATTCGCGCGCGATCTGACCGAGGCGGCGCGCGCCGGCAAGCTCGATCCTGTGATCGGCCGTGACGAGGAAATCCGCCGCACGATCCAGATTCTCTCGCGCCGCACCAAGAACAACCCCGCCCTGATCGGCGAACCCGGGGTCGGCAAAACCGCGATTGCCGAAGGCATGGCGCTGCGCATCGCCAATGGCGACGTGCCCGATACGCTGAAGGACCGCCGCCTCCTCGCGCTCGACATGGGGTCGCTGATCGCGGGCGCGAAATATCGCGGCGAATTCGAGGAGCGTCTGAAGGGCGTGCTCGACGAGGTGAAGCAGGCCGAAGGCGAGATCATCCTGTTCATCGACGAGATGCACACGCTGATCGGCGCGGGCAAATCCGAAGGCGCGATGGACGCCGGCAACCTGTTGAAACCAGCGCTCGCGCGCGGCGAACTCCACTGCATCGGCGCGACGACGCTCGACGAATATCGCAAATATATCGAGAAAGACCCGGCCCTGCAGCGGCGGTTCCAGCCCGTGTTCGTGGGCGAGCCGAGCGTGGAAGATACCGTATCGATCCTGCGCGGGATCAAGGAGAAGTACGAGCTTCACCATGGCGTGCGGATCACCGACGGCGCGCTAGTCTCCGCCGCCACCCTCTCCAACCGCTACATCACCGACCGTTTCTTGCCGGACAAAGCCATCGACCTGATGGACGAGGCGGCGAGCCGCATTCGCATGGAAGTGGAGAGCAAGCCTGAGGAGATCGAGGCGCTCGACCGTCGCATCATCCAGCTGAAAATCGAACGTGAGGCGCTTTCACGTGAGAACGACCAGGCCTCGCGCGATCGCCTCGAGAATCTAGAAGGCGAATTGGCGCGACTGGAAGAGGAAAACGACGCCCTCACGCTGCGCTGGCAGGCGGAGAAGGACAAGATCGGCGCCGAGGCGAAGCTGAAGGAACAGCTCGATCAGGCACGCATCGAGCTGGAGCAGGCGCAGCGCGGCGGCGACCTCGCCCGCGCGGGCGAGCTCAGCTACGGCACGATCCCCGATCTCGAAAAGAAGCTCGCCCAGGCCGGTGAAGCCACCGAAGGCGCCATGCTGCGCGAGGAGGTTACCAGCGAGGATATTGCCGCTGTCGTCGAAAAGTGGACCGGCATTCCCGTCGACCGCATGCTGGAGGGCGAGCGCGAAAAGCTCCTCGAGATGGAGAAGGCGCTGGGTGCCAAGGTGATCGGTCAGGACAATGCGATCGACGCCGTGTCCAAAGCGGTCCGCCGTTCGCGCGCCGGATTGCAGGACCCCAACCGTCCCCTCGGCAGCTTCCTGTTCCTAGGCCCTACCGGCGTCGGCAAGACGGAGCTGACCAAGTCGCTCGCCGAATTCCTATTCGACGATTCCAGCGCCATGGTTCGCATCGACATGAGCGAATATATGGAAAAGCACGCGGTCGCCCGGCTGATCGGCGCGCCTCCGGGCTATGTCGGCTATGAAGAGGGCGGCGCTTTGACCGAAGCCGTGCGCCGCCGCCCCTATCAGGTGATCCTGTTCGACGAGGTGGAGAAAGCGCATAACGACGTCTTCAACGTGCTATTGCAGGTGCTCGACGACGGGCGCCTGACAGACGGACAGGGCCGCACCGTCGATTTCTCGAACACACTCATCATTCTGACGTCGAACCTGGGCAGCCAATATCTGTCCAACATGACCGACGAGCAGGCGGTGGACGATGTCGAGCCGCAGGTGATGGAGGTGGTGCGCGATCACTTCCGGCCCGAATTCCTGAACCGGCTGGACGAGATCATCCTGTTTCAGCGTTTGCGCCAGGAACATATGGCGCCGATCGTTGAAATCCAGATTGCCCGCGTCCAGCGGCTGCTGGCGGACCGCAAGGTGACGATCGAGCTTTCGGAGGCGGCAAAAGCCTGGCTGGGCCGCGTGGGGTACGACCCGGTGTACGGCGCCCGCCCGCTGCGCCGCGCCGTCCAACGCTATGTCCAAGACCCGCTGGCCGACATGCTCCTGCGCGGCGAAGTGCCCGATGGCTCGACGGTGCACGTGGATGAGGGGGATGGAGAGCTGCGGTTCACCGTTACCTAGGCGACGTTTGAAATTTGCGAGCGGGATCTATTCGACACGCTGCGCGCGAACCCTTTTTCCGCCATTCACTTTCAGGAAATAGGTTCCGAGCGAACCGCGTTCGATATGAACGTCAGCACCCGTGTCAGGTTGCCGGAAAAAGGGAGATGCCTCCGTAGTCTGCCAGGTAGCGTCATCCTGTTTGATCCGGATAGTATACTTGCCGCCCCCTAAAGGACGGACGGCGGTGATCACCGAATCGATCTCGCTCACGTCCTCCTCGTCGCCATCTTTACCACGGAACAGCGATATTGATGGCAGGCGAAATCCAAACAGAGATCGCCGCGCTTGCTTGGCCTGTTGGCGATCCACTATTTTGAGGTCGCCCTTAGCCTCTGCTTGCACGATCGTGGTCGATATCGCGTCGTAACATGCTAGCCGCGCCGCATCTTCGGAGATCGAACGACAGCTATTCAGGTCGGCCAAATAGGTCGAAGAAGCGCCGTCCACAGACTGTGCGAGAACCTCAGCGGAATTCAATGAAAGAACAACACCGAAGCCGAGCGCCAGAGCTCCTGCGCCCCGCCTATTACTCCAAAACGTCGTCATCCTGAAACAACCCTTCCGTGCGATCGCCCTTCAATTGGTTGACCAATACCGCGAGACGCACGCTGGCAGCAACCGCTCAAGAGTTGCACCCACAGGCATTTCGTCTAGTTTCAAGCCCATGGCTACGATGCCGCAACTGAACGCCCTGCTACAACAGGCGGATTTGCTGCTCAGGCGGGGAAACGCCGTTGGTGCCGAACAGGTTTTGATGCAGCTGAACAGCCTCGCACCCAGGCAACCTGCCGTTCTGACCATGCTCGCCCGAACGGTGAAGGCTAAGGGGGATTTGCCGGCTGCCCGAACCTTTTTCGAGCAAGCGGTCTCCGTCGCTCCCGGTGATGCAGGCCTGCGGGCGGAGTGGGCAAGTTTGCTGGACGACTTAGGCCAGCATCGCGACGCGCTTACCGCATACGACCAAGCACTTAGGATCAAGCCGGATTTGGTCGATGCCGCCATCGACCGGGCGGTGCTCCTTTATGAAAGGCTGGGCGAGCTGAGCGGTCTTGAACAGCTCCGCGCAATTTGCCGAGTTCACCCAACGCATCTCAGGGCCTGGCGAAATCTGGCCACGATCGAACGCAAGCGTTGGAATGCGGCGAATGCGATTGAGGCTGCCAGCCATGTTCTTGCGCAGTCTGGAAGCGATCAGAAATCGCTCTATATTCTTGCCCTTGCGACCCTGGATGCTGGAGAACCAGCCGGGGAGAGGTTTGAGAAGGCGCGCAGGGCCGACCCGTCCAATCCCGAGCTGATAGTCAAACACGCCGCAGCCTTGTTGGCCGAGGGCGAGCCGGAGCAGGCCGAAGCTCTCCTCTCCAATATTCTGGATCGCAATCCGCACTGGATTGATGGCCACGAGGCGTTGGCCCAAATTCGCTGGGAAACGGCATCATCCACGCCGCCGCTCGCCAGCCTCGAGGCCGCTGCAACCCGTCATTCGAAGCTCGGGCTCGATTTCTGGAAACGCTACATATCGCTCGCAGCAAAGATGGGCGACTTGATTGAGGCAGCCCCTGTGCTGGCAGCTGCCCGCAGAGAATATGGAGATGCCAACGAACTGGCGCTCGAAGAAGCCAAGATAGCTGCTGAAAGCGATCGTTTCGCCGAGTTTGCTCAGCTCATGGAGAAGGTGGATCGTTTTCGATCGGCGCAATCAGATATGGTGCTGTGCCGGTGGGAGGCGCGAATGCACCGCTTCAGTGCATTGGACAAGCGCGCCGCAAGACTGATCGAACACGGATTGGGCGGCCACGCTTGGCCCTATAGAGGATTGGCATGGCGGGCCTTATCCGATCCGCGCTGGCATTGGCTTGAGCGCGACGGGGAGCTCGTTTCCGAGATGGATTTGACTGGGATATCGACCGATATTCCAAAAATCGCGGAGCATCTTCGCGCAATCCATTTGGCAAAACGGGAGCCGATGGAGCAGTCTCTTCGCGGCGGGACGCAAACGGACGGCATGTTGTTCGCCCGAAGAGCGCCAGAGATCCGACTTATCGTCGATTCTCTTAATGATGCAGTTTCGGATTATCTAGGCAGTCTGCCGCCGGTGGATCGCGAGCATCCTCTTTTGCGGTTTAATAGAGACAGCTTTCGATTTTCCGGCGCGTGGTCGGTTCGGCTTACTGGCAAGGGTTTTCACGTTCCGCATTTCCACCACGAGGGTCATATCAGTTCGGCATTCTACCTCGGTTTACCGGACGATGTAGATGGGCATAGCGATGCCGGCACCTTGGTAATTGGTGAGCCGCCGCCGGAGTTCGGCCTCGCTTGGAAACCGCTCAGATCAATCAGACCGCGTCCGGGTCAACTGGCTTTATTTCCCTCATACTCATGGCACGGGACTAGGCCCTTCGCGACGGGAGAGCGACTAACGGTCGCTTTTGATGTTCAGTTGAGAAGTTAGGAACTCAAATCTGGTCGTGCTGAAAACAGGTTTAAATGTTGCAACAAAAAAGGCGGGCCGAGGCCCGCCTTTCTTTTGGATTAGTTTCGTTCGCTTAGAAGTCGAAGGTGACGTTAGCGAAGAGGAAGCGACCTACCGGATCGTAAGTCTCGGTGTAAGTATTTCCGTTCGTGCCGCCGTAACCCGAAGCGATGATCGGCGGTTCGCGATCGAGGATGTTGTTCACGCCAAGACGCAGAACCATCGGATCGACAGCGAAGGACAGGGTGAGATCGAAGTAGCTCTGCGCCCCGATATCACCAGGCGTAGCTTCGGCGCCCGTACCCAGGTCCAGATCGTCGCTACGCTGATCCCACTGCACGGGACCGTAGTAACGCCAGCGACCGGAAATACCGATACCGCTATCGAGGGTGTAACCCGCACGAAGCTGGTGACGCCACTCGGGACGCGGGGTTCCGCAAACCAGGCCATGATAGCCCGTGCAGTCATACTTGCCGTCGGTGTCGGTTCCCGGAATGCCGGTGTCGATGACGAACTCGGCAAGATAGGAACCATTGAACGACAGGCTGAGACCGCCCGGTCCGATCGCACGCGAGTAAGAAGCCGACACGTCCACACCGGACGTCTTCACGCCACCGATATTCTGCGTGGTGTTCGTGACGAAGCTTCCGGGCGTCCAGAGCGTCAGGCTGCCCGGAGCACGATTGACCAGGTTACAGAACAGCGGATCACCTGTCAGGCCGCACTGGTTGAGAGCGGTCTGGGCACCGATCGAGCTGATCGCGTTGTCCACGTTGATGTTGAAGTAATCAACCGACGCAACGAAGCCAGGCAGGATCGACTGAGGCTGAATGACCACACCGGCGGTGTAGGTATCAGCCTTTTCAGGTTCAACATTGGGGTTACCGCCGATGAACTGGTTGTACTGGCCCGCAGGGCTTGCGGCCACCGTACCATAGCGCGAGGCCGGCACGCCAAGATTGACGCACTGAGCCTGGGTATAGTCCGGCGTAGCGCCCGCGCACGGATCGCTGCCGCTGAACAAGGCGACCCGGTTCGGCGAGAACAAGTTGAGGATGTTCGGAGCACGAACCGCGCGGTTATAACCACCCCGGAAACGGACAGCGGGGATCGGCGCAAAGTTCACCAAAGCCTTGTACGTGTCGGTGGTGACGCCCGTGCTGTAGTTCGAATAGCGATAGCCGAGTTCGAACGACAGTTCGTCGATGAAGCCATTCTCGATGACCGGGATATTCGCTTCGGCGAACACTTCCGTCACGTCGAACTGACCGTCCACGTCGAGCTGCGGGCTGCCCTGACCAGCACCATCTTGCGTTTGGAAGGCAAGGTCGTTGCGGGTGGAGAGCTTCTCCTTACGATATTCGGCACCGGCAGCGAAGCCGACGGGACTAGCCGAACCGATCGAGAAAAGATCGCCGCTAATGAAGCCGTTGACGATCGTCTCTTCCACTTCGCCTTTCGACAGTAGCGGAATGTTGACGTAATCGATCGCAGCCTGCGTGATGCCAGCACGCGGATCGGTTCCGCCGACGATGCCGGGGCCTTGGAACGGATTGTAGACCGCGCAATTCGGGTCGCTTCCGTCGATCACGGACTGACAAACGACATTACCGTCAGCATCAATACGAGCCTGCAGCGCGTTGCGCAGACGCGAACGCGAGAAGTCGTTGTTGTAAACTTGGCTGAAGATAGTGGTGCCATACTGGCCGGACAGGTCGTAACGAATATTTTCGGTAAGGTCTCCGCGAACACCTGCTACCGCACGGTAGGCTGTGTGGCGAAGGTCATCGAAACGCGGACCGCCTTCGATGTTACGCTTACCGAGCAAGATCGGAACCACGCCCGCGCCAGTCGGATCCACACCATTGGCAAAATCGCCACGATCAGGATTGCCGTCGATCAGACCGCAAAGCGTTGCACCCTGCCCCGGAGTAAGGATGGGGCTATCGCAAGCGATATTATAGGTGTCGGCAAAGAAGGTACCCGACTGCGCGATCTGGGCCTGTGACCGATCGTCCATGAACATGAACTCGGAGTAAGCCGTAACGCCGGGCGTGATTTCATAATCGGCAAAGAAGCCGGCCGTATAACGCTCGTCAGGGCGCTGGAAGTAGTTAATCGGGTTGTAGTTATATGCCGCGTAAGGACGACCGAAATTATCGGAGCCGTCGGCGACCAGCGCGCCGAAGAGATCGAAGTTCGGATCGGTCACCGTGGCATAGGGAGCTGTGGAGGAACCGCCGCAGCTTACGCCGTTACGCGAACCGGTAAGTGCGCAGAAGGAGTAGTCGCGATCCCCAAGGAACAGCGCATTGACTTCACGGTAGCCAGCATAGGCCGTAACATGGCCACGACCGTCGTCAAAACCCGCACCGAGAGTCAGTTCGACGCTGAACTGCGAGCCGCTAGCGGTGTTGCCGCTGGGCGGATTGAAGCCGCGCGCTGCGTTACGGTCCAGGATGGTCTGTCCGTCCGGACGGATTACCTGATCAGTACCGTTATCGTGCTGGTAAAGGCCGTACTGGCTGTTGAGCTGAACGCCTTCGAAGTCGGTGTTCATAACAAAGTTCACAACGCCTGCGACGGCGTCGGCACCGTAGGTTGCCGAAGCACCACCGGTGAGAACTTCAACGCGCTCGATCAGCGACGCGGGGATCTGGTTGATGTCCGCCACGGGAAGACCCGGATCGCCCGGCTGCAGTCGGCGACCGTTGACGAGTACGAGCGTACGTGCCGGCCCAAGGCCACGCACGTCGACCGTCGCGGTACCCGATGCGCCATTGGCGATGAAGGCGTTCTGGCCACCAAGCACCTGCGGCAGAGAGTTGAGGAGATCCTCAACGCGAACGCTACCAGAGTCCTTGAACTCCTGAGCGCTCACAACCGTTACCGGGCTGGCCGATTCAAGATTGGGAGAGCGAATGCGCGTACCCGTAACGACGATGGGCTCACCGATAGCGGGGCCATTGGCGGAGACATCGGTATCGGCGGTTTCTTCCGGCCCGATCTGAGCCATGGCCGGTACCGAAACAAGCGCAAGACCCATCGCAAAGGGTGCAGCGCTGAGCTTCAGCCGACTGAGAGTTTGAGTTTTCACGGTTAAATTCCCCTCGATAACAAAGAGTGGTGCGGGTGCTTATTGTCTAAGGCGAGGAGCCTCTACTCCGCACACTATCCCGAGGTGTGTTCGAAATGCCCATGTCTGGCAAAGAAAAATGGCTGGAACGCGCCAGTTTCCAATTTATTGTCTCCTTTTTGCAACAACCCTTGCAAGCTCTTACGCGCTTTTATCAGAGGACATCAGACCTGCCAGAAGGCTCATCCGCTCGGAGGCCCCGCCACCAGTAGCGGGTCGATGCGGGCGTCTTTCCATTTGAGCCCCCAGTGGAGATGGGGGCCGGTGGCGCGTCCGGATTGGCCCACTTTGCCGATCGGCTGGCCCTGCTTCACGCGGTCACCCTCGTTCACCAAAATCTCGGAGGCGTGGAGGAAAGCACTGTTGAGGCCCATGCCGTGATCGATGATGATCAGCTTGCCTTCCAGCGTGAAATCATCCTTCGCGGCCAGCGTCACTACGCCGTCGGCGGGCGCGACGAAGATGGTGCCGGTGGGCACGGCGATGTCGGCGCCGCCATGGTAGCTGCCGGGTTTTCCCTGATAGACGCGCTGCGATCCGAAAAAGCCGGATTGGCGCCCGGTGACCGGCCAGATGAAATCCTGTCGCCAGCCGTCGCTCACCACATCCACGTCGCGCGCTGCGACGATGCGGGCAAGCTCCGGCCCGCGCCGCGCCTTGAACGCCTCGCTGCTGACACCTGCACGATAGGGCGCGTTAATATATTCCAGCTTCCAGTCGCCCGGCGCGACATTCAGCGTTCGCTCGACCGTCCTGCCGTCGTTCAGTGTGGCAACAAGCCGCACCTCGGCCTTGGAGTCGCGGTCCAGACCGATGATGAAAAAACCGTCCTCGCCAATATCGACAGCTTCACCCTCAAAGGTCAGCATGCGGGTGCCGCTGGGGACGCGGCCTGTCAGCAGCGCGCCCTGTTGCATCGGCCCTTCGAACCAGAAACCGGTCCGCACCGGCTCGGCAGGGGGCGGTGCCGGCGTCGGACTTGGAGACGGACGCGGGGTGGGGACGACAACCGGCGGCCCCGCATTCGCGCGAGCGCTCTCCATCTCGGGCCGCCCTTCGGGAACGCAGGACGACAGCAGCAGGGCCGAGGCGAGGAAAACAGTGGCGGAGCGGATCATTTCGGCGAAAGCGCTCCGACCGAGATTTCCGCGGTGGCATAGGGCTCCTGCCGCTCCACGCTCCAATAGCGCAGCTCTTCGAGCGATATCGGCGTGCCGGTGACGGCGCAGAGCACATGATCGCCGGGCGAAAGCAGACGGAAGCCATTGGCCATATAGTGAAGGCGGGCGGGACGGCTGGTGGCGGACATCAACATGGTTCGTATCTCTGGTCTGGAATGTGTGAGGCTGCGCTGAACATCAGAACAGCGATTCCTGTTTCAAGTCCGCAGCCGGTTTAGGCGTGCGAGATCTCGGTTTCTTCGGCGGCGGCGCGTCGGTGGCGATCGCTCCGAAGGCATCATCGGCGAATTTTACCGTGAACTGTCCGGCGGCCCGCGCGGCGGCCGCGCTCATCAGCACGTCGCCATCGGCGCTCGTCAATCGTGCGAAGCCGCGCTCCAGCGGACGGTCCGGGTCGAGCTGGCCGAGCAGGCGAGCAATTCCCTGCAGCCGCTCGTCAGAACGCATGTGAACGCGCTCGATCAACGCCATGTCGGGCGTCGCCCGGGCCAGCCGCTCCCCCGCCGCCGTAAGCCTCTGTTCGAGCAGCGCTGGGCGCAGGGCCCCTGCATGTTCTGCCAGTCGGCTTTCGGCCCGGTGCGCCCGCGCGCCGAGCGCTGCACCCAGCCGCTCACCCAGATCGTCGATCCGCTGGCTGCGCTGATCGATCATCGCGCGCGGATCGGAAAGCAGGCGGCGCTGCGCCTCCAGACGCTCGCCTGCATGCTGCAAGCGTCGGTCGATTGCGCCGCGCATACGGGCGCGCTGCTGGTCGACGAATCCGGCCAGTTCGTTGCGCACCGGCACTGCGATTTCCGCTGCCGCAGTCGGCGTCGGCGCGCGCCGGTCGGCGGCATAATCGGCCAGCGTAGTGTCGGTTTCGTGCCCCACGGCGGAAATCACTGGGATTTGCGAGGCGGCAATGGCCCGCACCACCACCTCCTCGTTGAACGCCCACAGATCCTCGATCGACCCGCCACCGCGCGCAACGATGAGCAGATCGGGCCGTTCACGCTCCGGCATCGCGTTGAACTGCGCCAAAGCATTCGCGACCAGGCCGGCTGCCGCATCGCCTTGCACCTGCACCGGCCACAGCAACACCTCGCTCGGGAAGCGATCGGACAGGCGGTGCATGATATCGCGGATCACCGCGCCGGTGGGTGAGGTGATGACCCCGATGCGGCGCGGGATGAACGGCAGCGGCTTCTTGCGCTCGCCGGCGAACAACCCTTCGGCGGCAAGCGATGCTTTCAGCCGCTCGAACAGCTGCATCAGCGCGCCCTCCCCCGCCAGCTCCAGCGTTTCAGCGACCAGCTGATATTTGGAGCGCCCGGGATAGGTGGTGAGCTTGCCGGTGGCGATCACCTCCACCCCGTCCTGCGGCTGGAAGGCGAGTTTGCCCGCGCTGCCCTTCCACAGCACGGCATCGAGCGTGGCCTTGTCGTCCTTCAGCGTCAGATAGCAGTGGCCGGACGCGGCGCGCTTGAACCCGGAGATTTCGCCGCGCACGCGCACATGGCCGAAGCGATCCTCAACCGTGCGCTTCAAGGAAGCAGCGAGTTCGCTTACCGAGAAAGGCGGGGCGTTGTCGCCCGCCGGTACATCGGCTAGCAGACGTCCGGTTTCATCCATTTGGGGGCTGATCGCCATGAATATCCTGCTGCTGGGCGGAGGCGGGCGCGAACATGCGCTGGCCTGGAAATTGGCACAAAGCCCGTCCTCACGCAAACTCTTCGCCGCGCCGGGCAATCCTGGAATCGCGCAATGCGCAGAACTGGTGAGCCTGGATGCAGGCGATCACAGCGCAGTCGCCGCCTTCTGCGAAGCCAAGGATATCGATCTTGTCGTCGTAGGACCGGAAGCGCCGCTGGTGGACGGACTGGCCGACAGTTTGCGCGCGGGCGGGATTGCCGTGTTCGGCCCGTCGAAGGCCGCTGCGCAGCTGGAGGGATCGAAGGCATTCACCAAGGCGCTGTGCGATAGCGCCGGCATTCCCACCGCCGCTTATGCCCGCTGTACCAGCGAAGCGGAGGCGCTGGACGCGATCGGCCGCTTCGGCCTGCCGGTGGTGATCAAGGCGGACGGCCTGGCCGCTGGTAAAGGCGTCGTCATCGCCCAGACACGCGACGAGGCGCACCAGGCGGTGGCCAACATGTTCGCAGGCGGCTTTGGTGAAGCTGGACAGGAAATCGTCCTGGAAGAATTTCTGGAGGGCGAGGAAGCGAGCTTCTTCGCCATCACAGACGGTAAAACGGTCGTCCCCTTCGGCAGCGCGCAGGACCATAAGCGCGTCGGCGAAGGCGATACCGGCCCCAATACGGGCGGCATGGGAGCCTACAGCCCGGCCCCGGTGCTGACCGAGCAGCTGACCGAACGCGCGATGACGGACATCGTACGGCCTACGGTAGAGACTATGGCGGCGGAGGGCATGCCCTATTCCGGTGTGCTTTATGCAGGCCTGATGCTGACAAACGATGGCCCAAAGCTGATCGAGTATAACTGCCGGTTCGGCGATCCGGAATGTCAGGTGCTGATGGCGCGCTATCGCGGCGATCTGGCGCAGCTGATGCTTGCCACGGCGCGCGGCGAACTGGAGCAGGCGCAAGCGCCGCAGTTCGAGGATGCTGCCGCACTTACCGTCGTGATGGCGGCCAATGGCTATCCCGGAACGCCCGAAAAAGGTGGCGTGATCGCCGGGCTGGACGGCGCGGAGGCAGAGGGCGCCACTGTTTTCCACGCCGGCACCGCCGGGGATGCGAACCGTCTTGTGGCCAATGGCGGCCGCGTCCTCAATGTCACCGCGCTGGGCAGCTCGGTGACCGAAGCGCAGGCCAAGGCCTATCGCGCCGTGGCTGCGATCGACTTCCCCTCGGGCTTCTGCCGCCGCGACATCGGCTGGCGCGAAGTGGAACGCGAAGCGCAGCAAAGCTGAGCGCAGCGACTCAGCACGATTGATATTCGGCGTGGGGCTGGACTAAAGACCGGTCCGATTGGAACTCGAACGGGGCACCTCATGCACTTCTTCCTGGAATATGCCGTCTTCTTCGTCATCGTCTTCGCGGTTCTCGCGACCATTCTGCTGTTCGTGCTGTCGCGCCGCGCGCCGCATGAAGGGGGCGAAGTGCTCGTGCACGACTATGAGCATAGCGACGCGATCGGCGACGACCCGCAAGACGTGGTCGAACCGACGCCCGCAGCGGATCCGGCACCGGTTACCCAAGCCGAGGCCGAGGCCGAGGCTACTCCTGCCCCCGTACCTCCCGCAGCGCCCGAGCCGGAACCGACCCCCGCCGCCACGCCCGCAGTAGAACCGGAAGCCGTGGAACCGGAATCGGTAAAACCGAAGCCAGAGCCTGAAGTGGCCCATGCCGCCGCGGCCGAAGCTGCGCCTGCCAAGAGCGGCGGGTCGGACGATCTGCTGATGATGAAGGGCGTTGGTCCCAAGCTCGTCGCCAAGCTGCACGAACTCGGCATCACCCGCTTCGATCAGATTGCGGGCTGGTCCGATGAAGACGTTGAGCGCGTCGACGGCGAGCTCGGCAATTTCAAGGGTCGCATCCGCCGCGACAACTGGATCGATCAGGCCCAGCTGCTCGCCGCGGGGGACACTGCCGGGTTCGAAGCGAAATACGGTTCGCTCGGCAAATAAGCCGGCGTCTCAATGAGTATCTTGCAGGCGGGGCTTTGAAATGTCCCCGCCTGCACATTTCCTTCAGCCAATCATCGTGACGAGCAGCTTGTCGATCTTGCGCCCGTCCATATCGACCACCTCGAAGCGCCAGCCCTGATCCTCGAACGTCTCTCCCTCTTCGGGCAGATGGCGCAGGATGTAGAGCGCATGGCCCGCCGCGGTGGCGTAATCGCGGTCCTCCGGCAGATCGATATCGAGGCGCTCGGCCAAACTGTCCGCCGATAGCGCGCCGGAGACGAGCAGGCTGCCATCCTTGCGCTCGATGATCGAGGGCGTGTCGCCTGCTTCCTTGTCGCTTTCGAACTCGCCCGCGATCGAGCTCAGTAGATCGTTCGGTGTCACGATCCCTTCGAAATGCCCATATTCGTCGTGCACCAGCACCATCGGCACCTCGGCCTTGCGCAGAATTTCCAGCGCATCCATCGCGTCGAGCTGATCAGGCACGATCTCGGCACGACGCATCAGATCGCGCAGGTCCATCGGCATACCGCGAAACTGTGCCGACACGATATCGCGCGCCTGCACGACGCCCAGAATGTTGTCGATCGACTCTTCGGCCACCGGCAGGCGGGTGTGGGAGGATTCCAGGAGCTTGGTGCGTACGTCTTCGGCCGTGGCATTGACCGGCAACCAGTCGATATCGGTGCGCGGCGTCATCACCTCGCGCACCGGCCGATCGGCCAGGCGCACCACTCCGCTGATGACGGCGCGCTCATGCTCCTCGATCACGCCGGACTGGTGCGCCTCGGCAAAGATCATCTGCAGTTCCTCGGCAGACAGCGCCTTGCGGCTATCGCGCCGCAGACCGATCAGGCGAAAGATCAGCGCACTCGAATTGTCGAGTAGCCAGACGATCGGCGCGGTGAAGCGCGCGAGCCATTCCATCGGCAGCGCGATGATCGCCGCGAACCGTTCCGGTGCCACCAGCGCGATCTGCTTGGGCACCAGTTCGCCCACCACCAGCGAAAGATAGGTGGTCAGGCCGATGACGACGCCGAAGCCCAGCGTTTGCGCCAGCGAGGCTTCCACCCCCAGTAGCGCGATACGCTCGGCCACGGGGCCGCCCAGGCTCGCGCCCGAATAGGCACCGGCGATGATGCCGATGAGGGTGATGCCGATCTGCACGGTGGAGAGGAACTTGCCCGGATCCTTCGCCAGCCGCAGCGCCGCCGTTGCGCCAAGATTGCCGCGATCGGCCATGGCGCTGAGCCGCGCGGTGCGCGCGGAAACGATCGCCAGTTCGGACATCGCGAAGACGCCGTTCAGCACGACGAGCGCCAGAATGATCGCCAGATCGTACCACGGAAAAGGTGTAAGAGAGGTCATTGCGTATCTGGAACCATTATTCCGAGTTTCCGTTTCCCGGCGGCAACATTTGCTAACAAAGCCGTGCTGACCGAACTCAAGCCGTTCGTCTCGACCGACGCAATGGCCCCGGCAAAATGTTTGTCGAAGCAATTTAGGAGATCGAAAATGAAATTTCCCCGTTCCGCAGCACTGATCGCAACCGCATCGGCCGCTGCGCTAACCGTTTCCGCCTGCGTTACCAACCCTAATACGGGCGAGAAAGAGTTTGCTTACCGCTCTGCGATTGGCGCGGGCGTCGGTGCGTTGGGCGGCTATCTGCTGGGAGATCTCGTCGGCGGCCGTAACGATCGCACCGCCAAGATCGTGGGCGCTGGCATCGGTGCCGTCGCAGGCGGCGGCGTCGGTTACTATATGGACCGTCAGGAACAGAAGCTGAAGGAACAGACCGCCGGCACCGGCGTCGACGTCATTCGTGATGGTGACAATCTGGTGCTCGATCTGCCCAGTTCGATCACTTTTGCGGTCGATAGCTCCAATATCGACGCGCAGTTCCGCAACACGCTGAACCAGGTCGCGACCACGCTGAACGAATATCCCAACACCTATATAGACGTGCTGGGCCACACGGATTCGACGGGCAGCGAGCAGTACAACCAGGCACTGTCCGAACGCCGCGCCAATGCGGTGGCCGATTATCTCGCTTCGCAGGGCGTCAACCGCGCCCGCATGGCGACGCTCGGCTATGGTGAAAGCCAACCCAAGGCGAGCAACGCGACCGAAGAAGGCCGCGCGGCCAACCGCCGCGTGGAAATTCGCATCACGCCGGTAACGCAGCAGGACGTTCAGGCCGTCCGCTGATCTGCACGGCTCAAGCCGGTAACAAAAAGCGCCGTCCGGGTTCTCCGGGCGGCGTTTTTCGTTTGCGTGGGCTGACTAGATCGGGATGCCCTGCAACAGCTTGGGCATGGCGCCACTCGTACCGCGCGCCTCATCCATGAAAAAGCCTTGCAGCGGCTTGGCGCGTGAGACGAGGCCCATGCCAAACCGGCGGACGGCAGAGGCCGACTTGCCCGGAATACCGAACAGGCGGTTGAGCCCGTCCGTCGCCATCGCCACCATCAAGGTGTCCAGCCCGCGCCAGCGCTCATAGCGTTCCAAGAGCTGCGCATCGCCCGGTTCCAGACCCAGCCGCATGCCGTCCACCAACACTTCGGTGAGCGCTGCGACATCGCGGAAACCCAGGTTCAGCCCCTGCCCGGCAATCGGGTGGATGCCATGGCCGGCATCACCAATCAGCACCGTGCGCGCGCCCGTCACCCGCGCGCTGTGATGGAAGCCCAATGGATAGCTGCTGCGCGGCGCCGCCATTTCGATCTTGCCCAGCACGCCGCCGCTCGCCTTTTCCAGTTCCGCCGCAAAACCGCGATCGGATAGCTTCAAATAAGCCGGGGCCTCGGACCGGGGGATCGACCAGACGATGGCCGAGCGATGCCGACCATCCTCGCTATCCAGCATCGGCAGCAGGGCGAACGGCCCGGTCGAAAAGAATATCTCATAGGCCACATTTTTATGCGGGCGCTCATGATAGACCGCGCCGACAATAGCGCTGTGATCATATTGCCAGCGCGCCGGAGCGATACCCATCTGCTTGCGCGTTTCGCTGCCGCGCCCTTCCGCGGCGATCAGCAGCGGCGCGGCAAGATCGGTGCCGTCCGCCAGAACCACATGCGCAGCCCCCGGTTCGATCCGCCGCTCGACAACATCCTGTCCCAGATGCAGCGTGATGCGCTCATTCGCCTTGGCGGCCTCGAAAAGGGTGCGGCGCAGAAAATGGTTTTCGTACATGGTACCGAGCGCGTCGCCCGGCCGTTCAGAGCGGAAATCCAGTCCACCGGGACGCAAATTGTCGATCACCTCGATCGTCTTGATCGCGCAGCCTTTGCCTTCCAACATTTCAGCGAGGCCGATCGTATCGAGCATCGCCATGCTCGAGCTCGAGACCGCGGACGTGCGCCCATCGAACCCGCGCGTGGCCATCGCGTCCGGATCGAAGCGTTCGACCACATGACATGCCACGCCTTGCGAGGCGAGCGCGAGCGCCTGCGTCAAGCCGATAAGCCCACCGCCCAGAATGATCGCCGCCTGCTCCATCGTCCGTCTCCGCTTGCGTTCGCTTCCTTCCATGTAAAGCCTTGGCGCGCGGGCGCAATCGCCCCGGCGCTTGACGCGGAGTCTTGGCCTGGCGCAAAAGGCAGGCGTCAAAAGGGGAACATGGTAAATGGCAAGCCGCGCGGACAAGCCGAAGGAAGCGGAATGGCAGGCGCTGATGCGCGCCAGCATCGCGCGCTCGGCGGGCCTTATCGGAGCTGCGCTGCTCGCTGCTTTGACCGCGATCTATACGATTGCGCTGCTGAGCTATTCGCCCGCCGACAACGCTTTCAACACCGACGCAGCCACCGCGCCGCATAACTGGTTCGGCCAGACCGGTGCCTATCTGGCAGACGCTGCGCTCAGCACTTTTGGAATCGCGGCGATCCTGTTTGCACCGCTCGGCGCGGTCTTTACGTGGCGGCTCTGGCGGGACGTACCACAACCCAATTGGCTGCGGCAGATTGCGCTATGCCTTCTGGGCGCGCTGCTCGTCGCCTTTGCGATTGGCTATGCAGGCCGCGATGCAGAGGTTGGGCTGCCGGCTGGCTGGGGCGGCATCCCCTCCCTCCTCCTGAACAACGGTGCGGAGGCGCTGGTCGGCATCGCCGGCGAAGGCTGGCGCGGTTTCCTGCGCTTCCTGCTGATCGCGGCGACGCTGATCGGCGGGCTGGCGCTGGTGGTGGTTTCGCTGGAACTGAACCGGCCGCTTCTGCGCATCCCGGCGGTCAAGCTGCCCGCCCTGCGCGTCCGGAAGGGCGGTGAGGCAAGCGAGCGCGTCTTTGCCAGGCCCGATCGGGACGAGGAAGAAACCGAAGCCCCGCCCCCGCCCGCCGCGCCGCGTCCGCAGGTCAAGCCCGATGATCGCCCGCCGCCAGAAATTGCGGACCGCAAGGTTTCGCCCGCAAAGGCAACGCTCACCAATGCGCGGCAGGGGGACTTTTTCGGCCCCTATTCGCTGCCGTCCGCCGATCTGCTCGATCCGCCGCCGCCCAATGAAGCACCCAAGCTCGACAAGGCGGCGCTGGAGAGAAACGCCCGGCTGCTGGAGTCGGTGCTCGAGGATTTTCGCGTGCAGGGGGAAATCAAGGCAGTACGCCCCGGCCCCGTCGTCACGATGTACGAGCTGGAGCCCGCGCCCGGCACCAAGGCGGCCCGCGTCGTTTCACTGGCCGAGGACATTGCCCGCAACATGTCCGCGCTGTCCGCCCGCGTCTCCACCGTGCCGGGCCGCGCGATCCTGGGCATTGAGCTGCCCAACAAGACCCGCGAGGCGGTGGTGCTGCAGGAGATGATACAGTCCAGCGCTTTTGCCGAACAGAATGGCAATCTGCCGATCATCCTGGGCAAAAATATCTCCGGCGATCCGGTGGTGGCCGATCTTTCACCGATGCCGCATCTTCTGGTTGCCGGCACCACCGGCTCGGGCAAGTCGGTGGGCCTCAATTGCATGATCCTGTCGCTGCTCTACCGACTGACGCCGGACCAGTGCCGCATGATCATGATCGATCCCAAGATGCTGGAACTCAGCACCTATGACGATATTCCGCACCTCCTCGCGCCCGTCGTCACCGAACCGGCGAAGGCGATTCGGGCGCTGAAATGGGCGGTCGAGCAGATGGAGGATCGCTACCGGATGATGGCGAGCCTCTCGGTACGCAACCTCGCCAATTTCAACGAAAAGGTGCGCGCGGCCAAGGCGAAGGGCGCGCCGCTAGGCCGCAAGGTGCAGATCGGTTACGATCCCGCAACCGGCCAGCCGGAATATGAGGAAGAACAGCTGGAATATGAGGAAATGCCCCAGATCGTCGTGATCGTCGATGAGCTGGCCGACCTTATGATGACCGCGGGCAAGGAAGTGGAATTCCTGATCCAGCGGCTGGCGCAGAAGGCGCGTGCGGCGGGCATCCACCTCATCATGGCGACGCAGCGTCCCTCGGTCGACGTCATCACCGGCGTTATCAAGGCGAACCTCCCCACACGCATCAGCTTCCACGTCACCTCGAAAATCGACAGCCGCACGATCCTGGGCGAACAGGGCGCCGAACAGCTGCTCGGCAAGGGCGACATGCTCTATATGGCCGGCGGCAAGCAGTTGACGCGTATCCACGGGCCCTTTGTCAGCGACGACGAGGTGCGGCGCGTCGCGGACCATTGGCGCCAGCAGGGCCAGCCGGACTATGTCCAGTCGGTCACCGAGGAGCCGGAAGACGGCGGGTTCGCACTGGAGGGCATCGGTCCCGCGGACAGCGCCGAGGATGCGCAGTATCGCAAGGCCTGCCAGCTCGTGTTCGAAAGCCAGAAGGCATCGACCAGTTGGCTGCAGCGCCAGCTGCGCATCGGCTACAACAGCGCCGCCCGCTTGATCGAGCGGATGGAAGAGGAAGGGCTGGTCTCTCCGCCGAACCATGTCGGCCGGCGCGATGTGCTGCGCGATGCCTTCGGGGAATAAGCGGCCGCTTGGCGTCTGAACGGGAACCGCTGCCGGGGTTCAGTTCTTATTCAACGCCTTTCGGCCAATCCTATCCTCCGAAAATATCAGGAGTTATTTCATGGTTCGCAAATCCATAGCCCTTGCGGCTGCCGCCCTGGCAGCGGCGCCGATGGCCGTGAGCCTGGCCCCCGCCGCCATCGCGGCACCCGCCGCCTCGCCCGATCTTGCCCGCGTTGCTGCGCATTTGAAGGCCGCGAACACCATGACCGCGGATTTCACTCAGAGCGATCGCTCCGGCCAGACACTGACTGGCAAACTGATCCTGAAGCGGCCGGGCCGCATTCGCTTCCAGTATCAGAAGGATGTGCCGTTGCTGATCGTCGCCGATGGCAAGGCGCTGACCATGATCGATTATGAAGTGAAGCAGGTACAACGCTGGCCGATCGCGAACAGCCCGCTGTCGGCACTGCTCGATCCCGATCACAACCTCGCCAAATATGGACGGGTCGTCAGCACCGGAAACAACAATGTCGTCCGGGTCGATGTGAAGGACCCGAAGCATCCGGAATATGGCGTGCTCAGCATGATCTTCGTGCGCAATCCGAATGCACCGGGCGGGCTGATGCTCGATAGCTGGGTCGCGCTGGATTCGCAGAACAACCGCACCACGGTTCGGCTGAAAAACCAGAAGTTCAACGCAAGCGTTTCGGACAATAGTTTCCGCTGGACCGATCCGCGTCCGCGCGGCCGTCGATAGGGCGTTCCGGCAAGCTACGGACTGCGAACATGGCAGGAATCTGACTGCTATGTTCATGATGTGGACAGGTGGGAAAGCGTAATTGGAGATCACAGGAACGGTCGATCGAGCGAGTTCCCCCCTGTTGCTCGCTCTTATTGTCGGCCGTTTCTGACAAAGCGTGACGAACGCAAGCTTGGCCCCCATCCCTTTTTGCCCCCGGGATGGGGGTTTTGCTTTGTCAGGTGCAAGCGTGACCGTAAGGCCCCGCGCCTCCTGCAAACGGCACTGCACTCTTGGGTTTTGGGCCATGCGCGCCTAAGTCCTGCGGCATGTCCAATACGATCCGCATCGCCTCCTGGAACATCAACTCGGTCCGCGCGCGCATGGAAAGCGTTGAGCGTTTTCTGAAGGAAGAATCACCCGATATTCTTTGCCTGCAGGAGACCAAGGTGGTCGACCAGCAGTTCCCGGAAGGCCCCTTCCGCATGCTGGGCTACAATCACCAGATGCTCCACGGCCAGCCGATGCACCACGGCGTGTGCATCCTCAGCAAGATCCCGCTGTCGCAGGATGATCGGCTGGATTGGCAGAACAATGGCGAGGCGCGGCATCTCGGCGTGCGCCTGCCCAATGGCTGGCGGCTGGAAAATGTCTATGTGCCCGCAGGCGGCGACGTGCCGGATCGGGAAGAAAACCCCAAATTCGGCCAGAAACTGGACTTTCTGGAGCGTATGATCGCTTGGTCCGGCACGCTGGAACACCCCACCATCCTGACCGGTGATTTCAACGTCGCTCCGCTGGAAAGCGACGTGTGGAGCCACAAGCAACTCCTCAAGGTGGTGAGCCACACACCGATCGAAGTTGAAACGCTCGACCGGCTGAAAGCGGCGGGCGACTGGGTGGACCTCGGCCGCCATTTCCACGCGGCACCCAAGCGACTCTACACCTGGTGGAGCTACCGGGCGCGCGACCACACCAAATCGGATCGCGGACGGCGGCTGGACCATATGTGGGTGACGCCCGATCTCACCGACCATGCCGTTTCCCATGTGGTGCATGAGGACTGCCGCAGCTGGCTGCGCCCTTCCGATCACATCCCCATCGTCACGGAATTCCGTCTTTGAGCCAGCCAAACGATGCGCGCCGCGCCGCCCGCGCGATCGATGCGCTGCGCCGCGGCTGGCCGGTGCGGATCGAAGGACAAGACGGCGCGATGATCGTCCGTTCGGTTGAAACGCTGTTCGAGGATGCGATTCCGGCAGATGCGACCCTGCTGATTTCAGCCGAGCGCGCGGCCACGCTGAAAATCGTCAACCAGCGTGAGGCTGCTCACGGGGCAGCGCCGGTTCTCATTAAAACGCCCGAACCGCTGACGGGGCCTGCCATCATTGCGATCGCCGACCCGTCGCGCGACCTTGCGACACCTTTCAAGGGGCCGTTTACGGCGCTGGCGCTGAATGCCGGAGACGCAGCACGCGGCGGGCTGGAGCTCGCGCGCCATGCCGGGCTCCTTCCGGCGCTGCTGGTGCTCAGCCAAGACGATGCCGTCGACCGCGCGAGCACGGCCGATATTGCCGCCTACCGCGATCCGGCGCAGCTGCGCATCGCGGCGCGGGCTCGCCTGCCCGTGCTGGGGGCCGAGGATAGCCATATCACCGTGTTCCGCGCCGAATCGGACGCGCGCGAACATGTCGCGCTCATGGTGGGATCGCGCCGCGATGGGCCGCCTCTGGTGCGCCTGCATAGCGAATGCCTGACCGGCGATGTTTTCGGGTCGCTCAAATGCGATTGCGGGCCGCAGCTGGCAGAGGCGGTGCGCCGCATGGACGATCACGGCTGGGGCGTGCTGCTCTACCTGCGCCAAGAAGGGCGCGGCATCGGCCTCGTCAACAAGCTGCGCGCTTATGATCTGCAGGATCAGGGCTTCGACACCGTGGACGCCAACCGGCGGCTGGGCTTTGCCGACGACGCGCGCGACTTTGCGGTCGCCGCACGCATGCTTGGTCTGCTCGGTATCGATGCGGTGCGGCTGCTGACCAACAATCCCGCCAAGGTAGCGGGACTGGAGAAAGCGGGTATCGCGGTGAAAGAACGTGTTCCGATCCAGATTGCGCCCAATCCGCACAACCATGCCTATCTGGACACCAAGCGCGATCGATCAGGGCACCAGCTCTAACGGTCCGCGCGCCGAAATCGGATCCACGGGCGTTCAGGCCACCTGCCGTTCCTCGTCGAACTCTCCCTTGGCCGCTTCCATCAGCCGCGCTTCCAGCGTCTTGAGCCGCTGCGAACCCTCGATCTTGGCACCCAGCAGATCGGTCACGTAGAACGTATCGACCGCACGCTCCCCATAAGTCATGATGTGCGCGCTGCGGATCATCGCCTTGGATCGGAACAGCGCTTGGGCAAGGCTGTTGAGCAAAGCCGGCCGGTCGCGCGCATTCACCTCGATCACCGTGAAGCGGTTGGACGCGTCGTTATCGCTCACCACGAAGGGGGCCACCTCGAACGCATCGGCACGTGGCAACGGCAGCGGGCGCTGTTCCAGCCGGTCGACCATGCGCGAGCGGCTGGTGAGCGCCTCGACAATCGAATCTTCCAGCCGTTTCAATTGATCTTCGTCGCAAAACGGGCGGTTTTGCGGGTCCTGTACCAGGAAATTGTCCATCGCCATGCCGTCGGTCGTCGTGTGGACGCGCGCGTCGATCACCGACGCACCGGCTAGGTGAATCGCACCGACGATACGATAGAACAGCCCCGGATGATCGGCCGCATAGACCGAGACCAGGGTGGCGCCGCGCTCCGCATAATAACAGGCGTCGATCGACAGCGCATCGTCGCCTGCCGCGAGCAAATCGCGCGCATTGCGCAGCACGATATCGTCCGGTTCCGCGATCCAGTAGGCATCGGGAAAGCGTTTGGCGAGCCGCGCGAATTCCTTCTCGGGCAGATCAAGCGCGGCCTTAAGCGCCTCCTTGCTCTGTTCGATCCGTTCTGCGCGGCCATGTTCCTTATGGCCGAGGCGCAGCACCTCCTCCGCCGCGGAATAAAGATCGCCCAGAAGCTGGCGCTTCCAGCTGTTCCACACACCCGGCCCCACCGCGCGGATATCGACGACCGTCAGCAGCAACAGAAGCTTCAGCCGCTCGATCGACTGAACCTGATCGGTGAAATCGGCGATGGTCTTGTAATCGGCCAGATCGCGCTTGAAAGCGGTGGCGCTCATCAGGAGATGATAGCGCACGAGCCAGCTGACGAGCTCGGTTTCCGACGCATCCAGCCCCAGCCGCGGGCAAAGCTTGAGCGCTACCTGCGCACCCAGCACGCTGTGATCGCCGCCACGGCCCTTGGCGATGTCATGCAGCAAGGTCGCGACATAAAGCACGCGCCGATGCTTCAGCTTGGGCAGCATATCGGTGGCGATCGGATGGTCTTCGGCAAGCTTGCCGCTTTCGATATCACTAAGCAGCCCGATCGCGCGAATCGTGTGCTCGTCCACGGTATAATGGTGATACATGTCGAACTGCATCTGCGCGACGACGCGCCCAAACTCCGGCACGAAGCGGCCGAAGACCGTCGCCTCGTTCATCCAGCGCAGCACCATCGCCGGATCGCGCGGCGAGCTCAGCACATCGAGAAACAGCTGGTTGGCACGCGCATCACGGCGCACTGGACCGTCGATGCTTTTTGAATCGCGCCGCGCGGCGCGCATGGCGAGCGGGTGAATTTCATAGCCATAGCGATCGGCCAGCCAGAACATCTCGATCAGCCGCACCGGATCCTCACGGAAGAAATCATCGTCCGGAATCGCGATGCGTCCCTGATCCAGCTGAAAACCGTTCAGTTTTTTCAGCGATTTTGGCCGGCGCGTAAACCGGTGGTGCATGCGCTTGGCCTGCGCCTCTTCCAGATGGCTGAGGAACAGGCCGGTCAGATCGCCGACGGTCTTGGCATTGGTGAAATAGAATTTCATGAACCGCTCGACCGATGAGCTGCCGGGCCGATCAGCATAGCCCATCCGCTCTGCCACCTCACGCTGCAGATCGAAGGTCAGCCGGTCCTCAGCGCGGCCGGTAATCGTGTGCAAATGGCAGCGCACCGCCCAGAGGAAGTTCTCCGCGCGGCGGAACTTGCGATATTCGGCGCGAGTGAACAGCCCTTCGGCCACCAGTTCGGCGGCCTGCGGCACGCGGTACATATATTTGCCGATCCAGTAGAGCGTCTGCAGATCACGAAGGCCGCCCTTGCCCTCCTTCACGTTAGGCTCGACGACATAACGGCTATCGCCCATCCGCCGGTGGCGCGCATCGCGCTCCTCGATCTTCTGCTGAATGAAGCGCGGCACGCTGCCTGCCACCACTTCGTTCCAGAAGCGTTCGGCGGCCTCGTCATAAATGCCGCGATCGCCCCAAATGAAGCGTGCTTCCAGAAGCGAGGTACGGATAGTCACATCCTCGCGCGCCAGCTTCACCATCTCATCAAGCGAGCGGCTCGAATGGCCGACTTTCAGGCCGAGATCCCACAGAAAATATAGCACGGCCTCCACCACCTGCTCGGTCCAGCCGGTGCGTTTATAGGGCGTGAGGAAGGCCAGATCGACATCGCTATGCGGTGCCATCTCACCGCGACCATAGCCGCCCACCGCGTGGAGCGAGAGGCGCTCCGAACTGGATGGATTGCTTGAAGGGTAGAGCTGCCCGGTGACATAATCGTAGATCAGACGGATGATCTGATCGATCAGATGCGCCTGCTCTGCCGCGCGGGCATGCCCCTCGGTCGGTTCCGCCTCCAGACGGTGCGCGATCTCCGCACGGCCAGCGGCAAGCGCCTCCTGCAGCAGATTGCGAATCGCGGGCCGCGCTCCCTTGCCGCCATGTTCGGCGATCAGGCCATCGATGGTGCCGGCGAGCGCGCGGCGATCGATGATGCCGCGCTGCCCTTCGAATTTGTCGCGCAATGCCTTCATGGGTCCGATATGGAGACGAGGCTGCCCAAACTCAAACGCTCTAGGCCGCGTCGCCTGCTACCTTCGCATTATATTCCGCGCGCAGGGTTTTGCGGTCGATCTTCTGCGTACCCAGCCGCGGCAGCATCTCTTCCGCCTTCCAGAGATATTGCGGCACCTTGAACTTGGCGAGGCGATTTTCGAGAAAAGAGCGCAGTTCGTCTGCGCCCAGATCGACACCCTCGCGCGGAAGATAGACCATGCCGACCACTTCTCCGTAATGATCATCGGCCACGCCAAAGGCACAAAGCTCGGCCATGTCTTCATGCTCATAGGCCGCGGCTTCCACCTCCGTGCAGGCGATATTCTCGCCCCCTCGGATGATGATGTCCTTCTTGCGGTCCACGATGTAGAGATAGCCGTCCTCATCGACATAACCGATGTCGCCGGTGCGGAAGTACAAATCATCTGTAATCGCCGCGCGCGTTGCCTCGGGGTCGTTCCAATAGCCCTCGAAATTGGCGATCGAACGGATACAGACTTCGCCCCGTTCTCCCTGCGGCACCGGCGCGCCGAAATCATCCAGGATGCCAAGATCGACCAGCGGCGGCGATGGCGTACCGGTGCTGTCCGGCTTGTCGATATAATTGTCCGAAAAGTTGGTGCAGCCCACCGCGTTCGTTTCGGTGAGGCCATAGCCGATACCGGGGCCGCCCTCTTTCATGCCCTGCTTGATCTTGGTGACATGTTCGGCAGGGCGCGGTGCCCCGCCCGAGGCCATGATGGTGCAGCTTGAAAGATCGTAATCGCCGCGCTTGGGATGCACTGCGATCTCATAGCTCATCAGCGGTACGCCGGTAAAATAGGTGATCTTTTCCTTTTCGATGAGGCGCATTGCCTCCTCCGCATCCCATTTGCGCATCATCACGAGTTTGCGGCCCATGGCAAAGCCCTGCAGCAGCATCGGCACTTCGCCGGTCACATGAAACAGCGGCACGTTCATCAGCGTCGCGGGCGGGAATTTCGGTGCCTCGCCGCGCGCAGTGGCCAGCTGCAACAGCACCATCGTGCCGCCGACATAGTTCATCGTGCCCTGCACCACCGCACGGTGGGTGGACCAGGCCCCCTTGGACCGGCCGGTCGAGCCGGAGGTGAACAGGATCGTCGCCTTGTCGTCGCCGCTCAGAACCGGGAGCGGGGTTTCTGCCGCAGCGCCCTCCATGATCTGCGCAAAGGATTCGCGGGGGCCCACGAAATTGTCATAAACGAAGACCTCCGCGCCGCCGAGATCCTGTCCTTCCAGCCTTGCGGCGCGCTTGGGATCGGCCAGCACCAGCTTGCAGCCGACCATCTTGATCGCCTCTGCGAATTCGCTGCCGTGCCACCAGCCGTTGAGCAAGGTCGCCACACCGCCGGCCATCAGCACCGCCATATAGGCAACGACCCAGTTGGCCGAATTGCGCGCACCGATGCCGACGCGGTCTCCCTTCTCGATCCCCTTGTTGGCGATCAACCCGCCGGCCAGCACGCGCGCGGCCTCATAGGCCTCGCCAAAGGTTAGGCGCAAATCCCCGTCGATCAGGAATTCCGTGTCCTTATGCTGCATGCAGAAATGCCCGATATAATGGGCGAGCGACGGCGGAGCCTTCACCAGCGCGGGTAGCGCCACACCGTCCTTTTCAAAGCTTTGCGTTTCCAGAAGCTCGCCTGGCTTCGACAGTGCGGCGACGGCGGCTTGGATCTGGCGGTCAAGTTCCGAGGGCATGAAGTAATCTCTCCTGTTGGCCTTACTGGCTTTATCTCTATATGAGGCCCAACTCCGCGGGGGGAAAGAGCCGATGCTATCCATGCTCGCCGAGGCCGGCAGCTTTATCAACTACAGCAATCTCGGACTGGATCCGGTTGCACTCGATCTCGGCTTTTTTCAGCTGCGTTGGTATTCACTCGCCTATCTGGCCGGGATCCTCATCGGCTATTGGTATCTCACCAAGCTGGTGGATGCGCCGGGCGCGCCGATGGCGCGGCGCCATGCCGACGATATGATTTTCTACGCCACGCTGGGCATCATCCTGGGCGGGCGGATCGGTTATGTATTGTTCTACCAGCCGAGCCTGCTCGATAATCCGGTGAATGTCCTGAAGGTGTGGGAGGGCGGCATGTCGCTGCATGGCGGCGCGCTCGGTACTATCCTTGCCATCTTCATCTTCTCGCGCGTCCACAAGCTGCAATTCCTGCGGATTTGCGACTATGTGGCCTGCTGCATCCCCTTCGGCCTGTTCTTCGGACGGCTCGCCAATTTCGTGAACGGAGAGCTTTGGGGCCGCACGACGGATGTGCCTTGGGCCGTCATCTTCCCCACTGGGGACGGCCTGCCACGTCATCCCAGCCAGCTTTACGAAGCAGGTCTGGAAGGCGTGCTGCTGTTCGCGATCCTGTGGTACTTCTTCTGGAAGACACAGGCGCGCTACAAGCCCGGCTTCCTGATGGGTGTGACCGCGATCATCTACGGTGCCTCACGCTTTTTCTTGGAATATTTCCGCCAGCCGGACCGCCAATTGCAGTGGCTGGCCGATCAGACCGGCCTCAGCATGGGCCAGTGGCTCACCATTCCGATGATCCTGCTCGGCCTCTTCCTCGTGCTGACCGCCAAAGGCCGGCGCCAGCGGATCGAACCGGTTGCGGGCCAGGACAGCATTGCCTGAAGACGCTACGCTTACCGACCAGTTGCGGCGCCGGATCGCGGCCTCCGGCCCGATCAGCGTTGCCGAATATATGCGAGAGGCCAACGCCGCTTATTATGCGGCGGGCGATCCGTTCGGCGCAGGTGGTGATTTCGTCACCGCGCCCGAGATTAGCCAGATGTTCGGCGAAATGGTGGGCCTATGGCTGGCCGATCTCTGGATCCGCGCAGGCCGCCCCGAGCCGGTCCATTATGTGGAACTGGGTCCGGGCCGCGGCACGCTGGCGCATGATGCGCTGCGTTCCGCCACAGGATTTGGCCTGTCGCCTTCGGTCCAGCTGGTGGAGACCAGTGCGGCGCTACGATCGGCGCAGCGTGAACGGCTGCCCCTGGCCGAATGGCATGACAGCATCGAAAGTCTGCCGCGTGACGGCCCTCTGCTGATCGTCGCCAACGAATTTTTCGACGCCTTGCCCGTGCGCCAGATGATCGCGACCGAAGACGGCTGGCGCGAGCGGATGGTGGCGCTGGACGGCGATGATGGCTTTGCCGCCGAAACCGGTACGCGCGCGGTCGACGCGCTCGTGCCGGACGCGGTGCGCGGCGCTCCGGTTGGCAGCATCTATGAACATTGCCCCGATGCCGCCACCATCCTGTTCGATCTGCTGCGCCGGATCGCTGCGCAGGGCGGAGCGCTTCTCGCTATCGATTACGGATATGATCGATCCGGCATCGGTGAGACACTGCAGGCGGTGAAGGATCATGCCCGCGCAGAACCCTTTGCCGATCCCGGAGCGGTGGATCTGACGGCCCATGTCAATTTTCAGGAGCTCGCCAATATCGGCCGGGTGGCGGAAATGGGCGTTCACGGCCCAGTGGGTCAGGGCCGGTGGCTTGCGATGCTCGGCATCGTGACGCGGGCGCGAACGCTGGCTAGTGCTGCGCCCGATCAGCGCAGCGCGATCGCCGCTGCACTGAAACGGCTGACCGCTCCTGATGAAATGGGCGAGCTGTTCAAGGTGCTCGGCTTTACGGCGCCGGGCTGGCCGACGCCGGAAGGCTTCGCTTAACCGGCCACCCAGGCGGCGACCGCCTGTGCCACCTCATTCGCCGCGCTGTTGAGCGAGGCACCGGCATTTGCCGGATCGATGCTGGTGAGCGGGCGGGTCGCGGTGAACCGGCGCGTTTCCACCCGGCCCTGCGGCAGCCGTCGCACGGCATCAAAGGTCACCACGGCGCGGCTGGGCGCTTCGTACACGCCGAAATCGACGAGCTCTCCGGTCAGATAATCCTGCGATTTTCCGCCCGATTCCGCCTCATCAAGGACAAGCCGTCCGCGCGCCGCGATAGTTTCCGACAACAGGCTGGTGAACAGGCTTGCAGGCGTATCCGCCCAGCTGCCGTCCTTCAGATAGCTGATGGTGCCCGATGCGCTGGTCACCGGAATCCGGGTGACGCTGAGCTTCTGCGGCGTGGATGGCTCCGTGACCACCAACGCGCTCGCCTGGCTGCCGGCCATTACGGTACCGGCCTGAACCGTCTGGTCCGGCGTCAGCGTAAGGAGGAAGGGCGGCGCATCGGGGCCGAAACTGATGCAGGCCGACAGCATCGCCGCCGGTGCCAGAACGAGCAAGCTCAGGGCTTTCATGGGCAGTCTCATTTCCCTTTGTAATCCGGCAGCGGCTGCGACGAGATCAGCGAACCGGCGCCGCCCCGATTGACCTTCTCGGTAATGCTTTTCAGCGACTTCGTGGTGGCTTGCAAATCGCGCACCAGCTGGTTCACTTCCGGCACGGTCTGTTCGGAGAAGCTGGTGACGCCCGGCTGGGCGGCCTGCACCGTGTTTTCAAGCGCTTTCATGCTGGTCCGCGCCGAAGCCATGGTCTCACGCAGCTCGGCCGCCAGTTGCTGGCCATCGCTGTTCACCAGCTTGTCCGTGCTGTCGGCAAGATTGCCGATCTTCTGCGCCGCATCGCCGGCCTGGCGCACAGCGACGCGCGCATCACGCAGCGCGGCGGTCAGTTCAGGCGCCTGCTCGGCAAAACTTGCCGAAATCGATTCGACATTGTTCAGCAGTTGCGAGAAGCTTTCCTGATTGTCCTCGGACAATAGCTCGCTCAGACGCTCGGTCAGCGTCGACAGGCGTTCCACCAGCAGCGGCGCACTGTTCAGAAGCTCGCCCAGAGCACCGGGCTTGGTCGGGATCACCGGCACGCCCTCCGGCCCGTCCTCCACGATCGGCGGCGACCCCTTCACCGCTCCGCTCAGCTGGATTTCCGATACGCCGGTAAAACCGATGCCGCTCACCGTTGCCATCGTGCCCTGCAGAATCGGCACGCTATCGTCCACCGCGATGCGCACGCGGACGAACTCGGGGTCGTTCTCCCAGAGCTTGATCGCCTTCACCTGACCGATCGGCACGCCCGAATAGGACACGCCGGAACCTTGGGCGAGGCCGCTTACCGAGCTCTTGAAGAAAATATCATATTCCTTGCGGTCGCCTTCGCCGAACCGGGCGAGCCAGATGATGAGCACCACCGCAGCGGTGACGAGCATCAGCGTGACCGCGCCGACAAGTACATGATTGGATTTGGTTTCCATTGTCTGTGCCTTATGCCTCGCCGTCGGGCGCGCTGTCCATTGCCTTTGCCGCGCTATCATTCTGCGCTGCCTGACCCGATACGCGATCTTTCGCCCCGAGAGCGGCGCGGCCGCGTGGGCCGGTGAAATATTCGGTGATCCACTCGTGATCCAGCTGGATCAGTTCATCGATCGTGCCGGTTGCAATCACATGTTTGTCCGCAAGCACCGCCACCCGGTCGCAAATTGCGTGCAGGGTGTCGAGATCGTGCGTGATGAGAAAGACCGTGAAGCCCAGCGTTTCCTGCAGGCTGCGCGTCAGTTCATCGAACTTGGCCGCGCCGATCGGATCGAGTCCTGCGGTCGGCTCGTCCAGGAACAGCAAGTCCGGATCCATCGCCAGCGCCCGCGCAAGGCCTGCTCGCTTCTTCATACCGCCCGAAAGTTCCGACGGGTATTTACTCCCGGATTCGGGGGGCAGACCGACAAGATTGATCTTGTACCGGGCCAGTTCGTCCAGCAGCCGGGGCGTGAAGTCCGGATAGAATTCGCGCAGGGGAACCTGGACATTTTCTGCGACCGTGAGGGTGGAAAACAAGGCACCGCCCTGAAACAAAACGCCCCAGCGCTTGCGCACGTCCTGCGCCTCGCTGCCCTCCTCCAGCGCCTCTTCTTCCTCCATCTCGCCGAGCATATTGTGGTTGAAGACGCGAATCTTGCCCGCATCAGGCTGCTGCAGCCCGATGATGGAACGCATCAGCACAGACTTGCCGGTGCCAGACCCGCCCACAACGCCGAGGACTTCGCCGCGGCACACGTCGAGATCGAGATTTTCGTGGATGACCTGATCGCCGAAGCTGTTCTTCAGTCCACGGACCTTGATCACCGTATCGGGAATGCGGGATTGCTTGCGCGTCATACCCAACCCAATGCGCTGAAGAATACGGCGAAAAACGCGTCGAGCACGATCACCATGAAGATCGCCTGCACCACTGCGGCGGTGGTCTTGAGACCGACCTGTTCGGCATCATTTTCCACCTGCAGGCCCTGATAGCAGCCCGCAATGGCGACGATGGCACCAAAGACCGGCGCCTTGATCAGCGCGATCCACAGATCGGTGATCGGGGTCACCTCGCGCAGCCGCGAGACGAATGTCGCAGGCGGGATATCAAGCCCGATCCAGCACAACAGACCGCCGCCGACGATCGCGATGATCGAGGCATAGACGGTAAGGAGCGGCATCATCAGGACGGTGGCGAGAACGCGGGGGAGGACGAGCGCTTCCATCGGCGACACGCCGATTGTGCGCATCGCGTCGATTTCCTCGGTCAGCTTCATCGTGCCGATCTGCGCGGCAAAGGCGCTGCCGGACCGGCCTGCGACCATGATCGCCGTCATCAGCACGCCGAGTTCACGCAAGGTGAGGCGACCGACGAGATTGATGGTGAAGATTTCCGCGCCGAACGCACGCAGCTGAACCGCGCCCTGCTGCGCGATGACCACGCCGATCAGGAAGCTCATCAATCCGACGATGGCAAGCGCACGCACGCCCACGACGTCGAAACGCTGAATGATGGCGTTCCAGCGAATGCGGCGCGGGTGCATCAAGACGCGGCCGGTGGCCAGCACGGTCGACCCGAAAAAGGCGATCAGTCCAATGAAGCTGGAAAAGCCCGCGATCGTTGCCTCGCCCACCTCGGCCAGCATGGCGCGGAAAGGCGGGCCGTGATCGCGCTCCAGTTCCACCGGCTCGTCCGAGCGGCGGACTTCTTCGATCAGCTGACGCTGATCATCGTCGCAGCCGATGATCTCTGCATCGCTGTCACGCGCGGTCCGCACGAGCAGCCAGGCGCCGACGGTATCGAGATGTTCGATGTTCGAAATATCGAGGGCGGCGATATCGTCCGTATCACGCAGGCGGCGCGATAGATTGCCGATCTGCGAGATCGACAGACTGCCGGAGAAGACAAGCGTGCGCCCGCCCTCTCCGTTCTGTTCGTCGAAATCCGCGCGCAAACTCATTACCCGCGCAGATGGACCATTCACAGCGCCCTTACAAGCGCCAAACCGTGGTTATACCGCGTCGAGCGCCTGCTCGAAATCGGCAATCAGATCGTCCGGGTCTTCCACACCGATCGAGATGCGCACCAGATTGTCGGTGATGCCGAGTGCTTTCTTGCGCTCGTCGGAGACCGAAATATGCGTCATCGCCGCGGGATGACTGGCCAGCGTTTCGGTGCCGCCGAGGCTGACCGCCAGCTTGGCGAGCTTCAGATTGTCCAGGAAGCGGAAGCTCTCTTCCTCACCGCCCTTCACGAACAGCGAGAAGGTCGATCCGGCGCCAAGGCAATGCCGGTCATAGATGTCCTTCTGCGAAGGATCCTCGATAAAGCCGAGATAGCCGACGCGCTCCACCTTCGGATGGCCTTTCAGGAAGGTGCAGACCTTTTCGGCATTCTCGCCCGCGCGCGCCATCCGAAGTTCCACCGTCTCCAGGCTGCGCAGCAGCATCCAGGCGGTGTTGGGGTCACTGATCGTGCCGATCGTGTTGCGCATCGCCCGGATCGGGTCGAGCCAGCGCTTCTCGCCAAGCGCCGCACCTGCCACCAGATCGCTGTGCCCACCGACATATTTGGTCAGCGAGTAGATCACGATGTCCGCGCCATGATCGAGCGGACGCTGCCAAAGGGGGCCAAGGAAGGTGTTGTCGATCGCCACCGGCGGCATATCATCACCCGTGCCGAACACCTCGTCGCGTGCCTTGGACACGCCTTCGATGTCGACCAGCGCGTTGGTCGGGTTGGCCGGGCTTTCGAGGTAGACCACGGCCACTTTCGAGCCCTTGTCATCGGCGATTTTCTTCGCGCGGCCCAGCAGTTCCTTGACCTCCTCGTTCGATGCGGTGGCCGGGAAATCGAGGAAGGTGATGCCGAACTTGGCGAGGATTTTCGCCACCATCGTCTCGGTCGCCGCGTAGAGCGGGCCGGAATGGACGATCACGTCGTTTTGGCTGGCGAGCGCCAGCATGGTGGTGGCGATCGCGCTCATGCCGCTGGAGAAGACCAGCGCATCCTCCGACTCTTCCCAAACGCTCAGGCGATCTTCGACGATCTCCTGATTGGGGTTGTTGAAGCGCGAATAGACCAGGCCCTCGGCGCCGCCGGGGCGCTTGCCGGTAATGCCTTCGAAATGGCGCTTGCCCGCCGCCGCGCTTTCGAACGCGAAGGTGGAGGTGAGGAAGATCGGCGCCTTCAGCGAGCCTTCGGACAGCTTGGGATCGAAGCCGTGGCCCATCATCAGCGTGGAGGGCTTCAGCTTGCGGCCGCCAATCTCCTTCACATCGGGCTTGGGGCGGCGGCGCGGCGTCATGGTGCCGAGCGGTGGGTTCTCTTCGGATGTGCTCATGGAATGTCCTTCCTGTCGTCACGCTCCCAGGAAGGCGGGAGCTGTTCTGCTGCCGGGCGGGGCACGGCGCCTTCTAACCTCCGCAGAAGGGCATCTCCGCCGCCGACGTCGTCTCGGTCCGGCCGCGGGGCCGGTGATAGGCCCCATCTAGGCACTGCGAACGCCAGGGGCAACGGCGCGGATGCTTCACACTGCTTCACACTGTCCAGAGCGGGAAAATCGCGCGCGTCGGATGGACGCGGCGACAGGTGATAGGAGCGGGGCGAAAGCGGAAGCATGAGGCGATCAGATCAGTGGAAGTCCTACTTTTCCAGCGTTTTCATAGAGACCTACGTCATTGCGAGGAGCCGAAGGCGACGCGGCAATGCCGGGCGGATGCAGCGCTGCAGAGGCCCTGCCTGAGCGAGTGTCAATCATGGCCGCCCAAACGCCGTAGCCCTGAGCTTGTCGAAGGGCGCTTATCGTCCGTAGCGCGTAGTCGAGAGACGTCGTTGGTGCTGCGCACCGTCTGCGACTCCGACAAGCTCAGGACTTACGGAAGAGAAGAGAGGTATCCTCAGCGCGCCGCCAAGCCGATCAGCGATATCTGCCGCCCGTAGTCCGGCTCTTCCCGGTGGGTTGCGCGGCGGTAACTGAAATAGCGGTCCTCCAGCCGATAGGTATCGAGGCCGAGGCAGGCGACCCGCGTCACACCCGCCGCCGCCAGCCGCGCGGCGACATAGCCTTCCAGATCGAACTGATGGTGCCCATCGGCGCCGTCCGCGAAAAAGCGTTCGTTCTCGGGCGCGTCCTCGCAGAAGCGCTGCAGGAAGCCCGCATCTACCTCATAGCTCGCCTGCGCGATGCACGGGCCGACGGCGGCGACGATGTGGGCCCGGTCTGCGCCCAGCGCTTCCATCGCCTCGATCGCGGCGTCGGTGACCCCGGCCAGCGCGCCCTTCCAACCGGCATGCGCCGCGCCGACCACGCCCGCTTCCTCATCCGCCAGCAGCACCGGCGCGCAGTCCGCCGTCAGGATGCCGAGCAGCAGGCCGGGCGTCGCCGTCACCATCCCATCGGCTTTCGGGCGTTCGTCCGCGGGCAGCGGCCCGCTGAGCGTCACGACATCGCGTCCGTGCACCTGATACACCGTCTGCAGCGGCGCATCGGCCATCACCGCGCGGCCCGCGAGCCGCCGGTTTTCGGCAACGGCCAGGGCATCGTCCTGCGAACCGATGCCGACATTGAGATCGCCATAGAGGCCGTTCGATACCCCGCCCTTCCGACCAAGGAAGCCGTGTGGAACGGTGAGCGTGGGGGCGGTTTGTACGTCGATCATGAGCGGAACCATATCATAGAATCCGTTCGTGCTGAGCCTGTCGAAGCACCGCCCTTTTTTGATCCGTTGTTGCGGAAGAAGAACGGCCCTTCGACAAGCTCAGGGCGAACGGAATTTTTCATAGCAGTGCGCTGGGATTACCGCCCCAGGCTCTTCAGCACCTGTTCGCTCGTGTCCTTGCTCAAGCCCTGCTTGTCCGCGATCCGCTCCAGTTCGGCGCGCATCAGGACAGACCGTTTCTCCTCGAACCGGCGCCAACGGCCGAGCGTCGGCACGAAGCGGGCGGCGAGCTGGGCGTTCTTGTCGTCCAGCGTCATGATGAGATCGGCCAGCATGCGATAGCCTTCCCCGCTTTCGTCATGGAAGCGCGCCTGATTGGCGGTGAAGCTGCCGTAGAGCGCGCGCACGCGGTTGGGGTTTTTCAGGGTGAAATCGGCATGGTCCGCCAGCGCCTTCACCGCCTCCAGCGTGTCGTCGCGCAGGGACAGTGCCTGCAGCCCGAACCATTTGTCGAGCACGAGCGCATCGTCGCGGTAGCGGTTGTAGAAGATATCGAACGCCGCTTCGCGCTTGTCCGAAGCCCCGTGCGACAGCGTGGCGAGCGCGGAGAGGCGCTGCGTCATATTGTCGGCGCGTTCGAACTGGACAAAGGCCAGATCCGCCGCCGCATCCTCGTCCGCAGCGGCCAGATAGGACAGCGCCACGCCCTGCAGCTTGCGCGCCGCCTTGGCGTCCGCATCCAGCGAGAAAGGCACCGATGAGCAGGCATCGTAATGCGCCTGCCAGCGATCCTTCAGCTGCGTGGCGATGGTTTTGCGCAGCGCGGCGCGCGCTTCGTGGATCGCCGCCGGATCGATCACCAGCATCTGTTCGCCCAGGAAACTCTCGGCGGGCGGCTGCACCATTTCGGCCAGGAAGGCGCGGTCGATGCCGTCCTCGTCCAGCGCGGCGGCGATCGAATCGACGATCAGCTTCTCGTCACCCGCCTCGCCGCCAATCACGCCGACCAGATGATCGATCATCAGCTGCTGCATCGCCTCGAACCGCGCGAACGGATCGTCCTCATGCGCGGACAGGAAGGCGAGATCGGCGGGATCGCGCCGGTTGTCGAGAATGATGGGCGCGGAGAAACCGCGATTGATCGAGAGGACGGGCGCTGCCTCGAAACCCTCGAACCGCACCGTTTTCTCCGGCGCGTCCAGAATGACAAGTTCCTCGCGCAGATTGCGGCCGGTCTCCCGGTCGAACAGCGCGATGCGCAGCGGGATCACCATTTCGCTGGGGGCAGGCTCCTCGGTGCCCGCGCCCTTGGTCTGCTTCAGCTCCAGCACCGCGGTATCGCCTTCATGGCGCAGCGTTGCGGCCACATGCGGCGTGCCCGCCTCGCTGTACCAACGGCGGAACTGTGTCAGGTCCACATCGCCGCCGTCTTCGATCGCGGAGACGAAATCCTCGCAGGTCGCGGCTTCGCCGTCATGGCGATCGAAATAGAGATCGGTGCCCTTCCGGAAGCGATCCTTGCCGATCATGGTCAGCATCATGCGGATCACCTCGGCGCCCTTGTTGTAGACGGTCGCGGTGTAGAAGTTCGAGATTTCCATATAGGAATCAGGCCGGATCGGATGGGCCAACGGGCCGCCGTCTTCCGGGAACTGCGCGGCGCGCAAGATACGCACATCCTCGATCCGCTTGACCGGTTCGGAGCCCATATGGGCGCTGAACTGCTGATCGCGCAGAACGGTGAAGCCTTCCTTCAGCGAAAGCTGGAACCAGTCCCGGCAGGTGACGCGGTTGCCCGACCAGTTGTGGAAATATTCATGGGCGACGACGCCTTCGATCCCGTCATAATCATTGTCCGTCGCCGTATCGGGATCGGCCAGGATGTAGCGGGTGTTGAAAATGTTGAGGCCCTTGTTCTCCATCGCGCCCATGTTGAAATCGCTGACGGCGACGATGTTGAAGATATCGAGATCATATTCGCGCCCGTAGGTCTCCTCGTCCCACTTCATCGAATTTTTCAGCGCGGTCATGGCGTGGCCGGTGCGATCGAGATCGCCTTCGCGCACGAAGATGCCCAGTTCCACCTTGCGTCCGCTCATGGTGGTGAACGTATCGCGGTTGACCACCAGATCGCCCGCCACAAGCGCGAACAGATAGCTGGGTTTCAGATGCGGATCGTTCCAGACGGCGTAATGGCGGCCGTTCTCGCCCTCGCCTTCCCCCACCAGATCGCCATTGGACAGCAGAACGGGGAAGGTCTTGGCATCGCCCTCCATCCGCACGGTGTAGCGCGACAGCACATCGGGCCGGTCCGGGTGGAAGGTGATGCGGCGGAAGCCCTCCGCCTCGCACTGGGTGCACAGCATGCCGTTCGAGGCGTAGAGGCCCATCAGCTGCGTATTGTCCGATGGCTTCAGCGCGGTGGTGATGCCGATATGGTGCGCGTCCGCGGGCAGCGGCAGGACGAGATCGCCCTCCTCCATCCGCCAGTCGTTGATCCGCTCGCCATCGACGGTGACTTCTTCCGGCTCAATCCCGTCGCCCTTCAGGCGCAGCGGCTCGCGCGCGGCGGCGTCGGGATTCCGTGCGACCTTCAGCGTGGAATAGACCCGCGTTTCTTCCAGCCCGAGATCGAAATCGAGCGCCACTTCCGGCACCAGCCAGGCGGGCGGCGTGTAGTCCTCCCGCCGGATGATGGTGGGCGCGTCGGCGAAGGTTTTCTGTACGTCTGCCATAGAGGCAAGATGTAGGAGCAGGCGCTTCGGTTCCCAAGCGATATAAATCGGATGCGCCGCAGGGTCCCGTGGGTTAGGCAGAAGCCCATGCATATGCTCATCTTCGGCCTCGGCTATACGGCATCGCGCCTTGCAGAGCGTCTTCGCGAACAAGGCTGGCGGATCGACGCGACCGGCAGCGCGGGCAATCTCGATTTCACCGACGTGCAGAGCGTGCGCGCCGCCATCGGCCATGCGAGCCACATCCTGTCCTCCGTGCCGCCGAGCCGGGAGACCGGGGAGGACGATGTGCTCACCCGCTATGGCGACGCGGTGGCCGCCGCCCCGGCGCGCTGGATCGGCTATCTCAGCTCCACCGGCGTGTATGGCGATGCGGGCGGCGCCTGGGTGGACGAAAGCGCCCCTATCGGCGGCGGACGGCGCAGCGCGCGGGCGGAGGCCGACGCGGCCTGGCAGACGCTGGACGACCGGGTGCGCATCTTCCGCCTGCCCGGCATTTACGGCCCCGGCCGCAGCGCGCTAGACAAGGTGCGGGACGGCAGCGCGCACCGCATCGATCTGCCCGGCCAGGTGTTCAGCCGCATCCATGTGACTGACATCTGCCGCGCGGTGGAGGCGAGCTTCGATGCGCCGCCGGGCCTTTACAATATCGGCGACGATCGGCCCGCCAGCCATAATGCGGTGACCGAGCATGCATGCCGCCTGCTGGGCATCGAACCGCCGCCGCTGCAGACGATGGATGAGGCGGGCCTCAGTCCGATGGCGCGCGGATTCTACGCCGAAAACCGCCGCGTCGCGAACGGCAAGGCCAAACGCGTTCTGGGGTGGAAGCCGCTCTATCCGGACTACAAGGCGGGGCTGAAAAGCCTGCTCTAGCGCCGCGCGCGCATCGCCACCAGCAGGCCCAGCATCGCGATCCCGCCGCCCGCCGCGGCCAGAGGAGACCAACGATAGCCCTCGAACAGGGTGGACAGCGCCATCGCCACCACCGGCACGAGCACGCTGTTATACGCCGCCTTGCCCGGGCCGATGGCGCGCACGATCCCGAAATAGAGCGGGAAGGTGACGACTGAACCCAGCAGCCCGAGATACAGGATGCCGAAGAGATAGGCCGGACGCGGATCGATCACCGGCGGGCCGAAGCTGACAAAGGCGACGGCGGCGTTGAACAGCACGCCATAGCCCATCGCCCAGGTGAGCAAAGTCAGCAGCGGCAGCGCCTGCACCCGCTTGGCCGCCTGCAGCACATTGGCGAAGGAGGCGGAAAGAATGCCGCCGACGGTGAGCAGAATGCCGAACGCCACGTCCCGCCCGCTCGCCGGCATGGCGCGATATTCCTGCACGAACAACAGCGCCACGCCCAGGATCGCGATCCCCGTGCCGACGAAGAAGCTCGGCTCCAGCCGCCGCCCCAAAAATATCCGCCCGAACAGCGCGTTGGGCAGCATCAAGAGCGCAAAGGTGCTTGCAACCAGGCCGGAGGTCACGAACCGCTCGGCATTGTACACGAAGTTGAAATTCAGGACGAACTGGCTCGCCCCCAGCATCAGCGCGATGGCGTGGGCGCGGGCGGGCAGCCGCAGCGGCTGACCGCGCACCCGCGCCAGCACCGCCATGCCGATCGCGGCGACGATGAAGCGATAGCAAACCGACCAGGTCGGCGGCACGGAGCTTAGCTGATCGCGGATCACGATCCACGTCCCGCCCCAGATCAGAGCCACCAGAATGAACGGAAACAGGATGCGCGGGGTGAGGAGGGAGAGGTCCGCCTCTCCTCCCGAAACCGAAACTCGCCCCTGATCCGTTAGCCCTGAGCTTGTCGAAGGGCGTTTCTCGCTTGAGAGCCGTGCTTTGACAGGCTCAGCACTTACGGCTTTATTTTGACCGTCAAACGATGTCACAAAGCCCCGATCGCATCGGCCAGCGGACGTACATCGGCCTCTTCATGCTGCCAGCTCGTCACCAGCCGGGCCGCACCCGTTCCCCAATCGTAGAAATCGAAGCCCTTGTCTCGCAGCCCCGCAGCCTCGTCCGCAGTGAGACGCAGGAACACCTCGTTCGCCTCCACCGGATAGAGCAGCCGCTCACCCGCAGCCTCGGCGATCAGCGCGGCGGCGGCATTGGCGGTGCGTGCATTCTCCAGCCAGAGATCGCCGTCCAGCATCGCCAGCAGCTGCGCGGCGAGATAGCGGCCCTTGGACAACAGATGGCCTGCGCGCTTGCGGCGATATTCGGACGCGGCGTAGAGATCGGTATCGAAGAAGACGAGCGCCTCCGCGCTCATCCCGCCATTCTTGACGCAGCCGAAGCTGAGCAGGTCCACGCCCTCGGTGATCGTGCGCCCGTCCCCGTCCAACCGCGCCACCGCATTGGCGAAGCGCGCGCCGTCCATATGCAGCTTCAGCCCGCGCGCCTTGGCGAGCTGCGCGATCGCGGCCACTTCCTCGGGCGAATAGACCAGCCCATATTCCGTGGCCTGCGTGATCGAAATGCCCGCCGCCTGCACCTGATGCACATCGGGCCGAATCGCATCGAGCCGCGTTTCGAGCGCCTGAGCGGTGATCTTCGCGCCCTCTCCAGGCAGCAGCATCAGCTTGGCGCCCGCGGTGTAGAAGCCCGGCGCACCGGCCTCGTCCACCTCGATATGCGCTTCCTCATGACAGAGAATGCCCTGATGCGGCGCGGCCATCGCGGCGCAGGCCAGCGCATTGGCGGCAGTGCCAGTGGTGACTGCCATCGCCCGGCATTCGCGCCCGAATAGCTCGCTGAACGCCTCGTCCAGCCGCGCGGACCAGCGGTCCCCGTCATAAGCGGTATCGAGGCTGTCCGCATCACCCAGCGCCTCCCAGATTTTGGGGTGCACAGGGGCGGCATTGTCGGAAAAGAAGCGCATGGGCGGCGCTGTAGGAGTTCGCGCCGATCTGGGGAAGGAGGGAATGCGCGCAAATCGCATACCGATCCAATGCCGATGCGACGCTGCCTTAACCCTCGAACCAAGCCGGTAGTTCTTCGAACCGCGCCGGTAGCCTTTTCAATCAAGCCCGTAGCCCTGAGCTTGTCGAAGGGCGCTTATCGTTCGAGAGCGGCTCGTGACCGAGAGACGTCCTTCGACAAGCTCAGGACTTACGGTCTTTGACTTCGGACAGTGATATTGGACCTGAATCCATCCGCTTCGGCGGACAGCCTTCACCCTACATCGCGCTTCAAGCTGGCCCGCCAGCCGAAGCCCGAAGGGCGCCCCTTCGCTTTGCTCGGGATTTCCGCCGCGAAAACCATCCCCCGGATGGTTTTCAGCAGGCGGAAATGGTGCTGCTGGAGAGGATTGAACTCTCGGCCTCACCCTTACCAAGGGTGTGCTCTACCACTGAGCTACAGCAGCGTACCAGATCCATGCCGGCCAAGGGGCCGCGCTAGAAGGCGGCCCTATGGGAGCGGAGGGGCGGGAAAGTCAAGGGGCAGCTTGGCGGGGGCAGGCGATATTGCTAATCCCGCCCGCGATGACCGACCGAAACGACGCGAATGACCGGGCCAAGGACGAGAAGGCCGCCCGCCTGGCCGAACAGCTTCGCGCGAATCTGAGACGCCGCAAGACGCAAAGCCGCGAGATGAAGGCAGGGGACGCGGACGGAGACTCCACACAATCCGCGCCAGAGGACTAGCTCCGTCCCGATTCCGTAAGTGCTGAGCTGGTGGTGCCGTGCGCCGTCTTCGACTCCGAAGCACGTTTATCGGTGGCAGCGCCACGGCGGGAAACGCCGTTGGCGCCGCGGGGCCGTCTGCGACTCCGACAAGCTCAGGGCTGCGGTCTCTTAGAGGACGAGGGATTCACCCCAGCGGCGCGCAGCGGGTTTCCAGCCATTCGCGATCCTCGCCGTCCAGTTGCGGGCCGACCACTTCCAGCGTGCGGGCGTGGTAATCGTCCACCCAGCGGCGCTCTTCGTCGGTCAGCAGCGACGGATCGATCAACTCGCGCTCCAGCGGCGCGAAGGTGAGCGTTTCGAAGCCCAGCATGTCCTTTTCGGCGCCGTCGATCGCGCGCTCTTCGACCAGCACCAGGTTTTCGATCCGGATGCCGAAATCGCCTTCCTTGTAATAGCCCGGCTCGTTCGAACAGATCATTCCGGCCTTCAGCGGCTCGGCGAACCCGCCGAATGCGGCGATTCGTTGCGGCCCCTCGTGGACGGCCAGATAGGCACCCACACCGTGGCCGGTGCCGTGGCCGTAATCGACGCCGTCCTTCCACAGGAACTGACGCGCCAGCGTATCGAGCGCACCGCCCGTGGTGCCCTTCGGGAAAACGGCGACGTCCAGCGCGATATGCCCTTTAAGAACCTGCGTGTAGCGCTTGATCATTTCGGCCGTCGGCTCGCCGATCGCGGCGACGCGGGTGACGTCGGTGGTGCCGTCGCGATACTGGCCGCCCGAATCGACCAGATAGAGTTCGCCCACCTGCATCTCGCGGTTGGTTTCTTCGTTCACGCTGTAATGCGGCAGCGCGCCGTGCGGACCGCTGGCAGAGATGGTGCGGAAGCTGATGTCGCGCAGTTCGCCGCCCTCTGCGCGGAGTTCGCGCAGCTTGGCGGCGGCGGTCAGCTCGTCGAGCCCGCCCTTCGGCGCGGTCTCGCCGATCCATTTGAGGAAGCGCGCCAGCGCCGCGCCATCGCGCGCCTGCGCCGCGCGGTGCCCGTCGATCTCCGCCTGGTTCTTGATCGCCTTCATGAGCACCGACGGATCGCGCTTTTCGGCAATCTTCGCGCCCGCGCTGTCCAGCGCCTCGAAAATCGCAGCCGGCGCGCGTTCGGGATCGACCGCCACCGCCTTGCCGGCCAGATTGGCGAGCGAGGCGGCATAATCGTCATAGCCGCGCACCGACACTTCATTGCCCAGATGCGTGCGGACCTCGTCCGTCAGCTTCGTCTCGTCCACAAACAAAGTCGCGGTGCCGTCCGCCTGCACCAACGCGTGCGCAATGGCGACGGGCGTGTTGGCGATGTCTCCGCCGCGGATGTTGAACGTCCAGGCGATGGAGTCGAGCGCAGTAAGGACGGTAGCGTCATAGCCTTCGTCCTTCAGCCATGTGGCGATCTCGGCCCGCTTTTCGCCATGCGACTTGCCGGCATATTCGAGCGGCTGGACGTCCAGCTTCGCGCCGGGTTTTTCGGGCTGATCGGACCAGACCGAATCGATCGGATTGCCGTCCACGGCCACCATCTTGGCGCCGCGGCGGGCGGCAGCCTGCCCGGCCTCCTTCGCCCAGCTGCGGGTGTGGAGCCAGGCGTCATAGCCGATGACATCCTCTTCGCTCGCATTGGCGCGGATCCAGTCGGTCATGCTCATGTCGGCCAGCGGGACGTAGGAAAAGAGCTTTTCGTCCACCTGATCGCGCACCTGCACGGTGTAGCGCCCGTCCACGAAAATCGCGGCCTTGTTCTTCAGGACGATGGCGCTGCCGGCCGAGCCTGCAAAGCCGGTAAGCCACTGCAGGCGCTGCGCATATTCGCCGACATATTCGGACAGATGCTCGTCCGCGATCGGCACCACGAACCCGGTCAGCCCGCGTCGCCCCAGTTCTTCGCGAAGGGCGGCGAGGCGGTTTTCGTGGGTCTGCATCAGCATAGCGGCGGGCCTTTGTTCCGTGATCATCTTGGTTGCGCGCGAATATAGGGCCTCCCGGCGGTTTTCGAAAGGGCACGCCCTTGCATCCGCCCCCGCGCCCGCGCACATCGGCGCTCATGAAAACGCACAACATTCCGCCGCGCGCCGAACCCCGCCCCGCCTCCAGCGAACATCACGGCATCGTCAGCGAGGATGAATATTCCTGGCTGCGCGACAAGGGCTATCCGAAGGTCGATGACCCCGAAATCCTGGAGTATCTGAATCAGGAAAACGCCTGGTTCGAGGCGCATATGGCGCCGCAGCAGCCGCTGATCGACACGCTGTTCCAGGAGATGCGCGGCCGCATCAAGGAAGCCGATGAGAGCGTGCCGCAAAAGGACGGCGACTGGCTCTATTGGGTCAGTTTCGAAGAAGGCGCGGAATATCGCAAGCACTGGCGCAAGGCCGCCGACGGTTCGGGCGAGGCTGAGCTGATCTTCGACGAGCCGGCAATGGCCGAGGGCAAGGAGTATTTCAGCCTGGGCGCGATGTCGGTGAGCCCCGACGGACGGCTGCTGGCCTATGCAGTCGATGACAACGGGTCCGAACGCTACACCGCGCGCGTGCGCGATCTGGAAACGGGCAAGGACCTGCCCGACGCCATTCCCGGCACCTTGTCCGATCTCGTCTGGACTGCCGACGGATCGGGCTTCCTCTATTGCCTCGCCAACGAACAGTGGCGCACCGACAATGCCCGGTTCCACCGGCTGGGCGACGATCCGGCGAAGGATATCGAGCTCTTCCACGAATCGGACGAAGGCTTCCGCGTGTCGGTGGGCGAAAGCAGCTCGCGGCGCTTCCTCGTCATCGCCAGCGGCGATCATGAAACGAGCGAGGTTCGGCTAATCCCGGCAGACGATGTGATGGCAGAGCCGATCCTGGTGCGTCCGCGCGAAACCGGCGTCGAATATGATGTCGAGGAGCGCGAAGGGCTGCTCTACATCCTCACCAACGACGCGCATGTGAACTTCCGTCTCGTCACCGCGCCGCTGGACGATCCGTCCACCTGGACTGAGCTGATTGCCGGATCGGACGAATTCTACCTCACCGGGATCGAAGCCTTCCGCGATTTCTACGTGGTCGAGGGCCGCCGCGCCGGGCTCGATCAGATCGAAATCCGCTATTATGACGATCCCGCGCGGATCGAGCCGGTGGCGTTTCCCGAAGAGGCTTATGTTGCTGGCCTCGGCAACAATCCCGAGTTCGACCAGACCGTGCTGCGCATCGGCTACAACTCGATGGTCACGCCGAGCACCGTCTTTGACTACGACACCGCCAAGCGCTCGCTCGAGACGCTGAAAGTGCAGGAAATCCCGAGCGGGTACGACGCCTCGCGTTACACCACCGAGCGGCTGTCGATCACCGCGCGCGATGGCACCGAGGTCCCGGTCTCGATCCTCTACCGCAAGGATCGGCCCCAAGGTGGGCCGCTGCATCTCTACGGCTACGGCGCCTATGGCATCGCCATTCCGCCGGGCTTTTCGACGACGCGGCTCAGCCTGGTCGATCGCGGCTTCGCCTTCGCCATCGCGCATATCCGCGGCGGCGACGATCTGGGCCGCAACTGGTATCTCACCGGCAAGCGCGAGCACCGGATGAACGCCTTCACCGACTTCATCGACTGCGCCAAAGGACTGGTCGATCGGGGCTATACGCAGAAGGGCCGCATCTCGATCAGCGGTGGTTCGGCCGGCGGCAAGCTGATGGGCGCGGTGATCAATATGGAGCCCGATCTGTTCGGTGCCGTCGTCGCGCATGTGCCCTTCGTGGACGTGCTTGCCACCATGCTCGACGCTTCGCTGCCGCTGACGCCGGGCGAATGGCCCGAATGGGGCAATCCCTTGACCGACAAGGCTGCGTTCGAACTGATCCGCAGCTATAGCCCGTACGATAATGTGCGCGCGCAGGATTATCCGCCGATGCTGGTGACCGCCGGCCTCAACGATCCGCGTGTCACCTATTGGGAGCCCGCCAAATGGGTCGCGCGCCTGCGGGCCCGCAAGACGGACGACAATGTCCTGCTGCTCAAGACCAATATGGGCGCAGGCCATGGCGGCAAGTCCGGCCGGTGGGAGAGCCTGAAGGAAACGGCGGAAGAATATGCCTTCATCCTGTGGCAGATGGGCATGGTAGAGGCGGCGTGAGCGAACCGTTCGAACGCCGCTGGACCGCCGCGCCGGAAGACATCGACGAGCTAGGCCATGTCAACAACGCGGTCTGGGTCACCTGGATTCAGGACATGGCGACCAGCCACTGGCAGGCGGTGGCCGATCCGGCGCATGTCGCGGCCTATGTGTGGGTCGTGACCCGGCATGAGATCGACTATCGCGGCAATGTGAAAGCGGGCGAACCGGTGACGGGCCGCACCTGGGTCGACGGCACGCCGCGCGGTGCGCGCTTCGATCGGCGCGTGGATTTCCTGGACGGCGCGGGCAAGGTCGTCGTCTCGGCCAAGACCACTTGGGCCATCTTGGACCGCGCCAGCGGCCGCCTGATCCGCGTGCCGAAAGAGGTGGCGGCGAACTTCGTTTGAGGGCGGATGGTCGGCGCCCTTGACTGATAGGCGTCCTTCGAAAGGCTCAGGACTGCGGTTCTTGAGGGCGGTTTACAGGGTGACGTTGACGCAAAGCCCACCCCAATTGACTCCGCTTCCCACCGGAACATAATGCGAACAAATCCATTCCCGATTCGCCTTATGTTCCATGTGTCACGCCTCGACCCCCGCGCCGAAACGGCCCCGGACCCCTCGCTCGACGGGGCTTTCGCGCCGTGTCTGCAGGAAATCTTCCCCGGTCCCCATCCGGCGAGCGGCACCGGCTTCGCGCTTGCGCAGCTGGGCGCGTGCGATCGGCCGCTGCTCTGGGTGCAGGAGCGCACGGCGATTCGCGAGGGGGGGCGGCCTTTTCCGCATGGCAGCGCCTTCGGCTGCGACATCATTCATGTCGCCGCGTCCAACGCGAAAAACGCGCTCTGGGCGATGGAGGAGGGCCTGCGATGCAAGGCCCTGAGCGCGGTGATCGGCGAATTATGGGGCGAGCCCGCGGCGCTGGACTTTACGGCCACGCGGCGGCTGGCGGTGGCGAGCGAAAAGCATGGCGTGCCGGCCTTTCTGCTGCGCATCGGCGGCGCGCCCAATCTTTCGGGCGCGCGGCAGCGGTGGCGGATCGGCCCCGCGCCCTCCCCGCCGCATCGCTGGAACCCCGCTGCGCCGGGCACCGCCGCCTTTTCCGCAGAGCTGTTCCGATCGCGCACCCGCGCGCCCGCCAGCTGGACGCTGCATCATGACGGCGCGGCAAATCGTCTCGATCTGGCTCCCGAAGCTGGCGATCGAGCGCTGGGAGAAAGCCAGGCCGGATAGCGCCGCTGCGCCCATCGCCCTGGTGAGCGAAGGGACGCACGGGCTCGTCATCGAAGCGGTGAACGCCGCCGCGCAAGGGGCCGGTGTGAAGGCGGGGGGCCGCTTTGCCGATGCCCGCGCGATCTGCCCGGAACTCGCTGCGCAGCCGCATGATGCGGAAGGCGACGCCGCGCTGCTCGAACGACTGACCCTGTGGTGCCGCCGCTGGGGGCCGTGGAGCGCGCTCGACGGTGCGGACGGCCTGTTGATCGACACCAGCGGCGCGGCGCATCTGTTCGGCGGCGAAGCTGCGGCGCTGGCCGATATGACCGCGCGGATCGGGGCGGCAGGCTACAGCGCGCGCGCCGCCATGGCCCCCACCGCCGCCGCTGCCTGGGCGCTGGCGCGCTATGCCGATAATCCCGGCGTCCATCTAGAGGATGTAGCCGCCACTCTGGCGCCCCTGCCCGTCGCCGCGCTCCGGCTCGACGGTGCCACGGTGCTGCTGCTGAAACGCCTCGGCCTCAAGACGATCGGCGATCTCGCCGCCGTGCCGCGCGAGGGGTTGGTGCGGCGCTTCCGCAACCGGCGCGATCCCGCGGCCAATCCGCTGATCCGGATCGATCAGGCGCTGGGCCGCGCGCAAGAGGCGATCCCCGCGCTGGAGACCGAGCCGCCGCAGCGCGCCTTCGCCCGCGTGGCCGAGCCGATCCTGCATGTTTCCATCCTGTTGCCGGTGCTGGAGGGGCTGAGCGAGCGCTTGTCGGCCTCGTTGCGCAAGCGCCATCGCGGCGCGCGGCGGCTGGGGTTCGAGGCGTTTCGCGTGGACGGCCATGTCGCGCGGCTGGAGGCGGAGCTGGCCCGCCCCACGCGCGATCCGGCGCATATGACGAAGCTGTTCACCGAACGGCTGGAAGGGCTGGAGGCGGGTTTCGGCTTCGATGCCTTTGCGCTGACCGCCCTGTGGCACGAGGCGCTGGACGCCGCGCAGCCCGATCTGTCGGGCGAGGTGGCGGACGACGCGCTGCTCGCCGGCATGATCGACCGGCTGGTGGTGCGCCTCGGCCGCCGCAATGTCCGCGTGCCCGAGCCGCGCGAAAGCCATATGCCCGAACGCTCGGTGCGCTGGCTGAGCGCGGTGGATGCCGATCTGGCATCTCCGCCGCGGGCCGGGCCGAACCGCACGCCCCGCCAGCTTCCCTTGCCCTTTCACCAGCGCCCCTTGCGGCTGCTCGACAGTCCGGAGCCGATTTCGGTGCTCTACATCACGCCCGAAGGCGTGCCGCGCCGCTTCACCTGGCGGCGCGCGCAGCATGAGGTGGTGCGCGTGGAGGGCCCCGAGCGGATCGCGCCCGAATGGTGGCGCGAGAAATCCACCGCACGGCTGCGCGATTATTACCGCGTGGAGGACGAGGCGGGCGGGCGCTACTGGATCTATCGCAACGGCCTGGTCGGCGATGGGCGGGGCGGCGCGCCCGACTGGTATCTGCACGGGCTTTTTGCCTGAGCCATGGCTGTCTGAACCATGCCGGATCGTGAAGGCCCCGAAAAACGCACGCTGAAGGCGATGGGCGATGCGTTTCAGCCCAATCCCCGCGCGCCCTTCGTGGAGCTGGGGCTACTGAGCCCGTTCAGCTTTCTGCGCGGCGCATCCGATGCGGTGGACATGGCGGTGCGTGCGCTGGAGCTGGGTTATGATGCGCTGGGCATTGCCGATATCAACACGATGGCCGGGGTGGTGCGCCATCATGTCGAGCTGTCGACCGCAAAAGTGCGCCCCGTGATCGGTTGCCGCATCGAGACCGTCGAAGGTCTCGCCTTCCTTGCCTACCCCGAAACCCGCGCCGCTTATGGCCGCCTGTGCGCGCTGATCTCCGCGGGCCGCATGGCGACGCCGGAGGGCGACTGGCAGGACAAGGATGTGTGCCAGATCAGCCTCGCCATGCTGGAGCGGCATGCAGAAGGCGTGCACCTGATCCTGCTTCCGCCTGCGGATTGGGAGGAGAGGTTCGCCATCGAAACGCTACCCCAGCCGGACGACGGAGAAGAGGGATCGACGCTCCGCCTCGTCCACTCCGCCCCGCTCACCGGCACCATCGAGGCGTTGCTGCCGCATCTGGCCGCGCGCCTGCCGAGCATGCGCCACATCGCCGCAGCCTGGCTCTATCGCGGCGACGATATTGCGCGGATCAACCGGCTCGACGCGCTGGCCAGGGCGCATGGGCTGGCGATCCTCGCCACCAACGACGTGCACTATTCCGCGCCGGACCGCCGCCCGCTGCAGGACGTGATGACCTGCATCCGCGAGAAGGTGCTGCTGAAGGATGCGGGCTATCTGCTCCACGCCAATGCCGAGCGGCATCTGAAGTCTCCGCAGGAAATGGTGCGCCTGTTCGCGCTCTGGCCGCATGCCATCACCGCCGCGCGCGAGCTGGCCGATGTCTGCACCTTCGCGCTGACCGAACTGCACTATGAATATCCCGAAGACCCCGTGCCGCACGGGCGCGATGCGGACGAACATCTGGCCGATCTGGCCTGGGCGGGGGCGCAGGCGCATTATCCCGGCGGGGTGCCGGCAAAGGTCGCCGCGCTGATCGACAAGGAACTGGTGCTGATCGGCAAGATGAAGATCGCGCGCTATTTCCTCACCATCAAGGACATCGTCGATTTCGCGCGCAGCCGGGAGCCGCCGATCCTGTGCCAGGGCCGCGGATCGGCCGCCAACAGCGCGGTGTGCTTCTGCCTTGGCATTACCGGGGTGAACCCGGCCGAGCATGAGCTGCTGATCGAGCGATTCATCTCCGAAGAGCGCAGCGAGCCGCCCGATATCGATGTCGATTTCGAGCATGAGCGGCGCGAGGAGGTGATCCAGTATCTCTACCGCCGCTACGGCCGCCACCGCGCAGGCCTGTGCGCCACCGTGATCCACTACCGCCCCCGCTCGGCGATCCGCGAGGTGGGCAAGGTGATGGGCCTGTCCGAAGACGTCACCGCCTCACTGGCCGGGACGATCTGGGGCAGCTGGGGCAGCGAGGTGGAGGAAAAGCGCGTAGGCGAAGCCGGGCTGGACCTTGGCGATCCGCAGCTGCGGCGCGTGCTGAAACTGGCCGACCTGTTGATCGGCATGCCGCGCCACCTCTCCCAGCATGTCGGCGGCTTCATTTTGACCGAAGGGCCGCTGAGCGAGACCGTGCCGATCGGCAATGGCGCGATGCCCGAGCGCAGTTTCATCGAGTGGGACAAGGACGATATCGACGCGCTCGGCATCCTGAAGGTCGATGTGCTGGCGCTCGGCATGCTCAGTTGCATCCGCAAGGCGTTCGATCTGATCGATGCGCATCATGGGCATCGCTTCACGTTGGCCGACGTGCCGCGCGAGGACGATGCGGTGTACGACATGCTCTGTCGCGCCGATTCCATCGGCGTGTTCCAGGTGGAAAGCCGCGCGCAGATGAACATGCTGCCGCGCCTTCGCCCGCGCGAATTCTACGATCTGGTGATCGAGGTGGCGATCGTGCGGCCGGGCCCCATCCAGGGCGACATGGTGCACCCTTATCTGAAGCGCCGATCGGGCAAGGAAGTGGTCGAATTCCCCTCCCCCTCGCCCGAGCATGGCGAGCCGGACGAGCTGAAGAATATCCTGAAGCGCACACTGGGCGTGCCGATCTTTCAGGAACAGGCGATGAAGATCGCGCTCGACGCCGCACGCTTCACGGCGGAGGAGGCGAACCAGCTCCGCAAGGCGATGGCCACCTTCCGATCGCGCGGCATGGTCGATGCGCATCAGGACAAGATGGTCGGCCGCATGATCGCGCGCGGCTACGATCCCGAATTCGCCCATCGCTGCTTCGATCAGATCAAGGGCTTCGGTGAGTATGGCTTTCCGGAAAGCCATGCGGCCAGTTTCGCGCACCTCGTCTACATCTCCAGCTGGATCAAATGCCACTATCCCGACGTGTTCTGCGCGGCCTTGCTGAACGCGCAGCCCATGGGCTTCTACGCGCCCGCGCAGATCGTGCGCGATGCGCGCGAACATGGCGTGGAGGTGCGCGCCGCGGACGTGAACGAAAGCGGCTGGGACAACGCGCTGGAAGCGGAGCCAAAGTCTCCTGCACGCGGGAAGAGAGACACGACCTGGTCTCCCCCTACCCATCTCCACCCGATGCGCCTCGGCTTCCGCCAGATCGACGGGCTGAAGCAGCCGGATATGGAGCGCCTCGTCGAGGAGCGGCAGTGCGCGCCTTTTGCTTCGGTGGCGGACCTGCGTGAGCGCACCGGGCTCGGCGTGCCGGTGTTGCAGCGCCTAGCCGAAGCGGACGCCTTCCGTTCGATCGGACTCGATCGACGCCAGGCCTTGTGGGAGGTGCGCGCGCTCAAAAATGTGCCCGATCTGCCGCTGTTCGCCGCCGCCGCGGCGCGCGACGAGGGGCAGGAGCGAAGCGCCGCCGCGCTGCCCGCCATGCCGCTGCCCGAACATGTCGTGGCCGACTATCAAACCACGCGGCTGTCGCTGAAGGCGCATCCCCTCAGCTTCCTTCGGGCCGATTACGCCGCGCGCGGGTTCACCCGGAACGATGCGCTGAAGACAGTGCGCAGCGGCCGCCGGGTGAAGGTGGCGGGCGTGGTGCTGATCCGCCAGCGCCCCGGCAGCGCCAAGGGTGTGTGCTTCATCACGCTGGAGGATGAGACCGGCGTGTCCAACCTCGTCATCTGGCCCAGCGTGATGGAAGAGTATCGCAGGATCATCATGGGCGCGCGGCTGATGGAGGTGGAAGGGCGCATCCAGCGCGACGAAAAGCAGGACAAGCGCAATGACGCTCCCGATGTGCTGCACGTTGTGGTGGACAAGCTGACCGACGGCACCGACCGGCTCCTGTCGCTATCCGAAGACCTCCTCAGCCCCCGCGTCGCGCGCGCCGATCATGTGAAGGCGCCGCTGCCCGCAAGCGTGGGCATACGCCGTCATCCGCGCAACGTCAGCGTGCTGCCGAAGTCGCGCGACTTTCACTGATTTCGGTGGAAAAGCCCGAAGCCGGGGTCAAGCGTCGCCGCGGCCTTCGGCAATGGTATCGAGGCGGTCCATCAGCTCCTCGAAAGGCTGACTCTCGCCTGCCCTGGCATCGGGCAGCGGATCGTCGCCGGCCATGATCTCTTCCAGCGCCGTGCGGGCGCGCGCCACGCGGCTCTTCACCGTACCCACCGCAACGCCGGTAATCTCTGCCGCGTCCTTGTAGGAGAAGCCGCCCGCGCCGACCAGAATCAGCGATTCGCGCTGCCCCACCGGCAGCTTCGCCAGCGCGCGCTGCATGTCGGCCAGTTCGATATGGCGTTCCTGATGGACGGGGCTGACGAGCAGCTTTTCCGCCGCGATCTCGTTCCATTCGCCCTTGAACTTGGAGCGGCGCATTTCCGAAAGGAACAGGTTGCGCAGGATCACGAAAATCCAGGCGCGGAAATTGGTGCCGGCCTTGAAGCTGGCCCGCGCGCTCCAGGCGCGCAGGAGGGCATCCTGCACCAGATCGTCGGCAAATTCCGGCTGGCTGCCGGTAAGCGAGCGCGAGAAGGCGCGCAGCTGCGGCAGCACCTCGGTAAGATGCTGACGGAACTGCTCGTCTGTCAGAACTTCGTGCGGCTCTTTTTCAGCCATTAACTCGCTTTCAACCCAAAAACCGGCCCTGTCGGACCGGTCCAACCATTATTTCGAACCCGAGATCCAGATGATGCTGAGAGCAACGATCGCGATTAGCGTACCGATCGCCAGGACATAGCGGCCGATATGCGGCGTGGAGCCGGCGCGGGCGCGATCCTTGTCGAGATCGATGTCTTCGTTCCGGTTCTCATCATTCATGGCAAACCCCTCTTCTCCGCCCCGCCTAGATAAGCGGGACGGTCCTGTCCACAAGATGTGATACGCGCGCGGCCTCAGGCCGCGACGTTCATGCCGTCGAAGAACAGCGCCTGAGCGATAGCGGTTTTCACCGTATCACGCTGGAAAGGCTTGGTGATGAGGAAGGCCGGTTCCGGCTTTTCGCCCGTCAGCAGCCGCTCCGGGAAGGCGGTGATGAAGATCACCGGCACCTTGTGATCGGACAGGATGTCCTTCACCGCATCGATCCCCGAGCTGTTGTCGGCGAGCTGAATGTCCGCCAGAACCAGCGTCGGATTATGCTCCTTGGCCGCGGCCACCGCTTCGTCGCGGGTTACCGCGATGGCAGCCACGTCATGGCCCGATTCGGTAACGATCGTCTCGATATCCATCGCGATGATCGGCTCGTCCTCGATGATCAGTACGCGGGCATGCGTCTGGCGATCGATCTCGTCGGTCGCTTCGCGCACTAGCGAGCGGACCGTATCGACATCCTCACCCAGAAGCGTGGCGGCTTCGCTCTCGCTGAAGCCTTCCATGGTGGTCAGCAGCAGCGCGCGGCGCGACTTGGGCGTGAGATCGGCCAGGCGCTTCTGCACGATGAAGTCGCTGCCGGCATCCGGATCGGACCCTTGAGGGCCGGCCTCTTCGCTCGCCCGCCAGAAGGCTTCGAACGTCTTGTACAGTGCAATGCGCGGCTCAAGATCGCGGGGGAATTCCTCCGGAGCTTCCACAATCGACTGCAAGGTAGCGCGAACGATTGCGTCGCCCGACTGCTGGCTGCCGGTCAAGGCACGTGCATAGCGGCGCACATAGGGGAGATGGGGCGCCAGTTTTTCGCCCAAGGTTTTTTCGCTCATGAGTTCCCTGAAATCCGTGTTGATCGTTTCCGCCGGCAAGGCCAACAAGCCGATATCGGCCGCCCTGCCCCGCGATGAAACCTTTTTGAAGCCAATTGGTTTCGGCACGCAGCAACAATCTAGCGATGATGCCGGTAATTGGCAAACGCATGAAAATTCCGCGGAGGGAAAGATTTGACTGGCCACCACCCCATGCTAGACGCGACCGCCTGAATGACGGACAATGTGAAAAAGGATCGGTCGGTGGGCAAAGCGGAGAACAACCGGAAGGGCGATGACTCCGCGTCCAAGCCAAAAAATGTCGATTCGATCCAAAAGGATTCTGACCCGATCGCCCAGGCGCTTCGCAACGCCTATCAGTCCACTGTGGACGAGGGAGTCCCGGATGATTTTCTCGATCTGATCAAGAAGCTCGACTGACCGACGATACGCCGGCGGCGGGAAATTCCCGCTTCGGCGGTCCGATGAAGGACACGGGCAGCTGCATTTCCACGCAAAGGCCATCGTCGAGCCAATGTTCGGTAAGTTCGCCGCGCAAGGCGTTACGCACGCTGGTTGCGATCAGGCGTGACCCGAAGCCGGGCGATCCCCGATCTTCCAGCACGCTACATCCCGTCTCCCGCCAACGCAGGAAAAGATAGGCATCATCGCCCGTGCCGCTGATATTCCAGTGGATCGATAAGCGACCAGCGGGGCAGGAAAGCGCCCCAAAACGCCGCGCATTGGCGGCAAGCTCATGCAGCGCCATCGACATGGCGAGCGAGGATTGCGGGCCGAACTCCAGCGAAGGCCCTTCAATATCGAGCTGTCCCTGCCGATCTTTGTGACCAAATTCCTGATTGACCAGCACCGTCAGATCGATCGATTCCCAATTGCGCTCCGACAGCTTGCCATGAATTTTCGCAAGCGCGGTAATCCGCTCCCGCAGCACGTGCAGCACATCTTCCTTGGAACGGTTGGAGCGCAGGGCCTGTTCGACGAGAGCCATCACGTTCGCCAGCGAGTTCTTTACTCGGTGCTGGAGTTCCCGGATCATGTGCTTGGCAAAAAGCTCATGCCGCTCGGCCTCGGTCGCATCCGATACCAGGACCGTGATGGTCTCCACCTCGTCGCCCTGGAACGTCGGATACCATTCGACTTCCAGTACGCGCGACCGCTCGCTCCGCTCGTTGACAAAGCCCATCACACGCTCGCCCCGGATCGGCTCACCTGTCGCAATCACCTCCCCGATGGAGGATTTGGCCACCTGGCTCATTTTGGGCACGATTTCGGCAACGCTGCGACCGAGATGTTCCTCGGCAGGAAGGCCATTCAAATCCGCCAGCCACTTGTTGACGCGAAGATAATTTCCTTCGCGATCGAACGTAGCGATCCCGATGGGTGCGTGTTCGCGGAGCGCGCTGAATTCGGCGCGGCACCGCTTAAGCTCCTGGCGAAGCGCATCGCGCTCGGCGCGCAGTGCCGCCAGATCGTCCTGCACATCCTCCGGCGTGGCCGAAGATTGGGCATTTCTGTCTGGATCGCTTTGGCTCATGAGCCTCGCCTGCTCCGATATGGCATCAACAAAATCAAGTTCCGATTGGCACAAACCAGTTTCGGTTACAAAGTTTCCAGACCTGCCAGCCATCCATCTGACAGAGTATCACTTTAAAACGGGATAACCGTCCGGCGAACTTGCGGGTCCAAAGGTGGAACGCATCATCATGGCGGCGGTTTCCATGCTCGCACCGCAGGCTGGCGGCGCGCGTGTGAGGAACGGACCTTGGGTGAAGCGCTGATTTATGTCGATGACGACCTACCCGGCATCACCCGGCAGAAAAAAGGCAAGGGCTGGTGCTATTTCGATCCCGATGGGAAGCGGATCACCGACACGAACCAGATCGAACGGCTGAACGCCATCGCCTTCCCCCCAGCTTATGAAGATGCCTGGTTCAGTCCCGCCTCCAACGGCCATATTTTAGCGACCGGCTATGACGAAAAGGGCCGCAAGCAGTATCGCTATCACCCCGATTTCCGCGCGCAGCGGGAGGGTGAGAAGTTCGAAGCGTGCCGAACCTTCGGCCACAAACTGCCGCTGCTTCGCGCGCGGCTGGACGAAGATCTTTCGGGCCGGAAGCTGGACAAGGACCGGGTGGTCGCCGCGATGGTGCGCTTGCTCGATCTCACTTCTATCCGCGTTGGCAACGAGCAATATGCGGAACGAAACAAGAGCTACGGTGCCACCACGCTGCGCCGCCGTCACGCCAAGCGCACGGGCCGCAAGCTGACGCTGAGTTTCAAGGCGAAATCGAACAAGCATCGCGAAGTTGCGATCACCGATCGCAAGCTGCTGTCGATCGTAAAGAAGATGGAGGACCTGCCCGGCCAGCATCTGTTCCAATATATCGACGATGACGGGGAACCGCATGCGGTGCAGAGTTGCCATGTGAACGACTATATTCGCGAAAGCATGGGCGAAAGTTTTTCGGCCAAGCATTTCCGCACCTGGTCCGCCTCGGCCCACGCTTTCGAATTGCTGGCCGACGGCGAGGGCGACATGACGCTGAAATCGGTGATGGACGAAGTCGCGGCGGACCTCGGCAACACGCCCACCATTGCGCGCAACAGCTATGTGCACCCCGCGGTCGTGGCGCTGATCAAGGACGGGCAGAAGGAATGGCGCGAGAAACTGGAGCTGCCGCGCAAAACGAAATATCTGACGCGGCACGAACGCGGGCTGATCGATTTCCTCGACGGCTGGACCGCTGCGGATATGGTGGCCGAGGACTGAGCGGCACGTCCGCGCCGCCCGGCCGAGGACGCGTCAGAAATCCCAGCAGATACCTTCGCGTTCCCAGTCGCCGTAACGCACCGGGCTTTTCTCCAGCTCTTCTTTTCGCTCCTCGCTGATCGGCTCTGGCTCCGGCACCGGCGGGCTCGGCGGCAACGGCTCGACCGGATCGAGATGAGGCGGGCGTTTCTTCGCGACGGGACGATCCATCCTGCTTACCTTTCGCTCTGCGCGGCGCCGATTGAAGGGGCGGCCATTGCTTCCCATATCGTTCGCAGGGGCTCCCATCGCAAGCGGGGGACGACGAGAGGACTTATGAACCAGTTTAAAACCATGATGCTGCTGGCGGCGCTGACCGCACTGTTCATGGCGCTCGGCTTTGCCATTGGCGGGCCGAAGGGTGCGATCTTTGCGCTGTTGCTCGAGGCGGGCATGAACCTGTTCACCTACTGGAATGCCGACAAGATGGTGCTGAAGATGCACCATGCGCAGGAGGTTGACCGGCAGAGCCACCCCGAGTTCTACGGCCTGGTCGCAGGGCTGGCGCAGCGTGCAGGCCTCCCGATGCCCAAGGTTTATATCGTCGACGATCCGCACCCCAATGCCTTCGCCACGGGCCGCGATCCCGAACATGCCGCCGTAGCCGCCACCAGCGGCCTGTTGAACATGCTGAGCCGCGAGGAAGTGGCCGGCGTGATGGCGCACGAGCTGGGCCATGTGAAGAACCGCGACACGCTGATCATGACGATGGTCGCCACCATCGCGGGCGCGGTCTCGATGGTCGCCAATTTCGGCCTGTTCTTTCGCGATCGCAGCGCGGGCATGGCCGGTCTTGCCGCCGTCATCATGGCCCCCTTCGCCGCGATGATCGTGCAGATGACGATCAGCCGCACGCGCGAATATGGTGCGGACAAGGCGGGCGCGGAGATCAGCGGCGATCCTAACGCCCTCGCCAGCGCGCTTGAAAAAATCTCTCGCGGCGCGCAGGCGATCCCGAACCATGCTGCCGAGCGCAATCCTGCCGCGGCGCAGCTCTACATCGTTCCTGTGGGTATCAAGCAGATGTTCTCCACCCATCCTGCCACCGAAGACCGGATCGCGAAGCTGCGCGCTATGGCGGGATCGCCGCGTACGCCCGCCGTCGATCGGCTCCGCAGCGATATGTACGGCAAGCGCGTGCCCGAACCCACCGTACCCAGCAGCGGAGCGCGCAAACCCGCCCGCAGCGCGCTCGATCCGCTGGGCCGCGGCCGCTGACTTCTTCCGCACCGGTCGAGGGTCTCGGTGCCCGCCGCGCAGCCTTGCGCCTGCTCGACGCCGTGCTGCGCCGAGGCGAATCGCTCGACCAGGCGATGGGCGGCGCGACGCAGGGGCTGAAACGACCCGACGACCGCGCGCTGGCGCTCGCCATCGCGTCAGAAGCGCTGCGCCGCCTGCCCGATCTCGATGCGCTGATCGACAGCGCCACCAAACGCGCGCTGCCGGATGATGCCAAGGCGCGCAGCGTTCTGCGTATCGCGCTGGTGCAGGCGCTGGTCCTCGGCACGCCGCAACATGCGGCGATCGCCACCGCGCTGCCTCTGGTCGATGGTGGGCCGCGGCGGCTGGTCCACGGCGTGTTCGGCACGCTAATGCGCAAGGGCGCAAAACTGCCCGAAACCCCGCGTCTGCCGGGCGATGTGCAAGAGCGCTGGACCGGCCATTGGGGCGCGGACATGGTCGAAGCGGCAGCGCAGGCCATCGCCGCCCCGCCCCCGCTCGATCTTACCTTGCAATCGCGCGAAGACGCCGCCGTCTGGGCGGAAAAGCTCGGCGGCGTATCGCTCGCCGATCATCATGTTCGCCTGCCCCGCGGCACCGATCTCACCGCCCTGCCCGGCTTCGACGACGGCGCCTGGTGGGTGCAGGACATTGCCGCGTCGCTTCCGGTCCGCCTGCTGGGTGAAGGCCGGGGCCGCACCGCGCTCGACTTGTGCGCCGCGCCGGGGGGCAAGACCATGCAATTGGCGAGCGGCGGCTGGACCGTCTCGGCGCTCGACCAGTCCAAGCGGCGTCTCGAGCGGCTGCGCGACAATCTGAAGCGCACGAAGCTTTCGGCCGAAACCATCGCTGCCGACGCCGCCGACTGGCAGCCGCCGCAGCTTTACGATGCAGTTCTGCTCGATGCGCCCTGTTCGGCCACCGGCATCTTCCGCCGGCATCCCGACGTAATTCACCGCATCGGCGCGCGCGACATTGCGGAGCGCGCCGAGCTGCAATCCAGCTTGCTGGACCGCGCCGCCGCCGCCGTCGCGCCGGGAGGCCGCCTCGTCTATGCGGTCTGTTCGCTGGAGCCCGAGGAAGGCGAAGCGCAGGCTGCGGCATTCCTCGATCGCCATAGCGATTTCGCCCGCGCCGCCGTCGGATCGGACGAGCTGCCCGACTTCGTCGCGCCGAGCGAAGACGGATATGTCCGGACGCTGCCCACGATGCTGCTCGAGGCTGGTCGGCTCGACGGATTTTTCATCGCGCGGTTCGAAAAAGCGGCCTGATCCACAGACTTTGCACGAATTTTCCACAGGCGCAGGGTCTGCGCCCGTTGCGATGACGGCCCCGCATCGCTAGTTCGCCCCGATGGCTCATCCTGCCGTCCGCATCGCCCCCTCGATTCTTTCCGCCGATTTCGCGAAACTCGGCGAGGAAGTACGCGCCATCGATCAGGCTGGGGCCGACTGGATCCATGTCGATGTGATGGACGGCCATTTCGTGCCGAATATCACGATCGGCCCCGCCGTGGTAAAGGCACTGAGGCCGCATAGCGACAAGCCGTTCGACGTGCATTTGATGATCTCTCCGGTCGACCAGTATCTGGAAGCCTTTGCCGAGGCCGGCGCGGACATCATCTCCTTCCACCCGGAAGCGGGTGCCCATCCGCATCGCACCGTGCAGTCGATCAAGGCGCTGGGCAAGAAAGCGGGCATCGTTCTCAATCCGGCTACGCCGCTATCGTCGCTCGATTATCTGTTGAACGATATCGATCTGGTGCTGGTGATGAGCGTCAATCCCGGCTTCGGCGGGCAGAGCTTCATCGAAAGCCAGTTGGACAAGATCGCGGAGATCCGCCGCCGCATCAATGAAAGCGGCCGCGACATTCGCCTGGAAGTCGACGGCGGTATCGATGCTGGTACTGCCCCGCGCGCCATTGCGGCGGGCGCGGACGTGCTGGTGGCCGGCACCGCCACCTTCCGCGGCGGCCCCGACAAATATGCCGAGAATATCGCAGGCCTGAGGGGCGAATGACCGGCCAGCGCCGCGAGTCTCCTGCAGAGGAAGGCCGCGCGCTCATGGTGCGGGAGTCCGGCCCGGCGGCGTCCCTTTCCGAACAGCTTGCGGGCCTTTTCTACAAGCTCACCTGGCGAACCCCGCTGCACAATATGCGGCTTACCGGCAAGCTGCCGCCGCGCCTCTACGCCGTGCCGGACGATCCGCTACCAGGCGATCCGGTGCGCGGCGATGCGCTGCGTGCAGGCCGCTTCCTTTTCCGCGGCATCCAGCTTCCCTTCGATAAGGTGGAGGATCGGCTCGAGAAACTGCCGTCTGATTTCCAGAACTACATCCACCGTTTCGCCTGGCTTCGCGATCTTGCCGCGGTGGCCAGCCGCGCGCAGGGCACCGAAACGGCCGAGCGGTTGATGGACGCCTGGCTCGATCATCATGGTATGAAGGTGGCCGAACCCGCCTGGCGCGCGGACAATTGCGCCTGGCGCTTCGTCAACTGGGCCGCGCATGCGCCCTATATCCTGTCGAGCAGCGATCTTATCTACCGCAGCCGCGTGCTGAATGCGATCGCCCGCAATGCCCGCCATCTGGACCGCGCCGCCCAGCGCGCGCCGGAGGGGCGCCACCGCCTCGTCGCCTGGGCCGGGCTCGTCGCCGCGGCGCTGCTGATTCCGGACGGCAAGGCGCGCAAGATCGTGGGCGAAGCGGGCCTGGAAAAGGCGATCGCGAGCGCGATCTTTCCGGACGGCGGCATCGTCTCCCGCTCGCCGCTCGCGCTGGTCGAGGCGATCCATATGCTGTCGCTGCTGCGCGATGCCTATGGCAAGCGCAAGGAAATGATCCCTGCCTTCATCGATCAGGCGCTGGAACGCGCGGTGCCGGCTCTTACCGGCCTGACCCATGCCGATGGCGGCCTGGGGGCTTGGCAAGGCTCGGGCGTGTTCCCCCCGGACGAACTGAACGCGCTGATCGGGGCCAGCGGCGTGCGGGCCCGCCCTGCCCGGCAGGCGCGCGATTGGGGCTATCAGCGCGTCACCGCCGGTCGCTCCGTCCTGCAACTGGACGCCGCGCCGCCGCCGTTGGCGCGCGAGAGCGCGGTCGGCTGCGCCTCCACACTGGCGCTGGAATTCAGCCACGGGCCCGATCGCATCATCGTAAATTGCGGCGGCGCGGCGCTGGTCGGCAAGCATGTTTCGCAAGGCCTTGCCACCGGCCTGCGCTCCACTGCGGCGCATTCCACGCTCTGCCTTGCCGATTCGAACAGCACCTCGATCCTGCCGGGCGGCAAGCTGGGCCGCGGCGTCGAGGAGGTGGAACTGGACCGACGCGAGGGCGAAAACGCGACGCGCATCGAGGCGAGCCATGACGGCTACAGCCGTACCTTCGGCTTCGTCCACCGCCGCCTTCTGATGCTGCGCGACGACGGCATGGAACTTCGCGGCGAGGATATGCTGCTGCCCGCCGGATCGAAGCGCAAGAAGACCGAGGCGACGCCCTTCGTGCTGCGCTTTCACCTGGGCGACGGGATCGAAGCGCAGGCGACCGAAAACGGCGCAGTGCTGCGTTTGCCGAGCGGCGGCCTGTGGCAATTCCGGCTGACCGGCGGCACGCTGGCCATCGAAGACAGCCTCTGGGTGGATGCCGACGGGCGGCCCCACCCCACCACACAATTGGCGATCAGCGGAGCGGCGGAGGCGGGCGGCAGTTCGCTCGGCTGGCTGCTCAAACATATGGGATGAGACGATGAAGAACGTCACGATCAAGCGGGCCCTCCTCTCGGTGTCCGACAAGACCGGGCTTGCCGAACTGGGCCGCGCGCTCAGTCAGCGCGGTGTGGAGCTGGTGTCGACCGGCGGCACGGCGAAGGCGCTGCGCGAACAGGGGCTCGAGGTCCGCGACATCTCCGATCTCACCGATTTTCCGGAGATGATGGATGGGCGGGTGAAGACGCTGCACCCCAAGGTTCACGGCGCGCTGCTGGCCGTGCGCGACGATCCCCAGCATCAGGCCGCGCTGAAGGCGCACGACATCGGGCCGATCGACCTTGTCGTCGTCAATCTCTACCCCTTTGCCGAAACGCTGGCCAAGGGTGCGGACCGGGACGAGATCATCGAGAATATCGACATCGGCGGCCCCAGCATGCTGCGCAGCTCGGCCAAGAACCATGCTTATGTCACGGTGGTCACCGACCCAGCCGATTACGATTCGCTGCTGGCCGAGCTGGAGGAGCACGACGGCGCGGTGAGCCCCGCCTTCCGCAAGGCGCAGGCGGCCAAGACTTTCGCCGCCACCGCCGCTTATGACGCGACCATCGCGGGCTGGTTCGCCTTTTCCGATCAGGGCGAGACACTCCCCTCCAGCTTGCTCACCGGCGGGCGCAAGGCGGATGAGCTGCGCTATGGCGAAAACCCGCATCAGCATGCCGCGCTTTATCTGCCCGCCAATCCTTCCGCACGCGGCGTGGCGCAGGCCGAACAGCTGCAAGGCAAGGCGCTGAGCTACAACAATCTGAACGACGCCGATGCCGCGCTGGAGCTGGTGAGCGAGTTTCGCGACGGCCCGCCGACGGTGGTGATCGTGAAGCACGCCAACCCCTGCGGCGTCGCAAGTGCGGACAGCCTGATCGATGCCTATCGCGCGGCGCTGGAATGCGACAGCGTCTCGGCCTTCGGCGGCATCGTCGCGGTCAACCGTCCGCTAGACGGACCTACGGCGGAAGCGATCACCGAGATCTTTACCGAAGTCGTTGCCGCGCCCGATGCCGATGATGCGGCCAAAGCGGTGTTCGCCAAAAAGAAGAACCTGCGCCTGCTGCTCACCGGCGATTTGCCCGATCCCGCACGCGGCGGCCTGATGATGAAAAGCATCACCGGCGGCATTCTCGTCCAGTCGCGCGACAATGGCCGGATCGCCGAGGCGGACCTGAAGACGGTGACCAAGCGCGAACCCAGCGAACAGGAGCTGAAAGACTGCCTGTTCGCCTGGACGGTGGCCAAGCATGTGAAATCGAACGCCATTGTCTACGCCAAGGACGGCGCGACGGCGGGGATCGGCGCGGGCCAGATGAACCGCCGCGACAGCGCGCGCATCGCCGCCGTGAAGGCGCGCGAGGCGGCGGAAACCTATGGTTGGTCGGCCCCGCGTACCGAGGGATCCGCGGTGGCATCGGACGCGTTCTTCCCCTTCGCCGACGGCCTCTTCGCCGCGGTGGAAGCAGGGGCCACCGCCGTGATCCAGCCGGGCGGCTCGATCCGCGACGACGAAGTGATCGCCGCCGCCGACGAGGCGGGCCTGGCGATGGTCTTCACCGGCATGCGCCACTTCCGGCACTGAGCGAGAACACCTGCCCAAAAAGCCGTAAGTGCTGAGCTTGTCGAAGCACGTCTCTCGTTCGAGAAACGCCTTTCGACAAGCTCAAGGCTACGGTTCTGACGGCAAGGTTCGCTTACGCCGTAACCCGGAATTAACCATCCGTTAGAAGATTTCCTTCACTGCCTTCGCCAGCCGCCAATTGCTTTGGCCAAAGGCAGGGGAAGGGAATTATGTCGCTCCAGAACGAGGTCGAAGGCGAAGGACCGATCGATGTCGCGATCATCGGTGCGGGGCCGGCTGGGCTGACGGCCGCCTATCTCCTGTCCAAAAAGGGCTACCGCGTCTCGGTTATCGAGAAGGACGAGACCTATGTCGGCGGCATCAGCCGGACGGTGGAGGTCGACGGCTATCGCTTCGATATCGGCGGGCACCGCTTTTTCTCCAAATCGCAGGAGGTGGTCGATCTCTGGAACGAGATTCTGCCCGACGATTTCATCCAGCGCCCGCGCATGAGCCGCATCTATTATGAGGGCAAATTCTACAGCTATCCGCTGCGCGCGTTCGAGGCGCTGTGGAACCTCGGCATCTGGCGCTCCACTCTGTGCATGGCAAGCTATGCGCGCTGGAAGCTGCTGCCCAACAAGCGCGTGCGTAGTTTCGAGGACTGGGTGGTCAACCAGTTCGGCCACAAGCTCTATTCGATCTTCTTCAAAACCTATACCGAGAAGGTGTGGGGCATGCCCTGCGACGAAATGTCGGCGGACTGGGCGGCGCAGCGCATCAAAGGCCTCAGCCTGGGCGCCGCGGTGCTCGACGGCCTCAAGCGATCGCTCGGTCTCAACAAGCTGAACGACGGCAGCGGGGCGCAGGCCAAGACGCTGCTGGAAACCTTCCGCTATCCGCGCCTCGGCCCGGGGATGATGTGGGATGCGGCGCGCGATTTCGTGCAGTCCAAGGGCAATGAGGTCCGCATGGGCCATGCGCTGAAGCAGCTCGCGCAGGATGCGAACGGCGATTGGCGCGTCACCGCGAGGAAGGCGGACGGCGGCGAAGCGGTGATCGAGGCACGCCACGTCATCAGCTCCGCGCCGATGCGCGAACTGGCCGCGCGGCTCCACCCGCTGCCCGCCACCAGCCTCAACGCGGCGGAGCTCAAATATCGCGACTTCCTGACCGTCGCGCTGATGATCAAGTCGGAGGATCTGTTTCCGGACAACTGGATCTACATCCATGACAGCAAGGTGCAGGTGGGCCGCGTGCAGAATTTCCGCAGCTGGTCGCCTGAAATGGTGCCGGACGAGAATATCGCCTGCGTGGGCCTGGAATATTTCTGCTTCGAGAATGACGGCTTGTGGTCGTCTGGCGACGCCGATCTGATCGAGCTCGCCAAGAAGGAGATGGCGATCCTTGGCCTCTGCAAACCGGAAGACGTGGTCGGCGGCGCGGTGGTGCGCCAGGAAAAGGCCTATCCGGTCTATGACGACAGCTATGCCGAGAATGTCGCCGCGATGCGGGAGGAGCTGGAAGAGCGCTTCCCCACGCTGCACATGGTCGGCCGCAACGGCATGCACCGCTACAACAATCAGGACCATGCGATGATGACCGCCATGTTGACGGTCGAGAATATCGAGGCGGGCGCTCGCATCTACGACATCTGGCAGGTCAACGAAGACGCGGAATATCACGAAGCCGGAAATGAAGGCCAACAGGCCCGCATCGCCGAGGACCGCAAGGCCGCGCTGGCATCCGAACGCGATGTGCCGCGCCGCATTGCGGACGATGAGGAAGAGCGGATCGACCGGGCCGCCTGACGCCCGATCCGAAGGAAGCCCGCTTATGGCCCTTCTGCGCCTTGCCCATGCCGGCATTCGCCTCGGCACCCGCGTGGTCTATCTGCGTTATGTAGTCGCGAGCGTGATTGCGTTGGGCACGGACGTGGCGCTGTTTCTGCTACTGATCGGCGCGAACACTCCGCCGACCGCGGCTTCGGTGATCGGCTACAGCGCGGGCATTCTGGTCCACTGGCTGCTCTCCAGCCGCGCCGTCTTTACTGAAGCGCGGGCGAACACCCAAGGCGGCCAGCACCGCCAGCCTATGCTGTTCCTACTCTCTGCCCTGCTCGGCCTGGCTTTGACGGCGCTGATCGTCGCGGCGGGGGGTTGGCTCGGCCTGGATCCGCGCCTCGCCAAGCTGCTGGCCATCATCGTCAGCTTCCAGGCGGTCTGGCTGCTGCGGCGGCACATCGTCTTCGCCCGGTGAGCGAACCGTTGCCGAACCGTCGGCGGTGGGACGTCGCGGCGATCCTGCTGTCCATGCTGGCGCTGACCGGCTTCTTCGCGCTGTTCCAGAACGGTGGCTTCCGCGCGCTCGACTTCATCGATCCGGATGATGCACTGCGCCTGGTGGAAGTGCGCGATTGGATGGCGGGACAGAGCTGGTTCGACGTCAGCCAGCACCGCATCAATCCCCCCTTCGGGGGGGAGATGCACTGGTGGCGGTTGCTCGATGTGCCCATCGCGACATCGATTGCCTTCTTCCGCCTGTTCCTCGGCCCGGCGCGGGCGGAACATGTGGCGCTGATCGTCTGGCCTCTGCTGCTTTACGGCCTCTTTCTGCTGATGCTTCGGAGCGCCCTGAAGCGCCTGGGCGATCGGGCGTTTGTCTTGACCGGCCTTTTCCTGCCGCTGTCGATGGTGTTCTTGGCGCGCCAATTCTCGCCGCTGCGGATCGACCATCATGGCTGGCAGGTGGTCGCCGCCACGGCCTTGCTCGGCCTGTCGCTCGGCAAGCGCACCGGCCTTCGCGGTCTACTCGCAGGCCTCGCGATGGCGTTCTACCTCTCGATCTCGCTCGAGGCGCTTCCCTATTTTCTGCTGTTCGGCGGCCTTTACGCCTTTGCCTATTGGCGAAACGCCGAAGGCTGGCCGATGCTGGCCGCGTTCCTGCTCAGCTGCACCGCAGGCGTCATGCTGTCGCTGCCTGCCTCGCGCGGATGGAGCGCCCTGACGGCCGTTCATTGCGACGGGCTGTCCGCACCCTATTGGGGCGCTCTTGCGGGCGGCTCCGTCGCGCTGGTGCTGGCTGCCCGCAGCCTCGGCCATTCCAGTGCTGCCCGCCGCTTTGCCGTACTCGCACTGGCGGGCGTAGCCGCGTTGGCGCTGTTCTTCCTGGTCGCACCCCAGTGCCGCACCGGCCCGTTCGGCGCGCTCGATCCGCTGGTGCGGCAATATTGGTATCTGAACGTCTTGGAGGGCCTTCCGCTGTGGAAGCAGGAGCCGCTGACGGCGGTTTACAGCGTCCTCCCCTCGCTGATGGGGCTAGCCGGCGCGCTGCTGGCCCTGCGACGGGCGGAGCCGCCGATGCGGGACCGTTGGCGCACCATGCTGATCCTGATGGTGGGCGCCTTCGCCGTCTCGATCGGGGTGTTGCGCGCCATGTATGTCGCGCACGCCTTCGCCATCCCCGGCTGCGCCGTCCTGATCCTTGCCGTCTGGCGATGGGCGCGGGGAATCGACAACACGGCGCTGCGCATCCTGGCCTCCGCCGCATCGGTGGCGGTGGTGCCGCTCGTGCCGCTGGCAGTGGTTTCCTATGTCGACGAGCTGGTGACGAATGACAGCGAACAGGAAGGTTCGCTGAAAATCGCCTCATGTTTCCAGCAGGACAACATTGCCAAGCTGAACCGGCTGGCGCCCGCCACATTCCTGGCGCCTATCGACATCGGTCCCTCGATCCTCACCGATACACCCCACAGCGTGATCGCGACTGGGCACCACCGCAATCAGGCGGCAATGGCCGAAGTGATTGGCACTTATCTTGCCAACGGAGAGAAAGCGCGGCGGCTGGTTACCGGCAGTCACGCCGATTTCCTGATGATCTGTCAGGGCACGCAGGAGATGGACATTTATATCGAAGCGGCCCCCAATGGCCTCGCCGCGCAGCTTGCGCGCGGGCAAACGCCCGCGTGGCTGGTGCCGGTGCAGCCGGATGTGCTGAAACCCTATCAGGTCTATCGCATCGTCCGGCGCTGATACCGGATCAGGCGGGGACGAAATCCATCGCCACACCGTTCATGCAATAGCGCTTGCCGGTGGGCGGCGGGCCGTCGTTGAAGACATGGCCCAGATGGCCGCCGCAGCGCGCGCAGCTGACTTCGGTGCGCGCCATGCCCAGGCTGCGGTCTGTGGAGGTCACCACCGCACCCTTCAGCGGCGCATAAAAGCTCGGCCAGCCGGTGCCGCTTTCGAACTTGGTCTTGCTGCTGAACAGCTTGTTGTCGCAGCCGGCGCAGATGAAGATGCCCGCGCGCTTTTCCTTGTTCAGCGGGCTGGAATAAGGCCGCTCGGTGCCGTCCTTGCGCAAGACATTATATTCGGCCGGAGTGAGCTGCTTCTTCCATTGAGCATCGGTCTTGGTGACCGGGAAGCTTCGTGCTTCGGCAGGCGCGGTGCCGCATCCGGCGAAGCCGATCAAAGCGGTGCCGGCAAAGGCAAGACCTCCTTTAGTGAGGAGATCGCGGCGGGTGGGAATAAAGTGGGTCATGGAAACAATACGCTTCGGGCGAGGAAAATTCCTCAATTCCCGTCCTTTCTTGGTCCCAGACCCTATCACGCGTCGCTTGACGCCAGCCTGAACATGGCGTCTCAGTAGCGGCTGAGCTCCACATCCATCGCGCGGTAGCCGTGGACGAAGCAGGCCGGCACCCGGTCCGGCTCACCGATCACATTGGCGCGCAGGCGGCGCTTGGCCATTTCCTCCAGGAGAATGCGTACCTGCAATTCAGCGAGCCGCGCGCCGACGCAGCGGTGGATGCCGTACCCGAAGGCAAGGTGGCGGCGCGCATTCTCCCGGTCGACGATAAGCCGGTCCGGATCTTCGAAGACGCTCTCATCGCGATTGGCGGAGATGTACCAGAGCGCGAGCCGATCCCCTTCCTTGATTTGATGGCCGAACAATTCGGTATCCTGCGTGGCGGTGCGCTTCATATGCGCCAGCGGCGTCTGCCAGCGGATTAGCTCCTGCACCGCATTGGGGATCAGGTCCGGGTTCTGCTCCAGCTTCGCGCGCTCATCCGGAAACTGGTCGAGCCCATAAGCATAGGCCGACATGGTGTTGCGGGTGGTGTCGTTGCCGCCCACGATCAGCAGGATCAGATTGCCCATGAAGGTCATCGGATCCATGTCGCGCATCTCCGAATGGATCATGCGGGAAAGCAGATCGGGCGCCTCTCCCGCCTCCAGCCGCTCGTTCCAGAGCTTCTGGAAATAGGCCCCCATCTCATACATGTGGCCGAGCCGTTCCTGGCGCAGTTCCTCGGTGCGCATCGCCTCCACATTGCCCGCCCAGTCGGACCAGAAAGTGAGCTTGCGCCGGTCCTCCCACGGAAAATCGAACAGCAGTGCGAGCATCTGCGTGGTCAGCTCGATCGAGACCTGATCGACCCAGTCGAAGCTTTGGCCAAGCGGCAGATTGTCGAGGATTTCCGCGGTCCGTCCACGCACATCATCGGTCAGCCGGGTCATCTCGCTCGGCGTAAAGGCAGGCGCGACCACGCGGCGCTGTTCGGTATGTTTGGGCCGGTCCATCGCGATGAACATCGGCATTTCGACCACCTGATCTTCCGGCAGGTCCTGCGCTTCCTTGCCGACCAGCGTGATGCCGGTTGCCTCGGACGAGAACAGGTCTGGCAGCGCCTCGATATGCTGGATCGGCTTGGCCGTGGTGATGTTCCAGTAATCGCCATAGCCCGAATCGACGATCTTGTTGATGGGGGCTTCCCTCCGCATCTCTGCAAAAATCGGCTGCCAGCGGTCCTCGGCGTAGATTTCCGGTCGGCTGACGTCCCAGTCATGCGGGGCGGTGTTCACCACCGTATCCTTGGGCGCCTCTTCGGCGGCGGTGGTCTTGAAAGCGGTGGCCATGGCCTCTCTCCTGATCCGGCAGGCGATCGGACGCGCCCGCTCTGATAAGACACCATAGCCTCACATTACTGACCAAAATGTCAATAGAGTTGCGATCGGCAACTTAATCAGCACGGTAGAGAGGTGGTCCCGGGATCAGGCGGCCTTGCGCTTGCCAAACAGAGCGGCCCAAGCGCCGCCGCTTGCACCCGACTTCATCACATTGCGCCGGAACAGCATTGCGCTCATCCGCACCACGAGCAGCGCGAACGCTGCCTGTCCGATCAGCGCCACGAGATGCGGCCACAGCTCCTGCACCTGCGCGGCCCGCGCGATCATCGCGAAGGGGGAGGTGAACGGCACAACGCAGGCAATGATTTCGACCGGCTGGCCGATCTTGCTGACGGTGTAGAAGGCGAAACCGAAGACGAACATTTGCAGCATCGTCACCGGCATGGAAAGCGTCTGCACCTCGCGTACCGTGCTGGCCATCGCGCCGATGCCGAGGAACAGCGAGCCCAGGATGAGGTAGGCCATCGCGAAATAGACAATGCCCAGAACAATGAACGCCGGCCAGCCCACTGCAGGGACCGGCAGATTGGGCAAGCCCGGCCCCCAGATCTGCAACGCCGCGATACCCGCCGCGCCCCATACCGCGATGCCCACCAACGCCATCGCCAGCATGGCAAACAGCTTGCCGATGAACACCGCGTCGATCGGCACGGCGGCAGCCAGAATCTCGATGATCTTGTTCGATTTTTCCTCGACGAGGTTGGAAAGCACCATGCCCGCCAGCAGCATGACGAGAAGGAACAGCAGGAATTGTCCGGCCTGTCCGGTCAGCAGCTGCGCACGCTGCATGCCGCCCGCGCTCGACTGCACGGTATCCACCCGCAGCGACTTCAATTGCCCGCCGCCATTCTGGGTCTGGCTGATAAGAAGCGCCAGTTCCGGGCCCAGATTTTGCGCCTGATCCGCTGTCGCGGTGAGTATGGGGGCCGCGAAGCTGCCGCTCAGCACCGCAGCGAGCTTGCCCTTATCAGCGCCTTCTCCGCCGGCCTCCGCCTGATCGGATTCCTTCAGCCAGTCGGCAGCAGGGCGGCCATCGTCCGGCAGGATACGAAGTTCCGGATAGCGTCTTTCGCCCATTGCTTGGGAGAGGCTGGCGCGCGTGGCCGCAAGGGCCTGCGCCTCGCCTGCGGGCATGCTGATGCCGACCACGTCCGCGCCGATATCCTCGGCCACCGAACTGCCGAGCGAGCCGAACAGTACGCCCGCAGCCACCGGAAACAGCGGCCCCAACAGGAACATGAGGAACGCCTTGGATAGGACGACCGCGGTGAAATCCCGCCGGCCGATCACCCAGGCTGCGCGCAGTGTCTCGTTCATCGGGCAGCTCCCTCGGCCTGGCTCTGTTGCAGTTCGGCCGCCGCCGCTTCCCCGGCGATGGCAACAAAAGCGTCGTGAAGCCCCGGCCGCTCGATCGACAGTGATCGGATGCCGGCATTTCCTTCGATCAGCGCGCCGAGCAGCGGCTCGGGTCCGCCATCGGGCAGGGTGAAGTGCCACCAATGACCCTCGCGCTCTGTCCCGGCAGGCAGCGCGCTGCGCCATGGGCCGTCGGTTTCGCGCGTTTCCAGATGCACTTGCGGGCGCAGGCGATCGCGCGCCGCCTCCACGCTGCCGTCGAAGCGCACCTTGCCGCCGGCGACGATCGCGACATTCTCGCAAAGCCGTTCGGCATGGGCGATGACATGGGTGGAGAAAATGACGGTGACGCCCGCTTCCGCCTGTTCGCGGATCAGGCGCTCCAGCTTACCCTGATTGATGGCGTCGAGCCCCGAGAAGGGCTCATCCAGCACGATCAGCCGGGGCCGATGGACAATGGTGCCGAGCAGCTGCACCGTCTGCGCCATGCCCTTGCTGAGTTCCTTGATCTTCTTCTCGGCGGCATGGCCGAGGCCCGCTTCCTCCAGCAACACGCGGCCGCGCTTGCGCCCTTCGTCCAGCGGCTGATGGCGCAGCGCGCCCATGAACGCGATGGTATCGACCGCCTTCATTGACTGATAAAGCCCGCGCTCCTCGGGAAGATAGCCGACTTCGTGCGCGCGCTTCAGCGGCTTGTTGCTGCCGAGCAGCGTGCGCGTGCCCTCATCGGGATCGATAATGCCCAGAAGCATGCGCAAAAGCGTCGTCTTGCCCGCGCCATTGGGCCCCAGCATGCCGGTGATGCTGCCCTCCGGCACGTTCAGGTCCACCCCGCCCACCGCCGTGGTGTTGCCGAACCGTTTGACCAGCCCGCGGGCTTCGATTGCATTGTTCCCCATGCACCCACCCCTAGCCATTCCTCGGAATGCTGGTAGCTGGGTCCGATGAACGGGCGCAAGGCTTCGATGGAGGACAGGCTGAAAGCGCAGGCCGCGCAGGAAGGCTTTGCCGCCTGCGGCATTGCGCCCGCCCGGCTTGCCCCCGAAACCGGCGAGCGGCTGAAGGCCTGGCTCGCCGCGGGCGCGCATGGCGATATGATCTGGATGGAAGGCCGCGCCGATCAGCGCGCACAGCCGCAGACCCTGTGGCCCGAGGTGCGATCGGTGATTATGCTGGCGATGAGCTATGCGCCCGGCGACGATCTGACCGCCTATGATCCCGCCGCTAATCGGCAAGCCGCTAGCCATGGCCGCATATCGGTCTATGCGCGCGGGAAGGATTATCACGACATCGTCAAGAAGGCGCTGAAGCGGCTCGCACGCTGGTTCGTCGAGGAAACGGGCGAGCAGGTGAAGGTGTTCGTCGATACCGCACCGGTGATGGAGAAGCCGCTGGCCGAGGCGGCGGGCATCGGCTGGCAGGGCAAGCACACCAATCTTCTCAGCCGCGATCTGGGCAACTGGTTCTTCCTCGGCGCGATCTATACCACCGCCGATCTGGCCGCCGACGAACCGGGGCGCGAGCGCTGCGGCAGCTGCGATGCATGCCAGCGCGCCTGCCCCACCGATGCCTTCCCTGCGCCCTTCCGGCTCGACGCGCGGCGCTGCATCTCCTTCCTCACCATCGAGAACAAGGGGCCGATCCCGCGCGCGCTGCGCCCCGGCATCGGCAACCACATCTATGGCTGCGACGATTGCCTGGCCGCCTGCCCATGGAACAAATTCGCGAAGGCCGGGGCGGCCAACAAGGCCTTCCTGCCACGCGCCGAACTGGTCGCCCCGCCGCTCGCCGATCTGCTGGCACTCGACGATGCGGCGTTTCGCGCGGTGTTCTCCGGCTCGCCGATCAAGCGTTCGGGCCGCGACCGGATGGTGCGCAACGCGGCAATAGCGGCGGGCAATAGCGCCGATCCCGATCTGGTGACGCCGCTGCTGCCGCTGCTGGACGACGAAGCGCCCACGGTCCGCGGGGCGGCGATCTGGGCGCTGGAACAGCTTGATCCGCAGCGATTCGCGGAGGAACGCGTTTTACGGCTGGCCGGAGAGCGAGACGCAAGCGTCCGCTTCGAATGGAACGGGCGCTGTCCCATTGAGGCCGAGCCGGTGCGCGATCAGAAGATGTAATCTCTCAGGCCGTTCGGGCTGAGCGTATCGAAGCCTCGTACTTTATCGCAACCCGGTGCGGCCCTTCGACAGGCTCAGGATAAACGGAAGAGGGTACGGTCGCCCTATTTCGCCTGCAGCGCCGCCACGCAGGCCGCGCGGTCCACCGCGGCACCGTCGCGCCGACGCGCATCGACATGGGTCACGACCTCCCGGCCCTGCCGGTCCGGATAAAGATAGGCATCGAGGATGCAGGGCGCGCCAATGAATTGCAGCTTGCGGCCGACCGGCTCCACCACATCCAGCCGCGGCTTGCCGAACAGCCGGATCAATGTCGCCTCATTCGATCCCAGAACGCCCTCCAGCCCGCGCGTGTCCGTCATGTCGCTGGCAGTGCCCGGAACGCCGACGCCGGCAGAGGGCTGCCCGGAAGGCACGGCGGCACACCCCGCGCAAATCAGCGTAAGCGCCGTCAGAGCTGCGATATTTCTCATGCCGTCACCGTCCTGCCCGAGCGCGGGCCATGGATCATGTGCGCCGCCATCGCCGCCGCAATAACCGGGACGACCAGATTGAGGAAGGGGATGCCGAGGCCGACGGCCGCAATCAATCCCAGAACGAAGCGCGGCACCGGCGCAATCCGCTCCGGCGTGCTGTCCGGGGAAGCGTCATGCCGCGCGATCACCATCTCCTGAAGATCCTTGCCGATCAGGAAGGCGTTCACGATCAGGAACACCATCGGCGCGCCAACCGCGGTGATCAGCAGCGCGAAATAAAGCGGCAGCGCGATGAGGTTCCAGAGGATCGCGCGAAGCGCCGACCGGAGGCCGATCTTGAGGCCGCGCCAGGCCGATGGCGGCACCGCGCTCGCCGCACGCGCAGGGTAATATCGGCGTTCGACCGCCTCCACCACATCTTCGGCGAAGAAACCGATCACCGCGAGGGCGACCGCGCGGAACAGGACGAGCCCGCCGAAGACGACCAGCAGCAAGGCGCCGAAGGCGGCGACCAGTCCGGTCGATGCCTCGTTCCATCCGATCCGCTCCAGCAATGCCGAAAACCCGAAATACACCGCCGTGCCCAGCGCGGCGAAGATCAGCAGCGTCAGCGCCACGCTTTTGACAAGCACCGCCAAGATGGCGCGGTCACCAAGCTGGCGAATGGCGAGGGCAAGGGCGCGGAGCATCACGCCGATCCATGACCCAATGCCCTGCCCCCGGTCAATCTCCGACCGCGATCGCGCTTGCAGGCCGCGCCCGTGCGCCTTAGGCCGCCCGGCAACATTCCTTCTCCTCCGGAGCTTTCATGACCGACACCACTTACGACGTGCTCGCGATCGGCAATGCCATCGTCGACGTGCTCGCCCAGACCGACGACCAGCTCATCGCCGATGAGGGCCTTACCAAAGGCGGCATGTCCCTGATCGACGCGGACCGTGCCGTCAGCCTTTACGAGAAAATGGGCCAGGGCCAGGAAATCAGCGGCGGCGCGGCGGCCAATACGCTGGCGGGCCTTGCCATGCTAGGCGCGAAGTGCCGGTTCATCGGCCAGGTCGCAAAGGATCAGCTGGGCGAGGTCTATGCGCATGATCTGGGTGCGGTAGGCGTGGATTTCACCCATCCGCCGCGCGATGGCGACGTGCCCACGGGCCGCTGCCTGATCCTGGTTTCGCCCGATGGCGAGCGCACGATGAATACGTTCCTCGGCGCATCGCACTATCTGCCAGGCAGCGCGATCGACGAAAAGGCGATCGCCGGCGCAAAGATCGTGTTTCTGGAAGGCTATATGTGGGATCCGCCGGAGCCGCGTGCCGCAATGCGCCGGGCGCTCGAGATCGCACGCGAATCGGACACGCAGATCGCCTTCAGCACCTGCGCCGATTTCTGCGTCCACACGCACCGCAAGGATTTCCGCAAGCTGATCGATGACGGGCTGATCGACATCCTGTTCGCCAATGAAGAGGAAGCCGGCATCCTGGAGGACAGCGATCCCGAGGCAGCGATCGAAAGCCTGGGCAAGGACGTGCCGCTGCTCGTGGTGACGCGCGGACCGAACGGCGCGATCGCGGTGAAGGACGGCGAACGGTTCGAAACCAAGGCGCTGCCGACCACCGTGATCGACACCACCGGCGCGGGCGATCTGTTTGCTGCTGGCTTCCTGTCCGGGCACCTGAAGGGCGAAAGCGTGACCCGCTGCCTGGAGATGGGCGCGGTCGCGGCGGCCGAGGTGGTTTCGCATTTCGGTGCGCGTCCGGAGCAGGACCTTACCAAGCTGATGGCCGAAAAACTGGGCTGAACTGCCCGCCGCTCCGATGAGGCAACGTCGCTCCGGCAGCAGCCGGAGCGACGAGGCGCCTAATTTTGGCTCTTGCGGAGCGCCTTTTCCTCTTCGCTCTCACGCGCATCCCGCCCGCCCGCCTTGCGGAACAGCGCGCGGTCGTCATCGCCGAAGCCGAGCTTCCAGATGATCACGCCATAAACCGCCATGATCGCGGGAATGCCGAGCACCAGCTCGGTCCATTCGGGTAATAGGGAAAAGATATAGAAGGTCGGCACGGTGGCCGCCGCCGCCCATACCAGCGCCCAGCGCCATACGCCAACCGGCGCGGCCAGCAGCCGCGCAAGCAAGCGCGACTTCAGCGCCGACATCAGGCCGAGCGATATCATCAGCGCAAGAGCCGGCATCGCGCCGACATAGAGCGGCGGAAATTCCAGATGCCGCGCAAGCAGCAGAAGCCCCACACTGAGTGCCGCCTGAAACGCCAGGACGCTCAAGGAAATCACAAGATTGCGGTGGCGCGCGATGTAGACGAGCGTCGCCTCGCTCACCACGGCGGGCGCGGCGGCAACCTCTGCCATCAGAAGAAACGCAAGCGCGCCGGTGCCGCCCACGAATTCCGGGCCGATGACGCCCATCACCGCCTCGCCTGGAAGCCCCAGCGCCAGGCTGACCGCCATCTGTGCAGCAATGATCCAGAACCCCACCTGGCTTACCTGCGCGGCGATCGCTCCCTTGCGATCGTCCTTCAGATTGCGCGTGATGACGGGCCCCAGGATCGGATCAAAACTGGTCTTCAGCTTCTGCGGCAGGCTGGCGACCTGCTGCGCCACATAATAAATGCCGACCACGGCAGGCGACGCAAACAGGCCGAGGATTGCCAGATCGAGCCTTCGGCTGCCCCACTCCACACCGTCCGCCGCGGCGAGCGGAAAATTGCGGCGGCTCATCTCCAGCAGTCCGGAAAATTGTGGCTTCCAGTTCTTCGGCAAGCCGTAGCTGCGGAAGAAAGGGATCAGCGCCGTAATCAGCGCCGCGACCATCGAGATGACGTAGGAGATGACAAGCCCGTCACGCGGGAAGATGTAGTAAAGCGGGAAAGCCGCGATCGAGACCGTCCACGGCTCCACGATCGCGCGCGCCCGAACGGTCGCCTTGATATCATAGCGATAGGCGAGCGCCGCCAGCGTGATCTCCGTCACCGCAATCGCCGGGATGACGAGCGGCAGCATTCGGTCCAGCCCGCGAATCTCGCTATTGGGATACATGATCTGCGGCACGGCGATGAGGGCCGCGCCGGCTACCAGCGACACGAGGACCGCAAGCAGAATACCGTCATAGACGAGCGCACTGTGCCCATCCTCGATTTCCGACAATTGTTCGGCCAACCCGCGCCGCAGCCCCATGGTGGCGAGCTGCGCGGCAAATTCGACGATCAGGATGGCATAGGCGAAACGCCCGAGCAGCTCCGGCCCGTACATGCGCCCGGCGATGAACAGGAACGGCAGACGCGCGGCAAGGCGCAGCACGAAACCCGTGATATTGGTCCGCCCGCCCTTGGCAAGCGCTGCGATGTCACGCTCGTCGCGCGCGCTATGGCCGTCCACCGATGCCCTCCTGACCTGCCCGTCTAGCCGTCCACAGGGGGACGCGCTAGCTTTGCCTTTCAGATGGCCCGGCCGGTGCCTCCTGCGGACGCTCCGCACGAAGGGGGCGGGCCAGAAGACCGGCGATTACCTCGTCCACCCCGAAACTGCCGTCAAGAAGATGCCCCACCGCCTCGACGATCGGCATGTCGATGCCATGCTTGGCAGCCTCCCGCGCAAGCACCGGCGCGGTCGCAGCCCCCTCGGCCACCGTGCGCCGGTTGGACAACAGCTCGCTGGCCGGAATGCCTTCGCCGAGACCCTTGCCGAGCGAGAAGTTGCGCGAATTTTCGGAACTGCAGGTCAGCACCAGATCGCCAAGGCCCGAAAGACCCGAGAGCGTATCGGCACGTGCGCCGCGCGCAAGGCCGAAGCGCGTCATCTCCGCAAAACCGCGCCCGATCAGCGCGGCGCGCGCGTTCAGGCCAAGTCCGGCCCCCGCGACCACGCCGCAACCGATGGCGAGCACATTCTTCACCGCCCCGCCGATCTCCGCACCGACGAGATCGTCGGAATAATAGGGCCGGAAGGCGGGCCGGGCGATCCGTGGGGCAAGGTCGTCCCACAAAGCCTCACTCTCGCAGGCGAGCGTCACCGCTGCAGGTAGCCCGCGGGCGACTTCATGCGCGAAGGTGGGGCCGGAAAGGATCGCGATGGCACGGCCGGGCGCCGCCTCGCGTGCAACCTCGCACATCAGCTGGCCCGTTTCCGCCTCGATCCCCTTCGCGCACAGAACGAGCGGCGCGTTTCCGTCCGGCAGCGCACCGAGCACGCCGCGCAGGTGCTGCGCGGGCGCAACCACCAGAAGCGCGGGGCAATCGGCCAGATCGGCAAGATCGTTCGTCGGCAGCACGGTATCGGCGAGGGGAATGTCCGGAAGGAAGGCCGTATTGACGCGGGTGTCGCGGATCGAGCGGACCACCTCTTCCTCGCGCGCCCACAGGCGGACGGGCGCGTGGTCGCTCGCCAGCACCTGCGCCAGCGCGGTGCCCCACGCGCCCGCACCGATCACACCGGCAATGGGCCGGGCGCTCACGCCTTCACCCCAGCGCCGCGTGCGGGTGCGGCGGTCTCATCCAGCGGCCAGCGCGGGCGGGCGGCGATATCGAGCGGATCGGTCATGCCGAGCGCGAACCGCTCCGCCCCGGCCCAGCCGATCATCGCGGCATTGTCCGTGCACAGCCAGAGCGGCGGCGCCACGAAGCGCATATCGCGCGCTGCCGCCACCTCCTCCAGCATCGCGCGGACCGCGCCGTTTGCAGCGACACCGCCCGCGACGACCAAGGCAGGCAGCCGCTCGGTGTTTTTCAGGGCGAACTCCAACCGATCGCGCAGGCAGTCGACCACCGCCTGCTGGAAGGAGGCGGCGATATCCTGCGCGCTATAATTTCCGCTGTCGGAGGCGCGCAGCACCGCGCTCTTGAGGCCTGCGAAGCTGAAATGCGGTTCTTTCGATCCTGCCAGTGGCCGGGGCAGCGGAACGGCCGCGGAATCGCCGTCGCGGGCCGCCTTCTCGACCGCCGGGCCGCCGGGAAAGCCGAGACCAAGCAGTTTCGCCGTCTTGTCGAACGCCTCGCCCGCGGCATCGTCGATCGTGGTGGCCAGCCGTTCATAGCGGCCCACGCCGTTGACGCGCAGAATCTGACAATGCCCGCCCGAAACGAGCAGCAGCAGATAGGGAAAGTCGAGATTTTCATCGACCAGCCGCGGGGAAAGCGCGTGCCCTTCCAGATGGTTGACCGCGATCAGCGGCTTGCCGCTGGCAAGGGATAGCGCCTTCCCCGTCACCAGCCCGACCATCACGCCGCCGATCAGCCCCGGCCCAGCGGTTGCCGCAATGGCATCGACATCGCTCAGCGAACAGCCCGCTTCGGCGAAAACGGCTTCGACCAGCGGCGTCATCTTTTCCGCATGGGCGCGCGCAGCGATTTCCGGCACAACCCCGCCATAGGGTCGATGCCGCTCCTCCTGCCCCGCCAATTTGTGCGCCAGAATGCGGCGGTCGCCCGTCACCAGCGCCGCGGCGGTCTCGTCGCAGCTCGACTCCAGGCCCAAAATCACTGCCATCGCCCTTTTCCTTAACCGGAGAGGAGGCTAGCACAAGCCGCGATATGGCACAGACATTTTCCCCCGATCGACCGATGCGGCTCGGCACACGACGTTCGCCGCTGGCGCTGGCCCAGGCAGAAATGGTGAAGGCAGCGCTGATCGCCGCGCATGGCTGGGAGGCCGACGCGGTCGAGCTCGTCAAATTGCAGGCGAGCGGCGACAAGGTGCAGGATCGCGCGCTCGCCGAAATCGGCGGCAAGGCGCTATGGACCAAGGAACTCGACAGCTGCCTCAAAGACGGCAAAATCGACGCCGCGGTCCATTCCATGAAGGATGTGGAGACGATCCGCCCGGCAAACCTGGTGATCGCCGCCATTCTGCCGCGCGCCGACGCGCGGGACCGCCTGATCGGCGCGCCCTCGATCGAGGCACTACCCGGTCAGGCGCGGGTGGGCACGGCAAGTCCGCGCCGCGCAGCGCAGCTTCTCAGCCTCAGGCCGGATCTCAACATACAGCTCATTCGCGGCAATGTCGGCACGCGGCTCGCCAAGATCGAGGCGGGCGAGGCGGACGCCACAATGCTCGCCGCCGCCGGGCTGGACCGGCTGGGCATGGCCGACATCGGTACGCCGATCCCGGAAAGCGTGATGCTGCCCGCCCCCGCACAGGGCGCCATCGGCGTGGAGACGCTTGCCGAAAACGAGGCGGTGCGCGCGGCGCTGTCCGCCATCGACGACCAGTCCTGCCACGCCTGTGTCCGAGCCGAACGCGCATTTCTTTATGCACTGGGTGCCGACTGCCACTCGCCCGTCGCGGCGCATGCAGTGATGAAGGACGAGCGGATCCACATGCGTGCGCAGATCCTCACCACCGACGGCAGCGAGCAGGCCCATGCCGACGCGCTGTTCGCCAATGCCGACGGCCCGGCACCCGCCAGCCTGGCGCGCGATCTGCTGGGCGAAGCGAGCGAAAAGCTGGCCGCATTGTTCAGCGGCCCCGATGGCGGCGGCGCGTCATGAGCACCGATCTCGTCATCATCCGCCCCGCACCCGGCGCCGGAAAGTCCGCGCGCGCTGCGAAGCGTGAAGGTTTCACGCCCATCGTCCATTCCATGTTCGAGGCCAAACCGCTGCGCTGGGAGCCGCCCGCTCCATCGCTTTACGATGCCATCATCGCATCGAGCGCCAATGCGCTGCGCCTTGGCGGGCCGGCGCTCGCGGCGCTGCAGGACCTGCCCGTCCATGCCGTGGGCGAAGCAACCGCGTCCGCCGCCCGCGCGCTGGGTTTCACCGTGGGCGTGGTCGGCGAGAACGGCATAGAGGCACTGGCCCGCACTATCTCCACCGATTATCCGCAGCGCTTCCTGCGCCTGGCGGGCCGCAATCATATCGAGCTTGTCGAGCCGGGCATGCTGATCGACACCATGCTGGTCTATGCCGTGGACCCCGTCCCGATGCCCGCGCCGTTGAAACAGCGACTGGCCAAGGGCGACGTCACCGTCGCTCTACATTCGCCCCGGGCGGCACGCCACTTCGCCAATGAATGCGAGCGGCTGGAACTCGATCGTGGCGCCATCGCGCTCGCGGCGCTATCGGGCAATGTCGCAGAGGCGGCCGGCCAGGGTTGGCAAGCGGTGCATATTGCCGAAGCGCCGGACGATGCGCATCTGTTGTCGGCAGCGGCAGCCTTGGCTAAACCATGAGGCGAACCGTTACTTTTTATCGGCAGATGGCCGTTTTTCGGGAATTACCATGAGCGATTACGAGCCGATCAAGCGAAATTCCAACGGCAATTCGGGCCTTCGGAACGTGCTGATTGCGGTACTCATCGCCTTTGTGGGCGGCGCCATTGCGGCCGGCTGGCTGCTTACGCGTTCTGGCTTCGATTTTACGGGCGAAGAGCCCAAGCAGGCTGAAGCAGCGCCCGCCGCCAGCACCGGGGCAGACCGGCTGGCGCAGCGAATCGATGCCCAAGGCAGGGTTGCCGCGCCGAGCGAGGCGATCGCAAGCGGTGAAATGGCGGTGCCCGCCGGCGGCACCAGTCTGGACGCCGCACTGTCCCGCCGCGTCGGCGATCTTGAGGACCGGCTTTCGCGCATCAACGTGCAGGCGCAGGCCGCATCCGGCAATGCCACCCGCGCGGAGGGTCTGCTGATCGCCTTTGCGGCGCGGCGCGCGCTCGATACCGGATCGCCGCTCGGTTACATCCGTGACCAGTTGCGCATGCGTTTCGGCGATTCGCTGCCCAATGCCGTCAAGACCGTGATCGCTGCCGGGGAAGACCCCGTCACCCTTGAGCAGTTGCAGAGCGAACTGGATGATATCGGCGAACGCTTGACCGTGGGCGGCAGGGATCAGGCGTTCTGGCCATCGCTGAAACGGGAAATCAGCGAATTGTTCGTGCTGCGCCGGGAAGGCACGCCCTCGCCCGCCCCATCGCAAAGGCTGCGGCGTGCGCGGCGCTTCACCGAAGCGGGCAACATCGCGGCAGCCATTGCCGAGGTGGAAAAGCTTCCCAATCAGGAAGAAGCCGCAAACTGGCTCGACCAGGCCCGCCGCTATGCGCGGGCACGCGACGCTCTGGACCGGATCGAGAACGCAGCCATCCTGCAGCCGCGCGCGAATATCGTGATGGGCACCAGCGGTCCGGCAGGCGATATCCAGGCCATGCCCCAGCCAGGCGCGGAGCCGCAGACCGATCCTGCCCCCGCCCCCGCCCCCGCTCCTGTGGGCGAACCGCAATATTGAACCTGTGCGCCAGCCGATCTTTCGCCGGCGCAGTGCTATCCGAGATTCATGCCTGATACTTCCCCACCGCAACCGCCGATCCTGATCGCCGCGCTTTACCGCTTCGCAGCGATCGACCCGTACAAGGCACGCGACCCGCTTCACGCGCTGTGCGAACGGGAGCGCGTGAAGGGCACGCTCCTTCTGGCGAACGAGGGCATCAACGGCACCATCGCCGGAAGCGACACCGGCATCGCTGCGGTGCTGAAGGCGATCCGCGCGCTGCCCGACTGCCAAACGCTTTCGGTGAAGTTCTCACGTGCCGAAGAAATGCCCTTCCACCGCCTGAAGGTGCGGATAAAGCGCGAAATCGTGACCATGGGGCAGCCCGATATCGATCCCGCCCGGTCCGTCGGCACCTATGTGCCGCCACGCGAATGGAACGCGCTGGTGGACGATCCCGATACAATCCTGATCGACACCCGAAATGACTATGAAGTGGCGATCGGCAGCTTCCGCGGTGCCATCGATCCGCGCACGAAGAGCTTTCGCGAATTTCCCGATTGGTTCGAGGCGCATCGCGCGGAATGGGAAGCGGATGGCAGGCATCCAAAGATCGCGATGTTTTGCACCGGTGGCATCCGCTGCGAAAAGGCGACCGCTTTTGTGAAGCAGCAGGGCCTGGAGGAAGTTTACCATCTGGAGGGCGGCATCCTCGCCTATCTTGAGCAAATGGAGGCCGGGCAGAGCCGCTGGGACGGCGAGTGCTTCGTGTTCGACGAACGCGTCAGCGTCGGCCATGGGCTGGAAGTCGGCAGTCACACGCTGTGCCGCGCCTGCCGCATGCCGCTTGGCGCGCAAGACAGGGCTTCGCCGCTGTTCGTGGAGGGTGTCGCCTGCCCCGCCTGCCATGACGCGCGGACCGAGGAGCAACGGCGCAGCTATGCCGAGCGCCACCGCCAGAGCGAACTGGCGAAGAAGCGCGGCGTAGCCCATGTCGGTGCAAAACAGCCCGGAAGCGGCCGTGGCTGACCCTATCCTCTACAGCTTCCGGCGATGCCCCTACGCCATGCGCGCGCGGATGGCGCTTCATGTGAGCGGGATGGCGGCCGAGCATCGCGAGGTACGCCTGCGCGACAAGCCGGCAGAGCTGCTGGAAGCCTCACCGAAGGGCACCGTGCCGGTACTGGTGACCGGGGACGGCGAAGTGATCGACGAGAGCCTAGACATCATGCGATGGGCGCTGGGCCAGAACGATCCCGAAGGTTGGCTGAGCGGGGTCGATGACGATCTGATTGCGGACAATGACGGGCCGTTCAAACATCATCTCGACCGCTACAAATATGACACGCGCTATGACAGCGATGGGGCGCACCACCGCAGCGAAGCAGTGGCAATCCTGACCCACCTGGAGCGCCGTCTTGAAGATGGCGAATATCTATGCGGCAATCGCCGCACGCTGACGGATATCGCCATCTTTCCTTTCGTCCGGCAGTTTGCCGGGGCCGATCGCGACTGGTTCGATGCGCAGCCTTTGCCGCAGTTGCAGCTCTGGCTTGCCCGCCTGCTGGCTTCGGATCTGTTCGCGGCGATCATGGTGAAGCGCGACCCCTGGATTTCGGATGCCTGAAAACCGGGACCAGGACAGGAGCGATAAGGCTCTGGTGAAGGCCGCCTGCACCCATTTCCTGTCGCAGCACCCATCCGTTCCGGTTTCGCAGAGGTTATGTCAGCTTGCCGCCTCGCCCTACGCCGCAGAGGAGCCGGACCTATATGGCAAGGGCGGTGCGACGGCGCTGCTGGAACGGCGCGTGGCGGATATGCTGGGTAAGCCGGCCGCGCTGTTTTTCACTAAGGGCGTGACGGCGCAGCTTTGTAGCCTGCGCGTCCATATGGAGGCGGCCGGGATAAGCCGTGTGGCGCTGCACCCGCAAAGCCATCTCGATGTGGACGAGGCCGGTGCGATCCACCGTGTCGGCGGTGCCGAGGTGGTTCGGCTGGGCCGTTACCAGCCTTTTTCCCTGGCCGATCTTCAGGCGGTGGGCGAGCGGCTGGCCGCAGTAGTAATCGAGCTTCCTCTGCGTCGGTCGGGCTATCTTCTGCCGAAGATGGAAGCGTTGCAGGCGATTTCCGACTATTGCCGGGCGCGGCAGATCGCGCTGCATTTCGACGGTGCGCGTTTGTGGGAAGCCGCAGCAGCCTATGGCGTGACGTTGGAAGACCTCGCCGCGCTGTCCGACAGCGTCTATGTTTCTTTTTACAAGGGACTGGGCGGCCTTGGCGGGGCTATGCTGCTGGGCGAGAATGACCATATCGCTGCGGCGTTGCCCTGGAAGACCCGCTATGGCGGCGACCACTTCACCAGCTACCCCCAGGCAATTTCCGCACTAACCGGGCTTGACGATCATGTCGGCCGGATGGGCCATTATACTGCGCGCGCGCGCAGCTTGGCCGCGGCTCTGGACGGGTCAATCGACGCGATCGTTCATCCGAAACCTCCTCACGGCAACGCGTTCCAGCTTTTGATCGAAGGCACCCCGGCCGAGCTTACCGAACGCAATATGGCCTTCGCGCGCAGTCATGGCGTGTGGCTGTTCAATGCCTTCACCGAAGCGTCGCTGGCTGGCCGCTCGGTCGGCGAGATCGTGATCGGCGCGGCGGCGGACAACTATACCGACGATGAGGCCGTTTGCTGGCTGTCCCGGTTCACTCAGTTGGATCGGTAAAGCCAGCCGCATCGAAGCCGGCCTGCCGTTCCGCCTCCACGCCTTCCCAGCCGCCACCCAGCGCCTTGAACAAGGCGATGCTATATTGACGAAGCTGCGCGTCGCTCTGTGCGAGCTGCTCACGCGCGGACAACCACTGGGCGCGGGCCTTCAGCGCCGCGTCTTCCGAAACGAAGCCTGCGGCGTACCGCGCTTCCACCGCCTTGGCATTGGCCTGCGCATCCGCCACGCCCTGTGCCAGCACACCATTGCGGCGACGCTCGGTATCGATCTGCGCCAGCGGATCCTCCACATCGCGCAGCGCACCAAGCACGGTCTTCCGATATTGCAAATAGGCCTCGTCGCGCGCCGCCTCCCGCCCTGCGACCGCAGCCTTTCGCTGGCCGAAATCGAAGATCGGAAACTGGCCGAGCGCGCTGCCCGTCAGCTGCAGGCTGTCCGTGCTGATCAGCGATGACAGCGCCGTGGAGATCAGCTGGACCATGCCGGTGAGGCTGAATTTGGGATAAAGGTCTGCCACCGCCACGCCAATATCCGCAGTGCTTGCCGCCAGATTGCGCTCGGCAGCGCGGATGTCCGGGCGGCGGCGCAGCAGATCGGATGGCAGGCCCGGCGGCACGATCGGCGCGGTCACCAAGGGCGCATCGAATTGCGCCAGTTCGCCATCGAGCGCACCGGGTTGATCGCCCAGTAACAGGGCTATCGCGTGGCGGCGCACCGCCATGTCCGCCCGGATCGGCTCGATCCGCGCCTGATCCGCCGTCAGTTGCTGGCGCGCATTGATGGCCTCGATCGCCGGGATCAGGCCGACCTCTGCGTTGTGCGCGGCAATATCGACGACGCGCTGCTGCGCGGCGATTTCGGTCTGGATGACGTCCATCTGCTGCTGATCGAACCGTAGGGCGAAATAGGCCTGCGCTATCTCGCCGGCCAGCATGACTTCGGCATCGCGCGCATTCCAGATCGCCGCTTCGGTGCGCGCGATGGCCGCTTCGGTACCGCGCTTGGCGCCGCCGAACAGATCGAGCTCCCAATTGGCATCGAAGCCAGCCGCATAGGTGGTGATGCCGCCGCCCGGCAGGGCCACACCGTTGGTCGCACCGCCGCCGGCTCCGCCCGAACCGGTCGACCCGCCGCCACCGAAGGCCCGCGCCAGATTGGCAAAGCCTGCGTTCTTGCTGAGCTCCAGCTGGCTCACGCTGGCCTGCGCATCGAGCGAGGGAAGGCCCTTGGCCCGCGCCGCAATCTCCTGCAACCGCGCCTGCCGCACCCGCGCAGCGGCGATGGCGATGTCCGGATTGCCCTCAACCGCCCGGGCGATCAGCGACGTCAGTTCCGGGTCCTTGTAATAGGTCCACCAGCGCGCCGGATCGATCGCATCACCGCTTGGCGCGGGGCCGGTGAAAGCGGGCGGCAGCTGCGTCTCCGGCGCATTGTAATTCGGCCCGACGGTGCAGGCCGACAGCATCACACTGGCAAGGAGAACTGATTTACCAAAATATTTCAATGTCCTGCTCCTGCCGGTGCGGATTCGCCATCAGACTTGCGCATGAGGAAGACGAGCGGAGAAACCACGAAGACGATCACCATCAGGAAGTGGAAGACGTCGATGAAACCCAGCATCGCCGCCTGCCGCTGCACCTGCTGATAGAGGATGGCGAGCGCCGCCAGGTCCTGCCCTCCCGTCAAGCCTTGGGCCTGCGCCATCCACTGGTTGTAGTTGGGATCGAGCGGGTTGAGGTGCTGCACCATCTCCGCCTGGTGGACCTGCATCGAATTGGCGAGCTTGGTCTGGGCGAGCGAAATGCCGATCGAACCGCCGAGATTCCGGCAGACATTGAGCAGGCTGGATGCCTGTGCGGTCTGGGTCTGTTTCAGCCCGACATAGGCGACCGCGTTGATCGGCACGAACAGGAAGGGCAGCGCTATCGACTGATAGAGGCGCGCGATGGCCGCATCGGTGAAGCTCATGTCCGTGTTCAGCTGCCCCATATTCCACAGCGCGGCCCCTTGGACCAACAGCGCGGGAAACAGCAGCCAGCGGACGTCCACCTTGTCGCTCAACTTTCCGGCAAACGGCACCGCGATCAGGGTTGCGAAGCCACCGAAGGTGAGCGCCAAGCCAGCATCGAGCGAACTGTAACCCATCACCTGCTGCAACATCTGCGGGATCAGCTGGGTGGTGCCGAACAGGATGACGCCCGTTACCGTCATGATCAGTAGCGTCATCGAGAAGTTCCGGTTCTTCATGAGCCGCAGGTTCACGACCGGATCGTCATGATTGAGCTCCCAGAGAACTAGTGCGATCAGCGATACTGCCGCAATCGAGGCCGTGACGATGATGAGGTTGCTGGAAAACCAGTCCTCCCGCAGCCCGGAATCCAGCGTGTATTCTAGGAACCCCAGGCCAAGCACGACCAGCGCCACGCCGATATAATCGATGCGAAGGCCGTCCTTGAAGCGCGCCTTGCGGTCTTTCTCCACCTGTTCAGGTTCGGCGACAAAGGCCTGTACCAGAAACACCGCCAGGATTCCGACTGGCACGTTGATCAGGAACACCCAGTGCCAGCTGGCATATTCAACGATGTAGCCGCCCAGTGTCGGCCCCAGCACCGGTCCGACCACGACCACGATGGCAAAGGCGGCAAAGGCCATCCCGCGCTTTTCCGGCGGAAAGGTATCCGCAAGAATTGACTGTTCCACTGGTGCCAGCCCGCCGCCGCCTATTCCCTGCAGCACGCGCGCGATGATCAATGTCGTCAGGTTCGGGGCAAGCCCGCAAAGCAGGCTCGCCGCCGTAAACAGAATGATCGAGAGCGTGAAATAACGCTTTCGCCCGATCGCATCGCTCAGCCAGCCGGACAGCGGGATGATGATGGCGTTGGCGACCAGATAGCTTGTCAGAACCCAGGTCACCTGATCGGTGGTGACCGAAAGGCTGCCGCCGATATGATCGAGCGCGACATTGGCGATGGCGGTGTCCAGCACCTCCATAAATGTCGGAATCGAGATAATCGCGACGATCAGCCACGGGCTGTAAGGCCCCGCCGCGGAGCGCGATGGCGTCCATTGGTTGCCGGATGCAGCGGCACTTGCCACGGGATCAGCGCACCTTGACGGTGGGGACGGCCGACATGCCGGGGCCAATCGGATATTTGCGTGGATCGGGGCCGTTTTTGACATCGAACACGATGCGCACGGGCACGCGTTGTACCACCTTCACGAAATTTCCCGTCGCGTTCTGCGGAGGCAGAATAGCAAAAGCTTGGCCCGCGCCCTGCTGGAAGCTGGCGACATAGCCTTTGAATTCGACATTCGGAAAGGCGTCGATCTTGATGCTGACCGGCTGGCCCACGCGCATGGTTTCCAGCTGGGTTTCCTTGAAATTGGCGGTGATCCACATGTCTTCGGGCACCAGCGCCATCAGCTGCGATCCGGGTGCGACATAGGAGCCGACATTCACCTGCCGGTTCACCACCTGCCCGGCAATAGGGGCCTTGATCTGCAGGTTCGCGATATTCGTCTGGGAAGCCTTGGCCGATGCCTGCCGGGCGGCGATCGCGGCCTCGGCAACATCGGCTTGTTTGCGCGCTACGGTGACGGCGGCGTCCGCGCTTTCGATCTGGCTGCGCGCGGCCGCAGCCTGCGCCTGCGTGCTGCGCACTTCTTTGCGCGCCTCGTCCAGCTGCTGGCCCGAAACGGCATTGGGGTCGAGCTTCGCGAGGGTCAGATAACGCTGTAGATCCTGCTTCGCCTTCAGCGCGGCGGCCAGCGGGACGCGCGCTTCGGAAGCGGCCTGTTGCCGCTGCGCCTGAGCGGAGGAAATCTGGGCAAGTTGTTGGCGATATTGCTCGCGCGCCTGCTGGATATTGGCTTCCGCCTCGTCCAGCTTGTCGACCTGTCCGGATGGTTCGATCACCGCCAGCAGCGTTCCCGCCTTCACATGCTGGTTATCGAGATTGGCCACCTTGGTAAGGGTGCCAGCTTCCTGCGCGGCCAACCGCACGATATGCGCATCGACGAAGGCGTCATCGGTGGATTCATACTGGCGCGCATGAAGATAATAGAGCGTACCGCCGATCGCGATTGCGGCGACGACGATTACCAGAATGATCCAGAAAACTGGCTTTTTGAAAAGAGACTTTTTCTGCTTTCCGGTGGCTTCTTCGGTACCGGCACCTTCCGTCCCTGTGGCGCCATCCTGTTCGCCCGCTTCATGGGCCGGCTTCGCATCATCCGCGTCTTCCGAGCGCGAGTCTTCGCCGTCGTTCATTGCATTTCCTTCGGGAGAGGCCGAGCCTTGTTTGCAAGGTTGTTCAGCATGGCGTCCACTTGGTCGGCGAGCACATGCTGGATTTCCAGGCGTGTCGCTTCGTCATAACTTCCCAGGCGCAGCTTGCGCAGCAGCAGTGCGCGCGAAGATCGGGGGCTCATAGCCTGACCCGAAAGAGCGGAAACGACGATCGCCGCCACGCGCTCATCGACACCAGTGGCAATGCAGACGAGCCGCATCATGCAGGCGAACATGCCCTGCATGAAACCATCGTAGATATGATCGAAGGCTGCCGTGGGGTTCATCTGTTCGCGCAGGATGAAACGCGTATGGTCGGCCGTATCCTCAGCCGTCATCTTCTGGGAAAGCGAGCGGAATATATCCTGCAAGGCGTCGCGCGCACCGTCCCGATCGTCATCCTCAACCGCTGCGGCGGCACTGAGATGACGCTCCATTCCCTCACGCAGTTGCTCGGCAATGCGATCCGCGGCAGCGAGATATAAACCTTCCTTGCCGCCATAATGATAGGTGATAGCCGACATAGCGCTGTCCGCCTCACGGGCAATTTGCCGCGTACTTGCGCCTTGCAGACCATGGTGGCCGAAGACGCTTATGGCGACATCTAGCAGACGGTTTGTGATCATGCGCGCGAATTAGTTCGATCGATCGAATGACGCAAGGGATCATTTTCATTTAGGGCGCTGTCGATAAGAATGATTGAGCAGGATCGTCGGGAGCCTGCGCAATATCAGCGCTCCACCGCGGGGGTGGTGAAAGGTGACAGGGCAAGCCGTCGGCGTTACGTGACTGGAAGGTTCCCAATTTTCGGAGGATGTCGCCCGATGCGCCTCGCCTTTCTTTCCCTGCTGCTTGCAACCACCGCCTGCGTGCAGACCACGCCGGCTCCAGAGTCTTTGGCGTCTGAATCTTTAGCGCAGGCCCCTGCCGGAAGTGGTTACGATCTTGCCGGCCAATATGCCAAGCTCGCGCGGATCGACATGGCCCCGGACACGGCCTTTCTGAATCAGGAGCAGCGCGATGTCGTGAACCTGTTGATCCAGGCATCGGATCTGATGAGCGAAATATACCTTCGCCAGCGCAGTCCCGCCAATCCGGACATTCGGGCCGCCATCGCCGCAAGCGATAGGCCGGATCGTGATCTGCTGCTGAAAATGTTCGACCGCAATTTCGGCCCCTGGGACTCGATCGAGGAATTGCATCCCTTCTTCGGCGGTGCGGCCATGCCGGAGGGCGCGGGCTTCTATCCCTCGGATATGACGCGCGCCGAGTTCGACGCCTATATCGCGGCGCATCCCGATCAGAAGGCTGCCCTCACCAGCCCTTATACGGTGGTGCGGCGTGATGGCGATGCGTTGAAGGCCGTCCCCTATTCGGTTGAATATGCGCAGTGGCTGCAACCGGCCGCGCGCCTGTTGCAGCAGGCAGCCGCGCGCACCAGCAATCCCAGACTGAAGAAGTTCCTCTCGCTGCGCGCCAAGGCCTTTCTCGACGACGACTATTATGAGAGCGAGCTGGCCTGGATGGACCTGACAGGCACGCCGATCGAGGTCGCGATTGGGCCGTACGAAGTCTACACCGATGGATTATACGGTACGAAGACCGCGTTCGAGAGCTTCGTCACGTTGAAAAACCCGGAAGAATCCGCCGCGCTGGATAAATACAAACATTATCTGCGCGACATGGAAGCCATTCTGCCGATCCCGGACAGCGACAAGAATTTCCAGCGTGGGTTCGAGAGCCCCATTGCGGTGGCCGAACAGGTGCATGGCGGCGGCGATAATGTTCCGGGCGTGCAGACCATCGCGTTCAACCTACCCAATGACGAGCGGGTTCGCGAGGCGAAGGGCGCAAAGAAGGTGATCCTGTCGAACGTCCTTGGCGCGAAATATGATCGCATCCTGAAGCCCATGGCACCTCTGGTGCTGGAGCCGGATCAGGCAGCGCTCGTCGCCAAGAAATATATGCAGCTGCATACGCTGTTTCACGAATTGTCGCACAGCCTGGGGCCGGGCACGATCACGCTGAACGGTCAGCAAACCACCGTCAGCGAACAGTTACGCGATCAATATTCCGCACTGGAGGAGTCCAAGGCCGATGTGATGGGAATCTGGAACATCCTGTTGATGATGCAAAAGGGTGAACTGCCGATCGCGGAGAAACCGCAGCTATTCGCCAGCTATCTCACCGGCATCTTCCGCTCGATGCGGTTCGGAACGCAGGAGGCCCACGGCAAGGGCGCCGCGCTGCAATATGGGTATCTTCTGAATAAAGGCGCGTTTCGATGGGATGCTGCGGCCGACCGCTACGTCATCGACGATGCAAAGATGGAAAGCGGCCTGCGCGATCTTCTGCATGATGAGCTGATGTTGCAGGCGCGCGGCGATTATGACGGCACCAAGGCCTTCTTCGCCAAATGGGCAAAACTGGATGACCATGCCGAGCGGGTGATTGCCAGCATGCGCGACATCCCTGTCGATATCGAACCGGTCTATCCCGACCGGATTTGAAGTCCGATCAAAGCGGGGAGGCTGGCGTATCGGCCTCCCCCATGACTTCCGTCAGTTACCGGCGACCTGCATGGTCTGCCGACCGTTCAGGCGGTCCAACGCATAGATGGCCGCGCGGCGGCTATCGACGACACGTCCGTCCGCAAGCACCAGATCGAAATGCTCCTGCAACTCCACGGCGCGGCGCAATGTGGCGCGTGCCTCTTCCATCCGGCCCATTCGGGCATAAGCATTGCCCAGGTTGATGAGCCGCGCAGGATCATTCGGAAGCTCGGCCGAAGAGCTTTCCAGTTGCCGGATGGCTTCTTCGTTTCGGCCGGTTTGCATGGCTGCGAACCCCAGCTGACCTTGATCATAATTGATTTCTTGCGGCGCCTCGACCGACGCTGTGGCCTGCGGTGCGGTTGCCGCGGCAAGCAGAAAGGAAAGCAGCATTGCGAGTCTCCCGAAACATTTATGACACTAAAGTGACATAAATGCGAGAAGGCTGCAACGCTGTTGTAACATTCCTGTCATTTCATCGTAGCAAGCCAAGCCGTTGCATCAGGCCTGCCGCAGTGAAACCGGAGCAGCCAATGGGCGACGTGTCAGCATCTACGATGGCGCGATATTCCGCCGCTCTTCTGCTTCCGCCTCGCGCTGTTTACGCTCGGTAGCAGTGCGTTCAGCGCGCGCAGCCATCTGCCGCCAGGCCTTTTCGCTACGCAAGGCGCGCGAGCGGACATTGTCCAAGGCGGTCTGTGCGGCAATGGCCGCGTCAGCCTCGGCCCGTTCGAGGAAGAATTTCGCTTCTTTTTGCATAGTCTGCTTTCCGATCGGGCCGAGGTTCAAGATTTCAGGGTAGATCTTGCGATCAGGCCTCCTGAAGGTTCACGGCAGACTTCTTGCCATTGCGGCCCTGCTCGATTTCATAGCTGAGACGCTGTTCCTTCTGCAGGGTGTGCATGCCGGCGGCCTGCACGGCGGTGATGTGGACGAAGCTGTCTTCGCCGCCATCTTCGGGGGCGATGAAGCCATAGCCCTTGTCTTCGTTGAAGAATTTTACGGTGCCGATAGGCATAAGCGTTTCCTTTCTCACAGAAACAAAGTGTGACGCGCGCCGCGAACGCCGCGACGCGTGGTTCGCCGGAAGTCGATTCTGGAGGGAAAGCAGAGAAAGGCCGCCACCGCAGCGGCTGGCCAAGACACCAAGTTCCGTCGATAGGCGACGATAGCTGGGTGTAATGTAGCAACGAAAGCAGCGCTTGGGAAGCGGTGCGCGTTCTGCCATGCTCTTGCACCGAACAGGAGGGGAATAAAAAACATGCGCTATTCGATATTGATGATCGCAACTGCCGCTTTGTTGCCATTGGCAGCCTGCTCCGAAGGAAATCCTTCGGAAGAGACCGCTGCAGCAACGCCGGCGTCTGCCTTCATGGCGGGGCTGCGCGATAAATGCGGACGGGCTTTCCGGGGCACAGAAGCGGCCGGCGGCAACGAACAGATGCAGGGCAAGGAGCTTATCCTTGCCATCGCGCCCTGCGAACCGGGCGGGGAGGTCAAAATGGCCGTGCACGTCAATGTCGGCCCGCTCCAGGTGAGCCGTGAGGAAGAAGTGTGGGATCGATCGCGCACGATCACCCTGTCCGATGGCGATTCTGGGCTGACTGCAAAGCTGGGCCAGCGCAATGAGGACGGCAGCGCCGGGCCTATCGACGGCACGACCACCACCGCAGCCGCCGGTGGCAGCGACACCCGCCAGAATTTCAGCGTGCCGGGCGCCGAGCAACCGCTGAAGATCGAGCTGGGAACGGACGCGATCACGCTAAACGTTCCGGACATCGGCCAAACACAGGGCTACAGCGCGCCGTTCCAGACAAGCGACCGCGTCGCCATGCCGCCTGAAGCCTGGGGCGACGCAGTAGGCTAAGACAACCGGGGCGCTCAGGAGCGCCCCGGCTCCTCACCCGCATTTTTGGGCAGATCGCCGAACCGGTCCATCCAGCTAAGCCGGTCCGCCCAATAGATATGATAGACATCGGATAGGTCGCTGAGACCTTCGATCAGACCGATCCGCAGGCGCAGCTGCCCCGGTTTCGCGGTCCGGCGGCTGTAGACCGCCGCGCCGCAGCCGCTGCAGAAAGCGCGCATCTTTCCCGGTGAGCTTTCGAACTCGCGCAAAGTCCCGCGCGCAATCCAGCGCAGCTGTGCCTCCGCCACCGGAACGGCGACATTGAACGCGCTGCCGGTTGCGCGGCGGCACATCGAACAGTGGCACAGTGCAGCCTCATCGAGCGGGCCGGAGACGTCATAGCGCACGCCCCCGCACAGGCAGGAGGCTGGGTAGACGGTGCTGTCGGGATCGTTGCTCACAGCAGACCATTAGGCTGGCAAGGGCACTGTAGGAAAGGCTTTTGGACGATCGCTACAATCTCAGCCGTTTCGTTGCAGCGCAACGCGGCATCTTCGAACAGGCCCTCGCCGAGCTTCAGGCCGGGTCGAAACGGAGCCACTGGATGTGGTTCCTGTTCCCCCAGATCGCCGGTCTCGGCAGCAGCGAAACCGCAAAGGCATTCGCCCTGTCCGGTATCGCGGAGGCCGCGGCCTATCTGGACCACCCAGTGCTGGGTCCGCGGCTCGAAGCGGCGACCGAGGCGATGTTGGCCCATGCCGGCAATCTCAGCGCCGAGGCGATTCTGGGCGGCATCGACGCGCTGAAATTCCGCAGCTCGATGACGCTATTCGAACGTGCTGCCAAAGGCGACGCCACCCGCCGCTTCGCTACGGCACTCGATGCGTTCTACGATGGCGAACGGGACGAGCGAACGCTCACCCTGCTCGGTCTTTGAAGACGGCAGGCATTGCAGCCCGCCGCCCGAAAGTTCTTACTTGATGTGCTTGGAGATGGCCGAGGTCATCTTGAACATCGAAATCCGCTCATTGCCGATCACCTTGCCGAGCATTGCATCAGGCTCGATCTGGCGCTTGTCGTCTTTCGCCTGCAGATCATGCTTTTTGATATATTCCCACACGCGGCTGGTGACCGAGGCGCGCGTCAGCGGGCCTGCTCCGGTGATAGCCGCAAGCTCGGGCGTTACCGTCACCTCGCGCTGGAGCGCATTGGATTTTCCGGGTTTACTGTCAGCCATGCTGCGCTTTCCTTCTTTCAACTGTTTGCGGGGCACCGCGCCGGATGGCGGGCTATCCCCCTCCGCCGGGCGGAGGTGAGGGGGAGCGTTGCCAGCTTTGGCCCGAAAATCAAGGGCGCTGGCGGTCTGCCGACCGTTCAGGCGGACCGATCGGGCGTTACCGCGATTGTGCGTGAGGAAGCGAAACGATCGCGCAGCCAGTGGCCGATCGCCCACCAGCCCAGCGCCCAGAGTGCACCGAAGGTCCAACCTGCCAGCACGTCGCTGGGCCAATGCACGCCCAGATAGATGCGGCTCGACCCGATGGCCAGCACCAGCAAAATGGCCGCGCCCAGGATGAACACCTGCTCGCGCCGCGCCCGCACGATCTGCACCAGCACGAGCGCCAAGGTGAGATAGACCGCGGCGCTGTTGGCAGAATGGCCGCTGGGAAAGCTGGCCGAGCCGATGTCGATCAGATGATCGATCACTTCCGGCCGCTGCCGCCCAAACACTGGCTTCAGGATGGCGACCGCCAGCGGCCCGCCCGCGCCGCCCGCCACCACCAGAAGCGCCGTCAGCACATGACGCTGAATCAACAGGAATCCAGCGCTGAGCACCACCACCAGTGTCAACACCGTGCCCCCGCCCAGCGCAGTAATATCGAGCATCGCCTGCTTCAAAAACGCCGGCCCCTCCGGCACGCCCGGCATCCCCGGCTCGCGCATCATCAGCAGCACCGCCCGGTCGAACGCGAACTGCGCTCCGCCATCGATCCAGCTGCCGACCGCCGCCAGGATCGCGAACCCGGCGATCAGCAGCGCGATGCCGATCAGGAGCCATCGGATCCGGACCATCGGCTGAGGCGAGGATTGCGTCATCGCGGTTGCTTAAGATCGCATCTTCGCCCTTGTCGAGCGAAACCGACGGCCGCATGACACCGCCCATGACGATCATGATCTCCCTTCCCTTATGAGCCGCACGCCTCCTGCACAGGCCGAAAGCCGCGCGCGCGCCGTCTGGCGTTGGCTGCTGGCGCTCGCCTATCTGGCGGCGGGCGTGCTGCATCTGGCCTCGCCCGCGCCGTTCGTTGGCATCACACCGGGCTGGGTGCCCGCACCGGAGCTGGTGATCGCGCTGACCGGCGTGGCCGAGCTTTTGGGCGCGGTGGGGCTTCTGCAGCCCTTCTCCCGCCCGCTGCGCCGGGCCGCGGGCATTGGGCTGGCGCTCTATGCGGTCTGCGTGTTTCCGGCCAATATCAACCATATGATCCTCGACATGTCCTCGCCCGATCCGAAACTCGGCTGGGCCTATCATGGGCCGCGCATGCTGCTGCAGCCGGTGCTGGTCTGGCTCGCCCTCTGGGTGAGCGGAGTAATCGACTGGCCCTTCCGCAAGGGCCGGGCGGCATGAGCGTCACCATCCTGGTCGATGCCGATGCCTGCCCGGTGAAGGACGAGATCTACCGCGTCGCCTGGCGCCATGAGGTGCCCGTCAAAATCGTCTCCAACAGCTTCCTGCGCGTTCCCGACCACCCGCTGATCGAGCGCGTCACGGTGTCCAACGCCTTCGATGCCGCGGACGACTGGATCGCCGAGGCGGCCGGCCCGCACAGCATCGTCGTCACATCCGACATTCTGCTGGCGGACCGGGCGCTGAAGGCGGGCGCGGCCGTGCTTGCCCCCACCGGAAAGCCCTTCACCGCCGCGTCGATCGGCCCGGCGATTGCGACGCGGGCGATCATGGCGGATCTGCGCGCGGGGGCGGATGGTATCGGCGGCGGCCCGCCCCCCTTCACCAAGGCGGACAGATCGAACTTCCTCCAGGCGCTGGACCGGGAGCTGGTGCGCATCGCCCGGCGCTGACTGCGTATTTTCCCGTACAAACAATCGGTTAATTTCTCTGCGCTATCTCCGACGATCTATCGTCAGGAGTGCAGCCATGCCGCTTACCCACAGGTTCCGCCGCCAACATGACGAAGCGGTCGCGTTGGCCACGAAGATCATGAGCGCCACCCAGCATCTGCTGGAGACCGAAGATGCCGCCGCCGCGCAGGCCATCGAGGCCGATTTCGCGCAGCTCGATGCCGTCTTGCGCCAGCATTTCAGCATTTCGCGCAGGAAGATCGGCTGCTCTACCCCCGCCTCATGGCCTCGCCGGACCCTACGACGGCGGGCACCGCCAAGGCGTTCTTCGACGAAATGGGCGGCCTCGCCCCCACCTTCCACGCCTTCTCGGCCCGCTGGATCGTTCCAGGTGCCATTGCCGCGCAGCCGCACGCCTTTGCAGAAGAGAGCGCCGCGATCTTCGCCACCCTCGCCGCGCGGATCGCGCATGAGAATGAGGAGCTGTACCCGCTTGCCGACTGGTCCAGCGCGGACGAACCGGAATCCGACGCCGCCTGACCACGCGCGGCCTCAACTACAACCACCGCACGCGGCTTCCCCGCCGGCCCCTGAAATCGGGTCCGTCGATCGATTCGATAGTGCCGGAGGAGCCGCGCGGCGCGCCTTTCGCCGCCGCGCGCGCATTTATTCGGGCGGATCGTCGGCGAAATCGTCCTCCTCCCCCCAATCCTCGTCGTCCGGAAAGTCGCGAAGGTCCGCATACGCATCCCCCCATTCCGGACCGGTGCGCCCCTCGGCAATGCGCGCCGCCGCCAGTGTCTGGCCCCGCTTCAACGCATCCAGCTTTTCCATGATCAGCGCGTCGGTCTCTTCCGCCGTCGGAATATGCTCGTGCTCCTCGGCGCGGGCATCGGCCTGCCGCTCGGTGTAGTAGGCCGGGCCGGGCAGCGGATCGTGCGGCTCCACCGGCTGCGGCACCGCGTCCGCCGCGCGCGCATCCGCCGCTGCTATGGCCTCCGCATCCTCGCTTACCCGCGCCAGCGCCTCGGCCAGCGCCGCGCCGGTATCGCCGCGCTCGCGCCGCACCTCGCGCCGGTCGATCCAGCAGCCGAAGCGTTCGGGCGCGCGCCGCGTCAGAATGAACATCGCCAGCCGCTCGTCATATTGGCGCCAGCTGCCCACCTGCTGCCCCTGAAAGAAGATCGGCCGCTCCACGCCGTTCATCGCGCGGCCGAAGGCGGCATCGGCAATGCGCTCCACCGCATGATCGAGCGCCGCGTCCCAGGCCGCGCGAAAGCTCGCCGCCTCGGGCCGGGCGCGCAGGCGATAGGCCGATCGCGCGCTGATCCCCACGCGCCCCGCCGCCTCCGCCACGCAGCCGCACGCGGCCAGCGCATCGATGAACCCCATCTGCCGCGCCCGCGTCCACCCGTCATGGCGCGGGCGAACCGGCACGGGATCGAGCCCGTCGGTGAGCGAATGGGTTTCCGCGCGATCACGCGGCGGAAAGGCGGAGCTGTTGGATTGGTGCGTCATGACCAGTCATAACTGATTTGGACGCCTGTAGGACAGGGGTAAGTTATTGGCGCTGTTGGACTTTCCCTACATGGTCCTTGGGTTGTGAAGGAAGGGTTTGAGAAGGACTCACGCAAAGACGCGAAGGCGCGAAGACGTTGGGTTTCGGGGCGGCCTTGCGCGTTGATCGGGCTTATCGATGTTGTTGCCCCGGCTTTAACTGGGCTGTCCTGCACTTCCGTCGCCCCGGCCCCAGAGCCGGGGCCCAGCTACCCTTGGGCTGGCGTAATTAGCTGGACCCCGGATCAACTCCGGGGTGACGAAGAAGGTTCAGATTCTTCGCATCTTGGCGTCTTTGCGTGAGACAAAAAACGCGCCACGCTCGCCCCAACGCATCAACCGCCGAAGCCGACAAAACCGCTTTCCTACATGTTCCCGCTTCGTTCATGACGAGCCGCATGGGTGGCAAGCGCATCAGAACCATGTCCGATTTCGTCCGGCACCGCTTCGATATCGAGCTGACCTGCGCCTGCGGTCACCGCAACGTCCTCAGCAGCCGAGCCGTCTGGCAGATTTTCCGCAAAAAAGGCTGGTCCCCCACCCTGGAACGCGCCCATGATCGCTTCCGGTGTACGCGATGCGGGGGGCGGCCGGTCAGGATGGGGCCGTGGGAAGTTCAAGTCGGCAGTCTTTAATACCACTCGTCCGGGAAGTCTAAACTCCACTTTTCCGAGATTTTTCTTAGCAACCGCTCGCGCCTTTCCTCTAGGATCTCAGGTGTCCAATCATCAAGTTCTCGAACCTGGTTGGTAAGGACAAAAGCGGAATCGCCATCGTTTGAAAAATACGCTCCTTTTTTCTTTTCGAAGTCATAATTGCTTGCAGCTGGGTTTTTGTACTTTGAAAGCAAAACAAGATTTGCGAGCGTGTGAACCCAATGATCTCGGTACGATTTACTAGGAAACTTTCTTATCCAGTCGCTGTTTGCGCCTGGGTTTTGTGGTAATACATGTTCGATTGTCAAAATTCGATGGTCGTAATGAGCCGTTCCGTCCGAAAGCATCTCATCAAGTCTAAGCAATATAGCTCGTCTAGTGCGTTGATTTAGGTATATGTCATCGTCGAGCCAATCGAATAAGGACTCCACTTCAAATTCCGACAAATTTAAAGCGGTTATGTCTTCTACTGAAGCCTCCTCGGCGATTTCTTCAATCAGCAACCCATACCGCTGCAATCGCTGATTGATGTTTGCTCTCGTTATAAAAAGGAAATAGGCAAGCCTATCAAGACGCTCTAAAAACTTGTCTATTTCGTCTTCTTGACCAAACCTATCAACCATAAACTTGATAAGGGCGGGCTGCCAATCTTGATTGTCAATTTGATGCAACCCCTTAAGGAGGCGATATCTTTTGCTATTTTTGGAAGAATCGGGCTCCAGGATTTTTTTAAACGCCTCTGCGCTAGATTTCAGCTCTTGTCCGATAAATTCAATTGGGCGTTCAACGGGTTGAACGTAGTTTTTAAATTCCTTTTCGAGAGTACCACGCATTTTTTGCCTGCGATGTATCATTCGCAAATGCGCAAAAAGATCGCCGAATGCCTCGCGACCCAATCCATCTTCCAAGGACTCCCATACGTCATTGTATCGCGCTTGTTCTTCTTCGGATTCTATCGCACCAACTACATCCGCCTTAAGGATGTCTGTAGCTGACAGGTCCAACCCGCGGTCGTTCATTACCGAAAATATACGGTAAGCAGATGCTTGATCTGAAGCCTCTACAACAACCAAATAACAACGCTGAGCTATAAATGGAAGCAGCCCCGCTCTAACGTTATTATCTAAACTTGACAACGTTTGACGCAAGATGTTGCGGTTACTCACCATCCGCTTCCGCGCATCGGTATCATCATCGTCATGAGCATCCGGCTCTGCTCCGCCCTGAATAACCTTTCGGAAAAATTGGGGTGTATCCCCTTAGCATACGTAGGGCCGCGTAGGCCTTTGACTCCCTGACCGGCGCGGCATAGCTTCTTTCCAACCGGGGGAAGCCATGAGCACTGCGCCAATAAGTTTGTATTTTGACATACCTAAGAACGAATATGCGGACTTAGAGGTTGTCGCAAAAACCGCGGTTGAATGGGTTGAGCTCATAAGGGACTTAGCCTCGGTCATTGCGCCAGGTGTCGAGGTCCAGGTTGAGCTGGTTCAAACCCAAGACGGCAGCCTTTGGCTCAGCAATTTTCTAAAAGCTGCGAAGGAGGGTGATCGAAAAGCGCTGGCCGCGATCGCCTACGGTGTTTTAGCCTTTTTCGCAGCCGGTCCCGCTTTGCATCTGCAGTCAGACGCTGGAGATAAGTTTTGGGAAATGCTCGGCCACGAACACAAGGTAGAACTAACCGACGATGACAAGAAGGATATTGCGGAGCGGGTAGTCAAAGCACTTCACACGACCGATGCCGAAAACCGGCGGCGAAACGTGATAGGTGAAGCTGAGAAAGACGAGACCATACGCGGATTGGGCGTGGGCTTGCGCCCGAAAATCAGCGGCCCAATCTGTCGGATAGATCGGGCCGAATTTCCGGCTTACTCCGAGCTTCCGAAAGCGCACGAACCGCCGCCGCTAAAGGATGTGGAAATCCGGTCAAACGTTCACGCCACTATCGTTAGGGCTAACCTAGAGCCGGGCGACACAAAACCCCTTTGGCGGTTTAGAGAGGGTGACGAAAAATGGAGTGCTGACATAGAAGATGATGGCTTCATTTATGCACTAAACCATGAAAGCACTGGGATACCATTAGCCGTAGGACAGACCATGGTCATGACAATAGCGATTGATCGGGTGAAAACTGAAGGCATTTGGAAAATCAAAAAGCGTAGAGTTCTGCGCGTCGTAGAACCGCGAGTGGCTCGCCACCAAGGAAGTCTAGGGCTTGGTGGTGAGTAGCTTCCACACGACAAACAGCAGGGCTAGGACCCCCACTCCGACCGCCGCTTGGTAGCTAAGAAGACTTAGACCCATGAGAATCCCCACTACGGCGCAGCCCAAAATGAGCGCATCGCCAGAAGTCATTTTTGGCGGTCGGGGCTCATTCATATCGGTTTCGCGGACTGGCGACATTGTGATAGAATCGCATGATGACTACCCTAAAGCAAGCCTTGGCGACCGGAAACCTCGCTCAATTTATCGCTGATCATGAAGGCGAAACTGGCGATCCGGACGCCCTAGAGCAGACTATCCGTTCAATGGCCGGAAGGTCGAAAGAAGCTCCGGAAGCATCGTCTCCGGACGATTGCGACGATTAAAGCGATACTCGAACTCCTTGGCGTAGAGGCCAACGTATTTCGGGCTGACGCTGGTATGCGTCCCGTTGATCGAGCATTTCAGATGCCGCCAGAAATTCTCGATAGCATTCACCGATACCGTGTCGCCAAGGCGATAATCGTAATAGGCATATTCCTGCGCACCGTGGTTCACGCGGGCATGGCGATAGCCGACCGTGCCGAGGTTCGCATAGCTGCGCAGCTCGTCGGTATGCACGTTGCCACCGATCCGCACATTCGTCGTTACGAAGGGCTCCAGCGTTGCACGGCGCTGGTTAGGCACCACGGCGGTGATAAGGTCGCCGCCGCGCTCCAGCGCGCCCACCAGAACCGTCTTAGCGACGCTGCCACGGTTGTGAGTGCCTTTCTTCACGCCGCCCATGAGGGTTTCGTCGATTTCGACATTGGTGCCGGGACCGCCGATCGGAGCTTCACCATCTACGTCCGCCATGTGCTCGCGGATCAGCTTCGCCATGCGCCAAGCCGTCTTGTAGGTGACGCCTAGCTGGCGCTCCAATTCCTTGCCCGAAACGCCGTGGCGCGTGGTGGTGAACAGGTGGATCGCATAGAACCAAAGCTGCAGCGGGGTGCGCGTCTTTTCGAACGGGGTGCCTACCGTGGGGTGCAGGTGGTGCCCGCACCACTGGCAGGAATAGGCGCGCTCGGCTTTGATACGGAACCACTTCGAAGCGCGCTCGCACTTGGGGCACTCGAAGCCGTCACCAAAGCGAACATCGAACAGATGCTGGAGGCACGTTTCATCATCGGGGAACATGCGAAAGAAGGCGGCGGTGGTGAGAGGCTTCGTCATACCCCATTATATAGCAGACCGTTTTACGTATGGCAAGGGGATACACTCCGAAAAATTCGGCATCGCGAGGGCGCACTGTTAGACGTGGGATGTCTTTAGTACCTAGGTTTTCATTACCTCTTTGCTTAAGAAAAATATCCACATCAGCTTTCGAGTCTTTAGGTGCGATCTCTTTCAAAACACTTATCAATATGGTTAGGGTCGTTAGTCGCTGCTGGCCATCGACAACATGAGCTTCAGTATAGTTAGGATCTTTGATAAGAACTATGCTTCCCAAAAAATAGGGTGCCCTACCGGTTGGCTTGCTGTCACCAGCGGCCCACAGCAAATCATCGACGAGCTCGTCGACTTGTTCCTTTCCCCAGCTATAAGGCCTCTGATAAGGTGGAATTTCAAAAACATAATCATCGCAAAAGACGTCCTTGATTGCCTTTTCGCTAGCTCGGATAGTTTCCATAAGTCTTTCCTCCCCCGGACTTTGCTCATGAAAAGCACAATGGCTACGACAAAGCAAATGTGCCTTGCATAATTGAGCAAAACTTTTTTGGATGCTCCGAGAGGCGTAATTGCGTTTACCAAACTCTCGTTGCGATCTAACGAGCCGAGCGAAAAATTCTGACAACGATGATTTTCGGACTGGCTAAGTTACAGGTTTCTCCACCGGAACCGCCCAAACTCCCATGCCTTTATCTTCTACTACAAAGGAGACCCCATGGCCGACGATCAGGACCGCGACGAGCTATTCAAGACCTTCAACGACAAGGTGAACATGGCGCCGAAGGAGCTGGAGGACTGGCTCGATACGGACGAGTCGAAGTCGGTCGGCGATAGCGATGGCGGGGAATCGACCGGGCACAAGTCCGGCCGCAAGATCGTCGATATCAAGCGCACCAACAAGGACGATCTGACGGACGATCAGTGGGAATGGATGGACAAGGTGGTGGGCTATATCAACCGCCACTGCGCGCAGGTGCCGGACGATCCGGAGGGATCGGACTGGGCGTACAGCCTCAAAAATTGGGGCCATGATCCGATGAAGGACGATGGCTGCGCCTGACGCGACGTGCTTGATCGGGGCTGTTGATCGCCCCGGTCAATCAGTAAAAGCATGTTTGATCGTTTCCGCCGATGCTCACGCGGAGCTATGACGGCGGCCATGCAGCGCAATCTCTCCAAGACGTTCAGCTTCCTCGCGCTCCACCTGATCGTGGGGTTCAGCGTGGCCTATGCCTTTACCGGCTCCTTCGCGCTGGCCGGCGGGATCGCGCTGGTCGAGCCGCTGGTGAACGCGGTGGTATTCTTCTTCCACGAACGCGCCTGGGAAACCGGCAAACGCCCCGCGATCCTCGACACCCTGCTCCACCGCCACGGCACCGCGGAACGATCCGAACCGGCGGGGTAAGAGTTTCGGGCCCGCGCGCACGGATGTGAAGACGTAGAAAGGGGGCGGCGCCGGTTGGCACCGCCCCCTTTGTTTTTCCATCATCGTCACCCCGGACCCCGGGCCGGGGCCCAGCTGTTTTCCCTCAGGGAAGGAAGCTGGACCCCGGATCAAGTCCGGGGTGACGTGAAATGGAGGGGGTATCTTGAAATAGCCCCCACTCTTCGCGCCTTTGCGTCTTCGCGTGAGACCATCGCGCGCGATCAATCCTCCGCCGCTTCCACCTCGTCTTCGGGCAGATACAAGCGATCGCCCTTTTCGCGGAACTTGGCGCTCATGCGCTCCATGCCTTCGCGGTTTTCCTCGCGCTCTTCGGGGCTGTTTTCGCCCTTCAGATCCTCGCTCGCCAGATAGCTGTCGCTATTCTGGCGGGCGGCGAATTCGCGCACTTCCTGGCTGATCTTCATCGAGCAGAATTTCGGCCCGCACATGGAGCAGAAATGCGCCGTCTTGGCGCCTTCGGCGGGCAGCGTCTGATCGTGGAACTGCTCGGCGGTGTCCGGGTCCAGCGAGAGGTTGAACTGGTCGCGCCAGCGGAACTCGAACCGCGCCTTCGACAGCGCGTCGTCGCGCACCTGCGCGGCGGGGTGGCCCTTGGCAAGATCGGCGGCGTGGGCCGCCAGCTTGTAGGTGACGACGCCCACCTTCACATCGTCTCGGTCCGGCAGGCCGAGATGCTCCTTGGGCGTGACGTAGCAGAGCATCGCCGTGCCATACCAGCCGATCTGCGCGGCGCCGATGCCGCTGGTGATATGGTCATATCCCGGCGCGATATCGGTGGTGAGCGGCCCGAGCGTGTAGAACGGCGCCTCGCCGCACGCCTCCAGCTGCTTTTCCATATTTTCCTTGATCTTGTGCATGGGCACATGGCCCGGCCCCTCGATCATCACCTGCACATCCTGCTCCCAGGCGCGCTTGGTGAGTTCGCCCAGCGTGTAGAGCTCGGCGAACTGCGCCTCGTCGTTTGCGTCGGCGATGGAGCCGGGGCGCAGGCCGTCGCCCAGCGAATAGGCGATGTCATAGGCCTTCATGATCTCGGTGATCTCGTCGAACCGCTCATACAGGAAGCTCTCCTGATGATGGGCGAGGCACCATTTCGCCATGATCGATCCGCCACGCGATACGATGCCGGTGACGCGCTTGGCGGCCATCGGCACATAAGGCAGGCGCACGCCGGCATGGATGGTGAAATAATCGACGCCCTGCTCCGCCTGCTCGATCAGCGTGTCGCGGAACACTTCCCAGTTGAGATCCTCGGCCACGCCGCCGACCTTTTCCAGCGCCTGGTAGATCGGCACGGTGCCGATCGGCACGGGGCTGTTGCGGATGATCCATTCGCGCGTGTCATGGATGTTGCGGCCCGTGGAAAGGTCCATCACCGTGTCCGCTCCCCAGCGGATCGACCAGACCATCTTGTCGACTTCGTTCGCCACGTCGCTGGCCACGGCGGAATTGCCGATATTGGCGTTGATCTTCACCAGGAAATTGCGGCCGATCGCCATCGGCTCGCTTTCCGGGTGGTTGATGTTGGACGGGATGATCGCGCGGCCTCGCGCCACCTCATCGCGCACGAATTCGGGCGTCACATAATCGGGGATGGAGGCGCCGAAGCTCTCGCCGTCGCGCTTATACTCCTTCAGGCGCTCACGCCCCAGATTCTCGCGCTCGGCGACATATTCCATTTCCGGAGTGATGATGCCGCGGCGCGCATAGTGCATCTGGCTGACATTCTGCCCCGCCTTGGCGCGCAAGGGGCGCTTCACCACCTTGGGGAAACGCGGCACGCCGCCGGAGCGATCGGGGCCGAGCTGGCCGTTATCCTCCGGCTTCACCTCGCGCGCGTCATAGGATTCGACATCGCCCCGCGCCTCGATCCAGCTGCGGCGCAGCTGCGGCAAGCCGCCATGAATGTCGATCGCGGCATCGGGATCGGTATAGGGGCCGCTGGTGTCGTACACACGTACCGGCGCCTCGCCGCCCTCCAGCTGGATCTCGCGCATCGCGACACGCACGCCGCTGCCGGACTTGGCGGCGACGTGGATTTTCTTCGAACCGCGGATCGGGCCGGTGGTGACGCCGATCTCTGTCTTTGCGGGGATATCTGCCATGGGATGAAACCTTTCGGAGGGAAAACTAGAGGCGCACCGCGCCGAGGAGAAAGAAGAGGAGGCCGATCGCAATGGCGGCGCCGGGCAGCGCGCGGCCGCCCTTTTCCAGGAAGCGCCAGGCGAAGGGCAGGAAACGGTCCGGCATGGCGAGGAGCACCAGCCCTTCCACCATCTGCAGGCCGCCAATGATACCGAGGAGGAAATTCAGCCAGTCGCCGGAGAGCGGATTGGCAAGGTAGATGAGTGAACCGATGACGAAGCACATGGCGGCGGCGATATATTGCAGCGCGCGGCTGCCCTCGATCTCGTCGAGCATCCGCTCCCAGCCGCCCGCCTGGCGCAGCTCTCCGGCACCCGCGGCGAGCACGAACAGGCCGATCAGGATCGCGATCCATGCACTGAGCGGTTCCGACGGTGCCATGCGCCTCCTTCTTCGATCGGAAGGCGGGGCGGAAAAGGCCTGTCTTGGCCGGACACCGCTCCCTCCCTCCGCCCGTATTACCGGGATCAGGTTCGACGGGTCGCGGCCTATTCCGCTCTCAACCGCCTATTCCAAGCGCGGCTCCCCGGGGATGAAGCGTGACATTAGGGCGTGCGAGAGGTCGAGTCTAGGGCTGCGCAAAGCGCTCCTGCGTAAACAGGCGCGCTTTGGAGCTAGAAACGCACGGCCTGAAACAGCGGAAAGTGCCAGCACTCGCGCAGGGTTGCTACTGGGAAAGATCGCTAATCCCGATGGCGAAGTTGCTGTTTGAAAACTTCGCCGGAAGTTTAAGCAATTAGCACCCATTGCGTAACCTAAAAGCAATGATGTGCTGTCCTACCGAACTTCAGGCCTTCAAGACATGGGGTGACAACAACATTAGGATACGCAATAGTCTGACCAACGCGAACGTTCGTCAGGACGGCTGTTGTCGACCATATACGGGTCATCGAAGCTTCTGACCGGCAGATGCGCAACATGGCGGGGAGGCCACCGATGAAATCGCGACAAACGCTCCTGCGCGGCATGGCCGCATTGCTTTTGATGGGCTGTGCTACAGGAGGGATGGCGCAGCAGACGAATGACGGGGAAGCTGCTCAAAGCGGATTCGATAAGGAGAAGGAAAGCGACATCCTGGTTCAGGGTGAAACGCGCTCGTCATTGCGGACGTTTCTAGAGGAAACGCTGGCGGACAGTGATGAAAGGCAGCTTGCCCGTTTCAAAAATCACATTTGTCCGGCCGTTCTTGGTCTGCCCAAAGAATATGCGGCCGTGATTACCGACCGGATCCGCAAGAATATCCGCCGCGTCGGTCTAAATACCAGAAAAGAGCCGTGCCGCGCCAACGCAGTCGCAATTTTCAGCGCAAAACCGGTCGAAACGATCAAGGACTTGCGCAGCGAGCTTCCGGGTTTGTTCCGATCCTACAGCAAGCCGGACCTTGATCGCCTTATCCAAACCAGCGGACCGAGCTGGGCTTGGCAGTTGGTTCTGAGCGAAGATAGCTTCAAGCCGCAGGCCGCAAGCCCCCGATTGTCGGCGAGAACCACCAAGAATTTCGCGGTAGCTTTCGTCATAATAGACTCGACCGCGGTCGATGGAGCGACATTGGGGCAACTGGCGGATTTCATCACGATACGAACCCTCGCCGATATCCGCGAAGAGGCGACCGAAACCACCGGTCGTCAGACGATCCGAACTTTGCTGGCCGATCTTGCCGCCGAGCGCACTGCCCAGAAGCAGCTATCGGCCTACGACCTTTCCATGCTGAAAGCGCTGTATTCCTCGCGTGCGGCGGTCTCCGGCCGACGGCAACGCAACGAGATGGCAGCAAAGATGCAGCGGGAACTCGGCGGTGACGAATCTGACAAAGGCGATTAATCGCTCGGCTACCGCGTGCGAACCGAACTTTAGATCGCACCCGCGGAGGTGTTCAGGCCATCCGCGCTGCGATAATGTTCAAGCTCAGAACGTATAACCGATGCCGATGCCGCCGATGAACTGGTCGGCGCTGCCACGGTCGGCGACGATCGGGCTGTCGGCGAAGTTGCCGAGGATCCGGGAATAGCCGGCCAAACCGAAGATCGCGAAGCCGCCGTTCGTCAGGTCTCCGTCCAGATCATAGGTGCCCAGCAGGTTGGCCCCCACGCTCTGGAAGCCGCCCTTGGCATTATAGGTCGGTAGGCCGCTCGCCAGTGAACCCGAGGGGCTGATCGAATAATAATATTCGGCGAAATTATCGTCGACATGATCCGCGCTTACCGAAAGCACGACGGCAGCGCCGCGGCTGACGGGGGTGAGGAAGCTGACAGATGGGGTGATCACGCGGCCCTTGTGCGCCCCGGCGACGTCCCAAACGACGTCGACCGTGGCCGAGAGCGTGTCATAGGGCGTGATGATGCCGGAATATTGGATGCCCGCCTGCGCGCCCAGCTCCACCGCCGTATCGAGCTTGCCGAGACGCTTGACCACATCGTCCTTGATCTGCCGCGTGCGATCCAGCCGGACGCGCGCGACGGGGCCGAATACGAAACCCACCTTGGCATCATCGGGATCATTGATGATGTCCGCACCGATACCGGTGCCCTTGGGCTGGAAATTCACGCCGCCCACGCTGCCCGCGGCGCCAGGCACGGGGAAGAAAACATAATCGTCCGAGCCTTCATAGCTGGGGCTAACACCGACGCCACCGCCGATCGTCACCCAGTCCCCGGCATAGACCGTATCCTTCAACGGCGGGATGTTCGCGGGCGCTTGCTGTGCGAGAGCAGGCACGGCGATAAGAGCGGCCGAAAGGCCGGCGGCGATAATGGATAGGCGCATGTGTCGAGATCCCGGCTTATGTTCTGGAGCGCTCAATAGTCTATCCGCGCAAAAGTTGCGCTACCGATAAGCAGCGCTACCGAATTGCCACAAAAGTGGGGCTTTTGGGCAACGGGTACCGCGCCGTTGCTACAATCGTCAAACGAACTTGATGCGCCCTCCGGCGCGCCGTCACAGAAAATATTGCAGTTTCACCGCTTCCCGGTTGGTGCCCGGCGCAATCGGCAGGGCCACCTTGTCGAACTTCGGCGGGCCAAAGCTGATCCGCGGGTTGCGCGAAAATCCGATCCCCTCCTTCGGCACGCCGACAAAGGTATCCAGCTTGTCGTTCGCGTTTTCATCATGGTGGACGGTCACCGCAAAGCGCTTGGCGGGAAGGCCGCTAAGCTGCAGCACCGGCCTTGCTGCGGGAACCGTCAGAAAACGCTTGTCCGGATCGTCCGTGCAATCGGGGAAGTAGCGCGGGTCCGCGGTGATGCAGACCAGAAGATTGCCCTTGGCGGATCGCAGGTTGGTAAAGGACAGATCAAGCTTGCCTGTGGGGGCAGGGGCCGCGGCGGTGGCAGCGGCCAGCAACGCGGCGGACATCGCGAAACGCGCGATCATATCCGTTTCTCCTCGAAGGCGCCCAGTCCCTTGTCCGTGCCGCAAACGCGGTCCCAGAAGCGGAAATAGAGCCCGTAATTGCAGTTATAGCGCTCATGATGGCGCTGGTGATGGCTTGCCGTGATGGTCCAGCGACCGAGCGGCCCTTCGGTCCACCAGCGCGGAAACATCTCCCACCCCATATGGTTGGTGACCCCCATCAGCGTCATGATGGCGAGCACCGTGCCCAGCACCGCCACATGGATCGGCACCAGGAAGACCAGCACCGGGATCACGACCGCGCCCGTCAGCGCTTCGATGGGGTGAAAGCTCATCGCCGCCCAGGCGGTGGGCGGGCGGCTGTCATGGTGCACGGCATGGGCGATCTTGAACCATTTGGGCCGATGCATCCAGCGGTGGGTCCAGTAGAACCAGGTGTCGTGCGCGAACAGATAGATGAACAGCGAGACCGGCAGATACCATAAGGGATAGGCCGTGACGTCGGCATAGATCGCGGTCCAGCCGCGCTCCTGCCAGCCCCACATCACCACCCCGGCGGGTACGCCGTAGATCACCGCGCTATAGAGCGACCAGCGAATCTCTCGCCCGATCTGGGGGCGCAGCTTGTCATACAGGCCGGGCCGAACGCGGCTGGTCACCCAGGCGAACGCCCCGCTCGTCGCCCAATAGCGCACCGCCACGATCAGCGTCATCGCCAGCGTCGAGGCGGCCAGGGAGATCAGAAGCGCGGTCATCGCTCGGTGCTATAGCGGGCCGGGATGAACGCGTCGATAATGGTAGAAGGGCAAACCCTGCCCCATTTCTGGTGGATAAGGCACTGAATTTACCGTGGCAGGATTCCCAAGTGCCGCGCGCTCGTCTAGGCCCGGCGCATGCTCGAAAAACGCACCTGCGATCTCGCTATTGTCGGCGGCGGCCTGGCCGGGGGACTGATCGCGCTCGCGCTGCGGCGGCTGCGGCCGGAACTGGAAATCCTGCTCATCGAAAGCGGCGATTATTTCGGCGGCAATCATCTGTGGAGCTATTTCTCCAGCGACGTCGCGCCCGAACATCGCTGGCTTACCGCGCCGCTCGTCACCCATGGCTGGAGCGGGAACGAGGTGCGCTTCCCCGGCCATAGCCGCCAGCTCGACGGCATCTATTATTCGATCGAGAGCGAGCGGCTGGACGAGGTGATCCGCGAGCAACTGCCCGAACGCATGCGCGTGACCGGCGTGACCGTCGCCTCCGTGACCCCCACCGCGGTGGCGCTGAAGGGCCATGGCCGCATCCGCGCAGGCGGCGTGATCGATTGCCGCGGGCCTGCCGATACCGCCGCACTCGATTGCGGATGGCAGAAATTCGTCGGCCAGCTGCTGGAGCTGGAGGAGCCGCATGGCCTCAGTAAGCCAGTCATCATGGACGCCACGGTGGAGCAAAAGGACGGCTATCGCTTCGTCTACTGCCTGCCCTTCACGCCGACCAAGGTCTTCGTTGAGGACACCTATTATAGCGACAAGCCCGATCTGGATCGGCGCACGCTGTCGCAGCGCATCGGCGCCTATGCCGATGTGCAAGGGTGGCAGGTGATGCGCACCTTGCGCGAGGAATCGGGCGTGCTTCCCGTGGTGCATGGCGGCGATCTGGACGCCTATTGGAAGTCGGGCGGAGAGCGCACCGCCAAGGCCGGCAGCCGCGCCGGGCTGTTCCACCCGATGACGAGCTATTCGCTGCCCGATGCAGTGCGCACCGCCATGGCGATTGCCGAACAGGACGATCTTTCGGGCGATGCGCTGCACCGCTTCACCTACAAGCTGGCGCGCGCCCATTGGCGCGATGCCGCCTTCTACCGGATGCTCGGCAAACTGCTGTTCATCGGTGCCAAGCCGGGCGAGCGGAACAAGGTGTTCGAGCGTTTCTATACCCTCAATGCCGATCTCATCGCCCGCTTCTATGCCGGGCGCACCACGGCGGCGGACAAGCTGCGCATATTGTCCGGTAAGCCCCCCATCCCCATATCCAACGCCTTGCGCGCGATCTGGGGAAAATAATGGCGACCGTTACCGACCATGGCACCGACTTCGGCACCGGCCCGGGCAGCCGCGAGCCCGATCTGTTCGGCGATGCGCCCCGCCCCGCCGCCACCGGTCGCAGGGCCATCGTCATCGGCGCGGGCTTCGGCGGTCTGGCGCTGGCCATCCGCCTGCAGTCCGCCGGCGTTGCCACGACGCTGATCGAGGCGCGCGACAAGCCCGGCGGCCGCGGCTATTATTGGGAAAAGGACGGCTTCGTGTTCGATGCCGGCCCCACCGTAATCACCGATCCCGATTGCCTGCGCGAACTCTGGTCGCTCACCGGCGCGGACATGAGCCGCGACGTCGAACTCCAGCCCGTCACGCCCTTCTATCGCCTGAACTGGGTGGACGGCACCAATTTCGACTACACCAATGACGAAGCCAAGCTGAACGAGGAAATCCGCAAGCTCAATCCGGACGACGTCGAAGGCTATGCCCGCTTCCTGGAATATAGCGAGGGCGTGTTCGAGGAAGGCTATCTGAAGCTGGGCCACAAGGCGTTCCTGGACTTCCCCAGCATGATCAAGGCCGCCCCCGCGCTCGCCAAATATCAGGCATGGCGCTCGGTCTATTCGATCGTCTCGAAATTCGTGAAGAACGAGAAGCTGCGCGAGGCGCTGAGCTTCCACACCCTCCTCGTCGGCGGCAATCCGATGACGACGAGCGCCATCTACGCCCTCATCCACAAGCTGGAAAAAGACGGCGGCGTGTGGTTCGCCAAGGGCGGCACCAACCGGCTGGTTGCCGGCATGGCCGCGCATTTCGAGCGGCTGGGCGGGCGCATGCGGCTGGGTGACCCCGTCGCGCATATCGACATGCTGGGCGACCGCGCGACGGGCGTGACGACTGAGAGCGGCTGGCATGCGGACGCCGATGTCGTCGCCAGCAACGGCGATATCGTGCACAGCTACAAGGACCTGCTGGGCCAGACGACGCGCGGCAAGCAGATGGCCAAGCGCCTGTCGAAGAAGAAATATTCGCCTTCCCTCTTCGTCGTGCATTTCGGGATCGAGGGCCGCTGGCCCGGCATTCCGCACCATATGATCCTGTTCGGCCCGCGCTATGACGGCCTTCTGAAGGACATTTACGATCACGGCGTCCTGCCGCGCGATTTCTCGATCTACCTCCACCACCCCACCGTCACCGATCCGTCGATGGCGCCGGAGGGCTGCTCCACTTTCTACGCGCTCGTACCGGTCGCCCATATGGGCAAGCTGCCGATCGATTGGGACGAGGCGGGCCCGAAGCTGGAGCGCCGCGTGCTGGACGAGGTCGGGCGGCGGCTGATCCCCGACATCCATGACCGGATCGTCACCAAATTCCACTACGCCCCGCCGGACTTCGCGCGCGATCTCTCCGCGCATATGGGCAGCGCGTTCAGCCTGGAGCCGATCCTGACGCAAAGCGCCTTCTTCCGCGCGCACAACCGCGACGATGTGATCGGCAATCTCTATTTCGTGGGCGCCGGCACCCATCCCGGCGCCGGCATCCCCGGCGTGGTCGGCAGCGCCAAGGCGACGGCGGGGCTGATGCTGGAGGATCTGGGGGTTCGGTAAGGCTCGTTCGGGTTTTGAATTTCCGTAGCCCTGAGCCTGTCGGAGTCGAAGACGGCGCGCAGCGCCTACGGCGCTTAGCCTTCAAGCGCGGAGCTAGATCGATAAACGTCCTTCGACAGGCTCAGGACTTACGGTTTTGAGGCAAAGACTGCTCTCGTCCCATCCCCCCTCGACAGTCTGATCGCAGACCGGCTAACGCGCTGTCATGTCACGCACTCTCAAAGCCCTCGCCGTCTATTGCGGCTCCGCCACCCCGGCCGATCCCGTCTATATCGAAACCGCGAAAACCGTTGGTCGCACTTTGGCCGAGCGGGGCATTCGCGTGGTTTATGGCGGCGGCAGGCTGGGCCTGATGGGCGCCGTAGCCGATGCCGCGCTGGCAGCGGGGGGCGAGGTGATCGGGGTAATTCCCGAGGCGCTCGTCGGCAGCGAAGTCGCGCATCGCGGCTGTACGGAGCTGCGCGTCGTCGGCGGGATGCATGAGCGCAAGCAGGCGTTCACGGACCTCAGCGACGGGTTCGTCACGCTGCCCGGCGGCGTCGGCACGATGGACGAATTGTGGGAGGCGATCAGCTGGGCGCAGCTCGGCTATCATGACAAGCCGGTGGGCCTCCTCAATGTCGGCGGCTTCTACGATCATCTGATCGCCTTCAACCGCCACATGATCGACGTCGGTTTCATCCGCGCGCAGCATGCCGGCATCATGGTGCAGGCCGAGGAAATCGGCGCGCTGGTCGACAAGCTGGCGGACTATCAGCCGCACCGCACGATCTTCCAGATGAAGGCGGACGATCTGTGACGGCATTTCGTGACTAGCCTCGATCGCCCCGCCCTCGTCGCACATGCGAAGGACAGCATCGCGAAGGGATCGCGCAGCTTCGCCCTCGCCTCCCGCCTGTTCGACCGGGAAGCGCGCGAGCGGGCCTGGCTGCTCTACGCCTGGTGCCGCAAATGCGACGATCTGGCCGACGGGCAGGACCATGGCCATGGCATGAGCGTGATCGACGATGCAGCCGATCGCCTCAGCTATCTCACCGGCATGACCGAGGCCGCCTGGAACGGTACCGAAACCGGGGAGCCTGCCTTCGACGGCTTCGGGCTGGTGGCGCGCGAATGCCGCATCCCGCGCCGTTATGCCGACGATCTGATCGCAGGCTTCGCGCTGGATGCCGAGGAATGGCGGCCGCGCAGCGAGGCGGACCTGTACCGCTATTGCTATCATGTCGCGGGCGCGGTCGGCTGCATGATGGCGATCCTGATGGGCGTGGGCCCGGAGGACGAGGCCGTGCTGGACCGCGCGACCGACCTCGGCCTTGCATTCCAGCTTGCCAATATCGCGCGCGACATTGCCGAGGATGCGGCCGCCGACCGCTGCTATCTGCCGATGGAATGGCTCGCCGAATTCGACGTGCCGCCCGGCCGCCACATGGCCCCGCCCTTCCGCCCCGCGCTCAAAGCGATGGCGAAGCGGCTATGCGATGCCTCCGAGCGCTATGAGGCGAGCGCGCGCGTCGGCGCGCAGGCGCTGCCCAAGCGCAGCCGCTGGGCGGTGCTGGCGGCGGCGGGAATCTATGGAGACATCGCTCGCAAGGTCCGCGATCTCGGCGTGCACGCCTGGGACCACCGGGTACACACGTCCAAGCGCGAAAAACTGCTCTGGGTGGCGCGGGCAAGGGCCCAGGCGGCGGGCACGCCGGAGCCGGCGGGACGCGAGGGATTGTGGAGCCGGGCGGATTTAGAGAAGTAAGACAACCCTCTCATCCGTTCGCCTTCAGCTAAACCCATTATTCCGTTCGGGCTGAGCTTGTCGAAGCCCCGTACTTTTCTTGGCGCCATCGCTCTATCACCGAAGAAAGACGGCCCTTCGACAAGCTCAGGGCGAACAGATCTTTGTTCAAACGGGGATTTACGCCCCGCCCAATATCTCCGCCGCCCGGTCCGCCAGCCGTTCCACCACCGCCGCATGGATGCCCGGCGCGCTGACGATCAAGCCGAAATCGCGCGGGCTTGCCTTGTTGTAGCGGATCGGATCGCCCAGCGCGTCGCTGACGGTCGCGCCCGCTTCCGCGGCGATCAGGTTCGCGGCGGCGACGTCCCACTCATTCCCCCAGCGCAGCGTCGCCACCATGTCGGCCTCGCCGCTCGCCACCATGCAGATGCGAAGCGCGATGCTGTTGGGTTTGGCGACCATGGTGAGATCGCGGTCGACGCGGGCCAGGCCGTCGCAGGGCACGCGCGCACCGGGCAAGTCCTGCCGTTCACTCGCCTCGATCGGCTCGCCGTTCAGGAGCGCGCCCTCGCCCCGCCGTGCAGTGAAGCAGCGGTCCCCCACCGGCGCGTGGATGACGGAGAAGACGGGCCGCCCGCCTTTCATCAGCGCGATGGAGATCGCCCAGCCGGCGCGCCCGCGGATATAATCGCGCGTGCCGTCGACGGGATCGACCAGCCAGGTCCAGTCGCGCCGCGTCCGGTCGCTGTCGTCCTCGGTCTCCTCGGACAGCCAGCCCGCTTCCGGCAGGATCGCGCCGAGCCGCTCCTTCAGCAGCTCGTCGACCGCGATGTCGATATCGCAGACCGGATGGCCGGGCGACTTTTCCCAGGTCTTCGCATCGGGCTTCTCGCCCCGGCGCCAGCGGGCCAGCGCATAGTCCCCCGCCTCGCGCGCCGCGGCCACGATATCGGAAGGGTCGAAGACGCTCACGCGGCCACGGTCATGCCGTCGACGCGCAGCGTGGGCACGTTGAGCGAGCGGGTGAAGTCCAGATCGTCCGCGGGCGTCATGGCCGCGAACATATCCTTCAAATTGCCCGCCACGGTAATCTCGCGCACGGGCCGCGTAATCTCGCCGTTTTCGATCAGAAAGCCGCCTGCGCCGCGGCTGTAATCGCCGGTGATGGCGTTGACGCCCTGGCCGATCAGCTCGGTCAGATAGACGCCGCGTTCGATGCCCGCCATCAGCGCGGCGGGGCTGTCCTTACCGGGCACCATATGCACGTTGCTTGCGCCCACGCCCGGCGATCCGCCGACACCGCGCGTGGCGTGGCCGTTCGGCTCCAGCCCCAGCTGGCGCGCGGAAGCGACGTTGAGCAGCCAGCCGGTGGGCCGCCCCGCATCGACCAGTTTGGACGGCGCGGTCGGCAGGCCCTCGCCGTCCACGCTTTTGGAGGCAAGACCGCGCGGGCGGTGCGGATCGTCCAGAATGTCGATGCCGCTGTCGAAGAGCCGCTCGCCCATGAGATCGAGCAGAAAGGTCGCGCGCCGGGCCGCGGCGGGGCCGGACATCGCGCCGAGCAGATGGCCGATCAGGCTGCCGCCGACGCGCGGATCGAAGATCACGGGCATTGCGCCGCCGGTCATGTCCACCGGGTTCAGCCGCGCCGCCGCCCGCTCGCCCGCCTTGCGGCCGATTTCGGCGGGATCGGGCAGATCGGCAGCGTGGCGGGCCGTGCGATAGGCGTAATCCCGCTCCCGCGCGCCGCTTTCCCCGGCAAGGACGCTGGCCGACAGGCTGTGGCTGGAGCGAGCATAAGCAGCTCCGAAACCGGTGCTGGTGGCAAGCGCCACGACCGATCGGCCCACGCTCGCCCCGCCGCCCTCGCTGCCCGTCACACCGGAAACGGCGCGCGCGGCGTCTTCTGCGGCCAGCGCCGCCTCACGTAGAGCATCGGGATCGGCGGCCGCGCCGTCGTCCAGATCGAGATCGGGCAGAGGCTCTTTCATCAGCCGCTCTTCGGGCGCGAGGCCGGCATAGGGATCTTCCGGCGCCGCCTTGGCCATCGCCACCGCGCGCTCGGCAAGATCGCGCAGCAGCTCCGGGGCCAGCGCGCTGCTCGATACGCTGGCGGAACGCTTGCCGACGAACAGGCGCAGGCCGATCTCCTCGCCCTCCGACCGCCCGGCATCTTCCAGCTTGCCGAGGCGCACCGAGATTTCCGTCGACGCGCCGCCCGAATAGAGCGCGTCGGCAGCGTCCGCGCCTGCGTCGATTGCGGCGGAGACCAGCAGTTCTGCGCGTTCCAGCGCCTGTTTTTCATCCAGCATAGACCAGGCGATGTAGGTGCCCCGCGAGGGTCGGTCAATCGCGCGACCGGCGCAGTTCACCTGCTCGCGCCACGTCACAACTTGTCTGGACCTATCCGGAGCGATACGGCGCGATGCACCATGATCGAGCGCCTCAAACGAATTTGGCGGGAACTGCTCAGCCCCGAGCGCCAGCATGGCTATGGCACCACCTTGCTGCCCGCGGCGGTGGCGCTCAGCATTCTCATCCTGCTGTCCGGAGGCATCGCCACCATGGGCGCGATCGACAGCGAGCGGGAAGCGCGTGAGGCAAGCCAGTACACCACCGGTGTGATCGCCCGGTTGGAGAAGGTCCGCGCGCTGGCGGTGGACGCGGAAACCGGCCAGCGCGGCTATCTGCTGACCGGCCAGCGGCGCTATCTCAAGCCGCTGAAGGAAGCCATGGAACGCGAGGCGCTGTTGCTCGATGAGCTGAAGACCTACGCCTATGGCAATATGGAAGGCCCGCAGGAGAACTGGTTGATGCAGATCGACCGGCTGACGAGCGAGCATCTTGCAGAGACACAAGCCAGCGTGCGGATGGCCCGGCGCGGCAATCGCAACGAAGCGATCGAGACGCTGAAGATGGGCAGCGACATGCGCCGGATGGACCGCCTTCGCGTGCTGATCGACCAATATGAGAATTACGAATATCAGCGGCAGGCTGCCGGGCTGGCCGAGGCGCGGCAATATGCGCAGATCGGCGGCCGGCAGGTGCTGGTGGTCGTCACCGTCCTGATTCTGCTGCTGCTGCTCATCGCCTATCTGCTTTGGCGCAATTCCCGGCTGCTGCAGACCGAGACCGAACTCAGTGAGATCACCGAGGCAAAGGAACAGGTCGAACTCATCAGCCGCGAACTCAATCACCGCGTAAAAAACCTGTTCGCGGTGGTCATGGCCATCATCAGCATGACCGCGCGGCGAGAGAGCGACGCGAAGGTGGCGGGCGAGAAAATGCGCGAGCGGGTCAACGCGCTGGCCCGCGCGCATCAGCTGACGCTGGATCAGGATGGTGGACGCGCGGTCAGTCTTGGCTCGCTGGTGGACAATGTGCTCGCGCCCTATCTTTCCGATCGGCTGCGCTATGAAACCGACGGGCCGGAGGTGCAGCTGATCCCGCGCTATGCCACCCCGATCGGCCTCGCGCTGCACGAAATGGCGACCAACGCGGTGAAATATGGAGCCTGGTGCCAGGAAAGTGGCGGCGTCATCTCGGTCCGCTGGACGGTCGAAGAGGATGAGAACCTGCAGAAGGTTGCGCTCGTCTGGCAGGAAAGCGGCGGCCCGCCAGTCACCGCGCCGAGTGAGGATGGCAAGGGCTTCGGCAGCCAGCTGGTGCTGTCGAGCTTGCGCCAGATCGGCGGCCGGTTCGAGAGCATTTGGCCCGAAAAGGGTTTCGAAGCGAGACTCTTTTTTGCAGTGCAGCGGGAACCTGACAAAGATTAGCCCATTTCCGCTGTATGAGCACATTCACCGTCATGCTGGCCGAGGACGAAGCGCTGATCGCGCTCGACATGGTCGATTGCTTGCGCGAGCGGGGCATCAACGTGGTTGGCCCGTGCATGTCGCTGGACGATTGCTTGAATTGCATCGACGGCCCGCATCGCATCGACGCAGCCATTCTGGATGTCGACCTGGCGGGCCAGGACGTGTTCCCCGCAGCGCTCAAGCTGAAGAAGCGCGGTATTCCGTTCGTGTTCCATAGCGGGCACTGTACCGCCGACACCCTGCCGCCCGAACTTGCGGGCGTGAAGCTCTATGAAAAGCCCGCAGGGATCGGCAAGATCGCCGACAATCTGAGCGCCATCGCCGCCTAGAGGTTTAAAACATCTCGCGTGCCTCTGAAGGCGCGTCCGGACCGCCAAATCATTCTGAATGTCCGTTTGCCCTGAGCTTATCGAAGGGCTGTATCGTGACGCTCGCATAGTGCCGGGAACAGGACGGGGCTTCGACAAGCTCAGCCCGAACGGAAGTCAAATGGCGACCTGGTCTGCCCAATCAGGGCAGCCCCAACAACTTGTGCGTCTGCAAGGACAGCCGCCACGCCGGGTGCGCTTCCACAAAGGCAATCGCCTCGGCCCGGTTTTCGTCCGCCGACGCGCTGTCCATCGGCTGGATCAGATGATGGGAAAAGTCCCAGCTTTCCATGGCCTGCCAATCCGATCCGGGCTGCGGCCAGACCAGTTTCAATTCGTCGCCCGAACGCTGGACGGTTTCGGACCCCGCCTTGGGGCTGATGCAGATCCAGTCGATCGTGCGCGGCACCGGCAGCGTGCCGTTGCTTTCGATCGCGATCTCGAACCCGCGCGCGTGCAGGGCGTCGATCAGCGCATCGTCCACCTGCAACATCGGCTCGCCGCCGGTCATCACGACATAGCGCCGCGTGCGTCCCGCGCCCCATAGCTCGGCGACCTTATCGCCAAGGCTTTCGGCATCGGCGTAACGCGCGCCATTCTCACCATCCATCCCGACGAAATCGGTGTCGCAGAAACGGCAGATGGCCTTTTCCCGATCCTGCTCCCGCCCGGTCCAGAGATTGCAACCGGCAAAGCGCAGGAACACTGCGCGGCGTCCGGCATGCGCGCCCTCACCCTGAAGGGTCGGGAAAATCTCCTTTACGGCGTAGCTCACCCGACCACCGGCGTGACGGCATAGACGGTCGGGTCTTCGATCCCGGCTTCCACGAAGCCGCCATGGCGCAGGCGGCAGCTGTCGCATTCGCCGCAATGCTTGCCGTCCGGGGTAGGATCGTAGCAGGACCAGCTCATCGCGGGATCGAGCCCCAGCCGCATCGCTTCGGCCGCGATGTCGGCCTTGCTCATATATTGCAGCGGGGCGCGCACCTCGAAGCTTTCCTTCGCATCGCCCGCCTTGGTGCCGAGCATGGCCAGCCGCTGAAAGGCATCGATGAACTCGGGACGGCAATCGGGGTAGCCGGAATAGTCGAGCGCGTTGACGCCGATCACCATGTCGCGCGCGCCCGCCGCCTCCGCCCAGCCGAGGCAGAGCGAGAGGAAGATGGTGTTGCGCGCCGGAACATAGGTGATCGGAATGCCGCCTTCGTCGCGTGTACCCGCGCCGTCCTTGGGCACATCGATATCCGCGGTGAGTGCGGAGCCGCCGAATTGCGTCAGATCGAGCGGCAGTACCACATGACGTTTCGCCCCCAGCGTTTCGGCGATCCGCGCGGCGCTTTCCAGCTCGACACGGTGGCGCTGGTTATAATCCACCGTCAGCGCCAGAATGTCGAAGCCCTGTTCGCGCGCGATCCCGCCCGCCACCATCGAATCGAGGCCGCCCGAGAGCAGCAGCACCGCCTGTTTTCCGGTTTCTGTCATGGCCGGGGAGCTAAGCGCATGATCGCCGTATCGCAAGCATGCCCACAAAAAACGGGCCACCCTGAAAAGAGCGGCCCAGTGACGGCTCGTGCGAGCCCGCTAGGGAGGAAAGCGTACCAAAGTGGGGTACTCCCACAGGCATAGCAAGGATTGCTAAACCGGTGCTTAACGAAAGCGGGTTTGGTGCAATATTGTGCTTGGGAGCGGCGAAGAAACGCTACTGCACTGCGGCGCTTCCTTCGCGCTCAGCAGCTTCCGGTTTTGCGAGCTTCGTAATCGAACGCATAGGGCGCGCCGCGGTCCAACCCCTGGCTGCGGATCTGCACCAGCCGATCCGTCTCGCGGCGAATCGCGGTGCTACCGCTGCTACTCTGACAGGAATAGCCAAACACCACCTCGCGCGCGTCGCCGCTGAGCCGGTGAATTTCACAACGCTGGCCGGGATGGTGCAGCTTCACCAGCACGCGCGGATCGCGGACGCACAGCTTGCGCACCGGCCGGAAATCATCGGCCTTGTCACGCAGCGTCCACTCGCCCCGCTCCAGCGTGCGCAGCGAAAAGCTCGCCTGCGCGGCGTAAGCGGAAGCAGCAACGCTGAAGGTCGCCGCAAGGGCAATGGCAATTGTCTTAGCTGTCTTCATCGATTTCGGTCCACATGGGGGCAGCGCCCCAATGCAGGTGGATACAGATTTAACGTGGGAGAATAACGACGCAGGCGTGTCGGAATTGCGGCGGCGGCGCACCGGCGCCGTCAGTTCTCCATGCTGGAGAGCGAGATCGGGAACTGGCGATTGCAAAACTCGCAGTCCACCTTGATGTCGCCGTCCTCGTCCGCCATCTCGCGCCGCTCCTCGACGGGAAAGCGTCCGATGACCGACCGGATATGGTCCGGATCGCAGCGGCAGCCCTTGGACAGGCCGGTGCCCTGTTCGATCCGTACCTCGTCCTCTTCATGAAAGAGGCGCCAGACCAGCTCTTCCAGCGGCAGCGCGCCGTCTGCCAGCTCTTCAGGCTTCACCGTCTCGGCAAGCGCGCGGACATGCTCCCATTCGGGATGGTCAAGCCGCACATGCAGCCGCTCGCGCCCTTCCTCGCCCTCGGCCAGATGCTGGACCAGGAAACCGCCTGCCACGGTGCGATCCTCGCCGGAGGAACGCGCGGTGCGGATCAGCGTCGGGATCTGCTCGGACTGCGCGAAATAATATTCGCAGGCCTCGGCCAGCGAGGCGCCTTCCAGCGGCACGATGCCCTGATAGCGCGCCCCCGGCTCGTTCTCGCTGCGCTTCTTGCGATCGAAGGTGATCGCCAGATAGCCCTGGCCGAACAGACCGAAGAGCGTCGGCTCGGGCGTCAGTTCGGCCACCTTGGCCTCGTCATATTGCGCATAGCCGCGCAGCTGGCCGTCGCGATAATCGCAAACCAGCAGCGTCACCGCGCCCTCGCCGGTCTGCGCCTGCATGGTCAGCTCGCCGCCCGCATCCTTAAGGAGCGAGCCGAGCAGCGCGGTGAGCGTCACCGCTTCGGTGAGCAGCGCCTCGATCACCGGCGGATAGGCATGGGCGGACAGGATATCGGCCAGCGCCGTCTCGATCCGCACCGCGCGGCCGCGCGCATGGCGGGCCGGGATGGAAAAGCGCAAGGGAAGGTCGGAAAAGGTCTCGGTCTGGGTAGGGATCTGTTCAGTCATCGCCCCTAGATAGTTAGAGCTGCCCGAAAACCCAGCGCAGAACCGATTTTTGCGAGTGCAGGCGGTTTTCCGCCTCGTCGAAAATCACCGATTGCGGGCCGTCGATTACGCCGTCCGTCACTTCCTCGCCGCGGTGCGCGGGCAGGCAGTGGAGGAACAGCGCGTCCGGCTTCGCGCGCGCCATCAGCGCCTCGTCCACCTGGAACGGGCCCATGGCGGCCAGCTTCGCCTCGCCGCCCTTCTGGCCCATCGAAATCCAGGTGTCGGTAACGATCACGTCGGCTCCGTCGACCGCTTCGGCGGCGTTGCGGTGGATCGTGATGCTGCTGCCCGCCTTGCGCGCGGCTTCGTTGAAGCGCTCGTCCGGATCATAGCCTTCCGGGCAGCCGATGCGCACGTCGAACTTCATGAGGCCCGCCGCCTCGACGATCGAGTGCAGGACGTTGTTGCCGTCGCCCAGCCAGGCGACCTGCAGGCCGGGCAGCGCCTTGCCATGCTCCACGATGGTCAGCAGGTCGGCAACGATCTGGCAGGGATGCGAGAGATCGGTGAGCGCGTTGATCACTGGCACGCTGGCGCAGGCGGCCATCTCCTCCACCTTGGCATGATCGTCGGTGCGGATCATGATGGCATCGACATAGCGCGAGAGGACGCGCGCCGTGTCCGCCACCGTTTCGCCCCGCCCCAGCTGCATCGAGCCGGAATCGGCGACGATGGCGCTACCGCCGAGCTGTTCCATCGCCATTTCGAAGCTGAAGCGCGTGCGCGTGGAGTTTTTCTCGAAGATCATCGCGAGCATGTGCCCGGCCAGCGGCGCGTCCGCGTCCGCCTTGCCATTCGGCCAGCCCTTGCGCGCCGCTTTCCGGCTCAATGCATCGTCCAGCATCGCGGCAATAGCATCGCCGCCTGCGTCCGAAAGGTTCAGGAAATGGCGGGTCATGCGATTGCTCCCTCTCTGAGTGCCCTGCGAAGGCCCGGTATCAGGCCGCTGCGGCCTCCGGCACGACATAGTCCGCCGCACCGGCGCTGAGCTTTTCCATGAACTCTTGGATATGCTCATCCTCGATCACCAGCGGCGGCAGGACGCGGATCGTGTTCTCGCCCGCGGCCACGGTCATCAAATCGTGATTGTCGCGCAGATGCGCATAGAAGGGGCGGCTCTCCACCTTCATCTTCAGGCCGAGCATCAGGCCGTGCCCGCGCACCAGTTCGAACAGGTCCGAATGGTTGCCGATGAACTGTTCGAGCATGGAGCGCAGACGCTCGCCCTTGGCGCGCACATCGGCGAGGAAATCCTCATCGGAAATCACCTTCCACACCGCCTCGCCCGCAGCCATGGCGAGCGGATTGCCGCCATAGGTAGAGCCGTGGCTGCCGAAGCCCATGCCGCGCGCCGCCTTTTCGGTGGCAAGGCACGCGCCGAGCGGGAAGCCGCCGGCAATGCCCTTGGCGGTGGCGAGCACGTCCGGCTCGATCCCGTACAGTTCGTGGGCATAGAGCTTGCCGGTGCGCCCGACGCCGCATTGTACCTCATCCAGCACCAGCATCAGATCCTGCTCGTCGCAGATCTGGCGCAGGCCCTTCAGGAATTCTTCGCTCGCCGGACGGATGCCGCCCTCGCCCTGGATCGGTTCGACCAGGAAGCCTGCGGTCTGCGGACCCACGGCGGCGCGCGCCGCCTCTAGATCGTTGAACTCGACATATTTGAAGCCCGGCAGCAGCGGCATGAAGCCCTTGTGCATCTTCTCCTGATTGGAAGCGCTGATCGTCGCCATCGTGCGGCCGTGGAAGGCCATGGAGAAGGTGATGATCTCGGTCCGCCCGGAATCGCCCGCTTCATGCTGGTGATAGGCACGCGCCGTCTTGATTGCGCATTCCACCGCTTCCGCGCCGCTGTTGGTGAAGAACACGGTGTCGGCGAAGGTGGTGTCGACGATCATCTGCGCCAGCCGCTCGCCCTGCGGGCTGCCATAGAGATTGGACACGTGCATCAGCTTGGCAGCCTGCTCCTGAATCGCGCCGATCAGCGCAGGATGGCTGTGGCCGAGCGCATTCACCGCGATGCCGCTGGCGAAATCCAAGAGGCGCCGCCCGTCCTCGGTGATCAGATGGCAGCCATCGCCCTCCACCGGACGCACGTCGCAACGCGGATAGACAGGCATGAGCGGGGAGATGGACATATCGGGCGGCCTTTCGCTTCATCGCAAAACAAGAGCGGCGGCCATCGCGGGCCGCCTGTTGCGCAGGAGGATAGGCCCGGGCGCGGCGGGAATCAATGTGCGCGGATCGGCCTTAAAACAGCCGTCCGCCATCGGGCACCGGCTGGTCCGGGCGCAACAGGACGACATGGCCCTCTTCGTCCGGCACGCCGAGGGTCAGCACTTCGCTCCTCACCGGGCCGATCTGGCGCGGCGGAAAGTTGACGACGGCGAGCACCTGCGTGCCGACGAGGTCTTCCAGCCGGTGCCGCTCGGTGATCTGCGCGCTGGAGCGCTTGATGCCGATCGCGCCCCCGAAATCGATGCGCAGCTTGAAAGCTGGCTTGCGCGCCTCGGGAAATTCCTCCGCCTCGACGATGGTGCCGACGCGGACATCGACCTTCAGGAAGTCGTCGAACGCGATGTCCGGGGCAGGCGGCGCGTCGCTGTCATGGTTCATGTGCAGGGGAAGCTTACCTCAATCGCTATAGGCGTCGTGCAGCGCCAGAGTCTGGCGCGCGGCCTTCAGATGCGGGATATCGAGCATCTTGCCGTCGATGCCGACCGTGCCGACACCGGGATCGGCCTCGAACGCGGCCACCACGCGGCGCGCGAAATCCACCTCATCGGCGCCGGGCAGGAAGCTTTCGTTGATGGGGCCGACCTGCGCCGGATGGATGGCGAGGCGGCCGGAAAAGCCCTCGGCCCGCGCGGCACGGGAGCTGGCGCGCAGGCCTTCTTCATCGCGGAAATCGGCATGCAGCGTCTCGACCGCGGCGACGCCCGCGGCATGCGCCGCCATCAGCGTGAGCGAGCGGACCATCTTGTAGGTGAACGCCCATTCCCCGTCCGCGCCGCGATTGCCGCTGGCGCCGAGCGCCGCCGACAGATCTTCGGCGCCCCAAGTGAGCCCGTAAAGCCGGTTCAGCCCGGCATCGGCGTAATCGCCCAGCGCGAAGGGCGCGCGGGCCGTCTCCGTGGCGACGGGCAGGATCTTGGTGGAGCCCTGTTCGAGCCCGGCCTGCGCCTCCAGCGCATCCAGATAATAAGAGAGCCGCCGCACATCCGCCGGGCCATCGGCCTTGGGATGCACAATGCCGTCGGGCGCGCCGCCGATCACCGAAACCAGATCCCCCAGCGTCAGATCACCGTCCAGCGGATTGACGCGCACCCAGATCTGCGGGCTGCGCTGCCCGGCCGGCCGGTCCTTCAGAAAGTCTGCGACCAAGCGCCGCGCACCCTCCTTATTCGCGGGCGCGACGGCATCCTCCAGATCGAGGATCACCGCGTCGGCACCGCAGCCGTCGACCTTGCCCAGCTTTTTCTCGCTATCGCCGGGGATGAAGAGAAAACTGCGCAGCGGTCTCATTCAGTCGGCCCCTTGTGCTGCAGGCCGGTGCGCTTGCAGCTCGCGACCAGCACATCGTCCTGATTATAGGCGCGGTGCACGAAGGTGACGATGCCTGCGGTGGGGCGCGATTTGCTTTCGCGCAGGTCCACCACCTCCGTCTCGATCCGTAGCGTATCGCCGACATAGACCGGTGCGGGAAAGCGCACCTCGTCCCACCCCAGGTTCGCGACGGCGGTGCCGAGCGTGGTATCGCCCACCGAAATGCCGACCATCAGGCCGAGCGTGAAGGTGGAGTTGACGATGATTTTCCCGAAATCGCTCTTCGCCATATATTCGGCGTCAAGATGCAGCGCCGCGGGATTATGGGTGAGCGTGGTGAAGAGCAGATTGTCGGTCTCGGTCACCGTGCGGCGCATGTCGTGGCGGAAAACCTGCCCCACCTCGAGCTGTTCGAACCAAAGACCGGCCATGTCGTCTCTCCTCGCTATTGACCGGGCGGGCGTGCGACAGATCACAGCGAACTGTCAACGGACGCAAGGAGAACGGCCTTCTTGTTGCAGCGCAAGACAACTCGCCATGCTGTTGCTGCCGGTGTGGAGTGCGGCGAGAGGCGCGCCCTTGTCAACCGGTGCGCGCGGTTAGTCCTCGCGATCGTGCAGAGACCTAGCTGCTCGGGCGGCCCAAGACTAACGAATGCGCAACAATGTTACGAAGTCAAAAGGCGCCCCCCTCTCCTTTATGTGTAGATGAACTGGCGCGCCCTAACTTCGCTATTAAAGATAGACCATTGGACTATGATCTTATATTTAGGTCAACTCACCAAAATGACTCATATTTTATCTTTGCCGATCATTTTCGTTCGATCTACTAGATATCGTTGATTACCGATGAGCCGCACGGCCACTTCCTAAATATAATTTAAAAAACAAAATGGTCCGGATTGGCGCAAGCGCCGCCAATCCATTTGATCACCAAGAAGCGACCTAATATTCTTCCGGAATTGTCGCGAGTCTCCCAGGATGGGGTCTCTCGATTTAAAGCAGGGCGGCAGTATTTACTGCCCTATCTTCATGTGCCAGGTGCCGTGTTCCGGTGCCCGGTCCCGTGCACCTGCCATCGGCAAGGGGTGCAGGCGGCCGACCGAGAGAGAAAGTCGAATACGATGCCTACTTCGATACCCTATGATCACCGGTTGGTTCTAGGAAACCACGTCCGGCAGGAATTTATGACCGGCCTCGGCCAGATCAGCCAGGCGCAGGCCCCGGTCGATGCGGCCGAGCAGAACCTCAACGATCTACTGACGATCCGCCGGTCGCTCGACATGACAGTGCAGGAGCTCGTCAATCTTGGCGTCGATCCGGGCCAGGTAATCGACGAGATCGGCGAGGTGAACAAGCGCATCAGCGCAGCCGCCACGGGGTATGCGCAGGCCACGCTGACGGCAGAGGACGCGCTGCAGAAGGCGCGCGCCGATTTGCGCGCAATCAATGTCGATGCCGAAAGCCCGCTCGATTACAACCGCACACAAATCAAGAAAATGCCGCTGTCCGCCGACAGCATGAAGCTGAACGTGCAGTATTTCTCGCTCGACGAGAACGAGCAGGATTCGCTGACTCATGCGTCCAAGGTCGGCGCGTTCGTGTCCGACACCACGAGCTTTCTGGGCGAAAGCTATTCGATCCAGGCGAGTGCGCAGGCATCGATGCAGACCAACAGCCAGATGCAGAACCATAATATCGCGGGCACGCTGGTGATCTCGATTGGCTGTACGCACAAGGACGCGGTGCTGCTTGCGCCGCTGATCGTCGACGTGGACAAGGCGATCCGTACGTGGAACGTGCTGTTTCCGGGCGAAGCGTTTGATCCGACCAAGCCGGGCGACATGGTGGCGATCGGCAATCAGAACGAGGGCACCGACGGCAATCGTCTGCAGATCATTTCGGGCGCGACCTACGGCTCCAGCTTCATTGGCATGGTCCATGTGCTGAAATCGAATCGCACGCAATCCTCCCAAGCTATGCTGGCGACGGCGGCCAGCATGCAGGCGCAGTTCGAGGTGGGCGGCTGGTTCGCCAACGAGCAGGGCGGTTTCGGCGTCGACGGCAGCATGTCGCAGGACATCAAGAACCTGTTGAGCACGCAGAACATTCAGTCGCACGTCTCCCTAGTGGCGATGGGATCGATCCCGTCACTTAAATCCAACATGGTCAAGATCGGGGTGCAGCAGTTCGCCGATTTCGATCCGGCCAAGATGATGGAGAAGCTGGCGACGCTCGCGAACGCCAATGATGCCGACAAGCAAAGCGTGGCGCAGTCCGCCGCGGCCGCGCGCACCGGCGGGCAAATGGTGGCGCTGCAGGGCGCGCAGACGAAGAACGTGCTGAGCGGCTTGGCCGATATCGACGACGGGCAGAACAAGATGCTAGACATCAATTCGATGATGACCGCAATGGACGATTATGTCGAAAAGGCGCTGGCCGGCAATATCGGTGTGCCGATTAACTATTATCTCAAGGAAATCACCCGCAAACAGCTCGCCGAGATGTGGGTCGCGAAATATTTCCCCAATAAATATCTCGCGATCGCCGGAGACGACAGCGGCACCGGTGGATCGACGCCGACGCCTTCGCCGGCACCCTCCCCTTCGCCCGCGCCGTCCCCGGAAAGTGGCGGCGGAGAGAGCGGCGGCGGCGGCTTTTAGGCTGCATACCGACAAAGGCCGGGCGCTACCGGCCTCGCCCTTACCCTTCATCTGAGAAAGGAGTTCCGTCATGGCACGGTCCCAAGCCTTCATCGACAGCATCATCAAGGCGATCACGAACGATCTCGCCGGTCCCCAGTCGCGCATCCACACCCTGTTCGCGAACAACATCATCGGCGGATGGGAGGGTTGGCTGCAAGTGGAGGCGGCAGCGCAGATTATCGCCGACGGAAACGCCGCAACCTTCGCGCGCGAGGCGATGTATTTGGCCCCCGGCGGCGGCGTGATGGGCGCACAGAAATGCGATCTCATGATGCTGCCCGCGCGCGGCATTCAGATTTTCATCGAGTTGAAGACGCAGCGTTACGCCACCTATGCAAAGCATGTACAGGACTTCATCGACGATATCGACAAGATCGTCGGACTCGGCCCGGACTGGAACCGTACCTTCCCGGCGATCGCGATGGTGTGCATGCAGGCGAACCAAGCTCGCTTCCAGCAAATTTACGCCGATATCAACCGTAAGGAATGCGACATCTGGGCGCGTCGGAACGATGGCAGCTTCGGCACAGGCAAGCTGTCCGCCGCGGTCAACATGACCTGGAATAACCAGTTCGCGATCGTCGCCTGGGCCAATAGCTGACGCCATCGGCGAACGAGGCAATCGATAAAGATAGCGCTGGTCCTGCTGCAGTGCAGCGAGGCCAGAGCGCTTGTTGCTGCAATGCAACATTAGGCTGCTAAAACGGTCTTCTATCCGTTTTATCATTGCCCACTCAATCTCTTCCCCGCAATAAACTTACATTGCGGACAGGATGCGCGCCCTTCGGCTAGAGACGTCGGTTCCGCAATGCAGCAGGATCAAGCTACACTCGCACGAAAGGATCAACATGCGCCAATCCCGCCCCCTTCTCACAGCTTCTCTGCTCGCCGCCCCTCTCCTCGCCTTAGCCGCGCCTGCCATGGCGCAGAGCTACGACACCGCCCCGCCGGAAGACATCGCCGTATCCGCCAATGTGGCGCTGGTGAGCGACTATCGCTTCCGCGGCATCTCGCAGACCGACAAGGAAATCGCCATTCAGGGCGGGGCCACGCTGTCCAACCCGCAAAGTGGCCTGTACGGCGGTTTCTGGGCGTCCAACCTGGCTGGCTGGGGCACCTTCGGCGGCTCCAATACTGAGCTCGATCTGTTCGGCGGTGTGATTGTTCCCGTCGGCGGGGGCGAACTGGACGCAGGCGTCGTCTGGTACATGTATCCCGGCGGCGCGGACACCACCGACTTTGCCGAACTGTATGCGAAGCTGAGCGGTACCGTCGGCCCGCTCTCGCTGACCGCCGGCGTCGCCTATGCGCCGCCCCAGGAAGCGCTGGGCAATGTGTTCTTTACCGGCGCCGCGGCGGCTGCCGGCATTCCGAACGATCCGGGCGATAAGGAGGATAACCTCTATCTCTCCGGCGATGCATCGGCCGGCATCCCCACTACGCCGGTGACGCTGAAGGCGCATATCGGTTATTCCAACGGCAATCCCGGCCTTGGCCCCAACGGCACCAGCATCGCGCCGACCGGCGAATATTGGGACTGGTCGCTGGGCGCGGACGTTGCCTACAAAGCGCTCACTTTCGGCGTCGCTTATGTCGATACCGACATTTCCCGTGCCGAATCGGCGTATCTCCTGCCCAATTTCTCGGCGTTGGACGGCGGCCGGATCGATAACGGCACGGTTGTGTTCTCGGTCAGCGCAGGCTTCTGACCCTTCCGCAATCAGAAAGGGCGCGCCCGGCGGCGCGCCCTTTGTCATGTTCGCCGCCTATTCCACCGTTACCGATTTGGCGAGGTTGCGCGGCTGATCGACGTCGGTGCCCTTGGCCACCGCGACATGATAAGCGAGCAGCTGCACCGGCACCGCATAGATCAGCGGCGCGATCAGCGGATGCACCGTCGGCATCTCGATCGTCGCCAGCGTGCCCTCGCCCGCTTCCTCAATGCCCTTGGCGTCCGAGATCAGCACGATCTTGCCGCCACGCGCGGCCACTTCCTGCATATTGGACACAGTCTTGTCGAACAGCGGGCCGGACGGGGCGATGACGATGACCGGCACCGCCTCGTCGATCAGCGCGATCGGCCCGTGCTTCATCTCGCCCGCGGCATAGCCCTCCGCATGAATATAGCTGATCTCCTTCAGCTTTAGCGCGCCTTCCATCGCCATCGGGAAGTCCGGGCCGCGGCCGAGATAGAGCACGTCGCGCGCCGGGGCGATCAGCGGGGCAATCGCCTCGATCGCGCCGTCGCGGCTCAATGCATCGTTCATCGCTGCAGGCGCTTCGGTGAGATGCTTGACGATCTCCTGCTCTTCCTCTGCCGTCATGCGCCCCTTCACGCGCGCCAGATGCGCGGCGAGTGCGGCGAGTACGGCGAGCTGGCAGGTGAACGCCTTGGTGGAAGCCACGCCGATTTCGGGGCCGGCATGGGTGGGCAAGAGCAGGTCCGCCTCGCGTGCCATGGTGCTGGTGGGCACGTTGACGACGACGGCGATCTTCTGTCCCTCCTCGCGCGCATGCCGCAGCGCGGCGAGCGTATCGGCCGTTTCGCCCGACTGGCTGATGAAGAGCGCCAGACCCCCTTCTTCCATGATCGGTTCGCGGTAGCGGAATTCGGATGCCACATCGATGTCGACCGGCACGCGCGCGAACTGTTCGAACCAGTATTTGGCGACCATGCCGGCATAATAGCTGGTGCCGCAGGCGACGATGGTGACGCGGCGGATTTCGGACACATCGAACTGGATGTCGGGCAGCGCGACCACGTTCTCCAGCGGGCGCAGATAGGAGCCGAGTGTCTGCGCGACCACGGTCGGCTGCTCGAAGATCTCCTTCTGCATGAAGTGGCGGTAATTGCCCTTCTCGATCGCGCCCGCAGTGACGCCGCTGTCCACGAATTCGCGCTCCACCGGCTGGTCGTTCTCGTCGAGGATGCGGATGTCCCCCCGCTTCACGATCACCCGGTCCCCTTCCTTCAGATAGGCGATACGGCGGGTGAGCGGGGCCAGCGCCAGCGCGTCGGAACCCAGATAGGCCTCACCCTCATCCTCGTCTTCGCCGCGACCCACCACCAGCGGGGAACCGAGGCGCGCACCGATCATCAGATCGTCATGATCGCGGAACAGAATGGCGAGCGCGAACGCGCCTTCCAGCCGGGGCAGCACGGCTTTCACCGCGTCTTCGGGCGATTGCCCTTGTTCCACCTGCTCGGCGATCAGATGAACCACCACCTCGGTATCGGTCTGGCTTTCGAAGGTGCGTCCGCGCTCCTGCAGCTCGCGGCGCAGCGGCTTGAAATTCTCGATGATGCCATTGTGGACCACCGCAACCGCGCCGCTGGCATGCGGGTGCGCGTTGTCGACGGTCGGCGCGCCATGCGTGGCCCAGCGCGTGTGCGCGATCCCGGCGGAGCCTACCGCGGGCTCGTCCGCCAGCTTGGCCGTCAGATTGCGCAGCTTGCCCTCGGACCGGCGGCGTTCGAACTGCTCGTCATGAACCGTGCAGATGCCGGCCGAATCGTAGCCGCGATATTCCAGCCGTTTCAGCCCGTCGACCAGCCGATCGGCCACATCGCCGCGTCCGAGGATTCCGATAATACCGCACATGAGAAGATGCTTTCGTAAAGGGAGTTGGCGTCAAAGAGTGTAGGGAACACGGATGCCCGGCATGTTCGCCGGAAAATCCTTTGTATTGCGGGTAATGAGGACGCGGCCACGCAGCATTGCGGTGGCGAGGATAATGGCATCGGGAGACGCCAGCCGACCACGCTCGCGGCGGAGCCCTGCGGCACGCGCAGCGATTTCGGCATCGATCTCGTCCATCCCGAAACCGGAGAGGAGAATTTCAGCCCGGCGAAGTTGCTCGCCTTCTCCCTTGGAAAGCACCTCGATCCAGACCATCCTGCTGATCCAGGCGCGCCCATTGGCTTCGCTCGCGCGCCGGATTTCATTGCGCGCTTGCTCGATCCCGCGCAGCGCATCAATCAGGATGTTCGTGTCGAGGGAATAGCCGCTCATGAAGAGGACCGTTCGGCTTGGTCCTTCTTGGCAGACATCTCCAAGTAGATGCGACGCTGGCGGTCGTCCTCTTCATCGAAAAGATCGGGAAATTCCGCCTTCACATCCTCGTAATCGTCGTCCCAAGGCCGCGTCCAGGAAGCGCGCTCGCGGCGCTGCCATTCCACGGCGTCGCCAATGTCGTTACGGTCCGCCCAGGCCCCGAAGCCGATGTCGAGCCAGTCCTTCGGGGCTTCGGCGCGGTAGGCGCTCACTGCCTCGCGCAGAATGGACGCGCGCGACTTGCCCTGCTCGGCCGCCAGAGCGTCGAGCCATTTGATGTCTTCATCGGGTAGATCGGCCAGGATGCGCGTCATGATATCGCGATATCATGCAGTGATATCATGTCAAGATGGATGATCGACCAGTGCGTCCTGATCGGCCAGCTCGGCATATTTCTTCGAAAAGGCGTAATCGACGGAATACAGCGCCTCACCGCTACAGCCATGGTCCTGGATGATTTTGCCGTCTTTCATCACCAGAACGCCATCGTCGAACTGCGGATCATTGGGCTCGCCAGCCGTGAAATTGGTGCGGACCACGCGGCTGTAGACGACATAGCGATAGGCCCCGCGCGTAAAGCTCAGCTGCGCCTCTCCGCCGCCCGAATAGGGTACGGAAACGAAGCGGATCGCCCCGCCGCCGCGATGCTCTGGGAAGACGAGTTCGCTCTCTTCCTTTAGATTGCCGTAGCGATATTGCGGGAAGCGCCCGCCGCCGGCCTCCGCCGCAGCGCAGACGGAAGCGGTCTTGCCGTTTTGCAGGCGGCAGGAAAAGAGGCGCTTCTCTCCCGGCGCACACAGATCGGCCTTGCCGGGCAAGGGCGGGACCATCGATGTCGGCCGCGTATCAAGCGCGGCTGCGGCGGTCGTGGTCGTGGTCGTGGTCGTGGTCGTGGTCGTGGTTGCTTTGGACGCAGAAGACGCTTTGGCCGCAACGGTCTTCCCGCCCGCCGAGCGTTCCTGCGGCCCCTCCTGCCCGCAAGCCGTCAGCAGAAGCGCTGCTCCTGCGACGCCGATTAGCGCCCCCTGGGCCCCGTGCATCAACCCTCCTTCTTCTTGCGCATGGTGCTGTTGAAGCGGTCCGCCCAGCCGGGCTTTACCAGCTGCTCGCCGCGCACCAAGCGCAGGTCTCCGTCGCCGACATCGCGGCTGACCGCGCTGCCTGCCGCGACGATCGCGCCGCGGCCGATGGTGACGGGGGCGATCAGCGCGCTGTTCGATCCGATGAACGCGCCTTCACCGATGACGGTCTTGTGCTTGAACCAGCCGTCATAATTGCAGGTGATGGTGCCCGCGCCGATATTCGCGCCCGCGCCCACATCGGCATCGCCCAGATAGGTGAGATGATTGGCTTTCGCGCCCTTACCCAGCACCGTCTTCTTCATCTCGACGAAATTGCCGACCTTCGCGCCCTCTTCCATCACCGATCCGGGCCGCAGCCGCGCATAGGGGCCGACGGAGCAGTTCGATTTCACATGCGCGCCCTCCAGATGGCTGAAGGCATGGATCACCGCACCGTCCTCCACCGTGACGCCGGGGCCGAAGACGACGTTCGGTTCGATTCTAACGTCGCGGCCGATCTGCGTGTCATAAGCGAAGAACACGGTTTCCGGCGCGATCAGCGTGGCACCGTCGGCCATCGCGCGTTCCCGGCGGCGGCGCTGCCAGTCGCCCTCCACACGGGCGAGTTCGATGCGACTGTTGACGCCCGCCACCTCGTCTGCATCCGTTTCGATCACCGCGCTGGGCTGGCCGGGCAGCATCACGATATCGGGAAGATAATATTCGCCCGCCGCATTATCGTTGCCGATCTGATCGAGCAGCACGAACAAATCGGTCGCCCGCGCAGCCATCAGCCCGCTGTTGCACAGCGTCACGGCGCGCTGCGCCTCGCTCGCGTCCTTATACTCCACCATCGTTTCGATGATGCCGGTGCCATCCGCGATGATGCGGCCATAAGCGGCGGGGTCGTCCGGGCGGAAGCCCAGCACCACGCAGCGCGGATCGTCGCCGCGCCGCAGCCGCTCGACCATCCGGCGCATCGTCTCCGCGCTCACCAGCGGGACATCTCCGTAGAGGATCAGGATATCGCCCGAGAAACCTTTCAGCGCATCATGCGCCTGCGCCACCGCATGGCCGGTGCCCAACTGCTCGGTCTGCTCCGCAATCGCCACGCCGCGTCCCTCGACGGCCGCCTCCACCTGCTCCTTGCGCGCGCCGACCACGACCACCTGGCGTTCGACGCCCAGTTCCTCCAGCGTATCGATGAGGTGCAGCAGCATCGGTTTTCCCGCGATTGCGTGCAGCACCTTGTGCGTGTCCGATTTCATCCGCGTGCCCGATCCGGCGGCGAGCACGATCGCGGCGAGCGGGCGGTCGGGAGAAGTAGGTTCGGTCATCGGCTTGCGGTCTCCTTTGATCGCCAGCCTTTCGCATGGCGTCCTTGCATAATCCAGCCGCTTGCGGGCATGCCGGGTGCCATGACCGATTTTCCGTATGACATTGTGGGCTTCGACCTCGACGGCACGCTTCTGGACACGAGTGACGAGCTGACCGCATCGGTCAATCACACGCTCGGCCTGATGGGCCATCCGCCGCTGACGCGCGAGCAGGTGAAGCCCATGATCGGCCTGGGCGCAAAGCATATGCTGAAAGTCGGGATCGAGCAGACCGGGGCAAAGGGCGAGGAGGCGGAGATGCTGCTGAAGCAATATCTGCCGCGCCTGCTCGATCATTACGGCGCGCATCTGGGCAGCGGATCGCATCCCTATCCGGGCCTGCTGGATGCGATGGACGCGCTGACCGAACGCGGCGTGACGCTGGCCGTCGTCACCAACAAATATGAAAGTTTTGCCGAAACGCTGCTGAGCGCCGTGTCCTTACGCGATCGGTTCGCCTGCGTGATCGGCGGGGATACGATGGGCAAGGGCAAGTCCAAGCCGCACCGTGCGCCGATCGACGAGATGATCCGGCGCTGCGGGCATAAGCCCGGCGAGACCCGCGCCGCCTTCATCGGCGATTCGATCTACGACATCATGGCCGCGCACAATGCCGGGCTGCCCGCCATCGCGGTCAGCTTCGGCTTCCTGCATCAACCGGTCGAGGAACTGGGCGCCGATGCGATCATCGACCATTATGACGAGCTGATCCCGACGCTCGAACGATTGGCAACAGCATGAGCATCGGCATGCAGGTCGAAGGCGGCATCGCCACGATCACGATCGACCGGCCCTTGCGCAAGAATGCGCTCCGGCTGGAAGACTGGGAGGCGCTGGCCGCGCAAATCGAGGAAGCGAAGGCCAGCCTTGCGGTGCGCGCGATCATCCTGACCGGCGGCAAACCCGGACAATTCTGCGCCGGCGCGGATATCCACGACATCGCCGCGAACCGCGAGGATGCGGGCTGGCGCGCACGCAAATTTGCTGCGGTGCGCGCCTGCAACCGGGGTTTATGGGAAGCGGATATTGCGGTCATCGCCGCTATCGATGGCGATTGTATTGGCGGCGGGTGCGGGCTCGCGCTCGCATGCGATCTGCGCATTGCAACGCCGCAAAGCCGGTTCGGCGTCACGCCGGCCAAGCTCGGCATCGCCTATAGCCGCTTCGACACCCACCTGCTTGCGGCTACCGTCGGCGTGGCGGAGGCCCGCCGCCTGCTTCTCACCGCCGCGCTGATCGACACGGAAGAGGCCTGCCGCATCGGTTTGATCCACGAGATCACGGACAACGCCCTACGCCGCGCCCGCGATCTGGCCCGGACGCTGATCGCCAATTCCGGCCACAGTATCGCAGCGACAAAGCAGCATCTGCGCGCCATTGCGAGCGGCACCGTGGACGACGACGAAGAGAGCCGCAGCTTGTTCGAGGACAGCTATGTCCAGCCCGGCTTTGCCGAACGCATCGCCCAATTCCTGACGCGTAAGGCGTGAAGCGCATAGGCCTGTCGTAAAAAAGAGAACGCGCCGCGCCGGAGCGTTCAGCCCGTGACGAAGACGTCGCTGTTGATGGTGTAGGCGAACAGTTCGGGCCCGTCGGCGGTGATGCGGTAGACGAACTGTTCGGCCGCCTTGCCCTTGGCGTAATCGCTGTCGTAACCCAGCGTCACATATTGGCCCGATCCATTCATGGAGCTGTTGAAGCCGGTCCGCCGCGCGCTGCGGAACTTGCCGAGCTGGCGCTGCACACCCGCGAGATATTTGTTGAACATGGCCCGGTCCGAGCTCTTGCGAAACTCGCCGCTCGCCGCATTGTAGATCGCGTCATAGTCACCGGCGTCGTAGAAGGCACGGAAATCGGACACCGCCTGCTCAGACCCGTTGACGTTCTCCGTCATCGAGCATCCGGCCACCGCCACACAGACGGCCGCCGCCGCGCCATATTTCATCCAGTGCATATGTTTTATCCCCCCGTTGAAGCAGGCGTGGCCATGCGCGGCCCGCGAAATTCCATCAGCCCCGCTGTCCCTTGCGCCATTTGATCCACAGATGGCGCGCCAGCATTTTGGGCGGCATGCGCAGCCAGTGGCCGCGAATATAGAAAAAGAAGCGCAGCGCCCGGTTCGTCTGGCGGCCCCAACCATCGCGGGCCATCATGCGTTTTTCGAACCATTTGTCGCTGGCAAGCGTGCGGCCACGCAATTTCTCGTCCACCGGTGTATCATAGATCCGTTCGGCAAGTCGCAGGGCGCGGCGGACATAGGGCAGGATCTCATGCCGCCGCGCCCGCACCGCCAGGGCGTCCCAGAAATTGGCGGAGCCTGCGAACTCGCGCAGCATCCGGTCGATATCCCAGAGGTTGCGAAGGCCCCCGTCCATCTCTCCATCCGCCAGTAGGTGCGCGATCGAATGGCACACCATGTCTGCGGGCGAGAGGATGTGGAGCCCGTGCCAGCTGGAAAATTTGGCAAGACGCACGCCTTTCGCCTTCTCATCCGGCTGCAACGCGATGGCCGATCCGATCATCGCCTTGGCATCGGGCGTGGGCCGCGCTGTCTTGGGAAGGATGGTGTGATGAACGTCGATCATCCGATCCCGATCGCGGTGGATCAGCGGGGGCAGCTCGTGCATCCAGCGGCGATAATAGGCATCGTCATAGGCGTCTTCCTTCACCCACTCCCAGCCCGCGGCGAGCAGCGCGCGCTCCACCTCCTCCAGATCCTTTTCCGCGACCAGCAGATCGAGATCGCCGATCGATCGCCCGCGCCCTGCATCGAGATTCGCCGCGACATAAGCCGTGCCCTTCAGCAGCACCGCCTTGCCCTCATAGCCAGCCAGAGCACGCCGAGCGCAGTCCGCTTCCCACAGCGCGGCGCGGCGTTCCTGCGCGGCCATGACACGCGCATCGGACAGCACCACCGCGACCTCTTCGGGCACGCTGCGCCCGTCCAGCCGATCGGCGAGCGCACCGATCAGGCGTTCGGCGCGCGCCGTCGCGATCAGCTCGTTCCACTGGCGTGCGCCGAACTGACCGGCAATGCGCGGATCGACCAGACAGGCGGTGAGGCGGCGGGCGGCGGCGGTCATGCCAGCGTCTCCCACAATTCCTCGATCAGCTCGGCCCCCTCCTCGCCCCGGCCGTAGTCGATCGCGCGCGCGGGAACGGTCTCGCACAGGCGCGTAAGCGCGGCGAAGCCCGCCTCGCCCAGCGCCACGTAATTGGTGGATGCCTGCGTCAGCCGCATGAACAGTTCGCCCGGCGGCACCGTGCGCACCGCGCGGCGCTCTCCGAAGCGGGGAAAGAGGATCAGCTTCGGCAAGGCTGGTTCGGCCATCCGCTCGATCGCATCGACGGGCGGGACGAGATGGCGGATGTCGCCCTTGGGCGTGCCGCGCAGCCGCGGGCCGAGGCGCCTATGCCCGACGCGCTGCTCCAGCGCCTCGATGCCGCTGTTCTTCAGGCTCACCAGACGGGGAAAGGGATGGATCGCGCCATCTTCCAGCCCCAGCAGCGCAAACTCGTCGCTCATGAAGCGCCAGCCCGTCTCGCCCAGAAGCGCGGCCATGGTCGATTTGCCCGAACCCGACAGGCCCGTCATCACGATCGCGCGTCCGTCCTTTTCGGCGGCACCCGCATGCAGCAGCAAATGCCGCCGCCAGCCGAGCGCCATCTGCAGGTTCATGCCCATCTCTGCCGCCAGCAGCCCCTGTGCCAGCGGCAAGGGCGCGGCGTCCGGCAGCATGAAATCGCCCGCGATCATGGCCGAGGGGCGCAGATATTTCCGCCAGGGCTTCGCCGGATCGAGCCGGACCGTGAAATCGACATGGCGGGGCTTGGGATAGGCCGCGTAGATCCCCTCCAGCTGCTCGATCGGCGCGCGCCAGGCCGAACCGATGCGAAATGCGGCAGGCCCTACCTTGAGGCGCAGCTCATGCATGGGCTTGCTTCCGTTCGATAAGGCCGAGCGCGGCCAACTCGGTCAACCGCGCCCCGATCAGCGCAGCCGCGTCCCCTTCCAGATCGAACCGCTCGCCCAGCCGCTCCGCCAGGTCGGCAGCGCTTGCCGGCGCATCGCCCATCGCCTCCATGATTTCCGGCACCGGCTCCACCACGATATGCGTGATGCCCGAGCGGCGATCATAAACGAGCGTCAGCGCCTCGAGCGGATGCCAGACGAGATCGGCGGCGGCGGCGCGGATGTAGAGCGGTTCATCGTCCATGCGGCTCCCCTTGTCCGCAGGGAAAGCCCGCTACGCAAGAGCGAATGCAGTGGGAGCGAAAGCCCGCGGCTAGCGCGGCATCTGGAGCGAGGCATAGCAGGTGAACCCGCTCTGCCCCGCCTGCAACCGGCGGATATAGTTCAGATAGGCCTCGTTCTGCTCATAACTCGCGCCGGGAAGCGGACGGCCTTTCAGCGCGTTCTTCACTTCCTCTCCGGTGAAATTGCGGCCCGGAGGGGCAAAGGAGCCGGGCGTATCGGGCGGCACCAGGCTGCCATCGGCGGCGATATACTGGCCGGTCTGGCTGCGATCGGGCACCGGAATCTCGCAATTGAGCACCGATCCCGCGGTCTGGGCGATGGCCGGCTTGATGCTGACGACGGTGGATGCGGCAAAAGCGCCGAGCATCAGCGCGCGGCGGCGATCGACCACGCCGCGCGGTGCGTTGCCGCCTTCGGTTTGCTCGCCGCCTTCGTCCGCCACGTCCATTCTCCCTCATTCGAGACGGCCGACATAGCCGCGCGCGCCTGCGAAAGCGATAGCGCGGGCGGCGGGGCCGGGTTGCCGTCCGATCGCGGGACAGGATGCCAGCGAAAACTTGCCAATATATTGCAGCGCCCTGCTTTGCTATGGGACGGCCGCGATGACCCGTTTTTCGATCCTCCGTCTGTTGCTCGCCGCGCTGCTGTTCATCGCGGGCGCGATCATCGCAGGTTACAGCAGCGTGCCGGCAGAGCGGGCGTTCATTATGGCGGTAACCGGCATGATCGCGATTTTCGTGGCAGCGGATCAGGGCGGCGGGCGTGCCCGCGCCCGCCCGGCGCGCAACACAGCGCCATCGCCCGGCCGGATCACCCATCATCCCGATTTTCAGGGCTTCATCGACGCCTCGACCGACCCGGTGATGGTGGTGGAGGCGGCGCGCGTCACCAACGCCAACCGGGCCGCGCGGCGGCTGTTCGGCGAGAATGTGGTGGGCGAGAATGTCCGCACCGCCGTGCGCCATGCAGGCGCTGCCGAACGGCTTGCCGATGAAGATGCGAAGCATGAGGGGCGACCGCTGCGGCTGACCGGGATCGGCCTGCGCGATCAGGCATGGGACATGCACATCCAGCGCATCAGTTCCGGCCAGAAGCTGGTGCGGCTGACCGATCGAACGTCGAGCCAGGCCGCGGAAAAGATGCGCGTCGACTTCGTCGCCAATGCCAGCCACGAACTGATGACGCCGCTCTCTTCGGTCAAAGGTTTCATCGAGACGCTCAGCGAGCCCGATGCGGGCGAATACGCGCCCACGCGCACGCGTTTCCTGGGCATCATGGCCGCCGAGACGGAGCGGATGCAGGCGCTGGTGCGCGATCTGATGTCGCTGAGCCGGATCGAGGCGGAGAAATATCAGCCGGTTGAGACCACGGTCGATCTCAGCGATATCGCGCGCAGCGTAGCGGGCGAGCTGGCCGCCGGATCGAACCCGCGCGGTGGGGACATCGTGCTGCACGGCACCGATGAGCCGCGCATGGTGATGGGTGACACTTCGCAGTTGCGCCAGCTGCTCTACAACATCCTGTCCAACGCCATGAAATATGGCCGCAAGGACACGCCGATCACGCTGTCGATCGGCCTGACGCGCTCCGGCTCGATGGCGCGGCTGCGGGTCGCCGACGAAGGCGAGGGGATCGCGCCCGAACATATTCCGCGGCTGACCGAGCGTTTCTACCGTGTCGATTCGGGCCGCAGCCGGCAACTGGGCGGCACCGGCCTTGGCCTGTCGCTCGTCAAACATATCGTGGACCGCCATCGCGGCCATCTGGAAATTTCCAGCGAGCCGGGACGCGGCACGACCATCAACGTCATGCTGCAAATCGCGCGGTTGGCGGACGATCCGCCCTCTTCCCCGCCCCTTTTATCGGGCGACACATCGGGCATGCTGTAAAATCGATCGACCCAAACCGTAACATCACTGTCATATGACAGTCACCCGGAAGCCACCTGCCGCCCCTAAAGGGCGCTCATACCGGGTTCCCGCCGCGCGATGGCTGCTTTGGCCCGCCCACTCATAAATACCGATTTTCCAAGGGGTTGAATATGTTGAAGAGATTCGCTGGCCTTCTGGCCGGAGTCGCGCTGCTTGCCGGTTGCCAGGATCAGGCGAGCTCGTCGGGTGGCGGCACGCGTGATCACATCGCGATTGTCGGCTCCTCGACGGTCTTCCCCTTCGCCAAGGCCGTGTCGGAGCGTTACGCATCGGGCGGCGCCGGGCGCACCGCGCCCGTGCTCGAATCGACCGGTACCGGCGGCGGTATCGAGCAGTTCTGCGCCGGCGTTGGCCCGAACACTCCGGACATCGCCAACGCATCGCGCCGCATGAAGCCGAGCGAGTTCGAGACCTGCCAGAAGAACGGCGTGACCGACATCGCCGAAGTCAAGATCGGCATCGACGGCATCGCCATGGCGCAGTCCGTCAACGGCCCCAAGATTCAGCTGACCGAAGAGCAGATCTACAAGGCGCTGGCCGCCAAGCCGTTCGGCATGGAACAGACCGCCAAGAGCTGGGCCGATGTCGATCCCTCGCTCCCCAACATTCCGATTGCCGTCTACGGCCCGCCCAGCACGTCCGGCACGCGCGACGCGTTCGAAGAGCTGATCATGGAGAAGGGCTGCGACAGCAACGCCGAGATGAAGGCGCTGAAGGACAGCAACAAGGATCAGCACAAGGCGATCTGCACCGACATCCGCACCGACGGCGCGTATAAGGAGCAGGGCGAGAACGATAATCTGATCGTCCAGAAACTGGTCAGCAATCCGGACATGATGGGCATCTTCGGCTACAGCTACATGGCCGAAAATGCCGACAAGGTGCGCGGTATCCCGATTCAGGGCGTCACGCCGACCTATGAGACGATCGCGGACGGCCAGTATCCGGGCGCGCGGCCGCTCTTCATCTATGTGAAGAAGGCGCATATCGGGAAGATTCCGGGCCTGCAGGAGTTCGTGAAGGAATTCGTCTCCGCCGGCGGCGCCAACGGCTATCTCTCCAAGCTGGGCCTGATCTCGCTGCCCGACAGCGAGCGCGCGGCATCGGCGGGCGAAGCCGGTACGATGAAGTCGATCGACGCCGCCAGCCTGGCGGGCTGATCCGCAGCAGCAACGATCCGGCGCGGCGGCGGGAGCGATTGGCCCGCCCGCCGCGCCGGTTGCTTCCACGAAGCCGAGCGGGCAAGGGGTTGAGATGATGGCTGGGGCGGGGCTGCTTTTTCTGGTTCTGGGGCTGGGCCTGATCGCCTGGATTACCGGACGTGCGCGCGCGGCGGCCTTCGTCCATGGCGACCGCACGAATCTCAATAGCCTGCCGAGCTATCACGGCTGGTACGTCGCGCTGTTCGCGATCGTTCCGCCGCTGCTGTTCCTGGCGGTATGGACCGCGATCGTCCCGGCCCTGCAAACCGATATGGTGCTGTCCGCTCCCGAGGCGGCTTCGCTGCCGATGGACGGCTTCACCCGCGCCTCGATCCTGTCCGAAGCGCGCGCCATTGCCGAAGGCACACAGACCACGGCCTTCCAGCCGATGGCGAACAAGTTCGTGCCGCTCTACGAGGCGGCGATCGCGCATTACAACTGGATCGCGGTGGCGGCGACGCTGCTGCTGCTGTTCGCGGGCGGCGCCTATGCCTTCACCCGCCTGAAGCCCGATTTCCGCGCCCGTACCAAGGTGGAGCGCGTGGTGATGGCGGGCTTGCTCGTCGCATCGCTGATCGCGATCATCACCACCATCGGCATCGTCGCCTCGCTGATCTTCGAGACGGTGCGTTTTTTCTCGGTGGTTTCGCCGATCGAATTCCTGTTCGGCGCGAACTGGAACCCGCAATCGACCGTCACGCCCGGCGGAGACAATGGCTTCGGCGCCATCCCGCTGTTCTGGGGCACGGTGTTCATCGGCGCGATCATCGCCATGATCGTCGCAATCCCGCTCGGCCTGATGAGCGCGGTCTACCTGACCCAATATGCCCGCCCCGGCTTCCGCAAATGGATGAAGCCCATCCTGGAAATTCTCGCGGGCGTGCCGACCGTGGTCTACGGCTATTTCGCGGCGCTGACCGTGGCCCCGGCGCTGCGCGATTTCGCGGCCATGCTGAACATTCCGGGCGCATCGTCCGAAAGCGCGCTGGCCGCGGGCGTGGTGATGGGCGTGATGATCATTCCCTTCGTCTCCTCGATGGCGGATGACAGCATTGCCGCCGTGCCCAATTCGATGCGCGACGGGTCGCTCGCCATGGGCTCCACCAAATCGGAGACGATCAAGAAGGTGCTGGTCCCTGCCGCATTGCCCGGCGTGGTCGGCGGCGTACTGCTGGCCGTCAGCCGTGCGATCGGCGAGACGATGATTGTGGTGATGGCCGCCGGGCTTACCGCCAACATGACCGCCAACCCATTTGCCAGCGTGACCACGGTAACCGTGCAGATCGTGCAGCTGCTTACCGGCGATCAGGAATTCGACAGCCCCAAGACGCTCGCCGCGTTCGCGCTGGGCCTTGTCCTTTTCATCGTGACGCTGCTGCTCAACCTCGTCGCGCTGCGTGTCGTGAAGCGCTACCGGGAGGCCTATGAATGACTGACGCTCCCGCCCCCGCCAGACGCACTACGCCGACCGACTGGTCGAGCGATGCCATGCAAAGGCGCATCGCCAAGCGTTACGCCGCAGAGCGCCGCTTCAAATATCTCGGCCTTGCTGCCGTGATATTGTCCGCCGCGTTCCTCGCCTTTCTGCTCTACGTCATGGTCGGTAACGGCCTGGGCGGTTTCCAGCAGACCGAGGCGGAGCTCACCATCGATTTTCCGGCGTTGACCGGCGGCACCAGCGCCGCAGCGATCTCCGGTGAGAATGCCGAGACCGTAGTCGGATCGCTCGATCTGCCCGGCGTCGTCGGCGTGGCGATGGAAAGCCAATATGGCGATGCCGGCAACCAGATCTTCTCAAGCGGTGCCTGGCAGGTGGTGCAGCAGAAGCTGCTTGCCGATCCGCAGCTGATCGAGAGCGAGCAGACGCTGTGGCTTCCCACCAGCTCGGAAATCGACATTGCGGCCAAGGAAGATGGCCCGCCTGCGGCCGAGCGCCTGCTCGCCATGCTGCAGCAGAAGGACGCCGTGCAGACCAGCTTCAACACCACCTTCCTGACCGGATCGGACGCGACGGACCCCGCGCAGGCGGGCATCTGGGCCGCGTTCAAGGGATCGCTGATGACGATGTTCATCACCATCATCCTGGCCTTTCCGGTGGGCGTGCTGGCCGCGCTCTACCTGGAGGAATATGCGCCCAAGAACCGCTGGACGGACCTGATCGAAGTCTCGATCAACAATCTGGCGGCGGTGCCCTCGATCATCTTCGGCCTGCTCGGCCTCGTCGTATTCCTGAACTGGTTTTCCATGCCGCGCTCCGCCGCGATCGTGGGCGGCCTTACTCTGGCGCTGATGACCATGCCGATCATCGTCATCGCCGGACGCAACGCCATCAAGTCCGTGCCCCCCTCGATCCGCGAGGCGGCGCTGGGCATCGGGGCGTCGCCCGTACAGGTGGTGTTTCACCATGTTCTGCCGCTGGCGCTGCCCGGTATCCTGACCGGCACGATCATCGGCATGGCCCGCGCGCTGGGCGAAACCGCGCCGCTGCTCCTCATCGGCATGCGCGCGTTCATTCCGACCCCCCCGGACGGCTTCACCGATCCTGCCACCGTGCTGCCGGTTCAGATCTATCTCTGGTCGGACGAGATCAACCGCGGCTTCGTCGAGAAGACCAGCGCGGCCATCATCGTCCTGCTCGCCTTCCTCCTGTCCATGAACGCGCTGGCCATCTATCTGCGCAACAAGTTCGAAACCCGCTGGTGACCCGATCATGACCGACGACAACCGCCGCACTGAAGCCTTCGCCGAAGCCACGGACACGTCCGGTCCGGCCACGGGCGCGTCCCCATCGTCCAACGCCACCGGCCTGGCCGATCCAAAGATTCGAGCGCGCGGCGTGAACGTCTTTTACGGCGCGAAGCAGGCGATCAGCGATGTGTCGATCGACGTCGGCATGGACAATGTCGTCGCTTTCATCGGCCCGTCGGGCTGCGGCAAATCCACCTTCCTGCGCACGCTCAACCGGATGAACGACACCATCCCGATCGCGCGGGTGGAAGGCGACATCCGGCTGGACGGCGAAGACATCTACGCGCCCAAGATGGACGTGGTGCAGCTGCGCGCGCGCGTCGGCATGGTGTTCCAGAAGCCCAACCCCTTCCCCAAATCGATCTACGACAATGTGGCTTACGGCCCGCGTATTCATGGCCTTGCCGCGGGCAAGAGCGAGCTGGACGAGATCGTCGAGCGCTCGCTGCAGCGCGCAGGCCTGTGGAACGAGGTGAAGGACCGGCTCAGCGACAGCGGCACCGCGCTTTCCGGCGGGCAGCAGCAGCGCCTGTGCATCGCCCGCGCCATCGCCGTCGATCCGGAGGTGATCCTGATGGATGAGCCCTGTTCCGCGCTCGATCCCATCGCCACCGCCAAGATCGAGGAGTTGATCCACGGGCTGCGCGGCCAATATGCTATCGTGATCGTGACCCATAATATGCAGCAGGCCGCGCGCGTTTCGCAGCGCACCGCCTTCTTCCATCTGGGGTCGCTGGTGGAGTTCGGCGAAACGTCCGAAATCTTCACCAACCCGCGCGAGGAGCGCACCAAGGATTACATTACGGGCCGTTATGGATAAAACCGGGCCGGGAGGACCAGAGATATGAACTTGCAAGCCGGCCACACCGTCAAGGCGTTCGACCAGGAAATGTCGGACATCCGCGGTATGATTTCCGATATGGGCGCGCGGTCCGAAGCCGCGGTCGAGGCGGCGATGAAGGCTTTGCGCGCGAACGACACCGAAAGCGCGCGCGCCGTTGTTGCAGGCGACAAGGCGATCGACGAGCTTGAGACCGCGGTGGAGCGCCGCGTGGTCCAGACCATTGCGCTGCGCGCCCCGATGGCGGACGATCTGCGCGATCTGGTCGCCGCCCTGAAGATGAGCGGTGTGATCGAGCGGATCGGCGATTATGCCAAGAACATCGCCAAGCGCGTCGGCGCGCTGGAAGGCCACGGCTTTCTGGACGCGAACGAACAGCTGTTCCGCATGGCCGATATCGGCACCGAGATGGTGCGTATGGCGATGGAGGCCTTTGCCAAGCGCGATGTCGACATGGCCCGCGCTGTCTGCATCCGCGATGATGAGGTGGACCAGATCCACAAGGACCTGTTCGTGGATTTCATCGCGCATGTCGCCAAGCACCCGACCGACGCGACCGAGATCGCGCATCTTCTGTCCATCTCCAAGAATCTCGAACGGATCGGCGATCACGCCACAACCTGCGCGGAGATGGTGTATTTCTCGCAGACCGGGCGCAATCTCGGCGACGAAATCGGCGGATAAGGGACGCAAGACATGAACAAGCCGCGCATGTTGCTGGTCGAGGACGATGAATCGCTCGCCGAACTGGTGCGCTGGCATTTCGAGCGCGAGGAGTTCGAGGTGCGCCACACGCCCGATGGCGAGGAGGCACTGCTGCTGGCGCGCGAACAGACGCCTGATATCGTGCTCTTGGACTGGATGATCGAAAACCTCTCGGGGATCGAAGTCTGCCGCCAGCTCCGCAAGATCGAAACCACGGCCAATGTGCCGATCATCATGCTGACGGCGCGCGGCGAAGAAGATGATCGCATTCGCGGCTTCGAAATCGGCGCCGACGATTATGTGACCAAGCCCTTCTCCCCGCGCGAACTGGTGGCGCGGGTGAACGCCGTGCTGCGCCGCGTGCGTCCGGCGCTGGCGGGCGAGACGCTGAAGTTTGCCGATGTCGAGATGGACACGGTGGCCCACAAGGTCCGCCGCGGCGGCGAGACCGTGCCGCTCGGCCCGACCGAATACCGCCTGTTCAAGCACTTTCTGGAGCATCCTGGCTGGGTGTTCAGCCGGGAGCGGCTGCTCGACAGCGTGTGGGGACATGACAGCGATATCGAACCGCGCACCGTGGACGTCCATATCCGGCGGCTGCGCAAGGCACTGAACGCAGGGGGCCGGCCGGACCTGATCCGCACCGTCCGCTCGGCGGGTTATTCGCTGGATCAGGACGCCGCCTGACCACACGCGCCCCGGGCCCGTTGCATCCAGGACGGACCCGGTTTTGCGATCGGGCAGCCCTTGGGCGCGGCAGCATTGCTAGGCCGCGCAAAACCGCAATTCCCGGGGGCCGATCCCAAAGGCCAAACGGTGCCTCCAGCCTGAAAAACAGGCATATTTGTGTCCGCATTAACGATCCGGTCACCAGCACAGAATATGTCGAAAGCCACGGCCCCGCAGTCCGGGGACGACAGCCTAACCGTGAATCGGGAGGTGACTTTCCGGATGCCCGTCCGGGAAAAACCCTGCCGTTCGCGCATTGCAAATTCGGGGAGCGGCAGGTGAAAACGGCACTTATCGTCGATGACAGCAGGATCATGCTGGAAATCCTGGAGGCAGAACTGTCTTCGGACGAGCTGACCGTGGTGCCCGCCGTCAGCGGTCCAGCCGCCCTCGAATGGCTGGAATCCAACCGCGCCGACATCGTCACCAGCGATATCAACATGCCCGAGATGGACGGCTTCACCTTCCTTGAACAGATGAAGCGCCGGTGCGAACCGACTTCCCCGCCTTTTCTAGTGATCTCCACCGAAGAGCGGCGCGGGCTCGCCGAAGAGGCGGTCGCCGACGATGCGATTGCTTGGATTACCAAGCCCTTTCCCTACGGCAGCCTGTCTGAGCTGATCCACCGCCATCTGGGTTGCGACGCCACCAGCGGAGCGGAGGGTGGCGCCGCCGATGGGGCCGTCCATGCGTAAACGCGCCGCCCCGTTGATCGCAAACGAGATGCGCCGGTCCGCCGACGATATCGAAGAACTCGGGATGCGCCTTGCGGTCGACCGGCACATGGTGGTGCACCATCCCGCCGATATCCAGCTTTTCGACCTGCTCACGCAGCGGCTGCGCTGCCTCGCGGCGATCTGCGAGGCTCCGGATATGGTCCAGGCGGTGGAGGATTGCCCACTGGGCGATCTTTCCCGCAACATCACCAGCACGCTGACCGCGTGGGACAGTGGTGCGGGCGACCAGCCCGAGATCGCACCGCTTACGATCGCGCCGACGACGCTTACAGTCCGGGCACGCTGATCTCGAACAGTGTGGGCCATAGCTTGCCCGTGACGAACAGCCGCTTGCCCTTAGCATCCCAGGCGATACCGTTCAGCACCGCGTCGCGGTCCGTCTCCGCCACTTCGGCCACCAACGCTCGGCAATCGATCACCTGCGTGATCAGCCCTGTTTTCGCATCGATCTTGAGGATGAACGGCGTCTGCCAGACATTCGCCAGAATGGATCCGTTCACATATTCCAGCTCATTGAGCTGCGGGATGGCGCGGCCGTCCGGCATGTGAACCAACAACGTGCCGCGCTCGGTAAAGCTGGACGGATCCATGAAGCGCAGGATCGGCGATCCATCGCTCATGATCAGTGCATCGTCACCCGTGGTCAGGCCCCACCCCTCGCCATCATAACGAAAATTGCCCTTGGGCCGGAAGTCCTTCAGCGCCCAGCGGTGCGCGACGCCCGCCTGCCAGGTGAGGCTGACAAGCTCATCCTTCCACAGCGTCAGCCCCTCGCCGAACTCCTGTGGCGGAATGGCGACGCTCTGCAGCACCTTGCCGTCCTCCAGCCGCACCTTGCGAATGGTGGATTGCTCCAGCTGCCCGGTGCTCTCGTACAAGGTGCCGTCGTGCCACAGCAGCCCCTGCGTGAAAGCGCCCGGATCATGCGGGAAGCGCGCCACAATCGTCGGGGCGACGACGGGCGGGGCCTGCACCGGCGCGGCAGCCTCGGTGGTCTCCGCGGCTTGGGTGGACGCAGTGCCACGGGCATCGGGTTCGGCAAGGGCGCAGCCGTGAAAGGCGAAGGCTGCAATCAGCAGCAAAAGGAGCGGACGCTTCATGCGCGCGATCATGCCGCGCGCTTGCCTCCGCGACAATCGCAATTGCGGCTGGCCGCGCCGCGCTTGCGCCGTTCGTGCGGGCAGCGTCAGAACACGATCTGCGCGCGTGCCCCGATTTCGTCCACCGCATAGTCCCTGTTGCCGCTCGCCGTCGGGATGATGGCATCGCGGTACACCAGATGGCCGTAAGTCATCATGAAGCGCACATAATCGATCGGCGTCCAGATCAGCGAGGCTTCATACCCGTCCTGTGTGCCGCCCAGGATCGGCCCGTCATTGAGCCGCAGCCCGTCATAGCGCACCGCAGCCTGGATCGCGCCGATGCCGCCCTCGCTCACCGGATCGCTCACCTTCACGCCCTTGAAGATGCCGTTCTTGTACGGCCGGGTGTCATTCGTGAGGAACATGCCCAACTCGACCGAGCTGCCGAAGAAGGTGGGATCGAAACCGGTATCGGCGTTCACATGCTGCCAGAAGCCTTCCGCCTCGGCCCAGAAGCGACCGCGGACCGCCGCCAGCTCCAGACCGTAGCCGAAGGTGTTGTCGGCCAGCAGCAGCGGCGTGCCGATGAAGCGCACATCGGTGGTATGGACCAGCGGTCGCTGGCGATAGATCACGCGCTGCGGCAGGGAGCCGGGATCGTGATAATGCAGCGATCCGCCGAAATGCAGCTGGGTGCGGCCGATCTTCGGCGCATAGACCAGCCGCCCGTCGCCGCCGATCGCATCATTCGCATCGTCGAACAGATCTTCGACATTGGCGGTGAAGACACCGGCCTGCGCGATCAGCGGGCCGTCGAGATATTGCACGGACGCCCCGACGCGGCGAACGAAGTCGAAGGCATCGGTAAAGGCTGCGCGCTCGATGAAGCTGGTATCGTTGGAACTGGTCAGCTCCTCCAGGCCCTGGAAGCCGTTATGCTGACCCACGGTAAAGACCGCCTTGCCCGCTTCATATTCCATGAAAGCGTCGGTGACGACGATCTCACCGTTCGCGAAGTCCACCTCCATCTTGTAGCCGAAACCGCCGGGCATCGTGCCCTCGACGCCAAGGCGCGCGCGGCGCAGTTCGTTGGAGAAGCCCAGCCCCGGATCGCTGATGCCGTCCGGCGAGCCGACATAGGCGGCATCGTACATGATGCGCCCGCGCGGTTTGAAGCTCCAGCCATCGGCACCGCTGATCTGCGGCGCGCCTTTCCAGCTTATCTTGGTCCCGGCAGGCACGGCGGGAGTGGCAGGCGAAGGCGCGGCGGCGACCACCGGGGCCGCGGCAACGGCACGCGTTTCGGGCGGAGCGGCGACAGGCACAGCGCCATCCGCACCGTCCGGCTCGGCCGCATTCAAGCGCGCCTCCAGCGCTGCCAACCGCGCCTTGAGTTCGGCAACCTCAGCCCGCAGCGCTTCGGTTTCGCCTTGCGGCGTCTGCGCCGCAGCCGGAACTGCCATCAGCAGACCGAAGCCGACAACACCCGCCCCCAGAAATTTGCGCATTCCCATATTCCCTGAACCCGACTCCGCCGCCGGGAATAGGGCTGGGCTTCACCATTGCAAAGCCGTGATAGGAAAAAGACCGATATATGACCGTCCGGCAGGGGCCGCAGAACGCTCGATTTCGTGCAGCGAGCTACCAGATCCGTACGCGTTGATCGGGCGCAAGATACAGCTTGTCGCCGGGCTTCACGTCGAACGCCTTGTACCAGGCATCAAGGTTTCGCACGGTGAGCGCGCGATATTGCCCGGGCGCGTGCCCATCGGTCGCGATGCGCTGGCGCAGCGCCTCCTCGCGCATCTTGGTGCGCCAGCTTTGCGCATAAGCGATGAAGAAGCGCTGATCACCCGTGAAGCCGTCGATCACGGGCGCTTCCTTACCGTTGAGCGAAGCACGATAGGCATCATAGGCCGCCTGCAGCCCGGCAACGTCGGCGATATTCTCACCCAACGTCAGCTTGCCGTTCACATTCACCCCCGGAAACGGCGAATAGGCATCATATTGGTTGGCGAGCGCCGCGCCCTGCTGCTGGAAGCGTTTCAGATCTGCCTCGGTCCACCAGTCGCGCAGCTTGCCCTCCGCATCGAAAGCGGCGCCATTATTATCGAAACTGTGGCTGATCTCATGCCCGATCACCGCGCCGATCGAGCCGTAATTGGACGCCGCATCCGCCTTCGGATCGAAAAAAGGCGGCTCCAGGATCGCCGCCGGAAAGTTCAGCGCATTCTGCACCGGCAGGTTCACCGCGTTGACCGTCTGCGGCGTCATCCACCATTCGTTCTTGTCGAACGGCTGGCCGATCTTGGACAGTCGGTGGCGGTATTCCGCCATTTCTCCGCCGATCTCGTCGGCATAGGCGTTGGTGTTCGAAAGCTCGAACCCCGCATAATCGCGCCAGCTGTCGGGATAGCCCACGCCCACCTTTAGCGATTCGATCTTCGCGAGCGCTTCCGCCTTTGTTTCGGGCGCCATCCAGTCGATTTTCTGCACCCGGCTGCGGAAGGCGGCGATGATATTGCTTACCATCCCATTCACCTGCCGCTTTGCCGAGGCGGGGAAATATTTCTCGACATAGAGCTTGCCCACCGCATCGCCGAGATAGCTGTTCACTGCGGCCAGCGCGCGCTTGTCGCGCGGCTGCTGTTCGGGCGTGCCGTTCAGCTGCGTGCCGTAGAAGGCGAAGTGATCCTGATCGATCGTGCTGGGCAGCACGTCCGCATGCGCATTGATCTGGTGGAAAACCAGCCAGTCCTTCCAGCTCTGCAGCGGCTCGCTGGCGACAAGTTTCGACAGCCGAGAAATGGCGGGCGCGTGATAGGCGGCGAATTTCAACTGGTTGGAAAGCTGCGCCGCGCTGAAGAACGCGTTCCAGTCGATTCCCGGTGCCTGCTTTTCAAAATCGCCGCGGCTCCAGATCGTCGCGCTACCAGCGAAATCCTCGCTCTGCGCGCGCGTTTCATGCGCCCGTGCGATCTTGGTCTCCAGCGCGAAGATGCGGTCCGCCCGCGCCGCGGCATCGGAAATTCCGGCATCGCTCAGCAGTTTCTGGATATAGGCCTTGTACGCATCCCGGATCGCCACCTTGTCGGGATCGGTCGACAGATAATATTCGCGTTCCGGCAGGCCCAGCCCGCCCTGCAGCAGATAGGGCAGCACTTCGCCCGGCGTCGATAGCCCCTGCGTCACGAACAGGCCGAACAGATTTTCGGTCTGGAAATCGGTGGCGTTGAGCGGATCGACATCGGCGCGCAAGTTTCCGCCCAGCGTTTCGGATAATTGCTGCTTATCCTCGATCGCGGCATAACGCTGCAGATCGGGCTGGATCGGGCGCATCCCCGCGCTGTTGATCGCGTTCACGTCCATATAAGCGTGGTAGAATTTCGCGATCCGGCTGGCGTCGGAGCCGGCCATCGGCTTGGACTGCACGATTTCCTCGATCAGCGCCTTGTTGCGCTTCTCCGCCTCATTGAACACTTCCAGAAACACGCCGGTGCTGGAGCGGTCGGCCGGGATTTTCGCGGTCTTCTGCCAGGTGCCGTTGGCATATTCGTAGAAATTGTCGCCCGGGTTCACTTTGGTGTTCGTGCCGGCCAGATCGATACCGATTTCGGTGCCCGCCGGTGTCGTCGCTTCCGCCTTCGGCCCTTGCTTGTCGGGCTGCATCGAGCAGGCGGGCAAGCCTGCAAAAGTGGTGGCGGACAGAAGCAGCGCGGCGATCAGGCGGCGGTTCATGAAGGGGCGATCTTTCGTGGCTGGGTGATGGGGACGATATAGGTTTACGTTGGGGAAGGCGGAAGCGAGAACCCGGCGAAATTTTGTTGCGCGCGGCTTTTCATGGGAGCGCCTGCCCGCTAACCCCGTTGGGCGATAAGAGGAGAGACGATGCCGCACGCTTCTAAGCCGCACATTTGCATGGAGCCTGAACGATGAGCGCGCCGGTGCTGACCAGCATGGTCGACCGCGATGGAGAGGCGTTCAAGGCCAATGCCGCGCATAACCGCGCGCTCGTGGAGCAGCTGCGCGCCGATGTCGCCAAGGCGGCGAAGGGCGGATCGGAAGGAAGCCGTCAGCGCCATGTGGACCGCGGCAAGCTGCTTCCGCGCGACCGCGTGGAGCGGCTGCTCGATCCCGGCTCGCCCTTCCTGGAAATCGGCCAGCTTGCCGCCAACGGGCTTTACGGCAAGGATGATATTCCAGGCGCCGGGGTGATCGCGGGCATCGGCCATGTCTCGGGCCGCCAGTGTATGATCGTGTGCAACGACGCCACGGTAAAGGGCGGCACCTATTATCCGATGACGGTGAAGAAGCATCTGCGCGCGCAGGAGATTGCGGAGGCCAACCGTCTGCCGTGCATCTACCTTGTCGACAGCGGCGGCGCGAACCTGCCGCATCAGGCGGAGGTGTTTCCGGACCGTGACCATTTCGGCCGCATCTTCTACAACCAAGCGCAGATGAGCAGCCAGGGCATCGCCCAGATCGCCTGCGTGATGGGCAGCTGCACCGCCGGCGGCGCCTATGTGCCCGCCATGGCGGACGAGAGCGTGATCGTTCGGAATCAGGGCACCATCTTCCTCGGCGGCCCGCCGCTGGTAAAGGCCGCCACGGGCGAGGAAATCAGCGCCGAAGATCTGGGCGGCGGAGACCTGCACGGGCGCAAATCCGGCGTGGTCGATCATGTCGCGGAAAACGACGAACATGCGCTCACCATCGTGCGCGATATCGTCAGCACCCTGCCCCCACAGCCCGATCTGATGGGATCGGGATCGCTCAACCTGCGCGATCCGCGTCCGCCCAAGTTCGACGCCGAAGAGCTGTACGGCATCGTGCCGCAGGACGTGCGCCAGCCCTATGACGTCCATGAAATCATCGCGCGTCTGGTCGACGGCAGCGAGTTTCAGGAGTTCAAGGCGCTCTACGGCGAAACGCTCGTCTGCGGCTTCGCGCATATCCACGGAATGCCGGTCGCGATCCTCGCCAATAACGGCATCCTGTTCTCCGAAAGCGCGGTAAAGGGCGCGCATTTCATCGAACTGGCCTGCCAGCGGCGCATTCCGCTCCTGTTCCTGCAGAACATCTCCGGCTTCATGGTCGGCGGGAAATATGAGGCGGAGGGCATCGCCAAACATGGTGCAAAACTCGTCACCGCCGTCGCCACCGCCAGCGTTCCGAAGGTCACCATCCTGATCGGCGGCAGCTTCGGCGCGGGCAATTACGGCATGAGCGGCCGGGCTTACTCCCCCCGCTTCCTGTTCAGCTGGCCGAACTCTCGCATCTCGGTGATGGGCGGCGAACAGGCCGCCTCCGTGCTCGCCACAGTGCACCGCGACGCGGACTCCTGGAGCGAGGAAGAGGCCGAAGCCTTCAAGGCGCCCATCCGCGAGAAATACGAAGAAGAGGGCCACCCTTATTACGCCACCGCCCGCGGCTGGGACGACGGCATCATCGACCCCGCCCAGACGCGCGACGTACTCGGTCTGGCGTTCGCAGCGTGCCTGAACGCGCCGGTGCCTGAGAAGCCGCAATTCGGCGTGTTCCGGATGTGATGCAAGAAATGCGCTTCTCCTCAATCCTCCCCGGAACAGGGAGGAGGGCCATCCAACATCGGCGGATGGTGGAGGGGAATGCGCGCCTGGGCTTCGGTCTTGGAGCCGCCCCGTCGTTTTCTCAATTGGCGCCACAGCAGCACTTCCGGCAAACTTATCGCTCGGCGGAGTTTCCGCGCGTTCGCGATTGTTCTTCGTGGCCGAGAAAGCATCGCCAACTCCCCTCCACCACCGCTTCGCGGCGGACCCCCTCCCCGTCCCGGGGAGGATTTGAGGTAACCTTATGATCCAATCCCTCCTCATCGCCAATCGCGGCGAGATTGCCTGTCGTGTCATCCGTACCGCGCGTGAGCTCGGTATCCGCACGGTCGCGGTTTATTCGGACGCGGACGCGGGCGCGCTCCACGTGCGCATGGCGGACGAGGCGGTCCATATCGGCCCCTCGGCGGCTGCGGAGTCCTATCTGGTCGGGGAAAAAATCATCGCCGCGGCGAAGGACACCGGGGCAGAAGCGATCCATCCGGGCTACGGCTTCCTCAGCGAGAACGCGGATTTCGCGCAGGCGGTGCTGGACGCCGGGCTGATCTGGGTGGGGCCGAAGCCAGCGAGCATCCGCGCCATGGGCCTGAAGGACGCCGCCAAGACGCTGATGGACGAGGCCGGGGTGCCGACCACGCCGGGCTATATCGGCGACAATCAGGAACCGGACTTCCTCGCCGAACGCGCCGCCGAGATCGGCTATCCGGTGCTCATCAAGGCCGTCGCAGGCGGCGGCGGCAAGGGCATGCGCAAGGTGGAGCGCGCAGAGGACTTCGCGGACGGCCTGCAGTCCGCGCAGCGCGAGGCGAAGGCCGCGTTCGGCAACGACGTCGTGCTTCTGGAAAAATGGGTCGAGAGCCCGCGCCATATCGAGGTGCAGATCTTCGGCGATTCCCACGGCAACGTCGTCCACCTGTTCGAACGCGACTGCTCGCTCCAGCGCCGCCACCAGAAGGTGATCGAGGAAGCCCCCGCCCCCGGCATGGACGCAGAAACCCGCGAGGCCGTTTGCGGCGCCGCGGTGCGTGCGGCCCAGGCGGTGGATTATGAGGGCGCGGGCACGGTGGAGTTCATCGCCGACGGCAGCGAGGGCCTGCGCGCCGACCGCATCTACTTCATGGAAATGAACACCCGCCTGCAGGTGGAACATCCGGTGACCGAAGAGATCACCGGCGTGGACCTCGTCGAATGGCAGCTGCGCGTGGCGAGCGGAGAGCCGATCCCGATGCAACAGGACCAGCTTTCGATCGACGGCCACGCGATCGAGGCGCGGCTCTATGCCGAGGACCCGTCGAGCGGCTTCCTGCCGAGCACGGGGCGGCTCGAACTGTTCGATCTGGACCCGCATGGCCGCATCGAGACGGGCGTGGAGACCGGCGCCGACATCTCGCCCTTTTACGATCCGATGATCGCCAAGATGATCGTCCACGCCGACACCCGCGACGAGGCGCGCGAGGGGCTGCGGGAGATGATCGCGAACAGCGCGGTCTGGCCGGTTAAGAGCAACGCGGCGTTCCTGGTGAACGCGCTCGACCATCCCGACTTCGCCGCCGCGAACCTCGACACTGGCCTGATCGGCCGCGCCGGGGACGATCTGCTGGCGGGCGGGCCACCGGAGGACGCACAGCTCGGCGAGGAAGCGGATGCGCTGGTGCAAAGCGGGCCGATGGCCGGTTTCCGCCTCAACGCACCGCGCAAGGACAGCGCCTGGTTCCTGCTCGATGGCGGGGCGAAGGAGCTGCCGATCGGCACGGGTGTGGCGGAGCCCGCCGAAGAGCTGTTGGTGGCCAGCGAGGGACAGGTGTTTGCGCTCAAGCCCTTCCGCGCCGACGGCAGCGGCGCGGCGGCGGCGGGCGATGGCGCGATCCTCGCGCCCATGCCCGGCAAGATCATCGCCGTGAACGTGGCCGAAGGCGATGCGGTGAAGGCCGGCGACAAGCTGGTGACGCTGGAGGCCATGAAAATGGAACACAGCCTCACCGCACCCTTCGACGGTACGGTGAGCGAATTGAAGGCCAGCATGGGCGCTCAGGTCCAGAAAGACGCCGCGCTGGTCGTGGTCGAAGCGGACGCCTGAAATCTTCCTCGCTCGGGCAAGGATTGCTGGCCTTGACATCGCCGTGCGCGCTCGCCATTGACGCGGCCTTGTTCGCGGCGGCGGCCCGCCGTGAACCGGTTCTCCCGATCGGGAGCGCACCGAACCTGGGGACAGGTGGCCGAGTGGTTAAAGGCAGCAGACTGTAAATCTGCCCGGTTTTCCGTACGCTGGTTCGAATCCAGCCCTGTCCACCAGATTTCAAGCGGAAGTACGCCATAGCCTGTCAGCTGTCTGACATCATTTTCGATGGATTACCTATCGATACACTGGAAGACGCGCTCGCGATCCCGGGCATTCCTCGCAAGCGAGAAAATATCAGCGCGTTACGATAAAATTGTAAGTGAGGGCGATGCCGGCTGAATATTGGTCGCGGCTGCCATAAGCGCGCGTGATGGGGGAGCGGGCGGCGTCGCCGGTCAGGCGATCATAGCCGGCATAGCCGTAGCCCGCCCATCGCGGCGAGAAACGGTACAGCAGACCGACTGTCGCACCCACGGCGTAAGTTCCGGCGCTGGTATCAAAGGCGGGGAGCCCGGTGGCAACCGCGCGGTCGAGCGAGACACCGAAATAGCGGCGATTGTACCGCGCATCGGCCAGCCGCACGCGGGGCCCGATAGTGGCGACGAAGCGGTCATCCGCGCCGCGCAGCACGTAATCGGCGGCGACGTCACCGACAAAGGCGTTGTGCCCGCCGATCCCCCGGCGGACCTCGGCACGGAGGCGTAAATTATCGCTCAAGAAGCCTTGCGCGAAAACGCCTGGCTCAAAAGTAAAGCCGACATTGCCGACCGGTGCGCCGACGTCCTTTTCCTTTCGCGCCGACTGGAAATTGAAGGTGCCGCCAACGCTCACGCCGTCGCGTTTGCCCAGCAGGCGAAAGGCCGTGTTCTGATCGGGCGAGCGGATTGGTAGCGGTTCGCCTTCCCGGCGCACCCGAATGACGGGCAGTGGCCCCAGATTGTAGCTGTCCGCGCCCGGAAAAGACGGCCGGACCTGGAGGCCGAGGCCCACGAAAAACTGCAGATCGGGCTTGTCGTCCTCGCGCACCATATCCTGTGCAGAGGCAGGCAGAGCCGTCACGGCTGCGCTGATTGCCAGCATCGAAAGAGTGAGGAACCTGACACCTGAACTCCTCGCTGCAATCATCGTGACATCTCCATCGTATAGGCGCGCAGGACCTCTCCCTCCGCAATACGGCCTGTTCTAGCACCATATTCGAAAAGAGAAGCTGTCTCCGCTAAGGAGAAAGTCACGCGCCGGGCGGGGAGCCCTGGTCCTGATCCTTTGGCAATTCCAGCGGCGTGGCACCGCAGATGGTGCGCAGCGCGGTTTTCAGGCCTTCTTCTATCGTGGGGTGATAGAATGGCATCTCCAGTAGCTGCGTGGCCGTTTGTCCCTGTTGCACCGCCCAGGCCAGCATGTGCGCAAGATGCTCTCCAGCCGGGCAGCAGAGATCAGCGCCGATCAGCCGGCCATCCGGTGCCGCCGCGTAAAGCGTCAGCGAACCCTGGTTGACGCCTTCGACACGGGCCCGGCCCTGATCGTCGAAGTCCGCCGTACCGGTGATCACGCCGTCTTCCTCAGATTGGCCGATCTGCGCGGTCGGCGGGCTGGTGAAGATAAGGCTGAACGGAACGAAGCGATCGGCGCTGTTGACCGCGGGAAAGGCAACGGCGTTGCGCCCGGCAATGGCACCGTCCTGTGACGCTTCGTGCAGGATCGGCAAATTGTCGGCTACATCGCCGGCAAGGAAGATGCTGCTTTCTCCGCACTGCATGGTGCCGCGGTCATGCTCGGGCACGCCATCATCATCCAGCGCAATCCCGGCATTGGTGAGATCGAGGCTGTCCAGATTGGGGCGGCGTCCGGTGGCCACCAGCACATAGTCGAACACGTCCTCGCCAGTGGATTCGCCGCTCCAGGACAGCGATACGCCATCATCCGTCCGGCGGGGTTCTATGTCGACGCCTAGTTTCAGCTCCACATCCTTCGCGATAATGGCTTGCAAGGCGTCGTGAACCTTTGCGCAGCGCACGTTCCCGAGCGTGTCTTTTCTGTCGAACAGAGTGACTGCGACGCCCAGACGGGCCATCGCCTGCGCCAATTCCAGCCCGATCGGCCCTGAACCGATGACCGCGAGGCTCTTTGGCAAATCCTTCAGATCGAAAATGCTTTCATTGGTCAGCATCCGATCGCCCAATGCCTCGAACGGCGGAGGGACGAAGGGCGCAGAGCCGGTGGCGATCACGATGCTGCGGGCCTCGACCGTGCGGCCATCGTCAAGCTTCAGCGTGTTCGCACCCGTGAATGCCGCACGCGCTTTTACCCGGACCTTGTCCGGCAGCTTTGCGATGCTTTCCCGTGTAAGGCGGGCAAAGCGATCCCGCTCATCGCGTACCCGCTGAAGGACAGCCTGTCCGTCTATCTGGACGGTCGGCACATGAATGCCGAACTGATCGGTAGTCTGGGCCGCATGCGCGGCGTGCGACGCGGCGATCAGCAGCTTGGACGGCATGCAGCCAACGGTGGCGCAGGTCGTTCCCGCAAAATAGGGATCGATCAGCAAGGTGCTGGCCCCCGCCGAGTGGGCCGCGCTTTGCGCGGCCAGCCCGGCGGTGCCTGCACCGATTATCGCTACATCACATTGCAACTTCTGCTCTGGATCAGCTGGCAACCGAAATCGCCTTTACGTTCACGAATTCCTTCAGGCCCACCTCGCCATGCTCCCGGCCGTAACCGGAATCCTTGACGCCGCCAAAGGGCATGTTCGGCTGTGCGATGGCAAAGGTGTTGATGTTGACCATGCCGGTATCAAAATATTTGGAGGCCATTTCGATGGCGCGGTCCACATTCTTACTGAATATACCGCCGCCGAGGCCATAGCGGCTGTCATTGGCGATGCGCATGGCATCTTCATCGTCCTTCGCCTTGATGATCGAGGCGACCGGGCCGAAAATCTCATCATCATAAGCAGGCTGTCCCGGTGCGACGTCAACCAGTGCGGTGGCGGGATAGAACCAGCCCTTGCGGTCCGGCACAGTGCCTCCGGCTACAATGCGGGCACCGCCCTCGACGCTGTCCTGAACCTGCTTGTGCACCTGATCGCGCTGCCGCTTGGACACCATCGGTCCAAGCTTCGTGCTGTCTTCGTTGGGATCGCCCATCTCGATGGCGTTGAACTTCTCGGCATAACCCTTCACAAACGCGTCGTAATTCGCCTCGGTCACGATGAAGCGCTTCGCATTCACACAGGTCTGGCCGTTGTTGAACAGGCGGCCCTGCACGCAGGTCTTGATTGCCAGATCCAGATCGGCATCGTCGAACACCAGATAGGCGTCGTTGGAACCCAGCTCGAGCACGGTCTTCTTGGAGACGGATGCAGCCTTCTGCGCCACCGTGCGCCCGGCCTTGTCGCTGCCAGTAAGCGTCACGCCGCGAACCAGATCATGCTCGATGATCTTGTCCGACTGGTCGTGCGTGATCAGCAGTACGCCGAACAGGCCCTTGGGCAGTCCCGCACGCTCGTAAATATCGCGCAGCATCAGCCCGCTGCCCGTGCAATCCTCAGAATGCTTCAGCAGCACGCCGTTACCGACCATCAGGCTGGAGATCGAATAACGCACCGCCTGATAGCAGGGGAAGTTCCAGGGCTGGATGCCATAGATTACACCCATGGGCGAATAGGTCACAATCCCCCGGCCCTGCTGCAGATCGCGCTCTTCATCGGCCAACAGATCCGGGCCGTGTTTCGCCGTCCAGTCACAGATGCCCGCGCAAAGCTCGATCTCGTTCTTACCATCGCTGAGCAGCTTGCCCATCTCGTCGGTCATCAGCTGCGCATATTCATCTTTCGAGGCGCGCAGTTCCTTTGCGATCGCCGCGATGACCGATGCGCGTTCCTCACGGCTCTTCAGGCGCCATTCCAAGAAGGCGTCATGGCTTTTCTGTACTACGTCCATCGCCTCGTCATCGGACATGATGGGGTAGGTTTTAAGGACCTCTTCGGTGAGAGGGTTGATCGTCTGGATGGTCTTGTCGGTCATCATGATGTCCTTTTCGAATGGGGAGAGATGCGAGTTGGCAAAGCCGGGTCAGCCGAATTGCTGGCGATGTTTGTCCAGCGTCTTTTGGGAGTCGGCCAGCGCCGCATCGATTGCGGCGGCGAAATCCTGATTGTTGAGATGTAGGACGCTGTTATGGGCGGCGCAGACAATGGGCGTTTCGCGCCAGGCGGCACCCAGCGCTTTGGCCCAGGCGATATAATCATCTGCAGCCCCGGCACGCTTCTCCAGACCGTCCGCCAGCTTGGGATGGAAACGCAGATCAGGGCCGGACATGATCTTTTCGACCAGCGACGGCAGGTCGAATGCGTTCAACGTATCATCGACATGCACGATCCCGCTGGCGCGGTGCCGTGCGATGACCGAACCCACATGGACGGACTCGTCATCGGGGATCAGTTCGATGCCTGCGGGAATGGAAAACTCAAGCGTATCACAAAATTCGTCCTGCGTGGCGGCGTCCTCGATCAGCGCGGGATCCCAGTTCAGCTCTGGCGACCGAAGATGGTGCCGCCGCGTTCCGATCAACCGGGCATGGGGCACGAAATCCTGCGCGAATTCGCAATGCACGGTGTGGAAAGGATGTACATTCAGCACCGCATCAATGCGTTTTCCATCATCCGTCAGCGCGCGGATCGCACGCAGCGTGTCATTATCGGCGGCATAAGAATCCAGAAGCAGAAAGCGCCCGTTCGGACGGCGTACAAGCGACATCTGCGTGCCGACGTTCAATAGTTTGGCAATCCGGAAATCCCCACGGATATTCCAGAAGCCGTCTGCCAGATGCAGCATCGTGCCGTCCCGATGGTTGAATGGAAATGTCGTTCCATCAAGCAACGGCAATGGCTTTCGTTCCGACGGAAAGGCTATCTCGGTTCAAGACGAGGCGGCTGTGCAGCCTAGACTTTCAGGGATAGTGTTCGCCGGCGACGATCCCTAACCAATCCCATAAAGATACCGGCGCAGACAGCGCATAGGGCGCGCACATTCGACGCTGAAGCCAAACGCCTTATCTCCTGTGATACGATCGGCTACGCCCCCGCAGTTTCTTTGGAAAAAGCCACCTTGGGGCTGGACAAGATCGGTCGTCTTCTTTCCAAGAAATGCTCCGAAACGACGCGCCTTAAGTTTTTGGTGCTTTTCAGTCTGTCATTGATGAAAACGCTCATACCCCCCTCCCTTCAGTGCGCATTCGCAGCCATGGTGGCGCTCCTGTTCCTGCCTGCGGCGGCGATGGCGGCGGCGCCCACGCAATCCTTCCTGCAGCCGATGAGCGCGACAGCGCAGGAGCAGTCGGCCCATTTGATGCGGGTGATTGCGGTCACGATGATCGTGATCCTGCCGGTGCTGATCGGGGTGCCGCTGATCCTGTGGCGCTATCGCCTGCGCGGCGCGAAGGCGAAATATACGCCGGAATGGGACTATTCGGGCAAGCTGGAATGGGTGTTGTGGGGCGTGCCGGTGCTGGTCATCATCGTGCTGGCAGCCTGGCTCTGGTCTTTCACATCCAGGCTCGACCCTTATGAACCGGTGGGGCAGGAGCCCTTGCAGGTTCAGGCGATCGGGCTCGATTGGAAATGGGTGTTCATCTATCCCGAAGAAGGCATCGCGACAGTCGATGAACTGGCGCTTCCGGTGGGCCGGCCGGTCGAGCTGACGCTGACGACGGACACGGTGATGCAGAGCATGCTGATCGCGCCGTTGACCGGGCAGATCTACGCGATGCCAGGCATGACCACGAAGCTGAACTTCGCCGCCACGCGCACCGGCACCGCGGAGGGCGAGAACACGCAGTTCAACGGCGATTCCTTCGGCAGGCAAAAGTTCATGGTCAAAGCGTTGCAGCCCGGACAATATGCCGCGTGGCTCTCCGCCGTCCGGGACGCTCCGGTGCTCGACGATGCGACCTATCGCGTGCTGCGCCGACGCTCCGTGCTGGCGGGCGCGCGGACCGATCTGGGCCTCAGCAAGCAAGCGATCCCCATCTATTTCAGCGCGCCCGACCGCAGCCTGTTCGACCGGATCGTGGCGAAATACCAGCTGTCCGGCGATAGCTCAGCGGTGCCCGCCCTGGGCGGCACGGGCCTTCCCCCGAAGGGCGGAGTGAGCAGCCGATGACGGAGCAGACCAGCCTTATTTTCGGCAATCTCGACTGGAATGTGACGCCTTACACAGACCTGTTGTTGAACCCGAACAGCAGCACGATCATCGGCGCGGGCGCAGCGACCATCCTTGTGCTGGGTGCGATCGGCGCGGTTGCGCTGCTTAGCTGGAAACGCTGGTGGGGGCCGCTGTTTCGCATCTGGCTGAGTTCTGCGGACGCCAAGAAAATCGGTATCATGTATATCGTGCTGGCGCTCATCATGCTGGCGCGCGGCGTCATCGAAGGCTTTGTGATGCGCGCGCATCAGGCGACCGCTCTGGGTACGCTGGCCAGCGAGGAAAACGGCCTGATCGCGCCGGACCATTTCGCACAGCTGTTCAGCACGCACGGCACCATCATGATCTTCTTCGTGGCGATGCCGCTGCTGATCGGCCTCATAAACTTCGTCCTGCCGCAGCAGCTTGGCGCGCGCGACATGGCTTTTCCCGTGCTCAATCAGGTCAGCCTGGGGATGACCGCGGCGGGCGCGGCGCTGGTGATGATCTCTCTGTTGATCGGCAAGTTCGGTACCGGCGGCTGGACGATGTACCCGCCCTATACCGGGATCGACTACAGCCTCGGAGAGGGGGTGGATTACTGGCTCTGGGCAATCGCCATATCGGGCGTCGGATCGACGCTGACGGGCATGAACTTCGCCGTTACGATCTTCAAGAAACGCGCGCCGGGCATGCACTTCATGCGCATGCCGCTGTTCTGTTGGACCAGCCTGTGCGTCGCGATCATGTTGATCTACGCCATGCCCGCTCTGACGGTATCGAGCGCGATGCTGCTGCTCGATCGGTATGCCGGGTTTCACTTCTTCACCAACGCCGCCGGCGGCAACATGATGAATTATGCGAACATCTTCTGGATGTTCGGCCACCCGGAGGTCTACATTCTGATCCTACCGGCATTCGGCGTGTTTTCCGAAATCAGCTCCACCTTTTCCGGCAAGAAACTGTACGGTTACACCTCGCTGGTGATCGCCAGCATGAGCATCGCGGTGATCAGCTTCACCGTCTGGCTGCACCACTTCTTCACCATGGGGCAAAGCTCCAGCGTCAACATCGCCTTCGGCATCGCCACCATGATCATCGGCGTGCCCACGGGCGTGAAGATTTACGATTGGATGGCCACGATGTGGCGCGGCCGCATTCGCGTGACGGCGCCGATCGTCTATCTGGTGGGCTTCTTCATCCTGTTCGTCATCGGCGGGCTGTCCGGGATCATCCTGGCCAATCCATCGATCGATTATCAGGTGCACAATTCCACCTTCCTGGTCGCGCATTTCCACAATGTGATCATCCCCGGCGTGCTCTACGGTATGCTGGCCGGCATCCATTACTGGTTCCCCAAGGCGTTCGGCTTCCGGCTGAGCGAGACGTGGGGACGGCGCACCGCCTATCTGTTCGTGGGCGGATTCCTCTTCACTTTCATGCCGCTTTATGTGCTTGGCCTGATGGGTCTGCCGCGCCGTTCGCCCACCTTCCAGAACCCCGATTTCATGCCGCTGATGTATATCGCGGCGTTCGGTGGGTGCCTGATGCTGTGCGCGCTAACCAGCCTGTTCTTCACCTTCTGGACCAGCTGGCGCAACCGCATCCAGCTGGCAGTACCGGGCGGCGATCCGTGGAACGGCTCTTCGCTGGAATGGTCCAGCCCGGCGCCCGTGCCGGAATGGAATTTCCCGCGTATCCCGAAGGTGCGCGCCCGCGATGACTGGGGCGCCACCAAGCGCGCCGGAGATCCGTGGAAAGCGCCGTCGTCCTATGTCGATATCGAAATGCCGGCCAACACCTATTTCGGTGTGATCCTGGCGGCGGCGGCCTTCATGCTGGGTTTTGCGATGATCTGGCACATCTGGTGGCTTTCGATCGCCGGGCTGCTGACGATTGTCGGCTCGATTTTCTGGCGCGGTATGCGGGTGATCGAACCACATGTGGTGCCCGCGGCGCAGGTCGAGCGGGAAGACCGGCGCTTTCGCGAACAGGTGGCCGCGCTTACGCCTGTCGCGCGCATCGATGAGGAGACCGAACGCAACCGCGGCGTTCCCGATCTGACGGAGTTCGCCGGATGAGCACGTCCCCGAATGGCGAATATCCGGGGCTGAACCTGGGCGCGGCGCATGGCGAGGCCAATGAGGAGGCGGAGACCAATGTCTTCGGCTTCTGGGTTTTCCTGATGAGTGACCTCATCCTCTTCGGCATCCTGTTCGCCACCTATGCTTCCTATCTCAACCCGATCGGTGTCGCCGGCGCGCCGGGACCGGAGCAGCTGTTCGACATGCGCAGCGTCGCGATCCAGACAGCACTGCTGCTATTTGGCGGGGTGGCCTATGGCGGGGTTTCGCTGGCGCTGAAATATGAGGGAGGCCGCGGCAGGGTGATCCTGTGGCTGGCGATCAGCGCCCTGCTGGGTGCAGGCTTCGTTTTTTTCGAAGTCAGGGACTTCATCGATCAGGCGCATAAGGGCGGCGTGCCACAGGCGAGCGGCTGGCTCAGTTCCTACTGGTCGCTGGTGGGCCTGCACGGCCTGCATGTCAGCATCGGCATTCTATGGATCTGCAGCACCATTGCGCAAATTCTGAGGCGCGGGCTAGACGATGTGGTGAAGGTCCGCCTCTCCATGCTGGGCGTGTTCTGGCATTTTCTGGACCTGATCTGGGTGGGTATTTTCTCCTTCGTTTTCCTGGTGCCGCTCGCATGACCAAGCCGAACACTGGAAATCTGGATCCTGGTGAAACCGCATCGCACGAACTGCGTAGCTATGCGGTGGGCTTCGTCGTCAGCGCGGCGCTGACGATCGCGGCCTTCGCCGCGGTGCTTTCGGACCTGTCCACGACGATGAAGATCATCATCGTCTGCGTGGCCGCGCTTCTGCAGGTGAGCACCCACTTAGCCAAGTTTCTGCATCTGAGCATCCACGGCCGCCAGTCGCGCGAGGATCTGCTGCTCGTGCTGTTTTCCGCCAGCCTGCTTGCCATCATGGCGGGCGGCACGGTCTGGATCCTGTCGGACCTTCGCAGCCGGATGCACGGACCGATGGAAGAAGGTGCCATGACGCACCCGTCATCGGACGCGGTCCCGCCGGCAGCGCCGCTCACCCGCCGATAGTTTTGGCGACCCCTCGCCGCCGCTCGATTACCTAGCCTGGGAGACGATTGCCCGCGAGATAAGCATCAGCAATCAAGCGTATTTCCGGTGCATTCCCGATTGTCAGAGTGGGGAAGAAGTGGAAGAGACGGCGACCGGATGGGGCTTACATTGGGGCAAGGGGGCAAGAATTTCCGATGTGCTTTTCGGCTGAAATGAATTTCGTGGCGGCGGCGGGCATCGGTGCCGTCGGTCTCGCCACAATGCGTCATGTGAAGCATCCGCGCGAGGTGCTGCTGGCAGCGATGCCGCTGTTGTTCGCGCTGCATCAGTTCACCGAAGGGTTCGTATGGCTGGGGCTGACGGGCCGGATCAACGCCATGGCGCGCGACAACACGGCCTTTCTCTTCGTGCTCTACGCGCAGGCGCTATTGCCGTTTCTGATGCCGCTGAGCGTCTGGCTGTTGGAACGGCAGACATGGCGCCGCTGGGTGATCGGTGCGCTGACGCTGCTCGCGCTCGGCTTCTCATGCTACATGACGTACAGCGTCGTAGGGTTCGAGAATTGCACCTATGTCGAACAGAATTCGATCGTCTATCGCAACCCCCGCGCGGAATCGCTGTGGACGGGCGCCATTTATATTCTCGTCACCTGCGGCTCGCTCGTGCTGTCCGGCAACAAGGTTGTGCGCTGGTTCGGTGTCCTGAACCTGATCGGCCTGTCGATCGTTGCGGCGGTTAAGGAATATGCCTTTTCGTCCGTTTGGTGCTTCTACGCCGCGGTTCTCAGCGTGATGCTCTATTTCATGTTTCGCCAGGACCGGATCCGCTACGCTAATGATGACTGAGGATTAACCGCCCCGGCCATTATCCGGCCGGGGCGATAAATCTCGATCAGCGCAGGAAGTTGTTGCGCAGCAGCTCCACGACTTCGCGCGATTTGCCGTCCAGCACGGCCTTCACCCCGAACATTGCCGTCGCAGCCACCTGGGACACCTCGATCTTGGGCGGCATCACCAGCTCCATCTGGTTCACATGCACGTCGAGTAGCGCCGGGCCGTCCGCCGCCAGCCAGGCGTCCATCGCCGTTTCCAGATCGCCGCTTTCCTCGACATGCCAGCCCTGAATGCCGCAGGCTTCGGCCAGCTTCGCGAAGTCCGGATTGACGAGCCCGGTGAAGTGATCGACCAGTCCCTCGACACGCTGCTCCATCTCGACAAAGCCCAGCGTGTTGTTGTGAAACACCACCAGCTTCAGCGGCACCTTTTCCTGCACCAGCGTCAGCAGATCGCCCATTAGCATGGTGAGGCCGCCATCGCCGCACATCGCGATGACCTGCCGGTCCGGATAAGCGAGTTTGGCGCCGATCGCCTGCGGCATGCCGCTCGCCATCGTGCCGTGGAGCAGGCTGTTGAGGAAGCGGCGCTTGCCGTTTGCCTTCAGATGGCGAAGCATCCAGACCATCGCCGTGCCCACATCGGAAACGAAGATCGCGTCATCGTCGGCCTTCTTGTCGAGCATGTTGGCCACGAATTGCGGGTGGATCAGCGAAGGATCGCTTTCCTTGCCCTCTTCCAGATAGCCTTCCTGATCTTCCTTCCACTGCTTCTGATGCTCTTCCAGATGCGCGCCGTCCGACTTCGCGGCGACCATCGGCGTCAGCGCGGCGAAGGTGGTTTTCGCATCACCCACAAGACCCATATGGATCGCCGAACGACGGCCCAGATGGGTGGGATCGATATCGATCTGCACGATCTTTTTCGCTTCCGGATAGAACTGCGTATAGGCAAAATCGCAGCCCAGCGAGATAACGAGGTCCGCGCTTTCCAGCGCCTCCACCCCGGCCCGGTTCCCCAGGATGCCGTTGACGCCGACATTATAGGGATTGTCCGGCTCCAGAAATTCCTTGGCGCGGGTGGTGTGGACCATGGGCGCCTTCACCTTCTGGCAAAAGGCGATGATCTCATCCCGCGCATCGCGCGCGCCGATGCCGGCATAAACCGACACCTTGCCCGCGCCGTCGACCAGCGCGGCCAGCTCCGCCATTTATCCCGCGCATCGCGCGCGCCGATGCCGGCATAAACCGACACCTTGCCCGCGCCGTCGACCAGCGCGGCCAGCTCCGCCATTTCCATGTCGTTGGGACGGCAGACCGGCTGAGGCCGATAGACTTCCCAGTCCATCGCATCCTCGTCCTTTTCGGTGAACATGTCGCCATTGACGATCACCACCGCCACGCCCCGCTTGGTCAGCGCGGCCTGCGCGGCCTTGGTCATGATGCGCCGCGCCTGTGATGGGTGGGAGATATATTCGCAAAAGTGGGAATGCTGCTCGTAGATCTTCTTCTGATCGACTTCCTGCGGGAAGTTGAAACCGCTCTCCGTGCGCGCGACGTCCGATGCGATCAGCAGGACGGGTGCCCCGTTGCGGTGGCTTTCATGAATGCCGTTGACGAAGTGAAGCGAGCCTGGGCCGCAGGTGCCCGCACAAACCGCAAGTTCCCCTGTCATATAGGCCTCGCCACCCGCCGCGAAGGCACCCACTTCCTCATGCCGCACGGTGATCCAGCGCAAATCGGATTTGGACACCGCATCGGTGAAGTGGTTGATGGTATCGCCGGGGATGCCATAAATGCGCTTCGCACCCGCCTTCTGAAGGGAGTCGACGACGATATCCGCGACGGTCTTGGCCATTATTTTCCTTTCGATCCTATCAATGGGCAGCGTTTCGGTGCCGTTACAAGAAACGGACAAGTCGCGCTTTAGCTGCGCGAGAGAATTGCGCCGTCCTTCAGCATCATGGAGGTTCCGCGGGCAAGCGGTTCCCAGCCCTCCGGATCGAGCGGGACCGAGGCGAACAGATGCAGCGGCCCGGAAATCGCGTCGATACTGGCACCGCGCGTTTTCCATTCATACCCGTGATGGCGCTCATCGAAACTGCGGATGCTCAGCCCCGGCTCGCGCGGCTCGGTCAGCCCGTCTTCGGTCTCGAAGCGCCGCCGGTCGGCATGGACGAACAGATACTCGCCGTCGAAGAACAGGAAGTTCGCGCTGCCCAGCTCACGCATCTCGGCGGCGAAGCGGGTGAAGATGTCGAAACGGGCCGCAGGCTCCACGGCTTCCGCTCGGCGCAGCCGGTCCAGCAGCAGCAGGAAAGCCAGCTCCGAATCCGTATCGCCGATCTTTTCCGCGATCAGGACCTGCGTATCATCCCGGTCCTCAAGCCCCGGCAGCCCGCCATTATGGGCAAAGGCGTGGCGCCGCCCGTGCTCCACGCGGTCAAACGGATGGGTATTGGCCAGCTCCGGCTTGCCCGCCGTCGCCCGGCGGACATGCGCCATCAGCTGCTTGCAAGGGCGTTCGTTGCGGACGACCATCTTGGTCAGCTCACTGGTGGCGGCGGGATCGGGTTCGCGAAACAGATAGGCGTCGCGGTCCAGCGCGAACAGAATTCCCCAGCCGTCGCGGTTACGATGCCGCTCCCCGCCTTCGGCCGCAAACAGATCGAGTTCATAGCAAACCCGCTGCGGCACCGACGCGCTCATCGCAAAAAGCTCACACATAGAGTTCGAAGTTCCTCTGGCCTGATCCGGAACGCGCGGACGCACGATAGTTTAGTTGATCTTGCCGTTCCCCGCACTGCGTCACAATAGGCTCGCGAGCCGGTTTCGATATAAATCTTGCCGGGCCTGAAGGGCCGAAATAGGTGAAAATTTGGGGCTGCTCTTCTTGCCTCCAAAATATTACGCGCCGGGCCCGCACAGCCGCCCCGGCCAGCCGGAAAGATGCCTGTGTCAAACCAGCAATCTGCAGACAGACAGCCCATCCAGCTGCGCGTCGATGCCACCGACATCGCGCGGGCCATCTTCTGGACCGAGCAGTCGCTCTCGGTTCGCGGCTATAAAGATCGGATCGTTCTTACACTGGCCAAATGGCTGCCCGCCTACCATGCGCCGCGCGGCGCGATCGATCGGCTCGCCGGGCTGCGGTTTCAGGCCGGCGGGACGGATTGCCGCTGGCACCGCGATCCGGATAACCCCTTCCACCTGATCGTCGAGCTGCCCGCAGGGGCCGAACAGCTCGACATCGCGCTCCAGTCGCTTTCGCCCACCGAGAGCAATCAGGGGCGGATCATGGTGAGCGATGAGATCCTGCGCTTTCATTGGGAAGAATGCCTGCTCTATCCGGCGGATGCGCCGATCGACACGATCATGGTGGAGCCGGTGCTGCGCCTTCCCGAAGGATGGGAATGGGCCTGCGCGCTGGAAGCGGCGCGCGAGGAGACGAATGGCTCGGACGCATCACTGCTGCATTTCGGCGCCGTCGATGTCCGCACGCTGATCGATTCCCCCGTGCTGGCGGGAGTCCATGCCCATCGCGAAACGCTGGATCAGGATATCGAGCTGCTGATCGTGGCCGATCGCGCGGACCTGCTGCCGCAAGGGCGCGACGAGCTGGAGTGCCACCGGCGGCTGGTGGCCGAAGCGGACGCGCTGTTCGGCCGTCGTCCGTTCGGCAAATATCATTTCCTGATGGCCTGTTCCGATCAGATCGGGCGCATGGGGCTGGAGCATGAATGCTGTAGCGAGGAAGGCGTGCGCGCAACCTATTTCAGCAACTGGGCAAGCTCGACCACGGAACGGGACCTGCTGCCGCACGAATTCGTCCACGCCTGGGTCGGCAAATACCGCGTTCCGGCGGGCAATTTCCAGCCCGACTTCAGCCGTATGACCAATGAGCTGATGTGGGTCTATGAGGGGCTGACCCAATATTATGGCCATGTGCTCGCCGCGCGCTGCGGCCTGATTTCCGCCGAGCTGACGCTTCAGGCCTTTGCCCTGATCTTCGCGACCTATGACGAGCGGCCCGGGCGCAGCTGGCGTCCGCTCGGCGACACGGACAATGATCCGATCTTCACCGCGCGGGAGAGCCAGCCCTGGCAAAGCTGGCAGCGCTCGGAAGATTATTATTCCGAAGGGCTTCTGATGTGGATGGAAGTGGATGTGACGATCCGTCAGGCTTCGGGCGGCACGCGCTCGCTGGACGATCTGATGCGCCGTTTCTTTGCGCCGCCGCACGGCGATGACCAGTGCCGACGCCTACCCCCGCGCCCCTATGACCGGGCCGATTTGATCACCGCGCTGCGCGATGTGCAGGACCATGATTGGGAAGCGTTCTTTGCCGAGCGCGTCGACAAGGTTACGCCTCATGCGCCCTATGTGGGGATCGAAAAGGGCGGGTACCGGATGGTCTGGTCAGACCGGCCCTCCGGCTGGCTTGCCGACGACCAGTCCCATCATTCCTATTTCGATTTCTCCTATTCGCTGGGCCTGAAAATGGGTCTCAATGCCAAGGTTATCGACGTCCTGTGGGACGGCCCGGCCTTCGCGGCCGGCGTCGTCAAAGGCATGCGCGTGCTTTCGGTGGACGGCACAACCTATTCGCATGCCGCCATGCAGGACGCGATCGACCGCTGCGCCGATGGCGGCGGGACGATCGAACTGGTGGTGGAGCGGCTGGGCCGGGTGAAGACGCTGGCGATCCACTGCCCGGTCGGCCAGCGCTATCCGTGGCTGAAGGCGGCTGAAGATAGCCCGCGCCTGCTGGACGCTATCCTCGAACCGCTATCCGAGGGTTCGGCGGCCTAGCCTTCAGGCCTTGCCGGCTTGTCCGCCACTTGGTCTGAAGGAGCCGCGCCGGGTGGCACAGCAGCCTTTTCGGGGGCCGGTACGCTCAGCTGACCGCTCAGGATCAGGTTCTGATAGGCGTAGGGAATCTCGATGCCGGCGGCATCGAACCGCTTTTTGACATTCTCCAGCAGGTCGTGCTCCACGCCTTTGGCGATGGCGGAATCGCGGCACCATGCGCGCAGCGACAGATCGACGCTAGACGCGCCGAGCGAGACGACCGGGCAACCGACCACCTCCAGCACGTCCTGATGCGCCTGCGCCAGCTCAAGGATGATAGCGCGCGCCTGCTCTATGTCGGAATTGTAGCCGATGGAGATGGTGGGCGACATCATCACCCTGGGGTCGATCGAGGAAAGGTTGATCATGATCTGGTTGGCGATGGTCCCGTTCGACAGAACGATGCGCCGATTGTCGAACGTCCGCAGCACCGTGTAACCCAGCGAAAGATTCTCCACGATCCCGGTTTCCAGCCCCGTCGGCGTGGTCAGTTGCAGGCGGTCCCCCCGCCGGAACGGCTTGTAGATCACCAGGCTGATACCGGACACGAGATTGCCGAGCGTCGATTGCGCGGCAAAGCCGATCACCACGGAGACGATGCTGACGCCCGCCAGCAGGGAGGTCGTCAGCTTGTTGAGCGCGGGCACCGCGTGGGAGAAAAGCAGCGCCAGTACGATCCACATGATGAACGTCACGAGATTCGAGATGAAGCTCAGCGTCATCCGATCGATATGCTCGTTCGGATCATGATCGATCAGCGTCTTGAGCGCGCGGCGCAGCAGCCTGCTCAAAACCAGCCCGAAAATCAGGAACAGGACGCCGAGCACCACCGCACCCCAGAAATGATGGGGGTTCACATAATGCGTCAGATCGGTCAGCGCCTTGGGCGCGCTGGCCACTTCAGGCGATGCTTTCGCCGCGGGCGTGGCGTTGCCCTTGGTGTTCAGAACCGATGCTAGCATAAGGAGGGTTTGAACGAATCCGGATTGGCCGCCCGCCAATATTCGGCAAAGGGCGTCGCGTCCGGCTCGCTCAGCAGCCGTCCTTCCTCCACCTCGTTCACGATCCGCGACCAGGGCACCATTTCCGCATTGTTCTTCCACTGGCGCAGATGATGCGGGGTGAACTCGTCCGGCGATTCCAGGCCGCAGGCGACGACGATGTCGTGCAGGCTGTCGAGCGTCTTTGACTGGAAATTGGCCACCCGCTGCGCCTTGTCCGGAATGACGAGGCCGCGTTGGCGCGCGGGCGAACTGGTCGCCACGCCTGTCGGGCAGGTGCCGGTGTGGCAGCGCAGCGATTGCACGCAGCCCAGCGAGAACATGAAGGCGCGCGCCGCATTGCACCAATTGGCACCCAGCGCGGCGTTCATGGCGATGGAGGAGCCGGAGAACACCTTTTCCGAAGCCGCCAGCTTGATCTTGCCCTTCAGCCCGGTGCCGATCAGCGCGTTGTTGACGTAATAAAGGCCGATGCGCAGCGGCAGGCCGACATGATCGGACAGCTCGAGCGGCGCAGCGCCGGTTCCGCCGCCCCCGCCGTCGACCACGATGAAATCGAGATAGATACCGCTGTCGAGCATCGCCTTGCAGATCGCAAAAACCTCATGCGGCATACCGACGCACAGCTTGATGCCGACCGGCTTTCCGCCCGAAAGATCGCGCATCTTGGCGGCGAACTCCAGCATTTCGCGCGGCGTAGAGAAGGCCGAATGGCCCGGCGGTGAAAGGCAATCCTCATGGGCCGGCACCTGGCGCGTATCGGCGATTTCCTGCGTGACCTTGGGCGCCGGCAGCAGGCCGCCATGGCCCGGCTTTGCGCCCTGGCTCAGCTTGATTTCGGTCATCTTGACCTGATCGTGCTGCGCCTTGTCCTGAAAGGCGTCCGGATCGAACGAGCCGTCTTTCTGGCGCGCGCCGAAATAGCCCGAGCCAAGCTCCCACACGATGTCGCCGCCATGTTTCAAGTGATAGGGCGAGAGACCACCCTCGCCCGTATCATGGTAGAAATCGCCGATCTTGGCGCCGAGGTTCAGCGCCTCGATCGCATGGCTGCCGAGCGCGCCGAAGCTCATGGCGCTGATGTTCAGCCGGGCCGCGTCATAAGGCTTGCTGCACTGGTCCGTTCCCACATGCACGCGCGTGCGCTTCGGCGCATTGGGGTTCGGATTGATCGAATGGCACAGCGCCTCATATTCTTCGGAATAGACGTCCAGTTCGGTGCCGAAAGGATGCGCGTCCTCCTGCTTTTTCGCGCGCGCGTAGACGAGCGAGCGGGACACGCGGTCGAACGGGCGGCCTTCCAGCGGGCCTTCCACGATATAGCTGCGCAGGAACGGGCGAAGATCTTCGAACAGCCAGCGGAAACGGGCGGACAGCGGATAATTGCGGCGCAGCGAATGCTTGGACTGCGCCAGATCCCAGATCGCGACCAACAGCAGCGGCGCGAACAGAATGAGCGCCCAGAAGAAGCCTGGCGAAACCCAAACTCCCAGCGCCACCGTCGCGGCCACCAGCAGAAGAGGCAACCAGAAGCCGAGATTTCTCTCCAGGCCGCCGTCAGCAACCAGACCGCGAAGCACCATGCAGGATATCCTCAAACTTTTCTAGGAAATGGACGAACTGACTTTTGTTTAGAAAGCATTCGCGCACCTTAGTAAACCGCCGTTGACATGGCGGGACATGCCGATCCGGAATGCCGCTTTATAGGACGCAATTGCGGGACGTTCGTTCCTGGAACAACGGCAATAGACGCGCTCTTTGTGCAGTTCGGCCAGCGAACCTGCGCAAAAGCGCGCGCTTCCCAAACCGGCCGCGATACGTCATTGCGGCAGCACCCCTGGGCAGAACATGCAGTCGCCCATAATGACGATGGAGTAATTTCATGGCCAAGCGCGGACGCGCCCGCAAGGAAGCCCGGCGGGGCCTGCCGCATTTCTATGGCCGCCACGCGGTCGAAGCGGCGCTCGATAATCCCGATCGCGACGTGCGCAAGCTGTTCCTGACGCGCGAGGCGGCGGCGACGCTGGAGATACCGGACGGCATCCCTGTCCAGTTTTGCGAGGTGACCGATCTCGCCCGCCATGTGCCCAAAGACGCGCCGCATCAGGGCATGGTGGCCGAAGTCGCGCCGTTGGAAGACCTGCTGCTGGGTGATGTGCTGGATGCGGGCGAGCGGGCGACGCTCCTCTTTCTCGATCAGGTGACCGATCCGCACAATGTCGGCGCGATCTTCCGCTCGGCTGCCGCGTTCGATGCGGTGGCGGTGGTGACGCAGGACCGGCATGCCCCGCCCGAAAGCGGCGTGGTCGCCAAGGCAGCGTCCGGCGCGCTGGAGCTGGTGCCGTGGATCCGGGTCGTGAACCTGTCGCGCGCGCTCGAAGAAGCGGCGGAGGCAGGATATTGGCGCATCGGTCTGGCAGGCGAGTCGGACGCGCTGCTGGCGGACGCGCTCACGCCGGGGCGCAACGCGCTCGTCCTCGGCGCGGAGGGCGAAGGCCTGCGCCACAATGTGGGCGAGCATTGCGATACGCTGGCGAAGCTGCCGATTTCCGAGCGGATGGAGAGCCTGAACGTCTCGAACGCCGCCGCGATCGCGCTCTACGCCGCGGCGCAGCGCTAAGGCCGATGGGCCTCACCGCGCAGCAGATCGCCGCCTCGCTCGATGCGCTGGGCGCGCGCGAACCGAAAGTGGCTGCGGCGGTGGAAGCGGCCGGCTATCCGACCCCGCGCATTCGCGAGCGCGGCTATGCAACGCTCCTGCGCACCATCGTCGGCCAGCAGGTGAGCGTCGCCGCCGCGGCCTCGGTCTGGAACAAGCTGGAGGCCGCGCTCGGCCCCGGCTGCCCGCCGAATGCGCTGATCGCGCAAGATAACGATACATTGCGCGCCTGCGGCCTCTCCCGGCAGAAACAAGGCTATGCCCGATCGCTGGCCGAGCTGATCCTGTCGGAAGACCTTCCGCTTGATGCGTTGCCGGCGGATGACGAGGAAGCGATCGCCTATCTTACCCGCGTCAAAGGCATCGGGCGCTGGTCTGCCGAAATTTACCTGCTTTTCGCCGAAGGCCGCCTGGACATATGGCCCGCCGGCGACCTCGCGGTGCAGGCGGGGCTGCACAAGATTATGGGGCTGGAAGCGCGCCCCAGCGAAAAACAGGCCCGCGCCCTCGCCGAAGACTGGTCGCCCCACCGCGGCGCCGCAGCGCTGCTGACCTGGCACGTTTACAACAATCCGGCCCTGTAAGTCCCGTGACGACGACGGCTTTGCCGGGGCTCCGTCTATTCGATCGGCGGGAGCACGCCGGGGTTCAGGCGCTTCACTTCCTGAAGGAAGCTTTTGGGCTTCTTCCAGAACTTCGTCTTCTCGTTGATCCGCAGTCCTGCCGATTTCGCCATGGCGGCAATGAAGTGGACGCAATTGGCATCGTTCAGATCGTAGCTCGGCTGCTTGGCGGCGGCCCAGCGGCGGACCTCCATGATCAGCGCGCGATATTGCGCATCGCTCAGCCGCACCGAAAATTGCGCGTCGCTATCGTCGATATAGCTCTGCTTGGCGACATCCAGCCGCCCTTTCACGCGCCCGAGCAAAATCGCCGGGCTGATCGACTTGGCGGTGAAGCCGAAATTATCATGCACCGTCTGGCCTGCGGGGTCGGTGCCGTCCAGCTTCACGAAGGCGTGCGGGAAGCTGCCGCCGAAATCCTGGCTGTAGAAGGTGGCGACCACTTCCGCCTGGGCAGCGGCGGGAAGGCCGAAAGCAAGTGAAAGGGCCAGCCCGAACGCGGCGAACCATTTGCGAAACATCACGAGATTACTCCTCGATACCGGTTTGTGCGAGGAGCCATCGCGCCGCTTCTTCGGGCGTCGCCTTATCCTCGTCGCGATCGACCATGTAATTGGCGCGGCGCATCAGGTCGACGTTTATCGCGCCTATCAGCGGCTGCAACGCCGCAATGAAACGGGCATCATCGGCATATTCAGGCGCCACCATCAGGATCGCATCGTAATTGGGAAGGACACCCTTGGGGTCCTCCAGCGTCACGAAATTCTCCTTCGCGATGCGCCCGTCGGAGGTGAACGCGCTGATCGCATCGACCTGCCCGCTCGCCAGCGCTGCATACATGAAGGTGGGATCATAAGACCGCAGCGAAGCGAAGCGGATCGGATAGGCCGCCTTCAGCTGCGCCCATTCGGGCCGTTCCAGAAAATCGAGGTCCGCACCGAAGTTCAGCCCCGGCGACCGGCGCGCGAGATCGTCCAATGTGCGCAGGCCGCCATCCGCCTCCTTCTGCCGCACAGCGATGGCATAGGCGTTCTCGAACCCGAGCGCACCGACCAGCTTGATGCCGTAGGTTTCGGCCACCCATTTCGCGATCGCGTCACGCATCGCATCGCGCGGGATGGGCTTTTCGCGGTTCATCTCATTGGCCCAGATGGTGCCGGCATAATCGACATAGGCATCGACCGAACCGGTGGTGAGCGCCTTGAACACCACGCCCGAACCCAGCCCTTCCTTATATTCAACGCGGTAGCCGGCGCGTTCGAGCTGAATGCCGACCACGCGGGCCAGGATATATTGCTCGGTAAACGCCTTGGCACCGACCGTGACGATGGGGCGATCGTCGCCAGAGGGGATCAACCGCGGCGCCAGCGCGGCGAGCAGGCCTGCGGCGATGAGGCCGAGTGCGAGCCATATCTTCCATCGGCTGCGCTGCGCGATGCCGCGCTGGATTAGGCCGAGCAACTGGTCGGTCACTAGCGCGAGCCCTGCGGAGGCGATGCACCCGGCGAGCACCAGCGTGAAATTCTGCGTCTGCAAGCCTGCGAAGATAAGATCGCCCAGGCTGGTCTGTCCCACCGTGGTCGCCAGCGTCGCGATGCCGATGGTCCAAACCGCCGCGGTGCGAATGCCGGCCATGATCGTGGGCGCAGCAAGCGGGGCCTCCACCCAGCGCAGCTTCTGCCACGGCGTCATGCCCACCCCGTCCGCAGCCTCCGTCATGGCGGGCGCAACGCCTGTTATCCCGGTCACCGAATTGCGAATGATGGGGAGAAGCGCATAGAGGGTCAGCGCCATCAACGCCGGCAGGAACCCGAGCGGCGTCAGCCAGTCTCCGGTGACCGAACGCAGCGCGAGCAGCAGCGGATAGAACAGCGCCAGCAGCGCCAGCGTGGGAATGGTCTGCACGATCGAGGCGATGGTGAGCACCACCCCTGCCACCCGTTCGCTGCGCGACGCCCAGATCGACAGCGGCACGCTGACCAGGATCGCAAGGACCAATGCGGCGAGACACAGTTCGACATGCGCGGCCAGCAGCGTCGGCACGCGCGCAAAGGCATCGGCCCAACGCCCGCTCATGATGCCGCCCCGTTTTTCCGGCGCTGTTCCAGCTCCACCAGCCGTTCGGCCTGGGCACGCGGCACCGCAATCAGCGCCTCCGCCTCATCGGCCTGACGCTCATTCAGCATGGCGGCGGGCGGCGCGTCAGCGACGATGCGGCCGCCGGACATCACCAGGATGCGGTCCGCCAGCAGCAGCGCTTCGGCCATATCGTGCGTCACCATGATGGTGGTAAGGCCGAGCCGATCGTGCAGCGCGCGATAGGCCTCGCCCAGATTGTCGCGCGTGACCGGATCGAGCGCGCCGAAGGGTTCGTCCATCAGCATGAGGCCGGGCTCTCCGGCGAGAGCGCGGGCGACGCCGACGCGCTGCGCCTGTCCGCCCGAAAGCGCGGCGGGGCGGCGACCGGCAAAATCGCGCGGCAGTTCCACGAGATCGAGCAGTTCGCCGACATCGCTGCCGCGCGCGCCTTCGATCCGCTGCCCGATCAGGATATTCTCACGCACCGTCATGTGCGGGAACAGTCCGATATTCTGAAAAACATAGCCGATCGTGCGGCGCAGCGCATAGGGCTCGCGCCCCGCCACCGGTTCTTCTCCGACCAGCACCTGACCGTCGGTGGGATCGACGAGCCGGTTCACCGTCTTCAGCAGCGTCGATTTGCCGGAACCCGATTGCCCGACGAGCGCGACGAAGCTGCCCGCCTCGATGGTGAGCGAGACATCGTCCACCGCCGAGACGGCACCATAGTTTTTCGTGACGCCGTCGAACCTTACCGACGGACCGGTGGTCCTGCCTTCGCGCATAGCGGCGCATAGTGGAGATGCGCACACGGGCTGGCAATGGGGAATGACCCGGAACGAGCAAAGGCGAAGTTGATGCTTCGACATCGAGGGGAATCGCGTATAGGTTCGGAAAAAGAACCCATCGCCTTAGGAGTGAGCCGCCATGAGAGATCGCAAAATCCTGTTCGTCACCGGTGCCGCTTCGGGCATTGGGCGCGAAGTAGCGCGCTATTTTTGCGAGCGCGGCTGGTTTGCCGGATTGACCGATGTGAACGAGGCGGGCCTGGCCGAAACCGCCGCCATGATCGGCGAAGAGAATTGCTGGACGCATCCGCTCGACGTTACCGATCGCGACGCTTGGACCCGCGTGATCGAGGCTTTCTCGCAGCGCACCGAGGGGCGCATGCATCTTCTCTTCAACAATGCCGGCATCGGGCAGGGCGGCCGGTTCGAGGAGATGGACCCGGCCGATATCGACAAGCTGGTCGCGATCAATTTCACCGGCGTGATGAACGGCACCCAGGCTGCGTTCGATCTTCTGAAGGCATCACCGGGCGCTTGCATCCTCAACACCTCGTCCGCGTCCGGCATCTACGGATCGGCCGGGCTCAGCGTTTACAGCGCCACCAAATTCGCGGTGCGCGGCCTGACCGAGGCCTGGGACATCGAATTTGCGTCGCACAATATCCGGGTTCGCTCGCTGATGCCCGGCTTCATCGATACCGGCATTCTGTCCGCGGTCGGCGAAGACAGCAATCAGACCGGCAAGGAACGGCTGCAAGCCGCGGGGATCGAGGTCAGCCCCGTTTCCATGATCGGGCCTGCGGCATGGGACGCTGTTCATGGCAATGCCGTACATACGCCGGTAAACAAGATGGCGCGGCAGCTTATGTTTGCAGCGCGCTTTTTCCCCGGCCGCGTGCGCAAGCGCATGGGGCTGTTGAACGGACTGGATGAGGCCGCCGAAGACTGAGCGTCTCGGCGCCGGGCGGCCTCAGTCGCGTAGCAATTCGTTGATCCCGGTCGATGCGCGGGTCTTTGCGTCCACCGTCTTGACGATCACCGCGCAGGCAAGGCCTGGGCCGGGCGTGCCGTCCGCCATCGGCTTGCCGGGCAGGCTGCCGGGTACGACCACCGAATAAGGCGGAATATGCCCGCGGATGACGTCGCCCGTCTCACGCACCACGATCTTGGTCGACTGGGTGATGAACACGCCCATCGAGATTACCGAACCTTCGCCGACGATAACGCCTTCGACCACCTCGGACCGCGCACCGACGAAACAGTTGTCGCCGATGATCGTGGGGTTCGCCTGTAGCGGCTCGAGCACGCCGCCGATGCCCGCACCCGCCGAGATGTGGCAGTTCTTGCCCACCTGCGCGCAGGAGCCGACCGAGGCCCAGGTATCGACCATCGTGCCCTCGCCGACATGCGCGCCCAGGTTCACGAAGCTCGGCATCAGAACCGCGCCCTTGCCGATAAAGGCACCGCGGCGCACGAAGCTGCCGGGCACCGCGCGGATGCCCGCCGTCTTGAAATCGTCCGCCGTCCAGCCGGCGAACTTGCTGGGCACCTTGTCCCACCAGACCGCACCGCCCGGCCCGCCGTCGATAATCTCCATGTCGTTAAGACGGAAGGACAGCAGCACCGCTTTCTTCAGCCACTGATTGACCGTCCAACCGTCACCGTCCCGCTCGGCCACACGCATGCTGCCGTCGTCCAGCCCGGAGAGCGCCGCGTTCACCGCCTCGCGCACCTCACCCCCGGTTGAAGCCGACAGCGAATCGCGATCGTCCCAGGCCTGTTCGATGATGGGCTGCAACTGTTCGGCGTTCATGGGCGTCTCCTTTATGGCGGCCCGCCGATACCGGGCCAACCGGGCGGCGGCAAGCCGGGGTTGGAAAAGTTCACCATGTGTTCACGCCTTCCCGCTTAGCTGCGACCCGTCGATAAGGGAGTTGGTATGAGGAAATCGGCTTTTCGCAGCTTTGCCGGCGGCGTTTCCGTCCTGACCGTTTCGCTTGCTCTGGCCGCTTGCGGAGGCAGTGGATCGGGCGGTCCGTCCGCGCAACTGCCGGCTCCGCCGCCGCCCAGCCCGGCCCCTGCACCGCCTCCTCCTCCGCCGCCTCCCCCACCGCCGCCAACCGGCAATCTTGATTTCGACACGGCCGAATTCCGCCGCTCGGACGGCCCGGCTTATCACAATGCGGTGACCGCCTATCAGAAGGGCGCGACCGGCCAGGGTGTCACCATCGGCGTGATCGATACCGGTATCGATCCGAACAGCCATGAATTTGCCGGGCGGATCGTTTCCGCCTCACGCGATGTTGCGGGCAATCGCGGTCTCGGGGACGACGATGGCCATGGCAGCGCGGTGACGCGCGTGGCCGCCGCCGCGAAGGACAACCGCGACATCATGGGCATTGCCTTCAACGCCAGCATTCTCGCCTTGCGTGCGGACACGCCTGGCAGCTGCACCGCCACATCCGGCAATGCTGACGAGGCGGGATGTCTTTTCACCGACTCAGCTATCGCGAACGGCATTAATGTGGCCCGGCAGACCGGTGCGCGAGTCATCAACCTTTCGCTCGGCGGGGAGGGCCGCATTGGCGGCTCACTCGCCAACGCCATCCGCCTGGCGAGCGAGGCAGGCATCGTTCTCATCGTTTCGGCGGGGAATGAATTCGGCAAGGATCAGCCGGATTATGATCCGAACAATCCCAGTCCCTTCGCCCAGTCAATCCTGTCTGCGGGCGGATCCAATGTGATCATCGCGACGTCCGTCGATGATTCCAGCCGCATCTCCAGCTTCAGCAACCGCGCCGGCGTTTCGCAGGCTTCGGTGTTATCCGCGCTCGGCAGCGGGATTTGCTGCGCCTATGAAGACGATTCCATCAAGACCACGGTTCGCAATGGCCAGACCTTCATCACCGTGTTCAACGGCACCAGCTTCGCCGCCCCGCAGATCAGCGGCGCGGCGGCGCTGCTCGCGCAGGCCTTTCCGAACCTAACCGGCGCACAGATCGTCGATATCCTGCTGCGCAGCGCGCGCGATGCCGGTGTAAGCGGCACGGACGATGTCTATGGCCGCGGCATCTTAGACATCGCCGCCGCCTTCCAGCCGCAGGGCACCACCTCGCTTGCCGGCACGGGCACCGTCGTAGCACTCGGCGCGAGCGCCGGCACGACATCCGGCGCGATGGGCGATGCAGGCACCGCGGGCGCGCGGCTGGAGACGGTCGTGCTGGACGGATACAAGCGCGCTTACAATGCCGATATCGGCCATGGTCTGTCTGGCAGCGCACCCTCTTACAAACTCACCGGCGCACTGACCGATCGCGGCCGCTCCGTCTCGATGGCGGCCGGCCCGGTGGCGATCGCCTTTGCGGTGGCACCGCAGGCGGACGGCACCGCGCGGATCGATCCGCTGCAGTTGCGCGGGGCTGAAGGCGAGCAGGCAAGACTTCTTGCCGGGCGCATCGCAGCCAAACTCTCGCCGGACCTGTCGGTCAGCTTCGGCATATCGCAGCAGGCCAGCGGGCAGGTCGCCGCACTGCAGGGGGCGGAGCGCCCGGCCTTTCTGGTCGGCGAAGATGCGGCGAGCTCCACAGGCTTTATCGCACGACCCGACGCCTCGGTGGCGGTGCGGCGGCAAATCGGCCGGTTCGGCCTGACGCTGAGCGGAGAGAGCGGCGAGCAATCCTTGTGGGAAGACGGCGTCCCCGGCAGTCTGGTCGGGCGCTATCGCGACTATGGCTATAATCGCTTCGGCGCGGCGCTGGACCGGCGTTTTGGAAACCTCACCGCCACACTCGGCGCAGATTGGCTCGGTGAAAGCGAGACGGTGCTTGGCGCACGTTTTTCCGACGCGATCGGGCGCGGCGGCGCATCCAGCCTTTTCCTCGACGCAGGACTCGCATGGGAGCCGGGCGATGATTGGCAGCTGGCTGCAAACTGGCGGCAAGGCTGGACCCGGGCGCTCGCCACGCAGACGGTGACTGGCACCGGCATCTTGCAATCGAGCGCCTTCAACCTCGATCTTTCGAAATCACGCCTGTTCACCGGCGACGATCAGATCGCCTTTCGCTTCGCGCAGCCGCTGCGGGTAAGCGCTGGAGGCATCGATCTCAATCTGCCGAGCGCCTATGACTATGCCACCGGCGGGACCAGCTACGCCGTCCAGCGCCTCAATCTCGCGCCGCAGGGGCGAGAGCTGGTAAGTGAAATGAGCTATCGCGCAGGCCTATGGGACGGGATCGTCAGCGCCAATCTGTTCTGGCGGCAGCAGCCCGGCCATTATGAAGCAGCGCCCGACGATCTGGGCGCTGCGGTGCGTTACTCGCTGAAATTCTAACGCGCAGTCGGCGGCTCAGACCATGAAGCTTTCGCCGCAGCCGCACGCGCCCTTGGCGTTGGGGTTCTGGAAGGTGAAGCCTGCCTGAAAATCGTCCTCGGTCCAGTCCATCGTCGATCCGACGAGGTACAGCACCGATGCGCCATCGACATAGAAGGTGCCTCCAGGCGTTTCGATCTTCTCGTCGAACTTCGATTCCTCGTTCACATAATCGACCGAATAAGCGAGGCCCGAACAGCCGCGGCGCGGAGTGGACAGCTTCACGCCGATGGCATCGTCCGGCGCGTTCGCCATCAGCTCGGCAATGCGTGTTTCGGCGGCCGGCGTCAGCGTGAGCGCCGCGGGGCGCTGGCGGGTTTTCGTTTCGGTGGTCATGATATTCACCTCAAATCCGTGGGGGCTGAGCTTTCAATTTGTCTAGCCAGTCCGAAGTCTCGTTTCGGACGGACGCTTACAGCATTCCCAGTTCCAGCTTGGCGTCGTCGGTCATCTTCTGCGGGTCCCATGGCGGATCCCAGACCAGGTTCACTTCGGCATGGCCGACACCGGGAACAGAGCCGACCTGCAACTCGATTTCGCCGGGCATCGATTCCGCGACGGGGCAATGCGGCGTGGTGAGCGTCATCGTCACGACCGCATGGCCATCGTCGGTCACCTCGACATTATAGATCAGGCCGAGGTCATAGATATTCACCGGAATTTCCGGATCGTAGATGCTCTTCAGCGTCTCGATGATCGCCTCGTAGAGATCGCTGCCAGGCTCACCCTTCGGCTGCTCGGCGGGTTTCTGCGCCAGGAAGCCTTCGAGGTAATCGCGCTTGCGGCCGAGTTTGGCGGCATCGCTTTCACCATCGAAGGGAGAAGGGGCGGCAACCTTGCCATCGTCTTCCACGTCCGAAGCGGGCGCGTCGTCCACACGGGCCTTGGGCGGCTCTGCGGCGCGCTCCACCTCTTCGGTGCGAAATTTGCTCTGCTCGTTCATATGCTCACCCGAAAATCTTTCTCACGCGCTCGACGCCGCGCACCAGCGCCTCCACGTCGCTTTCATCCGAATACACCCCGAAGCTGGCGCGCGCTGTCGCAGGGACATTCAGCGCCTCCATCAGCGGCTGGCAGCAATGATGGCCGGCACGGATCGCCACGCCTTCTTCGTCCAATATGGTGGCGACATCGTGCGGATGCACCCCCTCCACCGCGAAGCTGACGATCCCGACGCCATCGTTGGGGCCGAACAGGGAAACGCTGTTCACCTGGCCCAGCGCCTCGCGCGCCTTGGCCGCCAAGCGACGTTCGTGCCGCTCGATCGCATCGACGCCGATGGCGTTCACATAATCGATCGCCGCGTGCAGCCCAGCGGCGCCTACGATATGCGGCGTGCCCGCTTCGAACCGGCCCGGCGCGGGGGCGTAGGTGGTGCCTTCAAAGCTGACCTTGTCGATCATCGATCCGCCGCCCTGCCAGGGGGGCATCGCATTCAGGATGTCACCCTTGGCCCAAAGCACGCCGATGCCGGTGGGACCGTAAAGCTTGTGGCCGGAGAAGACGTAGAAGTCGCAGTCCATCGCCTGCACATCGATAGCAAGGCGAGGCGCGGACTGGCAGCCGTCGAGCAGCAGCTTCGCGCCCACCTTGTGCGCCAGATCGGCGGCACGGCGCGCGTCGAGCACGCTGCCGAGCGAATTGGAAAGGTGGCAGAGCGCGACCAGCTTGTGCCGCTCGGTAAGGTTGGCTTCCACCCAATCGAGATCGATATGGCCGTCTTCGGTGAGCGGCGCGACGTCGATCGTCGCGCCCACGCGCTCGGCCAGCATCTGCCAGGGCACGATGTTCGAATGATGCTCGAGCACGGACAGCATGATGCGGTCGCCATCACCAAGGTTTGCCTGCCCCCAGCTGTCGGCCACGAGGTTCACCGCCTCGGTCGCCCCGCGTACGAACACGCATTCGTCGGGGCTAGCCGCACCGATGAAATCGGCAGCCGCCTTGCGCGCCGCTTCATAGCGCAGCGTCATGTCCGACGAGCGCCGGTAAACGCCGCGGTGCACGGTGGCGTAATCCTCGCCATAATTGCGCGCGATCGCGTCGATCACCGCTTGCGGCTTCTGCGCCGTGGCCGCGGTGTCGAGATAGTGCCAGTCCTGCGGCAGGCCGGGAAAGTCGGCGCGGACGTTCAACGCAAATTCTCCAGCGCGGCCTGCGCCTTGGCCTCCAGCGCCTCGCGCGCTTCATCATCATCGATGGAAACGAACGCATCGGAAATGAACGCCTGCAGCATCAGGCGGCGTGCGGTTTCCGGCGGCAGACCGCGCGTGCTCATGTAGAACAACGCCTGTTTGTCGAGCTCGCCAACCGTCGCGCCATGCGCGCACTTCACGTCGTCGGCAAAAATCTCCAGTTGCGGCACCGCATTGGCGGTTGCGCCGCGATCGAGCAGCATGGACTTCACCGACTGTTCGGCATCGGTCCGCTGCGCATCGCGCGCCACGCCGATCTTGCCGAGGAAGCTGCCGGTGGCCTTGTCCGCCAGCACGCTGCGCACCGTCTGGTTGGACGTACCTTCGGGTTCGACATGTTCGACGTCGGTGACGATTTCGAGCACCTGGGTGCCCTTCGCCAGCATCGCGCCGCCCAGCTCGAAATGTGCGCCCTTGCCCAGCTTCGCAGCAATCTCGACCCGGCCATAATCTCGGCCCGCGAGCACGCAGTGCAGATCGAACCGCGCGCCGTCCGCGATCGTCACGTCATAGCGCAGAATGCCGGATGCGGGCAGCTCATCGATGCGCAGCCGCTCATGCCCGTTCTCGGGCACATGCAGCGTTTCGGCAGGCTCCAGATCGGCCCAGACGCGGGAGACCGCATCGAGATCGGAATAGCGCCAGGCTTCGTCGCGCTTGGTGGGGAGGGTTTGTGCGTTCACGCCGCCACCACTTCATAGCCTTCGTCTTCGAGCCGCAGGGCCAGTTCCGGTCCGCCGGTCTTCACGATCTGGCCCTTGGCGAGCACGTGCACGAAGTCCGGCTTCACGATTTCCAGAAGGCGCTGATAGTGCGTGATTAAAAGCACGCCCTTATCGGGCTTACGCATGATGCTGTTGATGCCCTCGCCCACGGTGCGCAGCGCATCGATATCCAGGCCGCTGTCGGTCTCGTCCAGGATGGCGAGCTTGGGGTCGATCACGCCCATCTGCACCATCTCGTTGCGCTTCTTTTCGCCGCCCGAAAAGCCGACGTTCACCGCGCGCTTCATCATATCCATGTCCATCTTCAGCAGCGCCGCCTTTTCGCGCGCCACCTTCAGGAATTCGCCGCCCGACAGCGGATCCTGCCCACGCACCGCACGCTGCGCATTCACCGCCTCGCGCAGGAACTGCACGTTGGACACGCCGGGAATCTCGACCGGATATTGAAAGCCAAGAAACAGCCCCGCCGCGGCCCGCTCATGCGGGTCCAAGTCGAGCAGGTCCTGCCCGTCGAACGTGACGCTGCCCTGGGTGGCTTCATAGCCGGGACGCCCGCCGAGCACATAGCCCAGCGTCGACTTGCCCGCGCCGTTCGGCCCCATGATCGCATGGACCTCGCCCGGATTGATTTCGAGGCTGAGCCCGCGAAGGATTTCGGTGTCGCCAACGGAGGCGTGAAGATTGTCGATTTTAAGCATGGGATACTTTCGGGAGAGCGTTGTTTTGTTCTGAAGCGCTGTCGGGAGAAACCAAGCGATGGGTCATCCCACGCTGCCTTCCAGCGAGATTGCCAGCAGCTTCTGCGCTTCGACGGCAAATTCCATCGGCAGCTGCTTCATCACGTCCTTGGCGAAACCGTTGACGATCAGCGCGACCGCCTGTTCTTCGTCGAGGCCGCGCTGCATGGCGTAGAACATCTGATCGTCGCTGATCTTGCTCGTCGTCGCCTCGTGCTCGATCGTCGCGGTGGGGTTCTTCACCTCGATATAGGGCACAGTGTGCGCGCCGCATTTGTCACCAAGCAACAGGCTGTCGCACTGCGTGAAGTTGCGGACATTCTCTGCATTCGGACCCACGCGCACCAGGCCGCGATAGCTGTTGTCGCTATGGCCCGCGCTGATGCCCTTGGAGATGATCGTCGAGCGGCTGCCTTTGCCGTTGTGGATCATCTTCGTACCGGTATCGGCCTGCTGGTAATTGTTGGTGAGCGCAACCGAATAGAACTCGCCCACGCTGTTTTCGCCGTTCAGTACGCAGCTGGGATATTTCCAGGTGATCGCGCTGCCGGTCTCCACCTGGGTCCAGCTGATCTTGCTGTTCTTCCCCTGACACAGGCCGCGCTTCGTCACGAAATTGTAGATGCCGCCCTTGCCCTCGGCATCGCCGGGATACCAGTTCTGGACAGTGCTGTACTTGATCTCGGCATCGTCGAGCGCGACCAGCTCGACCACTGCAGCGTGGAGCTGGTTTTCATCGCGCATCGGCGCGGTGCAGCCTTCAAGATAAGAGACGTAGGCGCCCTCATCCGCGACGATCAGCGTGCGTTCGAACTGGCCGGTATTTTCGGCATTGATTCGGAAATAGGTGCTGAGCTCCATCGGGCAGCGCACCCCCTTCGGAATGTAGACGAAAGTGCCGTCCGAAAAGACCGCGCTGTTGAGCGTGGCGAAATAATTGTCCTTCTGCGGCACCACCTTGCCAAGCCACTTCTTCACCAGCTCGGGATGCTCCCGGATCGCTTCCGAAATCGACAGGAAGATAACGCCGGCTTTGCTCAGCTCCTCGCGGAAGGTGGTGGCGACCGAAACGCTGTCGAACACCGCGTCGACGGCGACTTTCCGCGCGCCCTCGACATTGGCGAGCACCTTCTGCTCCTCGATCGGGATGCCGAGCTTCTTGTAGGTCTCGAGGATTTCCGGATCGAGCTCATCGAGCGAACCGATGGTCGGCTTCTTCTTGGGCTCCGCGTAATAGTACGCGTCCTGATAATCGATCATCGGAATGTTGAGCTTGGCCCAATCCGGCTCCGTCATCTCCTGCCACATGCGGAAGGCCTTGAGGCGCCAGTCGAGCATCCACTGCGGTTCTTCCTTCTTGGCGCTGATGAAGCGAACCGTATCTTCGCTCAAACCCTTGGGCGCGAAGTCCTGTTCGATGTTCGAGGACCAGCCATGTTCATAGGTCGAAGCGCGATCGACCGCCTCATGCGCCTCGCGATTCATCTCGTCGCGCTCGCTCTGACGGGTCTTCAGGGTCTGTTCTTCGGTCATGCGGATACCTTTTGGGCCGGCTCAGGTGCCGACAGACTGGAGAGGCTGATATTCTTGAGCGCGCCGCGCACCGCACCGTTCACCGCGGCGCTGTGCGGGCGGATATGACAATCCGCCTGGATCGCGCAATCCTGCGCATTTTCTGAGAGGCAGGCGGTGAGCGCGATGGGCCCTTCGACCGCCTCGACAATATCGGCAAGGCTGATCGCGGACGCGGGCCGGGCAAGGCGAATGCCCCCGCCGGTACCGCGCGTGGAACTGAGCAGGCCGCCCTTGGAAAGCAGACTGACAAGCTTCTGCGCGGTCGGCAGCGGCAGTTGCGTTTCCTCGGCCAGCTGCGTGGCGGAAATACGCGTGCGGCCCTTGCAATCGCTACCCACCAGCGATGCCGAGCCGCAGTGCCTTGCGGCTGCGGACATCAGGACAATCGCATAATCTGCCATGCTGCTGAGGCGCATGAAAAGCGGGCCACCTTAATCGGAGTGATTCGTTCCGATTGCCATGTGGGCCACGCCGCGCCTGAAATCAACCGCCGCCCGCCCATGCAAAGGAATAACCGTCCAACAGCGGACCTTGCATGATGCATCCGCCCTCACCATAGCGCCAGCGCATGTGGTTCAAGAGTTTCGCCCGCCCCGTCCTGTTCCAGATAGAGCCGGAGCGCGCGCACCGGCTGACGATCGAGATGCTGAAGCGCAAACCGCGAACCGCTGGACCAGTGGAGGACGCGGTCCTCGCATGCGAGGTGGCGGGACTGATCTTTCCCAATCCGGTCGGGCTGGCCGCAGGCGTCGACAAGGACGCCGAAGCCCCTTTGTCCTTCCTCGATCTCGGTTTCGGGTTCGCGGAAGTCGGCACGATCACGCCGTTGCCGCAGGAAGGCAATCCGCGCCCGCGCATCTTCCGGTTGGAAGAGGACCGCGCGATCGTGAACCGCCTCGGCTTCAACAATGGCGGCCAGGCTGCTGCGGCCAAGCGGCTGAAGCTCTATGCGCGCCGACCGGGCCCGATCGGCGTCAACATCGGGGCGAACAAGGATAGTCCGGACCGGATTGCCGATTATGCGCGCGGGGCCGCGGCGATGTGCCCCTATGCGGACTATCTCACGGTCAATGTTTCCTCGCCCAACACGCCGGGCCTGCGCGCTCTGCAAGACAAGGCGATGCTGTCCGCGCTGCTTGCGGCGGTCATCGAGAACAATCATCACGCCTGCCCCGTCTTCCTGAAGGTCGCGCCCGATCTGGAGCCTGCCGATATCGAGGATATCGCAGAAGTGGCGATCGATCAGGGCGTGGCGGCGCTCATCATCTCCAACACCACCATCACCCGGCCTCTTCTGCATTCAACGAAGGCGAGCGAGAGCGGAGGCCTTTCCGGCGCACCGCTGGCCGAGCTATCGGCGGCGCGGCTTACCGATTTTCGCCGGATATGCGGAAACCGCCTTCCCCTGATCGCGGTCGGCGGGATCGCGTCGGGAGCGGATGCCTATGCCCGCATCCGCGCAGGCGCATCGCTGGTGCAGCTCTATACCGCGCTGATCTATGAAGGTCCGGGCTTGGGCAGGCGGATCGCAAATGATCTTGCCGCGCTGCTGAAGCGTGACGGTTTCGAAAATGTGCGCGACGCGGTAGGTATCGACGTGGGTTGATCGATCATGCGGTGAAACCCCCGTCGTTCGCGGGGCGTTAAGCATCGAGGCCGCACGACGCGCCCGAAAGGACCGCCATGACCCGACCGATTCTCCGCCCGCTTCTTTCCCTAGCCGCAGCACTTGCTCTCACCGCACCTGCCGCTGCCGAAGCACCGCAGGACAGCTTCGGCAATCCCGCCGATCTGCCGGGCAGCTACGTCCCCTCGGTTCCCGAGCGTGAGCAGGCACCGCAGCCGCTGAATGCTGAGGAAACGCAGGCGCGCGAGGCCGAGCGTGCGGAAAGCGGAGAAACCGCTCCGTCATCGCAAGAAGATGCGGCCGCGAGCGCCAGTTTGTTCGCCGGCGGCAAGCTGATCCAGCCTTCCGGTCTTTCCGTCGGCCTGGCCTCCAGTGCCGATCCGCGCGCGACCGAGGTGGGCATGCAGATTCTGCGCGAGGGCGGCTCTGCCAGCGACGCGGCGATGGCTATGATGCTGGCGCTGACCGTCGTGGAACCGCAATCGAGTGGTATCGGTGGCGGAGGTTTTCTGGTCCATGCGTCCGGCACGGACGGTGCAATTACCACCATCGACGGCCGCGAGACCGCGCCGGTGGCCGCGCAGTCGGACCGGTTCCTGGGGCCGGACGGCCAGCCTCTGCCGTTCGTTCAGGCTTTTCAAGGCGGCAAATCGGTCGGCGTTCCGGGTAACATCCGCCTGATGTCGCTGGTCCATGAAAAATGGGGCAAGCTGCCTTGGGCCGATCTGTTCATGCCCGCGATCCAGCTCGCCGAGGGCGGGTTCGACGTCAACGAGACGCTGGAAGGCCGCCTGAAGGATATCGCGCCGCTTTGGGATCGTTTCCCGGAGGCGAAGGATATCTACTGGAAGAACGGCGCGCCTGCGAAAGTCGGCGATACGATCACCAATCCCAACCTCGCCGCCACCTTCGAACGGATGGCTGAGCTTGGCCCCGACGCTTTCTATTCGGGCCAGACCGCGCAGGAGATCATCAACGCCGTGCGCACCACGGCGGTGAATCCCAGCGACATGACGCAGGATGATCTGAACGCCTACCAAGCGATCGAGCGTGATGCCGTCTGCATGCCCTATCGCACCTACCGCATCTGCGGCATGGGGCCGCCCTCTTCGGGTGCGACCACGGTGCTGCAGATCCTGGGCATGCTGGAGAATTTCGATCTGCCCCAGCTTGGCTCGGGCAGCCCGGAAAGCTGGCACCTGATCGGTGAAGCCATGCAGCTCGCTTATGCGGACCGCGCAGCCTATCTGGGCGATCCCGGCTTCGTCTATGTCCCTGTCGATGGCCTGTTGAACAAGGATTATCTGAAAAACCGCGCCGCGCTCATCAAGCCGGACAGCGCGCTCGGCACCTATGAAGCCGGTACACCGCCCGAGGCGGAGCCGCGGACCGAAGCTCCTTCGAGCGAGGTGCCCGGCACCACCAATTTCGTGGCGGTCGACAAGGACGGCAATGTCGTCACCATGACATCCACGATCGAGGGGCCGTTCGGCAGCCAGCTGATGGCCGCAGGCTTCTTCCTGAATAATGAGCTGACCGATTTCACCTTTGCCCCCATGAAGGACGGTAAGCCCGTGGCCAATGCGGTGAAGGGCGGAAAGCGCCCGGTATCCTCCATGTCACCGACGATCGTGTTCGACAGCCAGGGCCGGCCCGTGCTGGCGCTCGGATCGGCGGGCGGCAAGCGCATCATCATGCATGTGGCCAAAACGCTGATCGGCTATCTCGATTGGGGCTATCCGCTGGAAGAGGCGATCGCGCTGCCCAATATTTTCTTCGGCGGTGACGGACTGATCGTGGAGCAGGGCACGCCGCTCGCAGCCTTGGCCCCGGAGATCGAGGCATTCGGCCAGCCCGTCGTGGTTGGCGACCTGCTGTCCAAGGTCAACGCTGCCCGCTGGACCGAAGAAGGCTGGGAAGGCGCCGCGGACCCGCGCAGCGAAGGAACCGCCCAGGCCGAGTGACCTTCGGCAAAGGCCGGTCTCGCCGCCCACTACGGCGAGACTGGCTTCCGGTACCTCGAGCTTTGACCGTTGCCCGCTCGCTTCCTGCGCGCTAGCTCTTGATGAGGAGCGGCCGCGGTTTCGATGGCCGCAGTGGAGAGCGACCTTTGGCATTCGACGCGTTCGACGGGTTTCCCAACCTCGTCACCATGTTTTTCGACAGAGCTGAGGAAAAGGGCGACGAGCCGTTCCTGTGGCGCAAGGAAAAGCGTGGCTGGGTATCGCTGAGCTGGCGCGAGGCGGCACGTCAGGTCGCGGGCTTTGCCAAATGCCTGCACGAACTTGGCATGAAAGCGGGCGACCGGGTGATGCTGGTGTCCGAAAATCGCCCGGAATGGTGCATCGCCGATCTGGGAATCATGGCGGCCGGCTGCATCACCGTTCCAACCTACACCTCCAACACGGAACGCGATCATCAGCATATTTTGGACGATAGCGGTGCGCGCGCCGTTGTGGTCTCCACTGCGAAGCTGGCACAGGTGCTGCTCCCGGCGCTGACCCGATCCAGCGGGGCGGAACATGTCATTGCGATGGAAGAGTTGCCGCGCCAACAAGCCGGCCAGCTGAGCATCTGCAAATTCTCGGACATTGCCCTGGGCACCGATCAAGACGTTGTCGATGCGCGCCGGCGTGTCAGCACCATCGGGCGCGACGAACTTGCCTGCATCATCTACACCAGCGGCACCGGCGGCGCGCCGCGCGGCGTGCGACAGCACCACGGCGCGATCCTGCACAATGTCGCCGGTGCCTCGCAGATCATCGCCGAAGATTTCGGTTGGGATGACGAGGTGTTCCTCTCCTTCCTGCCGCTCAGCCACGCTTATGAACATACCGGGGGGCAGTTCTTCCCAATCGGATTAGGCGCGCAGATCTATTATGCGGAGGGCCTGGAAAAGCTCGCCAGCAATATCGAAGAGACAAAACCCACGATCATGGTAGTGGTGCCGCGCCTGTTCGAGGTGCTGCGCACGCGGATCATCAAGGGTATCGAAAAGCAGGGAAAGGTGCCCCATTTCTTCCTTCAGCGTGCACAGGAAATCGGCGCGCGGCGCGCACAGGGCAGCCCGCGGCTTGGCGACAAGGCGGTGGACCTGCTGCTTGACCGCCTGTTCCGCCCCAAGATCCAGGCTAAGTTCGGTGGGCGCTTGAAGGCGATGGTATCGGGCGGCGCGCCGCTCAACCCGGAAATCGGCACCTTTTTCGATTCCATCGGTCTCTGTCTGCTACAGGGTTATGGCCAGACCGAATCGGCACCGATCATCAGCTGTAACCGGCCGAGCGCAGGCGTTCGTATGGAAACGGTCGGCCCGCCCCTGATGAACACCGAAGTGAAGATTGCCGAGGATGGCGAGCTGCTGGTGAAGGGCGAGCTCGTGATGCACGGGTATTGGCACAATGAGAGCGAAACGGCGCGCGTCCTGAAGGACGGCTGGCTGCATACCGGCGATATCGGGCATCTCGATGAAGCCGGGCGGATCGTCATTACCGACCGCAAGAAGGATATTATCGTCAACGACAAGGGCGATAATGTCGCGCCGCAGAAGGTGGAGGGCATGCTGACGCTCCAACCCGAAATCGCGCAGGCGATGATCGTAGGGGACAAGCGGCCCTATATGGTCGGACTGATCGTGCCGGACGCCGAATGGGCCGTGGAGTTTTGCCGTTCACATGGCTGCGGGTTCGATTTCCACAAAATCCAGAATCGCCCGGAATTCCGCAAGGTGATCGGTGAGGCGGTGGACCGCGTGAATGCCGATCTGTCGGTCACCGAACGGGTGCGCCGCTTCATCTTCGCCGACGAACCATTCTCCATCGAGAATGAGGAGATGACGCCGTCCATGAAGATCCGCCGCCACAAAATCCGCGAACGCTATGCCGAGCGGCTGGACGCGCTTTACCGCAGCTGATCGGTCCGGCTCGGCTTAGTGCCCCCTAAATCGCTCAACCCTTATCGGGGCTTACATAGGGCGTGAACTGACCCAGCGCGCAGGAACCGCCGAACATGCCGGTATTGCGGTCGACCAAGCGGATGATGTCACCGTTACAGGACTGCGACTGGAACTGGTCGGTCACGATGATGTCCCAGTTGCTCTCGATCCCCGGGCAGGATCCGCGCAGATTGTTCACATAGACCGGGCCGCCGCCCTGCTGATAGACCAGCACATTCGGGCTGACGCCGGTGCTGCTGGCGCTGCGCGTGCCGACAGGCAGGCAATTGACCGGCTCGCGCGCCACGCGGTCACCGATCAGCTTGGCAAGCTTCTCGCTCTGCTGGGCGGTGAGCGGAGCGGCCGCGGTGTCACGCGGCGCATTGGCACAGCCACCGAGCGTCAACGCTCCTGCAGCGGCGAGGGTAAAGGCTAGGGCAGCGCGCGGCATGACGATCTCTCCATTAATGACAAAGACCCCTGTACTTTCTTAACGCAGCGCGTGGCGCAAAGGTTGCGCGCGCGGCAGCCGCCGATCAGGCGGCGTCTTTCGCCGCGCGGCGCTTGGCCAGTTCCTCCACCGAGCCTGCACGCATGAACGGATTGGTGGCCTTCTCCGCGGCGATATCGGTCGGAACCGTCGCCTCGCCCCGCGCACGTTTGGCACGCACCTCGTCCATCCGCTCCACCAGCGCCTCGTTCTGCGGCTCCACCGCCAGCGCGAAGTCGCCGTTCGCCTCGGTATACTCATGCGCGCAGTAGATGACGGTCTCGTCCGGCATGGCTTCGAACTTGCGCATCGCGGCGTACATCTGCGCCGCATCGCCTTCGAACAATCGCCCGCAACCCATGGCGAACAGCGTATCGCCGACGAAAGCGACGTCTTCACCGGGCAGGTGATAGGCGATATGCCCGGCGGTGTGGGCGGGCACGTCGAGCACCTTTGCCTCGACCGCGCCGAGCGTCACCACATCGCCTTCGCCCACCAGCCGGTCGAGTGTGGGAATGCGCTCGGCCTCCGCTTTCGGGCCCGTCACCGTGCAGCCGGTCGCAGCCTTGATCGCTTCGTTGCCGCCGGTGTGATCGGGATGCCAGTGCGTGTTCCAAATCTGCGTAACCGTCCAGCCGCGCTCCTTCGCCGCGTTCAGCACCGGATCGGCCACCGCAGGATCGACCACCATCGTCTCGCCGCTCGCGGGTTCGTGGACCAGCCAGACATAGTTGTCGTTAAGGACGGGAATGCGGACGATCTCCATCACCAGCTCCCCACATTCTCCATCGAGGCCCAGGGTTCGGCAGGCTCCTTCGCGCCGTCCTTCTGCAGCAGCTCGATCGAGATGCCATCGGGCGAGCGCACGAATGCCATGCGCCCGTCGCGCGGCGGGCGGTTGATGGTCACGCCGCCGTCCTGCAGCCGCCGGCAGCTCTCATAGATGTCGTCGACCGCATAAGCGAGGTGCCCGAAGTTGCGCCCGCCGCTATACTCTTCGGGCGCGCTGCCGTCCTCGGGCGGCCAATTCCAGGTCAGTTCGACTTCGGCGCCGTCGTCGCCCGGCGCGGCCAGGAAGACGAGCGTGAAGCGCCCGGCCTCCACCTCCTTGCGGCGGACCTCCTTGAGGCCGAGCAGATCGAAGAAGCGGAGCGTTGCGTCGATGTCGGTGACGCGGATCATGGTGTGGAGATAGTGCATGGGGCCCTCCCTATCACGATCCGACGGGCGGCGTCACGGGCGCTTGCGCAGGCTCGTCCGCAGCGGCGAGCGTTGCCAGCTGCGCGATCGCGGCCTCAGCTTGCGCGGTTCCCGGTGCCGCCGCGGCGACCTTCTGCCACTTCGCCTTGGCCATCGCCATATCTCCCTTGAGCGCGGCGATGTTGCCGCTTTCCAGCAGGACGGCGGGCTCTTCGGGCGCCAGCGCCTCGGCGGTTTCTATCGCGGACGCCGCCTTCATCAGATCGTCCATGCGCCGCGCCAGCGTGGCGGTGAGCAGCCAGGCGAGCGGGTCCTGCGGCACCAGTTCGGTAGCACGCGCCAACGCCGTTGCCGCCTCGTCTGCGCGTCCGGCAGCCACCAGCGCCCGCGCGCGGTCCAGCTGCACCTCTCCCAGCGCCTTGCCGGCAAGCTGGCCCGTCGCGATCGCGCGGTCGAAATGGGAGAGCGCCGCCCCGCCCTGCCCGTCCGCCAGCGCGGCATTGCCCGCCTGCATCCAGAGATTGCCCGTATCCGGACGGTCCAGTTCACCCGCCAGCATCGCGGCCTTGGCGAAGGCGGCCTCGGCCCGGTCCCAGCGTTCGCTGCCCGCTTCGGCCAACCCCAGGCATTGCTGCGCGGGCACGCCGCCATTGCCCGCAATCCACTCGTTCGCGCGCACCACCGCCGTCACCGGATCGGTCGCCGCCAGCTCTAGGCACTCGCCCAATCGAGGATCGACGGTGGCGGCCACTTGCGTTTGCGGCGTGGCAGCAGGAACGGGGGCAGCAGGCACAGAAGCAGCGGGCGCGGGGCCGACTTGCAGCGCGAGAGCGAGCAGAAGCGGTGTCATGAAGCGGCGATATCCTCGTAGAGACGGTCCACCGTCGCGGCGAGCAGCCGGAGATCGGACTCGCGCGACAGGCGGTGGTCGCCATTCTTGACCAGAACGGTCTGCACATCGTCTGAACGCAGGGCCGCGGCGAGCTTCAGCGAGATGGGGTGCGGCACGTCGGCATCGCACTGCCCGTGCAGAAGACGCACCGGACAGTCGATCGCGATCGGACCGTCCAGCAGCAGGTTCGCCTCGCCTGATCGCCAGAAGGCGGCGGTGGTCGGCGTGGGCTCGGGCCCGTACTCGTTCGCCTCAAACACCGTCTCGCCGCGTTCGAACTGCGCCACCTGTTCGGGCGTGAAGCCCCAGCGGGTGAAGTCGGGCGCGGCGGCGATGCCGACGATGCCCGCCATGCGCGGCCCCAGCGCCAACGCGGCGAGCAGCATCAGCCAGCCGCCCATGCTCGATCCGACGAGGATCAGGGCCCCTTGCGTCCGCTCGCCGATCACATGCAGCGTGTCGGCCAGGAAGCTCTCCAGCGTCTGATCCTCGAACGCGCCGCCGCTCGCTCCGCAGCCCGCATAGTCGAACAGCAGCGCCGCGCGGCCCGCATCGGCGGCGCGATCGAACAGCATGGTCGCCTTGGACCCGGCCATGTCGGACTTGTAGCCGGGGAGGAAGACCAGCGTCGGCCCCGCGCCCTCGACCTGCCGGAACGCCAGCCGCTCGCCGCCGGGACGCTCGGTGAACTGCACCTCTGCCGATCCGGCCGCGCTCATGCCGCGCCCCCCAGCTTCACACAGTTCACACTGTCCAGGAGGGGGAAAAGCGAGGGCCGCGGAGCACGGGTCCGGGGCGCATGCGGGCGGGTCGAGCGGGCAATCATCATGATCCGGTCTCTACCACCGACGGGGCGCTGTAGGAAAGTTTCGCGAAGCGATGGTGCGGTCCGAGAAGGAACCGCCGCGCCCGTTCGCGCGTCCCCGCTGCATGGACGCACCGCCCAAGCAAAGCACCGCACGCCCCGGCATCGCGGCGATCGCGGGCGGCGTGCTGATCGGCGCGGCGGCGATCGGCATCCTGTGGGCCGAACGCGCCCAGCCGCTGCGCCAGCCCACCCGTCCGCGCACGCGCCGCACGATCGTCAATCTGGCGCTCGGCGCGATGAGCATGGCGGCAGTGAACCGGATCGAAGCGCCGATGACGCAGCCGCTGGCGCGCGCAGCGGAGCGCAAGCGCCGCGGCCTCGTCCAGCTTCTGCCCGGCCCCGCCTGGCTGCGCGACGCGGCGGCGGTGCTGTTGATGGATTACACGGTGTATCTCTGGCACGTCGCGACGCATCGCGTGCCGTTCCTGTGGCGCTTCCACCTCGTCCATCATGACGATCTGGATCTCGACGCGAGCACCGCGATCCGTTTCCACGCCGTCGATATGGCGATCAGCGCGCCCTATCGCGGGGCCCAGGTAGCGCTGATCGGCACCTCGCCCCGCGCGCTGCAGATCTGGCAAGGCTGGTTCTTCTTCTCCGTGCTGTTCCACCACAGCAATTTGCGCCTGCCGGAGCGGATCGAGCGCGTACTGGCGCGCTTCGTCACCACGCCGCGCATGCACGGCATCCATCATTCCGCGGTGAAGGCGGAGACCGACAGCAACTGGTCCAGCGGATTTGCCTTCTGGGACCATCTGCACGGCACCTTTCGGCTGGATGTGCCGCAGGAGGCAATCGCGATCGGCGTTCCAGCCTACCGCGACCCGGACGAGCTGGGCTTTCGCGATTCGCTGGCGCTGCCGTTCGTGGAGCAGCGGGATGCCTGGGTAGGGGCTGTTCGGGCGGATGATGCGCGCAGGCGATAGGCGCCCGACCCGAACCCAAGTGACACGGTGCTTCGACAAGCTCAGCACGAACGGAGGTAGGGAAGCAGTGCGGCAAACCACCCTTCGCCCTGAGCCTGTCGAAGGGCCGTCCTTCTTCCACCCTTGCGAGCACGCCCGCCGATCCGCATACCGAAGCCATGACCGATCTTCCCGCCGCCTTCGAAACCATCGCCAAATCCCGTCGCTCGGTGCGTGCGTTCAAGCCCGACCCGATCCCGCAGGAACTGCTGGAACACATCTTCCGCATTGCCGGCACCGCGCCCAGCAATTGCAACGCGCAGCCCTGGATCACCCATGTCGTCTCCGGCGATCGGCTCCGCCAGATCGAGGAAAAGCTGATCGCCGCCGTGCGCGCGGGCGATGCCGATCCGGACGCCGGGCACCGCGAGGACCCCTATGTCGGCATCTACAAGGAAAGGCGGATCGGCGCGGCGGTGGCGCTGTTCGAGGCGACGGGCGTCGGCCGTCACGACAAGGAAGCGCGCGAGGAAAGCTTCCTGCGCAATTATCGCTTCTTCGATGCGCCGCACGCCGCCTGGTTCTTCATGCCGCCGGCCTTCGGACTGCACGGCGCGGCGGATATCGGCATGTATGCGCAGACGCTGATGCTGGCGCTTGCGGCGAACGGCATGGGCAGCTGCGCGCAAGGGGCGCTCGGCCATTATTCCAATGTGGTGAAGCGCGAACTGGGCGTGGACGAAGGGCTAGCCTGCACCTTCGGCCTGAGCTTCGGTTATCCCGACGAGGACCATCCGAGCACCAAGGCGATCACCGACCGCGCGCCGCTGGGCGATCTGGTGCACTTCCACGGTTAGGCGGTCGGCTCCCGACGCCAAGCCTCGCCCTACTCGCCCGCCTCGCGCTTCAGTTCATAGAGCTTCTCCAGCGCCTCGCGCGGGGAGAGCGCGTCGACGTCCAGCGCGCGCAAGCCTTCACGCAGGGTATCGCACTGTTCCTCCTCCGCCTCCACCGCCGCGGCGAAGAGCGGCAGATCGCCGAGCCCCGCGGCGAGGCCGCCGGTTTCCGCGCGGCCCTTTTCCAGCTTGTCCAGCACCGCCTTCGCCCGCGCCAGCACCGGCGGCGGAAGCCCGGCGAGTTTGGCGACGGCAAGGCCGTAGCTGCGATCGGCGGGACCGGCAGCGAGTTCGTGGAGCAGCACCAGCTCGCCCTTCCATTCGCGCGCGCGGACATGGCGTAGGCTGAGCGCGTCCAGCGTATCGGCAAGGCGCGTCAGCTCGTGATAATGGGTGGCGAACAGGCAGCGGCTGCGGTTGGTCTCGTGGATCGCCTCCACCACCGACCAGGCGAGCGCGAGGCCGTCATAGGTGGACGTGCCGCGCCCGACCTCGTCCAGGATGACGAAGCTGTTTTCGGTAGCCTGGCTCAGGATCGCGGCGGTCTCGACCATCTCGACCATGAAGGTGGAGCGGCCGCGCGCCAGATTGTCCGATGCGCCGACGCGGCTGAACAGCCGGTCAACGATGCCGAGGCGCGCCGAGGATGCGGGCACGAAGCTGCCCGCCTGAGCCAGCAACACGATGAGCGCGTTCTGGCGAAGGAAGGTGGACTTGCCGCCCATATTGGGGCCGGAAACGAGCCACAGCCGTTCGTCCGGGCCGAGCCCGCAATCATTGGCGACGAACCGCTCGCCCGATGCGGCCAGCGCGCTTTCCACCACCGGGTGGCGTCCGCCGACAACCTCGAAACAGGCATGGTCGGCAAAAGCCGGGCGACACCAGCCGCTGGCGGCGGCGCGTTCGGCCAGCGCGGCGGCGACATCGAGCCGGGCGAGCGCATCCGCCGCCGCAGCGATCCGCTCACGCCGCGCCGCCGTTTCCTCGATCAGCGTTTCCAGATGCGCGGCCTCTGCCGCCTGCGCGCGGGCCCCCGCCTCGACGATGCGCGCGGCCTGTTCGTGCAGCGCGCTGGAATTGAACCGCACCGCGCCCGCCAGCGTCTGGCGATGGGTGAAGCCGCTATCCTCGGCCATGAGCTTGTCGCCATGCTTGGCCGGCACCTCGACGAAATAGCCGAGCACATTGTTGTGCTTGATCTTCAGCGCCGGAATGCCCGTCGTCTCGCGATAATCGGCTTCCAGCGCGGCGATGGCGCGGCGCCCCCCGCTCGCGGTTTCGCGCAGATCGTCCAGCCCCGCATCGAACCCGGCGGCGATGTAGCCGCCTTGCGCGGTCTCGGTCGGCGGCGAGGGCACGAGCGCACGCGCCAGCAGGTCTGCTAGATCGCCGTGCCCGCCCAGCGCGGGGATCAGAGCGTCCAGCAGCGGCGGGCGGCCCTCGGTCTTTTCCAGGCGGGATTTGAGCAGGTGCGCGCCATGCAGCCCGTCGCGAATCTGCCCCAGATCGCGCGGGCTCCCCCGCCCCGCCGTCACGCGGCCGAGCGCGCGGGCGATATCGGGCAGCGCGCGCAACGCCTCGCGCAGCGCGGTGCGGACCGAGACGGTATCATGCGCCCAGGCGACCAGCGCCAGCCGGTCCTCGATCTGCGCACGGTCGGTCAGCGGCGCGGCGAGATCACGCGCGAGCAGCCGCGCGCCCGCCCCCGTCACGGTGCGGTCGACGTCGTGCAGCAGACTGCCGCGCCGCCCACCGCCCTGCGCCGCGACGATCTCAAGACTCTCGCGCGTCGCCTGGTCGAGCCCCAGATGATCGCTATCGCGCTGCGCCTGCGGCGGTGCGAGATAAGGCAGCGCAGCCCCTTGCGCGCTGTGCGTCAGATAGGCGACGAGGCCCCCGGCGGCGGCCAGCTCCGCCCGCCCGAAATCGCCCAGGCCATCGAGCGTTGCGACACCGTACAACTCGCGCAGTCGCTTCGCCCCGCTTTCGCTGTCGAACGCGCCGGGGTTGTGGGCGATGCTGCCTGCCGGCGCGCCGTCGAGGCGGCCCGAACAGACGATCTCGCTGGGCCGCAGCCGCGCCAGCTCCGTCTCCAGCGAAGCGCGCTCGCACGCCATCAGCTCGAACCGGCCGCTCGATATGTCCGCCGCGGCAATGCCGATCTGGCCGTTCGCCTCTGCGAGGGCCACGAGCATATTGTCGGACCGCGCATCGAGCAGGCTGTCCTCGGTCAGCGTGCCCGCGGTAACGAAGCGCACGATCTCGCGCGCCACCAGCGCCTTGGAGCCGCGGCCTTCTTCTTTCGCGCGCTTCTTGGCTTGTTCCGGCGTCTCGGTCTGTTCGGCAATGGCGACGCGGTGGCCGGCCTTGATCAGCCGCGCCAGATAGGCGTCCGCGCTGTGCACCGGCACGCCGCACATCGGGATCGGTTCGCCCTCGCTGCTCCCGCGCGAGGTGAGCGCGATGTCCAGCGTCTCGGCGGCGGCCTTCGCATCCTCGAAGAACAACTCGAAGAAATCGCCCATGCGATAGAACAGCAGGCAATCGCCCGCGCGCGCCTTCAGCGCGTGATATTGCTCCATCATCGGGGTGGGTCCGGCCATGGCGCGCTCGATAGCGAAGGCGCGGCGGCATCGCCAGCGATCCATGCAGAGACACCGCGCGGCAGGCGAAATTAGCGGCTTACCCCCGTTGTACCGCCTCGCCCTAGCGTCTAGGCCGTTGCTGCAATCAGAAAGGGCCCGACATGAGCGACAGCGTGATCCAGTTTTCAGACCGCGAGGCGCTGAACTTCCACAGCCAGGGGCGCCCCGGCAAGATCGAGATCATCGCGTCCAAGCCCGTCGCCACGCAGCGCGACCTCAGCCTCGCTTACTCGCCCGGCGTCGCGGTGCCGGTGAAGGCCATCGCCGAAGACCCGGGCAAGGCTTACGAGCTGACCGCGAAAGGCAATCTGGTCGCCGTCATTTCCAACGGCACCGCGATCCTCGGCCTCGGCAATCTGGGCGCGCTGGCGTCGAAGCCGGTGATGGAAGGCAAGGCGGTGCTGTTCAAGCGCTTCGCCGACGTCGATTCGATCGATATCGAGATCAAGACCGAGGATGCGGACCGCTTCATCGAGGCGGTGGAGCTGATGGAACCCAGCTTCGGCGGCATCAATCTGGAAGATATCGCCGCGCCCGAATGCTTCATCATCGAGCAGACCCTGCGCGAGCGGATGAACATCCCCGTCTTTCACGACGATCAGCACGGCACCGCGATCATCGCGGCGGCGGGCCTCATCAACGCCTGCATGCTGACGGGGCGCAAGCTCAAGGATATCAAGATGGTCTGCAACGGCGCGGGCGCGGCGGCCATCGCCTGCACCGAGCTGATCAAGGCGATGGGCGTGCCGCACGACCATGTCATCATGTGCGATCGCGACGGGCCGATCTATCAGGGCCGCACCGCGAAGATGGACCAGTGGAAATCGGCCCATGCGGTGAAAACCGATGCGCGCACTTTGGCCGAAGCGCTGGAAGGCGCGGACGTGTTCCTGGGCCTGTCCGCCGGCGGCGCGCTGAAGCCCGAGATGGTCGACCGGATGGCCGAAGACCCGATCATCTTCGCCATGGCCAATCCCGATCCCGAAATCCTGCCCGAACTGGCGCGCGAAGTGCGCCCGCAGGCGATCATCGCCACGGGCCGGTCCGATTACCCCAACCAGGTCAACAATGTGCTGGGCTTCCCGTTCATCTTCCGCGGCGCGCTGGATGTGCGCGCCACGACGATCAACGAGGATATGAAGATCGCCGCCGCCCACGCCATCGCCGAACTGGCGCGTGAGCGGGTGCCGGAGGAAGTGGCCGATGCCTATGGCGGCCATGCCCACAAATTCGGGCGCGACTATATCATCCCCGCCCCGTTCGATCCGCGCCTGATGGAAGTGGTCGCCTCCGCCGTCGCGCAGGCGGCGATGGATTCGGGCGTCGCGCAGAAACCGATCGAGGATATGGACGCCTATCGCCGCTCGCTGCGTGCGCGCCTCAACCCCACCATTTCGGTGCTGACGCAGGTGTACGAAAATGCGCGCGAGGAGCCCAAGCGCGTGATCTTTGCCGAAGCGGAGGAAGAGGTGGTGCTGCGGGCCGCCATCCAGTTCCGCGACGGCGGCTACGGCGTGCCGGTGCTGGTGGGCCGCGACAAGGCGGTGGTCGACATGCTGCACAAGATGGGCGTCGACAATCCGGGCAGTTTCGAGATCCACAACAGCGTCTCCTCCCCCCATGTCGGCGCGATGGTGGAGATGCTGTACGAGCGGCTCCAGCGGCGCGGCTATCTGCGGCGCGACGTGCAGCGCATGGTGAACCGGGATCGCAACATCTTCGGCTCGGCGCTTCTGAAGCTGGGCCAGGCCGATGCGATGATCACCGGCACCACGCGCACCTATAGCCAGTCGCTGCGCGAGGTGCGCCGCGTGCTCGATCCCACGCCGGGCGCGCATCCCTTCGGCATCCACGTGATGGTCGGCAAAAGCCACACCGTGTTCATTGCCGACACCACGGTGAACGAACGGCCGACCCCGGAGATGCTGGCGCACATTGCCGAGCAGACCGCCAAGGTGGCCAAGCGCATGGGCCAGGAACCGCGCGTCGCCTTCCTCAGCTATTCCACCTTCGGCAATCCGGAGGGCAAGTGGCTGGACAATATCCGCGGCGCGATCACGCTGCTGGACCAGCGCGGCGCCGGCTTCGAATATGAAGGCGAGATGCCGCCGGACGTGGCGCTGAACCCGGAGCTCATGAAGAACTATCCCTTCATGCGCCTGTCGGAGCCGGCCAATGTGCTCATCATGCCCGGTCTGCAATCGGCAAACTTAAGCGCCAAGATCCTGCGCGAACTGGGCGGAGACCGCACCATCGGCCCGATGCTGCTCGGCATCGAGAAGCCGGTGCAGATCGCCACGATGAGCTCGACCGCGTCCGAACTGGTGACGCTGGCCGTGCTCGCGGCTGCCGGTACGGTGGAATAAGCGTTTGAGGGGGGTGGCGCGGGGCTTCCTGGCCTTGCGCCGCTCCGTTCGATCGACAGCAAAGCCAAGGAAATCCAACCGCGTCGCCGCCGCGCAAGCAGGAGCGATATCGTTCTTTCGTGAAAACGGCGCGCGTTAAACCGCGATCCGCCCGCTAGACGCTGCGTGCGACGGCAGCGCCGGCCTCAACCGCCCGGATTGGTGGGATCGTTGCTCGGCCCTGCGCCGCCGGGAACGCCCGGTGCGCCCACTGCGCCGATATTGCCGAACAGCTCCTGGAAGAAACTGCGCTCGCGCCCGCGGGTCGGCGTCTTGTCGCCCACCGGGTTGATGTCGGCAACCTGCTCCAGCCCGATGCGATCGACCTCGCTGACATTACCCGCGGAATCGAAGGTGATGTGGAGGATGGTCTGCTCAGTCGGGCGCGGCTCGGCAAAGGCGAGCTGGCGGGTATTGCGCGAGACATAATACCATTCTTCATCGCCGAACTGGCTCTTGAAGGTTGGATCGCCCAGCGTGCCCTGCACGCTCGCCTTGTTATCGACCCCGGCGGCGACCGAGCTCGACAGCACCGGATCGAAGATATAGCCGCGATGCGCCTGCAACTGACCGCAGGCAGACACCCCCAGAACGAGCGCGCCAAGAGCACTTAGCTTCAGCAGGGATTGGATATTGGCGGACATGGATACTCCGATATGGTCCGGCCCGAGTGGCGGGCGTCATGAGACATGGCAGCGTTCGCCGCCATTGCATCTCGCGCGGCCGATAGCAATATGGACGGGCGAATGAGCGCGCGATGAACCGGGCCGCGCCATCCTTTGAACCTGAGCCGACACGATATGGGGACGCAACGTCAGATGGGACTGATCCAGCGGATGTTCGGGCGGAAAGCCGATCCCGCCACCGCCATGCAGCCGCTCTACGATCAGGTTGTCGCCCGCGCGCGCGAACCGCATTGGTATGAGGCGGGCGCGGTGCCCGATACGATGGACGGCCGCTTCGACATGATCGCCGCGCTGCTTTCGCTCGTGCTCCTCCAGCTGGAGCCGGAAGAGGAGGCGCGGCAGGAGAGCGTGTGGCTGACCGAATTGTTCGTGCAGGACATGGACGGGCAGCTGCGCCAGCTGGGCATCGGGGATGTCAGCGTGGGCAAGCATATGGGCAAGATGATGAGCGCGCTGGGCGGGCGGCTGGGCGCCTATCGCCGCGCGTTCAACGGAGAAATCACGCTGGACGCGGCCATCCGACGCAACATTTTCCGCGAAAAGGCCGCGCCGGACGCGGGCGTCGCCCATGTCGAAAAGGAGATGCGCGCGCATGCTGCGAGCCTTGCCGAACTGAAAACCCAGGCGCTGCTGAGCGGGAGGGCGCCATGGTAGGCCCCGAAACGCCGCCTGAATTCAGCCATCCCGTCAAATTCGGCGAACTGGGTTCACGGCCCTATGAAGCCGCTCTCGAAGCCGATGAGGCGGAGCGTACGGCGCTGGCCGCGCGGTTCGATTGCCTGTCGCTCGATACGCTTACCGCCGATCTCGAGGCGGTGCGCGAAGGCGATGTGGTGCGCGTGACCGGCGGGCTCGCCGCCAAAGGCACACAGGCCTGCATCGCCACGGGCGATCCCGTGCCGTTCGCCATCGACGAGCCGATCGAACTGCTGTTCGTGCCGGTGCCCAAGGGCGGCGATCCGGAAGAAGAGGTGGAGCTGGCCGAGGACGAACTCGATTCGCTGTTCCACGACGGCCGCACCGTCGATCTGGGCGAGGCCGCGGCGCAAAGCTTCGGCCTGGCGCTCGATCCCTATCCGCGCAGCGAAGGCGCGGCCGAGGCGCTGGCCGAAGCCGGTGTGATAGGCGAGGATGAGGTGGAGCCGAAAGGCGCTTTGTCCGGCCTGAAGGCGATGCTCGAGGGCAAGGGGAAGGGCTGAGGCTCCAATTTCGTCATTGCGAGGAGCGAAGCGACGCGGCAATCCAGGGCCCATTGGCGCAAGACGTGGTGCTGCGGGGCCCTGGATTGCTTCGCTCCGCTCGCAATGACGGCGATGCGAATTCGAGGCGGGCCGCGCTACCCCCGCTGCCAGCGCAGATAGCGGCTCGCCACCGCGATCAGCCTGTCCGAGACATGAGCCAGCCCATGCTCCTGCGCCGCCAGCTTCGCCGCTTCAGCCCAGCTCGGATAGGGGTAGATCGTCTCCATCAGCTTCGTCAGCGTCAGGCCGTGGGTCATCGCCAGCGTGAAGCTCGTCAGGATTTCCGCAGCGTGCGAGCCGACGACCACCGCACCCAGAATTTCGTCCTTGCCCGGCTTCGTCAGCACTTTGACGAAACCCGTGGTCTCGCCTTCGGCCACCGCGCGTTCCAGCTCCGCCATTGCGAAACGCGTGACTTCATAGGCCACGCCTTGCTCGTCAGCGCTCGCCTCATTCAGGCCGACACTCGCGACTTCGGGCGAGGTGTAGGTGGCGCGCGGCATCACCGGATCGGCGGCTTTCGGACTGTAGAGCGGGGCGAATAGCGCGCTATAACCCGCTTTCAGCCCCTGATAGCCCGCGGCATGGGTGAACTGGAACGGCCCGGCCACATCGCCCGCGGCGAAGATGTGGGGGAGCGAACTGGACAGCCGCCCGTCGGTGACGATGGTGCGATCCGTATCGACACCGATGTCTTCCAGACCATAGCCCGACAGCCGGGCCTTGCGGCCGATGCCGATCAGCAGCGCGTCGTAATCCAGCCGCTTCTCTCCGTCCGGTTCCTTAGCGATGAGGTGGCGCCCCTCGCCGTCCAGCGCGAACCGCTTCGCCTCATGCCCCGTCAGCACGCGAACGCCGTCCGCTTCCAGCGCCTCGCGCAGCAGCGCCGCGGCATCGGCATCCTCCTGCCCCATCAGCCGGTCCGACTGCTCCACCAGCGTCACCTGCGATCCCAGCCGCTGGAAGCTCTGCGCCAGTTCGCAGCCGATCGGCCCGCCGCCGATGATGACGAACCGTTCGGGCACCAGCGCCCGCTCGCCCATCGCGTCCCACAGCGTCTCGCTGGTCAGATAACCGCTCGCCTCAATTCCCTCGATGCTCGGCACCACGGGCTCGGAGCCGGTCGCGACCACGAAATGCCGGGCGGTAAGGCGCTGCGTGCCGCCAGCATTCAGCGCGATCTCCACCGTCCATGGGTCCACGAAGCGCGCATAGCCGGGGATCACGTCGACGCCGTAGCCGGTGAACGTTTCCACGCTGTCATGTGGCGCGATGTCCCGGATCACCTGACGAACCCTGCTCATCACACGAGTGAAATCGGGCTGCGGATCGGCCGCGGTCAGCCCGTATTCCGCCGCCTCGCGCATCGCAGCGGCGGCGCGCGCGCTGCGGATCAGCGCCTTGCTAGGCACGCAGCCGGTGTTGAGGCAATCACCGCCCATCTCCCGCGCTTCGACCAGCGAGACTTTTGCGCCGGCCTTCGCCGCAAGATAGGCGGCGGTGAGACCTGCCGATCCCGCGCCGATCACGATGGTGTTGCGATCGAAGGTTTTTGGGGCTCCAACCCCGCCCGCGCTCGGCCTGCGGATGGCGGAGCCCCCGACGAGGACGATGGCCAGCAGGATCAGGACGACGGCGGCGATGGATGCAAGAGCGGTCATGCCGGATGCGTTATCACGGGCGCATCGGCGCGCCTACTCCGCCGGACATAGCTCTGCGGGGATATCGGGCGTCGCACGCCGCCGCTCGAGCCAGAAAGAGACGAGCAGGATCGCAAGGCCGCCGATCGCGAGCAGGCTGCCCACCCAGCCCGGTGCGGTCCAGCCGTAACCCGCGCTGATCGCCGCGCCCGCCAGGAACGGCCCCAGCGCATTGGCGGCGTTGAACGCGGCGTGGTGCAAGGAGGCCGCGAGCGTCTGTGCCTCCCCCGCCACATCCATCAGCCGCGTCTGCAGTACCGGGCCGAGGCCGCCGCCCAGCGCGATGGCGAAGCAGCCGATGCCGAGCAGCAGCAGATTGCCGGTCATCAGCGGCAGCGCGGCCAGCACGATCGCGCTCCAGACGAGCAGGCCGATCGCAGTGCGCTTCATCGCCCTATCCGCCAGCCAGCCCGCACCCAGATTGCCGACCGTCATGCCGATGCCGAACACGACGAGAATGGCGGGGACCATGTCGGGCGAAACGCCCATGCCTTCGGTCATCAACGGCGCGATGAAGCTGTAGACCGCGAACATGCCGCCGAAACCGATCGCCCCGGCACCCAGCGTCAGCCAAACCTGCGTGTTGCCGAGCGCGGACAGCTCGCTCTTCGGATCGCGGCCGTTTTCCGGACGCTGGAGCGGGGCGAACAGTTGCACCGACAGCGCGGTCAGCAGCGCGAGGACAACCACGATGGCAAATCCCCAGCGCCAGCCGACGGTGAGGCCTATGAAGTTCGCCGCCGGGGAGCCGATGATGGTGGCAAGCGTCAGGCCGAGCATCACCAGCGCCACCGATTGCGCGCGCTTGTCCGGCATGACGGAAGCCGCCATCAGCGCGGCGACGCCGAAATAGGCGCCGTGCGGCAGGCCGCTGACGAAGCGGGAGGCGAGCAGCCAGCCATAAGTGGGCGCCCAGACGGTAAGCGCGTTGCCCGCCGCAATGGCGATCATCAGCCCCACGAGCAGCCGTCGGCGCGGCAGCCCCGCGCCGAGAAAGGCGAGCAGCGGCGCGCCCGCCACCACGCCCAGCGCATAGGCGCTGATCGCATGGGCTGCGACGGGCTCGCTCAGACCCAGTTCGCGCGCATAGAAGGGCAAGAGGCTCATCGCCGAAAATTCGGTGGAGCCGATCGCAAACCCGCCCAGAGCGAGGGCAAAAAGAACGAGAGCGCGCTTACCGGCGCCGGGATCGCTGGCGGTCATATACTAAATCCTTGGCTAAGCGGGCCCATGCGGCGGCTCTCCCGGTCCGTCCGCACCCGCTGGCGTTACAGCGCGCGAAATGGGCTGAAGGCTCCCGGCTTTCGACCCTGAATAGCTATGCAAAGCAAAAGCCCCGCTTTTCGGGCGGGGCTTCCGGTCTCGTTCGCTATGATGAACGCGTCTCAGAACGGCACTTCGTCGTCCAGATCGTCGGCGAAATCGCCGCCCTGGTTCCAGCCGCCACCGCCGCCGGATCCGCCACCCGAGCCGCCGCTTCCGCCGCCGCCCTGGTTCCAGCCGCCGCCCGATCCGCCACCGGACCCGCCGCCGCCATAATTGCCGCCACCGCCGCCATAGTTTCCGCCGCCGCCACCGCCGCCGGAACCGCCCGATGCGCCGTCGAGCATGGTCATCACTGCGCCGGGGCCGCTCAGCACCACTTCGGTCGAGTAGCGGTCATTGCCCGACTGGTCCTGCCATTTGCGGGTCTGCAGCTGGCCTTCAACGTAGATCTTGGAGCCCTTGCGCAGGAAGCGCTCGGCCACGCCGACCAGGCCGTCGGACTTGATCGTCACCGTGTGCCACTCGGTCCGCTCGCGCCGTTCGCCGGTCTGGCGGTCCTTCCAGTTTTCCGACGTCGCGATGCGCAGATTGCAGATGCGCCCGCCATTCTGGAAGGTCTTCACCTCCGGATCGGCACCCAAATTGCCGACGAGAATGACCTTGTTGACCGAGCCTGCCATGATTGTCTCCGTGTTCGGTGCGTCTGCCGCACCCATGTCCGTTCGTGCCGAGCTTGTCGAAGCACCGTCTTGCCGGAAGGCTTAGATAAAGGGGTCCGTCAGGACAAGCCAAGCCCGACCGGCGGACGGACTTTTTGAACGGAGCGCTACAGACCCGCCGCGCGTGCGGCCCAATAGGTCAGCCCGCTCATCACATAAGCGAGGCCGAACAGGTACACGACCATGAAGGTGGGCCATTTCCAGCCTGCCGTCTCGCGCCGCGTCACCGCGATTGTGGAGATGCACTGCGGCGCGAACACAAACCACATCAGGAAGGCTAGCGCGGTGGGCAGCGTCCAGTCCGCGGCCAGCCGGTCGCCCAGCACTGTGGCGCCTTCGTCATCCTCGGCATCGATCGCATAGACGGTGCCGAGCGCGGAGACGGCCACTTCACGCGCGGCCATGGCCGGGATCAGCGCCAGCGCAATGTCGCGATTGAAGCCGATCGGCTCCACCGCCGGGGTGATCGTGTTGGCGATGCGGCCCGCCACCGAATAATCGACCTGGCTGATGCCGCTGTCCGCAGGCGCCTTGGGGAAGCTGAGCAGCGCCCAGAGCAGGATGGTGGCGAAGAAGATGATCGTGCCCGCGCGGCGCATGAAGATCCAGGCGCGCTGGAACAGGCCGATCGCCACGTCGCGGATATGCGGCATCTGATATTTCGGCATCTCGATCAGGAAGCCCGAACCCGCGCCCTTCGTCACGCTGCGCCGCAGGACCAGCGAGACGATCATCGCGCCGACGATGCCGAAGAGATAGAGGCCCAGCAGCACCAGGCCCTGCAGCCCGATGCCCGGTCCCACGCTGCGCGCGGGAATGAAGGAGGCGATGATGATGGTGTAGACCGGCAGGCGCGCCGAGCAGGTCATCAGCGGCGCGACGAGGATGGTGGTGAGCCGGTCCTTCTCGTCGCGGATCGAGCGGGTGGCCATGATGCCGGGAATGGCGCAGGCGAAGCTGGAGAGCAGCGGGATGAAGCTGTGCCCCGACAGCCCGACACTCGCCATCATCCGGTCCATCACGAAGGCCGCGCGGGTCATGTAACCCGTCGCTTCCAGCACCAGGATGAAGAGGAACAGGATCAGAATTTGCGGAAGGAACACGATAACGGATCCGACACCCGCGATCACGCCGTCGACCACAAAGGATCGCACGATGCCGTCGGGCAGCGCGCCGCCGGCAAGGCCCGCCAGCCAGTCCATGCCGCCCTCGATCCAGCCGATCGGCGCCTCGGACCAGGCGAACACCGCCTGGAACATCAGGAACATGAGGCCGATAAGCACGACCATGCCGGCCAGCGGGTGCAGCAGCACCGAATCGATCATGCGCGTCCATTGCCGCGTCGCCGTCTCGCTCTTGATCGCCGATCGGGCGAGCTTGCGGGCGCGCACCGAATAGATGGCGAGCCGGTCTTCATTGTCGAGATCGGCCGGCAGCGGCACGTCCGAACGGCCACCCGCCAGCGCGTTTTCGATGGCATCGTTCAGCTCGGCGATCCCGCGGCGGCGTACCGCGACGGTCTCGATCACCGGCACGCCGAGCTGCGCGGACAGGTTCTGCGGATCGAGCTCCAGCCCGTCGCGCTTGGCCAGATCGACCATGTTGAGCGCGACGACGACCGGCAGGCCGAGGTCGATCAGCTCCAGCGCGAAGCGCAGATGGTTGTCGAGATTGGAGGCATCGACGACAACGACGATGGCGTCCGGGCGGCGCTGGCCGTCCAGCTGTCCGGTTACGACGTCGCGCGTCACCTTTTCATCGAGGCTATGGGGTTTGAGGCTGTAGCTGCCGGGCAGATCGACCACCTCGACCGGGCGGCCGTCCGACAGGAACAGGCGGCCCGATTTGCGCTCCACCGTCACGCCCGGATAATTGGCGATCTTCTGCCGCGCGCCGGTGAGCGCGTTGAACAGCGCGCTCTTGCCCGCATTCGGGTTACCCGCCAGCGCGATAAGGGGTTGATGCGTCGTCATAGCTCGCGTCCCGTCCGTCCCGGCCTAGCGCCGTTCCTCGCATTCGATCGCAGCAGCATGATGCGTGCGCATCGCCACCGTCATGCGGCCGATCCGCACCGCGATCGGATCGCGCCAGAATAGCATGCCCTTGTGCAGCGTCTCGACGAAAGCGCCAGCCTCGAAGCCGAGCGCGCGCAGGCGGCTGCCTTCGGCGGGGGGGAGCGAATCCCAGTCGATCGCGGCAATGCGGGCCGGGACACGTCTTGGCAAATCGGACAGTTTCATGAAACTGCGACCGATTATCAATAAAGCCGGGGCTTGGCTAGCACCGATGTAGCAAAGTATCATTATTCCGTTCGGGCCGAGCCGGGTTTCGGCCGGCTCGGCCCGAACGGGTTTGGTCTATCCCGCGAGGCTCAGGCCTCCGCGCGCTGCTCTTCCAGCGTGGGGTAGTCGATATAGCCTTCCGGCCCCTGGCTGTACCACGTCTTCATCTCACCCTCGTTCAGCGGCGCGCCCTCGCGGAAACGCTCCACGAGATCCGGGTTGGCGAGGAAGGGGCGGCCATAGCTGATGGCGTCGGCGCGGCCCGCATCGAGATCGGCCTGACCGTCCTCGACCCCGTAATCGCTGTTGAGCACCAGCGGGCCGCCGAAGGCCTTGCGAATCGCCGGGCTCTGCTTGGGTACTTCGGTGCGCCCGAAGGTGCCGTCCGGGCCGGGCTCGCGCAGTTCCAGAAAGGCGATCTTGCGCTCGTTCAGCAAAGCGGCGGCATGGGTGAACAGCGCTTCCGGATTACTATCGTCGACGCCCTGCGTCGCGCCATTGGGCGACAGGCGCACGGCAGTGCGGTCCGCGCCCCAGATGTCGATCAGCCGATCGGTCACTTCGCGCAGCAGCCGGGTGCGGTTTTCGATCGAGCCGCCATATTCGTCTTCGCGCAGATTGCTGTTGTCTCGCAGAAACTGATCGATCAGATAGCCGTTCGCCGCGTGCAGCTGCACCCCGTCGAAGCCCGCCTTTTTCGCATTCTCCGCAGCGTTCGCATAATCGTCCAGCAAACGCGGAATTTCGGACAGCTCGAGCGGGCGGGCCTCCTCGAAATCCTGCTTGCCGTCATAGGTGTGGGCCTGGCCGGGCGCGGTGGTGGCGCTGGCGGATACGGGCTGCTTGCCCTCGTTCAGGCTGGAATGGTGGATGCGGCCCATATGCCAGAGCTGCGCGATGATCTTGCCGCCCTTTTCGTGCACGGCATCGGTCACCGGCTTCCACGCCTCGGTCTGCTGCGCGTTCCAGAGACCGGGCGCATAGGGCCAGCCGAGCCCTTCCGCGCTCATCCCCGTCGCTTCGCTGATGATCAGCCCGGCGCCGGCGCGCTGCGCATAATAGGTCGCCATCATCTCCACCGGCACATGCTCGCGTGTCGCGCGGCCGCGGGTGAGCGGGGCCATCAGGATGCGGTTCTTCGCCTCGATGGCGCCGAGGCGGATGGGATCGAACAGGCTTGCGGCCATGGGTCACTCCTTATCATGAATTCAGTTTCGGTCTGAAACCCAGCTAGGTGCGGCGCGTTCCCGCTGCAATCGAAGGAGTTCTTTGCATGCGCGCAGCAAGACTATAGGCTCATCCCCCATGGACCAGGAAACAATGAGCGATCCCGCAGACCTGACATTGGACGAAGTGCGCGTGAAACTCGCGCCGCTGCTCGCGCAGAATGCGGCTTTCGATGGGTGGACGCCCGAAGCGGTCACGATGACGGCCGAGGGTGCAGACGTGGATCCGGACATCGCCCGGCTCGCCTTCAAGGGCGGGGCGATGGACATGATCGACGCCTGGATCGAATCGACCGATGCCGAGATGGCCCGGCGGCTTCCGCCGGAGACGCTCGATGCGATGAAGATCCGCGACAAGATCCGCTCCATGATCGAAACCCGATTGGAAATAGCGGAGCCGGACAAGGAGGCCTTGCGCCGCGCGATGGCAATCCAGGCCATGCCGCAGAACCTGCCGCGCACCGCCAAGATCGCCTGGCGCACGTCGGACCGGATGTGGCGGATGGCGGGCGACACCGCGACCGATTACAACCATTATACCAAGCGCATGATCCTGACCGGCGTCTACGGCTCCACGCTGACCGTGTTCGTCAACGACGATAGCGAGGATTATGCGGAAACCCGCGCCTTCCTGGCCCGGCGGATCGAGAATGTGATGCAGTTCGAAAAGGCCAAGGCGCAGTGGACCGGCGGCGGAGACCGCGATCGCCTGAGCCTGTCGCGCTTCATAGGACGGCTGCGCTACCCCGCGCGCTGAGCGTCGACCCCCACGGGAGGGCCGGCGCCAAGATCGGCCCCTCGCTTTTGAGAGAGGAGCCTTTCATGGCAGGACCGCTGGCCGGTATCCGCATCATCGAACTGGCAGGCATCGGCCCTGCTCCTTTTTGCGGCATGATGCTGGCCGATCACGGCGCGGAGGTGATCCGTGTGGAGCGCATCGGTGGGCGTATACAGGCCACCGATCCGCTGCTGCGCTCCCGCCGCTCGATCGCGGTCGACATGAAATCGCCCGAGGGCGTCGCGCTGATCCGCGATCTGGCCAAGGATGCCGACGGGCTGATCGAGGGTTTCCGTCCCGGCGTCACCGAGCGGCTGGGCCTGGGTCCCGACATCCTACTCGGCGACAATCCCAAGCTTGTCTATGGCCGCATGACCGGTTGGGGACAGACCGGGCCCTATGCGCAGGCCGCGGGGCACGACATCAATTATATCGCGCTGTCCGGCGCGCTGCACGGCATCGGCCGCAAGGGCGAAAAGCCGGTGCCGCCGGTCAATTATCTGGGCGATTTCGGCGGCGGCGGCATGATGCTGGCCTTCGGCATGGTGAGCGCGCTGCTCGCCGTGAAGAACGGCGCGGACGGCCAGGTGATCGACTGCGCGATGACGGACGGATCGGCGCTGCTCACCGCCATGACCTGGGGCTTCCGCGCCGCCGGCATGTGGAAGGACGAAGCGGGCACCAACCTGCTCGACGGTGCAGCACATTTTTACGACACCTACGAGTGCGCCGACGGCAGGTTCATCTCGATCGGATCGATCGAACCGCAATTCTATGCGCAACTCCGCGAAGCGCTGGGGCTCACCGACGATCCCGATTTCGATGCGCAGATGGACGCAGGCCGCTGGCCCGCGCTGAAGGACAAGCTGGCCGCTATCTTTGCCTCCAAACCGCGCGATCATTGGTGCGAGAAGATGGAGCATACGAACATCTGCTTCGCGCCGGTGCTCTCCATGGCCGAAGCGCCCGAGCACCCACACAATGCCGTGCGCGGCACCTTTATCGAGGTCGCCGGAGTTACCCAACCCGCGCCCGCGCCGCGCTACGGCGGCACGCCGACCGATGCACCGACCCCGCCCCCGAAAGCGGGCGTGCACAGCGATGATCTGCTCGGCCGATGCGGTTATGACGAGGAAAAGATCGCAGACCTGCGCAAAGCGGGCGTTATCGCTTGAAGGAGAGGAACGATGAGCGAGGCCATGCGCCTGCACCCGGTTGACCATGCGGTGAACCGCCCGGACCACCCGGCCTATATCATGGCCGCGACCGGGGAGTGCGTGAGTTATGCCGAACTGGACGCGCGTGCCAATCGGGGCGCGCGGCTGATCCGCTCGCTGGGGCTGACACGCGGGCAGGGCATGGCGCTGCTGATGGACAATTCGCCGCGCTATTTCGAAATCCTGTGGGCGGCGGAGCGCAGCGGCATCTACTGTACCTGCATCTCGTCCAAACTGAACGCCGCCGAAGCCGAATATATCGTCCGCGACGGCGATTGCCGGGTGCTGATCGCGAGCAAGGGTGTCGCCACCCTCGCCGCCGAGCTGGCGCCGCGCCTGGACGACTGCGCGCTGTTGATGGCGGACGGCACGATTCCCGGCTTTCGTTCCTATGAAGACGCGCGCGACGAGCAGTCCGCGCAGGCGCTGGACGGTCCGCGACCGGGCGGCATCATGCTCTATTCCTCCGGCACCACCGGCCATCCGAAGGGGATCAAGCATCCGCTGAGCGAAGAACCGTTCGGCACCAATGTCTCGCCGCTCGCGATGCTCGGCAAGGGGCTCTACGGTTTCTCCGCGGACATGATCTATCTCTCGCCCGCCCCGCTCTATCATGCCGCGCCCCTGCGCTGGTCGATGGCCGTGCAACAGGTGGGCGGCACCGTGCTGGTGATGGACCGGTTCGATCCGGAAGAAGCGCTACGGCTGATCGAGCGGTACAAGGTCACCCATGCGCAGTGGGTGCCGACGCATTTCATCCGCATGCTGAAACTGCCGGAGGAGGTGCGGCAGGCCTATGATCATTCCAGCCTGAAAGCCGTCTGGCACGCCGCCGCGCCCTGCCCCGTGCCGGTGACACGCGCGATGATCGACTGGTGGGGGCCGATTGTCGGCGAATATTATGCGGGTACCGAAGGCAGCGGCCTGTGCGCCATTTCCAGTGCGGAATGGCTTGCCCATGAAGGCTCGGTCGGTCGCAATCTCGTCTCCACCACCAAGATCGTGGGCGAGGACGGCACCGTGCTGGGTCCGCGCAAGGAAGGCACCATCTACTTCGCGGGCGGCGCCTCGTTCGAATATCATAACGACCCCGACAAGACCGCCGAGGTTCATAACGAACAGGGCTGGAACACGCTGGGCGATGTCGGCTGGCTGGACGAGGAGGGCTATCTCTACCTTACCGACCGCAAGAGCTTCATGATCATATCGGGCGGCGTGAACATCTACCCGCAGGAGATCGAGAACCTGCTGGTGACGCATCCCGATGTGGCGGACGCCGCCGTGATCGGCGCGCCGCATGAGGAAATGGGCGAGGAGGTGGTCGCCGTGATCCAGCCCGCCGATCCGGAAGCGGACCGCGACGAACTGGCCGCGCGGCTGGGCGCTTTCGCGCGCGAGCATCTCAGCCACGTCAAAGCCCCGCGCCGCTACGATTTCCGAGACGAACTGCCACGCGCGGAGACGGGCAAGCTCTACAAGCGCCTGCTGCGCGACGAATATTGGGGCAAGAGCTGAGGGGGCGGTCCACAGCCTCCAATCCGTAGCCCTGAGCCTGTCGAAGGGCGTTTATCAGATGCAGTGCGATAGGGAGAAACGCCCTTCGACAAGCTCAGGGCTATGGGCTGCTGTTTCCTAACGGACAGAAAAAGGCCCGTCATTGCGAGGAGCCCGCAGGGCGACGCGACAATCCAGAGCCGTTACAGCGCTGCAGTCGCCCTGGATTGCTTCGTCGCCTCCGGCTCCTCGCAATGACGTGAGCGCTCAGGGTGCCGAGGCCTCCGCGGGAGGTGACCAGCCGGCCTTGTACTTTTCGAACCATGCCAGGATCGCCGCCGCCTTGGCCGCAGCCTGCGACGGCCTCGCGGCGATGCTGCCATGGCTGGCGCCGGGCACCTTGACCAGTGCGGTGGGCACGCCGCGCAGGCGCAGCGCGGTATAATATTGCTCCGCCTCGCTCACCGGCGTGCGATAATCCTCGCTGCCGACGACGACCAGCGTGGGCGTTTCCACATTGCCGACCAGCGAGAGCGGCGAAAGCTTCCAATAGGCTTCCTGATTCTCCCAGGGTTGGCCGCCGATCCAATAGGGGCCGAAAAAGGCCGGGCCGTCGGCGGTGAGCGCCTGCGTGGTCCAGTTGATCACCGGCTTCTGCGCGGCGGCGGCCTTGAACCGGTCCGTCTTGCCGACGATCCAGCTGGTCAGCACCCCGCCGCCCGAACCGCCGGTGACGTAGAGCGCGTTCGGATCGGCCACGCCCATCTCCACCGCTTGGTCGACGATACTCATCAGATCGAAATAGTCGTTGCCCGGATAGGCCTTGTCGATCGCATCGGCGAAATCCTCGCCATAGCTCGTAGAGCCGCGCGGATTGGCGGAAAGGACAGCATAGCCCGCGGCGGCATAAAGCTGGTTGTCGGTGGAGAAATGCGGACCATAGGCGGCGAAGGGACCGCCATGGATTTCCAGGATCAACGGAACGCGGCTGCCCTCCACATAGCCCGGCGGCAGCGTCAGCCAGCCGTCGATCAAGAGGCCGCCTACGCTGGACGTGGCGGTAATCTTGCGCACCTGCCCCAGCGCCTTGGTAGCGCGCATCGAGGCGTTGAGATCGGTCAGGATGCGGGTGCGCCCGTTCGCCTCCAGCTGCACCTCGGCAGGCCGCGTCGCTGTGCCGCCGGTGAAGGCGATCGCATCGTTATCGGCCACCGAGAAGCTGCCGCCGGTATAGGGCCGGTCCAGCCCGCCGCCGTCCACGCCGCTCACCACATCGCGCACCGATCCGTCGAGGCCGATGCGCGCCACCTTGGTTTCGCCCGCATCGTCATATTGGGCGTAGATGCCGCCGCCGTCATGATCCCAGACGATATTGGCCGGGCTGAAGTCCCAGTTTTCGGTGAGGATGCGCCGGTTCGATCCGTCCGTGTTCATCACATAGAGATCGTCATTCTCATAAGCGCGGCGCGCATCGTCGAAGCCGAGATAGGCGATTTTGCTGCCATCCGGCGAGACGACCGGGTGGCCGTCCGGTCCATCACGGTCGGTCAGCTGGCGGATCGCGCCGCTGGCGATATCGAGCGCATAGACTTCGCCTTCCACCGGATCGGTCTGCCAGTCGGGCTTGCGGTTCGCGCCGAAATAGAGCGTGCTTCCGTCCTTCGACCAGCTGAGCGGGCCGCCGTCATGATAGGGCCCGAAGGTGAGCTGACGCGGCGCGCCGCCGCTGGCCGGGATCATGAAGATCTTGTCGAAGCCGGGCTGGATATAGCCCTGCCCGTCGGCGCGGTAGGTGAGCAGGTCGTAAATCTCGAGCGGCTCGGCCCATTTCGCGCCCTCGGGCTTGTCCTTGGGCTGACTACCTAGCTTCAGCCCCTCATCCTTCACCAGCATGGTGTAGGCAATCGACTGCCCGTCGGGCGACCAGGCGAGGCTGCTCGGGCTGGTGGGAAGGCCGGTGAGGCGCACCGCCTCTCCGCCGTCCATCCAGCGCACCCAGAGCTGCGGGCTGCCGCCGGCGGTGGAGACATAGGCAAGCCGCGTGCCATCGGGCGACCAGCGCGGCGAAAAGGCGTCGCCGTCCTGCCCGGCGAGCGGCGTCTGCCTGCCCGTGGCGGTGTCGATCATCCAGATGCTGCTGACCGCGCGGTCCTGCATGATGTCGTTCGACTGGCGCACATAGGCGATGCGGCGGCCGTCCGGGCTGATCTCCGGGTCGGCGGCGACGGCCAGGTTGAAAAGATCTTCGCCGGTAAAGCGCCGGTTCGGCCCGGCCTGAGCGCTGCCGGTGGCGGACCCTGCCATCGGCGGGGGCGTCGCGGCCGGCGCGGCCTCGGTCTGCGCGGGCGCACCTTCGGGTGGGCTCTGCTCTTCCTGCGCGAATAGCGGTTGGGCAGTAAGGGCGAACAGGCCGACACCGGCCAGGATCAGGGGGCTTCTCATAAGTCTCGTACGCGCTCCTTCCAGGTTGCTGGCCGCTTCGATCATGCAGGTCTGAACCGCATGTCACCGCTCGTCAATCACGGCGGCCACGTGCACGACTCGCCCGTCCATGGCCCTAATCGAAGCAGCCGATTAGACTTTGTCTACGCCCGCCCCTACCGTCCCTGCCAAGACGTGCCCCTCCCGCACGCCAAACTCCCGAACGCTTCGGAGCCCGGACATTGACGAACAGCAAATTCCTCCCCCTCACGCGCCGGCACATGCTGGCGGCGAGCGCCGCGTCCGCTGCGGTGGTGAACGCCCCGCATGCCGCGCTGGCACAGCGCAGCCGGAACGAGGCCGCACCGCCGCCGCAGATGAAGGTGAAGATGAAGGTGAACGGCAAGCCGCATGAGGTGGAGCTCGACACCCGCACCACGCTGCTCGACACGCTGCGCGAACATCTGCAGCTCACCGGTACAAAGAAGGGCTGCGATCACGGCCAATGCGGCGCTTGCACGGTGATGGTGAACGGCACCCGCGTGAACAGCTGCCTCAGCCTCGCGGTGATGCACGAAGGCGACGAGGTGACCACGATCGAAGGGCTCGGCACGCCGGACGATCTGCACCCGATGCAGGAAGCGTTCGTGAAGCATGACGGCTATCAATGCGGCTATTGCACGCCGGGGCAGATCTGCTCCGCCGTCGCCACGCTGGAGGAAATCCGCAAGGGCATCCCGAGCCATGTCACCGGCGATCTGACCGGCGCCATCGCCCCCACCAATATGGAAATGCGTGAGCGGATGAGCGGCAATATCTGCCGCTGCGGCGCCTATTCCAACATTGCCGACGCCATGTCTGAAGTGGCGGAGGGCTGAGAACATGAAAAGCTTTACCTATGAACGCGCGGGCGATCCCGCAGCCGCGGCCAAGGCCGTTGCCACCCATCCAAATGCCAAGTTCATCGCCGGGGGCACCAATCTCCTCGATCTCATGAAGCTGGAGATCGAGACGCCCGCGCATCTCGTCGATGTGCAGGATCTGGGACTGGATCGGATCGAAAAGACCGACGATGGCGGGCTTCGCATCGGCACGCTGGTCAGCAACACCGCGCTGTCCGCCGACAAGCGGGTGCGCGAGGATTATGCCGTGCTCACCCGCGCGATCCAGGCGGGCGCGTCCGGCCAGTTGCGCAACAAGGCAACGACCGGGGGCAATCTCCTCCAACGCACGCGCTGTTCCTATTTCTACGACACCAACATGTCCTGCAACAAGCGGCGGCCGGGCAGTGGATGCTCCGCCATCGGCGGCTCTTCCCGCCAACTCGGCGTTATCGGCACGTCGGACACCTGCATCGCGACCTATCCGGGCGATATGGCGGTGGCCATGCGCCTGCTCGATGCGGTGGTGGAGACGGTGAAGCCGGACGGTGCCCGGCGCGCCATTCCGATCGCGGATTTCCACCGCCTGTGGGGCGATACGCCGCAGATCGAAACCGCGCTGGAGCCGGGCGAAATCATCACCCATGTGCGCCTGCCGAAGCCGCTGGGCGGGCAGCATTTCTACCACAAGGTGCGCGACCGCCGGTCCTATGCCTTTGCGCTGGTCTCCGTGGCCGCCATCGTCATGCCGGACGGCACCGGCCGCGTCGCCTTTGGCGGCGTCGCGCCCAAGCCCTGGCGCGTGGAGGAAGCCGATGCGCTGATGCCGCAGGGCGCCAAAGCGGTGGTCGCCCGCGCCTTTGCCGGTGCCCGGCCCACCGAGGACAACAAGTTCAAGATCCCGCTCGCCGAGCGCACGCTGGCCGGCGTGCTCGCGGACGCGAAGGCCTGAGAGGAGCGAATCCCATGGAATTCAACGCACCCGCAGGCGACAACCTGTTCGACAATGCCAAGATCGTCGGCAAGTCCACTCGCCGGATCGACGGCCCGCTGAAGACCAGCGGCCTGGCCCCTTACGCCTATGAACGCCACGATGTCGCGGCCAACCAGGCCTATGGCTGGGTGGTCGGCTCCGCCATTTCGAAGGGGCGCATCAAATCGATGACCCTGGACGATGCGCGCGCCGCGCCCGGCGTGATCGCCGTCGTCGCGGCGACCGAGCATGAGCCGGTCGGCAGCAGCAATTTCAACATGGCGCCGCTGTTCGGCGGACGCGATGTCGCGCATTATCATCAGGCGATTGCCGTGGTGGTGGCCGAAACATTCGAGCAGGCCCGTGCCGCCGCCGCCCTGATCCGCACCGATTACGAGCGCGCGAAGGGCGTCCATTCGCTGGAAAAGGTGAAGGCTTCGGCCAAGGTCGGCAAGGGCTATGGCGGCGAGGACATGCGTGAGACGCGCGGCGATTTCGACACGGCCTACGCGTCCGCCCCCGTCACCATCGACAGCCAATATACGACGCCGGACGAAAGCCATGCGATGATGGAACCGATGGCGACCATCGCCGCCTGGGACGGCGACAAGCTGACGCTCTGGACGTCGAACCAGATGATCAACTGGTCCAAGCAGGCCATGGGCAGCATCCTGAAGATGCCGGCGGAAAACATCCGGGTGGATTCGCCCTATATCGGCGGCGGTTTCGGCGGAAAGCTGTTCATCCGCGCCGATGCGGTGATGGCCGCCTTGGGTGCCAAAGCAGCCAAGCGCCCGGTGAAAGTGGCGCTGCAACGCCCGCTGATCGCCAATAATTGCACGCATCGCCCCGCTACCATCCAGCGGCTGCGCATCGGCGCGGGCGAGGACGGGACGATCAGCGCGATCGCCCATGAATGCTGGTCCGCCAATATCACCGGCCAGGGCGGCGAACATGGCACCGCGCAGACTCCCAAACTCTACGCCGGGGACAACCGATTGGTCGCATCCTATGTCGGGCAGATCGATCTGCCCGAAGGCAATGCCATGCGCGCGCCGGGCGAAGCGGTCGGCCATCTCGCGCTGGAAGTGGCGATGGACGAAATGGCGGAGAAGCTGGGCATGGACCCAGTCGAATTCCGCATCGTCAACGAGCCCAAGACGCTGCCGGGCGATCCGTCGATCCCGTTTTCGGAACGGCATCTCGTCCGCTGCCTGCGCGAAGGGGCGGAGCGCTTCGGCTGGTCTTCCCGCAAGGCCGAGCCCGGCGCAACGCGTGAGGGGCGCTGGCTGAAGGGCATGGGCGTGGCCGCGGGCTATCGCGGTGCGCCGACGCAGAAATCGGCGGCGCGGGTGCAGCTGTCCGAGGACGGCCGCCTCACCGTGTTCACGGACATGACCGACATCGGGACCGGCAGCTACACCATTATCGCGCAGACCGCGGCGGAAAGCCTCGGCCTGCCGCTGGACCGCGTGCAGGTAGAACTGGGCGATTCGAACTATCCCGTTGCCGCCGGATCGGGCGGCCAATGGGGTGCGGCCTCCTCCACCGCGGGCGTCTATGCCGCCTGCGTCAACCTGCGCCGCAAGATCGGCGAAGCGCTCGGGATCGACGGCGATCAGGCCACCTTCGCGGACGGCTCGATCACATTGGGTGAGCGATCCGCAAAGCTGACCGAAGCGGGCGCTGTGTCCGCGGACGGTGAGATGGACTTCGGCAAGTTCCAAGAGGATTACGACATCGGCACCTATGCGGGGCACTTCGTGGAAGTCGCGGTCGACGCCTATACCGGCGAAACCCGCGTCCAGCGGATGCTTGCGGTGTGCGATGCCGGACGCATCCTCAACCCGCTATCCGCGCGCAGCCAGGTGATCGGCGCGATGACCATGGCCGCGGGCTCCGCATTGATGGAAGATCTGCATGTGGACGAACGCTTCGGCTTCTTCGTGAACCATGATCTGGCGGGTTACGAAGTGCCCGTACACGCGGACATCCCGCATCAGGACTGCATCTTCCTCGACACGCTCGACCCCGTCATCTCGCCGATGAAGGCCAAGGGCGTGGGCGAGCTGGGCATTTGCGGACCCGGCGCGGCGATCGCCAATGCGATCTACAACGCCACCGGCATCCGCGTGCGCGAATATCCGCTGACGCTGGACAAATATCTCGATCAGCTACCGGCGATCGCCTGACGAAGCGGCGGGGCGCGCCTGCCCCGCCTTTTCGCCTTGTCGCGAACGCACCATTAACCGCGCGCATGCGATACACCGCGGCATGCTCTTCGGACCGCGCCTCAAAACCGTGTTCGCCAGCCGCTGGAATGCCTTGTTCTGGTCGCTCGGCGTACTGTTGACCGCCTGGTGCACCGTGCCCGCGGCGGACGAGGCGCGCCGTGCGCCCGCCGATCAGGCGGCCAAGGCGGCGGCGGCGAAGGATACCGCCGCGATGGTCGAGGAGCGGCGCGAAGCGTTCGAACGCGCCCGGCGGCTGGAACAGGCCGCGCGCTAGCCACCGTCCCGCCCCCGCTTTCCTCCGGCGCGCTTGTCCCGACATCGCCTATCTTATAGGCGGTCGGCAAGAGATCGGGCCGGGATCGCGGCCACGGGCGAAGGAGACATAGGCATGAACAGCGTAGGCATTATCGGCGCAGGGCAGATGGGCGCAGGCATCGCGCAGGTGTCCGCCGCAGCGGGCTACCGCGTGTTCCTGGCCGATGTGAGCCTGGAGGTCGCCGAAAAGGCCAAGGCGGATATCGGCAAGCGCCTATCCCGCCTGGTCGAAAAGGAGAAGATGGAGGCGAAGGCCGCCGAAACCGCGCTCGGCCGGATCGAGCCGGTCGGCTCCTTCGAACCGATGGCAAGCGCAGGGCTGATCATCGAGGCGGCGACCGAGCGCGAAGAGGTGAAGCGCACCATATTCGCCGAAGTCGGCAAGGTGCTGGGCCACAAGGCGGTGCTGGCGTCCAACACCTCCTCCATCCCGATCACGCGGCTCGCCCAGGCCTCGCCCGATCCGGAGCGCTTCATCGGCGTGCACTTTTTCAATCCCGTGCCGGTGATGGACCTGATCGAGGTGATCAAGGGCCTCGCGACGTCCACCGAAACGGTTGAGACCGTGCGCGGCTACGGCAAGGCGCTGGGCAAGCAGATGGTGTTCGCCAACGACGCGCCGGGCTTCATCGTGAACCGCATCCTGCTGCCGATGCTGAACGAGGCCTGCTTCGCGCTGGGCGAAGGCGTCGCGAGCATCGAGGATATCGATACCGCCTGCCGCCTGGGCCTCAACCATCCGATGGGGCCGCTGACGCTGGCCGATTTCATCGGGCTCGATACCTGTCTGGAAATTACTCGCGTGCTGCACGAGACGACGGGCGATCCCAAATACCGCCCCGCGCCGCTGCTGGTGAAATATGTCGAGGCGGGCTGGTACGGCCGCAAATCGGGCCGCGGCTTCTACGACTATAGCGGCGATACGCCCAAGCCGACGCGCTAAACGCGCTGCTGCGGGGCGGGGCTCAGGCCTCGTCCTCCAGCGCGTGCATGTCATCGTCGGACAGGCCGAAATGATGGCCCATTTCGTGGATCATAACATGGTGGACCAGCCGCTCCACCGGAATGTCCCGCTCGCGTGCCTCCGCCAGGATCGGCAGGCGGAAGAGGTAGATTCGATCGGGCGTGCCGTCCGACACGTCCCAGACGCTTTTGTTGTCGATCGGCCGGCCGGTATAGAGGCCCGATAGCTGCATCGGATGGGTCAGCCCCACTGATTCGAGCATTTCCTGCGTTGCCAGATCCTGCACCCGCACGACCACATCGCCCAGATAGCGGCGGAATTCTTCCGGAAGATTCGCGAGCGACCGCAGCGCGACCGCCTCCATCGCCGCCTCGTCCATCAACCTTCGCACGATCCGGTGCGCGTGCCGGTCAATTTGCCCGCCAGCTTGATCTTGCCGTTCGGGCTGTTCAGTACCTGGTTCGCCATAGCGAGTTCGAAGTTTTCCGGCTTCAGTTCCCCCTGCATGTCGGTGCGCATCCGGCGTCCACCCTCACCGCCGCAGGTCATGCTGATGGTGGTGAAATCGCCGCTCTGGCTGAATGTGTCATAGCTGCAATCGCTATTGGTATCGTTGCCGAAAAACTCCGGATCGGGCCGCCCGGCCTGATCGGCAGGCAGGCAATGCGCATATTCCTGGGTGGTGCCCTTCAGCGATTGGAGCGGCGCGCGCAGCGGTTCCGGCGCGTCGGGCGCATCGATGCTGGTGACGGTGAAACGCAGCTTCCACAGGCCCGGCTTCAGCTTGTCGGATAGGGTCTGGACCATCGCCTCCTGATTGGCGGCGCTTTCTTCCGGGCTCGCCCGCTCAGGTGCGGCGACCTCGGGCGCCGCGGCGCTGCTGTCCGCCGCCGACGCTGCATCCGTGCTTTCCTCCTTGCCCGAACAACCGGCGAGGGTGGCCAGAGCGGCCGCGGCGGCAAGGAAGACGGCATGGGATTTCATTGTGCAACTCCGGTCGGGATCGGGCCGCTTTAGATAGGCGCGTGCTTCCGCCGTGCCTAGCCGCCTTGGCAGCGGGCCCCGCCACCCACATATAGGCGCGATGGCAGAACTGGTGATCCGACGCGGGCTGGAAGAGCCCGAGACCGACGAGAATTTCAAGCCGCACAAGCCGGTTCGCCCCGAAAAGGCGGAAGGCGGGCAGAAGTTCAAGCTCGTCAGCGAATATGAGCCGTCTGGGGATCAGCCCACCGCCATCGCCGAACTGACGGAAAGCGCCCGCGATGGCGAGGCGACGCAGGTGCTCCTGGGCGTCACTGGCTCGGGCAAGACCTTCACCATGGCGAAGGTGATCGAAGAACTGCAGCGCCCGGCGCTGGTGCTGGCTCCCAACAAGATCCTCGCCGCGCAGCTTTACGGCGAGTTCAAGAGCTTCTTTCCCGAGAACGCGGTCGAATATTTCGTCAGCTATTACGACTATTATCAGCCCGAAGCCTATGTGCCGCGTTCCGACACCTACATCGAGAAGGAAAGCTCGATCAACGAGGCGATCGACCGGATGCGTCATTCGGCTACGCGCGCGCTGCTGGAACGCGACGACGTGCTGATCGTGGCTTCCGTTTCCTGCCTTTACGGCATCGGATCGGTCGAGACCTATTCGGCGATGGTGTTCGACATCAAAAGGGAAGACACGGTCGACCAGCGCGAGCTGATCCGCAAGCTCGTCGCCCTGCAATATAAGCGCAACGACACCGCCTTCGCGCGCGGCAATTTCCGTGTGCGCGGCGATACGCTGGAGCTGTTCCCGTCGCACTATGAAGACATGGCCTGGCGCATCGAATTTTTCGGCGACGAGGTGGAGTCGATCAGCGAGTTCGATCCGCTGACCGGCAAGAAGGGCGCGCAGCTGGACAAGGTGCGCGTCTATGCGAACTCGCACTATGTCACGCCCGGCCCGACGATGAAGCAGGCCGCCGAGGCCATCAAGTTCGAGCTTTCCGAGCGGCTGAAGGAGCTGGAAGCGGAGGGCAAACTGCTGGAAGCGCAGCGGCTGGAGCAGCGCACCAATTTCGATCTGGAAATGATCCACGCCACCGGCAGCTGCAACGGCATCGAAAATTACAGTCGCTTCCTCACCGGCCGCCTGCCCGGCGAGCCGCCGCCGACCCTTTTCGAATATCTGCCCGATAACGCGCTGCTGTTCGTCGACGAAAGCCATCAGACGGTGCCGCAGATCGGCGCGATGGCGCGCGGGGACCATCGCCGCAAGCTGACGCTGGCCGAATATGGCTTCCGCCTGCCGAGCTGCATCGACAACCGTCCGTTACGCTTCAACGAATGGGACGCGATGCGCCCGCAGACTTTTGCGGTGTCCGCCACGCCCGGGAAGTGGGAGATGGAGGAGACCAGCGGCGTCTTTGCCGAGCAGGTGATCCGCCCCACCGGGCTGATCGATCCGCCGGTAGAGATCAAACCGGTCGAGGAACAGGTCGACGACCTGATCAACGAGGCGCGCATCACCGCTCAAAAGGGCTATCGCACCCTCGTCACCACGCTCACGAAGCGCATGGCCGAAGACCTCACCGAGTTCATGCACGAGGCCGGGATCAAGGTGCGCTACATGCACTCCGACGTCGAGACGCTGGAGCGTATCGAGCTGATCCGGGATCTGCGCATGGGCGTGTACGACGTGCTCGTCGGCATCAACTTGCTGCGCGAGGGGCTCGACATCCCCGAATGCGGGCTGGTCGCGATCCTGGACGCGGACAAGGAAGGCTTCCTGCGCTCCGAAACCTCGCTGATCCAGACCATCGGCCGGGCCGCCCGTAATGTCGACGGGCGCGTGATCCTCTACGCCGATCGCATCACCGGATCGATGGAGCGCGCGCTGGCCGAGACCGACCGGCGGCGCGAAAAGCAACTCGCCTATAATGAAGAGCACGGCATCACGCCGAAGACGATCCGCAAGAATATCTCCGACATCGTGGCCTATGCCAGCAAGGACGATCGCGCAAAGGCGTCCAAGGACGAGCCCGAAAGCCTCGTGGGCCACAATCTGCGCGCCTATATCGAGGATCTGGAGAAGAAGATGCGCACCGCCGCCGCCGATCTGGAGTTCGAGGAGGCCGGGCGCCTGCGCGACGAGATCCGCAAGCTGGAGGCCGACGAACTCGGCCTGCCAGGCGACGAACAGGTCGCCGCACCGCGCGGCCGCGCCACCGAGGGACGGCCGGGCACGCGCAAGATGCGATACGGCAAGACCCAGCGGAAAATGAGCTGAGGGCCGCCCGATTATTACTGCGTTACGATAGCGTAATTTTATTGCACGCGTTTGCAGTGACTTCCGGGCATGACCACCAATCCGGGGTTGATGGGGTCGGCCGTGGTCGGCAGATGGGGAGAGGGGGGCGATAGTTCGGTCGCGTCTGACGACCTGGAGTTTGAATTTTTTAATGGTATCCAATCCCCCGCGTTCCCATACGGGCGCGCCCAATGCCCGGCTTATCGATTTCGACGAAGCGGTGATCAAAACCGGTCCCATGGGAAGCACGCGCTTCCTTCGCGTGCGCGGCACCCTTCCCGAAGATGGCCTGGGCGTGAAGCTTGCGCCCCGCATCTACGCGACAAAGCCTGATTACTGGGTGATCGAAGTGGCCGCGCCGATATCGCGTGACGTGACCGAGCGCGCTTTCGAAGTATCTATTCCGATTGACGGGGTTACCGGCACGAAGGGAATTATCGTGCGCGGACACACCCACGAAGTGCAGTTCGAAAGCTAACGCGCCGCCAGATCGATCAGCATATCCTGGCTCAGCAGCTGCGGTAGCTCTTTCGGCTCTCCGCCGCCTTTCGGGTAGAACAGATAAAAGGGCACGCCCGCCCGGCCATGCGCGGCCAGGAATCGTGCGATGGCCGGATCGCGGCGGGTGAAGTCCCCGCTCATCACCGCAACATTGCCCCGTTCGAACGCGCGGGCCACGCCCTCCCGCTCGATCGCGGCAGCCTCGTTCGCCTTGCAGGTGACGCACCAATCAGCAGTGAAATAAAGGAAGATTGGGCGCCCCTCGGCCTGCAGTTGCGCCAGTCGCGCCTCATCGAACGGCAGCGAATTGCTGCGGCCATTGTGCGCAGCAAAACTTCTCTCCGGAGCCGCCGCGACCAGCGCAGGGGGCAGCAGCAGAACCGCCAAAGCGCCTGCCGCCAGCAGCGGCACCGCGCCCGCGCCGCCGCGCTGACCGCGACCCAGCAGCAGCAGAATGACGAGCATCGCCACCGCCGCGACGACGCCCGCGATTATCAGGTTCGGGCCGCCCAGACGCCATAGCAGCCAGCCCAGCGCCAATGCGGTCAGCGCCATCGGCAGCGCCATCCATTTGCGGAAGGTCTCCATCCATGCCCCCGGCTTGGGCAGCCAGCGGCGCAGCGTGGGCACGAAGCCGATGGCAAGGAAAGGCAGCGCCAGTCCGATGCCCAGCCCCGCGAACAGCAGCAGCGCGGCCGGAACGGGCAGCAGGAGGGCCGCGCCCAATGCGGCGGCCATGAACGGCCCGGTGCAGGGCGTGGCGACGAACGCAGCGAGCGCGCCGGTCCAGAAGCTGCCGCTCATCCCGCCCGATCGCGTCAAACGATCACCGACTGCGAGGCCGGGCACGGTGAACATACCCAGCAGGTTGGCGACGATCCCCACGGTGAGCAGGAACAGCGCCACCACCACGGCCGGCTCCTGCAACTGAAACGCCCAGCCCACCGCCTCACCGCGCGCGCGCAAAGCGAGCAGCAAACCGCCCAGCGCCAGGCAGGCTAGGATCGCCCCTGCGCCATAAGCCAGCGCATCGCGGCGCGCCTCGGCCTCGCCGATGGCCGCGCGGCTCAGGCTGATCGCCTTCAGGCCCAGGATCGGGAATACACAAGGCAGGATATTGAGGAGCAGGCCGCCAAGCAGCGCCGCGCCAAAGCTTAAAAGCAGCGTAGGCGCATCGGCGGCGGCGGGATCGGCACTGCCGGCCAGTGGCACTCCCCCGGTCGGCACGGCCCCCGGCGCGGCGGAGATGGAAAGGCCGGTGCCGTCTCCCAGCGCCAGCAGTCCAGAAACGTCCTGGGGCGATGCGCCCGCCGCCCTGGTCTCCATCACCAGCCGGTCACCTACGCGCGAAAACCGCTGGGGCGCGGCGTAATCGACCATGCCGTCGGCGCTCGCAAAGAAATGAGGTGCCGGCGCGGCGGCAGCGGCTGGAAAGGGGATGGCGAGCCGCAGCATGCCGTTCGCCACCTCGAACGTTGCGGGCCGATCGAGCGGCGTCGGCAGGGCCGATCGGAAGCGGTCAAAGCTTGCGGTGGCCGCCTTTCCGCCCGGACCCGCAACCAACGTCGTTTCGAAATGGCCGGTTTCCGGCACGCAAATCTCGTCGGTACAGGCGAGCCATTGCGCATCCAGACCAATCGGCAGCCGCGTGCCCGGTGCGACGCTCTTGTCCAGCATCAGATCGAACAGCAGCGCATGCGGCCCTTCATAAACATGGTTCATCAACCCCGCGATCGTCAGCGTCTGCGGCACCGGAAACTGCGCTTCGCCCAGCGTCACGCCCTTGGGCAGCGTCCATTTCAGATCGATCCCGAAGCCCGCATCGCCGGGATTCGACCAGTAGCCATGCCAGCCGGCATCCGGCTTAAACGAGAGCGCCAGCGTATCACCACCGCCGGGCGCGACCTTGCCGTTCTCGGCCAGCAACGCCCCCTGGATGTGCGTGGCGTTGCTGCCCTGCGCATGGACCGGGGCCGCCACGCAGAAGGTGGCCGCGAGCGCGATCAGCAGCAACGCCGCAAGGGCCGCGCCGATGCGAACGAAAGGTCGCAAATGTAACGGGACACCCCCGGAAAATTCGGTCGGCCCGTGTCCTGCCATCGATGAACGGAACAGAGCGGCGGTCGGTCGGGCGGTCATGATGCGCCCCCTATACAGGCTGCCCGCCGCGTAGGACAGCGCCGCCTCAGCGCCGCTCGAACGGCTTCAGCTTCGGCCCCAGCCGGTTTGCGCCAAGCTGCACCCGGTCTCCCGACCAATCGGCCAGGAAGGTCGTGGTGCGGTCGATGCCGGGGCCGACGCGCGCATCGTTGTTGCGCACGATCAGCCCGTTGCTCGAATGCTCCTTGCCCTCTGCGGCGACGGCGATGAAGGCGGAGTAATTCTCCTTGTCGCGTCCTTGCACAAAGACATTGCCCTCGATCACCCCGGTGGAGCCGTTGGGCAGATCGATCATGTAATTGGTGGCGCGCCCGCGCGTATCGTCAAAGCTCGAATCGGTCACCGTCGTGCGGCGTGCGCGACTTTTCACATAATGGCCGCCATTGCCCTGCTGAAAACGGCTGCGCGTGACGCTGAGCGATCCGTAATCGCCGATGTAAATGCTGTGCGCGCAGGACAGCCCCCGGTCGCACCGGCCAAGGCCGGAAAAGGTGGAGCGGTCGATGCGGATGGCAGACGAAGGGTCGTCGGCGGTGAGGATGCCCTGCTCGCTATTGCGGAAATAGCTGTTGGAGACGTTGAGATTGCCCTGCTCCAGCCGGATTCCCGCGCCGTTGCCGTCGGCAACCGCCATATTCTGGAAGATGATGCCGTTCACCGTAGCGGCCCGTCCGCGCAGGATGAGCGCGGCCTTATCCTCGCAGATCCCGCCGTCGAAAATCGCCTTGCCGGGCACCGCCGCGCGATACGTCACCGCGCCGCCTTCCTGAACCGCGCAATCACGATGCACGCCGGGGGAGACCAGGATCGTGCCCGTGCCATTGCCGATCGCATCGACCGCGGCTTGCAATGATCCGTAGCCGCGCCCGCTCTCGGCGACGCTGTAGGGCGCAGTAGTTTGCGCAGCGGCAGGCGCCGCAGTCATCAAGGCGAGAGCGCAAAGGGCGAGGCGGGGCATGGTGCGGTTCATGGGACGGGCCGATAGCATGGAGGGGGCGATGGCGACGAACAGCTTAACCATGACTGAAACGCCGCGTTCCAAGACGGGACGAAGGAGGCGGCAAAAGCTGCGTCATTGCGAACCGGAGGGGACGCGATGACACGGCTTTCTTACTCGTTCAAATTCGGCCGCAGCCACTGGCGCGCCTGGTCGATCGAAACGCCGCGCCGCGCCGCATAATCCTCCAATTGATCGTCCCCGATCCGCGCCACACCGAAATAGTCCGCGTCAGGATGGCCGAAATACATGCCCGACACTGCCGCGGTGGGATACATGGCGAAGCTCTCGGTCAGCGTGATGCCCGCGACATCGCCCGCATCGTCGCCCAGCATATCGAACAGGATGGGTTTCAGGCTGTGGTCCGGGCAAGCGGGATAGCCGGGCGCCGGACGGATGCCCCGATATTCTTCCTTGATCAGCGCTTCGTTGGTGAGCTGCTCACCGGGCGCATAGCCCCACAGATCGGCACGGACGAGCGCATGCATCCGCTCGGCCATCGCCTCAGCCAACCGGTCGGCCAGCGCCTTCAGCAGGATGTCCGAATAATCGTCATGCGCGGCCTGGAATTCCTTCGACTTCGCCTCGATGCCGTGGCCCGCGCACACCGCGAACCCACCGAACCAGTCGCCCGTAGGATCGATGAAATCGGCCAGGCACATATTCGCGCGACCTTCGCGTTTGGGCACCTGCTGGCGCAGCATGGGCAGCGCCACGTCCTGCCCGCCTTTCGGAGAGGATTGTACGATCACATCGTCGCCATCGCGCGTGCAGGGCCACAGGCCGACCACCGCCTTCACGCGCAGCCATTTCTCCTCGATGATCCGCTCGAGCATCGCATCGGCATCGCGCTTCAGGTTGCGCGCGCTTTCGCCGACGATTTCGTCGTCGAGAATGGCGGGATAGGTGCCCGCCAGTTCCCAGGCGCGGAAGAAAGGCGTCCAGTCGATATAATCGCGCAGGTCCGCGATCGGCCACTCGTCGAACCGGTGGATGCCGGGCTTTATCGGCGCATCGGGCTTCAACGCGAAATCCGTCGGGAAGGCGTTGGCGCGCGCTTCTTCCAGGCTGGCGAGCTTCTTCGCCACCTTGCCGCCGCGCGCGACGCGCACCGCCTCATAATCGGCGCGAATACCGGAGAGATAATCGTCTAGGCCGGTATCGCTCACCAGATTGGTGGCGACGCCGACGGCACGGCTGGCGTCGATCACATGCACGGTCGCGCCCGAATAGGCGGGCTCGATCCGCAGCGCGGTGTGCGCCTTGCTGGTCGTCGCCCCGCCGATCAGGAGGGGCAGCTTCAGCCCCGCCTTTTCCATCTCTTCGGCCACTGTCACCATCTCGTCGAGAGAGGGGGTGATGAGGCCGGAGAGACCGATCATGTCCGCATCATTCTCGTTCGCGGCCTGCAGGATCGTGGGCCAGGGCACCATCACGCCGAGGTCGATCACCTCGAACCCGTTGCACTGCAGCACCACGCCGACGATGTTCTTCCCGATATCGTGGACGTCTCCCTTCACGGTCGCCATCACGATCTTGCCCTTGCCCTTGGACTTCTCGTCCTTTTCCGCCTCGATATAGGGGAACAGGTGGGCGACGGCCTTCTTCATCACGCGGGCGGATTTCACCACCTGCGGCAGGAACATCTGGCCCGATCCGAAGAGGTCTCCGACCACGTTCATGCCGTCCATCAGCGGACCTTCGATCACCTCGATCGGGCGCCCGCCGGCTTCCTTCACCGCGACGCGCATCTCCTCGGTATCGTCCACGATATGCGCATCGATGCCTTTGACGAGCGCATGTTCCAGGCGCTTGGCGACCGGATAGCCGCGCCATTCTTCGGCCGCCTTTTCCGCTGCCGCATCCTTGCCGCGATAGCTTTCGGCCAGCTCGATCAGCCGCTCGGTGGCGTCGTCACGGCGGTCGAAGATCACATCCTCGCATGCTTCGCGTAAGGTCGGTTCGATCTGGTCGTAGATATCGAGCTGCCCGGCGTTGACGATCGCCATGTCCAGCCCGGCGGGGATGGCGTGATAGAGGAACACGCTGTGCATCGCACGGCGCACGATCTCGTTACCGCGGAAGGAAAAGCTGAGGTTCGACAGGCCGCCGGAGAAGTGCGCGTGCGGGCAGCTGACCGAGAGGTGCCGCACCGCCTCGATGAAGTCGATCGCATAGCGGCGATGTTCGTCGATGCCGGTGGCCACGGCAAAGACGTTGGGATCGAAGATGATGTCCTCGGGCGGAAAACCGTTCGCGGTCAGCAGCTTGTAGGCGCGCTCGCAAATCTCGATCTTGCGCTCCTTCGTGTCCGCCTGGCCGGTCTCGTCGAACGCCATGACGACGGCGGCGGCGCCGTAGGAGCGGCACTTGGCGGCGGCTTCCAGGAAGAGTTCTTCGCCCTCCTTCATCGAGATAGAGTTCACGATCGGCTTGCCCGACACGCATTTCAGGCCCGCCTCGATCACCTCCCATTTCGAGCTGTCGATCATGATCGGCACGCGCGCGATGTCCGGCTCCGCCGCGATCCGCTTCAGGAAGCGCGTCATCGCCTCCACCGCATCGAGCAGGCCTTCGTCCATGTTCACATCGACGATCTGCGCGCCGTTTTCGACCTGATCGCGCGCGACCTCGACCGCGGCTTCATAGTCGCCGGCCAGGATCAGCTTCTTGAAGCGCGCCGAACCGGTGACGTTGGTACGCTCGCCGATATTGACGAAATTGGCGGAGGAGGAGGTCTGGGTCATGATATAAATCCGTTAGCCCTGAGCCTGTCGAAGGGCGTCCAGCGCATGCGAGAAACGGGCTTCGACAGGCTCGGCCCTGACGGTTTCAAAAGAAAATCAGGCAGCCATCGTAAAGGGTTCGAGACCGGCGAGGCGCGTGCGCACTTCCGGCGTCGGAATGGTGCGCGGTTCGCGTCCTGCCACCACCTTCGCCATCGCGGCGATATGGCCGGGCGTTGTGCCGCAGCATCCGCCCACGATGTTGACGAGCTTCTCGTCGAGCCACGGGCCGATCCGCTCCGCCGTCTCATGCGGCTGCTGATCATATTCGCCCAGATCATTCGGCAGACCGGCATTGGGGTAAGCGAGAATGAGCGTATCTGCCGCCTTGGACAGCGCGGTAAGGTACGGCCGTAGCGTTTCGGGACCGAACGAGCAGTTGAGCCCCACTGCGATCGGCTTCACATGGCGCACCGCATGCCAGAAGGCCTCGACCGTATGGCCGGACAGGTTGCGCCCGGACATGTCGGTCACCGTAAAGCTCAGCATGATCGGCACCTCGCGCCCCGCCGCCTGCGCCGCCTCGGCGGCTGCCATCGCGGCCACCTTGGCGTTCAGCGTGTCGAAGATCGTCTCGATCAGCAGGAAGTCCACACCGCCCTCGATCAGGGCGTCGCACTGCTCGCGGTAGACCGCCTTCATCTGGTCGAAATCGACTTCGCGGAAACCGGGATCGTTCACGTCCGGAGACAGCGAAAGCGTCTTGTTGGTCGGCCCGATCGCGCCTGCGACGAAGCGGCGCTTGCCGTCCTTCGCCTCGGCAGCATCGCAGGCCTCGCGCGCCACCTTGGCGGAGGCGAGGTTCACCTCGCGCACCAGATGCTCGCAGGCATAATCGGCCAACGCGATGGCGGTGGAGCTGAAGCTGTTGGTTTCGATCATGTCCGCGCCGGCATCGAGATAGTCGGTGTGAATATCGCGGATCACGTCGGGCCGGGTCAGGCTGAGCAGATCGTTGTTGCCCTTCTGATCCGCCGAAAGCTCCAGATCCCCGCGATAATCGGCTTCGGTCAGTTTGCGGTTCTGGATCGCGGTGCCGTAGCCGCCGTCGAACATGAGGATCTGCTTCGCGGCGCGATCGCGAAATTCTTCGGCGGCGGTCGACTTGGTCGGGGCGCTCATGCGGCTTTCTCCTTGGAGGCGGTGCCTGCCGGGCGTTTGCCGAGCAGGTGGCAGATGGCGTAAGCCAGCTCGGCGCGGTTCAGTGTGTAGAAGTGGAACTGGCGCACCCCGCCTGCATAAAGGCGGCGGCACATTTCGGCGGCGACGGTGGCGGCGACCAGCTGGCGGGCGTCGGGCATATCGTCGAGCCCGTCGAACAGGCGGTTCATCCAGTCCGGAATTTCCGCGCCGCACATACCGGCGAATTTGCGGGTCTGCGCGACGTTGGAGACGGGTAGGATGCCGGGCACGATTTCCTGATCGATCCCGTGCGCGGCGCAGGCATCGCGGAAGCGGAAGAAGCTGTCCGACTGGAAGAAGAACTGCGTGATCGCGCGGCTGGCGCCCGCGTCCAGCTTACGCTTCAAATTGTCGAGATCGGAATCCGGACAGTCGGCTTCCGGATGCGTTTCCGGATAGGCGGCGACGGAGATTTCGAAATCGGCGATCTCCTTCAGGCCCTTCACCAATTCGGCGGCGCTGGCATAGCCTTCCGGATGGGGCACGAATTTCGCGCCCTCGCTTGGCGGATCGCCGCGCAGCGCGACGATATGGCGCACCCCGGCTTCCCAATATTGCTCCGCGACTTCGCGGATTTCCGCCTTGCTCGCCTCCACGCAGGTCAGATGCGCGGCGGCCGGCAAGCCGGTTTCGCGGATGATGCGCGCCACCGTCTTGTGCGTGCGCTCCCGCGTCGATCCGCCCGCACCGTAGGTGACCGAGACGAAGCGCGGCTCCAGAGGCGCCAGCGTCAGGATCGAATCCCAGAGCTTCTCCTCCATCTTCTCGCTTTTGGGCGGGAAGAATTCGAAGCTGATTTCCGCATCGCCCGGAAGGCCCGCGAACAGCGGCTCCCCGGTGGCGAACTGCGCCTCGTTCAACTGCGCAACCGATAGCGTCATGCCGCTCTCTTCCTCTGCTTTGGATTGGCGCGATTTTCGCTGCCGGGTCTGTCGTTCGAGGCGCGCGGATGCGCCTCTGCCGGGCCAGCCTTGCGGCCGAGCCAGATCTTCACGTCGAGCGTTCCGCCCTCCAGCGTTTCGCGCCGCTCGGTGGTCAGCCCCTCGGCATCGAACCATTGCGCCATGGCGCCGTCCGAAAAGCCCAGGCGGGCATGGGCATGTGCGCCGCGTAATTCCTCGCGGTCATGCGGTGCGAAATCGACGATCATCAGGCGTCCACCGGGTGCCAGCACACGCGCCGCTTCCGCAATCACGCGCTCGGGCGCCTGCGCATAATGGAGCACCAGGTGGCAAACGACCATGTCCGCACTGGCATCGGCAACGGGCAGCGCGGCGATATCGCCCTGCAAAAGTTCGGCCTGCAGCGCATCGTCCAGCTTGGCGCGTGCGAGGCGGAGCATATCCGGGCTGCGATCGATGCCGCAGCTGCTGGAAGCGCGCGGGCCGAACAGTTCGATCATCCGACCAGTGCCGGTGCCGATATCGATCAAGCGGCCAACCGCGCCGGAGCCGACCATCGCCAGCATCGTCGCCTCCACTTCCCGCTCGGGAACGTGGAGCGAGCGGATCTCGTCCCATTTGTCCGCCTGCGCAGCGAAATAGGCCTCGGCATTACGGGTGCGTTCGGCGCGGACTTCGGCCAAGCGCCGCCGATCTTCTACCGCCATGGCATCCTCGCGAGTGCCGCAATCCTCCACCAATCTGCGAATACCGGGCAGCGCGGCCGATTGGCCGGGCCGCAGGAAGGTCCAGCTGCCCTCACGCCGCCGCTCGGCCAGTCCGGCATCGCACAGGATGCGGATATGGCGGCTGGCGCGCGGCTGGCTCTGTTCCAGGATCTGCGCGATCTCGCCCACCGCCAGCTCGGTCTCTAGGATCAGCAGCATGATGCGAATGCGGCTATCGTCGGCGAGCGCGCGCATGATCGCGGGCAAATCGCGGTGGCCATCGCTGAACTCTGCGGGCGCGGGGGTGGCGGATGAGATCATTTGAAATTCGGATATAAAGTTTTCTTTATATGCGGTCAATCGCGCAGCGTGCGGCGCCTTCCGCTTGCCTGCACGGGGCCGGGTGTCTTAGACCGCATCGTGATGAAGGGCGCAGCGCGCCAGATGCTATAAAAAGGTTCAGTTCCCATGAAGAAACTCATCCTCGCCGCGCTCGTCACCGGTTCGATCGGTCTGGCTGCATGCTCGGACAAGAAGGAAGAGACCGCTCCAACCGAAGAGGTTGCAGTGGAAGCCACCGATGCCGCCCCGGTCGACATGGCGAGCGATGCGGTCGCCGGTGCCGAATCGGATGCCGATGCGATGGGCGAAATGAACGCTGATGCGATGAGCGAAGGCGAATCCGGCACGGCAACGCCGATGGCGACAACCACGCCTGCGGCAGAATAAGCGCTTTTACGGGATGCGCGCCGGGCCGAACCTGCTGCTTCCGGCGCTCGTCCTGGTGCTGGCCGCCTGCGGGCCGAAGGAAACCGATCCCGGCCCCGGCGGCGTCACGGTGGGCGAGGCGCGCGCGCTCGACGAGGCGGCGGAAATGCTCGACAGCCGCACCGAGCCGCCGCCATTGCCCGCGGCTAGCCCGACGCCGCAACCGAGCGGAGAACAGGCTAGCGGAGATATCGCGGCGAACTGAGCCGCCTTACATCCCGTGGTAGCGGGCCACCGCGCGCGTTACCGACTGCATCAGCCGCATGCGCGCGGGGATGCTCGCGGTGGTATCGCCCAGCATCACGGCCACGGCATAGCGCGTGCCGTCCGGCGCGGTCATGATGCCGATATCGTTATAGCCGGTGGCAATCCCGCCCAGTTCCTGCCCCGTCCCCGTCTTGTGGAGGAAATCCCAGCCGTCCGGCACGCCCGCCTTCAGCCGATTGGGGCCGCTATGCGTGCGCTCCATCGTCTCCAGCATCAAACGGGTCGATTCGGGACTGAGCAGTTCGCCGCGCGCCAGTTTGCCAAGCGCATCCACGATCGCCTGCGGGCTGGCCCCGTCCATCGGATCGCGCAGATAATCGTAAAGCGCGGCGCGGCGCGTCTCGACCGGCAGCTCCGCCCGAGCGGCGTAGAAGCGGCGGCCGATCGCATAATCCTGGTTCCAGGTAAGCCCAGCGATCTTGGATTGCAGCAGCCGCTCACCCGGCCCGAACCGGATGGCACCAAGCCCCTTATCGCGGATGAAGGCATTGACCGCATCCGGCCCGCCTGCCTTCCACAATAGCGCATCATTGGCGGTATTGTCGCTTCGGGTGATGGCTTGCTGAATCAGACTATAAACCGTTTCGGTGACCGAACCGTTTGCGATCACTCGGTCGCGGATCGGCTGGTGAAACACGGCCAGATCGTTCACGCCGATGGTGACGGGATCGCTCAGCTTGATGCGGCCCTTGTCGACCTCATCCAATATGGTGAGCGACACCCAGGTCTTGGACACGCTCTGCTGCGGAAACAACTCGTCCTGACGCTTGCCGAAGGACCAGTCGCCATCAATCCGGCGCACCGCGATGCCGGTGGTGCCGGGGAAATTGCGCCACAGCTCATCGATCTCGGCGACCAAGCCAGGCGCCGGACGCTCTGCCGCCGGATTGCGATAGGGCGCGGGCGGCGGCGTTGGCGCGGGCACGCGCTGAACCGGCCCATTGGCGACGGGCGGCACCGGCTGCGGCGCGCGGGCGCTCGGCACGCAAGCCGCCAGCATGGCAACAGACCCAAGAAACGCGGCGGAACGGATCCGCCCGGTCAAATGAAAACGCATCGAAATCTAATCCTCCCGGAACGCACGGGTATAACCGTCGTGCGTGAACCCGGACTTAAAGGCATGCAGGGGCACGGCGCGGCCAGATGGCTGCGGCGAATCTTTTTCTGTGTGCGATGAATGGAGTAGCGGCCTTAGGGAACGATCACCGTGTCTTCGGCCACCGGCAACAGCTCCGGATAGTCGGTGGTATAATGAAGCCCCCGACTTTCCTTGCGCTTCAGCGCGCTGCGCACGATCAGTTCCGCCGTCTGCAGCAGGTTGCGCAGCTCGACCAGATCGCTGGTTACGCGGAAATTGCCGTAATAGTCCGCCACTTCTCCGTTCAGCAACTGGATGCGGTGCTGCGCACGTTCCAGCCGCTTGGTGGTGCGCACAATGCCGACATAGTTCCACATGAAACGCCGGATCTCGGTCCAGTTCTGCTTGATCACGACCTCTTCGTCCGAATCGGTGACGCGGCTTTCATCCCAGGGGCGAATCGGAGGCACTTCCTCGAACTCCTCCCAGCGCGCCATGATGTCGCGTGCCGCCGCCTCGCCGAAGACGAAGCATTCGAGCAAGCTGTTGGACGCCAGTCGGTTCGCGCCGTGCAGGCCGCTCTCGGTCGCCTCGCCTGCCGCGTAAAGGCCCGGAAGATCGGTGCGCCCCTGCAGATCGATCAGTATGCCGCCGCAGGTATAATGCTGCGCCGGCACCACCGGGATCGGCTCCTTCGTCATGTCGATGCCGAGGCCCAGCAGCTTCTCATGAATGTTCGGGAAATGGCCGGCCACGAATTCCGGCGGCTGATGGCTGATATCGAGATGAACGTAATCGAGGCCGAAGCGCTTGATCTCCGCATCGATCGCGCGGGCGACGACATCGCGCGGTGCCAGCTCCATGCGCGTCGGATCGTAGAACTCCATGAAACGCTTGCCCGTACGCGGGTTGATCAGCCGGCCACCTTCGCCGCGTACGGCCTCGGTGATGAGAAAATTCTTAACCTCCAGATTGTAGAGGCAGGTGGGGTGGAACTGCATCATCTCCATGTTGGAGACGCGCGCGCCCGCACGCCAGGCCATGGCGATGCCGTCCCCGGTCGCGCCGCGCGGGGCGGTGGAGAACTGGTAGACGCGTCCAGCGCCGCCGCTGGCAATGATGGTGGCGCGGCCGGTATGCGCCTGCACCTTGCCGCTTTCCTGATCGAGCGCATAGACGCCCCAGACCCGGCCCGAGCCGGAGAATTTCTCTTCATGGTGGCCGGTGATAAGATCGATCGCCACCTGATGCGGCAGCAGCGTGATGTTGGGATTGGCGCGCGCGGTCTTCAGCAGCGCCTCCTGCACCGCCCAGCCGGTGGCATCGTCCACATGCACGATGCGCCGATGCGAATGCCCGCCCTCACGCGTCAGATGCAGCGCGTCCTTATCCTTGTTGAAGGGCACGCCCATATCGATCAGCCGCTGGATGGCGCCCGGCGCGCCGGCGATCACGCGCTCCACCGTATCGCGCCGGTTCAGCCCCGCGCCCGCGATCATGGTATCGCGGATATGGTTCTCGAACGTATCGCCCTCGTCCAGCACCGCGGCGATGCCGCCCTGCGCCCAGGCGGTGGAGCCTTGCGAAAGATTGCCCTTGGCAAGCACGAGCACGCGGTGCTTTTCGGCAAGCGAAATCGCGGCGGTAAGCCCGGCAGCGCCCGATCCGACGATGACGATATCGTAAGGCGCGCTCACGCTGCGGACCGCGTCAGATTGAGGAAGACGTCTTCCAGATCGGCTTCCCGCGTCGAGACGTCGACGATGTTGTGGCCCGCACCGCTGACGGCGGCCAGCACCTCGCCTGCATTGGCGCGGTCCTTGCGATAGCTGATTTCCAGCCGGTTTTCGTCCAGCTTCTCCACCTTCTCGAAACAGCGCGAATCGGGCATCGTCGCGATCGGGCGTTCCACTGTCACCACCACCACCTTTTCCTGCGCCATGCCGACGAGATCACGCGTCGGTTCATTGGCGATCAGCTTGCCGTGGTTGATGATCGCGATTCGGTCGCACAGCTGCTCGGCCTCTTCCAGATAATGGGTGGTGAGCACCACGGTGACGCCGTTGTTGTTCAGCTCCGTCACATATTCCCACAGCTGCTGGCGAAGCTCGATATCCACGCCCGCCGTCGGCTCGTCGAGGATGATGACGGGCGGCGAATGGACCATGGCCTTGGCGATGAGCAGCCGCCGCTTCATGCCGCCCGACAGCGTGCGCGAATAGGCGTCCGCCTTGTCCTCCAGATGCACCGCGCGCAGCAGCGCATCGGTCTGCCGCTTGGCCTTGGGCACGCCGTAAAGCCCGGCCTGCAAATCCAGCGTCTGGCGCGGGGAGAAGAAGGGATCGAACATGATCTCCTGCGGCACGATGCCGATCGACGCCTTGGCGTTCCGGGGGTTCTCGTTGATATCGAAACCCCAGATGCTGGCATGGCCGCCGGTCTTGTTGACCAGCCCCGCCAGGATATTGATCAGCGTGGATTTACCCGCGCCATTGGGCCCGAGCAGCCCGAAGATCGAGCCGCGCTCGACATCGAAGCTGACGTCGCTGAGCGCCTGCTTGCCCCCGGCATAGGTTTTGGACAGGTTCTGGATGGAGATCGCGGCATTTGACATGGCGCCACATCTGAACCCTTACCCGCAGCGCGGCAAGGCTTTCGCAAGGGCGCGCGCCGCAAATCGTTGCGCGGGCGGGCGGGCGTTGCTAATCGCCATCCTCGTTATGAACCAACCGCCCGAAACCATCCGCACCCAGCATCGCCGCGTCGCCTGCGACGGCGCAGGAGAGATTTCCCCCGCGCTCGGCCATCCGCGCGTGTGGCTGGAAATTGCCGATGACATCGGCTGGGTGGATTGCGGCTATTGCGATCGCCATTTCGTGCTGATCGGCGGCCCCGCCGACGGCCCGCTGGCCGAAGAGCGGATCGCCGAAGAGCATCAGAGCGAGCACGGTCGCAAGGAAGTCTGAGCGGCATCCGCCGCTTCTCCACCTTCCCCCGCCGCGCCCGCGCCCCTATATCCGCTTCCATGGATATTCAGGACCCGCGCAGCTTTCTCTACCGTCCCGGCCAGCTCGATCCGGAGACCGCCAGCCGCGTCACCGGCGAGGTGCTCGGCCAGTGCGACGATGGCGAGCTTTACCTTCAATATAGCGCCAGCGAGAGCTTCGTGTTCGACGACGGCCGTCTGAAGGTGGCCGATTACAATATGGATTCGGGCTTCGGCCTGCGCGGGATCTCGGGCGAGATGACGGGTTTCGCCCACGCCAATGAAATCAGTGAGGCAGCCATCCGCCGCGCGTCCGAGACGCTGAAGCTGATCGAACCCACCAAATCGCCCATGGCCGCGCCCCCGCGCCACAACAACCGCCACCTCTATACGGGCGACAATCCACTGGACGCCGTGCCGTTCGAGAAAAAGGCCGCTCTGTGCGCGGAGATCGACGCCGCCGCCCGCGCGCGCGATCCGCGCGTGGCGCAGGTTTCGGTCGGTCTGTCGGGCAGTTGGTCGGTCGTCGAGATCGTGCGGCCGGACGGCTTCGTCGCCACCGATATCCGCCCGCTGGTGCGCCTCAACGTCTCGATCGTCGCCGAAGAGAATGGCCGGCGCGAGACCGGCAGTTTCGGCTTGGGCGGGCGCTATCTCTATGGCCGCCTGTTCGAAAAGGCGGAGTGGGAACGCGCGATCGACACCGCGCTGGAACAGGCGCTGGTCAATCTGCGCTCGGTCGCTGCGCCCGCGGGCGAGATGACGGTGCTGCTCGGCCCCGGCTGGCCTGGCGTGCTGCTGCACGAAGCCATCGGCCACGGGCTGGAAGGCGATTTCAACCGCAAGGGCACGAGCGCCTTTTCCGGCCGCATCGGAGACCGCGTCGCCGTGCCCGGCGTCACCATTGTCGACGACGGGTCGATCGGCGAACGCCGCGGCTCGCTCTCGATCGATGACGAAGGCACCCCGACGCAGGAAACCGTGCTAATCGAGGACGGTATCCTCAAAGGCTATATGCAGGACCGGATGAACGCCCGGCTGATGGGCGTGCCCGCCACCGGCAACGGCCGCCGCCAGGACTATGCCCATCATCCCATGCCGCGCATGACCAACACCTTCATGAAGAGCGGCGAAGACGATCCGGAGGAACTGCTCAGCCGCGTCAAGGACGGCATTTTCGCCAAGAGCTTCGGCGGCGGACAGGTGGATATCGTGTCCGGCAAGTTCGTGTTCTCCTGCACCGAGGCGTACCGGGTGAAGAACGGCAAGCTGGGCGATCCGATCAAGGGCGCCACGCTGATCGGCGATGGACCGACGGTGCTCACCAAGCTGACCGGCATCGGCAACGACATGGCGCTGGACGAAGGCGTGGGCATTTGCGGCAAGGGCGGTCAGACCGTGCCCGCAGGCGTGGGTCAGCCGACGCTGCTGGTGGGCGGCCTGACGGTGGGCGGTACTGCCGCGGCCTGACGCGAATTGATCGGGGACCTTTGCTGCTTTCCAGCGTTTCCCCGTTCATGAAGACCTGGACTGACGACATCCTAGATTTCTGGTTCGAGCATGTCGGGCCGGACCATTGGTTCAATTCCCGCCCCGAGCTCGACCGCGAAATTCGCGAACGCTACCGCCCGCTCTGGGAAGAGATGCGCGGGGAAGAGGCGATGTTCTTCCTGGGTTCGGCCCGCGACGCACTGGCTGCGGTAATCCTGTTCGATCAGTTTCCCCGCAACATGTTCCGTGAGGAGCCGGATAGCTTCGCCACCGATCCGCTGGCCAAATCCATCGCCACCCAAGCCATCGACATGGGCTACGAGGAAGCGCTGGAAGGGTCCGAAAAGGCGTTCCTGTTCATGCCCTTCATGCACAGCGAAAGCCTTGAGGATCAGGACCGCGCAGTGGCGCTGTTCAGCCGTGCGGGGCTGGAGGAGAATCTGCAATATGCGATCGGCCACCGCGATCTGATCCGTCGCTTCGGTCGCTTTCCGCATCGCAATCCGGTGCTGGGCCGCGAAAGCAGTCCGGAAGAGCTTCAGGCTATCGAGGACTGGCATTCGTGACGGGTTCGGCAACGGTGAGGGGGGCGGGCTGATGGGCCTTGTCCGGATCGCACAATTTCCCGATCGCATGGCCGCCGATCTGGCACGGTTGCAGCTCGCCGCCGAGGGCATCGAGAGCGTGGTGTTCGATGGCGGGATGGCGAGCCTTGGCCTGGGCATGATGACGCCCGCGCGGCTGATGGTGGCCGAAGAGGACGCGGATCACGCGCGCGATCTTCTGGGGAGCGCCGAAACGGACGAGGGCGCATGATCCGCGTCGCCAGCTACAATATCCACAAGGCCGTCGGCACCGATCGCAAACGCGATCCCGGCCGCGTCTGCCGCGCGCTGGGTGCGCTGAAGGCCGATGTGGTGACGCTGCAGGAAGCCGATATGCGCTTCGGATCGCGCCAAAGCGTGTTGCCCGAGGCACAGGTGCGCGAGGCGGGTTACGACATCGTACCGTTCCATATCCGCCCCGGCGGCATCGGTTGGCACGGCAATGCAGTGCTGGTGAAGCACGGCCACCGGGTGCGCACGGCGCGCGCGCTGGACCTGCCGACTCTGGAGCCGCGCGGCGCGGTGTTGGCGGAGGTCGATATCGACGGGCGCACCATGCGCGTGATCGGCATGCATCTCGACCTGTCCGGCCTATGGCGGCGGCGGCAGGTGCGCAGTGTGATCGCGCATCTGGATGCCTGCGGCGAAGCCATGCCCACCGTGCTGATGGGCGATCTCAACCAATGGTCCAGCCGCGGCTGCCTCAGCGAATTTACCGGCCACCCGCATTACCGGCTGCTCGATACCCCGAAGAGCTTCCACAGCCGCAAGCCGGTGAGCCGGCTGGACCGGATCATCACCAGCCACGAATGGCGCTGCGAGGCCACGGGAACGCTGGAAAATGCTGCACTGCAAGCAGGATCGGACCATCTGCCGGTATGGGCGGACCTGAAATTGCATGACCACTGAGCATAGGATCAAAAACGACTGATCTACAGCTTCATCCCGTAACAAAATTGCAAAAGCGTCTTGTGCGCTGCAACATGAGTTGATAGCCTCCGTGCTCCGGCGCGTCAGAATCGAAGTGAAAAACCACTCGGCTGGCGTGCGATGCAGCAAAAGGGGGCATCGACGTGAAATTATGTATCGCCATCATCAAGCCGCACAAACTTGATGCGGTCCGCGAAGCGCTGACCGAGATCGGTATTTCCGGCATGACCATCACCGAGGTGAAGGGCTTCGGGCGCCAGAAAGGCCATACCGAGACCTATCGTGGCGCAGAATATTCGATCAGCTTCGTACCCAAGGTAAAGATCGAGATCGCCTGTTCGGACGATCTGGCAGCGCGCGTCGTCGAAACGCTTCAGGAAAGCGCGGGCAGCGGATCGATCGGCGATGGCAAGATCTTCACCGTGCCGCTGGAGAGCGCCGTGCGCATTCGCACCGGCGAAACCGCGGACGCCGCGCTGTGACCGGATTTCAGATGAACAAGGGGGCCCCGATGCTCAAACTCCTTCCCAAACTGGCAGGCGGCCTAGTTGCCGCAGCCATTGCCGCTCCTGCGGCCGCTTTGCAGACACCGGTTCCGGCCGAAGCGGTCACCGCCGTGGTCGATAAGGGCGATACCGCCTGGATGATGACCGCCACCGTACTCGTGATGGCGATGATCGTGCCCGGCCTGGCGCTGTTCTACGGCGGCCTGGTGCGCACCAAGAACATGCTCTCGGTGCTGACGCAAATCATCGCGGTGGCCAGCTTCGGCATGATTATCTGGGTAATCTATGGCTATTCCACCGCCTTCGGGCCGGAAGGCAATGCCTTCATCAGCTGGGGCAATCTGTTCCTGGCGAACACCAATGCGGAATCCACCGCGGCGACGTTCTCGGATGGGTTCAAGATTCCAGAATATGTGTTCATCGCTTTCCAGATGACCTTCGCCGCAATCACGGTGAGCCTGGTCGTCGGCGGTCTGGTGGAGCGCATGAAATTCTCTGCACTGATGATCTTCGCGCTGATCTGGCTGACCATCGCTTATTTCCCGATCGCGCATATGGTCTGGGCAACCGGCGGCCTCATCTTCGATATGGGCGCGCTGGACTTCGCGGGCGGTACCGTGGTCCACATCAATGCCGGTATCGCGGCGCTGGTGGGCGCGATGATCCTGGGGCCGCGGCTCGGCTACAAGAAGGATATCATGGCGCCGCACTCGCTCACCATGACGCTGATCGGCACCGGTCTGCTTTGGGTCGGCTGGTTCGGCTTCAACGCGGGTTCCGCGCTGGAAGCAAACGGTTCGGCGGGCCTGGCGCTCATCAACACCTTCGTCGCCACCGCGGCGGGCGTCCTGTTCTGGATGCTGACCGAGCGGATGATGGGCCACAAGGGTTCGCTGCTCGGGGCCTGTTCGGGTGCGATCGCGGGCCTTGTCGCGGTGACGCCCGCCGCAGGAAACAGCGGCCCGTTCGGCGCGATCCTGCTGGGCGCGATCGCCGCGATCCTGTGCGCCTGGTTCGTCGTCGGGGTGAAGCCGAAGCTGAAGCTCGACGATTCGCTGGATGCCTTCGGTATCCACGGCATCGGCGGCATCATCGGCTCGATCGGCACAGCCTTCACCATGCTGCCCGCGCTGGGTGGCCCGGGCGCGGCGGATTACAATGTCATCGGCCAGCTTATCATCCAGATCGAAGCGGTGCTGATTGCCATCGTCTGGTCCGGCGTCGCGGCGGCCATCGCCTTTACCATCGCCAAGCTGCTCACCGGCCTGCGCGTTTCCGAAGAGGTGGAGCGCGAAGGGCTCGACCTCGGCGAACATGGCGAGCGCGCTTATAATTACTGACAAGATTGGCGACGCGGATCACCCTCTCCGTCCGCGTCGCCAAACCGGCGTTCCTCCTGCGAACGAACGACTGGCCGGTGCCCCATGGGGTGCCGGCTTTTTTCTTGCCCGGTTCAGCGGTCCAGCGGCGCCATGCGCAGCCTCAGCCCGTCCTTCGGCTTCGGGATTGGCCAGGCTTGCCATTCGGGCGCATAGCCCGGCTCGATCTCAAGCCGCATGCGCGTGAGCATGTGATGCACGATGATCTTCATCTGCATATAGGCGAAGTGCAGCCCCAGGCACATATGCGCGCCCCCGCCGAACGGCACCCAGGCGAAGCGATGCCGCGCCTTCACCTGATCGGGCGTGAAGCGTGTGGGATCGAACCGCTCCGGATCCGGCCAATATTCTGCCATCATATGGGTGAAGCTGGGGCTGACGCTCACCGCCGTTCCCGCCGGAATGTCATAGCCGCCGAAGGAAAAATCGCGCAGCGCCCGGCGCGGGATGGAGGGCACCGGCGCGATCATGCGCAGCGCTTCCTTGAAGAACATCTCGGTCTCTTCCAGCTTGCCGAGATCGTCATAGGCCAGGCCTTCGCCCGCGGGCGCGGCGGACAGGCTTTCGGCGCGCAGCCGCTCCTGCCAATCGGAATGCTGCGCCAGATACCAGGCCATCGACGTCACCGAACTGGTGATCGTGTCGTGCGCAGCCATCATCAGGAAGTTCATATGATCGACGATTTCGGCCGCGGTCAGGAGGGAGCCGTCCTCGCGCTGCGCACGGCAGAACTGGCTAAACATGTCCTCGCCGCTTCCATCGGCACGGCGCTGCTCCACCATCGGTCCGAAATAGTCGACCAGAAAGGCGCGCCCCTTCACCCCGCGGCCCATCTGCGTGAACGGCAGCGGGCGCCGCACCACGCCCACAGAGGCCTGCACCATATCGACGAAGGCCTGGTTCACCTTCTGCGCATCGGGCCCGAACGGGATACCGAGAAAGGCCGTGGCGGCCAGTTCCAGCGTAAGCTGCTTGATCTCTGGATAGAAACGGATGTCGCGTCCCGCCCAGCCGGCGATCCGATCGCGCGCGCCATCGCGCAGCACCTCGGCATATGCGCGCATTGGCTCCGGCTTGAAGGCTGCCTGCAGCGCGCGCCGGTCCACCCGGTGCTTTTCGAAATCGAGCAGCATCAGTCCACGCGGGAAGAGCAGGTTCAGGATCGGTCCCCATCCCTGCTCGCTGCTGAACAGTTTATCGCGATCGAACAGGACAAGCTCGTTGGCGTCCGCGCCCGCCAGCGCCACGGTGTCAAAACCAAAGCTTTTCACACGGTAGACAGGCCCGTGCGCGCCATACATCCTGCGCGAAAATGCCGCCGGATCGCGCAGCACCTCCAGTGTCGATCCCAGAATCGGCAGGCCGTCCGCGCCCGGAATAGCGGCGAGCGCCGCGCTGTCCGCTCGTCTGGTCCAATGAGGATTGGCCGCCTCTTCGTGCGCCAGCGCCCTTGCCATAATCCGCTCCTGATCAGCACGCATCGAATGACGTCCGTACCTGGATCATGTGCGATTTGATTTCAAAATGAAACCCTTGCGCAGCGTCAGCGGACGGCGTGGCGACGGTTTACCTGCGTGGCGGGAGGAACCCCGCCCGCCCCCGCCGGTTGACCCGGCAAGCAGATATCAAGGACATGAAGAATGAAAAAATCGCGCGACGATGTTGAAGCTCCCGAGGCAGTAAATACCGAACAGCAGGAGGCCGGGCAGGCTCAGGATGTGGCGCAGGATGCGCTCGATCGGCACAACCAGTTCGGCCATGAAAGCACCGACGAGGATAAGCCCGGCAAGTCGGGCGAGTAGAGACGATACCTCTTCAGGGGCTGGTCACCGACCGGTTCCCATCCGATAAAAAGCAACTTCGCGCTCCAACGGGCGCGAAGTTTGTGCGCTGGAGATATTGTGCGTCTTAGCCCGGCGATCGACGTTCAGGCGCTGTCATCTTTCAGGCCGTCCAGCGCCAGTTCTCCTTCGCCATAAAGATAGCTGGGATCGAACTCCCCGATGACGCGCAGGCCTTGCTCGTCCAGAATTTCGATCTGGCCGTCGCCATGGGGCTTCAGCAGGCCGCGCTCGCGCAAGTTTCGGAAGCTGCGATTGGCATGGACCGGCGTGATCCCGCAAGCTTCCGCATAATCGCGCTGCAGCAGCGGGATAGGCAGGGATTGGCCGTCATATTGGCCGATCAACCGCAGCCGCTCGATCAATTCGCAGATCAGGTGCGCTATCCGGCCCTCGGCGTGCAACCGTCCGAGGCGGAATATCCATTCGCGGTGCTGAGCCGCGTCGAGCAGTGTAGAAAACCACATCGCCCGGCCCAGATGGGGCCAATCGGCGATCAGGCGGGTAAGATCGCTGTGAGCAAACTGGGCGACCACTGTCTCCGTCAGCGTACCGACATGGTGATCGAGCCGCTTCATGGCGTAGCCGTGCAAATCCACGAAATCGCCCTGAACATTGACGCCGAGAAGTTGCCGTTCGCCCTTCTTATCGTCGAGATGCCGCAGCATTGTGCCCTCGACGATAAAATAGCTGTATTCGAGCCGATCGCCCCGCCGGACCAGCGTTTCGCGCGGTCCCAGACGGATAGTGCTGCCGGCGGTCGCTTCGAGCGCGGCCCGTTCATCGTGCGAAAGATCGTGTCGCAGCCGCCCGCGAAGAAAAAGCTCCGTCAGCACATAGGTCTCCTTGGCATCGCAGTCCGGTATCAGTGGCCGAGGGGGTGGTCAAACCGACATAAATCAACCGGGGACCAGACAGGGGCGGATCGAATGCCGTAAACTATGCGATAAAGCGGCAAGCCTTTATCGCAGCGGGAAAAACCGGTGCCGAAATATCAGCGCCCTCTCCAGCAATATCGATTGATTGCGACCGTAATGCGCCGGTAAAGCAAATTCCAATTTGCTGAAGGTCCAGATTTCTTGAACATGAAAACAGACGCGCGGACATTCCGGGTTTCCGCGAACGGATGGGCGCTGGCGGGCCTGGTCGTTGGGGTTGCGTTCTTCATCTTCAGCGCGCTCGCCGCCTATTCAAACGTGCTCGACATGCGCGAATATGATGCGCGCATCCGGAACACCCATGTCGTGCTGAACACACTCGACGATCTGCTGATATCCGCGTTGAATGCGGAAACAGGCGAGCGCGGATTCCTGGTGACGGGCAATGAATCCTATCTGGAGCCTTTTCATGAGGGCGTCGGCGACGCACGTAGAAATCTCCTCCTCCTTGAGCAACTAACGCAGGATAGCGCCGCACAGCGCGCCCATGTCGATACGCTGCGATCACGGATAGAGAACAAGTTCCGCTTCACCGAGCGGGCAATCCGCACGCGGCGCGATGAGGGACTGGCGCCGGCTGTCGATCTGACCGAAACCAATGGCGGAAAAATCGCGATGGACGCGATCCGTGATCAGCTGGCGCAGATGGAGCAGGAAGAACTGCGCCTGCGCGAAGAGCACATGAGCGAGCTTAAGACAGCGACCCGTACCGCCCTGCTAAGCGCCATCGGCACCAGCCTGATCGGTATTGCTCTCACGATCGCGATTTTCATCCTGCTGATCCGCACCAACCGCAGCCGTGAGCGTCAGCAATGGCTACAGACCGCGCAGGTGACCCTGTCCGAAGCGATGCGTGGTGAGAAAACGGTGCGCGAACTGGCGGCAGCGGTGCTGTCCGTGCTGGCGGAGCGAAGCAGCGCGAGCGCGGGTGCGCTGTTCAAGGGCGAGGGCGGGAAATTCCGGCGCGTCGCCATGCTGGGGGTAGCCGACGAAACCGCGGTACCCAGCAGCTTTGGCCAGGGCGAAGGGCTGCTCGGCAAAGTTGCGGCGGACGCGCGCGCGGTGAAGCTGTCCGATATCCCGCCCGGTTATCTCAAGATCGGTTCGGCGCTGGGCAATGATGCACCGCGTCATTTGGTGATCGCCCCTGCCTTTACGGACGGCCATGTGAATGCCGTGATCGAACTGGGCTTTTTCGGCGAGGTCGATGAGCGCGTCCTTGATCTTCTCGAAACCGTCTCCGGCTCGGTGGGCATCGCGCTGCGTTCGGCGCGTTTCCGCGAGCAATTGCAGGAGGCCCTGGAAGAGACGCAGCGGCAGGCCGGCGAATTGCAAGCGCAGAGCGAAGAACTGCGCGTCTCCAACGAGGAATTGGAAGAACAGGGCAACGCACTGAAGGAATCGCAGGCGCGCCTGGAACTGCAGCAGGTAGAGCTGGAACAGACCAATACGCAGCTGGAGGAGCAGGCGCAGACGCTGGAGGCCCAGCGCGACGAACTGGGCCGCGCGGCCGCGACGCTTCAGCTGAAAGCGCGCGAGCTGGAGCAGGCGAGCCAGTATAAATCGGATTTCCTCGCCAATATGAGCCATGAGCTGCGCACGCCGCTCAATTCCCTGCTGATCCTCTCCAAGCTGCTCGCCGACAATGCCGACGGCAATCTTTCGGCCGATCAGATCAAGTTTGCGCGCACGATCGAGTCTTCGGGCAACGATCTGCTGGTTTTGATCAACGATATTCTGGATCTCTCGAAGATCGAGGCGGGCCATGTCGAGATCGAGGCAGCACCGGTTGCGACCGAGCGGCTCGCCGCCGATCTTCGCAAAACCTTCGAACCGATTGCGCAGCAGCGCGGGCTGACGCTGGACATCTCCGTCGACACCGACGCGCCGCGGTCCTTGGAGACCGACCGAATGCGGCTGGAGCAGGTGCTGAAAAACTTGCTGTCCAACGCCCTCAAATTTACCGAGGAGGGCAGCGTTTCGCTCTCGATCGCATCCGGGGAGGACAACCAGGTCCTGTTCACGGTCGCCGACACCGGCATCGGTATCGCGCAGGCGCAGCGGGAGGCGATCTTCGAGGCGTTCCAGCAGGCCGACGGCACGATCAGCCGCAAGTTCGGCGGCACCGGCCTCGGTCTATCGATCTCGCGCGAGCTGACCCGTTTGTTAGGCGGCACGATCCGGCTGGAAAGCGAAGTGGGCAAGGGCAGCACCTTCATTGTGACCATTCCCGCCGCCTATGATCCTGGCAAGGTGGCCGCGCGCCAGCCGCCCCTCGCCGCGGCGGAACTGCCGGCAGTCCCCCCGCCGCCTCCGACATCGAAGCCCGCCCGTGCAGCCCCCGCCGCGCTGGCCGATGATCGCGACAAGCTTAGCGAAGACGAGCGCCTGCTGCTGGTGATCGAGGATGATCCGTCGTTCGCCGCGATCCTGTGCGATCTGTCGCGCGAACTGGGCTTCCAGTGCATCGTGGCGGGAACCGCGCAGGACGCGATCAACCACGCAAAGGAGTATCGGCCGAACGCCATCCTTCTGGACATCGGCCTGCCCGATCAGTCCGGCCTCACCGTGCTGGACCGGCTGAAGCATGACGAGGAAACGCGGCATATCCCGGTCCACGTCATCTCCGGATCGGACCAGAGCCAGACCGCACTGGCGCTCGGCGCGATCGGTTTTCTGGAAAAACCCGCACCGCGCGAGCAGCTGGCCGAGGTGCTGGCCGGTTTGCAGGAGAAACTCACTTCGCGCATGCGCCGCGTGCTCATCGTGGAAGACGATCAGGTCCAGCGCGAGGCGGTGGGCGCGCTTCTTCGGTCGCAGGACGTGGAGACCGTCGGCGTCGGCACTGCCGCCGACTGCCTGGAAGAGCTGCGCGGCGCGTCCTATGACTGCATCGTTCTTGATCTGTCGCTTCCCGACGCATCGGGCTTCTCGCTGCTGGAAACGCTGAGCGAGGAAGGCGAAGCCGCGCCCCCGCCGGTAATTGTCTACACCGGGCGCGATCTGTCGGCACAGGAGGAGCAGCGGCTGCGGCGCTATTCCAGCTCCATCATCATCAAGGGCGCCAAGTCGCCCGAACGACTGCTGGACGAGGTGTCGCTCTTCCTGCACCGGGTGGTATCGGAACTGCCGCCGGAACAGCGCCAGATGATCGAAAAGGCGCGCCACCGCGATGCCGTTCTGGAAGGCAAGCGCATCCTCATCGTCGAGGATGACGTGCGCAACGTCTATTCGCTCACCAGCGTGCTGGAGCCGCGCGGCGCGCTGACGCGGATTGCGCGTAACGGGCAGGAGGCGATCGATGCGCTGCAAGATGCGGCAGGCGATGATGAAAAGACCATCGATCTGGTGCTGATGGACGTGATGATGCCGGTGATGGACGGGCTTACCGCCGTGCGGGCCATCCGCGCCGATCAGCAATGGCGCAAGCTTCCGATCGTGATGCTGACGGCCAAGGCGATGCCCGATGATCAGCAGAAATGCATCGATGCGGGGGCCAATGACTATATGGCCAAGCCGATCGATGTGGACAAATTGCTGTCCTTGGTGCGGGTCTGGATGCCGCGCTGATGAGCGAGCATATCGAGGATATCGAGATCCAGCTGCTGCTGGATGCGCTCTATCGCCACTATCACTACGATTTCCGGCATTATGCCCGCGCCTCTATCAAGCGGCGCCTGCTGCAGGCGCGCGACAAATGGGGCTTTGACAGCATCTCGGCGATCCAGTCCGCCGTCCTGCACGACGAAACCATGCTGCCGCAGCTGCTCGATTTCCTGACGGTTCAAGTGAGCGAGATGTTCCGCGATCCGGGTTATTTCCGGGCGTTGCGCGAACAGGTCGTGCCGCATCTTCGCACCTATCCGTCGCTGAAAGTCTGGGTTGCTGGCTGCAGCAATGGCGAGGAGCTCTATTCGCTCGCCATTCTGTTCGCCGAGGAAGGGCTGGCGCAGCGGACCATCTTCTACGCTACCGATATCAATCCGGCGGCGCTGAAAGCGGCCCAGGCAGGCATCTATCCTATGGACCGCATTCGCCTGTTCACCGAAAATCACCAACTATCCGGTGGCCGGTCTTCGCTATCGGACTATTATACCGCCAATTATGACCGGGCGATTTTCGACAAATCCTTGCGCGAGCGGACCGTTTTCTCCGATCATAGCCTGGTGACCGACGCGGCCTTTGGCGAAATGCACCTGATATCGTGCAGGAATGTCCTGATCTATTTCGATCGGGCGTTGCAGGACCGCGCCGTCGGCCTGTTCGGCGAATCGCTTGCGCGCGGGGGCTTTCTCGGCATCGGATCGAAGGAAAGCCTCCGCTTTTCCAACCAGGCCGCCGCCTTTGCCCCTTTCGTGCGCGAGCAGAAGATTTATCGCAGGAAGATCTTGTGAAGAAGCGTGCGGTGGTCATCGGCGCGTCGGCCGGCGGGGTTCAGGCGCTTTCGCAGCTGCTACCAGACCTGCCGCCGGACTTTCCGGTGCCGGTGATGATTGTCGTCCACATTCCGGCGCGCCGGGACAATGCGCTCGTCGAGCTGTTCGATCGCAAGTGCCGGATGGCGGTTAAGGAAGCGGAGGACAAGGAACCGCTGGCCGCGGGCACGATCTATTTCGCGCCGCCCGATTATCATCTGCTGGTGGAAGCCGATGGTACGCTCGCGCTGTCTTCCGACGAAACCGTCAATCACTCGCGCCCCGCGATCGATGTATTGTTCGAAACCGCTGCCGACGCCTTTGGCCCGGCGCTGACGGGCATCCTGCTGACAGGGGCAAATCATGACGGCGCGCGCGGTATGAGGGCCATGTCCGATGCAGGCTCTCTTTGCATCGTTCAGGATCCGGCAAGCGCGGAAATTGCCACCATGCCGGAGGCCGCGCTTGCCGCATGTCCCAACGCCCGCGCAATGGAACTGCACGAAATCGAACAATTACTGGAGGCGATGGTCGAACGATGACCGATCCCGTCAAATTCCTGCTTGTGGACGATCTGGAGGAGAACCTGATCGCGCTGCAAGCCTTGCTCGCGCGGGACGGGTTGCTTCTGCACACCGCCCGAAGCGGTGAAGAAGCGCTCGAGCTGATGCTGGATAATGATTATGCGCTCGCCCTCCTGGATGTGCAGATGCCGGGTATGGACGGTTTCGAACTCGCCGAATTCATGCGCGCCAATGAACGATCGCGGCACATCCCGATCATTTTCGTGACGGCCGGCACGGCAGACGCCTCGCGCCGCTTCCGGGGCTATGAAGCAGGCGCGGTCGATTTCATCCAGAAGCCGATCGAAGCGGACATCCTGCGCTCCAAGTCGAACGTGTTCCTGGATCTTTACGCGCAGCGCCGTCAAATCACCGCGCAGCGCGACGAGCTGGCCGTGCTGACCGCCGCCCTGCAGGATGCCGACCAGCAGAAGAACCGTTTTCTGGCGGTACTCGCCCACGAATTGCGCAATCCGCTGGCGGTGCTTTCCTCCGGTCTCAACATTCTGGAGCGCGCGTCCGAAGGCAGCAGCGCGGACCGCGTACGGCAATCGATGCGCCAGAACATGCTCCACGTCTCGCGCCTCGTCGACGATCTGCTCGACATCAACCGGATCGAGCATGGCAAGATTTCGCTGCAAAGCCAGACCGTCGAGCTACAGCAGCTGTTACCCACCGCGCTGGACCTCAACCGGCTCGGCATCGCCGAGGGCAATCATCAGCTGATCGTCGATGTGCCCGACGCGCCGATCCTGCTGGAAGCCGACCCTGCCCGTCTGATCCAGATCATCAGCAATATCGTCGGAAATGCCGCGCGCTACACGACCCGCGGCGGCGAAATCCGGGTCGATGTGTCGCGCGAAGACAGCTTCGCCGTCATCATCATATCCGACAATGGCATCGGCATCGCGCCGGAGAAACAGGCGCGGATTTTCGATATGTTCGAACAGTCGAACAGCGGTCTTGGCACGGTGGGCGATGGGCTGGGAATTGGCCTGGCCCTCGTCAAACAGCTTGTGGAGCTTCACGGCGGCACTATCGGGCTGCGCAAAAGCCTCCCCGGTGAAGGCAGCACTTTTGAAGTGCGCCTTCCCGTCAAATCCTAGCGCGCGCTGCGCATGGCCCGGTCGGCCACCAAGGATCGCCGGCGTCAGCGGTCGCCAACCATCCCTTCGCATAATTGCTCAACCACAGCCGGATCGGCGAGGGTCGAAACCTTCCCGATCTGATCGGGCTGCCCTTCCGCGATCTTCCGGAGGACGCGGCGCATGATCTTGCCGCTGCGCGTTTTGGGCAGGCAGGGCGCGAACTGGATCGCATCGGGCATGGCGATCGGGCCGATCTCGCCGCGCACCCATCTGCACAGCGCGTCGCGCAGCGCTTCGTCGCCCTGCTGATCCGCATTGAGCGTGACGAAGGCGTAGATGCCCTGCCCCTTGATGTCGTGCGGCATGCCCACCACCGCCGCTTCGGCCACCTTTTCATGCGCCGCCAGCGCGCTTTCCACTTCGCCGTACACCTTGCGCATTTGCCCCGGCCAGCTCCGTGTGAGCACCAGATCGCCCTCCAACTTCCGCCCTTCTGTATCGACCAGCTGCAAAAACACGCCCGGCAGCGGCTTCGTCGCCGAGACCGGCTTCGCCTCCGCCACGCCGGGGACGGGCGCGATCAGCGCCGCCCCGGTTTCGGTCTGCCACCAGCTATCGACGATATCGCAACGCCCACCGCCGACGACGCGGTGATACCAGTTCCAGGCCTCCGGATTGATCGGCTCACCCACCGTGCCGAGCAGCCGCAGGCGGGACAGATCGTAGCGCTTCACCGGCTCCTCGCCTTCGCGCATCAGCGCGCGGATCGCGGTGGGCGCGGTGTAGAACACGGTGACGCCCAGCCGCGCACAAGCGAGCATGGCGACCGCCGCTTCGGGCATCATCGGCATGTAGAGGACGACGCGGTCGCCCTTCGCGACGCTTCGCGCCTTCAGCGCATTGGCGAAGCGGCAAACCTCGCCATGCAGTTTGCGAAAGCTGAGCGTACGTCCCTCGCCCGGCTCATCCCCTTCGAAGACGATGGCGGGCTGGTCGCCGCGGCTTTCCAGATGGCGATCGAGACAATTGACCGAGACGTTCAGCTCCCCGTCCGCGAACCACCCAATGCCGAAGTCGGCTTTGTTGAAACTGCTTTCGTCCGCTCTCGTCGGGAAGGCGCTCCAGTCCAGGCGGCGGGCTTCCGGGCGCTACCGGTTGCGGTGAACCCGGCGACGGCAGATGCGATCGCCGGGCGGTGCAGCGCTTAGAAGAAGCCGAGCTTTTTCGGGCTGTAGCTGACCAGCATGTTCTTGGTCTGCTGATAGTGGTCGAGCATCATGCGATGGTTTTCGCGCCCGATGCCGGACTGCTTGTAGCCGCCGAAGGCCGCATGCGCGGGATAGGCGTGGTAGCAATTGGTCCAAACCCGGCCCGCCTGAATCGCGCGGCCGAAGCGGTAGCAGGTGTTGGCATCGCGGCTCCACACCCCTGCACCCAGGCCATAAAGCGTGTCGTTGGCGATCTGCAGCGCCTCGTCCTGATCCTTGAAGGTCGTGACCGCGAGGACCGGGCCGAAGATCTCTTCCTGGAAAATCCGCATCCGGTTGTGGCCGCGGAACACGGTGGGCTTCACATAGTAGCCGCCCGCGATGTCACCCTCGAACCGCGCCGCCTCGCCGCCGGTCAGAAGTTCGGCGCCTTCCTGCTTGCCGATGTCGATATAGGAGAGGATCTTCTGCTGCTGCTCAGACGAGGCCTGCGCCCCGATCATCGTTTCCATGTCCAGCGGGTTGCCCGCCTTGATCGCCTCGACGCGCTGGATCGCGCGTTCCATGAAGCAGTCGTAGATGTTCTCGTGCACCAGCGCGCGGCTGGGGCAGGTGCAGACCTCGCCCTGATTGAGCGCGAACATCACGAAGCCCTCGATCGCCTTGTCGAGATAATCGTCATCCTCCCGGCACACGTCCTCGAAGAAGATGTTCGGGCTCTTGCCGCCCAGCTCCAGCGTCACCGGGATCAGGTTTTCGGTGGCATATTGCACGATGAGGCGGCCGGTCGTCGTCTCGCCGGTAAAGGCGATCTTGGCGATGCGGTTGCTGCTGGCGAGCGGCTTGCCCGCTTCCACGCCGAAGCCGTTCACCACATTGATCACGCCTGCGGGCAGCAGGTCGCCGATCAGCTCCATCAGCACCATGATGGAGGCCGGGGTCTGCTCGGCGGGTTTGAGCACCACGCAGTTGCCAGCCGCCAGCGCGGGGGCGAGCTTCCACACCGCCATCAGGATGGGGAAGTTCCACGGGATGATCTGGCCGACCACGCCCAGCGGTTCATGGAAGTGATAGGCGACCGTGTCTTGATCGATTTCCGAAATGCCGCCTTCCTGTGCGCGGATGCAGCCGGCGAAATAGCGGAAATGGTCGATCGCCAGCGGAATGTCCGCGGCCGTGGTCTCACGCAGCGGTTTGCCATTGTCCCATGTCTCCGCGATGGCGAGCTTCTGAAGGTTCTCCTCCATCCGGTCCGCGATCCGGTTCAGGATCAACGCCCGCTCGCCCACGCTGGTGCGGCCCCAGGCGTCCTTTGCGGCATGGGCGGCATCCAGCGCGGCTTCCACATCCGCCGCCTGGCTGCGCGCGATCTGGCCGACGGCTTTGCCGGTGACCGACGAGATATTGTCGAAATAGCGCCCGTCTTTCGGCGCGGTCCATTTGCCGCCGATGAAGTTGTCGTAGCGTTCCGCGAACGGCGCCGTCATCGCAGCGGCGGGGTTGGTCTGCATGTCCATCACATCATCCTCTCATGTTCGCCGGGCCCTCCCGGTCATGAGCATGATGGTTCCGCGAAATGGTGTGCTTGGCCAGAGAGCCGGGCCGATGCATGCCCACATCTGTCTCGCTATCGAGACAGATCGGACTATCGACCCGTCAGCCGCGCGAAAGGCCGGCCTTTTCCATGCGCCGATAGAGCGTGGCACGGCCGATGCCGAGCGCCTTGGCGGCGCGTGTGGCGTTGCCGTCGGCCGACGCCAAAGCGCGCCGCAGCACCGCCCTGTCCGAGTCGCGGAAGCTGTCAGGCGCCGCTCCGCCCAGAATGTCGGACGCGCTGCGGCAGGCGGTCAGGCAGTCGTCGGACAGGCTGAAGCGGCGGCGCGCGGCGTGCGTGGCACCGATCACCAGATCGTCGCGGTCCACCGCCAACAGGGCCGCATCGCCGCCGGGCAGGTTCGCATCGATGATCCGGTGGCCCTCGAAATATCGGCGGAAGACTCCGCTTTCGATCCGGCGCGCCGCATCCTGCACGATGTTTTGAACCAGCGCAGCCGTGGCCAGACTGTGGTCGTCCCGGCAACTCGAAATATCGAGCGCGCCCACCAGCCGCCCGCCTGCGTCGCGCACGGGCGCGTCCATGCAGCTGATGCCGATATTGCGGCAGGCGAAATGCTGATCGCGGTGGATGGTCACCGGGCGGCCTTCCACCAGGCAGGTGCCGATCCCGTTCGTGCCCTCCCGGCTTTCGCTCCAGATGCCGCCGGGGGTGAGGCCCACCTGATCGAACATATCGCGGTCCCCCTCCTGACTCCGCGCCTCCAGGATCACGCCGTCATTGTCGGACAGCATCACGGCGCATCCGGTAGCCGCCACGGTCTGGAACAGCTGGTCGAGCAGCGGACGGGCTACTTCCAGCATGAGTTCGTGGCGCCGCTGCCGCTGCATCAGATCGCTTTGAGACACGAGTTCCGGCTTTTGCGCGGCCCCGGCGTCGAGACCGTGCTTGAGCCCGGACCGGCACCAGCTGGCCGCAACCAACGACTGCGCGGCGCGCGTCGTTGAGCTCAAGACCCTCTCCACATAGTCCCGATGTCGCTCGGCCATAGAACAGGCATAGCGCAATTTCGCCCATTTGGCGACTGCACGAGAATCGCCGTTCTTATGGCTGCTGGATCACCGGTGTCAGGGGTTTGCGGATGATCGCGGGCGCATCGCGCCATCCGCCGCCCAGCGCCTCGAACACGCGCACCTGATCGGTGGCGACCTGCGCGCGCGCGCTGGCGAGTTCGGTCTTGGACTGGATCAGCGTGCGCTCGGCATCCAGCACATCTAGGAAGCCGGCGACCCCGCCCTTGTAGAGCCGCCGGACGTTGCGCGCAGCCAGCGCCGCATCCTCCTCCGCCAGCCGCAGATCTTCCGCCCGGTCCAGATCCTGCGCCAGGCGGGCCATGCTGGTTTCCGTCTCGCGCAGCGCGGTCAGCACGGTGCCGTCGAAATCGGCAAGCCGCGCTTCTGCCTGCGAATTTGCCGCAGCGAGCTGCGCCCGTGCGACGCTGCGATTGGGGAAGGTCCAGGTAAGTAGCGGACCGATGCTCCAGCGAAAGGCGCGATCGCGCACGATATCCTCGATCTTCGTCGCGGTGGTGCCGATCGATGCGCCAAGGCTGATCGAGGGATAGAGATCGGCCGCTTGAACGCCGATCTGCGCGATCGACTGGGCCAGCCGCCGCTCTGCTTCCCGCACGTCCGGGCGGCGGCGCAGCAGCGCGCGTCCGTCCCCGGTGGGGATCGGATCGGCGAGAATCGGAGGCTCGGTGCAAGCCGCCGCCGCGCTCGGCTCGTTCTCGGGCAGATCGCCCGTCAGCGTTGCGAGCCGCAGCAGCGTGCTGCGGCGGTCGGTCAGCAGCGGCGGCAGCGATGCCTCGGTCTGGCGCAGCAGCGTGCGCGCGCGCACCACATCGTTGCGGCCCGTAATCCCCGCAGCGAAGCGCCGCTGCGTCACGTCCAGATTCTGCTGCGCCCGGCCGATCGCCTCCTTCTGCACCGCGATGCGCAGATTGGCCGAGCAGCTGTCGACATAAGCGAGCGTCGTCTGCGCAGCGACATTGACGCGGGCAAGATCGAGCGCCGCCAGCGCAGCTCCGGCATTGGCGTCCTGTGCCTCGACTCCGCGCTTCAGCCGCCCGAACAGGTCGAAATCGTAGGAGATCATTTCGCCCGCTTTATAGACGGGCCCCGGATCGAGCGCTTGCGGAGCGCCCACGGCATCAGCGGACTGCTGGCCATAGGTTGGGTTGACGCTGAGCGATGTCTCCGGAAGCCGCCGCGCATCCGCCGCCCCCAGCAGTGCCAGCGCACGGGCCAGGTTCGCCGCCGCCGAACGCAGATCGGTGTTGTGGACCAGTGCTTTTTCGACGAGCGCATCCAGCGCCGGATCGCGATAGAGCTGCCACCAGTGGTCGGGCAGCGGCTGGCTGGTGAAGGCCGGTCCATTGTCGGACAGCTCGGGTGCCGGAGCCTCGCCGGTCAGCACCGGCGGCGTGCGATAGTCCGGCCCCGCCGTCTTGCATGCGGCCAGCGAGAGCAGCGCCGAAGCGGCCACCATCGCGGAGAGAATCTTCTTCATTGCCGCGCTCAGTCAGCCAAAGGCGGCTGGCCTTGGCGCAGCGTCGTTTTGGGGCGGGCGGGCGTCACGGGACGGCCCACCGTGCGACGCGGCACGGCGGTCGGCACGATGGTGACCGACGCCGTGCGCCCCGCGATCAGCCGCATATCGCCCGGAATCCGGTCGATTACGATGCGCACCGGCACGCGCTGGGCCAGGCGGATCCAGCTGAAGGTGGGCTGGATATTCGGCAGTTCGTTGTTCGAAGGCTGGCTCTCGCGGTCGTCGATCCCGCCGCTGATGCTGTCGACATGGCCCAGGATCGCGCGATCGTCATTGCCCAGCAGCGTGACGCGCGCCTTGTCCCCGATCCGGAACTCATCGAGCTTCGTTTCCTCGAAATAGCCCACCACATAATAGCTGTCGGTATCCACCAGAGCGAACACCGGTTTGCCGGTCTGCACATAATCCCCCGGCCTGAGGCCGAGATTGGTGACGAGCCCGTTGACCCGGGCGCGCACGGTCGCGCGGTCCAGATCCAGCTCGGCCATCTCCCGATCGGCAATCTTCTGCCGCAGGTCCGCGCGCGCCAGTTGCACCGCCGTCGCGCGCTGATCGCGCACTTCGGCGGACACCAGATCGCCAAGCGACTGATAACGGGCCGAATCGCGCCGCGCATTGGCAAGCGAGGCGCGCGCATTCTCGATTCCCGCATCGACCTGCGCCAGTTTGGTCTGGAAACGCGCACGGTCGATCACGAACAGCGGGTCTCCGGCCTTCACCGGTTGGTTGTCGCGCACCAGCACGTCGGTCACGATTCCGGATACATCGGCGCTGACTTCCACCACATCAACGCGCACCTTGCCGTCGCGCGTCCAGGGATCGGTCTCGTAATAGCGCCAGATCCAGACGACCGCCGCGATGGCGAGCGCCACCATCAGCAGGGTCAGCAAAATGCGGCCGATATGGGGAACCAGGCGGGTCATCCGAACCGCGCCTTAGCCCGAAGCAACGGGGTTAGGAAATAGCGCAACGATGGCGCCCGTCAGGATCAGGAACAGCGCCAGTTCGAAGAGCGGGCGGTTCCAGATGAAACGATAAAGCCGCAGCCGTGCGAGCAACCAGGACAGTAAGCCCGCAAGCAACAACCCGCCAAGAACCGCCGGGACGATGGTGGAAATGCTGACCGTATCGCCGATGAGCCATTGGGTCGTCATGCGCCCCCCGCTCCTTCTTCGGCAAAGGGCGTAACGCTGGGCGCCAGCGCGATGGTGAGCCCCACCAGCGCGCGCAGCCTCTCAGGCTCCTTCGTGCCGTGCGAGTGCACCACGTCGCGAACCAGCTGCCGGGACAGCTCCAGCGGTTCGCGAGCCAGCCGGTCGCCGATCCTGAGCTGGCGGAATTCCTCGGCGATGCTTTGACGCAGCCGCCCGAAACGGTCCGCGAAATCGGGCGCGAACGCCTGATCCTGATTGCGTAGCGTCAGGAGGTTCAGCCCCACGCGCAGATCGTCGATCGCATCGACATGCTTCAGCGGCTCGCCGTCTTCCAGCATGTCGATCTCCGGCAGCGCCAGCGCCAGGCGATCGATCGTGAGCAGCAGAAAGCGGTTGCGGTCGGGCACGCGGCGCGCGGTGGCGAGATCGGCGATGTCGGTCCAGATCGCCCGGACCTGCCTTCGCGCCAGAAAGCGCGACCGGTTGTAGCTGAGGAGATGCAGCGAGGCGGCGGCGAAGGATACGCCCGCCCCGGCTGCGCCGAGGCTGAGCAGCGAACGCTCGAAATCTGCAGAATAGGCGTTCTGCAGGCCAAGAAATGCAAACCCCAGCACGCAGATGAGCAGGCCCGCGATCGTCATCGAATAGACCATGCCGAGCGGGAAGAGGGCAAGCGCCAGCACCGCCATCAGCGGCACGAAACTGCTCACCGTGGGAAGCACCGCGAAATTATAGGCAAAAACCAGCGCAAATGCGCAGGAAAACCACATCACCAGCCCGATCACCGAGCGCATCTGCTGCGGTTTGCCCAGGATGAACACGCAGGACAGGAAGGCGAACAGCAGCGCGCCGCCCCCGCTCGCAAAGGCCGTCCAGTACCAAAGGCCCGCGACCCCGAACAAAGCGAGCGCCATCGGCGCGATGTCCCGCAGCGTGAGCAGATAATCATAGGCGCGCACGGGCCGGGCGGCCTTTGCATCCTCCAGCAGATGCCGGGGAAGCGCCTCATCCTGCCGGATCACCGCGATGAGCTTTCGAAAATCGCCCCAATGCCGCACGAACTGGGCGAGGCGGTCGCAATAGCCGATCTGGACCAGGCCGTTCCAGTCGGTGCGCTGCGCGAAGCGCTCCGCCGTCCGGTCGATCATGGTCAGGCAGTCCGCCTGCGTCCGCTCATCCTCCTCGTTCAACCAGCGCGCCACCGCGCCGATGGTGACCGCCAACGCCGGATCGGGGCCCCCGCCCTCGCGCAATTCCACGGTCCAGTCCTCCAGAGAGGCCATGTCCGAGATCAGATACATGATCGTGCGGCGCAGAATGTTGACGTCGCGGCGGCGCGGCGGCCGGTCCACGATGTCATAGGGCAGCTGGATGGCGAGCTGATCGAGATTCTGTACCGCGCCCACGAGACCCCGCAGCCGCTCCCGCACGTGGACCCGCTCTTGCCCGGGGTCCGAACCGCCATCGACGCGGTTCAGAATGTCGGTCACCCAGCCGCGCGCCTTCTGGCGCCAGTCCTCCATATCGCTTTCGAACTGCGGCATGATGCGGGTGGGGGAAATCACGCTGTCGACTGCCGCAACGGCGAGCACGGCGAGCGTGATTTCCGCCACCCGCGCCGCGGTGAGATCGAAAATCTGGTTTGGCTGCATCAAATTGTTGAAGGCGATGAAGCCGGCGGTCAGGCCGATCGTGAACCAGGTATAGGCGCGCGGCGTCCGGTCGATCATCCGGCCATAGACGGACGCCAGTACGATCAGAATCGCGACGAACACCAGCATCGCCTCATGATCGGCGAACAGCGCCACCGCCGCCAGCACCGCGGCGCCGCCCAGCACGGTGCCCACCACACGATAGATCGCCTTGGTCCGGATCGCACCCGATTGCGGCTGCAGCATCACGATATAGACGGTGAGCGCGGACCAATAGGGATTGGCGAGGTTCTGGCTGAAGCCAATGAACAGCGCCAGCGTGGTTGCGATCAGCGCCTTGGCGGAGAAGATGGCATCGGATTTGGTCGGCCAGCGCAGCGCCTGCCATACTCCGGCGGGACTGAGCGGTGCTGCCACCTCGCTGTTCCTTCCGCTGCCCCATGCGAGCTTCAGGATCGAAGACCGCACCCACAAACTTGCCTATGCCGCTTCAGCGCGCGCCACAACCGAATTAGGATGGGGAGCGGAGTCCTTCGGGCTGCAGGAACAACCTATCGGGCGTCTTCGGCTATCAGGAGCCGGCAAAACGGCATCGCGATTGCCACCAGATCAGTAATGGGTTCTTTGCATCCACGGGCGATCCAGCTTCTCGCAATCGCCAGAAGTCCGTGCATGGTGCCTGTTTCGCGAAGGGAGCGCGCCTCTGTATCGCGCCATTCGGGATCGAGGGTTTGCGCAAGCAATCGGGCGAATTTCGCAAGGCCCTGTTCGAATGCCGTATCGACGGCGGCGCTGATCCCCGACATCTCCGTCACGAACACGCGAGCGGCTGCGGGTTTTTCGCGCAGCAAGGCGTAATATGCGCTGAGCATGGCCTCCAGACGCGTTTCGGGTTCCGCGTCGTCCAGTTCGGATGCCGCGGCCTGCACGGTCTCGAGAGCGATCTGGGTGACCGCTTCATAGGCCGCGATCAAAAGCGCCTCGCTGTTCGCGAAAGATTCGTAGAAATAACGCGGGGTCAGGCCGGCCGTCCGGCATACGTCCGCCACCGTGGTGTGGCGAAAACCCTGTTCGCCATAGGTATCGACGGCCGCCCAGATAAGCCGCTCCTGCCGCTCCGCCTGTCGTTCGCCCGACGACTGCCCGCCATAGGTCCGGCCCTGTCCGGTTCCGCTTGTCGTCGCTTTCGCCAAGTGATAACGTCCATTTCCAGATGGGAATCGATCTCGCCTCCTCTTGCCGATGGAACCCGAAAATGGCCAGTGCTACCGAAACATCCCCTTCCCCCGCTTCCACCGATAGCGGCAGCGCAATCGAACGGTTCGATGTCCTGATCGTCGGCGCGGGGCTTTCGGGCATCGATGCGGGCTACCGCGTTTCCACCGAATGCCCGAACAAGAGCTATGCGATCCTCGAAGCGCGCGATGCGATCGGCGGGACGTGGGATCTCTTCCGTTATCCAGGCATCCGATCGGATTCGGACATGTACACGCTGGGCTTTCCCTTCCACCCCTGGCCGAGCAATCAGGCCATCGCCGATGGCGAGGCGATCCGCGACTATATCGTCGACACCGCGCAAAAATTCGGGATCGACCGGCATATTCGCTTCGGTTGCAAGGTGGTGGCGGCGCGCTGGTCCACCGAAGACGCCGAGTGGACGCTGGAGATCGATGAGAATGGCGAGAAGCGTCATGTCGCCTGCTCATTTCTCTACATGGGCAGCGGCTATTATGATTATGCGGGCGGCCATACGCCGCATTTCGAGGACGCGGCGACTTTCCGGGGGCAAATCGTCCATCCGCAGAAATGGCCCGAAAATCTGAATTATGCGGGCAAGCGCGTCGTCGTGATCGGCAGCGGCGCGACGGCGGTGACGCTGGTGCCCGCGATGGCGCAGACCGCAGAAAAGGTCACCATGCTGCAGCGCTCGCCGACCTATATCGTCGCACGCCCGTCGCAGGATGCCGTCTCCCGCTGGACGCACGAACATCTGCCGAAGCCGCTCGCCGACGGCATTACCAAGTGGAAGAGCGTCGGGCTCGGCATCGCGACCTATGGCTATGCGCGGCGCAAGCCGGCGAAGGTCAAGGCCGCCATCCTCGATGGCGTGCGCGCACAGCTTCCCGACGGCTACCCCGTGGAACGCGATTTCGAACCGTCCTACAATCCGTGGGACCAGCGCATCTGCCTGGTGCCCGATGCCGATCTGTTCGACACCATCCGCAGTGGCGATGCCGAAATCGTCACCGATACGATCGAGCGTTTCACGCCCGAGGGCATCGCATTGACTTCGGGCAAGGAATTGCCCGCTGACATCATCGTCACCGCTACCGGGCTCACGCTCACCATGGTGGGAGGGGTGGAGCTGTACGTGGACGACGACCGCGTCGATCCTGCCGACCGGCTGGTTTATAAGGGCATGATGCTGGAAGGCGTGCCGAATATGGCGCTCGCCTTCGGATATACGAATGCCAGCTGGACGCTGAAATGCGACCTGTCAGCGCGCCATGCCTGCCGGTTGATCAATTATCTCGACGCGCACGACAAGGTGGCCTGCCTGCCGCGCCGCGCGCATTCGGGGATCGAGCCCGAGCCGATGCTGGACTTCAGCTCCGGCTACGTTCAGCGTGCGGCAAATGTGCTGCCGAAGCAGGGATCGGAAGCACCGTGGAAACTGCACCAGAATTATGCGCTCGATCTCGCTTCGCACAAGCTGTCGCCCGTCGCCGACGGCACGATGCGTTTCATCGAAGCAGGGCAGGCGCTGGACGACGCGGTTGCGCCCAAGTCGAAGCGCAAGCCGATGGCTTTGGCCGCAGCCGTCGGGACCGCTGCGGTCGGCACCGCGCTGCTCACACGGAGTCAAAGCATGCATGACGAATCAACCGAGAATAGGGAAACGGCGTTGACCTCAGCGAAGCGGATCGGCGGCGGCGCTCTGCTGGCCGGGCTTGTGGGAGGTGCCGCTCTTGCCGGTTTTGCCGCCTTGGCCCGTTCGCGGGCGGAAGCGGCGGTGCCTGCCGATGGCCAGTTCGTCCGCGTAAACGGCAAGCGCGTGCATTACCGGGACGAAGGATCCGGCCCTGTGGTCGTGATGATCCATGGCCTTGCCGGACAGATGCGTAATTTCTCCTACGCGCTGCTCGACAAGCTGGCGAGCGATCACCGCGTGATCCTGATCGACCGTCCGGGGTCTGGCTATTCCGACCCGATCGACAGCGCCACGATCCGCAGCCAGGCGGCGCATATTGGCGATGCTCTGCAGGCGCTGGGTCTCGACCGGCCACTGGTGGTCGGCCACTCGCTGGGCGGCGCCGTTGCGCTCGCTCTCGCGCTCGATCGGCCGGACGCGGTTGGTGGTCTCGCTCTCGTGTCACCGCTCACCCACCCCTTGACCGATGTTTCGCCAGCATTCGACGGGCTGGCCATTGCCTCGCCCGCCGCGCGCTTTGCCGTGGCATGGACCCTGGCAGCCCCGATGATGATGATGCGCGGTGAGAAAGGGGCGCAGGCAGCGTTCGCCCCCGAACCGCTGCCCGGCGATTTCGCGACGCGGGGCGGCGGGGCCTTGCTGGCCCGCCCGGGCAATTTCCAGGCGGCAAGCGCCGACCTCAATGCCGCGCCGACAGATTTGCCCGGCATGGTATCACGCTATCCCTCGCTCGCGATGCCAGTATCGATCCTGTTCGGCCACGACGATCCGGTGCTCAACCCGGAAACGCAGGGGGAAGCCTTCGCGGCAGCCGTCCCCGGTGCCGATCTTACGGTGATCGATGGGGGGCATATGATACCGGTAACGCAGCCTGACGTGGTCGCCGACTGGATTCGCAAACGCGTCGGTAATTCCGGCGCTGGTAAAGCCGAGTGACACCCTCCGGCATGACGCGCGATCGGATCTGCGTGATCCCGGGGGAAGACGCCGCTGCCGAAGCGGTTATGCACGTTCTTGCCGTGTTGAAGGCACTCGATACCGGTCTCGACTGGCATGTGTGCGAGAACACGTCCACTATCGGAGAGGACGGCCGGCCGCAGCTGGCTGCCGAAGCGAAAGCGGCGATCGACAGCAGCCGGGCAACGCTGTTCGGGGCCACCGGTGGGCCCAATTCCGCCGCGCTGTTTTATCTACGCTGGGGCAAGCAGACCTTTGCCAATGTTCGCCCCACGCGGTGGAGCGAGGGCATGCCGAGCCCGCTGGCCAAGCCCGAGGGCATCGATCTCGCGATCGTGCGGGAAAACCTCGAAGATGCCTATGTCCTGATCGAAGGCGATCTGCCGCAGCTCGCCCCGCTGAAGCTCAGGAGCCGCACCGCCGGGATCGGCCCGGAAGCGATGGGCGAGGGGGCATTTTCGGTAAAGGCGATCACCCGCGAAGGCTCGCTCCGCGTCGCGCGCTTTGCCTTCGAACTTGCGCGCCAGCGCAAGGCCGCAGGCGGCGCGGGGCGGGTGACGGCGAGTGCGAAATACAACATGCAGCCGCGCACCGATGGCCTGTTCATCGAGTGTGCTAACGAGGTCGCGAACGACTTTCCCGATATCGACTTCGACGTTCTGATCGTGGACGATTGCGCCCACCGGATCGTGCGCGATCCGCAGCGCTTCGACGTGCTGTTATTGCCCAATCTCTACGGCGATATCCTGTCCGACGCGGCGGCGGGATTGACCGGCGGTCTCGGGCTGGCGGCAAGCGGCTGTTACGGCGCGGATTACGCCTATTTCGAGTCCGCGCACGGCACCGCCCCCGATATTGCGGGCAAGGGCATCGTGAACCCCGTCGCCACACTGCTGTCCGCTGCGATGCTGCTCGACTATTGCGACCGTGCGCTGATTGCAGCCTCGCTGCGCAAAGCGATCGACCGTCTGCATGAAGACGGCCGCGTCCTGACGCCCGATGTCGGCGGCATCGCCTCGACCGCGCAGGTCTGCGATGCCGTATTGGAGCATATGCAGATATGACGATGGACCAGAGCCTGTTCGAGAAACTCTGGGCGCTCCACCGGGTCGAGGTACTCGAAGGCGCCCGCGATCTGATCGCTATCGACCTGCATCTGCTCCACGACTTGAGTGGCCCCGGCGCGCTCAATGCGCTGAAGAAGCGTGGCATGGCCGTCGCCGCGCCCGGACAGACCTTTGCCGTTCCCGATCATGGTGTCGGGACCATGCCCGGGCGCGGGGACGACAGCAGCGAGGCGAGCCGCAAGACGCTGCAACCGCTGCGGCGCCTGTGCGCGGACATGGGCGTCACGCTGTTCGACCTCGACTCCGAAGAACAGGGGATCGTGCATGTGATCGGCCCGGAACAGGGGCTGACGCTGCCCGGGCTCTCGATTGTGTGCGGCGACAGCCATACCTGCACGCAAGGTGCCTTCGGTGCGCTCGCATGGGGAATCGGATCGACCGAGATACTCCAGGTGCTCGCCACGCAGATGCTGATCCTCGAAAAGCCGAAATCGATGCGCGTGACGATCGACGGCACGCTGGCGGACGATGTCGATGCGAAGGATCTGATCCTTGCGATCATCGGTCGCTGGAGCGCGGAAGGCGGGGCGGGTCACGTGATCGAATTCGCCGGGTCGGCGGTGCGGGCGCTCGGCATGGAAGCGCGGATGACGCTGTGCAATCTGGCGGTCGAATTCGGCGCGCGCTTCGGATTGATCGCGCCCGACGAGACGACCTTCGATTACCTGCGTGGCCGTCCTTTCGCGCCGCGAGGCGATGCTTGGGATACCGCGCTTTCGCACTGGCGCACGCTGCCCTCTGATCCCGACGCTCGCTTCGATGCGGAACTGCATCTCGATGCAAACGACGTCGTGCCGCACATCACCTGGGGCGTATCGCTCGATCAGGTTGCGCCTGTCACCGGAGCAATTCCCGAGGAGCCAAGCGATGCAGCGGGCGCCAAGGCCCACCGCCAAGCGCTGGATTATATGGGACTGGAAGCGGGCAGCAGGATCGCATCGACCCCGATCGACCGCGTCTTCATCGGTTCTTGCGCGAATGGAAGGCTGTCCGATCTCGAGCGGGCAGCGCAGGTCGTCGCCGGGCGGCGTGTCGCAGACGGGGTCGAGGCGTGGGTTGTTCCGGGATCGCGGTCCGTAAATCGCGCTGCTCAGGAGCGCGGTCTCGATGCCGTATTTCGCGAGGCGGGCTTCGAGTGGCGCGAGCCGGGCTGTTCGATGTGCTTGGCGATGAACGGCGATCAGGTCGCCAGAGGAGAGCGCTGCGTATCCACCTCGAACCGCAACTTCGTCGGGCGGCAGGGGCCGGGCGCCCGAACGCACGTCACCGGTCCCGCGGTCGCGGCAGCCAGCGCGATATTGGGACGCATCGGCACGCCGGGAGAGCTGGCATGAACGAGGCATACCCACCTGTGCTGGATTCGCTGGCGGTGGTTCTCCGGCTCGAGAATGTCGACACCGACGTCATCACGCCCATCGGTCGCGTGCTGGAAGGGCCGCAGGCGATCGTCGACTATGCGTTCGAACCGCTGCGCTTTGCCGATGACGGCACCAGGCGCGCCGACGATCCCTTCGCCGACCCCGATCGGCAAAATGCGCAGATCCTGATCGCCGGGCGCAATTTCGGTTGCGGCAGCAGCCGCGAGACGGCGGCGCAGGCGATCAGGGGCATGGGCTTTCGCTGCGTCATCGCGCCCAGCTTCGGCGATATCTTCTACTCGAACTGCCTGAAGAACGGCGTGCTCGCCATCGCGCTCAGCAGCCGGGAGGTCGAGCGGATCATGGACTCGGCGGACGAGCTTTCGCGGATCGTCGTGAGGCTGCCCGAACAGCGGATCGAGCTGGACGGGCATGTCGCCCAGTTCGAAATCGACCCCCTATCGAAGCGCATGCTCCTGGGCGGGATAGACGAGATCGGTTTACTGCAAGGTTACGCGGAAGCGAAGGCGGACTTCGATCGCGCAGATGCGGCGGCGCGGCCGTGGGTCCGCCCCCGCAAGCGCAAATAACAATTTCCCCAGGTTTTTCCAGCAAACCGGAATGGCAACGCAGCTTTCATTTCATGGCGAGCGACCATGTGGGTGTCTGTTTGCTTATCTCCAGCCATGGAAAGGCGGAAGCGGTGTCCGATGCACAGCGCGACGAATCCTTGCGCTTCTAAGGCCACCAGAATGCCGGCAAGCATGGCGGCTGTTATCTGAAAACCCCCAAGAAACAGCACGCTTAATCCAATTTGAATAGCTAGATATTCTTTTGATCGAAAGGCTGCAACCTCCGGAAACCAGCATTATTCCGCGATCTGTTGCGCGAAGTGTGCTTCAGTCTTCAGCTTGCACCGGCCTGATTGCTCCAGTGACTTAACGACCGATTGCCCGGCCACTGTTGAGAATTGTTGAGGTGCACGCAAGTAGTCACCTCTCGCCGCTGGAGTTCGCATAAAGCGCCGCGCCTTTTGAGGAACGGTTAGGGGAACCGGTGCGCGAACTAGGGAGAAATCAATACGATCAAAGCCAAATGGCGGACACGGAGGGATTCGCTCCAAGCCCCCAGGTCGTTCGGAATATTGCTTTTCTGCTATCCACTCGTCGTCAGATACCCCCAGGGATACCCCGTTTTTGTTAAAATCGAACTCAATGTCCTGAGCGAGTGATTTACGTGCGACAGTTGAGTACCATGAGAAGGTAGCTTTGCACCCCAATTTCGGTCATTCCAAACCCATCAAAGCCTTCCCGAGAGCAGTCTTCGTATCGCCGGCTTAGATGGGGCTGTTTGGATTAATTGGCAATCGGGAGCTTGCGCTACCTGCAGAAAAATCAGCATGCTATTTGGATTCGAACTCCCCGTCGGCTAACCCGGTCGGCACAGATTGATGGGGCATCATGGCGATCGAGTATATCGGCAACAAAGCGCAGCTTGTAGATCGTATGTGGGAGTGCATGCGCGGACACCTTCGTGAAAAGCCAAAGGGGTTTGCAGACTTATTTTGCGGCACTGCGTCCGTTAGCCAGTTCATGCGCGCTCGCGGCTTCCGGGTGACCGCCAACGATAGCTTGCTGCTCTGCTCGACGTTCGCAGAAGCGGCCTTGCTGACAGAAATTCCGCCGAGCTTTGTCGGGCTTGCTCAGGCGGGTGTGCTGGTAGCTCCTCCGAAATGCCGCTACGCGGAACTGCTTAGGATTCTCAATGGCCTTTCTCCGGTCGAAGGATTCATGTTTAGAACCTATTCGCCAGCCTCCCTTCGCCATGGGGCCAACGAAGCGAGAATGTACTTTACCGAGGAAAATAGCGGTAGGCTGGATGCGATGCGCCATCAGATTGCGCAGTGGCGTCCCGATATCACGACGGCAGAGCACGCACTTCTTCTTGTCGATCTCGTCAAGGCCGCGAACCGAGTTAGCAATATTGCCGGGACTTACGGCTGTTATCTTAAGGACTGGAAAACCCGAGCCCTGCAGTCCGTCGTGGTGACAGAGAGCAGACTCTCGTTCAGCGGCCCGAGGGGCGAAGTCTTTCGTCAGGATGCGCTTGACCTTGTGCAAAAGGTCGAAGCCGAGGTCATTTACGCTGATCCGCCATATACTAAGCGTCAATACGCGGCCTACTACCATCTTCTTGAGACCCTGGTTGCCGGAGATGAGCCGAAGGTGACCGGTTCCACGGGACTCAGGCCATGGGAGCACGCGGCTTCGGATTTCTGTTATCGGCGCAAAGCGCCTGGTGCGCTTCGCGACCTGGTCCTCAACTTGAAAGAGGGCTCGGACTTCTTCCTAAGCTACAATGAAGACGGACAGATACATCACGACGAGATCGTCAAAATCCTTAGCGAGCGCGGCAAAGTTACTGTGAACGAATTCGCATTGCGCCGCTACAAGAGCAGTAACCTGCCGCATAAAGGCCGCCAAGTTGCGGAGCGCCTCTACCACGTTAAAGCGAGCGCGTAACAATGGCCCTTGTAGCTATCGATGCTATTCTTTGGCGACGTCTTCAACAGGCTAACTATGATAGTTTAGACGGGGTGTCGGCGGGGCAATATGATATTCGCCTCGGACGCGACGATGATGTGGCGACTTTTTTCGATGGGGTCCCCCAGCTCAACCCAACCAATTTGGGCGGGTACGATTTAAAAGTACCTATTGCGGCCTTCGATGGGGCAAGTCCGGTTCCCCAGGCGGAGCTTCGCGTACGTTTTATGGGGCCGCGATCACAGCGAAAAGACTGGAACATCCCATCGCAGCGGCCTGACACGGCCTATCCGCTCTGGCGCCTAAGCCGCAGCAGTCCAAACCGGTCGACCGAAAACTTTGTGATTATTGCTCGGGATGTGCTCGGACGTTTTCACGCGCGGTGGTTGGATGCGGCGGCTGTGGCTGCCCTACCAGAGCAAATCCGGAAGGCATTACGTTCTCAGAAGAATATGGGGGTTGAGTTCATGGCTGTCACTCAGCACGCGGAAGAGGCTGTCCGCATCTCGGACAAGCTTCTCGCCAGTCACAACGTCCTCCTTTACGGGCCGCCGGGGACGGGCAAGAGTCACTTGATGTGGGAAACCGCAAAGGCGTTCGGGCGTGATCCGGTGCAGATAGACACCGCCGATGAAGCCCAACCGCTCAAAGGAGGTGGTGCGGCGCTGGACCCTATCGTGCGCTGGGTAACTTTCCATCAGACCTACGGTTACGAGGACTTCATCATCGGCCTGAGACCCGATCCGTCCTCGGTGCAGGCGCTGAGTCTCAAGGCATTTCCGGGGATTTTGCTCGAGCTTGCCGAAGTGGCGCGCGCGACCGGCCGGCCCGCCGTCCTTCTGATCGACGAGATCAATCGCGGCAACGTGTCGCGCATCTTCGGCGAGTTCATTACGCTGCTGGAACCGGACAAGCGCCTGGGCGGCGATGGAAATGAGACAGAGACGACTGTTCCAATCAGTCTTCCCTATGTCGATGCCGACACCGTGGTCAGTGTCGATGGACAAGACCTGCCCGTCCTAAAGCGATTTGTTCTGCCCGCTAACATTTACCTGTTGGCCAGCATGAACTCGGTGGACCGTTCCGTCGCCCCCCTCGATGCGGCCCTTCGACGTCGGTTCCGGATCGTGAACCTCGATCCTGACTTGGAGGCGCTCCAGGCAGAATTCGCACGGCGGCCTCCGACGGGCAGCGCAGAGGACGTAGCGGAGGTAGTTAGGCTCCGGACCCTCGCCACAGACCTGCTTTCTCATCTCAACGAGGGCATCTCGGCCTTTCGTGGGCCGGACTATCGGCTTGGGCAGTGGTATCTCGCCGACTTGCTCAAGGCGACCAACCAAGCTGACGCTCGCTCGGTCTTGGTCGGAATCTGGGAAGAGAAGCTTCAGCCGCATCTAGAAGACGTCTTCCACGGACGCGTCGAGCAGCTCGCGGCCCTGATCGGGGAAGACGGACCGATCCGCCTTTCGGACCCCCCGTCCAACTACGAAAGCGCAGGCGCTCGGCCATTCGTCAACCGCAAGCTGCTCTCACCGGAGCAGACGTTGGCCTTTTTGGAGCGGCTGACCTCGGCGGCGCCGAATGCGCCGACCGGCGCGCCGGCCTCGAATTCAGCTCCGTGATCGCAAATTGACTGACGTAATCCTTCGCGAGGGGCAGCGGGTCAGGCTGTTCGACATCCTGCCTGCCGGAGTTTCGCAGTCGACTGCAATGGCGGAGGCTGCCAGCAAGAGTCAGAAACTGAAGAATGCTCTCAATCTGCGCGCCGGGCCGCTCAGCCTGGTCTACGAGGGCAGCACGCTGGTCCTTCAAATCACTGGAATTGTCGGTTCGCTCCGCCTTTTCGGAGTGCGGGTCGAGATCCTTCCAAAGTTCGGAGACGACAGGAGCTGGCACGACAACGTCATGATGTTGCTGGCTCGCGCTCATGGCGCCAAGTTCGACCTGCAGGAGCTTCGAGGAACCGATCGCGACCGGCTAAGCTTCGTCGATCACGTCGCCCAAGCCTTCTCGACAGCGCTGGACGCGGGCCTGCTCGACGGACCCATCGAGACATACCGGGACATTATGTATCGGGCACCCGTCGCGAAGGGACGAATCGACATTTCCCGGACGGTGACGGCGGCCCTTTGCTCTCCCGGCACGATCGTCTCTTGGACAAGCGAGCTGGATGCGGACAATCCCTACAACCGCGTACTCCACGCCGCGGCGGACATCCTATTGAGGCTCGTAACAAACCGGGATGTCCGCGCCGCGCTTCAGCGATCAAGGGACGAGCTCCCCCCCTTGCCGCAGGGGCTCCCACCGCCGGTCCGCTGGCCGGACCGGCCTCCGCTGCAGTTCGTTGGCTACGCAGAAGCGCTGGAGATAGCTTCGGCGGTTCTTCAAGGGCGAGACTGGGGAATCGGTCCAGCGGCGAGCACCGCTTTCGGCTATGTCGTCGGGATGGAGAAGCTGTTCGAGAAATTTGTGGAGAGTAGCTTGCGGCAGGCGGTCAAATTGTTGCCCTTATCATTGGAAGCCTCCGCACGAAGTCAGGCAAGGACTTTATTCGCGCAGCCGGAGACGCCGGGGCGCAAGGCCTATTTCACAACACCGGACAATGTGGTGGATGTAGGAGGCCGTCCGACCATCATCGTAGATGCCAAATATAAGCGTTTCGCCGATGCCGAAACGGGCGATGCCAGACGGCCATCCAACGCCGACGTGTATCAGATGTTCGCGTCTATGGCGGCCCAGGGGTGCCGAGTGGCTCTCCTCATATACCCTTCGTCCGTCGACCTTGCCGGTCCCCCGCCCACCTGGCGAATGAAAGTTGGCAAGGAGGATGCTTTCGTCGTGGCGGCCGGAATTCCCATTTCCGATCTTCGGACTAGTGCGGACCTGAATTCTGTGGATCTGGCGCTGGCGCAACAGTGTCTGCATCTCCTTACGCTCGTAAACGAATATGATGGAGCCCCCGTGAATGTCGCGTGAGGTCTGCGATCTTGGATCGATCTGGCGCTGGCTGGCTGTCGAGCACTTCAGGCTCGCCGTTGGAGAAAAGCCCGGCGCACCCGGAGAAATGTCAGAGCTTTTCCGGCTTTGCGTCACTCGCTCGTTCTACGCGCTGGCGAAGGCAATGTGCGATAAATCCGCAAGAATAACCATCAGCCGCGGCTTGAGCCAAGTCGTGGCGATAGATGGCGCGGCGCTTTGTCGACTCATCCCGGAGGCGGCGGCGATTGCCTCCGGGAAACTGCTTGAGGAGGAGCTCAGCGCCAAGGTCGGCGCATTGCTGGCAGAGTCTGTCTTAGAGCCGGCCTCGTTCGGTGACGCTTTCGAGAGCCTATACGGCGATATCCCTAATGCGGACGTGCAAAGCGGCTCGCGCGCAACGCGCGATCGCAATACCCGGGGTGTTTTCTATACTCCGGCGGCCCTCGTCGAGGAGTTATGCGACCAGGCTCTGACGCCCGCGCTCGATGGCTTTCATTCGATTGAGTCCCTCTCCGGTCTCGCGGTGCTGGATCCCGCGATGGGCGGTGGACGATTTCTGATCGAGGCTGCACAGAGAATCGCCGCTAGGGCTGAGTTGCTAGAGCCCGGTGACCAGGCGAACGGGAGAAAGATCGCCCTCACCTCCCTTTACGGGGTCGACCGCGACGCCTTGGCCGTCGACGTTGCCAGGCTTTCCCTCTGGCTCGCTGGCGGTGCGGAAGCGGATGTGGTCGGCATGCTTCGCCGACATTTTATCCATGGCGACTCCATCGCCGGTCCCGCCGGAAGCTCTTCGGATTCGGGGACGAATTTTGACGGAACTCACCAAGAAGAACTCGATTGGGCGAGGACTTTCCCGGGGATCCTTGGCCGAGATCGACCGGGCTTTGACCTAGTGATTGGCAATCCGCCTTGGGGTAAGATCAAGGCCGAGTATAAGCGCTTTCTTACGGCCTCCGTAGGCGCAGCCAGTCAGTTGCAAGGTGCGCAGCTGCGCCGGTATGTTCAGACCCTTCCTGAAGGAAATTTACGCCGGCACGCCACGACCGAATGGGAGGATCACTCGTCGGCGGTAAAGGCCTATGCGGAGAGGCTAAAATGCCGCTTCGCTGGCAACGATGAAATTTCCGGGCGCGGCGACGCGGACCTATACAAATATTTCATGGCCAGGAGTCTGCAGCTAACCCGCGAAGGCGGCACGGTCGCGCTCATTATCCCGGCTTCGTTTAGGAATACGGAGGGCACGGCATCTCTTCGGAGAAAGTATTTCGGTTGCGGTCACTTTACCTTTTTTACGGAGAGAACCAATCGCCGGCGACACTTCCCAATACACTCCATGTTCCGCTTCGTTTCCTTCGTGTTCCGGAAGGATGGGGTGGGCGGCATCGACAACATGCTATTCGTCGACGGTCAAAAACGCGGCGAGCCAGTGCACATTGGATTGGATGAGTTGCGCGCCGTAGCGGGCGATGATCTGCTAATACCGGAGGTCCGCGATCAGCGGGAATTCGACCTGCTGAAACGCCTATACGGCGTCTTTGAGCCGCTCGGGTCCCCGGGTCAGTGGAATATCCGCTTTAATCGCGAGGTGGACATGACGAACGCCAGCGCTCAATTCATTGAACAGAAGCCGCAAACACAAAGCTCAGGTTTTTTGTATCTACCGTTGTTTGAAGGCCGGATGGTTGACCAGTTCGATTACGCAGCCAAGGAATATATCGGCGGCGCTGGACGAAGGGCACAATGGCGCCGTCTTCTGATGGGAGCCAAGCGGATCCGCCCTCATTATCTTCTTCCGGTCAGATCCACCGACCCCAAGCTCGAACAGTTCCTTAGCCCGAGAGCGGCCTTCTGCGATATAACCGGCCACGCGAACCGGCGCACTGTGCTGGCTGCTGTCCTTCCGGGCGGGGTTGCGAGCGGCAACAAGGTTCCCACTTGTCGGTTCGAGCCCGTGAACGATCCGCGCTTTCATCTCCTTTGGGTGGCAATTGCCAATAGCCTCACCGTGAATTGGCTGGTTCGGCGACGGATTTCTACAACGCTCAATTTCTTTCACCTCTATGCCATTCCGTTTCCAAGGCTCGACCCCAGCGTGCCCGAAGCGAAGCGGCTCATTCGCCTCGCCGCTTCGCTTGTAAAGATAGATGATGGTCACCTGAGCTTCGCAAGGTGGTTGAAGGATGCCTGCGGCCATGACGCACCAGCCGTCGTCGACACCTGCGAAAGGCAATCCATCATCGACGAGATAGATAAGGTTGTTTTCGGACTTTATGGTTTGGTTGCGTCAGAAGTGGCGCTGATCAAATCAGATTTCAAAGATCTCGCCACTCTAGGTTGTGATCCCGAACTACAAAATACCGAGACCAAGTTTGCCAGGCCGCCAAAGGCTGCTGCAGTGCGCAGACAGCAGTCGCGGCGAAGTGAATTGGGAGGCCGCCGCCGCCGGCTCACGACATCATTCGAAGAACATTCCTGATCCGACAAATTGATTGCCGGAATGACAGGTCTTCGCGCTCAGGTGGACTTAAGCGGACGGTCTCCTATCGACCCATACTCTGCTTGCCGGCAAAGCAGTTTTTTGTGGTCGAGCGTCGTGCCTTTCCACGCCATTAAATAGCTCAGACGGCTACAGCCGAACTGGCGGCGAGCAGTTAATCTACGCCGCGAGATGTCCCGAATGTTCTTACAACAGACGTAAGTGCGCATTTGCGCAACCAGGTGCGCATTTGCGCACCTACGTCCAAACATTCCAGGCGTTAAAGCGTTGAGGTCGACAGAAACTCCATCAACCTTCCCGAAGGGAAATGTATAACGGGGGCGCAGTGGTGCGGGTTATTGCGCAAGCGATTGAATTAACGTTATATTCAAGCGCAACGGCTATACGCCCCTCTATGCACGCAGGCGCTCAGCAACCGTTCGTCGGAAGACAGCCAAAAGGCAACCACATTCGTCCAGAAAGCGCACGGGCTGTTCTGCATGCAGAGCGATACGCTAGAGCGCAACGACGCTTCCTGAATCTAATGGTTACGGTCGACCTACAGAAGCAACCAGTTTCTGGTAAAACGCCATACGAGATATTCCGTAAGCATTTTTGGGGAAACGCTCGTGCTCGCTGGAACACGTTAGTGAAGAACGGCAAGGCGAAGGGACCGTTCGATTCGATTGCGGTTTTTGAGAATCCAATGATCAAATCGCAGCGCTTCACACGATCTTGGGGACCTTACCACGTACATTGGTTTATTCGGTGGCCAACCGAGCATCAGGAGAAGTTCGCATTTCACCTCCGGTCTCAGTTCAGGAAGAGTTTTGGGAGCTTTAGCCCTTCGAATATTCATCTATTGAAGGTTGATAGCCCCGCGGGTGTCGCAGCTTACTTGGTCAAGGGTATCGATCCGACATATGCCAAGCATTTTCATATTTGGCATACTCCGCAGGGTAAAATAGACCATCGCCGCATAATCACCAGCATTCCTTTGGGAAGGGCTTCGCAAAAGAGATATCGGTCCTCCGGTAGGGACCCGCTCCCCCGTCGTTCAAAAGCCGCTAACAAAAGGATATTGGAACAAATCTCGAAAAAGCTTTGCGATCAACCAAATCATCAAAAAGGTCGTCCCACCGAAGTCTGGCATCCCTGAACTGAGTGTCGAACTCTCGAGCCCAACGTTCGTACCCCGCTAAGTGAAAAGCCACCATAAGACATCTGTGACGCAACTGTTTCAACTGCTGACACTGTGAGGCATGCTAGGGGCCTAACGGTGGATAACTGAGACCATCGCCTAGCGAAGTCAGGTCCGAAGGTTAAGCCTGTGCGTTTAGTGCCTACACTATGCTCACTCTTTGCTTGGTCATAATACCAACGTTTGGCTGCCTCAGCCTCTAGTTTATTTTGGAAATGGAAGTTTTTTTGTACATTTCCCAGTTGGGAAATGTCGAGGATTTGCGCTGTGTTCAGCGCCACGGAACGGCACTTCCCGGTTTTTATACCATTTTTTCTCGCCGGTTCATTTGGGCCTCTTCTTTTTCCGTCCTAAAACACTTCTGCAGGCAATCTCGCCTCATTCGCACTTCCAAGTGCGGCACAAGGACAAGGACGAAGACGATGAGTTTTTCGAAAAGAGCTACTGACGACACAGGCCCCCGCAAGCACGTACGTAAAGCAGTTCAAGCGCAGCTTGCAGATATCGTGGACGCTATCGATGAAGGGGCATCCATCTCGGCGATTTATCGCACCCTCCGTTCGGACGGAGTCGAAGTTGGCGCGGGGCTGAGCAGCTTCCGCTACGCCCTGAAGGCACTGGAAAGCGAGATCGAAGCGATCAGGGACTCCAAGCGCGCTACAGACGCTGGCAATGCTACCGAGCATTCCTCTGGCCCGTCCAAATTTACCGACAACGAACATTCGTCACGGTGGAACTAGAGATGGACAGCTTTATCAAATCGCTGATTTTCATCATCGTGACCACCAACGCCGGCGGGCAGGCCAAATCCCTGATCGCAGACCTGTGCAAAAGCCTGTTTCTGATGATGGGCTACGACGTGGCTACGATGGATGCAGATCCAGGCAACAGCACAGCGATACATCTCGATAGTCGCACTGACGGGATAACGTGGGGGAGCAGAAGGAGCATCGCGTCCACGATCGCTTCCGCTTATGAGGGTAAGCAAATTGTTCTCGATTGCGGCGCGAATATGTGGGCATCAGAGCGCGAGATAACGGAGCTCCTTCCCGAGCTCGCTTCTATGCTCGAAGCGGTAGGTTACAGGACCGTTGTGCTTCTGCCCTATACGCCGAACAAGCCACGGGCCGCGGCGACGCTGCAGGATCTGGAGCCCCATCTTCCAGGAACGGAAAAGATCTACATCCGATCGAATAGCGACGGATCGGGTGCGTTCGATCCGCTCGATCCAAGCAAGTCGGTTATCGATCTCGGATACCTCCAGCCTGGTTTTATTCAGCATCTGAATGAAAATGGTCGCAGGTCGTTCTTCGACCTTGTCAGCAATCCTCATCCGAACCGCGTCCTTGCTAGCAATTATATCGGTCAGTGGATGCACGACTTCGCCGACGCTGCCAGTAAGTACAACCTGTTTGCTGATGCAGTTCCCATGCTCGCCAAAATCCCAGCTCAACCGAAACTGCGCTTCGGAGTAAACACGCTCGAGCGCTGCACCGACAAAGCCCTTCGCAAAATTCAATCCAAGAGCGTTATCCTAGATCATATCGATCGATTTGGCTGGGATGAGGCCGGTCTCCTGAAAGCTGCAGCAGCGTTGGCGCAGCGCTCCGACAAAGCATGAACAGTCTGCAAACAGGAGATGTCACCATGCGCCCGGTGTTCAACCACTGGGCGCATCGTGTTCACCTACTAGCGCTTACGTTACCGAAGAGTGTCCCATAAATATTCATCCGGTAGCTTTGACAATGGGTAGACACAATCCAGTCTAATGTATGCATTTACCTATTTAACTGTTCTAACAATGTTTTTAGGCGCAATACCGCTAATGTGGCGTGGCCACATTAGCTTGCTTTTGAATTAGATTAATTTTTGGTATCAGAAGATCGACATCGTACGAACAATGCTCACGCATAGTTCACGCACTGATAGCTCCTTGTTCGCCAGCAGTATATTTAGGATGGACTTTGACCTAACCCAATTCCTTTAACTTTCTACTTTGAGGGCCATAGCAATCGGCGCTATATTCGCGGTAGGAGATGAAGATGCCTACCAATCGCCAGATGGAAATCCAGGCCGAATATGAAGCGGCCCGTATCAAGTTCAATTTGATCCGCGAAGGTATTTTGACCGAGGTCGATGGCTCGTCCATTTCACATGGGAGAAAGTCTCGCCCGTTGCTTTTCGATACCCTTGGAAAGAAGCCGGCACGGACGCCTCAGTTCAATATTCCGGCGACGCGGCGTCGACGCCTGATGTCATCGTCGGGAGCCACATCATTTCATTTCGCTCACAAAGGCATTGCCAAGGTCCTGTTTGAGGTCCGGCGCGATAATGTGCGCAACCTGCCAGGGGCAGCGAGGGGACACAGTCGATATATAGAACGTGAATGCGCTGTGGCCGATCTCGAGAGCAAGGATCGTTCGAAGGACGTTAATCTCCTTGATAGCGAAGATGATAAGGCGCGATGCGTAACCGCGGCTCAAGACGAATATCTCGCCCGCCCCTCTGCCTTGGCAATGCAACCTGACGGTCAGCGAGCACTCATTACCAACATCGATCCGGATGACGATGAGCGAGCACATTTCTGGTCTCTGGTCGAAGCTCACGAACGCAGGCCAGGCCCGGATATGATGACGGTACATCCCTGTCAAAATCCAGAGTTCTGGCAGAAAGTTGCTATCAGTCCAGCCTGCCCTACAGAGCTACGCACCAAGCTCGACGGGCCTACCGCCAATGACGGGAAGGCTTTCAAGATCGGAAACGGCAAGACCGTGCGTGCCTTCTTGCGCAAACAAGAAGGCTGGTCCGAACCTAGACATGGGGCGAGGACCGATGAAAAATCACCGCCCTTAGCAACATTTGCCGATGGCCGGGGCGGCCGGGTTCAGTATCGCATTGAGTTCGAACTTCCAGAGGAACTGTCGCCGCAGCAAAACTTCGAGCTTCTCCGCGAATTCTGTGGCGAAATGGAAAGCCGCAAAATTCCATTCGTGGCGGTGATGCATGCGCCGGACCATCATAACCATGATGCAAACTGGCATGCACACATTGCCTATTATGATCGACCGTGCCGAAAGATAGAACGTAGCGACATCGAAGGCTTGGCAGAAAAAGGCTACGACACCGCGCAGTTAAGCCCTGGCATGTGGGATTTTGCCGTTACGCTGCCTGTACCTGGCCGTAGCAACCGTAACGTATCTCCGCTGCGACAGAAAAAAGTCGCCGAAGTCAGCCGAACGCAGACCTGGCCGAAGAAACTGCGCGTGCGCCTGGCAGAGATCACTAATGGCCACCTCGATCGCGCGGGAATTCAGCGTAGCGTCGACGCCGGTACTTTTGCGGACATGGGTATCGTGGCGGTTCCGCAGGAACATCTCGGCACTCGAACGAACGCCGCAGAAACGCAAGGACAGGCAACCAAGACCGGCGTCGCAAATGAAGAGAAGCAATGGCAGGCCGTGCAGGCCGAAGCCGAGGCGCTTCACCTGCAGCTGATGTATCAGGCTGAGGGTCGGATCGATGGATGCGCTGCGCGCATGAAGAACGCACCCAGCAAAGATAGCGTTAGCGTTGAGACCCTCCGCAGCGAACTCGCTCAGTCTGCTCTCCTCAGGAAGCAAATATTTCTCCTTGAACAAGAAATCTATCGAGCTGCTTCCCGAGCTTTCATGGTTCGTCAACGTAATGAAAAGCTGCAGCGAGCATACGAGGCGAAGGAAGAAACGGCCAATCTGAGGGCGCATAATCAGGCAGAAGCACTGGTTGAAGAAGCGTCGGCGTATCTTCAGCGCCTCGACAATTACCTATCCGAAGAAAAAGCACTGCTTTTGCAATGGCGAGCAGAGGCAGATCAATGCGAGGCCAATTCAAGGGCTATTGAGCAGTCACTGGGCAAGCAATCTCCGCCCGAAAACCTTGTTGCGCCCAGACTGCAGCCAGAAAATATCAAACGCTTCGGCGAAGACGCGCCGAAGTCTCATGACAGGCCAGTCTCGCGCGCGAATTTTTCCTCGAGAATCGAAAACGCAAACAGGAAGGATAGACAAAGGTCAGCGGTCGAGGCGCTCCCTGATCAATCTCCTCTCGCTATATCTGAGGATAAGCCGCTCAGCGGACACAATGCGCCCGGTTTCGTCAAAATCGATAGCGTAGAAAGTCCGCAACGCTCTACGGTCAAACAAGCCAAAACTGCAAATCGTGCCGCTTCAGCCGCCCCTCCGATGAGGACGCGCGCTCCAGTACCAAAACGAAAAGTCGCGACATCGAAGGCGACGGCTACCGCTGAGCAAAAGCGTCCAACGAGTTTCCCTCTTAGTTACCGCATCGAACGCTTCGTTTGGCGTATGGGCGAATATCGCTGCGAACTCGAAATGGATGATCGGAACGTCGTTTTGCCAGTGACCCAGAATATCGAGCGTTGGGGATTAACCTATGACGACGTCAAATCTTCGAGCTGTCAGCAACCTCTCCGTGCGCAGTATATCCATTTTGAAAAAGCATGGGACTTGTACGAGTCCGACGCGCGCATTCACGCGAGGACATGGGCGCTTGAAGAGTTCGATAGCGACCTTCTGAAAGAGGTTAATGTCAGCGAAAAAACCAAGGAGGTCGCCGAACGCTACGCTGGAACCAACAAGCTTCTGGAATTGATTCACCGGGTCGACTGGCAGATCAGGAATGACAAGCGACTGCCAACAAGGATCGAGCAGCTCAGGAAACGGGGCATTGATGTCGATTCTCGAGTTCCATGGACTCCGCCGAGAATGCCGGCAGAACCGCTACAAGTGCGCTCGTTGGTGCTGAGAGGCCGACCTGGATTAAGCATAGGCGGATTGGAGATCTAATGTGCCCCGGCAACCAACCTGGGAGCGCTCGCTAGTTCGCCAAACCTTCTTCTCGAGAAGGAAAAGCGAGCCGCCCAGCGGCCGCTTTATCAGTAGATTCAGGAGTGAAGAAATTGCCGGAAGCGAACCGGCAAGGTGAAAGGAAAAGAGCTTGGATGCTCGGCTCCTGCCTCGCCGGTTCGAACACGAACCGAAAGGCAATCCATGAACGAAGATTATTCAAACGAGGCCAGCGAGCAGCTGGCCAGGCAGCTGGAGCGCAATGAGCGCTACCGCGTGCTGCGCGCGGTCCCTGATCGCTTTACCAATATGCCGGAGGACGGCGCGCCTCCGGACGGCCGCTGTATCGCGATCGTTGATACCGAGACGACGGGTCTCGATGCTGACGAGGACAGCATCATCGAGCTCGCGATTATGCTGCTGTTCGTCGGCGATAATGGGAGCGTGCTGGGGCATCTCGGACCGATCAGCTGGCTGCAGGATCCGAAGGCCGTTCTTAACCATCGGATCAGCATGATCACGGGGCTGGAGGACGAGGATCTTCTGGGCCAAATGATCGACGACGAGTTTGCATGGAAAATGCTCGCACGGGCCGACCTCATCGTGGCGCACAACGCGCCGTTCGATGCTGTGTTTATCGAACGCCGCTATCCGCAGATTGCGGGCAAGCCCTGGGCCTGCTCCGGCAGCGAGATCGACTGGCTGGCCTTGGGCTTCGATGGGCGTGCGCAGCAGCACCTGCTGATGCAGGCGGGATCGTTCAGCAAAGCGCATCGGGCAGGCGACGATGTATGGTCGCTGTTCTGGCTTCTGCAGCAGCGCCAGACCGATCCGAACGGCGATCGCGTGCGAACGCATCTCGCGCGGCTGATCGAAGCGTCCGACAGGCTGAGCGTCATGATCGAAGCGCGAGGCGCTCCGTATGACAAGAAAGATGTGCTGAAAGCGCGCGGCTACAGCTGGAACCCCGCCAGGAGGTTCTGGCAAAAAGAGCTGCCCGAAGCCGATGTGCCGTTCGAAGAAGCCTGGGCTTTCCGCAACGGCCTGCCAGCTCTTGCAACACGCACCGTAACAGCCAGCGAACGCCATCGCTGATTGCCCGAAAACCCATCAACAAATGCAGCACATGGCCCGCCCCGAGCGGGCTTTGTGCTTTCTAGGAGATTTTACATGACCAACGCCCTCAATATGCTCGAGCAAATGTTGGAGAAGGAAGCCCGCCAGTTCGAAGGCCAGAATGGCGAAAAGGCCGAGCCCAAGACCAGCTCGATCTTCGTGCTCGACCTGGAGTTTCTCTGGGACCGCGATGCCCATGCGGGCTACAAGATCTGTGAAGGCACCACGGCCTGCGATGACATCCGCTGGCCGTTCCACCAGGTGGCCGCGGCGTGCTGGCTGACGGCCCGGTTCTCGGCCACGAGCGACGTACCGGAGATCACTGGCCCCACGGTTCTATCGCTGGAGACCGTGAGCGAACGGGATCTGCTCGAAAACCTGTTCGAGGCGCTGCATCGAAGCCCGGCATCGATCCTTGTCACCTGGGGCGGAGAAGCGCGCGATCTGGCGGTCCTGCGGCACCGGGCTGCGGTTCTTGACCTGGTTCTGCCCATGCAGCTTAGGCCCAGCTCTCCGCACGCACCCCAGCGGCTCGATCTGTGCCGGGATGTCTGCGTTCAGGCGACACCGGTTCATCTGTCAGAATATGCCGCAGCCAGCTCGATCCCTTGCAAGCCGATCCCGTCGAAGCAGATCGGCCTGCTGGCGGAGCAAGGCGAATGGGGCAAGGTACGCGAACAGGTGTCAGCCGACGTGCTGACCACCACGATCATCGCGATGCGGCACCTTGCTGCTCGCGAACTGATCAGCTGCGACCGCACCAGAAGCGTGACGGCCGTGGCTGAAGCTGCATCCGAGACGATCCCGTACAGCAAGTTCGTGAACCGCGATCTCGTGCCCTGGGCTTCCGGACAGGCGACGAAGGTGCGAGGCCAAACGGTATCGCTGGCTGAAGCCGCGCTCAACTGATCGCTGCGCTGACGATCAACTACAACAAGAAGGAGGAAATGCCGATGTAGCCACCACAGCATGCCGGAGCGCGTCCGGTAAACCATCACGCGCACACCCAATCGCTCGCCAGACCGAGCAACCACCAGCCGCCCGTCATGCAGACGGATGCGGCTATTTTTATGCCTAAAGGATATACCCAATGCCGAAGAACAAAACACCATCCCATGCGCTCGCCACGAGCGTCGGCCTTGACAGCTACGCCATCGCGAACACTGCCATTGCGGCAACGCAGCTGTTCAAGATCCCCGCCCGGCATCCGCATGGTGAGGGACCATGGGAAGACGAGGCCGACAAGATCGCCTGGATCGACGAGCGCACCGGAACACCCTGCATCATCCTGCGCCAGATGAATGGAACGCTGAGCGGCTATGCTGCCGTAGAGCCCGGTCATCCGCTTTATGGCTATAATCATGATGCCATTCCATCCGAGCTGCGTGTGGTCTCGCATGGCGGTCTGAACTACGCAGAAGCCTGCAACCAGACGATGCCCGAAGCGATCTCAGTATGCCATGTAGAGCCGCTGAAGCGGCCCCATACCGACATGCCGGACCGGTTCGCACATGACGGCGACCTATGGTGGTTCGGGTTCGATACGAACCAGGCTTACGACTTCGTGCCGAACGAGCGCGTCCCCGAGGGGCAGCGGATCCACGACGGCAAGGTCTATCGCGACCAGGCCTATGTGTACCGCGAATGCATCAAGCTGGCCGCGCAGCTGCATCGCATCGAGACCGGCGTGGAGGTGCCGATCCCGGCTCACCTTCAGCAGAGCATTCCTCCGATCGGAGGGACCGAGTGATGAGCATGTTCGACGAAGCACCGGATTACGAACGGGTCCGCAACCCCAACCTGCCCTGGGGCTACTGGCTGATGCACGACAACCAGGGCGATGAGCGCATCGTGGACGAGGCAGGCGAGCGTTGGCGCTCGGTGCGCGATTACTTCTGGCTCTATCGCCTCGGTATGGCGCCGCTGAGCGCACCGGAGCAGGAAGAGGCGCTGGAGTTCCTCCTCACCATGCTGGCGGTCATTGACCGCCGGACCTTGGGGATCGAGGAATATGTCCACGACCTGTTCGACAACGATTGGAACGTCGGCCGGCATTATGGCCAATGGCTGATCACGCAGCGGCTGATCGTCTATGAGAGGCGGGGCCGCCCGCACGGGCCGCTGACCGCCGAAGGCCAGGCGGTGCTGCTCATGCTGGCCTCCACCCGGTCACCGGAGCATGCCCCGATCCCGATCGGTCTGCGCTGGGTGTACGCACGGCGTGGTCTGGACCGCGGCAACACCCGTACCCGCCTGAAAGAGCTGCTTGCCGAGCAGGAGGCGTTCGCCGACCAGCTCGTCTGCCGGTTCGCACGCAAGACCATCGCCGATCTGCCAGCCATCGTGCTGGTCGGCGAGGGCTTTGGTCCAGCCATCCCGCTGCGCCGTACGATCTGGTCGATGACATTCCCCTACGATCACGCACGCGACCGGTTCTACCTGTGGCTGCACGAGCGGGTCGACCGCTGGGACGCGTGGGGCGAGATGGCCGCAACCGACGGCGGGCGGGCACTCAGCGAACACCTGATGCAGCTGGCGTTTGCGGATCGAGACGGCGCCATATGATGATGGATCAAGCCGCGGGAAACGACGCGCTGCTTCTTCCCGCGGCTTGGTCGTGAATTAGATGATACTCGGAGGCCGAAACTCGGTGCGGGGCTGACCGCCTGATTCCTCGGGCGGGATCACGATATATTGATAGCCATATACCGTATAAATCGGCCTCTAACTCAGATCTCTAGTACGAATGTAAGGTTTTGGCTGATAGATCAGTTTTTCGGCAAGTTTGCGGGAATCAAGCACGGGCTTTCCGCGCGACAAGCCAATGATTGCACCGACATCATCAGCGAATCTCGCGGCTTGTTGCAACAAGAACGATCGGTCTTGCCCGTCTTCTGCCCAACACGCCAGCGCGCCGAAGTGCAGAATCATGAGCTTGGCCGCAGATTCACAGAGAGGGGCTGGCGCGACCTCTTCTAGGCCCTCTTTCAAAAAAAATGAAACGAGCGCCTTCAAGTCTTTCAGATGATTAATCGCTACCGAATCTGACGAAGGCCCCACCCGGCTAAATATCAAACAGCCAGGAGGGTCATTCTGAAGAAAGAGATCGATAGCCCCTTCATATACTTTCTCTATCTGCGCAAATTCTGAGATTTAATTCGGAAATTGACGAACTGTGTTGGACATCAGCTTGATAGCAAATCGAATTCCAGCCGTTCTGAAAGCGTCGGACTTATCCTTGAAGTGAGAATAAAAGGATGACCGGCACAAAGGCGTTTCCGTCACAATTAGACTGATCGTGCAGCGGTCGTAGCCGTAGCGGTGGAATAGATCCATCACATAGTTAGCTGCGTCGTCGAAAGATTTAGTGCTAAGTGCCATACGCGCAGTAAATAGGTTATCAGCACCGCTTTGCCAAGTATAACGAAATAGTGTCCTGGCGAGGGACAAATAATCTTGCAGTCCAGAACGTGCGGTCCAGAACGTGCGGTCCAGAACGTGCGGTCCAGAACGTGCGGTCCAGAACGTGCGGTCCAGAACGTGCGGTCCAGAACGTGCGGTCCAGAACGTGCGGTCCAGAACGTGCGGTCCAGAACGTGCGGTCCAGAACGTGCGGTCCAGAACGTGCGGTCCAGAACGTGCGGTCCAGAACGTGCGGTCCAGAACGTGCGGTCCAGAACGTGCGGTCCAGAACGTGCGGTCCAGAACGTGCGGTCCAGAACGTGCGGTCCAGAACGTGCGGTCCAGAACGTGCGGTCCAGAACGTGCGGTCCAGAACGTGCGGTCCAGAACGTGCGGTCCAGAACGTGCGGTCCAGAACGTGCGGTCCAGAACGTGCGGTCCAGAACGTGCGGTCCAGAACGTGCGGTCCAGAACGTGCGGTCCAGAACGTGCGGTCCAGAACGTGCGGTCCAGAACGTGCGGTCCAGAATTATGGTTTTCTATCGCTCGAAGTTTGGCAACAAGAAATTTTTAAATCTCTAACACAGCACTATACCGAACTGACAGTCACTCATAAGTATTATTGTCGCGAGGAAAACTAGTAAAGCGCCCTTCAATTCCCCTTCTCTTGACGAAAGTTACTTAGATGCCTCAAGGTGGCTAGAGTACCTAGTAAATGCCTTGGAACGCGTTAGCTACAATCTCTTTTGACAGGTTCAGCATAGGCAGAACATTTTGCATCTGGCTCAGGTAGCTCAAGCTTTGTTGAACAATGACCACGCGTGATAAGTTCGGCTAGAGCAAAGATTAAGCGACGTCCTCCCCCTGAACTACCTCCACCAGAGCGTCGTCAAACGGCCGAGCCAGTGCGGTCGCCTCTTCATAGTCGGCGATCAGCCAGGTCTCGTGATCCTCCTGCTTCAGCAGCACGGGCATTGCTTTCGGATGCACTGCTCCGACCGTCTCGTTCGCTTCGGTCGTAAGGAACGCCATCCGCGGCCCTTCGTCGGTAGGGCGCCAGATTCCCGCGAACGAGAACAGCGGCGTGTCAGTCCTACCGAACCACACCTTCCGCTTGGAGCCCTTCTCGCCTTCCCATTCGCAAAATGACGTAACCGGGACGAGGCATCGCCTCCCAGGGGTGTTCAGCATCGAGCGCCAGAATGGGCTTTTGAGATTGCGCACGTTCGTCACCGGTCGGCTGCCCTTCGTCGGGGGTGGGACACCCCACGTCATCGTCTCGAGCGTCAGCTTCCCGTCGACGTTGCGCAAGATTGGCGCGTCACGATTGGGATAGATCGTCTCGAAGCTCGGCAGATTCGTACGATCGCCGTCGAAGGGGCCGAACAGCTTCGCAATCTCGGCGACGGTGGCGGTCATTCGGTACAGGTTGCACATGCCGCGCAGCATGATCGCTATCGATCAGCTTGCCAACACCCTCGATCATGTTCCTGCTTCGTTCTATATGCCGCTACGAATCAAGGAGACGCGAACGTGGCCCGGCGCACCATGCCAACAGCGAAGCGAGACGACGCCCTTTTTCCGGTGCGGGTGAAGATCAGGACGCCCGCGCGTGGCTTCGGACAGGCGTTCGATCAGATCCTGATCTGGCTGCGAAATGAGGTCGGAGAGAACGACTGCGCGGTCCACAGTACCACTGCGATCGGATCGGATGCCACGGCGTTCTATTTTCGCGATCCGGTTACGGCGCAGCGGTTCGTCGACCACTTTCCCGAGCTGGAACTTGCCGATGGCGGCCGGAAGATCCTCAGCTGATACGAAAGGAAGGTAGTCGTGCGTGACGGCGGAGAGCATCCGCCGATCATCGACACTAGTCGTCGAACTCAGCATGCACCCAGCGGTCCATTGCCGCGCTGCCTTTGTCGGTGAGACGGATGTACCTAAACCGCGCATCGGCCTTGTCGCGTCGCTTGCCGACCATGCCCTTCGCTTCCAGTGCGGAGATGTGCCGCAGAAGCGTGGTTTCAAGCGCGGAGCTCTCCCGATATAGATCGGCGATGATCATTGCGCGCTCATCGAGTTCGGCGATGAAAAGAATGAGAATGAGCAGGATATCCCAGGAGTGATCGCCGAATGTGACGTCCGGGAAGGCGTCGTTGCGCAAGCGTCGGTCGGCTAAATGGCCGACCGCACGATCGCGTATCTGCCGCTTCGATAAAAGGATCGGCTTGCCCATTTAATTTGCTCCCCCTCGCTCTCAATTATGCTCCGATGCGAACGATCGCTCAACGCAAATTACTTTAGGCCGACAACGTACTGAAGAGACTCCGCTTACATGCTAGCCTTCACTTTTGGCGATACTCGCCTTGGGGGGAGGCACCGGCAGCGGCAACTCCGATGGAGGTTGCCGAGGTGACTGAAAGCACCATCGCGGTTGTACCTGCGGGGGCTTTGTAACCTTCTGGCACATGACACGAGATGGGAGCGGCTATATTGAGGGCGAATGAAACTTCCCCTCGTTGTCGCCGCCCTCGTCATGTCCACGCCATCTGCTGCCCTTGCATGGGGTCAGAACGGCCATCGAATCATCGGTCAGATTGCGCAGGACAATATCGATGGCCGATCCCGGGCTGCGATCGAGCAGATTATCGGAGACGAGGATCTAGCTACGCTGTCAACCTTCGCGGACGAAGAGCGCTCCAACCCGGCGCCCTTCTGGCAGAAGGAAGCAACGCCGTGGCACTACGTCACCATCCCCGACGGCGAAAGCTACGCTGACGGCGGCGCACCGCCCGAGGGTAACGCCTATAGCGCGTTGGAGCGTTTCACCGTGGTCCTGCGCGATTCTGCAGCCTCACAAGCCGAAAAGCGCATTGCGCTGGCCTTCGTGGTGCACCTGGTCGGTGATCTTCACCAGCCGATGCATGTCGGCGACGGCACCGACCGGGGCGGAAACAATGTGCGCGTCACCTTCTTCGGTGACCGAACGAACCTGCACAGCGTCTGGGATACCTCGCTGATCGAAAGGCAGAACCTTAGCTACACCGAATACACCGCCCGGCTGGAGCGCGCCATGACGCCGCAAAACATCATCGAATGGTGGACGGCCGATCCGCTCGTCTGGATCACGGAGAGTATCGCGGTGCGGAAGCAGGCTTATCCGGCCATACCGGCTGACGGTGGCACATCTTCGCTCAGCTACGATTACCAATATCAGCAGCTGCCTTTCGTCGAGCAGCGATTGATGCAGGGCGGTGTCCGGCTCGCAGCATATCTCGACCATGTCTTCGCAGCGGAAGCCCAGCGGTAAATCGATTTACATACGGGACCACTTCGTCACAGCTGAATTTGGGCCGGAAGGAGAAGGGCTCGTTCGGGTCATGAAACGCGATTAGCTGCCGTTCCTTCGATGCTAGATTATTAAGCCTGACGTCCTATCCGTGCGGTGCGGTCATAAATAAGGATTGACGACTGATGGAACGACAATTCTATGTTTTGTCGATATTGAGCAGATCCAGCAGCGCATCGCCCGCCTTGCTACGGTAGCGCTCTTTATGGCGCAGCCCGTAAAAGGGACGCGGATCGAGCTTGAACGGCAGACGGTGCAGCTTTCCGGAGGCCAGCAACGGCCCGGCGACGAGCGTCGAGATGACGGTATAGCCTGAACCCGCCGCAGTTGCCGAGCGCACCGCCTCATTAGATGGTAAAGTCAGCGCTACATTGAGATCGGCGATCATTATGCCGCGCGCGTTCAACGCAGCTTCGAAGGTCGATCTTGTTCCCGAACCCTCTTCCCGCAGCACCCACGCCGCAGCGCGCAGCCACTTTGAATTGATGGTCTCGTCGGTGGGCGCAGCGCCAACCAGCGCCAGTTCGTCATGCCCCACTGTCCAGCGCGCCAGCGCGGGATCGTCGATAAGCCCCTCGATAAATCCCAGCTCGGCGCTGCCGTCATGCACCTGCTCGGCGGCCTGATCGCTGTTGCCGATCGCCATCTGCACGGTGATACCGGGATGAAGTTGGCGATACCGTGCGAGCAAGGGTGCGAGCCAATAGCCCGCGATCGTCTGGCTGGCGACCAGCGACAGGCTGCCGCGTTCCAGCCCGCCATATTCTGCCAGCGCCCGCTCGGCGCTTGCCGCCCGGCCCAGCACCGCGCGCGCCTCGCTCAGCAACAGCAGTCCGGCTTCGGTCAGTTCGATGCGGCGACCGACCCGATGGAACAGCGCCACGCCATGGCGTTCCTCCAGCGTCTTGATCGCCGCGCTGACCGCGGACTGGGTGATATTCAGCGCCTCGGCCGCGCGGGTCATATGCTCGCGCTCCGCAACGCCGACAAAGATGCGCAACTGATCGAGCGTCAAGGGACAGCGGCCTGGATAGTGTCCGCTGGGGCAGCCGAATCCGAAACAGACATGTTTTCGCCAGCCTTGGTTCTGGCGCTCAGTGCGGTCAGATATGCGACGATCGCAGGCACGTCGGCTTCTGCAACCGGTGCACCAAAGGTGTTCCTCATTTTCTCGACCTCCTTGTGCCATTCGTCCGATGACAGTGGCGGCTGGTATAGAGCCATCGATGCCGAGTGACAGGCCGTGCAATTTGCGTTCATCGCATCGACATTGGGACCATCCGGGTAGGTCGCCGCATCGTCCGGCAGATCGACACTGACCGAGGCAAGAATTAGGCCAGGTCCTGAGACCATGCTCGGTTCGTCGGGCGTGCTTTGCACATCCGCTGGCGCGGGCGGCTTGTGACTGCCTGGCGCGCCGATCGCAACCAGCGCAAAAATCAGAAGCGCGAATATGCTGACGAACAGTTGTGCAGGAGTGGGGGCTTTCATTTCATTTACTCCCTCAGGCCGCGTTGATTGTAATGGTTTCAGCGCCTGCCCGGCGATAGCCGCCCGGGTTCCAGTTTTGCGCCATCGGTTGAGTTTCGCCAGCGCTATTAGTGCAGCGCACCGTCAGCGGCACTTTACCGCCATGCGGCAGCTTGGCTGAAATTTGCCACCTACGAAAACTATAACGCCCTTCGTCCGGACTCAACTCAGTCGGATACCAGTGGCGTCCGCCATCCGGCGAAATATCGACCTTTGCCACGCCCCTGGTGCCCCCCATCGCAATTCCGCGAATGGGAACAACATCGGCCAGACGCACGCTCGCCCCTTCGGAAAGATTGGTGATCCAAGCCCGCGGCACCATCGTGCTGATCGGGACCGTAGAATAGCCGGTCTGACCCGGCGACACGTCAGCCCAGCGGTTGTCGGGGAGCTTGTAAGCCTTCGCCATCCAGAAATTCTCGTCCGCATGGTCGAGCACTTCGATATCGCTGAGCATCTTCACCCAATAGGTGGAAAACCAGCCTGGAACGATCAGGCGCAAAGGAAAGCCATTGAGCAGCGGCAGTGCCTCGCCGTTCATTGCGAACGCCAACATCACCTCACCGTCGCGCGCATGATCGATCGCCAGCGATTTCTTGAAATCCGGGCCTGTCGGCACAACCGGTTCGTCCATGCCGGAAAAGCGCACTTGCCGGGCGCCTGCCTTTACGCCTGCCTTGTCCAACACGTCGCGCAGTCGAACGCCCATCCATTTGGCGTTGCCCATCGCGCCATGGCCCCACTCGCCGCCCGGAACCGGCGGCTGGAAGAAGCCGCGTGAATTACCGGAGCACTGGTTCACTGCCGCAATTTCCACGCGAGGCAAATCGTTGAGTAGCGCGGCAAGAGATATGGATAGGGGGCGCTCGACCGCGCCATGAACCTTAAGCCTGAACTGATCAACATCGACGCTCGGTGGGATCACCGCCCAGTGCCATCGCACGAAGAAGCGATCATTGGGCGTGAACACGCTGCCATCGAACACTTCCATCGGCGTTTCGAGCAACGGCGGACGATTGCGCTGCAGGATCATCGGGCCCTTCTGCGGAAAGACCGTAGTCATTTCGCGCATCGAAGGGCTGCCCGGCAAGCCCAGATTGGCAAGCGCCTGCGCAAGCGCCGGGGTGGCAAAGGCGGTGATCCCGCCGAGCGCCGACGCCTGCAGGACCCGGCGACGACTGGTGGATGCACTAAGCGGATCTTTCATAATAGGTCTCCTTTTGCCGCACAGACTGCGCGCCTGACTTTGATCGGTCCAACCGATTTTGGATATCATTTCAATAAGCAGTGGTGATGGGTTTCAAATCTACGATCCTCGTTAGCATATTAACAAGCATATCAGATTGAAATAACCATAAACATGCGTTGGAGTTGATTGATTGGTATCGCGATAATGGCTGCATCAGGAACGAGGTCCCACTTGTTCCAAAGCCAATGGGAGGCCGTCATGGCAACTGCATTCAAACTCGATGTCGAACGCCCAATTGTAAAGGTTTCGTTAGTGCCGCCGCTGCGGATTATGCAGCAAACTGATCCCTATGCACCGCTCGAACGCCACGAAACCAATGTTGGCGCGACAGGCCTTCATCCCGCTGTGCTGGTCATGACGGCGGGCGGCTATGTCGCCATGCTTGCAAGTTTTTGGGCTATGTTCGCCCGCGATTTGTCCGCCATTCTTGTGCTCTGCGCAATCACAGGCCTCATGCTGGTCTATTTCACCCTGTTGTTCGGCGGCATCCTTCTTGCTGATGCTCCGACACCAGGATCACAGCGTAGCTTTCCAGCCTTTTTGCGGGGTCAAGTCGATACGCTGACCGGTTTGGTTGAAGGACGCGAAGCGCTGCTGATGATTGCCGGGCCGCCTGCAGTGCTGGCGGTAATGGCCGCCGCAATCGGCCTTATCGCCAATCTCTTGCTCGCTTGAACAACTACCTCACTCGCACGAACCGAAAGTTCATCAATATGAGCCATTCCGCCATGACCCAGTCCGTTCTGGACCGCCTTCCTGACAAACCTTCCATGCCAGGCATTCTGCCCGGGCTGCTCCTCTGTATTGCAGTCACCGCAATTGCATTCGCCTTTGCTCAGCTGGAAGAAAGGTTGTTCGGCACTGCCTGGCTGGAGCCGCTGGTGCTGGCAATCATCATCGGCACCGCGATCCGCACCGCCTGGACGCCGTCCGCGCGCTGGTTTCCGGGGATCGATTTCAGCGCCAAGCTGCTGCTCGAGATCGCGGTGGTGCTGCTGGGCGCATCGGTGAGTGCGGCGACCATATTGGCGGCGGGGCCGGCACTTCTGATCGGGATCGCCGGCGTCGTCGTGCTGGCGATCGGCGCGAGCTTTGCGATCGGGCGGCTGCTGGGTTTGCCCAAGCGCATGGCTACATTGATCGCGTGCGGCAATTCGATCTGTGGCAATTCGGCAATCGCGGCGGTGGCACCTGTGATCGGCGCTGACAGCGACGATATCGCCGCATCGATCGCATTTACCGCAGTGCTCGGTGTGGTGGTGGTGCTCGGGCTGCCGCTGATCGGCTTCGGCCTTGAAATGAGCGGGCTGCAATATGGCGCGCTGGCTGGGCTGACCGTCTATGCGGTGCCGCAGGTAATCGCCGCCGCCGCGCCGCTGGGAACGTCGGCGGTGCAATATGGCACGCTGGTCAAACTGGTGCGGGTGCTGATGCTCGGCCCGGTGTGCCTGATATTGTCGCTGCTGGCCCCGCATATGCGCGAAGAAACTGACGAGCCTGCTCCGCATGTGACGGCGGGGGACCGGCCCAAGGCAGGCAGACCGCCGATCCACCACCTTGTTCCTTGGTTCATCGTCGGCTTTCTTGGCATGGTAGGCGCTCGCTCGCTGGGCGCAATCCCGGAGATGGCGCTGGCACCGGCCGCGACCGCGGCTACGCTGCTAACAGTAATATCGATGGCGGCTCTCGGCCTTGGCGTGGACGTGCGCACGGTGGCCAAAGCAGGCGGGCGGGTGACCGCGGCAGTCGTTCTGTCGCTACTCGTGCTCGGCTCCATCAGCTTTGCGCTGATCCGGCTGTTGGGTCTCGCGTGAAACCATCTGAGACGGGCACACGCGATTGGAATGGCCGACTCTGAGGAGTTCTCCTCGCACACTGAGTCGCCAACTTGAAGGCGCGAAGTTCCGGCCGTCAGCTATCTGAACGAACGGCTGCTTTTAGGATTATATTGCGACCGCTCGAATGACCGAAATTGGGGCGCAAAGCTGTCGCTCGCCCGTTAACCCGACCGGAACGATGTACTGATACTGCTTCACCGGTGACGACCGCAGCTTCCAGAACGATTGATCCGTGGTCGCCATATGATGGGAGATCAGACCTCACCTCGGCTGGTCGGCTTTCCCTAATCAACGCGTTCACAGCGGTGGTGCGGTTTAGGCTTGGGATCGAGCCGCACGAGCTTTCTTCTATTTTCGCAGCGCCGAGCGACGATGCGGATAATGATTGCATGAAAGACCTGGTCGGGCTCCAGAGCCGATATTTTGTCGACGGCTTCCTGTCCGGCTCGATAACGTCGTTTGCTCGTCCGATCGGGGGCGGAGAAGCTGTTCGCATGACACCCACCATGTGGGAGTTGGACGACTGCCTGCCGCGCTTTGCAACCGGTACGCTCAATCTGGAGCACTGGACCGATTCCGACGCAGCGCCGACGCATCACATCTTCGTCGATAATGAGCAGTTCGAAAAGCTGCTGATGAGCCTTCCTACCGATGATTATCTGTCGGAATATCAACTGCAGTGCATCGCGGATCCGCGTTTCGCGCTCATGCAGCGTCAGCAGAACGACCAGTCTGCGCTTGAGCCATCTCCAGCTTCAGATAGCAGGGTCGGGCCTTCACCAGCACCCAGTCCACAGGACCGGCTCATCAATTTAAACAGTGTGCTCGAACGGTGCGGTATCAAGAAGAGCAAGCTTTACGATTTAATCAAAGGCGACCAGTTCCCGAAGCAAGCCAGCGTCGGCGGTCGGTCGCTGTGGTCGGAACGCGAGGTCGACCACTGGGTCGAGCAGCGTAAGACCGACCGTTCCTAAGTCCTTCGTTTGCGCCGCGGACTATGGATGATGGCATCCGGCTCGATTGCACCTTCCATGATGAGCGCTGCCCACTCTTCGGACAGCTCTCTTCGGCGCGGCATATATCTAGCACGGTTGTACCGGAATTCGCTTTCGGACATTCCAGCAGGCACATGAGCCAGCATCAGATCGATAATCAGGCGATCGCCGAACATGCGAATGTCCTGACCTAGCTCCACGCCGATCGCCTCGTTCATGATGGTGGAGAAGCTGGAGCGCCAACCGTGTGGCACATGGCGGCCCTTGTAGCCCTCCCGATTGTAGAGATAGCCGATGGCGTTCTCGCTGATGGGCTTCAGACCAGAGGTGATCGCCGGGAATATGTAGGGGCAGTTCCCACTCAAACGATGCGCTGCCCGCAACGTGTCGACAGCCGCCGCACTGAGCGGCACGTGGTGATCGTAGTCGTCGTCCTGACGCTGATCGGCATCCAGTTTCATCTTTTCGGCTGGGACCACCCATAGAGCGTCGCTGCTGTCACTGCCCGGCGATGCAAAATCGATACCACGGATGTCGCTCCATTCGGCGCGGCGAACCATGCCCGGGCGCTGCGCCACCAGTGCCAGGAAGCGGGAAGCCAGTCTGGTAACAGGAGAGGCCCCTGCAGTATCGATGACGGAGAGGAACTGCCGGATCTCGTCGATCTTGATGAGAGCCGGATAGCGCCTGGCCTTGGGCACCCTCTTCATCGCTTCGCCGACATCGAAGGCGGGGTTCTCGCATTTGATGCCCATGCCCTTGGCGAACTGGTAAACGGACCGCACGCGCTGCTTCAGCCTGTGCGCGCTTTCGATCGCACCACGGTCTTGTACTTTTGACAGCACCGCGAGCAGAAGCTCGGTATCGATGTCCTCGAGCGGCAGCTGTCCGATGTCCGGGAACAGATCTTGTTCCATGCTCCGCATGACGTCCTGGGCATGTACCGGCTTCCACCTGTCGACCTGCTGCGCATACCAGCGGCGCGCTATCACCTCGAAACTTCGATCGGAGCCCATATTCCCCAGCAGCCGCCGCCTCGCGACATCGTGCTTCGGATTGCGCCCGTCCTTCAGGAGCTTGCGCGCGTTTTCCATCGCCTCGCGCGCATCGCCGAGACCAATGTCCGGATAGGCGCCGATCACCAGCAGCTGCTCCTTGCCGTCGAAGCGGTATTTGTAGCGAAAGCTCTTGTGTCCCTTCGGGCTCACATGAAGGAACAGGCTGTTCCGGTCTGCCAGCTTGTACGCCTTCTCGCGCGGCTTTGCCGTCCGTACCTGTCTGTCCGTAAGCATCCGCTACCCCCAATCCGGTTTTGGCTATACCCCCGATCTACCCCCAATCGACATGGATTGTAGCGGAAACGGGCGGACGACAATCGAATCGAAAACCGCGCAAACGTCAAGCCTTGCGGGGGTTTACGGACAACTATGGATCAGGCTGGAAAGGCAGCTGGCGGACACGGAGGGATTCGAACCCTCGGTACGGAATTAACCCGCACGGCGGTTTAGCAAACCGCTGGTTTCAGCCACTCACCCACGTGTCCTGTGCCGGCTGGCAAGGCGCGCTCTATAACGAGCCGGACGCTTGCCCGCAACGGGCTTGTGAGGCTTGCGATGAAGCTTCGCTTTTCCCCTGCTTCAGCGCGGATTCATCGCGGTGCCGTCAGCGCCATGATCCTGCCGCGAAAAGGACTCTGGTCGACGCGGAGGATTTGAGGGACTATTCACCCGGCACGCATGGCGGTTCCGCACCGGGCACAAAAGGGGAAACAAGCGATGACATCCTTTCTGACGCGGTATCTGCTGCCGATCGCCGCGGCTATGATGATGGTCGGCGCGCCGGCCGCCGCCCAGATTCGCGAGATCGATCCCAACCAGGCGATCGACGCCGATCTTGGACCACCCCCTGCCGAGCAGCGAACCCCGGACAATCCCGCAACGCCAACCTACAACCCCTATGACGTGCCGCCCGAGGACAATGTCCTGATGAACGGGCAGAGCGACCCGAACGGCGATTATCAGCCCTCCGTCCCGCCGCCCCCGCCCCCGCCGGTACAGGGCACGGCCACTCCGCAGGCCCCGCCGATCGGCAGCGTTCCCGTATCCGGCGACGATACCTATCAGCAGGACGATCTGATCGGCGCGGCCGAGGGCGTGTTCGGCAAGGGCGCAGAGGGCCTGGCCAAGGTGATCGAGGACGTTCTTGCCAAGCAGGGCGAGCCCAATGGCTATATCGTCGGGCGCGAGGGTAGCGCCGCGTTCGTCGTGGGCCTGCGCTACGGCTCCGGCACGCTGTTCCACAAGATCGAGGGCGAACGCCCGGTCTACTGGACCGGCCCGTCGGTGGGGTTCGATGCCGGCGCCAATGCCGGCAGCACCTTCATCCTGGTCTATAATCTCTACGACACCGAAGACCTCTACAAACGCTATGTCGCGGGCGAGGGTGCGGCCTATCTTCTGGGTGGCTTCAACGTCAGCTATTTGCGGCGCGGCGACAAAGTGTTGATCCCGATTCGCGTGGGTGCCGGGCTGCGGCTGGGGGCGAATGTCGGCTATATGAAGTTTTCCAAGAAGCAGCGCTGGCTGCCTTTCTGACGCGCCAATCCCCCGCGCGCTCTTGCGGCGGCGCGGCATAAACGGCATGGCACGCGCCGGACCCAACAGCCGGAGCTTGCCATGTTCGAAGATCTCAAAGACCTGCCGCCCGATGGTCTGCTTCAGCTGATCAAGCTCTACCGCGACGATTCCAACCCGCAGAAGATCGATCTGGGCGTGGGCGTTTATCGCGATGCCGATGGCGGCACCCCAGTTTTCCGCGCGGTGAAGAAGGCCGAACATCGCTTGCACGAGGTGCAGGACAGCAAAAGCTATCTGGGGCCGGAGGGCGACCATGAATTCGTCGCTGCGCTGCGCCCCTATATCTTCGGCAAAAGCGATGGCTACGGCGCGCGGTTGAACGGCGTTCAGACGCCGGGCGGCACCGGCGCGGTGCGGCTCGCCTGCGAAACGCTGGCATCGGCGGGTGCGAAGAAGGTGCTGCTGGGGACGCCGAGCTGGCCGAACCACGGCCCGATCATTCAGGCGACCGGCATGGAGCCGGTGCTGTTCGACCACGCCGATATCAAGACGCAGACGCTGGATTTCGGCGCACTTATCGATGCCATGAAGGCGGCGGACAAGGGCGACATCGTGCTGCTGCACGGCTGCTGCCATAATCCCACCGGCATCGATTACAGTGCCGATCAATGGGGCGAGATCGCGCAGATCGTGGCGGACCGCGGCCTCTTCCCGCTGATCGACCTGGCTTATCAGGGCCTTGGACATGGGTTTGAGGAAGACGCCGAGGGCCTCCGCAAGGTGATCGCCGCGGCGCCTGAATCGATGCTGGCCTATAGCTGCGACAAGAATTTCGGGCTGTACCGCGAACGCGTCGGCGCGCTCTATGCGCTGTCGAAAACGGAAGCGCAGGCGGCGACGCTCTACAGCCATCTGCTGTCCAACGCGCGGGCCAACTGGTCGATGCCGCCAGATCATGGCGCGGCGACGGTGCGCGTGATCCTGTCCGACGACGATTTCCGCGCCGAATGGGATGCCGAAGTGCGCGACATGCGCGCACGGCTCAACCGGATGCGCAATGCGCTGGCCGAATATCAAAATGTCGGCAATGTCGATCTGGCCGCCGTCGGGCGCCAGAACGGTCTGTTCTCCACGCTGAACCTGTCCAAGGATCAGGTGATGGCGATGCGCGGCAGCCACGGCATCTACATGGCGGCATCGGGCCGAATCAATGTGGCCGGCCTCAACGAACGCAACATCCCGCACTTCGTGGAAGCACTGCGCTCGATCGCCTGATCGGCTGGAAAGTCGCATAGGTCCGCATACGGGGGAGGCCTTTTGCCTCCCGCGCGAACCGGACCTGTGATGCGCACGATCGCCCCGCGCGTTCGGGTGAATGGAAACGCAGGCGTCCATGTGATTTCAGTAACATTGCGGCGTCTCTGTAGGACAGCGCCGTTCCGGATCGCGGGCGCTGAAGCTGCTACCGCGCGTGACGCGGTTGCGCGTGCGGGTTAGAAAGCGCCAACCGGAAGGAAAACCTGATGAAGCTGACCGATCTGCTCACCCCGACCTATATTCAGATGCTGAATGCCCTGTCCGCCTGGCTCGACAAGGCTGCGGGGCAGGTCGGCGCGGACGAGGGCGAAAAGCTGCTGGCCGCCCGCTTGGCGCCGGACATGTTCCCGCTTTCCACGCAGGTGCGGTTCGCCTGTGTGCAAGCGCTGGAAGGAATGTACCGCTTGCGGGGCGAGGCCTTTCCGCCAGAAATGGGCGATCTGCTGAAGGAAGGCCAGAATGGCGGCGAGCATCCGGGTTCGTTGGCGCAGGCCAAGGCCAGGATCGCCGAAACGGTCTCCTCCGTACAATCGCTCGCCACCGACATGACCGAGCCCGACGCCGGAGCGCCAATGGCACATGAGCTGCCCAACGGGATGGTCTTCGATCTCGGCACCGAACAATATGCGCGCGATTGGGCGCTGGGGCAGTTCTATTTCCACATCATGACCGCCTATGCGATCCTGCGCCAACAGGGCGTCGCGCTAGGCAAGGCGGACTATGTCGCGCACATGATGGGTCATCTGCGGCCCGAAACGATACCGGGTGCACAAAAGGAGGAATGAGCCCAGCGCACCACTTTTAAGAGCCGCGGGGCCGTCGTTCGAACCGGAACATAAAATGTCCGGGCCTGTTAAGACTTTATGGATATCAAAACCGAACAGCGCGCCTATCGCGAAAGCCGACCCTCCGCCCTCGGTCGCGGGATCGAACGGCTGACCAGCCCCGTCGGCAAGAAGCTGGCTAAGCTCGTTCCCTCATCGCTCGTGCGAATGGTGCTCAAACGCCTCGATGATGCGAGCGGGGCGGCCCAATTGTACAATTTCGAACATAATCGTTCCAATCTTGCCGCCTGCCGAAAAGCTGCCGGGAATGTGGAAAAGGTAGCCATGTCGATCAACGCATCGACCGGGGCGGCATCGGGCTTCGGCGGCCTGTTCACCATGGGGCTCGATGTTCCCGCGACGGTCGGTCTAGCCATGCGCAACATCCGCGACACCGGCCGGGCTTACGGCTTCACTGGCGAAGGCGAGGCCGAGCAGATTTTCCGGCTGCAGATCCTGGAGCTGGCAACGCTCGATAATGAAGAGCAGCGCCGCGCGCGCATCGCAGCGCTGGAAGCGGGCATCGCGCCCGATGGCGGTCTGCTGGCGCCCGGCGCAAAGGCCAGTACGCCTGTGGTCGATCAGGTGGTGGAACGCGTCTCGCGCGCGCTGGCACTCGCTTCCTTCCGCCGCCGCGCGGGCATGGTGGTGCCTTTTGTGGGCGCAGCGGTGGGCGGCGCGATTAACGCTTCCTTCCAGCGCGATGTCTCGAAAGCCGCGCGCTTCGCCTATCAGGCACGGCGTCTACAGGCCGAAGACGTCTGAGCAGACGAGGACCGGTCGCCCTCGCGGCCGGTTTCGTTACCCGGCGAACTGCGCCTGCAGATCGAGCAACGCGATTGCCGCCTTGGCCGCCTCGCCGCCCTTGTTCTTCTGCGCGGGATCGGCGCGCGCAACTGCCTGCGCCTCATTTTCCACGGTGATGATGCCATTGCCCACGGCAAGACCGTCCATGGTGAGCGCCATCAGGCCCCGGGCGCTTTCGCCTGCCACGATTTCGAAATGATAGGTCTCGCCACGGATGACCACGCCGATCGCCACGAACCCTTCATAGCGCCCGCTCTCGGCGGCCAGCGCGATGGCGCCGGGGATTTCGAGCGCGCCGGGCACGGTGATGACATCGACCTGATGGCCCGCCTCTTCCAGCGCCGCGCGGGCACCGTCGATCAGCATGTCGTTGAGCTGGCCGTAGAAGCGCGCTTCCACGATGAGGAACTTGGCCATGGGGGTATCTCCGGAAAGGCGGCTTAGGCCGCGTTCTTGACCTGATCGAACCGCGCCAAATAGCGCGACAGGATATCGATTTCGAGATTGACCGCGCGGCCCGGCTCGATGCCCGCCAGCGTGGTCATTTCCGCGGTATGCGGGATGATGTTGAGTGTTAAGACGGTGCCGTCCGGGCCGTCCTCCACCGTGTTGACGGTGAGCGACACGCCGTCGACCGCGATCGAACCCTTGCCCGCCACATGCGCCGCCAGATCGGACGGCACACGGATGCTAACCTTCCACGAATCGCCCTGCGGCTCCACGCCGACCACTTCGCCGACACCATCGATATGGCCGGTGACGATATGGCCGCCCAGCTCGTCCCCCACCTTGAGCGCGCGCTCCAGATTCAGGCGCCGCGCCTCGCTCCACTGCCCCTGCGCGGTGCGCGAGACGGTTTCGCCCGACACATCGACCGCGAACCAATGCCCGCGATCGTCCGTGCCCTTGTCGACCACCGTCAGGCAGACGCCCGAGCAAGCGATCGATGCGCCCATGGCGATATCGCCGGGCTCGAAGGAACAACCGATGACGACGCGCATATCGCCGCGCTGCTCGATCGAGCGGATGGTGCCGATGTCGGTGATGATGCCTGTAAACATTAGCAGCGCTCGTAGACTTCCAGCCGGTCGCTGCCAAGCATGCGCGTGTCGGCGAGCTGCCATTGGCCATGCGCGTCGGCGAGCGCGGCGAGGCCTATGTCGCCGAGCGCGGGGTAGCCGTCGCCGATCAGGATCGGCGCGCGGTAGAGGACGAGGCGATCGACCAGCCCCGCCGCGAGAAATGCGGCTGCGGTCTGCGCGCCGCCTTCGACGAGGAGATAATTGCCCGCGAGATCGGCGATTTTCTCGGGAGCGGCGATGCCGTTCCAGCCTTCGGGCACCGATCCACGCGTCAGAACCACGCGCTTCGGCGAGCGCTTCTCCAGTCCGGCAAGGCGCACGTCGAGCTTCGGATCGTCGGCCCGCAAAGTGCCGGCGCCGATAAGGATATGGTCGCTCTGTGCACGAAGGCCGTGGGCATGCGCGCGGGCGCGATCGCTCGTGATCCATCGGCTCGATCCGTCCGCCATCGCGATGCGCCCGTCGAGCGAGGTGGCGAGCTTCAGCGTCACATGCGGGCGGCCATGCGCTTGCCGGGTGAAGAACCCCGCCATCGACCGATGCGCCTCTGCCGCCATGACTCCATGCGTCACCGCGATGCCGGCATCCTGCAGCCAGGCGATGCCTTTGCCCTCCGTCCGCGGGTCCGCGTCATGCGCAGCGATCACCACGCGTTCCGGGCGCGCTTCGGCAAGCAGATCGGCGCAGGCTGGGCCGCGCTCGCTCTCATGCGCGCAGGGCTCCAGCGTCACGTAAACGGTGGCGCCATCCAGCGGACCTTCGATCCGGGTAAGCGCGTGCGCTTCGGCATGCGGGCGGCCGCCGGGCTGGGTCCAACCGCGCGAGAGCACGCGCCCATCGCGCATGATAATGCAGCCGACATGGGGATTTGCGCCGGTTCGGCCCCGCCCGCGCTCCCCCAGTGCCAGCGCGGTGGCCATGACGTCGCGATCGCCGGGCATCAGCGTTCGGGCTGCTGCGGGGATTCGGGAGGCGCATTGGCTGCGCCGCCCTGCTCCGAGGAAGCTTCCGCCTCGATCTTCTCGACATCCATGCCGACCATTCGGCCGAGCGACTTGTAATTCTCGCGCACCTTAGCGGCGTGCGCCTCTTCGCGAATGCGGCGCTCCTCGCGCTCCTTCATGATCACCGCCATGCTGCGGTCTATCGGCCAGCTTTCGACATAGATGATCTCCGGCGGCGGGGGCGCGGACTTCTCATGCGCATCGATGATCAGCGCCACTACCAGCCCGATGGCAGGCACCAGCGCCATCGTGAAGAACAGCAGCTTGAACGGACGCTCCTGCGACAGAAAAAAGCGCAGATCGGCATAGGCCTTTTTCGGATTGGCCTGGGACAGGAAGTTCATCGTCGCCATACCGGCCGATATAGGAGGTTCGCGCCCGCCCCGCCAGTGGCCGGACGGGCGCGACCGCTCAATCGTCGATGGTGAAGCGCACCGTCAGCGTTTGCCAGCTGGGCACGGGCGTGCCGTCTCGGGTGGCGGGCTTGAACCGCCATTTTGACAGCGCCTGCCGCTCGGTGGCTCGGCCGAATTCGGGATCGGTGGCGCTGACGACCTCGACTTTCGAAACATGGCCGTCCGGGCCGATCAGGACGCGCACCGTTGCCGTGCCTTCAACATCCAGCCTCAACAGCCTGCTGGGATAAGGCGGCTGGAAGTTCGCGGCATAGCGCGGGTCGCGCACCGCATCGCGCAACACCGGCGGGGCGGGTGTAGGCGTCGGTGTCGGCTCGATGCGCGGCGCGATGATGGTGCCGGTGCCGCCGGGCGTGACGCCGGGAACGGGCAGAGGGGATGGCTGCGGATCGCTACTGGTCTTCGGGCCATCAAGCGACGGAAGCGGTGTCTCCACGAGAGGCTTAGGCACGAACAGCGGCGGGGCAGGCGGCGCGGGATCGGTTGCCGCGATTTCCGGTTTCGGTTCGGGCGGCGGCGGCGGCGGCGGGTCGAGCGGTTTGACGTCGATCGCCTCGATCGGCTTGAACTTACTCACCTCCCTGACGGCCGCAGGCGCCAGCAAAACCGCGGCGAGAACCGCTCCGTTGATGGCGATGGCGGCCACCATGCTCCTGGCATCGCGCGCCGGTTCGCGTTGATCGACAAAACTCATGTCCTTCTCCTCTCCTATACACGGGCTCCTCAACCCGGATAATGTTATAGCATAACACCAAGGTCGGGCAAGCTGGCCTGTGCGCCGCGCGCACTAGGCAGGCGAGCGCCCAGGCGTTAGGGCGTCACGCGATCGTCATCCTTGAGCCCAGAGGACCACCGCGCGCGCCATGAAAATCATCTCCGGTAACAGCAACCTGCCCCTCACCCGCGCCATTGCGGGCTATCTCGAACTGCCCGTCGTGGATGCCAGCGTGCGCCGCTTCGCGGACGAGGAAATCTTCGTCGAAATCCACGAGAATGTGCGCGGCGAGGATGTGTTCGTGGTCCAGTCGACCAGCTATCCGGCGAACGACAATCTGATGGAGCTGCTGATCATGATCGACGCGCTGCGGCGCGCGTCGGCCAAGCGCATCACCGCCGTCCTTCCCTATTTCGGCTATGCCCGGCAGGACCGGAAGCCGGGGCCCCGCACGCCGATCTCGGCCAAGCTGGTGGCCAACCTGATCACCCAGGCAGGGGCGGACCGCGTGCTCTCGATCGACCTGCACGCGGGTCAGATCCAGGGCTTCTTCGACATCCCGACCGACAATCTGTTCGCCGCCCCGGTGATGAGCGCGGACATTCTGGCGCGCTTCGGCAATGAACAGTTGATGGTCGTCTCCCCGGACGTCGGCGGCGTGGTGCGCGCCCGTGCGCTCGCCAAACGCCTCAACAACGCGCCGCTCGCCATCGTCGACAAGCGCCGCGAGAAGCCCGGCGAATCGGAAGTGATGAACATCATCGGCAATGTGCAGGACCATTTCTGCATCATCATCGACGATATCGTCGATTCGGGCGGCACCTTGTGCAACGCCGCTGCCGCGTTGAAGGCACAGGGCGCCAGCGATGTCGCCGCCTACTGCACCCACGGCGTACTGTCCGGCGGCGCGGCCCCGCGCATCGATGGATCGCAGCTGAAGGAACTGGTCATCACCGATTCGATTGCCGCAACCGAGGCGGTGAAGGACGCCAGCCGCATCCGCCACCTCACCATCGCGCCGCTGCTGGGCGAGGCGATCCGCCGCATCGCCGACGAAAGCTCGGTCTCCAGCCTGTTCGACTGATCGCATGACGCCAGCCGATCTCGCGCTCGCCCAGCGACTCGCCGATGCGGCGGGCGAGGCCATTCGCCCCTTCTACCGCGCCGCCTTCGACAGCGAAGCGAAGGCCGATGCCTCCCCGGTCACGGAGGCGGATCGCGCCGCTGAAGCCGCCATGCGCCGTCTGCTCGATGCCGAAGCCCCGCGCGATGGCATCCACGGCGAAGAATATGGCGTGAAAGAAGGCAATAGCGGCCGGACCTGGGTGCTGGACCCCATTGACGGCACCGTCAGTTTCATGGCGGGCCGCCCGATCTTTGGAACGCTGATCGCCCTTCTGGAAGACGGCTGGCCGGTGCTCGGCCTGATCGATCAGCCGATCGGGCGCGAACGCTGGATCGGCGCGGCGGGCAAGGAGACGACCTTCAACGGTGCGCCCGTCCATGTCCGCACCTGCCCGGAACTGTCTCAGGCGGTGCTGGCCAGCACCAGCCCAAACCATTTCACCGATGAGACCGGCCATCGGTTTATGTCGTTAGCGGCCAAGACCGCGCATAGCCGCATGGTCTGGGGCGGGGACTGTTACAATTACGGCCTGCTCGCCAGCGGCCAGATCGATCTGGTGGTCGAGAGCGGCCTGAAACTGCACGACTTCGCCGCTTTGGTGCCGATCGTCGACGGTGCGGGCGGGCTGATGTGCGACTGGGCGGGCGATCCGCTCCACGCCGCCAGCGACGGCGAGGTCATCGCGCTGGGCGATCCGGCGCGGCTGGAAGACGTGCTGGAGGCGATGGAGAGCATCGTGCCCGGTCACGAGCACGATCACTAAACTACCCTGCTTTGCCGCTCACGCCATCGTGAGCCCGCCGTCCACGCGCAGTTCCGCGCCAGTCACATAACCCGCCTCTTCCGACAGCAGGAACGCGGCCACCTTTGCAACGTCCTCCGGCGCGCCGATGCGGCCGAGCGGGATCATGTTGGCGACCTTCTCCTTATATTCCTTCTGCTCGTCCTCCGGCATGCCGCCGCGCGAATGGAACTCCGTTTCGGTCAGTCCCGGCGTCACCGTGTTCACGCGGATACCGCGCGGCGCGAATTCGCTGGCGAGCGAGCGAACCGCCTGACGCACCGCGGCCTTGGACGCGCTGTAGACGAGCGTATCGGGCCGATTGCCGCCGACGGTGGCCGAGCCGACGAGCAGCATGGCGCCGCCATCCTTGATCCGGCTCGCCAGCGATTTGGCCTGCAATAGCGGCCCGCGCACATTGAGATCGAAATGCTTGTCGAAATGATCGGCATCGATCGCGTCCAGCTTTTCGAACGATCCATAGCCCGCGTTCAGGAACACCGCGTCCAGGCCGTCCGGCGCGAAATCTCCCGCCGCGCCCGCCAGCGCGGTCACCGCATCGGGATCGGACGCGTCGTTGGCGATCACCTTCGCCTCCGGCAGCGCCTTGCGCGTCTCCTCGATATGCTCCTCGCTATGCCCGGTAATCAGCAGCCGCGCTCCTTCATCCGAAAGGCGCTTCGCGGTAGCGAGGCCGATGCCCGACGTGCCGCCGGTGACGAGGATGTGCTGGTTTTCGAATCGGTTCATGGGAGAGCTCCTTGCTTTGTGACAGCTAACGCAAAGGGAAGGGGAAGGTTCGCCCATCAACGCCGGTCGCCATGGCTTGCAATTCGTACCCAGAGCCGCTAATTGCCGCCGCTTCGACTATGGGACGGGCTGGCCGGTAGGGCTGCCATGTTCGTCCGCAACGGTTGGAACCGGGCCGCGAGCCTCGTTCCACCTTCACACAAGGAGACCGAAATGCCCAAGCTGAAGACGAAGAGCGGCGTCAAGAAACGCTTCAAGCTCACTGCCACTGGTAAGGTCAAGCACGGCGTAGCCGGCAAGCGCCACCGCCTGATGAGCCACAACGCCAAGTATATCCGCCAGAACCGCGGTACGACCGTCCTCTCGGACGCCGACACCAAGACGGTCAAGAAATGGGCGCCCTACGGTCTCAACTGAGCCCGGCGACCGATTTCTCCCAAAGTTTCTGAAAGGATTTTAGCATGGCACGTGTGAAACGCGGCACTACCACCAAGGCGAAGCATAAGCGGATTTTGAATCAGGCGAAGGGCTATTACGGCCGTCGCAAGAACACCATCCGCGTTGCCAAGCAGGCCGTCGAAAAGGCCGGCCAGTATGCCTATCGCGACCGCAAGGTTAAGAAGCGCACCTTCCGCGCGCTCTGGATCCAGCGCATCAACGCTGCCGTTCGCTCCGAAGGCCTCACCTATTCGCAGTTCATGCACGGCCTGAAGCTGTCCGGCCTGGATCTGGACCGCAAGGTGCTGGCCGATCTCGCGATGAACGAGAGCGAAGCATTCGGCGTGATCGTCAGCCAGGCGAAGCAGGCGCTGCCCGCCGACTGATCGATCCCGGATCGACCTTTATAAAAGAAGCGCCAGCCCACCGGGTTCGGCGCTTTTTTTACGTCCCCATTTCCTCTAGCGAGACGCCCATGAGCGATATCGACGATCTCAAGCAACGCTTCCTCACCGATGTGGCTGCCGCCACCGATCTGGAGGCGCTCGACGCGGTGCGCGTGGCCGCGCTCGGCAAGAAGGGCGCCATCAGCGAGCGGATGAAGACTTTGGGCAAGATGAGCCCGGAGGAGCGGCAGGAGCAGGCGCCCATCATCCAGGGCGCTCGCGCGGCGGTGGACGACGCGGTGCGCGCTCGCAAGGAAGCGCTAGAGCGCGCCGCGCTCGACGCGCAGCTCGCCGGTGAGCGGATCGACATGAGCCTGCCCGCCCCGGTGCAGGCCGCGGGCAGCGTCCATCCGGTCAGCCAGGTGATGGACGAGCTGGCGGAAATTTTCGCGGACTTGGGTTTCGCCGTCGCCACCGGGCCGGAGATCGAGACCGACTGGTATAATTTCACCGCGCTCAACATTCCCGAAACACATCCCGCACGGGCCGAGCACGATACCTTCTACACCGCCGAAAACGGGCCGGACGGCGCGCCGATGGTACTGCGCACGCACACCAGCCCGGTACAGATCCGCACGATGATGGGGCAGAAACCGCCGATCCGCATCATCGCGCCCGGCCGCACCTATCGATCGGACAGCGATGCAACGCACACGCCGATGTTCCACCAGGTCGAAGGGCTAATGATCGACAAGGGGGTGCATATGGGGCACCTCAAATGGACACTGGAAACGTTCGTGAAAGCGTTCTTCGAGCGGGACGACGTCGTCCTGCGCCTGCGCCCCAGCTACTTCCCATTCACCGAACCCTCGGCCGAAGTCGATGTCGGCTTCTCCTGGGAAAAGGGCAAGCGCGTCATCGGCGGCGATCCGAACGGCCCCAATGGCGGCTGGCTGGAAATTCTCGGCTCCGGCATGGTGCACCCCAAGGTGATCACGGCCTGCGGGCTCGATCCGGAGGAATATTCCGGCTTCGCCTTCGGCTGCGGCATCGATCGGCTGGCGATGCTGAAATATGGCATGGACGATCTGCGTGCCTTCTTCGACGGCGATCTGCGCTGGCTGAAGCATTACGGGTTCGCCTCGCTCGACGTCCCCACATTGAGCATGGGAGTGGGCGCATGAAGTTCACACTGAGCTGGCTGAAGGCGCATCTCGATACCGATGCGAGCCTTGCCGAGATCACCGAGAAGCTGACCGCCATCGGCCATGAGCTGGAGGGCGTCGAAAACCCCGCCGAGGCGCTGCGCGACTTCCGCGTGGCCGAGGTGGTGGAGGCCAACCCCCATCCCAATGCCGACAAGTTGCAGGTGCTCACCGTCGATGCGGGCACGGGCGAGAACTGGCAGGTCGTCTGCGGCGCGCCCAATGCACGTGCGGGCATGAAGGGCGTGTTCGCACCCCCCGGCGCCTATGTGCCCGGCGCGGGCTTCGAGCTGAAGGCGGCCACCATCCGCGGCGTCGAAAGCTTCGGCATGATGTGTTCGGAAGCCGAGCTGGAAATCTCCGACGCGCATGACGGCATTATCGAGCTGCCCGCCGATGCGGCCACCGGCACCGCCTATCCCGATTACGCCGGGCTAGACGATCCGGTGATCGACGTGGCGATCACACCGAACCGGCAGGACTGCATGGGCGTGCGCGGCATCGCACGCGATCTCGCCGCGTCCGGTCTCGGCACGCTGAAGCCGCTGGGCGACGTCTATCCGCTGCCCGAAGGCGGCATCGCGGGCGCGGGCGAAGGCCCCGACGTGCGCACCGACGATGCCGAGGGCTGCCCCGCTTTCTATGCGCGCAGCGTCAGCGGCGTGACCAACGGTGCGGCGCCCGGCTGGATGACACAGCGGCTGACCGCGGTCGGACAGAAGCCGATTTCCGCGCTGGTCGATATCACCAATTACGTGATGCTGGACCTTGGCCGTCCGCTGCACGTCTATGATCGCGCCAAGCTGACCGGCCCGCTCGTCGCGCGCAAGGCGAAGGACGGCGAGCAGCTCCTAGCGCTCAATGGCAAGACCTACACGCTCGATGACAGCATGACGGTGATCGCGGACGACCAAGGCGTTCACGATATCGGCGGCATCATGGGCGGCGAGGATTCGGGCGCCGAGGCGAACACCACCGACGTGCTGATCGAATGCGCCTATTTCACGCCCGAACGGATCGCGCGCACCGGGCAGAAGCTGACGCTGACCAGCGACGCGCGCCAGCGTTTCGAACGCGGCGTGGACCCTGCTTTTCTGGACGAAGGGATCGACATCGCCACCTGGCTGGTGACCGAACATTGCGGCGGCAGTCCAAGCGCGGCCACCCGCGCCGGATCGCCGCCCGAGGGCAAGCGGAAGATTGCTTACGATCCGTCGCGGGCGGAAACGCTCGGCGGCGTCGCGGTCGAGGGCGAACGGCAGAAAGCCATCCTCGAAAGCCTCGGCTTCACCGTCGAGACTGGCGAAAGCTGGACAATCACGACCCCGTCCTGGCGTCGTGACGTCGAAGGCTCTGCAGATATTGTTGAGGAAGTCGTGCGGATCGTGGGGCTGGACGCGGTGCCTTCCACGCCGCTGCCGCGCGTGCCCGGTGTTGCCGCACCGACCGCATCGCCCGAACAGATCCTGGAGCGCCGCCTCAAGCGCCTCGCCGCCGCGCGTGGGCTGAACGAGGCGGTGAACTGGTCCTTCATCAGCGAAAAGGAAGCCGCGCCCTTCGGCGGCGGCGCCTGGACGGTGGCGAACCCGATCAGCGAAGATCTGAAGATCATGCGGCCGTCGCTTCTGCCTGGGCTACTGTCCGCGGCGAAGCGCAATCTGGACCGGTCCGCCACCAGCGTGCGCCTGTTCGAAGTTGGGCGGCGCTACTTCCGTAAGGAGGATGGTGCCACCGATGAGTGCCAGACGTTGGCGCTACTACTCGCCGGCGAACGCTCACCCCGCGACTGGCAGGACGGCAAGGCGCAAAGCTTCGGCCCGTTCGACGCCAAGGCCGAAGTCGAGGCGCTGCTCGCTGCGGCGGGTGTCGATGTCGAGCGGCTGATGCCGATGGGCGAAGCGGGCGATCATTATCATCCCGGCCAGTCCGGTACGCTGCGGCTGGGGCCTAAAAACGTGCTTGCCGCGTTCGGCACGCTTCACCCATCGGTCGCGCGCGCTTTCGGGCTGAAAGGCGTGGTCGTTGGTGCGGAAATCTTCCTCGATGCCATTCCGGTGAAGGCCAAGACCGGCCATCGGCGCGATGCTTATGCCCCGCCCGCACAACAGGCGGTGACCCGCGATTTCGCCTTCCTGATCGACGCGGACAAGCCGGCCGCCGATTTGGTCCGCGCGATCCGCGGTGCCGAGAAAAAGCACGTCGCCGCCGCGCGGCTGTTCGATCGCTTCGCCGGCCAGGGCGTGCCGGACGGCAAGGTGAGCCTTGCCATCGAGGTGACGCTGCAACCGGGTGAGCAGAGCTTTACCGAGGAAGAACTGAGCGCGATCTCGGACCGCATCGTCAAGGCTGCGGCCAAGCAGGGCGGTGAATTGCGCGGATAGCCGCGACTGCCCTTAGCCCTGAGCTTTTCAAACGGCGTCCTTCGCTCGAAGGCCGTCCTTCGACAGGCTCAGGACTTACGGTTATGGGGCATCAAACCTTAGCTCGTTTGCTGTGCGCGAACGATTGTTGAACAGTTGGAAAAAGCATGACCTCCTCCCGCCGCACCTTTGCGATCATCTCGCATCCCGATGCCGGTAAAACGACGCTGACCGAAAAGCTGCTGCTGCAGGGCGGCGCAATCCATCTGGCGGGCGAGGTGAAGGCCCGCGGGCAGGCGCGGCGGGCCCGATCCGACTGGATGAAGATCGAGCAGCAACGTGGCATCTCGGTCACCAGCTCGGTCATGACGTTCGAGCGGCCGGACGCGGACGGCAATATCATTACCTTCAACCTGCTCGATACGCCGGGCCATGAAGACTTTTCGGAAGATACGTACCGCACGCTGACAGCCGTCGATTCCGCCATCATGGTGATCGACGCGGCCAAGGGTATCGAACCGCAGACGCGCAAGCTGTTCGAGGTTTGCCGACTGCGCTCCGTGCCGATCATCACCTTCGTGAACAAGGTGGACCGCGAGGGCCGGGACGCGTTCGAGCTGCTCGACGAAGTGGCGGACATGCTGGCGCTGGACGTTTGTCCGATGAGCTGGCCGGCGGGCATGGGCGGGCTGTTCGAAGGCGTCTACGATCTGGAGCGCGATCGCTTGGCGATGCCCAGCGGCGGATCGAAGGAATATGAGGGGAAGGCCGCGGAGTTTTCCGGCCTGGACGATGCAAAGCTGGACGGCACCATCCAGCGCGCCGACGAACTGCGCGAGGGCGCCGAACTGGCCGCCGCCGGTTATGCGCCGTTCGACTTGGAGGCCTATCGCAACGGCGATCTGACGCCCGTCTATTTCGGTAGCGCGCTGAAGAATTTTGGCGTGACTGAGCTGATCGAGGCCATCTCCCGCTATGCTCCGTCGCCGCGCCCACAACCCACTGAAGAAGGCACCGTCGGTCCGGACGAAAAGGAAGTCAGCGGCTTCATCTTCAAGGTGCAGGCCAATATGGACCCACAGCACCGGGATCGGATCGCGTTCATGCGGCTGTGTTCGGGCACGTTCAAGCGCGGCATGAAGCTGACGCCCTCGGGGCTGGGCAAACCCATCGCGGTGCATTCGCCGATCATGTTTCTCGCGCAGGACCGCGAGATCGCGGATACGGCGGAGCCCGGCGATATCATCGGTATCCCCAACCACGGCACGCTCCGTGTGGGCGACACGCTATCCGAAAAGAACGACATCCGCTTCACCGGCCTGCCCAATTTCGCGCCCGAGATCCTGCGCCGCGTGCAGCTGAAGGATCCCACCAAGACCAAGCAGCTGCGCAAGGCGCTCGACGATCTGTCGGAAGAGGGCGTGATCCAGGTGTTCTATCCGGAGATCGGCGCGAACCACATCATTGGCGTAGTCGGCCAACTGCAGCTCGAGGTGCTTATCGCGCGGCTGGAGGCCGAATATAAGGTGGAGGCTGCGCTGGAGCCCGCCCCGTTCGACACCGCGCGCTGGCTGATCGGTCCGGAAGAGGCGATCGAAGCGTTCAAGCGCATCAACCAGTCGAGCCTGGCGAGCGACCGCGACGGCAATGCCGTGTTCCTGGCGAAATCGGCTTGGGATGTAGGCTATCAGGAAGAGAAGAACCCGGAGCTGAAATTCAGCGCGACCAAGGAGCGCTGATTTTCCGATCCCCGCTAGCGGGTCCCGGCCTTTACCTCACCCAATCCTTCTCCAGATGCTTCGCCGCGAGCGCCATCAGCAGCGCGGCGATCAGGTAGAAGCCCAGCGCGCCGACCATGGCGTAGCGCAAAGCCTCGGCGCCATATTGCGCGGTGATCGCGTCGGAGGCGGCGCCCAGCACCAGCGATCCCAGCCCCAGGCCGATCAGATTGTTGATAAACAGGAAGCTCGCCGAGGCGGTGGCGCGCATATTCGCGGGCACGAGATGCTGCACGGCGGAGATGACCGGGCCGAGCCAGACATAAGCCAGCGCCTGCGGCACCAAGAACAGCGCAAAGGCCAAGGGCACCGATCCCGTCAGCATGCCCGCGGCGAACAATGGCACGGCGATCACGAAGGCGATGGCCGGCACGCGCGCATAAGCGCCCTTGTCCCGCGCGCCCAGCCGGTCCCCCAGCCAGCCGCCGCCCAGCACCCCTGCGCTTCCGCCGATCAGCAGCACCGCGCCGATGAACTGCGAGGTTTCGATCAGATCGAGCCCGAAACTGCGCTGCATCAGGCTGGGCAACCAGAAGGCCAGGCCATAGCCGCACATCGAGCTGCAGCTCGCACCAAAGGCGAGAAGCCAGAAGCTGGGCTTTTTCGAGACGATACCGAACACCGTTCCGAAGGCGGGGCGCTGGGCATCGCCGGCATGATCGTCGAACCCGCCGCGCGGCGGCTCCTTCACGAACAGCTTAAACGGCACGGCGATGACGACGCCGGCAAGGCCAACCGCAATGAAGGCGGTGCGCCACTCGATCGCGCTGGCGATATAGCCGCCGAACAACACGCCCGCCGCCGAACCCAGCGGAATGCCGAGCGAGTAGATCGACAGCGCCCGCGCGCGCTGTTCCTGCGGGAAATAGTCCGCGATCACGGCGTAACTCGGCGCGACACCGCCGGCCTCCCCCACGCCAACGCCGAGGCGGAACAGGAACATCTGCCAGAAATTCGCAGCGATCCCGCATAAGGCGGTAAAGCCACTCCAGACGGCGAGCGAGATGGTGATGACCCAGCTACGGCTGGTCCGGTCGGCCAGCAGCGAGAGCGGAATGGCCAGCGTGGAATAGAGCAGCGCGAAGGCGATACCGCCGAGCGCGCCGAGCTGCGTATCGGAAAGATCGAGGTCTGCCTTGATCGGTACGGCCAGGATCGAGAGGATTTGCCGATCCAGAAAATTGAAGGTGTAGACCAGCAGCAGCATGGCGAGCACGCCCGCGCGCCGGCCGGGCGAAGGAAGAGCTTGGCTGGTCATCATATGTTTCCGGTAGAATGGGTTGCGGCGCGCTGCCCCCTGCAGCGCGCCGCGTGACGATCAGAATTTGATGCCGGCGGTCAGAAAGACCTGACGCGGATTGCCGTAATAGGCGGTCGCGATGCCTTCATTGCCCAGCGTGGAGCTGTAGCCGGGCTGACCGTTAGCGAGGATGAACTGGCCCGTGTCCGGATTCTGCCGCAAGAAATTGTAGCCCGACACGATGTAGCGCTTGTCGAACAGGTTGCGGCCGTGAAGGCCGAGGGTGAACTGGTCCCCCGGTGCGTGCCAGACGATGTTCGCATCGAACAGCGTGAAGCCCGGCTGATCGAGCAACGGATTGCGCAGCTCGAACTGCTGCGTCTTGCTGCGATAGGACGCGGTAGCGCTGGCATCGACATAGCCCGCGCCGATCGGCAGCGAGAGGCTGGCAGTGCCGCTCGCGGTCCATTCCGGCGTGTTCTGGAAGGCGCGATTATCCGCCACGTCGATGCCGCGCGCATCGATGAACTGCAGATATTTCGCATCGAGATAGCCCGCCGTAGCGGCCAGGCTGAACCGGCTGGTGGGGCCTGCGAAATTGCGTGCGATCACGGCGTTGCCTTCGAACTCCACGCCCTGGATGCGCGCACGGCCCGCATTGGTAGTGATGCCGATGAAGGTCTGCTGTCCGTTTACGGTCGCGCCGACGGAGCCCGGGATCTGCACATCATTATAGTCGGAGCGGAATGCGGCAACGGCCACGTTCAGGCGCTGATCGAACAGCGATCCCTTGTAGCCGATTTCATAGGCATCGACGGTTTCCGGCTCGAAGGTGAAGAAGTTGTAGATTTCCTCATAGCTGCGCACGCCGTCGCCGTTCGTATCGGGCGCCGCGGTGCCCACGCCGCGCGGATCGAAGCCGCCGCCTTTGAAGCCGTTCGAGTAGCTGGCGTAGAACAGATTGTCGCGGTTCGGCTGGAAGCTGATCGAGGCGCGCGGGGTGAAGCGCTTGAAATCCCGCACGCCTTCGAAATCGGTCTGCTGTAGGAACCGCGTCCCGGTTCCCCCGAAGAAGGGGGATCCCCCGCCTAGATAGACGGCGCGGTTGATCGTCGAATCACGCTCATCCCAGGTGTAGCGACCACCTACAGAGATGCTGAGCTGATCGGTAATGTCATAGGTCGCGTCGGCAAAGACGGCGTAGGTTTCCGTGTTCACATCGCCAAAGGTGAGCGCGGTGACGCCGCCCGGCAGGCGAACGTCGAACACCGTGCGCGCGCTGGCATCGAGATAATAGAAGCCGAGCAGGGCATTGAGGCGGCCGAAGTCGAACAGCGCCTGCGCTTCCTCACTGAACTGCTTGTTGTTGTAGAAAGCGGGCACATCGACATCGACCGCAGGCAGCGCGTCGAAATCGATCGGGGTGCCGCTGTCGTCCTTTCGCCAGCCGGTGATGGAGCGCAGCGTCAGCCAATCCGTCGCCTCGAGCTCGGCAAATAGCGAGCCGCCATAGGCCTCCACATCCTGCTTCGGATCGTTCAGGGCGCCGCGCGTGTCATAGACATTATCGATCGGCTGGATTCCGCTGACCAGGCCTGGGATCAGACGGTGCCCACCGCGCGCATTGCTGTTGTCGTCCGTGTAGTCGCCAGAGAGGCGCACGAACAGCGGGCCGCGATCATATTCTATGGTGCCACGAACGGCGCGGATCTGCTTGTTGTAATTCTCCTGCCCCGTGGTGAGGTTGGTGCCGAAGCCGGAGCGCGAGAGCACCGCGCCCCCGCCGCCAATGGCAAACCCGCTATCGCCCAGCGGCATCGCGAAGCTCCCCACCAGATCCGCCTGATTATAGGTGCCATAGGTGGCCCGCAGGTTGAGCCGGGGCGTATCGCCCAGACGGCGCGTCACATATTTGATCGCACCGCCGATGGTGTTGCGGCCGTAGAGCGTCCCTTGAGGACCTCGCAGAATCTCGATCCGCTCGACATCGTAGATTTCCAGCACCGCCGCCTGCGGGCGGTTGAGATAGACATCGTCCAGATAGATGCCGACGCCCGCTTCAAACCCGGCGACCGGATCCTGCTGGCCGACGCCGCGGATGAAGGCGGTGAGCGTGGAATTGGTGCCGCGCGAGGCCTCCAGCGTCACGCTGGGCGTGGTCTGCGCAATATCGATAATATCGATCGCGCCCGATTGCTGCAGCTGCTCGCCGGAATAGGCCGTGATGGCGATCGGCACGTCCTGCAACCGCTCCTCGCGGCGGCGGGCGGTCACGACGATCTCATTATTGTTTCCGGCCTGCTCGGCTTCGGGAGATGACGAGGCGCTTTCAGCGTCCAGAACGTTCTGGTCTGGCGCCGAATCGGCGGTCTGCGCCGTCACCGGAGTGGCGACAAAGCCCGCAAGAGCCACACCGGAAAACAACGCTGCGCGCATGGAAGCTGTCGAAAGTGCCATCGGAAATCCCCTCACAGATGTCGATCGGACGGACGGAGCCGTCTCTCTACCGTTCGCAATAATGAAAGTTGAACCACCTTTCAACTAGAGATATGCATGCGATATACGCGCCGCGACAGAACGGCCAACAGGCGCGTACTGGCATACGGTCATGCTGCGACCAATTCTGCCATGCGCGAGGTGAGGGGATAAGAATGACGGAGCCAACCGATACGACGCGGCAAAGTGATGCGGATGACGCCAAGCAACCACGCACGGAACGCGGACGGCGCACGCAGCGCAAGCTTCTCGATGCGGCGGCGGAGGAATTTGCCGAAAAGGGATTTCACGAGGCATCGATCGCCTCGATCACGCGCGCCGCCGGTACGGCGCTCGGCAGCTTCTACACTTATTTCGAATCGAAGGATGCAATCTTCCGCGCGCTGGTGCGCGACATGTCGCGTCAGGTCGGCCGCCACGCGGTCGCTGCGATCGGAGAGGAGACGGGCGCGCTCGCCATCGAGCGGCTGGCGCTACAGAGCTTTCTTGCCTTTGCGCGCGAACATAAGGAAATCTATCGCATCATCGACGAAGCCGAGTTCGTCGATCCGGAAAGCTATCGCCGCCATTACGAAACTATCGCGAGCCGCATCGAGGGCCGTCTGCGCGCCGGTGCCGAGTCGGGCGAACTGCGCCATGATGTCGGCGAACTACAGGCTTGGGCGATCATGGGGATGAACGTGTTTCTGGGCCTTCGCTATGTGGTCTGGGGGGATGAAGGCGATGCCGCGTCGCTGGCTGCGGAGGCCAATCGCATGATTGCGCGCGGCATTGCCGCCAAAGATTAGCGCGACAGTAGGAATACCGCCTGCTCGGCCAGCAGATTGGCCAGCCAATCCGCGCGTTGCTCGCCACCTGTCAGATACCATGATCGTTCGATGCGCATCTTGCGCTCACCCGCCAGGGATCGGAAATCCGCGATGGTCAGATGGTGGATGTTGGGCGTTTCATGCCAGCTTTCCGGTAAGGCACGATTGACCGGCATGCGGCCGCGGAGCGCCAGATTGGCCCGCACACGCCAATGGGCAAAATTGGGGAACGACACAAACGCCTTGCCGCCGATCCGCAGCAGCTGCTCCAGCACGTCGGCAGGCCGGTCCATCGTCTGAAGCGCCTGACTGAGCACCGCATAGCCAAAACTTCCCGATGGGTAATTCGCCAGATCGTGCCCGGCATCCCCCTGCACCACCGGTAGCCCGCGCCCGACGGCAGCCGATACCATGGCGGCATCGATCTCTAGCCCGCGCGCATCCACCTGCTTCTCGGCGCGCAACGTCGCCATCAGATCACCGCTGCCGCAGCCGATATCGAGCACCCTTGCGCCCGGCTCGATATGCCGGGCGATAATCGCCAGGTCGGGCCGAAGCGCGCTCATGCGCCAGCGCCCAGAAAGCCGCTTACCACCCGGTCAAGCTCCGGATTGTCGAGCAGGAAGGCGTCATGGCCGAAGGGGCTGCTCAGCTCGACAAAGCTCACATCCGCGCCCGCGCCGTTCAGCGCATGAACGATGCGCCGTGATTCGGCAGTGGGATAAAGCCAGTCGCTATCGAAGCTGACCAGGCAGAACCGCGTGGCCGTGTCCGCAAAGGCGCGTGCAAGACGCCCCTCGTGCGGATCGGCGAGGTCGAAATAATCCATCGCGCGCGTGATGTAGAGATAGCTGTTGGCATCGAAGCGGCCGGTGAAACTGAGGCCCTGATAGCGCAGATAGCTTTCCACCTGGAAATCCGCGTCGAAGCCGAAGCTTTTGTCGGCGCGGTCTTGCAGCCGTCGTCCGAACTTTTCGGTAAGGCCCGCTTCCGAAAGATAGGTGATGTGCGCGGCCATGCGCGCCACCGAAAGACCCGCGGTCGGGGGATCGTTCTCTGCATAATAAGCGCCGCCACGCCATTTGGGGTCAGCCATAATCGCCTGCCGGCCGACTTCGTGAAACGCGATGTTCTGCGCGGAATGCCGCGCCGCGCTGGCAATCACCACGGCACGCGCCACCCGCTGGGGGAACAGCGCGGCCCAGGCTAGCGTCTGCATTCCGCCCATCGACCCGCCGACGACGGCATGGAGCCGGTCGATGCCCAGATGGGTGACGAGCAGCTCCTGCGCGCGCACCATGTCGCCGATAGTAATGACCGGAAATTCCATGCCATAGGGCTGGCCAGTCGCCGGATCCTCGCTCGACGGGCCGGAACTTCCCATGCAGCTGCCCAGCACATTGGCGCAGATCACGCAAAAACGGTCCGTATCGATGGGCTTGCCCGGCCCCACCATACGCGCCCACCATCCCGGCTTTCCGGTCAGCGGATGGTCGGAGGCGCAATATTGGTCGCCGGTCAGCGCATGGCAGACCAGGACGGCGTTGCTCGCATCCGCGTTCAGCGCGCCATAAGTCTCATAGGCGATTTCGACCGGCGCGAAGGTCCTGCCGCTGTCGAGCGCGACAGGGCCGAGCAGGCGCACTTTGCGATCGGGTCCGAACCGTTCATCCATGTCGCCGCCTTAGCAAGCGCGCGCCGTCACACAAGCGGGCGCTTGGCGGCGCCGCGCGGCAGCACTACACGGGGGCCCATGTCCCAACGCACGCACGCTCCCACGCCCAAACCCTGGATCGACGCGATCCACGCTTATGTTCCCGGCAAGAGCAAGGCCGAGGGCGGCAAGCCGCTCATCAAACTATCGGCCAACGAAAACCCGCTGGGCACGTCCCAAGCTGCAATCGATGCGCTCGAGCATCTTGGCGCGGCGCGCAATCTTTACCCCGATCCGGATTCGCGCGCGTTGCGGGAAGCGATTGCTGCGGTGGAAACCCTCGATGTCGATCGCATCGTCTGCGGCACTGGTTCGGGCGAGCTGCTGGGCCTCGCCGCGCAGGCCTATGCCGGGCCGGGGGATGAGGTGCTCTATGTGCGCTACGGCTTCTCGCTCTACGAAATCGTGGCTAGGCGCTGCGGAGCGGAGCCGGTCGAAGCGCCCGACCGTGATTACGCAACCGATATCGATGCGCTCCTGGCTGCGGTGACGGAGCGCACGCGGGTTGTCTTCCTCGCCAATCCCAACAATCCCACCGGCACGCTTTCGACGAAGGCGGAGGTCTCCCGGCTGCATGAAGCGTTGCCGCCATCGGTGCTGCTCGTGCTCGACCACGCCTATGCCGAATATCTGGGCGGGGACGAGGAAGATGGCGGCCTCGAACTGTCGCGCCGCGCAACTAATGTGCTGGTGACGCGCACCTTCTCGAAGATCTTCGGCCTAGCCGGGGAGCGCGTCGGCTGGGCGACAGGGCATCCGGACATCATATCCGCGCTCAACCGCATCCGGGGCCCGTTCAACACCACCAGCGCTGCGCAGGCAATGGCCGCCGCAGCCATGCGCGACGCGCAATTTGTCGAAGAAGCGCGCGCGCACAACCGCAAATGGCGGGCTTGGCTTTCCGAAGAACTGGCCGCGCTTTCCAATCACGGCCTGCGTGTCGTACCGAGTCACGCCAATTTCGTGCTCGTATTGTTCGAGGGCGAACGCGATGCCGCGGGTGCGCAGCAGGCGCTTGCCGATTCTGGCTATGCCGTGCGGCACCTGCCCGGGCAGGGCCTGCCCCACGCGCTGCGGATCACGATCGGTACCGAGGAGGATAACCGCGCCGTCGTGCGCGCGATGCGAGCCTATCTCAGCGCTTAGGCACCCGGTAAGTTCAGCGCGTTGATTGCCGCGTGCACCCGCGCCTCGGCCTCTTCGCGTGGCAGCCCCGGGGGAATGGTCTCTCCCACCTTATAGACGATCGCCCCCTTGCGGGTCGGCAGGCCGTTCCGGTCGACCCGAACCGAGCTGTCCGCCGCAATCGGCACGACTGGTAGCGAGAGCAGTTTGTAGAGCCCGGCAAAACCCGATCGCAGTGGCGGGGCTTCGCCCGGCGGCACCCGCGTTCCTTCCGGAAAAATCACGATCGGCCGCCCGGCGTCCACCATTTGCCGTGCCCGCTTCAGCATAATGCGCAGCTCTTTCGCCCCGCCCGCTCGGTCTATACCGATCACGCCATAACGATGCGCCACCAAACCCCATAGCGGTATACGCAGCAGCTCTGCCTTAGCGATCACCGCTGGCCGATCGAACAGCCGCGGCATATCGATCGTCTCGAAATAGCTCTCATGTTTGATCGCATAGAGAAACGGCCCGCGCGGGAGATCGCCTTCGATCCGCACCTGCACGCCGCCGATCACCGCCATGCAGCGATACTGGAATTGGCTCCAATTCTCGGTGATCCGGCCCAGCAGTTCGCGGTTCACGAATGCCATCAGCGTACCGAACAGCACATAAACGATGCTGCCGCCGTAAAACACTAAGGCATAAAGAATGCGCCGGATCGTCATGATCAGATCCCCAGCCAGGAAGCGGCCACGCGTAGCCAGTATTTGTTATACTCGCGGAACAGCTGGCCGAAGCTGGGGTGGGTCGGCACCGCATCGGGGATCAGCGTGATGTCCGTCGGCAGCGTTTTGGCAAGCTCCAGCTCGGCCCGGCGCATGTGCCAGTCGCTCGTCACCAGCCGGATCGAATGCACGTCGCGGCGCTCCGCCCAGCGCGCCGTCTCGGTAGCGTTGGAACGTGTATCGACCGAACGGAAACCCAGATCGATGCAGCACTTTTCCAGCTTCTTGGGCCAATCATATTCGGCTTCCAGATCGGCAATGCGCACATCGGGATCGACGCCGCTGATGAGCATATATTTCGCCTCGCCGTTGCGCAGGACATCGAGCGCGCGGTCGATCCGGTTGGCACCGCCCGTCAGGATCACGACGGCGTCGGTCTGCTGGTCGCCCGCCGGCTCAGGCAGCAAGAGCGCGAACCAGGCGAAGCCCAGGATCCAAGCAAGCAGCGGCACCGATAGAATACGCAGGATCACAGCATCTTCCTCAGCGCGCCCAAAATGGTCAGGCGCGCCATCAACACGGCCAATAGCACGGTGACGACGGGGATCACGAGGAGAACGGCAAAAAGTAGCGGAGAAGCTCCGGCTACCGGAACTAGCGGAGTGTCGAGTTCCAGAAACTGGCGGGAAAGGGCGTACAGCAAGGCGGCGCTGGCAACGAAGCCCAGAATGGCACCGAAAGCAGCATCCAGCGCCATGCGGCGTTGGAAGAGCCTTGAAATCTGGTGATCGGTTCCGCCGAGCAGATGCACGATCGCGATGGTCTCACGATGATTGCCGAGGGAACTGCGCGCCGCTAGCACGACCGTCGCCGCGGTGGCGATGCCCAGCAGAACGATCAGTGCCGCGGCCAGCCATTGCAGCGATTGCAGTGCGCCGCGGACCGGGGCGAGCCAGGCACCGTCCGCATCCACCCTTGCACTAGGCGCAGCCCGTTCGAGTGCGACTCTTAGCCGCTGCAGCGCCCCAGCATCAGCAGGGCCGGTGAGGGTCACATCGATTAGGGCCGGAATCGGCAAATCGGACGCAATCGATGCCCCGCCGAACCATGGTGCCAGAAGCTGCTCAACCTTGGCCGGCGGAACGGAGGCTGCATCGGTGACCTGGGGAAGCGCGCGCAACGCGGAAAGCGCACGGGCCTGCTCCGCGTCGCGCTCTCGCGGCTCCGCGGCGAGAACCTGCACCGTGGCCTGACGCGCTATCTCCTGGCCCATATCCGCGCTCGCCGATGCGAGAAGCAGGCCGGCAGCGGCGGCAAGAACGGTCAGGAATACCATGATTGCGATCACCCACGGCATCGGGCCGCTGAGACGCCCTTCGGGCATCAGATTGCGATCCTGCGCGGGCAAGGCGGAGCGGATGGCCATGGTACCCGGTCAGGCGCCCAGGACGAGCGGCTGGGGGGGATGGCGCAGACTGCCCGTCGGATCGGAAAGCCGCCCACGATCAAGCTTCATCATCTGCGCGCCGCTCACCTTTCCGATCAGGTGAAGATCGTGCGTTGCCACCACCACCGTCGTGCCGAGCTTGTTGAGCGCGCTGAACAATTTCAGCAGGCGCACGGCAAGGTCGGGATCGACATTGCCCGTCGGCTCGTCCGCGACCAGAATTTCCGGACGACCGATCACCGCGCGCGCGATGGCAACCCGTTGCTGTTCGCCGCCCGAGAGCGTGGCAGGCCGCGCGCTTGATCGATCGGTCAGGCCGATCCAGTCCAACATTTCCTTGACCGGCCCCGCCAGCTCCCGTTCCGGCACGCCCGCGACGCGCAGCGGCAACGCGATATTGTCGAATGCGGAAAGGTGCGGCACCAGCCGAAAATCCTGGAATACCACGCCGATGCGGCGGCGAAATCCTGGCAGTCGGGCACGCGGCATCGTCACCGCGTCCTCGCCGAACAATCTGATGATCCCCCGGCTCGGCCGCTGCGACAAGTATAGCAACTTCAAAAGTGACGTCTTGCCGGCACCCGATGCTCCGGTGAGAAAATAGAAGCTACCGGGGAAAAGCGTGAAGCTGATATCGGACAGCGTCTCGGCACCGGTGCCGTAGCGCAGGCCGACATTCTGAAATTCCACCACATGCTCCATCGCAGCTTCCGCGATGGCAAATGCTTGCGCGAACGTAAAGCAGGACGTTAGGACGGCGTCATGGAGGAAGGTGCAGTGCTTCGCCGCTTGCGCTTGATTCGCCGCTGATGTTTATGGGCTTTCGATGCTCCTGACCTGTCCCAATTGCCGCACGCGTTACGTTGTGCCTGATGCCGCTGTCGGTCCGACGGGGCGGCAGGTTCGCTGCGCCTCCTGCAAGCATAGCTGGTTCCAGCAGGCACCGGAGCCGGAGCCAACCGAAAAGAATATGGCTTCCGAAGGCAACCCTGCCCCGGTCGAAGCACCCAGCGCGCCGTCTTCGCGCGCTCCAATCGAGGAGCCATCACCGCCGCCGATCACGCCGCCGCGCTATGAGCGGCAGGACGCGCCCCGTCGCAGCAGCTTCGCGCACGAGCCCCCGTTTCGCCCGCGGCGTAATCCGGCGACGATGTGGACCATTGCCGCAGCCCTCTTTGCCCTGATGCTCGTGATCGGGGCTCTTGGGATATGGCAATCGGGGATCTTGGAAGGCGGGGTGTCTTTCGCCGCAGAGCAGCCTGCGCTGGAGATCGTGCTGGACCAGCAGCAGGATCGGCAGACGCTGACCGACGGGACCGAGTATTTCGCAGCCAGCGGCACCATCGTGAACAGCAGCGCGATCGAACAGAGGGTCCCGCCCCTGCTGGTGGTGCTGAAGGATTCGCAGGGGCGCGCGGTCTATAGCTGGACGATGAAGCCGCCGGTCCGGTCCTTGGCACCGGGCGGGAAGGCAGAGTTCAACGAGGCAAAACTCGATGTACCGCGCGCGGCGACCGAACTGGAAATCGGCTGGGCCAGCGAAGCGAGCTGAGCGCAGCGACGGATCGTCGGCGCCAATCAGATTATTGCGCTACAAATGCGAGTTATTGCGTTGCGCCGGCCATACCCCTTTGCTAATGGCACCGGCCTACCTGCAAACGGCGTGCGGTCGTGGCGGAATTGGTAGACGCGCAACGTTGAGGTCGTTGTGGCCGAAAGGCCGTGGAAGTTCGAGTCTTCTCGACCGCACCATTTTTAAAAATCCAAGCAGAAAACTGGTCGTTTCCGGAAACGGCCTGGACCGGTTTTACCTATTCCACAGTGTCAGAGATCGCCGCCGCTCAGACGCTGGCAGAGCATGTCTAGCTGATCGAGGCTGGCATAGGGAATTGTCATCCGGCCGGTCTCGCCCTCGCTGTGAATAGCAATATCCAGACCGAGCAGGTCGCTTAATTGCGTTTCCAAGGCCAAGATATCCGGATCGTTCGAGCGTTTGGCCTGACCTGATTTACGGCGGGGTTGAGTCGATCCGCCGTCGCGGCTGTTGCGGACCAAGCGCTCGACATCACGAACAGTCAGGCCTTCCTTCTCCGTCCGCAATGCCAGCTCCTCGGCCGCATCGTGCCCGATCAGGGCGCGCGCGTGGCCCATCTGCAGCCGCTCCTCCAGAATCATCTCCCGTACGGACTGCGGCAGATCGAGGAGACGCATCAGGTTAGCGACATGGCTGCGTGATTTATCGACGAGCGCAGCGACGGCTTTCTGGCTGTGACCGAACTCTTCCGTCAGCCGTTGATAGGCTTCCGCCTCTTCCACCGGGTTCAAATCCTCGCGCTGAACATTTTCGATCAGCGCAATCTCTAGCGCTTCGCTGTCCTCGAAATCGCGGACGATGACCGGGACCTCGTGAAGAGCGGCACGCTGCGCCGCGCGCCAACGCCGCTCGCCAGCGATAATCTGGTAGCCGCTTCCGCGCGGAGCCGGCCGCACGACAATCGGTTGAATGATCCCGCGCTGTCTTATGCTCGCTGCGAGCTCGTCCAGCGCGGCCTGCGCGAAGTGGCGGCGGGGCTGATCCGGATGTGGCGTGAGAGAGGCCGTCGGCAAGGTACGAATCGCGCCCGGGCTCGCGTCCTCGCTCTCCTCACTTGGGCGCCCGCGCACCGCATCGCCCAGAAGACTGTCAAGCCCGCGGCCCAAACCACGTTTCCGGTCACGCGTGGCACTCATGCGGCAATTTCCTCTTTCGGCAGGCGGTCGATCAACTCGCGGGCCAGGTCGATATAGGCGGCTGATCCAGCGCAGCGATGGTCGTAAATCAGTGCAGGCACACCATGGCTAGGTGCCTCGGAGAGTCGGACATTTCGGGGAATCACGGTGTCGAAAACGATGGGCCCGAGCACCGAACGAACGTCATCCGACACCTGCTCGGTCAGACGATTGCGACGGTCATACATGGTAAGCGCGACACCGATGACCGAGAGCGCATCGTTGAAACGCGTGCGAACTCGCTCCACGGTCTGGAGCAGCTGGCTTAGTCCTTCCAGCGCAAAAAATTCGCACTGCAAGGGCACCAGCACGGAGTCGGCTGCGACGAGCGCATTGACTGTCAGCAGGCCTAGCGATGGTGGGCAATCGATCAGGCAAACATCATACTGAGCCGAACCGGCCAGAGCATTTCTCAGCGCATGCGAGCGGTCGTCACGGCCGACGAGTTCTACCTCAGCTCCTGACAGGTCGACAGTTGCCGGAATGAGGGAGAGACCGGGCACATCGCTGTCGACGATACAGTCATGCAGAGTCCCCTCACCTAGTAGCAGATCATAGCTGGTCCAGTCTCGCTGAGAACTCTGCAAGCCCAATCCAGTGGACGCATTTCCCTGTGGATCCAGATCGACCAGCAGCACGCGCGAGCCTGTTGCGGCAAGCGCGGTGGCAAGGTTGATCGCGGTAGTGGTTTTGCCCACGCCGCCTTTCTGATTCGCGATCGCGATCGTAATCATGGGGTGCCTTTCCCTACCAAAATGACAGCCCTTTCATCGGTCACGCTGGGTTCCACGTGGAACATCGAACGATGGCGTTTCGGAAGCTCTGATAGTTCGATAGCACCTTTGGCGCCACGGGGCAGTACCCAACGCGTGCTACGCGCGGCGAATGGCGTGGCCATTGCGATTAAAGATGGAAGCGGCGCAAACGCGCGGGCTGTAATAGCATCGACCGTGAAAGCGGATAGCGAGCGAACATTAGAGCAATGAACGCGCACGTTTTCCAAGTTCAAGGCCGCACTGGTTTGGAGAAGAAAGTCACACCGTTTGCGTCGCGACTCCACCAAGTGAAGCGTCCATCCCGGCCGCGCGATGGCGAGAACCAAGCCGGGCAACCCCGGTCCTGAGCCAAGGTCCACAATGTCAGCACTTTCATCTCGGGGCAGATGGGAGATTAGTTGAAGACTGTCTTCAATATGGCGGTTCCAGACGTCATCGACCGATGAACGCGAAATGAGATTCTGCCGCTCATTTTCCTGCAATAGCAGCTCGACATAATCCCCAAGTTTCGCATGTGTTTCACGTGGAACCTCAATCGCAGCATCACTCGTCTCCTGCGTCACGACGCAAGCTCGGCACGGCGACTGGCGACCAAGATGGCGGACAGCGCAGCCGGCGTTACGCCCCGTATACGCGATGCCGCTGCCAACGTTGCTGGCCGCGATGCCTCTAAACGCTCGACCATCTCATTGGAGAGACCAGCTATCTCGCTGAAGGTGAGCGTACCGGGAATGGCCATATCTTGGCTGGCGCGCAAATCCCGAAGCTCCGCCTCTTGTCGTGCAAGATATGGTTCATACCGGATATCTTCAGTAATTGAGTCGAGCAGCGATTCATCCTCATTTGGCAGGAAGTCCCTCGCGTGCATTCCCGGCCGTCTCAATAGCTCTCGGACGGAAACCCGATTTCCAAGCTCCGAGTTGGGGTTCGGAAGCAAATCCAGCGCGACATTCAATTGTGCTTTTCGTGCACAGGCCTGTTCCACCCAGAGCCTGCGGTTGGCACTGATACAGCCGACAGAAAGACCAAGTTCGGTCAGCCGTTCCCATGCATTATCAGCACGCAGCCGAAGACGATACTCTGCGCGCGCTGTCAGCATCCGATAAGGTTCCGTCACACCCTGCAGGATGAGATCATCGACCATCACCCCGATATAGCTATCTGATCGCGTGAACTCTGGAGCGTCCTTCCCTCCCGCGCGGCTTGCAGCCGCAATACCAGCTACCAGACCCTGCGCCGCTGCCTCCTCATATCCAGTGGTCCCGTTGATCTGACCCGCGCAATATAAACCGGGGATCGTCCGAACCTGCAGGCCATGGTTTAGCGCGCGCGGATCGATGTGATCGTACTCAACCGCGTAGCCGGGCACGGCGATCTCGGCCTGTTCCAATCCCTCTATGCTTCGGATCATCCGCGACTGGATATCGACCGGCAGCGACGTGCTGATGCCGTTCGGATAAATCATGTGATCATTCAGCCCTTCCGGCTCCAGGAAGATCTGATGGCCGTCGCGGTCTCCGAAGCGATGAATTTTGTCTTCGATCGATGGACAGTATCGCGGACCGGCGCCGGCGATATCGCCACCAAATAGGGGAGAGCGATCAAGCCCAGTCCGGATGATATCGTGCGTGAGCGGGTTTGTTCTTGTTATCGCGCAAAACGACTGAGGCAGGCGTTGCTTCGGGCTCAATGGCGACATCATCCATAGCTCGTCGTCGCTCTCCTGACGCTCCAACGCTGCCCAGTTAATGGTTCGCCCATCGAGCCGTGGAGGCGTGCCTGTCTTTAGACGGGCAAGCGGAAGCGCGGCGTCGCGCATTTGCTCGGCGAGGCGGTGCGCTGCCCCCTCCCCAATCCGGCCGCCCTCAAATCGCTCTTCGCCACGAAACAACCTTCCGCCAAGAAAGGTGCCGGTGGCCAGCACAACCGCGCCGCTATGAAGCTCGGTACCGTCTGCTAGTGCGAGACCTCGAACCGATCCGGCATCAAGCCGCAGGGCAGCCGCCTCGCTCCCTATAATAGACAGACGCGGTAAACTCGCCAATGCAGAGCGGATTGCCTTTCCAAACAATCGACGGTCGGCCTGCACCCGCGGACCGCGCACAGCTGCTCCTTTGCTCCGGTTCAACATCCGATAATGGATCGCAGCGGTGTCGGCAGCTCTTGCGATCAGCCCGTCCAGCGCGTCGACCTCCCGCACCAGATGACCTTTTCCTAAACCGCCGATGGCCGGGTTGCAGGACATTGCCCCTATTTTCGTAGCGTCCAGCGTTACCAAGCCGACGGTACAGCCCATCCGCGCAGCAACCGCAGCGGCTTCACAACCGGCATGGCCGCCGCCAACCACAATCACGTCGAATTTCTTGGTCATGGAACCTGCTTAAACAAACCTGCTGGCTCGGTCAAAAAGCGGTTGTTCCACGTGGAACATTACTTTCCGATGCAGAAGCCGCTGAAAATACGATCCAGCATGTCTTCAGTGTTCGTTCGGCCCGTAAGCCGGTCAAATGCCAGACGCGCGCGCCGCAGCTCTTCGGCTTGCATCAGAGGATCAGCGAGCTGCGTAGCCGTTTCGAAGGCAATAGCGGCGTCCTGCAACGCCGCACGCTGCCGTGCATTCAAGGCAAACTGATCTTCACGCGGCACCAGTAAGCGCCCGCGATGAACCAATAGCGTGATGAGTTGATCAACACCCTGTCGCGTGTGCGCAGACACGCGTAAGACATCGATCGACTTCACCACCTCGATATCGGACTTCGCGGCAATTTCGATCAGCGCTGCGTGAACGGGTCCCTCCCCTTCCTCGCCCAACCACAGCAGAATATCGGCCCGATCAAACGCCGTCCGGGCGCGATCAATTCCTATCAACTCGACACGATCGGACGTCGACTCACGAAGACCTGCGGTATCACTCAGCAAAAACGCGAGGCCACCAAACGCCACCGGCACTTCGATGACATCGCGAGTCGTTCCCGCCTCCTCCGACACGATCGCCGCCTCGCGCGATACGAGCGCGTTGAGCAAACTGGATTTCCCGCTATTGGGCGGACCGGCGAGGACGACGCGGATACCGTCACGCAGGCGTTCCGCAGGCGGAGCGTCTAACGTATCCCTTATTTCGGCTGCCAGCCGACCGGCATCTACCAACTCGGCCGATGAGCCGCTCACATCATCTTCGTCCGAAAAATCCAGATCCGCTTCGACCATAGCCGATAGCAATAGCAAGCGTTCTCGCCAGGCATCGACAAGCCGCCCGAAGCGACTGCTGGCCATGTCGATAGCCGCCCGGCGCTGCCATTCGGTTTCCGCCGACAGGAGATCGGACAAGGCTTCTGCCTGGCCGAGATCGATTCGCCCGTTCGCAAAAGCGCGCCGTGTGAACTCACCAGCCTCCGCAGGTCGCAATCCCTCGATCGAGCCCAACGCCTCTAGCACCGCATTCACCACAGCGCGGCCCCCGTGCAGATGCAACTCCGCCAGGTCCTCGCCCGTCGCTGACCTTGGGCCGGGAAAAATCGTGACCAGCGCCTGATCCAGAATAGCGCCATCCGGCCCCGCCAACTGCCGGTAGGTCAGCTGCCTCGCCTTGATCTCATCCCCCGCCAGCAGGCTGAGCGCGTGCGATGCCTGCGGTCCGCTTATCCGAATGACGGCAATGCCAGCCGGCGGCGCTCCGCTAGATAGTGCAAAGATTGTATCCATCACTGGCTGAGCGGGCGTCAGCTTTCCTTAGGCTTGCTTGAACTCTTGCCACCAGTCGCCGCAGACGTGGCCGCGCCTTCCATAAAGTTCTGAAACAGTTTCAGACCCATTTGACCCATCGGGGCCATCTGTTTCGCGAATGTTTCCAGCTGTTCCAGATTCGTCGCGCCCTTCATCGCCTGAGCGACGTTATCGACGTAGATTTCATTGGCCTTGGTCACATCAGGCAGTCCCATGAATCGCCGAGCCTCTTCGGGCGTGCAATCGATCTCGATGTTCATCTTCATGGCGCTCGGCCTCCTTCGGCTTTGATCGGAACGGCGCTGGACGCCGCTCGTTGCTGATGGAGTCAAGATAGCGACGGGTGGGCCGTCCGCAATGTTCAGGAGAATCCCTTATGACCGCACTGCGCAGCATCGATACGCTCGACGGTGAAAACAGCTTCAATTGCTATGTCGCCGAGCCGGAGGGCGAGGTGAAGGCAGCGATCGTGGTCATCCAGGAGATTTTCGGCGTAAACGCCGGGATTCGTCGCAAAGCGGACAAGCTCGCGGAAGCAGGCTACCTCGCGCTCGCACCGGATCTGTTCTGGCAATTAGAACGCGGGATCGAGCTCGATCCGGATATCGAAGGTGAGATGCAGGAAGCGCTCGATCTGATGGGCAAGTTCGATCAGGATGAAGGCGTTCGCGATATCGAAGCAGCGATCAAGTTCGCTCGCAGCGAATTTGGTGCCAACAAGGTCGGCGCGGTGGGATACTGCCTGGGGGGACGCCTTGCCTACATGACCGCGGCACGCACGGATAGCGACGCCACCGTTGGCTATTATGCCGTCGGAGTCGATGAACTTCTGAGGGAGAAGGAGGCTATCTCCAACCCGCTGATCCTGCATATCCCGGAGGAAGACGGCTTCGTCGACAAGGAGACGCAGGCCAAAATGCATGAGGGCCTGGACGATCATCCGAAGGTCACGCTGTACGACTATCCGGGCATGGACCACGGTTTTGCGACCGAATTCGGCAAACGCCGCGATGAGGAAAACGCAGATCTGGCCGACAAGCGCACGATGGACTTTTTCGCCGAACATCTTGGCTGACCAGTCAGTCCCAGTTTAACCCGCAATGGGCAAAAATAAATGGCCGACAGTGCAGTGCGCTGTCGGCCATATTTTTTGTCCTGCAAATAGCTTTAAACGGCAATCTCAGGTGAAGAGAGAGAGCAATCCAATCGTTTCGCCGCCGCCCACCAGGCCTTCGTAAATCATCTTGCCGGCCACGTAGACGATCACGAGAAGGCCCAGATAGCCCAGCCAGCGGTGTCGCTCGATATATTTGGCAATGATGTTGGCCGCCAGGCCCATCAGGATCACGGAAAGGATCAGGCCGACTACCAGAATGCCCGGATGCTCGCGCGCGGCACCTGCCACCGCAAGCACATTATCGAGGCTCATGGACACGTCGGCAACGGCCACCGCCCATGCAGCCGCGGCGAAGCTCTTGACGGGTTTGACGCCCACTTCTTCGCCGGCAGCACTGCCGCCTTCGCGAAGTTCACGATAGAATTTCCACGCCACCCAGAGGAGCAGCAGGCCGCCCGCGAAGACGAGGCCCACAATACCGAGCAGCCAGGTGACGATTAGCGCGAAAATTATGCGCAGGACCAGCGCTGCGCCGATACCGATCAGGATCACCTTCTTGCGATCCGCGGCGGGTAGGCCGGCGGCCAGTGCACCAACCACGATGGCGTTGTCGCCGGCAAGCAACAGATCGATCGCCAGTACCTGCCCGAACGCAGCGAGCTGCGAGGGCTCGGTAATGTTCGAAAAATCGCTGACGATATGTTGCCAGATTTCGGACGGCGAACCCATCCCTGCGGATGCGGCAGCCTGGGCGAAGAGAAGCAAGTCGATCATATGCTCACCATAGAGTTTCGGCGGACCCGGTGAAGACCGAATCCGCCGATGAATGTGCTTTTCCGGGGCCGATCCGGGCGGGTTGCCCGGACCGCCCTACTGATTCATCGAGTCGAAGAAATCCTCGTTCGACTTGGAATCCTTCATCTTGTCGAGCAGGAACTCCATCGCATCGATCGTGCCCATCTGCATGAGGATGCGGCGCAGCACCCACATCTTGGACAGGACGTCCTTCTCCACCAGCAGCTCTTCCTTCCGGGTGCCGGACTTGCCCACGTCCAGCGCCGGGAAGATGCGCTTGTCGGCAACCTTGCGGTCGAGAACGATTTCGCTATTGCCGGTGCCCTTGAACTCTTCGAAGATCACCTCGTCCATGCGGCTGCCGGTGTCGATCAGCGCGGTGGCGATGATGGAGAGCGAGCCGCCCTCCTCGATATTGCGCGCCGCGCCGAAGAAGCGCTTCGGCCGCTGCAGGGCGTTCGCATCGACACCGCCCGTCAGCACCTTGCCCGAGCTCGGCACCACCGTATTGTACGCGCGGCCGAGGCGGGTGATGGAGTCTAGCAGGATCACCACATCCTTCTTGTGCTCGACCAGGCGCTTGGCCTTCTCGATCACCATCTCGGCGACCTGTACGTGGCGGTTGGCCGGCTCGTCGAAGGTGGAAGAGATGACCTCGCCGTTCACCGAACGCTGCATGTCGGTGACTTCCTCGGGCCGTTCGTCGATGAGCAGCACGAGCAGGTAAACTTCAGGATGGTTGTCCGTGATCGCCTTTGCGATGTTCTGCAGCAAAACGGTTTTACCGGTGCGCGGCGGCGCCACGATCAGCGCGCGCTGGCCCTTGCCCTGCGGCGAGATGATGTCGATCACCCGCGCGCTCTTGTCCTTCACCGTCGGATCGACATTGTCGAGCGTAAGCTTGCTGTCGGGATAGAGCGGCGTGAGGTTGTCGAAGTTCACCCGGTGACGCACCGCATCGGGGTCGTCAAAATTGACCTTCATCACCTTGGTAAGCGCGAAATAGCGTTCCCCATCGCGGGGCGCGCGGATTTCACCCTCCACGGTGTCGCCGGTGCGCAGACCGAACTGGCGCACCATATTGGGCGAGACGTAGATGTCGTCCGGTCCGGCAAGATAGTTCGCCTCCGGACTGCGCAGGAAGCCGAACCCGTCGGGAAGAACTTCGATCGTGCCTAGCCCCAAGATTTCCTCACCATCGTCCGCGCATTCCTTGAGGATGGCGAACATCAGGTCCTGCTTGCGCAGCGTGCTGGCGCCTTCGACGCCCATTTCCTCGGCCATCGAAACCAGTTCGGCGGGCGCAGTGTCCTTGAGTTCCTGAAGATGCATATAAAAATCCATTCCCGGCACGATGCGGGGCGTTGTTGATGCTGGAAAATTGCGGGCGCTGGGATCGGCAGGAAGGCCGTGCGCACGAATGAGGAGGCCCGGACGGGCCGTTCGCGACCGATTTACGGCGCGCCGCGAGAGCTGTCAATCGCAGCTGTGGTGAATAGCCTGCAAGGCAGCCGACTGCCCGCCACGCTGCTAGAAAGGTTTCACCACCACCAGAACAACGATGATTGCAATGGCAATCGCAGGCACTTCGTTCAGAAGGCGCAGCGCCTTGCCGGTCAACGGGCGTTCGCCCCGCGCCAGCTTCTTACCGTAAGCGATGAGATAGCCGTGATAGCCAGACAGGCCGAGCACGAGCAGAACTTTCGCACCGAACCAGCCCATCGACCAGGCCTGGATCGTGACCGCCAGGGTGATCCCCAGAATCCAGACCAGGATCATTGACGGGTTGAGGATGATCTTGATCAGCTTGCGTTCGCGATCGGCGAATTTCTCGGCCTCTTCAGAGCCCGGTGCGGCCTCCTGATGATAAACGTACAGCCGCGGCAGCATGAACAGCCCGGCCATCCAGAAAATCACGAAAATGATGTGGGCTGCCTTCAGCCAGAGATAGAGCACCGAGAGCGTTTCCATTTCGTCCGTTTAGGCGTTTCGGCCAAGCATCCCAAGCAATTTCCGGACATGATCGACCGGCGTATCGGGCAGGATGCCGTGGCCCAGATTGAAGATATGCGGGCGATCGGGGAAAGCATCGCGGATCGCGGACACCGCCTGCTCCAGCTCCGTTCCACCGGCGATCAGCGCCAGCGGATCGAGATTGCCCTGCACTGGCAGGCCCTTGGGCAGGACATCATTTGCCCAGACCGGATCGACAGTTTCGTCCAGGCCCAGCGCATCGACGCCCGTCCCTTCCGCATAAGCGGTAAGCTTTCCACCGGCGCCCTTGGGAAAACCGATGATCGGCGTATCGGGATGGCGTGCGCGCACCCCTTCGACGATCGCACGGTTCGGCGCGATCACCCAGCGATCGAACTGCGCGGGGCTGAGCGATCCGGCCCAGCTATCGAACAGCTGCACCGCATCCGCGCCCGCCTCGATCTGGCCGCTCAGATATTCGATGCTGACTTCGACCAGCCGATCGATCAGCGCACCGAAGCGCTCCGGCTCGCCATAGGCCATGCGTCGCGCGGTCGCTTGATCGCGGCTCCCCTCGCCTGCCACCATATAGGTCGCGACCGTCCAGGGGCTGCCTGCGAAGCCCAGCATGGTGACGTCAGCGGGCAGTTCCGCCTTCACCCGGCGCACGGTCTCATAGATCGGATCGAAGCGCGTGAAATCGGGCGTCAGTTCGGCGAGCTCATGCTCCGCCAGGATAGGCGAAAGACGCGGGCCCTCTCCCTTCACGAACTGCAGGTCCTGCCCCAGCGCGTGGGGAATGATCAGAATATCGGAAAACAGGATCGCCCCGTTGAACCCGAAGCGGCGGATCGGCTGCAAGGTTACCTCGGCGGCCGCTTCGCTATCGTAGACCAGATCGAGAAATCCGCCCTTTTCGGCCCGCAGCGCGCGATATTCCGAGAGATAGCGCCCGGCCTGACGCATGAGCCAGACGGGCGGTGGATCGCGGCGTTCCCCGCGCAGCACGGCGAGCAGAGGCTTGTCGGTTTTCGGCTCTGAAGGTCCACCGGTCATGCGCTTCCTAAATCCTTATATATTTAAAAGAGAGATTGTTGATGGGAGTTGGGCCGTGGACAAGCGCCGTACTAGGTCTATCCACCGCCTTTGCCAACAGATTGACTCCCACCGCCGCGCGACACTGCAATGGATTCGCGAAGCCCTGTGCGCCTTATCAACAGGCTGCGGAAACAAAAGCCGAGCTGTGGATGATTGCTGGGCGAATCGATTGAGGCGTGCGGCTTTGTCCGCAGGCCAGATACTCCCCGGCGCTATCCCTTGATTTATCCACTGGCTCCCAACAAAGCTGTGCCGCATGGACCGCTTCCACCTGCATCTGCTTTCCGACTCCACCGGCGAGACGCTCGACAATATCGTGAAGGCCGCTCTGGCCCAGTTCGATGAAGTCGACGTCGTGAAGCATTTCTGGCCGATGGTGCGGTCCGATGTGCATCTGGAACGCATTCTGGACGATGTTGCCGAAAATCCCGGCATGGTGCTGTTCACGCTCGTCAATTCCGAAACGCGGCGCAAGCTGGAAAACCGCTGCCGTGCGCTGGGCCTTCCGGCGGTGCCCGCGCTCGATGCGGTCACCGATGCATTGTCTGATATGTTCGGGCAGGAGGCCAAGGCACGGCCCGGCCGCCAGCACAGCCTGGATGCCGCCTATTTCGCGCGGGTCGAGGCCATCCAGTTCACCATCGCGCATGATGACGGGCTGCTGCAGGAAGGCTGGGAGGAAGCGGACATCATCCTTGCCGGCGTGTCGCGGACCTCGAAAACGCCGACCAGCATCTATCTCGCCAATCGCGGGTTCAAGACGGCGAACATCCCGATCGTGGTGGAATCGCCGCCGCCCGAAACACTCTATCAACTGCGCAATCCATTGATCGTGGGACTCACCACCAGCGCGGACCGCCTGGTGCAGATCCGTCGCAACCGGCTGTTGTCGCTCAATCAGGCGCCAGAAACCGATTATGTGGAAGGGGACAAGGTGCAGGCCGAGGTGAAGTTTGCGCGGCGCATCTTCGCCGATCGCGGCTGGCCGGTGATCGACGTGACGCGCCGCTCGATTGAGGAAACCGCCGCAGCCATCATCAATCTCGCGAACGACCGCGAGCTGTCCGGCCGCAAGCGCCAAGGAAACATCATATGACGTGGACTATCATATGAGCGGCATCGTCCTGGCCTCGGGCAGCGCAATCCGGCGGCAGATGCTGGAGGCGGCGGGCGTTCCGTTCGAGGTGAAGCCTGCGCGAGTCGATGAAGACTTTTTGAAAGAGGCGCTCGCCGATTTGAAGCCGCGCGACCAGGCTGATGCGCTGGCCGAAGCCAAGGCGCTCCGCGGATCGCAAGCTTCACCGGATCAACTGGTGCTGGGCGCGGATTCGATGCTGGAGCTGGCAAGCGGCGTCCGGCTGGACAAGCCGGAGAGCCCGCAGGCTGCGCGCGAGCAGCTTGCCGCTATGTCCGGAGGGACGCACCGTCTGCACAGCGCCGCGGTGATGGTGGAGGGCGGCGCGTCCGTTTGGCGGCACGTTGAAACCGCGAAGCTGCATGTGCGTGCGCTCTCGCCCGACTTCATCCACTCCTATGTCGACGCCGAATGGGAATCGATCCGCCACACCAGTGGCTGCTTCGAATATGAAGGGAAGGGCGCACAGCTCTTCTCCCGCGTCGAGGGCAGCCATTTCGCGATCCTTGGCCTGCCGTTCCTCCCGCTCCTCCAGTTTCTTCGCGATCGGAAAGTCATGCCGTCATGAAAGCCATTACCGGCCAGCCTTATGCCGAGGTGATCGGCGATCCGGTGGCCCACAGCAAATCGCCAATGATTCACCGCTTCTGGCAGAAGAAGCTCGGCATCGATGGGGACTATCGCACAGCACATGTGACGCCGGACGAACTGGCGGATTATTTCGCCGATCGCGCCGCCGATCCGGACTGGATGGGCTGCAACGTCACGATCCCGCACAAGATCGCCGCGCTCGATCATGTCGCCGATCCGGGCGACGTGCGGGAGAGCATCGGCGCGATCAACACCGTGTTTCGCGGCGAGGAAAGTGAACTCACCGGCACCAACACCGACGCGGCAGGCTTCTGGGCACCGATTTCCGAGCGGAATTGGAGCGGGCGCCATGCCGTCGTCGTCGGATCGGGCGGCGCGGCGCGCGCGGTGCTGTTCGCGCTCGCCAAGGGTGGCATCGGCGAGGTGACCATGGTCGCCCGCAGCGGCCTGAAGGCCATGGGCCTGCTCGCGCATTTCGGCCTGAAAGGCGGCGTGCAGGATTTCGACGCCAAGCTGCCGCCCGCACATTTGCTGGTGAACGCCAGTCCGCTCGGCATGGCCGGGCAGGAAGCGTTGGAGCTGGATCTCGATCCGCTGAAGCGCGGCGCATTGGTCTATGATCTGGTCTACAAGCCTGTTGAAACCGCGCTGCTGCGCCAGGCCGCGGACCGCGATCTGGAAACGGTGGACGGCCTGTCCATGCTGGTGGCGCAGGCCGCCTTTGCCTTTGAACTGTTCTTCGGGCAGCCTGCGCCGGAGGAGGGTCAAGACGCCCTGTTCGAAAAGCTGGGCGCGTGAGCGCAGCGCAAAAGGTACAGCCGCTGGTGATCGGCCTCACCGGGTCGATCGGCATGGGCAAATCCACCGTTGCCGCGATGTTTACCGAAGCCGGTGTTCCCGTGTTCGATGCTGACGCCGTCGTGCGCGAATTGCAGGGACCGGGCGGCGCGCTCGTTCCGCTCATCGAGGCGGCCTTCCCCGGCAGCACTGGCGAAGGCGGCGTAAAGCGGGATGATCTTGGCGCAATGGTTTTCGGCAAGCCCGATGAACTGGCGCGGCTAGAATCGATCGTTCACCCTGTCGTCGCGAACCGCCGGCTCGCCTTTTCGGAGGAGCATCGCGATGCACCGTTGATCCTGTTCGATATTCCGCTCCTGTTCGAAAAGGGCGGGACCGAAGGCGTCGATGTTGTTGTTGTGGTCAGCGCGCCCGCCAAGGTGCAGCGAGAACGCGTTATGGCGCGGCCGGGCATGACGAAAGAGAAGTTCGAACATATTCTCGGCGTCCAACTGGACGATGCTGCCAAGCGCGCCCGTGCGGACCATGTGATCGACACCGGAACGACGCTGGAGGAAACACGCGCGCAGGTCAGCGAGCTGGTCGCGACCATGCGCGCCTCCCTTGCCTGACCCGGCGAAAAGGCCGATATGATAAGCATGCGCGAAATCGTCTTCGATACCGAAACCACCGGCACCGACCATGAAAATGGGGACCGGATGGTCGAGATCGGCTGTATCGAGATGATCGACCGGGTGATGACCGGCCGCACCTATCACTGCTATTTCAATCCCGAACGGGCGATGGATCCGGGCGCCGAACGTGTTCACGGTCTTGGCGATGCGTTTCTGAAAGACAAGCCGCGCTTCAACGAAAAGGTGCGGGAGCTTTTGGATTTCATCGGTGACGACAAGCTTGTCGCGCACAACGCCATGTTCGATTTCGGCTTCCTCAATATGGAACTCGATCGGTGTGGTCAGCCCACCGTCGATTATGCGCGGATGGTCGATACGCTGGCGATTGCGCGCAAAAAGCATCCCGGGGCGAAGGCTTCGCTCGATGCCCTTTGCAGCCGCTACGGGATCGATCGGTCCCACCGCGTCAAGCATGGGGCGCTGCTGGATGCCGAACTGCTGGCACAGCTTTATATAGAGCTGACCGGCGGGCGGCAGATCGGTCTGGGCCTGGCGGCGGATGCGGACGATGCGGCTGCCACATCGCGCACTGCGCCCAGCCTGCTGCCCACCGGGCCGATGCGCCCGCCGCGCCACCATGCGCCGACGGAGGCCGAGCTTGCGCGCCATCAGGCTTTCGTCGCGGGCATCGAAGGCTCGCTTTGGAGCAGTGGCCGCGCGCGCGTCTGAACCCTTCGGCTTCCGGGCCGTTGAGCGACAACCAGAAGGAGAAAAATCCCATGAAGATTCAGGTTTCGGGCCATCAGGTCGATACGGGTGAGGCTCTGCGCGAGCATGTCGAGACCAAGATGACGGCGCTTTCCGAAAAATATTTTCCCGAAACCATTTCGGGTCAGGCCACCTTCGGCCGCGGCCCGCATGACGGCTTCAGCTGCGATATCGTGACCCATGTGATGCAGGGCCTCTGGCTCAATGCATCGGCCAATGCGCAGGACGCGCACCAGGCGTTCGACGCCTCGCTCAACAAGATCGAAAAGCAGCTGCGCCGCTACAAGCGCCGCCTGAATGATCGTCATAGCCAGGCCGCACAGGCGCTGAAGGAAGAAGAGGCCGGCTATACGGTGTTCGATTCCGAAGCTGAGGCGGACGAAGTGGCCGACGCACCGCCGATTATTGCAGAGTTGCGTGCCAATATTCCCGAAGTTTCGGTATCCGACGCGGTCATGGTGCTCAACATGCGCGATACGCCTGCTCTATTGTTCAAAAATTCTGGAACAGGGCGTCATAATATGGTCTATCGCCGCAACGACGGCACGATCGGATGGGTAGAGCCTCAGGCCGCATCCTGAATTTCCGTCACCGCCCACGGCCGACAACGCGTCCGTGGGCGGGAACGACCAGAACAATTCGACGCACCGCGTTGGGGTGCGGAGCCTGATCCATGAATATTCAACTCAGTTGCGGCTTGCGCGAAGACGCGGTGATGTCTCGAGCCTCGATCGCTAGCAAGCACGCGTTGTTCGATTTGCTGTCGCAGCAAGCAGAGGCGGCCTACGGGCTGGATGCGGAACAGTTGCGCGCCGCGCTCGAACAGCGCGAGAGCCTCGGGTCGACCGGATTTGGATCGGGCGTTGCCATCCCGCATGCGCGCCTCGCGGGACTGGACGAGCCACTGGGTCTTTTCGTGCGGCTGGATAAGGCGCTGGATTATGCCAGCATCGACGATCGGCCGGTCGATCTGATTTTCTGCCTCGTCTCGCCGGCGGGGGACGGAGCGCGGCATCTGCGCGTGCTCGCCGAAGTATCTCGCACCATGCGGAGCGAGTCCAATCAGCAACGGTTGCGCGGCGCGGCCGATGCCGCAGCGATCTTTTCGCTGCTATCGGGGCTTTATGAGTTTGACGCCGCCTGAGCCGACCCCCACCGGAAGTGGAGAGGAAGCGCATTTCCGCGCGCTTGAGTCGCTCTATCGGGCGGCACCGATCAACCGCCTGTTCGAATCGGATATTGCGATTACCGGCCCCGGCCAGTGCGATATCGTTTTCGACGTCGACGAACGCTATTTCCATGCCGCGGGCGCGGTGCATGGATCGTCCTATTTCAAGATGCTCGACGATGCCGCCTTTTATGCGGTGAACAGCCTGGTGACCGATCGTTTCGTGCTCACCACCGCCTTCAACCTGCTCTTTACGAAGCCGATCAAACCGGGGCGCCTGCGCGCGAGCGGTCGCTGGCTGAGCGGTCGCAAGCGCGTCTATGTTGCCGAAGCGACGCTGATCGATGGCGACGGCGAAGAAGCGGGGCGTGGCACCGGCACCTTCATGCGATCGCACATTCCGCTCGCGGGATTGCCCGGTTACAAGAGCGCATGAGCGAACCGCGCGTCGCCGCCAAGGTTCAGGTCGACGCGATTCGACGGCTTTGCGAGCGCGAGGGCGGATTCGCGATGGTGCTATCGCGCGGCGATCCTGTCGCCGGAGACATCCTCATCATCTCTCGTATACGAGGCGGATCGCCTGCGCTCATCCGGCGCGCGCTGCGATGGGACGGACCGCCAAGCTGGCGGGACACCGAAACGCAACTGTTTGAAAATGAAGAGAAATTGACGGTATTTCTCGACCAGAAGCGAGCAGTTGATCGGGATCTTTGGTTAATAGATCTGGATATCCCGGACTCGGAACGGTTCATCGCGCTTCTGCACGACTTCGTTTGACTCCGGAAACAACCACGCTAAATGCGCCCCCCATAACGAGCGCAAGTGGCCAATGGTTCCGTCTGGGGGGACGAGAATCGGCAAACACGCGAGACGGAAGATCGTCCCGAGCAGATTGGGTTAGCGTTTTTTAGGTTTCTGCTCAGCGGGCATCTGCCGCTTAACAAGCGAATGCAATGTTCCATTATCTGAAAGCTGCGGCTGCCGCGGCTCTTTTTGTTTTGGCTCTCACTGCCATCACGCTGACCGATGTCAGCTCTGCTTTCGCTGCTGAAGAGCAGCAACAAAACATTCTGGACGCCGGTGAAATCCGGATCGATCCGGCGGTACTGGCCGAACTGAAGGCCAATGAAGCGGCTGTCGATGCCGCCGTTGCGGCGGAAGACAATACCGCCCAGCCCAATGATGAAAACATCGTCTTCGTGAGCAATCCGGTGATCATGCCGTTGCCCGAGCGCTCTGCTCCGAAGGCTCCCGATTTCAGCGAAGCAACCTCGCTCGCCCAGCTTGTCGATATGCAGGACAGCAGCGCCGATCTCGATGCCGAGCAGCGCTGCCTGGCCGGAACCATCTATTTCGAATCGAAGGGCGAATCGCTGGAAGGCCAGCTGGCCGTTGCCAAGGTGGTGCTCAATCGCACTGCTTCTTCGCGCTGGCCGAATTCGATCTGCGGTGTTGTTTATCAGAAAAGCCAGTTCAGCTTCGTGCGCGGCGGTAAGATGCCCCGTATCGCAAAATCCAGCCGGGCCTGGAAGCGCGCAAAGGCCATCGCCAGGATCGCGCTAGACGATAGCTGGCAGACCGATGTGGACGATGCCCTGTTCTTTCACGCCAATTATGTGAAGCCCGGTTGGCGCCTGACGCGCATCGGAGCGGTGGACCGGCACATCTTCTACCGCTGAACGAGCGCATGACAGACGGATGATAAGGGCCCCGCTTTTGGGGCCTTTATTATGTTCCCGTCCTGTTCTAGTCTCCGACCATGCTCGATATCGCTACCCAACCCGATCTCTGCGGTGCCGCCGCCGTCACCCGTGGCCTTCGCCGCATGTTCGCGAGGCATCAGATTTTTCTGCTTCCCGAGGTTTCCTTGCGCAACGGCCGACGTGCGGACCTGATGGGCATCGATGCCAAGGGGCAGCTGATCATCGTGGAGATCAAATGCTCGCGCGCCGATCTGCTCGGAGATCAGAAGTGGCGCGACTATCTGGAATTTTGTGACCGGTTCTACTGGGCGGTGCCGCCGGAGATGGACGACAAGTTGCTGGAGCGTGAGGTTCTGGAGCCAGAGCGCACCGGCCTGATCGTCGCCGATGCCTATGATGCGGCGATTGTGCGTCCGGCGGTTAGCACGCCGCTGGCGGCGGCGCGGCGCAAGACCGAATGCCAGCGGTTGGCGCGTATAGCGATGCGGCGGCACACCATGTTGTGCGATCCGGAAGTGGGCTGGGGGCCGGAGCCATCCGATTGAGACAGCTGTCCAGCCAGTATAACCAAGACTGCCGTAGAGTTATTTAATGCCGGAGAAGTCCAGTTCGCCTTCGCTTTCCGCCTTGGCGGCGGGCTTGTTCTGCAAAAGATCGACCAGATCGCTCGAACGCCGGTCCAGCTTGGCGTAATCGAGTGCCGAGCGACCGCTGGCATGATCCGTAATGTTCGGATTGGCACCGTTCTTCATCAGCAGACGGATTGCCTCGCTGTCGCGCAGCTGGACGGCACGGATAAGCGGAGTTTCCCCGGCGCGATTCGCTTCGTCCACCTTGCCGCCATATTTCAGCAGCAGCTCCATCCCGTCGAGATAACCCAGCTGCGTCGCCAGCATCAGCGGCGTATCACCATTGCGATCGCCGATATTGGGATCCGCCTTGTTGGCGAGCAGGAAGGTGATCCAGGTGGAATCGCGCCGTTCGACCACCATATGCATGGCGGTCTTGCCATCGCTTGAGCGCTGCGCGTTCACCACCTTGTTGGACGGCGTCTGCAACATCGACGTCGCCTTGGTGCCGTCCCGGTCCTCAACTGCCTTCAAAAAGGTATAGGCAGGGGAGACCTGTTGGGCTTCCGCCGATGCGAACGGCGTGGGTAGCGGCGCGAAAGCGGCTGCGACCAGGGCGGCAGGGATGATAAGGCGCATGATGATTAAAGGCCCGGTTGATGGTTGATCGCGCCTATTTAGCAGACCAAAAGAAAGCCTGTCATGAACAAAGCCGGATTCCTCCCTATTTTCGCCGCGCTGCTGCTCGCGTCCTGTGGTGGCGGTAATAGCGAGCCGACCGTGCCCGAACGCCCGCCGCTGGAAGGTGCCAGCATCGGCGGGCCGTTCACATTGACCGGAAGCGACGGAAAGCCTGTCTCTTTCTCGGATTTCGACGGCAAATATCGGATCGTGTATTTCGGCTACACCTATTGCCCCGACGTCTGCCCCATCGACATGCAGAAGATCAGCGCGGGATTGCAGCGCTTCACGAAGGCGCACCCGCAGCTTGGTAAGGACATCCAGCCGATCTTCATCAGCGTCGATCCGGAGCGGGATACGCCTAAAGTGGTGGGCGATTATGTGAACAACTTTGGCAACCGCTGGGTCGGCCTCACGGGTACGCCGGACGAGATCAAGAAAGTGGCGGATCAGTTTGCGGTCTATTACGCCAGGGAAGAGGGCTCCGGCCCGGACGATTATCTGATGTCTCATTCCCAAACGCCCTATCTGCTAGGGCGGGAAGGGCAGCCGCTTGCGATCTTGCCGGTGGACGAGCCCTCCACCCCAGACACGGACGAGGGCAGCGCACAGGCGATCGCCGCCGAGCTGGAACGCTGGGTCCAATGAGCACGCCCTTCTGGGAGAAGCCGATCGAGGCGCTGGACCGCGGCGAATGGGAGGCTTTGTGCGACGGCTGCGGCAAATGCTGCATGCACAAGATCGAGGATGAGGATACCGGGCGCATCTATGATACGAATGTGTCCTGCCGCCTGCTCGACACGCAGACCGCGCAATGTTCCGATTATCGCCGCCGCCGCTTTCTGGTGCCGGACTGCATCCGCCTCTCGCGGGCCAAGATCGATCAGTTCCCCTGGCTGCCGAAAACCTGCGCCTACCGCCTGCGAGCAGAGGGCAAGCCCCTTCAAGACTGGCACTATCTGATCAGCGGCGATCGGGAGAGCGTGCACGAGGCGGGTATTTCAGTGCGTGGCCGCGCGATTTCGGAAATTGAAGCAGGCCCGCTGGAAAACCATGTTCTGGAAGACTGAACCGCGCGATCCGCAGGTCGAGGTGGCCGGGCGCATCTACCCCCTCAGGATCAAGCGGCTTCCCCAGGCACGGCGCATGAGCTTGCGGGCCGATCCGGTGCGCGGCGAGGTGAAGGTGACGGGCCCCACGCGCCTACGCACCGCCGAAGCGCTGGCCTTTGCCCGATCGCGCCAACGCTGGCTGGCGGAGCGTTTCGCCGCGGCGGCCGAGCCGGTTCGGCTGATGCCGGGCCAGAGCATTGGCTTTTGCGGCGAGCCTGTCGAGATCGTTCATGACGCCGGCTTGGCGCGCGGCGTGCGCATGGAGAATGACCGGCTGCTGGTCGGCGGCCCGGCGGACCATGCGGCAGCGCGCGTCGAGCGCTGGCTGCGCGGGCAGGCGCGCACCCTCATGGCGGCAGACCTTGCTTTCTACTGCACGCGCGCGGGCCAGGAAGAGCCGAAGCTGTCGATCGGGGATGCACGGTCGCGCTGGGGCAGCTGCTCCAGCCGCGGGCACATCCGGCTCGGTTGGCGCCTCGTGATGGCACCGGCGATTGTGCGCCGATCCGTGGTTGCGCATGAAGTCGCGCACCTCGTCCATATGGATCACAGTGCGCGCTTTTACGCGCTCCTGGACGAGATCTTCGAAGGCGATCGGAAAGCCTGTGACGCATGGTTGAAAGCCCATGGCACCGGCCTTCACATGATCGGTGCCGCGGCGGGCCGATCGCCGGACGATCAGTAGATCAGTTCATCCTCGCCCTGTTCGCTAGGGCGTTCATCGTTTCTGGGCTGCGGCGGAACCTGCGTGGCATCTGGACGGCGCGGGGTGCCGGGGGCGGGTATCTGCCCCTGGTCCGGGCGCCGCGCGGGCTGTTGATCCTGCCGCTGCTGCCCACGGCCCAGAGCGCGATCGATCCAGCTCTGGTTGAGCACCGGCTCATCCTGCGCCGGTAAACGACCGTCGCCGGTGGGCGGATTGCCCTCGATCGGCATGCCATATTCATCGCTGAACGCACCGTCCTCCGGGGCGCCATAGAACGCGCCCTCGTCGTCCTCCAGCTGCCAGTCCGGCAGCGTCACCTCGGTATCGAATTTCTGCACCGGGCGATCGGCGGTTGCCCCCTTCATGAAGGCGGCCCAGGCGCGGGCGGGCGCGGTGCCGCCCTGCAGGCCGCGTACCGCCTTGGCGTCATCCCGTCCCATCCAGACGCCGGTGGTGAGCCCGCTGGAAAAGCCGAAAAAGGTGCCGTCCTTGTTGCTCGTCGTGGTGCCGGTCTTGCCCGCCGCCGGGCGTCCGATCTGTGCCGCGCGGCCGGTGCCTGCCTGCACCGCGGTCTGCAGAAGATCGGTCATCGTTGCAGCGACATAATCGTCGACCAGCGCCGCGCCGGGCCGGTCGCGGCGCTCATAAAGCACTTCATTGTCGATCGTCGTCACTTTGATGATGCCATAAGGATTGATCGCGCGGCCACCGTCGGAAATCTCAGCAAAGGCGCGGGTCATGTCGATCAGGCGGACCTCGGACGTGCCGAGCACCATGGCCGGGTGCGTGTTGATGGGTGTGCTGATGCCGAAGCGCCGGGCCATACCGGCGACGGTGTTGAAACCCACTTCATTGCCGATCTGTGCGGCCACCGTGTTCTTGGAATAGGCAAAGGCGTTGCGCACGGACATCGCGCCGGCATAGCTGCCGCCGCTGTTACGCGGTGTCCAGCCGTCGATCTGTACCGGCTCGTCGGTCACAACATCGTCGGGGCTGTAGCCCGATTCGAGCGCCGCGAGATAGACGAACAGCTTCCAGCTCGATCCCGGCTGTCGCACCGCGGTCACCGCGCGGTTGTAGTTCGAGCTGACATAGTCCGATCCGCCAACCATCGCGCGGACCGCGCCGTCATTTTCCATCGAGACCAGCGCGCCCTGCGCTCCTGAAGGCACATTCGCTTGGATCGCGGCCGTGGCGAGGCGCTGCATCGAAAGATCCACCGTGGTCCAGACGTCGATCGGCTTCACCGTTTCGTCGATCAGCGTATCTAGCTGGGGCAGCGCCCAGTCGGTAAAATAGCGCACACTGTTCTGCGGCGGCTCGGGCGCTAGCGCGACGTCAGCGGGTTCGATCGAGGCCGACTGGCCGGGCGTGATCACGCCGGTCTGTTCCATCGCCTTCAGCACCACCGAGGCGCGACCGATCGCGGCCTGCGCATCGGCGGTGGGCGAATAGTTGGACGGCGCCTTCACGAGGCCTGCGATAATCGCCGCTTCGCCCAAGCTGAGCTGGGTTGCGCCATGATCGAAGAATTTGCGGCTGGCGGCGTCGATGCCGTAGGCGCCGCCGCCGAAATAGACCTTGTTCAGGTAGAGCTCGAGGATCTGGTCCTTGGAGAATTTGCTCTCCATCGCCATCGCCAGGATCGCCTCGCGAATCTTACGGCCCGTGGAATAGCTGTTGTTGAGGAAGATCGTCCGCGCCAGCTGCTGCGTGATGGTGGACGCGCCCTGAAGGCGGCGGTCGGTGTTGCGGTTCTGCCATGCAAAGTAGATCGCGCGGGCCAAGCCCTTGGGATCGATACCAAGATGCGAGCGGTAGCGGCGATCCTCGATGGAGATCATCGCGTCCTTCATCACTTGCGGAATTTCGCTGCTGGGCAGCCAGCGCCCGTAGCTGGGGCCGATTTCCTGGATGATCGTGCCGTCCACCGCGCGCACGCGGATCATCTGGCCCTGCTCGATATTCTTAAGGTCGGTGTAGCTGGGCAGTTCCGAGCGCGCGACCGCCACCATGACGACAAGCGCGATCAGGCCGATCAGTCCAAGAGCAATGCCGATCTGCGCCAAGCGCACAAAGGTGCGCATGACGGGACCGCGTCTTTTCTGCGTTGATTTACCCCTCGCCATTCAGCGAACCGATACTCCCTAGCTCGCGCTCTCACAAGCGGGGTGGGGGTTTACCGGCGCTGAATGATGCCGATTATCGGCCTGTCAGGCGTCCTCTTCTTCGGGTTCGAAATCCAGCGATGCGCTGTTCATGCAATAGCGCAGGCCCGTGGGCGGCGGCCCGTCCGGAAAGATGTGGCCCAGATGGCTCTCGCAATTGGCGCAGCGCGCTTCGGTACGGATCATGCCGTGGCTGGTGTCGCGCACTTCCTCCACGGCATTTTCGGTTGCAGGCTGGGTGAAGCTAGGCCAGCCCGAGCCGCTGTCATATTTGTCGGCGCTATCGAACAGTTCATTGCCGCAGGCGGCGCAGAAATAGGTGCCGTCCCGTTTTTCGGAGTTGAGCTTGCCCGTGAATGCGCGCTCGGTGCCGCCTTCGCGAAGAATTTGGTAGCGCTCGGCCCCCAGTTTTTCGCGCCATTCGGCTTCGCTCATGGTTTTCACTTCACTCATAACGCGTCCTCGATCGCTGGAGGGGTTTGACCTTGGGAATTTGGAATGCTGCGGGAACGCGCGAGAGCGGCGCGCCGTTCCCTCAGCCTCTGCGTGGCTGCGCGGCGCGGGCGATCAGCAGCAATTCGTTCGAAAGCACCGGGCCGGCCAGATCCGATCCGCCGGTCATCAGCCGCCGCTCTAGCTCGAACAGGCGGGCGTTCAACCGCGCGAGCTTGGCCGAGGACCATGCGGCAAGCGCACTCTTGTAAGCGCCTTGTTCCTTGAAAAAGATGCTGCGCGTGCGGTCCACCAGCGGACCGATCTGCGCACCTTGATCGACTTCGGCGCGCAGCGCGGCGAGTTGTACCACGCGGCGCTGCAGGGCTTTCACAATCCGCACCTCATTCACGCCCAGTTCGCGCGCGCTGGCAATTTCTTGGCTGGCAACGGCGATCTGGCCGGCCATCACCGCGCCGAGCAGTGCCGAGATGTCCTCCTCCAGCGTTTCGGCGCCCAGTTTGGCGAGCATATCCGGCTCCACCGTCGCAGGCCGGTCGGGCGCGGCATCGCAATAGAGGGCCAGCTTGTCGATCTCATTGGCAGCCAGCGTGCGATCATGCCCTGTGCTTTCGGCGAGCCGCTGCGCAAGAACGCGCTCCATCCGGAGGCCCGCGGCTCCGGCCAAGCGCTGGACATGCGCCACCGCATCGGCCTCGCTCGGCGGGTAGCAGGCCATCGCCATCACCGCTGGGTGGCCCTGCGCCAGCTTGCGCAGCTTATTGGTGGGGGTGAGGTTGCCGGTGGTGGCGATTACCGGGGTGCCGGCCTGCTCCGCTTCCAGCAGGTTCTCGATCGCCGCCAGCCCCTCGTCGCGTTGCAGGCGCAGGCGGATATAACGCTTGTCACCGAATAGCGAGATCGACGCGGCCTCGTCCGCCAGCAGAGCGCTGTCCGACCGTAGCTGCGCCCCGTCGATATCGATCCGCTCGGCATCCTTCATTTCGGCCGAAAGCTTGCGCGCAATATCCTCGATGGTCGACGGATCGGTGCCGAACAGCAGGAACAGGCGGATATCGTCGCGCCGTCCTATCGCTCCGATCAGATCGCGTTCGGAAATTCTCGGGGCGCGCGCCATCGCCGGCTCAAGACGCCGGGCGCGCCTGCACGGACAGGCGCGTCACGATCTGGCTCGCCAGCCGGTCGGCAAGGTTTTCCAGCGCGGTGTTCTCCGCCGCGATCACCGCATATTCGGAGGAGACGACATCGATGCCCGCATCGGTACCCTCGGTCGCGTCGAGAATAATGTTGCCGCTCGACAGCTCAGTGAGCTGGAAGCGGGCGCGCAGCGTGCGCCGTTCGCGCGTTACGGCATCATCGCTTCGCACGCCGAAGCCGGTGATGTCGTCATCCAGCTTCACCGTCAGCTTGTAGCGCGGTGCGCCGCTGCCGAGCGGTTGGAGCCGCTCTTGCAACGCATTGCGCACCAGCCAGCCGTCCCGGCCCGGAATGGGATCCACCGCGACACTTCCCAGCGCATTGGCGACGGGGCCGTTGCTCCCGCCGGCATAAAGCGGCCGGAGCCCGCAGCTTGGCAGCATCAGCACCGCAGCAGCTAGGAGCAGGAGGCGTATCATATCACGATGTTAACCAGCCTGTCGGGCACCACGATCACCTTGCGGATGTCCGCGTCACCGATCGTGCGCCGGATCTTGTCGGATGCGAGCGCGGCTTCCTCCAGCGCAGCCTTGTCCATGCCCTTCGGCACGGTCAGCGTATCGCGCAGCTTGCCCTTCACCTGGATGGCGACGGTGACTTCGTCCTCCACCAGCAGCGCGGCGTCATGCTCAGGCCATGGCGCATCGGCAATCAGGCCTTCGCCGCCCAGGCGTTCCCAACAGGTTTCGGCCAAATGCGGCGCCATTGGCGACACCAGCAGCACCAGCGTGCGAATCGCTTCAGCGCGCGTGGCGGAAGCGTCCGCCTTTTCGACTGCATTGGTCAGTTCGTAGATTTTGGCGACCGCCTTGTTGAAGCTTAGCGCCTCGATATCTTCTCCCACGCCAGCGATGGTCTGGTGCAGCTTACGCAGCAGGGCCTTGTCCTCACCCTGGCTGTCATCGGAAGAGCCAACCAGACGCCAGACACGCTGGGCGAAGCGCCAAGCGCCCTCGATGCCGGCATCGCTCCACAGCAAATCGCGCTCCGGCGGGCTGTCGGACAGCATGAACCAGCGCACGGCGTCCGCGCCATATTGATCGACGATCGCATCGGGATCGACTACGTTTTTCTTGGACTTGGACATCTTTTCGACGCGGCCCGCGATCGCGGGGCTGCCGTCGGAAATGCGCACCCAGTCCGCGCCGTCCTTCTTCACTTCATCGGGCGAAAGCCAGCTTCCGTCACCGGCAGACCAGGTCTGGTGCGTCACCATGCCCTGCGTGAAGAGGCTCTCGAACGGCTCGGCTACGTCGATCTTGCCGATCGATTTCAGCGCGCGTGTCCAGAAGCGGGCATAGAGCAGATGCAGGATCGCATGCTCGACCCCGCCGATATACTGGCCGACGGGCAGCCAGCTTTCGGCTTCCGCCTTGTCGAAAGGCTGATCGCCGGGCTGGCTGGCGAAGCGGATGAAATACCAGCTGGAATCGACGAAGGTGTCGAGCGTGTCGGTCTCGCGCCGCGCCAATTTCCCGCATTTCGGGCAGACTACCTTGCTCCAGGTCGCATGGCGATCGAGCGGATTGCCCGGCGTCTCGAAATCGACGTCCTCGGGCAGCACCACGGGCAACTGGTCCTTGGGCACCGGCACCACACTGCAATCGTCGCAATGGATGATCGGGATGGGCGTGCCCCAGTAACGCTGGCGGCTGACGCCCCAGTCGCGCAGGCGCCAGGTCGTCGTCGCCTCGCCCCAGCCCTCGGCCTCGGCGCGTTCGATCACCGCGGTTTTGGCGGCCTCGATCTCCATCCCGTCGAGGAAGCGCGAATTGACGATCGTGCCTTCGCCGGTGAAGGCTTCGTCGCCCACGGGCTCGTCCGCATGGCCGGTTGCGGAAACCACGCGGTTGATCGGCAGGCCGTATTTGCTGGCGAATTCGAAATCGCGCTGGTCATGCGCGGGCACGCCGAAAACGGCGCCGGTGCCATAGTCCATCAACACGAAATTGGCGACGTAGACCGGCAGCTCCCACTCGGGATCGAGAGGGTGCACCGCTTTCAAGCCGGTGTCGTAACCCTTCTTCTCGGCAGTCTCGAGCTCGGCCGCGCTGGTGCCGGAGCGGCGGCAGTCGTCGGCGAAGGCGGCGAGATCGGCGTCCTTTTCGGCCAGCGCCAGCGCGATCGGATGGTCCGCCGCCACGGCGACGAAGCTCGCGCCGAAAATCGTGTCCGGGCGGGTGGAGAAGACTTCGATCGAGGAGGCGGGCGCATCCGCACCGCTTGCCAGTTCGAAGCTGAAACGCAGGCCCTGGCTCTTGCCGATCCAGTTGGACTGCATCAGCCGCACCTTGTCCGGCCAGTCCTTGAGGTCGCCCAGGCCGTCCAGCAGTTCCTCGGCGAAGTCAGTGATCTTGAGGAACCATTGGGACAGCTTGCGCCGTTCGACGGGCGCGCCGCTGCGCCATCCCTTGCCGTCGATCACCTGTTCATTGGCAAGCACGGTCATGTCGACCGGGTCCCAATTGACCGCGCTTTCCTTACGATAGACCAGGCCCGCGTCGTAGAGATCGAGGAACAGCGCCTGTTCGTGCCCGTAATAATCAGGCTCGCAGGTGGCGAGTTCCCGGCTCCAGTCGAACGCGAAACCGATGCGCTTCAACTGCGCCTTCATGTGCTCGATATTGGCGCGGGTCCATGTTCCGGGATGGACCTTCTTCTCCATCGCGGCATTTTCGGCCGGCATGCCGAACGCGTCCCAGCCCATCGGGTGCAGAACAGCATGGCCGGTCATCGCCTTGTAGCGCGCCAGCACATCGCCCATCGTATAGTTGCGCACATGGCCGATGTGGATGCGCCCGGACGGATAAGGGAACATCTCCAGCACATAGGACTTCGGCCGATCCGGATGGCGATCGGCGCGGAAGCTTTGCTGCGCTTCCCATTCCTTTTGCCACCGCGCATCGGCGATGTGCGGGTTGAAGCGGTCTGCCATCTCTAAACGATCAACCGACGATCGAGGAGCGCCTCAGGTCGCGCGCCTTGCCGAGGATGATCTGCTCCATCTTTTGCACCGTGGCGGCGCGCACCGGGGCATCGACCCAGTTGCCGTTCTGGTTCACCTGGCGCGATGCGGCGACGCGCAGCGCATCGGCGCGCAGATCTTGATCGAGGATGGTGACGGTCAGCTTTATCCGCTCATTCGGGGATTGCGGATTGGTGTACCAGTCGGTCACGATCACGCCGCCCGCGCTATCGGTCTGCAACAGCGGCATGAAGCTCAGCGTCTCGAGGGAGGCGCGCCACAGATAGCTGTTTACGCCGATCGTAGTCACCTGGCTGGCGGCCAGATCGGCGCGCGGCCGCTCCTTGCCGCCGCAGGCGCCGAGCGCCAGCGTGGAGGCGATGATAAGGGCGGAAGCGGAAAGGCGCGTGATGCGCATGGGAAACCTCAGGCCTAGAGAGAACGGGATCGGGGCCTGCATCTATAGATGCAATCGCCTCAAGGGCAAGGATGCTGCGTCAGCCATGGTTAACCTCAGATTGCTAAACCGATTCTGTGAGATAAAGGCCACAGCCCGCTCTAAAACGGCCTGTATTTCCCCTATCGCGCTTTAAGCTGAAACAATTCCGGCTTAAGTCCATTCCCATCAACACCAACAGGTGGGTCACGGAAAATGTCCTCGGGACGCAAACAGCTATGGATGATGGGGGGTGCCTTGGCAGCCGCCGCTGCGCTGTGTGGAACCGGGATGGTATCTGCCTATCCCGCGGTTTCCAGCGGTTCTGCGGACAAGTTCTCCGAAATTCTGCTCGATCCGTCGGTGGGTGTTTTCACGCCTGCCGGGCTCGATGCCAAATCCGCTGAGCGCTTCAAGCAGGCTGCTGTGGCGAGTCGCGGCAAATATCTGTTTACGCCGGCCGGTGTCAGCCAGGCCCGCAACCGCACGGTGACCGTCGCGGTTCGCGCCGGCAATGATGAGGCACCGCGTGCCGTTTCGGTTCGCAACGTTATCGCCGCGAGCGAAGCGGGCACGCGTACCGCGTCGAGCATCAAGTCGCTCGAATCGGTCAAGCCGACGAAATATGAGCTTGGGTCCGCGACTGGCTGGACCAGCTTTGCCGTGCCGACCGAAAGCCGTAAGAGCGATGCCCCGGCCATCGGCCAGATCAGCTCGGGCGCCGGATTTACGCTGGACGATGAACCGCAGGGCAAGCGCAGCAAGTTCAACACGCGCGTTACGCTCGAATCGCCCAATGCCAAGGGCCTGCAACGCCGCGTGGGCGGGGCGAACGAATATGCGCTCGATGTCGGTGGCAGCTATTCCATCAGCAAAGGTGTGGACGTGACGGCGGGCCTGCGCGTCGAGAGCGAGCAGGAAGCGCCCATCGTGAGCGAGCAGCGCGACAGCCAGGCCGTTTATCTCGGAACGCTGATCCGCTTCTGATCCTGATCGGCTTCGGCTGACTTCAGCTTTTTGCCAAAGCCCCGATCGCGGCCCAGCCCATCACCGGAAGCGCGCGCATCATCTGGACGCGGGCGCGGTTCATGCCCCCCAGCGCCACGACGTCAGCACCCTGCGTTGCCAGCATCGCGAGATCGCGAAACGCCATCGGCCCCAGTGGCCGTGCGGCGGAGTGAGAGGCGGTGCGGTAAACTGGAGAGATCAGGACGGTGTCAGCACCCAAGCGGTGCGCCAGCGCCAATTCGCGGCGATCGTGGACGGCAGTACTATGCCGCAAATTCGTGCGACCTTTTGTTCTGCCGTGAAATCCATCAGCACCCCAGCGGCGTGCAATCCGCTCATCGCCTGCGAGAAAGAGCGAATGGCCCCGCTGTCGCGCAATCCGGCGAAGCCGGGCGAACAACGCGCGCCGCGCCACTTGCGGCAAATCATAATGTCTCAGGATGATGGCGCTGCCGAACGGCAACGCGCGGGCGCTGGCAAGCAGCACCGCATCGATCCGCGGATCGGTCATCAGCCAGACGCGCGGCGCGCGCGATGCTTTGCCCTTCGCCATGGCGGCGGCTATAGGCCCGGCCCATGAACGATACGACCCCCCTCGCCGCCATCGAGCAGGATATCGCCGCCACCGCAACGCGCACGGGCCGCAGCGATGATGCCGTCAATCTGATCGCAGTCTCCAAGACGCGTGCGGCCGATGAAATCCGGCCGCTGCTGGAGGAAGGGCATCGCCATTTCGGTGAGAATCGTGTTGGCGAAGCTGCCGACAAATGGCCGGCCTTGCGCGCGGATTATCCGGACGTGACGCTGCACATGATCGGTCAGCTGCAATCGAACAAGGCCGAGGACGCTGCCGGTCTTTTCGATGTAATCCATACCGTGGACCGGCCTTCGCTCATCAAGGCGCTGGGCAAGCTGGTGGCCGATGGAAAGGCCGTGCCGCCCTGTTTCCTGCAGGTGAATATCGGCGAGGAAGAGCAGAAGGGTGGCTGCGCGATTGCCGATATCGGCGATCTTCTGGAACGCGCGCGCTCCGCTAGCCTCGATATTTTGGGGTTGATGTGCATTCCGCCGCAGGACGTGGAACCTGCGCCCTATTTCGCTCTGTTGGCCAAGATAGCAGGGGAGCATGGGCTGAAACGGCTCAGCATGGGCATGTCCGCCGATTATGAGACCGCGGTCATGCTCGGCGCGACCGAAGTGCGCGTGGGCACCGCCTTATTCGGCCCGCGCGACTGAACGGTCAGGCCGGGTCGGGCAGGGGGCCGCCGCTCTCACGTCCCTTTGCCGCTTCGCGCTCCGCCGATTTTTCGCGCGCTTCTTCCTTGCGCGCGCGCTCTTCCATCTTCTGCGCCTTCAATTCTTCGGGCGATTCGGGCGCCACGAAACTGATGATGACATCGTCCTCGTCGATAGTCGGACGTGCGGTCGATGAGAAGAACAGGAGGCGCTTGTCCGGCTTCATCACCGCCACCGGCTCCTCGCCTGCATCCAGATTGGCGAGATACTTCTCGTAATTGAATTTCTCGGTGATCTGCGTTTTCGAGAAAATCCAGCCGTCACGCTGCTTGTCCTGCAGCGTCTCGAAGGTCGGGCTGCTTTCCATCAGCACCCGGCCGCGCGCGCTGGTTCGCTGGCTCGCCTCATCTGCGCTTACAAGCGTGATCTGGTCATAGCCCACTTCAGGGCCGAGATCGGTGCCGACAAGCTGGTTGTAGCTGTCATTCTCGGTCGCGATGATGAGATGCTGGAATTGGTTCATGTCCATGGCATGGCCATGCGCTTCGTCCAGAATTTCGCCCTGATGGATCTCAAGCTCCTGCCGCCGGGCGGAGCGTAGCGCGAACTTGCTCGTGTCCGATACGACCACGCGGTAGCCGAGGCCTTTCAGGAATTTGCCGAGATCGATCGTCCAGCGATTGGCCCCTACGAACAGGATTCCCTCACCCTTGCCCATGTCGATGCCCAAGCGCCGGGCCACCCATCCGGCAGAGAATCCGTGCGCAACAATGGTGGCGATGACCACGCCGAAGACGAGCGGCACCAGTGCGTCCGCACCGTCATAGCCCAGATCGACAAGCCGCAGCGCGAACAGACCGGTCACCGCGATGGCGACGATCCCGCGCGGCGCAATCCAGGCGATGAACAATTGCTCGCGATAGGGGATGCCAGAAAACAACAGGCTGGCCAGCACGGTAATCGGCCGCACCAGGAACAATAGCACCACGAGGAACAGGACGAAGCGCGCCTGGAAGTTCTGGATCGTTTCCCAGTCCAGCGTGGCCGACAGGATGATGAACACGCCGCTGATCAGAAGGACGGCAAGGTCTTCCTTGAAGCGATGCAGTGCCCGGCTGGAATGGATCGGCTTGTTGGCCATCACCACGCCCATCACGGTGACGGTAACGAGGCCGGTTTCGTGCATGATGATGTCGGCGACGACGAAGCCGAATATCACGGTGATGAGGAGTAGCGGGGCCTTCAGATATTCGGGCACCAGACCGCGCGGAAAGGCCCAGGTGAGCGCATAGCCGAGCGCCGCGCCGATCAGGCCAGCAAGGAAGGTAGCGCCCAGAACCTCGAAACCGATGCCCGCATAATCGACGCTGTCGCCCCGATAGCTGATGAAGGCGTAGATCGCCACGGCAAGCAGGGCGCCGATTGGATCGTTGACGATGCCTTCCCATTTCAGGATGTCGCGCACCCGGTTGGGAACGCGCAGCGTGCGCAGCATCGGGCCGATAACGGTGGGGCCGGTAACAACGAGGATACCGCCGAATAGCGCAGAGACCGAGATCGGCAGACCGGCGACATAATGCACCGCGGCCGTTCCGAGCGCCCAGCCGATCGGCACGCCGATGATGACCAGCCGCGCCACGCCCCATCCGGCATAGCGCAGCTCCCGGAAATTGAGGCTGAGGCCGCCCTCGAACAGGATCACCGCCACGGCGAGCTTCACGATCGGCTCCAGCAAGGTGCCGAAATCGCGTTCCGGTTCGATGAGGCCGAGGGCAGGGCCGGCAACCAGGCCAGCGACCAGCATCAGTGCGATCGCCGGAAGATTGGTGCGCCAGGCCACCCATTGCGCGCCGATGCCGAGGACACCGATCATCGCTATTTTTACCATCAGGGAGTCGAGTAGAACCATGAACCCGGGCCTAGGCTAAAATTGCTGAAATAAGCTAGAGAAAAGGCGTGTGCTCAATACACTAGGCCCGCTGCCGTTCGGCTTTCGTGCGGTGGCTCAGCGGAAAACGGGCCAGCCGGTCCGCCAACGCCACCAGCGCTTCGGCAGGGGCTCCACAGGCACGTGCGATCTCAGAATGGGTGGCATCAAGCCCGCCGGTGAGCGATCCGAAGGCGGGCAGGATCAGCTTGGTTTCGGTACGCACAAAGCAGCGCCGCGCTATACGGCGGCCGCGCACGCTCATACGCAGTTTCGGGTGGAAGTGGCCCGAAAGCTCCGGCCGCGGTTCGCCCGGCTCTGCCTCATGGCGCAGCAGCAGCCCGCTCACTTCCAACTCTGCCAGCGCGCGGCCGCCCCAGCGCCCGCTCACTTCGCGGTCATGATTGCCGCGGATCCATATCCAGTCGAGCGCCCCGGTGAGGCGTTGCAGGATGGCGGCGGCACAGGGGGACAATCGCTCCTCGCCCTCATCGTCATGAAAATTGTCACCGAGGCAGTAGATAGTCTCGGGCCGGATGCGCTCCACCAGCGCATCGATTGCCTCCATCGTTGCGCGGCTGTCATAGGGGGGCAGCATCTGGCCGGTCGCTGCGTAGAAGCTGCCCTTTTCCAGATGCAGATCGGCCACCAGTAGGGCGCGCCGTTCGGGCCACCACAAGGCGGCGTCCCCCGCCACGAACAGGCGGTGACCGGCGAACGAAAGAGGAACCATCATCGTTCTATGGCCGCGCTGCGCCGGGCAGGCAAGGGGGTGGTGAGGCCGGATGGATCGGCCGCCGCCATGAACAGTCCGCGCGGACCGGACGCAGCGCCTTCGCGAATGCCGAACTGCACCTGGCGCTTGTCGAAATCGATCGTAACCTTTTCGAACAGGCCGATCACGTCCATGCCCAGCAGCAGCGCAGGCCGCTCATCCAGGTTCAACACCTTGAACGCATAGGCATCGGCAAAGCTTATCGGCAGGTTCTCGATCGTGGCGCCGCCGATTTTAATCCTGTCGGCGATCGCCACGGTGGCGCGTATCCGCTCGCCCGTTACGCTCAGCAGATAAGTCTCCGCCTGCTTGGTCGATTTGCGTGCCTGCAGCGCGGCACGCAGCGGTATGTTGCCGATGCTGGTGGACGCGCCGGTATCAATAATCAGATCGACTATGATCCCGTTGATCCTGGCCTGATGGATCACCATCCGCCCGCGCATGCGCTCTGCCTGCACCACGATGGTGCCGTCCGCCGCCACGCCGGGCCGCAGCCGCCGGCCCGTTTTCTCCACGCTCATGCGATCGTTACCGAAATCCATGACAACGCGGTGGCCGTCCAGCCCGTCCAGCCCGATCAGGCCGTTTGCACCAAGATCGCCGCGTTTCAGCGCGGGTGCTTGCAGATTTTGAATGGCAAAGCTGTCGGTGGCCAGATGTTCCACGTGAAAACTCGGCGCGACATGTCTGCCCGCGATGGTGGCAAGGCCGAGGGCAGGACCAGCTTCCAGAGACAGACCCTGTGCCAGCTCGTTCGAGATCACCGACCGTTCGGCTCCGGTATCGACGATAAAATGATAAGGCCCGCTGCCATTGATACGCACCTCGACAGCGACGCGATTCGATCGATCGACCTTGAAAGGCTGGAAGATCGGGGGAAGCGGCATGTCGGTGACCGGCGCGGGCAGCGGCAAGGGCGCAGCATTTTGAGCCCGCGCGCCTTGTCCAGCGGCCAGAACGGCAAGGGACATGGCTACGGAAAGTCGCATTGGTCGCGATACGGGGGAGGCATTCTTCCCCGGACCCGAATTTTCCCGAAGGCGCGAGGCGATACGCGCCCGGATCGCAGCAAGGGCGGTCACGCGGGACATGGTCCCGACCGTAACAGAAGCAGGGTCAGTAGGATAGCCAAGGGCTTTGACACGTCTGGCCGATCCGAACGCTCCGGCGGCTGGGCCTCAGTCGCCCATTGCTTCGGCCACCAGTGCCTCGGCCTCAGCGATCAGCGCGTCGTCGGCAGTGCCCGTCGCCACCGTCTCGCGCCCGATCAAGACGAGAACCGGCACCGCGAGCGGACTTACACGGTCCAGATCGATATGCAGCATGGTGGCGGCGGCGCGGTCGAGCAGATCGCCCAGACGGCCCACATCGGTCAGCCGCGCGCGCGCATCGGCCCAGGCGGCTTCGAGCAGCACATGGTCGGGCTCATATTTGCGCAGCACGTCGTAGATCAGGTCGGTGGAGAAGGTCACCTGCTTGCCGGTTTTGCGGCGTCCGGGATGCTGGCGCTCGACCAGACCGCCGATCACGGACACCTCGCGGAAGGCGCGCTTCAGCAGCGCGGACTGCTGCACCCAGTCCGTAAACTCGTCACGCAGGATGTCCTTGGAAAACAGCGCGGCGGGATCGGTCACGGGTTCCAAGCCGTAGCAGGCGAGGGCATAATCGTTGGAGACGAAGCCGAGAGGTTTCAGCCCGCGCTTTTCCATCCGCTTGGTGATCAACATGCCGAGCGACTGGTGCGCATTCCAGCCCTCGAAGCTGTAGGCGACCATATAATGCCGCCCCTCCCGCGGGAAGGTCTCGACCAGAAGCTGGCCGGGTTCGGGCAGGACGGAGCGGTCGGACTGGACGGAGAGCCATTCCTGCACGTCACCCGGAAACCGCCGCCACTGGCTGCGATCGAACAGGAATTCGCGCACCCGGGCGGCAAGATTGGTGCTGAGCGGCATGCGCGCACCGACATAGGTGGGAATGCGCGCGGGGCGGCTGGTGGCGCGGACGATCAGATCTGTATCCTTGATCCGCTCGACCTCCAGACTGAGCCCGGAGAAGAAGAAGGTGTCGCCCGGAGAAAGCGAGGCGGCGAAATACTCCTCGACCGTGCCAAGCTTCCGGCCGTTCTTGAAGCGCACGTCCAGCGTTGCGGCATCGACGATGATACCGGCATTCATGCGGTGCTGCGTCACGAAGCGCGGATGGCTGACGCGCCAGCGGCGGCTGCCGTCTTCGTCCGTGCCTTCCTGCGTCAGGCGCTTAAACCGATCATAGCTTTTCAGCGCATAGCCGCCGTCGCGAATAAAATCGACGATGCGCCCGAAAGCTGCCGGGGTCAGCGCGCTGTAGGGAAGCGCGGCCTGCACTTCCTCCAGCAAATCGGCCTCGCTAAACGGCGCGGCGCAGGCCATGGCCATGATATGCTGGGCGAGCACGTCGAGCCCGCCCGGGCGGAAGATGTCCGGATCGCGCTCGTCCGCTTCTACCGCGTCGAGGGCGGCCTGCGCCTCCAGATATTCGAAGCGGTTGCCGGGTACGAGGATCGCCTTGCTCGGCTCGTCCAGCCGGTGGTTGGCGCGGCCGATGCGCTGCAGCAGGCGCGAGGAGCCCTTGGGCGCGCCCATTTGCACCACGCAGTCGATATCGCCCCAATCAACGCCGAGATCGAGGCTGGCGGTGGCCACCAGCGCGCGCAGCTCTCCGCGGGCCATTGCCGCCTCCACCTTGCGCCGCGCCTCGACGGCCAGACTGCCATGGTGGATTCCGATGGGCAGGCCCTGATCGTTTGCCTTCCACAAATCCTGAAAGATCAGTTCGGCCAGGCTGCGAGTGTTGCAGAAGACGAGTGTGGTGCGGTTGTCCGCGATAAGCTCCATCACCTGCGGCGCGGCGTAGCGGCCCGAATGCCCGCCCCAAGGGACCCGGCCGAGCGGCAGCAAGATGTCGATGTCCGGATCCGCGCCCTTCTCGCCAAGCACCAGCGCCACGCTGTCGATATCGCCATAGGGGGCAATCCAGGCGCGGTAACCGTCGGCATCGGCCACGGTGGCGGACAGGGCGGCGCGGCGCATATCGGGCGCGATCCGCTGCAACCGCGCCAGCGACAGCGCCAGAAGATCGCCGCGTTTTTGGGTGGCGAAGGCATGCACTTCGTCGATCACCACGCGTTTCAGTCCCGCAAACAGCGTGAAGCTGTCTTCGTGCGAGAGCATCAGGCTGAGCGATTCAGGTGTGGTCAGCAGGATGTTGGGCGGGCGCACCCGCTGGCGGGCCTTGCGGTCGGACGGCGTATCGCCTGTCCGCGTTTCCACCGTGAGCGACAAACCGATCTCGTCGATCGGGGCCTTCAAATTGCGCTGGATATCGACGGCGAGCGCCTTCAGCGGCGAGATATAAAGGGTATGGAGCCCCTCGATTGGCCCTTCGGCGGCATCGGCCAGCGTCGGCAAAAAGCCCGCGAGCGTCTTGCCCGCGCCGGTCGAGGCGACCAGCAATGCGTGGTCACCCGCCCGGTCCGCCGTAAACATTGCCGCTTGATGGTCGCGCACCCGCCAGCCACGCCCGGCGAACCAGTCGGCAATGGCGGCGGGGAGGGGAGCACCCGTGGCGGGCGTGGTCATGCGGCGTGCGTCATGCGGCGTGCGTCACGCGGATGCCGCCTTAGCGATCGCCTTCATCCGAAAGCGGGTCGCGGCGGGCATCCTTGGCGTCCTGCTGGTCCGCCTTGTCATAAAGTTCATGCGTGGCGCGTTCAGTGCGGGCCTCGTCGCGCGGAGTGACTTCCTTCTTGTTGCGCAAAATCGCCCAGGCGATCGCGCCCACCAGAACGATCGGCCCCAATATCGTGAGGATTCCCCAGCCCATAGTCATGCTCCTTTATCAATTCGTCGGATGCGTAACGGATGGGCGGCGCAAACTTTCCCTGCCGCTATGTCATGGGGCCGGACGGCGCATCAGTGGCCTACCGTCTCGCCGCGTTCGATGCCCGATAGCTTCAGCTGCTCGTCCACCTGCGCCATCAGACGTTCCAGTCCGGCTTCGCTATGCGCTTCCGCGCGGGCCACGAGCACGTCCTGCGTGTTGGAGGCCCGCAGCAGCCACCAGCCGTCTTCGGTGTTGACGCGCGCGCCGTCGATATCGCTCATGTCCGCGCCGCTCGCGCGCATTCGCTCGACGATCTCGTCCACCGCGGCGAATTTGCGACTTTCATCGACTTGGAAGCGCATTTCGGGCGTGTTGATCATGTCCGGCATTTCGGACCGCAGCTCGGTCACCGATTTGCCGAGGGAACTGGCCGCCTTAATCAGCCTCACGGCGGCGTAGAGCGCGTCGTCGAACCCGTAATAATCATGTTTGAAGAAGATATGCCCGCTCATTTCGCCGGCCAGCGGGCTGCCGGTCTCCTTCATCTTGGACTTGATGAGGCTGTGGCCGGTCTTCCACATCAGCGGCTGCCCGCCAAGCTCGGCGATTCGGTCGTAGAGCGCCTGGCTGGCCTTCACGTCGGCGATGATGGTGCTGCCCGGCTCTTCTTTCAGCACGTCTGCGGCAAAGATCTGCATCAGCTGATCGCCCCAAATGATGCGGCCCTCGCCGTCGATGGCGCCGATCCGGTCTCCGTCGCCGTCGAAGGCAATTCCGAAATCGAGATCGTTGTCGGCGACCAGCTTCTGCAGGTCTTCGAGATTTTCCGGTTCGGTCGGATCGGGATGGTGGTTGGGAAAGGTGCCGTCCACTTTGGTATAAAGGCAGTGATGTTCGCCCGGCAGCTTGGTGATCAGCTTTTCCAGCGCGGGGCCGGCAGCGCCATTGCCCGCATCCCAGCCCACGCGGAAGCCCGTGAACGCATCCGCGCCGCGCGTGATACGATCGATATAGGCATCGAGCATCGGCTGCTCGCGCGAAGAACCTTCGCCGCCTTCGGGACTGTCCCAATCGCCGGCTTCGGCCATCTTGCCGAGCGTCTGGATGTCCTCCCCGAAGAAGGGGCGGCCCTGAAACACCATTTTGAAGCCATTATAATCGGGTGGATTGTGGCTGCCGGTGATCATGATGCCGCCGTCGACATCGTCCATGCTTGCTTCGGCATAATAGAGCATCGGCGTGGGACCAAGGCCGACGCGCACGACATCGACGCCTGCGCCGTTGAGGCCCGCGACCAGCGCCGCTTCCAGCATCGGCGAGCTTTCGCGCCCGTCATAGCCAACCGCAACGGTGCTGCCGCCCGCGCGCTTGATCAGCGTGCCAAAGCCGCGGCCGATTGCGTCCGCATCCGCTTCGCCCAGCGTCTTGCCGAGGATTCCGCGGATGTCATATTCGCGCAAGGAACTGGGGTCGAAACGATGGGGCATGGATTGGTCCTTCGAAAACTGGCGAAATTCCGGCCCACTTTACCGGAAGCCCTGAACTTGTCGAAGGGCGTCTCTCATTCGAGAACCGTGCTTCGACAGGCTCAGCACTCACGGGGTTGGTGGGCAGCTTTACATGAATAGGTAAACTAACGTCCTGACCGCCCGGTTGCACGAGCCACAAGGAGGTCGCGCGCTTCCGTCAAGGCGGCGAGGCTGGCGGCGTCGTTGGTCTGATCGGGACGGGCGGCGGCGACTTCGCGGCGCCAGGCGGCGCGGATGGTGGCGGCATCGGCATGAGGATCGACGCCAAGCAGGCGCGCTGCGTCCTCCACGGCGCGATCATCGTGGTCCAGTCTTTCGGACTGCGCGTGCTTCACCCGTTCGCTCTTGCCCCGCCACCAGAACCAAATGATCGCGGCGACGACGGCGAAGAGCAGCAGCTTGCCCATCAGGCGGCCACCGGCACCTTGAGGTTGAGCGCGCCGATCAGTTGGCGCAGCTCCTGCCGCGCGGCGATATGGCTGGTGCCAAGCTGCCCCAGATGCCCCTTGTCGAGGAGGGTGAGACCGCTCGGGAACAGTTCGCGGTAGACCACGCGCTCGCTGAGGCCCGGCGTCACGCGAAAGCCCACGCGCTTGGCCAGCGCATCGAGCGCGCTGCCGACGCGCTGCTGGTTGCGCGCTTCCATATTGTGCAGACGATTGCGTAGTACGACCCAGTCGATCGATTTACCTTCCTTGCGCGCGCGCGTGGTGCGCGCTTCCCAGATCAGCTCGGCGTAAAAGCTGATCTTGGTCACCTTGAAGCTCTCCGCGTCCACCTTTCCGATCAGATCGAAATCGACAAAGCTGTCATTGATCGGCGTTACCAGCGTGTCGGACCGGGTGGCGACGAAGCGCGCGAACGGATCGTCGCGGCCAGGCGTGTCGAACAGCAGGAAGTCCATGCCTTCGCCCATCCGCTCGATCTGTTTGTTGAGCTCGGCCTGATCCGGGTTTTCCAGCGCCTCGAACGTTGGCGTGGGCAGATCGACGCCGCGGCGCTGCGCGGTATCGCGGCGGTTTTCCAGATAACGGAACAGCGTGCGCTGGCGGCTGTCGAGATCGATACAGGCCACTTGCGCGCCCTGCATGGCAAGGCCCACGGCGACATGGACTGCGGTGGTCGATTTGCCGGTGCCGCCCTTTTCATTGGCGAAAACGATATGATGCGGGGCCGTTGCGGCCATGGAAATCCCCCTTGGACCGGCCATATGGCTTGTGACGAATGTGCCCGGCTGACATGTGATTACGGCCCCACGCATCGCGTCGCGCGGGGCGTTGGCCAAGGTGTATCGAAGGGATGGATGGCGTGCAATTGATCAATCGGCTGGACGATCTCCGCATGGCGGTTTCCAATATGAAAGGCCGTGGAAAGCTTGCGCTGGTTCCCACCATGGGCGCGCTGCACGCGGGTCATCTGAAGCTGGTGGAGGAAGCGCGGGCGCGGGTCGATCATGTGGCCGTGTCCATCTTCGTCAATCCGAAGCAGTTCGGGGAGGGCGAGGATCTGGATGCCTATCCGCGCACATTGGAGGCCGATCGCGCCAAGCTGGAGGCGGCAGGCGCGGACCTGCTATGGGTGCCGACGGTAGATGAAATCTATGCCGATGGCTTTGCGACGACGGTGAGCGTCGCTGGCCCCAGCGAGGGGTTGTGCGGCGCGGCGCGGCCGGGGCATTTCGACGGCGTCGCTCTGGTCGTTGCAAAACTGTTCAACCAGGTGCAGCCGGACATCGCGCTGTTCGGGCAGAAGGATTATCAGCAGCTGGCCGTCATCCGCCGCATGGTGCGCGATCTCGATTTTCCAGTGGAGATTGTCGGCGTGCCGACGGTGCGCGATGCGGACGGCCTCGCGCTCTCTTCGCGCAATGCCTATCTTTCGGTGGAGGCGCGGGCGGCGGCGGTGGCTCTGCCCGATGCGCTGAAGAGCGCGGCCGAAGCGATTCGCGATGGCGAGGATCCGGGGCATGCGCTGGACGCGGCACGGCGCCGGATGCTGGATGCCGGCTTCGTCTCGATCGATTATCTTGAAATGCGCGACGGCGATAATTTGCAACCGCTGAAAAGCTTCAAGTCGGGCGCGCGGCTGTTCGTGGCAGCGCGGATAGAAAACACACGTTTGATCGATAATCATCCGGTCGACGGAAAATAGCGACGCGTGCGTTAACCATTCGTTGACCATCTTCTGTTGTTCTGTGCCCATTGGAGGCAAATGGGACAGGGGATATGGGTTACAGTGAGAAAACCGCCCGCTTTTTAATCGAGAGCCGGATGGCTGATGCGGCCGCAGGCAATGCGGACGCGCTTTACGATCTCGGAATCGCTTATTCGACAGGCACCAATGGCGTTGAGCTCGATCTGATCGAGGCGCATAAATGGTTCAACCTCGCAGCGCTCAACGGCAGCGAAGAAGGCATGATGTGCCGCGCCGAAATTTCCTACGACATGACGGCGCGCGAAATCGCCGAGGCACAGCGCGAAGCCCGTGCCTGGCTGCGCGCCACCGAAGTGCGCGCCGCCTAATCAATCACTCTTTTTGAACGGGCCCATCTCGTTCAAAAACTCGATCTCCTGCGCCACTGCCTCGCGCTCGCGCGTCAGGAAATCGTCCACCGCATCGCGGAACCCCTCATCGGCGATGAAGTGCGCCGAATAGGTCGGCGTCGGTTCATAACCGCGGGCCAGCTTGTGCTGCCCCTGCGCGCCGGCCTCTACCGTGGCGAGGCCGCGTTCGATGGCGATGTCGATCGCCTGATAATAGCATAGCTCGAAATGCAGGAACGGCACCTCGGCCAATGCACCCCAATAGCGGCCGTAGATCGTGTCCGGACCCAGCAGGTTCAGCGCACCCGCAATAGGCATGTCGCCGTCATAGGCGAGGACGAGCACGATCCTGTCGCCCATGCGCTGTCCCAACAGGTCGAACGCTTCGCGCGTTAGATAGGGGTGGCCCCATTTGCGCGCGCCGGTGTCTTGGTAGAATAGCCAGAAGGCGTCCCAATGTTCAGGCCGGATGGCTTCGCCGGTCAGCCGTTCGATATGCACCGCGCCTTGCGCCGCGGCGCGTTCCTTGCGGATATTCTTGCGCTTGCGGCTCGATAGCGCGCCCAGAAAGTCGTCGAAGCTGCGATAATCCCGGTTCTTCCAGTGGAACTGGCTGTCGGTGCGAATCAGCCAGCCCGCTTCCTCGAAATGCGCGATCTGGTCCGGTGCGACGAAGCTCGCATGCGCGGAAGACAGCCCGTTCTGCAGCACCAGCGCTTCGGCTGCGTTCAGCAGCGGCTGGGCCAGCGCCTTATCGCGCAGCAGCAGGCGCGGGCCGGGGACAGGCGAGAAAGGCGCGGCGATCTGAAGTTTGGGATAATAGCGCCCGCCCGCGCTTTCGAAGGCGTGAGCCCAACTCTGGTCGAACACATATTCGCCCTGGCTGTGCGATTTCAGATAAGCGGGCAGCGCGGCGGCGATCGCGTCCGCATCATCTTCGATGACGATCGGCGCGGGCGTCCACCCGCTGCCGCGCCCAACGCTGCCCGAATCCTCCATGGCGGAGAGAAAGGCATGGCTTAGGAAGGGATTGCCCGCGCCGTTGCAGGCGTCCCACTCTTCCGCCGGAAGAGCGGCAACGCCGCGACCGATCTTGGCGATGATATCGGCGTCAGGCACGGGCTGCGTAGCGAAGCGTCAAAAGAAGAGCGGCTCCCTTATGCCTTCAGCGCGACGATCGCGTCGACTTCGACCGCCGCATCGAGCGGCAGCACCGGCGTGGCAACGGCGCTGCGGGCGTGGCGGCCAGCCTCTCCGAACACCTGCTCCATCAGGTCCGACGCGCCGTTCACCACCTTGGGCTGATCGGTGAAATCGGACACCGAGGCGACGAACCCGCCCAGCTTCACGATCTGCCCCACGCGGTCCAGATCACCGCCCAGCGCGGCCTTGATCTGTGCGATCAGCATGATTCCGCAGGCGCGCGCGGCTTCGACACCGCGCTCCAGCGAGACGTCCGCGCCCAGCTTGCCGGTCACGATTTCGCCGTCGATAAAAGGAAGCTGGCCGGAAACATAGAGCATGCCGTTGGCTTCCACCGCCGGGCGATAGGACGCCACCGGCGCGGCCGGTTCGGGCAGGGTGATGCCGAGGTCTTTCAGCTTCTGGTCGATGCTCATGCGGTTTGTCCTTCTTCCTTTTTGATTGCGTGGGCCGGATTGCCATCGGCCAGGCGCGCCTCGATCCATTCCAATGCCTCGCCCCAGTGATCGATCCGGGCATGGGCGTGCGCCGCCGGTTCGATGCTGCCCGCCAGGCGCGGCTCGCCCACCATGTGAAGGCGCCACACATCCGGACGATGCTTCTCCACTGATTCGTGATGAACCGCGAGGTCGTCGATAAATATGGTCACCGTGGGGTCGAACCGCTCCACGATCTCGGCCAGCGGAGCGCCCTTGCCACCCTGGTTGCAACGCACTTCGTGATCGATCCCGACAGTCCTTAGCTGCTCGGCCCGTGCTTCCTGTCGGTGATCGAGCAGATTGGTGAGCACCACCACATCGGCCTTTTCGGCCAGCGTGCGGATCGCCGTGACTGCGCCGTCGATCGGTTGTTGGCGGCTCATCTGGCCGTCGAAAAATTCGTTCAGGAGCGGCCAGACATCTTCCTGCGCCACCACGGTTCCGTCATGCTTGTGGCGAAGCGCTTCGGCAAAACCGCCGCGGTCCAGATCGAAATGGATGCCGTGCGCCTCGTCCAGCCATTCGGCGAAGGGCACGACCATGTGGAGGAGCACCTCGTCGCAATCGGTAATGATTAACGGGCGGCGGGCGGTGTCTTGAGTCAAGCGTCCAGCTTTCGGGCGGCTTCAGGGATCAGCGAGGGGTCGATCTGGCGTTCCTCGGCATAGCTTACAAGGTCGGGTTCGTAGCTTTCCAGGAAACCGAGCACGGCACGGTGGGTGGCCCGGTCCGCCAACCCGGCGCGCAGCCCGTCCGGGGTGAGGCCGGTCAGATCGAGAAAGCGCACCGCCCGCTTGTCATCCTCCATGATCCAAGTGAGCGCGTCGAGCGCGAGGGCTTCGGGATCGGCGGGGGCGGCGGGCTGGCGCATGCCGCGGCTCTAGGGCATAGGGGGCCGAGCGCCAAGCGGGGTTGGAGTAGCGAAATGGCCAAACGCATCCTCATCGTGGAGGACAATGAGCTCAATCTGAAGCTTTTCACCGATCTTCTGCGCGCCCACGGCTTCGTCGTCGAGCCGCTGACCGATGGGCGGGAGGCGCTGGAAAAGGCACGTGAGTTCAAGCCCGATCTCGTCATCATGGATATCCAGATGCCGCATGTCAGCGGCCTGGATCTGATCGGACAGATGAAGAGGGACGCAAGCTTGAAGCCGATCCCGATCCTCGCCGTCACCGCTTATGCGGGCAAGGGTGATGAAGAGCGTATCCGTGAAGCAGGTGCGGAGGGCTATGTGTCCAAGCCCGTGTCGGTCATGAAGTTCGTCGAGGCGGTGCAGGAAGCGATGCGCTGACACCAGCCTGAATCAGCCCTCGGTCATCACCGTCAGAAATTATGATACGACAAAGCAATCCAGGGCCTCTGCAAAAGTGCAAGGGCCCTGGATTGCTTTGATATCGACCTACGATGACGTCGATTTATCGAGGAAGGGGAAGCGCGGGAGCGCCTCCCGCCAGATCACTTGATCTTGGCTTCCTTGAATTCGACATGCTTGCGCGCAACCGGATCATATTTCCGGAAGGTCATCTTCTCGGTGATGTTGCGCGGATTTTTCTTGGTGACGTAGAAAAAGCCCGTGTCGGCGGTGCTGACGAGCTTGATCTTCACGGTGGCGGGCTTCGCCATGGCACTTTTCCTAAGCTTAGAGAATGAAGGCGGGCGGCATCGATTCGGTTGCCGTCTGCAATAAGGCGGCGGCGATGACGGTTTGTGCCTGTAAAGTCAAGGGTGCGCGGGGGTTGAAGCCGGATTTGGCGATCGTCGGCCGGGTTTCAGAGCGCGATCAGCGCGCGCACGGCGCGGCCGGTCTCTTCCGCAGCCTCCTGCAACAGCCCGATCAGCCGCTTGGATCGGGCTTCGTCGCCGCGCTCGATCGATTCGCACAACGCCGCGATTCGCGCCGCGCCGATCGTCAGGGCAGGCCCTTTCAGATAATGCGCGCTCGCACGGGCTGCGGAATGGTCTCCGAGCTTCCATTGCTCCGCGATGATTGCCGGACGGTTCTCCAGTTCACCGACAAAACCCGCCATGAAACCGGAGAAAGCCTCGAAGCCGGTGGTTTGCAGCAGTTGCTCGGTCTGCTCTGCGTCGAGCAGCGGGACGGCCAATGCCGGCTCGCCCTTGTCCAGAAAGCTCATTGTTCGATCCGCGCCAGCATGAGGATCGCCTGCGTGCGGTTGGGCACCGAGAGCTTTTTGAGAATCGCCTTCACATGCGCCTTCACCGTAACTTCGGACAGGCCCAGATCATAGGCGATCTGTTTGTTCAGCGCGCCGTCCTGCATCGCCACGAGCACGCGCATCTGCGCCGGGGTGAGCGTTTGGATGCGCTCCAGCTCGGTCGGCTCGTCGCCGCCATCCTGCGCGCCGGAAAACCAGGTGCCGTTGTCCAGCACCGTTCGGATCGCCTCCACCATATCGGGCATCGATGCTTCCTTGGACAGGAAGCCGTTGGCACCGATACCGGAAACCTCCCGCTCGATATCGGGATTGCTGTTGCCGCTGATGATGAGCAGCGGAACATCGGGAAATTCTTCGCGAAATTCGGCAAGGCCGATCATGCCGCGGCTGCCGGGCATGGCGATATCCATCGCCACCATGTCGGCAGTGGCGGCAAGGCGCCGCGCATCTTCCAATGTGTCGGACTCGACGAGCGTCACGGCGGGATCCACCGCTTGAAATGCCATCGCCGTGGCCCGGCGACACATTGGATGATCGTCTACGATGATGGCCCTTCTGGCCATGGCCGTGCTCCCGCTAGCGCCCACCGGATGTGGGGGAGGAAGGGCAAGCGCTAGCGGAAGATGGTTAAGAAGCAGTTGAGACTGCTTCTGTCGGACAGTGGTTTGCCTCGCGGATTATCTGCGTGCGATGGCGGATTTCAGGGGGGAGGCGGCGGATGTGTCGACAGCGGAAAACAGCGCATCCATCTGCAACCGGGTGACGTCGCGGCCCCGATCATGCTTGCCGTCATCGCCGTTCAGGGCGGCAACCGCGGCGAGCAATGTGCGCTGATAGGCGCCGCATTCCTCGCCGCGTACATTGCGGGCGCATGCGCTCTGCGTGCGGGTGATAAGCTCGCTCACAATTTCGGATGTCGGAGCCGACGATGCGGTCGAGGCGGGAGCCGATGCAGCGGCAGCCGGAACGGAAAATGTCAGGGTGCCCAGCGTGGCAGCTGCGAACAGGATGGTTTTCAAACGGATCATAACAGGTCTCCCAACCTCAGTGCCGGTCCGGGTGACGTCCCGGCGACAACGCACTTATGGCCGGACGCGTGGCAATGCGAAATTACCCCTTGGGGTCATAAGGGCCTTTTTCCCGGCAATTCAGCCATTTACCGGGCTTTAACCATGTTCGGTGCAGGATGTTCGTGAAGGCTAATATTCGCAGGGAACGCGTTCACACGAAAAGGGCAGGGGCATGTATCACGACGCTAAGGGTTTTCAGCTTGGCAACCAGCGCAACTGGGCGGTTTATACCGAATTCCGCGCGCTTATCGATGAACTCGAAGCCATCCGAGTTGACCGCGATCCGGCCTACTTTCTTTTCAAGCTCGAACAGCTGCGCGTCGAAGCGCGCCGCTGCCGGCTTTCGGCGCTCGTCTTCGTTACCGAGAAATGCGAGCTCGCGCTCACACGCGCCATGCAAGCCGACAATGTCCGCCATTTCGAACGCGATTATGCGCTGTTGATGCGCGAAGCGGTGGAATGCGGGGAGGCGACGCCCGCGCAGTCGGAGGCGCTGCTCGCTTCGGTCGCCTATCGCATGACCGGCTGAGACGTGGATGCACTGCTGACCGGAATGCTTGCCGTGCTACTCGCCGAAACCGGCGGACGCACGCAATTGCTTGCTGCCCTGTGCGCCATCCGGTTCGATCGGGAAGGGCGCGTGATCGCGGGGCTGCTCTGCGCGATCCTCCTGAATGTCGCGATTTCCGCCTGGCTCGGCTCGTTCATCCATGCGGCCATCAGCGAGGATGCGCTGATGTTTTTCTACGCGCTGGCCTGCATGTTCGCGGGCCTGATGATGCTCGCACCTCACCGCCGCGTGGAGGAACCGGAGCAAGGCCTTGGCGCGTTCTTCGGTACATTCGTCGCCCTGTTTCTCTCAATGCTGGGGGACAAGAGCCAGTTTCTGATCGGCGCAACAGCGGCGCGAACCGATATGCCGCTTTGGGCCGGTATCGGCGGCTTCCTGGGACTGGCCATTGCCTGCATTCCTGCAGTGATCTTTCGCAATCAGCTGGCGCGCGCCGTGCCGCTGGTCTGGGTACGCCGCGTGGGCGGCGGCCTGTTCACTGTTCTCGGCGTCATCCTGTCCCTCGCCGCTTTGGGCTTGATCTGAACCCACAGGCATAGGTCCCAGCGTTGATCGAAGCGCTGGATCGCTCTGAGCGGCAAAGTCGGTGGAAACTTCGCGCTGGCCCAAGGGTTATTCTGGCATAGCAACGAAAAACTGATCCCAGAAAGGACCGACCTTGACCGACAAGCATCCCGGAATCGACGACAACAGCAAGAAGGCGCTGGCCGAATCGCTGAACGGTGTCCTCGCAGACAGCTATGCGCTGTATCTGAAGACCAAGAATTTCCACTGGCACATGCATGGACCGCATTTTCGCGACTACCACCTGCTGCTCGATGAGCAGGCGGCGGAAATCATCGGCACCACCGATGCCATTGCCGAGCGCGTCCGCAAGATCGGCCTACGCACGCTCACCTCGATCGGCTCGATCTCCCGCCACCAGTCGCTGAAGGATAGCGACGATGCAGGGCTTTCCGCCGAACAGATGCTGGACGATCTGCGTACCGACAACTTGGCCTATATCGCCAAGCTGAAGGAAGCGAAGGCGCTGTGCGAGGAAACCGGAGACAATGCCACCGATGGCCTGATCGACGATTGGACCGACATGGCAGAAGAACGCGCCTGGTTCCTGGCAAGCACGCTCGAAAAGAACTGAGCGGACGGGATGTACGGCCTCAGGCTTTTGCCGGGCCGTACACCCATTCGCCGAATATCGCGCTGAGATCGCTCCCGCTCGCCCTTTCCATAGCTTTCTGGAAATCGCGACTGACGACAGTCTTTCCGGCAAAGCTGCGGGTGTATGCGCGTAGACCGCTCCAGAACGCTTCCTCGCCGATCGCGGCCCGAAGTTCCGCTAGGAAAAGCGCACCTTTACTGTATTGCACGGCGCGCCGATAGCCGAGCGATGGGTAGTCGCCGCTCCAGGCCAGCGGTTTGTCCCAACCGCGCTCAATCAGTTGGGCGCGGCGACCTCGTAGGATCTCGATTTCCTTCGCATAGGCTGCGTTGCCAAACCGCTCCTGCTTCCAGGCCGCGGTCATGAAAGTAGCAACGCCCTCGTTCAGCCAGAAATCGCGCCAGGTTAAGGTGGTGACACGGTTGCCCCACCATTGATGTGCGAGCTCGTGCGCGATCACCCAGGCGGCTTCGGGTTCATCCGTTTCGCGGTCCAGTTCACCCTTCCCGATCAACGAGAAGCTCATCGTCTCCTGCGCCTCGCGGCCCGGAACGAGCAGTTGCGTGTAGCCGCCGCGGGGTAGGTCCATGCCGGCTCGGTCAGCGAAAAAAGCGACCATCGCCGGCGTTTCCGCGAAAAGTGAAGCGAGGTCGGCAGGCGCACCCGTTGCGTTGCGGTAATGCAGCGTGCCTTGCGGCGTCTCGATTGTCTTTCGCGGGAAACGACCTGCGGCGAAGGCGAACAGATAGGGTGAGACCGGATCGACGCTGCGCCACCGATGGAGAGTAAGGCTACCGCCAAGCTCCCGCTCCGCCCACTTCACGCCTACGCCTTGGGTGTCGAGCCCGGTGGGCACGTAAAGATCCAGCGCGATGGAGGCTTTGTCGCCTGGGGAATCTTGCCGGCAGACCATCCAGTCGCAGGCGAAATATCCAGACCATATGCCCGCATCGCTGGTGCTCACGCCCCGCATCGGCGTACCCGCAATGTCGAAGGACAGGAGGGCGGTCTCTCCCGCCGCGAGCGGGCGGGGCAGATGGAAAACAATCCTGTCCCTGTCGCTCTCGACCATTACCGGCGTGCCGTCCACCCGCGCATCGACGATCGCCAACGCGTTGGGCGAAAAGGCGACCGTTTCGAGCCGGTCGACGTTCGCGACAACCCGGATAGTCTCGCGACCGGTCAACGCGGTGGTCGAGACGTCGGGGCGAAGCGCAACCTCATAGGCTTCGACGTGATAACCTGTGCTTGGGTCGGCAGCGGAGGGCGCTGCGAACGCGCCTTCCGACGCGGTGGCCATCGCAAGGGCGCATGCGGCCAGTCGAAATCGTCGGTCCATCAATCTTCCCCCTTCTGTTTGGACCTAGCCCAAGCGCTGGCAAAGAAGATTGAGAGAAGCGATGGATGGTGCCGCCGAAGGGGCGGATGCATGCGAAGCGACGCTCGTAAGCAAAACCAAGCTTGGCGCGCGAAACATATACAAAAAAGGCGGCCCCGCGGGACCGCCCTTCTCTATTCTATGGGTAAAACGAAAACGCCGATCAATCGGTCGAGTGCAGGTTCACCGCCGAATATTTGCCGCGGCGATCGACTTCGATGTCGAAGCCGACGCGGTCGCCCTGCTGCAGGGCGGACATGCCGGAACGTTCCACGGCGCTGATGTGGACGAAGGCATCTGCTTCGCCATCGTCACGCTCGATGAAGCCGAAGCCCTTCACATCATTGAAGAACTTCACGGTGCCCTTGGCCTTCTGGCCGGTCAGCTCGCGCTGCGGAGCGCCGCCGCCGGGGCGCGGACCGCGATCATTGCCACCCGGACGCGGGCCGCGATCGAAGGACTGTACCGGCATCGGCTCACCCTCGATCTCGAGATCACTGGCCGAGACCTTGCCGCCGCGATCCACCAGGGTGAACTTCAGCGGCTGACCTTCGGCCAGACCGGATAGCCCGGCCGCCTCGACTGCGCTGATGTGAACGAACACGTCATCGGGACGGTCATCGCACTGGATGAAGCCGAAGCCCTTCTGCGCGTTGAAGAACTTGACCACGCCTTCGCCCGATCCAACGACCTGTGCCGGCATACCGCCGCCGCCGCCGCCGCGACGCGGGCCACCGCCGCCGAAGCCGCCGCCTCCACCGCCGCCGAATCCGCCGCGCGGGCCACCGCCGCTACCGCGATCATCATCATAGCCGCGCGGGCCACCGCCAAAACCGCCGCGTCCGCCGCCGTCGAACGGAGCGGAGTCCCTGTATCCGTCGAAATTCTCGTCGCCGAAACTGTCGCGCTTATCACGGCCCTTGCCGCGCCGCTTACGGTCAAAACTCATATCGTCGTAAACACCTTGCTTCGCCCCCCGGTTCGGCCGATTGCAGCGAAGGACGACTGACTGCGCGGCCGATGCGTCCTCGCGTGGAATCGCATCAGCCTAAGGGCATAGCGGAAAATTCGCTCGCTTGCGACATCTGTTTTCCACAGGCTGGCGCGCGCTGCGCACGGCTCGCGCTGCTAAGGCGCCTAGTCGGACCGATTGCGCAGCGGGGCAGGGCTTCCCATGATAGCGTGGCCGATCATTGCGTTGACAGCCCCCATGCGGCAAAGGGCTGGCCAATTCGTTCGTTCGATCGAGAAACAACCAGCAACAGGATGCATCCCCAGTGACGGTTCATTTTCATGAAGAAGACCTGCCGGCCGGCGTGCTGGAAACGGGCGACCTGGCCGTCGACACCGAAACCATGGGGCTGCGCACGCCGCGCGACCGGCTCTGCCTACTGCAGATCTCCAACGGCGATGGGGATGAACATCTCGTGCGGTTTGCGCCGGGCTCTTCTTACGACGCACCCAATCTGAAGCGCATCCTGGCCGATCCGGCACGGGTGAAGCTCTATCATTTCGGGCGGTTCGACCTCGCGGCGATCGAATATTATCTGGGCGTCACTGCCGGGCCTGTGTTCTGCACCAAGATCGCCAGCAAGCTGGTGCGCACCTACACCGATCGCCACGGGTTGAAGGAACTGGTGCGCGAAATGCTGGGGGCCGATATCTCCAAGCAGCAGCAGTCGAGCGATTGGGGCGGCCCGGAACTGAGCGACGCGCAGAAGGACTATGCCGCATCGGACGTGCGCTTCCTCCATCGGCTGCGCGAGCAGTTCATCACGCGGTTGGAGCGCGAGGGGCGGATGGAGATGGCGCAGGCCTGCTTCGATTTCCTGCCCATGCGCGCGCGCCTCGATATCGCCGGATGGGCGGATGACGATATCTTCGCTCATAGCTGATCGCATCCTTACGGAAGCGTCTGCATGAGCCGGCGCGCCGATGATCAGCGCTCGCAGCGCAAGGAATTCGCTGCGCCAGGCGGCTCGTTCGATCGCACCATCCGCATTTTGCGCATTGCGCTGCCGGTGGCGGTGGGCGTCGTCATCGCCATCCTGCTGCTAGCGCCGCTGGCGGACCGTGGAGAAATGAGCTTTGTGCTCGACAAGAACCGTGTCGAACGCGCGCCCGAGCGGCTTCAGTCGAACAATGCAATGTATCGCGGCGTCGATGACAAGGGCCGCCCCTTCGCGCTGAAAGCGGGCAGCGCGGTGCAGCGCAACGCCACGCCGGGCCAGGTGCAACTGAACGATCTGTCGGCGCGCATCATGCTGGATGACGGCCCGGCATCCGTGCAGGCGGGCGGCGCTATCTACGATATAGAGGCGCAAACGGCGCGGGTACCGGGCCCGCTCGAATTCGAAGCGGAGCCGGGCTACCGGCTTTCCACCAGCAACGCCGTGCTGGCCTTCGGGCCGCAAACGCTCAGTTCCACCGGGGGCGTCACCGGGACCACCGATCTGGGCAGTTTCAAGGGAGACCGGCTGGAGGCCGATCTTGCCAATCGCACGCTGGTGGTTTCGGGCAATGTCACCGGCCGCACCGAAGTAGGCCCGTTCCGCGCCGATCGCCTGACGGTAGATCTCGCCAAGGGAACGATTGCGCTGTCCGGCGGTGCGAAAGTTCACGTCAATCAGGGCCGCTTGCGTTAAGGACATGGATATGAAGCGGATCGCGATACTCACCCTCGGCCTTTTGGGATCGGCAATGCTGCTGCCGACGGCCAGCGCGCAGGTGCTCACCGGGCACAACAGCAACGCGCCGGTGGATTTCAACGCGGGCCGGATCGAGATCCAGGACCGGTCCGACCGGGTGGTGCTCTCCGGCGGAGTTCAGGTAACGCAGGGCAATCTCACGCTACGCTCGGCGCGCATGACGATCGCTTATTCCAACGGGCGGAACATCAATGTGAACCGCATCGATGCGACGGGCAATGTGGTGATCACCCGCGGGGACGAGCGCGCCACCGGCAATGCCGCGATCTACGATCTTGATCGGCGGCTGATCACGCTGGTGGGCGATGTTACGCTGCGCCAGAGCGGCAATGATCTGAACGGCGGCCGTCTGGTGATCGATCTCGACAGCGGCAAGGCCGTGATCGACGGCAGTGGTGGGGGCACCCCGCCGCCCGGCATCGAAAGCGCCGGGCCGGGCCGCGTCACCGGCACGTTTACCGTCCCGCAAAACAGCCGCTAGCGCCGCGTCCCTCGCGCGGTTTCGCCGTCGTTCGTCGAGATCGGCTTGAAACCTGCAGGTGCAGCCCACATGCAAGGCTTATGGACTGTCCCTTCCGGCCCTTCCTTTCTGAGCGCCGAGTGTTTGCAAGCATCGCCGCGCGCGCCTATCTCGCGCCGGGGGAGCGGCCGGCAGGAACATGAAGCGCATGGATGACATAAGCACCGCGATCAGCCCCGAAGCGGCGATGACCGATCATGCGCTCGACCGCGGGCTGGCGGTGGTCTCGATCGCCAAAAGTTATGACAAGCGCCAGGTGCTGTCGGACATCTCGCTGTCGGTCGGCCGGGGCGAGGTGGTCGGGCTGCTCGGGCCCAATGGCGCGGGCAAGACCACCTGTTTCTACTCGATCATGGGGCTGGTGAAGCCCGACAGCGGCCGTATCGTGCTCGACGGGGAGAATATCACAGGCCTGCCGATGTATCGCCGCGCGGTCCTGGGCCTTGGCTATCTGCCGCAGGAAACCTCTATCTTTCGCGGCATGACGGTGGAACAGAATATCGGCACCGTGCTGGAAATGGTCGAGCCCAGCAAACAGGCGCGTCAGGACCGGCTGGAACGGCTGCTCAGCGAATTCGGCCTTACCCGCCTGCGCGATTCCGCGGCGATGGCGCTGTCCGGCGGTGAGCGGCGGCGCTGCGAGATTGCGCGCGCTCTGGCGGCCGATCCGTCGATCATGCTGCTGGATGAGCCCTTTGCGGGCATCGATCCGATCTCCATCGCGGACATCCGCGATCTGGTCGCCGATCTTAAGAAGCGCGACATCGGCGTCCTGATCACCGACCACAATGTCCGCGAGACGCTGGAAATCGTGGACCGGGCCTGTATCATCTATGACGGCCAGGTGCTGTTCGCGGGTTCTCCGGAAGATCTGGTGGCGGATCCCAATGTCCGCCGCCTCTATCTGGGTGAGAGCTTCGCGCTTTAGGAACAGGCAAAGGGGGGCCGGTGTGAGTAAGGTGCGTTTCCAGACATGAGTTCCCTGGGACCTAGGCTCGATCTACGCCAGTCCCAGTCGCTGGTGATGACCCCGCAGTTGCAGCAGGCGATCAAGCTGCTCGCGCTAAGCAATCTCGAGGTCGAGGCCTATTTGAACGATGCGCTGGAGCGCAATCCGCTGCTCGCCAGCGAAAGCCGCGGCGGCGAGCAGGAGCAGGCGGTGCGCGATGCACCGGCGGAAGCGCGCGCTGACGAGGGCGTGGACCCGGTGGAAGCGCGAGGCGAGCGTGCAGAGCATTTCGGTTCGCCCGGCAGCGGCGGTTCGCTACCATCGGCAGAGCCCGGCGAGGGCCCGGATTTCGACCGGATGGCATCGCCCGAGCCGACGTTGCACGAACATCTCGAGGCGCAGGCCAACGCCCATTTCGGCCCCGTCGACCGCGCCATCGCGCTCGCGCTGATCGAACAGATCGACGCCGCTGGATATCTCGGCGAAAGCGTGGATGTCATCGCCGCGCGGCTGGGGATCGAAGAGGAGGAGGTCGAGCGGGTGCTCGGCGAGGTGCAATTGTTCGATCCCACTGGGGTAGGCGCGCGCAACCTGGCCGAATGCCTAGCCATCCAGGCGCGCGAGGCGGATCGTTTCGATCCCTGCATGGCAATGCTGATCGGCCATCTCGATCTGCTCGCCAAGGGTGATTTCACGCGGTTGAAGCGCTTGTGCGGGGCGGATGACGAGGACTTCGCCGAAATGGTGGCGGAGCTTCGCGAATATGACCCCAAGCCCGGTTCGCGCTTTGACAGCGAGACGCTGCCGCCGGTGGTGCCTGATATTTTCATCCGGCAGCATGCGGGCGGCTGGCGCGTCGAACTGAACGAGGCGAACCTGCCGCGCCTGTTGGTGGACCGCCAGTATCAGGCCGATCTGGAAGCCGGTGCAGACAAGGCGACGAAGAGCTGGATCGGCGAATGCCTCAGCGAAGCGCATTGGTTGATCAAAGCGCTCGATCAGCGGCAACGCACCATCGTAAAGGTGTCGAGTGCCATTCTGAAGCGGCAGGAAGCCTTCTTCCACAAGGGCGTCACCGCTCTGCGCCCCCTCACGCTTCGCGAGGTGGCCGAAGACATTGAGATGCACGAAAGCACGGTCAGCCGTGTCACCAGCAACAAATATCTCGCCTGCACACGCGGCGTGTTCGAGCTTAAATATTTCTTCTCCAGCGGCGTCGCGTCAGGCGATGCGGGTGAAGCGGCCAGCGCGGAAGCGGTAAAGAGCCATATCGGCAAGCTGATCGATGCGGAGGATGCCAAGAACATCCTGTCCGACGATCGGCTGTGCGAGCTGTTGAAGGAAAAAGGCTTCGACATTGCCCGCCGTACCGTTGCCAAATATCGCGAGGCAATGGGACACGGATCGTCCGTGCAGCGGCGGCGGCAGAAGAAAATGGCGGGGCTGTAAGCGGCCCGCCCTTCGCTTCGCGTGTCTGTTAGAGCCGGTCGATCTTGTCGGTCACCTTCTTCCCGGCGATGAAGCCGAGAACCAGGAAAATCACGAAAAGAACGATCGCGATCACGAACAGCCAGATGGCGATATTGGCGAAGGTGCCCGCCACGCCCCCGAAGCCGAGGATGGCCGCGACCAGCGCGATGATGAGGCAGAGAATAGCGAGTTTGATCATGATGCTGAAAGCCGCGAGCCACGATGCGGTTCCGCGGCGGCATCGATTGCCTGCGCTTAAGTCTCGGCTGTCGGCTGCGGGCGAGGGAACACCAGCCGCGTGACCGCGCCGTCTTCGTTGGAATAGGCCAGCTGCCCGCCTAGCTGCGCTGCAAAGCCGCGCGCAATCCGCGATCCAAGACCGTGGCCCGCTCGCTCCTCATGATCATCAGGGAAACCGGGGCCGCTGTCGCGCACCGTCAGCTCGAGCCCGGCAGGGCCCAGATCGCGCAGCATGACGCCGATCTGGCTGGAGGGCTGCTCCGCCACCCCATGCTTCAGGCTGTTGGTGACGATCTCGGTCACCAGCAGCGACAGCGTCATCATCTTGCCGATATCGAGCCGGACCGGGTCCATCTGCACGTCGAAATGGACGTTCCCGGCACCGCTGCCTTCGCGCAAATCCTCGCACAGATCGCAGAAATATTTCTCTAGGGACATTTCTACCGCTTCGGGGCGGTAGAGCCGCCGATGGACGCGCGACATGACGGTGATGCGCCGCTGCGCCTCTTCCATCACGGCCACGGCAGATGCCGGATCGGCCGCAACCCGCCGCTGTTCGAGCGAAAGGAGCGAGGAGACGAAGCTCATATTGTTGGCGACGCGGTGCTGCAGTTCCGCGAACATGGCGCGCTGCTGCTCGTAGAGCGAAGAGCTGACGGAGCGTTGCTCGCTCAGGCGTTCGCGGCTCAGCTCCATATAATGGATCAGCGCGATATCGACCGCCGCGATGAACAGGAAAAAGCAGAGCGCGGTGGCCGCCGGGCCGTCCAGCGCGAAGCTGCGCATCGGCGCGATGAAGAAGTACCAGCTGGCGATACCCGATAGCGCCGCGCACAGCACGCCGGGCCGCGTTCCGGCCAGGAAGGTGGTCAGGATGATCGCCGGAAAGAAGGTGATATAGGGAAAGCCGCTGGGCAATATTCTGCCCACCTCGAACCGCACGATCAAAGCGAGCGCGAACGCCGCAACCGCGAACAGCAGTCCCAATGTGCCATTGCCCCGCAGCACCCCGCTGATCGTGCGCATCGCGCTGCGGCGAACGGGGCGGCTTCCGGCGGCGCTTTCCTCGACCACCTTCATTCCGCGTCTTCCCGCAGCCCGGCGACCTGCATGACGCCCTCGTCAATAGCTGTGCCTTCGGCCCGCACGCGCTTCTCGACCAGATCGACCGGCGTGCGGGAAAGCTCCAGCTGCCAGCGCGCGCCGTCGTCGGCCACCAGCAGGAAGCCGCCGGGCGCCCGCTTCAGCGTGCCGGTGAGGACGAGCCGGTCGCTCAGGCGAGTGCCTGCGTAACGGGCACATATTCATAGCCGAGATCGTGGGCCACGGCTTCGTAGGTCACCTTGCCGTCCCACACATTGAGGCCCTCGGCGAGATGCGCGTTGCGCCGCAGCGCTTCCTTCCAGCCAAGTTCCGCGATCTTCATCGTATGCGGCAGGGTCACGTTGTTGAGCGCATAAGTGCTGGTGCGCGCCACGGCCCCGGGCATATTGGCCACGCAGTAATGCACCACATCGTCGATCACATAGGTGGGGTCGTCATGCGTCGTCGCCTTGGACGTCTCGAAACAGCCGCCCTGGTCGATCGCGACGTCGACCAGCACCGCGCCGGGCTGCATCGTCTTCAGCATATCGCGGGTCACCAGCTTGGGCGCCGTGCCGCCGGGGATCAGCACCGCGCCGACGACGAGGTCCGCATTGGCGACGCATTCGGCGAGGTTCGCCTTGTTGGAGAAGCGCGTGACCGCGCGCGCCTCGAAATAATTGCCCAGCTTTTCGAGCACTTCCGGATCGCGGTCGAGGATCGTCACCTGCGCGCCGAGGCCCGCTGCCATCTGCGCCGCGTTGAAGCCGACCACGCCGCCGCCGATGATGGTGACATTGGCCGGCGCCACGCCGGGCACGCCGCCCAGCAGTACTCCGCGCCCGCCATGCGCCTTCTCCAGCGCGCTTGCGCCGGCCTGCACCGACATGCGGCCCGCCACCTGGCTCATGGGCTTTAGCAGCGGCAGCTGACCGCCGGGGCCGGTTACGGTTTCATAAGCGATGCAGGTCGCGCCGCTGGCGACCAGATCCTTCGTCTGTTCCGGATCGGGGGCGAGGTGCAGATAGGTGAACAGGATCTGCCCTTCGCGCAGCATGGCGCGTTCACCGGCCTGCGGTTCCTTCACCTTCACCACCATCTCGGCTTCGGCGAAGACGGTCTTCGCGTCGGCAACGATGCGCGCGCCGGCGGCCTCATACTCGCGGTCGTGCGAGCCAATGCCTTCGCCCGCCCCGGTTTCCACCATTACCTCATGGCCGTGCGCAACCAGTTCGCGCGCGCTTTCGGGCGTCAGGCCGACGCGATATTCGTGATTCTTGATTTCGCGGACGGTTCCGACGAGCATGACGTGTTCCTCGAACAGACTGAATTGGTATCGCCGCTGTAGCGCGCGCCGTAACGGAATGCGACTCCGAAGCTGTTACTTTGTTTCAGCCTGCCGAAATTTTCATTGCGCAGGACTTTCGCGGATCGGCACCGGGATGTTGCAGATATCCGCGCCCCCTGCGGGCACGTTGAAGAACGGATCGCGCCGGTTCGCGCGCGCCTCGGCATAGCGCGCAAAGGTGGAGCTTTCAGTGGAAAGATACTGAAAATTAGGCCGCTGGGCTTCCGGCAGCTCGGAGGCCAGCCGGACCGAAACGATCGGCGTGCGCTCTTCCGGGTTCTCATAAAAACCCAGATCCCCGGTGCCGCGCGGCAGGCTGGAAAGATTTTCCATGCCCTCGATCACCCGCCCGACCAGCGCAATGTTCCTGTCCAGATGCCGCGGCGCCTGTCCAATCACGGTGTAGAGTTCCGCGCCCGTCCCCGTGTCCGGCGAGAGATTGCGGCCAACGCCGACCATGCCGTAGCAATGGACGGGCCAGTAAGACGGAACTGTCCCATCCTCGGCGCCTGTTGCGTCACTGGCGATTGGCCAGCCTAGCAGGTGACCCGAAATCGCCGCATAGGGGTCGGGGAAATCCGGCAAAATCGGTTCGAAAAGCGCAGCGGTATCGCCACTTTCGATTTTTTGTTCGAGATTTGGAGAATTTGGTAGCTCGAGATCGGCGGCGTTCAGCGCATTTCTTAAAAAGAAGTAGGCGAGTGACTGCCAAGCCAAATCATGTTGGTTGGCTATTTCGGGAACGAATACACGTTGCGCCACATACTCGCTCTCCGGCACGGTCTCCAACCCATCCGGCAGCGGTTTCTTCTCGGTCGCATCGCCCCATTGCACGACATAATTGTCCTGCACGCGGTTCACGCTGGTGCCGTCCCACCAATGCGCCTCTGCTAGCTTGCGGATGTTGCCGATCCACCCTTGCGAAAACGGCGGTGGCATCAGCTGAATTACGACGCGGCGCGGCTTGCCGTCGCGGGCCGGCGCAAGATCCATCACCAGCAGGTCCTCCGGCGCGATCGTCACCCATTCGGACGACTGTGCCTGACCCACGAGCTCGCCGGGCGAGGGATAGGTTTTCGCTTCGTCCTGTGCGGAGGAGACAGCAGGCGCGAACAGCATCGCACCCAGCAGGGCAGCGGCAAGGGCGGGGCGGACGCAGCGAGCTGACAAAATCATGACAATGAACGTGGCACAAACCCGCGCCTTGCGAAAGCGTGTGCGAACGATTAGAGGCAGCGCCTTCCAGCGATATGCGGAGCGGTGGCCGAGTGGTCGAAGGCGCTCGCCTGGAAAGTGAGTATACGGCAAAACCGTATCGAGGGTTCGAATCCCTCCCGCTCCGCCAGCTGCTTTTCCAGCCTGTTTCGTACTCTTCCGCAAGCCCGCGCGGTTTTCGGTCTGGTTTGCTCCCTTTCGCTTCTGCTTCAATTGATGGCAATCATGAGGGTGCGGATGGCTGCGGCCCGCATGCATCATACCGACGCGGCAGGCCGGCACCGGTTCATCCTCGAACGCTGAGCAGGGGCTGATCTTGATATTGCCGGCGAGCGCGTGCTCCATCGCGGTTCCGAAGTAAGCGCGCGTCAGAGCGCGGTGCCGGAACCCTTGTCTGTGGGCGGGGAGAGGCGATGCACTGACATGCTGCTCTCATGCATTTCGTGATCGCCCGCTGACGCGGTTCAGTTGGACCATGCCGACTGCCAGCGCCAGCAAGGCGATGATAGCGAGCGCCAGCAAGGCCCCGGCCTCCAGCGTTCCGGCGTGATCGCGCGGCGCGTAGCGTGGGATTTGCGAGAAATCGGCGCGGGTGAAGGGGCGGTCGTTGAACAGATAGGGGTAATAGAATTGGCGCAATCGCTGGTGGAAGGCAGCGATGCTGTCCTGATAGGCGAGCTGCCCTGCGATGTCGGTGTCGGCGAGCCGGTGCAGCACGTTCATGGTGCCTACGCCGGGCAGGACGAAACCGAGCGAGCGCGTCATATCCTCTCGCTTGGCCAGGCTGGCGCGATAAGCTGCGACATGTTCTGCCACCGCCTCGTCCCCGACCTGATGCATGGCATAATACCATTTCCAGTGGAAACGCCCCTCAAACTCTTCCTTCCCGCGCCATTCGGGATGGCCCGCGAGGAAGCGCTCGAAGGTCTGCTCCTTGGGAATGTCCCAGCCGCTATGGACGATTTCACGCTGGGCCAAAGTGAGGTCGATCCCCTTGGCAACCGGCACGCCGCGCGCGATGGCCGCATTGGCCAGGGTCGGCAGGATAAGGGTGAGCACGATCCAACAGCCGATCATGACCGCCGCTGCGGTGGAGGAGGTGCGCAGACGCCCCCCGATCAGCATATTGAGGCCGAACCAGAATGCCGCGTACAGCGCCGCAGTCAGCAACATGATGGTGATCCCCGTTGCCGGCGCCGCCATCACAAGCCCGCCCACCACCAGCGGCAGGCCGAGCGCGATCAGCACGGCAGCGTAGCGCAGGCCGACGCGGCGGCGCCATAATCCGCCGCCCGGTAGCGACAGCAGCAAGCGCAGCCGTCCCGTCTCCCGCTCGCCCGTCACCAGATCATGTCCAAGAGCGATGATCACCAGGGGCATCAGATAGATCAGTACAAACGCCCAGTCGAACACGCCGGGAAGCGCCAGTTCGGGATTATAGGTTTCCGAATCGTAGAGCTGGGCCTGCAGTCCGAGCACACGGACGCGCAGCACATAGGGCTGCAGATCGCGCTGGCCGATCGCCGCGAAGGAGAGCGGCGGCGGCGGGTCCTGCGTCAGCATGAAGGCGTAATAGGCGTTGTAGCCGGCCTCGCCCTCCGGCCCGGCATTGGCTTTTTCGACCGCGGCGAGATCGCGCGCCTGCTCGGCCGCCACCCGCTCAATGGTTGCGCGCTGGTTCTGGATTTCTGCTATCCCGGCCCAGACTGCAGCGCTGGACAGAAGCAGCAGCAGGATCAGCGCCAGCAGGTTTCGCCCGGAGCGCAGCAGCAGGCGCAGCTCGGCAGTCAAGATCGACATGGAAGCGCTCATCGTGCGCTCCTCCCGATACGCCGCGCAGCAAAGGCGGCAAGCCCGGCCAGCGCGGCAATCCAGCCGAGCAGGACTGCGAACGGCCAGATGATGTCTGCTGGCCGCCCAAGCGGGTTGGCCGGTTCATAGGAGAAGCGCGGCACCTTTTGCCAATTTGCGGCAGAGATGCGCGGGTCGTCGCCCTCGATGCTCGGAAGCAGTTCGGCCTGCATCCGGTTCAGCTGCTGAACGAAATCGTAGCGGAAGCTCTCCGCCTGATTGAGAAAGTCGTAATGCGCGGCCGGGTCGCTGCCCGCCAGCGCCATTGATAACTGGCGGATGGCGATCATGGGGCTGAGCGCCGAAAAGGCGTGGACGAAGGCGTTCTGCTCGTTCTCACTGCCAATCTGGCGGTCTGCCGCATCGGCATAGATCTGTGTGGTCAGACGCTCGCCTTCGATGCTGACGAGCCCGGCATATTGCACCGGCAGTTCCTCGACCGTTGCCACCCCATAGCGGGCGAGAACGCGGTCTCGGAAATCGTTGAAATAGGGATCGTCCGGATCATGGCTGTCGCCGATTTTTAGAAGGTCACGGTGGAGCGCGATTTCGGTTTCGATCTTGGTTGCAAGCTGGCTTTGCGCAGAGGCCGCTTCGGGCAGCGCGCGGGGCAGAAGGATGACGGTGACCATCCAGAGGCCGACGAGGATGGCGAGCGCATCGCGCGGCCGGGCGGCGAGAGCGGAAACCACGACGCCGAGCGCCGCCCACAGCAGCAGCCACGCGCCATAGCCGAGGATCATCAGCAGCGCGCTGGCCCCATCCGCTGCGCCGTTGGCGGCAAAGGCGACGAGCACGGCGAAGGCGGGCAGGCCCACCGCCAGCGCTATGGCGCCATGGCCGAGCAGTTTGCCGGCAATCACGCTGCGTCCGCTAACGCCCTGCGCCAGCATGAGCCTGAGCGTGGCGCGTTCCTTCTCCCGCGCCACGCTCGCAAAGGCGAGGAAGATGAGGAGCAGCGGTGCCAGCGTCTGTAGCACGAAGGCCGGGGTCAGCTGGCCGAAGCGCAGCAATAGAGAGGATTGGCGTGCCTCGGCGAAATTCGCACTGTTCTGGCGGTGTCCCTCGAGGAAGATCGTATTGCCGGTGAAACTGTCCACGCCCGCATCGAAAAAGGCGAGCGGGGCGATCGGGCGGAACACGAACTGGCCGTAATGGACCATGCGGTGGGGATGGCGATTGGGCTGGGCATCGAAGTCCGTATCGACGCTCGCCTGATAGCGTTCGCGATCCGCTTCGATCGCGCTGCGCCGTTCGAGACTGGTAAAGCTGGAAACAAGGATAAGGAGGACGAGAAGCGCGCTGGCGATCAGGCCGGCACGGTTGCGCGCCAGCACACGCCACTCTTCACGCGCGATCAGCATCGCGGTGTTCATGCTGCGGCTCCCGCCTGCGTATAATGGTCGTGCAAAGCGTTGAGATCGAAGCGCGCACCGCTGGTGCTGGCCGCACGCTCTTCCTCGATACGGCCCTTGCCCAGAAAACCGATCCGGTCCGCGATGTCGACGGCACTGACGATGTCGTGCGTTACCATCAGCACGGCAACCTCGCGTTCGCGTGCGGCATCGAGCAGCTGGTTGAATTCCAGCACGGCGCGCGGATCGAGGCCCGAAGTCGGCTCGTCTAGCAACAGCACGGGGACATCGCGCGCCAAGGCCAGCGCGATCGCGACCTTCTGGCGCATTCCCTTGGAGAAGCCGGACAGCCGCTTGTCCCACGCCGCCGGGGCAAGGCCGACGGATGTCAGCGCGTCATCGATTGCTGCGGGGTCCCGGTCGGCTTTGGCAAGGGCCAGGAAATACCCGATATTCTCCCGCGCGGTGAGGTGATCGTAGAGCGCCACATTTTCCGGCACATAAGCCATGGCTGCGCGCGCGGCGCGCGGATCGGCCACCGGGTCGATGCCGCATACGCGCACCGTGCCCGCTTCGGGCGTGAGGAAGCCCAGCAGCGCGGAAAGGGTCGTCGATTTGCCCGCGCCGTTGCCGCCCAGAAGCGCGTAGATTTCCCCGCGGCCCACCGTCAGGTCCAGCCCGTGGAGCACCGCATTCGCGCCATAGCTGTGATGCAGCCCGGTGATCGCGATCGCCGGATCGGTTTGGGTCATGTTGCTCATCAGAAATTCGCCCTGAAGCCGATGGTTGCGGTGCGCGGCGCGCCGGGCTGAACCCAGAGCTGGGAATAGCTGTTGGCGTACCAATGTTCGTCGAAAAGGTTTGCGACCGTCCCGAACAAGGTCACGTCTTCCAGCAGTTCGATCTCGCCGAAAAGGCGGACCAGGGTGTGCGCCGGCAGGTAGAAGTCGGTGCCCGTCGCGCCCAGACGATCGCTGACATATTGCACGCCGCCGCCAAGCTTCGCCTCGCGCGTGCCAAGCTGGAAGGTCTTGGAGACTTGCGCATTGAAGCTGTGATCGGGGATGTTGATCAGCGGGTCGCCCGGCTCGATTACGAAGGAGAAATTGGGGTCGAGCACGCGGGAACGGGATGTGGCATCGACATAAGCATAGCTCAGCAGCAGATCGAAGCCGCCCGGCAGACGCCCGTTCATATCCAGCTCCACGCCGCGGCTGCGCGCTTCGCCGATCGCGACCGAGAATCCAGGATTGTTGATATCGCTGGCAAGGACATTGTCCTTGTCGAGCTGGTAGACGGTGAAGGTGCCGGTCAGCGCGCCGTTCAGCAGCACCAGCTTGGCGCCCGCTTCGATCGACCGGCTGGCTTCGGGATCGAAGATGCGTCCCGTCACGTCGGTGCCGATATTGGCGCGAAAGCCCTCGCTATAGGCGGCATAGAGCGTAACCGGATCCGCCACCTCGTAGACCACGCCGAATTGCGGGCTGACGCGGTTGTCCTTGCGCTCGCTGTTGATGCCGGTGATGTAGTTTTCGGTGCGCAGCGTGAAGTCGTCATAGCGCGCGCCCAGCCTTATCTGCAGACGATCGGTCAGTTCGATCTGGTCCTGAACGAAGACGCCGGTCGATGTCTGGCGATCCAGACGATCATTGTTGGGCAGGGGCGTCGGCGGGACGAAGCGGCCATAGACCGGATCGAAGATGTCGATGACGTAGGATGCCGCGTCGCTTGGATTGGTCGACAATGCAGGGGGACGGCGGCGGCCGAATTGCTGATAATTGTCGAACACGTCGTGATCCGCACCGATCAGAATACGGTGGCTGAAGGGACCGGTCTCGAACTGGCCGCTCAATTCACCGCGAATAACCTTCTGTTCGGAATCGTACAGGCGTGAGCGTCGTTCGCGGGCGAGCGAGCGTCCATCGCGAAACAGTTTCTGACGCGATCCGCTAAGGTCCGGATCGGAAGACAAGCCGGTCAGCAGCGTATCGCGGATGCTGCCGCCGAGCAGCAGGCTCCACGACCCGTTGAAATCATGCTGGATCCGCAGCGAGTGCCCTTCGGCGCGCGCGATATGGTCCCCATCGCCCGGTTCGCCCAGATAACGGTTGCGCGGAACGGTTTCGAAATCGCCGTTCAGCACCACGATCCCCCGGTCGAAGGGCACTTCGACGCGAGTCTTTTCAAGGTCATAGGTGATCCGGGTGTCCGGCCCGATCGCAAGACCGACCGACGGCAGAAAACCCCAGCGATATTCCTCCACCGTGTCCCGGAAGGTGTCGCCGCCTTCGATATAGCCGATCAGGCGTACGCTCAGTCCTGACGTCACGGCCAGGTTCAGGTCGGCTTCGGACCGCAACCGGTCGAAACTGCCGAACTGCACGCCGAACGTACCGAATGTGTCGCCGATCCGCGCCTGCTTGGTGACCAGGTTGACCGTGCCGCCCGGTTCGCCGCGCCCGAGGAGGGCGGCGGCGGGGCCTTTCAGCACCTCGATCCGCTCGATCCCCGCCGTATCGCGTTCACCGCCAAAGCCGCGGCCGCCGTTGAAGCCGTTGACGAGATACCCCGTCGGGATGTTCTCATCGCCGGCAAAGCCCCGGATGGCGAAGGAATCCCACAGGCCGCCGAGGGTATTCTGGCGCGCAACCGACGCATTCAGGTCCAGCGCATCGTTAAGACGGACGATATTGTTCTCCACCAGCGTCTCGGTATCGATGACGTCGATGGACTGGGGAATTTCCCGCAACGCGAAATTGCCGCGATAGGCCTGGCGTACGCCGTTGACGACGATCTGGGCGCCGTCCTCTTCCGCAATGTCATTGGATTCGGCGGCGCGTTCATTTCCGTCCTGCTGGGCGGTCGCCGGCGTCGGCGCGAAGAGCAGTCCTAGCGAGGAAAGGGCGGAGGTGGCGAAGAAACGGGTGGTCATTCAGCTAACTCGAAGGCAGTGGGAGCGGGCGATGAGATAATGTCTCGTGTTCCCCGCGCCCTTAACTGCTGAGACTCGCTAGTCAATGTTATATCATCACAAACTGATGCTGGCTTGCTTCACGGGCTTCCGTGGAGACTGAACCGCACCAGGCTTCTGCAGCGCCACGTCATTGGCGTGTGATGATGCGACGTATCCATCTCTATCTGGGCTTGTTCCTGGGTGGACTGGTCTTCCTATCCGCCCTGACCGGCGCGGCGCTGGTCTTCTACATCGAGATTGATGAAGCCCTGGTGCCGGGGCTGCGGGACGTTCCCTCCGAAGCGCGGCCCGCGTCCTGGCAGAGCGTGTACACGACCTTGCAGCGCAACCATCCGGAACGAACCGGCGCTTGGCGGATCGAAGTTCGGGAACAGGGCGGCCCTATCCCGGTGCGCTATCATGACCCTGTGGAAACGCGCGGCGAGCTGTTCGCGCCGTTGATGCTGTGGCTGGACCCGCGCGATGGCTCGACCATCCGCAGCGGGTTCTGGGGCCAGTATCCCGCGACCTGGCTGTACAAACTGCACTGGCAATTGCTGGCCGGAACAACTGGCACCATCACCATGGGCATCGCCGGTACCGCGATGTTGGTGCTGCTCATCAGCGGTCTTGTCGCCTGGTGGCCGCGGCGCGGCCATATCCGCAACGCCTTTCGCTTCAAACGAAGCGCTGCGCCGGTCCGCCGCCTGTACGATCTGCACAAGCTGACTGCGATCAGTATCCTGCTTCTGTTGTTCGTTGTCTTGCCGACGGGCGTGATGCTGGAGTTGCCGCAATATGCGCGTCCCTTACTGGAACGCGCTTCACCGCTCTTCGCGTCGCCAGCAATTCATCTGGAACCCAGAGGCAGAGCGGCCCTGCCTCTGGACCCTCTCGTGATGAAGGCCAAGGCACGCTTTCCCGACGGGAAGCTTGCTTGGATCGAGACACCGGCCGATGCCACCGCGCCGGTTCGCATCAGCCTTGCGCGCCCGGGCGAACCGAGCAGGCGGTTTCCACGCACCACCGTCTGGCTCGATCCTTATTCCGGCCAGATCCTTGCCATCCGTGATGGGCTGCGCGAAAGTTCGGGCGACAAGGTTCTGAACTGGCTGCACCCTCTCCACGCAGGTGAAGCCCTGGGCCTTTTTGGTCGTCTGCTGGTGTTACTGACGGGTGTCGGCACCATGTTTCTGGTAGTCACCGGCATCTGGCGTTTCCTGCTGCGTCGTCGGCGGCCAGTTCATGTGAAACGTCGCCATAGGTCTAAAAGGTTAGAAAGCTGACTGCGAAAATCACGTCACCAAACTGCTGGTTTTGGGGACATCGTCAGGATTTTGGATTGCGCATGAACTATCGCCATTCCTTCCATGCCGGCTGTGGACTGAATAACCTGTATGGAGACGAGGCCGTACGCGCTGGCGAGGCGACGCACGGCGTATTGCGTGCCTTCGCCGAGAAAGGCCCATTGCTAGGCGATTAAGACAGGCTTGCACAGCAAGCCTGTCAATGAGTGCAAGTGACACCGTGAAACTCAAATCCGCAATGCGTTCAGTAGTGGCTCGGAAGCGAGGTTTGATGGAAGTCCAGTTGCCTCCCACGGACGCGATCGCGTGCCAATTAGTGCGCGCAGAGCTGATCGAGAACGAAAGCTTGCCATTCGGCGCTCTGTTTGAAGCGTTCGAAACGACCGGATTTCCCGCCGTGGCCTGCTTCCATATTGACCCGAAAAATTAGTGGGTTGTTGTCCGTTTTTAAATCCCGCAGCTTGGCAACCCATTTGGACGGCTCGTAATATTGCACCTGACTGTCCCACAGTCCGGTGCCGACATAGAGTGCCGGATAATCTTTGGCAGTTACATTGTCGTAGGGCGAATAGCTTAGCATATAATCGTAATAGCGCTTCTCGGCCGGGTTGCCCCACTCGTCATATTCAAAAGTGGTCAACGGTATAGAGGGGTCGAGCATCGTGGTGACGACGTCGACGAAAGGCACCTGCGCAACGATCACCTTGTAATCATGCGGAGCCATATTGGCGATGGCACCCATCAGTAATCCGCCAGCGCTGCCGCCCATAGCCGCGACACGGTCTTTGGCCGCATATTTTTCCTTAACGAGATAGCGCGTCACATCGATGAAGTCGGTGAACGTGTTTTTCTTATTGAGCAAATGGCCGTCATCATACCAGTTGCGGCCCATCTCCTGTCCCCCGCGGACATGGGCGATAGCATAGACAACGCCGCGATCGAGCATCCCGATCCGCCCGGGATCGACCGATGGGTCCGTGGAAGAGCCGTAGCTTCCATAAGCGTATTGAAACAGCGGTGCCGTGCCGTCACGCGGCACGCCCTTGCGATAGACCAGTGATACCGGCACGCGCGTCCCGTCACGGGCCGGCGCCCAGACGCGCTCGGTCACATAATCGTCAGGGTCATAGTTCGGCACAGGGGCGACCTTCAGCACTCGCTTTTCGCCGGTTTGCACATTCACTTCATAAGTCGTGGTAGGGGTTACGAGCGAAGCATAGGTGTAGCGGACCCATGGCGTGTCAGGCTCCTCATTCACGCCAAGGTTCATCTGGTAAGCCGGTTCGGCGGCATCCACGGTGACCGAGCGTCCATCGTCGCCGAGCAAGCGGATCATGCGATTGCCGGCCTGGCGCTGATTTATCGCGACGAAACCGGCGAAGGGTTTAAAGGCTTCGATAAAGACATCATCGCTTGCATCAGTAAGGTCACGCCAAGCGGATGGGCCGTCGGGCATATTCGCGTCGGTCACCGTCGCCAGTTTATAGTTCTTCGCGCTGCGATTGGTTCGGATGATCCATCGATTGCCTAGATGATCGGCCTGATAGCGGAATTCGCGTTCGCGTGGTGCGAGCGTTGCCAACTTATAGGGCGCGGAGGCCGGCGCGCAGCGCTGCTCATCACTGGTCGTGCTTTGCAGGATTACGCAGATATATGCGTCGTCCGTCGTTCGGGCGATACCCATCTGAAAGGTATCGTCCTCTTCCTCGTAAAGCAGACGATCCTCGGAAACAGGGCTGCCGAGCGTATGGGCCATCACGCGGTAACCGCGCAGTGTCACCGGGTCTTTCGCAATATATAGCAAAGTACGATTGTCGTCGGCCCATATGAGTTGAGGTTCGATGTCCTGCACCTCGTCGGCCAATTCCTCGCCCGTTTCGAGATTTCTGACCTTGAGGACATATTGTCGGCGTCCGACTGTATCCTGTGCCCAGCCGATCAGTTCATCATCCGGACTGACCGCCCAGTCCGATAGCGCGAAGTACGCCTTGCCTTGCGCCATTGCCGGCTCATCAAAAAGCACCTCGGCAGGCGCATCGATCTTGTCCCTTCGCCGTTCGATCACTGGATAGTCCGCGCCGTCCGCAAAGCGCGTCGCGTACCAATAGCCGTTTTTCCGATAAGGGACCGAGCTGTCGTCTTGCCTGATGTGGGAAACCGTCTCTTGATACAGCTCCGCCTCCAACGGTTTCAACCGCTCCATCATGGCATCAGCGTAGGCGTTCTCCGCGGCCAGATAGGAAAGCATGGCGGGGTCCTCCCGCGCGTCGTCACGCAGCCAGTAGTAATCGTCCGTTCGATTGCCATTGGGCGATTCAACGACATAGGGCTGCTTGGCGACCGTCGGCGGCGACGCCTCCTGCGCACGAGCAGACCATGGAATCAAAGCCGTCGCTGCCATCAAGATGTTCAAATACTTCATATCGCACGCCCCGCCTTCTGTCTCGAAGGGCGAAAACAACTCTGGATGATTGTCCAGCGCAAGCGCTTTTTCGGGGTCTTAGCGATCGGTTGATGCGAATGTGAAACGGCACCGCATATTGCACAGGGTTGACGCTAAACGCTTTGGGAAGGGGCTGCCGCGGCTGCATTAATTTGTTGCAACGCGGCAACAGTAATCGCTGGATTGTGTAGCTACGCCCGGTGAGTGGCAATGACACTTGTGCGACAAAGCGTATTTTGCTTCAAAAAAGTCAGAACATGCGTGGGGCAACGCATGATTATGTCTTTCAGGGGTATACTTGATGAGGAAAATCCAATCCGGCGGCCGCAAGGTCGCTCTTCTCGCCAGTGCTGGTTTCGCGGCTCTGGTCATCGCCACGGGGGCTCAAGCGCAGGAGGTCCAGGCCGATGGCGACCTGAGTGTGGTCGAGCCTCAGGAGCCTGGTCAGCCAGAAGAGGGCGAGGCGATCGTGGTCACCGGTTCTCGCATTGCCACTGTTACGCCCTATAACAGTCCCGACCCAATTTCGATCGTAAGCCCGGAAATCGCCCTGAAAGAAGGTCGGCTCGATCTCGCCAGTGCATTGCAAAGTTCTCCGGTGGCGGCCGGCTCCACCCAGATAACGGCGGCACTCTCTTCCAACTTCGTGACCAATGGTGGTCCGGGCGCGCAGACGATCAACCTACGCGGACTGGGAGCCAACCGTACTCTCGTCTTGCTGAACGGTCGCCGTGCGGGGCCGGCAGGCACCCGCGGTGCTGTGTCGTCGTTCGATCTTAACGTGCTGCCATTGTCGATCATCAAGGACATCCAGATCCTGAAGACCGGCGCGTCCTCAATCTATGGTTCGGACGCGGTTGCGGGCGTGGTCAACATCCTGACGCAGGACCGGGTCGATGGTCTGAAAATGAACTTCAACGTTTCCGTGCCTTTCGATTCCGGGGGTGAAGAATATCGGATCAGCGGTGCCTATGGTAAGACATTTGATCGCGGGCATTTTCTAATTGCGGGTGACTATTCGCATACCAACGAGTTGAAGCGCGGCGACCGCGATTATCTCGCATGTCCTGAAGCCTATATTTTTGACGAGAGCGGAAACCGAGCAGATCTTATCGATCCGCGCACCGGCAAACCGCACTGTGAGGATCTGCGCTGGGGCCATGTCTGGACCTACAACCTGATTGACAATTTGCGTCTCGATGGGCCGGGCGGCCCGGATACCGGGATCAACACCTCAATCGGCGGTCGCGCTGTGCTGCTTCAATATCAATATCAAAACGGGCCCGGCGCGGGAAGGCTGGGGATACCCGCTTATGGTGCACCGGCTTACCCAGGCGATTTCAGCGCACCTCCCGGTTTCTTTCCCACCGGTTACGACGCGGCCTCGATGGCGGTGCAGAACGCCTATCATCCGTTTGTCGCAGAACAGACCATCATTCCTGAAACGGACCTCTACACCGGTTACGCCGAGGCTTCGTACGAGTTCAGCGATGCAGTCGAACTGTTTGGCGAGTTCCTCTACAACAGGCGCGAGACTTATCAGAACGGCTGGCGGCAATTCTGGAACTTCGGTTACACTGGGGATCTGTACGGCAGCGGGGCCGGGAACGCTTTCAACTATTGGGGCGGCGGCTTCGAGGGCGTCAATTTCATCAGCCCGACGGCCATTACCAATCATTCCGATTCCAGCCAGCGCGTCGATTACTGGCGCGGTGTGGGGGGACTGCGCGGCGATTTCGGCTCGGGTAACCGGTGGCACTATGAGGTGCACGGCCAATACAGCAAAAGCGTCGGGCGTTACCGCAACGAGCAAATTTTGCAGGACGCTTACGACAGCGGCTATTTCCAGACATCTTCCTGCGTGGGAACGACGCTGCCGGTATCTGGAAAGCAGTGCATCGATATCCCGTGGGCGGACCCGTATTTTCTTCGGGGTGAACTTACCCCCGCGCAGGTCGATTTCCTGTTCGACTGGGAAGAAGGCCGTACCGTCTATACCCAATTGACAGGCGAAGCGACGCTGAGCGGCACGCTGTTCGATCTACCGGGCGGGCCGCTGGGAATCGCCGTGGGCGTCACCGCGCGGCAAGACAAGATTAACGACAAGCCCGGTGAGATCACTCTGGCCGCCAATGCGTGGGGCGCCTCCTCGGGCGGTATTACCGCTGGCAAAAGTGTAACCACAGAGGCTTTTGGGGAGCTCAATGTTCCCATCTTGGCGGACCGGCCGTTCTTCGAAGATCTTACACTCTCGCTTGCGGGCCGTCTCACCAATGTGGAGGCGACACGCGATTCCGATGGGGTGTCAGCATCGGATAACGGTAACTTCACCTACAAGGTCGGGCTGAACTGGGCGCTGACCGATTTCCTGAGGTTCCGTGGCAGCTACGGCACATCGTTCCGCGCTCCCGCCTTGTACGAGCTGTTTCTTGCAGATCAGACAAGCTTTTCTTCGCAGCGTTCAGACATCTGCGGAGGATACACCGGCGCTCTGGCGGCAGGTGCAATCTCCCAGCGGATCGCGGACAACTGCGCCGCGGATGGCATTCCGGCTAATTTTCAGGCGGGTGCTATCACCTTTACCACTTTCTCGTCTGGGGGCCTTGGGACGGTTAAGTCCGAGACCTCGAAAGCGAAAACGGTTGGTGTCGTGCTGACACCGCCGCGGTTTTTGGGAACGGACTTCAGCCTAGCTGTCGATTATTTTGATATCGACGTGAAGGGGCAGATCGATCAGCTCGGGCCGGGCAATATCATTTTTGGGTGCTATGATTCCCAGAATTTCGGCAGCGAGCCCTTGTGCGATCTGATCACCCGGAATCGCGACGCAAATACCTCGACGGCATTCCAGATTACTGGGGTTCGCGATCCGTATATCAATATCTCGCAGCAGCGGAACAGGGGTCTGGATCTCTCGGGCCGGGCGCGCCACGATGCCGGAAATCTGGGTACGTTCTCGCTCAGCGCGGAAATGACTTGGCAGTTTCAGGACGACGTCTTGCTACTGCCGACGTCGCCGGTCGTCTCCAACAATGGTGAGGCCGGATCTCCGCGCTGGGTCGGTGATTTCCGGCTCAACTGGAGTTCTCCCTCCTCGGGCACCAGCATTTTCTATGGCATCAACGTGATCGGCGGGACTTCCGACCAAGGCGATTTCAACGATCGCTACGGTGGCCCCTGCATCACTTCGGTTAATCCGAATGACGGAAATCCGGTTCCGATCTACGGTACCTATTGCCCCGATCTGACGATTCCGGCGACGTTCTATCACAATATTTCAATTACGCAGGATATTGCCGATGGCGACTTCTCGATCACCGCTGGCATCAGCAATCTGTTCGATACCCGTCCGCCGCGCGTTTCGGTGCTGAACGGCGGGCAGATCGGTCTGCTCGGCCCGGTCGTCAGCACGTCGCAATATCCGTTCGTGGGACGGCGTGCGTTTGTGAACGTATCGGCAAATTTCTAAGATCGATCTGATCGCGGCCCCAGCCTGGCCGGCGGTTTAATTAAATATCTCAGCAAGAGGCGGTGTGGTGACGCACCGCCTCTTCGTGTTAAAGTAGCCGCAAAGGAGTAAAGATGCCCGAGATCTACGTTCAGCGGGACAATCTCGACGAAGCCAATGCGGCTTTTGCACAGGCTCCGTTACATCGGCCGGTGTTTCTCAACTCCGTTCCAAAGAGCGGCAGCCACCTCTTGCGTAACATCTTGCGAATGTTTGTGCCGGTGGAACAACAATATTCTGCTGATTTCATCCAGTGGCCAAATCTGCGCCAACATCTGGCTGCGTTCGATCCGGTCAGCCCCATGCTCAGCTGGGGGCATTTGTTCTTCGCTGACGGCCCGGCCATCGCCACCGCTGAAGCGCGCCGCATTCTGCTCTACAGGGACCCGTATGACTGGGTCCTGGCTCGCGCTCGCTTCATTCTATCCGATCAGTTTGAGGGCGATCTCGATCATCTGCGCAGCGACAAGATTACGACCGATGAACTCCTTACGATGATGATTTTCGGTCTTCCGCGCACGCTGCCGTCGCTCAACGACATCTACGAACTCAACGCCGCAGCGTGGCTGGGAACGAACTGCTTCGTTGTGACCTATGAAAAACTGGTCCATCACTTGGCCGATCTGGGGCATGCCGAGGCAAAACTGTTCTTTTCGTCGCTTCTGGACGCTTGTGGCATCTCCCTGCCGGATGACTGGCGCGAACGGGTAAGGTTGGGCGCCGATCGTAAGGAAAGCGCCACCGCTCGCGAGCGATTGACGGGACAGATCGAGGATTTGCCGGAACGTCTTGGTGATCGCCACCGGGCGCTTGTCGATTATCAGGCACCGGGCCTCCGCGCTATCCTGGGTTATGAATGAGGGGCGAGCGATGACGGGCCGACGAGCGGGAACGATTACCGCATATCCCGAGCTTTCTCGGATCGACGCGCTGATTGAGAAGAATGCTTTCGATGCAGCGGCGAAAGCGCTCATCGGCTTCATGCGCGATCATCCTGAGCACCCCCAGGCGTACGCACGACTGGGTCATGTCGCCAACAGGCTGGGTGCGTTGGGGCAGGCCAGCCATTTCCTGCGCAAGGCTATCGCTGGCGGGGTGCGGGAGTTCGAAGTCAGGCGCGAGCTCGCATCGGTGCTGCACCAGCAGGACAGGCCGGAAGCGGCGATCCCGATGTTCGAGGCACTTTTGCAGGAGCGCGAGGATCCAACGCTTCGCGGGATTCATGCCGGTTTGCTCGAGAAGATCGGGCGCTACCAAGAATCGCGGGAAATCTTCGCGAAACTTGCGCATGACAATCCAACCAATCTGGCAATCTGGATAAGCTACGGCCACAGTCTGCGTGCCGGCGGACAAGTCGATCAGGCGATCGCGGCCTATCGTCATGTGATTGCAGCTGATGATGGTTTGGGCGATGCTTGGTGGGGGCTGGCCAGCATCAAGCGAGTGACGTTGGACGATGATGACATTGCGCGAATGCGCGATGCTCTGGCTATCGCGGTCGATGTCGGTAACGAAGCTCCGCTGCATTTCGCTCTCGCTAAGGCGCTGCATGACCGCGGCGATTTTGCATCTGCGTTCGAGCATTATGGTGAAGGCAACCGGTTGCGGGCAGAAAGACTGCAATATCAGGCCGACGAGCTGAGCGAGGAAATTGACGAAATTGAAAATCTGGTGAGCGAGGACTTTCTCGCGCGCTTCCCGATCGAACCGATCTCAGACGACCGCCCTATATTCATCATTTCGCTACCGCGATCGGGTTCTACCTTGCTTGAACAGATGCTGGGAAGCCATTCGCGCATCGAGCCGCTTGGTGAGTTGCCCTATGCCCCCGCAATCCTGCGCAGCTTCATGGAAGGCGTTACGCGTCGCGGAAAAATAAGCGTGCCCCGTGCGATCTCCGGCCTATCTGACGATCAGGCAAAGGCGATGGGCCAAGATTATTTGAGGCGGGCCAAACTGCATCGCAAGACAGGCAATCCCTTCTTTATCGACAAGCTGCCGCACAACTGGAGCAACGTTCTCTTCATCCGGCGTATTCTGCCGCAAGCGCGTTTTATCGATATCCGCCGGCCGGCAATGGACTGTTGCTTCTCCAACTATAGCCAGTCCTTCACCAGCGCTCATGCCTCGTCCTTCACATTGCGCGATGTCGCGCGCAGCTACAAAGATAATGTGCGCCTGATGCAGCACTTCGACCGCGTGGCACCCGGCCTGATTGCGCATGTGGATTACCGTGCCTTAGTATCTGAACCACGCGACCAGATAGAGCGGACGCTGGCTTATCTGGGACTGAAATGGGAGGACGCAGTTCTGGAATTTCACAAGCTCGACCGCGTCGTTCGAACCCCCAGCAGCGAACAGGTTCGCCGACCGCTCAACGCAGATGGTGTCGCCGTCTGGAAACCTTATGCCCAATGGTTGGGTCCGCTCCGAGAAGAACTGGGGCCACTGGCAGACATATGAGCTGAGCGAGAAGTGACAAAATTGCCTGACCTTGAAGTTTGCCCTGCCAAACGAACGACTGTCGGAGCTGTGAGCGAATTATGGATCGGCTGAGGTCACCACTTGTGATGAGATAAACGATCAGGTGAAGTCCGTTGTCCATTCGTGACAGCGGCGATCGGTTGCAACTATCGCAAACTGATCCGTGCCGTGCCTTCGATGCGCGTTGGCAGAAACAGACCTTGGCCGGTTGCAGATATCGTGCCGGTCTGGACGCTGTCGATATCGGCCCGGATGGTGAACTGGCCCTCGCGTTTTGCGGCGATGGCGCGCTCCACTTTTTTCAGCAGATCGTTGAAATCGTCTTGGAAGTTCTGTTCCAGCGATGACGCGATGAGTTCCGTAATGCCCGGCGCATTGGCGAGATCGAGGATAAGGTCTCCGCCGGTGACGTCGGTGGTTCCGCTGATCGACAGATCCTGGAACCGGACAACGCGCGAATTCTGTTTGTTCATCGGTTTGGCCGTGAGCCAGACCGTGCCTTTCGCGATCTCTCCACGCTTGCCCTGCGGATGGGCGGCAAAATTGACCCCCACGGCCATTCGCCCGTTTTTCGTGCCGTAGATCGTGACGCGTTTGAAGCTTGCGATAACCGGGCCGATACCAGGCACAGCGATCGGTTGCGCGGCGCGCTTGGTCAGCGCTTTCATCAGAACCGGTTCCAGTTCCTTGTAACTGGCCACCACCGGGATCACAAAGGCGACCCTTCCGGCCTTGTTCTGCATCGGCGTCATGGATGGCAACGGCGTGGGTTCAGGTGCATCCGGCTTATTGCCCACGAAGCTTTCGGTGACGGCTTCCATGCCCAGGCGCAGGCGCATCGTGCGGCCATCAACATCATAGCCGCCATAATGCAGCGCCGTCGGCTTGACGCGCAGCCAAACCGGCGGATTCTCTCTGTTCAGGGACAGGACGGTAAAGGCAGACGCCCAGCCTTCCTGAACCTTCTGGCGGATACCGAGCTTTTTAAGTTCCTTCGGTAAATCGCGCTCCAGCCGGGCGATTACCGGCTTCAGCTTGGCATCGGCCTGGCTGGTGAAATCGATGCGCTGACCCAGAATTTCGGCATGGGGCGCATTGGTCCAGTCATATTTCAGATCGACCGTGCCGTGCGGCGTCCAGTTCTTGTCCAGATCCAGGTGGATCACCGCATGCGCCATCGCATCCGCGGTTGCCGTCTCCTGCGCGATAATCCCGCCGATATTCTCTGCGTGGAGAACCGCATGGAGGGGAATTGCGGCACGGATGGTCTGTCCCGATCCAGAAAGCCGCAACTTCCCGCGCGTGACCGTTCCGACAATGCGGCACTTGATGCGAGGGGTCTTGACCGTCGCAATGCCCAGATCGATGCCCTTGGATGCGACGCAGGTCTGCCCGGGCTTGTCGATCGACCAGAGTTTGCGCGGAATATCGCGCTCTAGTGCCGCGGCCAGCGAATCGAGCTTGGCGGTTACCGGAACGGCGATCTGCGAAGGGGCGGACTTGACGGTGATCGGTGTGGTTACCCGCGGCGGCGCTTCGTTCTTGGGCGATCCGCTGCACGCGGCGAGCAACGATAGCGAGGCGAGGGCTGGAAGGGTAACGCGCACAGGACAGGCTCCGAAAATATTTAGCCGCAAACGGATGAAAACCCGTTTGTTTTCCCGGGCGCGACGCTGGGATGTCCTTTTCATCTCTGGAGGATGGCCGGTTCGCAGAGAAGCCCTGTCGGCGGCGATTGCCATAGGGCGGCCGCGCTCAATCGGCGCGCCAGCGCATTACCCGGTAGAGATAAGCCAGAACGATTATGCCGACGATGACGTTGGAGACGGGATTGATCCAGGTCTGGACCAGTTCATAGCGGTCTCCCAGCATATAGCCTCCAAAGGTGAGCAACGCGGTCCATCCCACGGTGCCGATGGTGGAGTAGATGAGAAACCGGCCAAGCGACATTTCGAAAATTCCGGCCGGGACCGAAATGAGAGTGCGGACCGCGGGGACGAGACGACCCAACAGAACCGCCTTCTCGTTATGCTTGTCGAACCAGCGGTTGACCCGTTCGACCTCGCTGGCGCTCAAGGTGAGCAGCCTTCCGTGACGGCTGGCAAACCGTTTGAGCCGATCCTCACCGATCCAGCGCCCGATGACATACCAGAAGAGTGCGCCTGCCACTGAACCGATGCTGCCTGACAGGATGACCAGATAGACGTTCATGTCACCGCGCGCCGCATCGAAGCCGGCGAGCGGCATGATGAGTTCGGACGGGATCGGCGGGAAAACATTTTCCAGCAGCATCAACAGTGCAATGCCGACATAGCCGAGCTGATCGAGGAGATGCGTAATCCATTCGAACATCGCTCTTTTCCCTTTGGAGCTGCAGGCCGGGCCCAGTGGATTGAAATGTTCGGGCGCGATGAACGATCCGTCTGGTCACGCCTGGCAGCGCCGAATACGGCGCGCGCAAATTGCTCCCTCAACATTTCGAGCAAGGCCATGCGCCTCGGTTCTGATCGCCATTCTGTCGAGTTGGTAACATTTTTACGACAGCTCAAGCTCGATCTGTTCAGACCATATTGCCAAGTCACAAAATCGTAACTAGCAGTTAACCAGGTTTCGACCGTTGCCCGCGAAACCTGAGTTTGTGAGGTGCGTATCTTTGCCACTTTCCACAAAGTTGCCACAAGCATTGGCCTCGGCGCTTTTGCCGCGTTTGTCGTTGCTTGCGCCCCGGCCGGTCACGCGGCCCAGAATGCCGCTGCCGTTGAGCGTCCGTCTGACCGCGCGTTCATGAGCGTGCCGCAGGCCTATAAGGATATCAAGCGGTTACAGGTGCTTTGCCTGGTTCAGACCGGCGGTGCCGTGGCTTCCGATGCCGATCGCGCCCGGCTCTGCGAGACGGTTGTCCGTCTGGCGGGTGCTGGGACGCATACTCCGGTCAGTGCCATTTCCCTTGGCGATCCTAGTGTCGTGGCACCAGGCCGTCTTACAATTCTGGTGCATGCAGCGGTTTCGGGGACAGGTTTCAATCGCCGCGTCATTCTCACGATGAGGCCGTATCGGCCCGCAGTTGCTGGATCGGACGTTCTGTTTGGCGCGATGCCGCGCCTTGCCGAATTAGCGGACGATTCTTCACTCGATGCGGCGGTCAGCGCGTCGCTCGATGAAATTTTACCCTGGCGAGTAAGGAATTCAGGGGCTCGCCGGATCGATTAATCTGTTGTCTTAATGGAGGGAATGCACGGATGTCGGATAATATCTCAAGCAGCTCACAGGGCTTGCTCTTGCACGAAGGGGACGGGCCGGCCTTCGATCCGGATGTGTTGGAGCCGCATATCAATCCTTCCGATGCCGTGGATGCGTCGGTGGACTATCTCGCAGGTACCACAGCTGCCAATGGCAAGCCGATCTGGTCGGTTCAGGAAATTGCCGCGCATCTTAACCGTTCGGGGGCCAGCTGGACGGGCGGCCCCGACCCCGCTCCGCAGCGCGGCGACGACGATCCGACGACAATTAATTTCGGTTTCTTCGAAAACCAGGGTGAGCTGTTCGAAAATGGCTATGTCTATTTCGTCGGCAACAACGGTTACGGCCTGAGCGAATATTTCAATTTCGCTTCGTTCAGCGAGGCCCAGCGCGCCGCCACCCGCGAATCGATCCAGAGCTGGGACGATGTCATTAGCCTATCGTTTCACGAGACGGCGGCCGGCGACGCCGATATCAACTTCGGTAATCTGGCAAATGCGCCCACCACGCAGGCCTATGCCCGGCTCCCCTTTGGCACGCTTTCCAGCAATGCCGCGGTCAACGCGCAGGTGCAGCCGATCGCGGGAGATGTCTGGATCTCGGCCAGCCAGGCGAGTAATTTCTGGCTCGATGAGGGAGGTTATGGTCTCCAGACTCTGACGCATGAGATCGGTCACGCACTGGGTTTGTCGCATCCTGGTGGTTATAATGCGGCGCCTGGCGTTTCGATCACCTATAATGCGAACGCTGAATATTATCAGGACGTACGCGCTTACACGGTGATGTCGTACTTCAACGCGAGTTCGGTTGGCATCCGCCATTTCGATTTTCATGTATCGACACTGGCCTATGCAGGCGTGCCTTTGATCCATGACATCGCAGCCGCTCAGGCGATCTATGGGGCGGATATGACGACCCGCACCGGGGACACCACCTACGGCTTCAACAGCAATGCTGGCCGCGATGCGTTCGATTTCGATCTGACTCCTGCACCTGTCATGGCAATTTGGGACGCCGGAGGCATCGATACGCTCGATGCTTCGGGCTACGCCACCAATCAGATTATCGATTTGCGCGAAGGCGCACTGTCGAGCATCGGCGGAGTAACCTTTGAAACCGCGCCATCGTTCGAAGAGGTCAATGCCAATCGTGCCGCCGTCGGACTTCCGCCAGTAAGCCAAGCAACCTATGATGCGAACATGGCTGCGCTGGAGGCCAATCCGGCAGTGGGCGCGCTTACCGACAATGTCGGCATCGCTTATGGCGCGGTGATCGAAAACGGTATCGGCGGCAGCGGCCACGATCTGCTGGTTGGCAACAAGGCGTCGAACGTGCTGATCGGCAACGATGGCGACGATACCTTCGTCGGCGGCGATTCGGTCGACTTCTTCACCGGCGGTGCTGGCAAGGATACGTTCTTTGCCGAAATCAACGCCACGAAGGTAGCTGCCAAGTCGGGATCGATTTCGGTCGATGTCATCACCGATTTCGAAACCGGCATCGACATGATCGATCTTGGGCTGATTGATGCGAACACCTCTATCGATGGTCAGCAAGGCTTCGTCTTGGTCAAGAATTCCACCGGAGAGGCCGGTCAGCTCTGGACGAAGACTTTCGGCAATATCAATGCTGCTGAAAAGTCGCTTGGTATCGATATTCCGGGCCTGAGCGGTCCTAATGTCAATCTTGGCAAGGTCACCGTGGTATTCGGTGACGTGGACGGTGGCGGTGCGGATTTCGCATTCTTCCTAATTGGTACGTCCAAGGTTTCGGCAGCCGATTTCGTCAATCTTGCCGGAGACGCCGCTGACGGCGGCACGATTTCTGCGGCGCTCGCCAATGTGCTGGCCTCCAGCGGCGGCGTATCCGGTCTTGCTGCTGCGGCGTCGGCGCAGTCTCCCCTGTTTGCTGAACAGGGCATCGACGATTTGCTGGGCAAGATTTTCGATGTTTCGGCAACTACCGGCGATGTGGAGGCTCTCAGCGCAGCCGCCAAGGTGTCAGGAAACGCCGTTGGTGCCCTGTTCAACGGCGGCCAGAGCTTTGACGATCTCTATCTCACCAACATGGCGATGGCTGCCTGATCCAAACCATCAGGGACACAAAAGAGGGCGCGCCAGTCACCTGGCGCGCCCTTATTTTGTGCTGAATGATCCCGAAGGTTACGCTCTCGAACTTTTAGATTGGTGCTTTAACTGCACCCGTCATCAGCCGATGAGCTTTACGATTTGCTGCACTGCCAGCACGACGAAGAGAATGGCAGAGCCCGCCAGGGTTATGTTGGCAAGGACGCCATTGCGCGCTTCAGCGGGCAGTCGCTCCGAATTGTTGAGTATCAGCAGCGTCACCGCCAGAAACGGCATGAACAGCGCGCCGAACGCGCCATAAATGATGACGAGCAGGAAGGGCCTGTCTGCGAATAGCAGCAGCATCGGCGGGAAAGTGAGCCAGAGGAGGTAGAAGCGATAGGCACCGCTGCCCTCATGCCCGCCCTCGTTGCGGCCTTTCAGCTGATACCACCAATCGGAAAAAAACAGGCTCATGCCCTGCCAAACGCCGAGGAGCGAGGAGACGGACGTGGCGGCAAAGCCTATGAGGAAAAGCATTGCGATGGTCCGTCCGAAGCGCTCCTCCAATACGCCGGAGAGGCCGAGCAGGCCCTGATCGCTATCCTGTAGCGCGATGCCGGCGGAATAAAGAAGCTCCGCGCCGACGACCAGCATCGCGATCACAAAAATGCCCGTGACGATATATGCGACCGAATTGTCGACGCGCATCATCGGCAGCCACGGCGTGCCGCGCCATCCCTTCGCTTGTGTCCAGTATCCGTAAGCGGCGGTGGTGATTGTGCCGCCGACGCCGCCGATCAGGCCTAGTGTGTAGAAGAGAGAGTCCTCGGGCAACGAGAACGCCATGCCGCGGGCCAGATCTGGCAGAGAGGGGGCAACCAGTATGGCAAGGCCAACCATGATGACAAACATCGTGCCGACCAGCGCTTTCATCACCACTTCGAATGTCTCGTAATTGTTGAACCAGACGAACACGAAACCGAAGATGCCGGCAATAATTGCCCATGCGCGTAGCGATAGACCTGGGAAGAGCGCGGTAAGGGGCAGCGCCGTCGCGCTCATCGCGGTGGCGCCGTAGATGAAGCCCCAGATAATGACGTAGATGCCGAAATACCAGCTGGTCCATCGGCCGAGCGATCGCCAGCCGGCCAAGATGGTGGAGCCGGTAGCGAGATGATAGCGGGCCGAACCTTCGGACAAGGCAATCTTGACGATGCAGCCGACCACCGCGGCCCAGAGCAGCGCATAGCCGAACCGCGATCCGGCGATCAGCGTGGCGACGAGATCGCCTGCGCCCACCCCCGTCGCCGCCACGACGATACCGGGGCCCAGATGCCGCCACATCTTTGAACGTGGCGGCGGGGCCTGCCGGGCATCGGGGCCCTCGGCATCGGCGGCGCGATCGTCCTCCGCCTTCTTGTGGGTGTCCTGCATCCTGCCCCCTGTCGCCGTCCAACTGCTACAATCTCGCTGCGCCCGTATAGAGGCGAAAACGGCGGCTGCGCGGCTATTTTTCCGGAACGGTCAGATCGGGGTCCTGATCGATACGGGGCAGCTCGCCCGACGTGGCAGCCTGGAACTGGGCGAGGTCGAAATTTCCCTCCCAGCGGCTGACGACGATGGTGGCAACCGCGTTGCCGATGAAATTGGTCAGGCTGCGGCATTCGGACATGAACCGGTCGATGCCCAGGATCAGCGCCATGCCCGCCACCGGGACGCTCGGCACGATGGAGAGGGTGGCGGCCAAGGTGATGAACCCGGCACCCGTGACACCCGCTGCGCCTTTTGAAGAAATCATGGCGACCGAAAGCAGAGCGATCTGCTCGCCCAGCGTTAGCTCGATACCTGTCGCCTGCGCGATGAACAGTGCGGCGAGCGTCATATAGATGTTGGTGCCGTCCAGATTGAACGAATAGCCGGTGGGCACGACGAGTCCGACGACTGTCTTGGGGCAACCGGCGCGCTCCATCTTCTCGATCAGCGAGGGCAGGGCACTTTCCGAGCTCGACGTGCCGAGCACCAGCAGCAGCTCCGCCTTCAAATAGGAGATCAGCCGGAAGATTGAGAACCCGCAGAGCCGCGCGACGATGCCGAGCACGCCCAGCACGAACACCAAGGCGGTGAGGTAAAAGGTCGCTACCAGCTCGGCGAGATTGGCCAGCGTACCGATGCCATAGGCACCGATGGTGAAGGCGATCGCGCCGAACGCGCCGATGGGGGCTGCGCGCATGATCAGCGATACGAACTTGAAGACGATCGTGGAAATATCTTCCAGCACGCTCAGGATGCGGTCACCGCGCTCACCCACAAGTGCTAGGCTGATGCCGAACAGCACCGAAACGAACAGCACCTGAAGGATCGAGCCGCTGGTGAGCGCGGACACCATCGTGTCGGGGATGATGCCGAGCAGGAAGCCGCTGATGGAGCTTTCATGCGCTTTGGCGGCGTAATCGGCGACGGCGCTGGAATCGAGCGTGGCCGGATCGATGTTCAGTCCCGCGCCGGGCTGCACGACATTGCCGATGATCATGCCGATAATCAGCGCCAGCGTGGAGAAGAAGATGAAATAGGCAAAGGCTTTGCCTGCGACGCGCCCGATCTTCGCCAGATCGCGCATCCCGGCGATACCGGTGACGATGGTGAGGAAAATCACCGGCGCGATGATCATCTTGACCAGCTTTATGAAAGCATCGCCGAGTGGCTTCATCGCCTCGCCGGTCTGCGGCGCGAAATGCCCAAGCAGGACGCCCGCGATGATCGCGATAAGCACCTGTGCGTAGAGATGTTGCCACCAGGCGCGCGATTTCGGCGGCATGGCGGGTTCGGCGGAATGCTGAACGTGGCGCATGGTCATTTCCTCTCCCAAGGTCCCTGCCGAACGGCTGTCCTTCATCTGCAGATGCGTGGAGCGGACACGGGCAGAAGTCCATCATGCCGAATCCGGGTCACTCCAGGATTCCCATGGTAAACTTTCGGGGAAATGTCAGGCCATTGCTGAAAATGGTTCGCGAAGGCCCCGCGCCGTCCGCGCATTTCCTGTTGGCAAGAGCAACACGCGCGCTGCGTTATCAGCAGATGTCAGAACAGTCCGTCGTCCTCATCATCGTCGTCATCGCCAAATAGACCGAGATCGTCCGCGTCCGAATTGTCGACAACCGGTTCTGGTATGGGAGAGAAAGCGCGGTGGATGTCGCGTTCCTGGGCCATCGAATAGAGCTTGGCGATCTGCGGCAACAGGACGGCTAGATGGTCCAGAGCCGCTTCGCACGGTTCCGCTGCCCCCCGCGCCAAAGCCGAGAGGCCGTCGCCCGCGCTTAACATCGCTTCTTCCAGCGCCAGTTCATCGGCGAGGTCGGTTCCGGTGCGGTTGAGCAGTTCGATCAGATGGCTGGCATCCGCCCGGCCCTGTTCGAGGCCGGCGTCGTTGGTGCTGCATCCTTTTTGCACAATCTCCAACGCGCCGCCAAGACCGCCATCGTCCAGATCCCGGGGGCGCTCTTCCTGGATCGAAGAGCTTTCCGAGGAAAGACGCCTGATCGTATGGATCGTTTCGTCCAGTTCCTCGCCCAGCTGGTTGCACAGCACGTCGATTTCCTTGGCAACCACCAGCACCGCGCGGCCCGTGTCGCCTGACCGGCGGCAGAGGAGGGAGGTGTTCATCGCTATGTTGCGAAGATCGACCCGTAGCCAGTGAAGCACCTGCAGCTTCGCATCGAGCCCCGCCAGCGTGGACGCCACCATTTCGACAAGCCGCCCCGATTGCTCCTCGGTGGTCTGCAGGCGGTCCGTCAGATCGTCCATCTGGATGATGCTGCGCTCGACTTCCTGCAAGATCTGCGGACCGTTCGATCCGCCGTCCGTCTCGATGACGGAGAGAAGGCGCGTGGTGTGCGGCCCGATGTCCTGCAAGGATCGCAGAAGCGTATTTGCGCCTGCTGAGAAGTCCTCGGCGGCGCCGACAAGCTGTCCTGCGAGAAGCGCGTAGATGCTCGATCGAACCGCCTGCTCCACTTCCGGTGCTGGCGCGGCATCCGCGGACCAGCCATCCAGAATTTCCAGCGTCTCGACCACATGTTCCACCCGCTGGCGGGTGCTGTCGCCAACCTGCAGAGCCCCCAGGACGGTGGCCACCTCTCGCTGGATATCGCCGGCAATGGAGAAGATATCGCGCGCCAGTTCGCTCATCGATTGCATGTGCTGTTGAAGCGAGGCGGCGTCGGCGGCAAGCTGCTGCGGCACGGCGGGGACAACACGCTCGCATTCCCGCCGCAGCGGGTCGATGGCGCTGCCTGCCTCTTTCAGATCAGGGGCAAGCCGGTCCAGCATGGCGCCAATGCCGTCCAGCTCAACCAGCCCGCCGTCCAGGCGCAGATTGAGGTCGTCGACGAACTTGATGAAGCCTTCGCCTCCGCCAGCGGCGATCTTGATGTTGAGCCCATAGATGCGAAGGACATCGAGGAGCCTGCGCATTTCGACGAGGTGCTTTTCCAGCGTCTCCGAATGCGATCGCGCCGCATCCAGAGTGAGTTCCCTGGCCTGAAGCGTATCGGGCAGGCTGCCGAGCCTTTCGGCCATGTCCGTCAGGGTTGCGATCGCATCGCGCGCGGAGGTATCGTCGAGGGCGGAGCTGATGTCCTTCAGCACCGCCATGAGGCGGTCGATTGTCTCGATCGCGGTCATCAGCATTGTGCCGGCCTCGACAAACCGCCGATCCATTCCGGCGGCAAGGCTGGAGAGACCGGCGGCGATACTACGGCTGTCCTGACCGCCGCCGGCGGGGGGCGAACCCGCAGCGCCGTCCGTCGGGAGCGGCCCACCGTTCTGCGTATCGAGCGCTTCGGCAAGCTCTGCGGACAGATCGGAGAAGTGCATGCTCATCGTTGGGATGCTCGCAGTAATTCGTTAGCAATTTGCCCCAAGGGCAGAATGCGGTCTGTCGCACCGCGCGCGATCGCTTCCTTGGGCATGCCGAAGACGATCGAGGTCGCCTCGTCCTGGGCCATGGTGCGTGCGCCCGCCTCCTTCATTTCCAGAAGCCCGCGCGCGCCGTCGTCGCCCATGCCGGTCATGATGATCCCCACCGCGTTCGACCCGGCGGTGCGCGCGGCCGAGCGGAACAGCACGTCGACCGAGGGCCGGTGCCGCGACACCAGCGGCCCTTCGCGGACCGAGACATAATAGCGCGCGCCCTGCCGCTCCAGCATGGTGTGGCGCAGACCGCCGGGCGCGATCAGCACATGACCGCGCATCACGGTATCCCCGTTTTCGGCCTCTTTCACATCCACCTTGCACAGGCCGTTGAGCCGTTTGGCAAAGGCTTTGGTGAAGCTTTCGGGCATGTGCTGGACCACCACGATACCGGGCGAATTGGCCGGCAGCGCCTCCAGCACTTCGCGCAGCGCTTCGGTGCCGCCGGTGGAGGCGCCGATGCATACCACCATTTCGGTGGTGCGGCGCATGGCGCCGGCGCTGGGCGGCGGCATCATCGCGTCGGCGGTGAGCTTTTGCTGCGGGCCCTCATCCTTGCGGGCCGCGGACCGCCTGCCGAGACGCGCCTGCGCCGCGCCCTTCACCGTTTCGCGAATGCGCATATGCGCTTCGTTCAGATGATCGGCGACACCCATGCGCGGCTTCAGGATCACATCGACTGCGCCAGCCTCCATCGCCTGAAGCAGCGTTTCGGACCCTTCTTCCACCAGCGAGGAACACATCACCACGGGCACCGGGCACTGGCTCATCAATTTGCGCAGAAAGGTGATGCCGTCCATGCGCGGCATTTCGACGTCGAGCGTGACCACATCGGGCATTTCGGCCTGGATATAGCGCGCCGCAGCGAAGGGATCGGACGCCGCAGCGATCACCTCGATCTCCGGGTCCGCCGAAAGAATGGCGGTCATCGCCTGCCGGACGCTGGCGGAATCGTCGATCACCAGGACGCGGATAGTTTTCTTCGGCATCGTCCTAGTCCTTCTGGAAGATGGTGTGGCCCACCTGGCGAAGCGGCAGGTTCATTTCGGTGATGGATTCCGAATGGCCCAGCATGATCCACCCGCCGGGTTTCAAATTACTGCACAGCCGGCCGATTACCGCCTCCTGCGTCGGCCGATCGAAATAGATCAGGACGTTGCGGCACATGATGATGTCCATCGGGCTGCCCACCGGATAGCGCGCGTCCATGAAGTTCAGCTGCGCATAGCCGACCGCCGAGCGCAGGGCGGGGACGATGCGGACATTCTCGCTGGCGGGGTCGATCGGTTCCATCACATAGCGCTTGCGCAGAACCGGCGGCACCGGATCCAGCAGCGTGCGGGGATAGATGCCGCGCCGGGCCACATCGAGCACTTCGCTGTCGAGATCGGTGGCCAGAATGCCATATTCCGGGCCGCCGTGCCGCTGCGCGAAATCGTCGAACAGCATCGCCATGGTATAGGATTCCGCGCCCGTCGAGCAGCCCGCGCTCCAGGCCCTGAGCCGGCGCGTGCCCGCCGCCATGATCGCGGGCAGGATGGTGCTCTCCATATAGTCGAAATGCTTGGGCTCACGGAAGAAATCGGTCTTGTTGGTGGTGACCGCGTTCAGCAGATGCTCCGTCTCGCCCTCACCGAAATCGCCGTCGAACAGCGCCTCGCAATATTCATCGAGATCGGCCGTGCCGGTGGCTCGCACGCGCCTGCGCAAGCGCCCTTCGAGCATGGTTCGCTTGGTCAGCGGTATCTTGATCCCCGAAAGTTCGTGAATATGGGCTGCAAGCCGCGCGAAGTTGCGCTGGGATATGTGGTCTTCGGTAATCGGGGAGGCGGCAAGAGCTGCTGAGGCCATGTCACAAAATCCGGAAGGGGCTGACGGCGGCCCGGAAGGGCCACCGGCTCGAAGACGATCGAGACGATGCGCCGGAGCGGAAAGCCGCTCAAGCCGCCTGCAGGCCGGGAAGCATTGCCGCTTCCTCGCTGGAAAAGAATGTCGCCAGGTCCACCAAGATGACGAAGCCGTCGTCCTGCCGCACGACGCCGTCGATATAATCGGACCGCCAGCGCATGCCGATATCGGGTGCCGGTTCGATCTGATCCGCCGAGAACGCGGTGACGTTGAGCACCCGGTCGACAACCAGGCCCAGCGCGACGTTACGGTCGGCGAGGGCAAGGTCCACGATCAGGATGCGCGTGGTAAGTGTCGGTTCCTGCATCGGCAGGCCCATGCGGGTGCGCAGGTCCACAGTCGGTACGCCTGCGCCGCGCACATCGGTGAGGCCCAGGAGCCAGTCCGGCGCCTGGGGGACGCGAAATACCGGAGCATAATCCAGTATCTCGCGCACCATGCCGACCGGAACCGCGAAGATCTCGTCCCCCAAGCCGAATGTTACGGCCTGGGTTTCGGTGCCGCCCGTCATGCCGCCTGACCGAAGTCGGCGTCGTCCGCGTCCGGGCCGCCGCTCGAGAGGTCGAGCGCGAAGCCGCGGGCGCGTTCCTGCTGGTCGCCCACGCTGTTCGGCTTGAACTTGGGAGCGGCCTTCTTGGCTTTGGGCGCGGCAGCCCTGGAGGCCGCCTTCTTCGCTTTCGACGCATTGACCGACTGGACCGCATCGTCGGCAGCCACCCGGAAGAAGGCGATGGCCGACTGCAGATTCTCGGCGCGGCTCGCCAGTTCCTCGGACGTGTTGGAGATCTGCTCCGACGCCGTGGCGTTTTGCTGGGTCACCGTATCGAGCTGCTGGATCGCTTCGTTGATCTGGCTGGCACCGATGTCCTGCTCGCGGCACGCGGCGCTGATCTCGGTCACCAACTCGGCGGTACGACGGATATCGGGGACCAGCTTGGTCAGCATGTCGCCGGCCTGCGTAGCGGCGGTGACGGTTTCGGTCGACATCGAGCCGATTTCCGCCGCGGCAGCCTGGCTGCGTTCGGCCAGCTTACGCACTTCGGAGGCAACCACTGCGAAGCCGCGGCCATGTTCGCCCGCCCGCGCCGCTTCGACCGCGGCGTTGAGCGCCAGAAGATCGGTCTGACGTGCGATTTCCTGCACGATCTCGATTTTCTCGACGATGGTGCGCATCGCGCCGACCGCCTTTTCCACCGCGACACCGCTTTCCTGGGCATCGGTGGAGGACTGGCGAGCGATCTTCTCCGTCTGCGCGGCGTTGTCGGCGTTCTGTTTGATGTTGGAGGCCATCTGTTCCATCGAGGCGGAGGCCTCTTCGGCGGAAGCGGCCTGTTCGGTCGCACCCTGCGAAACCTGTTCCGCGCTGGCCGACATCTGCTGGCTGCCCGAGGCAACGGCATCGGAAGCCGAAGTGGTGTCGCCGATGACTTTGCGCAGACGCTCGACCATCATCGCCACCGAAGCAAGCACGCTGTCGAGGTCGTTCGGCTTGACGTCGACTCTGACGGTCAGGTCGCCTTCGGCAACCTTACGTACCACGCCGCTTACGAAAGCGGGTTCGCCGCCAAGCTGCTTGAGCACCGAGCGCGTCACCAGAAGGGCGGCACCCACGCCGATCACCAGCGCGATGGCGATCAGGATCATGAAGATCATGCGAGCGCTTTCAAAGATCGCGTCTCCTTCGAGGCTGGCGGCGTCGCCACCCTCGACGTTCATCTTGACCAGTTCGCTCAGTGTATCCTGCAGGGCGTAGAAGTTTTCGCGCGAAGCAATAAGAGCCTGCTCTGCTTCAGCATTCTGACCGGCCGTAGACAATTCGAGGATGCGCGCACTGTCCGCATCATAGGCCTTCGTCTCGATGAGATATCTGTCATAGACTGCGCGCTCTTTGGGAGAAGAAATCAGCTTCTCATATTCCTTCTCTTGCTGATCCAGCTTAGCGTTTGCAGCCTCGAAATTGTCCTGCGCACGCTTCTTGCCCTGGGGCGTTTGCGCCAGCACGTTGCTGTATTGCTGGGTACGGACTTCGGCCGTCAAAGTGTTCATGCGGTGGATCGTGTCGATGCTGGGTAACCAGTTTTCGGTGATGACCGTCGATTGATCGTTGATGGAACTCATTTGCGTGATGCCGAGCCAGCCGAGCGCTCCGGTCAGGAGCAGGATGGCCGAAAAGGCAGCCGCCAGCTTCGCTTTAAGTGTCATGTTCATGGCTGTTCACCTGGTTCAAAAAGAATAAGCGGGAAATTTCGAGAAAACTGAAATGCGTTAAGCCGCCGCGGCCATGCCGGAGGGGGGCGACCGCAAGGTGGGCTCGAAGATCGCGGGAAGATCGGGAATGACGATTACGCCGTCACCCCGGCGCGCGAGGCAGCGGACATGCTTGCGGTTCCACCGCATCCCCACCATCGGTGGTTCCTCGCAGGAAGACTCAGCGATGCCGGCGACTTCGAGCACCTTGTCGGCCCGGAAGCCGAGCCAGTGCTGCTCTTCGTCCAGTTCGGTCTCGATCACCACGATCCGGCTGTCGATGGTGGCCTCTGCAGGCTCCATGTCGAAGGCGAGACGCAAGTCGGCGAGCGGGATGATCTTTCCGCGGAAATTGATCACGTCGCTCACCATTGCGGGGGCACCCGGCACCGTGGTGGAGGTGACCACGTCGAGAATTTCGCGCACGATCATCGCCTCCAGCGCAAACACCTCGCCCTGAAGTTCGAAGTGCAGGAATTCCTCGCCATCTTCGGATTTTTCGGATGTTGGATTGGTCGTCATTCTATCCCGCGGCCTGCAGCCGCTCCTCCTGTTGCTGGGCGAGGGAGACGAGTTGCGGCACATCCAGGATCAGCGCGACGGCGCCGTCGCCCAGGATAGTCGCGCCGGAGAAGGAAGCCGCGCTCCGGTGGAAGGCGGACATCGACTTGATGACCGTCTGATGGTTCCCAATGATCTGATCCACCACCAGGCCGACCCGTTCGGCGCCGGTCGAGACGACGATGATCTTCTGATAAGGATCGGGTTTCGTACCGCTGGTAAACAGCTCGCGCAGGCGCAGGAACGGCACCAGCGCACCGCGCAGCGAGATCAGGCTGCGTCCGCGATGGCGCATATCGTCTTCCAGCGACAGCTCGATGCACTCTTCCACGCTGGACAGCGGAATGACGTAGCGCTGCTCGCCTACGCGGACCAGCAAGCCTTCGATGATCGCGAGCGTCAGCGGAATGCGCAGCGCGATGGTCGAGCCTTGGCCCGGTTCGCTGGTCACCTCGATGGTGCCGCGCAGGCTTTCGATCGTGCGCTTGACCACGTCCATACCCACGCCGCGGCCCGACAGATTGCTGATGGTGGCGGCAGTGGAAAAGCCGGGATGGAAGATGAGCTGGAACAGATCCTGGTCGCTCAGCACCTGATCGGGCTTGATCAGACTGTTCTCTTCAGCCTTGGCGCGCACGCGGTCCCGGTTGATCCCGCGGCCATCGTCGCGGATGGTGATCACCACCTCGCCGCCCGCCTGATGCGCCGACAGGGTGACATTGCCTTCTTCGGGCTTGCCCGCCGCGCTGCGTTCCTCAGGCGTTTCCAGCCCGTGATCGCAGGAATTGCGGACAAGATGGACGATCGGATCGAACAATCGCTCGATCACCGTCTTGTCGACTTCGGTGCCTTCGCCCTCGGTCGTCAGCGTGATGGCCTTGCCGGTCTCCTCGGACAGATCGTGGATCAGGCGGCGGAACCGACCGAAGAGAGATGATACAGGCACCATGCGCATCACCATCATGGTGTCGCGCAGTTCACCCGAAAGCCGTTCGATCTCCTCCGAGACGGACCGCAAGGCGAGATCGATATTGCCGTGGGCGATCTGCGAAAGACGGCTCTGGGCGATGACCAGCTGGCCCACCCGGTCCATCAATTCATCGAGCCGCTCCGCGGGCACGCGCAGCGTATCGCCGGCGGTCTTGCCGCCTTGTGCCTTGCCGTCCGCCGCGGACGCATTGCCTACAGCTGCTTTTTCTTGTGTGGGCGTCGCCGCTGCCTCGCGCGAAGGCGGAGCTGACGTGCTCTGGGTTTCGGCGGGCGCATCGGCCAGCGGCTCTATCGATAGCTCCATGTCGTCCATCACAAAGATGAACACATCTTCGATATCGTGCCGGTCGATCGCGCCTTTCAGCGTGACATCCCAGCCCAAATGGCATTCGCGCGGGTCAAGATCGGCCCATGCAGGAATCTGATCGGTGAGGAGGGCAATCTCGCATTCCCCCAGCTCGCGCAGTTCGTCGAGCAGGAAGAGCGGATTGGTGCCGTTCGCCATGCAGTCGGCAGGCAGGCGAAAGCGAACGCGCCAGCCTTCGGCCTCCTCGCCTTCCGCCGGAGCGGAGGCGGGCGGTGCCTGGCCAGAAGCCGCCGCAACGGCTTCGCTCAACTTGCCAAGGATCAGCGCCTGTTTTTCTTCGTCCACCTCTCCATCGACCAGCGCCCGCATGCGATCCTGCGCGCTCAGCACAATGGAGATAAGTTCCGGCGTCGTCGCAACCGCGCCTTTGCGTACCTGATCGAACGCGCTCTCGCAGTGATGCGTAAAGCCCGCCAGATCGTCAAAGCCGAACATCGCGCCCGATCCCTTGAGCGTGTGCAGCCCGCGGAACACCGCGTTGACAAGGTCCTTGTCGCCAGGGTTCTCGGCCAGGTCCAGCAGTGCCTGCTCGACTTCGTTCAGAACGTCGGCCGCTTCGATCCGGAAGGTTTCGATCGGATCGGAATGGTCCTGACCGCTCACCGGCCGAGCACTTTGCGTGCAACCTTGGTCAGCTGCTCAGGCACGAAGGGCTTCACCAGCCAGCCGGTCGCGCCCGCCGCCTTGGCCTGCGCCTTCATATCGGCGTCGGATTCCGTGGTGAGGAAAATGATGGGCACACCGGCCTGCGCGGGCTGCTTGCGTAACTCGCGGATCATGGAGAGCCCGTCCATCTTCGGCATGTTGAGATCGGTCACGATCATGTCGAATTTGTTCGCATTGGCTGCGGCAAGGCCTTCTTCACCGTCACCGGCCTCCGTTACAGTGTAACCAGCACCGGTCAGCGCGATGCGGATCGCCATGCGGATGGAGGGGGAATCATCCACCGTCAGAATGGAAGCGGTCATTGGCTGAGTTCTCCGTGAAACCAGAATGCGTGATCTTCGGCATCCGCATGGGTGAGCCGCCCCGAACGTTGGAGCAGATCAGCCAGCGGGCCGGTTGCGGGATGGGAAAGATGTATTGGCTTGCCGCGGCCTGACGCATCGATCCGCGCCGCTTCGACAAGTTGCAGGAAGCTGAGATCGACGGTCTGCAGTTCGCCAATATCGATGCGCACCTCGCCTTCGTCGGCAAGAGCGTGATCGATGGCGGCGCGCCACTCTTCGATATTGGTGATGGTTGCGTATTCGAGCGCAACGGACGTACGACTGGTACTGACTTCGGATGAGATCAAGATGCCGCCCCCTGGATACAGCGATTTGATCGTAAGTGGCACGCGGTGGTTAACGCAGCGTAAAGTATGGGAAGCACTGTTATCAGTCGCCGAAATAAGTGGTGAGTAATGCGGGGTTCAGGACTTTTCAGGGCAAAGTCGGACTACGCCGTTTTGTCTACGGCATGACTGGCGCAAGCGTGTCAGCGCGAATCAACTTCCAGTTTTGCTTGGTCCGATTCGGTACGATCATCGGTCCGCTTCGGTGCCGATTGCACGGTAGGGGTTAGGGATCTGTTCAGCACGGCGCGGCATGACGCTCATGTATGAGCAAGCATTTCCGCGTGATCGATGGCGGCTATCGCAAAGCGCCGCGTAGTTACCGGCCGGGCCGTGGTGCACGCGCCGATCGCCGTACATCTTTCGATCGCTGGCTGATGGCCGCGCCGGTGCTTCTGTTCGCGGCCATTCTCTGGGGGCCGGAGTGGCTCGCCGGAGAAGGGATCGCAGTGCCGGGCCTGTCGGCGGCGGCACCGTCCGGACCGGGCGAGCGGCTGGCCTTCTCAAAATGCCATCGCGGCGGCGGTATCAACTGTGTCGTCGATGGCGACACCATCTGGATGCACGGTGAGAAAATCCGGCTGCTGGACATCGACACTCCCGAAACCCACCCCCCGCGCTGCGCCCGAGAGGCAGAGTTGGGCCATGCGGCCACCAACCGCCTCCACGCGCTGCTGAACGGCGGCGCCGTGAGCGTCTCGCGCGACGGCACAGACCGCTACGGCCGCACCCTCGCCCGGGTCTATGTCGATGGCGCCCCGGTGGGCGATCGCCTGATCGCCGAGGGGCTGGCGCGGCCCTATGGGAATGGGCGCAGGCCTTGGTGCTGAGCGGTTTTGCCGTGCGGATGCATGCTGTGCAACTCATCTCGACGCATTTCATGCTGCACCGCAGCAAATGCTTCCTATATGATAGAGCCGCCCGCGTTTAAGGTTTGAGCTCATGCGTGACACCAATCTGCCGAACGGTTTGCCTGCCGGTATTTCCGATGCCCTTACGGAGGCGTTTGCCGGATTGCGCGGCGGCCCGCAGCCCACCGCCGGGCGGCTGGAGCGGTTCGACGACTTCGCGTCCAATCCCGGCGCGCTTTCGGCCTATCGCTACATCCCGGCCGATCTGGCGCCCTGCGCGCCGCTGGTGGTGGTGCTGCACGGCTGCACGCAGCACGCGCAGGGCTTCGATCGCGGCAGCGGATGGTCCCATCTGGCGGACCGTTACGGCTTTGCGTTGCTGGTTCCGGAGCAGACGCGCGGCAACAACCCCAATCTCTGCTTCAACTGGTTTCAGCCCAAGGACACCGCGCGTGGGGAAGGCGAAGTGGCCTCGATCGCATCCATGATCGAGGCGACGGTGACGCGCCACGGGCTCGATCCCGCCCGCGTGCACATCACCGGCCTTTCGGCGGGCGGCGCGATGACCGCCTCCATGCTCGCCGCCTATCCGGATCTGTTCGCGAGCGGCGCGATCATCGCCGGACTGCCGCACGGTATTGCGCGCAATGTGCCGCAGGCGCTGGACGCGATGGCCGGGCGAAGCACCGCCGATGCCGGTTCGCTGGGCGATCATGTCCGCGCCGCATCGGAGCACCAAGGCCCCTGGCCGCGCGTATCCGTGTGGCAGGGCAATGCCGATCACACCGTGGTGGCGGCCAATGGCGATGCAGTGGCCGCCCAATGGCGCAGCGTCCACGGACTGGAAGGCCCGCCCGCGCTCACCGAAAGCATCGGCCCCCACCGCCGCAGCGCGTGGACCGATGCCGAGGGGCGCGAACTGGTCGAACTCTACGCAATTGCCGGCATGGGCCACGGCGTACCTCTGCGTCCCGGCACGGGCGACGGAGAGGCCGGAACGGCGGGCGCGCACATGCTGGACGTAGGACTGGATTCCACCGGCCGTATCGCCGCCTTCTTCGGCCTGACCGAAGTTAAAGGGGCTAAAGCTAGCGCCGCGAAATCAAAAGCTTCGACGTCGCGCAAAGCCACCGCCAAAGTGGTGCACCTCCCCCCCAAAGCCGAGCCCAAGCCGGAGCCCGAAACAACCGGCGTCCAGGCGGTCATCGAAAAGGCACTGAGGGCAGCGGGATTGATGTGAGTAACCAAACGTCTTCTCGCGTGTCCGAAGTGCTCTTTAGTTCTGCAGGCGTTTAGACCGATTGGCTCTGGAGGCTGACGAAATGGTCGAAATCCTCCGCACAGGCTCGAACCTCGTCCCGCCAGCACAGCGCAACGAAGGTGGCGCAAGACCGTGCTTGGCAGTTGATCGACTTGGCGGGGTTGAACTCGATGTCGCTGAAGGCATCGAAGCGTCCTAGTTTTTGCGCCCATTCGCTATGGGGCGCGATCGCGCGAATATAGATCCAGTCATAGAAGGCGGTGGCAGGGCTTAGCGGATAGTCACGGCCCTCGAAGCGGAAAGCGATCAGATTGCCGCTTTCGCGCAGTCGCGGGTCACGTTTGGCCTCGCGCGGCGAAACGTGATAAAGATCCGTGTAAGGGCCGCCGTCCTGAAAGACCTTGCTACCTTGAAACCAGCATTCGAGCGGCGCTTCATACCCATCGTTGCAGAGTGGTAGATGAAATGCGCTCAGCCTGGTGCCCGCTTTACGCTCCGATTTGCTCGATATCTCAAGAATATAGGGAAGGCCTCGGTTCCGCGCGGCAGCTTCATGCAACGCGCTTACATTTTTTTTCTTTTGCGAAGCTGCCATGCCCGGGTGCCAAGTGAACTCCACCGGCACTTCGGTCACTAGTTTGGAGCCGGTACGGTTTGGGACAAAAACGGGGCGCTTTGCCATCGGACTTAAAGGTTTAAGATCATGTCGAGCGGCACCTGGTCAGGAATAAGAAGTTCGTATTTGTAAGCCAGCTGTTTGCGGGCCTGAACGCCCTTATCTTTCCAATCTGTTTTGTCGTAACAAACTTCCAGATCAAGATTCGGTAGCATCTCTTCCACCGGGAGTGGCACGGCCCCAGTTTTGATAGAGACCTCCTTGGTAGCGATTGCGCCTTCGGCCCTTACGATGGCTGGATTGATCTCCAGAAACTTCGTCTCTCCTATATGCCCATTCTGCTTCTGGACATATTCCATCGGATGCTGATTCCAGAAGCAAAGGTGAACATAGCGGTTCAGGCGATAATGCGCATCGAGATCTCTGCTGAGCTGTGTTCCGCCTGGTTTGGGCGGGCGCAGCCCCATCTCCTCCATCTTGACTAAGGAAAGGAGTCCGTGCTCACGGATGGAAGGTAGATTCTGCAGATCAGTAAAGTGATAGAAACAGGAATTGTGAGAGCCCTTCATTCGGGCCAATAGACTTTCGACGGTGCTCATCATTACCTCCGGATTGGAGGCGTGGCTTAGCGTTCCGACATGCTATTCGCGCGCGGAGACGGGGTCATTATGGAGGAACTCCACTCCATTTCGGTTGCAGTTGGTTCAGGTCGCCTGAAAGAACGACTTTCCTCTGCAGAAAGTCTGCGCAGCAAGGGGTGAAGGCGGCGAGCTTGCGAACTACTCACTCGCATTCCCTGCTGACCACGTCATCCAAGAAACGGATCGTTCGCGGTGATATCTGCACCTATGTCGGTGTCAGGGGTCCAAAGCGAAATAGCCCGAAGCAATAGATGAGTAGCGGAGCGAATAACCGCTACTTTTGTTTTCGGATTACAGAGGCCGAAGGCGCGCCCGTTTTTATAAGCGCGCCATGCTAAGCGCGAGAGGTTTGTTCGAGTGGAAATCGAAATGAGGTCCCTTCCACTCGAACATTTTTAGGTCCAAGAGTTACTCTGCCGCAACCCCGGCCTGCGCGAACATGTCCTCGCCCTCGTCCGCCACAACGTCCTCATTCGCGACCTTCTTCTTGCGCCGGTCGAAACTGTCCCAGACCTCGTTCCAGTTTCCGCGGGTGGCCGCCTTGGAATATTCGGTGGCGCGGGTTTCGAAGAAGTTGGCGTGCTCCACGCCGTTCAGCAGCGGGGCGAGCCAGGGGAGGGGATGTTCGTCGATCATGTAGACCGGCTTCAGGCCCAACTGTCCAAGACGCCAGTCGGCGATGTAGCGGATATATTTCTTGATCTCGTTCGCCGTCATGCCGGGCACTGGGCCCATTTCGAAGGCAAGATCGATGAACGCATCTTCCAGCCGCACGGTCTTCTGGCAGGCATCGGTGATGTCTTCCTTCACCGCCTTGGTGAGGCAGTCGCGCTCCGCGCAGAAGGCGTGGAACAGCTTGGTGATACCCTCGCAGTGCAGGCTTTCGTCGCGCACGGACCAGGACACGATCTGGCCCATGCCCTTCATCTTGTTGAAGCGCGGGAAGTTCATCAGCATCGCGAAGCTGGCGAACAGCTGCAGCCCTTCGGTGAAGCCGCCGAACATGGCGAGCGTGCGGGCGATATCCTCGTCCGAATCCACGCCGAACTGCTGCAGATAGTCATGCTTGTCGCGCATCTCCTGATATTCCAGGAACATGCCATATTCGCTTTCGGGCATGCCGATGGTGTCGAGCAGGTGCGAATAAGCGGCGATGTGCACCGTCTCCATATTGGAGAAGGCGGTGAGCATCATCTTCACCTCGGTGGGCTTGAACACGCGGCCATATTTGTCGTGATAGCAATCCTGCACCTCGACATCGGCCTGGGTGAAGAAGCGGAAGATCTGCGTCAGCAGGTTACGCTCATGCTCGGACAGCTTCTGCGCCCAATCGCGGCAATCCTCGCCCAGCGGCACCTCTTCGGGCATCCAGTGGATCTGCTGCTGGCGTTTCCAGAAGTCATAGGCCCAGGGATATTCGAAGGGCTTGTAGGTCTTGCGGGCTTCGGTGAGGGACATGGCGGTTTGCCTCCTTATGGCGGGCTAAAAAGTAATGGCGAGTATGATGAAAAGGACGCCGAGGGCGGCGATGACGAGACCGGCGGTGCGGACCACGCGGGGCGGGCTCTCACCCGCCTTGCGCTGGCTGTAATAGCCGGTGCCGATCAGGATCGCGCCGATCAGCAGCACCAGGCCGGGGATGAAGAACAGCCAGTTCACAGGCTGGCCCTTCGCGCGGTGTGCGTCAGACGATATGATAGCGGAACAGCATGACGATGAGCGAGACCATCGCGCCGATCAGCAGCAGTCCCGACGTGGCGAACATGGCGGCGCGCTTCTGCCCATCGTCCACATTGCGCGCGAAGGTGGATAGAGCGGCGGCGCCGATGAACACCGCGATGATCAGGATGATGAGCGTCATGACCCTCCCTTAGCACAATGCGGCTGTACGCGCGCTGACCTGCGGCGAACGACATGCGGACAGCGGTGGAAAGCGCGGAGGCCGCGGAACGATCGGGCGCCCCCGTGCATTGAACCTTTGAGAGACCGGCGGAAAAGACCGGTATAAAATCAAGCAGTTCGCAGGAAGGAAGAGGTTTATGTTCGATAAGTTTCGGATCAAGGAACATATGGAAGTGGTCGGCAAGAACGGCCAGCATGTCGGCACCGTCGACGAGAAGGAAGGCGATCGCATCAAGCTCACCAAGAGCGACAGTGACGACAACCGCCACCACTTCATCGACGAAGACATGGTCGACCGTGTGGAGGACAACCGTGTCTATCTGAAGGTTGATCAGCCGACCGCGGAAGACGTCAAAGTCTAAGTGTACCGAACAAGAGTTTCGCGCCCGGGCGACCGGGCGTGCAAAAGCGGCCCCGGAAAGCCTCGCGCTTTTCGGGGTCGACCTTTGTGGGGAAGGCACGCGTCTCACAGGAACGCCGCGATGGCCATTATGACGCCGGCCGCGATGTAGACCGGCACCATGCGGCGCAAAAAACGCCCTTGCGCGGACTCATATTCGACGGTGCCAGAACGGTATTGCGTAGGCTCGTCCTCACGAACGAACAGGCGCTGAGGCTCCGCCCGGATATAGAGGCCGACAGCGACAAAGGCGATACCGGCCGTCAGCAGGATCCAGTCCGAAAAGGTCAATATCCTATCCCCCGTCGCCGGCTTGCCCGGACGTCCGTCTTAGATGCGTTCAGGACGACCGATCGACCCCGGCCGCCTTCACTGGCAGGCCAGGCATTCGTCGTAATCGGTGGTGCCGGCGGTGGTCATCAGCTCGACCTTCTTGGGATCGAGCGTGTTGTCCGCCTCCACGCCGCCGCGCACGTCCTCGGGCTCCTTGCTGCCCGCGAACCCGGCGCGCTGGACGCTCTTGGAACGCAGATAATAAAGCGACTTCACGCCCAGCTCCCACGCGCGGAAGTGGAGCATCAGCAGATCCCACTTTTCCACATCGGCCGGGATGAACAGGTTCAGCGACTGCGCCTGATCGATATAGGGCGCGCGGTCCGCAGCCAGTTCGAGGAGCCAGCGCTGGTCGATCTCGAAGCTGGTCTTGAAGCTGTCTTTCTCTTCCGGCGTCAGGAAGTCGAGATGTTGGACGCTGCCGCCCTTCTCCAGGATCGAGTTCCAGACATTGTTGCTGTCCTTGCTCTTCTCGCGCAGCAGCGCCTCGAGATGCGGGTTCTTCACGACGAAACTGCCCGACAGCGTTTTGTGCGTGTAGATATTGGCCGGGATCGGCTCGATGCAGGCGCTGGTGCCGCCGCAGATGATCGAGATCGACGCGGTCGGCGCGATGGCCATCTTGCAGCTGAAGCGCTCCATCACGCCCATATCTTCGGCATCGGGGCACGGGCCGCGTTCCTTGGCCAGCATCATCGATGCGGTGTCCACCTGCGCGCGGACATGCTTGAAGATCTTGAGGTTCCAGCTCTTGGCGAGCGCGCTCTCGAAGCCAAGGCCGCGCGCCTGGAGGAAGCTGTGATAGCCCATCACGCCAAGGCCCACGGAACGCTCGCGCGCCGCGCTATATTTGGCGCGCGCCATTTCGTCGGGCGCCCGCTCGATGAAATCGGTCAGGACATTGTCGAGGAAGCGCATCACGTCCTCGATGAACATCTTGTCCGTGCTCCACTCATCCCATTTTTCGAGGTTGAGCGAGGACAGGCAGCAGACCGCGGTGCGATCGTTACCCAGATGGTCGGTGCCCGTGGGCAGCGTGATTTCGCTGCACAGATTGGACGTGGAAACCTTCAGGCCCAGATCGCGATGATGCTTGGGCATGCTGTTGTTCACCGTGTCGGAGAACACGATATAGGGCTCACCCGTGGCTAGGCGGGTTTCGACCAGCTTCTGGAACAGCGCGCGTGCGTTCACTGTCGCCCGCACGCTGCCGTCCTTGGGCGATTTCAGATCGAAATCGTCGCCGGCGCGCACCGCCTCCATAAACTCGTCCGATATCAGCACGCCATGGTGCAGGTTCAGCGCCTTGCGGTTGAAGTCTCCGCTGGGTTTGCGAATTTCGAGGAATTCCTCGATTTCCGGGTGCGAGATGTCGAGATAGCAGGCGGCCGAACCGCGGCGCAGCGAGCCTTGCGAGATGGCGAGGGTGAGCGAATCCATCACCCGTACGAAGGGGATGATGCCGCTGGTCTTGCCGTTGAGGCCGACGGGCTCACCGATGCCGCGCACGCTGCCCCAATAGGTGCCGATGCCGCCGCCGCGGCTCGCCAGCCACACATTCTCGTTCCAGGTGTTGACGATGCCTTCCAGCGAATCGTCGACCGAGTTCAGGTAGCAGCTGATCGGAAGGCCCCGGCCGGTGCCGCCATTGGACAGCACGGGCGTTGCCGGCATGAACCAGAGCTTGGAAATGGCATCATAGAGACGCTGCGCATGCTCCTGATCGTCCGCATAAGCGGATGCGACGCGGGCGAAGAGATCCTGATAGCCCTCGTTCGGCAGCAGATAACGGTCTTCCAGCGTTTCCTTGCCGAAATCGGTGAGGAGCGCATCGCGGGAGGGATCGGTGACGACATCGAACCGGCGCGCGTCGATCGACTTGCTGCCGCCCGCACCGGTCGTGGTGGTTTCGGCTTCCTGGTCCACCGTGGTCCGCTCTTCCATGACGCTCGCCTTGTTCATCGCTTCCGTTTCCCTGAAATCCAACGCCCCGCCCTCCAAAGTTATTCACAACTTGCTAACGGCAGGCCGGTCTAGGGTACGAATCGTTTATGCCGGAAAAGCAGTGCCTTCCGGTTGCAATTTCTACCATGGGTATCCTGGAGATACCCGCAAGATATGGTGTGGCTTGTGCCGCGTCGCTACATTTTGTGGTGTAAATTGCTAGCGCCTCTCGTGCAACGCCGAAAACAGCTTGCAATGTGAGCAGCCAGCTAAAAGCCGCGAAAAAGCTAACGATTTGTTGAGCAAAAATTTCTCTGCGCTGATGATGCGGGCGGATGGAAATCATTTCCAGAACAAATCCGTTCACTGCCAGCAGCGCTTGGCTGAACGAATGTCAAAAGCTTATTTGCTCGGCGTCGGAGCTGCCGCGCCTTCAGGTGTCGAAGTTCGGATAGCGGCGCGGTCCTAGTTCGCTCGGAACGAACGTGAGCTCGAACGAATCACTGACGGGAATATCAGGATCGCCCCGGGTATCTCGAACCCATACCTTCGCCAGTGTGAAGGATCGCCTTTGGTATGGTTGTTCACGAAATGTCTTCATTAGGTATTTCCTCGCTCGACGCGCAGCCCTCACAGCGCAAACACAAGATGTTGTATGTTTGGAGACCAACCACCTACCAGATAGGCTTTGACCGGACGAAACTGCAAGAGGGTTAACCGGCTTTTCACTTCGCGCTCAGTGACTTCCGTGATCCGTTTGCCAACGGATGCCTTCGCGACTCGTGGAGTGAGGGTGGTTTTGGTTCAGGGAAAGGCCGGAACGAGGGGTGAAAAAATTTTTCCGCGGATGCACAAGCGGACGCACCGGTACACTCTGTCGTCATTGCTACCAGCGCTGACGCAGGGATGTGAACGGGCGCCCAAGCGCCCATCCTTTCCCCCGGCGCCCCGGGCCCCTATATCGGCCCGCGTGCCACCCGAGGTTCATCATTCCGGCGCGGAGCCGGCCATCCTCCCCACGCTGAAGCGCTTCCTGCCTTATCTCTGGCCGAAGGATTCGCCGGGCCTTCGCGGGCGGCTGACGCTGTCCGGCCTGCTCGTGCTGCTTGCCAAGGGCGGGGCGCTGCTCGTCCCCTTCGCTTATAAGGCGGTGGTGGACCGGATGTCGGGCGATACGCCGGGCGCGCTGGCAATCATCCTCCTTCTGGTGGGCGCCTATATCCTAGCGCGCTTTGCCGGCGTGGCGTTCGATTCGCTGCGGCGCGTGGCGTTCGAGCGGGTGGGGCAAACGGCCACGCATCGCCTTGCCAGCCGCACCTTCGAACATCTCCACAAGCTCTCGCTGCGCTATCATCTCTCCCGCCGCACGGGCGAGGTGACCAAGGTGGTGGAGCGCGGCACCAAGACCATCGACACGATGATCTATTTCCTGCTCTTCAACATCGCGCCCACGGTGGTCGAGCTCGTGGTGGTGCTGGTGGTGTTCTACATGAAGCTGGGGATCGGCTCGGTCCTCGCCACCGTCTTCATGGTGTGGCTCTACATCTTCTTCACCCGCAAGGTGACGGACTGGCGCAACCATCTGCGGCAGGAGATGAACGACCTCGATACCCGCGCGATCGGGCGCAGCGTGGATTCGCTCTTGAATTACGAGACGGTAAAATATTTCGGCGCCGAGGACCGTGAGACCGCGCGGTACAGCCATGCGGTGCAGACCTATGCGCGCGCGGCCGAAAAATCGGAAAATTCGCTCGGCTTCCTCAATATCGGCCAGGCCTTCATCACCAATGCGATGATGCTTGGCGCCATGCTCTACACGGTGTGGCTTTGGGACAGCGGCGATCTGACGGTGGGCGACCTTGTGCTGGTGAACGGCCTGCTGATGCAGCTTTTCCGTCCGCTCGATCTGCTCGGCATGGTCTATCGCATGATCCGGCAGGGGTTGATCGATATGGCCGCGATGTTCGATTTGATGGATACCGAGCCGGAGATCGTCGATGCGCCGGGTGCGCTGCCGCTGGCGGTGGAGCATGGCCGCGTCGAATTTCAGGACGTGCGCTTTGCCTATCATGAGGATCGCACGATCCTGCACGGCATCAGCTTCGCCGTGCCCGCGGGCCACACGTTGGCGCTGGTGGGGCCGTCGGGCGCGGGCAAGTCCACCATCGGGCGGCTATTGTTCCGCTTTTACGATCCGCAAAGCGGGCGCATCCTGATCGACGGGCAGGACATCGCGCAGGTGCAGCAGGCGAGCTTGCGCGATCAGATCGGCATCGTGCCGCAGGACACCGTGCTGTTCAACGATACGATCGGCTACAACATCGCCTATGGCAAACATGGCGCGACCGGGGACGAGGTGGAAGAGGCCGCGCGCGGCGCCGCCATCGACGGCTTCATCGCGCAGCTGCCGCAGGGTTACGATACGCAGGTCGGCGAGCGGGGCCTGAAGCTTTCGGGCGGGGAGAAGCAGCGCGTGGCAATTGCGCGAACGCTCCTCAAAAACCCGCCGATCCTGATCCTGGACGAAGCGACCAGCGCGCTCGATAGCCGGACAGAGGATGCGATCCAGGAGACGCTGGACCGGATCGCGCGGCGCCGCACCACGCTGATCGTGGCGCATCGCCTGTCGACCGTGACGCATGCAGATGAGATCATCGTGCTCGATCACGGCCGCATCGCGGAACGGGGCAACCATGCCGCGCTGTTGGCGCAGGACGGGCTCTATGCCGAAATGTGGCGGCGTCAGGCCGAGGAGCGCGAGACGCAGCAGGCGGCGGAGTAAATCTGCGGCGCGCCCCTTAGGTTTTTCCCGCGTCCGGCGCCTTCAGCCTGTAGTCAGCCGCGCGGTGCTACCCATATAGCTATCAGGCGGTCTGCGCGGCCGGTTCTCGGCTCTTCCGTGATCCGCCCAAGACAGAAAGGCCACCCATGCTTTCCCGCAAATTTCTCTTCAAAACCCTCCTTGCCAGCTCGGGCCTCGCGCTCGCGGGCATTGCCATGCCGGCTATGGCAGATGCGCCGCCGGCCAAGCCTGCCAAATCCGCGCCTGCAGCGGCGGCGAACCCCTTTGCCAAGCCCAGCCCGCTGCCCTTCCAGGCGCCCGATTTCAGCGCGATCAAAGACAGCGACTATGCGCCCGCCTTCCAAATGGGCATGGCGCAGCATCTGGCCGAAGTGAACCGGATCGCAAACAGCAAATCCGCGCCGACTTTCGACAACACCATCGTCGCTATGGAAAAGTCCGGCCGCCTGCTGGACCGCGTGAGCCAGGTGTTCTTCGCGGTCAGTCAGGCGAACAGCAATCCGGCGCTGCAGGCGGTAGAGACCGAGATCGCGCCGAAGCTCGCCGCGCATAGCGATGCGATCTATTTGAACAAGAAGCTGTTCGACCGGGTCGAGACGCTGTGGAACGCGCGCGATACGCTGGGCCTCGATCCCGAGCAGGCGCAGCTCCTGAAAGTCTATCATCAGAACTTCATCCAAGCCGGTGCGCAGCTAAACCCCGCGGATCAGGCCAAGCTGAAGGAGATCAACAAGGAGCTCTCCACGCTTTCCACCCAGTTTTCGCAGGATCTGCTCGCAGCCACCGCGGACGGCGCGCTGGTGGTCGATGACAAGGCGAAGCTGGCGGGGCTTAGCGATGCGGAGATCCAGAACGCCGCAGATGCCGCGGCGGAGCGCGGAATGCAGGGCAAATATCTGCTGGGCCTGCAGAACACGACGCAGCAACCGCTGCTGCAGGACCTCAACGACCGCGCCACGCGCGAGGCGTTGTTCAATGCCAGCTGGACCCGCGCCGAAAAGGGCGGAAAGAACGACACGCGCGCCAGCATCGCCACCATCGCCAAGCTGCGCGCGGACAAGGCCAAGCTGCTCGGTTATGATAGCTATTCGGCCTATGTGCTGAGCGACCAGATGGCCGAAACGCCCGAGGCGGTCGCCGATTTCATGGCCAAGCTGGTCCCCGCCACCGCCGCGCAGGAACGGCGCGAGGCTGCGGTGCTGCAGCAGCAGATCCAGGCCGACGGCGCCGATTTTCAGCTGAAGCCCTGGGATTGGGACAAATATTCCGAGGAAGTGCGCAAGGCCAAATATGATCTCGATGAGGCGCAGGTGAAGCCCTATTTCGAGATCAACAAGGTGCTGGAAGACGGCGTGTTCTACGCCGCGAACCAGCTTTACGGCCTGACCTTCAAGGAGCGTACCGATCTGCCGGTCTATCAGCCGGACGTGAAGGTCTACACCGTCTACGACAAGGACGGCTCCGAACTCGGCCTCATGTATTTCGATTACTGGAAGCGCGACAACAAGGCGGGCGGCGCCTGGATGTCGAACTTCGTCGGCCAGTCCAAGCTGCTTGGCACGAAGCCGGTGATCTACAATGTCGCCAATTTCCAGAAGCCCGCGCCGGACGAGCCTGCGCTGATCAGCTTCGACGACGTCACCACCATGTTCCACGAATTCGGCCACGCGCTGCACGGCCTGTTCGCGGATCAGACCTATCCCACGCTGTCGGGCACCAATGTGGCGCGCGATTTCGTGGAATTCCCGTCGCAGTTCAACGAGCATTGGGCGCTCGATCCGAAAGTGCTCTCGCATTATGCGGTGAACTACAAAACGGGTGAGGCGATGCCGCCCGAACTGGTCGCCAAGATCAAGAAAGCGGCGACGTTCAATCAGGGTTATTCGCTGGGCGAGGTGCTGGCCGCCGCGCAGCTCGATCTGAAATGGCATGCGCTTCCCGCCAGCGCGCCGAAGCAGAATGTCGACGCGTTCGAGGCGAAGACGCTGGCCGATATGGGACTGGATACGGCGGACGTGCCGCCGCGCTATCGCTCCAGCTATTTCCGCCACATCTGGGCGAACGGCTATGCCTCGGGCTATTACGCCTATCTCTGGACCGAGATGCTCGACGACGACGCCTATAGCTGGTTCATGGACCATGGCGGGCTGACGGCGGAAAACGGCCAGCGCTTCCGCGACCTGATCCTGTCCAAGGGCCACACCATGGATTATGGCCCCATGTTCCGCGCCTTCTACGGCAAGGATCCGGAGATCGGCCCGATGCTGGAATCGCGCGGTCTGACCACCGCCGCTATAGGTGACGGCACCGCCCCGCCCACCGCGGACGGCCCGGCACAGGCACCGACGAGTGACGCGGGGCATACTGCGGGCTGACGAGCGGCGCGTCGTCATTGCGAGAAGCCGCTAGGCGACGCGGCAATCCAGAGCGGATGCAGCACTGCAACGGCTCTGGATTGCTTCGCCTGCGGCTCGCAATGACGATTTGCTTCGGCGCGCATCGGCGCGTGGTCCCCCTGCTCCTTCGGAGCGGGGGGTTTTCTAATGTTCGTAGATCATCTTCACGGTCATCCCGCCGTCGACCGCGAAATGCTGTCCGGTGACGAAACCGGATTGCTCGCCCGACAGATAATCGACCGCCGCGGCGATATCTTCCGGTTTGCCGATGCGGCCCACCGGATGCTGCTGCCGGTCGACATCGCGATGCTCGGGATTCTCGTTCCGCTCGCTCGCTTTCTGCCATGGGCCGGTCTCGATCCAGCCGGGCAGGACGGCGTTGACGCGCACGTCCGGCCCCAGGCTGATCGCCAGCGCATGAGTGAGCGCGAGAAGGCCGCCCTTGGCCGAGGCATAAGGCTCGCTGTTCGGTTCGCTCATCACCGCGCGGGTGGAGGCGATGTTCACGATCGCACCCTTGCGGCGCTTCAGGCCCGGCACGAAGGCGCGCGCGCACAGAAAGGCGCTGGTGAGGCTGGCATCGATCCACGCCTGCCAATCGGCAAAGGATAGCTCCTCGATCGGCCCGGCATAGGGCGTTGCGATCCCGGCATTGTTGACGAGCAGATCGATGCCCGCAGGCTCGCCCTCCTGCCACTCGGCGATATCCTCGAACGCGCGGCCCACCGCATCTTCCTTGCCGACATCGCAGGCGATCGCGAGTAGCGGTTTGCCCGGATAGGCGCCGCGCAAATCCTCGACGGCTTCGGAGTCCTTATCCAGCGCAACGGCGCGCCAGCCCTTTTCAAGGAAATGGTGAACGATAGCGCGCCCGATACCCTGCGCGCCCCCGGTGACGATGGCGATCTTGGTCATAGGGCGGTGAACGCGCCCCTTGCAGGATGGTTCAGTGCGCCGGTTTCACCGTGATTGCGAGGCCGCAGGCCGAGGCCGAAGGCGACCGCAGGTCAACCAATCCAGGGCGTTCGCAGCGCTATATTCGCCCTGGATTGCCGCGTCGCCTGATGGCTCCTCGCAATGACGGAGCGCTGGGTCGCCCCGTCAGCCGCTGTTCCTCAGCGCCGTCGCGATCGCGTTGATCGTTAGCTGGATGCCTTCGCTGATGCGTGGATCGTCCTCGCCCGCACGGTGGCGCTTCATGAGTTCGATCTGAAGCTGGTTGAGCGGCTCGATATAGGGCAGGCGCAGGCGGATGGATTCCAACAGCGAGGGGTTGGATTCCAAGAGATAGCTCTCGCCCTTGGCTTCCAGAAGGCCGTCATGCGCGCGGTGCCATTCGCTTTCGATGCGGGCAAAGATCGCGTCGGCGAAATCCTTGTCCGGCACCAGATCGGCATAGCGGCGGGCCAGCGCCATGTCGGATTTCGCCAGCACCTGCTCCATATTGGCGAGCGTGGCGCGGAAGAACGGCCATTCGGCGGCCATTTCCTTCAGGAGCGCCTTGTCCTCGAACGCCTCGAGCGCGGTGCCCACGCCGTACCAGCCCGGCAGCATGATGCGCGCCTGCGCCCAGCTGAACACCCAGGGGATGGCGCGCAGATCCTGAATCCGCTGGCCTTTCTTGCGGCTGGCGGGGCGCGATCCGATCTTCAGGCCGCTGATTTCGGTGATCGGCGTTGCTTGAAAGAAGAAATCGGAGAAATTGTCGGTGCCGTAGACGAGATCGCGATAGGCGGCGAAGGCGCTGTCCGACAGCGCCTGCATCCCATCGGAATAGCGCGCGCGATCGTCCAGCTTCACGCGCCGATCGCCCATCGTCGCCAGCATGGTGGCGGAAACCATCGCCTCCAGCGCGACGGCGGCATTGTCCACCGTGCCATATTTGGCGGCGATCACCTCGCCCTGTTCGGTGATGCGGATGCGGCCCTGCACAGTGCCGCGCGGCTGCGCGCGGATCGCGTGGAAGGCGCTGCCGCCGCCGCGGCCCACCGCGCCGCCACGGCCGTGGAACAGCCGCATGCCGTAGCCTGCCTCCTCGAACACCGGGGCCAGCGCGCGGCTCGCCATGTTGAGCTGCCAGGTGGAGGTCAGATAGCCGCCATCCTTGTTAGAATCGGAATAGCCGATCATCACTTCCTGCACGCCGCCCGCGCCCAACAGATTCTTGATCGGCGGCAGCGCGAAGGCGGTGCGCATGACATCCGGTGCGTTTTCAAGGTCCGCGACCGTCTCGAACAGCGGCACGGCGCGCAGCGGACAATGCGGGGTGCCGTCCTCATCCACGCGGTAGAGCCCGGCTTCCTTGAGGAGCAGATAGACCTCGAGCATGTCCGAAGCGGTCTCGCCATGGCTGATGACGTAATTGTCCATCGCCGCAGGGCCGTAGGAGGCAAGCATGTCCGCTGCAGTGTGCAGGATCGCGAGTTCCTTCGCGGTCTCCTCCGAATGCTCGGCGGTGATGGAGGCGAGCGGGCGGTTGTGCGCCAGTTCGGCCACGAGCAGGTCGATGCGCGCCTGTTCGTCCATCGCGGCATAATCGTCGGTCACGCCGCCGGCCTTCAGAAGCTCGGCCACCACGCGTTCGTGCACGCCGCTGTCCTGGCGCATGTCGAGCGTGGCGAGGTGGAAGCCGAACACCTCCACCGTGCGGATCAGCCGGCCGAGCGCGCCGCCCGTCGCCAGCGCGCCGTCGCCGTCCGTGGACAGCGCATTAGCGAGAACGGCGAGTTCCGCGCGCAGGTCGGCAGGCGCGTCATAGGGAACGCCGGGCAGCGGGGAAGGGCGCGCGGGCGCCTCTCCGATCAGCTTGCGATAGGTGGCGGCGAGGCGCGCATAGATGCCGGAAATGACGCGGCGATAGGGCTCGTCCTCCCGGCTGGGCGCATCGTCGCCGCTCGCTTCGGCCAGATCGAGCACGGCCTGCGGCACGTCCGAATATTTGCTGGAGAGCGAAAGCTCTCCGCCCAGCGCGTGCACCATCTCCAGATAATGGCCGAGCGCGGCCTCCGCTGCGCCCTTGAAGGCCAAGCGCATGGTCGCCGCATCGACATAGGGGTTGCCGTCACGGTCCCCGCCGATCCAGCTTCCGAGCTTCAGGAATGCGGGCAGGCGCGTGCCCAGCTCCTTGTCCCAGCGCGCATAGAGCAGCGGCAGCGCCGGCAGGAACACGTCGCGCATATAGGCGCGGGCATTGTCGATCTCGTCGGCGACGAACAGGCGGCGTTCGCGAAGCGGGCGCGTCTGCCAGAGCAGCGCGACCTGGCGGCGGATCGCATCCTCGACATTGTCGCCCTCCGGCGTCGTCTCGTTGCCCTTGTCGCGCAGGCGCATCAGCGTGGCGATGCGCGTCTTGTGGTCGATCACGCTCTTGCGGCGCACCTCAGTGGGGTGGGCGGTAAGCACGGGGACGACCGCCGCGCCCTCCAGCATATCGGCGACCGAGGCGCGGGTGACGCCCTGTTCCTCCAGCGCGACGAGCGCTTCGGCGACGCTCGCGCCTTCCTCGCGCGCCACGCCCTGCCGGTCTTCGGCGAGGTTGGCGAGCAGAGAGAACAGCATGAAGCCGCGCACGAAATCCAGCGTGCCGTCCAGATCGAGCGCATCCAGTTCGGGCACCGCTGCGGCACCGGGCGTGGCGCTCCGGTGGCGCTCAACACTGGCGCGGCGGATCGCCTCGGTCTTCGCGTACAGTTCTTCCCCGCCATAGCTGCGGATCACATCGCCGAGGATGCGGCCCAGGAAGCGGATGTCGGGGTTTTGCGAGATCGGGGGTAGGTCAGCCATGATGTATGTTGTGCGTTGCAGCACCGGGGGCGTCAAGGCGGAGTGGACTAATCCTCCAGCTCGATGTCCCAATACAGCCAGTCGTGCCAGCTTTCGTGCAGATAATTGGGCGGGAAACCGCGGCCGCGCTCCTGCAGCTGCCAGCTGGTGGGCTTATGCGGCTTCATGAACAGCTGCATATGCGCCTCGCGCGGGGTGCGGCCGCCCTTCTTCAGGTTGCACGGCAGGCAGGCGGTGGTGACATTTTCCCAGCTGGTGCCGCCGCCCTGACGGCGCGGCACGACATGATCGAAGGTCAGATTGTCCTCGCTGCCGCAATATTGGCAGGCGAACTTGTCGCGCAGGAACAGGTTGAAGCGGGTGAAGGCCGGATATTCGCTGGGCTTCACATATTGGCGCAGCGCGATCACCGATGGGATCTGCATCTGGAAGCTGGGGCTGTGCACCGCCCGGTCGTAACTGGCGACGATGTCCACCTTGTCGAGGAACACCGCCTTGATTGCGGTCTGCCACGGCCAGAGGCTGAGCGGATAATAGCTGAGCGGCGTGTAGTCGGCGTTGAGGATCAGCGCCGGACAGCTTTCCGGGTGGCGCAAACTGGCCGGATTATCCAGAATGTCGGGATGATACATGCCCGAACTCCCGCTCCTCCATTTCCTGAGAGCCGTGATAAGCGCAAAAAAGTGACAGGCCAATGACCTTGCGCGAAACTTCCTGCATAATCGTGCCCCCGCGCGTGGAAAAAGCTGTGGACAGTCCGGCGATAACCCGCTTCGCGCCGAGCCCCAACGGCCCGCTTCACCTTGGCCATGCATGGTCCGCGCTCGCCTGCCACGATCTGGGGCGGGCGAGCGGCGGGCGCTTTCTGGTGCGGATCGAAGATATCGACGGCACGCGCAGCCGCGCCGAACATATCGACGGCGCGCTGGCCGATCTGGCCTGGCTGGGGCTGGAGCCGGACGAGCTGCCGCTGCGGCAGTCGGCACATATTCTGGCCTACCGCGCGGCGTTCGAGAAATTGCGCGAGCGGGGCCTCGCCTATCGCTGCTGGTGCACGCGAAAGGAAATTGCCGAGGCGCTGCGCCATAGCCCGGTGCGGCACGGCCCGGACGGTCCCGCTTATCCCGGCACCTGCCGCCATGCCGCGCGCGGGGAGCACGACGTCGAAATTCCGCACAGCTGGCGGCTCGACATGGCGGCGGCGGTGGAAGCGGCAGGGCCGCTCGGCTGGCGCGATCTGATGCGCGGCGAGGTGGCGGCGGATCCGGGGCGCTTCGGTGATATCGTCTTGTGGCGCAAGGATGCGCCCGCGAGCTATCATCTCGCCGCGACGGTGGACGACGCCGCGCAAGGCATCGGGCCCGTGGTGCGCGGCATGGACCTGTTCGATTATACGGACATCCATGTGCTGCTGCAGGCGCTGCTCGGCCTGCCGCAGCCGCTCTACTGGCATCACGAGTTGCTGCTGGGGCCGGACGGCGAGAAGCTGGCGAAATCGAAGGCCGCCCCGGCGCTGGCCGATCGGCGCGCGGCGGGTGAGAACGGGCGCGCATTGGCGGATGAATTGCGACGCGGCTGCTTTCCCGCTGGCATTTCGCTCAGCAATTCCTAGGTTGGGTACATGGGTGCCATCCTCGTCATCGGAATCATCATCGCCGCCTGCCTCGTCTTGGCGGCGCTCGTGCGCGGGCTCGGCGCGTTTGCCAATGTACGGCCGGAAGACCGCGACCTGGACGGCACGCCCAAATCGGCGAACATGCAGAACAGGATGATGTTCGCCCGCGTGAAGTGGCAGGCTATCGCGATCGTGCTGGTCGCGCTGCTGCTGATTTTCAGCCAGGCCAAATAAGCCCCCTTGGTCAAGCTCAACAAGATCTACACTCGCACGGGCGATGACGGCAGCACCGGCCTTGTCGATGGCTCGCGTCTGTCCAAAAGCGATCCGCGCATGGAGGCGATCGGCGATGTCGATGAGGCGAACAGCGCCATCGGCGTAGCGATCGCCGCCTTCGATGGTGCGGACACCGCGGGGCTTATGGCCGGTCTTTCGCGCATCCAGAACGATCTGTTCGATTTGGGCGCCGACATTGCGACGCCGGGCACGGATTTCGAGCCGTCCGAGATGGAACTGCGCGTTGTGGCGTCGCAGACCGCCTGGCTGGAAGATGAGATCGACCGGCTGAACGAAGCGCTCGAGCCGTTGGCGAGCTTCATCCTGCCGGGCGGCAGCGCGTTTGCCGCCGGGCTGCATCTGGCTCGCGCGATCACCCGCCGCGCCGAACGGGCGATGGTCGGCGCGCACCGTATCCACGGCCTCAACCCGGAAGCGCTACGCTACATCAACCGCCTGTCGGACTATCTCTTCACCGCCGCGCGCCGCGCGAATGCGGTGGGCGATGGCGGAACCGGAGCGGGCGATGTGCTTTGGAAACCCGGAGCGTCGCGCTAGAAACCCCGGCAAGGTTGATCTGTGTTGAGGACGTCTCTTCCGATCACGGCCAGAAGAAAGGCCCAGCCATGTCGACCCAGCCGATCTCCGTTCCGCACGACGATGCTTTGCTGCGCGATTTCCGCGCGACGCGAGAGCTGACGCTGGCGTTGGCCGCGCCGCTTTCGGATGCCGACGCTACCGTCCAGTCGATGGAAGACGCCTCACCCTCTAAATGGCACATGGCGCACACCAGCTGGTTTTTCGAAACCTTCGTGCTGCGCGATTTCGTGGACGGCTATGAGCCGTTCGACGAGCAATTCGCGTTCCTTTTCAACAGCTATTATGAAGCCGAAGGGGAGCGGCATGAGCGTTGCCACCGCGGCATGATCACGCGGCCTTCGCTGGATCAGGTGCGCGATTACCGCGCGCATGTGGACTCGGCAATCGGCGAGCATTTCGATGCGTTGCCGGACGATGCGCTGACCTTGGTGGAGCTTGGTATCCATCATGAGCAGCAGCATCAGGAGCTGTTCCAGACGGACATTCTGCACCTGTTTTCGCGCAACCCCACCGCGCCTGCGCTTTGGCCCGCGCCGCGGCGGCTGCACGAAGCGCCGGCGCCCGAGCTGCGCTGGATCGAGGGGCGCAGCGGCGTGGTCGATCTGGGCCATGACGGCGAGAGCTTTGGCTATGATTGCGAAGGGCCGCGCCATCAGGCGCTGCTCACCCCCCATGCACTCGCCAGCCGCTGTGTCACCAATGGCGAGTGGAAGGCGTTCATCGCCGACGGCGGCTATTCCGATCCGATGCTGTGGCTTTCGGACGGCTGGGCCTGGGTGCAGGCGGAGGGCATTGCCGCGCCGCTTTACTGGCGCCAGGACGATGAGGAGCGCTGGCACCAGTTCGGTCTCGACGGGCTGCAGCCGGTCGATGATGCCGCGCCGGTCTGCCATATCAGCCTGTATGAGGCGGACGCCTATGCCAGCTGGGCAGGCGCGCGCTTGCCGACCGAAGCGGAATGGGAAAGCGCCGCGCAGCAGCTCGATGCGAGCGGCGGCAACCAGCTCGATGAGGCGGGCGGCATCCGCCCCGCCCCGGCCAAAGGCGGCGATGGGCCGTCCCAGATGTTTGGCGATGTCTGGGAATGGACGGGCAGCGCCTTTCGCCCCTATCCCGGCTTCAAACCGGCCAAGGGCGCGGTAGGCGAATACAACGGCAAGTTCATGAGCGGGCAGTTCGTCCTGAAGGGCGGCAGCTGCGCCAGCCCGCGCGGCCATGTGCGCGCCTGCTATCGCAACTTCTTCTATCCGCACCAGCGCTGGCAGTTCACCGGGCTGCGGCTGGCCAAAGATCTCTAAGATTTCCAGACTAAGATTTTCAGTGAGGGGCACTTCATGACCGATTTCGACGCCGGCACTACCGGCGCCCTCGACAGCGCCTTTCGCGCGGACGTTCTGCGCGGCCTCCAGTCCCATCCGCGCGCCATCCCCGCGCGCTGGCTGTACGATCATGCCGGCTCCGGATTGTTCGAAGATATCACCGACCTGCCGGAATATTACCCCACCCGTACCGAACGCGGGCTGCTGGATGCGCATTGCCCCGAAGTGGCCGAGATTGCGGGCACCGGCCATGCGGTGGTCGAATTCGGATCGGGCAGTTCGGTCAAGACGCCGATCCTGCTGCGCGCCGTAAAACCGGCGGTCTATGTGCCGATCGACATCAGCGGCGAATTTCTGCGCGAAAGCAACGCCGAGCTAGCCAAGGACTTTCCCGATCTCGACATCGCGCCGGTAGAGGCGGACTTCATGCACCCAGTGGAGATGCCGGAAGCAGCGCAGAAGCTGCCGCGCATCGGCTTTTTCCCCGGCTCCACCATCGGCAATATGGTGCCGCGAACGGGCGTGGATCTGCTACGCCGGATGCGCGAAAATCTGGGTGAAGGCGCGCTGCTGTTGATCGGCATGGACCGGGTGAAGGATGAGGAAATCCTGGTGCCCGCTTATGACGACAGCGCAGGGGTAACGGCGGATTTTAACCTCAATTTGATCGATCGGATCAACCGGGAAATCGGCGGCGATATACCACGCGAGAAATTCCGCCACCGCGCTGTCTGGAATGCCAGCCATTCGCGCATCGAAATGCATATCGAGGCGCTGGAGCCGGTCGACTTCACCGTCGGCGGTGAGCGCTTTCATATGGAAGCGGGCGAAACCATCCATACCGAGAACAGCCACAAATTCGCACCGCGCGACCAGCGCCTTCTGCTGCGCGCCGCCGGGTGGGAGCCGATCCGCGAATGGACCGACGAAAAGGGCTGGTTCTCGCTAATCCTCGCCGAAGCGACACCGCAGCGCTTCGCGCCATGACACCGGCCTGACCTCCCCCGCCCCTTGAAAGCGGCTTCTACCTGTCTGATATAATACCCCCATAGGGTATCAACAGGAACCGTGATGGCCGATCTTCGTCAGTCCAGCATCAACCGCCTGCGCCGGATCGAGGGGCAGGTGCGCGGTCTTGCGCAGATGATTGAGGACGATCGCTATTGCATCGACATCCTGCATCAGCTGCAGGCGGTGAAATCCGCGCTCGCCAAGGTGGAGAGCCAGGTTCTAAAAAATCACGCCGCGCATTGCGTGGCCGACGCCATCCGTTCCGGCGATGCCGAAGACCAGAAGGCGAAGTTCGGCGAGCTGGTCGAACTGTTCGAAAAGGTGAAGCGATGAGCACGAAGACCGCCACCCTCTACCGCATGGTGATGGACAAGCATGTCTGCCCCTATGGTCTGCGATCTAAGCATCTGTTGGAGAGCCACGGCTATACGGTGGAAGACCATCATCTGACGACGCGTGAGGAAACCGACGCGTTCAAGGCGAAGCATGACGTCAAGACGACGCCTCAGACCTTTATCGATGGAAAGCGGATCGGCGGGAATGACGATCTCCGGCGCTTTTTCGGCAAGTCCGTCGCCGATCCCGATGCCACCAGCTACAAGCCGGTTATCGCGATTTTCTCGGTGGCCGCGCTCCTGGCCCTGTCGATCGGTTACGCGCTGACCGGCGCGTTCGTTTCCGTACGCGCGGCCGAACTGTTCATCGCCATCTCGATGTGCTTCCTTGCCGTGCAGAAGCTGCAGGACGTGCGCAGCTTCGCCACCATGTTTCTGGGCTATGATCTGCTGGCGCAGCGCTGGGTGCCTTATGCCACGATTTACCCCTTTGCCGAGGCACTGGCGGGCATTCTGATGGCGGGCCGTATTCTCGATATCGTTTCGATCCCCGTGGCACTGTTCATCGGCGGCGTAGGAGCGGTTTCGGTGTTCTACGCGGTCTATGTGCAAAAGCGGGAGCTGAAATGTGCCTGCGTGGGCGGCGGCTCCAACGTGCCGCTGGGCTTCGTCTCGCTCACCGAAAATGTGATGATGGTGGCGATGGCGCTGTGGATGCTGTACAGCCGCGCATAATAATCCCGCTGGCGCGCATCGATGGTCGAACCGGTCTGGCCCAGAACGCGGTCCACCGCGCCGTCGTCCTGCGCGCGCCAGGCCATGAAGCTGGGCACCAGCGGGTTGAGGAACAGCATCTTGGCGATGGCCGGGAACAGGCGATGCGCCGGGCCCTTGAAAGGCAGCAGCGCCCCGTTCAGCGAGACGATCCGCTGCGGCGCGATTCGTCCGTCGAGTGCCATGCGCAGGGCCACCGCTGCTCCGGCGGAGTGCCCGGTGACATAGGCCGGGGTCTCGTCCAGTGCCTCCAGCAGTCCGCCCACCGCACGGGCGACATAGGGCAGCGAAAGCATGCCGCTCGCGCGCGGGGAGGTGAAGCCGTGGCCGGGCAGGTCCGGCGCGATCAGCCGGAAATGTGGCGCCAGCAGCGGCCAGATCGGCCCCCAGCTATGCGTTGCCGCGCCGGTGCCGTGCAGCAGCAGCAGCGTGGGGCCGCTCCCGCCGCGCTGCACATGCCAGCGGTGGCCGGCGGCGGTGACGAACGCACTCGCCTCGCGGTTCGGCCAATCGGCCCCGTCGCGGTCCCAATCCGGGCGGCTCATGAGGCCACGATCGCGGCGAGCGCGCCGTCCTCGACGCGCGGCAGGCGAACATAGCGCGCGGCCATGGAGCGGGCGAGGGCCTCCACCCGGCGGTCCCCGCGCGCGGAGCTGTCGATCAGGATCGCCGGAATACGGGCGGCGGCAACGAGCGCGGCGATGGCTTCCGCATCCTGCTGCGCCTGGGCGCGGCCCGGTGTGCCGTCGCGCGCGATATTGGCGCCGCCGTCGGTCAGCACCACCAGCAGCGGCGCGCGGCCCGCCGATCGGCTGCGCGCGGCCTGCTCGAGGCCCGCGGCGATCCCGGCGGCGAGCGGCGTTCCGCCCCCGCCCGGCAGCGCCTGCAGCTCGCGCTTGGCGCGGGCGAGCGAGCGGGTGGGCGGCAACAGCGTTTCGGCAGCCGAGCCGCGAAAGGCGATCAGCCCCACTTCGTCCCGCCGCACATAGCTTTCGGCGAGCAAGTGTTCGACCGCGCCCTTCACCTCGGCAAGGCGCGCCAGCGCGGCGGAACCGGAGGCATCGACGGCGAAGATGGTGGCGCGGCGGCGTTGCGGCACCGGGCGGCGCACGCGAATATCGTCGGTGCGGATGGCAGGGCGGTCTCCCGGCCCCCGTCCGCGCAGCCGCTGCATCGGCGCGGCGGCGATCAGCGTGGCGGCCAGATCGAGCCGGGCGCCAGCTTGGGGAAGGCCCTTGCGAAGCCGACCCCGCCGCCCACGCGGCGATCCGCCGCTGCGGCTTGTCGCGCTGCCGTGCAGACCCGCGCCGGCCATGGCGCCGCCGCCGATTTCCAGCAAACCGGCGGGAAGCGCGGCCTGCGCTGCATCCACCAGCCGCTCCCCCAGATCGTCGCCTTCCTTCTGTTCGGGGGTGTCGGTTTCGTCGGAAGGGGGCGTTTCGTCCGGTTCCGGCGGCGGCGGTTCGGAAGGCTCTTCCGGCATCCGCCGCGCGCGCGGGCCGAGCGCGAGCCGCACCGCCCCCTCCGCGTCGCTGCGTGTCGTTTCGTCTGCTCCCCGGCGCGCGGCCAGCGCCCGCGCTACGGCGATGGCATGGCTCGGCGCACGCAATGATGCGATGCCGAGCACGGCCGCCAGTTCGCAGAAGGGCGCGACCAGATCCCCGGTTGGTTCGCCATCCTCGTCGATCGGCGGAAAGGCTTCGAGATCGCGCAGCGACAGGCCGTCGCAATCGACCCACATCGCCATGCGGTCGGCGAGCATCGCGCCCATCGCATCATCCGGCTCGCTTTCGTCGATCAGCACCACCCCGCCCGGAAAGGCCCCTTCGTCGAGCCCGCGCGCAATCAGCGCGGCAAACCGCTCGCCGATCCGCTCCGCGCCTGCCACCAGCAGCATGCGGCCTTCCAGTCTCTGGGCGAGCGAGCGGGTGCGCACGGTCTGCCCGGCGGCAACGCTCGCCATGACGTCGATGCCGCCCGTCAGCGCTTCGACATCGGCCTCGGCCGTAATGCGCAGCACACTGCGCTCCCCGAGAGCCAACCGCTCCAGAAGATGCGCGCGCACTGGGCCTTCGCGGGCGCGCAGAACCAGCGACAGTCCGGCGTCGCTCACCAGATCGATCGCCGCCCGCGCGTCCTCCATCCGGCGCGCGGCCGCACTCACGCTGCGATCTCTTCCAGCGCCCGTCCGACGCGGGCTTCGCCGTCGCCGCCGTCGAGGGGATCGCGGCGCAGGCGATGGGCGAGCGCCATCGGCGCGATGGTGCGGACATGCTCCGCGGTCACCTCCGTCTCGCCTTCCAGCGCTGCAAGCGCGCGCGCTGCACGGATGGTCACCAGTTCGCCGCGCAGGCCGTCGGTGCCCAGCGCCATGCAGATACGTGCGGCCTGTTTGATCGCGGCGTCGGGCGTTTCGATGGTGGGCAGCGCCTCGCGCGCGCGTTCGACGGCGCGGCGCAGCTTGCCGTCCTGCCGCTTCCATTGGGCGACGAAGCCTTCGGGATCCTGCTCATAGGCGTCGCGCCGCTTCACAATCTCGATGCGCTCGGCAATGGACGTTGGCGTCGTGACCGAGACGGCGAGGCCGAAGCGATCGAGAAATTGCGGACGCAGTTCGCCCTCTTCGGGATTGCCGCTGCCGACAAGCCGAATGCGCGCAGGGTGACGCACCGAAAGCCCGTCGCGCTCGACCAGATTCTCGCCGCTGGCGGCCACGTCGAGCAGCAGATCGACGAGATGGTCTTCGAGCAGATTGACCTCGTCGATATAAAGGAAGCCACGATTGGCCCGGGCTAGCAGGCCAGGTTCGAATGCCTTTACACCCTCGCCGAGCGCGCGTTCGAGATCGAGCGCACCGACCAAGCGATCCTCGCTCACACCCAGCGGAAGATCGACCATCGGCACCGGCGCCTTGGCGGTTTTACTCCGATCCGTTTCGCGGCACTCGGCGCATCGCGCGGCGGCAGGCTCGGGCGCGCAACCATAGCGGCAGCCTTTCATCACGCTCATGTCCGGAAGCAATTTGGCCAATGCGCGCACCGCGGTGGATTTGCCGGTGCCGCGATCGCCGAGGATGAGAAGGCCGCCGATACTCGCGTCGATGGCGAGAAGCAGCAGGCCGCGTTTCAAGGGTTCCTGTCCGACGATGGCGGAAAAGGGATAAGGGCTGGTCATCGCCCATCTGCCTAGCAGACCCGGCGACGCTCGGCGACAGCCGAGCGATCAGCGCGCTTCGTTTTCCTGCGCCGCGGGAACCGCCGTCTCGATTTCTCGCTTGAGTGGCTCCAGCGAAACCTCCGGCGTGCGCACTTCAGTGCCGCCGCCCAGCGCCACATAGAGCGAGGCGAAGTTCTGGAGTTCCTGCCGCTGCGCCGTCAGCAAAGCCTGCTGCGCGGCGAAGAGATTGCGCTCGGCATCCAGCACTTCCAGATAATTGGCGGCGCCTTCGCGGTATCGCAGGCGCGCGAGATAGGAGAGGCGGTCGTTCGCTTCCACCGCGCGGCGCAGGACCGCTACCTGATCGGCAATGTAGCGGCGCCCGGCGAGGGCGTTGGACACTTCCTGGAACGCGGTCTGCACCGCCTTGTCGTAATTCGCGACCGATTCGAGCCGCCGCGCTTTGGCGAGTCCAAGGTCCGCTTCGCGCGCGCCCCAGTCGAAGATCGGCAGGTTCAGGCTGGGGCCGAAGCTCCAGGTGAAGGCGTCGCCGTCGAACAAGCCGCCGAGGCTCGTGGAGGCGAAGCCCGCATTGCCGGTCAGAGAGATGTTCGGGAAAAAGGCCGCGCGCGCCGCGCCAATATTGGCCTCGTCCGCGCGCAGCTGCTCTTCGGCCTGCACGATGTCGGGCCGCACGAGAAGAAGGCGGGACGGCAGTCCGGCATCGAGCCGCGCGGTCACGGTTTCGTCGGCCAGCGACAGGCCGGGGGGCAGATCGCCGGGAATGCGGCCGCCGACGAGGACGGTGAGCTGATTGGTGGCGGTGGCGAGATTCTGCTGCTCAACGGCGACCTGCTGTTCGGCCTGCGTCAGCAGCGTTTCGGCCTGATAATAATCGAGCGCGCTGGTGACGCCGGCATCGAGCCGCAACTTGGCAATGCGCAGGCCCTCCTGACGGCTTTCCACCGTGTTGCGGGCCAGTTCCAGCTGTTCCTGCGTCTCGACCAGATCGAAATATGCCGAAGCGACGTCGCCGATCAGCGAGAGATAAAAGGCGCGCTGGGCAGCGACGCTGGCGAGATATTGCGCGCGTGCCGCCTCGGTAAGATTGGCGACGCGGCCCCAGAAATCGAGCTCGAACGAGGATACGCCGACGCCGACATTGAAACGGTTGAAGGTCGTGCCGCCCGATCCGCCGACAAGCGCACCGCCGCCACCTGCGCCGCCCCCGCCGGTACCGCCACCGCCCGCGCCGCCATTACCGCTGCCGCCATTGCCCGCGCCTGCACCGGTCCCCCCGCCTGCACCACCTAAGCCGCCGCCACCGAAGCCACCGCTGCCGATACGGGTGCGGACCGCGCTGGCGTTGAGGCCGACATTGGGGAGCTGCTGGGAGCGCTGGATTCGATATTGCGCCGCGGCCTGTTCGATCCGCGCGGTGGCGGCGAGCAGATCGCGATTGTTGGCCAGCGCCTCGGCAATCAGCGCTTCCAGCCGCGGATCGGCAAAATAATTCTGCCAGGCCAGGCTGCTTGCAACGGCGCCGCCGTCCGGGCGATAGTCGGGATCATAGGCCAGATCGCTGGGCTGCAGGGGCCGCGCGTGATCGGGCGCGAAATTGACGCAGGCGGACAAAGCCAGCGCGGAGGCCGAGGCCAGGGACAGCCGGGCAGCGGGGCGGAGGGCTTGGCGGATCGTCATGCAGGCTGTGCCTTTCCTTCGTCGCGGCCGCCCGCGCCGTCGCCGTCCGGTTCGCTTCCGTCCGCTTCCTCGCCGTCGGTTTCCATCGTGCCGGCGGCGTGCGGCTGCTTGCGGCTGAGATGGCGACGGACCAGCAGATAGAGGAGCGGAATGATGAACACGCCGATGCCGGTGGCTGTGATCATGCCGCCCATCACGCCGGTGCCCACCGCGATGCGGCTGGCCGCGCCCGCCCCGCTTGCCAGCACCAGCGGCACCATGCCCAGGATAAAGGCGAGCGAGGTCATGATGATGGGCCTGAGGCGCAGCTTGGCCGCTTCCTTGACGGCTTCGATCGGTTTGAGGCCGCGCTCTTCCTCTTCGATCGCGAACTCGACGATCAGGATAGCGTTCTTGGCGGCGAGGCCGATGATCGTGATGAGGCCGACGTTGAAATACACATCTGCCGAGAGACCGCGCAGCATCGAGAACAAGACCGCGCCCAAGACGCCCATCGGCACGATCAGCAGCACCGAAAGCGGCACCGCCCAGCTTTCATACAGCGCGGCGAGCAGCAGGAACACGACCAGCGCCGACAGGCCCAGCAGCGCGCCGACCTGGCCGGCGGACTGCTTTTCTTCATAGCTGATGCCGGTCCATTCATAGCCGATACCATCGGGCAGCTTGTCGGCCATCTGCTCCATCGCCGCGATTGCGGCGCCGGACGAGCGGCCGCTCGCCGCCTCGCCGGAAATCGTCATGGCGGGATAGCCGTTGTAACGTGCCAGGCTGGGCGGCTCGGCGGTCCATTCGGCGGTGGCAAAAGTGCTGAAGGGGACGAGCTGCCCCTGATCGTTCGGCACGCGCAGATCCATCACGTCCTGCGGCGTCATCCGGTCGGCAGCTTCGGCCTGCGCGATCACGCGCAGCACCCGGCCATTGCGGTTGAAGTCATTGATATAGGTCGAGCCGAAATTGATCCCGAGCGCATTGTTGACGTCCGATATCGAGAGGCCGAGCGCGGTCGCCAGCGTGCGATCGATATCGACGCGCAGGACGGGTCCGGCAGGCTGGTCCTCGGGACGAATATTGGTGATCACGTCGTTCTGGCTAGCCATGCCGAGCAGTTGCTGCTGCGCCTGGCGCAGCGCATCGCGGCCCAGCCCGGCGCGGTCCTCCAGCTTGAAGGAGAAGCCGCTGGCATTGCCGAGCGACTGGATCGGCGGCGGCTGGATCACGAAGGCGATGGCCGACTGGATCTGGCTGAACACACCGGTGGCCTTTTTCACCAGCGCGCCGGCGGAACTGCCATCGCCGGTCCGCTCGCTCCAGGGCTTCAGGCTGGCGAACATCAGCGCATTATTCTGGCCCTGGCCGAAGAAGCTGAAGCCGCGCACGATCACCAGGTTCTGCACCTCGGGCTGATCCAGCCAGAACTCCTGGACCGGGGCGATCGCCTCGTTCAGCACATTGCGGGTCGATCCGGGCGGGCTTTGTACGACGGTGATGACATAGCCCTGATCCTCGGTCGGCAGGAAGGCCGTGGGAAGACGCATGAACAGGAACACGGTGATCGCGGCGAGCAGCGTGAAAACGGCCAGCCCGCGCATCGGTTTGGAGAGAACGCGGCTGTTTACCTTCGCATAGCGCTCGGTCATCCGGGCGAACCAGCGGTTGAACGCGGCGAAGAACCCGCTGACCTTGTCCCACAAGCTGGCGAAAAAGCCGCGATCCCGATCGCCTTGCTTGTCGTCGCCGTCCTGGGCGCGCGCATGTGCGCTTTCTTCTTCCTCCTCCTCCTCTTCGTCAAGCGACGGGGCGCTGCCCGTCCCGCCTTCTTCGATCGGCTTCAGGAAGGCGGCGCACAAAGCAGGCGTCAGCGTGAGCGCCATCAGCGCGGAGAAGGCGATCGAAATCGCCAGCGTTACGGAGAACTGGCGGTAGATGCCGCCCGTCGATCCGGGGAAGAACGCCATCGGGATGAACACCGCGATCAGCACCAGCGTGATGCCTATGATGGCGCCGGTGATCTGGTCCATCGCCTTGCGCGTGGCCTCCAGCGGGGGAAGGCCTTCCTCGCGCATGATCCGCTCGACATTCTCGATCACCACGATCGCGTCGTCCACCAGGATGCCGATGGCCAGCACCATGCCGAACAGCGTCAGCACGTTGATCGAGAAACCGAACAGCCAGAGGCCGAGCGCCGCGCCCGCCAGTGCGATCGGCACGACTAGCGCCGGGATCACGGTGGCGCGCCAGTTCTGCAGGAACAGGAACATGACGAGGAAGACGAGCACCATCGCCTCGATCAATGTCTTCACCACTTCGTCGACCGAGGTCTGAACAAACGGGGTGGTGTCATAGGGAATCGAATAGCTGACGCCCGGCGGCAGCTGACGCTGCAGCTCTTCCATCCGGGCCTTCACGCCCTCGGCCGCGGCAAGCGCATTGGCGCCGGTGGCAAGCTGTACGGCCATGCCGGCCATCGGCTTGCCGTTCAGCGTGGTGGTGGTGTCGTAGCTTTGCGCGCCCAGTTCGACGCGGCCCACGTCTGCGACGCGCACCGTCGCGCCGCTTTGCGCCGCGCGCAGGATGACCTGCTCAAATTCCTTGATCGTGGAGAAACGATCCTGCGTTACGATAGTCGCGTTGATCTGCTGGTCATCCACGGTCGGCAGCGCGCCGAGCGAGCCGCCTGCGGTCTGGCTGTTCTGCGCGCTGATGGCCGCAACCACGTCGGACGGCGTGAGATTGTAGCTCGCCAGTTTTTGCGGATCGAGCCAGATGCGCATGGCATATTCGGAACCGAACAGCCGGATATCACCCACGCCCTGCACGCGGCGCAGTTCATCGACGATGCGGGTGGAGGCGATATTGCCAAGGTCCACGGCATCATATTGTTCGCCCTGGCTGGTCAGCGCGACGATCAAGAGGAAGCCGGTATTGGCCTGACGCACCGTAATGCCCTGCCGCCGCACCGATTCGGGCAGGCGCGCCTCCACCGTGGAAAGACGGTTCTGCACCTCGGTCTGCGCAATATCGATATCGGTGCCGGCCTCGAAGGTCAGCGTGATAGAGGCGGTGCCGTTCGACTGGCTGGTCGAGGCCATGTAAAGATAGCCTTCAACGCCGTTCAGCTGCTGCTCGATCACCTGGGTGACGTTCTGCTCCAGCGTCTGGGCGTCGGCACCGGGATAAGCGACCGAAATGGTAAGCGAGGGCGGGGCGACCTGCGGATATTGCTCGATCGGCAGGGCGCGCAGGGCGATGATGCCGCCCAAGAGCACGCCGAGCGCAATCACCCAGGCAAAAACCGGTCGGTCGATGAAGAAACGTGGCACGCGCGCGCTCCGCCCTTACTGGGTTTTGGCCGCAGCGCCCGAAGGCTGGCCGCCGCTTGGCTGCGGACGGGCCGTGCTGCCCAGAACGGAGCGACTGTCCTGAACCTTTACAGGCGCGCCGGGGCGGATCTTCTGCAGATTGCTGACGATCACCTTGTCGCCCGGTTTCAGTCCGCTCTTGATGACCCAGCCATTGTCCACCAGCGAACCCAGCTCGACATTCTGGCTGCGTGCCTTTCCGTCCGGGCCGACCACGAATACTGTTGAACCGTTCTCGCCCACCTGCACGGCGCGCTGAGGTACGATGATGCCGCCCTCGCGCTGGCCGGCAAGAATACGTGCGCGCACGAAATCACCGGGAAGCAGCAATTGCTGCGGGTTGGGGATCTCACCGCGCAGGACGACCGCGCCGGTGCTCTGATCGACCGAATAATCGAGGAAATTCAGGCGCCCCTTGATGGGATAAGGCGTGCCGTCCTCAAACTGCACCTCGAACTCGATGCGGCCATTTGGGTCGAGCTCCAGCTCCCCCGATGCGATGGCGCGGCGGATGTCGAGCACCTCGGACGAGGCCTGCGTCAGCGTCACGAAGATCGGGTTGAGCTGCTCGATCCGCGTCATGAGCGTGCCTTCGCTCTGGCTGACGAGCGCGCCTTCGGTCACCAGCGCGCGGCCCACGCGGCCGGAAATCGGCGCGCGGACGGTGGTGTAGCTGAGTTGCAACTGCGCCGCGTCCAGCTGTGCGCGTGCGGCGGCGACCTGCGCGCGGGCTTCACGCTGCGCCGCGACGGCGGCGTCATATTCCTGCTGGCTAATGGCCTGTTCGCTCACCAGCGGCTGGTAACGCTGAACCACTGCGCTGGCATTGGCGGCGGTAGCCTGAAGCCGCTGCAGATTCGCGCGCGCCTGATTGACCGTGGCCTGCACCTCGCGCGGATCGATCCGGAACAGCGGTGCGCCTTTTCGAATTTCGGTGCCCTCATCATAGACGCGGGCCTGCACGATGCCGGTGACGCGGGCGCGTACTTCGGCGGTCCGGATCGGCTCAACCCGGCCCGGAAGCTCGATGATGTTCGGCACGGACTGCGTCTGCACGGCCGCGACCTTGACCGGCGTCGCCGGCGGCGGACCTGCCTTGTCCTCGTCCCCGCCGGAGCAGGCGCCGAGCGCCATCGCGGCGGCAATCATCCATGTACGCATGTTGGTTGTCGAGACCATGCGGCGGCCATTCCTTAGCAGTTGCAGCATAAGGCATAGGGCCGATCCGCTTGCCTCGCAAGTCGTTCGAACGAACTAACTCAGTTTTTTACCGAAACCTTTTATAGGCGTGTGCAAATTTGGGTTTCTGCCGGACCCGGCTGTGCCGAAGTTCAGCCGCCGGTGACGGACATGTGCCGCGCCAGCGCCGGATCGGCGCCCTTGGCGATGCGGAAATGGTGGCGCTCCGGTTTGGTCTTCATGGCCCGGTCCAACGCGGCATCGAGGGCCTGTTCCGGCTCCGGTCCGCGCAGGGCGGCGCGCAGATGGGTCATCTCGCCATGGCCGAGGCAGGGGAACAGCTCTCCCTTTGCGGTCACGCGCACGCGGTTGCAGCTGGCGCAGAAATTGTGGCTGATCGGGCTGATGAAGCCGATGCGTCCACCCGTTTCCGCGACATTCCAGTAACGCGCCGGGCCGCCGCTGACATGGCTGGACGGCTCTAGCGTGAAGCGCTGCTCCAGATCGCGGCGCACGGTTTCCAGCGAAAGGAACTGGTCCGATCGTTCGGCCGCGATATCGCCGAGCGGCATCACCTCGATAAAGGTGATGTCCATGCCCTTGCCATGCGCCCAAGCAGCAAGATCCGGAATTTCTTCACGGTTGGTGTCGGCCAAAGCCACGGTGTTGAGCTTGATCTTGATGCCTGCATCAAGGGCGGCATCGATGCCGTCGAGGACGCGGTTCAACATGTCCCGGTTGGTCAGCGCAGCGAACGCTGCCGGATCGCGCGTGTCGAGCGAAACGTTTAGCCGCTTCACCCCGGCATCGGCGATGCGCTGCGCATGGCGGGCAAGGTTGGTGGCGTTGGTGGTCATCGTCAGCTCGTCGAGGCCGTGGCCCAGCCGCTTGCCCAGTTCGTCGATCAGCGGCAGCGTCACGGCGCGCACCAGCGGCTCGCCGCCCGTCAGGCGGATCTTGTTGACGCCGCGGGTGATGAATCCGTCCGCCAGACGCACCAGCTCGTCGAGATCGAGCAGCTCCCGCCGGGGCAGGAACTGCATCGCCTCACCCATGCAATAATTGCAGCGCAAATCGCACCGGTCCGTCACCGAAAGGCGCAGGTACCGGATCGTGCGTCCGAACTCGTCGATCAATTTTCCGCAAGCCATCAGTCGGTAACTATGCGCACCGGTACGCCTTTTGAAGCGGGCGTCTTCGATTTCTCGTCATGATACCATAGCGGGACGAGCGGATTGAGCTCCGGAAAATAGCCGGCAAGGCAGCCGTCGGGCACTTCATAAGGTGTCACCGTCAGGCCCGGTACGCGCCGATCCGCGCCATCTTCGGCGTCGCCGATCAGGGTGACGCGCTGGCCCGCTTTCAGACCTGCCTTTTCCATTTCCTTCGGGTTGATCAGGATCACGTGGCGCGTACCTTCGATCCCGCGGAAACGGTCCGAATAGCCGTAAATGGTGGTGTTGAATTGGTCGTTGGACCGCAGCGTGATGAGCCTATAGCGGCCTTCCTTGTCGGCGAGGCCGGTGGAGGAGAGCATGGCGGGCGTCGTGAACTCCGCCTTGCCGCTCTCGGTCTTCCAGATTCGCTCGCGCGCGCTGTTGCCGCGGTAGAAGCCGCCTGCCTGCAGCATCCGCTCGTTCATGTCGTAGAACTGCTCGTGATAGGTCTCGGCAATCAGATCGCGCACGATCGAATAGTCGCCGGTCCAGTCGTCCCAACGCAGCTTGGGATTGGGCGCGCAGGTTTCCTTGGCGAGGCCTGCGACGATCGCGAGTTCGCTCAGCAGATGCTCGCTAGCCGGCGTACGCTTGCCGAAGGAGGCGTGGACATGGCTCAGGCTGTCCTCCATCGACACCTTCTGCATGCCGCTCGCCTGCATATCTCGTTCGGATCGGGCGAGGCAGGGCAGCAGCCAGGCGCTCTTGCCGTTGATCAGATGGCTGCGGTTGAGCTTGGTGGCGATCTGCACCGTCAGCTCCATTTTCTGCCACGCTTCTTCCATCCGCACGATGTCCGGAATGGCGCGCACGAAATTGCCGCCCAGCGAGATGAATGCCTTGACCGTCCCGTCCTCGATGCCTTCGCAGGCTTCCACGGTGTTCATGCCGTCCTCACGCGGCGGATCGAAACCGAACTGCTCGGCAATCAGGTCGAGCGGGACGAGCGCGGTCTTTTCCGCAATGCCCACGGTGCGCTGGCCCTGCACATTGCTGTGGCCGCGCACGGGGCTCATGCCCGCGCCAGGGCGTCCGATATTGCCGCGCAGCAGCAGGAAATTGGTGAGCAGCGCAATATTCTCGAAACCGTGGACATGCTGCGTCAGGCCCATGCCATAGATGCCGATCACCTTTTCGGCATCCATATAGACGCGCGCGGCGTCCATCAGCGCGGTGCGGGGCAGGCCGCTATTGGTCTCGATTTCTTCCCAGCCCGTGGCGGCGCATTTCGCCTTGAACTCCTCGAACCCGTGCGTGTGTTCGGCGATGAAATCCTCGTCGATCACGCCGCGGCCCGTCGCCTGGCGGCGTTTTGCATCGCACTCCAGGATGAACTTGCACATGCCCAGGATGGCGGCGATGTCTCCGCCCGCCTTCACCTGATGATATTGATAGCTGATCTTCGTGGCCCGGCCCGTCAGCATTTCGACCGGGTTCTGAGGGGAGATGAACTCCTCGAGGCCCTTTTCCTTCAGCGGATTGAAGGTCACGATCTTGCAGCCGCGTTTTACGGCGTCGCGCAGCGGGTGGAGGAAACGCGGACTGTTGGTGCCGGTGTTCTGGCCGAAGAAGAAGATCGCGTCGCACTCGTCGAAATCGTCGAGCGTGCAGGTGCCCACCGGCGATCCGATCACCTTGCTGAGCGCCACCGAAGTGGTTTCGTGGCACATATTGGAGCTGTCGGGCAGATTGTTGTGACCATAGGCGCGGGCGAACAGCGCGTAGAGATAGCTCGTCTCCAGGCTCGCGCGACCGGAGGCGTAGAAAATGGCCGATTTGGGATCGAGCCGCTTCAGATGCGCGCCAATTTCGCGGAATGCCTCGTCCCATTCCACCGGCACATAATGGTCCGTCTCGGCATCGTAGCGCATGGGGTGGGTCAGGCGGCCCTGATCCTCCAGGTCGAAATCCTTCCAGCTGCGCAGCTCGGTCACGCTGTGGCGCGCGAAGAATTCGGGCGTGCAGCGCTTGGTGGTCAGCTCCCACATCGTTGCCTTTGCACCGTTCTCGCAGAACTCGAAATGGTGCGGGTCTTTCGGCTTGGCCCACGCGCAGCTGGTGCACATATGGCCGCCGGACTTGTTCTGCCGGGCGAGGGTTTCGAGCATCGCTGGCGTCGGTTTTTCCGTGCCCGCGATTGCCGCCATGCCGCGCACACTGCCCCAGCCGCCAGCGGGCCCGTCATAGTGCGGCATATCGTGATTGTCGCGGTTGGCCGGATCACGGGGGTCGCTCATACGGGGGCTCCTTCGGTGCTTCTGTCGTCCGCCCGTGACAACGGGGATTGTAAATCTGGCGGAACCAGCGGTCTGCCATAAATCTTTCAGAGCGGTAAGTCTCTGATCCAAGGAACGCGAAGATGCCGCAAAACGATCCCATTCTCTACTCGCCGGCGCTCGAAACGCGAGAGGATGAGGAAGCGAAGACGAATGAGGAGATGCAGGAAACCTTTCAGGATATCCTGAACATTACCGCGGAAGATGAGGGCAGGGCGATCCGATCGGTCCACGCCAAGAGCCACGGCATCCTGTCCGGCACGCTCGAAATCCTGCCCGATCTGCCAATCGAATATGCGCAAGGCATGTTCGCACAGCCCGGCCGGCATGCGGCGCTGGCGCGGATATCGACCAATCCCGGCGACATCCTGCACGACAAGATCGGTCTGCCGCGCGGCTTCGCGCTGAAGGTGCTGGACGTGGAAGGCACGCGCCTGCCCGGATCGGACGGTAGCGTGCAGGACTTCACCATGATCAACGCACCCGCCTTTACCGCGGAAAACGGGAAGGATTTCCTGCGCAATCTGAAGCTGCTCGCCAAGACTACCGACCGCGCGGAATGGGCGAAGAAGGGGCTTTCCACCGTCTTGCGCGGCGCGGAGAAGCTGTTGGAAACGGTGGGTCTGGAAAGCGGCACGCTGCAGTCGATGGGCGGCGCGCCGAATGTCCATCCGCTGGGCGAGACCTACTATACGATGACGCCCTATCGCTACGGCGATTATGTCGCGAAGCTGCAGATCGTGCCCGTTTCCGATAATCTCACATCGCTGACCGGGGAGATAATCGATGCGTCGGATCGTCACGACGCTTTGCGTGAAGAGGTGGCCGAAGCGATGAAGACGGCGGACGGCGTCTGGGAGTTGCGCGTGCAGCTGCTGCGCGACAAGGACAGCATGCCGATCGAGGATGCTACGGTGGTGTGGCATGAGGAGCTCAGCCCCTTCGTCGCCGTGGCGCGGCTCACCGTTCCCGCACAGACGGGGTGGAGCGAGGCGAAGGCCGCGAGGGTGGACGATTGCATGCATTTCAGCCCCTGGAATGGGCTGGAGGCGCACCGACCGATGGGCCGCATCAATCGCATCCGCCGCGACAGCTACGATTTGTCGGCGCGCTTCCGCGCCCGGGTGAACCAATGCCCGATGCACGAGCCGACCGCCGCCGAGCTGGAGGCGCTGGTCTGATCTGGCCCCCGAAAACAGGATCCTGACCGCGATGGGCCGCAGCCGGACCTTCGCCGCATTGGAACGTCGGTTCGATGGGAGCCCCGATGCGGAGCGCGACCGTGCGGTGCCTGTCGAGACGCCGGTGGCGATCGAGGTCAACGGCCTCGGCTATGCTGTGATGATGGCGACGCCGTCCGACCTTGCCGAGTTCGCGACCGGTTTCGCGTTGTCGGAGGGTCTGGCCGAACGCGCCGATGAGGTTCGCAGCGATATCGCCGAGGTCGAGGGCGGCTGGATCGCGCGGCTCAAGGTTCCCGCCGCCGGGGCCGAACGCGTTGCGGAGCGCCAGCGCGCGCGCATGTCGGAAAGCAGCTGCGGCCTGTGCGGTGTGGAGAATATCGCGGCGGTGCATCGCGCATTGCCCGAACTCACCGCCGGGCCGCCGGTCGAGCGGGGCGCGATCGAGCGCGCGTTGCAGAGCTTGCGCGATTGGCAGCCGCTCAATCGGGAAACTGGCGCGGCGCACGCCGCCGCCTTCGCCGGTATCGATGGCGCAATCAGCCATGCTTTTGAGGATGTGGGCCGCCACAATGCGCTCGATAAGCTGATCGGGTGGCTGGCTTTGGCCGAAATCGATCCGGCGGGCGGCATGGTGCTGCTGTCATCGCGCTGCAGCTACGAAATCGTGGAGAAATGCGCGCGCGCCGGGGCGGGGTTGCTGGTGACGATCAGCGCGCCGACGAGCCTGGCGGTGGAGCGCGCCATGCTCGCGCGGCTGACGCTGGTCGCGCTGGCGCGCAGCGATTCAATGCTGGTGCTGAACGATCCGTTCGGGCGGATCGGATGAGGCTGCTCGGCGCGGTGCTGGCCGGGGGACGCTCCAGCCGTTTCGGCTCGGACAAGGCCGAGGCGCTGTTGGAGGGACGCAGGCTGATCGATCATGTTGCCGCAGCGCTCGACGCCGAAACCGATGGGTTGATCGTCGTTGGCCGAGAGGACGCTGCTTATGCCTGCGTTCCCGATCGGCCCGTGCCCGGGCTGGGACCGTTGGGCGGCGTGGCAGGGGCGCTTGCCGCCGCTGGCGAACGCGGTTTCGATGCGGTGCTGACCTGTCCCGTCGATGTGCCGAAGCCGCCGACCGATCTGCGCGGACTGCTGGCGCCGGGCCCGGCATTTCTTGTCAATCAACCGACCATCGGTCTGTGGCCGCAAGGGCTTTTGACCGGTCTGTTGGCCTTCATCGAACATGACGCGAAGCGCTCGGTTCGGGGTTTCGCGCAGCATGTCGGCGCTCGTCCGGTCGACGCACCGGGGCCGATCGCAAATATTAACCGGCCCGACGATCTGCATAATCTTTCTTAGTCGGCGCAACCCCTCCCCGCGCGGATGCGCTTCGGCCGCCGGGCGGGACGAACGAACCCTTCTCGCCGCTCGCGCATTGAGGCTCTGTACGTCACCTCCACCGAAAGCCGTCTCATGCAAAGCACCCAGCTCACCATCAATGGCGAGAGCAGAACGCTCGAAGCCGATCCGCGCACGACCCTGCTCGATGCGCTGCGCAATCATCTCGGCCTTACCGGCAGCAAGAAGGGGTGCGATCACGGACAGTGCGGTGCCTGCACCGTCATCGTCAACGGACGGCGGATCAATAGCTGCCTGACGCTCGCCTGCATGCATGACGGAGACGAGGTCACGACCATCGAGGGGCTGGGCCAGCCCGGCAATCTCTCCGATCTTCAGGCAGCCTTTGTGGCGCAGGACGGATACCAATGCGGTTATTGCACCCCGGGCCAGATCTGCTCCGCCACCGCGATGCTGCAGGAAGCCAAGGATAATTGGCCGAGCAATGTCTCCGAAACGCTGGAGGGCCGGTTCGAACTGACCGATGAGGAAATTTCCGAGCGCATGAGCGGCAATATCTGTCGCTGCGCTGCCTATCCCAACATTGTCGATGCCATCCGCGAAGTTGCGACGACGGGAGAGGACGCATGAAGCTGTTCGAATATGCGCGGGCCGAAGGCACCGATATGGCGGTGAAGGCTGCGGCCGAGCCGCAGGCGCGCTACATCGCCGGGGGCACCAACCTTCTCGATCTGATGAAGCTGGAAGTGATGGCGCCGGACAAGCTGGTCGACATCAATCGGCTCGATCTGAAATCGATCGAAGAGACCGACGATGGCCTTCGTATCGGCGCGCTCGTCACCAACAGCGATTGCGCGGCGCATCCGGATATTCGGAAGCATTACGGCGTCCTGTCACGCGCGATCCTGGCCGGTGCCAGCGGACAGCTGCGCAACAAGGCGACAACCGGCGGCAATCTCTGCCAGCGCACCCGCTGCTATTATTTCTACGATACCGCGATGCCGTGCAACAAGCGTGAGCCCGGTTCGGGCTGTCAGGCGATCGGTGGCGCGACGCGGCTGCACGCGATTCTCGGTGCGTCGGACCAGTGCATCGCCACCTATCCCGGCGATATGGCCGTCGCGATGAGCGCGCTCGACGCTACCGTGGAGATCGAGGGCAAGGAAGGCGCGCGCCGCCATGTGCCGGTGCGCGATTTCCATCGACTGCCGGGCGATCACCCGGAAAAGGACAATGTGCTGGAGCAGGGTGAGCTGATCACCGCGGTTACCTTGCCCGCGCCGACGGGCGGCACGCAAATTTACCGCAAGGTGCGCGACCGCGCGTCCTATGCCTTTGCGATGGTTTCGGTCGCTGCCGATGTCCGCATGGACGGTGGGAAAATCGACCATGCCGCGCTCGCCTTCGGTGGCATTGCGCATAAACCGTGGCACGATCCCGCGATTGACGATCTGCTGAAGGGCGAAACGCCATCCGATGCGCTTTTCGACAAGGCCGCCGACATCCTTCTCGCCGAGGCGAAGGGCCAGGGCGGCAATGATTTCAAGATTCCGCTCGCCCGCCGCACGCTGAAAGCCGTGCTGCGCGAAGCCACCCAGACCGGAGAGACCGCATGACCCGCCATCTCGTAATGGACGAGCCCGCCACCAAGCGCGTGCTCGATGAACTGCCGCAGTCACTCACCGGCAAGCCGATGGACCGTCCCGATGGCCCCAAGAAGGTCACAGGCACCGCAACCTATGCACATGAATGGAACCTGCCCGGCACTGTCTACGGCGTGCTGGTGCGTGCGACCGTGCCGAAGGGCAAGGTGACCGATATCGGCAAGGATGCCATCATGGCGCTGCCCGGCGTTCTGGGCGTGTTCAACGATGAGCGCTTTTTGCGCAATCCTGCCCAGGGTACCGCCGACGAGGCGCCGATCCAGGGGCCGGATGAAGTGGCTTATCTCGGCCAGCCAGTGGCGCTGGTCGTGGCGGCAAGCTTTGAGCAGGCGCGTCATGGCGCGCATCAGTTGCAGCTGAAATATGACGGCGCAGCGGACGGCGTATTCGATCCCGAAGCCACCAATGCGCCGCACGAACGGCCCGAGGATGATCAGCTCGATCAGGGCGATCTCGATCAAGCGATGCGCGATGCCAAGTTTAGCGTTGACCAAATCTATCGCACGCCCGGCCACAACAGCGCGGCGATGGAGCCGCATTGCTCGGTTGCCAGTTGGGAAGGCGACAAGCTGACGCTGCGCGGCAGCTACCAAATGCTGAACTACAACATCAACGAGCTGGCCGACTCGCTGAACGTGGATGTCGAGAATGTCCGCATTCTCAGCCCCTATGTCGGTGGCGGGTTCGGCTCGAAGCTGGGCATCGCGCCGGAGGCGATTGCCGCCGCAATCGCATCGAAGGATCTGGGCAAGCCAGTGGTCGTGGCCCTGAGCCGCCAGCAGGTGTTCGAATCGGTCATGCGCCGGTCCGAATCGCGCCAGCATATCCGGCTCGCCGCGGATGAAAGTGGCAAGCTGATCGGCCTTGGCCACGATAGCCTTGTCTCCAATCTGCCGGGCGAGGATTTCTACGAGCCGGTCATGCAGGCAACGCATTTCATCTACACCGGAGAGAACCGCCGGATGCAGATGGAGGTGGCCCGGGTGAACCGCACCTGTGCCGGGTCCGTCCGCGCGCCGGGCGAGGCGATCGGCATGGTCGCGCTGGAAAATGCGATGGACGAGCTGGCCGAAGCCAGCGACATCGATCCCGTCGAACTGCGCAAGCGCAACATCCCTGAAAGACATCCTGAAAAGGACCAAGGCTATAGCTCGCGCCCATTCGCGGAGGCGCTGGATGAGGGTGCACGCCGCTTCGGTTGGGACAAGCGCAACCCCAAGCCCGCGCAGACGCGTGAGGGCGAATGGTGGATTGGCATGGGCATGGCCTCTGCCGCGCGTGTGAATATGCTGAAGGAAGCCAAGGCGCGCGTCATCTTGAATGCGGACGGGACGGCCACAGTCGAGACCGATATGACGGATATCGGCACCGGTACTTATGCCATCCTGACGCAGATCGCGGCAGATATGCTGGGTCTGACCGCCGAGCAGGTCGAGACGCGGTTGGGCGACAGCGATTTTCCGAGGGGTTCCGGCTCCGGTGGCAGCTTCGGTGCGTCTTCCGCGGGCAGCGCGGTGTTCCTCGCCTGTCAGGATTTGCGCGACCAGATCGCGGCGAAACTGGGCGTCGAGGAAGACGGGCTTGTGCTGGAAGACGGCAGGGCAGGCGACAAGGGCCTGTCGGAGGTCCTGAACGGGGACCCATTGACCGGCGAAGGGCATATCGAGCCGGGCAAAACGTCCGAAGAGGTGCGCCAGGCGACCTATGGTAGCTATTTTGCCGAAGTCGCAGTCAACGGCGTCACGGGCGAAACGCGCGTTCGCCGCCTTACCGCGGTATTCGGTGCCGGCCGGATTCTGAATGAAAAGACCGCCACGAGCCAATGCTACGGCGGCTGCATCTGGGGCATCGGCATGGCGCTGCACGAGGAGCTGCTGTTCGACAATCGCGACGGTCACCTCGTGAACCGCGACCTTGCCGAATATCATGTTCCGACAAACCTCGATGTGCCGCAGATCGATGTGCATCTGCTGGAAGAGCGCGACGATTGGGCCAGCCCGATCCAGGCCAAGGGCATCGGCGAACTGGGCCTGTGCGGCGGCGCGGCGGCGGTGACGAACGCGATCTACAACGCCACCGGCGTGCGCGTGCGCGACTATCCGGTGACGCTGGACAAGCTGCTCGATCAACTGCCGGAGATGTAGGACGATCGTGCCGGGCTTCGGTGCGAACCGGGGCCCGGCGCAGATCAGGCTGGCAGATCGCTCGGCCGGTCGATATCGCGCAATTCACCAAGTTCGACTGCGATAGTCACGGTTTCCCGTGACGCGAGATAGCTTCCGGCCCCCCGGTCCCCTTCGATCTCTAGCAAGGCGTCGAAACAGCTGTTGCCGATCAGCGCCGGGGCTCCCGCCGCGCGATCGACATGACGAACGGCGCAGGCACTGGTTGGAAGCCCGTCATGCGTAACGAGCAGATTCGCAATCGTCGCGTGCGAAAGATAGGGCATATCGGCGAGTCCCAGGAGCAGTGCATCGGCGCCTTGCTCGCGCGCAAAACCGACTGCGCAATGTAGCGAACTCGCCATTCCGCTGGCAGCCAGCGGATTGTTGATCAGCCTTGCACCCGCTTCCTTCGCGAACAGTGGCACGTCGTCCGGCACCACCATGGCGCTGGCGAGCCAGTCGAATTCTCCCAGCACGGCCCAGCTCCACGCGCCGATCCTCCGTCCGTCCAGCATCGCATCCAGCTTGCCGCCGCCGAAGCGACTTCCCGCACCGGCGGCGAGCAAAACGGCTGCAACCCGGTCAGCCTTCATAGGCGAAGCTCTCATAGGCGGCGACGATCTGCGACAGCGCGCTCATCGCCAGAACCATCGGATCGCGTGCCCGCTCGATCAGGCCCACCGGGCTGCGAACGCGGGCGATGGCTTCTGCCCCGAAACCAAGCTCGTTCAGCATTGCCGCGCGTGCTGCCCGCGCCTGCGCGCCTCCTTGCGCGCCGATGAAATAAGCGTCCGTCTCCAGCGCCCACGGGAGCAGCCCGCGCTCCCACTCATGATCGTGGAACAGAAGCAGGATTGCCGTCCAAGGATCGACCGTCACGCCCTCCGGCGCGCGGCCGAGCGACAGGCTGCCGCCTTTGCTCCCCTGTGGCCAAAGGGTCTCGACCAGCACGCTCATGGACGCGCCCAATTGCCGCGCGGCGTCCATTTCCGGACCGGCGCCACATAGCAGCAGCCGCAGCGGCGGGGCGTAGCGTCGATTGAAATGCGCGCCGTTGCGCCCGGTTGGCCGATCGACGTCGCCCGGCTCCATTGCGCCGCCCTCCAGCGACCAAGCCAAGGCAGCGGGGCGGCGCGCATCGAGCGCGCGTACCGCGTCGGCGCACAGGCCCGCATCAGGCGCGGCGTCGACCAGCACGTCGAGCCCACCGCCGCAGGGCAGGCGGAAATCGATATTGGGCGAACCCGCACCATAGCGCAGCTTTTCGCGCGGAACGTCGCTGCCACCAAGCCGCCGGGCATCTTCGGCGAGCGCCGCCTCCAGGCATCCGTCCGCCAGATCGCCTGCGAAACAGCCATCCGCGCGGATCGCCAGCTGCGCGCCGGTGCGCCGGGAAAAGCTGCCGTCGATCTGCGTGACGGTGGCCAGTGCCGCGCCGGGCGTCGCCGCTGCGCGCAGGGCGGCATCGTCGCGCCAGCGCGCCGGATCGGTTTGGTTTTGGTCCATGATCGGCAGGTGGGCGGTCCCGCGCATCGGTTCAAGCGCGAAATCGGTTGATCCCGCCCTCGCTTTCGGGTGAGAGCGGCGTCCATGAAAATGTCCCGATTTCTCGTGCCGACCCTCAAGGAAGCGCCTTCCGATGCGGTCGCGGTCTCGCACAAGCTGGCGCTGCGCGCCGGGCTGATCCATCAGGAAGCCGCCGGCATCTTCAGCTGGTTGCCGCTCGGCATCCGCGTGCTCAAGAAAATCGAGCAGATCGTGCGCGAGGAAATGGACCGCGCCGGCGCGGTCGAGGTTCTACTGCCGACGATCCAGAAGGCCGATCTGTGGCGCAAATCCGGCCGCTATGATGATTACGGCGCGGAGATGCTGCGCATCAAGGACCGGCATGATCGCGACTTTCTGTTCGGCCCCACCGCCGAAGAGGTGATGACCGAGATCGTCGGCGCGCATGTGAACAGCTATCAGCAGCTGCCTGTCATTCTCTACAACATTCAGTGGAAGTTCCGCGATGAGGTGCGCCCGCGCTTCGGCGTGCTGCGCAGCCGCGAATTCCTGATGAAGGACGCCTACAGCTACGATCTGGACGAGGCCGGCGCGCGCGAAAGCTACAACCGCATGTTCGTGGCCTATCTCAACATTTTTGCGCGGCTTGGCCTCTCTGTCCTGCCGGTGCGCGCCGATCCCGGCCCGATCGGCGGCGATCTGTCGCATGAGTTCATGCTGCTCGCCAAGACCGGCGAATCGATGGTTTACGCAGATGATCGTGCGCTGGGCCTGCCCGCGCCCGGTGTCCCGCCGGAGGATCGCGCTGAATTGCAGGCGTTGGTCGATGAGCGGCTTGCGCCCTATGCGGCCAGCGACGAACTGCACGACGCGTCCGAATATGAAGCGCGCGTGGAAGAGGGCCACCGGATGGAAGCCCGCGGCGTGGAAGTGGGCCATATCTTCTTCTTCGGCGATAAATATTCGCGTTCGATGGATGTGAAACTCGACGGGCCGGATGGTCAGCCGATCGCGTTGCAGAGCGGCAGCTACGGCGTCGGCGTATCGCGCCTCGTCGCCGCCATCATCGAGGCGAGCCATGACGAAAAAGGCATCATCTGGCCCGAAGCGGTGGCCCCTTTTCATGTCGGCATCGTCAATCTGGCGCCCGACAAGGAGGAGGTCAGCGCGCTTGCTAACAAGGTTTACAACGCACTGGAAGGGGCAGGGCGGCAGTGCCTGCTGGACGATCGCAAGATCCGCGCCGGCGGCAAGTTTGCCGACATGGACCTGATCGGCCTGCCTTGGCAGGTGGTGATCGGCCCACGTTCCGTCGCCAGTGGTGAGCTGGAGCTGAAGAACCGCGCCAGCGGCGAAACGGTCTCGCTCGGCTTCCACGATCTGATCGCCCGCCTTACCCAAGGCTCGGCCGGAAACTGACCATGCTGCCGCCGTCCGGCCAGCCCTTCGTCCTGTTGGACGATGCGCGGCCGGATGGGACGCCTGCACGGCTCTATCGCAATCCGGTGCGGATCATCCGGGCGGATGAGCCCCATGAGCTGCCGACGCTAATGAAGACATTGCGCGGTGCGCGGGCCGATGGCCTGCATGTGGCGGGTTATCTGGCCTATGAGGCGGGCCTCGCGATGGAACCCGCGCTTGCCGTACGCATGCCCTCCCGCAGGCCGAGTCCGCTGGCCTGGTTCGGACTGTTCGATAATTGGGAGCATTTCGATTCGGCGCATCATGCCGATCCCGGCGGCGCATGGCTTGGCGATTGGACGCCCGAATGGAGCCGCGCAGAATATGATGCGGCCTTCGGTGCGGCGCTCGACCTCATCCGGGCGGGCGATGTGTATCAGGTAAACCTGACCTTCCGCAGCAAGGCGGCTTTTTCCGGCGATCCGCGCGCCTTGTTCGCGGCGCTGAGGAGCCGGGGTGCTGCCGGTTATGGCGCGCTGGTGCATGACGGCGCGGACTGGCTGCTGAGCTTCTCGCCCGAGCTGTTCTTTTCGCTGAAGGGCGACAAGGTGCGGGCCAAGCCGATGAAAGGCACCGCCGCCCGGCAGGTGGATGCCCGCGCCGACGCTGCGGCAGCGCGCGATCTTGCCGCCGATCCCAAGCAGCGCGCGGAAAATCTGATGATCGTCGATCTGCTGCGCAACGATCTATCGCGCGTTTGCATGCCTGGTAGCGTCCTGGCCGGTCCGCTATTTGCCGTGGAAAGCTATCCGACCGTCCATCAAATGGTGTCCGGGGTGCACGGTCAAATCGCGCCGGACAGCGATGCGGTGGACCTTATCGAAAAGCTGTTCCCCTGCGGCTCGATCACCGGCGCGCCGAAAATCCGGGCGATGGAAGTGATAGACGGTCTGGAGAAAAGCCCGCGCGGGCCTTATTGCGGCGCAATCGGCAGGATCGATGCCAATGGCGATGCGGCGTTCAACGTCGCCATCCGGACTTTGCACTTGCAAGCGGGCAGTGGGTCGGTTTCACTCGGCCTTGGATCAGGGGTGGTGGCGGACAGCGTCGCCGGTAAGGAATGGGCCGAATGTCTGGCCAAGGGGGAATTTGCGCGCGTGGACCGGCAATTCGATTTGATCGAGACCATGGCCTTCGATCCGCGTGCGGGGCTGATCCGGATCGAGCGGCATCTGGAGCGGCTGAAGGAGAGCGCGCGGCAGCTCGGCTTCGAATGCGATCGCCATGCTGTGCGCAACGATTTGCACGCGGCGACCTTCCATCTGACCCAACCTTCAAAAGTGCGGCTGATGCTCGCACGGTCGGGCGCGAGCGCGATCGAGGTGCGGCCCGCGCCGTTGCATCCGGAAGCAGGCTGGATGGTAGCACTTGCCCCTCTTCCGGTGGGGCCGGAGGATTTTCGCCTGTCCCACAAGACCAGTGACCGGGCGTTCTATGATGCGCCGCGAAAGGCCCATGGCGGTTGCGACGAGATTTTGTTTACCGATGCGGCGGGATTTCTCACCGAAGGCAGCTACAGCAATGTCTTCGTAGAGAAAGACGGTGTCTACCATACCCCGCCACTTGCACGGGGTCTGCTGCCTGGCGTCCTGCGTGCCGAGCTAATCGAGACCGGGCAGGCGATTGAGGCGGACCTGAGGCCGGACGATCTGGCCCATGGATTTTTGTGCGGCAATAGTCTTCGCGGTCTTGTTTCCGCGCGGCTGATCCCCACAAATTAACAAGCGACAACAACCACATTCACGATGCGCTAAGCAGTGCCGTCTACAGTGGCGTAGCACTTGGCGGACATGTCTGTCCGTCCGGTCAGCGATAAAATATAACAAGAAAGCCAAGGATAAGGGCAGCTCCCATGCTCAAGCTGAAAAAAATCTTTCGATCCGATCTTTTCTGGAGCCTCAGCGGCGGGTTTGCGCTCGGCGCGGTTGCCATGGTTACCTTGCCGACACCGGATGCGGAAATTTCCAGCTACGCACAGCATGCACCGTCAACGGCTTTGGAGCAGTCATGAAAAAAACACTCGTCTTGATCGCCGGATCCGCCGCGCTCGCGGGCGCCGCGCTGAGCTTTTCGCCCGGTAATGGCGGACTGATCAGCGTCGCGCATGCGGCCGAAGGTCAGCACATTCCCCAGGCGGCCTTGCGTTCCAGCGAGTCGGGATTGAAAACGGCGGTGTTCGCTGGCGGTTGTTTCTGGGGGCTTGAAGCCGTTTTTGAGCATGTCGCGGGCGTTAAAAAGGTTGTCGACGGATATGCCGGTGGCAGCAAGGCTACCGCGAATTACGAGCGCATCGGCCGCGGAGATACAGGCCATGCCGAATCGGTGAAGATTACTTATGATCCGGCTAAAATCCGTTACGACCAGTTGCTGCGCATCTTCTTTTCGGTTGCGCACGATCCGACGCAGGTCAATCAGCAGTTACCCGATCATGGCACGCAATATCGCAGTATGATCGTGCCCCAGTCGAACGAGCAGCTTCGCGTGGCCAAGACCTATATCGCGCAGCTCGACAAGGCGGGTGTCTATTCCAGACCGATCGCAACCGAGATCGAGACTGCTCAGCCATTTTACATGGCTGAGGAATATCATCAGAACTTCGCGAAGAAGAACCCAGGTCACCCCTACATCGTTCGCTGGGATGCGCCGAAGGTAAGCGCGCTGAAGAGGATCTGGCCGGGCGTCTATTCGGCCAAGCCGTCGGCTTGATTCGTCAGGCGCCGCCCAGCATCGCCAGAGCGTGAGCCCCGGCATGCGCCATCATGGCGGCTTCCAGCCCCCGCGAAACGAACAGCCATCCAAATAACAGTCCGGGCACCAGATTGCCCGCTATGACCGTCGCGACCAGCCAGGCGGGGGGCGCGCCTGTCATGCCCAGCAAGATCGGAAGATGGCCGAGAGCAAACAGCAGTGCCGCGATCAGGACGGCGCTGGACAAGACGGCCCTGCCGGGCGGTCCGGCGCGCCGCGTCAATTTCAGGCCGATAAAAGCGAACAGGCTGACGAGGCCCCATCGGGTCAGCACTTCCTCGGCAATGCCGCCATAAAGCAGGCGCGTGTAGGCCGGGGGTGCGAAATCGGCCAAGCCTTCAAATTCGCCGCCAGCGAGGCGCGGCATGACGAGATTTTGATAGAGAATAAGAATAGCCGCCACGATGAGCGCGGCGAGAACGGCCGGGCCGATCTGGCGCAAAAGGATCGGCAATACCGGTCGCCGCTCGGCAGCGGCCCGAATGGCCGGGGCGTCTAGACCGAGTTTGGGGGTAAGCCAGAAACCCAGCAGAAGCGCGCCGGCGAGCAGGACCGCCGGCTGGATCAGGATCAGTAGCCGCACCGCCCATATGGGCGCAGGCAGCTCGCCGCCCACCAGTGTCTCGACGGGCAAACCAACCAGGCTTATAAGCCCGGCCACACTGAGCAGGCTTAGATAAAGGCGGAAGCGCCCTAAGGCGGCGCGGTCCTCTGAACCGCGCCGATCGCTCATTTGGGGCTCATCACCATGAGCATCTGACGGCCTTCCATGCGGGGCATCGCCTCGATCTTGGCGGCTTCCTTCATGTCCTCGGACAATTTCTGGAGCAGCTCCATGCCGAGTTCCTGATGGGCCATTTCGCGCCCGCGGAAGCGGATGGTTACCTTCACCTTGTCGCCATTGTCGATGAACTTGACGACGTTCTTCAGCTTCACCTGATAATCGTGCTCATCGATGTTCGGACGCATCTTGATCTCTTTGATGTCCTGCGTCTTCTGCGTCTTGCGCTGGGCGTTGGCCTTTTTCTGGGCCTCGTACTTGTACTTGCCCACGTCCAGGAACTTCGCGACCGGCGGATCGGCATTGGGCGAGACCTCGACCAGATCGAGACCTACTGCGGCTGCTTCCCGGATTGCGTCGCGCGTATCCATGACGCCGAGGTTTTCGCCCTCGCCATCGATCACGCGAACGGTGTCCGACTGGATAAACTGGTTGAAGCGCGGTCCGCTCTTGGGCGGGGGCGTCATCGAACGCCGGGACATGGGGGCAGCTATAGCAAGGTCTCCTGAGATTCTGTTGGTCAGTTTAATATAGTGGTCTTCGCGCGATTGCGAAAGGGGGCGGGTGAGCGCGCCCTTCAAGGACGCGCTCTATCCAACTCGTCAGTTAAGATCTGGTGCCTTCGCCTCGCCAGAGAGCCGCGCGATGACATCGTCCAGGCTCAGCACCTTCTGATGTTCGTCGCTGCCCAGAACGCGCAGGGCTACCGTGCCCTCCTCCGCCTCGCGTTTGCCGACGACGAGCAGGTTCGGAACCTTTGCCAGCGAATGCTCGCGCACCTTGTAGTTGATCTTTTCGTTACGCAGGTCCGTCTCCACGCGCAGTCCCGCAGCGCGCAGTTTCTCGGCAACATCTTTCGCATAATCGTCCGCGTCGGACACGATGGTGGCGACCACCGCCTGCACCGGGGCAAGCCAGGTCGGCAGCTTGCCCGCAAAATGCTCGATCAGGATGCCGATGAAGCGCTCGTAGGAGCCGAAGATGGCGCGGTGGAGCATCACCGGGCGATGCTTCTCGCCGTCCTCGCCGATATAGCTGGCGTCCAGACGATCGGGCAGCACGCGGTCGGACTGGATCGTGCCGACCTGCCAGGTCCGCCCGATCGCATCGGTCAGATGCCATTCCAGCTTGGGCGCATAGAAAGCGCCTTCGCCAGGCAGCTCTTCCCAGCCATAGTCTTCGGTGGCGAGGCCTGCCTCGACAACCGCGTTGCGCAGCTCGTCTTCGGCCTTGTCCCAATCGGCGTCCGAACCGAAGCGCTGTTCGGGGCGCAGCGCCAGCTTGATCGAATAGGTGAAGCCGAAATCACGGTAGACGCGGTCGGCCAGCTCGCAGAATTTTCGGACCTCGCCGACGATCTGGTCTTCGGTGCAGAAGATGTGCGCATCGTCCTGCGTGAACTGGCGCACGCGCATCAGGCCGTGCAGTGCGCCATGCGGCTCATTGCGATGGCAGCAGCCCATTTCGCCCAGGCGCAGCGGAAGATCGCGATAGGATTTGATGCCCTGCTTGAAGACCAGCACATGGGCCGGGCAGTTCATGGGCTTCAATGCCATCCACTGCGCATCGTCGCTGACCAGCGAGCCTTCGTCCTCGGTGTTCGGCACTTCATCGGGGATCACGAACATGTTCTCGCGATATTTACCCCAATGGCCGGACTGCTCCCACTGGCGCGCGTCCATCAGCTGCGGGGTCTTGATCTCGCGGTAGCCCGCACCGTCCATGGCGCGGCGCATATAGGCCTCCAGCTCGCGCCAGATGCGATAGCCCTTGGGGTGCCAGAAGACGCTGCCATGCGCCTCTTCCTGCAGATGGAACAGGTCCATCTCGCGGCCCAGCTTGCGGTGGTCGCGCTTGGCCGCTTCCTCGAGGCGGATGAGATGCTGTTTCAGCTGCTTCCGGTCGAGCCAGCCCGTGCCGTAGATGCGGCTCAGCATGGCGTTCTTCTGGTCGCCGCGCCAATAGGCGCCCGAAACGCGGGTAAGCTTGAACGCGTCCGGCGCCAGTTTGCCGGTGCTCGCCAGATGCGGACCGCGGCACATATCGAGCCAGTCGCCCGCCCGGTAAACCGTCAGTTCCTCGCCCTCGGGCAGCTCGCCGGCCCACTCGGCCTTGAACGTCTCCCCATGATCCTCGAACCACTGGATCAACTGCTGGCGGGTCCAGACTTCGCGCACCAGCGGGGTATCCGCGGCGATCAGGCGGCGCATCTCCTCTTCGATTCGCGGCAGATCCTCTTCGGTGAACTGGCCGTGATCGGCAGGCGGGGCGAAGTCGTAATAAAAGCCGTCGTCGGTCGCCGGACCAAAGGTGATCTGCGTGCCGGGGAACAGGTTCTGCACCGCCTCGGCCAGCACATGCGCGTAATCGTGACGCGCCAGCTCCAGCGCCTCATCGACATCGCGGCTGGTGACGAGCGCGAGCTCCGCATCTTCCTCGATCGGACGGCCGATGTCGCGCATTTCTCCGTTCACCTTGGCCGCAATCGCCGCCTTGGCGAGCCCCGGTCCGATTGCCGCGGCCACGTCCGCCGGCGTAGTCCCGCGCTCTACTTCGCGCGCGGAACCGTCGGGCAGGGTGATCTTGATCATCTCGGACATGGAAAAGGGGCTCGTCTCGCTGGTGAAAACTGCGGCCTAGATAGAGAGGCGGGCGCAACATGGGAAGTCGTCTACGGGTAGCGCAGAGACGCGAATGCTCAGCGGGGACTAAGAGACCTTGTCAAAATGAAAAGGACGCTTGACACGGCATCGGATCAGAATGTAAAGCAAGCCATACCTTATGGATATGGAGCTTTACGCATGACGAACTGGAAATCTGCCTTGCCTTGGGGCCTCGCCATCCTTGTCATCGCTTTCTTCGCGCGCATGAACTGGATCGACGGCGATGCGGGGCGAACCCTGATCATCGCCTTCGCGGCACTTGCGGTCACCTCGTTGGCGCGCGCGCGGCGCTGCGGCCTTCTGCGCCGAGGCGCCTGAGCGGTGGCCGCGTCGAAAGCCCCGGCACGCCGCTATCTGCGGCGTCTATCGACTGCGATGGCGATCTACCTTCTCTCGCTGTTTGCTGGGGAATATTTGATCGAACGCGATCTGGTCAGCGGTCCGGTCACCTGGGTGTTGGCGCTTCTGCCCGGCCTTGCCATCATCGGCGCTTTCTGGGCGATCGCTATGCTGATCGTCGAGACCGAGGACGAATTCATCCGCATGCTGATGGTGCGTCAGGTGATGATCGGCACCGGCTTCGCGCTGTCGATCGCAACGATCTGGGGCTTTCTCGAGAATTTCGAGCTGGTACCGCATGTCGATGCGTACTGGGTCGCGATCCTCTGGTTCGGCGGCTTCGGCCTTGGCGCGTGCGTAAACCGGCTGACACACGGTGCGTGGGGCAATGTGAAATGAAAAACCGCCTCAAGGTCCTGCGCGCCGAGCGGGACTGGACCCAGAGCGATCTGGCCGAGCGGCTGGAAATTTCACGCCAGAGCGTGAACGCCATCGAAACCGGCCGCTACGACCCCTCCCTCCCGCTGGCCTTCAAGATTGCGGCTCTGTTTGAGCTGGCGATCGAAGAGATTTTCTCGACAGGAAACTGAACAATGAAAATGATGTATCGTGCGCTCGCCGTCGTCGCGACGCTTCTATTTGCCACCCCGGTAGCGGCGGAAAATTGTCCGAGCTTCGCGGTGGAAGGTACGGGACCGGATGTGATTCTCGTGCCTGGTCTGGCGTCCTCACCCGCAACTTACGACGGGTTGGTCGAAGCACTGAAAGACCGGTTTCGCTTTCATCGCATCACGCTTGCGGGTTTCGCGGGACGGCCTGCCGAACAGGCAGGCGCTATCGATACGGCCGAGGATGAGATCGTCCGCTATATTTCGTGCGCGGGGCTGGAGCGACCCGCGCTGATCGGCCATTCGCTCGGTGGTTTCGTGGGAATGAAGGTGGCGTCCGGCCATTCGGCGCTTCTATCGCGGCTGATTGTCGTCGATGCACTGCCCTTCTATTCGCTCATCATGAACGCGAATGCCACGCCCACGGCAATGAAACCCGCCGCAGACGCGCTCGCGGCGCAGATGCGCGCCATGGACGCGGCTACCTTCGCGGCTGGTCAAGCACGCACCGCGGCGATGCTTTCCGCATCGGAAGAGGGGCAGAAGCGGATCGTGGAATGGTCAAGGCAAAGCGATCGCGATGCGATGGCAGATGCGGTGCACCGCCTGATGACGAGCGATCTGCGCGGCGACATTGCCAGGATCACCATTCCCGTCACGGTGCTCTATGCTGTGAACGACTATGTGCCCGAGGCGCGTGCGAAGGTGTTGTTCGAAGGCGCCTATGCCAGCCTGCCGGATACCCGGTTTGTGCCCGTCGCCGACAGTCGCCACTTTATCATGTTCGATCAACCCGATCGCTTCACGGAGGAAGTTGGCAAAGCGCTGACGGGTTCTGTCGCACGGTGAGGGGTGCGCGGGGGCGCTGGGTGTCCTAAGCTTCCCCCATGACCCGGAAGCTCAAGCTCAAGGCGCAGCTTTATCTTGGCGAGGAGATCGCGATCGGGCCGGGCAAGGCGGATCTGCTGGACGCGATCGCCGAAACCGGCTCGATCTCCGCTGCCGCGCGCAAGCTTGGCATGAGCTATCGGCGCGGATGGCTGCTGGTGGATGTGATGAATCGAAGCTGGAAGGAGCCGCTGGTCGAAACGGTGGTCGGTGGGCGTTCGGGCGCGCGCCTTACCGATCTGGGGCGGCAGGTGCTGGCCCATTACCGTGCGCTTGAAACGGAACTGGCCGCGCTGGGCGAAGGTGCAGCCGCCGCGCGCCTGCAAGCGCTGCTGGCCAAAGAGGATTGAACCCTTTCCATCGCACCGTGTTGCTGTATCTGGCGATATATAGCGAGAAGGGGCCGGACGGTTGGCAGCAGGTCGAGTGATGATGGCCACGTCGTGGAAATACGCCGTGGCGGCCTTTTGCCTGCTGCTGATGCTGGGCCTGCTCACGGCTTGCGGGCAACCCACGCCACAGGAAGCGAATGAGCGCGCCCCTATCGATGACGGCCCGCCCCTCGTCCTCGCCGCCTCAAGCCTTCAGGAATCGCTGGAGGCCGCGGCAGATGCGTGGGCGGCTGAAGGGCATGCAAGGCCGACGCTCTCCTTTGCCGCAACGTCCGCGCTCGCGCGGCAGATCGATGCGCGCGCACCGGCGGACCTGTTCCTATCCGCCGATCGGGACTGGATGAACCATGTCGAAGCACGCGGCCTGATCGATCCGACAAGCCGAGCGAATTTCGTCGGTAACAGCATCGTGCTGGTCGTCCCGCGTAGCAGCGATCTTACCTGGAGTCCGGGCGGCGATCTGTCGCTGGCGCTGGGGGACGGCAAGCTCGCCATGGCAGATCCCGACGCAGTGCCCGCGGGGAAATATGGCAAGGCCGCGCTGGAGAGCCTCGGGCAGTGGAATGCGGTTTCCCCTGATATCGTGCGCGCCGAGAATGTGCGCGCTGCCCTGGCATTTGTGGAGCGCGGGGCTGCGGCGGCGGGCGTGGTCTACGGCACCGATGCCGCCGCGTCGGACAAGGTGCGTGTCGTCGCAACTTTTCCCGCCGCCTCGCATCCGCCGATCGTCTACCCGCTGGCGCAATTGAACAGCTCTCGATCGAAAGATGCTGCTGCGTTTCGCGGCTTTCTGCTTTCGCCAGAGGGGCAGGCAATCTTCCGCCGCTACGGCTTTACCGCGCCCTGATGCTGAGCGCAGCCGAATGGGGCGTGGTGGCGCTGTCGCTCAAGGTCAGCCTGACCGCGATGGCCGCGACGCTGCCGGCCGCCTTCGCGCTGGCCTGGGTTCTCGCCCGCGGGCGATTTCCGGGCCGTTTCCTGCTCGATGCGCTGGTGCATCTGCCGCTGGTACTGCCGCCGGTGGTGATCGGCTGGTTGCTGCTTATCGCATTCGGAGCGGATGGGCCGGTGGGCCGCTGGCTGGAAAGCTGGTTCGGCGTCACCGTCATCTTCCGTTGGACGGGCGCGGCCATCGCCGCCGCCGTGATGGCGCTGCCGCTGATGGTCCGCGCGATTCGCCTCTCGATCGAACAGATCGACCGGCGGCTGGAGGGGGCCGCGCGCACGCTGGGTGCCTCACGCATCCACGCCTTTTTCACGATCAGCCTGCCGCTGTGCTTTCCAGGCATCTTGGCGGGCACGATCCTCGGTTTCGCCCGCTCGATCGGCGAGTTTGGCGCGACCATCACCTTCGTCTCCAATATTCCGGGCGAAACGCGCACGCTGCCGCTCGCCATCTATTCGGCGCTGCAGGTGCCCGGCGCGGAGGCGGAGGTACTACGGCTCGCGCTTATCTCGATCGCGCTGTCGCTCGGCGCTCTGATCGCATCCGAAGCGCTTGCGCGACGCGGACAGCGGAGCGGCCATGTCTTTTGACGTTGATGCCACATGCCGGTTCGAAGGCCGGACCGTGGCCGCGCGCTTCGCCACCGGACCCGGCCTCACCGCACTGTTCGGCCCTTCCGGCGCGGGCAAATCGAGCGTTCTGAACATGGTCGCCGGGTTGCTGAAGCCGTCGCACGGGAGGATCGTCGTGGCGGGTGAGACCTTGTTCGATGAGGCGACCGATCTGCCGCCCGAGCGCCGGCGCGCCGGATACGTCTTTCAGGATGCGCGGCTGTTTCCGCATAAGCGCGTGGCGGCCAATCTGCGTTACGGCGAAAAACTCACCGCGGTTCCCGAACGCTGGATCAGTTTCGAGCGGACTATTGAATTTCTAGGGATCGAACATCTGCTGGGCCGCTGGCCGCGCAGCCTTTCGGGCGGAGAGGCGCAGCGCGTCGCGATCGGCCGGGCACTGTTGTCCGCGCCGCGCTTCCTGCTGATGGACGAACCGCTCGCCAGTCTGGACGGCGCGCGCAGGGAGGAGATCATGCGGGTGATCGAGCGCATACGCGACGATCTGAAACTGCCGGTCCTCTACGTCAGCCATGATCGCAGCGAGGTCGAGCGCCTTGCCGATCATATCATCGAAATGGGTTAGCCGAGGCCGAGGAAAAGTCCTGCCAGCGCCGCGCTCATCAGATTGCTGAGTGATCCGGCGAGCAGCGCCTTGATGCCCAGCCGCGCGATGACAGGTCGCTGGTTCGGCGCAAGGCTGCCGGTCACCGCCATCTGGATCGCGATCGAGCTGAAATTGGCAAAGCCGCACAGCGCGAAGGTGACGATGGCGACGGTGGGGGCGGAAAGCCCGCTCTCGTTCCCCAGGCTGATGAAGGCGACGAATTCGTTCAGCACGATTTTCTCGCCGAACAGCCCGCCGGCGCGGATCGCCTCGTCCCACGGCACGCCGATCAGGAACATGATGGGCGAAAAGATATAGCCGATAATACGCTGGAAGGTGAGGTCGGCAATGCCGAACCAGTCGCCGATTCCGCCGAGGATGCCGTTCGCCAGCGCCACGAGTGCAACGAAGGCAAGCACCATGGCACCCACGGCCACGGCCAGCTTCACACCCGTCTGCGCGCCTTGGCTGGCGGCCATGATGATGTTTTCCGCACGCTCCTCCTCGATCGGCGCGGCTTCCACTTCGGTGGTGGTGGCGACCGCATCGGGGTGCCCGCGGGGCAGATCGGTGCCGTCGGTCAGCTCCGATTTCTCGCGATGCGGATCGCGCAGCGTCATCGGCTTGTGGCTGGGCTTCAGCTCGTCCGGCATCATCATCTTGGCCATCAAGATGCCGCCCGGCGCGCTCATAAAGGCGGCGGCGAGCAGATAGTCGATGCGAATGCCCATGGCGGCGTAAGCAGCGAGGATCGTGCCGGCGACGCCCGCCATGCCGACGCTCATCACCGTGAACAGCTGCTGCGGACTAAGATTGGCGAGATAGGGGCGGATGACGAGCGGCGATTCGCTCTGCCCGACGAAGATGTTCGCCGCCGCGCACAGGCTTTCCACCTTACTGATGCCGGTAACGCGTTCCAGCGCGCCGCCGATCCAGCGGATCACGAACTGCATCACTTTCAGATAATAGAGCACGGAAATCAGCGAGGCGAAGAAGATGATCACCGGAAGCGCCGCGATGGCGAAGCTGTTGCCGCCGATTTCCGGCGCGGCGAGCGGGCCGAACAGGAACTGTGTGCCCGCCTCCGCATAGCCCAGCAGGTTGGAAACGCCGCGCGCCAGGAACTGCAGCACGTCATTGCCCCACGGTACGTACAGCACCAGCGCGGCAAAGCCGGCCTGCAATGCGAATGCGGCGCCCACGACGCGCAGACGGATCGCGCGGCGGTTGGACGACAGCGCAAAGGCGATGAGCAGGATCAGCGCGATCCCGCACAGGCTATAGAATATGCGCATCGATTCGAGGGGCCCCTTCGCCGCTTCGCTCCGTGCGCCGTCTTTGCGGTTTCGTGACATAAACGCAAGGACGCGCTTGCGGGCGCGGCCATTCTGCCGCTAGCAGCGGCTTCATGGAAACACCCGCCGGTTCGCGGCTGATGCCGCTGTCACTGTTCGTCTTCGCGCTGTTCTACGGCGGCATGACCGTGCTGTCCGGCGTGCTGGGCAACAAGCAGGTGGCCCTGGGGCCGCTTGCCGTGGAGGCGGGCATCTTCGGCTTTTTGCTGCTGGTCGTCCTGTCCAGCGCGGTGGCCGAACTGCACGGGCGCAAGGCGGCGAACCGCCTCGTCCTGATCGGCTTTGCGCCGCTCGTCGGATCGATGCTGCTGATCCTGCTCGTCCTCGGCCTCCCGGCTGCGAAGGATATGGACCCGGCGCGGCTGGAAGGCTTTCAGCTGATCCTGGGGCAAAGCCCGCGGCTGATGGTGGCCGGCATTATCGCCTACGGCATCTCGCAATTCCTGAACGTCACTATCTTCAGCGCCCTGCGAGGGCGAGAGGGCAGCCGCTTTCTGGCCTTCCGCGGCGCGGTGGGCAGCGCGCTCAGCCAGATCGTGGACACATTGCTATTCATCACGATCGCTTTCTACGGCGTGTTTCCCATCTGGGAGCTGCTGCTCGGCCAGATGCTGGCCAAGGTGACGTTGTCGATCGTCGTGGTGCCGTTTCTGATTGTCGGCGCGGTGAAGCTGGGCCGCTGGCTCGATGGAAAGCCTCTTCTATGACGCACGATCGCGCGATGCTGCAAAAGGCCGAAACGCTGGCCGAGGCGCTGCCCTATTTGCAGGCCTATGCCGGCCGTACCTTCGTGGTGAAATATGGCGGCCACGCGATGGGCGATGCCGATCTGGCGCGCGCCTTTGCCGAGGATGTGGTGCTGCTGAAGGCGGTCGGCATCAATCCGGTGGTGGTGCATGGCGGCGGCCCTCAGATCGGCGCGATGCTGAAACGCACCGGCGTGGAGAGCGAGTTCGTCGATGGCTTGCGCGTCACCGATGCCGCGACCGCGGAGATTGCCGAAATGGTGCTGTCCGGCGCGATCAACAAGCAGTTGGTCGGCTGGATCAACGCGGCGGGCGGCAAGGCGGTGGGCCTGTCCGGCAAAGACGCAAACCTCGTTACCGCAACCAAGCTGTCCCGCACCACGCGCGATCCCGACAGCAATATCGAACGGGTGGTCGATCTCGGTTTCGTGGGTGAACCTTCGAAGATCGATCGTACCATCGTCGATACACTGACCGGTGCCGGCATGATCCCGGTGATCGCGCCGATCGGTGCGGGCGAAGACGGCCATAGCTACAATATCAACGCGGACACCATGGCGGGCGCCATCGCCGGCGCGCTGGAGGCGGCGCGATTGTTCCTTCTGACGGATGTTGCCGGCGTTCTCGATGCGGATAAGCAGTTGCTCACCGATCTAAATCCGTCGCAGATCGGAAAGCTGACCGATCAGGGCGTGATCTCGGGCGGCATGATTCCGAAGCTCGAAACCTGCGTGCAGGCAGTCGAAGGCGGAGTGGACGCCGCTGTCATCCTGGACGGTCGGGTGCCGCATGCGATGCTGATCGAAATGTTCACCCGCCGCGGTGCCGGTACGCTGATCCGGCTAAGCGAGGCGGCGGGCTGAGGGAACATCGTGCGCTGCGCATGGGTTGATGGCGCAAGCATGTTCTGATGTGGAGTTTTTCCGTGCGCGCCATTTTCCTCCTTGCCCCCCTTATGCTCGCAGCGTGCAATTCCGGGACGGTCGAGCAGCCCGCAAAGGATGCCTCGGAAACGCCGCAGACGGCGGAGATGCCGACGTCAGCAACCCTGCCCACCCCGCAACCTTCACCGGCAGCGACGCCTCAGCCCGCATCCTCCGCCGAAGAGGCGAGCAGTCCGGCCGATATGGCGCCCGCTGAGCTGGGACCGGCAGCCGAAAAGGGCGAAAAAGGCGCGCGCAATGTGCTGCTGTTCTGGGGCACCGCGCTGGAGCAGAAGCAGTTCGCCAAGGCGTGGGCGCAGTTCGGTGAGGACGGAAAACGCAGCGGCATGAGCCAGCAGCAATATGCCGAGAGCTTCGCGCCCTATGACACCATCACCGTCGCAATGCCGAACGGCCGGATGGAGGGCGCGGCTGGCAGCCTCTATTACACCGCGCCGACGACCATCACCGGCACACTGAAATCAGGCGGAAATTACAAGCTGCAAGGACCCGTTATTTTGCGCCGCGTGGACGATGTGCCGGGCGCGACGGCCGAGCAGCTCCGTTGGCATATCTATTCGGCAGACCTGAAGCGCGTCGATTGAGCCTCCTGCGAACGCGGAGTTTGCGGACGCAGCCTTGACGGCGCGTCAAGGCGTCTTACCTCGCTAAAACAGTTGATGCCGCCGCGGGCCTCGCCTAGTGGCGGGCGCAATCCAGCGGAGTCGCCATGCTTACCTTCTTGGGAATCCTAATCCAGATCCTCGGGCTGCTTTCCAGCATCCTGATCACGGTCGTCATCGTTCAGTTCGTCCTCAGCCTGCTGATCGCGTTCAACGTGGTCAGCATGTCCAACCAGTTCGTGTCCGCGATCTATCAATCGCTGAATATGATCCTCGACCCCGTGCTGCGCCCGATCCGCCGGATCATGCCGGATACGGGCATGATCGACTTCTCGCCGATCGTGCTGATCTTCGGACTGCGCGTGCTGATGATCATCCTCGAAGGCATCGCCAGTTCCATTGCCAGCGGAGCTTGACGCATGACATCCGATCGCCTGATCGACGGCAAGGCTTTTGCCGCTGACCTGCGCGCGCGCGTGGGCGCGCTCGTGCCCGCGTTTCGGGACCATGCGGGCCGCGCGCCCGGTCTCGCCGTGGTATTGGTGGGGGAAGACCCGGCCAGCGCCGTCTATGTCCGCTCCAAGGGCAAGGCGACGCGCGAGGCGGGCATGGAAAGCTTCGAGCACCGCCTGAACGACGACGTATCGCAGGAAGAGCTGATCGGCCTGGTTCAGCGGCTTAACGCGGACGAGACGGTGGACGGTATCCTCGTACAGCTGCCCCTGCCCGATCATATCGATGACAAGGCCGTGATTGCCGCGATCGATCCGGACAAGGATGTCGACGGCTTCCATGTCGTCAACGCAGGCCGCCTGGCGGTGGGCGAAGATGCGATGGTGCCGTGCACCCCGCTCGGTTGCCTGATGCTGCTGCGAGACCGGCTGGGCGATCTTTCGGGACTCGATGCCGTGGTCATCGGCCGCTCCAACATCGTCGGCAAGCCAATGGCCCAGCTGCTGCTGCGCGAAAATTGCACCGTTACCATGGCGCATAGCCGCACGCGCGATCTGGAGGCGGTGGTGCGCCGCGCAGACATCGTCGTCGCCGGCGTGGGCCGGGCGGAGATGGTGCGCGGGAATTGGCTGAAGCCGGGCGCGACCGTGATCGATGTCGGCATCAACCGCGTACCCGGCAGCGAAGAGGGAAAGACGCGGCTGGTGGGCGATGTTGCCACCGCCGAGGCGCTGGACCATGTCGGCGCGATCACGCCGGTTCCCGGCGGCGTCGGGCCGATGACGATCGCCTGTCTGCTCCGCAACACCCTGGTGGCCGCGCACCGCCGCGCCGGCCTGGGCGATCCCGAAGGGCTGTGAAACGCGCGCTGACCCTGATGCTGCTGGCCGGGCTTGCCGCCTGCGCGAGCGGCCCCGGTTCGCGGCGCGGCGAGCGGGCACCGGACGGCCAGCGCGTGCTGCGCGGCTATGACGGCTCACAGCTCGAACGCACCGCCAGTCCCAGCGCGCTCGTCGCCGAGCAGATCGCGCTGAGCCAGGCCGCGCGGGAGGACGGGCAGTGGACTGCGCTGCGCGATTTTGCCGCCGCCGACGCGGTCATGTTCGTGCCGCAGCTGGTGCGGGCGCAGGACTGGCTGAACGGGCGCGCCGATCCGGCAGCGGCCATGCGCTGGCAGCCGCATGAAGTCGTCATGTCCTGCGACGGGCGCACCGGCGCCACCACCGGCGCGATGCAGCGTCTGGATGGCAGCTTCGGTTATTATACGACCATCTGGCACCGTCCCTATACGCGCAGCGGTAAATGGGGCTGGGTGCTGACCCATGAGGCGACGCTAACCACGCCGCGACCCGAGCCCGATTTCGTGCGCACCCGCATCGGTGATTGCCGCGGCGATGTGCCCACTGTGACACAGAATGCCGCGCCGACTGCAAACAGCATCGAAGGCCGGTCGGATGACCGGACGATCGTCTGGCGCGCTATGGTGCAGCCCGATGGCAGCCGTCAGGTCATCGTCGATCTGTGGCAGGGTTCGGGGTACGAGACGGTGATCGACGACCGCGTCGCCGCGCCGCAGGGGAATGGAGCCTGATATGGTCGAACTGTTTGTCTCCGCCTTCATCACCTTTTTCGTGGTGATCGATCCGCCCGGCTGCGCACCGATCTACGCGAGCCTGACCAGCGCCGCGAGCGCGGCGCAGCGCCGCGCGATGGCGATCCGCGCAATCGTCGTCTCGCTCGCGATCCTGCTGGTCTTCGCCATGTTCGGGGAAAAGCTGCTAGGCGCGCTCGGCATCAGCCTCGATGCATTTCGCGTCGCGGGCGGCATCATGCTGTTCCTCATCGCACTCGAAATGGTGTTCGAGAAGCGCCAGACACGGCGTGAAGACCGCGCCGAGAAAATTCTGGAAACGCCGGAGGTGGAGGACGTCTCGGTCTTCCCGATGGCGCTGCCGATGATCGCCGGGCCGGGCTCGATCGCCACGATCATGCTGCTGATGGCGCGCTCCAACGGTTTCGAAGAGACCGCGGTCGTCCTTGTCGCGATGACGTCCGTGCTGCTGCTGACGCTTGTCGCTTTGCTGCTGGCGGGACCGTTGATGCGCATCCTCGGTGCCAAGATCGAGGCGGTGATCACCCGCCTTCTCGGTGTGCTCCTCGCCGCGCTGGCGACGCAGTTCGTGGTGGATGGGCTGAAGGCGAGCTTCGCCTAAACCGCAGCGGCTTATTCAGGTTTATTGCAGCGTCGCGGGATCGGTCGGTCCGTCGCGCGCGCCGAAGAACTGCAGAAGTTGCACGATCAGGCTGGCGCGCTCTGACAGGCCGCGGGCCTCCAGCAGCGCCTGCTTGGCCGCCGAATCGAACGGCACCACCTGCGCCGCTCCGTTGACGAGCGAATAGTCGTCCAGACGGCTGATCGATTCCCAATCGACCTGGTAATCCATCGATTCGGCGAAGCGCTTTGCTTCGCCTTCCAGCGAGGCGCGCTCGATGCTGCTGAGCACTTCTTCCTCTTCGCTTTCTTCCCACAGCTGCGCCTCGACACGGCGGAAGGGGGTGGGGCTCTCCACCTCCCCGATCAGGGTGAAGCGCTTCAGCCCGCCCAGCAGGATATCGTAGCGGCCATCATCATGCGCCTCGATCTGCTCGATCCGGCCCAGGCAGCCCACTTCGTAGAGCGGTGCCGGTTCACCCGGTCCGCGCGGCTGGATCATGCCGATGCGCCGGTCCCGCGCCATCGCATCGCTGATCATCGCGCGGTAGCGATCCTCAAAAATATGCAGCGGCAGGTGCATGCCCGGAAACAGAAGCGCCCCGGGCAGGGGGAAGATGGCAAAGCGCAGCGTCTCGCCGGAAAGCGGAAGGGCAGGGGCCATCAGCTGAACAGGATCTGCGAGAGACGGCGGCGGGTCTGCGCGGTCCAAGGGTCTTCCAGCCCCACGGTTTCGAACAAGGCAAGCAGCCGGGTGCGCGCGGCACCCTCGTTCCATTCACGATCCACGCGGATGATGTGGAGCAGGTGATCGGCTGCTGCATCGCGGTTGCCCGCGGCCATTTCCGCATTGGCGAGTTCGAGACGCGCGTCATGATCGTCCGGCGCTGCCTCCACCTTGGCGCGCAGCGCCTCCAGCTCGGCCGGATCACGCTTTTCCGCGGCAATGGCCAGCGCAGCGCGGGCGCGTTCGATCGCGGGATCGGCCTGCATCTCATCGGGCAGCTGGGACAACAGGCCCTGCGCCTCATCGGTCCGTTCGGCGGCGGCGAGCGCGCGGATCATGCCGCCGATCGCCTCCACATGCTCGGGATCCTGCTGCAGGATAGACGCGAAGGTGCCATAGGCCTGCTCGGCCTCGTCCGCCGCGAGCAGGCGCTCTGCTTCCTCAAGAACCGGCGCGAAATCGGGCTTCGCCGCTTCGGCCCCATCCTCCGCACCGCCCTCGATCGGCAATTGCTCGAGCAACTGGTCGAGCGTCTGCGCAAGCTGCGCCTCGGTGCGAGCATTGGTGAGGTTTGCGACCGGCTGCCCTTGAAAGATGGCGTAGACGGTGGGGATGGAGCGGACCTGGAATTGCGAGGCAATGAAGTTGTTTGCATCGACATCGATCTTCACGAGCTTCACGCCGCGATCCGCATAATCGGCGGCAACCTTTTCCAGAACGGGGCCCAGCTGCTTGCACGGTCCGCACCATTCCGCCCAGAAATCGAGGATGACGAGCTTCGTCATCGACGGCTCGACCACATCGTTCCTGAACTGGTCCACGGCCTTCTGTTCTTCGGTGGTCAGCGCGGCGCTCGCCATAATCGCTCTTTCCTCTTCAGCTCATTTCCAGGGCACCGGCATGGCGGTGCGTGCTTCCTGCATCATGTGGGAACCGACGGGCGCTTGCCAAGCCCCCGGGGTCTGAGTGCAACCGATGTTCGATTTCACGGCTAAAGGGCTTGCAGGCTGTCCGAAGCGCTGCTAACAGCCCGCCTCCACCCGCCGGAAAGTATCGCTTCCGGCCGCCAGAGCGGGCGTAGCTCAGGGGTAGAGCACAACCTTGCCAAGGTTGGGGTCGAGGGTTCGAATCCCTTCGCCCGCTCCAGTTTTTCCGAACATCGTTGGTACGTGGCGCTTCTGCGTCTACCTTGCTCGTGGCCGCATTCGCCGGGCGACGCGTCTTATAGTGCGCAGTCTCTGTCCGGCGCGCATGGGCGGGATGGCGAAGCAGGCCTGTAAGGATAACCTTAACGCCCGCGCAACTATGCGGATCGAATTGAAGAATCAGCCCCCGGATTCTCAGGGAGATCCCATGACTTTAAAGAAGAAGCTTTTCGCATGTCTTGCTGCGCTGGCGATGGCTACGACGTTCGTTTCGGTGCTGTCGCTTTGGCAGATGAACCACGGACGCGTGGCGCTTCAATCGATCCTCAAGGATCAGGTTGAACCGATGAGCGACCTGAAGATTGTGGGCGACAAATATGCGGTCGATATCGTCGATGCGTCGCACAAGGCCCACGCCGGCACGATCAGCTTTGCCGAAGCCGCCCAAACCGTAAGCGCTGGCGCCAAGGCGATCGATGCGAACTGGCGCCGATACAAGGCCACCAAGATCGAAGGGGAAGAAGCGCTTCTCGCAGAAGAGGCCGAAGCCGAAATGCGCGTGGCCGACGCAAATGTGGCGGAGCTCGAACAGATCTTGCGGCGCGGAGACAGGGAGGCGCTGGATTCCTTTGTTGAAAACAAATTGTATCAGAGCATCGATCCGGTGTCCGGCACGGTGGGCGATCTGGTTACGCTGCAGATCGCAAACGCAGAAAAGACAGCCGCTGGCGCGTCGGCGACGGCTCTGCTGAGCCGGAATGTGACGATCGGCCTGGTGGCGCTGGCGCTGCTCGTTTTCGTCATCTCGCTCTCGATCGTCTCCTCCAAGGTTATCGCTCCCGTTCGTGCGCTCGCCGATACGATCCGCGGACTGGCCGCGCAAAAGGGCAGCGCACAGGTTCCGCATCTCGATCAGCAGGACGAGATCGGCGATATCGCACGATCGGTGGAAACCTTCCGTCAAGCAGTGGTCCACGCAGAACAGGAGAAAGCTCTTGCCGCGTCACACGCCACCGAAACACTTGGCGAGGGGCTTTCCGCCTTGGCGAGCGGCGATCTGACCTATCAGCTGGAAGGCGACTTTCCCGAAGCCTATGAAAAGTTGAAGACCGACTTCAACGAAACGGCGGAAGCGCTGCGGACCACCTTGTCTCAATTGACGCTTGCAGCCACCGGCATCAATGACGGAGCCAGCGATATCCGTCAGGCGTCGGACGATCTTTCGCTGCGGACGGAGCAGCAGGCCGCATCGCTCGAAGAAACCGCCGCGGCGTTGGAGCAAATCACCGGCACCGTCGCGAGCACGGCGGCCAAATCGAAAAGCGCGAACAGCGCCGTGCGCACCGCGCGAGACGAAGCGGAACGCTCCGGCGAGACGGTGCGCAGTGCAGTGGAGGCGATGGGCAGCATCGAACGCACATCGAACGAGATCGTCGAAATCATCTCGGTGATCGACGGCATCGCGTTCCAGACCAATTTGCTGGCGCTCAATGCGGGCGTGGAAGCGGCGCGGGCGGGCGATGCCGGACAGGGCTTTGCGGTTGTCGCCTCGGAAGTGCGCGCGCTCGCCCAGCGGTCGGCCGCGGCCGCGACCGATGTGAAGGCGCGGATCACGGCGTCCTCGAGCCAGGTCGAAAACGGCGTGGAACTGGTCGGCGAGACCGGCAAGGCGCTCGAAACGATCATCGCGCGCATTGCCGAGGTCGACGGGCTCGTCTCCGAAATCGCGGATGCCGCCGATCAGCAGTCCACCGGTCTGCGGCAGATCAACACCGCCGTCGGCGAAATGGACGGCGTCACCCAGCAGAACGCGGCCATGGTGGAGCAGGCCACGGCGGCGGCACGCAGCCTTGCCGAAGAAGTGCAGAATATGTCGCAGCAGATCGGCCGCTTCCGGGTGCAGAAGAACGGTGCCAATGTGCGGGCCCTGCCGGTGGCGGCAAACAAGGCTCAGTCTCAGCCTCAGCAGCAGTTTCAGACGCGTCGTCCCGCCGCTGCCGCGCCGCAGGTCGTGGGCAACACCGCGCTGGCGGTCGATGAGGACGACTGGTCCGAATTCTAACCAGCCGAACGATGGCAATGTAGTCATGCTCGCCCGGGCTCGCGATTCGCGGAGTCCGGGCGGGACATGCGGCCGCCACGAAGGCGCCGAGGAGCTTATCCCCTTCGCATTCATTTGCAAAAGCTGATGGCCCGCCCGAAACCCTCCATGCCGCCGAAGGGGGATATCCTCGCACTGGTCGACGCCGAGGGTGGATTGGAAATACGCGTCTCGCCCGGGGCTTCTGCCGACGCGATCATATTGCCTGCGGAAGGCGGCGTTTTGGCCGTGCGAACCACCGCGCCGCCCGAGGACGGCAAAGCCAATCGGGCCGTTCTGAAATTGCTCGCCAAAGCGCTCGGGCGCTCCGCTTCGACGCTGGAACTGGTCCGCGGCACGACGAGCCGGAACAAGCTGATCCGGTTGCTCTGACCGAACGCGCGTTTGCGCAGTCGGATCGGGTGCAAGGGGCGTCGGCGGAACATATCTCCATAGCCTTGACGGCGACGGGCCGCATGGCCGACAGCGAAATGGTCAAGGTTCTTCGGTCGGCCCTGTGGTCGCGCCGGAGCTAAGACGGGAAGCCGGTGCAAAACCGGCGCTGCCCCCGCAACTGTAAGCGGTTAGCGGCGGTCCATTGATGTCACTGGCGGTATCGTCCGCCGGGAAGACGGACCGTCCGTGTCGACCCGTGAGCCAGGAGACCTGCCTTCGACGCCATAACGTCCACCGGCGGGGTGTCCGGTCTGGTCGCTTGTGCGTCATGTGCGAGCCTCGGTCCTTTGGCCGATGGCCGCGTCGGCGCCCGGTGCCCGGCCCATCCCCGCCCGCCATCTTCGGGGATGAAGAAAGAATGACCCTTACCACCACAACGCCCGGCTGTCCGCCGATGGCCGATCGCGAACACACCGGCGGCGACGTCATCCGCTTGATCGACACCATCTTTCCGTCCGATGCCAACCATCACGGCACGCTGTTCGGCGGCGTGGCACTGGCGCATATGGACAAGGTCGCGTTCCTCGCCGCCTCGCGTCACGGGCGGGCCCCTTTCGTCACCGCGTCGTCGGAAAAGATCGATTTCGCCGCTCCCGCGCGGATCGGCGAACTGATCGAAGCGAGCGCCCGGGTGGTTCGCGTCGGGACAAGCTCGCTCGGCGTAACGGTCGAGCTGGTGGCCGAAGATCCGATCTCGGCCGAGCGGCGGCTGTGCACGCGCGGGCATTTCACGCTGGTGGCGATGAAAGGCGAGGATAGCAGGCTCCCCCTGCCGCCGTTGCCCGAGGACCCAGCCCCGGTCGACGAGGGGACGCTGCGAATGGTCGACATCGTCTTCCCGCAGCAGACCAGCCATTACGGCACGCTCTATGGCGGCGATGCGCTCAAGATGATGGGCAAGGCGGCCTTCGTCGCCGCGACGCGCCGTGCGCGGGCCAGCATCGTCATGGCATCGTCGGACCGGATCGATTTCGCGTCGCAAATCCGGTCCGGCGAGATGGTAGAGCTGGCGGCGCGTCCCCTTGAGGTCGGCCGCAGTTCCATTCTGATCGGGGTCGATCTGCTCGCCGAGAACCTGCTTACGGGCGAGCGCCGCCACGCCGCCACGTCTCGCTTCACCATGGTCGCGGTGGACCGGGAGGGCAGGCCGCAGCCGATCGAAGGGGCCAAGGTCTGATCGGTTCAGCCGCGCAGATCCTCGCGCAGGAAGTCCGCGCAGCGCTCACCGATCATGATCGAGGGGGCGTTGGTGTTGCCGCTGACGATCTTCGGCATCACCGACGCGTCGGCGATGTAGAGCCCTTCGAGGCCGCGAAACTTCAGGCGTGGGGTCAGCACATCGGCGTCGTCCGGCCCCATCGCGCAGCTGCCGACGGGGTGGTAGACGGTATCGGAGCGGTCGCGCAGCATTTCGTCCAGCGCGTCGTCGTCATCGAGATCGACCGGATGGCGATCGCGCATCTGATATTCGGCCAGCGGCGTGGTCTCGAAAATGCGGTACATTTGCCGCACGCCTGCGCGCAGCAATGCGATGTCGCGATCGTCCTCAAGGAAAGCGGGATCGATGGCGGGCATATCGCCCGGCTCGTTCGATTTGAGGCGAACCGAGCCTTTGCTCTCAGGCCGCAGCACGCAGGCATGGCAGGAAAATCCGTGGCCCTTCACCTTTTCACGCCCGTGATCTTCCAGCATCGCCGGGACGAAATGATATTGGATCTGCGGGGCAGGGGCATCCGAATCGGCGGACCAGAAGCCGCCGGCCTCGGCATAGGGCGTGGTCATGATGCCGGTGCGGCGCAGGCGATGCTCCACCATGGCGCGGGCCATCTTCAGCGTCCCTGTCAGCGAATCGCCGATGAAATCGCGCGAGCGCGTCTCGAAGCTTGCCACATAATCGATATGGTCCTGCAGATTTTCGCCCACCGACGGCTTGTCGAGCACCACATCGATGCTGTGATAGCGCAGGTGCTCTGCGGGTCCGATGCCCGACAGCTGCAAAATATGCGGGCTGCCGAACGCGCCTGCGGACAGCACGACCGCGCCGCGCGCGCGCAAGGTTTGCGTCTCGCCGCCGCGCTGGATGCGCACGCCGGTAACGCGGCCGTTCTCCACGATCAGTTTTTCGGTTAGCGCTCCGGTCAGGACGTGGAGGTTTTCGCGCGAACGCACCGGATCGATATAGGCGCGGGAGGCCGTCCAGCGTTCGCCGCCCTTGGTAGTGGTCTGGTAGATGCCGAAGCCGGCCTGGCGCGCGCCATTGAAATCCTCGTTCAGCGGCATCTGAAGCCGGGCCGCGCTTTCCACGAACGCCTTGCTGCCAGGGTTCACCGAATGCTGATCGGAAACCGACAGCGGCCCGTCGCCGCCATGGAAGGCATTGCCGCCGCGCTCGTTCGATTCGCTGCGTTTGAAATAGGGCAGCACGTCTTCATAGGCCCAGCCGGTGCAGCCCATGGCGGCCCAATTGTCATAATCCCAGGAATTGCCGCGGATATAGAGCATGGCGTTGATCGCGGAGGAGCCGCCCATCCCGCGTCCGCGCGGCTGATGGCCCATGCGGCCATTGAGGCCCTTTTGCGGGATCGTCGAATAATGCCAATTGGTGTTGTCGGGCAGGAAGGGCATCATGCCCGGTGTCTTCACGCGCCAATCGTCATTGGTGCCGCCCGCCTCGATCAGGCAGACGCTGCGCGCGGGGTCTTCGCTGAGGCGTCCCGCAACGGCGCTTCCGGCCGATCCGCCGCCGACCACGATGACATCAAATTCCTGCATGAGCTTTCCGATCCTCTCCGCCGGCGCTTAGTGCGCCCGGTCCGTGTTGATGAAGGCTACCGGCTCTCCGGCGCTTGGTCGACCGCCTTCTTCGCGCGTGCATCCTCCCAGCGGGCGCGGATGGTCGCGCTAGTTTCGCGGCTGCCGTCGTGGCTCCAGCCGGGTTCGCGCCAGAGATAGCCGAGCTTATGGCGCCAGGGCGCGTGCCAGATGTCGCGCATGATACCGGCCCATTCGTGAAATGCGGCCCAAAGCAGATTGAAGCTGCCGAGATTGTGGACGAGGCCGTAATGGATGCGTTCATCGTCCCGCTCGGCCTCGAACGTACCGAGCAGCCTGTCCCAGACAATGAAAACGCCGGCATAATTGCGGTCCAGATAGCGCGCATTGGTGCCATGGTGGACGCGGTGATGGCTCGGCGTGTTCATCACCGCCTCGAACCAGCGCGGCATCCGGCGCACCGCCTCGGTATGAATCCAGAACTGATAGACGAGGTTCAGGCCCGCGCAGAAGAAGACCATGGCAGGCGGGAAGACCAGGAACAGTGGCAGGCGGAAGATGAAGGCCAGCGCGAAGAAGCCGGTCCAGGTCTGCCTGAGCGCTGTCGAGAGATTATAGTGCTGGCTGGAATGGTGGACGACATGCGCCGCCCAGAACCAGCGCACGCGATGCGCGGAGCGGTGGAACAGATAATAGGCAAAATCGTCAGCCACGAAACAGAGCGGCCAGACCCACCAGGCGAAGCCGAATTGCGGCAGGCGCAGCGTATCGGCTCCGAAGGCGTGGGCCGCGTCCGCCATCGCATAAATCAGCCCGGCGGACAGCAGACCGGCGAGAGTGCTGCCGAAGCCCAGCATCAGCGATGTGGCGGTATCGCGCGTTTCATAGGCATCGCTGCCGCGCCGACGCATGATCACGATTTCGGCGATCATCAGCAGGATGAAGCCGGGAATGGCGAGGGTGACCGGATCGGGCAGATCGCTCATGGTTCCGCGCTGTCGCCCCCGCGCAGGCGTTGCTGCCATGTCTCGGCATCGTCGATGCAGACCTCGATCTTGCCGAAATGCCGCTCGGCGCTGTCGATGACCAACCGGTTCGGCTCGGGCCGTTCGCAGCGGATCGGGGGTTTTAGCGCGCGCGCCGCAAACCGCCCGCCGACGCGTTTCAGAAGGACGATGCGTCCGTCATCGCCCAGCACGAGCGCGGACTGCCGGTTCTGACATGTCGCAGCCTCTATGGCGGTGAAGCCGGACACCATCTCTTCCGAATAGTGCTCCGCCTCATCCGGCCCCAGCTTCTTCGCCTGAAACCGCACCCCGCGCACGATCAGCACCACCACCGCGATGGCGCCGATCGAACCGAGGATCATCGGAAGGTTCATGGGAAGCCGTTCAGTTCGCCTTGGCGAAAGCGTCCAGCAGCATGCGCACGGGCGCGACGTCATAACCCGCGGCGGCGGCGGCTTCTGCAATATCGTCCGGGTCCTTGCCGTCCTTCGCCTCGGCAAGCGCCCAAAGGAGGGTGGAACGCGTGCCGCTGCGGCAGAAGGCCAGCGTCTTGCCGCCTTCATTCTCGTCCAGCGCGGCGCGCATCGCATCGACCTGCGGCGTGCTGAAGCCAGCATGGGTAACGGGGATCGCGATGTAATGGAGCCCCGCCGCCTTGGCCGCCGCTTCGATCTCCGCGCCGTCCGGCTGGCCGATTTCCTCCCCCTCGGGGCGGTTGTTGATGATGAGCTTCACGCCTATCGCCTTGGCCTCTGCCACATCCTCCGGCACGATCTGCGGCGCGGCGTAGACGGTGGAATTGATCTGGCGAATGTTCATGGGGCCTCCGGCTGAATTTCGCGCACCCTAACGCCTGCCCCCAAGCGAAGTCGAGGGGCGGATTCAGTACTGCCGGATCACATCCAGAAAGGCATCGCCGAACGCGATCAGTTTCTTGGCGCCGACACCGCTGATCTTGCCCAGCTCGACCGCCGATTGCGGGCGCTGCGCGGCGAACTCCCGCAGCACCGAATCGTGGAAGACCACATAAGGGGGGATGCCCTGTTCGGCGGCGATGCGCTTACGCTCCGCCCGCAATGCCTCGAACAGCGGATCGCCGGTGGGGTTCGCCGCGGCGCCCTGCCCACGGCCGCCGCGCGTGCGTTCGGGCGGCTCGACCATGCGGACCTCTTCCTGCCCCTTCAGGATGCGCTTGGCTCCGGGGCCCAGGCGCAGGCCGCCATGCTCTGTCGGCAGCAGCGCCTCGAACGCCTGAAGATGACGGGCCAACGGTTTGATCAGCCGCGTCTCCTCACCCTCTACGATCCCGTGTACCGACAGGGCGTGATGCCCGCGTTCGAGCACCTTTTCGCTCTGCGATCCCACCAGCACCGCCTCGATATGGCCGACGCCGAAGCTCTGCCCGGTCCGGTAGACGGCGGAGAGCAGCTTTTGCGCCAGTTCCGTCACTTCCCGCGTGTCGGGCGGATCGATGCAGTTGTCACAGTTGCCGCATTGCGCAGGCGGGTCCTCGCCGAAATGGCGCAGCAGCACCGCGCGGCGGCAGCCGGGCGTTTCCACCAGGGCAGCGAGCGCGTTGAGCCGGGTCCGCTCTCCCTCGCGCCGTGCTTCCTCGACCTCGCCGAGGCGCTGGCGGGCGGTGGCGAAATCGTTCGCTCCCCAAAACATGTGCGCCGCCGCCGGATCGCCGTCGCGGCCTGCACGGCCGGTTTCCTGATAATAGGCCTCCACCGATTTGGGCAGGCCGGCATGGGCCACGAAGCGCACATCCGGCTTATCGATGCCCATGCCAAAAGCGATGGTGGCGCACATCACCATATCTTCGGACGCGACGAATTCTGCCTGCGCCGCGGCGCGTTCGGCAGGCGGCAGCCCGGCATGATAAGCGCGCGTGGGACGGCCCGTCGCTTCCAGTTTTTCGGCAAGCTTCTCGGTCGCCGCGCGGCTGGTGCAGTAGACAATGCCCGCGCCCGGCGTCTCGCGCACGAATTCGGTGATCTGCTTCGTGACGTTGGTCTTGGGGCTGATCGCGTAGCGGATATTGGGACGATCGAATCCCGCCAGGATCAGGCCGTCCTGCGGAATGCCGAGCTGGACCAGAATGTCCTCGCGCGTTGCCTTGTCTGCGGTGGCGGTGAGGGCGAGGCGGGGCACATGCTCGAACCGATCGAGCATCGGGCGCAGCAGGCGGTAATCGGGGCGGAAATCATGGCCCCATTCGGAAACGCAATGCGCCTCGTCGATCGCGAACAGCGACAGATCGGTGGCCGACAGCATGTCTTGGAACAACGGATTGGTGGCGCGTTCCGGCGCAACATAGAGCAGATCGAGATCGCCCGCTCGGAAACGCCGCATCGTTTCGGCCTGGTTTTCGTCGACCGAGGTGAGCGTTGCCGCCTTGATGCCGACCGCGTCCGCGCTGCGCATTTGATCGTGCATCAGCGCGATGAGCGGGGAGACGACGATGCAGGTGCCCCGGCGCGCCACGGCTGGCACTTGATAGCAAAGCGATTTGCCCGCGCCCGTCGGCATCACCGCGAGCGTATTGTCCCCGCGCATGATCCGTTCGACCACCTCCTCCTGCCGTCCGCGAAAGCCGGAAAAGCCGAAGATGGAATGGAGAATGTCTTTGGGATCGCGCGGCGCGGTTTCGGTCATCGCGCCTGCCTACCGGGGCGGGGCGGGTTGGGCCAGTGGCAGCTCAGGCCGCACGCGCATTTTTGCAAAAGGCATCCACATAAGCGCGGTGTTCGGGCATCTGGCCGACCCGGTAACGGATCGACTGATCGATACCGTCGATCTCGGCAGGCAGGCCCGGATCGTCCAGCGCGTCCGCCATCGGGCTGTAGCCCATCGGCATGATGCCTTGCCCCATCATAACCGCAATCCAGCTGGTCTGGGCGAACAGTTCATCCTCCTCGCGGAAGATCTGGCCGTTCAGGCGGAACAGCTCGATCTTCTCGGTCAGGCTGTCCGGCACGCTCATGGTGCGGCAATAATTCCAGAAGTCGCTGTCGTCGCGGCTGGTGGCGTAATAATGCAGAATGAGGAAATCGCGGATGCGCGCATATTCCTTGGCCGTCAGCCGGTTGAACGCCTGCTCCTGCATCGGCGAGATGTCGTCGAGCGAGAGCAGCGCAATCAGCTTCGATATGCCGGTGTTGATCAGGTGGATCGAGGTCGATTCCAGCGGCTCCATGAACCCGGCGGAGAGGCCCAGCGCCACCACATTCCGGTTCCAGAATTTCTTCCGCCGTCCGGTGGTGAAGCGCAGGAAATTGGGCTCGGCCAGCGCCTCGCCCTCGATATTGTCGGTCAGGATCGATAGCGCTTCGTCGTCCGACATATGGGCCGAACAATAGACATGGCCGTTGCCGTTGCGGTGCTGCAGCGGCACCTGCCATTGCCAGCCCGCTTTCCAGGCGGTCGCCTTGGTATAAGGCGGCAGCTTTCCACCGCCTGAGGAGGGGATCGCCACAGCCCGATCGCAGGGCAGCCAGTGAGTCCAGTCCTCATAACCCGTTTCCAACACCTGCTCGATCAGTAGGCCGCGAAAGCCCGAGCAATCGACGAACAGATCGCCTTCCAGCACGCTGCCGTCTTCCAGCGTGACCGAGCGGACATGGCCGTTCTCGCCGTTCAGCTGAACATCCGCCACCTTGCCCTCGCGCCGGATCACGCCGCGACTTTCCGCCAATTGTCGCAGGAAGCGCGCGTAAAGACCGGCGTCGAGATGATAGGCATAGTTGATCGGCGGCAGATCGCCGCGCTCGTCCCCGTCGGTCTTGGCGAAGCGACCGAACTGCGCGGCCATGGTCTCCGGGCTGAAATAAGCCAGCGGTCGCTGGTCCCCGGCGGCGCGCATGCGCATCCACACATTGTGGAAGGAAACGCCGTCGACTTCATAGCCATAATTGCCGAACGGGTGCAGATAGCTGTCGCCGATCTTGCCCCAGTTTACGAACTGAATGCCCAGTTTGAAGCTGCCCTTGGCGGCGGCCAGCATCTCGGCCTCGTCCACGCCGATCAGCTGGTTGAAATCGACGAAGGGGGGGATCGTCGCCTCGCCCACGCCCACCGTGCCGATCTGCTCCGATTCGACCAGCGTCACCGAAAGCCCGCGCGGCTTCACGAGCTTGGACAAGGCCGCAGCGGTCATCCAGCCCGCCGTGCCGCCGCCGACGATGACGATTGTCTGGACGCTCATGATCTCTCCCGTTTTTGCGCGCGCCGGACTTTCTGCCCTGCGACGTTCTGTTGCAAGCGAGTAACAGGTGGCGCCCAAATTGTGAACGTTCATTTCCGTGGTTGTGAACGATCACAATCGGCGTTAGTCCATCCTCCACGACAAGGCCCGGTTACGGGCTGGCTCCGATTCGGGGCGACATCAGAGGAGGGGATCGGTTCTATGGCCGCCAAGCATCATCATGTTCGTTTTGCACGTCGCGTCCTTCACTGGGGCGGTGCGTCCACGCTCGCGATTCTCGCGGCAACCGGCGTTCACGCGCAGGATACGACGCGTGAGGATCCGGTCGATCTGGATGCCGATGGTGAAATCGAGCGCCCGAGCGACGATCTTGCCGGCACCGTTACCGATGACAACACCATCGTCGTCAGCGGCTTTCGCGCCTCGCTCAGTAGCGCGCAGAGCCTGAAGCGCGATGCCGACACCTTCGTCGACGTCATCACCGCAGAGGATATCGGCGCGCTTCCCGACCGTTCGGTGGCCGAGGCGCTGCAGCGCGTGCCCGGCGTCAACATCAGCCGTTTTGAACAACGCGACGATCCCGATCGCTTCTCGGTCGAGGGGTCGGGCGTCATCATCCGCGGTCTGCCCTTCGTGCGGTCCGAACTGAACGGGCGCGACATCTTTTCCGCCAATGGCGGCCGCACGCTCAGTTTCAACGACGTTTCGCCCGAGCTGCTGGGCCGGGTCGAGGTGTTCAAGAACAACACCGCCGACATGATCGAGGGCGGTATTTCCGGCACGGTCAATCTGGTGACGCGCAAGCCGCTGGACACGCGCGGATCGCGCATCGCCGGCACGATCGAGGCCAATTACGGCGATTTCGCCAAGGAATGGTCGCCCGGTTTCTCGATCCTCGGCGCCCACAGCTTCGAGACCGAGATCGGCACCTTCGGGCTTCAGGTCGGCTATGCGCAGTCAAAGCTGAAGACGCGCACTGACGCTTCTCAGGTGACCGACCCCTGCTACCGCGCGCCGAGCCTCGATGCGCCCTGCATCCGTGTGCGGCCCGTGGGTTCGGGTGGGTTCAGCGGTGATCCGCTGTTCGGTCCGGACAACTTCCCGCCGGCCGGATCGGTCGTCGTCCCCAAGGGGGCGGGCGTGCGCACCACCGATCTGGAGCGTGACCGCAACGCCATCTCAGCCATCGGTCAATGGGAAAGCCCGGACAGCCGCGCGCTTTTGACAGTAGAATATCTGCGGGCGAAGACCGAAGCGACGATCGACGAATATTCGCTGCTCGCACTCGTCAACGACGACAATCTGTTCCCGGTCCCCGCCGCGGGCACCAGCTTTACCTTTGATCAGAACGGCATCTTCCAGTCCGGCACGCTGACGCAGGGCGGCGGCATCCCGACCGAAGCGCTCCGTTTCCAGCGGGAGGACGATGCGAAGACGGAAGACTTCTCGGTCGATCTGCAGCTGTACCCGACCGATCGTCTGCACTTCAATCTGGAGGTGCAACACATCAATTCGGATCGTCAGGAAAACGGCCTGATCGGTGCGATGCAGACGTCTTCGGACATTTTCCTCGACAATAGCGACAAGGTTCCAGTGGTGCAGTTCCTGCAGCCGGGCACGTCCGATTCGCCCGCATCCTACTTCAGCGATCCGAACCGGAGCTTCTACTGGTTCCTGATCGACAATCAGGTGCGCAACGAGGGCGACCTGTGGAGCATGCGTGCCGATGTCGATTACGACATCGCCGATGGCGGTGGCTCTTTCTTCAAGACCATCCGCTTCGGCGCGCGCTGGGCGGACCGCAACCGCGTGACGCGCAACACCAACTTCTCCAACTGGGGCAACCTGTCCGCGCCCTGGACGGGCGGCGGTGCCGTTTATGCGAACGACTATCCCGCATCAGAGTTGCGCAACCCCTTCGTCGATTTCCAGCGCGGCAAGGTGCCGACGCCCGCAGGCGACGGATCGGCCTATTTCTTCGGTGGCGATAATCTGGTCGACGAATATCTCAGCGGCCTGACCGAAGAGCAGGCGCGCGATATCAACGCAACCTCGCAGACGCCCAATCCGTGGATTCCGATCTACGCCCGCGATGGGCTGGTCCCGGGAACGCCCTATCGTCCGGGTGAAATTTCAAACGTCGATGAGAGCACCTTTGCTGCTTACACTCGCCTCGACTTCGGCTCGGACGATCTGTTCGGCAATGGCTGGAACCTGCAGGGCAATGTCGGCGTGCGCTACGTCCGTACCAGCGTCAACTCTGGCGGCTCGATTGGCTTTCCATCGTCTCAGGGTTTCCAGAAAACCCCGACCGGAGAGATCGATTTTGCGGCAACCTGCTCGGGTCTGTCGGGAACACCGGGCGGTATTCCCGGCTTCTGTCTGCTATCCCCCGCGCGTCAGGCACAATTCGCGGCGGTCTTTGACAATCCAAATCTAAACGACTCGGCTGCGGGCACCTTCGATTACTGGCTGCCGAGCTTCAATGCGAAGTTGGATGTCGGCGGAGGGCTGCTGTTCCGGGTTGGCGTCTCTAAAGGCATCTTCCGCCCTGATCTCGCACTTTACCGCACAGGCGGTGTGATCGGTGACAACACCAACACGCTCCGCCAGGAAGGCACGCTGGAAACCGGTCCGCTGTTCTCGCTGGGCACCGGCAACCGTCTCCTTACCGCGACGGAAAGCTGGAATTACGATCTTTCGGTCGAATATTATTTCAGCGCCGTCGGCTCGCTCACCGTATCCGCCTTCCTAAAGGACCTGTCCGGCATCGTGAATGGCGGTGCCACCATCCGTAGCTTTACGACCCCGGACGGTGTTCCGTTCGATGTTCGCATCGACGGGCCGGACAACACCAGCGGCGGCATCCTGAAGGGCGTCGAGGTGGCCTATCAGCACACCTTCGATTTCCTGCCGGGCTTGCTCAGCGGTCTCGGTACGCAGCTGACCTATACCTATGTCGATGCGGGCGATTTCACGAACCCCGATCTCGACGGCAATCGCAGCCTGTTCGCATCCTTCGTGCCGCTGGCCGGGGTGTCGAACCACACCGTGAACGCCACGGTATTTTACGAAAAGGGCCCGCTTTCGGCGCGCGCAGCCTATAACTGGCGCTCCGAATATCTGCAGACGCCGCGCGATGTGATCTTCCCGTTCTCGCCGATCTACGGCGAAGCGACGGGGCAGCTCGATGCGTCGATCTTCTATTCGCTGACCGACGACATCAAGATCGGTGTGCAGGGCGTGAACCTGCTCGATGAAATCACGCGCACCTCGCAGGTGATCGATTTCGACGGCACCCGCGTCACGCGCTCGGCCTTCCGCAATGATCGCCGTTACACGCTGATCGCCCGCTTCGATTTCTGAGGCCCGTCGCTTCGCCGCTCCGCGCGCCGGTCTGGCATCGCGGGGCGGCGCGCGATAGGCGTGACGCTCGCTCGCACGGTTGGGGAAGATATCGACATGGCCCGCAGACGACAGGCGGTGACGATCAAGCATGTCGCGGCGGAAGCCGGGGTGTCGCTCCAGACCGTCAGCCGCGTCATCAATCATGAGCCCAATGTCCGCCCGGCCATGAAGGAGAAGGTGCAGGGCGCGATCGACAAGCTGGGTTATGTGCCGTCCATCGCCGCGCAGCGGATGAGCGGATCGCGCAGCTATCTTATCCTGGCGCTGAACGACCGCGAACGCACCATTGCCGAATGGAGCGCGCGCCAGGGTTCGGACTGGGTCGGGCAGATGCTGCTCGGCGGCATGCTGAAATGCGCGGAACATGGCTATCGGCTGATCGTCGAACTGATCGACACGCGCACGCATCATGTGGAGCGGGAGCTGGCGGGGGCGTTCGCTGCGCTGCAGCCGGACGGTGTGCTGTTGACGCCGCCGCATTCGGAAGACCCGGTCATCATCGCGTTTCTCGAAAAACAGGGCGTGCCCTTCGCGCGGATCGGATCGCGCGCGCCGGGCCCCGGCATTCCGATCACGATGGACGATGAAGGCTCCGCCCGCCGCGCCACGCAAATGCTCGTCGATCTCGGCCATCGCCGGATCGGCTTCATCGCCGGCGCGCAAGAATACAGTCTCAGCCAGCGCCGCGCAGACGGTTGGAAGGATGTGATGAGGGAGAGCGGCCTTCCGGTTGACGGCCTGCTCGCACAGGGCGATTTCAGCCATGCAAGCGGACTGGTGGGCGCACGCGCGCTCCTGAGCCGTGACGAACGCCCCACCGCCATCATCGCCAGCAGCGATCAGATGGCCTTGGCGACGCTCGATGTCGCCAAGGAGATGGGGCTGGAGGTGCCGCGCGCGCTTTCGGTCATCAGCTTCGATAACAGCCCGGCCATTCGTTACGCCAATCCCAGCATCACCGCCGTGGACCAGCCGATCGCCGATACGGTGTCGCGCGCGGTCGAACTGATCATCGCCATGAAGCGCACCGGTGAAGGGCCGGAGGAAGCGATCCGCGTCTCGGGCGATCTGATCGCGCGCGAATCGACCGCGCCGCCGCCGCCGAACTGATCCCCTGGAGCGCTTGCCGCTTCGATCGAACAAGGCCCGCGCCAAGCGGGCGCAAGAGGAGTGGAGAGTAATGAACTTGCGATGGACTGCGCCCCTGCTGCTGACGGCAGCCACGGCTTGCACCATGCCCGCGGCCATGCCCGGCGCCGGAGCGGGCATTGCCCTGCCGGCAGACGCCACCGCCCATCCGGAACGTTGGCCCGAAGCGCACAGCCCGGCTGCGATCACCGATCCGGCCACCGAGAGCGCGATCGATGCGCTGATCGCGCGGATGAGCCTGGAGCAGAAGGTCGGCCAACTGGTGCAGGCGGATATCAGCACTATCGAACCGGAAGATCTCGCCACCTATCCGCTCGGCTCGATCCTGGCGGGCGGCAATAGCGGGCCCTATGGCAATGAGCGAGCGAGCGCGGCGGAATGGGACAAGCTGGTGCGGGCCTTCCGCGATGTCTCGGAACGGCCTGCGGCCAATGGCGTCGCCATTCCGATCATCTTCGGCGTCGATGCCGTTCATGGCCATAACAACATCCCCGGCGCCACGGTTTTTCCGCACAATATCGGCCTTGGCGCGGCGCATGATCCGGCGATGATCCGCCGCATCGGCGCGGCTACCGCCGCCGAAATTGCGGGCAGCGGTATCGAATGGACCTTCGCGCCCACGCTGGCCGTTCCGCAAGACCCGCGCTGGGGCCGCACTTATGAAGGCTATTCCTCCGATCCCGCCCTCGTCGCCGCCTATGCGGGGGCGATGGTGGAAGGGTTGCAGGGTAATCTCGTCAGCGGCCGCCCGATCGGCTCGAAACATGTCGCGGCTACCGCCAAGCACTTCCTGGCCGATGGCGGCACCCAGGGCGGCAAGGATCAGGGCGATGCGGTGATCCCGGAAAGCGAGCTGATTTCCGTCCACTCGCAAGGTTACCCCGCCGCGATCGACGCCGGAGCGCTGACCGTCATGGCCAGCTTCTCCAGCTGGAACGGGGTGAAGAATCACGGCAATCCCAGCCTCCTAACCAGCGTCCTGAAAGACCGCATGGGCTTCGAAGGCTTTGTGGTGGGGGATTGGAACGGCCATGCGCAGGTGGAAGGCTGCACCAACACCGATTGTCCGCGCGCAATCGAAGCCGGGCTCGACATGTTCATGGCGCCCGATAGCTGGAAGGATCTGTACGCCAACACGGTGAAGCGCGCGGTGAGCGGCGACATCCCGATGGCCCGCATCGACGATGCCGTGCGCCGTATCCTGCGCGTGAAATACAAGCTCGGTCTGATGGACCAGAATCCTCCGGTCCGCCGCGATTACGCCGCGGTTGGCGCGCCGGAGCATCTGGCGCTGGCGCGTGAGGCGGTGGCCAAATCGCTGGTGCTCCTCAAAAATGAAGGTTCGGTCCTCCCGATCAAGCCCGGCGCGAAGGTGCTGGTCACCGGGCCCGGCGCGGACGATATGGCTATGCAATCGGGCGGCTGGACGGTCAGCTGGCAGGGCACTGACGTCACGCGCGCGGATTTCCCCAACGGCCAGACCATCTGGGAAGGCATCAAGCAGGCGGTAGAAGAGGCCGGCGGTACTGCGATCCTTTCGCCGGACGGCTCCTATGACGGCCCGGCGGACGTCGCGATCGCCGTCTATGGCGAAACGCCCTATGCCGAGTTTCAGGGCGACGTGCCGACATTGGATTATCAGCCCGCGGGCGCACGCGACCTTGCACTGCTGAAGCGGCTGAAAGCGAAGGGAATGAAAACCGTGTCGCTGTTCCTTTCCGGCCGCCCGATGTTCGCGAACCCGGAGATCAACGCCTCGGACGCCTTCGTCGCCGCCTGGCTTCCAGGCACGCAAGGCGCCGGGATTGCCGACGTGATCGTGGCTAGGCGCGATGGCGCGACCCCACAGAATTTCACCGGGCGTCTGCCCTTTGCCTGGCCCGCCTCCGCCGCCTCGCCGATCACAGACCCGCTGTTCGCGCGCGGCTATGGGATGGATTACAGCACGGGTGGCAGCGTCGGAACGCTATCCGAAGATTCGGGCATCGACATGGCGCAGGCGCTCAACATCGGCCGCTTCTTCGCCGCCGGCCGCGTGCAGGCGCCCTGGTCGATCTCCATCGGCGATGCGGGGGGTAAGCGTTTCGTGGAAGGCAACGCCGCGCGTAGTCCGGAAGGCCGGGTCACCGCCAGCGCGGTCGATGTCCGCGCACAGGAGGACGGCCGCCGCTTCGTCTGGACCGGGCCCGGCCAGGTTGCGATCGAAGGGCCGCCGGCCGACTTGTCCGCGCGTTTCGACGCTGGGCAGGCGCTTGAAATCACCGGTGTGCTGCAGGCCGCCGGCACAGGCGACACGCAGCTGTTCCTGGGCGACCGGGCGGTGCCCCTTGGGCCCCTGCTAACCGATGCACGAACGGGTGAGGTAACCAGCTGGCAAATTCCGCTGCGCTGCTTTGCGGGCTCTGCGGACGATCTGCGCGCCGTCGGCAATGCCATGCGTATCGAGGGCAAGGCGGCGCTCGATCTGACACTGCTCGACGTGCGCCTTGTTGACGTGGGCGCGGCATCTTGCCCGTCCGCCGCGAACTGAACTGGGAGAATCGATCATGCCCAAACGCGCTCTTGCTATCGTCGTCCTTTCCGGACTGCTCGCGTCCTGTCAGCCCGCTGCGCTCTCCGACATCGCGCCGCAGACAGCCGCCGACGCCGCCGCGCCGCGGGCGGTTCTGTTCGAAGACGATTTCGATGCGCCCACGCTGGACCGCAGCAAATGGATCGTGGTCGGCCCGGATTTCTGGGTGAACAACGAACAGCAGGCCTATGTCGATTCGCCGGAGACGATCCGCTTTCTCCCGGCCGGATCGGTCGAAGGCGCGGAAGACGGCGTGCTGCTGCTCCA